>JBMNFF010000022.1:0-52385 GCA_050949165.1 Bacillota bacterium | reverse complement strand
TCCTGGGTTTTGACAGCGATGAGAAGCGCAGCGAAACGCGGGTAGAAGGCTATACAGGTTTGGTGGACACCATCATGGTCGCCGCCATCAACATCGAGACCGGCGAAATAGACGTCGTCAGCATCCCCAGGGACGCCTACGTCCCCATCTACAATTACAAGGGCTGGAAAGACAAGATCAACTCCGCCAATTGGTGGGGTTTCCGCAACGGGGCGCCCGGGACCGATGACCCTGTGGAAGCCGGCCTGAAATCCCAGCTGGAGACCATCAGCATCGCCCTGGGCGGAGTAAAGATTCACTATTATGTCACCGTAAACATGGACGCGGTTATCGAGATTGTCGACATCATGGGCGGGGTCTACCTGGACGTCCCCGAGCGCACCTATCATAAGTATGGCCGGGTCATTGCCGAGCCGGGTTACCAGTGGTTCAGCGGCAGGCGGTTCCTGGACTATGTCCGCAGCCGGGAGGCTTCCGGCGGCGATTACCAGCGGGCCAAAAAACAGCAAGAGGTCATGCTCCAGGTCTTCGACCAGTTCAAGAAGGCCAACAAACTGGTAAACGCACCCCAGGTCCTGGCCAGTGTGCGCAAGAATGTCAATACCAACCTGTCCCTGGAGCAGATCATGGCCCTGGCATTGTTCGGCACCCAGAAGGTCAACACCTCAGATATCGACACCCACGTCCTCAAGGGCAGTTATGCAGTGGGTGGAATCCCCGGCCGCCGCGAGGCCAATGTCTATTACCTGGTGGACCACAAGGCCCAGGCCCAGCTGGTTCGGGAAATCTGGGGCATCGTCATCAACCCCGCTCCCGCCGATGTGCTCTTGCCCCCCCTGGAGGAGCCGGCGGACCCCAGCAGCGAGCCCAACCCCAGCGACATGCCCAATCCCGACGCTCCCTTTGATCCCACAGAGCCCCTTCCCGAAGAACCGGGCTCACCCCCCGGACAAGAGCCCGGCGAGGACCCGCCGGAAGGCGAGGATCCCGAGCCGTCAGAGCCCGGTGACGAGGATCCCGGCGATGAGGATCCCGGCTCTGGGGACGACGATCCCGAAGACCCAGGCGCCCCTGGGGATCAGACTGGACTGGACTGGGGCAGCAGCGACCCCGCCAATCCCTGACCAGGGGACTGCAATAACTTTTTCTTATCAAGGGCGAAAGCCCTTTTTTCTTTTTCGGCCGGGAAAAGTCCCGGCATTTCCTTAAGCCATCTTGCCCGCTTCCCCTGCACGAGGCGAGAAGCTACCGCCTGTCGGTATTGTACCGGCAGGCGTTTTTTTGACCAAAATTTTAAGTTTTAGTAATGAGTGATATTTCCCGGCATATACATTGAGTGCAGGGTTGGAGCGGGCTGTCCCTGCTTGCTTATAGTCAGGCCTGTGGACAACCCGCAGGGCCCCAGCACCTTGAAGGGAGGGGAAATATGGAGGAGGCCATACCCAAAGGTTGCGAATATCTTTGATAGGAGGGAAAAAGTTGGGTAATTCGAAGTTGTTCCGGGTTGCTTGCGTTCTGCTCCTGATTTTCAGCCTGGCAATTCCTTCCGGCCTGGCAGGAGCAGAGCCCGTAAGCACTGCCCGGGGTCATGAAAGTCTGGAACAGCCAGCAATCGCAGAGGCAAAGATCCATGCTGATGTATTGACTGCTTTTGAATCAGAAGAATTCGTGCATGTCCTCATTAAACTCAGGGAACAGGCAGATCCCAAGCAAGCTGCAGATGCAGCCCTGGAGAAACTGCCCCGGCAGACTACGGCATATAACAGAAAGATGGCTGCCCGCTATGCCGTTGTAAACGCCCTGCGGGAAACCGCAGCCCGCACCCAGGGTCCCCTGCTGGATTTCCTGGCCGCCGAGCAGTCTCGGGGCAATGTCCAGGAGGTCAATGGGTACTACATCGTCAACCTCATCCACGCCTGTGTCAAGGAATCGGTGGTCGAGGAGTTGGCCAAGCGGCCCGATGTCGATGTAATTCTGCCCTCCCGCTGGGTGGAGATGGAATGGCCCCAGGTGATGGACAATACCGTGCAGCAGGATGGCCCCGGCCGGCAGTGGAACCTGGAGTATATCGAGGCATATGCCGTCTGGGACGCCTATGGCCTGGACGGGACCGGCGTGGTGGTGGGAATGATCGACACCGGCACCCATCTGGAGCACGAAGCGCTGCAGCAAAAGTGGCGGGGATATGATCCCCAGGGCAACCATGATCCCATTTACAACTGGTTTGACGCCGTCGAAGGCCGGCCCATGCCGTACGACATCAATGACATCAACTACTGCCACGGCACCCATGTCATGGGCACCATCCTCGGCGGCCATTCCGAGACCAATAACCTGATCGGGGTTGCCCCCGGCGCCAAGTGGATCACCGCCAGGGCTTTCATAGAAGAAGGCGGCTATGACCACTGGCTGTTAGCAGCCGGCCAATACTTGCTGGCTCCCACCGATGCCGATGGCGAACCCAATCCCGCCATGGCCCCGGATGTAATCAACAACTCCTGGGGCGGCGGCCCCGGCCTCGATGAGTGGTATCGCCCCATGGTTCAGGCATGGCGCGAGGCCAAAATCGTGCCGGTCTTTTCCGCCGGCAACACCAACACCGGCTCTGTGCCCGGCTCGGTCAGCAACCCCGGAAACTATCCGGAAAGCATTGCCGTGGCGGCCACCGACAACCAGAACCTGCGGGCCAATTTCTCCAATCAGGGTCCCGGACCCTATGACGACGACCTGAAACCGGACCTCTCCGCTCCCGGCGTGGCTATCCGCTCTTCGGTAATCGGAGGCTATAGCGCATCCTGGAGCGGCACATCCATGGCGGCCCCTCATGTCACAGGGACAGTGGCCCTGCTGTTGCAGGCCAACGCCGGCCTCACCGTGGATGAAATTGAGGAAATCCTGGCCGAAACCGCCATGCCCCTGACAGATTCCCAATATCCCGTCAGCCCCAACTACGGATACGGCGAAGGTCTGGTCAACGCCTTTGACGCCGTCACCGCGGTGGTGGGCGGGTTTGGCACAATCCACGGGCAGGTTCTGGCCGACGGCAAAGATACCGAGCCCCCTGTAATCCAGCATACTCCGGTGGACCTGGCTTTCGTGGAATACGATGTTCCCATCACCGCCACCATCAGCGATGATGTGGCGGTCATCGGTGCAGACCTGTTTGTAAAGCTGGAAGGTGCGGAGTACTGGATCGTCATCCCCATGGAGCGCAGCTCAGGCAATCACAAGTCCGGCGAGTACATCGCCTACGTCCCCTGGATGTTTGTCCAGGAACCCGGCTTCACGTACAAGATCGTGGCCCGGGATTGGGGCAGCCATTCCCAGGAGACTCCCGAGTATTACACCGAAGTCGTCTTCGGTCTCCAGCCGGGCGTGGCCATTGACTTTGAGGAATATCCCGTGGGCTGGTATTGGGACGGCGACTGGCAATGGGGAGAGCCCAGTGTCGGGCCGCAACCCCAGTTCGGCACTCGCCTGTTTGCCACCAATCTCCACGGCAACTATTCCAATTACTCCGACAGCTGGCTTCTGTCTCCGCCTCTGGATTTGCGCAACGCCAGCGAGGCCTCTTTCCGGGTCAAACACTGGTATGACATCGAAGCCAACTACGATTTCGGAGTGGTTGCGGTAACGGCGGATTATGGCGAGACCTGGGAGGAGATCGGCGAATTCTCCAGCCGGTCCCAGGAGTGGCAGAACCTGATGATCGACCTCAACAGTTATGCCGGGACGGAAAACCAGGTCTATGTGCTCTTTGCCTTCATGTCCGACGTTTCGGTCAACTACCCCGGCTGGTACATCGACTACATCGACTACGTCGGGGAGGATACCGAAGCTCCCGCAACTCCCGTCGGCCTGGAGGCTAGCGCGGGGATAGCGGGCATCAACCTGACCTGGCAGGCAGTGCCCGACATGGATGTAAGCGGCTATGCCGTTTACCGGTCGGAAACTGCAGGGGAAGGGCATGTAAAGATTGCCCAGTGCTCCGACCCTGCCTACAGAGACGTGCTGCTGGAAGCAGGCAAAGAGTATTTCTACGTGGTAACCGCCGTGGATTATTCTGGCAATGAAAGCGAATTCTCCGCTGAAGCTTCGGCGGTAGCCCCGGCCATAACCTTAGCCCTGTACGCGGACTTTGAAGCCGACGACGGCGGATTTGTATCCGGCGGAGCCGGCAACACCTGGGAATGGGGCGTTCCCACCAGCGGTCCCGAGTCTGCCCATTCCGGCAGCAATGTCTGGGCCACCAATTTGGCGGGGACTTACTCCAGCAACGCCGAGTGCTGGCTGGAAACTCCTCCGGTGGACCTGAGCGGATGCAGCTCCGCCATTCTGGAATTCGCCCACTGGCATAACCTTGAGCAGAACTGGGACTTCGGCCTGGTTCAAGTGTCCGGCGACGGCGGAGAGACGTGGGAGGAAGCAGCCAGCTTCACCGGCGTCAAAGAAGACTGGAGCTATGCCCTGGTTCCCCTGGACGCTTACGCTGGCGGAACCGTCTCAATTCGCTTCGTCCAGACTTCCGATGGCTCTATCAACAGGCTCGGTTGGTACATCGACGATGTGACCGTTCTCGGCCTGGAGGAAAGCCCGGACGTAGCCCCACCGGCGGCGCCCGCCCCCGGCACAGGCCAGAAGAAGGAAGCCACGGTGCGACCGGCGATTACCCGCCCCTTGCGCCGCGATCCTTCCGAGTACACCTGGTACCGCAGCGATGAAGAGCGGCCCCAAAGCGCCAGCATGGGCCTCCCCGTGGATGCTGTGGTAACGGTGGTGGAATCCGGGCGCAGCGTGCGCACCGATCCCGCCACTGGAGTATTCCACATGGTTCACCCGGCTACCCCCGGTGACGGAACCTGGACTATCCGCGTGGAAGCCTATGGCTACCACATTCAGGAAATTCCCTTTACCCTGGAAGAGGGGCAAGTGTTGGAAATCAACCCCCTCATGGAAGCAATTCCCCGGGGCGCCGTCTCCGGCACCGTGACCTGCAGCCGCACCGGCGAACCCATTGCCGGCGCCATCGTCGTCCTGGCAGAGGATGCCCGGATTCCCTGGGCCTACACAGACCTGCAGGGCAACTTCCAGATCGGCGATGTCCTGGAAGGGGATTACACCCTGAAGCTTTCCGCCCAGGGCTACCACGGCGCGGAAATGGCTATCACCGTTGAAGGCGGCAAGACCACGGAAATCCAGGCAGCCCTCAAGCCGTTTATCGGCTACGAGGATGAAATCGCCTATGATGACGGGGTGGCGGAGAACGCCCGGGCATTCTACGACGGCAACAACGGCTGGGGCGTGCGGTTTACCCCCAATGGCATGGCCCAGATTATTGGCGCCAGCGTTTACACCTGGGGCAATGACTGGCCGTCTCCCGGAGACAACAAGGTGGCCGTAGCCGTCTTTGACAGCCTGCCCGATGGCAGTCCCGGCGCCATGGTAATCGAGCCCTTCATCGTCGAAGGGACCCGGGGCGCATGGACCTTCATCGATCTGTCCAGCTTTGGCTTCTCCACCAACAGGGATTTCTACATCATCAGTGTCCAGATTGGCAATTACCCCGACTGCGCCGGTTTGGGCTTTGATGAGAGCAGCTCGGCCGGGCGCACCTACGAGTGGTTTGGCGGAGAATTTGCTCCCGTCACTCCGGATTATGGAAACGCCATGGTCCGCGCCCACGTGCAATATGAGCTGTCGGAGCCCGTCCTGACCAGCCCCGCCGACGGCGCCCATACCAATGTGCCGGAGATTGCGGTGGCGGGCCGGGTCGACATGGACTCCCTGGTGACAATTTACGTCAACGGCGAAGAAGCCGCCCAGACCCAGGCAGAGAATGGCCTGTTCGAGGCCGTGGTCACCCTGGAGGATGGGGAAAATGTCATCACCGCCACGGCGGAAATTGCCACCGGCGTGACCGATCCCTCGCAACCGGTAACGGTGGTCCTGGACAGAGTTGTTCCCGAAGTAGCGGTGGAGGCGCCGGAAGACGGGTTTATCACCAACAAACAGGTGGTAACCGTCAGCGGCCATGCCTTCGACCAATACCTGGCAAAGATCCTGGTCAACGGAAGTCCCATCGAGTTTGCGCCCGATGGCAGCTTCAGCACCAAGGTCATGCTGGATGAAGGCGAAAACACCATCGTCGTGGAAGCTCTGGACCTGGCCGGCAATACCGGCGCCGATTCAGTCACGGTGCATCTGGACACCGCCCCGCCGCTGATTACGGATATCGAGCCCTCTGCCGACCTGCGCGTAAAGGCAGGTCAAGAGGTGGAAGTATCCTTCTTCAGCGACACAGTGGGCGGAACCGCCAGCTTCACCGTCGCCCTCCCCGGGATGATTCCTGTCAGCAGCCATCGCACCAACATGACGGAAGAGTCCCCCGGGTTCTACAAGGGGACCTGGGTCGTGCCCGACAAGGCCTACTTCAAGGACGCCGTGGTGGAGATAGAACTGGTGGATGCGGCAGGCAACCGGGCAGCGGCAACTGCTCCCGGCAAGCTGTCCACCGCCGCGCCGCCTTCTCCTCCGCCTCCGCCGCCGCCGGCTGAGGATCCGGAGATTACCAGGATCAGCGGCAGCACCAGATTCCACACAGCGGTGGCCATCAGCCAGGCCGGCTGGCAGCAGGCCGATGTGGTGGTCCTGGCCCGGGCAGACGATTTTGCCGACGCCCTGGCCGGAGTGCCCTTGGCCCACAAGCTGGATGCCCCCATTCTCCTGACGGGCAGCCAGAGCCTGCACCCCTTGACCAAGGGAGAAATTGCCCGCCTGGGCGCCACCAAGGTCATCATTCTGGGTGGCGAAAAGGTCATTGCCGATGCCGTCGCCGAAGAATTGCAGGCCTCGGGCGTACAGGTGGAGCGCATTGGCGGCGCCAATCGCTATGCCACAGCCCTTGCCATTGCCCGCAAGTTCGCACCTGAGGGCGTCGGCTCCGCAGCCGTGGTCTCAGGCCACGACTTCCCCGACGCGCTGAGCGTTGCGCCCTATGCGGCCCTGGCAGGTATGCCCGTCCTCCCGGTGGGTCAGGATTCGGCAGTGGTTTTGACGGCCCTGAGCGAACTGGGCGTTGCCAGGACCCTGGTCATCGGCGGCACCGCCGTAATCGGCGATGACCTGATGGCTCAGTTGCCCGGAGCGACCAGGATTGCCGGAGCCAACCGCTATGCGACGTCGGCGGCGCTGGCCGAATACTTCGGCCTGGCCGGCGAGGAAGTCTTTATTGCCAGCGGCAATTCCTTTGCCGACGCCATCACCGGCGCCGTGCTGGCCGCCAAGCGGGGCAGCGGACTCCTCCTGGTGGGCGACACCGTTCCCCCGGCAATCGCCGCTTACCTGGCAGAAGCCGATTACTCGGCGGTCGTCATCCTGGGCGGCCAGTCGGCGGTCAATGCAGATATTCAGGAGCTGCTCCTGACCCTGCTGCGCTAAAAATGAAAGGACCCTGCGGGGTCCTTTCTCCTTTCAGTATTCCTTTAAGAGCACCTTGCGGATGGTTGCCACCAGGGGGATTCCCAGGCCGAATACCACCAGGGCCTGACTGATGCCGATGGACGCCGCATTTTGCACATAGGCCAGCCACCACGCCCTGGTTCCCCATTCGCCGGCGATGAACCAGGCCACGTACAGGCTGACCAGGAGGGCGTTAAAGACGACGGGGCTGAGCCAGGCGATAATGCTGCCCCGGGTTTTCCTGGTTACAATTGCGGCGACAAGGGTGATGAGGCTGCCGCAGAGCACATCAACCCAGCCAAACTGGGAAATGAGGTTGGCCACCAGGACCCCGATAAATACGGCGGGGACAGCTTCGGGGAAGAGGACGGGCAGGACGGTCAGGGCCTCCGCCGGTCGAAACTGAATTGTAAAGGGCCCCAGGATAATCCCATACCCCAGCTGCCCCAGGGGCGCCGTCAAGAGGACGTATAATGCCGCAATCACGCCGCCGCGGGTTAGCATTCGCGTCAAGTCCTTATCCATGCCGACAACTCCCTTATATTGCGAATACATGGTCTCATCCATTATAATGAAACACGAGGTGATATTCCATGCCTATCTATGAGTTTGCCTGCAAGGAATGCGGGGGCAAACTGGAGCAACTGTGCAAGATGGGAGAGACCGGCAAGGATCTGGTCTGCCCCCGCTGTGGCAAGCGCGGCCTGCGGCGACTGGTCTCGGGCTTCGCCGCCCCCGGCGTCAAGGGCGGCCAGGATAAATGTTCCGGCTGCACCGGCGGAAGCTGCAGTAACTGCTAAACGGTCTGCTGTCAAAGGCAGACTTTTTCTTTTGGCGCCGGCGCCCACCAACCCCCAAGGAGCTTCTTCCTTGTCCCACCAGGTATGCCATTATTTACATAGAGGGTACGGCCGGCGCATAGAGAAATTAGGAATAGGCAAAACATATTTTGCCTGGATTGCCAAACCCTCCGCGGGGAGGGTAATCTCTGGCTCCATTGCTGTAAATAAATTACAGCAATGTAATTTGTCAGGAGGTGGGGGCGGATTCTCATTGCTCTGAATCAAGTATCAAAAACATAACAGGGGGTAAAACATCTTATGAAGTTTAGCCGTTATATTGCAGCATTCCTGGCTTTTGTCCTGTTCTTATCTGTCTTTCCCTATTCAGCCCTGGCGGCAGGCCGGCCCGAGCGCCTCAGCGGCAGCGACCGCTACCACACCGCCGCGGCCATCAGCCAGGCCGGCTGGGAAAAAGCCGAGACAGTGGTCCTGGCCCGGGGAGATCAGTATGCCGACGCCCTGGCCGGCGTTTCCCTGGCCTTTAAAGAGGATGCGCCCATACTCCTTACCAGGCCCGACTCCCTCCATCCGGCAACCCAGGCTGAACTGGAGCGCCTGGAAGCGAAGAATGTCATAATCCTCGGCGGCGCCGCCGCCGTAGCCCAGGCGGTGGAAGATCAACTGGCAGATCTGGGCCTGAATGTCGAGAGGGTAAGGGGCGCCAACCGCCACGGCACCGCCGCCGCCGTCGCCGGCAAAGTGGCGCCCAATGGCGTGGATACCGCCGTCATCGCCTATGGCAGCAACTTCCCCGACGCCCTGGCCGCCGCCTCCTATGCGGCAGCAGCAGGCTACCCCATCCTCCTCACAGATAAGGCCGCCCTGCCCCAGGAGACCAAGGACGCCCTCAAGGGACTGGGGGTCAAGAACACAATTGTCGTGGGCGGGACCGGCGCCATCGCCGATTCCGTCCTGGCCGAATTGCCCGAGCCCATCCGGGTCAAGGGCGCCAACAGGTTTGCCACTTCGGTGGCCCTGGCGGAACATTTCCAGGTCCAGGCCGACCACTTTTACCTGAGCACCGGCTGGAACTTTGCCGATGCCATTACCGGCTCTGTCCTGGCCGCGAAAGAGGGCGCCGGCTTGCTCCTGGTCGACCGCATTCTGACCGATGACATATCCGACTTCCTGGTGGCCAACAGGGTCAAGTCCGTCTGCGCCCTGGGCGGCACAGGCTCGGTAAGCGAGGAAGTCCTCAGGGAAATCGAGGAGCTGCTCAGCAACACCTCGGGATACACCTTGACCATCAGCGGACCCACCTCGGTGGCTGTCAAGCAGCCAACCGAATTTACCGTCAACCTCAAGGGCGACGGCAAGGGTGTCGCCGACCTCTTCGGCGCCCTGGAATATGAAATTACCGGCGGCCAGGGCGTTCTGGAATACCAGGACGGCGAAGAGTGGAAGGTCCTGCCCCTGAAGGGCCACTTTGGCCCCCAAGGCGGCTTCGCCATCACCCCCGATTGGGATGTCACCACCCACATTCGCTTCACCGCCGCCGAAGCCGCCAGCTTCACCGCCTCTGTCACCCTCAAGTCCGAGGGAGAAGTGGTGACTTCTGAGACCTTCAATTTCAGCACCACCGCCGGCGTGGTGCCGGAGAACTTCTCCGTCACCCGGGATGAGAGCAAGAACTACCTGGGCTACTCGGTGGGCTTCCGCCTCACCGAAGGCCTCACCCCGGCAGACCTGACCGCTGTGGAAGTAAGTCTCCTCAAGGGCGAAAGAGTCCTGATGACCAACACCGCCACCGAAGCCCTGTTTGCCCTGGAGGATCTCCAGCACACCTCTCCCTTTAATGTCTATGCCGAATTTGCAGGCTACACCGAGGAGTACTGGAACCTGGGCCAGTGGCAGGGCGAACTCCTGGATGTCCCCGACAAGGCCGTCATCAAAGTGGTGCTGAAGGACGGTCGGGAGATAACGGTTGAAAACACCAACCTCACCGGCGATGTCAGCGCCATTCAGCCCAAGGCCTGGAACCAGGAGCAGAAAAAGGGCTATGACACCGTTCAGGCCGCCATCACCGCCGCCGCAGCAGGCGATACCATCTTCCTGGCCCCCGGCGTCCACACCGGCCACCTGAACATCGCCAAGAGCATCAACCTGGCGGGGGCGGATGAGGAAACCGTCGTCATCGACGCCAGCCTGTACACCGCCTACGGTATCTATGTCAAGGCCGACGACGTCAGCTTCAGCAACTTCACCTTCATCGCCCCTGCCCAGAATACTCCCCATACCTACGGGTTCAAGGTTGAGGATTCCAAGAACGTCTCTTTCACAAATGTCACCGTCAAGGACTCCTACCATACCGGTCTCGACCTCAACAAAGTGACCGGCGCAACTGTGGAAAACGTCAGTGTAGACGGGACCGTCTACGGCGTCGGCCTGGCCATGACAGATTGCGAGGATGTCACCGTCACCAACTCCTCCTTCACCAATAACGCCTGGGGCAGCATCGCTGTCTACGAATCCGGCAAGGGGATCTTCATCGGCGCAGGCAATGCCTACGATGTCATTTACACCGAAGGCGACGGCGAATTCGAGGCAGACCTCAGCGAGAGCGGGGTGCAGTATGTAGCCGCCGATGTCGCCAAGCCCCAATTCACCTTCTACTTCGATGCCCTTGAGAAGGCCCAAGCCGCCGCCGAAAAGCTCACCGTCATCAGCAACCTGGAGGCAAGCGAATTCTATGTCTTCGCGGGCATGAGCATCCAGGCTGCCGTGGAAGCAGTGGAAGATGGCGCGGCAGCAGAAATCTTCGTTCATGAAGGCGCCTATGCTGAGGATGTCGTCATCGCGGCTGCCAACTTGACTCTGACCGGGGTAAACCTTCCCGAAGTTACCGGCACCTTCCGGGTCAATGCCTCGGGAGTTACCCTCCAGGGCTTCTTCTTCGCCCGGGAAGGCGCCGGCGTCATGGTGCAGATCGCCAATGCCGACGATGTGGTTATCGTCAACAACTTGTTCATGGGTGACGGCCGGGCCAATGCCATTGCCCTGGGAGCTGGAACACCCAGCAATGTCATAGTTCAGGGCAATATCTTCCGCTTCCTCCACACCGCCCTCTACATCACCAGGGGCGAAGACGTGACCTTCAGCAATAACTACCTGACAGATATTGCCGAAGCGGCTGTGAGCATAGAAGTCTGGGCCAGGAATGTGGCCGTCAATGAAAACTACCTGTCCTTCGCCAACGCCCTGATCTTCTTCTGGAGCGAATACTATTCCCAGGAGCTGGTGTTCGCGGACGAGGTAACCTACAGCGGAAATGAGTACTTCATGGTAGTCAGCGAGATAGCATCAGATAAAGAATAGAGTCCTCAATATATCCACCCTCGCCTTGCGGGGGTGGATTTTTTTTGGCATTTTTTCTCACCGCCCATCATAAACTATTCCATCGAGCCAATAAATGGAATAACCGGCGGCCCAATAGACATACTACGCATTTAAACCGGGAAGGAGGTGAGAAGGAATGCGTCAAAAGTTCTTGACGGTCTTTACCGTCCTGCTCTTGATCCTGCCGATGGGACTGACATTTGCCGACGCAGGTTCTTGGGACCAATTGGCCTGGCAAAGGGTGGCAGGGGCAGATACTGCTGAGCGAGATAAAGACCCCTTGGGAAGAAATATACCTGAAGCCAGCTTGGACATTGTAGGCGATCAGGAAAACGCCCCTGCGCGATATGCCCAGGACGAAGCCTATGTCTACTTCGAGCTCAGGGTGGCGGGGAAGGTAGATCCAAATAGCAATAACTATAACTGGATGGCCCTCTTCTTTCCCCCCGGCGCGACCCCCGATCCAAGGGGCAACTTTAATAATGCTGCCCTTGCTGCGGGGCTCAGGATTAACAAACAAGGAAAAAATCACTTCTATGAAGTTGTGGTATTCGCAGTCAGAAACGGTCACTCCCACGGGGAAGCTCTATTTAGCAGCACATCCCCAGAGTTTTATGAGGTAGACAATGGCGAGAAATTGGTGCGCTGGAAGGTTCCCAAAGACTGCCTTCCCGCCGACCAACCCTTCATCCTGGCCACGGGCAAAAATAAAAACAGCGTGCCTAATCGCGATTGGTACGGGTTGGATTGCCTCGGTCAAGAGGAGCCAATGCTGTATGCCCTTGAACTCCAGGTTAACCCAATTATGGCTGGTACAGCAACCTGCAACACCGGCCCTGGTCCATTCGAGGAAGGCGCCCAGGTAAGCGTAAGTGCGGTGGCAAATGAAGGCTTTAAGTTCGTGAACTGGACCCTGGATGAGAATGAGCAAAGCACCGACCCGGATTACAGCTTTGCCATGCCGGCTGCAGATATCACCCTGGTAGCCAATTTTGAGGAAGAAGTTCTGCCAGAACTCCATACCTTAACCCTCAAGGTGCACCCCGAGGGGGCAGGCAGCGCAGCTGCCGTAACCGACGGACCGTATGAGGCAGGAGAAGAGGTTACGGTTGAAGCGACAGCCAACCCAGGCTACCGCTTTGTGGGCTGGACAGAGGAGGATGCTCCCGCCTTATTTGCCGTAGATAACGGCTATTTAAGTACCGAGCCTGTCTATACCTTTGCCATGCCGGATTATGACCTTACCCTGGTCGCGCACTTTGAAGAGGAGCCCGAGCCTTCCAAGGTCTTTACCTTGACCCTTCAGGCCAACCCTACAGCCGGGGGAACGGTGCGGGATGACACCGATGCCGGTCCTTATGCAGACGGGGCCCATGTTACCGTAACCGCGGTGCCCAGAACCGGTTACAGGTTCGTGAGCTGGACCTTGGATGGAGTGGTGGTCAGCTACAGCCGCAGCTTCACATATGTCATGCCGGCGGAAGATACAATTCTGGTAGCGAATTTTGCCCGGGTAGAAATACCCGAGCCCGATCCTGAGCCGGAGCCCGAACCTGAGCCCGAGCCAGAGCCAGAGCCTGAACCGGAACCGGAACCAGAACCCGAGCCGGAACCTGAGCCCCAGCTCCCGGTAACCGGAACAAATATCGATTGGCTGATTCCCCTGGGATTGGCCATGATGGCGGCGGGAGCTTTGGCCGTCCGCAAGTTAAGCTAGCCAATAGCCGGGCCGGATGACCCGGCTTTTCATAGCAGTTTTTAGGCGGTGATAATCTTGCCCCGACATCATATTTTCCGTGCTATCGCCATCATCCTTATCCTTGCCGGCGCCGTCGTTGCCGGCTACCCTCTCTGGTTGAAAGTCCAAAGCGGAAGGGAACAACAGCGTCTGGAGCGGGAATTCCAGGAATACGAGGTCAATCCGGCAATCCCGATCTCCCCAACTTTTCAGGATCTCCCCCTGCGTCCCGACCCCCCTCCCATCCGGGAGCCCAGGCTCCCCCAGTGGACGGAACTGCCCCCCACAAAACTGGAGATACCGGCCATTGGCCTGGAGGTCCAGGTGGTGACCACAGAGGATATGGGCATCTTCGCCCGCAAGCTCAGCCAGCCCCCCAGCTACTACCCCCAGAGCGCCTTCCCCGGGGAGGCGGGCAATGTCCTCATTGCCGGGCATCGAGGGGGCCCCGCGGGGTATTTCCAGGACCTGGATGAGCTGGAGCCGGGGGATGAGATAATTCTCCATGCCCCCGGAGTCAGCTATACTTATGAAGTGGAGAGGGTGTGGATCGTGGAGCCTTCCGAGGTGGAGGTAATCGCCCCCCTGGACTACCCGGCCCTGACCCTGACCACCTGCCAGCGGGTGGGCAAGGACCCCGCTGCTCAACGCCTGATCGTCCGGGCGCGACTTGCTTCAGCAACGCCCACCCGGGAGGAGCCGGCGCCGCCCCGGGACGGTTAGCCTAAGCACGGCCGAGATCGCCCCCCAGACTCCCGGACTTTTCCTTGCCCGGCGGTAATGGTATTTTATACATGAGGTGATGGCATGAACTCCATTCCCCTTATTGCTGCAACGAAAATAGTCCCGTCGGGCGCGCTCATCCTGCCTGCCGCCGGCCCCCTGACGGTCATGCCCGGAAACCAGAGGGCAGCTTTAATCGGCGCTGAGGGCGGAGAATCATGAAGACCTTTTCCTGGATTGCGGCCGGAGAACAAAGGGGAAGCAAACTGCGGGACGTCCTGCGCTTCCAGTACGGCCTCTCCCGCCGCCAGCTGATTCGCCTGAAGAAACAGCCGGGGTCGGTGCTGGTCAACGGCCAGCCGGCCTACCTGGACACCTGCCTGAATCCCGGCGACAGCGTCAGGATCGTGCTGGAAGAGCATCTGGAGCCCATCCCGCCTCAGCCCATCCCCCTGGACATCCTCTACGAGGATGCCGACATCCTGGTCCTCAACAAGCCCGCCGGATTGGTCAGCCACCCCACCAAGGGGTATGCCGAGGGCGCCCTGGCCAACGCCCTCTCTTATCATTGGCAAAGCAGGGGAGAGGAGCACCCGGCAAGAATCGTCACCCGCCTGGATCGGGAGACCTCCGGCCTGGTCCTGGTGGCCAAGACGGCCTGGAGCCACCATCGCCTGAGCCGGGGCGAGATCCACAGAGAATACCTGGCAATTACCAAGGGAATCCCAGTGCCTCCGGAGGGCGAGATAGATCTGCCCATCGGCAGAGACCGGGACAATCCCCAAAAACGGGGCGTTGACCCCCGGGGCAAACCTGCCCTGACCAGGTACCGCACTGTTAAAGCCGGAGACGACCTGGCCCTGGTGAGCTTAGAGCTGGTTACCGGCAGGACCCACCAGATACGCATCCACATGGCCCATATCGGTTGCCCCCTGGTGGACGACTTCATATACGGAATCCGAGAAGGCCTGCTGGGCAGGACCGCCCTGCATGCGCATAAACTGAGATTTATCCATCCGCAAACTCAAGCGGTCAGGGAGTACATTGCCCCGCTTCCCCAAGACTTTCTGAAAATCGCTGGCACTCTAAAATGATTCTTGCTGTCATATAACACAATAGGCCCTTTTACACCTGGCCCCGGCGAGTTTAGACTCGCCGGGGCTTTTTTTGTGTAAAAAAAAATATTTAACAGATTTTGGACATAATACTGGTCATCCAACTATTTCCATGCGGCGGGGGTGATTGAGAAAGGCGGCTGTAATAGGTCAACACCCAATATAAAAATTAGGAGGGAAAAGATGAACAGAAGACGACTGGCGACGCTGAGCATATTCATGATATGCCTGCTTGGCATCAGCCTGGGGCTGACAGCCCCCATCCCCTCAGCCAGGGCCGAGGGAGAGGTAATATTGTTTGTGAAGGAATCGGCCTCAAGCGAAGACACCGCTGGCGATGGCGAAACAGGTTATTCCTGGGAAAATGCCTTCTCAAACCTCCAGGATGCCTTAGATGAAGCCGAAGACCTCCAAAAGGAGGACGAGACCCTGCAGGTTGAGATCCGGGTGGCGGCAGGGACTTACTACCCGGATGGCATAGGCAGGTATCGCGGTTTCCGGCTGCGGAATAACGTCGCCATCCTCGGGGGTTTCCCTGCCGAGGGCGGCGCCTTGGAAGAGCGGGATTGGCAAAGGCATGAGACCATCCTCAGCGGCAACATCGGCGACCCCGACAAATCTACAGATAACAGCTACCATGTTATTTTGGCTGAAGATGTGGATGAAACCGCCGTCCTGGACGGGGTAATCGTTTCCGGTGGGCATACCTCTCCCGGCTTTACCCCTAAATACCCGCCTTCTTTCAACCTCTGGACTTCCGGTGGGGGAATATATTGCGACTCCAGCAGTCCCATTATCCGCAATGTCCAGATAAGGGATAATTTCGCTTGGTATGGCGGCGGCATGTACATTTACCAAGGCAGCCCTCAATTGGATAACGTCACCTTTACCGGCAACACCGCTTTTACCGGCGGCGCCATGCGAAATGAATCCTGCAATCTCACGGCAACCGGGGTAAAATTCGAATACAACGCGGCCTTAAGCGGAAGCGGCGGCGCCATGGCAAACTACAGCAGCAGCGTAAGCGTTGCCGATGCTGAATTCCTTAGCAACACTGCCGATAGCGCTTTTGGGGGCAACGGGGGCGCAGTGTACAACTTTGGCGGCTCAGTCTTTAACTGCACCGGCGCCAGCTTCCAATCCAACCATGCGTTCTATTCCGGAGGAGCGATATACAGCCAGGGCGGCGGTATATCTTTGCGGAATATAAGCTTTGTCGGCAACCAGGCTGGATATGCAGCCGACGACCCGGAGGGAGTCGAGCTCAGTTCCTTTCACCCGACCAATGGCGGGGCGGTGTTTTTCGCTCCGGCTGACGCCGCTGCCTACTCCCAGGGTGAAGAAGAGTATTACCCGGGCATTATCCAGGACGCCTTCTTTATCGGCAACAAGGCCGGTCAGGGAGGCGGAGCGGTGTATGCTGCAGAAGTAAAGATCGTCAACTCGGTCTTCAGCGGCAACTCTGCAGTTTATGGCGGCGGTCTGTACCTTGAGAAGCGGGGAAGGGTGGTCAACTCCACTTTCGTCGCCAATGATGCTCTGGGCTGTGGCGGTGGCGCCTTCATCGACTTTTTTGATGAGGGCCCGGTTCAAGAAAACCCTGCCCTGGCCAACACCATCCTCTGGGGCAATACTGCTCCCGAGATGGGGATGCAGGTATTTGCAGATAAACCGCCCAGATCAATTCCCAGGGAGTCGTCCCATTCCCCTTCCGGGAAGGCGTCCTGAATCAGACAGTGGGAGATTCCCGGGATTGCCCAAAAAAGATTTTATTTTTTTATTGTTTTTCGGAAGGATTTTGCCAAGTTTTGGCGAATGAGGAACTATCGACCGCTTGGACAGAAAAATTTCGGGGTGATAAGAGTGGCAAAAGGATTGAAGGGGATTGCTCTAACCTTGGCGATGACGCTGATACTGTCATTTTCTTTCGCCGGCGTGGCCCATGCCAGCAATGTGGTCACCATCCCAGACCCGGGTCTGGAGCAGGCCATTCGGGCCCAGCTCAAGAAACCCACCGGCAGCATCACCAAGGCCAATATGAGCTCTTTTAATGTGCTCAATGCCGCCCAGTACGGGATTACCGATTTAACCGGCCTTGAATATGCAACCAGTCTTAACTTCCTGGACTTGGGCAATAACAAGATAACCGATATAACTCCCCTCAGTCGGCTGACGGAACTGAAGGAGCTCAATCTCCGCAACAATGCCATCAGCAATATCTCCCCGCTGTCTAGCCTCCGCAAGCTGCGCAGTCTGGACCTGAGAACCAATAATATTAAGGATATCAGGCCACTCAGCAACCTCACTGCCCTGGAACTTCTGTACCTGGCTGATAATAAAATTGAGGACATAGCTCCTCTGACAAGGTTATATAACTTGACGGACTTGGGATTATGGAACAACAAGATCAGTGATATCACTATCCTTAAACATCTGTGGAAACTTGAATGGCTTTCCTTGAGCAATAACCAGTTCACCGATATATCGTCCCTGGCGGGGTTGTCCAACTTGACTTTCCTCAGCCTCTGGAATAATAAAATCGAGGATATGACGCCAGTCGGCAAGTTGACCAACCTCCAGTCCCTGGATGCCAGTTGCACTGACCTGGAAGATCTATCGGTGCTGCGCAACCTGAAAAAGCTCGAGAGATTATACCTTTGGGGCAATAAGATTACCGATCTCAGCCCCCTGACCTCGCTGCCCAAGCTGACTTACCTGGAGCTGGAGTTGAATCGAATCACCATGATTACGCCGCTGCTGGAGTTGCCCAAGCTCTCCGCAGTCTTCCTCGAAGGAAACCCCCTCTCCGCGGTAAACAGCGAGGCACTGGCAGAGCTGGAAGTGCGAAAGGTCACGGTCGCCCATGACCCGCTGCCCAATCCAGCCCAGGTTAAAGAAAGCCCTCTCTTAGTAAAGGAAGTATCACTGAATTGAGACCCAAATGAGCCGTCTTGAGGGCGGTTCTCTTTTTTAGGGTTCGCCACCAAAATATCCCGGATGGCAGTGAATAAAGCCGGAATTTTGGTACATAAATATCCGTTGAGCACAAAGGCAAATAAAGCCAAAAAATAATGCGCAAAATGCAGGAAAAACAATGGGTTGCGTAGAATATAGGAATGGAAACCGCGACCAATTGAGGGCCTTAAAGCCAAATGTTCTGTAAGGCTATTGTAATATTTGCCGTAATATGGTAGCTTTATATAGTGAAGATTTTCCTGCTCAGGCAGCTTGGCCCATTCCAGGGATTAAATTTAGCCCTGGAGTGTTTTGCAAAACACTACACTGGGTAAGGTGGTGGTTAATGATTAACGAGGGTTGTTGTAAGTTGGGTCACAAAATTACTTTACAAGGAGGTTAAGTCTTTGAATCTTAAACGTTCACTAGCTCTAGCGCTCTCACTTCTGCTGGTTCTCGTCGGTGCATTGCCTGCTGCTTTCGGCGCCGGCGAAACCCTGGAGCGTATCTCGGGCGCCAACCGCTGGGCAACCGCAGTGGCAATCAGCCAGGAAGGCTGGGATTCCGCTGAGCGTCGTAGTTCTTGCCAATGGCGAGAAGTTTGCAGACGCACTGGCTGGTGTTCCTCTTGCCTTCGCAAACGACGCACCAATTCTTCTGACAGCTTCTAACAGCCTTAACAAGGAAGCTAAGGATGAAATCGTCCGTCTGGGTGCTAACAAGGTCTTCTTGTTAGGTGGAACCGCGGCGATTTCTGAAGAAATTGAAGAAGAACTCGTCGACATGGGTCTGGAGGTTGATCGGGTTAAAGGCGCTACCCGTGATGCAACAGCTGTGGAAATTGCCAACAGGGTAGCCCCCAATGGCGTTGACACTGTTGTATTGGCATACGCCTGGGATTTCCCCGATGCCCTTGCCGCTGCTTCCTACGCAGCCATCAACGGCTATCCGATTCTCCTTTCTGAAAAGACCTCTATCTCTGAAGCAACCGAAAAAGCTATTGAAGATCTTGGCGTAGAAAACGTCATCATCGTTGGTGGCTCCGCTGTCATCACTGACAAGGTCGAAGATGCTTTAGAAGATGACGGATACAACGTTGATCGCGTTAACGGCTCAAACCGTGAAGGCACCAGCGTTGCTTTGGCCGAATTCTTCAAGCTTAATACCACCAAGTACTTCGTAGCCACTGGCGACGGCTTTGCCGATGCCATTGCTGGCGCTGCCCTGGCAGCCAAAGAAGGTACTGGTATCCTCTTGGTTCGCAAGAGTCTGCACAAAGTTATTGCTGACTTTGTAGAGGAAAACGTTACCGAAGCAGTTATCTTCGGCGGCACCGGTGCTGTTAGCGACAGCGTTGCCAAGAACATCGAAGGCAAACTGTTGACCGGTATTGGCGGCATCGTCGGCTGGACAACTGCTGAAGAAGTTGTCATCGCTGGCAAGACAGTGAAGCCCGATACTGATAACGGAGGCTTCTTCAAGATTACCGGCATTGCTCCCGGTACCCATAAGGCCTATTTCAAGGGCGAAGGCCGCGAAACCAAGCCCGTTGATGTAGTTGTCGTCAAGGATCGCCTCACCGTTGTCGACGCCACCTATGGCGATGAGATCCAGGATGAAGCTATCCAGGGCGTCGTCATCGATAAGGAAACTGGCGCACCTTTGGAGGCTACCGTCGACCTCGAAGTGTGGAATGAAGATGACGATAAGTGGGAAGATGGTACTGGCACTGTTGCTGGTGACACCGGTGTCTTTAAACTGGATAAAGACACTAACGGCATCGAAGCCGGCGGTAAATATCGTGTAACCATCAAGATGATTGATGCAAAACTGGAAAAAGTTTACCGCGAAAAGGTTTACACCGTAACCTTGGCCAAGGATGAAGGCGCCAAGGATCTCGGCTTAATCGAGCTGGAGACTGTCAAGCCCATGACCATTACCGGTGTTGTCAAAGACGCCGAAGGTAATGTTGTGGCTGAGAAAGATGACTTGGTGAAGCTGACAGCTTTCGGTAAAGAAGTTTCTGCGGATACCGATGAGGATGGCAAGTTTGAATTTTCCGACCTGACCCTGCCTACTGGCAAATACACTCTTACCGTAAACCTTGAAGACGGCGAGCACGCAGTTTACTCTGCCGAAGTTTCCGTCACCGAAGGTTCCAACCGGACACACAACATCAACCTTAAGTATGGTTATGCAATCGGCTTAGAATTGCGTTCCGCTACTGGGGTTGCGTTGAATGACCAAAACGTTGAAGTCGTTATCGACGAGCTCGATGTCGAAATGGAGTTCAATGCCTTTAACGATATCTCCGCAGTCTATGTTGCTCCTGGAACCTATACCATCGTGGTTTCTGGTGACTTCTTGATGACTACCAAGTACACCGTAAAGGTTACTGACAGCGATATCTTCGTTGCTAAGCAGATCGCTCCTGCTGGTGCCATCGAAGTTACTGTTACCCACGACGCTTTTGTCGAGATTCTCGACAAAGATGGCAAGGTTGTTGACTCAGCCGATGTTGACGCCAGTGAAGCAACTGTATTTGGAGGCCTTACTGTAGGCGCCACGTATACCGTTCGCGTATCAGCAGAAGACAAGAAGACCAAGCATTTCAATGCAACAGCTCAAGCTATCACTATCGAGGCGAACACTGCCAAGAATTTGATAGATGTAACTGATTTGGTAGTAGACGGCGTAGTTACCCTGGCTGATGTCGACACAGTCGGCAAGGTTAGCGGTTATGTGCGCTTTGCAGACGGCTATCCTGCAGAAGGCGCTAAAGTAACCTACTACTACAACGATGTAAAAGATAAGACCAAAGGCGATAAGGTTGATACTTACCCTGTTGCAGCCACCGGTCGTTACGAAACTAATCCCCTTGATCCCGGAACCTATGACGTTGTCATCCGCGCTGATGGGCATGAGACCTATGTAGGCTCCATGACCATTAAGGCCGGAGATAACAAGCAATTTGTCAACTATCGTCTGGTTGCCGGCGGAAACGCCAAGCTGGAACTGGTTGTCAAGGATAAGACTGGAGTGCTTGTGGACGTATCAAGCTTGAGACTTACCGACGCTTTTGGTGAGAAATACACCCTTGCCAACGATAATAATGATGCTCCTACCAAGTTCGTAGCTACCGGCCTCCCCGCTGGCACCTACACCCTGACCAGAGACGCCTCTGGTGAAGGTGATGCTGCTAACGCTGCATTGGCCGAGAAGATCGTCATCGGCAAGGGCGCTACCGTCAAGGTCAATTACAAACTGGCTGCTCCAGCTGATAAGCATGAAGTAACTATCTGGGTAGTTGACGAGGACTATGCCGATGTAACAGGCGCAAAAGTTGTGATTGGTTCTAAAGTTGTTGAGGGCAATGACAACGGCGAATGCACAGTGGAGCTGGTCAACGGCACCTACACTGCAGAAATCTACCTTGCCGGATACTTGATGGAAACTGTAAACTTTACCGTCAAGGATGCCGACTTGATGTTACCTCAGGTTCAGCTTACTCCTGCCAAGTAACTTCTAGCGCAAAGAGAAACCCCGCGTAAGCGGGGTTTCTCTTTTTGGTTAATTCCATATTTTTTGTCTATACTATGTGTCGATACCGGGAAATGGAAAAGGAGGTAGGAAATTGAGATTCCTTAAGAAGATCCTGGTGTTGACACTCATTGTCTTATTGGCGTTGCCTGGGGTCACTGGCGCAGATGCAGACCCCGTCACCCGGATCAGCGGCTCGGACAGATACGCCACTGCTGTGGAGGTCAGCAAATCCGGGTGGAGTTCTGCTTCAGTTGTGGTCCTGGCCCGGGGGGATGACTATGCCGACGCCCTGGCCGGGGTGCCCCTGGCCTACCGCTTGGGTGCGCCGATCCTGCTGGTGGAGCCCAATCGGCTGCCCAGCGTCACCCGGCAGGAACTTGTCCGCCTGGGCGCCATCCCAGGTCATTATCCTGGGCGGGACGGGGGCGGTGAGTACTGGCGTCGCCAATTCTTTGAAGAACATGGGCCTGGAAGTGGAGCGGATAGCAGGAAGCGACCGCTTTGACACCGCCGCCAAAATAGCGGCCAGGGTGGCTCCCTATGGGACTAACGCCGTGGTGGTGGCCAATGGCCGCAACTTCCCCGACGCTCTGGCGGCGGCGCCCTATGCGGCGGTGGCAGGTTACCCCATCCTCTTGGTGGAGAGGGATACGATTCCCGCTGTAACTGCCAATGCCATCAAGGGCGTGGAGGCCAATGAGGCAATTGTTGTGGGCGGTACCAGTGTCGTTAGCAGCCATGTATTATCCAAGTTACCTGGCGCTCATAGAATCAGCGGTTCAGATCGCTATGCCACCGCAGTTGCCCTGGCCAAACATTTCAACCCCTTGGGAGAAGGTTGTTTTATCGCCACGGGCCGGGACTTTGCCGATGCCATCACCGGGGCGGTGCTGGCGGCTCGGCGCGAATCGGGGATCCTCCTGGTGGGGACTTCGGTGCCTGCGGTGGTGCGGAATTTCATGACAGAAGCTGAGATTGAGCAGGCCTGCATTCTGGGAGGCACTGGCGCAGTCAGTGCATCCGTCGCCAATGCCATTCGGAACATCTTGGCGGGAGCGCCGGAGAGCGGAGCAGGGGTTGCCGGCTGGACTACGCCGGGGGCCACCGTCAAGATAGCCGGCAAGACAGGGATAGCCGATGACGAAGGGTTTTACCAGATCAGCAGCATTCCCGTGGGCAGGCATACAGCGGAATTCAGGCTGGAAGGATACAGGACTGAAACAGTACCTGTCAATGTGGCGGCTCAGCAATATTCGGCGCTTAACGCCGACCTGCAGGTTCTCAATCCCCAGGATATCTATCTGCAGGGAGCGGTGGTGGAAAAGGGCAGCGGCCGTCCCATGGCCGGAGTCAAGGTCATCGTCGAGACAATGTCCCCGGAAGGGGATTGGCTTGAGGAGGTAGTGCTCACAACCAATAGCCGCGGCATCTATTCCCTGGCCAATGCTGCCAGGGAAGACCAGGAGCCGGGGACTGTGGTAAGGAACGTCCTGAGATTTGGCGCTGGCGTGCGGCTTACCATCCGGCAGGACGCCGACGAGGAGTTCCGCGGGGGTTACCATGCCAAGGTGCTCACCCTTACCCTCAAGACTGACGATGTCAGCAACATTGCCGAAGGGGTAGAGCTGGTCAGGATTAAGGAAATGACCATCTCCGGCACAGTGACCAAACCGGATGGCAAAGCAGTGGGTAAGGAAAAGGTAACCCTGGCTTACGGCGATAAGACTATCAAAACTGAAACCGATGAGCATGGGAACTATTCCTTCCTGGACCGGACTCTGCCTGCGGGGAAATACGTCATCACCGTGGATTACCCAGGCGAGGAAGGCTATGCTGTATACCGGCGGGAGATCTCTATTAGCGAAGGCAAGGATCTTGTACACAATATCAAGCTGGTTCAGGGTTATAAGGTAGAGGTGGAAGTCAAGCCGGCCAAAGACGGGGAAGAATTTCATGCAGGAGTGTACAACGCTGCCCTGGTCCAAGGCGGGGCGGGAATATCTGCAGAACCCTTGGTGCTGCAGGACAGTGCTGAGATACTCGCCTTCTCCTGGGACAGGGTTGCTCCCGGCAGCTACACCGTGCGCATCTCCGGCGATTATGTCATTACCAAGACCTTTTCCCTCCAGGTCTCCAGCTCGGATGTCAAGTCTGCCAATCAGCGGGTGACCCGGGCCGGAACAATTAGCGGCTCGGTAAAAGATACAGAGGGGGAAGCCTTGGCAGATGCCAAGTTAGAGCTACTCAATACCAGCGGCAAAGTGGTGGGGACTGCGGTGGCGGACAGCGCCGGCAGATACTGTTTTGGCGGTCTGGCCGGGGGCAGCAAACACAGCGTCCGGGCTTCCCATCCCGGCTACAGGACTGTGACCTCCAAGCAGATACAGGTGACCGTCAATGCCGATAAGGAACAGGATTTTGCGCTGGAGGTTTTCCCCGCCATAGCGGAGGTCTCGGGTTGGGTGCAAACTGCTGGTACCCTGATTCCCGCAGCTAACGCCGACATGCAATTCCGGGTTTTGGATGTTCATGGCAAAGATCCCGGTGAATTGTTTAAGGGCATCAAGGTAGGCGCCAAGGGAGAGTACCTGGTAAAACTGCTTCCCGGGGTTTACACCGTGGTAATAAAAGACCCGGGCCGCCACGAGACCCTGGAAACCACCTTGAAGGTTGCAGCCGGCGACGTCCTGGAGAACCACAACTACAAGCTGCAACCCGGGGGCAACGCCCGCTTAACTGTAAAGGTAGAAGACAGCAACGGAAGGTCAGTTGACGGGATTGAGCTATTCGACAAGTGGGGAGATCTTCTGGGCGCCGTGAAAAGCGGCGGAGTATTTTCCAATCTGTCTGCCGGAACATACACCCTCCGCGCCAGCGGCGGTAAGAACCATGAGGATTTGGAAGTTTCGGTGAGCATCAAAAAGGGCGAGAAGTTGACCCGAAGCTACACCCTGATGCCCAGCGCCAAGGTCTTTGACGTCGACTTCTGGGTTGTAGGCGAAAAGAACAAGTCCCTGGCGGGCGTCAGGATAATCGTCGAGTCGGGAGGCAAGCAGGTCGCCCAAAGGGTTACAGACAGCAAGGGCAAGGCGCTGGTGCGGCTTCCCGCCGGCGAATATACAGCTCGGCTTTACGCCGACAGCTACCTGTTGCACACCCTGGAATTCAAGGTTGTCAACAAGGGCATAGATATTCCGGTGATTCGCCTGGAGAAATGGTAAGAGAGGCGGCAGGGCACAGTCCCTGCCTTTATCTTTCCAGTAAATACCTCCCCTGCCATGGCAGGAAAAATTACCCTGGAGGGCGAAAGAAGCAGTACAGGATTGCATCCTGAAATGGTGAGGAGGTGACCAATGAAGAGACTAATTGTAGCACTTATGGTTGTCGGACTGCTCCTTTCCCTGGTCCCCGGTGAGGCAGGCGCCCTGTCGGGAGGGGATGGAGTGGTCACCCGAATCAGCGGGACTAACCGCTACGCCACGGCGGCGGCCATCAGCGCCTTTTCCCGGGCTTACTCGGGTTACGCCGTCCTGGCCCGGGGCGATCACTATGCCGACGCCCTGGCCGGGGTGCCCCTGGCTGCCGCGTACCAGGCCCCCATCCTCCTGACCCCGGTGAACAGCCTTGCCCCTGAGACCAGGGCCGAGCTCCAGGAGTTGGACGTTCACACCGTCTTCATCCTGGGCGGGACGGCAGCCGTCGGCCAGGCAGTGGAGGACGAGCTGGTGGAAATGGGCCTTACCGTAGAGCGGATTAAGGGCGCCAACCGCTTTGCCACCGCCACGGCCATTGCCGGCTGGGTTGCACCCTCCGGGTCCTATTCTGCCGTTGTGGCCAGCGGCATGGACTATCCCGATGCCCTGGCGGCGGCATCCTATGCCGGGAGCCTGGGGTATCCCATCCTCCTGGTGGAGAAGGACAGGGTGCCGGCGGATACCGCTGCCGCCCTGGAGGAGTTGGGGGTCGCCGAGACCATCCTGGTGGGCGGCTCGGCGGTGGTGTCCGATGCCGTTATGGACAAGCTGCCCGGAGCGGTGCGGGTTAGGGGCAAGGACAGGTTTGAGACCTCAGTGGCCCTGGCCCAACACTTTGGCCCCAATCTGGACAGCATCTTCGTCGCCAGCGGCCGGGGATTTGCCGACGCCATAACCGGCGCGGCCTTGGCCGCCCGTCTGGGCAGCGGCCTGCTCCTGGTGGACAAAAATGTCTCCGGCGCCGTTGCCGATTATCTGAGCAGCAATGAAGTCGGTTCGGTCCATATCCTGGGTGGGACCGGCGCAGTCAATGAAGCAGTGGAGAGTGTCCTGATGGATATCATCAGCGTTGTGGGCAAGAAGGTAGAATTCCTTTCCTCCGGGGTCATGACATCGGCGCCCGGCGGCGGTACCGAGCTGCGCTACCCCTATGCCGGCTATGTAACCAAGGTGTTGGCGGTTTCCGGGGATTATGTGCAAATCCAGTTTGGCCGCAGGACAGGCTGGGTGAATCGGGAGCTGGTGGAACTGACCGACCGGGATGAGGACTACCCCCGGGTGGGCTGGCAGTTCAGCCGGCGCACTGATTTCTCCTACATCGAAAAGAGCCCCGACATCAGCGGTTATAATGTCTACGCCCCTGTCATGTACGGCGTCGGCAGCAGTTCCCTGTCCACCCTGGTCAACTTCTCCGAGAACATTTCGGTGGCCAGGGCCAACGGATACCAGGTCTGGCTCACTGTGCAGCAGTTTGGGACAAGCCCCAACTTCAGTGATAAAATTGTGGACGGGATCATCGGCAAGGCCCTGGAGCTGGATGTCGACGGCATCAACATCGACTTTGAGGGCCTGGGAGCGGCCAACCGGGACGGGTTTACCAACTTCATGGCCCGCTTGTATCCCAAGGCCAAGGAGTTGGGCTTTACCGTCTCCCTGGATGTCAGCAGGCATTCCAACAACAACTACGGCCTGAGCTATGACCGGGCGGCCCTGGCAGCGGTTTGCGATTACATGGCCCTCATGGCCTATGACCAGCACTGGAGTACCAGCCCGGTTGCCGGTTCCACCGCCACCATGACCTGGACCGACAGCGCCATCCGGCTCCTCCTCAACGAGGTGCCGGCGGAAAAAGTCCTGTTGGGGATCCCCTTCTACACCAGGAACTGGCGCTATAACGAGTCAATAGTCGCCACCGAGGACTTGGTGGTCATGAAGGAGGTCATGCGCCTGCGCACCGAGCCCTCCACGGCGGGAGGCTCCGGTACGGTAATCCGCCTGGGGCAAATCGGGGAAATCTTCACCTGCCTGGGTGAAGTCGAAGGCGAGGTCATCGAAGGCGAGTCCATGTGGTACATGATCGATGTCGACGGCCAGGTGGGCTATGTATCCGGGTATCCGGAATACACCAGGCTCATCGCCGCCGGCGAGACCTATGGGGGGACGGGCCTCAGCTCTTCAGCCCTGCCCTTGCAGGCGGCCCTGGACATCTACGCCAGCTTTGACAGTGCAGCCCGGACCGCCCAGTATATGACGGCGGGCGGGACCCTTGTCCAGATGCGCATGGTGGAAATCATCTACGACGAAGCCAGCGGCCAGAAGATGGTCAGCTATGTGGACGATCAGAACCGCCTCAACGAGATCTGGTTGGAGGATTACGATTCCCTGCGCCGCCGCGCGGCCTTTGTGGACCTGTACAACCTGGGCGGTTTGGCGGCCTGGAGCCTGGAGTGGCTGGACGCCGAGCAGCAGGCGTGGAATATGTTGAGAAACTGAGGGCCAATCGGCCCTCAATTTTAGTGGAATTTTAATCTCTTAAGTAAGCATAATATAGCGTAACTAATCATGAGGAGTATTGGGATGGAACGCAAGAGGAAACGGGTTGTAATGGCCCGGCGCAGATGGTATAATAAACTACCTAAAACTGGACAAGCAAATTCTGGAAAGGAGGAGTTTACATTGTCCTATGTAATGGATAAGATCAATAATATTGAACTCCCTCCTGCTACCAGGGAAAAACTTGGGCTCCGCAAAGATTGGAATAAGAAAGTATCCCCTAAACGAGTAGAGCACATTGTCAAGACAGCTGAAAGATACAAAAAAGCCCTGAGGGAGTTGTCAAAGTATTAGGGTTAAGTATCTGGAAGAGATTGATTTAGTGATAATTCATTATGTTGTTATCGACAAATATTTTAGTGAGTATATTGACGACAGTCCCACTCAGAGAGGCATAAGAGATGTCTCTCTATTTTTATCTGCCCTAAACGAACCAAAGCAAAGATATTCCGGAAAAGATCTTTATCCCGATATACTTACTAAAGCAGCAGTATACTTGCGTTCCTTTGCTTTAAATCATGCTTTTGTAAACGGCAATAAGAGAACTGCCTTGATGGCTATGATAATTTTCCTGGAAGAAAACGGATACGAAGTTATCCCTGATAACGATAAGCTGTTTCGCCTAGTTAGGACAGTGGTACTAACAAAACCACCTGTCAAACGGATTCGGGAAAAATATCTAAAGAAGTATTGCCGGTTTGTTGGACCTAACTTACCTTGGTGGGTAAGGCATTTCAGGAGATAGCGGGGCTTCGGCCCCTATTTTATTATAAAATGCAAGGTTTATGCTATAATATGGTGTGCATGTATCGGGAGGTGGTTCGATGGATATCCGGTTCGGCACCGACGGCTGGCGGGGAATCATCGCCGATGACTTTACCTTTGCCAATTTGCGCAGGGTGAGCCTGGCTGTTGCCCGGTATATTGAGGAAAAGGGCATGGCAGACCGGGGAGTGGTTATCGGCTATGATACCCGCTTTTTGGCGGAGGAGTTCGCCAGGACGGTGGCTGACGTATTGACTCATTTTAATATCAAGGTATATATGACCGAAAGGGCTGCGCCCACGCCGGTGGTGGCCTATTCGGTCTTGGCTAAAGGGGCGGCGGGAGCGGTGATGCTCACTGCCAGCCACAACCCGCCCACCCACAACGGATTTAAATTCATCCCCGATTATGCCGGTCCGGCATTTCCCGAGATAACCGACAGGATTACCCAGTTGATTCCCGCAACGGCAGAGCCCCTCCCCGGTCGGAAGGAGCTGGTGGAGGAATTTGACCCCAGGCCCGCCTATTTCCAATTCCTTGCCCAGCAGCTGGATGCAGACAAAATTAAGGCCTCGGGGCTGCGGGTTGTGGTCAATCCCATGCACGGCGCCGGCATCGGCTATTTGGAGGAATATCTGGAGGGGCTGGGCATCCAGGTGGTCAGCCAGCGCAATTGGCGAGATCCCCTCTTCGGCGGCCAGATGCCGGAGCCCAAGCCGGAGCTCCTGGAAGACCTGCGGGATGCCGTCCTGGCTGGTCAGGGGGATATGGGCCTGGCCCTGGATGGGGACGGGGACAGATTTGGCATAATCGACGCCGGGGGCGCATACATTTTCCCCAACGAGGTCTTGTCTCTTCTGGCCAGGTACCTGCTGGCCGAGCGGAAGCTGCAGGGGAGCATTGCCCGGACGGTGCCCACCACCACCCTTTTGGACAGGATTGCCCGTAAATACGGGCAGGCTGTGATTGAGACCCCGGTTGGCTTTAAATTTCAAGCCCAGGTCATGCTGGAGCAAGGCGCCATCCTGGCCGGGGAGGAGTCCGGGGGGCTGTCCGTGGCCGGCCATGTTCCCGAGAAGGACGGAATCCTCGCCTGCCTGCTCATGGTGGAGCTGACGGCCCATTATGGCAAACCGCTTTCGGCCGTACTGGACGATATCTACCGGGAATTCGGCCGGCTCTATACCCGCCGCCTGGATTTCCGCTGTTCGCGGCAGGCTAAGCAGGACATTTTGGCCAAGTTGAAGAATTTTAATGCTCAGGAGCTCGGCGGCTACAAGGTGGCGGACATCGTCACCATCGACGGGTATAAGTACGTCCTGGAAAACGCCAGCTGGGTCCTGGTCCGGCCCTCCGGCACCGAATCCCTGTTCAGGATTTACGGGGAGGCCCAGAGCCGGGAAGAACTGGCGGAGATTCAAGGCGCCCTGGCCCGGGAACTTGGTTTACAATAATTAACACCGATAATCTGTTTATCGGTGCTGCCGGTACTGATATAATATGGGTTAAGCCAATTTTTGAAAAATATCTTCAGACAGGTCGACGGCGGCGCGTCTTCAAAAGGAAAGGGGTTTGAAGTGCCAATGGACATCGTTATCTTACTGGTATGTTCCGCACTCCTGAGCTTTTTAACTGTTCCCTTAATGCTCAGGCTGGCCAATAAATATAAGTTCTACGATGTGGCTACCGAGCGCAAAGTCCATACCGGAACGAAGCCATACCTGGGTGGGGGGGCTATATTTTTGGCCTTTACCATTACCAGCCTCATATTCCTGCCCAAGACTCCGGGACTGTGGATTGTCCTGGGCGGTGGCGCCTTTTTCTTTCTCCTGGGCTTGGTGGATGACCGCCTGGATTTGCCGGCAAAGGTGAAACTGGTCCTGGAATTGCTGGTGACCACCCTGGTGGTCTGGATCGGTATGCGCACCGGCTTTCTCCTGGAGAACCCCTTCGGCAGCATCGGCTTTCACCCGGTATTCATGTGGTTCAGCATTCCCTTCTCTGTCCTCTGGATAGTGGGCATTGCCAATGCCGTCAACCTCATCGACGGCCTGGATGCCATGGCCTCGGGGGTAATCCTCATCGCCTGCATTACCCTGAGCGTGGCCTCGATGATCAATCCGGCCATCAGTCTCAGCCCGTTTCTGTTGGTGCTCATGGGCAGCCTGATCGGCTACATCCGCTATAATCTGTATCCATCCAAGATAATCATGGGAGACAGCGGCGCCCTCTTCCTGGGGTACACCATCGCCATTATCTCCCTCAGCTCCTTTGCCAGCACCGACCGCTCGGTCTTTCTCTCCCTGATTCCGCCGGCCATGGCCCTGTACGTGCCCATCTTTGACACCCTGATGGCCATATTCCGGAGGGGCATCAACGGCAAGAAGATCTTCTCTGCCGACAAAAACCACTTTCATCACTGCCTCCTCAACCGGGGATATTCCCATCCCAAGACGGTGCGCATAGTCTGGGGCATCAGCGCCGGCTTCGGCGCAGTGTCCCTGGTCCTTTCCGAGTTGATTTACAAGCAGGTGTACCTGGCTCTGGCCCTGTTGGTCGTCATCATCGCCTGGTCGGTGTACTCGGCGGCCAGCTTTGGCCTGTTTGCCAAGACCGGCGAGGCCGAAACTGCCAAGCAGGTTGCAGCCGGCCGGGACGAGGCCGTTTAGGTCTGCGGCGCAGTGTACAAGCCCTGTTCTCACTGATACCATTCCCACTTGGCTGCCGGGCTGCCGGCGGCGATGGGCATGGTAATTTCTTAAGTAAAGGAGCGTTGTCAATGAAGGTCCGCAAGGCCATTATCCCAGCAGCCGGATTGGGCACCCGCTTTCTGCCGGCCACCAAGGCCCAGCCCAAAGAGATGATTCCCATCGTCGACACCCCCGCCATTCAGTACATCGTGGAGGAGGCTGTGGCCAGCGGCATCGAGGAAATCCTCATCATCACCGGCCGCAACAAGGCCAGCATAGAGAATCACTTTGACCGCAATATCGAGTTGGAGCTGGCCCTTCAGTCCAAGCAGGATAAGGAAAAACTCCGGCTCCTGGAATCCATAGCCGACAAGGTAGATATTCACTACGTCCGCCAGAAGGCCCCCCAGGGTCTGGGCCACGCCATTTACTGCGCCAGGACCTTCGTGGGCAGGGAGCCCTTCGCCGTCCTCCTGGCCGACGATATAGTGGACAATCCTGTGCCCTGCACCAAGCAGCTCATAGATATCTATGAGAAGTACCAGTGTACCGTCCTGGGGGTGCAGGAAGTGGCCCCGGAAAATACCCATATGTACGGCATCCTGGAGGTCACCCCCGTGGAGGGCAGCGTCTGGAAGGTCACCGACATGGTAGAGAAGCCCGACCCCGGCCAGGCCCCCTCCAACATCGCCATCCTGGGACGCTATGTCATCACTCCGGAAATATTCCCGATCCTGGCCGAGACCAAGCCCGGGAAGGGCGGGGAAATCCAGCTCACCGATGCCCTCAAGACCCTGAGCGGATCCCAGGCCATCTATGCCTACCAGTTCCAGGGCAAGCGCTACGATATCGGGAACAAGCTGGGCTACCTGGAAGCGACGGTGGAATTTGCCCTCAAGCGGCCGGATTTGGCCGGCCCCTTCCGGAAATACCTGGACCAGCTCATGGGCTCTTAAGGCGCCGCCAGGAAAGGGTAATAACGCTCAATGGAGGTTATGCTATGAAAATCGCTGTTGCCGGGACCGGTTATGTGGGCCTGTCCATAGCAGTGCTGCTGGCCCAAAATAACGAGGTGGTTGCCCGGGATATCGTCGAGGCCAAGGTGGACATGATCAACCGGAAACTATCTCCCATCGCCGACAAGGAGATCGAAGAATACCTCAGGAGCAAAGACCTGAACCTCGTCGCCACCACCGATAAAGAGCGGGCTTATGCCGGCGCCGAGTACGTCATCATCGCCACCCCCACCAATTACGACCCCGATAAGCATTACTTTGATACCAGCAGCGTCGAATCGGTGATCGAGGATGTGCTGGAGTACAACCCCAAGGCGACCATGGTCATAAAGTCCACGGTGCCGGTGGGATATACCGAGGGAATTAAGGAAAAATACGCCATAGACAATATCATGTTTTCTCCCGAGTTTTTGCGGGAAGGCAAGGCCCTCTATGACAACCTCTACCCCTCCCGGATTGTGGTGGGAGAGAAGTCTGTCCGGGCCGAGCAATTTGCCAAACTGTTGGCGGAAGGAGCCCAGGCCAAGGATGTCCCCATCCTGCTCACCGATTCCACCGAGGCTGAAGCGATAAAATTATTCGCCAACACCTACCTGGCTATGCGGGTTTCCTTCTTTAACGAGTTGGACACCTATGCCGAATACAGGGGATTGAACACCCGGGATATAATTGAAGGGGTCTGCCTGGACCCCAGGATTGGCGGCCATTATAATAATCCTTCCTTCGGCTATGGCGGCTATTGCCTGCCCAAGGATACCCGGCAGCTCCTGGCCAACTTTGCCGGCATACCCAACGAGATCATCGGGGCCATCGTCAGGGCCAATGAGACCCGCAAGGCCCATATCGCCGAGATGATCCTGCAGCGCAAGCCCAAGGTCGTGGGCATCTACCGTCTGACCATGAAATCCGGCTCGGACAATTTCCGGTCGGCGGCCATTATCGACGTTATGGGCAAATTGGCGGCCCGGGGCGTCGAAATCCTGGTCTACGAGCCGGGGGTGGAGGGGGACAGTTACGACGGGTACCAGGTCCTCCACGACCTGCGGCAGTTCAAGGAAATCTCCGATGTAATCGTCTCCAACCGCCTCGCCCCCGAGCTGGAAGATGTTCGGGAAAAGGTCTACACCAGGGATGTATTTAGACGGGATTAAAGGGGAGTGACTCGAATGGCCATCCTCTTCTGGCTCTCAGCAGGTCTCCTGGCCTTTCACTACTTCGGCTACCCCCTGCTCCTGGGCTTGCTGGCTAAACTGAAAAGGACAGAGCCCCTCCCCGCCGGGGAGGAGTCGCCGCCGGTGACCCTGATCATCTCTGTGTACAATGAGGAGGACGTTATCCGGGAGCGGCTGGAGAACTGCCGGACCCTGGACTATCCCCGGGATAAGCTAAGAATTCTGGTGGTTTCTGATGGCTCCACAGATAAGACCCATGACATCGTGGCTGAGTATGCCGGGGAGGGCGTGGAGCTGGAGGTGGTCCAGGGGCGGGTGGGCAAGACCGGGGCCCTCAACCAGGTCATCCCCCGGCTGGACACGGAAATCGTCGTCTTCACCGACGCCAACTCCATGCTGCGCCCTGACGCCATCCGGCAGCTGGTCCGCCATTTCGCCGATCCCCGGGTGGGAGCCGTCTGCGGCGAGCTGCAGCTGACCGGCGACGCGGGGGCCGAAGGCGCCTATTGGCGGTATGAGAAGGCCATCAAGCAGTTTGAGTCCAAGGTCTCGACCCTGACGGTGCTCAACGGCGCCCTCTACGCCCTGCGCAGGGACCTGCACAGGCCCATGAACCCCCAGGCGGCCAATGACTTCCAGCATCCCCTCCAGGTGGTCCTCCAGGGCTTCCGGAGCGCCTACGAGCCCCGGGCCATAGCCCAGGAGTCGGGCGGCGTCGATGAGGCCGTGGAGGCCCGGCGCCGGGTGCGCATCATTTCCCGGGGCTGGAAGGGTCTGTTCAGCCATATCCAGGTTCTCAATCCCTTTAAGGTCGGTCTCTTTAGCTTGCAGTTCATCGCCCGCAAGCTCCTGCGCTGGCTGGGTCCCCTGCTTATGATCCTGGCCCTGGGCAGTAATATTGCCCTGGCGGGCCGCCCCTTCTATCGGGTCATCCTGGTCATGCAGGGAAGCTTTTACGCCTTGGCACTTCTGGGTGCGGTGTTAAACAGGTTAAAGATCCGGTTGCTGCCGGCGTATGCGCCCTATTATTTTTGCCTGATTAACTGGGCCGCCCTCAAGGCGCTGGTTCGGGTCATTGCCGGTCGGGATTCCGCCGTCTGGACGCCAACCGGGGTGGAAATGAAGAATCAGTAGGCGAGGAAGCCGACCCCGGTGAGGGACTTCTCACCACCCTCGATGACAAGGAGGAAAAAACGTGCAAATAAATCGCTCCACTCAACCCAATCTCAACCTGCAAAAATTCCCTCAAACTTCATACCTGCTCTTCTTTGTCTTTGCCTTCTGGGGACCTGCACTGGGTGGAATTCCCCTGGGCCCTGTTTCCTTCTTTCCCGCCCGGATCTTTGCCCTGGCGACCTGGGCGCTGCTGGCGCTGGCCCTGCTGGTAAACCGCCCTCGCCCGGGTCTGGACGGGACCTTTCTTTCCAGGAACTGGCGCCAGGTTTTCCTCGGCCTCTGGCTGGTCTGGGCCGTCCTGTCCCTGCTCTGGGCCAAGGATCCCGGCCAGGGCGCCAGGGATGCCTTTAACCTGTTTATCGGCCTGTCCCTGGTGGGCATGGCGCCCCTCTTTATTAATGACAGGATACAACTCAACCGGGCCGCCAAGATATGGCTGGTCACATTTGCCATCTTTGTGGGCCTGGCGACAATAGAACACCTGACCACCCTGCATCTTCCCATTTCCAGGTTTAGTCACGGTTTGCAGCCTCACCTCAGCTACCGGCCCACGGCGGTCTTTGTCAATGAGAACAATTTCGCCGTCTTCATCAGCATGAGCATTCCCTTCCTCCTGGCCAGGTGGCGGTACTTTCCCACCAGGAAGAACCGGATCTTTGTCGGTCTGGGGCTGTTTGCCGGCATTTACCTGCTCTTTGTCACCGGTTCCCGGATTAACTTCATCGCCTTGCTGCTTTCCGTCATTATCTATTCCCTCTTCCTCACCCCCCGGGAAAAGCGGCTTAAGGTCCTGGCAACCCTGATGCTCATGGTCGTCGGCATCTGGCTGATCTTCGGCCTTACCCAGCCCACCGTTCGCGGCTATGTCGCCAAACAGCTGGGCAAGATCCTCCAGGCCTACCTGGAACTCCTCAATCCCGTGGGCGGCGACTACCTGGTCAGCAACAACTCCATTGCCGTTCGCATCAACATGATTCGCAATGGGGCTATCTTCATCTTGCGAACCTGGGGGATGGGCGTGGGAGCCGGAAACTTCGAAGCGTGGATAGATGCCTACGCCGTCTACGATACCATGGAATTTCTCAACCCCCACAACTGGTGGATTGAGCTGCCCACCGAATACGGCATCCTGGTCGCCTGCGGTTACTTAGCCTTCTTTGCCAGCCTGATTTGGGCGGCCTGGAGGGGCTGGAAGCAAGCCCAGGGAAGGGAAAAGTGGCTGCCGGAGGCCCTGAGCCTGGTGCTGGCAATTTTCCCCTTGCTTGCCACGTCGCCCAACAGCTTCCTGGATTACCTTCCCCACTGGATAATACTGGCCCTGGCCTTTGCCTGGCAGCAGTATCGCCAAAAGGTTGGTGAGTAATGTGCGCGTCCTGATGATATCCCACATTTACCCGTCCCGGATGGATTCTGTATACGGAAGTTTTGTGCACTCCCAAGTCAAGGCCCTGCAGGAGCAGGGCTGTGCAGTGCAGGTGATGGCGCCCACCGCCCTGGCGCCCTTTCCCCTGTACGTGCTGAAGGATAAATGGCGCCGCTTCCACGAGACGCCCCGGCAGGATAATTACCAGGGGGTGGATGTGGTATATCCCAGGATTATCCGCACCCCCGGAGCCGCGCTCTTTGAGCTCTCGGGGTTAAATTATTATTACGCCCTCAAGGGGCTGGTTCTGGAACGGCACCAGGAAAGGCCCTACGACCTCATTCATGCCCAGGTGGCTTATCCCGACGGCTGGGCGGCTGCCAGGCTGGCCGAGGAGCTGAACCTGCCCCTGGTCCTGACCCTGCACGGACAAGAGCTGCAAAAGATCGTCAACTGGAGCGCCAAGTTGAAGCGCCTTGTCCAGGATACCCTGGCCCAGGCGGCGGCGGTGGTGGTCCCCAGCGCCAAGATGCAGGCCCTGGCCCGGCAGCATGGCGTCGAGGACGCCAGACTCCACTTGGTGCATAACGGCCTGGACCCCCTGCCCCCTGCCGACCTGCCCCGGGACATCAAGGAGAAGATTCGCGGCGCCCAGGTCCTCCTCAGCGTAGGCAGATTGGAGCGGGAGAAGGGGTTCCAATACAATATCCAGGCTTTGCACATCCTCCGGGAAAAGCACCCGGAGCTGGTCTACCTCCTGGTGGGGGACGGGGCCTATCGCAGGAATCTGGAAGAAGAGGTCAAATCCCTGGACCTGGCGGACCGGGTCATCTTCGCCGGCTACCAGCCCCGGGAGAAGGTGGGCGCTTTCTACGCCAACAGCCATGTCTTCTCCATGCCCAGCAAGGACGAGTCCTTTGGCATCGTCTACCTGGAGGCCATGGCCGCCGGCTTGCCGGTGATCGCCACCGAGGGCGAGGGAATCGCCCCGCTGCTGGAGGAAAACGCCGTGGGCAGGCTGGTGACCCATGGAGACGCCGCTGACCTGGCCGGGAAGATATCCGAGCTGTTGGACCCGGAAGTCGCCGGCAAACTGGGGCAGAAGGGCCAGGAGGTGGCCGCCGCATTCACCTGGGAGCGGAGCGCCCGGAACCTGCTGGATGTGTACAAGGCCGTCGTTCAGGTGAGAGCATGAGGGAGACAGTACTGAATTTGCTCAGGAAAGGCGGAGATCTGGCAGGCGCCCGCTACCTGACTGGAGCGGGGGCGAGGAGAATACGCCAATACCTTCCCCGGGTCGGCCTCGCCGTCCTCAAACCCGCTTGGGATAATGTCCTGGTCTTGGCCCCCCACCCCGACGACGAGGTCTTCGGAGCGGGACTCCTACTAAGTCTGCTGCACGAGCAGGGAAAGCGTGTGACCATTGCCTATGCCACCGACGGCAGTGCATACAGCACCGGGGCGGGAGGAAGCAGAAGGGGAGAGGCCCAGGCATCGGCTGAGCGCCTGGGGGCTGAGGCAATTTTCCTGGGGCTGGAGGACGGCAATCTGGAAAACAGCTCCGGCCTGGCCGCTGCGGTGGCGGAGCTCACTCTGCAAGTTCACCCTCAGGCGATAATCGCGCCCTGGTTTGGCGATTACCATCCCGATCATCGGGCTCTGGCCCGGGCGGCCCTCAGCCGGCCTTATCCCGGGGCCCAGTACCTGTTCTATGCCACCTTTTCGCCTCTGTGGCCCGGCGAGGATGCTGAAGTCGCTTATATCACAAGAAGCGAGGAGCAGATCCGCTTGGGCTTGGAGGGATACAGGGCCAGCGTCAACCGGGAGACGACTGACGCCTTCCTGGTGCTGCGCAGAACCATGGCCCTGGCAGTGCTGAATGAGAACTGCTTTTGGGAGCCATTCCTCGCCGTTCCGGGCGGAGAACTGCCCCAGCTGGCAGAGGCGGCGGCCCAGCAGCCCCCTATTTACCCGACCCTGAAGAAGGCAAGGCACTGGCGCAGCTTTATCAGGGACGTGGTAAGGCTGGGCAAAGCCGCAGCCAGGGAATATACAAAGTGATTTCAGGACCGCCTGGAAGGTCCTGCCGCAGGGGCTGGAGGAAAAACCCTGCGCAAAGAGAAATATATACCTAAGCAAGGAGGCGCCCCCCATGTCCATCACCTACGGCAAACTCGACCTGGCCCGGGATGGGAAACAACATCTGGAACTTTTCCGGGCCGTCTTCGGCAAGGAAATGTCTGAAGAGCTCTTCGCCTGGAAATATCAGGACAACCCCCATCAGGTGGACCATGAGCACTGCATGATCTTTGTCGCCAAGGATGGGGACAGGCTGGTTGGCGCCCGCTCCCTCTTCCCCGGCAGGGTGTTCTACAGGGATAACTGGTATGCGGGGGCCCAAGGTGGGGACACCATGGTCCATCCGGATTATCGGGGGAGGGGGATTTTCACCGGGCTCCTCCAGATGAGCGTCGAAGAGCTGAGCCAGCGCCAGATCAATGTCCTGTACAACTTCCCCAATCAAAATTCCCTGCCCGGCAATCTTAGCCAGGGCGCCCGCAAAGAGCGGGATATAGTTACAGCTGTCAGGGTGTTGAACTTGTCCAAGGCGTTTAAGCGGGAGAAGCGGCCGCGCTACGCCGCCCCGGTGCTGCCCGTTTCCCAGGTGGTCCCGGCAGCCAAGGGATATTCCCTGACCGTAGAGACTGCTCCCAGCCCCCATATAGACGCTCTCTTTTTCCAGACCTTTTCGGGGACGGACCTGGTGGCCCAGGACCGCACCCATGGCCATTTGGAGTGGCGGTTTGCCAAATATCCCAATCCCCATAAGACATACAGGTTCATGCATCTCTGGCATGGGGACGGCCTGGTGGGCTATGCCGTCCTCTCCCTCAGCGGCAACGGCGTGGGAGAGGTGGCGGACTACCTGGTCCTGAATCATGACCGGCGGCTCTTCGCCCACCTCCTCGACGGCGCCCTGCAGTGGTACCGAAACCATAGGGCCAGCCATCTGAAAATCTGGTACTCCCATCCTGCCCACAAATGGACCCTGTCCAGCCGGGCTTTTCTGCCCAAGCGACTGAGCATTACCTTTGTCACCCGCTATCTGTCCCCTGTCTCCCTGGAGCAGGCTCCCTGGTACATAACCATGGGCGACACAGATACATTCTAAGTGCACTGGAAAGGGGTTGTCCCATGGAAACCCAGTTGAACGATATTTCTGCCCAAAGCAATGCCAAGAGCACTTTGGTCAAATCCGCCGTTTTCCTAATGGTCCTGACCATTATCAGCAAGTTCTTCGGCTTTGCCCGGGAAATGACCCAGGCTTACTTTTTTGGCGCCGATGTCAACACCGACGCCTACCTGGTGGCCATGACCATACCTTCGGTGCTGTTTCTGGCCGTCAGCAGCTCCATCAACAACGTCTTTGTCCCCGTCTACGACCGCTTTCGCACCCTGGGCAGGGATAAGGCCCTGGTCTGGAAATTTGCCCTGGCCGGTCTGGCGGCCTGCGTCCTGGTCTTTATCGTGCCGGTTTTCCTCAACACCACCCTGGCCGTCCGCTTGTTCGCCCTTCAATTTCCCGACGAGGCCATAGCTTTGGCGGCGGGAATGCTTCGCATCCTCATCTTCATCATCTTCTTCCGGCTCTTCTCCGCCATCGGCACCGCCGTCCTTCACGTCAACCGCAACTTCCTCGTCCCCGGCGCCGTGGGCATTCCCTACAGCCTGTCTATCATGGCCTTCAGCGCTCTCTTCGCCGGGAGCATGGGCATCTACGCCCTGGTCTGGGGGACCTTTATCGGCGTGGGCGTTCAGTTCTTTGTCCTGCTGCCCTGGCTGGCCAGGGTCAGAATGGGCGGTTCCATCCGGGACAAGGTCTCCGATGGACTCAGGGAAATGGCCCTGCTCCTGCCCCCTGTCCTCTTGGGCAGCCTGGCGGGAGAGGTCAAGACCATGACCGACCGCATCTTTGCCTCGGGCCTGGCCGAAGGCAGCATTTCCTATCTCAATTACGCCGTCCGCATCAACGGGCTGCCCACAGGGCTGCTCATTTCCACGGTGGTCATCGTCCTCTACCCCACCATAGTGTCCCACGCCAATAATGGGCAGTGGCAGCAGTACCGATCAGCCCTGGGCAACGCCCTGAACATCCTGACCTTTTTGCTGCTGCCCATCACCGCCGGCTTTGCCATCCTGGCCCTGCCCATCACCCAGCTGATTTTCATGCGGGGCAGCTTTGACCAACAGGCGGCTGTGGCCACCGCCTATGCCCTGCGCTTCTACAGCCCGCTGCTCCTGGCCACCATGCTGCACATGCTGATGATCAAGGGCCATTACGCCATCAAGGACACAAGGACGCCCTTGCTGGCCATGGTGATTTCCGTGTCTATGAACGTCGTGCTGAACTTCATCCTGATTCGCTTTTTTGCCCACGGCGGCCTGGCCCTGGCCACCGCCCTGGCCACCGCGACTTCAGGCGTCTTCATGTACCTGAGACTGACCAAAGCAAAGGGGCGGCTGCTGGATAAGCGCATCCTCGGAGATATGGGCAAGGCTGTCCTGGCCACCCTGGCCATGGCGGCAGTTTGTCTGGTAGCCTATGTGCTGGTGCGGCCATACATTCCCGAGGCCTTCCTGGGGCGGCTGCTGTACACCTGCGCCATCGTCGCCCTCAGCGCCGGCATCTATTTCGCCCTGGCCTGGGTCATGAAAATCTCCGCCATGCAGGAGGCCCTGGACCTGGCCCTGAAACTGAAGGCGAGATTCCTGCCCAAGAGAACTCAGCCTTAAGACTACCCAGCCCTCCCAAGTTTCCCATCCCCAAAGGAGGCCAATACGCCATGCACCCCAAAAGAATCGTCCACCTATCCACCGTCCACTCTCCCCACGATCCCCGCATCTACCACAAGCAGTGCCGGACTCTGGCCAAGGCCGGCTTCGACGTCACCCTGATTATCCCGGATGACGGCAGCGACTTTACCCCTCAGGATGGCGTAAAGGTCATCTTGCTGCCCAGGCCGGCCAACCGCAGGGAGAGGCTGACCAAAACCCGCAAGCTGGCGTACCGGGAGGCCAAGGCCCTGAAGGCGGAAATTTACCATTTCCACGATCCCGAGCTGATCACCGTCGGGCGCAAGCTCAAGACAGGGAATAACGTTGTAATCTACGATATCCACGAAGACTATGAGACGGCGATGCAGCAGAAGGAATACCTACCCGGTTTTTTGGCGCCGCTGGCCGCCCTGGCATACCGGACGGCCACCAATCTCCTTACTAAGAATTTTGAGCTCTGCCTTGCCGAGAAATACTATCGGGAGAAGTTTCCCAGGGGCCAGTGCATACTGAACTATCCCCTCCTCACCCCCAGAGAGATAAGCCCTTCCGGCGGCGGGGAGCGGAACAGATTGCTGTACACCGGCAATGTCACCCCCGAACGGGGCGCCTATATTCACGCCCGCCTGCCTGAACTGGACCAGAAGATAGCGGTGGAATTCATCGGGAAATGTTCCCGGCCTATTGCCGATGAGGTGTTTCGAATCGCAGCCGCCAACTCTGACAGGCTCAAAATTACCGGCATCGATCGCTACATCCCCCGGGAACAGATTGAGGACGCATACTTCAACCACAGGTGGCTGGCAGGTTTGGCCCTGTTCCCGCCCACCGAGCACTATAAAAAAAAGGAACTGACCAAGTTCTTCGAGTACATGTATGCCGAAATTCCCATCCTCTGTTCTGACTTCCCGGTCTGGAAGGAGTTCGTGACCAGGCACGATTGCGGCATCGCTGTCGATCCCAATGATGACGAGGCCATCGCCCGGGCCCTGCAATTCCTCAAAGAGAATCCTCAGCGGGCGCAGGAAATGGGCAAGAATGGCCGCCAGGCGGTCTTGCGGGAACTCAACTGGGAAGCAGAGGGGGCGCGGTTGGTCCAGTGGTATATCAGACTTCTGCAGTGAGGCTATAAGCCTGGGCATAGGTGCATATGGAGGGTGTCGGGTCCCTGCCGCACATTATTGTAACAGCGATACCCCTGGGAGCGGCCAGGGGTATTGTTTGACGGAACAGCACATAATTCCTTAATGTCCATGACAATCTGAGGGGGAATTGTAAATGCCCACCAAGATTTTGCTCAATACCGAAGGGTTGGCTCCATTCCTGCGCGGGCATGAGTTGCGCTACCTTGAGCCGGCAGTGGCTGCCGCCCACAGACAGCTGGCGGACAGAACTGGTCCCGGCTCCGAGTTCTTGGGCTGGTTGGACCTCCCGGAACAGGCAAAGGCCCAGACAGAGTCGATTCGACAGGCGGCGGAAGCCATACGCCGGCAATCCGACGCTCTGGTGGTCATCGGGATTGGCGGCTCTTACCTGGGGGCCCGGGCGGCCATCGAAGCCCTGGGCAACAGCTTCCACAACCTGCAGGATGGCAAAACCAAGGTCTTTTTTGCCGGTCATAATCTCAGCAGCGCCTACCATGCCGACCTGCTGGACCTCCTGAAGGACATGGATTTCAGCGTCAGCATCATTTCCAAGTCCGGCACCACCACCGAACCGGCCATCGCCTTCCGGCTCTGCAAGAAGCTCCTGGAAGAGAAGTACGGCAAGGAAGGAGCCAGGCGGCGAATCTTTGCCATCACCGATGCCACAAAAGGCGCCCTGCGAAGCATGGCGTCGCAGGAGGGGTACGCTGCCTTCGCCATCCCCGGCGATGTGGGAGGCAGGTATTCGGTGCTCTCTCCCGTCGGCCTTCTGCCCATGGCCGTCGCCGGTATAGATATCGACCCCCTTGTGGCGGGGGCAAGTCAGGCCAGGGAGGAGCTCAACGACCCGGATCTTGCTGCCAACCCGTGTTATCAGTATGCTGCCTGCCGTGCCATCCTGCACAGGAAGGGAAAGGCTGTAGAACTCCTGACGGCCTATGAGCCGGGCCTCCAGACCTTTGCCGAATGGTGGAAGCAGCTCTTCGGCGAGAGCGAGGGCAAGGACGGCAAGGGCATCTTTCCCGCTTCGGCCATATTCTCCACCGATCTCCACTCCCTGGGTCAATTCATTCAGGATGGGAGCAATCTCCTCTTTGAGACGGTGCTAAAGGTCAATGCTCCCCGGCGGGACTTGGAAATCCCCCGGCAAGAGGAGGATTTGGACCAGCTCAATTATCTGGCCGGAAAGACTGTGGATTTCGTCAACACCTGCGCCTTCCAGGGTACTCTACAGGCCCACACCCAGGGCCAGACGCCCAACATAGTCATTGAGCTGCCGGATTTAACCGCCCACACTTTGGGATATCTCTTCTTCTTCATGGAGAAGGCCTGCGCCCTGAGCGGGTATCTCTTGGGCGTCAACCCCTTCGACCAACCCGGAGTCGAGGCCTACAAAAGAAATATGTTTGCCCTGCTGGGCAAGCCAAAAAACAACGCAAAGTAGGCGTATGAGGGGGGAAGGCGTATAGAAGAGGGCTAAACTGCCGGCCTGGCTGCATGGAGTAGGGAACTGACAGTTGTTTTATAATCACCGACAGGCTGTTTTGTGAATTTATAGCCTGGACTATTGGGATCCACAGAATCCTGATAAATGGGGTATTATGTAGAAAAATGTCAAAAAAGGAACCAAGGCTTGAAAAAAGTCTTGGTTTTTTTTTCCTTTGGTGTTATAATTTCAACAAATCCTACCATGGGATAACTGTATCTTGTCACAAATTAAAAGGGAAGCGAGCGCTCCCCTGGTTTTTGCGTACTTTCTATCAACCAAACTATCCTTTCCATAATATATTTCGTCCAAGAGACCAGTTTTCTGGGGGTAGAAAAATTTTTTTGGCATTGACAGGTTATGACGCAGTGCCCAGGTATAATTCCTTATAAAGAGCTTCGAGAAATAGGGTTAAATCATCTCGAGAAAGGAGCGAGGTAGAGTTCCGTAAGTTTGTCCAAAAAATATTAAAGGGGGTAAGAATGTGTCCAAGTTTGCTCGTTTAATAGCTTGTTTGATTACAGCAGTAATGATTCTTAATGTAATCCTACCATCAGCAAATGCCTTAGGTACCCTGCAAGATATATCTGTTCAAGCTTTAGAGCGCTATTACGGCAGCAACCGTTATGCCACGGCTGTAGAGATCAGTAAAGCCGGCTGGGAAAATGGCGCCAGCGTCGTAGTCCTCGCTCGAGGCGATGTCTATGCCGACGCCCTGGCCGGGGTTCCTCTGGCGTATATTAATGACGCCCCAATATTATTGACGAGACCCAATAATCTTGAGGAAGTCACTCGGCAGGAAATAATCCGCTTAGGGGCAGATAAGGTCTATATCCTTGGCGGAACTGCGGCAGTTTCCCAGGCAATAGAAGACGAATTGAAAGGAATGGGCCTTGAGGTTATCCGCATTCGGGGGGCCAACCGCTACGATACGGCCGCAAGGATTTCTGAGCTAATCGCACCAAATGGCGCCGATCTGGTCTTCCTTGCCTATGGCGAAAACTTCCCCGATGCCCTGTCATCGGCAGCTTATGCTGCAAATAACGGCGCCCCGATTCTTCTAACCCGCAAGGACAAGTTGCCGGAAGAAACGGCGGCAGCGCTCAATGCATTGAGGCCTGAGAATGTTCTGCTTGTCGGCGGCAGCGCAGTCATTTCCGACTCTATTAAGGATGAATTGGGCGCAGAGAGAGTATCCGGCAGCAACCGCTACGCCACATCAGTAGCCCTGGCTGAGAGATTCGGGTCGGAAAACACCATGTTTTTCATTGCCACCGGCAGAAACCAGTCCGGCGGTGCAGATGCCATCACTGGCGCTGCCCTGGCGGCAAAGTTGAGGACAGGCATCCTCCTCGTTGGCGATGAACTATCCCCTGAATTAGAAGAGTTCCTCGGCAAGGGAGTTCAAGAGGCCATAATATTTGGCGGGGCCTCTGCGGTATCAGATGAAGTAGCTGCAGACATCGAGGCAGCCCTCTTCGTGCCGCCGCCACCACCACCGCCACCGCCGCCACCGCCGCCACCGCCAGTAATAACTTTCGCTTCAATAGAACCCACTGTCTTTGATATAGAAGTCGAATTGGGAACCGACGAAGCCGCTGCCAAGGCGCAATTAGCTTCTACGGTTCAAGTGAATGGCACCAAGGGTGAAATCGGTACGGCTACCATTACCTGGACCATTGAAAACTACGATGGCGACACCCCAGGGGATTACGATGCCACAGGAAAGATAAAACTGCCGAGCAATTGGACAGGCACCCCTGACGATGTAACTGCTGTTGTAAAAGTGCAACCAGGCACTATAGAACCGATTGAGTATGCATCCACCGAGGACAAGAACTTTGACATCACAGTGGACTTCGGCACCAGCGAAGAAGATGCGCTGGCCCAGCTGGCAACGACAGTGGAAGTCACCGGTACCAAGGGTGAGACTGGCACCGCCACCATCACCTGGACCATAGCTGGTTATAACGGCAACACCCCTGGCGACTACACTGCCACTGGTACCCTGACCCTGCCCGATGGTTGGGTGGGCGCCCCCGCCGATGTAACTGCCACCGTCACCGTCGCCAGCATCCAATATGCTTCCACTTACAAATTCAGCTATGAAGTGCCTGCTGACGTTGCAGCCGGCCAAGAAGTGGTTGTTCCGGTGACCTTTGAGACTGATGGTGAACCGGGCGACATTGGTTACGACGGCGTCAGATTCAAGTTTGCCGCCGAAGGACCTGAAGGAGCCACGGTTACCTTCAAGGCCAAAGACAGCAACAATGACGAATACACCTTCACCAACGAAGGCTACTGGGGGCCGGCCGACGGGTTTGATATACCTGCAGAATATACAGCCACGACTGACTGGACGCTGGTATTCAGTAAGGCTGGCCAGTACACCATAACCTTCAGCCTGATCGATGCGGATACTGAGGAAGTGATAGCAGGCATTACCGATTCTGCGACGGTAGAGGTAGGAGCGGCGCCGGAAGAGCCGGCAGTTATCGCCTCTCCGGGTGTGAGCCCTGAGCCTGGCAGCATTGAAGGCGATGTTGCATTCACCTTTGGCTTTAAGTCGGTAACCGGTGAGCCTTCAAGAGCTGGAGCTGGACATCTACCTGGGCGAAAACACCGGTGAGAACCGCGACTATGCCGGCCATCTTGGCATCAACCTGCCTGCCGGCAGCGAAGCTGTGGCCAGCTGGGTTGAACAAGTGGTAGCAGGATACGGCGAATTAGATTCCAAATTCCATGGTTTACTAGCAGCGGCCGGTTATGTCGTTGACGCCGGAGATGAGGCTAACAAACAGGCATTAAAGGAAAACATCTTCTACACAGCGGGCGACGATGGAACAGGCACCTGGACCATCAAACTTGATACTGCGGTACTTGGCGAAGAGAAAGTCGAGTTCCTAGTGACCGTGAGAGATGATGCGGGTGCCCAGTGGGGTAACAACAACTATGTTAGCTATCCGAATGACGTTAAGGCATTCTTGTATAATGTGACCCTGCCGGAGCCGGCGATTATTGCCGATCCTGGTGTAAGCCCTGCAGACGGCACTACCGTTGAAGGTGTACAAGCATTCACCTTTGGCTTTAAGTCGGCGACCGGCAGCCTTGAAGAGCTGGAGCTGGACATCTACCTGGGCGAAAACACCGGTGAGAACCGCGACTATGCCGGCCATCTTGGCATCAACCTGCCTGCCGGCAGCGAAGCTGTGGCCAGCTGGGTTGAACAAGTGGTAGCAGGATACGGCGAATTAGATTCCAAATTCCATGGTTTACTAGCAGCGGCCGGTTATGTCGTTGACGCCGGAGATGAGGCTAACAAACAGGCATTAAAGGAAAACATCTTCTACACAGCGGGCGACGATGGAACAGGCACCTGGACCATCAAACTTGATACTGCGGTACTTGGCGAAGAGAAAGTCGAGTTCCTAGTGACCGTGAGAGATGATGCGGGTGCCCAGTGGGGTAACAACAACTATGTTAGCTATCCGAATGACGTTAAGGCATTCTTGTATAATGTGACCCTGCCGGAGCCGGCGATTATTGCCGATCCTGGTGTAAGCCCTGCAGACGGCACTACCGTTGAAGGTGTACAAGCATTCACCTTTGGCTTTAAGTCGGCGACCGGCAGCCTTGAAGAGCTGGAGCTGGACATCTACCTGGGCGAAAACACCGGTGAGAACCGCGACTATGCCGGCCATCTTGGCATCAACCTGCCTGCCGGCAGCGAAGCTGTGGCCAGCTGGGTTGAACAAGTGGTAGCAGGATACGGCGAATTAGATTCCAAATTCCATGGTTTACTAGCAGCGGCCGGTTATGTCGTTGACGCCGGAGATGAGGCTAACAAACAGGCATTAAAGGAAAACATCTTCTACACAGCGGGCGACGATGGAACAGGCACCTGGACCATCAAACTTGATACTGCGGTACTTGGCGAAGAGAAAGTCGAGTTCCTAGTGACCGTGAGAGATGATGCGGGTGCCCAGTGGGGTAACAACAACTATGTTAGCTATCCGAATGACGTTAAGGCATTCTTGTATAATGTGACCCTGCCGGAGCCGGCGATTATTGCCGATCCTGGTGTAAGCCCTGCAGACGGCACTACCGTTGAAGGTGTACAAGCATTCACCTTTGGCTTTAAGTCGGCGACCGGCAGCCTTGAAGAGCTGGAGCTGGACATCTACCTGGGCGAAAACACCGGTGAGAACCGCGACTATGCCGGCCATCTTGGCATCAACCTGCCTGCCGGCAGCGAAGCTGTGGCCAGCTGGGTTGAACAAGTGGTAGCAGGATACGGCGAATTAGATTCCAAATTCCATGGTTTACTAGCAGCGGCCGGTTATGTCGTTGACGCCGGAGATGAGGCTAACAAACAGGCATTAAAGGAAAACATCTTCTACACAGCGGGCGACGATGGAACAGGCACCTGGACCATCAAACTTGATACTGCGGTACTTGGCGAAGAGAAAGTCGAGTTCCTAGTGACCGTGAGAGATGATGCGGGTGCCCAGTGGGGTAACAACAACTATGTTAGCTATCCGAATGACGTTAAGGCATTCTTGTATAATGTGACCCTGCCGGAGCCGGCGATTATTGCCGATCCTGGTGTAAGCCCTGCAGACGGCACTACCGTTGAAGGTGTACAAGCATTCACCTTTGGCTTTAAGTCGGCGACCGGCAGCCTTGAAGAGCTGGAGCTGGACATCTACCTGGGCGAAAACACCGGTGAGAACCGCGACTATGCCGGCCATCTTGGCATCAACCTGCCTGCCGGCAGCGAAGCTGTGGCCAGCTGGGTTGAACAAGTGGTAGCAGGATACGGCGAATTAGATTCCAAATTCCATGGTTTACTAGCAGCGGCCGGTTATGTCGTTGACGCCGGAGATGAGGCTAACAAACAGGCATTAAAGGAAAACATCTTCTACACAGCGGGCGACGATGGAACAGGCACCTGGACCATCAAACTTGATACTGCGGTACTTGGCGAAGAGAAAGTCGAGTTCCTAGTGACCGTGAGAGATGATGCGGGTGCCCAGTGGGGTAACAACAACTATGTTAGCTATCCGAATGACGTTAAGGCATTCTTGTATAATGTGACCCTGCCGGAGCCGGCGATTATTGCCGATCCTGGTGTAAGCCCTGCAGACGGCACTACCGTTGAAGGTGTACAAGCATTCACCTTTGGCTTTAAGTCGGCGACCGGCAGCCTTGAAGAGCTGGAGCTGGACATCTACCTGGGCGAAAACACCGGTGAGAACCGCGACTATGCCGGCCATCTTGGCATCAACCTGCCTGCCGGCAGCGAAGCTGTGGCCAGCTGGGTTGAACAAGTGGTAGCAGGATACGGCGAATTAGATTCCAAATTCCATGGTTTACTAGCAGCGGCCGGTTATGTCGTTGACGCCGGAGATGAGGCTAACAAACAGGCATTAAAGGAAAACATCTTCTACACAGCGGGCGACGATGGAACAGGCACCTGGACCATCAAACTTGATACTGCGGTACTTGGCGAAGAGAAAGTCGAGTTCCTAGTGACCGTGAGAGATGATGCGGGTGCCCAGTGGGGTAACAACAACTATGTTAGCTATCCGAATGACGTTAAGGCATTCTTGTATAATGTGACCCTGCCGGAGCCGGCGATTATTGCCGATCCTGGTGTAAGCCCTGCAGACGGCACTACCGTTGAAGGTGTACAAGCATTCACCTTTGGCTTTAAGTCGGCGACCGGCAGCCTTGAAGAGCTGGAGCTGGACATCTACCTGGGCGAAAACACCGGTGAGAACCGCGACTATGCCGGCCATCTTGGCATCAACCTGCCTGCCGGCAGCGAAGCTGTGGCCAGCTGGGTTGAACAAGTGGTAGCAGGATACGGCGAATTAGATTCCAAATTCCATGGTTTACTAGCAGCGGCCGGTTATGTCGTTGACGCCGGAGATGAGGCTAACAAACAGGCATTAAAGGAAAACATCTTCTACACAGCGGGCGACGATGGAACAGGCACCTGGACCATCAAACTTGATACTGCGGTACTTGGCGAAGAGAAAGTCGAGTTCCTAGTGACCGTGAGAGATGATGCGGGTGCCCAGTGGGGTAACAACAACTATGTTAGCTATCCGAATGACGTTAAGGCATTCTTGTATAATGTGACCCTGCCGGAGCCGGCGATTATTGCCGATCCTGGTGTAAGCCCTGCAGACGGCACTACCGTTGAAGGTGTACAAGCATTCACCTTTGGCTTTAAGTCGGCGACCGGCAGCCTTGAAGAGCTGGAGCTGGACATCTACCTGGGCGAAAACACCGGTGAGAACCGCGACTATGCCGGCCATCTTGGCATCAACCTGCCTGCCGGCAGCGAAGCTGTGGCCAGCTGGGTTGAACAAGTGGTAGCAGGATACGGCGAATTAGATTCCAAATTCCATGGTTTACTAGCAGCGGCCGGTTATGTCGTTGACGCCGGAGATGAGGCTAACAAACAGGCATTAAAGGAAAACATCTTCTACACAGCGGGCGACGATGGAACAGGCACCTGGACCATCAAACTTGATACTGCGGTACTTGGCGAAGAGAAAGTCGAGTTCCTAGTGACCGTGAGAGATGATGCGGGTGCCCAGTGGGGTAACAACAACTATGTTAGCTATCCGAATGACGTTAAGGCATTCTTGTATAATGTGACCCTGCCGGAGCCGGCGATTATTGCCGATCCTGGTGTAAGCCCTGCAGACGGCACTACCGTTGAAGGTGTACAAGCATTCACCTTTGGCTTTAAGTCGGCGACCGGCAGCCTTGAAGAGCTGGAGCTGGACATCTACCTGGGCGAAAACACCGGTGAGAACCGCGACTATGCCGGCCATCTTGGCATCAACCTGCCTGCCGGCAGCGAAGCTGTGGCCAGCTGGGTTGAACAAGTGGTAGCAGGATACGGCGAATTAGATTCCAAATTCCATGGTTTACTAGCAGCGGCCGGTTATGTCGTTGACGCCGGAGATGAGGCTAACAAACAGGCATTAAAGGAAAACATCTTCTACACAGCGGGCGACGATGGAACAGGCACCTGGACCATCAAACTTGATACTGCGGTACTTGGCGAAGAGAAAGTCGAGTTCCTAGTGACCGTGAGAGATGATGCGGGTGCCCAGTGGGGTAACAACAACTATGTTAGCTATCCGAATGACGTTAAGGCATTCTTGTATAATGTGACCCTGCCGGAGCCGGCGATTATTGCCGATCCTGGTGTAAGCCCTGCAGACGGCACTACCGTTGAAGGTGTACAAGCATTCACCTTTGGCTTTAAGTCGGCGACCGGCAGCCTTGAAGAGCTGGAGCTGGACATCTACCTGGGCGAAAACACCGGTGAGAACCGCGACTATGCCGGCCATCTTGGCATCAACCTGCCTGCCGGCAGCGAAGCTGTGGCCAGCTGGGTTGAACAAGTGGTAGCAGGATACGGCGAATTAGATTCCAAATTCCATGGTTTACTAGCAGCGGCCGGTTATGTCGTTGACGCCGGAGATGAGGCTAACAAACAGGCATTAAAGGAAAACATCTTCTACACAGCGGGCGACGATGGAACAGGCACCTGGACCATCAAACTTGATACTGCGGTACTTGGCGAAGAGAAAGTCGAGTTCCTAGTGACCGTGAGAGATGATGCGGGTGCCCAGTGGGGTAACAACAACTATGTTAGCTATCCGAATGACGTTAAGGCATTCTTGTATAATGTGACCCTGCCGGAGCCGGCGATTATTGCCGATCCTGGTGTAAGCCCTGCAGACGGCACTACCGTTGAAGGTGTACAAGCATTCACCTTTGGCTTTAAGTCGGCGACCGGCAGCCTTGAAGAGCTGGAGCTGGACATCTACCTGGGCGAAAACACCGGTGAGAACCGCGACTATGCCGGCCATCTTGGCATCAACCTGCCTGCCGGCAGCGAAGCTGTGGCCAGCTGGGTTGAACAAGTGGTAGCAGGATACGGCGAATTAGATTCCAAATTCCATGGTTTACTAGCAGCGGCCGGTTATGTCGTTGACGCCGGAGATGAGGCTAACAAACAGGCATTAAAGGAAAACATCTTCTACACAGCGGGCGACGATGGAACAGGCACCTGGACCATCAAACTTGATACTGCGGTACTTGGCGAAGAGAAAGTCGAGTTCCTAGTGACCGTGAGAGATGATGCGGGTGCCCAGTGGGGTAACAACAACTATGTTAGCTATCCGAATGACGTTAAGGCATTCTTGTATAATGTGACCCTGCCGGAGCCGGCGATTATTGCCGATCCTGGTGTAAGCCCTGCAGACGGCACTACCGTTGAAGGTGTACAAGCATTCACCTTTGGCTTTAAGTCGGCGACCGGCAGCCTTGAAGAGCTGGAGCTGGACATCTACCTGGGCGAAAACACCGGTGAGAACCGCGACTATGCCGGCCATCTTGGCATCAACCTGCCTGCCGGCAGCGAAGCTGTGGCCAGCTGGGTTGAACAAGTGGTAGCAGGATACGGCGAATTAGATTCCAAATTCCATGGTTTACTAGCAGCGGCCGGTTATGTCGTTGACGCCGGAGATGAGGCTAACAAACAGGCATTAAAGGAAAACATCTTCTACACAGCGGGCGACGATGGAACAGGCACCTGGACCATCAAACTTGATACTGCGGTACTTGGCGAAGAGAAAGTCGAGTTCCTAGTGACCGTGAGAGATGATGCGGGTGCCCAGTGGGGTAACAACAACTATGTTAGCTATCCGAATGACGTTAAGGCATTCTTGTATAATGTGACCCTGCCGGAGCCGGCGATTATTGCCGATCCTGGTGTAAGCCCTGCAGACGGCACTACCGTTGAAGGTGTACAAGCATTCACCTTTGGCTTTAAGTCGGCGACCGGCAGCCTTGAAGAGCTGGAGCTGGACATCTACCTGGGCGAAAACACCGGTGAGAACCGCGACTATGCCGGCCATCTTGGCATCAACCTGCCTGCCGGCAGCGAAGCTGTGGCCAGCTGGGTTGAACAAGTGGTAGCAGGATACGGCGAATTAGATTCCAAATTCCATGGTTTACTAGCAGCGGCCGGTTATGTCGTTGACGCCGGAGATGAGGCTAACAAACAGGCATTAAAGGAAAACATCTTCTACACAGCGGGCGACGATGGAACAGGCACCTGGACCATCAAACTTGATACTGCGGTACTTGGCGAAGAGAAAGTCGAGTTCCTAGTGACCGTGAGAG
>JBMNFF010000021.1:0-11362 GCA_050949165.1 Bacillota bacterium | reverse complement strand
ACCAAAGAGGTACTGGGAACCGAAAAACCCATCATCGCCATGTGTCACCTTCTGGCTTTGCCCGGGGACCCTGGTTATGACAAAGACGGCGGGATGGATAAGGTCGTTGAACGTGCCAGACACGACCTCCATGGACTCCAAGAGGGCGGCGTCGACGCTGTCATGTTCTCAAATGAGTTCAGCATGCCTTACCTGACAAGGGTCAAGACTGAAACGGTGGCGTCCATGGCCCGGGTAATCGGTGAACTCATGCCGGAGATAAAAGTTCCCTTTGGGGTTAACGTCCTGTGGGATCCCATCGCTTCCTTGGATCTGGCTGTGGCAACTGGGGCCAAGTTCGTCAGAGAAATCTTTACCGGCGTCTATGCCAGCGATTTTGGGCTGTGGGACACTAATTGCGGTGAAGTAGTGCGTCACCAGCACGCCATTGGCGCAGAAAACGTAAAGCTGCTTTTCAACATCGTGCCGGAAGCGGCAAAATACCTTGCCGACCGGGATATCGTCAGCATAGCCCGCAGTACCGTCTTCAACAACAAACCCGATGCCCTCTGCGTCTCCGGCCTCACTGCCGGCGCCGAAACCGACGCCCAGATTCTCCACCTGGTCAAAGAGACTGTTCCGGGAACAACGGTATTTGCCAACACAGGGGTAAGGCCGGAAAATGTCGAGCAGCAGCTATCCATTGCTGATGGAGCTGTGGTGGGCACCACCTTTAAGGTGGACGGGAAGTTTGAGAACTCTGTGGACGTTGCCCGGGTCCGGAAGTTCATGGATATCGTCAAGGCATTCCGCTCCAACCTAAAATGACAATAGCCGTCGCTCCCTCAATAGTTTCCGCGCCCATGGAGAACCTGGGAAAAGCCATTGCCGAACTGGAAGCGGCTCAAGCGGATTATATCCATTTTGATGTCGAAGACGGCAGCTTTGTGCCCGAGATCAACTTGGGCATCAAGATTATCGAGGGACTGAGGGGATGCACCAGCCTGCCCTTCGAGGTCCACTTAATGATGTATAACCCCGAGTGGCTTATACCCAGGTTGGCAAAATGTGGTGCGGACATGATTTCGGTACATTACGAGGCGTGTCCCTACCCGCGGAGAACGTTGGGGATGATAAAAAAATATGGGTTAAAGGCTGGACTGGCCTTTAACCCAAAAACTCCGGTTCCCAATCTCGACTATTTTAAACCGCACCTGGATTACGTCATTATTTTGACCACCGAGCCTGAGTTGGGTGACTGCCCCTTACTGCCGGATGTGCTGGACAAAGTAAGGTATGGAAAGCAGGAAAACGATCCCAAACTCCTGTGGTTTGTCGACGGGGGAGTGACTCCGGACAATATCGGCCTGGTGGCTCAGTGCGGTGCAGATGTCGTGGTGTCAGGTCGGGGGGTGTTCTCCGGTGGTAAAATACGGGAAAACATCTCCAGGCTTAAACAAGGTATCTAATAAAGTATATAATAGCGAATGCGTATCTCGCTGGAGCGGGATACGCATTCCTGCTATTGCTGTGGTGGACTTATTGGTCCTGGTTCAATTCTGGTCCAGATATCCTTGACCCGGGAGAGCATATCTTGGTCTGCTACATAGCTTTCTACATAGCCGCAATTGATGCAAACATAGTTGTCCAGGGGAATGCTCCGCAGAAAACTCAGAGGTATGGTACTCGAATTTCCAGTCTTGTAGCGAATGTTCGCGCTGGAGTACACTTCCTGGGCATGGCAGCGTGGACACACTCCATTTTTCAAGCTGCATTCCTCCTCTTCCAGATAAATTCTACATGGCACAGATTTAATCCTGCTGTTTGCGGTGGATAAGGACCTTGCTATCCTCTACCAGGACGGCTGCGCTCCCGTCACTGGTAACAGAGAGATCGTATTGGGGGTAGGAAAAGCTATAGGGAAGATACTCGCTTATTCTGCCGGTTTCGTCCAAGCGCACCAGGACATATTGCTTCTCCCAAACCGGGAAGTACCAATAGATGGTTTGCCCATGCCCCCAGGCGGCGAATTCTCCTCGGATGGGAATCTCAGTGACCTGGTCGTCGCGATAGTTGTAAATCCAGCTCTTGCCGGCTTGGCCGGCAATAATGGCGAGATGCCCATCGGGCGACCAAGCGGAAAATGCCAGGATATCCTGGTCAAGGAGTATTTCCCTGGGCGCCTGTCGGTATTTGTGGATTACCAGGCTGTTTTTGCTCTTAGATATCCAGGCATAGTCCTGGTTTACTCCGCTCCGGGAATCTCCCTCCATTTCTTCAACTATCCGCCAATTGGATGGGACCAGGTGCAGCAAGCGCATTTTCCCGTCCTTCTCAGCCTGGACCATAAGACTGTTTCCCGCCCAGTTGAAAGAAAGCACATCATATTCGCCGGAAAGGGTGAAAGTCGTCTCATCTTTCACCGAGTAGATATGCAATCTGCCTTTGCCGGCAGGGGAGTTGGTCAGGTAGGCCAGGTGCTTCCCATCGGAAGCCCATTGAAACACCTGAGCGTCGCCCAAGGACTTGCGGCTGCCATCGCGGAGGTTGATTATGGACAGGTATGAAAAGAGAAAATCATCCAGGGGGGGCTGATCCATCCACAAACGCGAGGCCAGGTAGTTTCCGTCGGGCGAGATGCTGGCCATATCAGATGAGTAACCGGGGGTGTGGAATGCTTCTGTGGTCGTCCTGGTCTTGGAATCCATAAGGGCGTTGACAGCCTGGAAATCCAAATAGCCGGGGTCCAGTTCCTTGAGATCTGCAAAGATTTCCCGGGCACCCTCCCAGTCTTGAATTTGTACTAAGTTGCGCGCGTACTGGTAAGCCACTTCTGGTTCAGTCATGGCCAACTGGTAGTACTGGTAGCCGGAAATTTCTTGGCGGGAGGATTGTTTTAGACCCTGAATCGCCAATTCCACCAAGGTGCTTTGGGGCATGCCCCGGACATATCGGGTCAGATCGGCATCCGGTTCAGCGGCAGCCAGACGGGTAATCAGGGTCCGCTTGGTGTTGAGATAATCCTCAGTGAAATTGTCGCCCACTGTCTCCTCCCGCTCTGCCAGATACTCCAGGGCGGCTTTGGGGCCCTGGCGCGCACCCAGCAGCGAAGCCTTGCTGATCAGGGCGATGGAATTGCTGGGATAGAGTTTGAGGGCGGCATCCAGAGCCGGTTCAGCCAGGTGTGCCGGCGCTTCAAGAGCCTTGTCCAGCAAGATATTAAAGGCCTTGCGGTTGAGCATCCAGTTGGATTCTTCCAGGGACAAAGAGAGGTTCAGGGCGTCTAAGCTCAAAGGCAGTTCGGAACGCTGGGCAATTGTAAAGCCGATTTCCACCACCGCCTGGCTCAGCATTTTGTCGGTGGGCCGCTCGGCCAGCACCCTGGCAGCCAGTTCCAAAGCGGCATCGCCGTGACCGCTGTTAAGCAGGTGCTCCGCCACATCCATGAAGATGATAGCCAGTTCCAAGTCATCCAGACGGCTGGCATCAGCCAGGGAGATAACCGTGCTGGCAGCTTCGCTGCCCTTGCCCAGGTAGAGTTGACTTAAGGCCAAATCGTACCTGGGTTTGGTCCAGTCTGGCTTTCCCTCAACCAGGCGAAGAAGAATCTGTTCCGCCAGTGCATAGTTCCCGCTTTTTATCAGGCGATTGGCCAGGTGCATTTGCAGCCAAGGGTAAGAGATAACCAACAGGGCCAGGAACAGGACTACAATAGCCGCGCCGACAATGGCCTGAATTTGCCGTTTGCTCAAGGAGAACTTGGGTTGAGGCATTGGAACACCCCCCTAAATCATATTACAAACTGTCGATGATATCCTTGATTTCCTCTTGCGGGAAGGGATATTTTTTATTGCAAAAATGGCATACTGTTTCAAAGCCGTCGGGATCTGCCGCCAGCTCAGCCAACTCATCTTTACCCAGGCTGATAAGCGCCCTGGTCATACTGTCCCTGGAGCATTTGCAGCGATAGCCGACGGGAATCGGCTCAAAGAGCTGCGGCTCCAGTCCCTCCAGCAACCACTTTACCACAGTTTCGGGATGGCGCATATTCTTAAGGAGCTCAGTGACGCTCTTAACCTGAGCCACTTTGGCTTCGATCTGCTCCAGATGGCCATCGGGACAGCCGGGCATCACCTGGATGAGAAAGCCGCCGGCGACCTCCACCTTCGCATCCGGGGTTACCACCACTCCCAGGGCCATGGCCGAGGGGATCTGTTCGGAATGGGCCAAATAGTAGGTGAGGTCTTCGGCTATTTCCCCGGAAATTAAGTCGACGCTGCTGTGCCAGGGTTCCTTCAATCCCAAATCTTTAATTACGTATAAGGTGCCCTTGCCCACGGCGCCAGCCACATCCAATTTGCCCTGGCTGTTGAGGGGCAGGTTTACTTCTGGATTCCACACATACCCCCGGGCTTCACCGTAACCGGCATCGACAAAAAGTTGGCCGATGGGACCGTCGCCATCTATTCGCAAGTTAATCCTCTCTTTGCTCTTAAAGTCGGCGGCCATCAACAGTCCGCCCGTCAACAAGCGCCCCAGGGCTGCTGTGGGCACCGGATAAAGGCCATGACGGTCGAGGGCCTCCTGGACAGTGGCCGTGGTCAGGGCTGCCGCCGCCCGAAGGCTGCCGTCGGCGGTAACTGCCTTTACAATATGGTCTTGCAAGTAAGTTCACCCTTTCTATCCGGATATTATATTGTATCACACTGGCGGGCGCAAAAATTGCTGTATACAATGTGCAAGATACAGGAAAGTTATAGTAAAATGACAAGAGGAGGAGTTCCTTTGGCAGGGAAGACTTTTACCCTTGGCGGCCACAGGATTACCCGGAACTGCAGCCGGGAAGAATTGGAAGAGTTCGTCGGCAAACTGCCGGAAGCTCAAAAACAGGATGTAAAGGATGTCCTCAAGGCACTGCTCAGTGCCGGCCTGATCTCCATCGTTCGAGAATAGCGCCTCCGGCGCTTTTATAAAAAAAATGCCGGATTCGCCGGCAGTGGGGGAAGGAACAAAAATGCTTTTGGTTGTTAACACTCTTCTGCACTAAAGGCTTTAATTCCTGTCATTAAAACAACTTGTTAGGAAACTGTAATATGATTCCGAAGGAGGAGCATCGATGTCTAAGCTACCAGTGAAGGCTGGTCAGCAGGTCCGGCTGAAGATAGAGACCATCTCTCACCAGGGGGAAGGGGTGGCCAAGCTGGATGGCTATACCGTCTTTGTACCCTATGCCGCTCCAGGGGACCAGGTCATCGCCGAAGTCGTCAGCGCCAAGAAGGACTATGCCCGGGCCATCATCCGGGAAATTGAGACCTCCGGGCAGCGGGTAGAGCCAAAATGTCCGTGGTATTCGGAATGTGGCGGCTGTAACCTGCAACACCTGGATTATCGGGACCAACTGAGGGTAAAGACCGAAACGGTAAAGTCAACCTTGATGAGGATTGGGGGCATCTCTCCCGGCATCGTCAGGCCTGCCCTGCCTACCCGGCCCTGGAGTTACCGGAACAAGCTGCAGGCCCCGGTGGGATTACACCGGGGAGAGCTCACTGCCGGCATGTACAAGCCCCGCAGCCACGACCTGGTTCCCGTAACCGATTGCGCAATACAGCACCAGCCCAATAACGCGGTGGCCCGGGAAATAGTCAAGGTGGCCCGGGAAACGGGCATTGCTCCCTGGAATGAAGAAACCCATCGGGGGACTCTGCGCCACGTAGTGGTGAGGCGTTCTGAATTGACCAGACAAACCCTGGTGACCTTGGTGGTGAGCAAACTGGACTTCCCCCGTCGGGAGGAATTCCTCAACAGGCTGAAAGAACAAATCCGGAACGTCCACAGTTTGGTGCTAAATGAAAATCCCCGCCCCACCAACGTGATCCTGGGGGACAGGGAAGAGGTAATCTGGGGACCCGGTTACATTACCGACAGAATCGGAGACCTGCAGTTCAAGATCTCTTCTCGCTCCTTTTGGCAGGTCAATCCGGAAGGGACGGAAAAAATCTATGAAAAGGTAAAGGAATTCGCCCAGCTGACGGGCGAGGAGGTTGTGCTGGACATCTACTGCGGCACCGGCAGCATTGGCTTATATCTGGCTGACCAGGCTGGGAAGGTCATCGGTATCGAGAGGAACTTCAGCGCCATTCAGGATGCCCGGGACAATGCCTGCCTCAACGGCCTTGCCAATGCTGAACTCCATGCGGGAAGGGCTGAGGATGTCCTGCCAAAAATAGCGGCTGATCTGACCGCCGATGTGGTCATCCTGGACCCGCCCCGCAAGGGCTGCGATGCCACCATGCTGGAAGCGGTGGTAAAGATAAGCCCCGAGAGGATTATCTATGTCAGCTGCAACCCTGCCACCCTGGCAAGGGACCTGAAAATCCTGGAGGAGCGGGGATATCTGGCCCAGGAAGTCCAGCCCATCGACATGTTCCCCCATACCAATCATGTCGAGACGGTGTGTTTGATGTCTGGAAAATAAAGCTCGGTAAGCATTGAAAATACTGGGTTTCATAAAATAAAAGTAAATCTGTCAACTCAACCTAAGCCCTCGATATGTGTACGTGGAAACATATCGAGGGTATATTTTTTTGCTAAAAATGAGTCTAGAAATTAGGTTGGGTTGAGTTGACAGAATTGATAAATAAGCAGGGTTGAGAAGATAGGATGGATGTAAATAATTCAATTAATTATAGACTTTGCTATATAGACAATGCTATAATTAAAGTTATAGGAGCGTGATGATTATGGAGATATCTGAAACAATAAAAGCTATCCGAGAGGAACTTCAAATGACTCAGACAGATTTCGCTGAAGCTATTCATGTTAGTTTTTCTACAGTGAATCGATGGGAAAACAATAAAGTAATTCCTAACCGAATGGCGCGTGCTCTAATATTGGATTTATGTGAAAAGAGAAAAGTGAATACTGCATTGATAGAAAAAATGCGTTTATATAAATAATTCAGAAGAGGTGGATTTAATGGCTGTTAAAAAGAGTGAGCTATATAGCTCATTATGGAATAGTTGTGATGAGTTAAGAGGTGGGATGGATGCCTCATTATATAAAGATTACGTATTAACACTGCTGTTCGTAAAATACGTTACTGACCGATTTATGGGAGATCGTTATGCAGAAATAGAAATTCCTGAAGGCGGCAGTTTTAAAGACATGATTGATGCCAAAGGAAAAAGTGATATTGGCGATAGAATGAATAAAATAATAAGTAAATTAGCTGAAGCTAATGGACTTACTGGTATTATAGATGTAGCTGATTTCGATGATGATGCCAAACTGGGCAGTGGTAAGGACAAGGTAGACAAACTTACAAATCTGGTATCTATTTTTCAAAATGACTCCTTAGACTTTAGAAAAAATCGTGCTGGTGGGGATGATATCATAGGAGATGCTTATGAATATCTGATGAAAAATTTCGCTTCGGAAAGCGGTAAAAGCAAAGGACAGTTCTATACACCGGCAGAAGTATCAAGAGTAATGGCTAAAGTAATAGGTATCAACGCAGCCACGATGGCTTCCCAGACCCTATATGATCCGGCCTGTGGCTCAGGCTCTCTGCTTATCCGTGCAGCTGATGAAGCAGCAAACGGAATTACCATTTATGGTCAGGAATATGATACAACAACGGCAGGTCTTGCCAAAATGAACCTTGTACTGCATAACAAATCAACCGGTACAATTGCTAATGCTAATACTCTGTCCAATCCCAAGTTTAAAAACGGCGACAGAATAGAACGATTCGATTTTGCTGTGGCCAATCCGCCCTTTTCCTATAAATCATGGGTCAATGGAATAGACACCAGTAGTGATGAGCGATTTATTGAGTATAGTGCAACTCCACCTGAAAAAAACGGGGACTATGCATGGCTGATTCATTTTATTCATTCTCTTAAGCCTCAGAAAGGTAAAGGAGCTATTATATTGCCTCATGGCGTTCTTTTTAGAGGTAATGCTGAAGCAACTATACGCAAGGAAATTATTGAAAAAAGAATTATTAAGGGAATTATAGGACTTCCGGCTAACCTGTTTTATGGCACTGGTATACCAGCATGTATCATAGTCATTGATAAGGAAAATGCACAGGGAAGACAAGGTTTGTTTATGATTGATGCTAGTAAAGGTTTTATTAAGGATGGAAATAAAAATAGACTTCGTGAACAGGATATCCGGAAAATTGTGGACTGTTTCAACGGTCTTATAGAAATCCCCAAATATTCAAGAATGATACCTTACAGTGAAATCGAAGCTAATGAATTTAATCTTAATATTCCTAGATATATTGATAGTAGTGAACCAGAAGACTTACAGGATATTTCTGCTCATTTGTCAGGAGGAATACCAAGAACAGATATTGATGCACTGGAGTCTTATTGGATGGTGTTTCCTTCATTAAGGACGGAGCTTTTTAAAGATAACGCTCGAGATGGTTATATGGAGCTTAAGGTGAGTAAGGATAATATTAGGGAGACCATATACCATCATTCTGAATTTACAGGGTTTGCTGAGAGAGTTAAGAGAGCATTTGATGAGTGGAAAGCGGACAACTGGACTAGGTTTAATGAAATTAATAGTGGAGAACATCCAAAGCAGTTTATTGAAGATATCTCAAAAAGCTTACTTGATATATACGATAATATGTCATTGATTGATAAGTATGATGTATATCAATGCTTGATGAGTTTTTGGGAAGAAACCATGCAGGATGATGTTTATGCTATTGTATTTGATGGTTGGGAATCAGGTAGAGATATCGAACGTGAAATGGTGAAGAAAAAAGACGGCACAACAACCGGGAAGATGAAATCTTTTGAGGGAAGAGTAATTCCTAAAGCCTTAATAATAGAAATGTATTTTCAGAAGGAAAAAGACGAAATCGCTCAGCTCGAAATAGAACGGGATCAGATTGTCTCAAGGATGGAAGAAATGAAAGAGGAACATTGTGTAGAAGAAGGTCTGCTTGCTGAGGTTGTAAATGATAAGGGTAACATAACTAAGGGAGAGCTGCAAAAACGGATTAAAGAAATAAGGCATGACAAAGATTCAGCCGAGGAGCTTGAAATACTGCAACAATATGAAAAATTGATGACAAAAGAATCCAAGCTAAATTCTGGTATTAAAAATACAGCTGGCACATTGGATAAGCTTGTCTATAATCAGTATGGAAAATTAAGCATTGAGGAAATAAAGGATTTAGTTGTAGAGAAAAAATGGTGCCAAACCATTTATGAAGGTATAGAAAATATATATTCAGCTATATCCCATAGCTTGACAAACAGAATTATAGAACTGGTTGAAAGATATGAAGAAACTTTGCCACAAATTGAAGAAGAAGTTGCCGATTATGAAGCAAAGGTAAAATCTCACCTGGAAAGGATGGGATTTGCATGGAAGTAAGAGAAGTGCCAAGTGGTTGGCAAAAAAAAAGAATTAGCGATATAGCTCCACTCCAAAGAGGTTTCGATTTGCCAGTTAAAGAGCTTAAGGAAGGTTCTTATCCGGTTGTTTATTCTAACGGAATTGGATATTACCATAAGTTTTATAAAATTAAAGGGCCAGGTGTTATAACTGGTAGATCAGGAACAATAGGAACAGTCCACTACATTGAAGAAAACTATTGGCCACACAATACTACTTTATGGGTTACTGATTTTAAATGCAATGATCCGAAATATATTTACTTTTTGTTTTCGTATATTGATATAGAACAGTTTGCAACAGGTTCTGGTGTGCCGACTTTAAATAGGAATGATGTTCATTTATTTGAAGCGTTATGTCCACCATTCCCAGAGCAACAGGCCATAGCCGAAGCCTTGTCCGATGTTGATGCTGTAGTCAGCTCCTTAACCAAGTTGACTAATAAAAAGAAAAGTATCATGCAAGGTGCAATGCAAGAGCTACTAACAGGAAAAAAAAGGCTTGATGGATTTAGTGGGGATTGGGATGAAATTAAGCTTGGTATGATTTCTAAAATAAATACAGGTAAGAAGAATAATGATGATAAAGTACCAGATGGAATATATCCTTTTTTTGTACGTTCAAAACAAATAGAAAGAATAGATACTTATTCATTTGATGGTGAAGCGATAATTATTCCAGGTGAAGGTAATATAGGTGAAATATTTCACTATATTAATGGAAAATTTGACTACCACCAAAGGGTTTATAAAATTAGCAACTTTCCTACTAATATTTATGCAAAATATGTTTTTTATTACATAGCATCATTTTTTGGGGAATATGCATTAAAAAACACTGTAAAGGCTACTGTTGATTCGCTAAGATTACCAACATTTGAAGAGTTCATTATTAATGTTCCAAAAACCATTCAAGAACAAACCGCAATAGCAAGCATCCTTTCCGACATGGATGCAGAAATAGAAGCACTTGAACAAAAACTGAACAAGTATAAGGCCATTAAGCAAGGCATGATGCATGAATTGCTTACTGGCAGAATTCGTTTAGTATAGGGGGTAATGCAATTGAGTAGGGTTGGCAAAAGAGAACGAGTTACGCAAAATCGTGTAGTTAAGCTTTTTCGGGATAAACTGAAATACATTTATCTTGGAAATCTGCATGACCAGGAAAATTCCAATATCGATGAAGGAAGGCTCAAGGAATATTTGTCTTCACAAGGGTATTCAAATGAGCTGATTCGTCGTGCAATAAATTCACTTGTTAATGCAGCGAAAAATCCGGATCTCTATTATGCCAACAAAGAAGTATATTCACTCCTACGTTATGGTGCTTCTGTCAGGGAAAATGTCAGCACACACAATCAGACTGTTAAATTCATCAACTGGGAAGAACCACACAAAAACAATTTCTATATCGCGGAAGAAGTAACGGTTAAAGGCGAGCATACAAAAAGGCCTGATATTGTTTTATATATCAATGGTATAGCTGTTTGTGTCCTTGAACTAAAGCGCAGTATTGTGTCGGTTTCTGAGGGTATTAGGCAGAATCTTGACAACCAGACCAACGATTTTATCAGGCCGTTTTTTTCAACTATACAATTGGTTATGGCGGGTAACGATACGGAAGGGCTTCGAATAGGAGTTATAGAAACCCCCGAGAAATATTTTATTGAATGGAAAGAGGATGAAAAAGCGACTGATAAATTGTCTTTGTTTATCAAAACACAAAGTGAAACGGAAGGCTATAAGATGGATCGCCACTTGATTAGCCTTTGTCAAAAAGAACGATTAATTGATATCATATATAATTTCATCGTGTTCGATAGTGGTATTAAAAAGATGTGCCGTCACAATCAGTATTTTGGTGTAATGGCAGCAAGACAGAGGGTTAAAGCTAAGGAAGGCGGTATTATCTGGCATACTCAGGGAAGTGGTAAGAGTCTGACTATGGTATGGCT
>JBMNFF010000020.1:0-16144 GCA_050949165.1 Bacillota bacterium | reverse complement strand
CTGTTGACCACTGCCCCCATCGGCTTTCGGGAAACCCGCAATATCGTGGGGGATTACATCATTACCAAGGAGGACGTCGTTGGAGGAGCGCAGTTCCCCGATGGCGTCGCCAAGGGAGCTTATCCCATTGATATCCATGATCCCAAGGGGGGACGGACCCGCTTCCACTTTATTGAGAGCGGCGGTTCTTACGATATCCCCTACCGCAGCCTGCTTCCCAAGGGCATTGAGGGAATTTTGGTGGCAGGGAGGATAATTTCGGCCACCCATGAAGCCAACGGGAGCACCCGGATTATGGGCTGTGTAGTTGCCCAGGGTGAGGCAGTGGGCACCGCAGCAGCCCTGGCGGTGAAGGGTAAGGTGCCTCCCCGCCGAGTAGATGTCAAGCAGTTGCGAAAAACTTTAATAGCCAACGGGGCCATTGTCTAGGCCTAATTGGAGAAATATAACAGCTGCAAAACTTATAACCCCTTGGTAGCATCAAAAATATAATCTGGCAGATCTAATACGCATTTTACTTCTGTGGGCCTACAGCTTCCCACATGCTCACATCTTGGTCGGAGTGGGTGTGAATGAGAAGAATTAAATTTTTGAAGGGGGGATTGGTGCATAGAATTTGCCGGCGTTCCTTTTTCGTGATAATTAATAGTTAAGAGGAGGTAACTTGATGGAAAGTCTACAGGCAATAGGCATTTTGGTAGTATTCCTGGGCATGGTCATACTCCTTATGACGAGGAAGATATCTGTCATTATTGCCCTGACGGTAGCTTCAGTCCTGTTCTGCCTCATTGCGGGTATGCCCTTTATGTCCTCCGATCCTGCAGCTACCACTATAATGACCAATGTGTTGGAAAAGGGATCCTATGCCATGGCTTCCACCATGGGTGCGGCGATTTTCGGAGCTATTTTTGGCGCGGTCCTGAACAATACGGGGATATCCAAGTCCATCATCCGCAAGGCCGCTGAGCTGGCCGGGGACAAGCCCCTGCCCGTCGCCCTGGCATTATTGGCAGCAGCAGCGCTGATTTTCTCAGGCGCAACCTTTGTCGGCATTACCATCATGGTGGGAACCATTGCTTTGCCTATCATGATGTCAGTAGGGATTTCTCCCTTGCTGGCTGCTACAGTAATGCTGTGTGGACAAGCCCTGGGCAGCGGCCTCAACGTCTCTACCTGGGCCATTTACCAGAACACCTTCGGCCTGGAAATAGCCACCATCGGGAAATACACCCCTTACATCTTGGTTCCCATGGCCATAACAGCTGTAACAATGATAGTCTACTACATGCGGAAGGAAAAGACCTTGCGCAGGGCTTGGGCAATGCCCTCCAAAGCCGATGCAGTGGAAGAAAAGCCTGTTCGCACCATCGCTTTAATTGCACCCATCATTCCCATCACCATCGTTCTTGCCTTTGATTTCGATGTAATTCCCGCATTAATGATTGGTATTATCGCTGCCATCGTGTTGGCAACCCCCAAGCGGCCTCTGCAGCTAATAACGAAGTGCTTTGTCGAGGGGATTCAGAATGTGGCCGGTGCACTGGCAGTATTGATTGGTGTGGGTATTATCTTCACCGCCGTGCGCACCCCTGAGGTTCTGGCTGTGCTGGAGCCTGTCATTACCAAAGTTGCACCCCAGTCCCCCGTGGTTTTCGTCCTCTTCTTTGGTGTGTTGGCGCCGTTGGCTCTGTATCGCGGGCCTTTGAACATGTATGGCATGGGCGCCGGGCTGGCCGGAATCCTGGCAGCGGTGGGGGTAAACCCTGTTGCAGCAATGTTCGGGCTGCGCACCGACGCCTATCTCCAGGTCTCAACTTGCCCCACCAACTCCCAGAATGTCTGGGTAGCAGATTTTACAAAGACCGAGGTCAACGATATAATGAGGCGACATGTAGTCTTTATCTGGCCGGCTTGTATCATTACAGCCATCATCGGAGCGTTAATGTTCTTCTAGTCTGATTGCTTTCCTTGACCTCATGGGGATACAGCCCCATGAGGTCAATTTCAACTACCACATGTGACAATGGGGGAGGATTTAGATGGCTAAGGGATGGCGGATAGGCATCGACGTAGGCGGTACTTTTACTGATGCCGTCCTGATCGACAACGAAACCTATGAACTCCGGGCCAAAAAGAAAATTCCCACCACCCACAAGGAAGGGGTGGCAGTGGGGGTTATCAGAATCCTGAAGCAGCTCATGGAGGAAAACTCTGTTGCTCCCGAAGATGTGTGTTTTATTGCCCACGGCACCACCCAGGCCACCAATGCCTTATTGGAGGGTGATGTGGCCACAGTGGGTGTGGTCGGAATCGGCTCGGGTCTGGATTCGGTAAAGGCCCGGAACGATACCAATGTGGGGGATATCGAGCTGGCTGCCGGAAAGTATCTCAGGCAGCACCATGTCTTTATCCACGGCAAAGACCTGATTCGGGAGAATATCGACGCTGAGATTGCCAGGCTCCGGGATTTGGGCTGTGAAGTAATTGTGGCCAGTGGAGCATACAGTGTGGAAGACCCGCAGCAGGAGCTGGCGGTAATTGAAGCTGCCCAGCAAGCGGGGCTTTATGCCACCGGTGGCCATGAGATTACCCAGCTCTATGGTCTGAAGATACGGACCCGGACGGCAATGGTCAATGGCAGCCTGATTCCCAGGATGATGGAAACTGCCAACCTAACCGAACAGGCAATTCGGGATGCCGGCATCGCTTCAACCCTAATGATTATGCGCTGCGACGGAGGGGTAATGAGCATCGATGAGGTGCGCAAGCGCCCAATCCTGACCATGCTCTCCGGCTTGGCCGGCGGGGTAGCCGGGGCCCTGATGTACGAGAAGATTTCCGACGGTCTCTTTTTTGAGGTGGGCGGAACCAGCGTGGACATCTCCGCCATTAAAGATGGACGGGTAATGACCAAGAACGCACAGGTTGGAGGCCACAAGACCTATCTTAACTCCCTGGACGTGCGCACCTTGGCTGTCGCCGGGGGCAGCATGATCCGGGTGGAAGGCAAGACCATCTCGGATGTGGGGCCAAGGAGTTCCCATATTGCCGGCCTGGATTATGAGTGTTTTATCCAGCCCGGGGAGATTATTGAGCCCACTCTCCGATTTGTGCGCCCTTGTCCCGATGACAAGGATGACTATGCCGTGGTGGTGGATAAAGATGGCCAAACCTTTGCTCTGACCCTGGCGGGAGCGGCCAATGTGCTGGGGACGGTGCCTCAGGGAGATTATGCCCAGGGGTGCCTGGATAGCGCCATAAAGGCCTGGTCAGTGCTGGCTGAACACCTCGGCGTGTCCGTTGAAAAAGCCGCCAAACAGGCCTTGGATTTGGCGGCAGACAAGCTGATGAAAGTTGTCAATGAGTTGATGGAAGAGTACGAGATGGACCGCGGCTTTACTAACCTTGTGGGGGGAGGGGGCAGTGGTGGCGTAGTGGTCCCCTATTTGGCTCAGCGGGAAGGATTCAAATGGAGGATTGCCAAGAACGCGCCCTATATTTCCACCATTGGGGTGGCCCTGGCCATGGTCCGGGAGCAAATTGAGCGCTCCATCGTCAACCCCACCGAAGAAGATGTCCGCAAGATTCGCCACGATATCCTGGAAGCCATGGTAAGGGCTGGGGCCTTGGCAGAAACCGTTGATGTGTCCGTTGAGGTGGACAGCCAGCGCAATATATTGCGGGCAACGGCCACGGGCTCCACCGAGCTACGCAGCAAGGACCTGGCCAAGTCCGAAGCTTCGCCCCAGCAAATGCTAAAGACGGCTGCTGATGCCCTCAATGTGTCTGAAGAGGATCTGAAGGCTACCCATGAGACCTCCCGGTTTAAGGTTTTTGAAGCCGTTGTGGTCACCAAGGGATTGTGGGGAATAGGCAAGAAAAGAGAAAACCATTGCTGTGTCATGGACAGGGAAGGCGTTGTGCGCCTGAAGAAGCGGCGGGCAAGTGTTTATTCCTTCACCAAGAGAGCTGCAGCGGTGGAATTGCCCAAAGCCATCGAAGAATGGACGGAGTACTCCGAGGCAAACGCGATTTTACCGGGCGTGCAGGTGTGCTATGGGGAAAAGATGCTGGATCTCAGCGGTCTGGGCACTTTGCAGGCTGTCATGTCCTTGTTTGACTTGGAGACCGAGTATCTGGATTCCGAGGATGTCATCATCGCTATCATTTACAGATAACTGGAGGGCAAGATGGATAAGAAAGAACTGGGACGCAAGTTCCTGGAAATGAGCGATTATGACCTGGCCCATGAACAACTGACCAGGGACCTCTTGTTCCAAAAAATCCCCCCGGAACAGGTTGAGCACTATGTCTGCACTGCCCTCAAGATAGGCGCCGACGTTGCCAGGGCTTGCGCTACCCGGGATATTTACCAGCTATGTGCGGACAACAATATTCGCATAGAACTATTGTCGAGCAGGGGGAAGTACTTTGGCGTGCGGATGCGGGCAGAGATTCACATGAGTGATGGGGAAACCAAGATTCTGTTATACCAACAGTCCATCGAGGATATCGCCAGGAGTTTGCGAGAGTTTTTCCCCGACGACCAGGGGATGAGTTACGATACCATCCTCAAAATGCATCTGGCCCACGAGTTCTTTCATTACATCGAGCAGAGGGACAATATGAGGGTAAATGAAATGTTGCCCAAGGTCGTAACCTTCAGGTTCCTCGGTCTCCAGCGCAAGGCCACAATCCTGACCCTCTCCGAAGTGGCCGCCCACAGCTTCAGCAAGGAACTGCTCCGGCTTCCCCATTATCCGTACTTGTACGACAAGCTATATGCCCTCTCCCTATAGAAGTGCAGCCTCCTAACCTTGAAAAGAAAGGAAATATGTGGTATATACAAGTTATAATATTCTGTAATGAGAGGTAAGGAATGATAGATAAATCCAGCGGTATACCAGTGTATAAACAAATAGAAGCTTCTATACGCTCGGGGATAGAGCGCGGTGTGTATGCTGTAGGCAGCAAATTGCCCAGCGAAGACCTCATCGCTGAGGAATACGGGGTATCCCGGGGTACTGTGCGGCAGGCATTAAGCGAGTTGGCCAACCGAGGTATTATTAAGCGAATTCATGGCAGCGGAACCTTTGTATGTGAGCCAGGGAATGAGTTTAAGATCGATACCGACCACTTTATATCCTTCCTGGAAGAGCTGGAACGAATGGGCATAACTGTGGACACCACAGTGTTGGAAAAACAGCAGGAAGTCAGTGATGGACCCCTGCGCGAGGTCTTTCAGGGGGCGTCGCTGTATTCCATTAAGCGCTTGCGCAGGCGCGGGGACAAGCCCGTAATGTTTTCCATAGACTATATACCCATTGATTTGTTCCCTGGCGTGGTTGAAAAGTACGACGATCGGGCGTCAATTTATGAGTTCCTTGAGAGCGAATACTCCATCCACATCAAGAGAGTAAAGCGGACCTTTTACGCCATTTCAGCCACTGGAGAAGTGGCCAAGGTACTGTCCCTGAAAAAGGGAGAACCGCTTTTCTATATTATCCAGCAGGCATATGATGAGTTCGGTCGCTGTGTAGATTGTGCATATCTGTATATTGTCAGCGAGGAGATGCACTTCTCGGTAATGACCACGCGGTAAGAAATTAACAGAGTGAATAGAAACAACTTGCGAAAGTGAACTTAATAGGAATAGCACAGCCGATGAGCTGTGCTACTATCTTTTCTTCTAGATATTCACACTTGACCACGTCTCACATTTCATGGATGAGATTGAGGCAATTTGTAATTGGGTAGCTTCACCGCTCTCTGGTAAAATGGGAGTATAAAACCGAATGCGGCTACGTACAGGCAGGGGGATGCTAGATGATCCATGAGGTAGCACCGAGGAAATTAAATAATGCTTACATGAAAAGAAAAGCAAAATCCGAGGATCTGTTCCTTTCTTATCTGGGGGACACTGTGCTGGTTAAAGAAGGGATGGATAAACTCTGGTATCCGTCTTTCTCAGATTTCGCCCCAGAATATCCGGAACTCAGAGATAATGCTCAATATCTTTTCGCAGTGGATGATGTCAACTTCTATTTGGTGGAAGAGAAAGGCTTGGATTCAGTTGCAGGCTGGGCCTATGTACCTGCAACGAGATTTAGAGCCAATCACTGGCGCTCCTTTGCGGGCGCGGTGGGATGGCAACTTAACAGGTGGTACGACAATCACCGCTTTTGCAGTCGCTGCGGTAAAGAGATGCAGCGCTCCACAGAGGAAAGAATGCTATATTGCCAATCCTGTGGCTTTGAGGTATACCCGACCATAGCTCCCTGCGTTATCGTTGCCGTTTATGACCAAGACCGCCTGCTATTGACTAAGTATAAAGGCCGAGCCTATAACCGATATGCCCTCATAGCTGGCTTTTCGGAGATAGGAGAGAGCCTGGAGCAGACAGTCTGCCGAGAGGTCCAGGAGGAAGTAGGGCTCATGGTCAAGAATCTATATTATTATAAGAGCCAGCCCTGGCCGTTTACAGATACAATCCTTGCCGGCTTCTTTGCCGAGCTTGATGGGGATGATACCATCAAGCTCCAGGAGGACGAGCTTTCCCTGGGGGTCTGGATGAACAGAGAGGATATTCCTCCCCAGGTCGAGAAGGTAAGCCTTACCAGTGAGATGATTGAAGCATTTAGAACGGGAGCAATGTCCTTTGTCAATTCCTTACGAATAAAGGGATAATTTTTGTCAATGTAGAAGTATATCTTCGGCTATGGAATCCAGGCATCTTAAGCAGTCATACTATATTATATAAAGAAGTTATAGAATGGGGGGAGGCTGATGGCGAGAGTAGCTGTAAGCACGCCGGTTCTTCAGTGGGCCATGGAGAGGGCTGGGCATACAAGTACTACGCTGGAACCCAAGTTCCCCAAAATTCAGCAATGGATTCGGGGTGAGCAGCAGCCCACCCTGAGGCAGTTGGAGCAGCTGTCCAAGGCTACCCGGACACCATTAGGCTATTTTTTCCTTAATGCACCTCCTAGAGAAGAATTGCCAATTCCGTTTTTTAGGACTCTAGGTGACGGCGAGATAGCTCGGCCAAGTCCCGACTTGCTCGAGACGGTGTATGCTATGCAGAGGCGGCAGGATTGGTTGCGGGAATATCTTGTGGAATTGGGCCATGAGCCACTTCCTTTTGTTGGCTCCTTGGATATTGAAGCCTTTCCAACAGCTGTGGCTGCACAGATGCGGCAAGTTCTGGGCTTGCACGATGATTGGGCTGCCGCGCATCCCAGTTGGGAGGATGCACTGGATTTTCTGAGGCATGCTCTGGAGCAGGCAGGTATCCTGGTAGTCTTCAATGGAGTCGTCGGGAACAATACTCATCGAAGCCTGGATGTGCAGGAATTTCGCGGATTTGTCTTGATTGACCAGTATGCGCCTTTGGTTTTCGTCAACAACAAGGATGCCAAGGCTGCTAAAATGTTTACCCTGGCCCATGAGCTGGCCCACGTTTTCTTGGGGAGAGGAGCTATTTTTGATCTCAGGGATATGGCGCCGGCAGACAATGACGTAGAAATTTACTGCAATAAAGTTGCTGCAGAGTTTCTCGTTCCTGAAGCAAGGTTACGAGATTGCTGGCCCGAGGCGAGCCAGGTCGATGAACCCTTCGCCTATATTGCCCGCAGGTTTAAAGTCAGTCCCCTGGTGGCGGCCCGAAGAGCGAAGGACCTAAGCTTGATTAGCCGAGATGAGTTCTTCGATTTTTATAATGCATACCTGGTTGACGAGAGAAGGACAACTGGGCAAGGCGATGGCGGCGGCGATTTCTACAATAACCAGAACCTGCGAGTCGGTAAGCGCTTCGCATTGATTGTTGCTCAAGCCGCAAAAGAGGGCAGACTTTCCTACCACGAGGCATATCAGCTGACCGGCATGTATGGTTCTACCTTTGATAAGTATGTCGCCTCGGTGGAAATGGGGGCGCGGCCATGACGTACCTCCTTGATGCCAATGTGTTCATCACGGCCTTTAAGAGCTACTACGCCTTTGATATTGCCCCCGGTTTTTGGGATAGCTTGATTCGCCTTGCCCAGGCGGGCAGAGTTAAAAGTATTGACCGGGTCTATAATGAGTTGGGGCGAGTAGAAGATGAGCTGTTTGCCTGGGCCCGTAGCTCCTTTCGCAGTTCCTTCCAGTCAACGGATAGGGAAAACGTCCTTCACCAATATGGACAAGTTATCCAGTGGATAGAAGACCAGGAAAGATTCTCACCAGAATCCAAAGCCCGATTTGCAGGTGGAGCAGATGGCTGGCTCGTTGCTTACGCTAAAGTTTGCGGTTGCATTGTGGTAACGCATGAGTCCTATGATCATTCTAATGGCAAAAAAGTCAAGCTCCCCAATGTCTGTGCTGCCCATGGCGTTCGGTATGCCGACACCTTTACCATGTTGAGGGAGCTTGGAATCAGCCTTGTCTGTTAACGCCCATAAGGGCGTCTGAATTGCTGAAAAACCCTGCGGTTAATTTGCCGTAGGGTTTACTAATATTGCCGATTATACTGAGGAGTGAGTTCCAAGGGACTGCCAATGTTTGCTATATTTTGCTATAATTGATGCAAAAGATAAGAAAATTAAACTGTCCCTGGGTACTGCTATAATTAACTTAACTACACACAGATGGGAGTAATGCAAGATGTTAACAGGAGAAATACGCAACAAGGTAGACAAGATCTGGACTGACATATGGGCCGGCGGCATTACAAACCCCATTACTGTTATCGAGCAACTTACATATCTGATCTTCATCCGCTCTTTGGATGAGAAGGAACTGGAGAACGAACAGATTGAAGCCCTGGGAGGCGAAGTGAAGAAGATATTCCCTGACAATGAAGAGGGACAGGCCATGCGCTGGTCAAAGTTTAAGACTAAAGACCCCAGGGAGATATTTGACATTATCAGCACCAAGGTCTTCCCCTTTATTAAGAGCCTGAACGGCGACAACAACACCGCCTTCTCCCGCTACATGGAGAATGCGATGTTCTTAATTCCCACCCCCCAGGTCCTACAAAAGGTCATCACCGGCCTGGACGAGCTGTTCCAGCACGATATCAAGGACATGGACATGCAGGGTGACCTGTATGAGTATATGTTGAGCAAGTTGAGCACTGCCGGACAAAACGGCCAGTTCCGGACGCCCAAACATATCCGGGATATGATGGTCAGACTCTTGGCCCCCGGTCCCGATCAAAGAATCTGCGACCCAGCCTGCGGCACCGCCGGCTTCCTGGTTTCTGCTGCAGAATATATACGGGAAAACCATGAGCAGGATATGACCCCGGAGCAATGGCGGTTCTTTGATGGAGAGATGTTCACTGGCTTTGATACTGATCCGACCATGCTGCGGATTTCAGCTATGAACCTGCTGCTGCACTCAATCACAAACCCAAGAATTCAGTACATGGATAGCGTTTCAAAGGCAAACGCCATCTCTGATGTGTATGACATCATCCTGGCCAATCCCCCCTTCAAGGGCACCATTGACCAGGAGAGTATCAATGACAATCTCAAGGCTGTCTGCAATACAAAGAAAACAGAGCTGCTTTTCGTAGCCCTGTTCTTGAGGATGCTCAAAAAAGGTGGCCGCTGTGCCTGTATTGTCCCAGACGGGGTCCTCTTCGGCGGCAGCAGAGCCCATAAAGCTCTGCGTAAGGAACTGGTGGAGAACCACCATCTTCAGGCCGTGATCTCCATGCCTAGTGGTGTATTCAAGCCCTATGCTGGTGTCAGCACAGCGGTATTGGTATTCACCAAGACCGGAGCAGGGGGGACCGACAAGGTCTGGTTCTATGACATGCAGGCCGACGGCTACTCTCTGGATGACAAGCGTTCCCCCATAGAGGATAATGACATTCCTGACATCATTAACCGCTTCCACAACCTGGAGGCGGAAGTGGACCGCAAGAAGACGGAGCAGAGCTTCTTTGTAGACAAGGCAGAGATAGTGGACAAGGACTATGATCTTTCCATTAACCGCTATAAAGAGATTGTCTACGAGAAAGTGGAATACGATCCCCCCGAGGTCATCCTGGACCGCTTGGATAAGCTGAGCCAAGACATTAACTCCAAAATGGAGGAGTTAAGGGGGCTTATCCGTGAGTAGGTGGGAAATGGTTAGACTAGGAGACGTAGCTACAGTTGTCTCTGGTTCTACTCCTAAAACCTCAGTTAAAGAATATTGGGATGGGGAATTCTGTTGGTTACACCAGCCGAGATTGAGGATACAGATGTTGTCATCAGCGATACAGTGCGAAAAATAACTGCCAAAGCAATTGCGGATACAGGTTTAACTCAATTACCAAAGGGGACAGTGTTGCTTTCTTCTAGGGCGCCAATTGGAAAAGTTGCTATTACCGGTGTAGAGATGTATTGCAATCAGGGGTTTAAGAATTTAATCTGCTCAGAAAGGATATATAACAAGTTCCTGTTCTGGTTTTTGAAAGGTAGAACTGAATACCTTAACTCCCTTGGGCGAGGGGCTACATTTAAGGAGATCTCCAAACGTATAGTCGAAGATATTTATGTTCCTCTACCCCCCCTCGAGATCCAGCGCAAGATTGCTAAAACCTTGGACACTGTTTCGGAGATCCTCGCCATGCGCAAACAGCAACTTGCAGAGCTGGACAACCTTATCAAATCTATCTTTTACGACATGTTCGGCGACCCGGTGACAATTGAAAAAGGGTGGGAAACCTTGGTGAATCACACTAAAAATTAGGTTCGGAACTCACCATGGTACACCAATTATCTCAAGACAGGGAAGTACGTGTAATTAGCAGCATGAATGTATTATAAGGAGGCTTGATTTAGCAGATACTCACATATGTCTGATGAAGAACAAGGAAGAACTAAAATGTACGTGTCGAAGGAATGTGCTATATGTTAAATATTAAGGCATAGTTGCGACAACTCGTGTATGTCCTAAAGAGTTTGCAAGCGCGGTAAATTAACCTGTATCAATAATAAGCGCTGCTGAAACTCTATATTCCAGATTACTTAAATGCTCTTTTACGAGAAGCTTAAAGAATACTTGTATTCTATAGCAAATCTGGGGTGAGCAACTCGGTAGGCTTACCATAGGAACATTGAAGAGCTAGTAGCATTGCTATATCCTCCATTATCACTTCAGACAGAGTTTTGCAAGATTTTCATGTTAGAAGAGCAGAAAGAACTCTAATAAGCAAGTCAATTGAGAAACCCAATATCTCTTTGACAGCCTAATGTCCCGCTACTTCGACTAACCCCCGGCGAGGTGAGGCTTAATGTCTGCTAACTTCCAATTTTTACAGGGCCAAAAAGAATACTCCCTTTTCGCTGCCGCTTGTATTGAGGCCGAGCGGGTTCTGGCCACCTCTCCGGCCATGGCAGCAGTAGGCGCCCGCAAGGCATTGGAGCTTGCGGTTAAATGGGTGTACTCCGCAGATAACACCATCTCCATGCCCTATAAGGATAATTTGCAGGCATTAATCCATGAGCCTTCCTTTAAGTTCGCCCTGGACAAGCAGACCTGGGGCAAGCTGCCTTATATCATCAAGCTGGGCAATGTCGCAGTTCATACTGCCAAGGCCGTCACCCGCTCTGAGGCGGTCCTGGCCCTGGCATCTCTCTTTGAATTCATCCAGTGGATAGATTACTGTTATGGTCGCAACTATGTTGAGCGTCGCTTTGATGAGAGCAAGATTCCGGCCGAGACAGTTGCCCTGGATGTTGCCAGGATCAAGGAGATGGACAGCCTCATCGAGCAAAAGGAATCTGAAATTAAGGCCCTGCAAGAAAGAATTGCAGCCATGAGCGCTCAGCTAACTGCCAGCAAAGATAAGAACAAGCTGGAGCGCCATTTTGCCCCCATTGACATTTCCGAGTTCCTCACCCGCAAGAAGTATATCGACGTGGATCTGAAGCTCTTGGGTTGGAAGTTCGGCGATGATGTCCACGAGGAAGTGGAACTGACGGGGATGCCCAACGGTGGCAAAGGTTATGCAGACTATGTCCTCTACAGCAGGGACGGTTTGCCTTTGGCTGTCATCGAAGCAAAGCGCACTTCCAAGGACCCCAAGATTGGCGCCCAGCAGGCCAAGCTGTATGCCGACTGCCTGGAGAAGATGACCGGCCGTCGCCCCATGATCTTTACCACAAACGGCTTCGAAACTTATTTTTGGGATGGGTTCTATCCCGAGCGCCGGGTCAGCGGAATCCTGTCCAAGTCTGACCTGGAGAAGCTGATGAATCGCAGGCACGAGCGTAGGGTACTCAATGATGTCTCCATCGATGACAAGATTACCGACCGCTACTACCAGAAGGAAGCTATCCGGGCAGTATGTGATGCTTTTCAAGCTGGTCATCGCAAGGCCTTGCTGGTCATGGCTACTGGCACCGGCAAGACCAGGACTGCCTGCAGCCTGACGGATGTTCTGTCCAGGGGCGGGTATGTCACCAATGTCTTATTCTTGGCAGACAGGACCGCCCTGGTTCGCCAGGCCAAGGATGCCTTTAAGAACAACCTGCCGGATATGTCCCTGTGCAATCTCCTCAGCAATAATGATGACAGGAGCGCCCGTATTGTCTTTTCAACATATCCCACAATGCTCAACGCCATAGATTCGGAAAGAGATAACCAAGGAGGGCGATTCTTTACCCCTGCCCATTTTGACTTAATCATCATCGATGAAGCCCACAGAAGCATCTTCAAGAAGTATCGGGCCATCTTTGAATACTTCGATGCCCTGCTGGTTGGCTTAACTGCAACGCCTAAGACAGATGTTGACCGCAATACCTACGATTTCTTTGAAATGGAACCCGGAGTTCCTTCCTACGCCTATGAATATGAGACGGCAGTAGAAAAGGACCGTGTCCTGGTCCCGTACTACAATATTGAAGTGAAAACCAAGTTCCTGGAAGAGGGCATTTCCTATGATGACCTTTCCGCGGAGGATAAGGAGCGCTATGAAGAAGACTTCACCGATGAAGACGGGGAAATGCCTGAGTTCATTCCCTCCCCTGCATTAAATGAGTACATCTTTAACCAGAACACTGTGGACATGGTTCTGGAAGACCTTATGACCAAGGGTATTAAGGTTGCCGGTGGGGACCGGCTGGGAAAGACGATTATCTTTGCCCAAAACAAGAAGCATGCAGAATTCATTGTTGAGCGTTTTAACAAGCTGTATCCCCAGTACCACGGGACCTTTGCCGCCCGGGTAGTGTGTGATGATAACTACGTCCAGACCCTAATAGACAATTTCAGGGTTGCTGAGAAGGAACCCCATATTGCCGTATCCGTGGACATGCTGGATACTGGGATTGATGTGCCGGAGATTGTTAACCTGGTATTCTTCAAGCGTGTTCGCTCCAAGGTAAAGTTCTGGCAGATGATTGGCCGCGGAACCAGGACATGCCGAGACTTGTTTGGGCCTGGTGAGGACAAGCAGCACTTTCTCATCTTCGATTACCTGGGCAATTTTGAGTTCTTCCGGGAGCATCAGGAGGGGCTGCCTGGAGCAGAAGCCCAGAGTCTGACTGAGGCCATTTTTGCTAAGCGAGTTAGGCTGATTCACCTGCTTCAGCATTCTGCCTTTGCCGACGATGCCTACCAGGAGATGCGGGAGGGGTTAATAGAGACTGTCGTTCAGCAGATCAATGCCCTCAATCCCGAATTGATTGCAGTTAAGTTGCAGATGCAGCATGTAGAGAAGTACAAAAATAAAGAGGCCTTTGTCTGTCTGGAAGAGCTGGACAAACACAACCTCATTACCTATCTTGCGCCAATCGTCTACATGGACGACACAGATGAGTATGCCAAGCGCTTTGACAACTTCATGTACGGCATGATGATAGCCCAAATCGAGTCCATGCCCCAATTCGCTAAGAGCAAGAAGCAACTGATGAACATCTGTGTGCACCTGGCGGAGAGGGCTATCATTCCGCAGATAAGAGCGCAACTGGAATTCATCAACACCATAGGAACAGAGGAATTCTGGCAGGACTCAGACATCTTGAACTTTGAAAAGGTGCGGCTAGAACTGCGGGAACTGATTAAATTTATCGTGGATGAGGGTTCGGGAAGAACGATATACACCAACCTCAAGGATGAAGTTACCTCTATTACCCAGGGGCAGGTTCTTCCACCCGCCTATGACTTCGAAGCTTATAGAATAAAGGTGAACAGGTATATCGAGGAGAACAAGGATCACATTGCAATCCATAAGTTAAGGAACAATATACCCTTGACCCAGAAGGATTATGAAGAGCTCGAGCGCATCTTCACCAGCGAGTTAGGCACAGTAGAGGACTACAAGCGGGAGTTCAAGGACACACCCTTCGGCCTTCTGGTGCGCAGAATTGCCAAGATGGAATACGAAGCAGCTGCAGCAGCGTTCTCGGATTTCATTAATGACCAGTCCCTGACCCATGAGCAAATCGTGTTCGTAAAGAAGGTCATCGACTACATTGTCAACAACGGCTACATTGAAAACGTTTCAGAACTCACGAAGCCGCCTTTTGACAAACCGAAGAGCTTTATTAGGTTGTTCGATGGTGAAAAGCAGAAGAAACTTGTGCAAATAGTAACCTTAGTGAGAGATAACGCGGTTGAAACATTATAGGTCAATTATATGATTCCCGGCCAAAACTGAGCTAATTGTGGTTAGGCCAGGTATCCAGCTTAGGGTACAAATAGAATTAGCAAAGGAGAGTGCAATTTGAGCGAAAGAACAATAAAACATTTAGAGTTTATTCAATCAAATATTTCCCGAATGAACCATAACTCTGTTCAGATGAAAGGAATGGCAATAGCTATTGTATCTGCGCTACTAGCAATTTTTGCAGGAAGCAATGACGGAAAAAGTAATAACGATTTGCTAGTATATATTGCTATTGCCCAGTCAATTCTATTTTGGCTATTGGATTCGTACTACTTGCAGCAAGAGAGAAAATTTCGTGGTGTTTACGAAGATGTTGCGGGCTTAAGTGATTGCTCGAAAAGAGTGGATGTAAGGGAGTTCGAAATTCCTTTACATAAATATAAAGGCTGGCAATATTGCTATTTCAGGTCATTGTTTTCTGCAACGGAATGGCTATTTTATTTAGCACTGGTCCTTATTGGACTTGCTGTTATCGTATTATTTGCATAACCTCCTAATAAAGGGAAAAAGACTTATCGACCTAGAGAAAATATCGAATTACGGCAGCATTAAATTTACTCAAGGTGTATAGCGCATAAGGAATTTGTGTGCCTATTAACGTGATATTAGCATGCATATAGGGGGGATCTATTATCAATTTATCAAGATGATTAAGTGTAAAAGGCAAAATAAAATTAAGGGGTGAGAGCCAGTTGGCAAGAAGAGTGTTTATATCATTCAGGTTTAGCGACGGTGCGGAATATAAAGAAGAACTTTGCAAACTATTCGACCAAGACGATGACGTGATTGACTGCTCGGAAGATGAGGACAGATCCGGCATGTCCGAGGAAACGATTCGAAGGTATCTTTATGACAAGCTTGCTAGAACAAGCGTTACAATAGTTTTATTAACTCCTGAAGCTATTGAGTACCGTAGAGACCGGTTTGATAAAATTGATGATTGGATGTATGATGAGTTGCGTTACTCCTTGGAAGACAGAGATAATAATGTAACTAATGGGGTTGTGGCTGTATACACTAGTGAGGCAAAAGACTTACTTATTGAAGAATGTACTCATAAGTGCGATATGTGCAGGGAAGAATCTAGAGTAACAGGTCTCAAGGACGTCAATAATTTAGCAAGAAAGAACATGCTCAATATAAAAGAGAGCCATAAAAAGCATCAATGCGTAGGTGTCTATGATAGGCTAGAAGACTCATATGTCTCTTTGATAAGCTTTGAAGATTTCAAGTCAGATGTCAATAAATATATCGAAAACGCAGTATCAAAAAGGGAGAGAAGAAACGAGTTCAATTTAGTTAAAAGGATGGATTAATAGCAATGCTACAATCCTTTAGTTGACCATATGGACTGGTTATTATAACAAGCAATACTAATAGAACTAGTTCTTCTTGCCCTGCAGGGGCAGGGGATTTAAGGGGGAGCTAAGGAGCTCCCCCTACAATTTTGTCATTGGTCCCTAAAACTCCACAACCTCGTGGATCTTGTTGTCAGTGGGC
>JBMNFF010000019.1:0-11260 GCA_050949165.1 Bacillota bacterium | reverse complement strand
GGACTGCAGGCGCTGAGTAAAAGCGTGATTGCCAGCAGTACAGAGCCAATTATAAATCGCTTTTTCATTTTTTTTACCTCTTTTCTTATCCGTTCAGAGACTTACCCTGGAGTCTCGCGACAACTCTTGTTTTCAGCTGCAGATAATAGATAGAAATAATATCGCTGGCTGCATGAATTAAGGCAAAGGTAAGGAGCAGCCAAGGCAGGGAGAGGGGAGGCATGAAGATAAGCGACCAGCCAATTATCAGCCAGTGCACGCAGTAGATGGTGGTGATATTCTTACTCCACCTGGCCAAGGCCCCCGTGATGAATTTAGGCAGAAAGGCCGTTAAGAAGTAGATAAGGCTTGTCCACACCCCGACAAAGGCAAGGAGGATTATGTTTCCGATGAGATCGTGGTGATAATAGGCCTCCTGATATAACCCGTCATGGGCGCCGAAATCGACGCCGCTGAGATAGGAGTAGAGGCCGAAAAGCGCCAGAATTGCCAAGGAGATTGCAAATACCTGTTTATAAAACTGCCCTTTATTATTGCAGCGGATCAGCAGATTCCCGAAGAGATAGCCCCCTATGGGGTAAATTATCCAGACCAAGAAGGGAAACCAGGCGTACTCATTGGTGCCCCAAAACAGGCCCAGGAAGATCCGCAGCACCTCATTTTCCGGGGATATTCCCGCCACTGCCAGATTAATTCCCGCCAAGATCAGGGCGGCGATAAAGTATGAGAGGGGCTTAAACCGAAGTGCGGTGGCAATGCCGAAAAATATGAAGGTGAGGGCGGCGAATTGCAGGATATCGATGCCCAGAAAGAGCTGAATCCCCTCACTGTAATACGCTGAATCCTGGGTCTTGGCATATAAGACCAGATGGGGCAGAAGGTCCCGGAAAAAGCTGAGGATATATCCCAATGCCAAAAGCCAAATTCCCCGCTTTAGCAGGCTTCTGGCATCACTCTTACGGGAATAGACAATGCCGATACCCAGGGCAAACATGAAAACCGGGGCTGCCGGAGGGCTGCCCAAAAACTCAATTATGTAAGTTGACAATGTCCCTGGCAGCGGCCAGACCGTGTATTCTTCCAGACAATGGACCAGGACCATGAAGACAATGGCAAGCCCCTTTACCACGTCCAACTCTACCTGCCTGCCCTTATTGACCAGGTTCCGCGAGAACAAAGCTTTCCCTTCCATTGACTCACCTCTTTTTAAATTGAGAATAGCAGCGAATGCACCTTTATTCTCCAATTATATATGATAAGGCGAATTATGTCGAATACTAAGGAAGCCTGGCCAATTAAAGATTGATAATTTGTCCCCGGACTTTTTTTGTGGGACAGGTTGAAGCCCACCGTCGGGCGGACTGATGAGCCGTCGCTGTCCCCGATGTTCGCGGTTGCTTTATTTTTTGCTACTGGTATTTAGCGGCGCAAATCCGGTTAACTTAAAGATATAAACTGCAGCAAAGGAGAGCAGCCATGCTAGGATTAACATCCCTTGTAATTGTCGCAGTGCTCATCTATGTAGGCGTGGCCCAAAGGGTTCTGGACCGCCTTCGCCTGACCGACCGGGAGGCGCTGCTATTTATCGCCGCCATGGCGCTGGGGAACTTCATCGAGATCCCCGTCACCGCCAATGTAGCCGTCAATATCGGGGGCGCCGTGGTCCCCGCCATCCTGGCCATTTACCTCTTTGTCAAGGCGGGGACAGTCAAGGAGAAGACCCGGGCCATCATCGCCACCATCGTCGCCACGGCGGTGATATACGGAGCCAACAAGCTCTTCCCCGCCACGCCCCTCTTTCCCCTGCCCATAGATCCGATGTACCTTTACGCCATCCTGGCGGCCATAGCTGGCTATGTCGCCGGCAGGTCCCGGCGCTCGGCCTTCATCGCAGGGGTAATGTCCATGATCCTGGTGGATGTAATATCCCGGATCGAGGTGGCCTATATTGGCGGGGACAGCAGCGTCACCATCGGCGGGGCCGGCCTCTTTGACGGGGTGGTAATTGTGGGAATCCTGGCTGTGGCCCTGGCGGAGCTCTTTGGCGAGACCCTGGAGCGAGTGCAGGGCGGTCCCAAGGAACACCAGTCCCGCAGCCTGACCAGGGGCCTCAGCAGTACCAAGGTGGTAAAACTGCGCAAGGATGAAGAAGATGAGGAATAGAGGAGGGCACGCTGTGAAGCGCATAGGCATTATCCTGCTGGCCCTGGCCTTGGTGCTGCCCCTCAGCCCGGTCAGGGGCCAGGGGAATCCGACGGAAGAATTCTTTGACCTCTTACACCTGGACACCAGGGATGACGGCGGCGTCTACACCCTGAGGGACCAAGGGGGCAATGTCCTGATGCGGACGGCTCGCCACATCCACGTCGGCGACACCTGGATCGGTATGGACAACCGGCGCTGGGAGGTCTATGAGGTGGAGGGCGACGACGCCCTGGCCCGGCCGGTGAGTCGGGACAGGGGCCAATCCATCCTGGACAAGGTCCGCATCGCCGCGGCGATCCTCTTACCCCGTCCTCTGCTGGTCCAGGAAGAAGAAAATGTGAACAAAAAGATCGGCGTCTACAACACCCACGGGGCGGAATCCTATGTCCCCAATGACGGCACCGACAGCATTCCCGAGGGCGGCGGCATCATCGATGTTGCCGAGTCCCTGGCCAAAGCCTTGGAGGACAACGGGGTCGAAGTGGTGGAATCCAAGGAGACCCATGTCCCCCATGATGCCGGCGCCTACAAGCGCTCCCGGGAAACGGTGGAAGAGATCATGGGCGAAGGCGTCGACGCTGTGGTGGATGTGCATCGGGACGCCATACCCGCCGAAGAATATCAGACCGAAGACGGAACTGTACAAATCCAGCTGGTGGTGGGCCGGCAGAACCAAAACCAGGCTGCCAACCAGGCCTTTGCCGAAGAGCTGAAAGCCGTTGCCGATGAAAAATATCCCGGCCTCGTCAAGGGCATTTTCTCGGCCAAGGGCAATTACAACCAGGATATGAGTCCAGCTTCCATCCTGATCGAGGTGGGCACCCACCAAACCGACAAGGAGGCCGCCGAGGAATCTGCGGCAAAATTTGCCGATGTCCTGGCCACCCTGCTCTACGGCCGGGCCGAGGCCGCCCAGGACCCTGCGGCTCAGCCCCGGGGCCAGGGCAGAGGGAGAACTGTCCTCTCCACCATCCTCTGGCTTCTGGCCATCGTAATCATCGGCGGCGGCGTCTTTCTCTACATCAGCGCCGGCAGTTGGCCAGAGATGAAGCGTAAGCTTCAGGGATTTGCCAAGGGGGAATTCGGTGACCTCTTTAAAGCCCGGGTCAGGAACCGGGGCGGAGGCGACGAACCCAAGTAAAAACGCCGCCCGGGCGGGGCGGCTTTTTAATACCCAGCTTCATTTTCCCGGCGCAAAAAAAGCTGCCCGAAGGCAGCCAGTAATCTATTGAGTTGTTTCAGGGGCACATTTATATGGAGGGCTTGACCATGACGCCGCTTTTGGGATCCAGAAAGCGGCCTTCTTCATAGGCCAGGGCGCCGTTGACATAGACCTTGTGGATTCCCGCCGCCAGCTGGTGGGGATTGGCATAGGTTGCAGTATCTCCTATCGTCTCGGGATCAAAGAGGACCAGGTCGGCAAAGTAGCCGTCGGCGATCAGCCCCCGCCCATTCAGTTTGAGCTTGCGGGCCGGGACTGCAGTCATCTTGGCGATAAGCGCTTCCAGACTATAGAGCCCCTGCTCTCGCCAGAACAGGCGGAGCACCCGGGGGAAACTTCCGTACGCCCGGGGATGGGGCTTTCTCTTGTGGGGGTCGTTGAGAAGCTCGGCGCTGCCGTCGGTGCCGACCATGGAGAGTTCTCCCGCCGCCACAGTGCGGACATCGGCCTCGGTCATGGCGAACTTGATCATGTCGATATCGCCCTCTTCCTCCAGGAGCAGGTCCAGCATGGCCTCGGCGGGATGTTGCCCCCGGATTTCAGCGATTTCCGCCAGATTTTTGCCCTCCAGATGGCGGTTCTTCTCCGAGAGGAGGGTGATGAGGTAGTTATGCCAGCCCACGGCTTCTTCCAGCATGTCCTTTACCTCTGCCAGGATCCTGGCCCGGGTTTCCGGCTCTTGCAGGCGTACTGCCGACTTGCTCCAGCCCCCCTCGTGGACCCAGTTGGGCAGTTGACTGCTCAAGCCCGTCGAACAGGCGGTGTAGGGGTAGAAGTCGTAGTTGACATCCAGCCCCTCTCTTCTTGCCGCCTCCAACTTCTCCCGGGCGGCCACAACCTTGCCCCAATTTGGTTTGCCGGTGGCCTTGAGGTGGGAGACCTGGAGGGAGGCGCCGGAGCGGCGGCTGATGGCGATGGCCTCGTCGATGGATTCCAGCAGCTCGTCGCCCTCATCCCGCATGTGGGTGGCATGGATGCCGCCGTATTTGGCCACCACCTTGTACAGTTCTACCAGTTCGTCGATTTCGGAAAAGATTCCCGGCGGATAGCCCAGGCCGGTGGACATGCCCATGGCGCCGTGCTCCATGCCTTCCGCCACATACTCCTTCATCTTTTCCAGCTCGGCGGCTGTGGGCTTGCGGTCCTCATAGCCCATGACGGCAGCCCGCACCGAGCCATGGCCGATGAGGAAGCCCAGGTTATGGGAGATGGGGGTGGTCTGGAATTGCTGCAGGTAGCGGCGGTAGCCCGGCAGGGACCAGTCCATATTATGGACCGAAGAAAGCGTCTCCAGGTTTTCCGGGGTGTAGGGGGAAGGAAAGGCCCCGCAGTTGCCGGTGATTTCCGTGGTAATGCCCTGGGACAGCTTGCTGCCCCCCTTGGACCTGACCAGGCCGTTCAGGGTGGTATGGGAATGGATATCGATGAAGCCGGGGGCCACCACCAGGCCCTGGGCATCCACCACCACTTTGGCCTGCACAGCTTCTCCCGGTCGGGGCAGGTAGAGCCTGTCTCCCTTAATGGCCACCGGCCGCACTTCTCCGGCCTTGCCGCTTCCGTCAATTACCAGCCCGTTTTTGATCAACACATCTGCACTCACATTGCCAGCCTCCAATTATCGTGAATTTGCCCTTACTTCTTCTCTGTGCTACAGCAAAATCCCTGTCCCCGCCCAATAAAAATGCAAAAAAAACGGGGCGGAATTGCCGCCCGTCTGCGGGTCTATGGCCTATGTAGCCAAATATTCGCATTGCTGGTACGGAGGGTCAGGCTGGCGCCGCCGCCGTTATAGGCGCCACGGTAACTGGTTCCGGAAATGTCCTGGGACCAATCGCCCTCCAGTTCGGTACGGATGCGGCCATTGCTGGTGCTGGCGCTGAGCTCAAAGGCCGAATCCTCCTCCAGAAAGGCCCGGATGGAGCCGTTGCTGGTGGTGAGGCTGTACCGACCTGCTTCGATCTTGCCCAGATGGGCGGTGATGGAGCCATTGCTGGTGGTGATATCCATTTCTCCCGTCCAGTTGGCGATGTCCACGCTGCCGTTGCTGGTGTTGACCACCAGCTGGCCCTGGCCGGAGCCCTCCAAGAGTACCCTGCCATTGCTGGTGTCGGCGGTTACTGCCCCAAAGCCTTCACCCAGGATGCTGATGCGGCCGTTGCTGGTGCGGACAGCGATGTTCAGGCCCCGGGGGACCTGAAGGGTCCAGGACACCCCGCTCAGATCCCGGTCCCGGGGCGGGCTCAGGGAGAGGAGGCCGTCCTCTTCCACCACTGCGGGGGAAAACAGGTAGTCGGCAGTTTTTGCCGTGTACCTGGCTTCGGCCCGGACCGCTTCCTCATCCCAGGCCAAAATTGTGATGGAGCCGTTGGTTCCCTCCACCACCAGGTCGCCGGCGGCGAAGTCATAGGTTCCACTCCAGTCCCCGATGTAATTGGTGTAGTTCCAGCCGTCGCCCACAAAGATTATGCCGCAGCCTGTGCCTGCCAGGGAAAAGGCCAGGAGCAAGGCCAGAATTGCCGGTTTGCGCATCATATATCGCCTCCCAAATCTTACTTGCATCCTATAGACGGATACAGAGAAGAAATAGTCTGCCCAGGGATTCGGGAAGGAGGGGAGAATTTGCGTTCCTTATCGGGGATTGCCTGTTCGCGATTGTGGAATTTGCCATTTTTACAGTCAGACCTGGGGGATAAGGGGAAGGGGAAATTATTACTGTTCGTAATCGCGAATAGCTCTGACCCCAACACCCTTACATTTTGGCTGGCATGCCTTTTGCATGTTATGTTAGCAGACCCAGTTATAAAAAGCCAATGCAATTTGGCACTGGTGGTGAGTCCGGTCAATCTATTTATCCGTCTGCCCGAGGGCAGGCGAAAGAAGGAATTATATTATCTTTGTCGAATGTATATTTATCCGTCTGCCCGAGGGCAGGCGGCAGGTTACCCTCGGTTTGGGGCCCCGGTGGTAACCTGGCAATGTCTAATTCCAGATAGGAGGACCAGAAATGTTAAAAAAATCACTATCCTTGCTGCTCTGCATTATCCTGGCAGCAGCGATGCTGGCTGGGTGCGGTGGCGGCGGCGCCGAAGAAAGCGCAGTCTATCGCAGGGTATATTCTGCCGAAGCCAGCACCTTGAATTATCTGACTTCGGGTACAGTAAACGACACCCGGGTTTCGGAGAACGTCATCGATACCCTGGTGGAATATGACCGCTACGGCAATGTGGTCATGTCCCTGGCAAAGGACTATACCGTAAACGACGATTATACCGTTTGGACCTTTACCCTCAAGGATGGACTCAAGTGGGTGAACAATAAGGGCGAAGTGGTTGCCGATATTACCGCCCAGGACTGGCTGGTAGCCGCCGAGTACGTCCTCAACCCCGCCAACAGCAGCGCGAATACCCGGGTATGGCAGGATTTGGTTCTCAATGCCACTGCCTATGTCAGCGGGGAGATTACCGACTTCAGTCTGGTGGGCATCAAGGCTTTGGATGACAAGACCATTGAGTATACTTTGGAACGCCCCATCCCCTACTTCATTCATTCCCTGACCAGGAACGGCCACTATCCGGCCTACCACAAGCAATTGGAAGAACTGGGTCCCAATTTTGCTCTGGACAATGAGTCCATGCTCTTTAACGGCCCCTACTATCTCAGCAAGTACGCTCCCCAGGAAGAGCGGGTCTACACCAGGAATCCCCACTACTGGGACAAGGAACAGGTTTTTATCGACAAGTACGTGGAAATCTACAATGCTGAAGCCATTACCCTGGCGCCGGAAATGTTCCTCCGGGGCGAGGTCGACGAAGCCGATATCAGTACAGCCATCCTCTCCAGCTGGATGGAGAGAGCGGACACCAAGGATATCGTCACCCCCAGCCCCCCAGATATTTCCTACATGTACTATTATGGCTTTAACTACGATCCTCAGTTTGATGAGGAATACGAGCCCGACAACTGGAAGCTGGCTGTAAATAACGAGAACTTCCGCCAGTCCATCTACTGGGCCCTGGATAAGCTTCGGGCCAAGTCCGCCCAGGACCCCTACAACCCGGACATTTTCATCAGCAATACCATTACCCCGGCAACGGCCTATAAGGATGGCGATGTCGACTTTGTCAATATCGGTTCCCTGGCCGAGATTACTGCCCGCACCTTCCCCCAGAAGGACAAGGCCCTGGAATTCAGGGATAAGGCAATTGAAGAACTCACTGCAGCTGGAGCGACCTTCCCCATAAAAGTCCTCATGCCCTATAACCCTGCCATCATTGACTGGGATAAGGAAGTCATGATGGTTGCCCAGGACCTGGAAAACACCTTGGGCAAGGATTATATCGAGTGCATCATCCAGGCAGGCCCCTCCACCGGTTTCTTGGATGCCGTGCGCCGCTCGGGCAAATACTGCTTGATGAAGCTCAATAACTCCAACTCCGTTGCCGACCCCTCAGGTTGGCAGGTCGCCTTTGCCAAGGGCAATAACTGGACCTTCCTGGACAGGGCCGATGGCGAGGAGACCATTGCAATTCGCGAAGAGTACTACCGCCTGTGCGCTGAAGCCAATGCAATAATCGAAACCTCCGAGCGCTACGCCGCCCTTGCCGAGGCCGAGGCCTTCCTGATCAACCATGCCCTGACCATCCCCTTCTCCTGCGATACCTATTCGTACATGGTTCGCCGGATTAACACCTTCGACTTGAAATGGTCTCCCATGGCCGGTCATTCTAAGAGTCTCAAGGGCGCCCGCCTTCGGGAAGAGCCGGTAACTACTGAAGAATTCCTGGCTTCCTACGAAGACTGGAAGGAAAAGGTCACCAACTAAGGAGCTGTTCCTTAGCCCTTTGCTCTCGGAGCAAAGGGCTAAGGATGGAACAATTTGGCTCTTGGGATGCGGTTCTGCACAGAACCGCATTTCCATTCCAAATATGAGGGGAGATGCCGATGCTCAAATACTCATTTAGTCGAATGGCTCGCTCCATGATTTCCCTTTTCATAATTATAACCGTTGTCTTCATCCTCCTCAGGCAGATGCCTATTGAGGGGTATTTTCCCGATTATGATAACATGACCCCCGAAGCCATTCACAACGCCCTGGAAAATATGGGGCTCAATGATCCCATCACCGTTCAGTTGGCCCGTTTTTACAAGACCCTCCTCAAGGGGGATCTGGGTCTGTCCGCCCGCTACCGGGTAAACTATCCCATTGTCAAGTTGTTTGCAGCCAAGGCGCCCCTTTCCCTGGCCTTCGGCGGTACCGCCATGCTCATGTCCCTGCCTCTGGGCCTGTTATTGGGGGCTCTGATGGCGTGGCGAAAGGGAAAGATTCTGGACAAGCTGGGGACGGTGTACATTGTCCTCATGCAGTCGGTCCCCCTGGCGGTGACCTATCTCATCATCCAGCTGGTCTTTACCAGTATCTTTAAAATTCCCATGCTCTATAGCTCCCATAACCCTCGGACCTGGGTGTTGCCGGTGCTGACCCTGGGGCTTCCCACCATTTCCAACTACGCCCTCTGGATGCGGCGGTACATGGTGGATGAGTCCAATCGCGATTATATCCTCCTGGCTCGGGCCAAGGGAATGCCCGGTTCCACCATTTGGTTCAAGCATATCTTCCGCAACGCCATCGTGCCCCTGGTGCAACTGATTCCAACCTCCCTCTTGGCCACCCTGTCCGGTTCCATCTATGTGGAATCCCTCTACTCAATTCCCGGTATGGGCGGGCTCTTGGTGGATGCCATTAAGCGGCAGGATAACCCCATGGTGCAGGCGCTGGTTGTAATCTTTGCCGCAGTGAGCATCTTGGGCCTTCTCTTTGGAGACCTGCTCATGGGAATTGTCGATCCCCGCATAAGTCTGAGCAAGAAGGAGGGAGCGCGATGAGGTCGTCCCTGCGGGACAGGAAAAGCGAAAAGCTGGCAAAAAAAGTCACCCAGTACAGCGCCGAAACCATGAAGCGCATCCAGGAGATCCAAGAGCTAATCGATGAGCCCCAGGAACTCAGGGAGCAGGATGATCTCACCCCCGAACAGGTGCAATCCCTAAGTCCCTCCAGCTTTCAGAAGGTGAGCTTCAATAAAGCTGGCGCCGAGAGGACCGGATTTTCCAATTATTCTTATTGGGGCAGCACCCTGCGCATGTTCATGCGGAACAGATTCGCTGTCTTTCTTCTGATTCTCTTGACCTCCATTGTGGTCTTTACCTTCATCCAGCCCCACCTTCCCGGGCAGTACCCGCCAAACCAAATAAACAACAATCCCGAGACTGGCATGCAGTACATCAACGTGCCTCCCGGTAAGCAGTTCTGGCTGGGGACCAACTCCATCGGCCAAGACCTTTGGGCACGCATCTGGAGCGGCACTCGCACTTCCCTGAATATCGGCTTTACCGTAGCCGTGGCTGACGCCGTGTTGGGCTTGGTCATGGGCTTGGTCTGGGGGTATGTGCGCAAACTGGACATCTTCTTTACCGAGTTGTATAACATCTTCAGCAATATTCCCCAAACCATCATCCTGATTCTGATCTCCTATGTCATGCGTCCGGGCATGACCACCATGATTGTGGCCATGGCTGCCACGGGCTGGTTGGCTCTGGCCCGCTTCATCCGCAACCAGACCGTTATCATCAGGGACCGGGATTATAACCTGGCCTCCCGCTGCCTGGGCACTCCGGTGTGGAGGATTATCTTCAAGAATCTGCTGCCCCAGATGGTTTCGGTGGTCATGCTGCGCATGGCTCTGTCCATACCACTGGCCATCGGCAACGAGGTCTTCCTCACCTATATCGGCCTGGGCCTTCCCATCACCATTCCTTCCCTGGGCAACCTTATCAACGAAGGGCGCATGGTGATGACAGTGCCCGCCCTGCGTTTCCAACTCATCGCCCCGGCGTTGGTCCTGTCCATGGTTACAATATCCTTCTACCTAATCGGCAACGCCTTTTCCGATGCCGCTGACCCCAAAAACCACGTGTAGAGGAGGGCGGATATGCAAAAGGATCCAATTCTATCGGTCAAGGATCTCCATGTAAAGTTCTCCTTGCGGGGTCAGGTGCTCCATGCCCTGCGGGGAGTGTCTATAGACCTGTACCGGGGAGAAAGCCTCGCAATTGTGGGTGAATCCGGCTCTGGCAAGTCGGTGCTGGTCAAAAACTTCATCGGCCTCCTGGACAAGAATGGCTGGGTCGATTCTGGTTCCATAGTGTACACCGGCTTCGACTCCAATGGCGTCGATCTGACCACCTATAAAACCGAGGAAGAATGGTTGCGCATCCGGGGCCGGGAGATCGCCATGGTCATGCAGGACCCAATGACATCCCTGAATCCACTTCGCACCGTCGGTTATCAGCTCTGTGAACCCTTGAAGCGGCATCAGGGCCTGACCGGCGCCGCAGCCAGGCAAAAGGCGATAGAGCTTCTGGACGATGTGGGCATTCCCCAACCAGAGCGGCGCTTTAAGCAGTATCCCCATGAATTTTCCGGGGGCATGCGCCAGCGGGTGGTAATCGCCATCGCCATGGCCTGCAACCCCAAAGTGATCATCTGCGACGAGCCCACCACCGCCCTGGACGTAACCATCCAGGCCCAGGTCCTGAACCTCATCAAGGAGCTCAAGAAGAAGTACCAGCTGACGACGATCTATATCACCCATGACCTGGGGGTCGTAGCCAATGTCGCCGACCGGGTTGCCGTGATGTATGCCGGGGACATTGTGGAAGTCGGCAACTGCGCTGAGATCTTCTATGACCCGCGTCATCCCTACACCTGGGCGCTGCTTTCATCTTTGCCCCAGTTGGGGGTGAAGGGGGAGGAGCTCTTCTCCATTCAGGGCGCCC
>JBMNFF010000018.1:0-20870 GCA_050949165.1 Bacillota bacterium | reverse complement strand
GGAGCATACTCAGTCTATTTTACGGCAGGTCCTCAGTCGCTCCCCATTCTCCTGGCCAAATCTGTATCCGAAAATAAGTGCGTGTGTATTCGCGAGGACTACACATCAAAAGACCCTGAAAGGCCAGTTGGTTTCAGCAGTGGCAAGAATACGGTCACTGCCAAATCCTCTGAAGCTCTTCAGGGTCTTTTCTTACTGTTCCATGCTGGAAACCCGCCCCAAAATAGAATTACACCCTAGGCACAACTATTTATGGCATTGGCAGGGCTTTGCCTCCAGCTTGATTCTGGGGCCAATGAAACCCTCAGGCGGATCGCTGCTCAAGTAGACGTATACGATATCTCTGTTGACAATCTCGAATCCCTGGAGGTTGAGCAAAGGGAAGGCGTCAATATTGTACCCCTGCCACCTGGCCACATATTGAAAGACAGTTTCCTCGGGATTAAATTCCACAACGGCCCGGGCCTTGAGGTCAGAGAGACAGTTGGTAATCATGATATTGTAGTTTCCATCCGGTGCTGTGGCCCCACTGCCCAGGCGGGTGAACTCGGAGACGGCCAGATTCCAGCTCTTTTTCTCCACTCCCGGCGGATAGAAGTTGCAGGCTGAGTTCGTGGTATTGATAATATCAAAGTCGATATAAAGGGGTACATAATTAATAAGAGTAGGCCCCGTGAGCAACATCAGGGGCAGCATGGTGCCATCGTCGAAGAAGTAATACACCTGGTCTATGGTACTGTCCTCGCCAAACCCATACCTGGCCCAAATGGCAAAGCCACAGGGAAAGTTCAGGACAAATGGCCCCGAGATTCTATTGTTCAAGAAAAACTGAACCAAGTTACAGACAACACCCTGGCCTAACCAGGGAACAACCATCAAGAAGATGTAATGTACATCCCGGAAAGAGACATTGGAAATGGTCAGTCCCCTGTCCTCGGTGGCGGAAAAGTTCAGGGACCACCCATTCTGGTTAATTATTTCTGCAACACCGATGGGCTGAAATTCCGGAGGGATTTGCTTTTCCGGCTGCTCGGGTTGTGATTCCGGCGGGGAAGACTCGAAAGTATCGTCGACTCTCAACAGCTCCATTTTTTCACCGGTGAGGGGATGCTTGGAAATCAGCTCACCGATATCCTTTGGAAGATCAGGCATTGGTCATATCACTCCAGTGTTAATGATGTCTATTACAGATTATGACCAAGCCACAATCCCCGCCACCGGGCAATTCTCTACTACTTCAGCCTATATATCTGTACAGTTTCCAGTGGTTCGTATTTAATACCTGATTGATATGATATTCCGAATATTAAACTGCTACGCTCTGGGCCTCATAATTTTTTTAATTGCGCAACAGGTTTCCCATAAACTTAATAACATAACCGCGCTTAAGGACATCGTGGCAGAATTGGTTACCGTAGTTGCGCAAGCAGCCGTAACAACTGGTATCTGCCCTTTCGCCACCGCAATCGCACCTGCTGATATTCTCCAGAGTCCGCTCTAACGCCGCCAACAGGTTGGCTTCCTCGGCAATGTTCCGGACGTGGCCTGCCCCGCCGGGGACATCGTCGAACAAGACGATAGCCGGGCTATGCCGGTTGCCGCTGTAGTAATACAGGGTCCCGTCCACATCCTGGCGCTCAATGTCCAAGGCGCTGCAGGCGCCCTCTAAAATACCGTAAAGCAGGGACAACCAGAAACCTTCTTCAGCATTGAAATAATCGGGGAACCAAAGCTGAAGGATATCGGTTTTGAATTCGTACCCCAGGGAGTATCTGTCAAATTTGCCCCGGCACTCCTTGCCAAGGCTATTTTTATGCCTTCCGGGCGGCTTGCCCTTGACAATCTCCGCGTATCCGCATTTTTCGCAGATGCGGAATCCCCTTCTGCCTGCGTTGTTTATTACTGCCAAGCGTCCGTCGGTTCCGGTTCGCACTTTGATAACTGTGCCATTTAACTGCAGTTCACTTTCGCTGAGAACATTTCCGGCCTGGGCAAAGTACTTGCGGGTTGCATAGGTTTTCTGCGGCCTGTTCATCCCTGGGACGCCAGGCTTGCCGGCGATAAAGCCAAATTCAGGGGTAATAAACATCCCCTGGTCAGGTCCAACTTTATGCCCGCACAGACACATACTCAAATCGTCCTGCATCTCTGCTATTTGGCTTCTGTACAGACCGCAGTTGCGACAAATTGCATAGCGGTATTTTACCGGCTCCCTGTCCGGGAGCTTTTTAACATACCTGCTTGTCCACAACTTGCCGCCGGCAATGACCTGGCTGTCGGGCGCATATTCCGACAAGGCAATTTTCAGGTCTCGGTCCAACTCAAGGCCGCGGGCGACATCGCCGTGGTGATGAATCTGCAATTTCACCACATCGACGGGAAAACCATACTTGGGGATGACATTGCTTTGGGACAGGAAACCCAGTATGTCACGCAATTTTATTGTTGTGATAACCCTCCTGACCTGTCCGGCAGCAGAATGGTTTTTAGATTTGCTGTATTCATCTTCTGCCTGGGCAAGCTCGGCCATATCCTGCAGCAATTCCTTCTCTGCCCTGGTCAGAACCCCGTCTTGTGCATCCAGAAGACCGTCCACCCATCGCCAATTAGCAAGGCCAACCCTCTCGTGCATTGCCCTAGGCACAATCCTGGACAACGCCAATTCCAAATCCGCAGGCCTGCTCCGTAGAAAAGCTGACAACTCTGGGATAGCAGAGCCCTTTTCTTCTTTGGTGAAGAATTTTTCCACTGTGCCGAAAAATTTGGGATTTCTGCGCCAAAACTGGGCGATGGCCACGGCATACATGTGCCGACGCACGATCTTGTCATTACTGATTTCAAAAAAGGGCGGGCGAATCTCACCCTTTATAACCCGCAAGGGGTCGGCGTAATGGGAAAAATCGTGGGACCGGCGCTGGGCAAAGGTAAGCACGAAGGCAGTTGAGCTTGTCCGCCTGCCGGCCCTGCCCGCCCGCTGGATATAATTGGCGGCAGATGGCGGAACATTGCGCATGAAGACGGTTTCCAGATCGCCCACATCTACACCCAGTTCAAAAGTGGTAGAGCAACTGAGGATGTTGATCTTGCCCTCATAAAAGTCCTTCTGAATCTCGGCAGCCCGCTCGCCGGTCAATTGGGCGGTATGCTCAAAGGTGCGCATGGGCAGAGGCAAAGTCTCCAGGTACAGTCTCCTGTAATGGTTCTCCGCCAGTTCTTCCGCCGGGTTGCATTCCTGTAACGTTCCAGTGCAACGGTAGGTGGGACACACGTCGCGCACATTGTGCAGCGTTAAACGCCGACACCTGTCGCAGCGGTACCAACGCACGGTGCCGTCGATTACGGCTGGCTGCAGTTCCCACAGCTCCGGCTTCAAACGGAAAACAGGACCATTCCTGCCATCGTTAATCATTGAAAACAGATAGCGCAAACTTCCGTCCCCGGTCAGCAACTTTTTCCATATCCCCTCTAACAGCACTGCAGCGTGTTCGCGAGGAGCCTCACTGCCCATGCGCTGTGCCAGACGGGTAAGGTAGTCCAGCCTGGAGTTGTTGCCGCCCTCGGCGCTGGGCAGCCAGCTGAAAATTCTTCCCTGTACAGAAGCTCGCATATTGATAAAGTACTCCCGGTTCCGGGGTGCAAAAAACTCATCGGTGGGCTTAACTGAATCCGGAAACAACACCGCCCCTCTTTTTCGCACGCTATCCAGCAAAGCCATTATTAAGGCAATTACTTCATCTTTAGTGAAATTCCATGGTTGTCCGTTGCGAAATACTGGCGGCGGGAGCCACTCCGGTGGGATGGCAGGAACAAAACCCATTAATCCCAATCCCTCAAGCCCGATGCGTTCGGTCGACATAAACTCATGGAGCACCCATTTCCACGCTGTTTCTTCCAATTCCTGCCGGCTTTTCCCGGTATAAATGCCAAGATCAAGCAAGGTCTCTTTTGCTTTTTTAGCCAAGTCGCTTACCTGCCAGCGGTTGGCAATTACATCTTTTTTGTGTTGCTCTAGGGTCATTATCAGCAGGCGGCGTTGCAAAATTTGCTCATAGGAGTTTTGCAGGTAAGTGGCGAAAAACGCCGCGTCCTGCCGGCTGTCCGAGAAGATCAACATCTTGCGGCTGCCGGTCTTTTGCACCGAGGAGGCGGGACTGGCCCATTCATCGTCCATGTCGGCGATGCTTACCTCCAGTTCTTCCTCAGGTATCTGCTGGTAAAGGGCAGTGCCCAAAACACTGGTTACCGCTTCCGCCCCAAGAATGAAGCGGCGCACCACCGACCCAACGGAAGTTCCGCTTCCGCAAGCAGGGCATTTGTGGACGTTGCCTTCCTTGACGCTCACCTTAATTACCCTGAAATAATTTTCCCTTCCACAATTACACGGCAAGTCCACATTATCGGTATGTCCAATGGCACCGCATTTTCCGCAAAGGATGTACTCCTCGTCAGTCCCGGCCTCCGCTCCGAGAAAAAGTTCGTCTTCATTGTCTGGGACGGGCTCGCCATCCTCCATAAGCAGGTAGTATTCTAAAGAGTTTCTGTCGTCACTAAACCTTATGCCGGGCTGACGAAAAACCTTGTTTTCCTCAGTCGTTTCACCGGCACAGTACAACGCGTTGCACCGGATGCATGTCGCCGCTTCAAAGACGGGGTACTTTACCCCCCCTTCTTCAATCCACTCGCGCCTTTCCAGGAAAAAGCGCTTCTCCGGAAGCAGCGCAACGAATCCGCCCTCAATTGCCCGGATAAACAAATGGTAGCGGGCGGGCAAAAGCGGCTGACTTTCTTCCTGCAGCCGGGCTCTGTTGGCCAAATCGACCAGGGCAACCAGCATCTCCCGCCCCTGGTCTTCAGCGGGGAACAAATCACTTGCCGCCTGCTCAAGGGAACAAGGAGAGGCTTCCAACATCTTTTGCAACCTGATTAACCTGGCGTCGCCGGCAAGCACGGTGTACAAGAATTTTTTACAATCCCCCAGCCCTTTAGCTTCCTGCAACACGGCATCGGGCACGCCGTATTTTTTGCCCTCGGCATAGAGATCGGACAATTTATCTGGGGCCCCTTGCATTATCTTCGCCCAACTGAGGTACAGCTCACCCGGCGGGGTCCCCCAGCTTGCTTCGGCAACAATAAGTTCTTTTCTCCTGCCAATTATCACATCTTGCCGGCTCTCATCGTCGGCAACCCATTCAAAGGTCTCGCTGAATAATCCCACGCCGAAATTGGTCACCTGCCTGTAATCGCCGGCATCACCGCCCAGGGTAGCGCTGGTGGCAATACATTGCAGCGCCCCCGGCCTGCTGGCCACAACCCTGTCCTTCAGCCTGCGCAATAGCATGGCCATTTCAATACCCTTGGCCCCTGAATACGTATGGGCTTCGTCGAGGACGATAAAGCGCCACTCCCCGGCAAATATGCCGTCGAAGAACACATTGTCCGCAGGCCTAAGCAGGAGGTATTCCAGCATGGCATAGTTGGTAAGCAAGATATGGGGCGGCGATTTCTTCATCTCTTCCCGGGACAACAACTCGTTGGACAGCTTGGTTTCTCCTGGATACATTTGGTGAAAGTGTTCCAGCGCTTCATTTTCGCTATGCTTGGTTTCGCCGGTATAGCTGCCAAAAGATATTTCGGGATAATTCCTGAGCAACTTCCGCAACCGCTTTAATTGATCATTGGCCAAAGCGTTCATGGGATATAACAGCAACGCCCGCACCCCGGGCCCCAAACGTCCCTGCTCCTTTTGCCGGAACAGATGGTTGAGAATAGGAATTAAAAATGTCTCTGTCTTTCCGCTGCCTGTCCCGGTAGCGACAATGATATTCCGGCCGCCGCTGATAACTTTGCGCACCGCCTGTTCCTGGTGCAAGTACAGGGGCCTGTCCACCGGCAATTCGGGAGCCTTCAGTTCCCGGAACTCTTCGGACAACACGCCTTCCCGGATTAAATCTTCGATGGAACAACTCGTTTCAAAGGGAGGAGTAGCCTCCAGAATTGGCCCTTTGGCAAACTTGTCCAGGTGCCGCAGCTCGCGTATGAATTGGTCATTCAAACCCTTGTCGCAGAAACCAAAAGTTGTTTCCAGGTAGGACAGGTATTTCTGCACAATGTGTTCAGTCGCCCTCAGGGGATCCAGGCTCATTATTCAGTCTCCTCCTTATAAATAAGCCAAAAACTTTTTGTGTTGATTCCAGGTGACAGTTGATAGTCACAAGCGAAGCACTTTCTTATCCCGCTGGGCAAAATGTGTTTGTGTCTTGGACATTTATATTCCAGACAAGAGTGGAATTTATTGATTATCTTTTTTCCTTCTTGGATAAGCTGACTGGTTTGACCAATAGTGTACGGAACATCAAGGTAGCCGTCAATAATATCATCAGAACAAGGCTTTTGAGGCAAGTTGTTGGATTTTCTTAGAATGTCAAATTGAATGATGTATTTTCCGGCGAAAAACCCCTGAATAGGCTCGCGAATAATAACCTTGGTGTCTTTACCGTCTGGAATTGGCCACTCCTTGTATACTTTTAAGTCTTCGGACCAAATGCGGATGATTCTGCCCCTGGTGTTGCAAATTTCACGCCAACTCACTTGGAACTCCCATTTCTGTCCGTCCCTGAATATGTTGGACTCAACGTCGTAGACTTCCCATTTGGGATATACCGTCAAAAACTCATGGTGGCGGCCAGAAACCTCTACTTGTATTATATAAGGATCCAATTCCTGGTCCGCCATAGCTTTTTTAAACGTCTTCATATTCGCTTCATATATTTGTCCATCTATGTATTCCAGTAGTACCCGGCAACCTCCTCCAACAATCCGGACATCATCTCCGGAAATCCCTGCGGGCAACCGTAATTCGATTAAGTCAAGGTTTTCTCGTAAAATAAGTCCAGGGGCTTCTTTCCATTTTCGTTCCCACGGCAATCGCCACTGTATTGCCGTAGGCTCGATAAGTTCACCAATTTGCACATCAATGCAATTCCTTGCGCCACGTTCAGGGAAACGGGCAGGTGCACTAGACCATGAATCTTCTTCAGCGAATTGCATTATATACTTGCCTGGCCGCAGTATGTCCGCAGGTTCTCTTATCTCACAGTAAAAATATCCATCGGGCACAGGGTATGTTAAAACATCATGCGATCCCCTGTTATTCAACGGCCACAGGCGGATTACCCTGTTTTCAGCTTTGCCCAGCTCGGTCCAGCGGATATTAACAATGCGTTGTCCGGCTTCTTCCCTGACTTCAAATTCAACTTTATCTACCAGCCATTTTGTACGAATCCGCATTAACACGCTTGGCGCTAACCCATCGGATTCAATGATAAGCTCCTGCAAATTCTGCTTGCCGAGTCTGAGAGAGTCGGCAAATTTACTAAGGTCGAATACAGCTATGCCGTTCTTCACCGGCTTTGTTATTTTCTGACGACTTTCTTTAAGCGAAAGGCTAACAGAGTTCCAACCCTTGGGCACCTTAACGGCTATCTCGCCCACATCTCTGTACCATACCTCATCCGCCTTAAAGCGCCACATTTTTTCATTAGCCCAACGCCAGCGAATACAGGGAATATCGATAACAAGGCTGGCTCTAGCGTAGGTGTTTTCTCCCAAAGCGAAAACCACAGTTCCCGAAACAACAGATTGAGAAGTGTCAAAAAGTATCGTCTGTGAACGACTGTAATTTCGCACCGCCCCTACCTGCCCTGTAAATATAAAAGGCAGAACAGACGATATGGTCAACTTGCTCATAGGGGCAGTTTCATCCGCCAAATAATAAACCGGTCTCTGCCAGGCAATCTTTAAGTCTGGCAAAACGACACACTTACATTCCCAAATTTTTTTGTTCCGGCGCGCAAGAACAACGGTAAATTCGCCATAGTAATTGGCAAAAATCTTGCCCAGTTCAATCAGTACTGCATTATCCCTGCTCAATAACGGCTGAAGTTCTTTTGCAGGCCAATAAAATCCTTTGCTATCAACCTCAATCTTGATACCATACAAAGCCAGTTCGTCAGGATCCTTAACGGAAAATACGAGCTCGGGTAATCCCGACGCATACACAGGTGCCCCATATTGACCTGTAACCCCGGGAATACCTTCTCCCCCAATAAAAGCCGGTTCAATTCTGGCTTGACGCCGATATACATCGATGACGTCGCCCGAGCGAATTATTAAGACATCAATATTACTTAGGTCCACGTATATAGCTTCATACCCAGACCAATCGTCTATGAGCGCATCCCGTTCTCTTTCTGCAACAGACGGCTCCACAACACTGCCGGCAGGAGCAATCACCCACGCATAGTCGCCCGGAAAGATGTTGTATTCTGTGGTGTTCTCAACCAGCACCCCATCAGCATTAAACATAATGCTCTTGTTGAACAAGCCCGGGCCGGAGAAATTCCACTCCCGTTCAATAGCTCCACAAGAGAACTTGAATTTATAGACAGGTTGTGGTGCCTTAAGATTTTTTTCCAGAGCGCCTGTCCGGTAAGTCTTCCCGGCCTCCCTGAACAAAGGCAACTGTTCTTGGAATATAAGACTTGCTTCGCCCCACGCCTCAAACTTGGCACGATCCACTTCATCGTCGCTTTCAAACAGGACCAGTGCGGAAGGCAGGCATACTTTAACAATCCTTTTCTCGGCATCAAAGCAAACAGTCGGCTTCCTGATACGCCCTTCCTTCTGTTTGCCTTTTTCCCAACCTGCCCAGCCGCTGCCCTCGGTTGAGCTTCGGTCCATTTCTGTCCACCATTTTTGCATTGCCTGGGCAATTCTCGCCGGTAACATGATTGTAGACTGAGGTTGGGAAATTCCGCTTTCCAACGAGTGCAAATATTGGAACGTTGCATGGACAAAAGTGGTCGCCTTTTCTTTCCCTTGAAAGATAAAGGCCCGCGTTGATTCGTTTAGAAAGTATGCGTTCTGATATAACTCCAGTTTTTCAGTGCAGGCACGCTTGTCTTTCCTGACCAAGAGCAGTAAATCATTTATTTCTTCCTCAGTATATTTCTCTGCCTCCGGCAAACAGGCCAGAAGCGTGTTTATATCTATGGGGACACTTTCCCGCAACTCTTTAATTTCTGCGCGCACTTCGCGTTGCGCTTCTGCAAGCTTGCAACCTGCCTCAATATTGCCTTGCCCCAAATCAATAAGTAGTGCGATAAAGTTTTCCATTTCCCTATCCATGTCAGCTACTCTAGAACGAACATGCTCTTCTTCATTTAACGCATCCAAAGTTGCGCCAGCTTCTAATTGTGGCAAGTGCGACTCTGCCAGCTCACTACGCAGTTCTTTCCACTCCGCGATCAACTCTTGCAAGCGGACCAAACTATTAATTAATTTCGTCCCGACAACTGTCAAATCTTCAAACTCTTCCCACAAAGTCAGCGGCTGCCATGCGTCGACAATCTTATTCCGCAGTTTGTGCACGGATTTATAGCGTTTGGCCATTAACACACGAAGTATCCAGCCCAGGGGACCGGAAAACCTTGAAAGGCCGTTCTGGTACTGCGCAATCATTTTTTGGATATCTGCTACAGACAGTGCAGCAACGTTTTCGCATTGGGAAAATGTCCAATTTGAAAACAGCACCTTTCCGGTTTCTTCTATCTGAAGCTTAATAGAATTCAGCTCTCCGGCCAGTCTCTCTGCAGACTCTTTGAATTCCCGTGCCTTCTCGGCTATAGCAAACTGTTGGCCCGTCTCCATTTCTCTCACCCAATCAAGCCACTTAGCAGGAAAACTCAGCACCTTGTCCAACAGCTCAGACTCCTGCACCCTTCTGGCCAAGACTTCATATCTGCGAACTTTCTCCTTATTTCTTAAAGCATCGAGTTTTATCGAAAGAGTTCTTTCCTCTTCGGCTAACTTTGCCAGCCGCTCATGTAGATCTTCAAACTCTCTGAAATCTCGCCGCCATATTGAAACCTGATGTTCAACCTCAGGCTGCGAAATTGATAATCCGGAATCAATCCGTTTCAGATATGTCGGCCAAAGGAAGTCATTGAAAAAACTCTCCATATAGTAATCCGGCACATACCCATGGGCAAGAATTGGGGTAACGTAGGTTTGCCCATCCCGTATCTCCAGGAGTCCATTATTTCTGATTACGTCTAAAAAAACATTGCCGAGAATCGCTTGCCATTTACTACTGGATAATGGCAAGCCCAGTTTTTCATAAATTGGGGCCCAATAATTGCCTTCCTGATAATACAAGATTCCAGCCCATACCAGAAATACAGCAATGCTTAAGGAGCTTTTTATATGCGGAAATGGTTTCTTTAACTCTGCAGTAATGAGGTTGGCCAGATGGTCCAATTCCTCTTCGCTAATCTCAATGTCCCCGATTAACATGTCTTTGGTGAGCATTGCCGAAAAATAGGCATCGCTGTCCTGTAAATTGGTGCAGTCGAGCAATCGTGTTGCGGTTGTCCTTGCCCTGGCACTTTCTTCGTTTAATGGTTCAACTGGTTCAGAATCTTCATCTTCGCAACCATAGTAATCGTGCGCAGTCACCGCCGCGTCGTCCTCCAGTAAAATAAGGCTGTAAGCATGGGGAGCTGCCAGCAAAGCATGAAGCTGACTGTGGTTCAAATCATGCCCTATAAGAAGCAAGTCTTGGCCAATGAACGAATCGCACTTTTCCGCAAGCAGGTTTATTCCCGGGGTAGCAGTACACACAAGGATCCTTGTCCACTTGGAGTAAAAATCGCTGCGCTCGCCGTCAACTAAGCCCACTACCCTTTCGGGGAAGCCGAAAAACTCCTGGATTCTTTCCGACCATTGGTGAACTAACGGGCGGCTCGGTACAACTACGGCAACGCGCAGGAACTGATTGACCTTCTTCAACTCCTCAATTGCGCACAAAGCTGTGTTTATAGCCTCGGAACCGGCGACAACCGGACCCTTTTTTCTCCTGAGCCATTCCTTCGCCAGCTCAGCAGCCCTTTCCGTTAGCAAATCAGTGCGGCCAGTCCAGGGCTGTCTGAGAAAAAACGACGGACTCTCACTCCACTTCCTGGTCATAGGGCCCCCTCCCCGAACAATTATTGTTACAATAATTCTACACGAGTATCGTGACATCCTTGTAAAATATGACCAGCAATTCCACCCAATTCCTTTGCTATTGCCAGATGAAAAAACAAGGATGCTTTTCCAGCATCCCGTTTTACCCTTTAAACATACCCTGCCGCGCTCAGCACCCTTGCCCGCAACCAAATAATACAGTAAAAAAGCATTCTATGCCAGAACGCCTGGGTTCCATAGTTGCAATCGCAACAGCTTCAACAGGGAGGGAAAGGCGGACAGGATAACGCTCTTAAAAAGACTGTCCTTAATGTGTGCCTTTTTCGGGGCGATGAGCCTTTCTGTCAGTTTAATAGTACATTATTCTGTAGCCAACAAGATTGCATGTTACATAATGTTGATAATCGTAACAGCTTTCACGATTGCCAGCTTGTCCCTGGCCGTTGGCGCCGTGCTGATAACAGGAAATCCGGCCAGGAGAATTGAGTATTGCAAAGGCCCCTTGTCAGACCCGGACATATAGCTCCGGGTCCGCTTTTTTGAGGATATCCGGGAGGTGCCGCCAATAAGCAATGTACACCCGCTTCTGGGCCCGGGTCACCGCAGTGTAGATAACCTTGTCCATGTTGGAGATTTTTAACTGCTGGTAATCGTTAAGCCCCAGGATGAAGATGTAGTCAAATTCCAAACCCTTGACCTGGTGATACGTGGTAACCGCCACCCGGGGCGAAAACTCCCAGTCGCCTTTGGTGGCAATGTAGCTGTCAATGCCCGCTTTCCAGAGGTTGTCATTAATCCAATTCAAATCCCTGTTACGGAAGTTGAGGACCGCCACCGAGGCCAGGGGTTCCCGCCCCTTGATTTCCTTTACATACTGAACAACCTTGTCCAGGGCATCGGTACGGTTTGCAGCCCTGAAGAGACACGGCTTTTCCCCTTGTTTCCCCACCTTTGTTGAATATATATTGTCCCCTTTGTCTGCCAGCAGTTCGTTGGCAAAGAGGATGGGTCTGCAGGGTGGACCGATGGCACATAGTAAGTTCATAGGTGCTATTGATGGTAACGGGGAGCTGGTCCCAGCTGTCCACGCCCAGGGCGAAAATCCTTTGACTCACATCCCCCACCAGGGTCATGGAATTGTTGTGTAGGGTGTCCAGCAGGGCAAGCTGGACGGGCATCAGGTCCTGGACCTCATCCACCACCACGTGGTCGTAATAGCCAAAGACATTGAGATTCCTGTCTTGAGCCAGCTTCTGAATTAGCCAGGCAAGGAGAAACTGATCTGAATGGTCCACCCTTTCCCCCGGCTCATAGCGGACCGGGCCGCCGGAATCATGCCAGCTGATATGCTCTAAGAAGGGCCGGTAGGTATAGAGCAAATTGAGAATCCATAGCCCGTCGATGCGCAGAAGGCTGTCCTCGCCAACCTCTTCCACGGTTATCGTCTTGAGGAGCTGGGGTTTGTACTCAGCGTAAAAAACGTCCAAGATCGGCAGGACTTCTTTGCGCGTCTTGACAATCTTGGTCCAGGTATCTTCATCGTAATTTAGCCAGCTAATGTTGGTGACCTTCCGGAGGATGGAGTAAAGCCACTCGTCGATGCTGAAGACCTGAACCCGCGGGATATTCAGCTCGATGAGCATGTTGCTCAAATACTTCTTCAAAGCCACGTTGTAACAAAATACTGCGATGGCCTGTTGCCGGAACTCCTTGGGATGCTCGCTGAGCAGGTAAACAATGCGGTGGAAGGCAATGTTGGTCTTGCCGGAACCTGCTGCCCCCTTGACCAGGGTCACCCCCTGGTAGGGCGCCCGCATGATGCGGTCCTGCTCTTCCCGCATTTTCGCGATAATCTCGCCCAGCACATATTTCTTGGGCTCGGCCGCCTCAGCGCTCTCCGGCTGCGGGGCGGCCAAACTGGCCTTGCTCACCGGCAGCTCCCCAGGCCGCTTGTGGAGAAAGGTTACCCTGTTGCAATCGTAAACAAAAACGGTGTCGGCCTCGGCGTGCTCCAAACGCCTCAGGGTACCCTCCTCGATGTCTACAATCTGCTTCTCCTTGATTTTGTGGGCTATGCCGTTGACATAGCCAACTTGTTCCACGTCTTTGTATCTGAGGACGGCGACGGGCGATGTAAATTTGACCAGGTTATGATCTGGGTCCGAAAAGTACTTGGATATGTAAATAGCCTCATCGGAAACGACTTTGCTGAAATAGGGGCTGAACAGGCCGGTGCTCATATCCTCAATGCGTCTGCCCAGGCGGGCCTCTTCTTCCAGCATAAAAGGTCGGACAACATGAACTGCCTGTCCTTGCTGTCCGCATTCTTTACGTCCTCACGATATTTGGCAATCCGCTGCTGCAACTCTTCCCGCTCCCGGGAAAAGCTGTCAAGGAATGACTTCACTCTGGCAACGGTTTCTTCCACCTTTTTCTGAGCTTGCTGCCATATCTTCAGATGGGACATACAATCTACCTCCCTTTGTGCTGACATATATACAATAGCACGCTCCCGTGACAAACCTGCCCGCCCGGTATCCTAATTGCCGGTTTTCAGCGCAGGCATTTCATCCCAGGTGCGGCCTAACAGCAAGCGGCCGTTTTTTTGTCTTCGAACTCCGCCCCATTTTATTATTAATCCTCAAAATAAGCCACTACTGGATCGTGGTCACTGAACTCCCTTACATGTTCTTCATTAAATACCCTGCATGACACCAGCTTTGCCGCAAGTTTTTTTGATGCATGCAGAAAGTCATTCTGCCAAGGGAATTTGCTTCTAGAATGGTGGTTGGTCTGGACAAGTTTTCCGAAGTATTGAAGGGTACAGTTCACCAGTCTGAAATCATCGATCCGGTCAAAAACCAACTGGTGGGAGGGGTCGCGGTGTTTATAGCGCTCATCCCATTGAGGGCTAACATTATAATCCCCGCCCATTATGAAAGTGCGGCTTCTCCTCTGGCCATGTATTAACGGAGTCAAGTCGGAAAGGATTCTGTGCATCGTCGTGGTCGCGTAATTATACCTACACAGCATTCCGTAAACGCTGATTGCCGTTAAGGTGACGCCTTGTACTTCCACTTCTGTAGCTACCACACAACCAGGATGGCTGTTTTCAAAATCTATTTCCTTTATGGGATAACCGCGAGCCAACACCGCAGACCCCCAATTTCTAGTACCACCAATTTCCCGGTAAATAATATTATATCCTTTGCTAATGACAGAAGGCGGCATACACTCCTGGAGTAGGGCAATGTCCGGGCGAATTTCATCAGTTAAATAGTCCCAGGCAGCTTGTCGCTGCTCCTTGTTGCGTTTCCAATAATCCATGTTCCAGGTGGCAATGGATATCACATACTCCCCTCCCATCCTGCAATAATTCTTTTGAAGTTGCTTAAACACTGGACGCAAGGTGTCCTGTAGCAAAAGGCTTCATAAATAAATGTGGCAGCATCAACCCACCCGCATACAGTTTACAACAACTGACTATACTCCCATCCTTTGTGGGAAGTTAGGCATTGGCGTTCTTAAGGGCACTGCAAGTGATAATGGCAGGTTAGTTACTGTGCCGGTCGGTGATAAGCTTATTAAATATGCTGATAAAAAAATTATTACTTATGGCAAAATCGGAACAAGTAAAACTGCTGCTAATATTCCACGTTTATTCCATAAAATTGTCGAAGGATTTCGTTTCATTAAGTTGCCTCCAAAACCAAATGTTGCATCTTTTACATATTCAACAAATATATACCCCAGTCCTGCTATCCCTCAGCAAGGCTCATTATTCCGATATCCAGTGGCAAGAATCCTTGTCGGAGGAACGCATGCTAATAAACTAAATATCAAATGGACGCCATGGAGGTAAGTACCCCCCTCTGGCGTCCATTCCGCATTACACAGCCTCTGCTGCTATACCTCTAGTAGCCATGGCATTGCTAACTCTAGGACACATTTGAATCCCTGTTGCATAAGCCCCTTGCCACCCAAAACCTTAGGTACACATTCCGCATAAGCTCGAGGGTTAATACGACCAGGCCTCCCTATAGCAACCCTCCTTCATCTGAGTAAAAGCCTTGGTCGGACCTGGCCCCATTCTCGCTACTCCAAGGAGCTGCCAAAGCCGATTATTACATCATCCCCACCTAAATTGGCAATGGGTTTGCCCATGGCGCAGCTGATTTCTTTCAAAAGCGCTTTTGCCCGTTTAATAAAGTAAGTGTCAAAATCGTCTTCCCTTAGGCATGACACGTCGATAAGATGCGAAGCGACATAATCGTCTAGCTGCTCCTTAGTGATACGCCCATCTCTCTCAATTTTTTTCAAGTATTCACTGGGAGCACTGCCCCCGATAATTCTATTAGTCCTCGCGAACAACGGCGTTTTATTAACAATCGAATTCCACCTCGATCTCGGTAGCCCAACGCTCTCGCAATATGCTCTCGGGAATATATGATGAATATCAGTGCTTTCATCAAGGAAAACAGTGAAGTCCATAGCGCTGCCGCTAATGAAATCCAAGCATCCTGTTTTTAAAATCAGAGCCATTATCCCCTTATATGCTGCGCTGAGCCTGGTCTGCAAGGTAAGCAACCGGGTGGGCTGGAAATATGCTCTTTGAATTGTATCCGGTTCCTCGCCGCCATTTATCCAATCCATCATACCAGTCACATCAGTGGCATACCTGGTTTCGTTGGCGCCACCGTACATCTCGCCCAATACGCCGCACCAGTACCAACGGGCAATCTTATCTTTAATAAAAACATCATGAGCCTGCTTGCCCAGAATGGTAAATATAACTGCCAGGGGAATTAACTGTGTGCTGTATGGTAAATCCCTTGCAGAAAAAATGCGTTGCTCCTTAAGGAAACTGGCAGCTTGGATAAAACCGTTAGTTAGTTGCTCTTTATAGTTCTTATATTCACCAAGCGTGAGGCGCAGGACGTCCTTCTTCTTACAACTAACGGCTTCTCCACCCTGAGCTTTGATGTAGTATCTGGAAAGCAAGGTAGCCGCCACAAGGAAATCAGTGGGTGACACTACAGATAATACGGCTGCATCCAGGTTGGAAACTGAAAGCGCAGATTCATTAACAAGGCGTTCCTTTCTTTCTTCCCAGTCATCCCTCAGCCGAAAATCATCTGCTGCAAACATAGCAGTTACTAGTTCAAACACTGTCAAGGATACCCCGCCGGTATTAACGTTCTCGAAAACTTGGCACACTGCTTCCTTAGGGGTCCCCCTACCCAAAGTTATGACAGGAACATTATAAGTCTGGATTGGCACCAGTATCTCAGCATTAAATCTCGCATAGCGATCCAATATTTCAGGCGAGTACCCGTGATATTTCTGGTACTCATTCTGCCATTTAGCACATTCAATGAAGTCAAATACTATATTCAGCGGAAACAGGTGGTTTTCAAACTCCTTATCCCTGGTGCTTACGTCTAGATCGATAACTCGCCCGAAATTTGACCGGATTATTTTATCCTCCGGAACTGAAATAATAGCATCAACGCGATCAGTGGAAGTATCCAGGCATTTTTCGATATCAAGATAAAAAAACCTTTGAATTTCTTTGTTTTTATCTGTACGAGTGACAACCGCATCCCTGGAATACATCGCACTGTAAATCGATGTGAGACGCTGCTGGCCATCCAATACTAAAATATTGGGGATAGTATTATCCACTTTTACCCCCGTAAATTTACGGTAGTGAAACCTGACCGAATCCCCACCATACTCTAAGAACATTAAAGCCCCTACGGGATATGAATTAGAAATGCTGGCAATAAGAGCAATAATCCGCTCCTCATCCCATACCCATCCCCGTTGAAAATCTGGAAGCTGGGTCTCCCCTTTCGCAATCTGCTTTAAAATCTCAGCGATAGGTACGTCATTGGACTTGAATGTGCTTGCCACAAGCTCCCTCCCCTTTCCCCAAACTTACACTTATAACAATATATGCAACATGCGATTCACTTTACCTGTGCAGTATTCCTGTACTTGGGATACCCAGCGCAACCAATAAACTGGCCATTCCTGTCCGCCTCACCAAACATACTATCCCCCCTCCAGTCCCTGTAATTACAATATCAGACAGTCCTGACATAAACTTTTGTTATTGCTGCGCAAATGCCCAAGGTATTAGGCAAAGCACGCCCCTTGTAAGCTAGCCCCGAATAGTGGGCAACTACCCCAAAATAACTCTAAGGAAAAATCCTACCAGATTAAGGTTCTTTAATGTTATTCAATGTATTCAAAAAATGTCCTGCCTGGAAAGTAAAACCTTTCGCACCACTTTGTGCAGACTTTCCATATTGCCCAATTCTGTCTGCCCTCCCCCTCTACCCAGGTGTTATGGCAAATGGTTATAAAATAAAGAATGTGATAGAATGTAGATGCAATTTACCAATCAGGGGTGGGTATATTGTTCAGAAGAATTGCCTCCTGGTACAGCACCTATAAACAAAAAAGAAAACAGCGAAAGCTCGACCTAATTCGTTCCTGGGATGAGATTGCCATGGAATGCCGAGATGCCCTCGAGGCACTGGGCCGCATTATGGACTATTCCAGGTATATGGATCAACAAAACATAGCAGACTGGAAATCCTCGGTCCATGAGTTGAAGGAAAGAATCAGAAAAACCAGGCGGTATCGCAAACTACCCCCGGGAAACAAACTCAAGATTGACCAGTTTAAACAAACATGCGCCACCCTGAATGATATCTGCAAAAAATACAACGCGATCCAGGGAAAAAAAGCGTTATGACGCCCTCTTCGCTAATATCGAAGGAAGGTCACTGGATAACCAACAGAGGGAATGCATAATTAAGGATGAAATAAACAATCTCGTCATAGCCGGCGCCGGTAGTGGCAAGACCACGACCATAGTCGGCAAGGTCAAATATCTGTTAGATAGATATTCCTACCAGCCCAATGAACTGCTGGTTTTGTCCTTCACCAATGCCTCGGCTGCAGAAATGTCTGAGCGGATCAAGAAAGAGACTGGCAAAGATATTGACGCCATGACCTTTCACAAACTGGGTAAAGAAATTATCGCCCAGGTCGAAGGGAAACAGCCTACCGTAACCAACATAGATTTAACTCAGTTTGTCGAGGAGCAATTTACAGCCCTAAGTAAAGAGCAAAAATATAGGGACATACTGTTAACCTATTTCCTCTCCTACTATAAGCAGTTTCACAGCCCCATGGAATTTGAAACTGAGGGAGAGTACTATGATTACCTCCAGGACAATCAAATAGTTGTTTTTTGCAAGTGCTTTTTCCCTGTTTTTGCAAACTTCCCTTGCAACAACCCCGCCAGGGAATTTATGCGTAGCCTTTCATCAATGATTTCCTAATCCGGTAACTCTGTCCATCGAATAATAGCAGGTAGCTGTGGTGAACTAAGCGGTCGATCATGGCAGCCGTCATCTGCTCATCATAGAAGATGTTTACCCACTTGCTAAATTCAAGATTGGTAGTGATGATCACACTCCTTTGCTCGTAGCGGTCTGAAATTACCTGGAACAAGAGCTTGGAACCGTCTCGGTCCAGGGGGACATATCCCCATTCATCGCAGATTAACAGATCAGCCTTTGCTAATTGTTTCAGAAGTTTATTGAGCTCGCCTTTTTTCTGTGCATCGCTGAGTTGGTTGACCAGGGCTGCTGTGCGGAAGAACCGAACAGATAGACCTCTATTGCATGCTTCAATCCCTATGGCCGTGGCGAGGTGGGTCTTGCCGGTGCCTACATTGCCGTAGAAGATGAGGTTCTTCTGTTGCCTGACGAAGTTCACTTCTTTTAAATCGGCAATTGAGAGCTCTGTTGGCAACCGAATTTCGTCAAAGCTGTAACCATCAAAGGTTTTCAAGTTGTAGAAACCAGCTTGTTTTACCAGACGGTTCTTGCGGGTTGTTTCCCTGTATGCAACCTCTTGCTTCAGGACCTTAAGCAGGTACTCCTGGTAGCTGTCAGCTTCAACTTGGTCGGAGATTTCTGCTATGTTCTTGCTTAAGCGAAGGCGGCGGCAGCACTCAGCAATTTCAGCTTTCATGAATACCACCTTCACTCAAGAACAAGCGGTCATATTCAGCTACGTTAGCTTGTACTTGGGGCATGTCGGGAACACTGGCCGGCAGGATTAGGGGATCCAGGTCTAGGACTTCGCAGTTAAGTCGACTAAACATAGCTATGATGCTGTCGGCATCGCTTACACCGTGTTCCAAGGCCGTCAAGAAGGCTTCTGTAGCCTTGTTAAACCCACTTGCCTCGCTGAGCTTGGCCAAGACTGTCAAGGCTTCCTTCTTGCTCGAGTAGTCGCAGTTGTCCAGGAAATCCTGTATAGGTTCAGGGAGCATGGGATAGATACCGGTGTATTTTAGGGCCGCAGGTCGGCGGGCCAGTTGGGCCAAATATGGCAGCCAGTCCATGGATTCCTTGTTCTCTTTACCGTAGAGGCGGGGGTGCCTAATTGCCTCCCTGTAGCTCTCGTCCAGAACAATGACGTCATGAGCGGTCAACCTTACGAATACTTCGCTGTTGGCGTAACGGGGAGCGGTGGAGTAAGTGTGCTTCCCATCATTTAATGTGAACTTAGCGTAACTGTTAGTGCGCACCTTCTTAATCTCGGATTCATCATAGGGGACAGCGGGCAGTGGCAGCAGCGCTTTTCGGTCCTCAAAGAACAGCTCTTGAATCAGCAGCGCCTTCTTGTAATGTGGCCTTTGCATATCTCGATCGCATTTCTCAAGCAGTTGGCGATTAAATGCTCTTAGGTCATCTATCCGGGGGATGGGCACCAACAGATTGCGCCGATGGTAGCCCACTTTGTTCTCCACATTGCCTTTTTCATGACCGCTCTCGGGGTTGCAAAACGCAGCAATAAATCCGTAGTGATTCTTGAAACGCAGGAACGAATCTGTCAGTTCCCGCCCATGGTTTTTCAGGATTTTCTTTACTGCTGGAGAAAGGTTATCGAACCAGAGCCTGGTTGGTACGCCGCCCAAGTGGGCAAAGATGTTCATTAGCCCTTCGGCCAGGCATTGCATGTTCTGCCCTTTGAACAGCTGCAGGTAACCGCCATTGCTATTGGGGAAAGAGAGATTCAAGTAATAGCCGTTGCAGAGTTCATTGCCCTCATAAAAATCTGCTTCGCCAAAGTCTACTTGCGCCTCTCCCGGGATATGTTCCAGAGGCATAAAAAATTGGGTTTCCTGACTGTATAGCGCCTTCTTACGTTCTGCTACATACGCAGCGACCAGCCGGTAAGAACAGTTGAATTCAGGACCATAAATTCCAGCCAGCCGATCGAAGACTCTGCGCGCAGTGTGGCGCTGTTTCTTGCGGGCCTGCTTATCTGCTTCCAACCAGCTATCTATCTCCTCTTTATACTTGTCCAACTTAGACCCGCGTTTTTTAGCTGGTTTGGGAAGCGGTTGAGTAAAGTCTTTCATGTTGATGTATTTCTTAACTGTCTTTACATCATGTCCTGTGGCTCTTGCTATGCTGGCATAATTCATGCCTTTCTCAAAGTACATTTCTCTGATACAATTAATTTGCGCCATTGTCAGCATCCTCCTAATTACCTCCCTCGTGATTGGCGTTACAAGGGTAGGTTTCTATGGGGCTGCTGCAATGGCCTTCTCTATCTGCAAAAACAGGGAATTTTACTTTGCAATTTCCGGGGAACCTATCTTGCAATTCCCGGTAAAACTAGTCTACAACAAACACTCAGGGATTTTTTAAAAAAACATATGGGCAGCTATCGTTATGCAGAGATCATGCCCTATCATAATCTCGGAGTGGGCAAAAGCAGAGTACTTGGTCTCAAAACCGATGATAACA
>JBMNFF010000017.1:0-13575 GCA_050949165.1 Bacillota bacterium | reverse complement strand
TACCGAAAGACTTGAGATTATCCTTTATTTCTTCCGCCTTGAAGCCAACCGCGTAGGCAAGAAGCTGGTAGTTCGCAAAGATGTGCTCAAGGCTCTGATGTCAGGAGAGAAGCCGGGCAATGTGGGCCAAATCAAGAGCGATGTGCAGGTGGCTTGCGCCCGGGGGTTCCTTAATCATTTTGGCACGCAATCCGCCGAGGAAATAGTCATAACCCTGCGGGAACTTTCCAGCGCAAATCGCAGTGCTCTCCTGGGCGGACATAATCGTGCCGAGTTAGAGAAAATGTTGCCCGAAGACAGGGTCTTTTATCCCGGCGGGAGAGAACAGAAGGCGCATCTTTTTCCGGGACAACATCTACGATTTGCCTGCAGAAATATACACCCGTATCGAGGCGTTGGTTCAAGAAGGTCGCGACAAGGGGTTGTCCAATGATGAGATAAGCAAATGGGTTTCTCAGCAATTGGAACAAGAGATTTCCGGCATATTTCAGCGTTTGGAAAAGATAAAACCCTCTCTGAGCAGAAGCGAGCTGGAGAAACTAATCGGCCCGGACCTGACTGCAGCAATGACCGAAATGGTCGACATCGCCAGCACAGATCTGGATTTAGATGGCGATCAGCTGTTCTTCTACCTGGCAATCCATCTATATACCGTAATCGAACGTATTCGCCATGGACAGCTTATCGTCAACCCTCAACTGAGTCAGGTTAAGAAGAACCACGAGCAAGAATATCTGGTGGCAGTAAAAATGGCCGCCGTCGTAAGACGGCACCTGGGCCTGACTCTTCCGGAAGATGAAATCGGTTTTATCGCCCTCTACCTGAGGACTTTCTTAAAAAGCAACAAAGTCTACCAGGGCAGGGTGGCTGTATTGGTCCTTTCTCACGGCAGGGTGGCGCAGGAAATGGTTAATGTGGTCCATGCCCTCCTCCGGGAAAATCATGTGCACAGCCTGGATATGTCCTTAATGGAAAGTCCCGAGGATTTTCTGCAGAGGGTGTTGGTTAAGGCAAGGGAAATCGACCAGGGCAAGGGTATTATGCTCCTGGTGGATATGGGTTCCCTGGTTACTTTCGGAGAACTCATCGAGCAGGAACTTGGTATTCCCGTGAGGGTTGTCGACCGGGTAGATTTGGTAATGGTTTTGGAAGCAACTCGCTGGTCGGCGCTGGCCGATGCTCGCCTTGAGGACATTGCCAAAGACCTGGTCTTGTCCAAGTCGACGCCGTTAGTAGAGCGGGAAAAAAAGCGCAGACAAATTATCGTTTCCGTCTGTTTGTCCGGGGTGGGCGGAGCAGAGAAAATACGCGCTTTCCTGGAATCCAGACTTGGCGATTTCGACGTCGAGATCAAATCCATTGGCGTCATCGATGAAGACAGGTTAAGGAGAAAACTGGAAGAATGGCAGAAGAACAGTCACATCGCCGCTATTGTAGGGACCATTAATCCCGAGATTCCCGGGATTCCCTTTATCCCCTTCCAGACCCTGACCAGCAGTTTGGGGATGGAGTATCTCGGCACATTGCTCAGGCAAAGGAAGGTAAATCGCCTTCCCAGCCAGAGAATAGTGACTGAAGACATGATTGTAGCCAAGGCCGAGTGGCGCGATAAGGCTACCATTATCAGCAACCTGGGAGAGATTTTGCTGCAGCGCGGCTACGTCAGTCCGGGTTATATCCAGAGCATCTTTGAACGGGAGGAATTTGCTCCCACCTGTATTGAGGGCGGCATTGCGATTCCCCATGCCGACCCCCAGTACGTGCTGAAGCCGGGGATTGCAGTTGCAACGCTGGCGCAGCCCATTAACTGGTGGGGACTGGAGGTAGACGTTGTTTTCCTCCTGGCCCTGAGGGTATCAGACCGGCAACTGTTTGCCAATTTGATGAAGGTGTTCAGGGACAAAGAAAAGATGCAGAAGATCCGCTCAGTTCAAACCGGAGCTGCAATAGGGGAGGAAATTATCAATGTCATCGAGGCAACATGATCAGGTCAATAGCGGATTCGCAATCAACGAGGATTTAGTGCTGATGAATCAGATTGCATCCAGCAGGGATCAAATCCTCATGGACTTGTCAGATTTGCTGTATACCCATGGCTATGTAAAAGATAGTTTTCCAGAGGCGTTGCTGAAGCGGGAAAAAGAATTCCCCACAGGTTTGCTTACTTCATCGGTGGGGATTGCGATACCGCACACAGATATTGATCACGTTATCCGGCCTGCCATTGCAATTGCGACCATGGTTGAACCCGTGACCTTTCAGGTTATGGCTTCGCCTGACGAAACCGTTCCGGTCCACGTTGTGATATTAATGGCCATCCACAAACCCGAGGCGCAGTTAAGCATGTTGCAGAAAATCATAGAAATGATTCAAAACAAGGAAGCCCTGGAGCAACTGCATGCAGCCCAATCTAAGTCTGAAGTTGTCGGCATAGTCAAGCAATACCTTTTTGCGACGGGGGGTGAATCACTTAATTAAAGGGGGTGATTCTTAGTAAAGAAAAACTTGGTAAAGGGGACTGGTAATGAAACGAGTTAAGATTTTGGTCGTATGTGGGTCCGGCGTTGCTACATCCATGCATGTAGCGTACAACCTGAAGCAGTATCTCGAGAATGCGAATCTAAATGTCATCATTGATGGGGCCGGAAACAATGAGTTGCCGTTCAGGTACCATAACTATGACATCATCGTTAGTAATACCCAAGTCACCATTGATACAGACAAACCAGTGTTTAATTCGGTCCCATTACTCACTGGCATTGGAAAGGAGGCCTTGGTAGAGAAGATAATCGAAGCGGTAAAAGAGATTCAGAACAAGAGGGGTAATGAAGACTAATAATTAAAAGGGGAGGCTAATTTAATGGTCGAGTTTTTTCAAACCATATCTGATTTTCTAACAGGTCTTGGCGCTCCGGTTTTGCTCCCAATTATTATCATCCTTATGGGCTTGGTCTTTGGGCAAAAATTGGGGACCGCCTTGCGGGCAGGATTAACCCTGGGAGCCGCTTTCATCGGTCTTAACTTGGTCATTGGTCTCTTGATCGGGACCCTCAGCCCCGCGGTAGAGTCAATGGTAAGTGCAACCGGTTCTAATCTATCCATCCTCGACGTTGGCTGGGGCGTCGCAGCGGCAATCGCCTTTGGTACTAGCGTAGGCGCATTGGTAATCCTGGTGTCTCTGGGCGTAAACATAGTCATGTTGGCCTTGAGACTTACCAAAACCCTCAACGTCGATATCTGGAACTTCTGGAACCATGCCTTCACTGGCTCCGTAACCTATTTAATCACCGGCAGTCTGGCATACGGATTGATTTGCGCAGGCATCCATGCAGCCCTCTGCCTGATTATCGCCGACAGGACCGCCAAGAGGGTTCAGGATTTCTATGGTATTCCGGGAATCTCCATTCCTCACGGTTGGGCAATTACAAGTGTGCCCATTATCGCCGGCGTAAACTGGGTCCTGGATCGCATCCCTTATGTTAAAGATATTGTCTGGAACGAGAAGACCATCAAGGACAAGTGGGGCATCTTTGGCAACCCCCTCATCCTCGGCACCATTCTTGGAATCATCATTGGACTTCTTGGCGGAATGGGCAAGGATATCCCCGGCTTACTAACCCTCGGGATTACCATGGGTGCTGTAATGATCCTCATCCCCAAGATTATCGGTATTTTCATGGAATCTCTGACTCCGATTTCCGACTCTGCCCGGGAATTCATGTCCAAGCACTTTAAGGGACGGGAATTCTATATCGGTCTGGATTCAGCCCTCTTGATAGGTCACCCGGTAACTGTTGCCGCCGGTATCATCTTGATTCCCATCGTGCTGGGATTGGCGTTAATTCTTCCGGGCAACCGCGTCTTGCCATTCGGCGACCTGGCAGCTCTGTTCTACTTTGTCGCCATGGTACCCTTCATGTCTAAAGGTAACTTGTTCCGCTCTGTAATATCGGGTGTTGTAATAATGAGCCTCGTGCTTCTCATCCTCACTTCCTTTGGATCATCCCTGACCCAGATGGCCACATCCATCGGCTATGATATCCCTGCAGAGGCTGTCGACATCACTGCAATGTCCGCAGGTAACTGGATTACCTGGGTCCTGTACCAGGTCGGAAGACTTTTTTCCGGTAGCTAATAAGTAATCTGCCATCTAAAGGGGGCACCTGGTGTCCCCTTTAGAAATAAATTCAAGGGAAGGGTCAGTATGCGCGTAGCTGTGTACTATTCCAACAATGATGTAAGAATTGAGGAAAGAGAAATTCCCCAACCGGGACCAGGCGAGATCCTGGTTAAAACTGCAGCCTGTGGCGTGTGTGTTGCAGATACAATGGAGTGGTACCTTGCCAATCGGGCGCCGTTGGTTTTGGGGCACGAACCAACCGGGGTCGTTGAAAAGGTCGGGACCTGGCGTAGAGAAGTTTAAGCCGGGGGACAGGGTCTTTGTCCATCATCACGTCGCTTGCTTGCACTGTGAATACTGCCGTAAGGGGAATTTCACAATGTGCAAAGAATACCGTCCAACCAACCTTTTTCCGGGAGGATTCTCAGAATATTTCATTGCCTCCAGCGCCCATGTCGAAAGGGATACCTTAAAATTGCCCAGCAGCGTGTCTTTTGAGCACGGGACTTTGATCGAGCCCCTGGCATGCGTAGTCCATGCTGTTCGCAAAGCAAAGGTTAAGCCGGGCGATTCAGTTGCCTTAATCGGAACTGGGGCAATGGGCCTGATGTTTATCGATGTATTGAAAGCCTATGGCGTCAGAAGGCTGGTTGTTTATGAAATTGACCCTTGGCGAGCTGCAAAAGCTAAGGAAATCGGCGCCCCGGAGGTGTGGACGCCTGGCCGCGATCCTCAACTCGAGGGACAAAAATTAAGGGAATATCTGCATTCAGAAGGCGCCGACATAGTATTTGTTGCCGCTAAAGATATAGCCGCTATTGAAATGGGGCTGAGCCTGGCAAACAAGGGTGGAACAGTGCTGTTTTTTGCGACACCTTCGCCCGATGAATTTGTAAAACTCTATCCTTCCCGGGTCTTTTTTGCCGAGCAGACCATTACTGCAAGTTACTCGGCAGACCATATCGATACGCGGTTGGCCCTGGAACTGCTTGCCAGCGGGTCGATACATGCTGATACGGTAATAACTCATCAGTTTCCCTTGGAAGAATTATCATCAGCAATTCTGCAAACTGCCAGCCGGGGTGAATGCCTGAAATCTATAATTAAAATTGCTTAAGTGGGGCGATATAATGGCATATTGCATAGATTTGGCAGGTAAAGTAGCTGTTGTCACAGGGGCAAGCAAAGGTATTGGTTTCTCTACGGCAAAGATATTGACTCAAGCGGGAGCACAGGTTGTACTCGACGATATAGTCGATAAGGAAGAGATGGCGGCAGTCATTGATGAGATTAGTAAGATTGGCGTCAGGCCTGAGTATATTAGGGCGGACATTTCTACCGAAGCTGGGGCGAAAGAGTTGATTGAGGAAACTGTCTCCAGATTCGGCCGGGTTGATATTCTGGTAAATAACGCCGGAGTGGTGGCAAATTGGGATAAGAGCTGGGATGTACATGTGAAGGGTATCTGGTTCGCTTCGGAAGCTGCCAAAGTGCACATGGCGGCACAAAAATCCGGGAGGATTGTCAACTTAACATCTACAGCTGCATTTACCGGTGGAACAGGCATCCCTCAATATGCCGCCTCTAAGGGAGGAACATTTGCCCTGACTAGATTCCTGGCACGGAATTATGCCCCCTTAGGGATATTAGTAAATGGCGTCGCGCCGGCTGTCGTTTACAGCGATATGTTGATGACGAGGTATGAAAGCAAAGAGGCGCTTCTTGAACACTACATTCCCCAGATGCCGATTCGCCGGATTGGCTATCCGGAAGACATAGCTAATATAATCTTGTTCCTCTGCTCTGAATTATCCGGGTTCATGTGCGGAGAGATTTTAATCGCAGACGGCGGAAGAATGCACGTAGGTTAAGAAAGGAGTGAAGCTCATGTTGGACATTATTAAAGAAATGGAGAAACTGACTGGTATATCTGCGCTCTCTGGTTTGGAAGACAAAATGATCACAGAGGTAAAAAACAGGTTTGCAACGTTCACTGATGACGTGACAGTCGACCGCATAGGCAATGTCATCGCCAAATTCAAGGGGACGGATAGCCGGCATCCTTCGATGCTTGTTTTTGCCCATGTAGATGAGGTTGGGCTCATGGTCAGTAAAGTTGAGCGCGACGGCTACTTAAGATTTGAGCGGGTCGGAGGTGTTCCGGCCAAGACATTGCCCGGACAATTTGTCGAGGTTTTCCCGGTGGGAGGAGGAGAAGGCAAATTAGGTTTCATCGGCGCCTACGCACACCACTTGACCCCGGCGGAAGCCAAAATGAAGGTCCCGGAGCATTCAGAGATGTACATCGACCTGGGTCTTTCCTCTGCTGAAGAGGTTTATAGCCTGGGGATAAATATTGGCAGCGCAGTGACCTATAAGCCCAACTTCCAGAAGATGAGTGATTACCGCATATCCAGCAAGACCCTCGACAACAGAATAGGGATTTACATGCTGTATGAGTTGGGTAATTTTCTGAAGGATAATCCTCCTGCCGGTGACGTTTACCTCGTCGGCTCTGTTCAAGAGGAATTTAACATCCGAGGCGTTATCCCCGCATTTGTCTGCTTGAAACCCGACGCGGCAATTTGTTTGGATATCACTCCGGCGTGCGACACCCCTGATTTGAAAATGCGCTACGATATCGCGCTGGGACGCGGCCCGGCAATAACCCAGCTCAATTTCCATGGGCGCGGGACTCTGGGCGGAATTATTCCTCATCCCAAGCTCCGCATGTATATAGAGCAGAAAGCGGCAGAAATCGGCGTACCCATCCAGAGAGAAGTGATTATCGGGGTTATCACCGACGACGCTTTTGCACAGCTGACGGGAGACAAGGGGGTACCAACCGCTCATATTTCAATCCCTATGCGTTATAGCCATGCTCCCATTGAGACTTCAGATGTCCGGGATATTCAGAACGGCGTCAAGTTGCTCATTGGAGTTGTCGCAGGCTTTAACAGCGAGTTGGATCTGAGCAGAGGTATCTAAATCACAAATAATTTAATGGAGGAGAGGTAATTGAGTATGAGTTGGACCAAAGAGGTACTGGGAACCGAAAAACCCATCATCGCCATGTGTCACCTTCTGGCTTTGCCCGGGGACCCTGGTTATGACAAAGACGGCGGGATGGATAAGGTCGTTGAACGTGCCAGACACGACCTCCATGGGACTCCAAGAGGGCGGCGTCGACGCTGTCATGTTCTCAAATGAGTTCAGCATGCCTTACCTGACAAGGGTCAAGACTGAAACGGTGGCGTCCATGGCCCGGGTAATCGGTGAACTCATGCCGGAGATAAAAGTTCCCTTTGGGGTCAACGTCCTGTGGGATCCCATCGCTTCCTTGGATCTGGCTGTGGCAACTGGGGCCAAGTTCGTCAGAGAAATCTTTACCGGCGTCTATGCCAGCGATTTTGGGCTGTGGGACACTAATTGCGGTGAAGTAGTGCGTCACCAGCACGCCATTGGCGCAGAAAACGTAAAGCTGCTTTTCAACATCGTGCCGGAAGCGGCAAAATACCTTGCCGACCGGGATATCGTCAGCATAGCCCGCAGTACCGTCTTCAACAACAAACCCGATGCCCTCTGCGTCTCCGGCCTCACTGCCGGCGCCGAAACCGACGCCCAGATTCTCCACCTGGTCAAAGAGACTGTTCCGGGAACAACGGTATTTGCCAACACAGGGGTAAGGCCGGAAAATGTCGAGCAGCAGCTATCCATTGCTGATGGAGCTGTGGTGGGCACCACCTTTAAGGTGGACGGGAAGTTTGAGAACTCTGTGGACGTTGCCCGGGTCCGGAAGTTCATGGATATCGTCAAGGCATTCCGCTCCAACCTAAAATGACAATAGCCGTCGCTCCCTCAATAGTTTCCGCGCCCATGGAGAACCTGGGAAAAGCCATTGCCGAACTGGAAGCGGCTCAAGCGGATTATATCCATTTTGATGTCGAAGACGGCAGCTTTGTGCCCGAGATCAACTTGGGCATCAAGATCATCGAGGGACTGAGGGGATGCACCAGCCTGCCCTTCGAGGTCCACTTAATGATGTATAACCCCGAGTGGCTTATACCCAGGTTGGCAAAATGTGGTGCGGACATGATTTCGGTACATTACGAGGCGTGTCCCTACCCGCGGAGAACGTTGGGGATGATAAAAAAATATGGGTTAAAGGCTGGACTGGCCTTTAACCCAAAAACTCCGGTTCCCAATCTCGACTATTTTAAACCGCACCTGGATTACGTCATTATTTTGACCACCGAGCCTGAGTTGGGTGACTGCCCCTTACTGCCGGATGTGCTGGACAAAGTAAGGTATGGAAAGCAGGAAAACGATCCCAAACTCCTGTGGTTTGTCGACGGGGGAGTGACTCCGGACAATATCGGCCTGGTGGCTCAGTGCGGTGCAGATGTCGTGGTGTCAGGTCGGGGGGTGTTCTCCGGTGGTAAAATACGGGAAAACATCTCCAGGCTTAAACAAGGTATCTAATAAAGTATATAATAGCGAATGCGTATCTCGCTGGAGCGGGATACGCATTCCTGCTATTGCTGTGGTGGACTTATTGGTCCTGGTTCAATTCTGGTCCAGATATCCTTGACCCGGGAGAGCATATCTTGGTCTGCTACATAGCTTTCTACATAGCCGCAATTGATGCAAACATAGTTGTCCAGGGGAATGCTCCGCAGAAAACTCAGAGGTATGGTACTCGAATTTCCAGTCTTGTAGCGAATGTTCGCGCTGGAGTACACTTCCTGGGCATGGCAGCGTGGACACACTCCATTTTTCAAGCTGCATTCCTCCTCTTCCAGATAAATTCTACATGGCACAGATTTAATCCTGCTGTTTGCGGTGGATAAGGACCTTGCTATCCTCTACCAGGACGGCTGCGCTCCCGTCACTGGTAACAGAGAGATCGTATTGGGGGTAGGAAAAGCTATAGGGAAGATACTCGCTTATTCTGCCGGTTTCGTCCAAGCGCACCAGGACATATTGCTTCTCCCAAACCGGGAAGTACCAATAGATGGTTTGCCCATGCCCCCAGGCGGCGAATTCTCCTCGGATGGGAATCTCAGTGACCTGGTCGTCGCGATAGTTGTAAATCCAGCTCTTGCCGGCTTGGCCGGCAATAATGGCGAGATGCCCATCGGGCGACCAAGCGGAAAATGCCAGGATATCCTGGTCAAGGAGTATTTCCCTGGGCGCCTGTCGGTATTTGTGGATTACCAGGCTGTTTTTGCTCTTAGATATCCAGGCATAGTCCTGGTTTACTCCGCTCCGGGAATCTCCCTCCATTTCTTCAACTATCCGCCAATTGGATGGGACCAGGTGCAGCAAGCGCATTTTCCCGTCCTTCTCAGCCTGGACCATAAGACTGTTTCCCGCCCAGTTGAAAGAAAGCACATCATATTCGCCGGAAAGGGTGAAAGTCGTCTCATCTTTCACCGAGTAGATATGCAATCTGCCTTTGCCGGCAGGGGAGTTGGTCAGGTAGGCCAGGTGCTTCCCATCGGAAGCCCATTGAAACACCTGAGCGTCGCCCAAGGACTTGCGGCTGCCATCGCGGAGGTTGATTATGGACAGGTATGAAAAGAGAAAATCATCCAGGGGGGGCTGATCCATCCACAAACGCGAGGCCAGGTAGTTTCCGTCGGGCGAGATGCTGGCCATATCAGATGAGTAACCGGGGGTGTGGAATGCTTCTGTGGTCGTCCTGGTCTTGGAATCCATAAGGGCGTTGACAGCCTGGAAATCCAAATAGCCGGGGTCCAGTTCCTTGAGATCTGCAAAGATTTCCCGGGCACCCTCCCAGTCTTGAATTTGTACTAAGTTGCGCGCGTACTGGTAAGCCACTTCTGGTTCAGTCATGGCCAACTGGTAGTACTGGTAGCCGGAAATTTCTTGGCGGGAGGATTGTTTTAGACCCTGAATCGCCAATTCCACCAAGGTGCTTTGGGGCATGCCCCGGACATATCGGGTCAGATTGGCATCCGGTTCAGCGGCAGCCAGACGGGTAATCAGGGTCCGCTTGGTGTTGAGATAATCCTCAGTGAAATTGTCGCCCACTGTCTCCTCCCGCTCTGCCAGATACTCCAGGGCGGCTTTGGGGCCCTGGCGCGCACCCAGCAGCGAAGCCTTGCTGATCAGGGCGATGGAATTGCTGGGATAGAGTTTGAGGGCGGCATCCAGAGCCGGTTCAGCCAGGTGTGCCGGCGCTTCAAGAGCCTTGTCCAGCAAGATATTAAAGGCCTTGCGGTTGAGCATCCAGTTGGATTCTTCCAGGGACAAAGAGAGGTTCAGGGCGTCTAAGCTCAAAGGCAGTTCGGAACGCTGGGCAATTGTAAAGCCGATTTCCACCACCGCCTGGCTCAGCATTTTGTCGGTGGGCCGCTCGGCCAGCACCCTGGCAGCCAGTTCCAAAGCGGCATCGCCGTGACCGCTGTTAAGCAGGTGCTCCGCCACATCCATGAAGATGATAGCCAGTTCCAAGTCATCCAGACGGCTGGCATCAGCCAGGGAGATAACCGTGCTGGCAGCTTCGCTGCCCTTGCCCAGGTAGAGTTGACTTAAGGCCAAATCGTACCTGGGTTTGGTCCAGTCTGGCTTTCCCTCAACCAGGCGAAGAAGAATCTGTTCCGCCAGTGCATAGTTCCCGCTTTTTATCAGGCGATTGGCCAGGTGCATTTGCAGCCAAGGGTAAGAGATAACCAACAGGGCCAGGAACAGGACTACAATAGCCGCGCCGACAATGGCCTGAATTTGCCGTTTGCTCAAGGAGAACTTGGGTTGAGGCATTGGAACACCCCCCTAAATCATATTACAAACTGTCGATGATATCCTTGATTTCCTCTTGCGGGAAGGGATATTTTTTATTGCAAAAATGGCATACTGTTTCAAAGCCGTCGGGATCTGCCGCCAGCTCAGCCAACTCATCTTTACCCAGGCTGATAAGCGCCCTGGTCATACTGTCCCTGGAGCATTTGCAGCGATAGCCGACGGGAATCGGCTCAAAGAGCTGCGGCTCCAGTCCCTCCAGCAACCACTTTACCACAGTTTCGGGATGGCGCATATTCTTAAGGAGCTCAGTGACGCTCTTAACCTGAGCCACTTTGGCTTCGATCTGCTCCAGATGGCCATCGGGACAGCCGGGCATCACCTGGATGAGAAAGCCGCCGGCGACCTCCACCTTCGCATCCGGGGTTACCACCACTCCCAGGGCCATGGCCGAGGGGATCTGTTCGGAATGGGCCAAATAGTAGGTGAGGTCTTCGGCTATTTCCCCGGAAATTAAGTCGACGCTGCTGTGCCAGGGTTCCTTCAATCCCAAATCTTTAATTACGTATAAGGTGCCCTTGCCCACGGCGCCAGCCACATCCAATTTGCCCTGGCTGTTGAGGGGCAGGTTTACTTCTGGATTCCACACATACCCCCGGGCTTCACCGTAACCGGCATCGACAAAAAGTTGGCCGATGGGACCGTCGCCATCTATTCGCAAGTTAATCCTCTCTTTGCTCTTAAAGTCGGCGGCCATCAACAGTCCGCCCGTCAACAAGCGCCCCAGGGCTGCTGTGGGCACCGGATAAAGGCCATGACGGTCGAGGGCCTCCTGGACAGTGGCCGTGGTCAGGGCTGCCGCCGCCCGAAGGCTGCCGTCGGCGGTAACTGCCTTTACAATATGGTCTTGCAAGTAAGTTCACCCTTTCTATCCGGATATTATATTGTATCACACTGGCGGGCGCAAAAATTGCTGTATACAATGTGCAAGATACAGGAAAGTTATAGTAAAATGACAAGAGGAGGAGTTCCTTTGGCAGGGAAGACTTTTACCCTTGGCGGCCACAGGATTACCCGGAACTGCAGCCGGGAAGAATTGGAAGAGTTCGTCGGCAAACTGCCGGAAGCTCAAAAACAGGATGTAAAGGATGTCCTCAAGGCACTGCTCAGTGCCGGCCTGATCTCCATCGTTCGAGAATAGCGCCTCCGGCGCTTTTATAATAAAAAAATGCCGGATTCGCCGGCAGTGGGGGAAGGAACAAAAATGCTTTTGGTTGTTAACACTCTTCTGCACTAAAGGCTTTAATTCCTGTCATTAAAACAACTTGTTAGGAAACTGTAATATGATTCCGAAGGAGGAGCATCGATGTCTAAGCTACCAGTGAAGGCTGGTCAGCAGGTCCGGCTGAAGATAGAGACCATCTCTCACCAGGGGGAAGGGGTGGCCAAGCTGGATGGCTATACCGTCTTTGTACCCTATGCCGCTCCAGGGGACCAGGTCATCGCCGAAGTCGTCAGCGCCAAGAAGGACTATGCCCGGGCCATCATCCGGGAAATTGAGACCTCCGGGCAGCGGGTAGAGCCAAAATGTCCGTGGTATTCGGAATGTGGCGGCTGTAACCTGCAACACCTGGATTATCGGGACCAACTGAGGGTAAAGACCGAAACGGTAAAGTCAACCTTGATGAGGATTGGGGGCATCTCTCCCGGCATCGTCAGGCCTGCCCTGCCTACCCGGCCCTGGAGTTACCGGAACAAGCTGCAGGCCCCGGTGGGATTACACCGGGGAGAGCTCACTGCCGGCATGTACAAGCCCCGCAGCCACGACCTGGTTCCCGTAACCGATTGCGCAATACAGCACCAGCCCAATAACGCGGTGGCCCGGGAAATAGTCAAGGTGGCCCGGGAAACGGGCATTGCTCCCTGGAATGAAGAAACCCATCGGGGGACTCTGCGCCACGTAGTGGTGAGGCGTTCTGAATTGACCAGACAAACCCTGGTGACCTTGGTGGTGAGCAAACTGGACTTCCCCCGTCGGGAGGAATTCCTCCACAGGCTGAAAGAACAAATCCGGAACGTCCACAGTTTGGTGCTAAATGAAAATCCCCGCCCCACCAACGTGATCCTGGGGGACAGGGAAGAGGTAATCTGGGGACCCGGTTACATTACCGACAGAATCGGAGACCTGCAGTTCAAGATCTCTTCTCGCTCCTTTTGGCAGGTCAATCCGGAAGGGACGGAAAAAATCTATGAAAAGGTAAAGGAATTCGCCCAGCTGACGGGCGAGGAGGTTGTGCTGGACATCTACTGCGGCACCGGCAGCATTGGCTTATATCTGGCTGACCAGGCTGGGAAGGTCATCGGTATCGAGAGGAACTTCAGCGCCATTCAGGATGCCCGGGACAATGCCTGCCTCAACGGCCTTGCCAATGCTGAATTCCATGCGGGAAGGGCTGAGGATGTCCTGCCAAAAATAGCGGCTGATCTGACCGCCGATGTGGTCATCCTGGACCCGCCCCGCAAGGGCTGCGATGCCACCATGCTGGAAGCGGTGGTAAAGATAAGCCCCGAGAGGATTATCTATGTCAGCTGCAACCCTGCCACCCTGGCAAGGGACCTGAAAATCCTGGAGGAGCGGGGATATCTGGCCCAGGAAGTCCAGCCCATCGACATGTTCCCCCATACCAATC
>JBMNFF010000016.1:0-18778 GCA_050949165.1 Bacillota bacterium | reverse complement strand
CTGATATTACGGAGTTTGATGATAAACTGGTCAGAAAACTAGTTGAAAAAGCCATTGTATATGATGACAGGATAGTGGTTGAGTTTAAGTCTGGGTTGGAAATAGAAGTGAATCTATAAGGTTGTAATAAAATAGTATTAATGGTTTAAGTCAGGAATCGATAATAATAGAAAATATAAAATGGGTTTGCCGCCGATTAAGGTGCAGTGGTATCTTAGTCGGCGTTTTTTATAGTTAACTTACAACAAAATCATATTGACAACTATCGATATGTTCGTTATTATTATATCGAGAACATTCGATAACATTGATGCATATAAATATGTAGGAGGTTATTATATGAAACATTCATATGAAGATTATGTTCCTGCAATTAAGGCTATGTCAGATGAAACGCGATTAAAGATTATTGATATGTTATCGTGCGGAGAAATGTGCGCATGCGAAATATTGGAAAAATTAAGCATTTCCCAATCCACTCTTAGCTATCACATGAAGATATTATCTGAAAGCGGACTTGTAAATGCAGTACGTGATGGTGCCTGGATGAGATATACGCTTAATATGGAAAAAATAGATGAACTTAAAACTTTTTTAGTATGCATAACAAGCGACAAAGAAGATTGTATTTGTAAACTATGCAAAAAATCCAATAATCAATGTTGTTAAAGAGGATTTGGCTTTAATAGAAAATATCCGACTGTTATTGTGAGTTAGAAGGCGAGGTTTTTATTATATGCAAACATTGAAGGCAATCTGGGATTTTTTCCAAAGTCAGTTACTAGGGATGAAATGGCTAAATGATTTAATCAGCAGAGGACTTAATTTATTGGGTTTTGACACGACTAGCCGTTGGATTGGAAGCGTTCAATTTTTTATTTATGATGTTATTAAAATTACCCTACTCTTGTGTTTTTTGATTTTTATAATTAGCTACATCCAAAGTTATTTTCCGCCCGAGCGAAGCAGGAAGATATTAGGACGTTTTCATGGTATCGGAGCCAACTCGGTTGCTGCCCTGCTTGGAACGGTAACACCTTTCTGTTCATGCTCTTCAATACCGCTCTTTATCGGCTTTACATCTGCAGGCCTGCCTTTGGGCGTGACATTTTCGTTCCTGATATCATCACCTATGGTAGATCTCGGCTCGCTTGTTCTGCTTATGAGCATCTTCGGCGCAAAGGTTGCTGTCATATACGTTATTGCCGGTCTGATAATAGCTGTTATCGGCGGTACGCTTATTGAGAAGCTGCACATGGAGAAGCATGTAGAGAGCTTTATATATACTGCAGGTAGCGTAGATATAGAATCCCCCAATTTAACAAGAAAAGACCGGCTTGTTTATGCCAAAGAGCAAATGCTTTCGACATTTAAGAAGGTGTTCCCCTATATCTTGATCGGTGTTGGTATCGGGGCGGTCATTCATAACTGGATTCCTGAAGGATGGGTGTCAACTGCACTAGGAAGCAATAATCCCTTTGGGGTAATATTGGCGACATTAATCGGTGTTCCAATGTATGCGGATATATTCGGTACAATACCCGTTGCAGAAGCGTTATTTGCTAAAGGCGCACAGCTTGGAGTTATCTTGTCTTTTATGATGGCGGTAACCACGCTTTCGCTGCCTTCAATGATTATGTTGCGAAAGGCTATAAAGCCCAAACTGCTGGCTCTGTTTATTGCTATCTGTACAATTGGAATCATAATTATCGGTTATTTGTTCAATGCTTTTCAGGCACTGATAGTTTAGGAGGTAATAAAACATGGAAAACACTTACCGGACTCTGCCAAACGGAGAACTATTAGTAGAGGAATCCTGTTGCTCTCGCGAGTTCGAAACGGCATCCGCAAAGAAGATTATTGTTGAGTATCTCTATCTAGATCGCGAAACATGTGACCGTTGTGTTGGAACAGACAATGCACTTGATGAGGTTATGAAGGTACTTATCCCCACTCTGAGTATTGCTGGATTTGAAGTAGAGTATAACAAAATTGAGATGAAAACAGCAGAAATTGCAGAGCAGTACAAGTTTATTTCCTCACCTACAATTCGTGTAAACGGTCATGATATTTGCAAATCAATTGTAGAGAATAACTGCGGTTGCTGTAGTGACATTAGTGGAACCGATGTAAACTGTCGGGTGTTCGAGTATGATGGAGAACTCTATGAGGTGCCTCCGAAAGAAATGCTTGCTAAAGCCATCCTAAACGCAGTATTTGAGCAGGCTGAGATCAGTTATTCATGCGAAGAGTATGAATTACCTAAAAACCTAAAAGAATTTTATGAAGGAAAGAAAAACAAATCGAGCTGTTCTTGTGAGGATAAATGTTGCTGATGGATAAGACAGAAAACTATGATGATCTGATACTCATTCATTGAGTTTTTTTTACGTATCGTAGAAAGTTAAAAAATATAAAAAGGAGAGATTCATTATGGCGTTATTTGGAAAGAAAAATAAAAAAGAAGTAACTTCATGTTGCTGTGGTGGAAATTGTGATGTGGAAAGCATGGTAAAGGCAGAAGTCGCTAAATCCCAAGGTGCAGGAGTGAAGATACTAGGAAGCGGATGCGCCAAGTGTAACCAACTTGAGGAGGCAACAAAAGCAGCTTTGGAACAGTTGGGAATGGATACTACCATTGAACATATAACTGATTTTGCCCGGATTGCATCCTACGGCGTAATGACAACCCCTGCTCTTGTCATCGACGGTAAAGTGGTTTCATACGGCAAGGTGCTGAAAACTGAGGAGGTTGTTAAAATCCTGCAGAAGGTCAGGGGATAACAAAACGTGGCAATAGAGAGGGAAGATATCATGGGGAAAAATGACAGTGCAAAAATTGGATTTTTTGAAAAATATCTGACAATATGGGTTGTACTTTGTATGGTTATTGGAGTTTTAATCGGTATGTACTTACCAAGAATTCCAGATTTCCTCGGACGTTTCGAGTATGCAAATGTATCAATCCCTATTGCCATACTCATTTGGCTCATGATTTATCCGATGATGCTCAAAGTTGACTTCCAGAGTATCAAAAACGTTGGTAAAAATCCGAAAGGATTATTTGTTACATGGGTAACCAACTGGATGATAAAGCCTTTTACCATGTTCGGCATTGCATGGCTGTTTTTCTTTGTAATTTTTAGATCTTTAATCCCGGCAGAATTGGCACAAGACTATCTCGCGGGAGCAATACTTCTTGGAGCGGCACCGTGTACAGCGATGGTATTTGTATGGAGTTATTTGACTAAAGGCAATGCGGCTTATACCGTCGTGCAAGTGGCAACAAATGATCTTATAATTCTCATAGCTTTCACGCCCATAGTTGCGTTTCTTCTAGGTGTGGGCGGTGTAACCATACCCTGGGACACTCTTGTTTTATCTGTAGTATTGTTTGTTGTTATCCCGCTGGCTGGTGGTATAATTACCCGTAATTACATCACAAAAAAGCGAGGACTCGATTACTTTGAAAAGAGTTTTATACCGAAGTTTGGGAATATCACTACCATAGGTCTATTGCTAACATTAATAATAATCTTTTCATTCCAGGGCGATGTAATTCTGAACAATCCACTTCATATTGTTTTAATTGCTATACCATTAATTATTCAGACTTTCCTAATCTTTTTCATTGCATATCTAGCAAGTAAGGTTATAAAACTACCTCATGAGATAGCAGCGCCTGCTGGTATGATTGGTGCCTCTAACTTTTTTGAACTGGCAGTTGCCGTTGCGATTGCATTGTTTGGAACACAAAGCCCAGCTGCACTTGCTACCATTGTAGGGGTTCTAACAGAAGTGCCTGTTATGTTGATATTAGTAAAGATAGCGAATAATACAAGGCACTGGTTTCCAGAAAAAAGCTAGAAAGGAGGTAATACTTAATGAGTAATAAACTAAAGGTCGCATTTATATGTGTTCATAATTCATGTCGAAGCCAAATAGCCGAGGCACTTGGTAAGCACTTTGCAGGAGATATATTTGAAAGCTACTCTGCTGGCACAGAAACAAAACCTCAAATTAACCAGGATGCTGTGCGCCTAATGAAAGAGCTTTATGATATAGATATGGAGAAAACTCAACATTCAAAGTTGCTTGATGAACTACCTCCAGTAGATATTGTTATTACAATGGGGTGTAATGTGGAATGCCCTTACCTTCCATGTAAACACAGGGAAGATTGGGGGTTGGATGATCCTACAGGTAAGAGTGATGAGGAATTTAAAAGAGTAATATCAACAATAGAATCAAAAATAAAAGAGTTAAAAGCAAAACTAAAGGATAGTGTACAATTAAGTTCGCAAAAGTAAAAAGGAAAAACCATCGGCAACTCCGAAATGGTATGTGACGAGCAAACCAAAAGGAGTTGTTACCGATGGCTTACTCTTATTCTACTGGAAACTTCGAGAAAATGCTATTGCAATTCATGTCAGAAGAAGACCCAATGCTCTCGATGCTGAAGTGGCTGTGCGAGCAACTTATGGAAGCCGAAGTAACATCTAAGGTCAATGCTTCCAAGTCAGAGCGTAACTCAGAAAGGTCCGGATACCGCTCCGGGTACCGTGTCCGCCGGTTCGACACTAGAATGGGGACCCTGTATTTGTTTGTCCCTAAGTTGCGCAAAGGCGGCTACATTCCCTTCTTCGTAACTGAAAAGAAACGATCAGAAGTTGCCCTTATGAATGTTATCCAGGAGGCCTATGTTAACGGAGTTTCCACCCGCAAGATTGAGAAGCTGGCCAAGAGCCTTGGCATCGACTCAATCTCCCGAAGCCAGGTTTCTCAAATCACAAGGGAATTAAACGATCAGGTGGAAGCTTTCCGGAAACGTCCGTTGAAAAAGACGTATCCTGTCCTATGGGTTGATGCATTATACGAGAAGATTAGGTACGACCGGCACGTGAAGAACATGGCAGTCCTTGTAGTTGTCGGGCTTGATGAAAGCGGCAGGCGCGACATATTAGCCATTGAGCCGATGCAGGATGAGTCTGAGGCTACCTACAAGGAGCTGTTCCAGAGGCTAAAGGACAGGGGCCTCAAAGATACATGGCTGGTAGTGTCCGATGCTCACAAAGGGTTGGTAAAAGCTGTTCAGACGTCATTTATCGGTTGCAGTTGGCAGCGTTGTAAAGTGCACTTCATGCGGAACATCTTGGCTCACCTGCCCGCCAAAGGCAAGGCAGCTTTCGCTGATAGGTTGAAGCAAATCTGGTTGCAGCCGGATCTTGAAAGTGCTAAGAAATACGCCGATGCATTGATGGACACCTACGAAAACCAATACCCTGGAGCAGTAGAAGTTCTTGAATCTGGCTTGGAAGACTCCTTGCAGTTCTACAATTTTAACCGGCTAGATGACAGGAAGATATCCTCAACGAACATGTTAGAGCGGCTCAACAGGGAGATTCGTCGGCGGACATCTGTTGTTGGCATCTTTCCAAGTATGGATTCCTATATCCGTCTTGTTACGACATACCTGATTGAATATGCCGAGGATTGGTCGTCAGGGAGATGTTATATAAAGCCAGATATTATCCAGTTAACAAAGGAAGATCGAATGCAGGTGGCATAATCCATTTACGGAGTGCAGATGGATTTTGCGAACAAAACTTGACACTAACACTAATTTTGGTGCTCAGAGATGGCTAATCTAAAAATTATCAAATACTAAGATTCTTTAGGGGTCACATAACGTGCTAGCTTGATTCCTTTACTCAATTCCGTCGCATATGAAGGATTAAGACCTGAAGCTCTTATAATATCACTGGAACTATAACCGTAATCCATGATAGTTTTAGCATATTTCACACCAAAAAAATGGATATTTGCAACCTTATAGCCATTAGGCGCATTTTCATACATCTCTTTTAGAATTTGTCCTAGCTGGTTTTCTGTCATTTTATTACCTCCTGAATTTATCGCTGTAAGTTATGCCCTATAACAGGTTCTATACATCTCTATCCCCTGGACATTAAGGGTAGACATTAATGGACACGGGCATTATCGGATCCTCTGGCTATTGCCTCATTTGGAGATTACTGTTTGTTATTACCCCTCCAAAACTCACATAGCTCAATGCACAACGGTGACTCAGGCATTAAGTCAATCAAATTATCATACGTAATCCAATTTAACTTTAGCGCATTTATCCGGCTGTCAATGCATTCGGGGTAATAAGTTGCTTTCTTTAATAGACAGTTATCCAAGTCAGCACTTAGTAATTGAGGATCCTTCATGTAATCCTCATATTTGTAGTAATAGAGACGGGATTTTGGGCGCTCGTCCAAATAGAAAACTGGTGTTACAAGAGTGACAAAGACCTTGTCAGCGTATTTACCTTGTTTGTTTTGAAAACATAGCGCATTCTCGATAACTCTGGCCAGCTGATTGCGCGCGGGGTCGTAAGTTACACTGGTAGCAATATCCGAGTCCCATTTCATCTCACAAAAGCAGACCCATGGCTCAGCTTCATCAGCCAGCTCGATGCCGCTATCTGTAGATTCCCTTTTCACAATGCATCCAACTGCCAGGTCTAGATGCGTGTTTCCTTCCTGTTGACGAGGCGGCAAAGGGAGCATTTCCATCCAAATCTTGCTGGAATCATTTGTCTTACCTAGTCCCTGTGTAAGGATCTCAGCTAATTTCGCCACGCCCTTTTATAATGCCCCCCGTTGTCAAGACACAAAATTTATTTTGTAAGTTGTCCTCCTTTCTACATTTGAATTTTCAGGCAGCCATGCTGCCATTGTAAACTTCCGCGGGGCAAAAACCATTAATCGATGAATGGGGCCGGTAGGTGTTGTATGTGTGTATGTAATCGTTGAGGGCGATCCTGAGCTCTCTGGGGCTATTAAATTCATTGATGTAAACGCAATCATATTTGATTGTCCGGAACACCCTTTCTGTCCTTACGTTGTCTAGGGCTTGTCCCTTTCCATCCATCGAGATTTTAATCCCGTTTGCCTCGAGCAGGCTCAGATAGTCTGGGTTGGTGAAATGTGACCCCTGATCACTGTTCATTATCTCTGGCCGCCTGGTCCTAAAGGCGCGTTTTAAGCAGGTCATGACAAAGCTCTTCTCCAAGGTGCTGGATAGCTCGAAGTCTACTATGCACCGGCTATACCAGTCGATTATCACAAATAAGTACATAAAGCCATTTTTAATGGGGACATAGGTGATATCTACCCCCCACACCTGGTCTGCACGGTTGATGTCCAGGTTTACAATCCCGGGGGGAAGTCCAAGGCAAGAGCTTCTGGTTAAGGTCTGGTGGGACCGGATTGAGGTATACGACAACCACGGACAGAAACATATAATGACAAGCCCTCGTAAGTATGTAGCCAAGGCTCATAACATTAATTGGGCGGTGGAGTTATCTGTCTTCCGTAACAAGCCCAGGGCAATTGAACACGGTACAAATTTACGCTTGTTGCCCCAGATTTTGAGGAACTACCTTTTACCTTCGGACCTCCCGGAAAGGAAAGTGCGGGTTAGGAGCCTCATCGAACTCTTTGAGAAATATGATTTCCCCATTGTGGTAAGAGCAGTAGAAAGTGGTCTCGAAAGCGGTAGAACAGATTGCGCAAGCTTGGTGAACATTGCAGATTATTTAGTGGGGATGGATAAGGTTCAGGCCCCAATCCCTGAACAATATACCCCCAGGGACATTGCAGAATGGACACCGGATCTAAACAAGTATAGCCAACTCCAAGGGGGTGTCCTTGGTGAGTAGCCTGCTAAAAGAATACTCTCGAACGCTACGGCTCGGAAACATAGAAAAGCTAATTGACCAAGTGGAATACCATAACCGTGAACAGTATGTAACGGATCTGATGAAGCTGGTCATTGAAGAACGCAACAAAAACCGGATTGACAAGCTAATTCGAAAGGCTGGATTTCCTTCCATTAAAACTTTGGATAACTATGAGTTCTCGCCCATTACCTTTCCCCAGGGGCTGAACAAAGAGACACTGCTAACCCTTGACTTCATAGACAACAGGGAAAATGTGCTGATGCTTGGTGCAGTTGGCACTGGCAAGACTCACTTGTCCATAGCCTTAGAAGATATGGCTGAACATATTGGGCGTGGTACCGCTTGCTCAGATTTGGCTTAGGAAAAATGGTGTAGATACCCATGGCGCGCATCATCCGGCGCACCTTTTTGCGGTTAATCTTTAGGTGGTCATCCCTCCTCAGAATCCTCGTGATAGTGCGATACCCCCATGTAGGATAGGCAGTATGGAGCTCGTCGATCCTTCGCATTATATGCAAATCCTCAGCACTAATGGTTTTAGGGCGAGCCTGGCGATAAAAGCTGGTACGGTTAATCCCTAGGAGCTCTGCCTGGCGCTTGATGGTAATAGGGAAGTCGGTATCAACGAGACTTTTTCTTCCAGCTGGGTCCGATGATTTCCTCAGATTTTTTTTTCAGCCAGTCAACCTCATAGGTGAGTTGACCGACCTTACGCTCAAGCTGGGCTACCATATTCTCCTTTTCTATTAGCTCCTTTTCGGCTGCGGAGGGTCCTTTCTTAAACACTCCTGGAGCTCGTTCTAGGAACTCATTTTTCCAGCGTCCGATGACTACAGGGCTTATGCCATACTTAGCCCCAATCTCGCTAATTGTAGAGGCCTCTTGGAGCACCTCCAAAACTACCTTGCATTTGAACTCTGCTGAATACTGATTTCGCTTTTTCATGTCTCTAGTATAACTTACTTTTGAAATTTCGTGTCTCACCCTATGGGAGCATTATACTTCCTAGAGTCCCCGTCGACATGTACTGGTGAAAAAGCATTCAAATCCACAAGTCTTCTAAAATTGTCATCATATTTCTTCCCCACAACAAAACCTCTGCTATTAAACCGCTCCAGGAACTGTTCTTTGTTTAATTCCTCACCCTTATTAGCACAAAGTAATGAGTAACTCATCTCGACAGGCGTGGCGTTATCTAAATAAAATTTCGACCTCATTAATTCCCCACCCTCCCTTAGTAGTCAATCAATGCTTTTTTTATTTTTCTTATTCCACCCTTCGGGTCCTCTACGTCACCCTCATACCTGGGTATCACATGAACATGCAGATGAAATATGGTCTGCCCTGCGGCATGGTTCACATTCACCCCGATGTTATATCCATCGGGGTTGTATCTTTTTTCGAGGGTTTCCTTGGCCGCGAATATCAGCTCATTAATTGCAGCCAATTCTTCTTTGGTCGCATCAAAATATGTCACGGCATGCCGTTTGGGAGTAATGAGTACATGGCCCTCATTAACAGGGAATTTGTCGAAGAATGCCCGGGCCAGCTCATTTTCGCAGAGCAACTCTGTTTCGGGCTCCCTGCAGAAAATGCATTCCTCACTCTTCATCAGTCGTCCTCCTCCCGGAATCTCCTTCTGAAATATTGGGTGGTTCTATAGTCCAAGATGTCTTTTACATGTTCTGCCAGGGCCGGAGTTAGGAATTGGTCCAGGCTATCGTCGAGGTAAAAGATCTTGTTAATCTCATCATAGTGAAAGAATTTGTTGCTCTTGGACAAGAAGTGTACTGGGTTCTTCTTGGCCAGGTCGGTAAATTTACTGACATCCCAACTGCGCCAGTTCCGGTTACTCTTGTCTTTCAGGTCCTTCTGATGCAAGGGCGTGTTGACATAGAAATCCATGAAATTCTGCCCAATGGTTTCCAAAGGCACTCTCTTGCTGATTCCTCCATTACTCAGCAAGGAGCCGATGGTCGGCATCTTGTAGGCCTTGCTCATGCTGGTCTTCTCGATGTCAATGAGAAATTCCTCTACAGGAGTGTCCAGCCAAGAGCGCTCCTCCTGAGTTAGCTCGTCCATCTTGCCCAACCAAGACAGCCACCCTTCTTTTAGGTACTCTCTAATGGGTATGTCAGAGCGGTAGTACATATCTATCCGGGTGGGTCGCCGGCCCAGTTCTCCCTTAATCCTTTGATACTCATCCCTCATCCTCCTGGGGAGAGGGTCCGACTTGGCCATCTCCCGGAACAGGTCCAGAAGGCGGAAGTCAAATTGGACGTAGCAACCAACGGGGTAATCCTTGTCCTGTGGCTTATATCCCGCCCGGGTTTCCCGTAACGGATTCTCTCCCGCCAGAAGGGAGGGGATATAATGCGCCCGTTTGTAGTTCCCGATAAAGTCTAGGACTGTAAGGTATTCCTTGTCTGGATATTTCCTCAGGCCCCTGCCCAACTGCTGCAGGAAGACGATGAATGACTCCGTTGGTCGCAGGAACATGACTGTGTCCAGGGACGGAATGTCCACCCCTTCATTTAAAATGTCCACCGCGAATATTACTTCCAGCTCTCCCTGCTCCAGGGCTGCCACAGCCTGTTTTCTATCCTGGGTATACTCAGTGGCAGCACCGCTATGCACCGCTGCCGCCTTGATGCCGTTGGTTGCAAAGTACTTTGCCATGTATTCGGCGTGGTCAATGCTGACGCAGAAACCCAAAGTCCTCCGCCCTGCCATAAGCCGGTACTTTTCCAGGACTAAGTTAGCCCTTTCCTTGCGAGACAGCTCCTCCTCCAATTGTTCAACCACATACTGGCCGTTTCGGGTTTCTATTTGGCTATAATCTGTTTCGGAGTCGTAAATGCCAAAGTACCTAAAGGGGACCAACAGATCCCGGTGGATTGCATCCTTGAGATAGATTTCGTAGATGACATTATCTCCGCATAAGGCAAAAATGTCTTTGTTATCTGTGCGAAAAGGAGTGGCGGTCAGTCCCAGAAGAAATTGCGGTTTGAAGTATTTAATTACCTTGACATAGCTGTCTGCTGCAGCATGGTGGAATTCATCAATAATAATGTAATCATAGGAATCCGGGGAGAAAGTTTGCAGGTGGGGCTCCCGGGCCAGGGTCTGGACTGTAGCGAACAGAATGTCTGCGTTTTCGTCCTTTTGCTGCCCAAAATAAAATCCGAGCTTTGCATTTGGGCGAACAGCAGCAAAAGTCTCCGCCGCTTGGCGCAAGATCTCCTCCCGGTGGGCGACATACAAGATTCTTTTGTATTCTTGGGAGTCGAAGGCACTGAGATAGGTCTTGCCTACGCCGGTGGCAGCCACCACCAAGCCCTTATCAATGCCCTCCTCCCTAGCCTTTCTTAGCTGGTAAAGTGCTTCAATCTGTGCTCCAGTCGGTTCCGGGATGCTGGGTTTGTCTTTGGAAGATTCCAGGACTACTAACCTCGGCTTGCGCCATGAGAAGGAATACTTCTTTAGCTCCTCATCCGTTGCCGGAACAGAGTGGCAACTAAACAGTTCATCGAAGGTGTTGGAGAACATATCATAGTCAACCGGAGCCAGGCTCCTGCGCAATCGGTAATTCCACTCAACTCCTGTGGTCAGAGCACTATGGGATATGTTCGATGAGCCGATTATTATTTCACTATCACCCTCATAGTCAAAGAGATAGGCCTTGGGGTGAAAAGAACGGACATTATCATTGAAGAAGCGAATTTCCACATCGCTGCCCAGTATGTTGTAAAGGTGATAGATCGCCGAGGGTTCGGTAATCGACAAGTACTTACCCGTCAGGATCTGAATTGGTATACCCCTCCCGGCTGCATCTGCCAATTGCGACGCCAGCAACTTGGCCCCCGATTCCATTAGAAACGCGACAATAAACCGGATTCTTTCCGCCCGGTCAATACAATCGTATAAATAGCGGACGAGGTGGTCTTCCCGTCCGGTAAATGAGTTGCGCATCCAACCACCCCTTGTAGAAACAACATGGATGTGTCAATATAAGTAAATTCTACAAAATACCGTCTTTTTCCTGCTGCACAGGCTTATTTAACCCTTCGTAGGGTTCTCTCCCGGCGCTGCTCAGCCAGGTAGTCATATAGCTCGAAGGTGGTGCCCACATATTTGTTGATGATGCCGAATACCTTACTCAGGCTTTTAGCTTGGCTGATCTCGTCCATGAATTACTGGGCCTCCCGGTCAATGCCCTCTTCGATTAGGGTTTCGTGGGTGATTTTTATCATCCTGTTGACGTCCAACCCGAAATTCAAAAAGTCGCAACGGGGTCTGTTTTTCATTATGTCTCCTCCTTTGGTGCTATTACGTTTGCTTAGAATCATAGCATATGGCAATGACAATGTTGTGGTGAAGAGATGTTTGAAAGGGGAGTCCAGGGAATCCCCGCGATATACCCTGGCATCGTGGTTTCAAGGGTTGGAAAGGGTATCCCTTTGAAGCCGGGAGGCAAGAGCCTCCCCTTGAAAGCCGTTTCGGGGGCAAGGGCCTCTCTATTTTGTCACAAGCATTTGCTATACTTACCGCAGAAGAGTTGCGCCCTCTCTTCCCAATGGAAGGGTGTGCTCCCCACAACTTAATTGAGAATTGCTCCCCTTGGGGGTTTTTCTGCTTTTATGGGGGGCGTAACCGGTTGGAATCCAGCGGTGTATATATCAGATATGGAAAATCAGGAGGTGGTAGTATGGCAAATCTGTGGTTGTGGTTTCCCAATGCTGAGGAAAGGAGGCAGTTTCTCATTGATCTGCTGGGGCTGAAGGCCCGAAACAAGGCGGTGGCGGAAATGCAAGAGGAATATCTATCAGCCCTGGAGGCAGGCAAGACCCGCAGTCCCTGGTACCATCTGGAGAGCAAGTTTTATATGAATATCAATCGGGATTGCCAGGGCCAGACCCTCCCCTTTCAGGAGTTTCCCGTCTGGGAGAAGGGGTTTCGGAGGATCTATACCCAGAACTCCTACTACTTCCGGCCTGGGTTTTGGCTGGTCCTGAAGCTGCGGGACAATCGTGCCGGCAGGCTGATCCGGAAGCATGTGGAGGAGAACTTTCCTGAGGAGCGGCTGGGCACCAATGTGCCGCTGCCCCGAAGGTCTGAGATGTTCCTGGAGTTACGACGGGTCCGATGGCTGCTAAAGGGCTATAGCTTTTGGCTGGAGCAAGGGCAGCCAAAACCAAAACTGCTGGATCTGGCCTATGACTTGGCAGAGGAGATAGTTCAGTCCTACCCGGATTTATTTAAGGGCGACGATACCTGCCTGTGGGAGGATATGTATCGGTATTGGGAAAGCCTCGGGGAGCTGGAGAAGGCAATTCGCTGTCTGGTGGTCCAGGCCCACCTGCAGCCAGGGAAAACCGATGCCTGGTTGAATCTGGGGGCATTGTACTACGCTAACCAGATGTGGGGCCCGGCAACGGAGGCTTACCTAAGGGGGCTGAGGTTTGACCCCGAGGACAGGTATATCCAGCATAATCTGAGCCTCATCCTCGAAAACAGTGCTGCGGTGACCGAAGCCAAGAGCTTCTTCAACACCATGGTGGGCAAATACCCTAACTCCTTTAACCTGCTAATTACCGGAGACTTGCACCGCATGCTGGGTGAGACAAAAAAAGCTGCCGGCAGATACCACCAGGGGATTCTGAGGGATAGGCGATGCGACCGGGCCGGCCTCCGCTGCTGCACCGAGCTGACCAAGATCTGTCTTGCCAGCAAGGATTACGACCGGGCCAGATGGGCGCTGGAGACGGCTTTGGTGTCCTGGTCCGATGACATCATCTGCCTGGAGCTGGCTGTGGAGCTGTATTCCGCCCTGGAGGAGCTTGGCAAGCTGAAGAAGTATGCCCGGATGTTAGTGAGGAGGGCGCCGAATTCTGTTGCGGGACATAGGGCCTTGGGCAGATGTTATCTGGCTGAGGGGGACACTGTTAAGGCCCGGGAGCATGCTACCCGGGCCAGGGAGTTAAGTGGAAAATAGCTAGGCAGTGATTTGGGGTTAACTAAAAGCCCGGGGCGACCCGGGCTAACTTTCTATTCAGATGGCTTGGGTTTCCTGGGCGGAATACTGCTGCAGTAGCTTCAGGAGGGTCAGCTTCTTTATGGGCTTGGCCAGATGGCTGGTAAACCCGCACTGGCGGACCCTCTCGACGTCTTCGGCCATGGCGTAGGCGGTCAGGGCGATGATGGGAACGGGGACCTTGCCGTTCATATTTTCCCAGGCGCGAATCAGGATGGTCGCCTCATACCCGTCCATTACGGGCATCTGGATGTCCATGAGGATCAGGTCGTACCTCTTGGCCTGAGCCTTGGTGACGGCCCCCTGGCCGTCCACGGCGATGTCCAGCTGGTGGGGAGTGGTCTTGAGATAACGCTGGATGAGGTAGCGGTTATCCGGGCTGTCTTCCACCAGCAGAATTTTTAAGGGCCTGGTATCGCAGGCGCCGGTTGGCTGGGAATCTTGTTGCCCATTCAGGCCTTGTTCCTGCTCAAGGAGCTTAAAGCGGGCGGTAAAATAGAAGGTGCTGCCCTTGCCCAGGGTGCTTTCCGCCCACATTTCGCCCTTCATCAGGCTGACCAGTTTCTTGGAAAGGGTCAGGCCCAGGCCGATACCGCCGTGTTGACGGGTGGGCGATGGGTCCATCTGGGTAAAGAGCTCGAAGATCTCCTGTCAGGGATTCCGTGCGGGATGCCGGGGCCGGTGTCGCTGACGGAAAAGAGCAGGCAGACTTCGTCGGCCGCGGGGCTTTGCTCTTGGGCGAGGGAGACTTGCAGGGATATCTGGCCCTGGCAGGTAAATTTAACGGCGTTATCCAGCAGGTTCAGCAATATCTGCTTGAGGCGGCCCTGGTCCCCACAGACGATTTCCGGCAGGGATTGGTCCAGGGTGCAGTTGATTGAAAGCTGTTTGAGTCCTGCCCGCACCGAGATGAGATCTGCGGCATCTAAAACTAATTTTCGCAGGTTAAAGGGGCAGCAGTCCAGTTGGATCTTGCCGGACTCTATATTGGATATGTCCAGCATGTCGTTGACCAGGCTGAGCAGAGTCTCCCCGGCAATCTTGAATATCCGGATATACTCCCTCTGTTCATCTGTCAGGGGAGTCTCGGCCAGGAGATCGGCCATGCCGATTATGGAATTCAGTGGCGTCCGGATTTCATGGCTCATATTGGCCAGAAACTGAGACTTGGTACTGCTCAGGGCCGCCCGCTCTTCACTGTAGAACTCGTACAGATTGACCACGATATCACATCCTAGTGCGCTATTGGCAGGAATTGAGCTTCCTTTCGCCGTGCACCTTTTTGAGGTACTTGATGCTGTTGATCAGATCTCCTCGACAGAGGTTGCCGTACACGGTTTCTCCCAGGCAGGAGAAAAACAGAGGCAGGATGACGAGGTATAATGCCGGCAGCAGGGGATCAAAATCCCGCCTGACAAAATCCGCCAGGGCAAGCACTGCAATGGCAACTTTCGTCAACTTGCTTGACCAATGCAGCACCCTGCTGCAGACCGGCGCATACTTTGGCGGTGTCGCCGGTACAAAATGCCGATACTGCTGGAACGCAGCGATCTCCTGGAAGGCAGAGAAGGTCCTTCCAGAGAGTGAAATAAGCTCTTGATACAAGAGCTCGCGACACAGGATATCTAGGGGCGCCAAACTCAGAAGCAGCAGAGAAAGCCAGAGATTAACCCGGTAGGCTATACTCCAGGTTATTCCCATAATCAGCAGCCTTGTCCATACCTTGAGGTAAGGGAAAAGTGCCTCCCCTTGCTTTACAGCAAGGCCAATAAAAGTTGATGGAGCCTTTATGGTTCCATCAGAGGGTTTGGGGGGTGTTTTCTCTCTAATTAGGGTGCTGGAGAAATATAGGCCCAGGGATAATAACAGGGCCGCTAACAAGGGGAGGACTTTGGCACTTTCAAGCAGATAAAATTCATCGATCCACAGGTTTAGGACAATCAGCAGCAGAAATGATGTACAGCAGAGCAAGAAAAGCTTCGTCTTGAACCTACCAGATTTCATGGCTAAACCCCTGTATGTCAACTAAGTAGAAAGGACAAGCAATTGGTGGAAGAGCACCTCTAAAAGTAAATACGGAGGGAATGCAACTAAGCGGACGTCCCCTTCGCCGGATGGAATCTTTACTTGAAAATCCGAGGAATGTCCTCATCGGCGTTTGTAGTGATGGGGAAACTGAAAATCCGAGGAATGTCTTCATCAGCATCAGGAGTAAAAATCCGGGGAATGTCTTCGTCGGCATTAGGAGTAATGACGTATGCTGATTTGAAGATACGGGGGATATCCTCATCGGCAGCCTGCACCATACCAGGGACCAACACCATTGCACACACGACCAAGACCAATACCAACCCTACACTCTTCTTTACTAACCCTTTCATTGCTCTACTCCTTTCATCTACTTGGATTTGTTCATCTCTTATTATACAATGGAATAAAGAAGAAAAACCCAGATGTTTTTCTGGGTTTTTGGGGGACTTATCGATGTTTGTGACATACAATTTGGAACATTTTGGCAAGGAGCTCAAAAAAATACGGACAAGCCTGGGTTTCAGTCAAGCCTATGTTCAGGAAATCGTGGGGGTCAGCATCGACACCATCCGGAAGATTGAAAGCGGGCGCGTCGTTCCAAGGTACGACACTTTGGAGCTGCTTTCGGTTGCCTATAAAGAAGACCTGTTGGATTTGCTGAAAAACTCCCGGTCCAATAAGTTCCTCATGGAGTACCACGACGAGTTGGACTATATCATCACCTGCTATGAACGGGGAGCCGCCGCCAACCTCAAGGAAAAGCTCCAGGAAAACTTTTCCCAAGATGACAGCCACTCCATGGTAAATCCAAGGGAATTTGATCAGTTTTCTCATCTTCGTGGAAGTCATCGACCAGTTTCACACCGGCGCCGCCAACAGCCGCTCCCTCCGGGATGAGCTGGTGGACGCCCTGCGCCTGACCATCCCCAACTACCGGTTGAGGGGGTTCAGGAGGTATAAGTATACATATATCGAATTCCGAATCCTCCTCCTCATCAGCCTCCTCATCGCAAGGGAGGGCAACTTTGCCTTCAGCAACGACATCCTCTATTACATCCTGGACGAAATCTCGGATAAGAAGTATAGCACCAAGTACATCGACTACCTGATCATCAATGTGTACTTTAATATCGCCTATAATTTCCACAGAATGGACAACCATGCTAAGGCGCTTGAGGTAGCCAATGCCGGGATCGCTTTTTGCTTGGAAAAGAAGACAAACCATGCTTTGTATATGCTATATTACCGCAAGGGAGTCGCTCTGTATCTCCTGAATCAAGAAGATTATATGGACTCTATCATCACTGCCTTTTATTTGTTAAAAGCAGTTAAAATTCCCAACCTGCTGGAGGAGTATCGGAAGATTACTCAAGAAAAGTATGGCATAACAGTGCCTTCATTCTAGCGCAAACCGAACCCGGGGCGATTGTTCCCGGGTTCTTTCTTTTATTGTTCGGCGCTGTCGGATTCAGTCATAATTTCCCGGGTAATGTCAAAGCTGGGAATAGCACTTTATTAGGTCCAGGAGAGTCGCCTTTTTCCAAGCAGTCAGGGGCGGCTATTTTCCCGCACCCGCCGGAGCAGGCTGAAGTACAGGATAACCACCGGCGCGAGGATCAGGCCGGAGACCACCAGAGACACAGCCATGCCGGACCTGAGGGCGATGAAGCCGATTAGAGGCCCGCTGATTATCTGGCCCAGGGAGTCTATCTGGCCGTAGGTGGAGAGGACGGTGGCCCGCACCCCCGATTCTATGCTCTCATTGAGCCATGCCCGGTAGATGGGTCCGTTGGTGGTCCTGAGGATGTAGTAGGTCAGGTAGGTGGATACGGCCAGGGGAAAGTTCCGGGCCAGGCCAAAGCTGACGATGGCCGCCAGCATAAAGAAGTTGATGGCGATGAGGAGCCAAACCTTCTGGAGCTTGCCGGTCCTGTCCAGGTTCCGCTTAATATATTCCACGGCCAGGATGCTGGCCACCATGGAAACGCCATTGATCAGTCCCACCCAGACAATGGGCTGGATATCCAGGGCGGGCAGGGTCACATCGTCCAGGATGTGGGCAATCCACAACCTGTCCAGACCCTCGCTGTACAGGCCATAGAAAAGGGCGATAGCCGCCATCACCATGAGAAAATGCTTTTTCCTGATAGAGCCCAGGCCCTGGCGAAAGGTATGGAGCATCTGCTGAAGGGAGCTGCGCTCCTGGGGCGGAGCGGGGCGAAAGGCCGTCTCGGGCATGAAGCGAAGCAAGAAGAGGGCCAGGGCGATGAAGAGGGCGCCGCCCAGGAGCATGGGCAGATTAATCATCAGGGTTCCCAGGAGGGTGCTGACGAGAATTGCCAGGAGAGACCCAATCTGTCGGATTTGCGCGCCCTTTAAGAAGAGCTTGTCCAGGCCCCGGCCTCCCATCTCGTCGGCAATCCAGGCCTCATCGGCGCCGCTGGTAAAGGTGGCGCCGATGCCCCAGAGCACCTGGCAGAGCAAGATGACCCAGAAGCTGGGCACGAGCCCCTCGATAAAAAAGCCCAGGCCGATGAGGGCCAAGCCGATGAGGACGGAAAGCTTGCGGCTCTTGAGATCTGCCAGAATCCCCGTGGGTATTTCAAAGATAAAGCAGGATAATTCCAGGGCCGTCCCCGCCAGGACCAATTGCATGGGGTTGAACCCGGCCACCTCGATGCGGTAGAGCTCGTTGACGGTAAAGACCATCTCGAACAAAAAGGCCGATACCCCTGCATAGATGAGGTAGATATTATAAGCAGATGGCTTTCGCATACTTTTCCCCCGTTGGCAGCTGCCGTGGCAACTCAGTAGTACAACCATTATACATGACGGGACGGCGGCTGTCGCAGAGTTTACCGGTTGCCAGGCCCCATGTCCACAGGGTAAATTTCAGCAAAGGAGGTTGAGATGATAACCGCAACTAAATCCTGGCGGTTCTTCTTGGGCGGCAAAAATCTGCC
>JBMNFF010000015.1:0-12772 GCA_050949165.1 Bacillota bacterium | reverse complement strand
GCCAGGATTTAGTTGCGGTTATCATCTCAACCTCCTTTGCTGAAATTTACCCTGTGGACATGGGGCCTGGCAACCGGTAAACTCTGCGACAGCCGCCGTCCCGTCATGTATAATGGTTGTACTACTGAGTTGCCACGGCAGCTGCCAACGGGGGAAAAGTATGCGAAAGCCATCTGCTTATAATATCTACCTCATCTATGCAGGGGTATCGGCCTTTTTGTTCGAGATGGTCTTTACCGTCAACGAGCTCTACCGCATCGAGGTGGCCGGGTTCAACCCCATGCAATTGGTCCTGGCGGGGACGGCCCTGGAATTATCCTGCTTTATCTTTGAAATACCCACGGGGATTCTGGCTGATCTCAAGAGCCGCAAGCTTTCCGTCCTCATCGGCTTGGCCCTCATCGGCCTGGGCTTTTTTATCGAGGGGCTCGTGCCCAGCTTCTGGGTCATCTTGCTCTGCCAGGTGCTCTGGGGCATCGGCGCCACCTTTACCAGCGGCGCCGATGAGGCCTGGATTGCCGACGAGATGGGAGGCCGGGGCCTGGACAAGCTCTTCTTAAAGGGCGCGCAAATCCGACAGATTGGGTCTCTCCTGGCAATTCTCGTCAGCACCCTCCTGGGAACCCTGATGATTAATCTGCCCATGCTCCTGGGCGGCGCCCTCTTCATCGCCCTGGCCCTCTTCTTGCTTCGCTTCATGCCCGAGACGGCCTTTCGCCCCGCTCCGCCCCAGGAGCGCAGCTCCCTTCAGCAGATGCTCCATACCTTTCGCCAGGGCCTGGGCTCTATCAGGAAAAAGCATTTTCTCATGGTGATGGCGGCTATCGCCCTTTTCTATGGCCTGTACAGCGAGGGTCTGGACAGGTTGTGGATTGCCCACATCCTGGACGATGTGACCCTGCCCGCCCTGGATATCCAGCCCATTGTCTGGGTGGGACTGATCAATGGCGTTTCCATGGTGGCCAGCATCCTGGCTGTAGAATATATTAAGCGGAACCTGGACAGGACCGGCAAGCTCCAGAAGGTTTGGCTCCTCATCGCCATCAACTTCTTTATGCTGACGGCCATCGTCATCTTTGGCCTGGCCCGGAACTTTCCCCTGGCCGTATCCACCTATCTGACATACTATATCCTAAGGACCACCAACGGGCCCATCTACCGGGCCTGGCTCAATGAGAGCATAGAATCGGGAGTGCGGGCCACCGTCCTCTCAACCTATGGCCAGATCGACGCCCTGGGCCAGATAATCAGCGGTCCCCTGCTTGGCTTTATCGCCCTCAGAGCCGGCATGGCCGTATCCCTGGTGGTCTCCGGCCTCATCCTGGCGCCGGTGGTCGGTCTGTACGCCATCCTGCTCCGGCGGTTGAAGGACAAGCGGGGCTTCTGACTGCCGGGAAGGACTTTGCGTGACATTTGGATAATTTTGTGATATAACATCTTCTGATGGCAGAGTAGAGGATTCGACAGCCCTCTGTCCCGGCCTGGCAAAAAGGCGATTCTCCTGAATCTGCCAAGAGCCACTAGCCACAGCTTTGACATTACCCGGGAAATTATGACCGAATCCGACACTGACAATAAGAACCCGAGAACAATCGTTCCCGGGTTCGGCGGACTAGAGTGAGGGCACCGTGATGCCGTACTTTTCTTGGGTAATCTTCCGATACTCTTCCAGCAGGTTGGGGATTTTAACCGCCTTTAAGAGGTAAAAGGCCGTGACGATGGAGTCCATATAATTTTCTTGGCCCAGGAGAAACTGGGCAATCCCCTTGCGGTAATACAATGAGTAGAGCACATGGCTTGTTCGCTTTTCTGCGCAGAAGGCGATGCCGGCGTCGGCAACCTCGATGGCCTTGGCAAATTCATCGAGCCGGTGATAGTTATACGCAATATTAAAGTACACATTGATGATCAGGTAGTCGATGTACTTGGTGCTATACTTCTTATCCGAGATTTCGTCCAGGATGTAATAGAGGATGTCGTTGCTGAAGGCAAAGTTGCCCTCCCTGGCGACCAGGAGGCTGATGAGCAGGAGGATCCGGAACTCGATATAGGTGTACTTGTACCTCCTGAATGCGCGCAAGCGGTAATTAGGGATGGTCAGGCACAGGGCATCCACCAGTTCATCCCGGAGAGAGCGGCTGTTGGCGGCGCCGGTGTGAAACTGGTCGATGACTTCCACGAAGATGAGAAACTGGTCAAATTCCTTGGGGTTGACCATGGATTGGCTGTCGTCCTGGGAAAAGTTTTTTTGGAGTTTTTCCTTGAGGTCGGCGGCGGCGCCCTTTTCATAACAGGTGATGATATAGTCCAACTCGTCGTGGTACTCCATGAGGAACTTATTAGAGCGAGAGTTTTTCAGCAAATCCAGCAGGTCTTCTTTATAGGCAACAGAAAGCAGCTCCAAAGTATCGTACCTTGGAACGACGCGCCCGCTTTCAATCTTCCGGATGGTGTCGATGCTGACCCCCACGATTTCCTGAACATAGGCCTGACTGAAACCCAGGCGTGTCCGTATTTTTTTCAGTTCTTTGCCAAAATATTCCAAATTGTATGTCACAAACATCGATAAGTCCCCCAAAAACCCAGAAAAACATCTGGGTTTTTCTTGTTAATTCCATTGTATAATATAAACTGAACAAAACCAAGTGGAAGAAAGGGGTAGAGCAATGAAAGGTTTATTTAAGAAGAGTGTAGGTTTGTTGTTGGTCTTGGCCGTATGTGTAGTGGTGTTGATTCCCGGTATGGTACAAGCTGCCGATGAGGACATTCCCCGCACTTTCAAATCGGCGTACGTCGTCACTCCCGATGCCGATGAGGACATCCCTCGGACTTTCAAATTCTTCCCACCCATTACCACCAACGCCGATGAGGACATCCCTCGGACTTTCAAATCGGCGTACGTCGTCACTCCCGATGCCGATGAGGACATCCCTCGGACTTTCAAATTCTTCCCACCCATTACCACCAACGCCGATGAGGACATCCCTCGGACTTTCAAGTAAAGATTCCATCCGGCGAAGGGGACGTCCGCTTAGTTGCATTCCCTCCGTATTTACTTTTAGAGGTGCTCTTCCACCAATTGCTTGTCCTTTCTACTTAGTTGACATACAGGGGTTTAGCCATGAAATCTGGTAGGTTCAAGACGAAGCTTTTCTTGCTCTGCTGTACATCATTTCTGCTGCTGATTGTCCTAAACCTGTGGATCGATGAATTTTATCTGCTTGAAAGTGCCAAAGTCCTCCCCTTGTTAGCGGCCCTGTTATTATCCCTGGGCCTATATTTCTCCAGCACCCTAATTAGAGAGAAAACACCCCCCAAACCCTCTGATGGAACCATAAAGGCTCCATCAACTTTTATTGGCCTTGCTGTAAAGCAAGGGGAGGCACTTTTCCCTTACCTCAAGGTATGGACAAGGCTGCTGATTATGGGAATAACCTGGAGTATAGCCTACCGGGTTAATCTCTGGCTTTCTCTGCTGCTTCTGAGTTTGGCGCCCCTAGATATCCTGTGTCGCAAGCTCTTGTATCAAGAGCTTATTTCACTCTCTGGAAGGACCTTCTCTGCCTTCCAGGAGATCGCTGCGTTCCAGCAGTATCGGCATTTTGTACCGGCGACACCGCCAAAGTATGCGCCGGTCTGCAGCAGGGTGCTGCATTGGTCAAGCAAGTTGACGAAAGTTGCCATTGCAGTGCTTGCCCTGGCGGATTTTGTCAGGCGGGATTTTGATCCCCTGCTGCCGGCATTATACCTCGTCATCCTGCCTCTGTTTTTCTCCTGCCTGGGAGAAACCGTGTACGGCAACCTCTGTCGAGGAGATCTGATCAACAGCATCAAGTACCTCAAAAAGGTGCACGGCGAAAGGAAGCTCAATTCCTGCCAATAGCGCACTAGGATGTGATATCGTGGTCAATCTGTACGAGTTCTACAGTGAAGAGCGGGCGGCCCTGAGCAGTACCAAGTCTCAGTTTCTGGCCAATATGAGCCATGAAATCCGGACGCCACTGAATTCCATAATCGGCATGGCCGATCTCCTGGCCGAGACTCCCCTGACAGATGAACAGAGGGAGTATATCCGGATATTCAAGATTGCCGGGGAGACTCTGCTCAGCCTGGTCAACGACATGCTGGACATATCCAATATAGAGTCCGGCAAGATCCAACTGGACTGCTGCCCCTTTAACCTGCGAAAATTAGTTTTAGATGCCGCAGATCTCATCTCGGTGCGGGCAGGACTCAAACAGCTTTCAATCAACTGCACCCTGGACCAATCCCTGCCGGAAATCGTCTGTGGGGACCAGGGCCGCCTCAAGCAGATATTGTTGAACCTGCTGGATAACGCCGTTAAATTTACCTGCCAGGGCCAGATATCCCTGCAAGTCTCCCTCGCCCAAGAGCAAAGCCCCGCGGCCGACGAAGTCTGCCTGCTCTTTTCCGTCAGCGACACCGGGCCCGGCATCCCCAAGGATTCCCTGAAGGAGATCTTTGAGCTCTTTACCCAGATGGATCAATCGTCCACCCGTCAACACGGCGGTATCGGCCTGGGCCTGACCCTTTCCAAGAAACTGGTCAGCCTGATGAAGGGCGAAATGTGGGCGGAAAGCACCCTGGGCAAGGGCAGCACCTTCTATTTTACCGCCCGCTTTAAGCTCCTTGAGCAGGAACAAGGCCTGAATGGGCAACAAGATTCCCAGCCAACCGGCGCCTGCGATACCAGGCCCTTAAAAATTCTGCTGGTGGAAGACAGCCCGGATAACCGCTACCTCATCCAGCGTTATCTCAAGACCACTCCCCACCAGCTGGACATCGCCGTGGACGGCCAAGGGGCCGTCACCAAGGTTCAGGCCAAGAGGTACGACCTGATCCTCATGGACATCCAGATGCCCGTAATGGACGGGTATGAGGCGACCATCCTGATTCGCGCCTGGGAAAATATGAACGGCAAGGTCCCCGTTCCCATCATCGCCCTGACCGCTTACGCCATGGCCGAAGACGTCGAGAGGGTCACGCCAGTGCGGGTTCACCAGCCATCTGGCCAAGCCGATAAAAAAGCTGACCCTCCTTAAGCTCCTGGAACAATATTCCGCCCAAGAAACCCAAGCCATCTGAATAGAAAGTTAGCCCGGGTCGCCCCGGGCTTTTAGTTAACCCCAAATCACTGCCTAGCTATTTTCCACTTAACTCCCTGGCCCGGGTAGCATGCTCCCGGGCCTTAACAGTGTCCCCCTCAGCCAGATAACATCTGCCCAAGGCCCTATGTCCCGCAACAGAATTCGGCGCCCTCCTCACTAACATCCGGGCATACTTCTTCAGCTTGCCAAGCTCCTCCAGGGCGGAATACAACTCCACAGCCAGCTCCAGGCAGATGATGTCATCGGACCAAGACACCAAAGCCGTCTCCAGCGCCCATCTGGCCCGGTCGTAATCCTTGCTGGCAAGACAGATCTTGGTCAGCTCGGTGCAGCAGCGGAGGCCGGCCCGGTCGCATCGCCTATCCCTCAGAATCCCCTGGTGGTATCTGCCGGCAGCTTTTTTTGTCTCACCCAGCATGCGGTGCAAGTCTCCGGTAATTAGCAGGTTAAAGGAGTTAGGGTATTTGCCCACCATGGTGTTGAAGAAACTCTTGGCTTCGGTCACCGCAGCACTGTTTTCGAGGATGAGGCTCAGATTATGCTGGATATACCTGTCCTCGGGGTCAAACCTCAGCCCCCTTAGGTAAGCCTCCGTTGCCGGGCCCCACATCTGGTTAGCGTAGTACAATGCCCCCAGATTCAACCAGGCATCGGTTTTCCCTGGCTGCAGGTGGGCCTGGACCACCAGACAGCGAATTGCCTTCTCCAGCTCCCCGAGGCTTTCCCAATACCGATACATATCCTCCCACAGGCAGGTATCGTCGCCCTTAAATAAATCCGGGTAGGACTGAACTATCTCCTCTGCCAAGTCATAGGCCAGATCCAGCAGTTTTGGTTTTGGCTGCCCTTGCTCCAGCCAAAAGCTATAGCCCTTTAGCAGCCATCGGACCCGTCGTAACTCCAGGAACATCTCAGACCTTCGGGGCAGCGGCACATTGGTGCCCAGCCGCTCCTCAGGAAAGTTCTCCTCCACATGCTTCCGGATCAGCCTGCCGGCACGATTGTCCCGCAGCTTCAGGACCAGCCAAAACCCAGGCCGGAAGTAGTAGGAGTTCTGGGTATAGATCCTCCGAAACCCCTTCTCCCAGACGGGAAACTCCTGAAAGGGGAGGGTCTGGCCCTGGCAATCCCGATTGATATTCATATAAAACTTGCTCTCCAGATGGTACCAGGGACTGCGGGTCTTGCCTGCCTCCAGGGCTGATAGATATTCCTCTTGCATTTCCGCCACCGCCTTGTTTCGGGCCTTAAGCCCCAGCAGATCAATGAGAAACTGCCTCCTTTCCTCAGCATTGGGAAACCACAACCACAGATTTGCCATACTACCACCTCCTGATTTTCCATATCTGATATATACACCGCTGGATTCCAACCGGTTACGCCCCCCATAAAAGCAGAAAAACCCCCAAGGGGAGCAATTCTCAATTAAGTTGTGGGGAGCACACCCTTCCATTGGGAAGAGAGGGCGCAACTCTTCTGCGGTAAGTATAGCAAATGCTTGTGACAAAATAGAGAGGCCCTTGCCCCCGAAACGGCTTTCAAGGGGAGGCTCTTGCCTCCCGGCTTCAAAGGGATACCCTTTCCAACCCTTGAAACCACGATGCCAGGGTATATCGCGGGGATTCCCTGGACTCCCCTTTCAAACATCTCTTCACCACAACATTGTCATTGCCATATGCTATGATTCTAAGCAAACGTAATAGCACCAAAGGAGGAGACATAATGAAAAACAGACCCCGTTGCGACTTTTTGAATTTCGGGTTGGACGTCAACAGGATGATAAAAATCACCCACGAAACCCTAATCGAAGAGGGCATTGACCGGGAGGCCCAGTAATTCATGGACGAGATCAGCCAAGCTAAAAGCCTGAGTAAGGTATTCGGCATCATCAACAAATATGTGGGCACCACCTTCGAGCTATATGACTACCTGGCTGAGCAGCGCCGGGAGAGAACCCTACGAAGGGTTAAATAAGCCTGTGCAGCAGGAAAAAGACGGTATTTTGTAGAATTTACTTATATTGACACATCCATGTTGTTTCTACAAGGGGTGGTTGGATGCGCAACTCATTTACCGGACGGGAAGACCACCTCGTCCGCTATTTATACGATTGTATTGACCGGGCGGAAAGAATCCGGTTTATTGTCGCGTTTCTAATGGAATCGGGGGCCAAGTTGCTGGCGTCGCAATTGGCAGATGCAGCCGGGAGGGGTATACCAATTCAGATCCTGACGGGTAAGTACTTGTCGATTACCGAACCCTCGGCGATCTATCACCTTTACAACATACTGGGCAGCGATGTGGAAATTCGCTTCTTCAATGATAATGTCCGTTCTTTTCACCCCAAGGCCTATCTCTTTGACTATGAGGGTGATAGTGAAATAATAATCGGCTCATCGAACATATCCCATAGTGCTCTGACCACAGGAGTTGAGTGGAATTACCGATTGCGCAGGAGCCTGGCTCCGGTTGACTATGATATGTTCTCCAACACCTTCGATGAACTGTTTAGTTGCCACTCTGTTCCGGCAACGGATGAGGAGCTAAAGAAGTATTCCTTCTCATGGCGCAAGCCGAGGTTAGTAGTCCTGGAATCTTCCAAAGACAAACCCAGCATCCCGGAACCGACTGGAGCACAGATTGAAGCACTTTACCAGCTAAGAAAGGCTAGGGAGGAGGGCATTGATAAGGGCTTGGTGGTGGCTGCCACCGGCGTAGGCAAGACCTATCTCAGTGCCTTCGACTCCCAAGAATACAAAAGAATCTTGTATGTCGCCCACCGGGAGGAGATCTTGCGCCAAGCGGCGGAGACTTTTGCTGCTGTTCGCCCAAATGCAAAGCTCGGATTTTATTTTGGGCAGCAAAAGGACGAAAACGCAGACATTCTGTTCGCTACAGTCCAGACCCTGGCCCGGGAGCCCCACCTGCAAACTTTCTCCCCGGATTCCTATGATTACATTATTATTGATGAATTCCACCATGCTGCAGCAGACAGCTATGTCAAGGTAATTAAATACTTCAAACCGCAATTTCTTCTGGGACTGACCGCCACTCCTTTTCGCACAGATAACAAAGACATTTTTGCCTTATGCGGAGATAATGTCATCTACGAAATCTATCTCAAGGATGCAATCCACCGGGATCTGTTGGTCCCCTTTAGGTACTTTGGCATTTACGACTCCGAAACAGATTATAGCCAAATAGAAACCCGAAACGGCCAGTATGTGGTTGAACAATTGGAGGAGGAGCTGTCTCGCAAGGAAAGGGCTAACTTAGTCCTGGAAAAGTACCGGCTTATGGCAGGGCGGAGGACTTTGGGTTTCTGCGTCAGCATTGACCACGCCGAATACATGGCAAAGTACTTTGCAACCAACGGCATCAAGGCGGCAGCGGTGCATAGCGGTGCTGCCACTGAGTATACCCAGGATAGAAAACAGGCTGTGGCAGCCCTGGAGCAGGGAGAGCTGGAAGTAATATTCGCGGTGGACATTTTAAATGAAGGGGTGGACATTCCGTCCCTGGACACAGTCATGTTCCTGCGACCAACGGAGTCATTCATCGTCTTCCTGCAGCAGTTGGGCAGGGGGCTGAGGAAGTATCCAGGCAAGGAATATCTCACAGTCCTGGACTTTATCGGGAACTACAAACGGGCGCATTATATCCCCTCCCTTCTGGCGGGAGAGAATCCGTTACGGGAAACCCGGGCGGGATATAAGCCACAGGACAAGGATTACCCCGTTGGTTGCTACGTCCAATTTGACTTCCGCCTTCTGGACCTGTTCCGGGAGATGGCCAAGTCGGACCCTCTCCCCAGGAGGATGAGGGATGAGTATCAAAGGATTAAGGGAGAACTGGGCCGGCGACCCACCCGGATAGATATGTACTACCGCTCTGACATACCCATTAGAGAGTACCTAAAAGAAGGGTGGCTGTCTTGGTTGGGCAAGATGGACGAGCTAACTCAGGAGGAGCGCTCTTGGCTGGACACTCCTGTAGAGGAATTTCTCATTGACATCGAGAAGACCAGCATGAGCAAGGCCTATAAGATGCCGACTATCGGTTCCTTACTCAATAATGGAGGAATTAGCAAGAGAGTTAGTTTGGAAATTATAGGGCGGAATTTCATGGATTTCTATGTCAACACGCCCTTGCATCAGAAGGACCTGAAAGACAAGAGTAACCGGAACTGGCGTAGTTGGGATGTCAGTAAATTTACCGACCTGGCCAAGAAGAACCCAGTACACTTCTTGTCCAAGAGCAGCAAATTCTTTCACTATGATGAGATTAACAAGGTCTTTTACCTCGACGATAGCCTGGATCAATTCTTAACTCCTGCCCTGGCAGAACATCTAAGAGACATCTTGGACTATAGAACCACCCAATATTTCAGAAGGAGATTCCGGGAGGAGGACGACTGATGAAAAGCGACGAATGCATTTTCTGCAGGGAACCGGAAACAGAGTTGCTCTGCGAGAATGAGCTGGCCCGGGCATTCTTCGACAAATTCCCCGTTAATGAAGGCCACGTGCTCATCACTCCCAAACGGCATGCTGTGACATATTTTGATGCGACCAAGGAAGAATTGGCTGCAATTAATGAGCTGATATTCGAGGTTAAGGAAACCCTCGATAAAAGATACAACCCCGACGGATACAACATCGGGGTGAATGTGAACCATGCCGCTGGGCAAACCGTATACCACTTGCATGTGCATGTAATCCCCAGATATCAGGGAGACATTGATGATCCCCGGGGCGGGATACGGAATATTAAGCCCAACCTAGTTCCATATTTTATCGTTTAGAAACAGGCGATTAAAAATGGGGTGGTGGAAACGATGAATAGAGTTCCATTCCAAATCATAAAACACATTGCAGTGCTGTCAGTAAAAGGGGATGTCTGGAAAAAGGAACTTAACTTCATGAAATGGAGTAATTATAAGCCGAAATATGACATTAGGGATTGGGCGCGGGACCGTAAAACGATGAAGAAGGGTATTACCTTATCCTTTGAAGAGTTGGAACTAGTAGTAAAGCTGTTGCAAACTAATCTTGACAACGTTAATAGGGTAACAGAAGGCATTATTATCGGTGAAACAAAAGTCAAATGCGAGCTGCTTTTGCAGTGTGGTGTGCTATCGGATAGTAAAGGCTGGACTAAGGAATTAAACATTGTTAGATGGGGCAATAACAACCCGTGTTTTGACTTACGTTATTGGGGCCCAGATAAAAACAAAATTGGAAAAGGTACCACGCTATCTCACAGTGAGGCTTGCTCACTGATCGAGGCCTTTAATAAGTTAAAAGCTGATGTTGTAAAAAACTCGACGAAATTAGACTTAAAGAGTGATAATGTCAACGACATTGTTGAGGAGTTGTTTATCTAACAAAGGATCGGTGGTTTTTATGTCATTTAAAGAGTTGAGCCTGAAGAGGATTTATAGAAGTAAGAGTGACGATTTAGATACGGATTTGTTCATTCCTTTACTACAGCGAAGTATCTCTTATGATAGGGGAGCAGGGTATTTCTCTTTGCTTTCATTAGCATCCCTTGCAAAAGGAATTATACCTTTCATTCACAACGGAGGAAATATCCGCCTTGTGACATCTGTAGATTTAAGCCCAGAGGACAGAGTAGCGATAGCTAAGGGGCTAGAGATTCAAGAATCTACAGTCATAGAGAAGCTGAATAATGATATTATGATAGCTTTAGATCGAGAGGAACATTTCCTTAGTCTCGATCTAATAACAAATCTTATTGCCGCAAAGCGTTTAGAAATAAAAATAGCATACATGCCAGCAGGGGGAATCTACCACGAAAAAATTGGTCTTTTCCGTGATAAAGATAATAATAAAGTATTTTATGCTGGTTCACAGAACGAGACATATAGTGGCTATCATTTTAATCTAGAATCAGTAATAATATTAACTAAGCAATTTGCTTACTGAGGGGTTAACAACTTTATGGGGCTGAATCCTACATGAGAAGGTGGTGAAAACATGGTAATGATTAACCCGGATCTCTTCGAAAGGATAGAAAAAAACCGGAATACTATTCATGAGGCAGTTAGAGCTACTTACTCAACCTTTGTTAAAAATGGACAAGTTTATTTTCAAATTGATACATACGGTTCCACGGTACGGGAAATGCGTGATAAAGTCAGCCAATCCATACAACTGGATAAGCAAATGGCTGCGATTTTAGTCGACATGCTACGTGCCACATTTCATTTGGATTGATGCCTAGACGGCCTATCGATATTATCGAGGCCAGTTCGATTAAATGCCAGTTCTCGCTTGCCGTATTTTGTTTGGGCATTTGGATCCTTTGCTTGCTTAGTCAATAAAAAGACCGCCAGTGGCTGGCGGTTTTTTTGTTGTGCTATCTACATGCAATTCAGTAGCTCCAATAACTGGGATAGTTGGGTGTTTGGATAGTGTACAATTAAGTTCGCAAAAGTAAAAAGGAAAAACCATCGGCAACCCCGAAATGGTAAGTGACGAGCAAACCAAAAGGAGTTGTTACCGATGGCTTACTCTTATTCTACTGGAAACTTCGAGAAAATGCTATTGCAATTCATGTCAGAAGAAGACCCAATGCTCTCGATGCTGAAGTGGCTGTGCGAGCAACTTATGGAAGCCGAAGTAACATCTAAGGTCAATGCTTCCAAGTCAGAGCGTAACTCAGAAAGGTCCGGATACCGCTCCGGGTACCGTGTCCGCCGGTTCGACACTAGAATGGGGACCCTGTATTTGTTTGTCCCTAAGTTGCGCAAAGGCGGCTACATTCCCTTCTTCGTAACTGAAAAGAAACGATCAGAAGTTGCCCTTATGAATGTTATCCAGGAGGCCTATGTTAACGGAGTTTCCACCCGCAAGATTGAGAAGCTGGCCAAGAGCCTTGGCATCGACTCAATCTCCCGAAGCCAGGTTTCTCAAATCACAAGGGAATTAAACGATCAGGTGGAAGCTTTCCGGAAACGTCCGTTGAAAAAGACGTATCCTGTCCTATGGGTTGATGCATTATACGAGAAGATTAGGTACGACCGGCACGTGAAGAACATGGCAGTCCTTGTAGTTGTCGGGCTTGATGAAAGCGGCAGGCGCGACATATTAGCCATTGAGCCGATGCAGGATGAGTCTGAGGCTACCTACAAGGAGCTGTTCCAGAGGCTAAAGGACAGGGGCCTCAAAGATACATGGCTGGTAGTGTCCGATGCTCACAAAGGGTTGGTAAAAGCTGTTCAGACGTCATTTATCGGTTGCAGTTGGCAGCGTTGTAAAGTGCACTTCATGCGTAACATCTTGGCTCACCTGCCCGCCAAAGGCAAAGCAGCTTTTGCTGATAGGTTGAAGCAAATCTGGTTGCAGCCGGATCTTGAAAGTGCTAAGAAATACGCCAATGCATTGATGGACACCTACGAAAACCAATACCCTGGAGCAGTAGAAGTTCTTGAATCTGGCTTGGAAGACTCTTTACAGTTCTACAATTTTAACCGGCTAGATGCTAGGAAGATATCCTCAACGAAAATGTTAGAGCGGCTTAACAGGGAGATTCGTCGGCGGACATCTGTTGTTGGCATCTTTCCAAGCATGGATTCTTATATCCGTCTTGTTACGACATACCTGATTGAATATGCCGAG
>JBMNFF010000014.1:0-223756 GCA_050949165.1 Bacillota bacterium | reverse complement strand
TCGAGAGTTCATTGACAAAATTATAGTATTTAAGGCTGAAAAGGTAGATGGCCGCAGAACTCAGCGGATTCAAATTTTCTATAACTGCATTGGCGCTATCGACTTACCAAAATAAACGAAAAAACGGCATAGCCGAATATCAACGACTATGCCGAATTTTTCAGGAATTATAAATCCCTATCTGACCGCTCCTAAAGGCATTTTTTTTATGATTTAAAATCATTGGATTCTGGCAATACTACCGGGCAGAGAGAATTGGGAGGGATTGCCAGTGCTCAACCGCAGGGTTACGGTAAGCGGAATAGACACATATAACCTCAAGGTCTTGACCGCCAAAGAAATGGACAGGTTGTTCAAAAAGAAACTGGCCGGATGCCGGGAGGCCAGGGAAAAAATTATCCAGGGCAACTTGCGCCTGGTCCTCAGCGTTCTAAAGCAATTTCACAATCGGGGCGAAAATATCGACGATCTCTTTCAGGTGGGTTGCGTCGGCCTGGTCAAGGCGGTGGACAATTTTGATCCCCAGATAGGGGTAAGGTTTTCCACCTATGCTGTGCCCATGATCCTGGGGGAAATCCGCCGCTACCTTCGGGATAACAACGCCATCAGGGTCAGCCGCTCCCTGCGCAGAATCGCCCATAAGGCCTTACAGGCCAAGGAGCAGTTGGCAAAGAGTATTGGCAGGGAACCTACCATCGAGGAGATCGCTGCATCCCTGGAAATGACTCCAGAAGAGGTGGTCCACGCCTTGGACGCAAATTTTGATCCCCTCTCCCTTTACGATGCCGTCTACAGCGACAGCACAGACCCCCTCTGCTTGCTGGATCAAATCCGCGATACCGGCAATGACGACACCAGCTGGCTGCAGAGATTGCTGCTCAAAGAAGCTTTGGAGCGGCTCTCCCCCCGGGAAAAGGAAATCCTGCATAAGCGCTTCTTTATTGGCATGACCCAAGTCCAGGTTGCCGCCTCCATTGGCATATCCCAGGCCCAGGTTTCCCGTCTGGAAAAAGGCGCCCTGCGATTCATCAAGGAACATATGGGGATGGAAAAATGAGGATGAGAGTACAAGTTTTAGCAACGGTAATTTTGCTCTTATCCTTGGCGGCACAAGGCATTGTTCTGGCCGTCCCCGACATAATTCGCCTGCACGTCGTAGCCAACAGCGATTCCTTTGAGGATCAGCAAGTCAAAGAGCAGGTGCGGGATGAAATTGTCGCCCAGTTGGGACCGGTCTTTGCCGAGCTGGACCAGGAAGAAGTAGCGGCCTGGATTATGGAGAACAAGAGTGCAGTCCAGGGGATTGCCCAGGGGGTCCTGGAGCAGGCGGGTTGCGGATATTCGGCCCGGGTAAAATTTGGCGTGACAGGCTATCCCACCCGACTCTACGGAATGGCGGCCTACCCAGCTGGCAAGTACAAATCGCTGAGAGTTGAGCTGGGAGAGGGCACCGGGAGAAACTGGTGGTGCATAGTGTTCCCGCCCCTCTGCTTTGTCAAGGAGACCACCGAGCCGAAAGAGGACGCCCGGGACGTGGTGGTAAAATTCTGGCTTTGGGAAAAGATCATTTCCCTGTTTGAACGGATTGCCGGGAAAAGGGTTGGCAGCTAACTGGGCACTGAGGAAGGGACGATGAGAACAGGCTCCTAACGGGGCCATTTTTGTTTGACAGCGGAAATGGAGGGTGCTATAATAATCCCGAGTGAATAACTATGTTTTCTTTGCTCAAGTTCCAATGCCCTTGGGAGGTGAGGATATGCGAATTTCAACCCGGGGAGAATATGGTCTAAGGGCCATGCTGGTTTTGGCCGAAAGGTACCGGGAAGGGCCTTGTCCCTTGCGGGAAATCGCCGAGGTCGAGCAGATTTCTGAACAATATTTGGAACAGCTCTTTCGCGACTTGCGCAAGTACAACCTGGTGCTGAGCTTTCGGGGAGCCAAGGGCGGCTACGTTCTGGCTCGCCCACCTTCCGAGATCAGCGTCAATCAGGTTTTGACTGCACTGGAAGGTCCTGTGGCGCCCATGGGATGTGTTGCCGAAGGGCACCGGCAAGAAAAGTGCCAACATAAGGGAAGTTGTTCCACCAGGGTCGTGTGGGAAAGACTAAAAGATGCCATTAACGCCGTTTTAGACGATACCACACTGGCAAACCTAATCTCAAATGCATCAGAGGAGTGAGCCATTTGCGCCGAGTATATCTCGATCATGCCGCCACCACACCGGTGCGGCCGGAAGTATTTGAAGCGATGATTCCTTATCTTCAGGATAAGTTTGGCAACCCTTCCAGCATTCACTGGTTTGGCCGCGAGGTCAGAAAGGAGCTCGATGAGGCCCGGGAGCGGGCGGCCAAGGCTCTGGGCGCCGATCCCCGGGAGATCTACTTCACCTCGGGAGGGACCGAGGCAGATAATATAGCCATTCTGGGCACTGTGGCCCGCCTGGGAAAGAAAGGCGGACATATAATTACCTCGGCGGTAGAACACCACGCCAGCCTGGACACCTGCAAATCCCTGGAGAACCAGGGTTGCCGGGTCACAATCTTGCCAGTAGACAAGTATGGAATGGTTCAGCCCGAGGCGCTGGCCGAGGCAATTTCTGAAGATACCATTCTGGTCTCCATCATGCATGCCAATAACGAAGTGGGCACAATTCAGCCCATCAAGGAACTTGCCGCCATCGCCGGTGAAAAGGGCATCCGCTTTCACACCGACGCCGTTCAGTCCGTGGGCAGCATCCCGGTGGATGTCCAGGATCTCGGGGTGGATTTGCTGTCCATCTCCGGCCACAAAATCTACGGTCCCAAGGGCGTTGGCATTCTCTACGTCCGCAAGGGGACCAGGCTCAACAATATAGCCTATGGGGGCGCTCAGGAGCGCAATCTGCGCCCCGGCACCGAAAACGTGGCGGGGATTGTCGGCATGGCCAAAGCCCTGGAGCTGGCCGTGGCCGAACAGCGGGAAACGGCAGAGAAACTTACCGTCCTCAGGAATAAGTTGATTGACGGCCTTTTGGCTCTGCCCGATGTCATCCTCAACGGGCATCCGGAGCAGCGGCTGCCGGGCAATGTCAATGTCAGCATCCTCCGGATAGAAGGGGAATCCCTGCTCCTCAGCCTGGATATGGCGGGGATAGCCGGATCCAGCGGCTCGGCGTGCACTTCCGGCTCTCTGGATCCTTCCCATGTCCTGATGGCCATGGGCCTGGATCACCAGACCGCCCATGGGTCACTGCGCCTTACCCTGGGCAAATCCACAACAGAGGAAGACATCGATTATGTCCTTTCAGTAGTTCCCGGCATAGTTCAGCGCTTGCGGGATATGTCGCCTGTGAGAAAACCTGGAGAGGAATAGGGGGAGTAACATTGTACACCGAAAAAGTCATGGACCATTTTATGAATCCCCGCAATGTGGGTGAGATTAAGGAGGCCGATGGCATCGGCGAAGTGGGAAATATGAAGTGCGGCGACATAATGAAGCTGTACATCAAAGTCAATGAGGACGAGGTAATTGAAGATATCAAGTTCCGCACCTTTGGTTGCGGGGCCGCCATCGCCACCAGCAGCATGATAACCGAGATGGTCAAGGGCAAGACCCTGGCCGAGGCCGAAGAAATCTCCAACCGCCAGGTGGCCGAGGCTCTGGGCGGATTGCCGCCGGTAAAAATGCACTGTTCAAACTTGGCTGCCGATGCGCTGAAGGCTGCCATAGACGATTACAGGAAACGGCGTCAATAAGATTCGGGGGAACCGTTTAGCGGCCCCCCTCTTTTTAACCCTTGAGAAACTGTACTGGGCGCCGGGACCAGACACGTCCCGCAGTTGACACGAGTATCCCGCTTGGATAACATATTAGCGGTAAAAATCCGTTGGCCAGAGGGAGGCAAACGAATGACTGTAAAGATGGTTTTGACGGTGCTGGGAGGCCTGGGCCTGTTTGTTCTGGGCATGAACATGATGTCCGAGGGCCTTCAGCGGGCCGCGGGGGACAAATTGCGCCGGATTCTCGAGCTCTTGACTTTCAACAGGTATATAGCAATCCTCACAGGCATCATCGTTACCATGTTGGTCCAAAGCAGCAGTGCCACCGCGGTGATGGTGGTGGGTTTTGTGAACGCAGGACTCATGGATCTGAGCCGGGCGGTGGGCACCATATTGGGGGCCAATATCGGCACCACCATTACCGCCCAGATCGTCGCCTTTAAAATAACCGAGATCGCCTTGCCGGCCATTGCTGCCGGTGTTGTCATGTCCACATTCATTCGAAAACGGGCATATCGCAACCTGGGCCAAGCTATTTTGGGATTTGGCCTCCTCTTCCTGGGTATCTCAATTATGGGCAGCGACTTGGGCAGGCTCAAGGACTACCCCGGCATTGTCGACATGCTGGCCGCCCTGGGGAAATACAGGCTATTGGGCCTGCTGGCAGGTATGCTTTTTACCGCATTGATACAATCCAGCAGCGCCAGCACGGCAACTGTCATCGTCCTGGTTCAGCAGGGCGTGATGGACCTGGATTCTGCCATTGCCCTGGTCCTGGGCTCCAATATCGGTACCTGTGTCACCGCCCTCCTGGCCAGCATCGGCACCGGACTCAGCGCCCGCAGGGCAGCCATCGCCCACGTCCTCTTTAATGTCATCGGAGTAATTATCTTCACCATTGCCTTGGATCCTTTCACCGACCTCATTCAACTTATGGCCAGTGAAGTTGACCGTCAGGTCGCCTGGGGCCACACCATCTTTAACTCCGTCAATACGTTGCTCTTCTTGCCCTTTATGACCCCCTTTGTCAAGTTAGTGACCCGACTGGTGCCCGGGGAGGAAGATATTATCGAAGCCGGTCCAAAATATTTGGACAGGAACATGCTCAAGACTCCTTCCCTGGCCCTGGGCGCGGCGGAAAGGGAAATTGGGCGCATGGCGGACTTGAGTCTGGAAATGATCGACGACGCCATGCGCATGCTTACCAAGAATGAGATCAGCATTCTCAAGACCATAGAGCGCAAGGAAGATGTAATAGACGAGCTGGAAAAGAACATTTCCGTATATTTAGCCAACCTGTCCCAACACGGCCTCACCCGGGATCAGAGTCGCTTAATGGCCAGCTACCTGCATGCAGTTAACGATATCGAGCGCATCGGCGACCATGCTGAAAATATCTCCTCCCTTGCCCGGGAAAAAATAGAGGCCGGCTATCCCTTTTCAGAATCAGCCCTGGAAGAGCTAAAAGATATGTATACCAAGGTTCGCAACATGACCGCCAAGGCCATCGCCGCCTACCGGGCCAAGAATACCGCCCTGGCCAGGGAAGTACTCATCGACGACAATGAAATAGACCGGATGGAAAAGCGGCTGCGCCAGCGCCATGTGGGCAGGATCAACGAAGGTCGTTGCTTCCCGCCTTCCGGGGTTCTCTACCTGGACATCATCGCCAATTTCGAGCGGATTGGCGATCACGCCACCAATATTGCTCAGGTAGTACTGGGAGACTTTTAGGGGCTTAACCGCCCCTTTATTATTTGACACTGCTCTGAAAGTATCAGTATAATTAAACGATACAGGAGTGGTACTCCAGACACCCTGACCGAGGAGGGGAGAAGATGCCGGATTTGCTCAGCCGGGCCCGCCAGAAATTCGCCCTGCATGGCCATAAGTGGACGGGTCAGCGCCGGGAGATTGTGGCAGTTCTGGACGAGGATCAGAGCTTGCACCTCAGTGCCGAAGAACTGCACGGGATTCTCCAGGAGCGGGGGCAGAAAATTGGCCTTGCCACAGTGTATCGGACCCTGGAACTGATGGTGGATATGGGCTTGATTCATAAGCTTCAATTCGGCGATAATCGCAGCCGCTTTGAGGTGGCCGACGAGGAGCATCACCATCACCACCTGGTATGCAATGTTTGCGGTAAAGTATATGAGGTCTCCTGGGATTTATTAGAGGAACTGGAGCATAAGATTGAGGCGGATCACGATTTCTCTGTCCAGGGCCATCACCTCAAGTTTTATGGGATTTGTTCAGCATGCAAAAGGTTGGGGGAGGATGAACGGGGATGAGATGGATGAGATTGACGACAGCAGCACTGGTCCTGGTCCTTTTGGTTTTTGCCGGGGGAGCCCTGGCCCAGACCGAGGAGCCGGGGGACTGGTACCCCGACTTTGTGACCGAGGAGGCCCGAGGCCGGGTCCTGGCAGTATCGGAATGGGAAGAAATCGAAGATGACTGGTTCTTTGTGGGTCGCCAGATGCTGACGGTGGAAATATTGACAGGAAAGTTCCGGGGGCATGTGGAAGAGATAGAAAACACCTTTACCGGCAACCCATATAGGGATTTGGAGGTCAAAGCAGGCGACCAGGTCCTCCTGCTCCTGGAGCTGGATCAGGGTCGCTTGCAGAATGTCCATCTCGACGGCATTGCCCGGGACAGATACATATATATATTGACGGCAGCTTTTATCTTTACAGTCGTCCTGATTGCCCGGACCAAGGGAGTCAAGGCAGTTTTGACCTTGGTCCTGATGGCCTTTGTCATCCTGCGCTGGCTGTTGCCCTTAATACTGCAGGGGCACAATCCCCTGCTCCTCACCGTGCTCTTTACCAGCCTGATTACCTTGTTTACTTCGGTAATTATTAGCGGAATCAACACCAAGACGGCAGCGGCCATTCTGGGCACCATCGGCGGCGTGCTGGCCGCGGGGCTGGTGGCCTGGATCTTTGGTAGCGCTGCTCAGATTACCGGAATCAGCGAGGAAGCCCAGATGCTTTACTATGCCGATTTGGATGCGAATATAGATGTGCGGGGGCTCTTGTTTTCTGGAATCATCATCGGTGCCTTGGGGGCGGTAATGGATGTGGCCATGTCCATCTCTTCAGCCATTGCCGAAGTCAAGCTGGCCAACCCGCTGCTGACCTTTAAAGGGCTTTTTAAGGCCGGGTATAACGTGGGCAAGGATGTTATGGGGACCATGGTCAATACCCTGATTCTCGCCTATGCCGGGGGATCTCTGCCATTGCTCCTGCTCTTTATGGCCAACAACCTGGAGTACATGAGCATAATAAATATGGATCTGGTAGCCACGGAAGTAATCCGTTCCCTGGCGGGAAGCTTCGGCCTCTTGATTGCCGTTCCCCTCACCGCCGTGGCCGCATCCCTCTTCATGTCCAAGGGGGAGAAAAAGGCAGGGGTTTGATAAGATTGCTGGGGAGGTAATGGCATGAAGTGCAGGCTCCGCCTATCGCGCAGGGGCATGATTTTAATCATCTTAATCCTCTTTATCGTCCTGATTAACAGGCTTCTCCACTGGAGCGGGACCCTGGCTACTTTGAGCGGAACCGTCCCCCGCCAACTCTTGCCCCTGCTCCTGATGGCTGCCGCCTTGGGAGCCGATGCCATGTCCCTTTGCGTGGGCATTGGCCTCAGGGGGGTAAGCTGGCGGGAGGTGCTCAGGGTGAGCCTGGTCATCGGGTTTTTTCACGTGGGGATGCCCTTGCTGGGGGCGTTGGGAGGCCACTTCTTCGGCATGTTGGCGGGGGGCATCGCCCGGGTGCTGGGCGCTGGACTGGTGGCCCTTATCGGCGTCAGGATGATCAGGGAGTGCCTGGGGGGCAAAGAGAATCCCTGCAGTCAGTGGACCCTGACGGGCTTTCCCCTCCTGGCCCTGGCAACCGGGGTCAGCATCGATGCCCTCTCGGTAGGTTTTGGATTGGGCGCCTTTGGCTATAACATTTTTGCTACCGCCCTGACCTTTGGGGTCTTCAGCGCCGCCATGAGCGCGCTGGGGCTGGTATTTGGCTGCCGTATGGGCAAGCTTGTGGGGGAGCGGGGAGAACTCATCGGCGGTTTTGTCTTACTTGTCCTGGCTATACATATGCTTTTTGAGGGGTGATTAGGTGCAAGTCCTCTTTGTATGTACCGGCAATACATGCCGCAGTCCCATGGCAGAAGTGTTGTTGCGCAAGGAACTGGCAAAACTTGGGGTGGCGGGAATTGCCGTGGCCTCGGCGGGAATCGCCGCTGCGCCCGGCAGCCCGGCTTCGACAGGCTCCCGTTCGGCCCTGCAGTCTGCCGACCTGGAGGGGCATCGTGCCCGGCAAATTGCCCCGGAGATCATTGCCGGGGCTGACCTGGTCCTGACCATGACGGCAGGGCATAGGGAGGCCATCCAGCGACTTTTTCCCGAGGCGTCAGGAAAAGTTCATACCCTGGGTCAGTACGCCTGGGGCGCGGATACAGATATTGCCGACCCCTTTGGCGGTGGGGAAGAGGAATACCGGCTTGCGCGCCGGGAAATTGAAAAGGCGGTAAAAATCGTGGCCCTGAAGTTGAGGGGCCATCCACAGGAGGTAAGAGAAATGAAGGTAGCGTTGGCCAGCGACCACGGCGGATTCAGGCTGAAGGAAGAGTTGAAGGGTGTCATTCAAGAATTGGGGCACCAATATCAGGATTTCGGAGCCCACTCGGAGGAGTCGGTGGATTATCCCGACCTGGCTGCCGCGGCGGCCAGGGCGGTGGCGGGCGGAACCTGTGATTTGGGCATCGTAGTGTGTGGAACTGGAATCGGCATGAGCATCGCGGCCAATAAGATCAGGGGCATCAGGGCAGCCAATTGCAATGATTGCTTTTCTGCCTCCATGGCCAGGGCCCACAACAATGCCAATATTCTCACCCTGGGCCAGCGGGTGCTGGGTTCGGAGCTGGCCAAGATGATAGTAAAAATCTTTTTGGCCACTCCCTTTGAAGGTCAGCGCCATCAAAGGCGTTTGGACAAAATTGCCTCCCTGGAGGAGGAATTTGGTCGGTGATTGAGGAAATAAGAGGGCAGATGAGGCAGGTACTGCAGGATCTGACTGCCCAGGCCAGGTTGCAGCCCCATGACCTGTTGGTAATTGGCTGCAGCACCAGCGAGGTCATTGGCAAGCAAATAGGCACTGCTTCAAATATCGAAGTTGCAGAGGCCCTGGTGGCAGAAATCCTGAATTTTTGCCGGGACCGGGGGATTCAACCTGTTTTCCAGAGCTGCGAGCACCTGAACCGGGCACTGGTGATGGAACGGGCTGCCGCCCGGGCTCATGATCTGGACGAAGTTACTGTAATCCCCCACCCCAAGGCCGGCGGCGCCATGGCCACACAGGCCATGGCCCAACTGGAAGATCCCGTAGTGGTGGAGGATATTGCCGCCCGGGGAAGGGCGGGAATTGACATCGGTAACACCCTGATTGGGATGCATCTGCGGCCGGTGGCGGTGCCGGTCCGCGTCCCGACCACCCATATTGGTAAGGCAGCGGTGGTGTGTGCCAGAACAAGACCCAAGTTAATTGGCGGGAGAAGAGCGCATTATCCAGACAATTAAAGGGAGTGTGGTACTTGTGGAAAAGACACTGCATAGGGTGGACCCGGAAATTTACTCGGTTCTCCAAGGGGAGCTGGAGCGGCAACAAAACCATCTGGAGCTGATTGCCTCGGAGAACTTTGTCAGCCCGGCGGTCATGGAAGCCCAGGGATCGGTCCTGACCAATAAGTATGCCGAGGGATATCCCGGCAGGCGTTACTATGGCGGCTGCCATGTCGTCGACGTGGCGGAAAACCTGGCCCGGGAGCGCGCCAAAGCCCTGTTTGGCGCCGACCATGCCAATGTCCAGCCCCATTCGGGGGCATCGGCCAACCTGGCCGTGTACTTGGCTGTTCTCAAACCCGGAGACAAGGTCTTGGGGATGAACCTGTCCCACGGCGGCCACCTGACCCACGGCAGTCCGGTCAATATCTCCGGCCTCTATTTTGATTTTCACGCCTATGGTGTTGATGAGACCGGCCGGATTAATTATCAACAGGTTGCCGATTTGGCTGAAAAAATTAAACCGCGCCTGATAGTGGCCGGCGCCAGCGCCTATCCTTATACCCTGGACTTTGCCCGCTTCCGGGAGATTGCCGACCAGGTCGGCGCTCTGCTGATGGTGGATATGGCCCACATCGCCGGCCTGGTGGCGGTAGGATTGCACCCAAACCCGGTTCCCCATGCCCACTTTGTCACCACCACCACTCACAAGACGTTGCGCGGCCCCCGGGGCGGGATGATTCTCTGTCAGGGAGGCTATGCCAAGGCCGTGGACAAAGCAGTCTTTCCCGGCTTGCAGGGGGGACCGCTGATGCACGTCATCGCTGCCAAGGCTGTGGCCTTTAAGGAGGCAGCCCAGCCGGAATTCAAGCAGTATGTCCAGCAGGTCTGCGCCAATGCCAAGGCTCTGGCCCAGGCCTTGACGGAAAACGGTCTCAATCTCTCCGGTGGAGGCACCGACACCCATCTCATGCTGGTGGATCTGCGCAATATCGAGATTACCGGTAAGAAAGCAGAAAAACTCCTGGACAGTGTCGGCATAACCGTCAACAAAAATACCATTCCCTTTGATCCCGAGAGCCCTTTTGTCACCAGCGGAATCCGCATTGGGACTCCGGCAGTTACCACCAGGGGCATGGGTGTTCAGGAGATGCGAGAGATTGGAGAGATCATGGCGACCACCCTGAAAAACCCGGAAGATCAAGATGTTCACGCTGAGGCCCGCAGTCGCGTGGCCGCCCTCTGTCGCCAATTTCCCCTATACTGAAACCGGGAGGATACAAGATGAGCAAAATCGTAATTATCGATCACCCATTGGTCCAACACAAACTCAGTTATATTCGCAATAAGGACACAGGGCCCAAGGAGTTTCGGGAACTGGTGGAAGAGGTTGCCATGCTCATGGCCTATGAAGTGACCAGGGACTTGCCCCTGGAGGATACCGAAATCGAAACCCCCATCTGCAAGGCCAGGACCAAGACTCTGTCGGGCAAGAAGATCGGCGTGGTTCCCATCCTTCGGGCCGGACTGGGCATGGTGGACGGCATCCTCAAACTGATACCCGCTGCCAAGGTGGGGCATATTGGCGTCTATCGGGACCCCGAGACCCTTCAACCCGTAGAATATTACTGCAAACTTCCCGGCGACATCGCTGAGCGGGACTTTATCGTCGTCGACCCCATGCTGGCCACCGGCGGCTCGGCCTGCGCCGCCATCGACTTTCTCAAGGAGCGGGGCGCCGTCAACATCCGGCTCATGGGCCTGATTGCCGCTCCCGAGGGTTTGGAAAGGGTGCAAAAACAGCATCCTGACGTGGAGATCTTCGTGGCCGCCGTAGATGAGTGCCTCAACGAACATGCCTACATCGTCCCCGGCCTCGGCGATGCCGGCGACAGGTTATTTGGGACAAAATGAGTCGCCCCAGCTGGGACAGTTACTTCATGGAAATAACCAGGGTGGTGGCCACCCGTTCCACCTGCCGGCGCAGGCAGGTGGGGGCACTCCTGGTCAGGGACAAGCGCATTCTCAGCAGCGGCTATAATGGATCGCCCCGGGGGCTGGACCATTGCCTGGATGTGGGCTGCCTCCGGGAGGAGCTGGGCATCCCCTCGGGTCAGCGCCAGGAATTGTGCCGGGGGCTGCATGCCGAGCAGAATGCCATCGTCCACGCCGCCTTCCACGGCATCAATATTGCCGGCGCGACCCTTTACGTCACCCACCAGCCCTGTATTACCTGTGCCAAGATGATTATCAATGCCGGAATTGTAAAAGTCATATTTGCCGGGGACTATCCCGATCAGCTCAGCGTCGAGCTCCTGGACCAGGCGGGATTGGACCTGGTTCCCTTCGCTGAATAGGAGGGACAGTGATGCGGTTTAACTGGCGCCGGGGGTTGGGACTTTCCCTGACCCTGAGTATTGTCGTCGCCATAGTCTTGGTATGGAAGACCTTCGATGACCATACGATTGCCAACCTGGGTTTGTTTGAGCCCAGGTTTTTGGTGTTGGCCTTACTGATGCTCCTGGTCGCCGTTGGCATAGAAGGGCAGCGCATCCGCCTGGTGGCCAGGGCCATGGGCGTGGCTTTTGGCTGGGCCCGGGGTTGCCTGATTTTCCTCAGCACCATGTTTGCCAGTTTGGTTACCCCCATGGGTATGGGTGAGCTGCCTGCGCTGACCTATTTATACAATAAAGCGGGCCTCAACCTGGGCGCCTCCCTGGCGGCGGCCATTGTCCGCAATTTTGTCACCAAGCTGGTCTTCCTGGCCGGGATAATCTGGCTCTTTGGCCTGGCCCGGGGCCGGGTCCAGTTTGGCCCGGTAACGGGAGATCTCTTCACCGTCGTGGCTCTGGTCTTTGCCGCCACCACGGTGCTCACTGCCACCTATGTCCTCTTCCCCCGCTTGCTTCAGGGGCTTTTTGCAAAGCTGCCCCGGCGCTGGCAGCAGGGGTTTTTCGGCAAGTGGCAGCAGCGCCTGGAACTGGAGGCCCGGGAGTTTGACAAGGGGCTGAAGATAATGTGGGGGCGGGGCCCTCTGAGCCTGGTCAGAATCGCCTTGCTCAGCCTCGTCTATTGGCTGGTCTGGTTTGGCATCCTGCCGGTGCTGGCCCGGGGGCTGGGGGTCGGCGCAGACCCTGCCCAGCTCATCAGCCGCCAGTTTGCCCTCACCCTGGCTCTCCCCTTTATCCCTGTTCCCGGCGCCAGCGGCGCCCTGGAATTGGCAATGGCGGGAGTTTACCAGGGGGTAATCCCCCGGGGCGTCCTGGGCATTTTCGTCCTCTCCTGGCGCCTGGTGACTTACTATCTGCCCTTGCTCATCGGCGCCCTGGCCGCCCTGGGTTCTCTTTGGGGTTCCGGCGGCAACCGGCAGGAATGACAAGCACGGGGAGCGAATTATTCCTAAGGGGGTGGCTGTATGGATAACCAGTACATATTTGCATTGGATATAGGGACCAGGTCGGTGGTGGGCCTGCTCTGCCGCGGTACAGAGTCCGGGGGAGTGCGGGTCGAACACAGCTGTGTTTTGGCGCATCCCCGCCGGGCCATGTTGGACGGGCAGATTCACGATGTGAGCCAGGTAAGCGCGATTATCGCCCAGGTCAGGGAAAACCTGGAAGAAAAAGCGGGCTGCGCCCTGGACAGGGCAGCCATCGCCGCCGCAGGTCGCGCCCTCACGACCATCAGGACTGAGGCGGAACTGGAATTGCCCGCTACCCGGGAAATAACGGATCAAGATCTCCATTCCCTGGAAATCCTGGTGCTGGCCAAGGCCCGGGAGGAGATGGCCAGAGAACAGGACTCCCTCTACTGTGTTGGCTACAGCCCGGTAGCTTATTTCCTGAACGGCATGAAAATTGTCAACCCCCTGGGCCAGAGGGGCAGTCGAATTGGTGTGGAAATCATCGCCACCTTTCTGCCCCAGGTGGTAATCGACGGCCTGTTCAGCGCTCTGAGCAAGGCGGGGCTGGCCGTGGACAGTCTCACCCTGGAGCCCATCGCCGCAATGGCGGTGGCAGTTCCTCCCCACCTGCGCTCCTTGAACCTGGCCTTGGTAGATATCGGCGCCGGGACGTCGGACATAGCCGTCAGCCGCCAGGGGACTGTCATTGCCTACGGAATGGTGGACATGGCCGGAGATGAGATTACCGAGGCGATTGCCCAACACTATCTGCTGGACTTCAACGCTGCCGAGGCAGTAAAACTGGCCCTGAATGGGCAGGACCAAGTAGAATTTACCGATGTCCTGGGTAATAAATATCGGGAAGACCGGGAGAAAGTAATGTCCGTCATCGAGCCCGCGGTGGAAAAGCTTGCCCAGGCTCTTGCCCAGGCCGTCAAGGCCAATAATGGCGGCGAATCCCCGGCGGCCCTCTTCTGTGCCGGCGGCGGCAGCCTCACCCCTCTGCTTAAGGACTACCTGGCCCTGCACCTGGAGCTGCCGAGTGAACGGATCGGGATTCGCACCCATGCCCATCTGGAGGGGATCAGCTTCAGTGGAGACGAGCTCCTCGGTCCCGAAGCGATTACCCCTCTGGGGATTGCCTTGACTGCCCTCAAGCCCCAGGGCGAACAGTTCATTCGGGTTTGGATCAACGGTCAGGGGGTCACCCTCTTCGATGTGCAGAAGACCACGGTGGCCCAGGCCTTGATGCACTCGGGCATGGACCTGGATGCCGTGCTGGGGGCGGGAACGGGCGTAATTGAGTTTGTCCTCAACGGCCAGACGCGGAGCTTCATGGGCAAGTTGGGCCGGGCCGGGGTAATTCGGGTCAACGATGTTGCTGCGACTTTGGATACCGAACTCGCCTCCGGAGATCGGGTTGAAGTCACTCCCGGCGTAGCCTCCGAGCTTCCCCGGATCTCCCTGGGGGAGATTGCCGCGGAATTTGAACCAATTGCCGTTCAGATCAATGACAATATCATTCAGCTGCCTTTGATTCAGAGGATAAATGGCTTGCCAGCCACCGGGGACACCCTGATCCAACCCGGTGATACTATAGAAATCAGGCCTCCTGCCACCGTGGGGGAGTTGGCCACCGTGATGGATCTGGATTTGGCCCAGTTTGAGGTCGAGGTGGACGGCGCCGTCGCCGGCCCTTCAACACCCTTTGCCCCCGATTCCACGATCCGATTGGACGCTGCTCCTGTGAAGGCCGCTTCGGCACTGGACGGTTCAATTGCCGTCACCGTCAATGGAGAGCACCATACCCTGGCGCCGGACAAGGCAATCCTGTTTTATGCCTTGGCCCAGGCGGGGATCGACCAAAATGACGCCCGGGGAAACCTCCAAATAACCCTCAACGGGGTGGAAGCGGATTACACAACTCCCCTTAAATCCGGCGACCGCATCGAGGTCTTCTGGGCCCGGGAGCAATGGTGACGGAGGTTGCAAAAAGCCTGTCTGTAAAGTATAATGTCCCTTGTGGAGTGGGATAATGAAACCTGCACAGTGGCTTGAAATTCTACGCTACCTTTCCCTGGTCACCGGCATCGGATTGACCTTTTGCGCCGCTGTCCTCCTGGGTTGGTACCTGGGTTCCGCCCTGGGCGGCTTATGGGTGGTAATCGGCATTTTGGCAGGAATCGGCGCTGGCGTGCTGACTGTGTATTCCATGCTCAAGAAATTTCTGCCCTGGGAGTGAATATTGTGGATGAGGTCGCTATGGTACAACGTCGCCTCATATTTCAAGCGGCTGTGGCCTCTTCTGCCCTCGCAGGGCTGGCTATCCTTTCCGGGCGTTGGCCCGAAGCCTTGGGCGTACTGAGCGGGACCGCAGTCGCCATCTTTAACTTTTGCCTGCTGGCCCGAAGTATTCGCGGTCTCTATGCCGTTACTCCCCGGGCGGCAAAGTATCGGGGCGGTATTAGTTATGTTGGCCGCTACCTCATGATGGCGGCAGTGCTTATCTACTCCTTTACATCTCCCTATCTCAATATGTACGCTGTTTTGGTCGGCCTGCTGATGATTAAAGTGATCATCTTGGGAGGGGCGGTGATTACATACTGCAAAGAACGGGTAGCTGTGTACCTGCACTCGGCCCTTGAGGAAAGAGGTGATGAGTAGCTTGGAAGCAGTACTAGAGGGTGCGCGGACGGTATTTACCTTATTCGGCCTGCCAATTACCGAATCGGTGGTCAATACCTGGCTTGTCATGGCGGTATTGATAATACTGGCACTTGTGCTGAGGCGAAACTTCCAGCTATACCCCGATAAGCGACAAAACGTCGCCGAAATAGTTGTCGAAGCCTTGTCAGGCCTGGTCGCCTCCACCATGGGCCCCAAGAACAAAGGCTTCATGCCTTATATTGCCACCGTGTTTTTCCTGCTGTTTTTTTCCAACGTGTTGGGAGTTTTCGGGTTGCGCCCTCCCACCGCAGATTTTAGCGTCACCATCGCATATGGCATTGTAACTTTTTTCTGCATTCATTATTACGCCCTCAAGGCTAAGGGCTGGTCTTACCTTAAGGGAATGGCGGAACCCTTTATCTTCCTGTTGCCCATGAATATTATCGGTGAAGTTGCCAAGCCCTTCTCCCTGGGCATGCGTCTGTACGGGAACCTCTTGGGGGGATCGGTGATCATGGCAATGATTTCCGGGGCGATTGCTCTGTTTGTTCCTGCGGTAGCCAGCATCTACTTTGACCTGTTTTCTGCCGTCTTGCAGTCCTTTATTTTCATCATGTTGACCATGGTATTCATCGCCATTGCCAAGGATGATGAAGAGTAACTTACATTTAGGAGGAATACAATATGGGATGGAATGAATTGACAGTAGCTGCCTTTGCGGTCCTGGGCGCCGGCATCGCCATGATTGGCGGGGGATTTGGTCCCGCCATCGGGCAGGGCTATGCAGCAGGTAAGGGGGTCGAGGCCGTCGGCCGCCAGCCCGAAGCCCAGGGTAAAATAATGACCACAATGCTTTTGGGCCAGGCCGTTGCAGAGACCACAGGTATCTATTCTCTCGTTGTCGCCCTGTTGCTCATCGGCCTCGTCAACAGAATACTATAACTCATGGATGGGGAATGGGGTAACCCATTCCCCTTCTTCCATTACTCCGGAAGGAGGGGACAATAATGCTTGGCATAGACCCAACGACATTCATAATCACCATAGTTAACCTCATTACCTTGTTTATCATCCTTCGCCTTCTTTTTTTTAAGCCTGTAGCAGAGTTCTTGGAAAGGCGCCGCGAGAAAATCCATGACGACCTGGACAATGCGCAGCAGCAGAGGGAGGAAGCCGGCAGGCTGTTGGAAGAACATCGGGCAATGATGGCCCAGGCGAAGGCGGAGGCGGCAAAGATAATTGAGGCCGCCATGGCCCAGGCCGATCAGCGCCGGGATGAACTGATTGCCAAGGCAGGTGCTGAAGCAGCGGCAATCCTCGAAAGGGCGAAGGTTGAAATTGGCCAAGAGCAGGCCAAGGCCCTGGAGCAGTTGCGCACCGAAGTAGCCTCGCTGTCGGTAGCCGTTGCCGAAAAGCTCCTGGCCCGATCGATAAGCGAAGTGGACCAGGATAAGATTTTCGAACAAGTTCTGGAGGAGTTGGAGCTGTCCTATGAAAAATCCAGTAGCTAGGCGCTATGCCGACGCCCTGCATGCCCTGGCTAAGGATGGGAACCTACGCCAGAAAGTCCTCCGCCAGCTGGAGGCAACGGCCAAGGCTTGGCAGGATAGCTCGGAGTTCCGAATCCTGATGACCAACCCCAGGGTGAGTCTGGACCGCAAGCGCCAGATTCTGTCGGAGCTGGCAAAGAGCCTTGAGTTTGAGGATTGCCTGGTTAATCTGTTCAACTTGATGCTGGACAAGGGAAGAATCCAGATGATCCCCGATTTGGCGGAGGAGTTTCGCCAACTGGACGATGAGGCCTCTGGCCGTGTCCGGGCAAGCTGTAAATCTGCCCATCCCCTCAAGGAGGTACAGCTTGAGGCGTTGCGGGCGAAGCTCATAAAGATAACCGGGGCCGAGGATATCATAATTGACTTGGAAGTCGATCCGTCATTGCTGGCAGGTTTTAGCGTCAGCATCGACGGCAAAATATTAGATGGTAGCCTCAAGGGTCGCCTCGAGCGCCTTGGGCGCTCCCTGGCCCAGAAATAGCAGGAGGGGTGTCACGCTGTGCAAATCAGACCGGAAGAAATAAGCAGTATCATCAAGAAGCAAATTGAAAGCTATCGCGCCGATGTCGATATCTCGGAAATGGGAACAGTGGTCTACATCGGCGATGGAATCGCCCGCATCCATGGTTTGCAGAAGGCCATGGCAGGCGAGCTTTTGGAGTTTCCCAACTCCGTCTTTGGCATGGTCCTCAACCTGGAAGAGGACAATGTCGGCGCCGTTATTCTGGGAGACTACACAGGAATTAAAGAGGGCGATACCGTCAAGAGAACGGGCCGGATTACCCAGGTGCCAGTAGGTGGGAGCTTAATCGGCCGCGTGGTCAACGCCCTGGGCCAGCCCGTGGACGGCAAGGGGCCCATCCAGGCCGAAACCTTCCGAAATATCGAAAGTCCTGCTCCCGGCGTTACTCGCAGGCGCTCCGTCCACCAAGCCCTCCAGACAGGAATCAAGGCCCTGGATTCTATGGTTCCCATCGGCCGCGGCCAGAGGGAGCTGATCATCGGCGACCGGGGCACCGGCAAGACCGCACTGGCCATCGACACCATAATCAACCAGCGGGATTCCGATGTCTACTGCATCTATGTGGCCATCGGGCAAAAGAACTCGACGGTGGCGGGAGTCGTCGACGTCTTACGCAAGACCGGCGCCATGGACTATACCACTGTGGTGGTGGCCACCGCCAGCGAGCCCGCGCCCATGCTGTACATAGCGCCCTATGCCGGTTGCGCCATGGGCGAGCACTTTATGTACAACGGCAAGCATGTGCTGGTGGTCTATGACGACCTTTCCAAACATGCCGTGGCCTACAGGGAAATGTCCCTGCTGCTCAGGCGTCCGCCGGGCCGGGAAGCCTACCCAGGCGACGTCTTCTACCTGCACTCCCGCCTCCTGGAGCGGGCGGCAAAATTGGACGACGAGCGGGGGGGAGGTTCCCTGACGGCTTTGCCCATCATCGAGACCCAGGCGGGAGACATCTCAGCCTACATTCCCACCAATGTCATCTCCATCACCGACGGCCAGATCTTTCTGGAGACCGACCTCTTCTTTGCCGGGGTCCGGCCCGCCGTCAACGTGGGCTTTTCGGTATCCAGGGTAGGAGGCAGCGCCCAGATTAAGGCCATGCGCAAAGTTGCCGGGAGACTCCGGCTGGACCTGGCCCAGTTCCGGGAGTTGGAGGCCTTTGCCCAGTTCGGTACCGATTTGGATAAGACCACCCAGGCGCGAATTAACCGGGGGCGGCGCATTTCCGAGATCCTCAAACAGGGGCAGTACGCTCCCCTGCCGGTGGCCAAGCAGGTGATGATTATCTATGCAGCCATCAACGGCTACCTGGACGATATAGAGCTTAATCGCATCTCCAGGTTTGAGCAGGAATTCTACCGCTTCCTGGACCAGCACCGTCCTCAGCTGGCTGAGGAGATCAACAAAACCGGCCAATTGAGCGATGAGACGGAAGCAGCCCTCAAGCAGGCAATTCAGGAATTCAAAGAGCAGTTTGTGGCCTAGGGGGGTAAGTATATGGCCAATACCCGCGATATCAAGCGGCGCATCTCCAGCGTAAAGAACATCCAACAGATCACCAAGGCCATGGAAATGGTGGCGGCAGCTAAACTGCGCCGGGCCCAGGCCAGCGTCATCGCCTCCCGGCCCTACATGGCCAAGCTCGCCCAGGTCATGACCAGAATCCTTCAGGCCAACCCCGATACCGGCAATCCTTTGTTGGAGGCCAAAGAGGGGCCCCCAGCCTATATCGTCATCGCTGCAGACCGGGGCTTAAGCGGCGCATACAATACCAATGTCCTTCGCTTTGCCCGGGAGACCATCCTGGAAAACCCGGGACCGGTGACGGTGGTGGGTCGCAAGGCCAAAGAGTTCTTAAGCAGGCGGAATTTTGAGCTAATCGGCGAATTTGGCTTAAAGTTTGAGGACCCCACATATAATGATGCCGTCAACATCATGGCGCCCCTTTTTGCCAACTTTGACCAGGGAATTTTCGGCTCCCTACACTTGATCTACACGGAATTTACCAGTGTCCTCAGCCATAAGCCCAAGGTCCTGCAACTCCTGCCGGTAATCGGCCTGGCGAGCGAGGAAAAGAGTCCCGGACTCTACCTGTATGAGCCTTCTCCCGAAGCTGTTCTGGCCACCTTACTCCCGCGCTATGTAACCAGTTTGGTCTATCAGGGCCTCTTGGAGGCAAAGGCTTCGGAGTTGGGCGCCCAGAGGGCTGCCATGAAATCCGCCACCGATAATGCCAATGAAATAATCGATAAGCTGACCTTGTCATATAACAGAGCCCGTCAGACGGCCATCACCCAGGAATTACTGGAGGTCGTCAACGGAGCCCAGGCCCTGGAAGGATAAGGAAGGAGGAAATCCGCTTTTGAATACCGGAAAAGTCGTACAGGTCATTGGACCTGTCGTCGATGTCAAATTTGAAGACGAACTGCCGGAGATTTACAACGCCCTGGAGGTAGCCTCGGCGGATGGCAGGAAGATTGTCCTGGAGGCAGCGCACCATGTGGGCGGCGACATCGTCCGCTGTGTGGCCATGTCCCTTACCGATGGGCTTATCAGGGGGGCAGAGGTCCGGGATACCGGGCGCCCCATCACCGTCCCCGTAGGCCGCTCTACCTTGGGCAGACTGCTCAACGTTCTGGGCGAGGCCATCGACGAGGGCGAAGAGGTCCGGGGAGAAGAGTACTGGCCCATCCACCGTCCCGCCCCCAGTTTTGAAGAGCAGCGCCCAGCCACCGAAATCCTGGAGACGGGCATTAAGGTCATCGATCTCCTGGCTCCCTATTCCCGAGGCGGCAAGGTCGGCCTCTTTGGCGGCGCAGGTGTTGGCAAGACCGTTTTGATTATGGAACTGATTCGGAACATCGCCTATGAGCACGGCGGCTTTTCCGTCTTCGCCGGCGTGGGTGAGAGGACTCGGGAGGGCAATGACCTCTGGAACGAAATGAGGGAATCGGGGGTCATCGACAAGACCGCCATGGTCTTCGGCCAGATGAACGAGCCGCCGGGAGCCCGCCTCCGGGTTGGCCTTACCGGTCTCACCTTGGCAGAGTTCTTCCGGGAAAAAGAGGGCCAAGACGTCCTCCTCTTTATCGACAATATCTTCCGCTTTACCCAGGCCGGTTCCGAAGTATCGGCTCTCCTGGGCCGGATGCCTTCGGCTGTGGGTTATCAGCCCACCCTCCAGACCGAGATGGGTCAACTCCAAGAACGCATTACCTCTACCACCAAGGGCTCCATCACATCGGTGCAAGCCATCTACGTCCCCGCCGATGACCCCACCGACCCGGCTCCCGCCACCACTTTTGCCCACTTGGATGCGACGACCTATCTGTCCCGGGCAATTTCCGAGCTGGGGATCTACCCCGCCGTGGACCCATTGGAGTCCTCTTCGCGAATCCTCGATCCCCAGATCCTGGGGGAAGAGCATTACCGCGTCGCCCGGGAGGTCCAGGGAGTACTGCAGCGGTACAAGGAACTGCAGGATATCATCGCCATCCTGGGGATGGATGAGCTATCCGAAGACGACAAGCTCATCGTGGCCCGGGCCAGAAAAATTCAGCGCTTTTTGTCGCAACCTTTCTATGTGGCGGAAATGTTCACCGGCACCCCCGGAGTGTACGTGCCCCTCAAGGAGACCATCCGCAGCTTCCGGGAAATTCTCGACGGCAAGCACGATGACCTGCCTGAAGCGGCCTTTTATATGGTGGGCACCATCGAAGACGCAATCAAAAGAGCTGAAACTCTATAGGGGGTCTGGATTATGAGTGACAAGACCTTTGTCTTGACTGTTGTCACTCCGGAACGCCAGGTATTTCAAGAATCGGTAAACATGGTGACGGTGCGCACCGTGGAGGGGGAGATCGGCGTCCTGCCGGGGCACATCCCCCTGGTGGCGCCACTGACCATTGGAGCAATGACAGTCAAATCCCCTGCCGGCCAGCGCAAGGCAGCCATAAGCGGCGGCTTTATCGAGGTCACCCCCGAACAGGTTGTCATCCTCACCGAGGCTGCGGAGATGGCCGAAGAAATCGACGTCGCCAGGGCAGAAGAAGCCAAGATGAGGGCCCTGGCCCGCTTGGAAAAGAAACAGGCGGACATCGATTACGCCCGGGCCCAGGCTGCCCTGCAGCGCGCAATAGTCCGCCTGAGGGTGGCCGGGCGTGAAGAATAAAAAGAAATCTCCTCTTGAGCAAACCATTCTCAAGGGAATTCATGGCACCCCCCAATTGAGGCGGGAAGAACGCAAGTACTATCTAGGGCAGTTTCGGGAACGGGTCTTGCGGGTGCTTACCTTCGCACAAATCGCCGAGCCGGCTGTTTACCGGGAAATCGAGGAGGCGGTGGTTCACCCCAAGGCGCGGCGCCTGCTGATCAGCAGAAGGGCAGATTTGGCTGGCGCTGCAAAGTACATCCGCCTGGCCCGTGACCGTGGCCTGCCCTTTGCCACCGTAGACCTTCCGGAGTATAGAGGTCCCGTGGGCTTGGTGGTGGTTGCCGCAGAAGCGGTGGATGTGGAGGAGGTTTCGGTTCCCGACCGGACCCAGCGACTCCTGGCGGCAGGAGTGCCCCTGGAAGTGATCGAGGCCCAGGGCCAGGGCTTATGTAAGGCCTGTCTCGACCTGCTGAAAGAGGTGGCCCCGGACGAAGCAAGAAATTACCGCAAACTGAGCCTGCTGGACCGCCTGCAGGGCAATAATTGCCCGTGCAAAAAGAAGAGCTAAACAGAACCTTTGCGGGTTCTGTTTTTTTGTCTCCCGGGAATAATCTGGCAGCAATCTGTCAACCATTATAAACGATGGGAGGGAGCGACATGAAGAAACTCGCATTTATCCTATTGTTGTTGGCTGTTGCCGGCTATTCCCTGGGAAGAGGGGCGGGAGCGGACCCCCCACCGACTCGGTCAGATATAGAACTGCTGGCGCAGGCCTTTGCTACCACCGGAGCAACAGCCGGAGGAGCAGAGTTTTATGCCTGGGCAGTGTTATCGCCCGACCACTATTCGCCCGTCCAGGCCGAAGCGGCGGTGGAGGCCATGGCTGCTGTTTTTGAACTCAATCGCGGAGAATACAGCGTTCACCTGCGCTCCACCGGGCACTATGGTTATGCCACCATGGACTATGACCTTTCCGACAGCACCAGTATCCGGCTCCAGGTCCTGTCCCTGGCGGAGGAGACAATCGCCAACATCGAAGTGCGTAAAACCAACCAGCGCGGCTTGTCTGCACTACATCGGCAAATTTGCCAGGCCCTGCTGGCTCTCGGCGTAGCGGCGGAAGATGTTAAAATTTCCTCTTGCCTTGAAGGTTACCTTGATGCTAGACTGAAGGACAGTGATAAGCTGAACATAGTGTTTTCGGCATTTAAAGCTGTTGATGCGACATATCAGGAGGGTGTAGAGGCCAATGGCGTATCTATCTGGAACGGATGGTCTCCCCTCTTTACACAATCGGTGAGCACCGGCCGCGGGGACGTGAACTTTGGCATTGCCTTTCGTCCCGAAGGCAGTGGCCGCAGGACATTTGTGCGGATAGCCACACCTGTCTTGCCGGGAAGTTACTAGAATATTACCAACCGGCGCTGCCCGGCAGGAGGATAAGATATGGAAAAGATCTTTATTCGGGGCGGTAAAGTCCTGAATGGAACGGTAAAAGTCGATGGGGCCAAGAACGCCGCTTTGCCGATATTGGTGGCATCCCTGCTGGCGGCGGGACCCACCACCCTTGAAGAGGTGCCGCCTCTGGATGATGTCATGACCATCTGCCGGCTTCTGGAGGGGCTCGGCGCCAAGGTGAGCTGGCAGGGCAGGGGGCAACTGGAGATTGACGCCAACCAGCTCAGCACCCATGAGACCCCCTACGAATTGGTCAGGAAAATGCGCGCCTCGATTTTGGTCATGGGACCGCTCTTGGCCAGGCTGGGTCGAGCCAAGGTCTCTCTGCCGGGGGGATGCAATATTGGCACCAGACCGATAGATCTGCACCTCAAGGGGTTTATCGCCATGGGCGCCGAAGTGATTATGGGCCACGGCTATATCGAAGCAGTGGCACCCAGACTCACCGGCGGCAGAATTTACCTGGACTTTCCCAGCGTCGGGGCCACAGAGAATATCATGATGGCCGCAACTCTGGCTCAGGGCACCACCATTATTGAGAACGCCGCCGCCGAGCCGGAAATAGTTGATCTGGCCAACTACCTCAACGCCGCCGGCGCTCAGGTTCGGGGCGCTGGAACCAGCCTCATCCGCATCACCGGCGTGGAAGAGCTCAAAGGCACCCAACACACCGTCATTCCCGACCGCATCGAAGCAGGCACTTTCATCGCTGCAGCAGCCATCACCGGCGGCAGGATATTGATAAAAAATGTCTTGGTCGATCACTTAAAGCCCGTGATTGCCAAGTTTGAAGAGGTGGGCGTCAAGATTCTGGAGCAGGACGACGGGCTTCTGGTGGCGGGAAATCCACCCTTAAGCGCCACTGACATCAAGACCTTACCCTACCCTGGCTTCCCCACCGATATGCAAGCCCAGGTTATGGCGGTGCTCACCGTCGCCCGGGGCACCAGCGTAATTACCGAGACCATTTTTGAAAACCGCTTCATGCACGTCGATGAACTCAAGCGCATGAACGCCAATATCAAGATAGAGGGGCGCAGCGCAATCATCGAAGGGGTGAAGGGTTTGACAGGAGCGCCCGTCAACGCCACCGACCTCAGGGCCGGCGCCGCCTTGGTTCTGGCGGGATTGGCAGCTGACGGGGTGACTGAAATCGGCAATATCCATCACATCGACCGGGGTTACTACGATCTGGTGGGGAAATTGGCGAGTATAGGAGCAGATATCTGGAGAGAATAGCCGCCCTTGGGGCGGCTGTTTTTTTGTACAAGTCTATATCCCCTTCCAGCGGCATATCTATAGCGGAAGGGGGGATAAAATTGCGCCTGCTGAAAAAAATCAGCCTGATATTGCTGGTGCTGTTCGCACTTCTGATCCTGGTACCTGCCGCAATTGTCCGGGGCTGTAACCGCGGAGTCGTGCCGCCGGAAGTGGAGGTGGATCCATACCACGTGGCGGTTTGGAATGACCAGAGGGGCGAGCTCATGCACATGCCCCTGGGAGAATACATTGTGGGAGTGGTAGCGGCGGAAATGCCGGCCCAATTTCACATGGAAGCCCTTAAGGCTCAAGCGATTGTAGCCAGAACCTACACCATATCCCGGCTCCGCGCCCATGGCGGCTCAGGTTGCAGCCGGCATCCCCAGGCAGATATCTGTACCGACAGCACCCATTGCCAGGCCTGGATTAGCAAGGAAGTGGCCGTGTCCAGCTGGCCCTTTTTTCGGCAAAACGCCTATTGGAACAAGATGCTCAAGGCCGTTTCCGAAACCCAGGGACAGGTCGTCACCCATCAGGGGAAACTCATCGATGCCACCTTTCATTCAACCTGCGGGGGGATGACCGAGAATTCCGAGGATGTCTGGACATACCAAGTTCCGTACCTGCGCTCGGTGAAATGTCCCTACTGCGCCCACTCGCCCCGGATGACTGAAACCATCCGCATGTCGGAGGCAGATGTGGCGGCAAAGCTGGATGAATCCGCCTCAACCATCAAATTGGAGGTGCTGAGCAGGACGGAAAGCGGCCGGATAATCCAAATCGACGTAGGCAGCAAGATCCTGCGGGGCCTGGACTTCCGCAGCCGCCTGGGCCTGCGTTCCAGCCGGGTCACCTGGCTTCGGGAAAACGGCTTCATCACCTTTACAACCACAGGTTACGGCCATGCAGTGGGCCTGTGTCAATACGGCGCCGACGGCATGGCTGACCAGGGCAAAACGGCCTCGGAGATCCTCCGCTACTATTTTACCGATGTTCAGATTCAGAGGGTGAGGCTGGAAGAATAATAGAGCCTGTCCGGGGAAGAATAAGCCCCGAGGTGATGGACATGTCGCTAAGAGACAGAATGAGAAACTCATTGGGCAGGCTCTTCCGCCTCTTTTCCCGTCTGGGCAAGGGACTGGCCTGCCGCTGGCGTTCCCTGACGCCGGGCTTTCGCTATGCACTGGTGTACTTCCTCTGTGTCGTCTGTATTGCCTCACTGGTTTGGTGGCAATTCAACCCGGCCAACAGCCTGGTCTTTGACCCCAATGGAAAACCGGATTCCGACGGGCAAGCCCCCCACTTGCCCGAAGCGCCTCCCCAAGGTGAAGATGATGAAAACCAGGAAGCCGCCGTTTTTTCGCCCGAGCGGGGGGACAAACTCATCCTCCCCCTCAAGGGCGAAATCCTGGCCTTCCCGGGCGACCCCTTTGCCTTGTTCCCGGGCTATTATCTCGGCAATATCGCGGGGTTGCATATTGACGGCACCGCCGGGGACGAAGTCTGCGCTGCCTGGCAGGGCGTGGTGGAAGAGGTCGCTTTTCCCGACACCTACGATCCAGGCGAAGTAACGATTAAACATGGTCAGTGGACTACTGTGTACAAGAACCTGGACAATATCCTCGTCGAACCCGGCCAGGTCGTTGAAGCCGGTCAGAAACTGGGGGAATTGGCGGCAAAGCTCTACGGCACCTACTCAGGGGATTACTTGGAATTTCAACTATTGGGCCCCGATCAAGAAGTCTGGGACCCGTGCCAATATACCAGTGTCGATCGCTAATACCATTTGCCCCTGTAAAGGTCTAACCCATTCCGGGAGGACATATAAATTGAACAGTATGAAGGTTAGGAGGGCAGTGGAATGAACGATTACATCTGGCAACGGGTTATTGACATTGCCAATTATGTTCTCAGCACCGGTGAAACTGTGCGCGCTGTGGCGGATGCCTTCGGCGTCAGCAAGAGCACGGTGCACAAGGATTTGACGGAGCGCCTATATCAAGTCAATCCCGGATTGGCAGAACAGGTCAGGCTTGTCCTGGAGAACAATAAGGCCGAGAGGCACTTGCGCGGAGGGGAAGCAACCAGGAGAAAGTACAAGGAAAGACAAGAAAGCGCCGGTTAATTAGAGGATTTTCTCCGCCCGTTGTAGAATATTATTCCAATCAGAGGCAATGGTTTCTGCAGCAAAGGGGGAATAAATGTGTTTGGATTCTCCAGGGATATCGGCGTCGATCTGGGTACTGCAACAGTCCTTGTCTTCATCAAGGGAAAGGGAATTGTCTTACATGAGCCTTCGGTGGTTGCTCTTGACAGCCAAACCAACCGAGTGCTGGCAGTGGGCGAAGAAGCCAGCCTCATGGTGGGGCGCACCCCGGGCAACATAAAAGCGATTAAGCCGCTTAGGGATGGAGTTATCGCCGATTTTGAAGTAACCGAGATCATGCTCAAGCACTTCATTGCCAAGGTCTGCGGGAACATGTTGCGCAAGCCCCGGGTGATGGTCTGTGTGCCGGCGGGGATTACATCGGTGGAACAGAGGGCCGTCCTGGAAGCTGTCAAGCGAACCGGGGCCAGGGAAGTGTACTTGATCGAAGAGCCTCGAGCAGCAGCCTTGGGCGCAGGCCTGGAGATATTCCAGCCCTTTGGCAGTATGGTAATAGATGTCGGCGGCGGCACCTGCGATGTGGCAATCATGTCTCTGGGGGATATCGTCCAGAGCACGTCCATCCGCATAGGCGGAAACCGCTTTGACGAATACATCGTCAGGTATGTCCGGGACAAGTACAATGTCATGATCGGCGAGCGCACTGCCGAGGATATAAAAATCAAAGTCGCTTCAGTTCATCCCCAAGGCCGCAAGGAAAAGATGGAAATCCGGGGACGGGACCTGGTGACCGGCCTGCCCAAGAGCCTGGTGATAACTTCCAAGGAGGCAGGAGAAGCCCTGACCGATCCCGTAAACAGCATCGTGCGCAGTATTACCCAGGTCCTGGAGGCTACGCCTCCCGAGCTCCATTCCGATATCATGGATAAGGGGATAGTCATGTCCGGCGGCGGTTCGCTGCTTCACGGCCTCGATGTATATCTTTCCGAATGTATCGGCACGCCGGTGATTATAGCGGAAAACCCCATTTCCTGCGTGGTCAATGGCACGGGGAGAGCCCTGGAACTCCTGGACTACATTAAGAATACACTGGTCAGCGACAAGATGATCAGCTAAGGCTGTTCTCAGTTCAATAATGTACAGCACCTTGTCTCTTCGGGCGGGTGTTGTTTTATAGGGGGCGCAGGAATGAGTTGTTCCAGTAATTGCTGTAACCATCAAGCCCATGCCCAAAAGTTCATAAGACAAGCCCAACCTCAACACCTGGTCCTGGCAGGCAGTTGTTGCAATGTCAGGGGCATGTTGGGGGCGGCGCCCCGGGTCACAGTCCTGGGCGCTCAGGTGGAGGGGCTAGCCAGCCTCGCTCTTGATTGCAAGCAGGAAAGGGTGCGGGTCATTGCCACTTCGGCGCCATCACTTTCCCTCTCCCGTGACCCGGCAGATATTGTATACTTATGTGAGAACGTATCCACCCTCACTGCCCGGGATTTTGCCGAGCTGGCTGCAGTGCTCAAACCAGGAGGGGCCTTCCTCCTCTCGGCCAGGTTCTCCCAGGGAGAACTGCCCCGAGAGGACTGGCCGGGGGTAAAAGATTTGGGGCACTGGCTCAGCACCCTCCGGGAGGCGGGCTTTGCCAGGGTAGAATTCCTGGCTGAATCTGTCTTGATCTTCAGTTGTGGCGAGGACGGCCAGTTAATATACAGCGTAAGTGAAGGGTTGCTGAAGGCGACCAAGGAGGAATCGACATGTTGACGGGAAAGGAAAAATCATATCTGCGCTCTTTGGCCAATACTCTGGAGCCCATCGTCCAGGTGGGCAAGGGCGGCGTCACCGAGACGGTGATTGCCACCGTCGATCAGGCACTCACTGCCCGGGAACTGGTAAAACTGACGGTGCTCAACAACTGCCAGGATCCTGTGGAGCAGGTGGCGGAAGAATTGACCAGGGCCACCAAGAGTGAACTGGTCCAGCAATTGGGCAAGAAGATAGTCCTGTATCGGGCAAACCCCGAAAACCCTAAGGTCTTTACCGATTAACAATAAACCAGGAATCAGATCCTGGTTTATTATTTGCCTCGCCGCCTTTTCGCCTTCTCCAGGCAGCGGTGGGCCAGTTCTGCCTGTTCCCGCGCCATGGAACCATAGAACTCCTGCCACTCTTTATCCTGGGAGTTTTTGAGGCAGTACTGAAAATCCCGGACCAAATCCTGTTGCTTTTCAATAATCTGGTCCAATAGCCGCAGTTCATTCATTGCCATCCCTCCTACCCCTAGTATTGCCCTGGTTGCGCCGGAGATGCCGGGTCACGATAATTTTCGCCAAGGGGGAGGAAAAAGACAGAGGTTTACAGAATTATTCCGGTAGAAAAAAGTGGCAGAGGGGAATGCATATGGGCAGAATTTCGGTTGTACACACCGCAGATTTACATTTGGGATCAGCTTGCCTGGGTGTACCTCCGCAAATAGGTAAGTACAGACGCAAGGATTTGATGCAGACCCTGACCAGGATCTCCGACGTCTGTCGGGAGCAGCTGACAGACCTCCTGCTGATTACAGGCGATCTCTGGGAGGAGGGCAATATTACCCGGCCGTTGGTGGACTTTGTCGCTGATCAATTTCGGAGAATTCCCGCCACCAAGGTCATCATCACTCCGGGCAAATCCGACGGCGTCGGGCTCAACAGCTTCTATCGGGAATACCCTTGGTCAGACAACGTCCATATCTTCCTTCAGCCCCAGCTGACCAGCATTTGGATTCCCCACCTGAATACTCGGGTCTTCGGCCGGGCTTGGTCCCGGGAGGGCGCACCGGACTGGCGCCAAGTCCTGGATTCCCACGGCTGCCAGGTGGTTATTGCAGCCTATGGCGATCCCGCCAGCCTCGCCATTCCCCAAGAGGTTATGGAGCTGGAGAACCTGGCCTACGCGGCCTTGGGCGGAGCCCACACCCATAAGGCCTGGGGTGCCAAGGTCATGGACCCGGGCTGTCCGGAACCCCTGGGCTTTGACCACCAGGGCGTCTTCGGCATCATCCAGGGCAGTGTCGGTGCAGAAGCCGGCTCCCTGGAGCACGTACGATTTGACAGCCGCCAGTTCTATAAGTTGCAGTTAAATACCGGAGATTGCACCGGCCCGGAGGAGGTCGCGGGCATAATCCAAAGGGAAATTGAGACCTTGGCCCCCGACAGGAATCTGTTTCAAATCGATCTGGTGGGGCAAGGCAGTTGGGATCTGGAGGCTATTAAAGCTCTGCTTCCCCATTGTTTCTATATAGAGCTGACCGCTAAGGCAACCACACCCTATGATTTGGATGCCCTGGCAGCAGAGCAGCAAAGGGGTGTTGTGGGGAAATACATCGCCGCCATCAAAGGGTCTCAATTTGACGAAGAAATATCCAGAAGGGCCCTCAACTTAGGCCTCGACGCCCTTCTCACCGGGAGGGTTGCCCCATGGTAACGGTGGACAGACTCAATCTGGAAGGATTTGGCCGCTTTCAGCACCGGGAATTTTCCCTCTCGCCGGGGCTCAACCTGATCTATGGCGGGAACGAGGCCGGCAAGAGCACCGTTCACAGTTTCATTGAGGCAATGCTCTTCGGGTTTTGGAAGCCCAACCTGGCCAATCGGGAACTGGAGCCCGGTTGGGACAAGTACCGGCCCTGGCAGGGTCAGAGCTACGGCGGTCAGCTGGACTACACATGGCAGGAAGGCAAAGTCAGAGTAATCCGGGACTTTGCCGAGCACACCGTCACCCTTATCGATCTGGAGACCGGTCAGAAAATTGAAGGTTTGCCCTGCAATAACTGGGGCGAGCCGGATTTTGCCCGCACCCACTTTGGCTGCAGCAAGTTAGTGTTCCGCAACACCATCAGCATCAGTCAGTTGGGATCGGCCACCGATACCGCTGTAGCCCTGGAAGTGCGCAACTTGCTGAGCAACCTGGCCCAATCCGGCGGTAGCGGCATCTCTGTCAAGGCCGGCCTTCAGGCCTTGCAGGAGGCCAGACGCCAGACAGATTTCGAGCTGATGAAGACTCGAGCCATGCTGGAACAGGTTCAAAACCGCCTGGCCGAAGCCCGGGGGCAGATTCAGGAGGCGGCGGAGCTGGAAATCAATCAGTACCAGGTCAGCCGCCAGTTGGAAGGTTTGAGCAGAGAAAGGAGACAGCTAAAGGAACTGGCCCAGCAGGTGCAAAGCCAGGCGGCATTGTCCAAGCTTGCCCGGATTGAGGACCTGCGCCGGGAACTGGAGGCAGTGCAAAGGCAGGCTGCCCAGCTTTCCGCTCACAGTATGGATCCCCAGACCTTCCAGCAGTGGACAGAACTCCAGGCCGAGATAGAAAGGGCCCGGGAATTGCACCGGCTCCATGGCGATGCCCTTGCCGAGACAGAGGAAAGGATGCAGCACCTGCAAGCCCAGATTGATGAGCTGGCCCCTTACCAGGATTTTGACAAGGATACCCTTATTGAAATGAGTTCTGCCTGGCAGATGCAGGTAAAGGGACAGCAGGTTATGGAAGAGCTGGAAAGCCAGCTGGAGGGAATTGCTGCAGAAATCAGGGCAATTACCAATGAACTGTCCCATCTCCCCTATTTCCGGCCGGATACCTTGGAGCAGGCCGCCGCCCTGCAGGCCCAGATGCGCAGGGGCGCCGTCCAGGAGTCCCAGGAAGACCTGGACCAGGACCTGGACAAGGAGGAGCGCAAATTGGAGATCCTCCGCTCCGTGCGCTGGGTGCTGCTCATGCTCCTGCCGGTTACCGGAGCAGTCGCATATCTGATACAGCCTTTGCTGGCAGCCTTGGCCCTTCCCCTCTTGCTCGGCATATTTGCCATCCAGGGGAGCGCCAAGAAGGCGAACCTGCGGTGCCGCAATTTGCGTAGGGAGCTGTACACCCGGGAGATGGCGTATTTGAACAGCCAGCGCCTGCGGGATCAGGCCCAACGGGAGCTGAATGCGCTCCTTTCCCGGGCGGGGGTAGACAGTATCGGGGAACTGGAGGAAAAATATCGCCGCTTTGTCAGCCTCAGCGAGCAGAATCACGACCTGGTGCGGGAGCAGAAGTACATTTCCGAAAAACTGGCCACCTATTCCCGGGAGAGCAGTGAAAAGAGCCGGGAATTCACCGAGATTCTCGAGAAAGTGGCCCTGGCCGACCTTCCCATGGAACAAGCTCTGGCCTGTTTTCGGGTTAATCTGGACAAATTGCTGGATGCCAGGATGTTTATGGAGCAATGCCGCCAGCAGGAAGAAGCTGCCCGGCAGCGCCTGGAGCAATCCCGCCTGGAGCTGGAGGGCTTGGAAGAGCGGGCCCGGGAGATGATGCAAGCCTATTCGGCCGGCAGCGCCGAAGAGATGGAGGCCCTGGCCCGGGAGTACTATCGCCGCCAGGAACTGGTCGAGGAAGAAGAGAACCTCCGCCAGCGTCTGACGGACATCCTGGAGGGCAGCAGCGAAGCGCAGTTGCGGGAGCAGGCCGCTGCAGCCAGCGATGTACAGGTTGCCGACCCCCAGGACCTCCCCCAACGGTTGGAGGCCTTGGACGAGCAGATCCTCAGCCTGCAGTCCCGGAAGAGCGAAGGCCTGGGGCGATTGGAGGGCCTGTACGCCAATCTGCCCTCGCCGGCGGATTTGGAAGAAGAGGAGTGGCAACTGCAAGGACGTTGCCGGGAACTGGAGCTCGACATCCAGGCCCTGGACCTGGCTGTGGCCACCATTACAGAGCTGGCAGAGGAACTCAACAGCCAGCTGGCTCCTGAACTGAACCTCATGGTCTCTTCGCTGGTCCAGAGAATCACGGGAGGAAAGTACAACGAGCTCCAAGTGGCCCAGGATATGTCCATCAATGTCCTGGCCCCGGAACGTGGGGACCAGGTGGATCTATCCCGTCTCAGCGGGGGGACCATCGATCAGTTTTACTTTGCCTGCCGGGTAGCCATAGCGGATTTGGTGACCGGTGGCGGGCTTCCCCTCTTTCTAGATGACAGTTTTGTCCAGTATGACGACCTGCGCTTAAAGAACATGTTAAACTTGTTGGTTGAACTGGGCGCCAGTCGCCAGATTATTCTCCTCACCTGTCAGCGACGGGAGCTGGATATGTTGGCCGACTTGGCCCCGGGACGCTATCACTCCATTAGCCTGGAATAAGGGGGAAGACCTTTGCAAATCGGGATATCCACTGCCAGCCTCTACCCTCAGCAACCGACAGAATCGGCCCTGATCAACATTGCCGCCCTGGGCTGCAGGCAGGCAGAGGTTTTTCTTCAGACCAGGAGGGAGTACAGGACCGCCTATGTCCGCAAGCTCTCCCGCCTGGCCGCAAATCTAGGTGTGGTTATCCCCTCCCTCCATGCCGCCTCTTCCCAATATGAACCGATGCTGTTTTATTCCTACCGGCGGCAGATTCTGGATGGTTTTGACACCCTCAACCGAGTTCTGGCCGCAGCAGCAGAACTGGGGGCAGGTTGCCTGGTTTTCCACGGTCCCTTAAGGGTCGAGCACCCGGACAGAGCTCGCATCCTCCACCGCTTGCGGATGGTAGCGGCCACAGCCGCCGCCTGGGGGATAAAGCTGGCCCTGGAAAATGTGTCCTGGTGTCTGGGCTGGTCGCCGCAAATTTTCCGCTGGCTGCAAAGAGAGGCAATCCCCAACCTCTATTACACCTTTGACAGCAAGCAGGCTCTGCGCAGCGGTTTTGCCCCCGGGGAGTACTTGGCGGCCATGGCAGAAGGTCTCAGCAACGTCCATCTCAGCGACGGCAACGGCGGAATCCCTCAGGAGGGATGCCTGGACGGAATCGCAGCCCTCCTCGAGGCCCGAGGCTATAACGGTCCCGTAATCCTGGAAGCTTACGGAACCAGAGTCGAGAACCTGGCCCATCTTGTCCGGGGCTGGGAAGCGGTAAAGAAAGCGTTTCCAAAAAAAACGGGCGCGTGAAGCGCCCGTTTTTTTCTATTCTTCCAGCTTGAAGCGTTGCATCATCTGATCCAGTCTCTGGACCAGCTGGGTCAGTTCTGCGACGGTATCTTCGATATCCGCCAGAATGGCCACCTGCTCCTCCAGGGTGGCGCCCAGTTCCTGGGACCCCGCCGAAGTTTCCTGGGTTGCGGCGGCGATATTGGCCACAGCCTCCCGGATGGAGTTGCTGTTGACGGCCTGCTCGGCGGCTGCTTCGGCGACCTGCCTGATCTTTTGTTCCACGCTGTTGATACTGGCGACCATGCTGTCGATGGTGGCCATGGTCAACCGCGATCTGTCTTCGGCCTGGTGTATGATATTGTTGCTGTGCTGCACCGCGTGGCTGGTGCTGTCCACCTTGCGGCGAATATCTTCCACCAGCTGGGCGATCTCCTCGACGGCGTGGGTGCTTCGGGTAGCCAGCTTGCGCACTTCACTGGCGACGACGGCGAAGCCTTGCCCCATTTCTCCGGCCCTGGCCGCTTCGATGGCGGCGTTGAGGGAGAGGAGGTTGGTCTGTTCCGAGATTTGGGTTATCAGCTCCAACATATCCTCGATGCGTTGAGCCGAATCGATGAGGTTCTCGACCAACTGATTGACCTGTTCAGAGGAGGAACTGATTTCCGCCATAGCGTCGACGACCTCGGCCACGGCCTCGCCGCCGGTGGTGGCTTTATGCACGGCCGTGGCACATTCCTCGGCGGCCTCCCCGGTCAGTTGCGAAACTATCTGGGCGCTGTTTGCCACATACTGGGCTGAGTTCTTGGTCTGATCGATGGAGGCGGCGTTCAGTTGCATGTTGCTGCCGATTTCTGTAGCCAGGTTGCTGGACTGTTCCAGGCCGCTGGTACTCTCCTCGATGGAGGCGGCAATCTGCTGCCCGGAGGTGACGATGGTGTTGGCCAGCCCTTTGAGTTCACGAATGATATTGGCAAGACCGTCAGCCATGAGGTTGGCATAGCGCGCTGTCTGCCCCACCTCGTCATCGGAGACAACCTGGACCTTCTGGGTTAGGTCCCCGGTGGCAATATCCCCCATGACGGAAACCATTTGACGCAGAGGGCGGGTTATGGCTTCAGCGCTGAGGTAAATGACGGCGCCGACCAGGGCTACGGCCAGGAGGTTACTGAAAATCAGCCAGGTTCTGGTCTGGATTAAGGGGCGGTTAAAGGCGCGGGCGGAGGCCGTGTAGATGAGGACCCAGCCATCAGTTTCCAGGATGCGGCGGTAGTAGGCGTATTGGCTGCCGTCATCCCCTTGGTAAGTGACATTGCCAAAGGCCTGTTGCATGATGGTTTCGGCCTGTTCGGTGATGCCGGGAATAACTTGGGTGGTGTGGATATTTTCCCGGCCGATGATGGCAGGATCGGGATGGGCGACCACGGTGCCCTGATTGTCCACGATAAAGGCCGTCTCATTGGTTTCCGGCTTTACCAGGTCCAGGAGCATGGCGCCAAAATCCTGCATGCTCAGGGTCGCCGCCAGTAGCCCCAGCAATTGTCCATCCATGGAGATAATGGGAGTGGCGATGAGGATTACGAAGTGGTTGGAAAGCTCAGAGCGGAAGGGGCTGCTGATCCTCTGCTGGCGCGAATCAATGGCATCTTCCAAGGTGCTGTAGGCCGAGTACGTCTGCCGGGAAAAGCGCACAATCTGCCCGCCCACATACCCATTCATTTGGTTGTCGATGAAAAACAGGTTATCATAACCGCTGAGGTGGTCCTTATGTTGCTGGTTGAGGAAGTTAATACGGGATTGAACATCGGATATATCGGGAGATACTAATTGAGGATGCACCGAGAGATACTGGGCCTCCTGGCGCTTGCTGGCCAGCCACAGGGTCAGGCGCTGGGCCCGCTCGGTGACAAGGGTGGTGCCGTATTGCTCGATTTGTTCCCGGACGTTGCTTCCGACCTGGCTGAGCTGGGCCAGGGTAGAGATTAAGAAGACAGCAATAAGGGTTGAGAGAACTGCCATCAGCAATTTTGCCCGAATAGATCGCACTAGATCGCCCCCTTAGGATTTGCCCTGCCAAAATCGCATGGGTTTGGGCAGGGACATTTTTGAGTATCTGCAATCAGGCCCTTTTCGCCCAGCACGGAGTCGAGCACCGAGACAGCCAGCTCAAACTCCCTTTTCGGGCCGGCAAAGGCCAGGGTGGTGCTGCCGGCGCTGCTGTCAACACCGCCCTTGGCGGCCACGACGACCTGACAGCCGCTGAGCAGGGCCAAGGCTCTATCTTCACTGACGATGGTGGCCCCGGTTACGATTTGCATGCCGCATTGCATGCCCCGGGAATAATCCATTCGCCCTATTCCCAAGAGGCGGGCGGAATCCGCAATTTTGGGAACCAGTTTTTCCAGGCCTATCGGAGCTATAAGTTCTATACCCCGGGCCGATATGCTGCCCAGGGCGGCGCCGATGGTGCCGCCGTTGGGGCTGCCCTGAAGGATCCCCAAATTGCCTTGAGGGTCCAGCGCGTTGCCCCCCTTGATAAAGATATCTCCGGGTCCCATCTGACCAAGGGCATCGGTCCAGTTAATGTCGACAAGCTCTCCTCGGCGCAAGACCAGGGGCGACAGGCGGGTTTTATGGGCTGTAACGCAACAGCGTCCCCGGCTGATTATTCCTGCGGTATAGCGGGCCTTGTCGATTGTGAGCCCCGTCAATTCTTCAGCGACATAGGCGTTGGTGGTGCCGCCGGCGATGATTATCATCCCTTGAGCCATGGCCCTCTGCACCTGGGGCAGGGCGGCAACTCCTTTGCCGATCAGCCGCTTTGCTTCAGCCACCGTGAGGGTGACCATGCCATGCTTCATATCCATCAACTCCGGGTTATCCGTTTCCTATATATAATTCTTTATAAAAAATAGAAATCCTTTTTCTCCCACTAAATAAAAAGGGGACCTAACCCGGCCTTGGGTCGTAGCTTGGACGACATCTGCATAGTTGGAGGGCAGGAATTATCCAGGGCCGGGGCGAATACACTTGGGTAAGGTAAACACAAGGAGGTTATCGGAATGGAGTTGTTGAAAAGGTTGAGCGAAACTCCCGGCATTTCTGGGCGGGAGGAGAGAATTCGCGCCGTCGTCAAGAAAGAGCTGGAGGGTTTGGCTGATGAGGTCCGGGTCGACGTCCTGGGCAATGTCATCGCCCTGAAGAAGGGCAAGACCGGCAACAAAAAGATCATGATCTGCGGCCACATGGATGAAATCGGCTTCGTGGTCTCCCATATCGACGAAAAGGGTTTTTTGCGCTTCAACCCGGTAGGAGGCTTTGATCCCCGCACTCTTGTGGCCCAGCGCGTGGTGGTCCATGGTCGGGAGGATCTGGTGGGCGTCTTGATGCCCGGGCTGAAGCCGGTACATATCATGACCCCCGAGGAGGCCAAGGCGCCCCTCAAGGTAACGGACTTCTATGTTGACCTGGGCAGGACAAAGGAAGAAGTGGAAAAATTGGTCCGCATCGGCGATCCCATCACCTTGCAGCGCGAGTTTGTGGAAGTCGGGGCCAATGTCTCCGGCAAGGCCATGGACGACAGGGTCGGGGTTTGGGTGATGCTGAAAGCCCTGCGCCAGGTCCAGGATCATGAAGCAGACATCTACGCAGTTGCCACCGTTCAGGAAGAAGTCGGCCTCCGGGGAGCCGTCACCGGCGCCTACGGCATCCGCCCCGACATTGGCGTGGCCCTGGATGTGACCCTGGCCGTGGACGGCCCCGGCAGCACCCCGCAATTTCAGGTCACCGCCCTGGGTCAGGGGGCTGCCATCAAGGTAATGGACAGCGCCTCTATTTCCAATTATAAATTGGTGGACTTTATGCGGGAGCTGGCCGAAAAGCATGAAATCAAGTACCAGATGGAGATATTGCCCCGGGGCGGCACCGATGCCGGCGCCATGGAACGGTCTCGCAGCGGTTGCCCCGTCATCACCCTGTCCGTCCCCACCCGCTATGTCCACAGCAATGTCGAGACGGTGAACAAGGAAGACCTGGCCAACACAGCCAAGCTCCTGGCCAGGTTCCTGGAGACAGCCCATACCGGCGACTTCGCCCTCTAAGAATCGACCCGGGAGATCTCTCCCGGGTTTTCAGCACTTTTCCTTGTCACAGGGTTAATCTATAATAGATACAAAGCATAAGGAGTGACGGAAATGTCGAAAGCGAAGCAAGAGCGAAGGAAACAGATCAAAGCAGAACTGGCCCAGGGTCAGAAAAAATTTGTCCTCCGCCACGGGGTCCTGGACTGGGGAGTCCCCACATACTTTTTGTACCTGTTCATCAGCGCCATAGTACAAATGCTCTTCTATCGCCTTAGCTTTGGCGAAGCCCTGAAATCTCTGTTTCCCATCACTTACATAGTGGGAATCGTCGTCTTTGGCATCGCCGGGATTTTCATGGGCAGGTACCGGTGGAAGCAGTTGCTAAAGGAAGCTGGCGGCAAAAATAAGCCCGGGAAAAAGTAGAGCAAATAATAAATAATCGGCAGGGGTGGGGAAAATGAAGGAAGTTGTCTTGCTGCCCATGGGGGACCAGAGCCATATCGATTCCCTTCTCGACCGGCTGGGAGACCTGGTGGAAGCGGGCCGGGAAGAGGAGTTTGCCCTGCTCTTGCCCTTTGCCCATCTCCTTCACGAATACCGGCTGCGGCTGGTGCGGAGGGCTGCGCGGCGGCTGAACTTGCTCACCTTTGATGATCTCGTGGCAGCCGCTCTGGAGATTGCCAATCCGGGTATCCAGGAACTGGACGAGGCCACGGCAACTGAAATAATCATCGAAATAATGGCCCGGCGGGCCGGAGACCTGCCCGGTTTGGGCCGCTATGCCGGCTCTCGGGGGATGGCCCGAGAGTTGAACTATGCCCTGGGGCAATTGCGCCGGGCCGGCGTCACTCCCTCTCAGTTGACCGGCGCCCTGAAAGCAAACCCCGATCCGGTTCTCTCCGATGTCCTGATAATCTGGCAGGATTACCAAGCCTTCATGCGGGCCAAGGGCCTGGCGGATATTGAAGAACAATATGCCCTGGCAGCCGCCACCCTGGCTGGTATTCCTTGGCTCAAGGAGGTCCGGGAGTTCCACATATGCTGGTTCCTTGACTTTGAACCCCTGCAGCTGGCCATTGTGGACAAGCTCCCTGCTGGTGCGGATATCACGGTTTGGGTTCCCTTTAAGCACCCAGCCCATGACCAGTACCTGGCTAATACCATCCAATCTCTGGAGAAAAGGGGGTTTGCAGTCCGTTCCCAGGCAGGCTTTACCACTGCAATGACTGAAAATCTCTTCCTCCCCACACCGCAACCTTGCCCGGCGCCCAAAGTGCATGGACTGGCCGCGCCCCGGCTCAGGCAAGAGCTGGAGCTGGTTGCGCGGAAGATTAAGGGGCTAACCTGCGTCGGGGCTTCTCCGGAGGATATCTGCCTGGTGGTGCCCGACCAGCGCAAGTACCTGCCTCCCTTGCGTCACCTCTACCGGGAGCATGGCATAGAGTTGGCGGCGCCACTGGTCGTAGACCTGATGGCAGTACCCTGGGTTCGAGAGGTATTGGCTCTCTGGCAGGCAGCTGCCTCGGGCTGGGACAGGGAGAGCTTGCTGACCCTTGCCGGATGTGCCTACCTTAGGGCCCACCTCCCCTCCGACTACGATGGGGATGCCATGGCCCAGGCCGTGGTCGGCCTGGGGGGCAATCTCCGGGGCCAAGGCTGGCTCGCGGCACTGGATCGGGAGGTCCGGCGCCTGACCAGGCAAATGAAGGAGGAAGAAGCCTGGGAAAACAGGAGCGAGCAAAGGCTCCTGGAAGTGTACCGGGCAGCCCGGCCAGGGCTGCAAGCCTGGCTGGAACTGGGCGCCCGGGTCAAGGACCTCACACCCCAAGAGCATTGCCGGCTCTTGGGGGCCCTGGCGGAGGCCAATGCCCAGCGGATCGCCCCCATGGGGGACGGCGAGGAGGACATCAGGGACAGAGCAGCCCTCACCAAGGTCCTGGCCGCCGTCCAGGGCTACCAGGCCTGCTGTAAGCTGCTGCAGCGCACCGCTCCCATCAGCCCCGGCCGGTTCCTGGAGGAGTTTTCTCCCTGGCTGGAGCAGGGCCTTTCTCTGGAGCGCAGCAATCCGGGGGCCGCACGGGTATTTTCGCCCGCCCAGGTCCGGGGTCTCAGGTGCAAATACCTCTTTATCCTGGGCCTGAATCAGGGGACCTTTCCCCGCCCCGCCCGGGAGCACTGGCTGCTGGACCGGGTGGCGGAGCTACCCGGCCTGGAGAGTGTATCCAGGCAGAGCCTTGCCCAGGAGAAGATCTTCTTTCACTCCTGCGTTGCCTCCGTTCAGGATTGCCTCTACCTTTCCCGGTTGCTGCCGGGAATCGAGGAGGAAGCGGAGGCCTCGCCTTTCTGGCAGGAAATCGACGCCCTGATGGCGGGCGGGATGCCCCAGGAGTTTGTGGACAGTTCAGATCTCTTGCCACCCCTGCAGCCCGAGGCCATAACTTCTCCGGGGCAGTTGCGTCAAAGCATGCTCAATGGCCTGGCTCGGGGCCGGGATGTATCCGGACCAGCGCTGGCCTGGCTCAGAGGCAGGCCGGAATATGTCGATCTACATGTGGCCAGCCAGGTTGAGCAGCGCCGGGAAGGTCCCCTGCCCCCAGACAATATGGACGGAGTTTTGGCGCACAGGGGCCCGGCGAAGGCAGGTGTGGGGGAAGCGGTCTATTCCATCAGCCGCCTTGAGCAATATGTCCGCTGTCCCTTCTCTTACTTTGCCCGCTATTGCTTGGGGCTGGAGCCTGCCCCTGGGGAAGTACCGGAGTACTCTGTCCTGGATCGGGGATCCTTCCTCCACTGGTTGTTGGAAAAGTTCTACACCCAGCATTTGGAGCAAGCCAATCTCAATAAACCCGAGACAATCCGCACACCCTTGACAGCCCTGGCCCAGCAATGGCTGGCTGAGCAGGGGGGTGATTCCCAAGACATCCTGTGGCGGTTGCGGCTCAGGGATGCCATCAATATGGTACAGGGCCTGATTGAAGCGGATCTGCCCTGGCTGCAAGAGACAGGCCTGCGTCCAGTGCTCTTTGAGGCCAGCTTTGGCTTGCCCGGTTCCCCGGTGGGACCGGTCCGACCCGGTGAAGGTCCCGTCCGCTTCCGCGGCAAGATCGACCGCATCGATGTGCTGGAAAGAGAAGGAGAAACCTGGGCGGTGGTATACGACTATAAAACTTCCCGGGAAATAACCCGCATAGACATCGTTGAAGGCAGGAGCCTGCAAATTCCTGTGTACCTCAGCGCGGCGCCGGCCCTATTGGCTAGACTGGGCTATGATAATGTCCGGGTAATGGGCGGGGGTTATTACGTCATCAAGGGAGCCAAATTAGCCGGCGGAATCTGGAACCAGGAGTTTACCGCCTGGGCCAATAAGCGGTTGGCCTCCCTGGAGCCGAAAGAATTTCGGGACCTGGAACGGGCGTTGGCGGAGCGGGCCGGGGATCTGCACCAGAGCATCCTGGCGGGCAATTTTGCACCCAATCCAGAGCCGTTGGCCTGCACCTATTGCGAGTACCGGCGCTGTTGTCGCTATGAGAAAAACCGCTTTAACCTGAAGAGAGGAGGCGGGATAGATGCAGCTCAGTGCTGAACAGCTGGCGGCCACGACAATCGCCGATAACCTGGTGGTAAATGCCGGAGCTGGTTCCGGCAAGACCACCGTCCTGACCCACAGGTATGTCCGCCTCCTGGAAGAAGGAGGCTTAAGTCCCGGGGAAATTGTGGCCATCACCTTTACCTCCAAGGCCGCCCGGGAAATGCGGGAGCGCATCGACCAGCTGCTGCGGGAGCGGGCAACCGGCGACAGCCAATGGAAGCAGGTTCGGGACGAATTGGTCCAGGCCCCCATTGGCACCATCCACTCCTTCTATGCCCGGATTCTTCGCTCCTTTCCCGTGGAGGCCGGAATTGACCCGGGCTTCAGGGTGCTGGAGGAGATGGAGGCGAGTATGCTCCTCAATGATGCCCTGGCCGCAACCTTTCAAGGGGCGGTCAGGGGAGAAGACCCCAACCTCAAGGTCCTGGCTGTCGTCTTAGGGGCAGATGCCCTGGAGGAAGAGGGCGGCCTGGCCCAGCAATTGCGCAGCACCTACCAGGCCCTGATGAACCGGGGCATCCCCTTGGAGGAAGCCCGCCTTACCGACAAGTACAAGTCCATCCCGGAGTGGCGACAATGCCGGGACAGGTTCTTGGAAATTGTCGGCGGGGAGGCGGAGCTGGCAGTCGCCCTTGCCGACAAAGACCAACCCGAGATGGCCCGGAAGCGCATGGGTTTGGTTGCGGCGGGAAGGGTCCTGGCCGAAGTCCAAGCGCCCCGTGAACTGTTGGCCTTGTACCAGGAATTATTTCCCCTGACCCAACTCAAGGGAGGCAGGACCAAGGGGCAGAAAGAGTTTGTCAATGGGGCAGTCGGCCAGCTGCGCTTGCTGCTCACCGGCGCCCTGGCTCCGCTGTTGGGAGAGGCCACCCTTTCCCTCCTCATGAACCTGGACCGGGAATACAGGCGCCGCAAGGCCCGGGTTGGCGGCCTGGACTTTTCCGATTTGCAATTGGCGGTATGGCGCCTCCTGCAGGCCAACCCCTGGGTAATTGAGAAATTGCGCCTTCGCTATCGCACCTATATGATCGACGAGTTTCAGGATACCGACCGACTCCAGTACAGGATAATCACCGCCTTAGTAGAGGAAGGGGGGGAAATCCCTCCGGGACGCCTCTTCCTGGTGGGGGATGAAAAGCAGTCCATCTACCGGTTCCGGGGGGCAGAGGTGCGGGTATTTGACCAGGCACGCCAGCAACTGACCCGGGATAATCCCCAGCGGGAGAAGCGAATCACCTGCAACTATCGCTCCCGGAAATCCCTCATCGCCTTGGTCAACGGCCTCTTTTCCCAACTCATGGACAAGGGCCAGGGCAGTGAAATCGAGTACATCAGCCTTGCCGCCCACCGGCAGGAAAGCGGGCCCTGTGCCGAGTTGCTGACCTGCACCCCCGATGGTGCTGAATCCGTTGCCGAAGCCGAAGCCCGCATTCTGGCCTCGCGCATCCGGGAAATGGTGGCCGGGAAGGAACTCACCATCGAGGAAAGGAGCGGCACCCGGACCCTGCGCTACGGAGACATCGCCATCCTGCTCCGGGCCCGCACCCATCTCAAGGAATACGAGCATAATCTGCGCCTAAAGGGAATCCCCTATACTGTCGTGGGCGGCATCGGCTTTTACCAACAGCAGGAAGTTCAGGACATTGTCAACCTGCTCCGGGTGGTGGATAACCTTCGGGATGAGCTTTCCCTGGCGGCGGTGCTGCGCTCCCCCCTCTTCGCCCTGGATGATGACAGCCTGCTGGCTCTGGCTATGGCCCGGCAGCAGGGGGGGAGCCTCCTGGACCGCGGCGATGTCCTGGCAGCAGAACCCCGGCGCCGCCTGGAACGAGCGGCAGAGATAATCTCCTCCCTCCGCCAGTGCCGGGGCAGGCTGGAAGTCCCTCGCCTGGTGGAGCGGGCAATGGACCTGACCCTGGCCCGGGAGGTAAACCTCACTCGCTTTGCCGGCCTGCAGCACTTTGCAAATTTGCAAAAACTCCTGGACTTGGCAGAAAAGTACTCAGCCGCCGGCAATGACAACCTGACGGGATTCCTGCGCTGGGTTGAGTACGCCTCCGAGCTCAGTGAAGCCGAAGCCCAAGTGGACAGTGAAGATTCCAACTCGGTCAAGATCCTAACAATTCACGCCAGCAAGGGCCTGGAATTTCCCGTTGTCTTTCTGCCCGCCTGCTCCACGGCGCTAAGGCCCAGGTACGGGAGGATGTTGGTGGATGAAGCTGGAGGCCTTGCCTTTAAGTACCCTTGGGACTGCGCAGTCTGGGAAGAGGTTCAGGCCTGGGAGGCCCGACGCCAAGAGGAAGAGCACAAGCGTCTCCTCTATGTAGCCGTCACCCGGGCCCGAGATTACCTGGCGGTGCTGGTCAGGGACAAGGAAGGGAATGAGCCCTCCTTTAATTGCTGGCTGCGGCAATTCGCAGCCAGCTCGCCCCAGCATTTCCTGCAATCACGACCGGGGGATGGCGGACTGGACATACAACTGCCCGCTCCCCTTCCCGAGCCCCAGGGAGGACAGGACATCGAGATTGAGGAGTTTTTTCCCGGCCTCACCCCCCTGGGCAAAGGCAGGCGTGCCATTCGCTACTATAGCATCTCTCAGTTCTGCCTGTGGCGAAGCGATCGGGAGCTTTTTGAACGCCGCTACCTGTCCAGGGGGTTGCCCGGAGAAATCGGGCCTGTCCAGGAGCAGGGGGATTGGTCCCACGAACACGGCGGCGCCAGTTTTGGCTCTCTTCTCCACAGCGCCCTGGAAGTTATCCAGCCCGGGACCGACATATCTTCCTTGCTGAGGGAGTTGGCGCCAAAATTCTTCCCGGAAGCAGATGCGGAGCAGGGGGAGCGCGTCTTCTTTTCGGCTAAGGCTCTTCTGGAATCATATCAAAAGGACCCGGGGCTCCCGGGAGATTTCAGCCAGTCCTTCACCGAACATGAATTCTATTACCGCCTGGGCAACGCCCTGTTCTACGGCCTGATAGACAGGGTCCTGATTGCCCAGGACCATGTGGTCATCCTGGACTATAAGAGCAACAGGATTCCCCCGGCGGGTATCCAACCGCTGCTGGATCTGTACGCGCCACAGCTCCAGTTTTACGCATTGGCAGCCGGGGAAATTTATAAAAAGCCGGTGCGAGCCTTCTTGCAATTGCTGCGTCTGCCGCCGGGCCGACAACTGGTGGAAATTTCCCTGGCCCCCGGAGAGTTGCAGGCTCTGCAGGCACAGCTCCAGGAATTCATCGATTGCTGCCAGGGCTGAGCAAAAAGGGGCTGTCGCACTAACAACCCCTGAATTAAAACACAAAAGACGGCGACTGGTAGTACCCAGAAGCCGTCTTTTGCTGTAAAATATAGTTATGCAAATCAATATTTTACGACCAGATTATACACCAACCGGGGGTGCATATCAACTGGTCATACCCATGGACATTGGCGAATTAATCCCGGAAGACGATTCGGTGAGACTACTCAACGCCGTGCTTGAAAGGATGGATTATAGAAAGCTGCACGCTGCGTACTCCCGTTTAGGGAGAATCGAGACGCCTCCCAAAAGTCTGTTCAAGGTTCTGGTGTATGGATACATGAATGGCATCTATTCCTCCCGAGCTCTAGAGCAAGCTTGTAAGCGCGACGTAAACTTCATGTATCTGCTGGGACGTTCTTCAGCACCCGATCATGCTACCATCGCCCGCTTCCGAAGTGAGCGACTACCTAGCGTTATGGATGATCTGTTTTCACAACTGGTGTATTACTTAGCTGAAGCGGGGGAACTCTCACTACTCAATGCGTTTATCGATGGCGCGAAGTTCGAGGCCAACGCCAATCGGTACAGCTTTGTGTGGAAGAAGTCCACACAAAAGAATGAAGCCAAGATGCAGGCGAAGATGAGGGTCGAACTGCCAAAAATTGCAGCCGAGTTTGGCCTACGCTTTCGTGTAGGGGAAAAAATTCGGGCTAAGGATTTAAAGAAGCTTCGAAAACGGCTATATGCTCTCAAAGAGGACACAAAATTCGTCAAGGGCAAAGGGAAGCGGAAAACTCCCTTACAAAGAGCTGTGGAAACCGTGGAAGGGTACCTGGCCCGCCAGAGGCGGTATGATGGCCATAACCACATCTTTGGGGACAGAAACAGCTTTTCCAAAACAGATAAGGACGCAACCTTCATGCGTTTAAAAGAAGACCACATGCGAAACGGTCAATTGAAGCCAGCCTACAATGCTACTATAGCAGTTGATGCAGAATACATAGTAGCTGCGATGATTTCACAAGAACGCAGCGACATGGCTACATTTATTCCCATAATGGAAAAGCTGCTTCCTCTGGGCTACACAGAGCCGGTAGCTGACGCTGGCTTCGAAAGCGAAGAGAATTATACCTGGTGCGAGGAAAACGGCCAGATCGCTTTTATTAAACCTGCAAACCATGACCGGGCCAAGACAAGAAAATACAGAAGCGACATTGGCAAACGAGAAAATATGCTCTATGATGCAGAAAGCGATGCTTACATTTGCTACGCAGGCAATAAAATCCAGGCAGCTTACGAGAAGAAAGCCAAAACCAAGTCCGGATACTCCACAGTAACAACCGTGTATTCCTGCGCTCGCTGTGCCGGTTGTCCTCATAAGGCCAAATGCATAAAAGGCTCAAGTAAGATACCCCTTGAAAAGCGGAGCAAAAACCTCCACGTTTCCAAGACCTTTCAGAGGCAGCGCGCTGAGATGGAGGGACGTATTAACAGCGAGAAAGGCATTCTATTACGCACGAATCGCTCCATCCAGGTTGAGGGCGCCTTCGGGGTGCTGAAACAAGACATGGGATTTCGACGTTTCCTCTTGCAAGGTCAGGTAAAAGTACAGACGGAATTCTTGCTGTTGGCTATGGCGTTCAACATAAATAAACTCCACAACAAGATCCAATCTGGACGCTGTGGAGCATATTTACATAATCCTAAGGTGGCTTAAACCTAAATAACAGTATATCCATAGGGGAATCCCATTTCCCTATTTTGTCATGCCCAAGAATGGGGGAAAGCGAAGAAAATGCCCTAGAAGAGGGCATTTTTCAGCTAGAACCAAGAAAAAAGGGCTATCGCCCAACGTTATTAATTAAACGTTTTGCGACAGCCCCTTTTTGAGATTTGCCTTGAGCCAGGCGGCCAGCTCCGAGGGCCAATCAAAATCGGCGTGGCCGCCGGCGGCATTTTCCTTATAAGTCAGTTCAACACCTTTATCCTGTAGAGTTTCAATAATCTCCCGAACCGATTCAACCGGCACCTCGCAGTCCTTGGCGCCGTGCACTACCAGCAAGGACAACTTCTTGGCATTCTCGCTGCAGTCGGCGGGATTGAACTTGTAATTCTGGGCATAATCTTCCCCGGCCAGGGGCAGGCGGGGAACTCCGGAAATGATGGCCAGGCCGGCAAAGTGACCCGGGTGACGCAAGCCGGTATGCCAAGCGCCAAAACCGCCCCTGGATATGCCCCCCAGGAATAACTTGTCCCAATCCAGAGGCAAGCGTTTTTTGAGGATGGACAGGTTATAGAGAACGTCGGTTTCGTCCTGGTTAAGGTAAAAACCGCCGGCGGTGCGGGCACAGGGAAAGAGGAGGATCAGGCCAAGTCTGTCGGCCAGTTTGTGTAGCTCCGGATTGGCGGCAAGCTTCTGTTCATCGACACAGTCGCCATGGAGGAGCATCAGCAAAGGCCATTTATGCTCAGGGCTATAGCCCTTGGGCAAGTACAGGCTGTAAGCCTGGAGGCTACCGTCAACTTGAGAGCGAAAAGCCCGTCGGGACAATCCGGCTTTATCGGGGATGGGATTGACTCCCTGGCGCAGGCTTTCCAGAATGCTTTGGGCGGCTGTAAAGCCGGAAAAGTCAGGTTCTTGCCAGGCGCATTGATCCAGACCGCCTTCCAGCCACTCCAGTTTGGCCAGGGCTGTGTGCACGGCTCCCGGGTAGAGGCAGTTGAGATCCTCTTCCTGTTTTAACAGCTCACTGCGAAGGGAAGCCAATTCTTCCGGGTTGAGGACAAATATTTCGTGCAGTTTTTTATAATTCTTGCCGCTGCCCTCGCCGCTCAACTCCAGGGTGTACTTACCGGTGGGCAACGGGCGCTGGGGACTCCAGCGCAGGGTCCAGTGATGGCAGCCCGAAGCCAGCTCCACAGAAGAACTGTGGGCTTCCAGAGTTGTGTTGCCGTCTTTGATGGACAAGTCCAGTCGGGCTGGGCAGGTCTTGGGGTTATACAATCCCAAATTAATCTGAAGGGGCTCGTCGCCCCGCCAGCAATTTCGGGTCAGGTAGGACTGGGCCAGGGGACGGGATATTTCTCCATAGGCAAAGCTTACCGGAAGCAGGCTGCGCAGGTCGGTGGCCTCTGAACAGTAATTTTCGTCGGGGGTAAGCTGGTACACCACTCGGCCCGTTTCCTCCTGACGGGTGAAGGTGAGGTTCAGGGCGATGGTCTCATAGAGGAGGGGGCGCAAAGGCTCCAACACCGTCCAGGGGATAAGCACAGAAAACCGGGCTTTATCTTTGTCCTGTTGGAACTTGTACTTGATCTTGGCGCAATCGAGTTTGGGGAACCAAGTCCCGTTACGCTTAATCCCAATAATCTGTGGCCTCTTGCTTGTTCCGGAGATTCCCAGAGACGTGTAATCGTGTACGGGCTGGTCCTGGGCGCGGGGGGATATGGTGAGCAGCAATCCGTCCCCATGGCGCCAGGCCCGCTCCCGGGAGGGGTCGACCTGACCGCTTGCTTCCACGACCATGTACAGGTTAACCCTGTCGCTGGCCCAATAAGCCGTAACCTTGCCGGCCTCAGACTCTTCAGCGCTCAGCGGGGCCAGCGGCCGGGCAGCCATCTCATCCAGATGGGGGAAGCGCTTGTGCTCTTCCGTGAAGGGAATCGAGAAGGCCGGGTGGGGCCATGACGGTGTCGGGTATAATTCCAGGGCCATATTGGCCACCTCCTTATCCGCTGTATATTTCTACTTCGTCTGGTCAAAGTCCTGCTTGCCTGCAGTGGCGGTAATTGCCACATAGTAGTATAATTAAAGGTGTTGGCGCCAAAGGGCCTTCACCGCCGCCTGCAGCCGCCGGGGGATCAGCTTGTCCTCCCGGGCCTGCTGGGCCAACATCTCTTTGATGTGCTGGCGCTTGCTGTTACCGTTGGCAGGGCAGGGGTTGTGGGAGACCGGCAACTCCAGCTTCCGGGCCACCCGGGCGGTGGTCTTTTCACTGATGTAGAGCATGGGACGAATCAGGCGCAGCCCCGTTCTGTCCAGTTCGGTTACCGGGTTAAAGCAGGCGATCCGCCCGGCATAAAACATGTTGAGGAACACCGTCTCCACGGCATCGTCGCTGTGGTGGCCCAGGGCGACCACATTGCAGCCCAGTTTTTTGGCAGTATCGTTGAGTGCGCCGTGGCGCATCTTGGAGCAGAGGGAGCAGGGATTGGTCTCCCGGCGCTGCTCAAAGAGAACCGCTGCAATCTGGGTAGAAACCACATGGAGGGGGACACCCAGTTGCCCGCACAAAGCGCGCAGGCCCGTCCAGTCGCTCCCGGGCCAGCCCATGTCGACGGTGATAGCGGTCAGCGAATAGGAAACCGGGATCATGCTCCTCAGCATGGCCAGGGTGTACAGGGCAGTCAGGCTGTCCTTGCCGCCGGAGACGCCAACGGCGACCCGATCGCCTTCCCTCAGCATATCGTACTCCCAAACCAGTTTTTTTACCGGAGGAAACAGGTGTTGATGAAAGGGCAAGCCCATTTTCTCACCTCCGGACCGATTATACCACAGTCTTTTTCCGCCGGGACATCTCTCCCTGCAGGATAATACTTCTATATTGGAGGCAGAAACATGCGTTATCAGAGATTGGGAAAGACGGATATCGACGCGTCGGTCATCAGCTTCGGCGGCATCCCCATTCAACGGGTGGATGTCGATTCGGCAATAGCTGTGTTGGCCGAATGCAAGGCCAACGGCATTAATTTTATCGACACCGCCCGCATGTACACCGACAGCGAAGCAAAGATCGGGGAGTATTTTAAGCGGCATGGCCGTCAGGGCTGGTATGTAGCCACCAAGTCGCCTGCCCGGGACTATGAGGGCATGCTGCGGGATATCCAAATCAGCCTGGACAATATGGCTTGCCAGTACATAGACCTCTACCAGCTACACAATGTGGCCACCGCAGAGGATATGGAAATGGTGCTGCAACCTGACGGAGCCTTGGCAGCCTTGGAGGAAGCACAGCGCCAGGGCCTGGTCCGCCATATAGGGATTACCGGGCATAAACCGGAAATCTTGAGGCCCGGCGTCGCTTCCGGGCGCTTTGCCACCCTGCAGATTCCCTTCAATGCCCTGGAACAACAAGCTCTGGATTTGATGAAAGAGGCAAAGGAACTGGGAATGGGCATCATCGCTATGAAGCCCCTGGCCGGGGGAGCATTGACCGCCGCTGCTGCTGCTCTGGATTTCCTCCTCAACAGCCCCTGGGTGGACCTGGCCATCCCCGGCATGGATTCGGTGGAACAGGTCCGGGAGAATTGCCGGGTTGTCGAGGTCGGGGCGAGTCAGGAGCAAAAGCAGGAGCTGGAGAAGCTCCTGGCCAGGCTGGGCACTCAGTTCTGCCGCCGCTGCGAGTACTGTCAGCCCTGCCCCGCAGGCTTGAAGATCTCCGCCATGTTCCTCTTTGAAGGCTATTATACCCGGTACAACCTCAAGGAATGGGCCATGGAAAGGTACGCCTCTCTGCCGGTAAAGGCTTCCGACTGCACGGAATGCGGGATGTGCGAGAGCCGCTGCCCTTATGACCTGCCCATCCGGGAAATGCTAAAGCAGACGGCGGCTACCATGGAGAGATAGGTAGCGCAAAAAACAGTAGCAATGGGTTGCTACTGTTTTTCTCTTATGACATCGGCATAGTCCTCCAGGGCCTGCAGGCCGCGGCTGCTCAGGCGATATTCCCCTCTTTTCACCCTTTCGAACCATTGGTAGTAATCCTTCTGCAGGATTGAGGGGGCCTTGGCAATCCCCGTGGCGGCTGCGATATCCCGGGGGCGCTGAAGCCCATCGGCAACAGCCTTGGCCACCTGTAAGGCCTGCTCCCGATAGGCTGTGACCAGGGGCCTGCCCCTGCTGCCCCCCACATTATAGTCTCCGGAGCGCTGGGCGATTTCTTGCAGCATTAGCGTGCGCTCCCTGGAACTGGGTCGGGGGCGCTTGACCTCCGGAGAACAGAGGATTTCCACCAGGCCCCGGGCAGAAACCGTCATCAGGCCCAAGCCCAGGGCCCGGCAGAGGCGGAGAATCCGGCGCCAGCGCAGGACTCGCAGATTGTTGGGGCGGGGTACAGCCAGGTAGACATTGGGACAGAGACGCAGCCTTTCCACGCCTTGCAGGACCAAGTCCAGGTTAAACCGGGTTTTTAGTTCGATGACTACCAGGTGTCCATCCTTGACGGCAGTCAGGTCGCAGTCCCGGACTTCTGAACGCACGGTATAACCCCGCTCTTCCATATAGAGTTTGAGGGGAGGATAGAGATCCGTCTCCTTCTTCGCCATTGCATCACCCGCCTGCCTGAAGTTTGTATCCCCAAGGGTCAGTTGGTATAATGTTTCCAACATCCTCTTTACGATTATATCAGGTAGTAGCGGTGGTGAAAACATGACCAGACTATGGGAGAATAAGCGCTACCATACCTGGAACTGGGAATTGCGCCGGGTGTTTGGGGAGAAAGTGGCCAAGATCCCACTGGACGCCGGTTTCTCCTGCCCCAATCGGGCCCTCGACGGTTCCGGCGGCTGCATTTACTGCAGCCCCCGGGGCAGCGGCGATTGTGCCGGCAGCAGGGCAGGGGATATTGCCCGGCAAATTGCAGAAATCAAGGCCCGGACCTGGAAGAAATGGCCTGGCGTCCGCAAATTTATCGCCTACTTTCAGGCCTACACCAACACCCTGGCGCCGGCGTCTCACTTGGAGGGCCTGTATCGGGAAGCCCTGGCTCAAGAAGGGGTTGTTGGGTTGTCGGTGTCGACCCGTCCTGACTGTTTGCCCGAGCCGGTCTTGGATCTGTTGGACCAGCTCAACCGGGAAACCTGGCTGTGGGTGGAACTGGGCCTCCAGTCAGCCTTTGACAAGACCCTGGCCCTAATAAATCGGGGCCATGACTTTGCCTGCTTCCTCAGGGCTGTCCAGGCGCTTCGGGCCAGGAATATCAGAGTTTGCGTTCATATAATTCTGGGTCTGCCCGGGGAGACCCGAGAGATGATGGTACAGACTGCCAAGGCGGTGGCGGCTTTGCCAGTTCAGGGCATCAAGATCCACGCCCTTCACGTCATAAAGGGCACTGGCCTGGCCGAGCTCTGGCAGCGAGGCCTCGTTCCTCTGCCGGATATGCAGACCTATGCACAATGGGTTGCTTCTGTGCTGGAACAGTTGCCGCCGGAAATAGTGGTGCAGCGGGTCACCGGAGATGCCCCGGCGGAGATTCTCCTGGCGCCAACCTGGATCCGCCGCAAATGGGAAGTCCTTCAGGCCATTGATAAGGCGCTTGCAGAGGCCGGAACCTGGCAGGGACGGGTCTGGCAGCGCCATAGTGATATAAGATAGGGACAGGAAAGAGAGAAAAGGGGGAAATTCCTTGAGGATACTGGTTAACGCCAAGGTAGATCGGAAACATCTGGACAAAATCCAAGCCGGCTTTCCCAAAGTAGAGGTGCTGCAAACCGCCGACAGCCAAGAGGCTCTGGCCCTGGTGCAAGAGGCCGAAGTCCTGCTCACCTGGTGGAGCAACTTCGATGAAAAATTTCTGGAGAGCCCGAGCCTGCGCTGGGTGCACGCCCTCAGCGCAGGGGTGGACGGATTTCTGCTGTCGCCCATCGTAGAGGGAAAAATTATCCTCTCCAATTCCAGCGGCATCCATGGCATTCCCATTTCCGAGCATGTCTTTGCCATGATGCTCTCCTTCAGCCGCGGCCTTCACCGCTTCGGCAAATACCAGGCCCAAAACCTCTGGCGACGGGATCTGCACCTCACCGAGCTTCGGGGCAAGACCTTAGGGATCGTGGGCCTGGGCCAGATTGGCCAGGAAATTGCCCGCCTGGGCAACGCCTTTGGCATGCGGGTGCTGGCGGTAAAGCGCAATCCCGGCCAGCCCCTCGAGGGCGTAAACCGGGTGGTGAGCATGGAGGGCCTGGAAATGGTCCTCAAGGAAAGCGACTACCTGGTCCTCACCGTACCCCTGACTCCAGAGACCAAGGGGTTCATCGGCGCCAGGCAATTAGAGCTGATGAAACCGTCGGCCATCCTCATCAATGTTGCCCGGGGCGAAGTGGTCGACCAGGACGACCTGATCGCCGCATTGCAGCAAGGAGTCATCGCCGGCGCCGGCCTGGATGTCTTTGAAACCGAGCCCCTGGATAGCGAATCTCCCCTTTGGCAATTGGAGAATTGCATAATCACTCCCCACTGTGCAGCCCTGTCTCCCCAGTACATGACCCGGGCCACCGACCTCTTTTGCCGCAACCTGGACGCCTACCTGCGGGGCGAACCTCTGCCCACCCAGGTGGACCCCAAGCGCGGATACTAGAGAGCCATGACAAGAGCTGAAATAGTCGTAGTCGGCAGCCTGAACATGGACTTGCTCTTTCGCGGGGAGAGGTTGCCTGCCCCGGGCGAAACAGTGGCCGGGGCCAGGTTCTCCGCCCACCCTGGAGGCAAGGGGGCCAACCAGGCTGTGGCCGCCGCCCGGATGGGTGTGACCACGGCCATGGTGGGCTGTGTAGGGGAGGATGAATACGGCTGCAAGCTCATGGCCACTTTGGCCGGGGATGGTGTGGACTGCACTTTGGTCAAGGCCGTCCCCGGGCCCAGCGGTTGCGCCGGGATCCTGGTGGACAGCAGCGGCGAGAACTGCATCGTCGTGGCCAATGGCGCCAACGACCAGTTGTCCCCGGACCTGGTGAGGCAGGCTGAACCCCTTATCGCCCAGGCCAAGGTTTTGCTGATCCAGCTGGAGATACCCCTGCCTGCGGTGGAGGAAGCCCTGGCGCTGGCCCGGGCTGCAGGGGTAACCACCGTCCTGGACCCTGCCCCGGCCAGGGAACTGTCTCAGGACATTCTGGCCCTGGCGGACTTTATCACCCCCAATTCTCGCGAAGCCTCGGTCTTGACCGGCGTCGATGTCCACTGTTGGCAGACGGCTGCAGCCGCCGCCCGGGACCTGCAGCGGCGGGGAGTGAAAAATGTCCTGGTCACCATGGGCAAATACGGCGCCTTTTATTACTCCGCAGCCGGACAGGTGCGGATAGCGCCCCCCCGGGTGGAGGCGGTGGACTCTACCGGGGCGGGCGATGCCTTTGCCGGCGCCCTGGCCGCAGCCTTGGCCAGGGGTGCGGCTCCCGATGCCGCTGCCGACTGGGCGGCCGCCGCCGGCGCCCTGGCTGCGACTGTTCCGGGGGCGCTGCCTTCCCTGCCCCGCCGGCAGCAGGTGGCAGAGGTGGTGAGCCCGCCATGGTAAAAAAACTGGTATTGGATGTGGGCCCCGGCATCGACGCCGCCTTGGCCTTAGCCACCGCTTGTTCTTGGCCTGAGGTGGATGTCCTGGGGGTCAGTGCAGTGGCGGGGAATATCCCCCTGGAGGCCGTTGCCGCCAATGCCGGCGGCCTCCTGAGGGAATTGGGGTCATCCGCCCGGGTGTACAAGGGCGCCTCCATGCCCCTGCACGGCAAACCTCCCTTGGCTGCAGGCGTCCAAGGAGCCCAGGGGCCGGGTTGCTGGCCAATGGAAGCCGAACCCTCCCGAATTTCCTCCCAGCATGCGGCGGCGTTCATGGCCGAGGTTGCGCGCAAGTATCCCCATGAGGTTATCCTGGTGACCACGGGGCCCCTGACCAATTTGGCCCTGGCCCTGGAATATCATCCGGAGGCGATGAAGAGTCTGGGCGGGGTGGTGTTGACGGGCGGCGCCCTAAAAGTGCCCGGCGATGTGACGCCTGCGGCGGAGTCCAATATCTACGCCGATCCTGATGCCGCCGAGCTGGTGCTCGGTTCCGGCCTGGACCTGACCATGGTGGGCTTGGATGTGCAGGTGCGTTGGGCTGCCCCAGACGTCGATGCCCTGTCTTCCCGGGGGAGGGCAGGCAAGACCATGGCCGCCATGGCCTGCTGTTACCTGGAAAAGTGCCGGCAGCTCTCCCTCCGGGCCCCCCTGGCCCTCCTGGCGGCAGTGCGGCAGGATCTCTTTGCCCTGCAGGAAGTTGCAGTGCAGGTGGAGACCAGGGGCCGGCACTGCCGCGGCCAGGTCCTTGGCGACTGGGGCGGCCAGCATACCTGGCCCCATAAAATAAAGGTGATCATGGGAGTGGATGCCCGAAGCTGCCAAGAATTGCTTATGGAATTGTGGACCCGGTGATATATGCGCCGGGTTTTGGCATATATATTAATGACGATGCCGCCCGCCTCAAGCGGGCTTCTGTCTTGGGGGGATGGGATGAAAAGGTGGATAGGCTCTTTATTGCTCCTGTTCCTGCTTGCCGGCTGCGGTGGCCAGCCCCAAGTATGGCGAGGCTATGGCGGCGACGGCAGCCGTTCTCTCTGTGCCCGGGAGCGCGGTCCCAATAAACCCCGCCTCCTTTGGGTGACTGACCTGAATGGGACAAATCCCGGGTGTCCCGTAATCGATGAGGAGGGGCGAATCTATATCCCTCATTCCGGCGGCAGCATTACCCAGGTGGACAGCAAAGGAAAAATCCAGTGGCGCTTTGACAGCTGGGTCAGCGGCAGCAGCAGCCTTCCCCCCCACCTGGTCCTGCAGCCCGGTGGCAAGATTCTCATGTCCACCCAGGGTTCCCGGGAGGAGACCTTCCGCATCAGCAGCAGTGGAGAGAGTCTGGTGGGGACCGGTTGGCTGCCATGGCCGGCATCGGTCAGCCCGGCCGTGACCAGCTCCGGCTATACGGTGGTATGCCATCAGTATGTCAATGCTGCCAACACTGTGGCCCTGCGAATATATGGAATCGTCAAAGGGGGCGAGCCCTTGTGGCGCCGGGATTTTGCCGCCCAGGACCAGTCCTTCTACGCCAGCTATCCAGTGGTCTTGGAGGATGGCCGGGCCTTTGTCTTTGTCGAGACCGATGGGGGGGATAATTTTCTCCTGGCCCTGGGTGCCGGCGGAGAATTGCTCTGGCAGACAGATTTCGTCCGGGACGAAACCCGGGGGGTGGGGATGGCTATCGCCGCCGGTCAGGATGGCACTGTGTTTTTCGGCACGCCCAGGATCGAGGACATCAACAGGGTCTACAGCCCTGGCTGGCTGTATGCCGTGGCCCAGGGCAAGGTGCTGTGGCGCGTCCAGGCCGGGCAGAGGATCGAGCAGATTTTTCTCGCCCCCAATTTGGTGGTAGCCAATGTCCTGCGTAGCAAACTCCTGGCCCTGGATATGGAGGGCAAGGAACTCTGGCAATTTGAGCTTGCCGGTTGGGAAAGCAACGGCGTCATGGACAGCCGGGGGCGCGTCTACATGGCAGGGGTACAGCAGGGAACCATCTGGATCAAGGCGGTGGCCCGGGGCAAGGAGGTGTGGGAGTTCGACACCGGACAGCCGGCAACTTCCGCCTCCTTCATGGCCCTGGTGGACGGCACCATCTACTTGGTCAGCGACGACGGCAAGTTAATGGCAATATCCGATTAGCTTTGACCTAAATCACAGACACCCTTGTCCCGCCGGGGTATAATTGGGCGGATATAATAACCGGAGGGATGAGGATGAAACGAACCAGAAAAATAGTCATGATCGATGAAGAAAAATGCAATGGCTGCGGGCTCTGCGTCCCCGCCTGTCATGAGGGCGCCATCCAGATCATCGATGGCGTTGCTCGCCTGGTGGAAGATAAGCTCTGCGACGGCTTGGGCGATTGCCTGGGGCACTGCCCCCTGGGCGCCATCACCATTATTGAGCGGGAAGCCGACGCGTACGACGAACTGGCTGTGCAGGAACATTTGCAGTCCCTGAGGGGCAAAGCTCAGCCCTGCTCCGGAGGCTGCCCCGGCTCTCGGGCGGTGAACATGGCCCGGGAGCGCAGTCGGCAAAGCACCGCAGAGCTGGAATCTGAGCTGGTCAACTGGCCGGTTCAGCTCCACCTGGTGCCCGTCACAGCCCCCTATTTCAGGGATCGGGAATTGTTGGTCTGCGCCGACTGTGTTCCCTTTGCCTATCCCAACTTCCATGGCAAAATCCTGCAGGGGCAGGTTGTCACCATAGCCTGTCCCAAGCTGGATCAGATCCAAAGCTATGCCGCCAAACTGGCCGAAATCATAGTTGCCAACAGCATCCCAAAGGTCACCGTAGCCCATATGGAAGTGCCCTGCTGTTCCGGCCTGGTCCACATAGTGCGCCAAGCCATTGAGCTCAGCGGCCGCGCCGTTGAGCTGGGAGACATCACCGTCGGCATCGACGGGAAGATATCCTGAGGGCGGGGTAGTTCTCAAAAAATACCGCTCTGCCATAGAAGAGTCCCTGGTAAAGGTCCAGGGACTCTTTTCGGCCTGCGCCCAGATGGGCCAGTTGCTTGCCTCAATAGTGCAAGCTGCGGCCGGGGTCCTTTCCCCGCATAGGCGAGATGTACAGGTATCCACTCTTCTCCAGGGATGCCAGGTAGATCTCGCTGATTTTCGCAAATCCGTGACGACGTATCTCTTGCTCCAGCCATTCCTGGTCGACGTCAGTTCCCTTAAAGGCGTTGGGAACCAGGAGGCCGTCGGCAACCAGGAGCTGGGGTAGCCCCTTGTTGGGCAGGTTCATTTTCAGGTCAGCCGGGGTGACGGGGGAGGCGTTGGCCTTTTTCAGCACACTGAGATTGCCGTTGGGCTCAATGATGGCATAGTCCACCTCCGACAGGTTAAAAACCCCCTGGATGCGGAGCAGGGGCAGGATATCGTCGATGGTATAGCGGATTTTGGCCAAATTGTGGGTGAGGAATTGGCCGTCCTGGATGATTATCGTCGGGGTAATATTGGTAAAGTTTCTGACGGGCGCCGACTTGAGCTGTAATTTGGAAAAGATTATCTGGATCAGGGCGATTACCCCGATGGACATCAGAGTCGGCCCGTGGGGCACCGCGGGGTCGGCCAAGTTGGTGGCGGCGATGGAGCCCACGGTAATGACGATGATAAAGTCGAACACCGGCAACTGGCCCATATTGCGCTTGCCCATCAGCATGGTGGTGATAAACAGCAGGGGCCAGGTTATGAAAACGCGAATCAGGATCACCAGGTACTGGTTCACTCTAAATCCCTCCAAGGAAGTGCTCAGTATATTTTCTCCAGCTCCTGCCTGTTTAATGGCCTGGCAGCTTTTCCCTTATGTTAAACAATTCCAGTTGTTGAGAATATCTGGCTGCTGTGGCATAATGGTGTAGAAAAGCAATGTACGGGAGGTTATTGAATGTCCGGTAAGAGAATGCCCCCGCCCTGGCGAATCAAGATGGTGGAGCCCATCGCCATGATCTCCCGGGAAGAGCGGGAAAGACTGTTGGAAGAGGCCGGTTATAATATCTTTGCTTTGCCTTCACATGCTGTCTACATCGATCTCTTAACCGATAGCGGCACCTCCGCCATGAGTGAAACCCAATGGGGCGGCTTGATGCAAGGGGATGAGTCCTATGCCGGCAGCCGCAATTTTTATCACCTGCAGCAGACGGTGGAGGACCTGATGGGCTTTAAATACGTCATCCCCACCCATCAGGGGCGGGGGGCCGAAAACATCCTCTTTCACCACATGATAAAGCCGGGGCAGCACGTTCTGGGCAATATGCATTTTGACACCACCAAGGCTCACATCGAGCTGAAGAAGGGGCGGGCTGTGGACCTTGCCGCAGCCATCGCCAATGACACCCAGACATACCACCCCTTTAAGGGCAATTTTGATTTGCAGGCCCTGGAAAGCTATATCCAGGACAATGGCCCAGAGCAAGTTGCCTTTATCCTGGTCACCATTACCTGCAATAGCGGCGGCGGCCAGCCGGTGTCCATGGCCAATATCCGGGGGGTGCGGGAGATTGCCGACCGCTACGGGCTCCGGGTCTTCTTCGATGCCGCCCGCTTTGCCGAAAATGCCTGGTTCATTCAGCGGCGGGAAGAAGGTTATGCCGAAAAGTCCATTCCGGAAATCGTCCGGGAGATGTTCAGCTATGCCGACGGCTGCACCATGAGCGCCAAGAAGGACGCCCTGGTCAACATCGGCGGCTTTGTCGCCCTCCGGGACCAAATGCTGTACAAAGAAATTTCCCGCCTGGGCGTCGTCTTCGAAGGCTTTCCCACTTACGGCGGCCTGGCCGGCCGGGATATGGAGGCCATGGCCCTGGGTCTCAAGGAAGTCGTGGACCCCTCCTACCTTGCCTACCGCATCGGTCAGGTGGAGTACCTGGGCGAGAGGTTGCGCCAGGCCGGCATTCCCATCGTCGAGCCGGTGGGGGGGCACGCCGTCTTTGTCGACGCCCGCAGGTTCCTGCCCCACTTGCCCAAGGAGTTGTTCCCGGCCCAGGCCCTGTGCATCGAGCTGTACCGGGAAGCCGGGGTTCGCAGCGTCGAAGTGGGCGGAGTCCTGGCCGGGCGGGATCCCGAGACCGGCGAAAATCTTTATCCCCAGCTGGACCTGCTGCGCCTGGCCATTCCCCGCCGGGTCTACACCAATGAACATATGGACGTCATTGCCGACGCCCTGATTGCCATCAAGGAGCGCCGGGACAGCGTCCGGGGAGTGGCCTTTGTGGACGAACCCCCGATTTTGAGGCACTTCACCGCGACCTTTAAATTGGTTTAATCCCGGGCTATTTACCCATACTAATATGGGTTTAGCAATTTAGAATCCTGTCTACTATTAAAAGGAGGAAGAGACATGAATAAAACCATCATCAGCACCGAAAAAGCCCCGGCAGCCATTGGTCCCTATTCCCAGGCTGTAAGAGTTGGCGACCTGGTCTTTACTTCAGGCCAGATTGCCTTGAAGCCTGATACCGGAGATTTAGTGCAGGGCGACGTTCAGGCTCAGACCAGGCAGTGCATGGATAACGTCAAGGCCATCCTGGAAGCAGCTGGAACCAGCCTGGACAATTGCGTAAAGTGCACCCTTTTCATCAAGGACATGAATCAGTTTGGTCAGATCAACGAAGTGTACGGAACATACTTTGGTGACAACCCGCCGGCCCGGGCCTGTGTGGAAGTGGCCCGCCTGCCCAAGGATGTCCTCATCGAGGTTGAAGCAATAGCCTTGGTAAAATAAGAATGTGAACCGGCCCTAAGGCCGGTTCTCTATTATCCCGGGCAAAAAGGGACAGACTAAAGCTTGAGGTGGTTACCTTGCCCAAGCCTGTCTTGTCTCCAAAGCAGTTCGCCTTGATAACCTTTGTCTACATGATCGGCGCCTCCATGGTCTTCGTGCCCGAGATGCTCTTTGCCGAAAAGGATGCCTGGATTTCCACTCTCCTGGGTTGTTTAATCAGCGTCCTGCTCATGGCAGTCTGGCTGCGCCTGCAGCGAAGATATCCCGGCCTGAGCATGGTTCAGTACGGCATAAAGATATTGGGACCCTGGTTGGGATATCCCCTGGGTCTTTACCTGCTCTTTCTCATGGCCGTGGTCTCCAACTTCATCGTAGAGGACATGGTTTTGCTCACTCACACCATAATGCTTCCCTCCACCCCGGAAATGGTGCTCGAGCTGACCTTCATCGCGGTGGCGGTTTATGCGTGCTACAAGGGGGTCGAAACCATCGGCCGCATGTGCGAATTGGTCTGGATTCCCTTAGCTCTGCTTATCCTGGTCCTGCCCCTGCTGGAGTGGAAGGAAATCGGTGTCCAGGTCTTTCAGCCCCTTTTCAAGATAAACTGGCGAGGGGTGCTGACGGGAACCCTCAACGGTTTGGTCTTTCCCTTTGGCGAGGTAATGGTTCCGGCAATTTTCTTGCCCTATGTCCGGGAAGACAAGGGGGCTGAGAAATTGTACCTGCTGGCGCCCCTGGCGGCGGGTGCTCTCTTGCTGATTCGCACGGGGTTGACGCTGATGGCCTTGGGCCCTGAACTGGGCAATCGCCTGACCTTGCCGGTGGTGATATTATTTCGCCTGGTGGAATTTGGCGAGTTCCTCAACCGGGTGGAGGGAGCGTTCCTGGGCATATGGTACATAGGCCTGCTGATGAAATTGGTCATTACCATTTATGCTGTAGTCTTGGGCCTCGCCCAGCTCACCAAGGTCCGGCGCCTGGAAAATCTCTGGCTGCCCTTTGCCGCCGTGCTCTTTTTTGCCACCCATATCCGTTACCCAACTCATTCCGAATTCCACTTCTCCACTTTCTATGCCTTCCCCATTCTGGCCCTGCCAGGGGAAGTGCTCTGCCCTGTTCTGCTCTTGGCGATCAGTTGGCTGCGGGACAAATTAAAGCCAGTTTCCGTAGACCAGGCGAATCAGGGGCATCAGTAGCTGAGTCAAGTAGTGGGTAGGAAATTGGATGGCCACATCCCAGATCACCGCCCAGGCATAGTAAAGGGACAGGCCCGCCAAACCTAAACTCACCGCCAGATCCGGCCACTCCTGGGCGGCAATCATGGCCTTGCCGTACAGGCGAAACCACAGGAAGTACAGGCTGATCACCACCAGCGACAAGAAAGTCTGCATATCTTCTGCTCCTAACGGGGAATGGCTTCAGACCATAGACCCGGCATCAACATGTCGGCGCGGATATCGTATTTTGCCTTGATTTCGGGGAAGACCTCCCGCCATTGGGTATTGAGTTTTGCCCACTGCCGGGGATTGCGGCGACTGACAATGCCCCCAAAGCCGAGGAAATCGACGCCAAGGGCTTTTGCCTTCTCCACGGTGGACTCTAAAATGCCGGTGATTTGCTGGCTGGCCAGGTTTCTCAACTCCTCGGCCACATCTGGGGTGACGTCCAAGTAGCCGGTGTATTCCACCAGGTCGATGGAGACATAGAGGGTGATTTCAAAGGTGGGGATGCCCTGGGAAAAGGATACATCCTTGGAACAGCTGTTCAAGTGGACTTCCAGGGAGGCCTTTGCCCCCCGCCAGGGTACCACCAGGATCATCTCCCCGCCTTCCCCGGTCAAATACCGATAGCCAATGGTCTCGGTGCCGGTGAGCCAATCCACCAGCTTGTCATCATTGAAGACCGCCAGACCCTCGATGATTGCGACTTCCTCGGCGGGTTTCTCTTCGTTGTCGATTATCGGGGTAGGGTTGCCGGGCTCGGGGGAAAGCTTGAGCAAGCGAGTGGCCACCGGCTGTTTGCCGGGGTCCAGGAGCTCTTGAATAAAGCGGAAGATCTGTACCGACTGGCTCTTGGACCAGAGGCTGGCGTCGTCCAGGAGCCCTTCCAGCTTCGTCTGCAGGCTGTCGGACACTTCCAGTTGGATGCGCAGGAAATCCTTGGCACTGCCCTGGCAGACCAGGAGCAGGGAATTGATGCGCAACTCCCGGGTACGCATGGCGAAATCCAGGACGGGGGCAACCCCTTTGCGGGCCAGGTCCTCGCCGATGACAAGCAGGCGGGCATGGTGAAAGGTCAGGTGATAGCCGGCGATGCCGCGCAAATTGCGCAAGGCATCCATGATGGTCTGGCCGCGAATGGTTTCCACCAGGATCGCCTTGGAGCTGCCATCGCCTCCTCCCTGACTCTGGCCGTTACCGGCAAGGGGCTGAAAGATATGGACTGTGACTTCAAAGCCGTCCCCCTGGGTATCGTAATCGATTCCTACTATGGTGACCAAGCCAATCCGCTTGAGCTCAACCAGGTCCCAACAGCCGGGAGAGCTGAGCAAGAGCAGGGCGATCAAGAGTGCTGAGATCAGGCGCTTCATTGATTACCTTCCTCTCGTTTTGGTTGCATTTGCCCATGGCTGTAACCTTGCCGCCGCACATTGTCCTTGGCAATAAAAGTGGGGCGGGTGGTCAGCCACCAAATTGGCCCCCGGACGACAAGGTCCTTCCAGTCGGCCGGGGTTATGGGCGCCATGGGCGTCAGATAAGGAACGCCGAAGGAGCGCAGAGAGACCAGATGGACCAGGAGGACGCTGATGCCGAGGTTGACTCCGTGTAAACCCAGGACCGCCGCCAAGAGCATGAAGATAAAGCGGAGCAAGCGGATACTGAGGGCCAAACTGAAGCCGGGAATGGTAAAGGAGGCGATGCCCGTTCCCGCCACCACTATTACCATAATGGGCGAAACTATTCCCGCCTGCACCGCCGCCTGGCCGATGACCAGAGCCCCCACGATGCCAACGGTCTGACCGGCAGGCCTGGGCAGGCGCAGGCCCGCCTCTCTCAGGGCCTCGAAGGCCAACTCCATGAGCAAGGCCTCCAGGATGGCGGGAAAGGGCATTCCCACCCTGGTGCTTATGATGCGCAAGAGGAGGACGGTGGGAATCAGTTCATTGTGATAGGTGGTGATCCCGATGAAGAGAGCCGGCCCCAGAAGGGCCAGGGCAAACATAATATAGCGGAGAAAGCGTATTGCTGAGGCGAAGTGAAAGCGCTGATAGTAATCCTCATTGGATTGGAGCATGTCGGTGAGGACGGTGGGGAGGATGAGGGCAAAGGGGGTATTGTCCGCCAGGATTACCACCCGGCCGTCCAGAAGGGCGGCGGCGGCAGAGTCGGGGCGCTCGGTGTTGGAGATTTGGGGAAAGGGAGAGAAGGAGTTGTCTTCGATTAGCTGTTCCAATTGGCCGGTATCCATTACCCCGTCTATATCTATTTGTTTGAGGCGGGAATGCAGCTCCTCCAGCACTTTTGGATCGGCGGTTCCCTCTAAATACAGCACTGAAATCTTGGTTCGGGTTATTCTGCCGATGGAGAGGGCGTGATTCTTCAAGAGGGGACTCTTAATCCGCTTGCGGATCAGAGAAATATTTGTCTCCAGATCTTCGATAAAGCTGTCCCGGGGCCCCCGGATAATGGGCTCAGTTTCGGGCATATCCACAGTGCGCAGGGAAGCGAGACGGGTATCGATAATCCAGGCGGAAGGACTTCCATCCACCACCAGGAGGGTCAAGTCGTCGAATAAATGGTTGATGGCGAGGTTGAGTTTTTGCACTTCCTGGACTTTAAAACTGCTGATGATATCGGGAACATTGGTGTACGCCCGAACCTTTGCCGGACTGGTCAGGGGGGCGAGGATGCTTTCATTGAGCATATCCTTGTCGGTGAGGCCGACCATATAGTAAAGGCGAGCTTTCCGGGGCGCCTCCCAGGGGATGGTAAAAGTGCGGGAGCCGACGTCATTGCAGTTGCGGATGACCTCTTCGATCATCCCACAATTGGTTTCAAAATCTCCGGTAAAAGAGACAGCTTGCTCGTTCCGGGCGGCCTGAGCCAGCTCTTGAGCTTTCTTTTCCCATAATTTCAGAGGTTTGCGGGGCTTGCGCATGCTGCCACCCTCCTGCCTTAGCTAACATTACTTTGCCAAAACCAAGGCAGAGCTATTCCTGCCGGCCTTCTATATTTCTTTCGATATGCTATAATCTAGTTCTGGTTGGAAAAGAATTATATGGGGGGCACCATGGTGAATCGATATTTTCGGGCAGCGGCAGAGTTTGTCAAGGAATACATGCAGTCCACCGAACGGCCGGAAATGGGCCGGCGCCGGACAGCCAGCTTCCGCTGGCGCCACACCCTGCGGGTCCTGGCTGCGGCCCGGGAGATTGGCAGGGCCGAGGGAGCGAATCTGGAAATCGTGGAGATGGCCGCCCTCCTCCACGACATAGCCAAGCTGGATCCCCGTTCCGATGAAACTCACCACGCAATTTTGGGCAGCGAGTTGGCCAGGGAATTCCTGGAGGACTTGCCAATGGCTCCAGAAGAGGTCGAGCGGATTGTAGAGGCCATCAGGTTTCACTCCTACGACACTCACCAGGAAGATTTGGGGCTGGAAACCCTCGTCCTGAAAGATGCCGACCGCCTGGATGAGGTGGGCGCCCTGGGAATCATGATGACGGGAATATATGCCGGCCGGGTGGGCATGGACTATCGGGGTTGTTACCGCCAGGGCATCAGAGAATTGCGGGATTTGGAAGTGCTGCCCTTCTATACCGCCACGGGAAGGGAAATCTTTGCCCGGAGAATCCTGGTCATGAAGCGGTTTTGGCATCAGGCCCAGCAGGAACTCCAGGGGGAAGAGGTTTCGGAATATTCGGACCTATAGCGGAGAATATTTTCTCCTTTGCCGGGATATAATAGAGGTGTGGCTGGCGGAAGCCGTACAGGGCAGGCTGAAAAAGACCTGAAGGGTCACAGCTGGGAGGAAAGTTCCGCCGGTCACTTTTTTTGCTGGTATATTATTTGCGCTCTTGGGGTAAGCTAAGAGCGCGGTAGACGGAAGCCCTATGGGCAGGCTGAAAAAGGCTGGTAGTACACAGTCACAGCTGAACGGAAAGTTTCGTCTACCGCTTTTTTTATGTACACTCCTTGCAGTCGGCTTCTCTTTTTGATTTGATAGAGGCAGGCAATCAGACTTTTCCTGGCGCTGCCACGTCTACATAAGCGGAGCAGGATTGGGGAGGGGTGGCATTGAAGGATGCAGAATTAGTCGCCGAGATTAAAGCAGGCAACAATGCCGCCTTGGCAGAAGTAATCGAGTTATATCAGAAAAAAGTTTACGCTTCAGCTTACGCAATAGTGGGCAACCCCCAAGATGCCATGGATATCAGCCAGGAAACCTTTATCCGGGCCTGGACCCGCATTGGGACCTGGCGGGGGGAGGCGGGACTCGCCCCATGGCTGAGCAGGATTGCCGCCAATCTGGCAGTCGACTTCCTGCGCAAAAACAAGCGGCTGATCCCGGTGGCGGATATCAAGTACAATGAGGGAGTTCAGCCCAGCGTCGAAGCCGACCTGCTCCGGGCAGAGACCAAGTCCCAGCTGGAGCAAGCCGTGGCGGCTCTGCCCCTGGAATACCGCCAGTTAGTGGTTCTCCGCCACAGCGGTGAGATGTCCTATCAGGAAATGGCAGATGCCCTGGGTCTTTCCTTGAGTCAAGTAAAAAACAGGTTGCTCCGGGCGCGGCAGATGTTGCGCAAGAGCCTGATGGGGAGGGTTGAGTAGATGGACTGCCGAATCTTTCGCCAACAAATTGAGTTTTCCCTGGATGGTGAGCTGTCTACCCAGGAAGAAGCCCGTCTGCGGGCTCACCTGGAGGAATGCCCTTACTGTCGTCAGTACAGGGCCGGGGCACAACGCCTATGGGGGCAGCTGGCGGATTTGCAGATGGAGCCTCCCGGGGATATTGCCGGGCCGGTCCTGGCCAGGCTCGCCCGGCGCAAGAGCTGGCGCGGAGCAGGAATTGCCGCCATCTTCCTCCTGGCGGGCATAACCATTTTCCCCGTCCTGGTCCAGGGCGCCTTCCTGGTTGGGACGGCACTTCTGAGCCTGGACTGGCAATGGCTCCCATCCCTGCTGGCCACCTTGTTCCAGGCGGCAAAGGTCCTGTACAAGGGCTGGAGGGTACTGGCAGAAGCCTTGCCTCAGGAATATTGGCTTGGCCTGACCTTCTTGGCCATGATTGACCTGGCAATGCTCGTTAAAATATTTCGCTTCAAATTGGCCAAGGGGGGAACAGCATGAAGAAAACCTTATTGTTCTTGACGGCGCTTTGCCTGCTCTTGCCCCAGCCCGTTCTGGCCGCCGAGGACATGGTCAGAACCGGCGACATCACCATTGCCGCCGGCGAAAGGGTGCTGGGGGATGTGGTGGCCCTCCAGGGGGACATAGATATTTACGGAGAGGTCTATGGGGATGTGGTGGCGCTGCTGGGGAAAATCACCCTGCACCCCGGCTCCAACGTCCACGGCGACGTGATTTGCCTGACCGGGGCCGTCGACCTCCGCCCCGGAGCGACCATCAGCGGCGATCAGGTCTCTCTGGGTGGAATAGGCAAAGCCGTCTCCCTGCCCAGGGTCCCGGATATCCGCGCCTTTAATTTCGGCCGCACCGCTTTCAATATCGTGGCTCGGGTCTTGCTGGCCGTCCTGATCGGCTTGCTCTTTCCCATGGCCCTGACGCGGATTGCCGACCAGACCCAGTCCCATTTGGGGTCGACGCTGGGGGTAGGAGCGTTGACTTGGCTGGCGGCCTTGCCCCTGGCGGCAATTATGGCTTTGACCATTATCGGAATACCCCTTTCCCTTCTGGTATTGTTGGCCCTGTGGGCAGCGTCCTACTTCGGCTTTGCTGCCATTTCCCGATTGGCGGGCAGTCGTATCCTCATTGGTTCTGCCGATTCCCTGGGCGCCTTGACATTGGGAGCATTGCTCCTCAGTACCCTCCTGGCTTTTCCCCTCTTGGGCCTGGCAATCAGAATCGCCCTGGCCCTGGCGGGGGCCGGCGCCGCAATCCTCACCAGATTTGGCATGCGGGAGGGCGCATGATATAATGGGGCTGTTTAAAGCCCCATTATTTAATTATACGGAGGTGGCTGTGATGGCAATTTTCGAGATTGTCCAGGACATCTGGTCGGTTGGGGCGGTGGATTGGGATAAGCGTTCCTTCCACGGCCCTTCATACTCTACGCATCGCGGCACAACTTATAACGCCTATCTGATCAAGGACGAGAAGACTGCTCTGGTGGACACTGTGGACAACGCTTTTTCCCATGAGCTCTTGACAAACCTTCGCCAGGTCCATCCCGGCAGTTTGGACTATGTGGTGGTCAACCATATTGAACCCGACCACGCGGGATCCTTGCCGCAAATTATGGAACTCAACCCCCAGGCCACGATAATCTGCACCGCCAAGGCCAAGGCGGGCCTGGAAAGCTATTACCCCGGGGTCAACTGGGGCTACAGGGTGGTCAAGACCGGCGACAGCCTGGAGTTGGGGCGGCACACCCTGCACTTTATCGAGACCCCCATGATGCACTGGCCGGACAATATGATAACCTACATACCCCAAAAGCGATTGCTCCTCTCCAACGACGCCTTCGGCCAGCACCTGGCCTGGTCCCATCCCTTTGACGACCAGAACGAACTGGGAATAATCATGGCAGAGGCCGCCAAGTACTACGCCAATATCCTCACCCCCTTTAACAAAATTATCGCCAGAAAGCTGGAGGAAATTGCTCAACTGAATCTGGATATAGAGATAATTGCTCCTGGCCACGGCGTGATCTGGCGCACGCATCCGGCTAAAATTCTGGAAGCCTACAGCCGCTGGTCCAGCGCCCAGGCCCAGGAGAAAGTCCTCATTGTTTACGATACCATGTGGGGCAGCACCGAAAAGATGGCCCGGGCAATCCTGGACGGGGTTGCCGACCAGGGGAAACCTGTCCGGCTGTACAAAGCTTCCATCACCGACCACAACGACATCATTGCCGAGCTGTTGGAGGCCAAGGCGATTATCGTAGGCTCCTCGACGATAAACAACGGCATGCTCAACCCGGTCAGTTCCCTGCTGGAGGAGCTCAAGTCCCTTAAGCCCGCTGGAAAGCTGGGGGCTGCCTTTGGTTCCCACGGCTGGCGGGGGGGAGCTGTAGAAGGGATCGAAGAGTTTTTGAAAGAGGCGGGGATTACCCTGGCCGCTGAATCCCTCAAGGTTCAGTGGGCGCCCGACCCGGACTTTTTGGCCAAATGCCGGGAGTGGGGCAAGGAGCTGGCCGCCAATATCTAAAAGAAGAACAGGCTCCAGGAGCCTGTTCTTTTTTTAAATATTTTCTCTTTCCAGGGGCATGCTCATGCAGCGGGGGCCGCCTCGGCCACGAACCAATTCGGAGCCTTCAATTTCTATGATTTCGATTCCTGCCTTGCGCAGAATCTTGTTGGTCAGCTGGTTTCTGTTATAGACTATGACCTTGCCCGGGGCCACCGCCAGGGTATTGGTGCTGTCGTTCCACTGTTCCCGGGAGGCCTCGTAACTGGTGGAGCCCCCGGAATAGATGATCTGCACGCTGTGGCCCAAGGCCAGTTCCAAACCATCTTTGATGCTGCCAAGCTGTTCAGCGTGGACCCTGTCCTTGGCTCCCCTGCTCAGGCGGTACATATACACCATGTCACGGATGCCGGGGAAGAAGAGAAATTTATCGTAATCCACCATGGTAAAGACGGTGTCCAGGTGCATGTACGCTCGCTTTATGGGAATCTGCATGACCAGGACCTGTTTTAGGATGGGTTCTTCGATCAGCAGGCGCTGGGCCAGGGTCTCTATGGCCTGTTCTGTGGTGCGTTGGCTTAGTCCCACCAGGAGGGTATCTCTGTTCAAGACCAGCACGTCTCCCCCCTCGATTCCCCTGGGCATGGGCTCGGTGGACAGCACCCGGGCGCCGCTGAATTCGGGATGGTGCTGGATAACCGCTTTTAGAAACAGGGGCTCCCGCTTGCGGGCGTCGTTGAACATGGTGCTGACGATGATGCCCTTTTCCAGGGTAATGCCGTGATCCCGCATAAAGTACATGCTGGGCAGGGGCGGCAGATAGAAGGGAAAACCTACGGGGGTGAGGTCGCTGAGGGAAAGGGTGTCCTTGAGGGCCCGCACCTTTATCTTGGGAAGGCCGCCGGTCAGGAGTTCCACCGTCTCGGCATGGGGCAAGCTGAACAAGTATTCCGCCACCACCCGGTGGGTATCGGGGTCGGCAATATTGCTGAGGCGCAGGTGCTCCTCGATCAGGCGCTTCTTGATTTCCCCGTCTTGCATAATGTCTGCAACCAATTCTTCAATGTAATAGACTTTGGCTCCGGCTTCGGTCAAGGCCCCGGCAAATTCGTCATGCTCCTCTCTGGCCCTTTCCAGCCAAGGTATTTCGTCAAAGAGCAGGTCTTCCATATAGGCCGGCAGGATATGCTCTAACTCAGAGCCCGGTCGGTGGAGCAGTACTTTCTTTAAGGGGCCAATCTCAGATGTTACTCGCACTGATGTACCTCCTGTACCTACAAGTTATACTTAGTATCCTCTAGAATTTTTGGAGCTATCCCGGACTGGGTCTGCGCCGCCTCTTGCGACGGCAGCGATGCCGGGTAAGGCCCATCCTGAGCAGACAGCTAATAATATACCATAAAAAACAGCTGCCTGGGAAACAGCCGCTGGAACACCCAATACCCGACTACTGGAGTAATTGAGCTCTTTTGTTTATAATATAATAAAACCCGGGGATTCGGAGGGAATAATAAATGAGCAAATTGTTATTTATCGTGACGGGACCCTCGGGTGCCGGAAAGAACACAGTGATGACCCATATCCGCCGCACCTTCCCTCAGGTAAAAAAGGCGGTGACCTACACCACCCGCAGCCCGCGGCCCCATGAAATCCACGGCGTCGACTATCGCTTTGTGGGAGAAGAAGAGTTCTTTTCTCTGTACAAGCAAGGCAAGATTTTGGAATACGAACAGGTATATAACGACTACTATTACGGGTCCCCGGCGGATATTTTTGACGATGGCAATCTCAAGATCATGGAAATGGATTGGAAGGGGCATCGCACCTACCGGGAAGTGTACCGCGATGTGCGGATAGTTTCGATCTTCTTGATTCCCCCTTCTCTGGCCGAGATAAGAAAGAGAATCCTGGGGCGCTCGCGGGTAGATAATCTGGATTCGCGGATGCGCAACGCCCTGGAACAGTTGGAGCATGCCGGGGAGTATACCTATGTTGTCGTCAACGATCACAAGGAGACTATGCTGGTGGAAGTGGAATCGATTGTAAGGGTCGAACTGATATCCGCGCGGCGCCAGGACAATCTGGCTTTCGCCCGGAAGCTCATAAGCCAATATGGGAAATAGTACCGCCGGTACTATTTCTTTGTTGCAAAAAGATTCTCGGCGTGACTGGAATCAAAAAAACTGGCAAGACTGAATATGGAAGGAGAGATGGAATTGGCCAAGGTTTATGTCACCCGGCAATTGCCCCGGGGCGGGCTTGCCAAGCTGGAGGCGAAACACCAGGTAGCGGTCAACCCTGAGGACCGCCCCCTGAGCAGGGACGAGCTGCTCCAAGTGGTGAGGGAAAACGATGCGGTTATCTGCCTCCTCAGTGACAAGATCGATGCAGAGGTAGTTGACGCCGCCCGGGGGCGGGTGAAAATCTTTGCCAACTATGCCGTTGGCTACGATAATATCGATATCCCGGCGGCCGCAGCGGCGGGGATTCATGTAAGCAATACTCCGGGCGTCCTCACCGAAGCCACAGCGGATATCGCCTGGGCTTTGTTGTTGGCTGCCGCCAGGAAAGTCGTCCCCGCCCACAAATTTACAGAGGCTGGAAAGTTCAAAGGCTGGCATCCTACCGAATTTTTGGGCCAGGACTTTTGGGGCGCAACTCTGGGAATTGTCGGCGCAGGCCGGATCGGCCAGGCCACGGCGCGGAGGGGTTTGGGCTTTGGCATGAACATCATCTACTATAGCCGCACCGCCAAGCCCGAATTTGAGCAGGAGTGCCGGGCCCGGAGGGTTGATTTGGCTACGCTGCTGCGGGAGAGCGATTTTATCTCCCTGCACCTGCCCTTGACCCCGGAAACCGCCGGTCTCCTGGACAGGGAGCACCTGGAGCTATTAAAGCCCACGGCAATCCTGGTCAATACGGCCCGAGGTCCCATAATTGACGAGGGGCATTTGGCCCGGATGCTCCGGGAGGGACGCTTGGCCGGGGCCGGGCTGGATGTGTACGCCAAGGAGCCGGAAATTCATCCCCAACTCCTGGGCCTGGAAAATGTCGTCCTGCTGCCCCATATCGGCAGCGCTTCCTGGCAAACCCGGCTCAGAATGGCTGAAATGGCGACCGAGAATGTTCTGGCAGTCCTGGCAGGAAAGCCGCCCCTCAATCCAGTCAAGATTTGATTAGTTTTCCCCATCCGATGAACATTCCTCTCCCCGCTGCATATCTTATAGCACGGGAAGTTTCCAGGACAGGGAGGGGAAGTTTTGCCTAGAAAGACCAAACCCAAGACCACCCAGAAAAAAATCACCCCCAAAAAGAAGAAGTAGGGGGGTCTCCTGGCCCCCCTCATCAGCTGGGGTCCGGCTCCTTGTAGGGACGCCTGATCTGCCCGACACACCAAACGCGCCTCCTGCAGAGAAGAGGTCTATTCAAAGACGGCCTTTTCTTTTTTATACCCTGTCGGCATAGGATGTAATAAAGAGGCGGGTGGTACCATGAAGAATTGTCCCGTTTGCGGCGTGGTGGGGCAGCCGGTGCCCCGGGAAACCGTGTTGGCCATGGTCAAAGAGCAGAAACCCTTGGACTGCAAGTATTGGCTCTGCCTCACCCCTTCCTGTCCTGTCGCCTATTATGGCCGGGGAGGCGAAATATGGCGGCAGACTCAGATCCGCGTGCCCATTGCCCAGAAGGATGGGGCAAGACCAAAGTACGTCTGTTACTGCAGCGGCGTCACCGAACAGGACATCATCAATGCCGTCATCTCCAAAAAAGCCCTGACCCTGACCGAAGCTATCGCCATCACCGGCGCCACCGGAGTCGGCGATTGCAAGATCAACAATCCCGCAGGCATCTGTTGCAGCACTGCCTTTAAAGAGGCATTTGCCCGGGCGGTGGAATTGAGCAAGCGAATTCGGGATTGACAGGCAACTTGGGTTTGGTATAAGGTAAAAACAGGGAGGTGGCAGAATGTGTACCGATAAGGGCAAAGGCTGTTGCAAGGACAATGCCAAAGAGGTTCCCGCTTCTGCTGACTGCTGCCAGGGAAAGGACTGTCAGGAAAAGAAGGAACCCCGCTGCTGTCAGCACGCCGAGTAACTGCCCCTCCGGGGGCCTTTATTTTTGGTGATAGAATCGAGAAAAAGAAGGAATTAGGGAAAAGTTAGCCAATATGAATAATATATTGGTCGGGAAAAGCAAGGGGGGATGGTCATGCGCATCGGCAATACCATGTGGTTGATTGATGCAGCATACCTGTTTAATGCCCAAGAATCCGTAGGACCAGATTACAATTTCGACTATCTCAAGCTGCGTCTGCACCTGGAACAAGGCGGGCCCATCACCAGTGCTTGGTATCTAAACAGCACCCAGAATCCGCCCACCGACAACCAGAGCGGCTTCCATGCTTGGCTGCAGACGCCCCTTCCCGGCGGACCTGGTCTCAATGTCAACCTGTATAAATTAAAGCAGAGGGATTTCGAATGTCCTTATTGCGGCCGCAAGTACAGCTTACAGATGCAGAAGGGCGTGGATGTGGGCTTGGCGACTCTAATCGTCCGGGGGGCAGACCAGGGTGAATACGATAACCTCATCCTCTCCTCCGGCGACGGAGATTTAAAGGACGCCCTGACCCATGCCAGCCAGAAATTGGGCAAGCGTATAGAGCTATGCGTCTTTCGCTGGGGCATTTCCCCTGACTTGCTCAACCTGGCCCATGCCATTCACTGGATCGACGACTTTGCCAAGGACGTGGAAAAGTAAAAAATGACGCGGCGCCGAGGATGGCGCCGCTTTCAGGTATGGATTATGTTGGGACCGGCTGCTTTCTGGAGCCGGTTCATTATTGCCATTCCCAGGTTCTGCTGGGGCAAACCGTGGACGAGGATGACATCGCAATTCTCCTGGTCGGCCCGGCGCAGCAGCTGATAGACCCTGGCTGCTGCAGCGCTGTAATTGCCTGCTTTGCCCAGGGAGAGAAAGGTGAGGTCGGGGTAGTCTTGTCGGTACTCCTCCCAGGCCATGACGGCCACCTTCAGGCCCAGGCGGCGACATTCCTCAACTTGGTCGTTAATCCCTTGCGGGATGTTCTTGCCTACCACCAAGACGACCCGGGCGGCTGGGGAATAGTGCTTGTACTTCATGCCCGGGGAGGGAGGGATTTCGGCAGAGCCATACTGATGGGTGGCGATATCAACGGCTACTAATTCCTGCAATTCTTCCAGAGTAACTCCCCCGGGTCTCAGGAGGCGGAAGGGGTAAGTGGTGCAGTCCAGGACGGTGGACTCCACTCCCCAACCGGTGGGACCGCCATCGAGGATTGCCGGGATTTTCCCCGCCAGGTCCTGCCAGACATGCTCTGCCTGGGTGGGACTGGGTTTGCCCGAGAGGTTGGCGCTGGGGGCGGCCAGGGGCAAGTCTGCGCTCCTGATTAAGCTCAAGGCCAGGGGATGGCTGGGAATGCGCACTGCCACAGTGGCCAAACCCCCGGTAACCACCGAGGGGATCAGCGGTTTCTTGGGCAATACCAGGGTGAGGGGGCCCGGCCAAAACTTGTCCATGAGGATTTGGGCTTCCCGGGGCCAGCTCTGGACCAGATCCCAGACCTGGTCCTGGCTGTGGCAGTGGACGATGAGGGGGTTATCGGCGGGGCGCCCCTTGGCCCGAAAGATCTTGGCCACAGCCTCTGGGTCCAGGGCGTTGGCACCCAGGCCGTAAACTGTTTCGGTGGGGAAGGCGACGCATTCTCCCTGCTGCAACAGGCTGACGGCAACGGGAAGTTCTGCGCTGGCAAGAATTCTGGTCTGGTAAGACATGGTATCACCCTTAGTCTCGAAATGACGGGGCGGATTTGCCCGCTCTGTCAGGGGTACTAGTTTATCCCATTTTGAGAAAAGGCGGCGGGGGCAGCTCAATTCAGGCCAGTTGTTCCGGAGAGGCGGCGGGAAGCTTGATGGAATAGACAATGCCCCCCACAAAGACGAGGCCGCTCAGGGACATCAAGAGCAGAAAAGTCTCGAAACTCACGCCCTCGGGCATTGTGGCCCCCATCAGCAGGCTGGAGGAATTCCAGACCAGATGGATGAGGATGGGCGCCCAGAGGGACTGGTACTTGGTATAGATATAGCCCAGGAGCACGCCCATGGGAAAGGCGTAGCTGAACTGGAGGACATTCCCGTGCATGAGGCCAAAGATCAGGCCCTGCAGGACCAGGGCTACCTTAAAATTGATATTTCTCTTCAGCTCTTTAAACATCAGCCCCCTGACCAGGAACTCCTCATAAACAGGGACGAAAATCCCGATGGCCAGGAAGGTCAGGGGCAGGTTGGCAGTTATCATTTCCACCAGGGGGTGGGAAACATAGTCCGGCAAAAAGCGATCAACTTGAATCAGGGTCAGGAAGCTGTTGACAAAGACTGCGAAGCTGGCACCCATCAGGGCCATGAGGGCTGTATGCTTGGCGGGCATGGCGCGAAACTTAAGATACTCCAGGGGCTTATAGCCCCGAATCAGCAAGACGAAATAGCCGCAGACCAGGGTGAGGACGGCGGCGATGATCAACGATACGGTCAGGTTGCTGGCCATATACGCATCCATGGGCAAGAAGCGGCCAGCCAGCAGTGAGCTGATAAAGTACGCCCCTGCCAAGACCATTCCCCCTACAAGGGTTGAACACAGGTAGATGGCAAAATAGAGGGCCAACCAGCCAAGCAATTTGAGGTATTTCAAGTCGCGATTCCCCCTTTGTCTGCCATTATAACATCTTCTGCCTGCAATCTCATGCTGAGAAGGATAAAAAAGCCGCCCTAGCGGCGGATGATTCTCCCCTTTAGCTGTAGACTGGCCTCATAGAGCATGATGGTGGTGGCCACCCCCACATTGAGGGAATCGCAATCGCCGTACATGGGAATGCGAATCTTGATGTGGGGCAGGGAATACCAGGCTTGGGAGATTCCATATCTCTCACTGCCTGCTACCAGGGCGGTGCGGCCACGGAAACTTGCCTGGAAGTAGTCCAGCTCAGCCTTGGTATCGGTGAGGAACACCGTAAAACCGTTTTTATCCAACCAGACGAAGGCCTGATCCGGTTGGCATTCGACGATGGGCACTGAGAAAGCCGCACCCTGACTGCTGCGCACCAGTTTAGGGTGATTCAGCCGGGCCTTGCGATTGACGATGAGGACGCCGGCCACTCCGGCGCCGTCGGCAGCGCGGATTATCGTCCCGATATTGCCGGGTATCTCCAAGCTGTCTAAAATTACTACCAGGCTGTTGTCTGAAAGGGGTATGTCGTCCAGCTCAACTCTTGGCATCTCGACGACAGCCAGCAGGCCATCACCCCGCTCCCGCTCGCTGATGCTGCCGAAGACCCTGGCTGAGACCAGGCAGCAATCTCCGCCCTGCCGGACATAGGCATCCACCATGGCCTCGCCCTCGGGGGTCCGAATCAGCTCGGGGCAGAAGATGAAGCAGTCTACAGAAAGCCGGTTCTTCAGGGCCAGGCCCAGGGCCCAAAGGCCCTCGATTACTGCCAGTCCCCGGGGATTGGGCTTGGTGTTGTTGAGCAGATGCTCCACCTGCTTGATGCGGCTGTGCTTGGCTCCGGCAAAAGTGATTTTGCCGGGGTACTTACTGGCAAAGTACTGAGCCCTATCCTTGCTTTCCACCATTATCCTCCTTTCCGCCAAGGCGACGCTAAAGTCCTTGACAACTGGGACAATAATACACGCTGCCTCCCAAATAGGCCTCCTTTTTGATGGTCCCCCCACAGGAAGGGCAGGGGTTGGCGATATTTTTCTTGCTCATGATTGTGGGGTACCCCCCGGCTTGTCCATACAAGTCCTTTTCCGTATCCCTTCCCCCCTGTTCGGCCATTTGCCTGAGGGTGGCGCGGACGGACTTGTATAACCCCTCATACTCTGCCTCGGAGAGGGTGTCCAGTTTTCGCTTGGGGTGGATTCTGGCGTTATAGAGAATGTCCTGAAGGACGCCATTGCCCAGGCCGGGTACCCGTTGCTCGGTGGCCAAAAAGGCCTTGGCGCTGACTTTACCGGCTCCCCGGGCCAGGGACTGGAAGTAGTGCAGGCTGAATTCCTCCGCCAGGGGAGAGGGCTTCTCCCGGGCAATATGATAATAGGGGTTGGCAAAATCACCATCTCTGAAGGCCCATAATCCCCCGTACATCTGAACCGAAGCTACCAGGGCAGAACCGTCGGCAAATTCCAGCAGCAGCTGATGCTTTTGCGGCCTCGCGACCCCCGGTTCCAAGTAAGCCAAAGACGTTCCTTCGCCGAAGACCAGGTAAACGTCCCCCGCCTGGATTTCCACCAACCCGCCGTAAGGTCGGGCCGCCTCAATCTGTACTCCCGTCAGAAGGGCGCCATACCCATTGGGGTCTCCGCGATACCAGGCGAACTTGTGGGGGGAGTGGGCTGCCGTAACCGCTACAACTTCCTTTCCCACCAGGCTCAGCCGGATTTGCTTTGCCAAAACAATGGCCTCGGGAAATTCTATCATTCGAGTTTCCTCCCTCTATTAATACCTAAAAGTAAAATTCACCAACGGGATAATCATTCCTCTTTTTCCCGGGGATAAGTAAAGGGAATTTTCTATGTAGATCTCAGCAGGTGAACCAGACAGCCCATGGCCAGGGAGAATCCCCGGGGGAGAACTTCGCCGGCGCCCTGCCGGGGATTTTCTCTTGCTTAGAAGCTGTCCTGGTTGGGTGGCTAAGGGAGGTTGCTCACTGGGACTGAGGGCACTCATTTACCCGGAGCAAATGGACATACTACCCCTGAGGGGGTGGCATTTTTTGTATTTATCAGCGGAATTTATAACCCTGGCCGGCAAGGAGGTGGGGGGAATCACCGTCCATCCCATTGTAGATATTCGCCTTATGGGCGGAGAGGCGGGAGGAATGGTCCAAGTCGTGCCAGTTGCCCTGGTCCTGGAAGGCCCGGACGGGGTATTAACCTTCCTTATGGAACAGATAAGAATATCTATGAGCAATTGGCAGGATAATGTTGTATAATTTGGATAAGGGAAAGTTATCTTTTTCACAACCGAATACCGGCAGATGACGGATGCGGGAGAGGACCCTTGAGAGAGGGGACACCGAAGGAGCAAATTGGCAGCTGGCCAGCTGCTAGATAAACTCTCAGGTAAAAGGACCGTGTTCCGATGCAACTCTGGAAAGTCTTTTGGACACCGACGGAGCAAAGCCCTTTGCCGGGCGAATCTCTCAGGTCACAGGACAGAGACAGCGGCTACGTTCGCTGTCTTTTTATTTTGGAGGTGAAGAGATGTTCCGGGTGCTCACCAACAACCCCCTGGCCTTTGAACACTGGGGCAAAAGAGAAAGCAATCATATACACGTTCTCTGGCATGGGGGCGGCTTGTCCGACGTATTGGTGGCGGCCAGGGACAGGGTCCACCTGGGGTGGCGCCTGCTGAACCATCCCCTGGCTTCCAGTATCAAGCCCAACCAGACTCCATACAAGACCTTGATCCTGGCCCGGGGAACCAGTTTGGATTATCTGTCCCTGCGGGTGCTGGAAGGGGCCATCGCTACGGCAAATAAACTGGGCTCCTTTCCTGGCGGCAGCCGGCAGGTCTTGGCAGATCTGCAGCTGATTGATCTGGAAATGTCCAAGGATGCCTTTAAGATAATTGGAGAGGAGTGTCGGTATGAGTTCTCATGACATCATCATCATAGGTGGAGGTCCCGGCGGCCTGGCGGCGGGGATCTATGCTTCCCGGTCCAAACTCAACACCCTTATCATCGAAAAGGGCAGGATAGGGGGCCAGGCGGCCAGCACAGAGGAGATGGAGAATTACCCGGGTTTTTTCCGGGGGACCACAGGGCCCCAGCTCACCCAGACGATGTATGAGCACGCCCAGCACTTTGGCTGCCAGCTCTGCAAGGATGAAGTGGTGGATTTGGAGCTGGAGGGCTGGGAAAAGGTCGTAACCACCAAGAAGGGCCGCTACACCGCCAAGGCGGTCATCATCGCCACCGGCGCCGAACCCCGGAGTTTAGGGGTAAAGGGCGAAGCAGAGCTCAAGGGCAAGGGGGTTTCCTACTGCGCCACCTGCGATGCCGACTTCTACGAGGAATTAAACGTGGTGGTGGTAGGTAACGGCGATGCTGCCATTGAAGAAGCCATCTACCTCACCCGCTTTGCCGCCAAGGTTACCATCGTCGTCATCCACGATGAAGGCGTGTTGGACGCCACCAAGGTCATCCAGGAGCGGGCCTTCGCCAATGAAAAGATTCACTGGGTCTGGAACTCGGTATTGGAAGAAATAAAGGGCGATGGAATCGTAGAGGCAGTTGCCGTCAAGAACCTCAAAACCGGCGAAGTGCGAGATCTGGAGACTGACGGCGTCTTTATCTTCGTGGGCACGGTGCCCAAAACCGAATTCCTTCGGGGCAAGGTCGACCTGGACCAAAGGGGATACATACCCACCACAGATCTCATGGAAACTTCGGTGGACGGCGTATACGCCGTGGGCGATGTGCGGCAGAAGTTCCTCCGGCAGGTGGTCACCGCCACCGCCGACGGCGCCATTGCTGCCGTTGCCGCCGAGAAGTATATCAACGAAGAGGAAAACTTCCGCAGAGAAGTGCTGGATAAGGCAAAGCCAGTGGCCATCATGTTTTGGAGTCCCTTCCATGAAGGCAGTCTGGCAGCGGTGCCGGCGGTGGAGGAATTCGCCGCTGCCAATTCAGCCAAGCTGGACCTGGTCAAGATAGACACGTACCGCAATCAACGCATTGCCCGCCGTTATGGCGTCCAAGACATGCCCGCGCTCCTCCTGATAAAGGGCGGAGAGGTGCTGGGCCGGGTATCCGGGCAGATTTCTCCGAAAACACTGGCAGAACTTATTACTTTACTTTAAGGGAGGTGAAGAGCGTGTTAGAACTCAGCAAGGAGAACTTCGACGCAGAGGTGTTAGAAAGTCAAGGTCTGGTTGTAGTGGACTATTGGAGTCCTAAATGCGAACCGTGCAAGGAGTTAATGCCCCATGTCGAGGAATTGGCCGGCCGCTATCCCGCAGTTAAGTTCGCCAAGCTGAATATCCTGGAGAACCGCCGCCTGGCCATCGGTCAAAGGGTCATGGGTCTTCCCACGATAATTTTCTACAAGGATGGGGAGAAGGCTGCAGAATTGACCCAGGATATTCAGATTGAGGATGTGGAGGCAAAGCTCAAGGAATTGGGCGCCTAATTGGAGGTGAAAGGATGAAACTTAGACTTGGCCGCATCAAGATTAGAGATATCCAGTTCGGAGATGAGACCCGGGTAAGCCAGGGCGTGCTCTATGTCAACAAGGAAGAGATTTTGGCGGCCGTAGCCGATGACCGCCTGAGCTCAATAGAGCTGGACCTGGCCCGGCCGGGAGAGTCCATCCGGATCATGCCCGTCAAGGATGTCATCGAGCCCCGCCTCAAGCTGGAGGGCCCCGGCGGCATCTTCCCCGGGTTTGTCAGCAAGGTCGATATGGTGGGCGAAGGGACCACCCTGGTCCTCAGCGGCGCCGCCGTGGTGACGGTGGGCAAGATTGTCGGTTTCCAGGAAGGCATCATTGACATGTCCGGGGTGGGGGCAGATTACACCCCCTTTTCCGAGACCTGCAACCTGGTGGTAATCTGTCAGCCAGTTCCCGGTCTCGGCCAGCATGAGCATGAAGCGGCTGTGCGCATGGTGGGCTATAAGGCCGCCGTTGCCCTGGCTGAAGCGGCCCGGGGAGCAGAGGTAGATTCCTGGGAAGAGTATGAGCATCTGAATTTTGTCGAAGGGGTAAAGCGTTACCCTGATCTGCCCCGGGTGGCCTATGTCTACATGCTGCAAAGTCAAGGTCTCTTGCACGACACATATGTCTATGGGGTGGATGCCAAGCGAATCCTGCCCACCCTGCTTTCCCCCACCGAGGTGATGGACGGAGCCATTGTCAGCGGCAACTGCGTCTCGGCCTGTGACAAGAACACGACCTACCATCATCTCAACAACCCGGTAATTCACGACCTCTACCAGCGCCACGGCCGGGACCTGAACTTTGTCGGAGTCATCATCACCAACGAGAACGTCACCCTGAAGGATAAGCAGCGCTCTTCTAATTTCACTGCCAAGCTGGCAGAAATGCTGGGCCTGGATGGCGCCATTATCTCGGAGGAGGGCTTCGGCAACCCCGATACCGACCTGATCATGAACTGCACCAAGCTGGAAAAGAAGGGCATCAAGACCGTTATCCTCACCGACGAGTATGCCGGCCGCGACGGCGCTTCCCAGTCCCTGGCCGATGCCGACGCATTAGCCGACGCCGTAGTCAGCGGCGGCAATGCCAACCAGGTCATCACCTTGCCGCCCATGGCCAAGGTCATCGGCGACAACAAGCCGGCCGATACAATAGCCGGTGGCTTTGACGGCAGCCTCCACGCCGACGGCAGCATCACCGTCGAGATTCAGGCCATCGTCGGTGCCACCAACGAATTGGGCTACAACAAGAGGTCAGCCCGGGAAATATAGTCGGAAGTCGGGAAGTAAATGACATCAAAAAGAGGAGGTACAATCGTGAAGGATAAGAAGTTCATCATCCTCGGCGACCGCGACGGCGTCCCCGGCCCGGCCATCGAGGAATGCGTCAAGTCCTTCGGCGGCGAGATAGTATTCGCCACCACCGAATGCTTTGTCTGAACTGCTGCAGGAGCAATGGACCTGGAAAACCAGGCTCGCATCAAGGAATTGGCAGAAAGGCATGGCCCGGAAAACCTGGTGGTTGTTCTGGGTGGCGCCGAAGCGGAAGCTTCCGGCCTGGCTGCCGAGACCGTGAGCAATGGCGATCCTACCTTTGCAGGTCCATTGGCTGGAGTCCAGTTGGGACTCCCCGCATACCATATCTTTGAAGAGCCCATCAAGAGCCTGGTGGACGAACAGGTGTATGACGAACAGGTCAGCATGATGGAAATGGTCCTGGACGTCGATGAGATTATCAAAGAAGTCGCCACTTATCGGGAGCAATACAGCAAATACTAGGGGGTGAGAGCGTGAGCAAATACCGCGTTGTCCATTACCTCAACCAGTTCTTTGGTCAGGTGGGCGGCGAAGAAAAGGCCAATACTCCCCCCTTCTGCAAGGAGGGGCCGGTGGGTCCGGGCACGGCCCTCCAGGGTATCCTGGGAGAGACGGCAGAAATTGTTGCCACGGTAATCTGTGGAGACAGTTGGTTTAACGAGAACATCGATGCCGCCAAGGCCCAGGTTCTGGAGATGATCGCCCAGCACAAGCCCGACCTGGTTATTGCCGGTCCGGCCTTTAACGCCGGGCGCTATGGAATGGCCTGCGGCGCCGTAGCCCAGGCTGTGGACGAGAATCTGGGCGTTCCCGTCATCTCGGGGATGTACCCGGAAAACCCCGGCGCCGAAATGTACCGTCGCCACGCCCTGATTGTCGAGACCGGCGACTCGGCCGCCGCCATGCGCAAGGCCGTTCCCGCCATTGGCCGGTTGGCCCTGAAGGTCCTGAGAAAGGAAGAACTGGGCAGCCCCCAAGAGGAGGGCTACATTCCCCGGGGAATCCGCCAAAACATCTTCACCGAGAAGCGGGGTTCCCAGCGGGCGGTGGAGATGCTCCTGGCCAAGCTGCGGGGCGAGGAGTACAAGACCGAATACCCCATGCCCGAGTTCGACCGGGTAGCACCCAACCCCGCCCTGAAAGATGTCAGCAAGGCCAAGATCGCCCTGGTCACCTCCGGCGGCATTGTCCCCAAGGGCAACCCCGACCATATCGAATCCTCCAGCGCTTCGAAATTCGGCAAGTACAGCCTGGAGGGAATCGATGACCTGACCCGGGAAACCCATGCCACCGCCCACGGCGGCTATGACCCCGTCTACGCCAATGAGGATGCCGACCGGGTCCTGCCGGTGGATGTCCTGAGGGAGATGGAGAAGGAAGGTAAAATCGGCTCCCTGCACAAGTATTTCTACACCACCGTTGGCAACGGCACTGCCGTGGCCAGCGCCAAGGCCTTCGCCGCGGAAATTGCCCGGGAATTAAAGCAGGACGGCGTGGACGCAGTAATCCTTACTTCCACGTGAGGCACCTGCACTCGTTGCGGTGCAACGATGGTTAAGGAAATCGAAAGAGCCGGACTGCCCGTGGTGCACATGTGCACCATCGTGCCCATATCCATGACGGTGGGCGCCAACCGGATCGTGCCCACCGTGGCCATCCCCCATCCCCTGGGCAATCCCGAATTGCCCCAGGCCGAAGAGCGCGCCCTGCGCCGTCGCCTGGTGGAAAGAGCCTTGACGGCCCTGGCCACCGAAGTCGACGGCCAAACCGTCTTCGAATAACCGCGACACCGGGGACGCTTCTCCCTGTCGCAGCGCGACATCGGGGACGTTTCTCCCTGTCGCAACCGATCCTCAGTTCTTCATAATCAAATCGGGGCTGTCGCAAAACTGACAATCCGCCATATTCCTTCCATTAGCAGGGGAGCCTTTGGGCCCCCACCCATAGAGGTTGGACGGGAAAACCCACCTCTGCCTGCAGAGATATACCGGAAGAATATGCACAGACTCCTTGTTTTGCGGCAGCCCCTTGCATAGGGAGGGATATAATGTGGATTATCCAGTAATCAAGGGGGCGGCCTACGCCCTGGTACATGCTCCCAACCTCTTGCTCAGCCAGGGCTCCACCCAGTGCCTGGAACGGGCCAAGAATCCCGATTCCCAGTACTTAAAGGAACTGCCCGGCAAGCTTCGCTCCTATCAGGACGCCGTAAACTATGCGCCCAACCAGGCGTATATCGGCAACCTGTACCCCGATGCCCTGGCGACCCTGGCCAAGCCCTGGTATGATAACTCTCCCCAGGGCCAGGCCGAGGGCAAGTTCGGGGAAATAATGGCTGAAGACTGCTTCTATGCCCTCTTAAAGGTCTGCGACTCCTTTGACCTCGTCATGTTGGAACGGGAATTTGCCCAACAGGTCAAGGGCAAATTGGCAGGCAATCCCCTCTTCGCAGCGGAAGCCGCAGCCATTGAAGACGGCGTCGAGGCGGCCGAAATCCAGAAACGGGTAGCAGAGCACGGGGCCGAAGCCCTCTACCTGGACGGGAAACTGGTGGGCTGTGTAAAGCGGGCCCACGATTGGGATATCAACCTCAGCGCCCACATAATGCTGGAAAACCTGGTGGTCAAATCCTCGGGCGTGCTGGCCCTGAAGCACCTGCTGGCCAAGAACCAGGTGAATCCAGAGTCGGTAGACTATATCATCGAGTGCTCAGAGGAGGCATGCGGCGATGTCAACCAGCGGGGCGGAGGCAACTTTGCCAAGGCCATCGGAGAGATCTGCCGGTGTGTCAACGCCACCGGCAGCGACGTCCGCGGTTTTTGCGCTGCGCCGGCCCATGCCCTGGTCCAGGCCGCCGCTCTGGTACAGTCCGGCATCTATAAGAATGTAGCCGTCGTCGCCGGCGGCGCCACCGCCAAGCTGGGCATGAATGGCAAGGACCACGTGGCAAAGGGTTTGCCTGTCCTGGAAGATGTATTGGGGGCATTTGCAGTCCTGGTCAGCGAGAATGACGGCATCAATCCCGTTATTCGCACCGACTGCATGGGGTGCCACAATATCGGCCGGGGCTCGGCGCCCCAGGCCGTCATGGAGGCATTGGTCACCGATCCCCTCAGCAAAATCGGCCTCAAGATTACTGATGTAGAAAAGTTCTCGGTGGAAATGCAGAATCCTGAAATCACCGTGCCCGCCGGGGCGGGAGATGTTCCCGCCGCCAATTACAAGATGATCGGCGCCCTGGGGGTCAAGCGGGGAGACATTCAGCGGCAAGACCTGGCGGCCTTTGTGGAGAAACACGGCATGCCGGGATTCGCCCCCACCCAGGGACACATCCCTTCGGGAGTGCCCTTCATCGGCCATGCCCGGGAAATGATGCTGGCCGGCAAAATGCAGAGGGCGATGGTCATTGGCAAAGGCAGTCTTTTCCTGGCTCGAATGACCAACCTCTTCGACGGTGTATCCTTCCTGCTGGAGGCCAACAGCGGCAAGGTCAAGGGCGGGGCCGAGGACACCGAAGCAATCAAAAAAGTCGTGGCCCAAGCCATGCGGGATGTGGCGGAGCGACTTCTGGATGCCCAATAAGGGGGTGGCAAATTTGACCACACAGTCTCGCCAAAAGGCCGGAGAAATCTTTGCCCAACTGGCAGATGCTTTAGAGACAGGTACCTTTGGCAGCCCCGTCTCCGTCGTCCTCACCACCCTGGGCAGCGAGCTGGGGGTGGAGGAATTGGTCCGGGGGGCCGAGATGGCACAAGAGCAGCAGCCCGGGCTCAAGGTCATTCTGGTCGGCCCCAAGGCAGATACCGGGCTCCAAATCATAGAGAGCGATTGCGAAGCCGACAGCCACAGGATCATGGAGGAACTCCTCTCCTCTGGCAAGGCCAATGCCGCCGTGACCCTGCATTACAATTTTCCCCTGGGCGTTTCCACCGTGGGGCGGGTTGTTACCCCCGCCCGGGGTAAGCCAGTCTTTCTCGCCACCACCACGGGAACTGCCGCCACCGATAGGGTCGAGGCCATGGTTTTAAACGCCATCGCCGGCATCGCCGTGGCAAAGTCCATGGGGATGCCCAGGCCCAGGCTGGGTATCCTCAATGTGGAGGGGGCGCGGCAGGTTGAGCGCATCCTCAAGAATTTGGCTGCTCAGGGTTATCCTATAGAGTTTTCCCAGTCTGTCCGCAGTGATGGCGGCAGCGTCCTCCGGGGCAATGACCTCCTCACCGGCAGCGCCGACGTGGTGGTCTGCGACACCCTCACCGGCAATTTGCTGATGAAGATCTTTTCCGCCTTTACCAGCGGCGGCACCTACGAGATGCTGGGCTGGGGGTATGGCCCCGGGGTGGGCGCCAACTTTGACAAGGTCATCAATATCATCTCCCGGGCCTCAGGGGCGCCTGTGGTGGCAGCAGCCATCCAATATGCCGCTACCTGCAGCCAGGGCAACTTGCCCAAACTGGCGGATGCAGAGTACAAGGCGGCAGCCCAAGCAGGCATGTCAGCGTTGCTGAAGAAGGAGGAAAAGCAGCAAACAAAGGAGGCAACACCTCCCGCCAAAAAGCCCGTTACCGAGGACATTGCCGGAATAGATATCCTGGAATTGGACGACGCCGTCCGCGCCCTTTGGGCTGAAGATATCTATGCCGAAACGGGTATGGGCTGTGCAGGCCCCGTCATCATGGTAGCCCCCGAGGACAAAGAAAAGGCCAGGGCAATCCTGGCAGAGAAGAACTATCTCTAAATACTACATTGCCCCGACAGGTGAACTGCCGGGGCAATCTATTTTGGTTGCGAGAAGTCGGGTAGAAAAATTTTAGAGTAATTCTGCCGCTGGGTTGCCAGCGGCAGATGTTTTATAATGGTGCTGAGGAAAGGGCGGTGAATATGATTCGGCTTGAAAGGATTGAAAACTCCAAGATAAAATCCCTCTACGTTGAGAAGGTCCTGCGGGGGCTACCTGATTGGTTCGGAATCGAGGCCGCCCTCCGGGATTACGTTGCCGGGGTGGCAGACCTGCCCATTTGGGCGGCCATGGATGGAGAAGAGTGCGTCGGATTTATTGCAGTCAAAATTCAATACCTTACCGGAGATATCTACGTCATGGGGATACTGCCGGAGTACCAGGGGCGAGGAATCGGCCGGCAGCTCACGGAGGCAGCGGACCTTTATTTCAGGCAGAAGGGCTGCAAGTACGTGATAGTCAAGACCCTGAGTGAATTGGCGGATTCTGAGCATTATGAACGAACCCGCCGGTTCTATTTAAGGGTTGGGTTTGAGCCCTTAATCACTCTCACGGAAATGTGGGACGAGCATAACCCCTGCTTGATAATGATTAAGGAAGTTCCGTCCGCTGAGGAAGAATAGTGTTGTGAGGTCAGGACCTGAATATCCAGGTCCTTGTCCTTTACTCATCGGTCTTGATTACCAGCGCATACTCTCTTGTGGCCGCATCCCAGGTGCAGATGATGCGAAATCCCCTTAAAGAGGGAGGAGCGGGGTACTGGGAGCTGAGGACGGAGGCAAAATGGAACTCCACGGGCAATCTGACCATATCCCCGTGAAACTCCACTTCCCTCTCAATAATCGTCCTGTCGTCGTACGGAATCTCTCCGGAGTCGGTTAGGAAGTGGTCCAAGACTTGCACTGAATCTGGTGGATCCCCGGCGAAGTCCAATTCGATGATTTCCCCGACCTTTAGTAGCGGGATATCTCCTGCAGCCAAGTCTATAAAACTCTTGCGGCAATCTGTTGTCGGCTGCAGATCAGTGATTTTCATGGCAGTAATAAACTGTGAGTTTACAATCCAGCGGGCATAGCGAAAAAAATCTTCCTGGACCAAGGCGCCTTCGCCCTGGGGGCCGGCTATTTCCACATTGGCGGTATCAATTGTGAAGAGGAGTCGCCTTTCGCTATTTTCTTCCCAAAGGTAGCCGATACTGCCGTCGATATCTACCTGCAGGGCGCCCTCGGTCGGCGCCAGGGAGCGGGGATCGGAGAAGCGGACGGTGTACAAATAGTCAGCGAAGCGAAAAACCAGTTCCACATATATCCGTTCGTCATAATGTGAAACCAGCTGAACCCCCTGGTATTCCAGCCCTCCCTCAGGGAGGGGGACTGCGCCCCAGTCCTTGGCCAGCACATACTGGTTCTGAGGAATTGCTTGGTCAGCCTGATCGGCGCCGATAATGCCCATGGCTACGGATACTAATGGGTCCAAAGAAGTCCCGGGGATGGAGGCAGGCGCTGCGGAGTGGAGGGTGATATAACTTTGCCCGTGGCGAAAGACCACGGTCCTGTCGCCAGGGGCGCCGTCCTGGTGACGGGACCTAAAAGAGAATCCTCTGGCAAGGGGTTTATCTGCATCGCCCCGGGCGGAAAAATCAATAAACACGGTATCTCGGGGGAAGAACTGATCCAAGTGGGGAGATTGAACCATGGTAATCGGTTCGCCTGGGGGGCCAGTGAATATGAGGGTCAATCTCTGACCGTCGACCTTCACCTCAGCCAAAGAATAGCCTGAGGGAACATGGGTCGGCAGTGCCAGAGCATAATCCAGTTGTTCTGCCGCGGCAATAATCCTGGAATCTTCACTCAGATTAATGTTCTCCCCAATGGCGGACTGTCTCGACAGGAGCGGCAAGGCAGCCCAAGTAAAGGTATAGCCCAAGAGGAGCAAAAAAGTTGTTGCCACAACCAATCGCACATTTTTCCCGATTTTGCCCGCCTGTCTTCTCCTTTTTTCGGGCAGGACGGAGCGCATGCGTTGGGTTGTCCGGGAGAGCAAACCGTCGGGCCTTTCGATGCCAATCTGGCCCATGCTCCGCAGCAATTGTTCCAGGCCATGGTCCTTATTCACGATAACACCTCCAAACGAGATTTCAGGTGTTTTCTTGCCCGGTGCAAGCGGGACTTAATTGTCCCTGGGGCCATATCCAGCAGGCGGGCAATTGCGTCTATGCTCAGGTCTTCATAGTAGAAGAGAATCAAGGGAATGCGCTGGGCGTCGGGGAGTTCGTTAACTGCCATTCGCACCGAGGCCTGCTGCTCCTGGGCGGTCAGGATATCTTCGGGACCCGCTGAGGGGGGAGGGTTGCCAAGGGTGGCCAGAATCTTGGTCCACCGGCCCTTGCGCCGGAACCGATCCCGCTGAAGATTGGCGGCAATGCTGAACAACCAACCCAGGATGGTGACCTCAGCCTTGCACCTGTGGAAATTGCGGAGGGCCCTTACCCAGGTATCCTGGAACAGCTCGGCTGCGCCGTCGGCATTTCCGCACAGATGGTAACAAAAGCGGTACAGGGAATCGGCATGCAGGCGAACGAGCTCTTCCAACAGCTCCAGTTCGCCCTGCCGGCAGAGCTTGAGGATCTGCGATTCATCCATGGGGTCCCCTCCCTTCATCAGATAAGACGAACGGCTGTGGTAAAGGTTCCCAACCTGTATATTTCATTTTACTCCCTCTTTTCACGCCAAGAAAGTATAGTGTATTATTAAGTAGATAGGCAGCATGGGAGGGATTAGTTTGAGGCGCAGGCGCAAACCCAAAGGGCTCAACCTGGTAATGTACATTATAATCGTCCTGGGGATGATTCTGTCCCTCATCGCTCCTCGCATCGCCCCCCTGATTGAGGCGGGTTATTCCCGGTCCATGTACAAGTTGCTGATTCGCCCCTATAGTCTCTTGACGGGCTTCTTCCCCTTTTCCCTGGCGGAATTTGCCGTCCTTGGGCTGGCGCTTTTCGGCTTGGTCAAGCTGGTTCAGCTGGTAAGAGGGCTGAGGAAATCCCCTGGGGAAACGATAAAAAAAATGCCCGGGGCCCTGGGCGTCCTGGCCCTGGCCTTGGCCCTGACCTACGTCGCTTTCAACATGCTCTGGGGCCTGAATTACAGCCGCCTGTCCTTTGCCCGGATTGCCGACCTGCCGGTGCAGCCGGGGACGGTGGCGGAGTTGAAGGAGCTGGCCCTGGCCCTTACAGAAAATGCAAATACCTTGCGCCAGCAAGTGGCCGAGGATTCCCGGGGGGTAATGGCCCTTCCCCAAGGCGTCTGGGATGCCCTGGCCCGGGCAGACAAGGGATATGAAAAGGCGGCTAAGATTTACCCGGAACTGGGGGGCAAGTACGGCCGTCCCAAGGGCGTCTTCCTCTCCCGGTACTGGTCCTACACCGGCGTCACCGGCATGTATTTCCCCTTTACCGCCGAGGCCAATGTCAATATCGACATTCCCCATTTTATGCTCCCCGCCACCGCCGCCCACGAAATGGCCCATCAGCGGGGCTTTGCCCGGGAAGACGAGGCAAATTTTCTGGCTTACCTGACCTGTAGCGTGCATCCCGACGCGGATTTTCGATACTCCGGGACGGTTCTGGCCCTGCTCAATACCATGAACGCCCTCTACCGGGCCGACCCCGACGCCTATAAGGAGGTGCGGGTGCTGTATGGTCCCGGCCTCAACCGGGACCTTCAGGACTGGTCGGAGTACTGGCAGCGCTACGAGGGCCCTGTGGAAAAGGCATCCAACAAGATCAACGACTCTTACCTCAAGGCCAACCGCCAGCAGGACGGGGTCCGGAGTTATGGCAGAATGGTAGACCTGCTCTTGGCCATGTATCGTCAGGGCAAAATAAAATAATATTCCAACCGGCTATTGAGCCGGTTTTTTTTTAAAATAAATACTTGACGAATTGAGTCGGGAATGGTTAAATAGAGGCGTAGATGAAAACGATTCTCAATTGGAGGTGGACTCATGACCCTGGCCGATGTCAAACGAGGACAAAAAATTATTATTCAGCACATTCCTGATCCACTAGTTCGGGTCCAAGCCATCAGATTTGGAATTGCCGAGGGAGCCCAGGTTACCTGCTCTTCGGTGATCTCCTCCGGCCCTGTTACCTTGAAGAAAAACCTCCAGGAAATCGCAGTGGGCCGCGGCCTGGCAAAGCAAATCAGCGTCCGCCCCGCTCTGGAGAATGCTTAGAAAAGGGGTGCCCTATGCAACACTGCCATGACATAAATAAGGCCGTAGCCATTCCCGAAGGCGCCCGCAAGCTGGTCCTGGTGGGCAACCCCAATGTGGGAAAATCTGTCTTCTTTAACGCCCTGACGGGGCTGTATGTCGACGTCTCCAACTTTCCGGGAACCACCGTTGAGCTCAGCTACGGCCCCTTGGGAGAGGATGTCCTCATCGACACCCCCGGGGTTTATGGGATTTCCTCCTTTAACGATGAGGAACGGGTGGCCCGGGACGTAATCCTGGATGCCGATATTGTCCTCAACATTGTCGACGCCTGCCATCTGGAGCGGGACCTCTTTCTCACTCTTCAGGTCATCGATACCGGCAAGCCGGTGGTGGTGGCCTTGAACATGATGGACGAAGCCAAGGCCATGCGGCGGACAGTGGATGTGGATTTGCTCAGGGACTTGCTAGGGGCGCCGGTAATCCCCACGGTAGCCACCCAGAAATCCGGCATCGATAAGGTCAAGGCGGCAATGGACAGCGCCCGCCCTGGAATTATCGAGCCTGAACTGAAGGAGCGGCTGCTGACCATGCAAAACCGGGTGGCCAAGCAGGGAGACGCCCTGCTCATCCTCGAGGATGACCCCCATGTGGCCGAGTACCACGGCGTGGAACCCGGCGGGATGCGGGAAGAGATTTACCTGCGCCGCCGCCAGAGGGTGGACGATATCGTCGGCCATGTGGTTAGAGAAGAGAGCAATAATGTGGCTTTTCGGGAACGCCTGGGCCAGTGGATGATGCGTCCCCTCACCGGCATTGCCATTCTCCTGGCCGTTTTGGCTGCAGCCTATTGGCTTATCGGGGTGTTCGTCGCCCAGACGGTGGTGGAAATCACCGAAGAAGTGATAATGGGCCAGTACTACTATAACTTCATCATGAACCTGGTTACCCGCTTCATCGCCGAGGACTCCGTCATCGGCGCCATACTGGTGGGCGAATTCGGCCTCTTGACCATGACTCCCATCTACCTCCTGGGCCTGCTCTTGCCCCTGGTGGTTGGCTTCTACCTGCTCTTGTCGGCGATGGAGGACTCCGGTTACCTCCCCCGGGTCGCTACCCTGGTGGACAAGGCCATGACGAAGATCGGCCTCAATGGCCGGGCGATAATCCCCATCATCCTGGGCTTCGGCTGCGTCACCATGGCCACCATTACCACCCGTCTCCTGGGCTCGCGCAGGGAGCGGGTTATCGCCACCGCTCTGCTGGGGATTGCCATTCCCTGTTCTGCCCAGTTGGGCGTCATTGCCGGCCTGATTTCGCCCCTGGGCGCCGGCTATATAACCCTTTACGGCATCACCATTGTGGCTGTCTTCGGCTTGGTGGGCCTGATGCTGAACAAGGTGTTGCCCGGGGAGTCCACCCATCTCCTCATCGATCTGCCTCCGCTGCGCCTGCCTCGACTGGAAAACGTCTTCAAAAAGACCTTTACCCGGTCCTGGCACTTCCTCAGCGAGGCAGCGCCCCTCTTCGCCCTGGGCGCCCTGATTATTACGGCGATGCAACTGACGGGGTTTCTGGAACTGCTCCAGAACGTCATGGCCCCGGTGACCACCGGTCTCCTGCGGCTACCTCGGGAAACGGCGACTGCCTTCATCATGGGCATTGTGCGCCGGGATTTTGGCGCCGCAGGTCTGTATGATATGAACTTGACTCCTGTTCAGACCCTGGTTTCCCTGGTCACAATCACCCTGTTTGTGCCCTGCATCGCTTCGGTGATGATAATCTTTAAAGAGCGGTCCTGGAAGGAAAGTGTGGCTATTTGGTTGGGCTCCTTTGCCACCGCCTTTTTGGTGGGCGGAATCCTGGCCTGGGCTCTGGGGTGGCTGGCATGACTTTCGTCTGTTCCAAATGCGGTTACAAGCAGGAAAAGCCCGCCCTCCGCTGCCCCCGCTGTCAAGAAGCCATGCACTTCGACTGTTCCGGCTGCAAGCTAAAGCAACAGGGAAAATGTCCTGGCGGCTGCTGTTGAGGTCTGTTGAAAATAATACTTTACCTTCTGTACAGAGTTTGGTATCATTGGGATGAAAGTAAATAATCGGTCTAGGGGGGCTCCTGTAAGGGGCTGAGATAGGGCTGTTAGCCCTGACCCGTAACCTGATCAGGGTAATGCCTGCGGAGGTACAGACGCATGTTGCACCCAGCACGCTTTGCGTGCTTTCCATGTGCAACCATTGTGGGCGTGTCCTGGGGCACGCCTTTTGTCTTCCCCGGACCGGAGGGAGGAGAAAAAATGAAAACTTCTTTTACCACCCGTATCATCGTCGAGGCCGGCATGATGCTGGCTTTGGCCTGGCTCTTGGGCAGGATCAAGCTGTGGAGCGCGCCCATGGGCGGTTCAGTCACTGCCGGAAGTATGGTTCCCCTGCTCCTGATCGCAGTGCTCCGCGGCCCAAAGGTGGGAATCACCGTCGGAGCCATATACGGGCTTATCGACTACTTGATGGGGGGGTACACCGTCTCCGTCATCCAGTGGTTTTTGGATTATCCCCTTGCCTTTGCCTGCCTGGGAGTTGCCGGTTTTTTGTGGCATCCCAAAGTGCGTGCTCTGTTGGCCCGGGTCACAGGCAAAGCCAGGGAAGCCACTCGCCTGGATTTATTTGCTCCCCTTCTGGCCATGATGGTGCTAAGCATCGTCAGCTTCCTCTACCTGGGAGGAGTGTTGACGGGAGAGGCAACTCTTCGGGAAGCACTGCAAGCAGCGGACCTGGGCAAGGCGTCACTTTTCGGAGGAATCGGGGCCGCCGCCTTTTCCCTGGTCTGGTGTCTGGTCAGGGGGCTTCCTCAGACAACTTACATTTTGCCTATATCGGGAGCAATCGTCGGAGTCGGACTCAGGGCATTTTGTCACTTCCTGTCTGGAGTATGGTTCTTTGGCCAGTACGCCCCCGAGGGGACAGCGGTCTGGATGTATTCTCTGGTCTATAACGCCCAGTACATCGTTCCGGAAATAATAATCAGCGGCTTTCTCTTAGTCTACCTGGCGCCGACACTGATGAAATTCCTCGAGCAGCGAGCCTAAGAAAATTCCGCCCTCAGGGGCGGTTTTTCTATATTCTTTCAACTGTTCATGTTATAATCTGCTAAAATGCCGGGAAATCGGCAAAAGTTACTTTTGGCACATAATTTTACAGGATTTTCGGGAGCATGTGACGAATTTAACAGTATCGATACATATGGGCTGTCTGCCACCTGACCAAAGGAGTTGGCACCAATGCGTTTAAAGATCATTTTCAATTGCGATAGTGGTACCGTCCTGCCTTACAATTACAATCACCGGCTGGTCAAGGTTATCAACAGGGCAATCCACAGTGTGAACCCACTTGCATGCAACAGGTACAGCGGTTTTAACTTATTTACCTTCTCCCAGCTATACTTTGACCAATATAGTATAGCGGAGGAGGGCATCCAAAATATGGGGGAGACGATACACTGGTACGTGTCCTCGCCGCGGATTTTTTTCCTGGAGGAACTGCTCAAGGGCCTGGAATATACCGGCCAGATTTGCCTGGGACCTCACCAGATGGAAATCCAGGATGTCGAGGTTTTGGGAGACCCCGACATCGGTCCGCATATGGAGTTTTCCTGTATGTCGCCTATCAGTATAACCTACCAGCCCACTACCGCGGATTCCAGACCCCGCTATGGACGCATCGAGGATCATGATTTTGGTGAAAAACTGCGCCAAGAACTTATCAACAAGTATTATCGCGTATATGATTCCCTGCCCAGCGATGAGAGTTTGACCATCAAATTTAACCAGCAATACATAAAAAATAAGCGTCGGGTCAGCAGGCTAGTGGACTTTAACGGAGTAAAGATTTTGGGCTATATGGTGCCTTTTACCGTTACCGGCAATCCCGAACTCATTCGCCTGGGGTATCAGTTGGGTTTTGGCAACAGGAACAGTTGCGGGTTTGGCATGGTGAAGGTATGGTACCCTGCCCAGCCAGAGGCCGAGGACCAATTTGACTGAGTTGGCATCTGCCAATATATCGGTTATAATTGACAAGCATGGGGCAAGCCTCCCATGCTTTTATTCGGCCCAATCCCAGGCAGGATTTCAGCCGGGAAATAGCGAAGATATCCCGGTCAAAGGAGTGATGGTTTTGCACAGATACAGGCCCACTTGGGCAGAGATCAATCTCGCCAATATCGCTCATAATGTCCGAGAGTTCCGCCGTCACATCCCCCAGCCCACCCGACTTATGGCTGTGGTCAAGGCCGACGGATACGGTCATGGAGCCGTGGAAGTGGCCAGGGCCGCCTTGGCAGCTGGCGCCGAGTGGCTGGCCGTCGCCCTGGTGGAAGAGGGCATTCGCCTGCGTCAGGCCGGCTTGGCCGCTCCCATCTTAATTCTGGGTTACCTGCCCCCCGAGTCCCTGGGCGCGGTTATTCAGTATCACCTCACCCCGGGAATCGTGGATCTGAACACCTTGGCGCTTCTGGATGACGAAGCCATGCGCCAACGCCGTAAAGTTGGGGTCCATGTCAAACTGGATACCGGCATGGGGCGTCTCGGTCCCCGGGATGCCGCCGGTCTGGAGTTGGTCAACCGGGTACTGCAGTCTACCCATCTTGAGTTGGAGGGCCTCTACACCCACTTTGCCGCCGCCGATGAAGAGGACAAGAGCTATACCCAAATTCAATTGGATAAATTTAAAAGCATAGTGGAAACAATAAAGAAAGATAAGCCCCAGGTCATCGCCCACTGTGCCAATAGCGCCGCCGCCATCGAAATTCCCGAAGCCCAATTTGACATGGTGCGAATCGGCATCAGTTTGTACGGCCTCTACCCTTCCGCTCAGGTAAAACGCCTCTTGGATTTGCGGCCGGCAATGACTTTGCACACCAGTATTTCCTTTGTCAAGGAGGTGCCCCAGGGCACACCCATAAGCTACGGCTGCACCTTTGTCACTTCTCGCCCCAGCCGCATTGCCACCTTGCCTCTGGGCTATGCCGACGGTTACATGCGCACCCTTTCGGGCAGAGCTCAGGTCCTGGTTCGGGGGCAGCGAGTGCCGCAGGTGGGCAGAATCTGCATGGATTACTGCATGGTGGATATCACCGACCTGCCGGAGGTTGGTCCCGGCGAGCCAGTGGTTATCTTCGGCCGCCAGGGAGATGAGCAGATTCTGGCCGATGAGTTGGCCGCCCTCACCGGTACGATAAATTACGAGGTACTCTGCGCCGTTTCTGCCCGAGTGCCGCGGTATTATAAGTATCAAGCTTGACAGGACAGGAGCACGTGCAATATAATACTCCTATACACCTGTACGTACCAATCTGATATACTATCGTCTATACTCAGGGGGTGCCGATGTGGCTCAAACCAAGCGAATCATGATTTCCCTCCCGAACACATTGCTCCAGGAAGTTGACGGCATCGTCAGCAGAGAGAAAATCAACCGCAGCCATCTGATTCGGGAGGCCATGTGTTTTTACATTAAAGAAATGAAAAAGCGTCAGATTCGGGAACGGCTGCAAATGGGCTATGTGGAGATGTCCAAGATCAACTTAAGTCTCGCCAATGAGGCGGTGCAGGCAGAGAATGAAGCCGTAGAGACCATTGAATCGATGGTTAGCGGGGCGTGATTGTATGAATATTAAACGGGGAGATATATATTTCGCTGATTTGAGCCCGGTGGTGGGTTCTGAACAGGGGGGTGTGCGTCCGGTTCTGGTCATCCAGAATGATGTGGGCAATAAGTACAGTCCCACGGTGATCGTAGCGGCGATTACTTCCCAGATTCAAAAGGCAAAACTCCCCACCCATGTGGAAATAACCGCCCAGGAACACGGTCTGGACCGGGATTCGGTGGTACTCTTGGAGCAGATTCGCACCATCGACAAGCAACGCCTCAACGAGCGGGTTACCCACCTTGTTCCTGAACTCATGCAAAGAGTGAACGATGCGCTCCAGATAAGCCTGGGGCTCATAGATTTTTAATTAAACATAATGGATGGGGCTGGTTCAAAGGGTTTGAGCCGGCTCCATTTTTGTCCCTTGGGAAGGAAAACGGCTGTGGCTATGGAATATTATAGTGTCAGGTAGTCATAGAGGAGGGATCAGGACTAAATGCAGCAATACTATAAGCGTTGGGAAATCGCCCATCTTCCCACTCCCCTGGAGCGGACCCAGCGGCTGACGACGGCCCTGGCCGGCCCGGAAATCTTTGTCAAGCGGGATGACGCCACCGGCCTGGCCGGGGGCGGCAATAAGGCCCGAAAGTTGGAGTTCCTGGTTGCCGATGCCTTGGCCCAGGGCGCCAATTGCCTGGTTACTGTGGGCGGGCCCCAGTCTAACCACGCCCGGATGACGGCCGCCATTGCCGCCCGCCTGGGGTTGAAATGCCGCCTCTACTTAAAGGGTGAGCGTCCCCGGGGCTTGCGGGGCAATTTGCTCCTGGACAAATTGTTGGGCGCTCAGCTAATTTTCTGCGGCGGCAAGGAATATCCGGAAATCTATGCCCAGATCGACGACGATGCCGAAGAGTTGGCCAGGCGGGGAATTAAGATCTACAAGGTCCCCCTGGGCGGCTCCACCCCTGTGGGCGCCCTGGGCTATGTTCGGGCCATCACCGAAGAGCTGGTTCCCCAGTGCAAGGCCGCAGGGATAAAACCCGAGGCCATCGCCTTGGCCGCCGGGTCCGGCGGGACCATGGCAGGGGTGATGTTGGGGCTGGCCCTGGCTGGCTGGCAAGACGTTGCAGTCCACGGCTACTGTGTGAGCGGGACCGCTCCGGCCCTCCAAGCAGAGGTCGCCGCCATCTACAACGGCGCCGGCCAAATACTGGGAACCGATGCGAGGATTGCCCCGGAGCAGGTGGTGATGGATGACAGCCAGGTTGGAGCGGGGTACGGCATCGCTACTCCCGGTTGCCTGGAAGCCCTGAAGCTCTTTGCCCACACCGAAGGCCTGCTCCTGGACTCGGTATACACCGCTAAGGCTGCCGCCGGCATGATCGCAGATATCCGTCGGGGAACCTGGCAAAAGGGTCCCGTCGTATTTATTCATACCGGCGGCTGGCCCGCACTGTTTGCTAAAGACGATGTGGAAAACTGGCTTATTGAGGAGGACAAAATTTGATTTATATAGCCGTAACCAGCACTCACAACCATAAAGAAGGGTATAGTTCTCTGAATGACAGTTATGTCCAAGCCCTGGAGGCGGCAGGGGCAATTCCGGTAATCTTGCCGGTGTCCCTTTCTCCGGAAAAGAGCGCTCAGGCTTTGGCAAGAATGGACGGGCTTTTCTTCAGTGGCGGCCCGGATATTTCGCCCTTGCGCTTTGGGCAGCAACCTCAGCCCGATCTCGGCTCGGTGGACCACATCCGGGATGAGCAAGAAGCTGCCCTGTTTAAAGCTGCCCTGGAGCGGGGCTTGCCCATGATGGGAATCTGTCGGGGCATCCAGGTCCTCAACGTCATGATGGGGGGAACTGTTATTCAGCACTTGGGCGCCGACAGAGAAAATGCCATCCAGCACAGACAGCTGGCCCCCAGTATTTATCCCCACCATCACGTGGAGGTTCAGGGTGGGACCATCCTTGCCGAGGCTCTGGGGGAGGGGACTTTTGCCGTCAACAGCTGCCACCATCAGGCGGTGGGAAAGGTTGCCCCCGGTCTAAAGGTCGGCGCCGTCGCTCCCGACGGTGTCGTGGAGGCCATTGAGAGCGTATCCCCGTGGATTTTGGGCATTCAGTTTCACCCTGAGAGATTGTACCCACAGCAGGGCAAATTCCTCAACGTCTTTCATGCCTTTGTGGCCGCCTGCAGAGGTGAGAGAGAATGGAAGAAGTAAAGCGGTTGCGCCAATGGGGCATCGCCCTGCCGGGGCTGCCCCCGGGTCCCCTCAATGCCATCACCGACGTCCCTGGGGTGGGTGTAGGCCATTGCACCTTGATGGAGGGGGATTCCATTCGCACCGGCGTCACCGCCATCTTGCCGCATTTCGGCAACCTCTTTGAAGAAAAGGTGCCCGCGGCGGTCGAGGTCATCAACGGATTTGGCAAGTCGGTGGGCCTGAGCCAGATCAAGGAGTTGGGGGAAATCGAGACCCCCATTATTTTGACCAATACCCTCAGCGTGGGGGCCGCGCTGGATGCCCTGGTGGAGTACAAACTGGAGCGCAATCCCGAAATCGGGCGCAAGTCCGCCACCGTCAACGGCGTAGTGGCCGAATGCAATGACGGCTGGCTCAACGATATTCGGGCCCGAGCCATTGGTCGGGAGCATGTCCGGACCGCTATCGCCGCAGCCGGCAGGGGGTTGCCCCAGGAGGGCAGCGTTGGGGCCGGGACCGGCATGTCTTCCTTTGGCTGTAAGGGGGGGATCGGTACCAGCTCCCGGCTTGCTGGGGAATATACCGTCGGGGTCCTGGTCCTGAGCAATTTCGGCCTCTGGCATCAGCTGAAAATCGCCGGAGTGCCGGTGGGACAGGTCCTGCCCAAACCCGGCCGGCAAGAAGAAGAGAAGGGCTCAATTATCATGGTGGTGGCCACCGACGCTCCCCTGGATGCTCGGCAATTGGGGCGCATCGCCAAGCGAGCGGGCTTTGGCCTGGCCCGCACCGGTTCGGTGGCGGGCCATGGCAGCGGCGATTTTGTCCTGGCCTTTTCCACCGGCAGTCGCCCGCTGGAAATTAGCTCCGACCGCCTGGTGGCTGCCCGACTCCGGGATGACAAGCTGGGCTCCCTCTTTGAAGCGACCGTAGAGGCCACCGAGGAGGCCATCCTCAATGCTTTGTTTACCGCCGGCTCCATGATCGGCCGGGACGGCAACACCCGTCCGGCGCTGCCGGTGGCAGATGTCATAAGAATATTAAACAACTACCGTCCTGTTAACATAGGGGAGGAATGATTTTTGAATCGAGCCCAAATCTTAGTAGAGGTAACCCGAGGTCCCCTGGTGGAAAATGTGCATCGGGGCCATGTGGCCGTCGTCGACTGGCAGGGCAATCTGCTGTACAGTGTCGGCGACCCAGGCCATATTACCTATTGGCGCAGCTCGGCTAAGCCCTTTCAGGCCTTGCCCATTGTGGAGTCGGGGGCTGCCGACCGCTATGGCATTGAGCCCAAAGAACTGGCATTGTTCTGTGCCTCCCACAGTGGAGAAAAGATCCACACTGACACAGTGCTGGGTATCTTCAAGAAGATTGGCCAGGACCCTTCCCTGCTCCAGTGCGGGGTGCACATGCCCTATCATGCCGAGACCGCCCGCGCCATGACCCAAGCCGGAGAAAAGCCTTCAGCTCTGCACTGCAACTGCTCCGGCAAGCATTCCGGCATGTTGACCTTGGTTACCCACCTGGGCTATGATCCCGCCAATTATCTGGAACTGGACCATCCGCTGCAGCAGCTGATTCTCGACTATGTGGCAGAATTCACCGGTTATCCCCGGGAGCAAATAGCCATTGGCACCGACGGCTGCGGCGTTCCCGTCCACGGCCTGCCTCTCTATAACATGGCCCTGGCCTACGCCCGGCTTGCTCACCCCCAGGGAAACCCCAGCCGCATAGAGGCTTGCCGGCGGATGACAGCCGCCATGATTGCCCATCCGGAAATGGTGGGGGGGACTGACCGCTTCTGCACCGACCTCATGCGCACCGCCGGTGGCGTTCTGGTGGGTAAAGCCGGGGCCGCCGGGGTGTATTGTGTGGGGATCATGGAAGAGGGCATCGGCATCGCCGTCAAGTGCGAAGACGGTTCCAGTCGGGGCCGGGATCCGGTGGTGGTAGAAATCCTCAAGCAGCTGGGCTTCCTCAGCGCCCAACAGGTCCAGAGCCTGGAAAAATACCACCGCCCCCGGAATGTCAATCACCGTCAGGAAAAGTGTGGCGAAGTAATACCGGCCCTTCAACTCAGGAAGGAAGCTGGAAACTAGCTGCTCCTATCAGACGTGAGCTTGCTAACCCCAGGAGCATCAGGGGGCCCCTGACCCCCTGGATCCCCTGGTTTTGCAGAGAAGGAGGAGTAATTGATGACTGATGTAGAAAGGCAAATTCTCCAGACCATCGCCGCTGAGCTGAAAATACCCTTAAACCAGGTCGCAGAGACCTTAAAGCTGCTGGACGCCGGCAATACCGTTCCCTTCATAGCCCGTTACCGCAAAGAAGCCACCGGCGGCCTCGACGAGGAACAGATCTTTGCCCTTCAGCAACAGGCCAGCTACCAGCGCAATCTCCATCAGCGCAAGGAAGAGGTGCTGCGCCTGATTGCCGAGCAGGACAAGCTGACTCCAGAGCTGGAAGCCCAGGTGCGGGAGAGCACCAGGCTCCAGCAGGTAGAAGACCTGTACCGGCCCTTCAGGCCCAAGCGCAACACCAGGGGCAGCAAGGCCCGGGAGGCCGGCCTGGAGCCCCTGGCCCAAGCCTTGCTCATCGGCGAACTGGCCCCCTTGGTTGCGGCAGAAAAGTACATCAACGAGAAAGTCCCCGATGCCGAAGCCGCCCTCCGGGGCGCCATGGATATCGTCGCCGAAGACTTCGCCGATGCAGCGGATAACAGGATGATTGCCCGGCGCCGCACATGGGATAAGGCTGTGCTGGTGGTCAAGGCCAGTGATGAAAAGGCCCAATCGGTGTACGAAATGTACTATGAGTACAGCGAACCCGTTGCTAAAATCCCCCCTCACCGGGTCCTGGCCATAAACCGGGGTGAAAAGGAAGAGTTCCTCAAAGTCTCCCTGGACTTCGACCCCCAATACCTGCTCCAGGAATTGTGGCGGCGGAACTTCAATCCCCAGCGGGAGGACGCCAGGGACTATGTGCGAAGGGCCATGGAAGACGGGTACCAGCGCCTGCTGGCTCCCGCTGTGGAGCGGGATATTCGCCGGGAATTGACTGATTTTGCCCATACGTCGGCCTACAAGCTCTTTTCCGCCAACCTCACTTCTTTACTCCTGCAACCCCCTACCCGGGGTAAGACGGTGCTGGGCATCGACCCGGCCTATCGGACGGGCTGCAAGCTGGCGGTGGTGGACCCCACTGGCAAACTCCTGGAGATCGACGTAATCTACCCGACACCGCCCAAGAGCCAAGTCGAACAGTCCAAGCGCCGAATCAAAGAACTGGTGGCCAAGCATGGCATCGATGTCATCGCCATCGGCAACGGCACCGCCAGCCGCGAGACCACCGAACTCATCGGCGAACTCACCCAAGAGTTAAAGGGCTTAGCCTATACCGTGGTGGACGAATCGGGGGCCTCGGTCTACTCTGCCGACCCTCTGGCCAAGGAAGAGTTCCCCGACCTGGATGTGGCCGAGCGCTCTGCCGTATCCATTGCCCGCCGCCTCCAGGATCCCCTGTCCGAACTGGTCAAGATCCCGCCCCAGGCCATCGGCGTCGGCCAATACCAGCATGATGTCGATCAGAAGGAATTGTCCCGGCTCCTGGGTGAAGTGGTGGTGACCTGCGTCAACCGGGTGGGCGCCGATTTGAATACAGCCTCGGCGCCGCTACTCTCCTATATTGCCGGAATCAAGCCCGCCGTGGCCAAGTCCATTGTGGCCTGGCGCCAGGAGAAGGGCAGTTTTACCCAGCGCACTCAGCTCCTCAAAGTCCCCCGCCTGGGGGAGGCCACCTTCCAGCAGTGCGCCGGCTTCCTGCGCATCCGGGATGGCGAGAATCCCCTGGATGCCACCACCGTCCACCCCGAGTCCTATGAGGTTGCCGAAAAGCTCCTGGGGCTGTGTGGCTACACCACCGCAGACCTGGCCAGCCGGGGCGGAATTCCCGAACTGGGCAGCAAACTGCCGGCCCCGGTGAAGAAACTGGCCCAGCAGCTTGGCGTAGGGGAACCGACCCTCAGGGATATCATCCAGGCTTTGGAAAAACCCGCCCTGGACCCCCGGGACAAACTGCCGCCCCCCCTCTTCCGGGAAGGAGTCCTCACCCTCAAGGACCTCAAGGAAGGCATGGTCCTCCAGGGGACGGTGCGCAATGTTACCGACTTCGGCGCCTTTGTGGACATCGGCCTCAAGGAGGCCGGCCTGGTCCACATCTCCGAGCTGGCCGATAAATACGTCAAGCACCCCTTGGAAGTGGTGAAGGTGGGGGACAATATCACCGTCCGGGTCATCGGAGTGGACCAGCGCCGCCACCGCATCGCTCTCTCCTGCCGTTCAGTTAATTGACAGGGGGCGTCCCTGAGACCCACAGAGGCACCCCATCACCCCAATGAGGAGGAACGCCATGAACACCAAAGAAATCATGGACCTGGCCCTGGAAATGGCCGGCCTGGAGGAAATACCCGCCGATTCGGGAATCATAGTTCCCGGCGAAGATATTAAGAAGGTCGCCTTTGGCGTGGACATGGAAGCTGTGGAGATACTCATTGCCCGTGAACTGGGTGTCGACCTGGTCATCACCCATCACCCCGTGGGCGGCTCTCCCCGGCTCAACCTGTACAAGGTCATGGAAAACCAGATTGCCCGCATGGTCACCGCCGGGGTTCCCATCAACAAGGCCCAGAAGGTGCTGCGGGAACAGATGGGCAAAGTGGAGCGCAGTCTCCACGTCACCAATTACGACCGGGCCGTCTCGGCGGCAAAACTCCTGAACATGCCCTTCATGGGTATTCACTCCCCCGCCGACCTGCTGACAGAGCGGAAGGTTCAGGAGCACCTGGACGAGAATCTAAAGGAAAAGTCCACCCTGGGCGATGTCATCGCCGCCCTTAAGTTGCTGCCGGAGTACAGCAACGCCCTGACCGAGCCGGAAATTCGCGTGGGGGCCGAGAAGGATTATGCAGGCAGGGTCTTTGTGACCATGGCCGGAGGGACCAACGGCGGCGCCAAGGTGGCCCAGGCCTACTTTGAAGCGGGAATCGGTACCCTGGTCTGCATGCACATGCCCGAGGATGTCCTCAAGGCCGTCAGGGAACAGAATATCGGCAATGTCATCGTGGCCGGCCACATGGCCAGCGACTCCATCGGCATCAATATGATCATCGCCGCCCTGGAGGAAAGGGGCCTGGAAGTAATCCGCATGAGCGGGGTAATCGGCTAAATATGAGGCGGGTTACCGCCTCTATTTTTTATCTGGTTTCATTGCCGCGTCGCGATTTGTAAGAGTCAGGAAAACGCTCTCGCCTTCCGGGAGCGTTTATCTTTTATTTGGAAAGGACAGAAAACTAAAAGGAATTAAGACCCCTTGCGGACAAATTCTTTTCACTGGCATAAATTGAAACAGAGAGGAGGGCAACGATGCTTGGGAAGAAACTCGTCTGGGCGCTGGTATTGCTTGTGCTCCTTAGCGGGCTGACGGCCTGTTCCCCACAACCCTCCAGCCCAGAGGAAGCAATAGCTGAACTCAAGCAGGCCATGGCCAAAAAACCGAGCGCTTCGACTGCGGAAGAAATGCTGGACTTGGCCATGGAATCCGCAGACGCTGAGCTCATCTTTTCGGTTCTCCAGGATATACATACTTGGGCCCATGTCCAGGGTGTGGCGGAGCTGTTCATTCGGGGCAGTAAGGACTATATTGCCCGGGAGAGCTTGGGAGAGGCGGTGTTTTGGCTGGAGGAAGAGGTCCTGAAGCTGGATCCTCAGGCCGATTTAAACGAGGCCATGGCCGGCGCATACGTCAACACTCCGCACTGGGAAGCGGCAAAATACGCCGAAAGGGTATTTGCCCGCTGGGAGCTCACCGAGCAGGCCAGGGAGAAGTTCATGACAGTATTATTGGCAAGTGCGGCCTGGAAGGCCTCGCTACCGGTTGAGGGGAGAACTCCCCCTGTGTTACCGGTTTTCCCCGAGCGGCTGGCAAGAAGAGAAGAGTACAGTGCCACTGCGCTCTATGTGGAACTGTGGAAGGCGTGTTGGGAGCAGAAACTGGACGGGGATAAACTCGCTGCCCTGGAAAGTCTCGATGCCGAAAATGACCCCCTGGGACTGTACTGGCAGCTCTGGGCCGCTTTCCTGGTTCAGGGCTTGGAGCCGGGTTGGCAAAATCCATTGGGCTTGGATGTGGCCGCCCGGGCTCCCCAGGTGCTGGCAAAATTGAACTCCGAGATGAAGGATGAGGTCCTCGGCCTCCTCTATGACAAACGGGACAGCAATTCAGCCCCCCACAGTCGGGTAATCCTCGAGGTCTTGGCCCAGGTGGGAAAGCGGCAGTGGGAGGACAGGCTTGCCGACCTGGTCTCCGCCCTTGGCGCGAGACCGGATGTTGACCTGGTTTACCTGGTGGCGCCGGCCCTGGATATTTCCCAGGCAGATTTGAATTTGCTTGAGCGTTTGGACTCCATTTATCACGTATTCGGGGACTTTCTGGCCGTCAAGGATATTGTAATCCCGAAAAGCAAGCTGAAACTCAAGGAGTCCCTCCATTTTGATACCTTTTGGGGAATGGACATTTCGCCCCTTGCCCCGGCCGCCCTCATCGATGGCGAAGACGGGCAGTGTTTACTGAACTTTGCTACGGGCAAGCTTACCAAGTACCCGGGAGGCTGGGGAAGCTGGTCGCCCCGAGGGGACAGGTTTGCCCTGCTCAAGGCCGGCAACCCGGCATCGGAGCTCATCATTTATTCGCCGGAGGGGGCAGAATTAGAGAAGCACGTACTGCCTGTGGCTCTGGAGGGCAAGCATGGCGACGAAGTCGTCTTCGCCCCCCGGGCAACCTGGGAATCTCCCACCGAGCTCGCCATCTCCCTATGTGTCTTGCGGGGAACGATGTATGGAATCTGGAGCTCTCCCTTTTATTACAGCTATGACCTGAGTACAAAGACTTTGACCGAAACCCCTTGGCGTTCATCGGCAACCCATGTGCCCGGCACCGATCTCTTCTATATTCACAGGTCTGACATCTCAGACGACTTGGATGAGCCCAGGGAAGAAGAACACTTAGTAGATCAAGCAGGCAACAGCGCAGGTGAAGTCTTGACCGTCCAGTACGGCGGAGGCAGCAGCAAGGTTTCCCTCCCCGGTGGCGGGGAATTGTCAATTGAGGATTACGCCATGTTCTACACAGACTCCCAGGGCAAGAAGACCAAGCTCCTGGACCAGTGGGAAGCACATACTATTGGGTGGGCGGCAATGTGTAATGACAAGGTGTATGCCGAAGTGTCATTATCTACTCCCCAGACAAAGGGTGGCGGATTTGAGGCCCGGATAGTTCTGGATCCTGCCGGCGCCAAGGCTGATGTCCTCAGAGACCCTCAGACCTGGTATGAGGATGTAACCATTGCCTGCAACTCCCAGCGGGGGAGGGTTGAAATACCGGCGCTGTTCTTCGCTGAAAATTGGTTTTATCCAGGCAGGAGCGGCACCATTTCCGTAGGAGGGGCACCGTTGCCGGCAGCGGTTACCAATGTATTCCGGGCCTATAAGTATGGGGAAAGCTATATACTGGTTGTCGGAGACGCTTCTGAAAGCGTGGACGTGGAAGGCCAGGGTATGGTCCTGATCTTCAGATAGGCATGAGAAAACCCGGAGCTGGTTTGAACTGCTCCGGGTTTACCAATGATTTTTAATCCCAATCCCGATAGTACCGGCGCCGAGGGCAAAACACATGGCCCAGAGCAGCCAGGGGGGCCAGGAGGATACCCAAGACCGACCCTCCTACGGCAAAGACGGGCACAGCCAACAGGGCCAAGACCACAGCGACAATGGCGATTCCCACTGCGCCTACTACAACGACGCCCACAGCGGGCAAGACCAGGAATAAGACCAGGGCCAGCACTGCACCGACGATAAGCAAAGCCAAGGCCTTTATGAAGAACTTGGCCACCGGATTGGTAATCTCACGGCCGTTTATATAGATACTGCTCAATGCAAACCCTCCCCGCATTATCTCAGGTAAATTATAACCTGGACCCGGGGCTGTTGTCAACCCCATGCATTAATATTATTCATTTCCTGCTTAATAATCTAAAGGGGCGCCATTGGGCGAGAGATTTTTGGCCTCTGCCTCTATCCTGCCCCTGCCAGTGCCCTGCGTCCTCTCTTGGCAGCTCCGCCTAAGCTGGAGCAAAGGGCGGCTGCCATATTTGCGGGCGACGGAAAGAGGGCAGGAATTGAAGAGGCGCCGTCGAAATATAATATACAAAGGGGGTGTCTAAATTTAACGGAAAACTGATTGTCAATGAAGAAGTGTTTGTGGACATCGCCATGGCGGCCTTGCAGAAGGTGGAGGACGTAATCCGCCAGGAGCGGAAGAGTGCATTCTCCGGCCTCAGCCGCCTGCTGACAGGCAAAGCGGGTTCTAAAATCAGCGTCCAGAAGAGCGATGCCGAGGACCAGGCCGCCGCGGGCAGCGTCGCCTTTGATTTGCGCCTGGTCATGGTCTATGGCGTGGTGATTCCCGAGGTGGCCGAAAAGGTCAGGGATACGGTGATCAAGGAAGTCAACGCCATCACCGGTTACGAAGTAGAAAGGGTGGACATCACGGTAGAGAAGTTAATTCACCCGGATGAGCTGGAAAAGGAAGATTGACAACCCGAATCGGGTTGTTTTTTTGTGGTTATTTTGGCAGGAGAGTATCTAGCCAATCTAAAGGAATTTCTTTCGCCAAGCGAGAATATATATTCCATACCAGTCACAGGAAGGAGTATGTACATGCGCGCAATAATCAACGGCAAGATCTATACCATGGCCGGGCAGATCCTGGATGGGGGAACCATCCTGGTAGAAGCCGGCAAAATCAAAGCCGTAGGCGCCGATCTCGCCGTGCCCGCCGAAGCAGAGGTCATCGATGCTCAGGGCAAGTATGTCCTGCCGGGAATCATCGATGCCCACACCCATATAGGCATATTCGAGCAGGGTATCGGCTTTGAAGGGGCAGACGGTAATGAGAGGACCAATCCGGCCACACCCCACCTCCGGGCCCTGGATGCCATAAACCCCCAGGACAAGGCCTTTGCCGGCGCGAGGGCTGGCGGAGTCACCAGCCTCGCCGTGGCCCCGGGCAGCGCCAATGTCATCGGGGGACAGGTATTGGCCATGAAGACCTGGGGACAAGTGGTGGACGATATGGTCATCCAGGAGCCCCTGGGCCTGAAAATCGCTTTTGGCGAAAACCCCAAGCGGGTGTACAGCGAGCAAAAGAAGTCTCCCAGCACCAGGATGGCCGTGGCGGCAATCCTCCGGGAAAACCTGGTGGCCGCCCGCAACTACATGGATAAGCTGGAAAAGGCCAAGGACGACCCCGAAAAAAAACCCGACCGGGACCTCAAGTTGGAAGTCCTGGTCAAGGTCCTCAAGAAGGAAATCCCCCTCAGGGCCCATGCCCATCGGGCCGATGACATCACCACCGCCATCCGCATCGCCGAAGAGTTTGACGTCAATATCTGTATCGAACACTGCACCGAGGGGCACCTCATCGCCGACTTCCTGGCGGAAAAGGGCGTCCCCGCCATCATCGGTCCCACCCTGGGCAGCCGCCCCAAGGTCGAGCTCTTCAACACCACCTTCAAGACCCCTGGAATACTGCACAAGGCCGGGGTTAAAGTAGCGTTGACCAGCGACCATCCCGTGTTCCCTGTCCAGCATCTGCCCGTCCAGGCAGCCCTGGCCCATAAGGCCGGACTGCCCGAAGAAGAGGCCCTGAAGGCCATCACCATCAATGCCGCCGAGATTATGGGCATCGCCCACCGGGTAGGCAGCATCGAGGCGGGCAAGGACGCCGACATCGTCATCTTCAACGGTCATCCCTTTGATTGGAAGACCCAGGTGGAAAAAACTATGATAGATGGAGAGATCGTCTATGAACGCTAAGCAATATTTGGCCATCATCAACGCCGAGATTCACACCGTCGCCCAGAAGGAGCCTATACAGGGGGGAATCCTGGTGGCAGACGGCAAGATTGCCGACATCGGCGACATTACAATCCCCGATGATGCCGATGTCATCGATGCCGCAGGCGCCAGGGTCTACCCCGGGTTCATCGATTCCCACACCCATCTGGGGGTCAGCGAAGAAGGACTGGGCTGGGAAGGCCGGGACTATAATGAGATGACGGAGCCGGTGACCACCCATCTCCGGGCCCTGGACGCCATCAACCCCGAGGAAGACGGGTTCCGGGAAGCTGTGGAGGCAGGCATTACCACAGTTATGTCCACCCCGGGTAGCGCCAATATCCTGGGAGGCAGCACCGTGGTCCTCAAAACCGGCGGCGGACTCCTCCACCAGCGGGTGCTGCGGGAGAACGCCGGCATCAAAGCCGCCCTGGGCGAGAATCCCAAGCGGATTTACTCCAGCCAGAAGAAGATGCCCAGCACCCGCATGGCCAGCGCCGCCCTGCTGCGGGAGGCTTTGGTGGCAGCCGGGAACTACATGGACAAAATCGAGCGGGCGGGGGGCGACTCCGAGAAGCTCCCCCCCCGGGACTTAAAATTAGAGGCCCTGATTCCCGTCCTCAAGAAGGAAATTCCCATCCGCATGCATGCCCACCGGGCCGATGACATCGCCACGGCTCTGAGGATTGCCAGGGAATTCGACATCGACCTCACCCTGGAGCACGCCAGCGAAGCCCATTTGATTGCCGACAAGGTGGCGGCCACGGGCTTCCCGGCCACCGTCGGGCCTTCCCTGGGCAACCCCGGCAAGGTGGAGACCCAGAACAAGACCCTGGAGACGGTGAAAGTCCTCAGCGAGGCAGGCATGACCGTGGCCCTGACCACCGACCATCCCGTCCTCAGTATCTATGAGCTCCTCCACGCTGCGGCAGCCGTGGTCCGGGAGACGGGCATGGACGATTACGATGTCCTGCGCTGCATCACCATCAACGCCGCCAAAATCCTGGGCGTCGAGGACCGGGTGGGCAGTATCGAGAAGGGCAAGGATGCCGACCTGGTCATCGTCGACGGCCACCCCTTCGACTACCTCTCCCAAGTGCTCTATACCATCATCGATGGTCAAGTCGTCTATCCAAAGGAAGGCTAAATTTAACCGGGGCTTTTGCCCCGGTTTTACTATGGAATCTTATAAACGGTTGCCTTACCTCCTCTTTTTTGGCATTTGCTTGGGCGCGGAGGAAACCCTGTCTGGGTTCAGTCTCGATTAACAAGAGTGCCCATTTTGCTCCGCTGAGGCGCCACCGGCGATGAATAACAGCGGGCAGTAGAGGCAGACTTGTGGTAACTTGGTATACGGTATTTTGCCGGCGCTGTGATATAATATCTCTAAATTGGCGCAGGAGTTGATTGTATGCAAATGATATCTGCCGGTCCCCGGAAGACCCTGGCGCTGGCCCAAGCCCTGGGACAGCTGGCCCAGCCGGGGACGGTCCTGATATTAGCCGGGCCCCTGGGCGCCGGCAAGACCAGCTTTGTCCAGGGTCTGGCCTTGGGACTGGGCATTACCGGTGTGGTCAATAGCCCTACCTTCACCATAGTCAAAGAATACCGCGGGCGCTTGCCCTTGTTTCACTTTGACCTCTACCGGCTGGATGATCCCGAGGAGCTGTGGGAGTTGGGCCTGGAGGAGTACCTGGCCGCCGGCGGGGTCTGCGCCCTGGAATGGGGAGAGCGGGCCCGGGAGTTCTTGCCCCGGGATCACCTGCAGATTTTTCTGGAACCCAAAGGGCCCCAGGAGAGGGCTATATCCTTTGCGCCCAGGGGGCCCATGCATGCGAAACTCGTCGAGGAGCTGATGGACAGTGTTGACCCTGGCAATTGATACCACTACGGCGGTGTGCAGTGTTGCCTTGGCCCGGGGAGCCAGGCTGCTGGCGGAGATAATTACCAATATCCCTCGCACCCATTCCCAGCGCCTCATGCCCTTGGTGGATATGCTGTTCCAGGAGACGGGATTGACGCCGGCAGATTTAGAACTCTTGGCTGTGACCCGGGGCCCCGGTTCCTTTACCGGCTTGCGCATTGGCATGGCCACCGTCAAGGGTCTTGGCCTTGCCCTGGACTTGCCAGTGGTGGGTGTTTCTTCCTTGCAGGTCCTGGCTCATAATTTTGGCGGCGGTGGGCTGGTCTGTCCGGTGCTCAATGCCCGGCGGGAGCAGGTGTACACCGCCCTGTTCCGGACTGGCGCCGAGCCGGTGCCCCAGGCCCTTCTGCCGGAGCAGGCCATGTCCATTGACGACCTTGTGCAGAGCCTTAAGGGATACCAAGAGTCCATATGGTTCTGTGGCGATGCCGTCGACCTGGTCCTGCCTTCTGCCCAAGGGGTCTTGGCCCAGGCTAAGGGGGCGCCTTTGCACCTGGCGGGGACCCGGGCGGCGGCCCTGGCCGACCTTGCCCGGCATCTCCCGGCCATTCCCGTGGACCAGCTGACGCCCCTCTATCTCCGGGAATCCCAGGCCGAACTGCAGCTGCGGCGAAAGCAGGGGGTGGGCCATGGCTGTTGACATCGACATCGCGGCCATGACCCCCTTGCATTTGGATCGGGTTATGGAGATTGAACAAGCTTGCTTTACCGCTCCTTGGAGCAAGGGCACCTTCTACCGGGAGCTGGTAAGCAATCCCTATGCCACCTACATCGTGGCTCTGGCAGGGGAAGCGGTGGCAGGCTATGCCGGGACCTGGCTGGTGCTGGACGAGTCCCATATCACCAACATCGCCGTGGCTCCGGAATGGCGGCGCCATGGCATCGGCCGCAAGCTTATGGAGGAGTTGCTCCGCATCTCCCTGAGCCAAGGGGCCAGGAGCATCACCCTGGAAGTGCGGCGCAGCAACGTCGCCGCTCAGAACTTGTACCAGAGCTTCGGCTTTGTGGTGGCCGGCGTGCGCCGGGGTTACTATACCGATGACAACGAAGATGCGCTGATCATGTGGCTATACGACATCGCCGCATATTTTGACAGAAAGGAGCAGGCCCATGGCTAATATCCTGGCAATCGAGACTTCCTGTGATGAAACCGCCGTGGCCATAGTCGCCCGGGGCCGGGAGATTCTGGCCAACCAGGTGGCCTCCCAGATTGAGACCCACGCCCGCTTCGGCGGCGTGGTGCCGGAAATCGCTTCTCGGCAACACCTCCTGGCCCTGAATCCCCTGGTGCGCCAGGCCCTGGCCCAGGCAGACCTGGTTTGGGACGGCATCGATGCCGTGGCGGTAACCCAAGGGCCTGGCCTGGTGGGGGCCCTGCTCATCGGCGTTTCCACCGCCAAGGCCCTGGCCTGGGCCCTGGGCAAGCCCCTGATTGCCGTCAACCACATGGCGGGGCATATCTATGCCAACATGCTGGACGGACCGGTGGAATTTCCCCTGGTCTGCCTGGTGGTTTCCGGGGGGCATACCGAGTTGATCTACATGAGGGAAGACCTGGACTTTCAGCTCCTGGGCCAGACCCGGGACGATGCCGCCGGCGAGGCCTTTGACAAGGTGGCCCGGATTCTGGACCTGGGTTATCCCGGGGGGCCGGCGGTGGACAAACTGGCCCGCCAGGGTCGGGACAATTTGGCCTTCCCCCGGGTGATGCTGGAGGAGGGCAGCCTGGATTTCAGCTTCAGTGGCCTCAAGACGGCGGTCATGAACCATGTCCACAACCTCCGCCAGCGGGGGCTGGCGGTGGATAAAGCGGATGTCGCCGCTTCCTTTCAGGCGGCGGTGGTGGATGTCCTGGTGGAAAAGACCGCCATGGCTGTGGAGCGGATGCGGCCCAAAACCCTGCTAATGGCCGGGGGAGTTGCAGCCAACGGCCAGTTGCGCCGCGCTCTGGAAGATTTGGCGGCGGAAGAGGGGGTGCCCCTGCGCATTCCCGCGCCGGAACTATGCACCGACAACGCAGCCATGATTGCCGCCGCGGCCTGGCCCCAGTACGCCCGAAATCGACACAGCGGGATGTCGTTAAATGCTGTACCTTATCTCGATTTGGCGAAGGCTGTGGAAAACTCTTAGATTTTGTCCTATGTAAACCTGTGGATAATGGGGATAATGTTGCACTGCCCTTGTCACACAAGTGTTACAGAAATTGTGGATAACTCCCGGGAATTATGTGAATAACCTGTGGGTTATGTGGATAAGCCCGGTAACCCCCTGAAATATGCGCAAAAAAGTGGGGATAAGCTTGTGGACACTGTGGATAACGAATCTGTGTTTGGGTTATTATTTGTTAACTAGGGAGGGCTGAGTTTGTATCCTACTTTATTTAAAATCGGACCGATTACGGTTTACACCTACGGCTTTATGATTGCCCTGGGGATTTGGGCCGCAGTCTTGGTGGCCCGGCGCCTGTCCCCGAAAATTGGGGTCGATCCTGAACGCTTCACCGACCTGGCCATCTTCGCCATCCTGGGGGGCCTGGTGGGCTCCTATGTCAATTACGTCATCAGCTACGATTGGAGAACCTTTGCTTCCGATCCCCTGAGTCTCCTGCGTTTCTGGGAAGGGGGCCTGGTCTTCCTGGGCGGGCTCATCGGGGGAATAGTCTTTGCCGTGATCTTCATCCGCCGCCATAAACTGCCCTTCTGGGAGGTGGCGGATGTGGCCGCCATCGCCGTGCCCCTGGCCTATGGGTTTGGTCGCATCGGCTGCTTCTTTGCCGGCTGCTGTTATGGTCAGCCCTGCGACCTGCCCTGGGCGGTGACCTTTCCTGCGACCTGGGCAGCCAACTTCCACGAAGCTCTGGTGCCCCGGCATCCCACCCAGCTCTACTCAGCGCTCCTGGGCTTTGGCCTGGCCGCCTTTGCCCTTTGGTTCAGGAAGCGGCGCCGCTTTGCCGGTCAGAGCTTTCTCCTCTACCTGGTACTCTACGGCGTCGGCCGCAGCCTCATCGAGATCCTGCGAATTAATCCGACGGTGTTCGGCACCCCCTTGACGGTGGCCCAATTCACCGGCTTGGTCTTGGCGGTGTTGGCCGGCATCGCCTACCCCATCCTCCGCCGCCGCACGGCATACCCGCGGGAATAAGAGAACCCCGCCAGGGAATCCCCTGGCGGGGTTTTTTTGTAGACGGGGATAAGGAAAAGGCTCTTTTGCAGTTAATAACTGGGAGGGGCAAAGGCAATACTAAGAATAAACACCAGTTCTGGGCAATGGTCATACCCTGAAGTACATTTTAATTTTTGACAAGGATGTGGGGGCATGTTAGGTAAGGCTGAGAAAGTACATCTGATTGGAATCGGGGGGTATGGCATGAGTGGCCTGGCCAAGCTCTTGCTGGACCTGGGTTATTCCGTCAGCGGTTCTGACCTGACCCAGTCTGATATAACCAAACACCTGATGGAGATGGGCGCCGAGATAACCTTTGAGCACAATGAAAAGAATGTGGAGGGCCGGGATGTAATAGTATATTCCACGGCAATCCCCGAAGAAAACGATGAGCTCAAGGCCGGCCGGGCCCGCTGCAAGGTGTTGCACCGCTCAGAACTCCTGGCTCAATTCTTAAACGCAAAGACCGGCATCGCCATCACCGGCGCCCACGGCAAGACCACCACCACAACCATGTTGGCGCTGATAATGGAAAGGGCCGGGCTGGATCCAACGGCCTTGATTGGCGGGGAAGTCCAGGATTTTTCCGGCACCGCCCGCCTGGGCCGCAGTCAATATGTGGTGGCCGAAGCCGATGAAAGCGATCAATCCTTTGCCCGCTACCGGCCCAGGTATGCAATCATAACCAATATCGAGGCCGATCATCTGGAGCACTATAACGGCAGTTTTGCCGAGCTCCTCAAGGGGTATGAGAAGTTTGTCGCCAACATCCATCCCCGGGGGTTGCTGCTGATCTCGGCCCATGACCCCCGGGCCAAAGAAATTGGCGCCAAGGCCCTGTGCAGGACCAAGAGCTTTGGCATCTCCCGGGGCGATTACCGGGCCGAGGCTGTGGTCCTCAATTCCCTGGGCAGCCAGTTTAACCTCTGCACTGGGGATGCCTTCCTGGGCCCTGTCCAACTGGCGGCGCCGGGAAAGCACAATGTCCTCAATGCCGTGGCGGCGGCGGGCCTGGCCATGGAGCTGGGGGTAGAGTTTGAGGCCATCCAGGCTGCCCTGGCGGTTTTTAAAGGGGCCAAGCGCCGCTTCCAGATCCTGGCCAAGGAACCCTTTATGGTGGTGGACGACTATGCCCATCATCCCACCGAGGTGCGCGCCACCCTGGAGGCGGCCAAGAGCATTGCCCGGGGCAGAATCATTGCCATCTTCCAGCCCCATCGCTATACCCGCACCCAGTACTTCATGGAGCAATTTGCCCGTTCCTTCAACAACGCAAATATCGTCCTCCTGGATAATATTTACCCTGCTTCGGAGCAACCTATATCGGGGGTGAATGCCCACATTTTGGCAGAAAAGACGGCAGCCCACCATCCCGGCCAAGTCTTGCATCTCAACGGCCCCAAGGCAATTGTCCAGTGGGTCAGCAGCAATTGGCGGGAGGGGGATCTGGTCCTGACCATGGGCGCCGGAAGCATCAGCAAAGTGGGGCACCAACTTGCAGAAATCTGCCAGCAGCTAGTTGCAGGTAATTTCCTTCCCAAGGTAGAATAGGTAAGGAAATAGAGGAGGGAATGAACTAAGTTGTTAAAGAAACATGTGCACTTCGTTGGCATAGGGGGCATGGGCATGAGCGCCATTGCCCGCATCATGTTGGAAAGAGGGTACATCGTCAGCGGCTCAGACCTGCGCAGTACTGAATTGACGGAAAACCTCGAGCGGATGGGCGCCACCATCTATCAAGGCCACGCCAAGGAATACCTGGGCGGGGCCGAGGTGGTGGTCTATTCCAGTGCCGTTCCCGGGGACAACCCTGAACTATCTGAGGCCAAAAAATCCAAGGTAGAAATCCTGCACCGGGCCGACGCCCTGGCAAAGATCATCAACGATGCCAAGGGCCTGGCGGTGGCGGGAGCCCACGGCAAGACCACCACCACCTCCATGCTGGGCCTTACCCTGGCGGGGTGCGGCCTGGATCCCACCATCATGGTGGGGGCCTTCAGCGACGAATTGGCCGGCAATGCCCGGCTGGGCTGCGGTCCCTATGTGGTGGCCGAAGCCGATGAGAGCGATCATTCCTTCTTAAAATATACCCCCTATGCCGCAATCATAACAAATGTCGATCCCGATCATCTGGAAAACTTCGACGGCGATTTCAACAAGCTCATCGATGATTATCGCAAATTCTTGGACAAGGTTAAACCCCAGGGCTTTTCCGTCCTCTGCACCGACGATCCCATCCTTCGGGATATGCAAAGGGAGGCCAAGCATAAATCCTTTAGCTACGGGTTTAATCTGGATGCCGATTACCGGGCCCTGAACCTGGAGTTCAGCCCCAACGGCAGCACCTTTGACATCTGCTATCGGGGCAGCAAGCTGGCGGAGGTAGAGCTTTCGGTGCCCGGCGAGCACAATGTCCTCAACGCCCTGGCCGTCCTGGCCACCGGCCACCAATTGGGGGTGGATGTGGAATGTATGGCCAAGGTCATCCGCAACTTCCACGCCCCCCGGCGCCGCTTCCAGAAGCTGGGCCAGCACAACGACATCCTGGTGGTGGACGATTATGCGCACCATCCCACCGAAATTAAGGCTACCCTGAGAGCGGCCAAGCTCATGGAAAAGAAGCGGGTGGTCGCCTTCTTCCAGCCCAAGCGCTATACCCGGACTAAATTCCTCTTCAACGAATTTACCGAGGCCTTTGACGACGCCGATGTCCTCATCATCTCGGAAATCTTTCCCTTTGGCGAGGATCCCATCCCCGGCATCACTTCAGAAGCCCTGCAAAAGGCCATCGAAGCCAAGACCGGTCGGGAGGTCATCCTCCTCCCCTACCGGCACAGCGAGATTGTGGCCAAGCTCATGGAAATTCTCCGGCCCGGAGACCTGGCCATGATCATGGGCGCCGGGGACGACATCGCCGATCTGGCCAGGAAGGTCCTGGCGGCTCTCAAAGGAGAAAAATGAACCGGGAACAGCTCCTCTACCATTCCGTCGGTCGACATAACATCCTGCCCCTGACTTCCCGGTGCGGGGTTAGTTGCCTGTTCTGCAGTCATCGCTACAACCCGCCCGGGGTCCGGGCGGTTTTTTTCGGGGATTTGGAAATGGAAATAATCCGGGAATTGCTGGATCTCTTGAACCCCAAGGAGAAAATAGTGATCGGAGAATCGGCCACCCGGCTGTGCGAGGGCGAACCCTTTATGCACCCCAGGGCCGGTGAGGTAATCCGCTTGCTGCGGCGGCGCTTCCCCCGGACGCCTATTCAGTTCACCACCAATGGTACAGGCCTTTCTCAGGAGATGGTGACCCTCCTGGCCCAGGCTGGTCCCGTGGAGCTTATCGTCTCTTTAAACAGCGCCAATCCCCGGCTGCGGCGCCAGCTGATGGGCCCCCATCCCGCCGAAGCGGTGCTGGCCGGCATCGCCGGCCTGGCCTCGCGGGGAATTCCCTGGCATGCCAGCTTGGTCCTGCTTCCCCAGATCACCGGCTGGGCTGATGTCGACGAGAGCATCGCCTTTGCCGCCCTGCACGGGGCCAAGTCCATGCGCCTGCTTCTGCCGGGGTTTTCCCGCCTGGCGCCTGTGGACTGGTCGGTCCTGGCGGCAATCCCCGCCGAGGCCCTGGCCAGGCTGGAGGGCTGGCGGCGCTTATATCCCCGCCTGCCCATAACCCTGGAGCCCGCCTTGCCCAGGGATTTGCAGGCCAGGGTGGCTGGAATCCTGGCCCATAGCCCCGCTGAAGGCCGCTTGCAGGCCGGGGATGAAATCATTTCCATCGCTGGAACCCGGCCCTTTAGCCGGGTGGACGCCTTTTACTCCCTCTTTTTTCAGGCCAATCCCCGCCTGCTGATCAAACGGGGAGAGGAGGAGTTGGCGCTGACCCTGGCCAAGCCCGCCCGGGCCAGCTCCGGCATCGTCATGGACTGGGACCTGGACCCCCGGGATGTGGAGCGGGCCATGCGCATGGCTGGAGGGGCAGAAAGGGTGCTCCTCCTGACCTCCCAGTGGGCTAAGCCCCTCTGGCAGTTGGCCCGGCCCCAGTGGCGGATTGAAGCGGTGGAGAGCGCCTTCTTCGGGGGCAATATTGCCGCGGCGGGCCTGCTCACCCTTGCCGATTACCGCAGGGTCCTGGCCAAATTGGATTTGCGGGAATACGAAGCAATCCTGCTGCCGCCAATTTCCTTTGACGAAGCAGGATTGGATCTGGTGGGCGAAGATTGTCGGGCGCTGGCCCGGGAACTCCCGGCGCCCTTAGTCTGGGCTTAACCAATTAGTTCGAGGATTTTCGGCAGGGCGGCCAAGGCTGCCCTGCGCCCTCTTTCGACACATTCGGGAATCTTGGCGAAGTCAGTCAGGCCCACATCGTATATGCCGGGGTTGAGGCAATAGTCCGCCTGTTTGATGCCCTTGAATTTAGTGACCTCCCGGGCCATGATGTCGACGGCCTGGGCGGCGATCTTGGCAGCATTGTCCAGGCGCTTCCGCTGCTGCCCGGAGTACCCCAGGTCCACCGCCAGGACCCGCTGGGCGCCCATGGCCCGCAGCACCTCGCTGGGCAAAAAGTCGACGACGCCGCCGTCCACCACCATGCGCCCGTCGATTTCCACCGGGGTAAAGACCCCGGGGATGGCGGTGCTGGCCCGGAGGGCCAGGGCGATACTGACATTTTCGCGAAAGTCAGTTTTGCGGCTCAGCCTGGCCCGACTGAGTCGAAAGCCCGGACTGTGGTAGCACACCGCTTCGCCGCTGTTGATGTCGGCAGCCATGACCGCCAGGGGGATGCGGGTATCACAGAAGCGCCGCTGCCCCACAAGTTCATGGATCCAATTCATCAGCTTGTCGCCCTTGAGCAAGCCTGTGGGCAGGGGCAGGCGTTTGTCTTCAGACAGACCCAGCAGGCCGAGGACACCGTTGACCAAGAGGTTGCCCAGGGTGCCCAGGCCAATGTTCAGGTCATAGAGTTTTTTGGCGGAAAGGCCCCCCAGGAGCTCCTCCATCCTTTTGGTCGATACCCCCAGGGCATGGAGGGCTGCCACCAGGCTGCCGGCGCTGGCGCCGGCAACGTAGCTGGGGCGCAGGTTATGTTCCTCCAGCACCGAGAGCACGCCCACATGGGCTGCCCCCCGGAGAGCGCCGCCGCTCAGGGCAAGACCCCATTGCATACGCATCACTCCTGGTTCAGCCTATGTGGGGGGCAGGAAAAGGGCAACAAAAAAATCCCTAAACAGGGAATAGCCTAATATCAGAGGCCGGGAATCCCCGGCCCTTATTCTTTGTTAGCGATGCTCTTAAGGACCCAGTAGCCGCCGCTCTTTTCCACCACGGTGCAGTTGCCAAAGATTTCCTCCAGCTTGGCCAGGGCCGAGGCGGCGCCCTGTTTTTTCTGAATCACTAGGTACAGAGCGCCTCCCGGCACCAGGTGATGGAGGCTCTCCTCAAATAGCGGATAGATTACCTTTTTGCCGGCGCGGATGGGTGGATTGCTGACAATGGCCTGGAAGGGGCCCGGCGCCCGGGAAAAGCCGTCGCTCTCCAGGGCTCGGGCGTTGGCAATCCCGTTGGCCCGGATATTTTCCTGGGCCAGGGCCACCGCCCGCCGATTGACATCCACCATGGTCACCTGGGCCTGGGGGTTCAGGACCGCCAGACTGATGCCGATGGGGCCGTAGCCGCAACCCAGATCCAGCACCTTTCCCGTCAGGGGAGGCAGTGAGCGGATGAGGACGTTGCTGCCGTAATCCACCTTGTGCCGGGAAAACACCCCGGCATCGGTGAGAAAGCGCAAACACCGGCCCCCCACGGTATATTCCAGCACTGCCGTCTCATGGGGCAGATCGGGGTCAGGGGTATAGTAATGGCTCATGCTCTACCTCCATTCCTCCAACAGGTCCAGTTCCGCCGGAGTCAGCTCCCGGACCTGGCCGGGGGGCAAGTTCGGGTCCAGGGCCAGGCCTCCCATGGCAACCCGCTGCAAGTGGAGGACCTCCTTGCCCACGGCCAGGAACATGCGCTTGACCTGGTGGTACTTGCCCTCATAGATGGTAACTTCAACCAGGGATTCATCCCCCGCCGTCAGTATATCCAACTGGGCGGGCAGGGTTGTGAAATCCCCCAGATCCAGTCCCGCGGCAAAACGCTGGACGTCCCCCTCATCCACCCATCCTCGCACCCTGGCCCGGTAGCGCTTGGGCACATGCCGCTTGGGGGCCAGGAGCCGGTGGGCCAGGATGCCGTCGTCGCTAAGGAGCAGGAGGCCCTCGGTGTCCTTGTCCAGGCGCCCTACGGGAAACAGGTCCAGGTGCAGATATTCCGGAGGCAACAGGTCCAGGACGGTGGGATGCAAGCGGTCCCTGGTGGCGGAGATCACGCCGGCGGGCTTGTTCAGCATCAGATAGTGGTATTCCTGATAGCGCAGGTGCTGCTCTCCCAGAAAAACCCGGGCGGTCTCGGCATCCAGGATAAACCCCGGATCTTTGCACACCAATCCGTCCACCTTTACCTGCCCGGCCCGGATCAGCTTCTTGACCTCAGTACGGGTGCCCTGGCCGCATTTGGCCAGATATTTGTCCAGGCGCATCTTGACCATTTTGGCAGCTCCTCTCAGCCCCCGTGACCCGGGGCTTCCTTACGAAGTTTTTCCCCCAGATCATAGGCGTATACCTTGGAACTGGCGATGGTCTGGGGGACGGTCCTGAGCAGATGGAAGACGGAGAGGACGGCGGCCGTCCAGAACTTATTGGCGCGAAAATAATCCAGGTACGCCGGGAGCTGCAGAAGGGGCATTCCGACGGCCAGGGCCAGGCGGCCCAAGGAGAGACTGATTTCCAGGCTGAAGAGTCCGAAGGCGAAGGCAAAGGGCGCCGAGGCTACTATGGTGGCCAATTCCGCCCTTGCTTCCCACTGCCTGTTTTGTCTGCTCCGGACAAACCAGGACATGGCCGTGCGGTAGATCCGGGTAAAGAAGAGCAGGGAACCGGCAAACAAGAAGAGAATTGTCAACCAGGAGGGAAAAGCGGAGAGCATATTCTCACCCCTTTTTCGCAGCTTGGTGTATAATGATGGTATAATGTCTTCCCTGTAATTATAGCAAAATCTCTCGGGAGAGGAGGATGTCCTTTGGACTTTTTTGCCCTTACCGGCCTGGCAGTGAGCATCTGTCTCCTGGCGATGACCTTGGCGGTGCTCTTGCCCCGGCGCCTGTATGGCGGTCTTTTGCGGAGACAGGTGCGGAGCGGCGGCGGTCACGTCTTCACCCCCGACCGGGAGACGTGGCAAGGCTATTTGGCCCGGACCTCCTCACTGGGCCAACAGGTACTTCTCTTAGTTTATGCCGGCTTGCTGGCCGGCCTGATCCTGGCGGACGCCGGCTCCGGGCCCTTGGCGGCCAGCGTAGGCCTGGGGGTGTACCTGGTTCTGCGCCATTTCCTCTCCCTGCTGCCTCCCACCTACGGGGTTACCGGCAAGGGGGTAACGGTGCTCTCCTGGTTGCCCAACTTTCCCCTGGGCCCCTTTGGCAGCGGTAGCGTTTTTATTCCCTGGACGGAAGTGGAAATCTGCGCCATGGACAGTTCCTTTTTCGTCGTGCTGACCGAGAAGCAGGAGGCCAGGGTGGTCTACCCGCCAGAGCTGGAAGAGAAGGTGTGCAGGTTCGTCGACGGTCTGCTCCGCCGTCGGGGCTATGAAATTGGCTAAGAATAACCGGGCTTTTGCCCGGTTACTTCTTTTTCGGCTTTCGATACACCCGGCCCCGAAAGGGGCTGCCATGGGGCAAAGCGCCGCTCTGCCAGGGTTCCATCCTTTCGCCCAAGAGGAAGAAAAATTGCTGGCGGATAAAGGCGTACCTGTCGGGATTCAGGCGATAGTTGCCAAGCCAATACGTCTTGGCCCCCTGGAGCGCCACGGCAAGGACTATGTTGCCCTCACTTTCCTGAAAGGCTGAAAAGCGCAGACTGGTGCCGTAGTCGTCCCGGTCAGAACGCCATGCCTCGCCGGGCAGGTCCCGGGGCGGCGCCGGCAGCACCGGCTCCTCCAGGCGATACCGGTCCAGGGCGGGAAAAATCATCTGAATCAGGGGAGCGAAGGGGCTGCGTTGGGGATTGGGCATAAACCAGCAGTACTTTTCTCCTGCCGGGGTAGGATCTGGGTAATAGTAGGCCAACTGTGCAAGGACCCGGCGGCGGAGGGCAGTTCCAGCGGCATTCTCGCGGCCGCACCAGCGGATTTTTTCCCCGGCCAGCTGCTCTAAATAGTCGGAGGCGTGGGGTTCCAGTTCCCGATAGCGCGGGGTGGGCACGGGAAAGGGGAGTAAGGCGGCCGGGGATCGGGGCGGCCTGTCCGCATCCAGATAGGGCAGGAGTTCAGCGCCGGAGAGGAGGTCGGGGTTGAGACGAGACCAGAAATGCCCGGCCTTGAGGCGGCGGCGCACCCATTCTCTGGCCTCGGCATTGCTCATGTCCCGCTCCGCCATCAAGGCCTGTAAGTCCAAGGTGTACAAGAGGCCTTACCTCAAATTCCGTTGAGGCTTACCGGAGAAAGGCGAGAGTAATCTCCTTTTTTGCGCCCGACTTTGGCGATGGGTTTGCCGTCTACCTCAACCACATCGGCGGTGATGTCGATCTTCTTGCGCAACAGGGTGGAGCCGACGCCGTACAGGTCCACAGGCACACCCAGCTTTTCAAAGAGCTCGATCTTCTCGGCGCCGAAGCCGCCGGAAACCATGATTTTCAGGTTCTCGAGCCCCATCTTGTCAAAGTAGCGCCGAGCCTTCCACACCAGCTCAGGACAGACTCCGAAGGAACTCTCATCCCGGGGGGTGACGGAGGCATCCCGCATGTTCCCCGAGGTGTCGAAGCGAACGCCCCAAATCTTGCCCTTACCCTCGCCGATTACCGGCGAAGGATTGGTTTTACCGGGGATAAACTCCTCGCCAACAAAGTGCCGGTAGAAGTCCCCCACCACTTTTATGGTGGTGCCCAGGCAGTCGTTTTCCCAGTCCACCAGGACCAAGCGGTTGACGGAGGGGGGAATGTGGCGGTCAAAGGCCAGGGCGGCAGCGGAGGTATCGCCATGATAGCAGGAGATCAGGGCGTGGGGAATTGTGCCCTGGGCTTCCGAGCCCCAATAGTCGGCGTTGGCGTCGGTGGAAACGCCAAAGGCGCCGGCTTTGAAGGCGGCATAACCATCGGTGGTCTGGACCCAGTGGTGGTCAAAGCGGGCCGAGAAGAAGATGATCGGTTTGCCCCGGCTGGCGGTGACCACTTTTTTGACGCTGGTGGCAGTGCTGGTGGCCCGGGCGATTACTCCCAGGAGCAGTGTCTCCAGGTGGCCAAAGTATACGGGATCGCCCTTGATGACCAGGATGGGTTCTCCCTTGGCAGCCTCATCCCCATCGTACAGGGCGAGGACTTCGATCTCCTGCCATTTGTCCACCCAGAGGTCCATGAGCTGTTCCCGGAGTTTTATGCGCCTCGAGGTGCCTTCCTCCATGCCGGCTCGGTCCAGTTGGTATTCGGCTATGGCAATTTGGTCTTCCACCTGCAGGAGTTGCTGGAACAGAGCCTTGGCCTTATCCGGGTCGGTGTAGTAGCCGGTGCCGCTGCGCAGGATGGCGCAGGCTTCGTCCAGGCCGGCGACGATTGCGTCTTCCCGGGGGAAGAACTGATAGGTCACCTTCTGATGGAGGTTGTCCCGGCGCAGGATATCTACATAGCGGGTAAAGTACTTATCGGAATAGTATCCTGCCCGCACCTTCTCCGTCGGGACTTTAAATACATGGGGTGAAAGTCGGGTTTTAACAGCCATAATCGCTTCTCCTTTGGCAAATAGTACAGGAATTGTACATCGGCATTGCCTCCCAGGTATTCATTTGCCTCTATTCTACCTCTAATATTCCCTCAGGGCAATTGCCCAGGTATACCTTGTCCCTCCCTGGTCAAAATAGGTGGGTACGGGGGGATGAAAATGAAGGTATTGCACGTGGCCGGGCCTAACAGTGGTGGAATCGCCAGCCATATTAGGCAACTGCGCCAGGGCCTGGCGGTCAGGGGAGTCGAGTCTGCCCTGGCCCCGCCGGCGACGGTCAGGCCCAATTCTCTGGTTCAGGTGGCCCGGGAATTGAAAAGGGGCAGGTATGACCTGGTTCACTGTCACGGCTTCCAGGGTGGGGCAGTAGGGCGGGTGGCGGCGAGGATGCTGGGAATTCCCGCTTTGGTCACCATCCACAACACGCTGCAGGCCGGGGGCATCGCCGGACGCTGCGCCATCCTGACTGAAAACATGCTGCGGTCGTGTACCGCCAAATGGGTGGCAGTTTCCGCTTTCCTGCGCAATTACGCCTGGAATGTCCTGAAGGTCCCCGACGAGCGCACCGAGGTGATCGCCAACGGCATCGATATGCCCCAGGAGCTCCCGCCCTGGTCCTCCGGGCCGGTGGTGGGCGTCGTAGCCAGGCTGGTACCCAGCAAGGGCGTCGACGTGTTTCTGCGTGCCGTTCAACTGTTGCGCCCCGAAATCCCGGAGCTCAAAGCAGTGATCATTGGCCATGGCCCGGCGGAGAATGAACTGAAGTACATGGCCCAAAGCCTGGGGCTGAAAAACACAGTCAAATTTCTCGGGCATTGCCAGGATGTCCCCAGCCTTCTCAAGGGGATCAGCGTTTTCGTCTTGCCTACCCGCAGCGAAGGGTTGGGGATTTCCATCCTGGAGGCCATGGCCATGGGCGTGCCGGTGGTGGCCACCGCCGTAGGCGGGGTGCCGGAATTGGTCAGGCACCGGCAGACGGGAATCCTGGTCCGGGTGGATGAATTCGGCGCCATTGCCCGGGCGGTTAAACAGATTCTCAACAATCGGGAAGAGACCGAGGCCATGCGCCGGGCGGCCTTTGAGCATGTCCGGGCCAAACACAGCGCCGCCCAGATGGTGGAGCGCACTCTGGACGTTTACAGGCAGGTTGTCCATGGCTAGGGTCTTCATCGCTTCCCTCCTGATTCTGGCGGTGCTGAGCAGCCCCGTTGCCGCCCAGGGCAAGGTACGCCTGGTTATCATGGACGGAATCAATCTCCAGCACCTGACCGATCCCGCTCTGCCCAGTTTCCGCTTCCTCCTGGAGCATGGCGCTGTGGGGTTGGCCAATGCCAATACCGCCGGTGGGCGCTCTCCCGAAAACTCTGTCCTCACCCTGGCTTCGGGGAGCAGGGCCCTGGGACCGGGAGCGGGCAAGGTCTTTTGTCGGGATGACTGGATAGAAGCTGACCAGGCCGGGGAGGTGCATGCCCGCCGCACAGGGGTTCTTCCTCCGCCGGGGTCGCTGGTGATGCCAGCCATTGCCCAGATTGCCGCCGCCAACTCCGAGCTCTTGCACACCGTCCGATTGGGTTATCTGACCGAGACCCTGAGGACGGGCGGCAAGACGGTGGCTGCCCTGGTCAATGCAGATACCTTTGAGGCAAACCGCCCGGCCGCGGCCATCGTCGCCGATTCCCAGGGCATCATCCCCGCCGGGCAGGTGGGCGCTGAGCTATTGCGGGAGGATCCTTCCCAACCCTTTGGCCGCCAATCGGATCTGACCAAATTCGTGGAAGGGATTCAGCAACTGGCGGAAACCGACTTGCTGGTCATAGACCTGGGAGATACCAGCCGGGCCATGGCCTATTCCGGCTATACCCTGGAGGAAATCCGCGCCCGGTTGCGCCGGGATGCCCTGGTCCAATTGGACCGGCTCCTGGCCCATTTGCTGGAGGCGACAGGGGAGGGAGACCTGCTCCTGGTGGCGGGACTTCAGAGCGACCGAGAGCTGGGGGCCGAGGCCGGCAAACTGCTGGTCCCGGTCCTGGCCTATGGCCGGGGATTTGAAGGGGGACTCCTCACTTCTCCCACCACCCGCCGGCCTGGGGTGGTGGCCAATTACGACATCACCGCCACCATCCTCCAGCACTTTGACCTGTACACCCCCGGCGACATCCACGGCCAGCCCATGACCTGTCTGGCCCAGGCCCAGCCGGTTCGCTATCTTCTGGCCCGGGAGGAGCAGATGGCCGGGGTGTACAAATTGCGCTCCCCCCTGGTAAAGGGCTATATCGCGGTGATTATCGTCCTGGTGGGCCTGTCCCTGGCCGCGCTCTTTTTAAAGTGGCGGCGCCGGGGGCTGCTGAGGCTGGCCCTGGCCGCAGTTACCGCCAGCCCCTTGGTCCTGCTGGCGCTGGGTATATTTTCCGGCTCTTACTGGCTCATACCCCTTTGGCTCGTTTCGGCACTGCTGATAGCCCTGGTCCTGGTCAGGCTGAAGCCGGAACTGGCCATGCCTGTCCTGGGGGCGGTTACCGCCCTGGCTGTAGTCATCGACGCCCTCCTTGGCGCCTGGCTACAGCAGCGCTCCATCCTGGGCTACGATGCCATCGCCGGCGCCCGCTATTACGGGATTGGCAACGAGTTCATGGGCGTGCTCCTGGGCAGCACCCTCCTGGCGGTGGGAAATTTCCTCGACAAGCGCAAGCTGCCGGCTGCGTTGGCCTTCGCAGCCGTCATCCTCATCCTCATGCTGCCCGGGGTGGGCGCCAATTTTGGCGGCACCCTGGCTGCCCTCCTGGGGTTTTCCACCGCTTTGACGGGGTTGGAGTTTTTCCGCAATAAAAAACACCGCTATCTTGCGGTGCTGGCTTTTGGCGGCGCCGGTCTTGCCTTGGTTCTGCTCAATATCGGCTCGAATCAATCTCACGTGGGTCGGTTCTTCGCTGTAGTGCTCTCGGAGCCAGGTGAATTTTGGCTGGCGGTGCAGCGCAAGCTGGACATGGCCTGGCGGCTGATGCGCTGGTCGTTGTGGAGTAGGGCCTTTGTTGCGCTCTTGGTGGCAGCCCTGTGGATGCTCTTTGCCAGGCGTCAGTACTTCGCCAGGCGGCTGGGCCGGCGCTGGCCCCAGGTGCGGGGGGCGATGGTTGCGGCCCTGGCGGCCTTGCTATTCAACGATTCCGGCGTGGTGGCGGCGGCCACAACCCTGCTCTACCTGACTCTGCCCCTGCTCTACTATGAGTTTTCCTCCAGCTCCTGGCTGATGGATTCCCATTCCCGATAAGCTCTTTCCAGCTTCTTTTCCAGCTGGTGCAGCTGGTGACTGAGTTCATGCAACTTTATATGGTCGGAACCGGCCTCAGCGATTTCCCGGTTCAGTTGGTTTTGGCGGTCCTCGGCGGCCGCTATATCTTTTTCCAGCTGGGCCAGGCGCCGCTCCCGGCGATAGATTTCGTTGGGAGAGAGTTTGGCGGTGGCGCGCTTGGCTTCCGGAATTTTTTCACTATCTTCTGGGATTGTCCCCTGCTGGCGGGCAAATTCCTCGGCCCGGGCTTCTTCCTCTTTTTTGGCCAGCCAGTAATCGTAATTGCCATGGTAGCGCCTGATTCCCCCCGGACTCATTTCCAGGGTGACATCGGTGACCCGGGAAAGGAAGGAGCGGTCGTGGGAGACGGTGAGGATGGTGCCGGGATATTGGTCCAGGGCTTCCTCCAATACCTCTTTGCTGTCCAGGTCCAAATGGTTGGTGGGCTCGTCCAGGACCAGAAAATTGGCCCTGCACAGCAAGAGTTTGGCCAGGGCCAGGCGCCCGGCCTCGCCGCCGCTCATGTTCTTGACCAGCTTAAAGGCGTCATCCCCCCGGAAGAGAAAGCGGGCCAGGAGGTTCTGCACTTCGCCCCGGGTCCAGGTGGGCCGCTGGGTCCAGATTTCCTCGGCGGCTGTATTGTCAGGGTCGAGGTCATTGCGCATCTGGCTGAAATAGGCAGGCTCCACATAGTGGCCGAGGTGGACGCTGCCGGAGTCGGGGCTTTGGAGGCCGCAGATAATTTCCAGAAGGGTGGTCTTGCCGCAGCCGTTGGGACCGATGAGGCCGGCCTTCTCTTTCCGCTCCAGCTGAAAGCTGAGGTTGCGAAACACCTCTTTGCCGGCAAAGGACTTGCTCAGGCCCTTGACGGTGAGGACGTGGCGGCCGCTGGGGCGGCGCTGCTCGAATTTAAAGCTGGCCTTGATGGTTTCTCCGGGCGGGGCCTCCAGGCGATCCAGCTTTTCCAGTTCCCGGCGGCGACTCTGGGCCTGCTTGGTATTCTGTCCCTCGATATTGCGGGCGATAAACTCCTGGGTGCGCTTGATATATTCCTGCTGGGCCAAATAGTCCCGGAGCGCCTTCTCCCGGCGCTGTTGCCGTTCCCGGCGGTAAAATTGATAGTTGCCAGGGTAAATCTCCATTTTCCTTCCCACCAGCTCGCAGACGGTGTCGGCCAGATTCTCCAAAAAGCGGCGGTCGTGGGAAACCATGAGGAGTCCGCCTTGGAAGCCCTTCAGGTAGGATTCCAGCCAGGTGATGGCCGCGATGTCCAGGTGGTTGGTGGGTTCGTCCAGGAGCAGGAGGTCGGGATCCGAGAGGAGCAGTTTTGCCAGGGCGAGACGGCTCTGCTGGCCGCCGCTGAGGAGGGCTACCTCCTGATCCAGCTCGGCCTCGGAAAAGCCCAGTCCGTGGAGGACGCTGCGGGTGCGGGCGGGATAGCTGTAGCCGCCCCGCTCCTCAAATTCATGGCTGAGTTGGGCGTACTTGTTCAGGGCCTCTTCCCCGTTCAGGTCCTGTTCCAGGCGGCGCAGTTCCTCTTCCAGCTCCGCCAGATGGGCGAAGACCGAGAGCCCTTCTTCCAGCACCGTACTGCCCGGAGTGAATGTAAATTTCTGGCGCTGGTAGCCCACTTTGCAACCCTTGGCCAGCATCACCCGACCAGAATCCGGTTCCAGTTCGCCGGCAATTATCCTGAGCAGGGTGGTCTTGCCGCTGCCGTTGGGGCCAATGAGGGCGACCTTCTGCCCCTTTTTGACCTGAAGATCTATTGCTTCCAGCACCGGTTCGGCGCTGTAATCTTTATAAATTTTGTCGGTGGCCACGAGAATCATAGCAGTCCCTCCCGTGAAAATGATAGCCCCTTGGCTGTTTATTGTCAAAGGAATTGGCGGGGGTGGGGGCGAACTCTATTGGAGAAGGGACGGATGCAGATGACATTGTATGTACCCGGCGAGTTTCGCCCGGCCCGGTTTGTGCAGAGGTTGAATCGGTTTGTGGCCCAAGTGGAGATAGATGGAGCTGTCCTCGAGGCCCATGTGCCCACCTCGGGCCGCCTGGGGGAACTGTTGCTGCCCGGCGCCCCTGTGCAGGTGCGGAAGGGGACCGGCTCCAAGCGCAAGACGGCCTGGGACCTGATGCTGGTAAAGACCGGGGACACCTGGGTCTCCCTGGACTCCCGCCTGCCCAACTACCTGGTGGGCCAGCTGCTGGCGGGAGGGCATGAATTGCCCCCCTTTGCCGGGGCCCGGGATATAAAGGCGGAATATGTATTTGGCGAGAGTCGCCTGGACTTTGCCTTCACCGATGGCGATGGTCAGCGCACCCTGGTGGAGGTCAAGTCGGTGACCCTGGTGGAGGAGGGGGTGGCCATGTTTCCCGACGCCCCCACCAGCCGCGGCGCCCGGCACCTGAGGGAGCTGGCTCAGGCCGTGGGGGAGGGTTACCGGGCTGCAGTACTCTTCATCGTCCAGCGGGACGATGCCACAGAGTTTGCCCCCAACTGGCGCACCGACCCCGCCTTTGCCCAAGCCCTGGCAGAAGCCGAGGCGGCGGGGGTGGAGATCTATGCCTGGAAGTGCAAGGCCGAAGCCAATGCCCTCGCCTGCGACATCGGGGACGCTTCGTTTTGTCGCAGAAAATGCGACATCGGGGACGCTTCGTTTTGTCGCAGAAAAGAATGTAGTTACGGCTTGCCCATTATCTTGCGCCGGCGGTGATAATATCCTGGTGACAGGCGCCCAACTCTCCGATAGGTAGACAGATTCGCCAATAGGTGGCTTGAGTTATCAGTTTATCAACCATAGAATTTAGATAGCGTGCAATCCACCACCTGGCCAGATAATGGGCAAGCGGTGCCCCGCTGGCGCGAAAAGGGACCCGATGCGGGGTCCCTCTTTCTATTCGGTTGCTTCCAGATTGTAGGTCCGGAGTTCCTTATCGCCCAGGCTCTCTGGATTGAGGTCTTCCAGGGCAGATTCAGGCACGGTGATGATATCCGGGTCGCCGTCGCTGATGTAGCGGGTCTTATTCAAGCGGGCCAGGGCCTTGTCCAGGAAATCGCCCACGCCGCCGTCGGGGTAGTTGCTGGCCCGGACTCTGGGCATGGCCAGGGGCGAGTAGCCCACGTGGTTATAGGGTTTGGCCGGTGTCGAACCCACCAGGAGGACGGCGTCATGCTGGTACTCGACGCCCTGGAACTGGCCCTTGTGGAGGTAATCCCGCCATTCCGCTTTGGGCTTGCTGCCGTAGGGCAGGGCCAGGGAGTTGAGCCTGTAACCCGGGACCAGCTCCTCAATCAGTTGCTGGGGTTTGCCCAGTTCTTCCAGAAGGTGGTCCAGGGACTTGATATCCTTACTCAGATGGGGGTGCCTAAGGGAATGATTGCCAATCTCCATTCCCCACTCTACCAGCTTTTGCAACTTCCAGGTCCGGTGTTCGGAGGTGTACCAGGAATCCTTCTGGGAAAAGGGGTGGGGCAGGTGGACAAAGAAGGTGGCGGCGGTGCCCATGTCGGGATGTTTTTCCGCAAAGTCCAGGATGATGCCCACGGCGCAGTCGGGGTCGACGACGATTTCTCCCCGTTCATCTTTAAGCAGATTGAAATTGTTGGCGTTGCCGTCGTCGAAGGTCAGGACCATGGGGCTTGTCCCGGCGGGAATGTCTATATTATTGGCGATGACATCGGTGAGAGAAACCAGGCGATAGCCCAGGTCATAAAAGCGCTGCAGATCGGCGCGAAAATTGTCCGGGGTGCGCACCCAAGTTGATTCCGGTTCTTTGATATTGTGGTACATCCAGATGGGGATTTCCCCCAGCTCGTTGGGTCGATAAAGGGAAAAATCAAAGGGCTCCGGGTCCGGCTCGGGATCGGGGTCAGCGATGCCGGGATCCTGGCCGGGGTCGGGATCAGGATCAGGCGGAGGAGTGTCGGGGCTGCATGCGGCGAATACGAAAGCCAGAATGAGCAGTAAAGACAATAGCTTGAATTTCAAAGTAAATGCCTCCCTTCAGTGCAGGAAACAAACCACCGATATTACCGCGAATTTTTCCCCCGATATTTCCGGTAAACCCAGCGCAGAAGCTCGGCCAGCACGCCGGCGCCCTGACCGACGGCGGTAAAGAACAGGAAGGAGATTGCCCCAACCAGGTCCTCAAAGCCGGTACTGGGGGTGAGCATGCTCAAGAAGAAGGCCAGGCCCAAGAGAAATCCTGCCGCAGAAATGACCAGGTAGAAGCAGAAGCCAAAGAAGCCCCCCAAGGCCATAAGTTGACAGATGACGGTAAAGATCAGCACGATGCCGGGAATGTTGAGATGGGCTAGCTCCCGGCCATAGCCCCAGGCGTAGACCGCAATGTAGAGGAGAGTAAAAGCGACAGCAAATACCATCCCCCAGCCAAACCAGCTGGGAGAACGGCGTCGGGGCAAGAATTTTCTCATTGGCGCACCATCCTTTCTCCATCAAGTATACTGGAGTCGGGCTGCAGTGACAATCCAGGCGGGTGCTCCATATATTTCCAGACCAACAATCCCGGGTTTATGTCAAAATGCTGGAATAACCGGCGGGCGATGTGGTATAGTTATTTAGTACACAGGTTGTCCACATGTAGTAGGAGGTATATCATGGAGGCAAAACTTATCAAGTATGCAATCATGGCTGTCCTGGCAGCTGTTAGCGGCTTTTTTCTGGTTGGATTTTTGTTCTATTCCCTGTATGCTGCAATCTATTGGCTGCAGAAGAAAATCGGCAAGGAGAAAATTTGGGGCGGCTTGATCGGTGTCGGGATCAATGCCTTGATCTTCCTCCTGACCTTCCCGACGGTATACCCCGTCATTCTGGAGGCCGTCGACAAAGTTTTATTGCGGTTCTTGGATTAAAAAAATCAGGGTTAGCACCCTGATTTTTTAATTGGGACAGGTCCAGCAATATAAATCCGAAATTAGGGACATGTCCCAGTGCCGCTTGCGACAGGGAGAAGCGTCCCCGATGTCGCAGGTCAGATTGCCTGCAGAAAGATGCGCATACTGCCGCCGCAGACGCCGCCCTCCTGGGCGGCTATGTTATTGTCCAGGTGAAATTCCAGCAGGCAGGGTTTTCCCGTTTCCATGACCTCCTGGGCTTTTGCTTCTGCCTCTTTTTCGCAGGCGCCGCCGCCCACGCTGCCGATAGTTCCCCGGGGGGTGATCAGCATCCGCGCCCCGGGTCCCCGGGGGGTGGAGCCAGAGGATTCTACAATTGTCGCCAGCGCCCAGGTCTCGCCCGGGGGCTTGTCCTCTATGGCGGCGGTGATGGCGCCAATATTGGCCGAAGGCGGGCGCCGATTGCGCTCCCGGATGATTTCCGCCATGATGCTGACGGCAATCTCTTCAGGGGTCACGGCCTTTATATCCAGGCCGATGGGGGAGAATACCCTCCCGACATCCTCTTTGCCATAGCCTTGCTCCAAGAGCCACTGCTTCATTTCGGTGGCTTTTTTTATGCTGCCGATGACGCCAATATAACTGGCTTCGGTGGCCAGAGCCCTGATCAGGCATTCCCGGTCGTGAACATGGCCCCGGGTGACGATTACAAGATAGTGGCGGGGACCGGGGTTGAGCTGGGCTAAGGCCTGCCCATGTTCCTTGACCAGGATTTTATCTGCATGGGGAAAGCGCTGGGGATTGGCAAACTCGGGGCGGTCGTCGTTGACGATCACTTCAAAGTCCACCAGCTTTCCGAGCTCCGCCACCGGCACCGCCACATGCCCGCCGCCAAAGATCACCAGGCAGGGCCGGGGATGGAGGATGTCCGCGAACAGGTCCTCCCTCAGGCCTCGCCCCGGGGCGAAGCCCAGATCCACCCCGGCCAGGAAGTGCCCGTCTAAACTGTACAACCCGCAGGCGCCAGCCCGGGGGCCGCAGATGGCAGTGTTGAGACTGACCGGGATTCCCTCTGCCAAACTGTCGCTGACCTTGCGCCATAGTTCTCGCATAATATTCCTCCCTTATTCTAAGTATAGAGGATTTTCCCTTGGGGGAAAAGGGGGAACCCTGGTACAAGTGACAATACAGGAAAGAAATTATTGTGTACACCTTGCAGGAATATTTCCCGCAATCTCGAAATAATTAAATACCATACAAATATAACGGTTTAAATAAAACCAGATTAAAACCCCTATCACAATATTACAGGGAGGCAATATCTATGATTGACCTGCACGTCAACCAGGCACAGCTGGCCAGGACGGTGGAGCGGGCCCGGGAAAAAAACATCATCATTCCCCCCATGGCCTGGCAGAAGGATCCGGGCAAAATCCCAACTGCGGTTCGGGAGAAGCTCAGGGATGTCGGCCTCTGGGACGTGGATTCCTGGAACCTGTTTCGCATTACCTGGAAAAATGAGCCGACCAAGTTCGGCGGCGGCTTTGGTCCGGTCAATTTTTTTGAGCTGCCCCGGGAATTGACAGGGGTCTCCGCCCGGATTGTCGGCCTTGTGGGCAAGTGGTTTCCCACCGGCGCCCACAAGGTGGGAGCCACCTATGGCTGTCTGGTCCCCCGCCTGGTCACCGGCCAATTTGACCCCACGACCCAGAAGGCGGTGTGGCCTTCCACCGGCAACTACTGCCGGGGGGGCGCCTATAATGCCCAGCTCCTGGCCTGCGAATCCATCGCCATCCTGCCCGAGGGCATGAGCCAAGAGCGCTTTCAGTGGCTGGGCCAGGTGGCGGGGGAAATCATTGCCACTGCGGGCAGCGAGAGCAATGTCAAGGAGATCTTTGACAAGTGCTGGGAGCTCCGCCGCACCCGGGACAACATCGTCATCTTTAACCAGTTTGAGGAAGAGGGCAACTACCTCTGGCATTATGAGGTTACCGGCAGCGCCATGGAGGAGCTCCTCAGTCAGCTCATGGAGAGCAGGGACCGGTTTGCCGGCCTGGTGGTCACCACCGGTTCGGCCGGCACCATCGCCAGCGGCGACCGCCTCAAACAGAGTCATCCCCAAAGCAAGGTGGCGGCCAGCGAGGCCCTGCAATGCCCCACCTTGCTCAATAACGGCTTTGGCGCCCACCGCATCGAGGGTATCGGCGACAAGCACGTGCCCTGGATCCACAATGTGCGCAACACCGATATGGTCATCGCCATCGATGACCGGGATACCATGGCCTTGCTCCGCCTCTTTAACGAGGAGGTCGGGCAGCAGTACCTCCGTGAACAGGGGGTCGGCGCCGAGGATATAGAGAAGCTGTCCCTACTGGGGATTTCCGGCGTGGCCAACCTGCTCAGCTGCATCAAATTTGCCCGCTATTACCAGCTGACGGAGCGGGACGTGGTCATGACGGTCTTTACCGATTCCATGGAGATGTATGGTTCCCGCTTGGCCGAGATGGAGGCGGAAGAAGGTCCCTATTCTACCCTGCGGGCGGCGGTGGATTACCATTGCTGTCTCTTGGGACAGAAAACCGACAACATACAGGAACTGAGCTTTGCCGACCGCCAGCGCATCCACAACCTCAAGTACTACACCTGGATAGAGCAACAGGGCCGGGATTTGGCCGAGCTCAATGCCCAGTGGTACGACCATGAAGAGTACTGGGGCGGAATTCAGAAGCAAGCTGAAGAGCTGGATCGGCTGGTGGAGGATTTCAACCGTCGCACAGGCCTCCTGGAGCAACTGTAATTGCCGCCTGGGCGGAAAGGAGGAGTCTATGCGCTATGTAAAGGGTTTGGAATGCATCCGCTGCCACAGCCATTATAGTCCGGAGCCCGACCGCTATCTCTGTGCCTGCGGGGGAGTCCTGGATGTGCAGTACGACTATGGAAAAATCCGCGGGGAATGGAGCCAGGAGAGCCTGAAGCGGTCCCGGGAACTGAGCATGTGGCGCTACCTTCCCCTGCTCCCCGTCGACCCCGAATCGTCGCGCCCTCCTTTACGGGTGGGCTGGACCCCTCTGTACGAGAGCGGCGCCCTGGCCCGGGAGTTGGGGCTTACCAAGCCCGTCTTCCTCAAGGACGAGGGCCTCAATCCGACCGGCTCTCTCAAGGACAGGGCCTCGGCCCTGGCGGTGGCCAAAGCCCTGGAGGCCTGCGCCACCACCGTGGCCTGCTCCTCCACGGGCAACGCCGCTTCTTCCCTGGCCGGCAATGTGGCGGCTATGGGAGGGAAGCTAAAGGCGGTTATCTTTGTGCCGGAGCGGGCGCCCCAGGGCAAGGTGGCCCAACTCCTGATCTACGGGGCCCGGGTCATCTCGGTCCAGGGGGACTATCAGGATGCCTTCGCCCTCTCGGCGGCGGCAATAGAGCGTTGGGGATGGTATAACCGCAACGCCGCCATCAACCCTTACCTGGTTGAGGGAAAGAAGACGGCGGTCCTGGAATTGGCCGAACAGTTGGACTGGCAGTTGCCGGACTGGCTGATCCTCAGCGTGGGGGACGGCTGCACCCTGGCCGGGGCCGGAAAAGCCCTGACCGACTTGGCGGCCTTGGGGTTCATCGAGAAGATCCCCCGCCTGGTGGGAGTGCAGGCAGCGGGGTGCGCGCCTATCCACCGGGCCTTTATAAGCGGCCGCCTGGAGGCGGCCGAGGAAAACACCCTGGCCGACAGCATTGCCGTGGGTGTTCCCCGCAATCCACACAAGGCCCTGACGGCAATCCGGGCCAGCCAGGGCCTGACGGTGACGGTGGAGGACGAGGAAATCCTGGCGGCCATGGGCCTCCTGGGCAGGACCTGCGGAGTCTTTGCCGAGCCCGCTTCGGCAGCCGGCTTAGCCGGTCTGCGCCGCCTGATCCGGGAGGGAATTATTGGCCCCAGGGATTCAGTGGCCCTTATCTCAACAGGTAATGGCCTCAAGGATACAGCCAACGCCTTAAAGGCGGCGGGAGAGCCCCTGCGCATCCCCCCCGATTTGGATCGCTTGGCTAATGAGATTGGGGAGTGAGAGAATGAGCGAATTGGGCAGCAGAATTCGCCAGAAACGGGCCGAAAAGGGCCTCAGCCTCAAGGAGCTGGCCCGGCGCATCGATAAGACCCCCAGCTACCTCAGTCAGGTTGAGCGGGGACTGGCCGAGCCCTCCATCACCTCCCTGCGCACCATTGCCAAGGCTCTGGAGGTGCCGATCTTTTTCTTCCTCCTGGATGCCGAAAGCCACACTCCCGTGGTCCGGAAGGATCAGCGCACCGTCCTGACCTTCCCGGGCTACCAACTGACCTTTGAGCTGCTTTCCCCCAGCCTCAACCGGGATATGGAGATAATCCAGGGCCGCCTGGAACCCGGCGGCGTGACCTGCGAGACCCCCTTGCCCCATCCCGGCGAGGAGGCCACCCTGGTCCTGAAGGGCAAGATGGAAATCCAGGTCGGCTCGGAAACATACATCCTGGAAGAGGGAGATTGCATTTACTACTACGCCTCCTTGCCCCACAAGATCACCAATGTGGGGGAAGGGGAGCTGGTGTTCGTTTCGGCCATTACTCCGCCCAAGTTCTAGGGGGTGAAGAGATGCCTTTATTCAGAGGGGGAACCCTGGTGACCGGCAGTGGTCTCAGTGAGGCGGATCTGCGGACCGCAGGAGAAAAAATCCAGGAAATTGCCCCCCGCCTGCTTCCCCGCCCCGGGGAAGAGGTCTTCAATATCTCCGGCAAACTGCTCCTGCCCGGCGTCATCGACGCCCACACCCACTTTTATCTGCGCTCCCGGAACTCCGTCACCGCCGACGATGCCTTTTCCGGGAGCAGGGCCGCCGCCCTGGGGGGCGTGACCACCGTTCTCGACTATGCCGATCAATTGCCCGGGCGCCCCTTGCTGGACGGAATCCACTGCCGGCGCCGGGAATTTCAGGATGCGGCGGTGGACTACAACTTTCACCTGGTGCTCAATGACCACTACCGACCCGAGCAGGCGGCGGAAATTGCCCAATTGCCAATAGAGGGGGTGAGCAGCGTCAAGCTGTTTACCACCTACCGGGAGGCCGGCTACATGCTGCCCAAGGACAAGTGGCACAGCATCCTCCGGGCATGCCGGGACGCTTCAATGGTGGTCAGCGTCCACGCCGAGGACGATGAAATAATCCAAAGGGAGACTGCCCGGGGCAAGGAAGCCGGTCGCACAGGTCCCCGGGATCACCCGGATCTGCGGCCGGCCCAGGCCGAGGTGGCGGCGGTGCAGAAGCTCATCGGTTTGGCCGAGAAGAGCGGCTGCACCATCTACATCGTCCACCTTTCCACCGGCGCTGCCTGCCGCCTGATCAGGCAGGCCAGGGAGCGCAACTGCCCCATCATGGCCGAGACTGCCCCCCACTACCTTCTCCTGGAGCGCAGCCTCCTGGAGGGTTCGGAGGGAAGGCTGCACCTCATGACCCCGCCTCTGCGGGAGTGCCGGGACAACCGGATTCTCTGGCAGGGGGTGGCGGACGGGGTGATCTCGGTGATTGCCACCGACCACTGCGCCTTCACGCCAGGCCAAAAGGCCCAGGGGAAGGACGCCTTGGATATTCTGCCGGGCATCCCCGGGGTGGAGACCCTGCTGCCCTTAATCTATACCCAGGGGGTGGCCCAGGGGCGGATTGAACTGCCCCGCCTGGTTCAGATCCTGGCCGAAAACCCTGCCAAGATCTACGGGCTTTGGCCCCGCAAGGGGCGGCTGGCCCCCGGCAGCGATGCCGATCTGGTGGTTTATAATCCCGAGCCCCGCTGGCAGTTGGACGATACAAAGGTTCACTCCATGGCCGGCTACACCAGTTTTGCCGGTATGTGGATTCAGGGCCGGGTGGAGCTCACCATGTTGCGCGGCCAGAACCTGGCTCGGGAAGGAAAATTTTTGGGCCGCCGGGGTCAGGGACAGTTTGTCCCCGCCGGCCCCAGCATGTCATGTAATGAGAAGGGAGAGAGGACAGAGTGAAAAACTTGGTCGCCCGGATTCAGGAGCGGGCCCGGGATTATGAAGGGGCCATGGTCAGCTTCCTCCGGGAGCTAATCGCCATCCCCAGCGAGAGCTGTCAGGAAGGCAAGGTAGTTGAACGGATTCGCCAGGAAATGGAGCGGGTGGGCTTTGACGAGGTGAAGATCGATCCCATGGGCAATATCCTGGGCCGCATCGGCTCCGGGCCCCGGGTCATCGCCATGGACGCCCATGTGGACACCGTGGGAATCGGCGACCCCGAGGAATGGGAGCTCGACCCCTATAAAGGCAAGCTGGAAGACGGGATTATCCACGGCCGGGGCGCCACCGACCAGACCGGGGCCATGGCCAGCATGGTCTACGCCGCCAGGATCATCAAGGACCTGGACCTGGCCAATGACTTCACCCTCTACATGGTGGGTTCCGTACAGGAAGAGGACTGCGACGGCCTCTGCTGGCAGTACATCATCCGGGAAGTGGGCTTGAAGCCGGAGCTGGTGGTGATCACCGAGCCCACCAATCTCAACATATATCGTGGCCATCGGGGCCGCATGGAAATCCGGGTCACCACCCGGGGCATTTCCTGCCACGGCAGCGCCCCGGAGCGGGGAGAGAATGCCGTCACCAAGATGGCTCCCATCATCGCCGGCATCGATGAACTGAATGGGCGCCTCAAGGACGATCCCTTCCTGGGCAAGGGCACCATTTGCGTAAGCTATATCGAATGCGATACCCCCAGCCTCTGCGCCGTCCCCGACCGCTGTGAGATTCACCTGGACCGGCGCCTCACCTTTGGCGAAGATAAGGAGCTGGCTCTGGCCCAGGTCCGGGAGGTCTGCCAGGCGGCCGGGGTGGAGGCGGAAGTGCGGATGCACATGTACGACACCCCCAGTTATACCGGCCTGGTCTACCCCACTGAAAAGTACTTTCCTACCTGGGTGCTGCCCGAGGAACACGTGGGGGTGAGGAGCGCTGTGGAGACCTACACCCAACTGTTTCAGACGCCCCCTAAGGTGGATAAGTGGACCTTCAGCACTAACGGCGTCTCGATAATGGGGCTCCACGGCATCCCCTGCGTGGGCTTTGGACCCGCCAATGAGATCTACGCCCACTCGGTCAAAGACCAGGTCCCCGTAGAGCATCTGGTCAAGGCCGCCCAGTTTTACACCCTTTTTCCCCTGGTCTACTGTCAAATGGCCGGCCAATAGCGTGCCAGAAAGAATAAAGATTTCTTAAAGCACAGGAGGGAAAGCCATGCATTCACTGTTTAGAGGCAAACACTTCATCACCACCCAGGATTGGAGCAGGGAAGAGCTGGACATGGTCCTGGACGTGGCCAAGGATCTCAAGCGCCGCTTTGCCCTGGGCGAACCCCATCGCCTCCTCCAGGACAAGACTCTGTTCATGATGTTCTTTGAGCAGTCCACCCGGACCCGGAACTCCTTTGAGGCCGGGGCCACCCAACTGGGCGCCCATGCCCACGACCTTACCCCCGACAAGATGCAGATCAGCCACGGCGAGGCCCCCAAGGATACCGCCATGGTCCTCAGCCGCTATGGCCACGGGATCGCCATCCGCAACTGCTTCTGGAAGGAGGGCAATAAGTATATCCGGGAAGTGGCTTCCTACTCCCGGGTCCCCATCATCAGCATGCAGTGCGATATCTACCATCCCTGCCAGGCCATGGCCGACCTGATGACCATTCAAGAGAAGTTCGACAACACCCGGGGTTTGAATGTCACAATATCCTGGGCCTTTGCCCCCAGCTATATGAAGCCCCTGTCGGTGCCCCAGTCCCAGATCCTCCTCTTCCCCCGATATGGCATGAACATCACCCTGGCCCATCCCAAGGAGTTTCAGCTGATGCCGGAAATAATCGAGCAGGCCAAGAAAAATGCCGAGGAAAACGGCTGTACCTTCCGCGTCACCGACGATATGGATGAGGCCTTCCGGGGCGCAGATGTGGTGGTGCCCAAGAGTTGGGGCTCCCAGCTCCTCACCGACGATCCCCAGGAGTCACTGCGCCTGTCCCAGCAGTATACCGATTGGATCTGCAATTCCCGGCGCATGGCGCTGGCCAATTCAAATTGCATCTACATGCATGCTTTGCCCGCCGACCGGGGCAATGAAGTAACAGACGATGTCATCGACGGACCGCAATCTGTGGTGTTTGACGAGGCAGAAAACCGTCTCCACACCGCCAAGGCCATTATGGCCTTGACCATGGGCGGCCGTCCTTAAGCTCAATGAGCCGGGCCGCTGGCCCGGCATTTTTACCCTGTTTTTTAGGCCGGATTCCTTTGCCGGCTTCTGACCTCTGACATCCGACTTCCTTTTTCTGACTTCCTTTAAAGGGGGGATTAGATGCGAATAGTAAACAAACCCGCGCCCCGGGTAGATGCCCTGGACAAGGTTACCGGCCGGGCCCGCTATGGCGCCGACTTGTTCCTCGACGGCATGCTCTACGGCAAGGTGCTGCGCACGCCCCATCCTTACGCCCGCATCTTGAAAATCGAGACCAGCAGGGCCGAGGCCCTGGACGGAGTAGAAGCCGTCCTCACTGCCGCCGACGTCCCCGGCCGCAACGAGTTCGGCGCCGTCATCGCCAATCAGCAGCTTCTGGCCCGGGACGTGGTGCGCTACCGGGGGGACGGAGTGGCCATGGTGGCGGCCCGGACGCCGGAACTGGCAGAAAAGGCCCTGGAATTAATCGATGTGGAGTATGAGGCGCTGCCGGGGGTCTTTGACCCCGAGGAAGCCATGCAGGAGGGGGCGCCCCAGCTTCACGCCGATAGCCCCGGCAATATTGCCGCCCATCATGTGGTAAAGAAGGGGGATGTCCGGGCGGGGTTCGCCGCCGCCGATATCATCCTGGAACGGGAGTACAAGACCCAGTTCATCGAGCACGCCTATATCGAGCCCGAGGCCACCGTGGCCGTGCCCGGTTCGGGCCCCAGCAAGATCACCGTCTATGGCTCCATCCAGAACCCCTTTTCCTGCCGCAAGGCCCTGGCTGGAATCCTGGGACTGAAGCTCAATGAAGTGCGGGTCATCCAGTCCTACATGGGCGGCTCCTTCGGGGGCAAGGACGAGGTGATGTCGGCCCTCTGCGCCCGGGCGGCAGTCCTGGCCCTGAAGACGGGCAAGCCGGTCAAGATGGTAAACACCCGGGAAGAGTCCATTCGTGAGAGCTACAAGCGCCATCCCTACAAACTGAAGTACAAGGTCGGCGTCACCCGGGAGGGCAAGCTGACGGCCATGGAGATATTTATCATCGCCGACGCCGGCGCCTATGCTTCCCAGACTCCCTTTGTCACCTGGCGCTCGGTGGTTCAGGCCACGGGGCCCTATGAAGTCCCCCACGTCCTCACCAATGTGTATGGAATCTATACCAATAATTGCTACACCGGGGCCATGCGAGGCTTTGGCTCGCCCCAGATCATCTTCGCCCAGGAATCCCTCATGGACGAGTTGGCCCAGGAGCTGGGCATGGAGCCCCTGGAACTGCGCCGGCTCAACGGATTCCGCCAGGGCTCGGTTACCGCCACCGGCCAAAAGCTGGATAACCACCAGGTCAGCCTCCTGGAAGTGCTGGACAAGGCGGTGGAGAAAGCCGATTACCTGGCCAAGCGCCAACAATATCAGCAGCAGAGTGGGAGAATCCGCAGAGGAATCGGCCTGGCCTGCAGCTTCCGGGGCTGTTCCCTGGGCGCCGAAGGGGTGGACGCCACCGGGGCCATCGTCTCGGTGCAGTACGACGGCACCGTCTACATCTACTCAGGCCTGGCTGAAAACGGTCAGGGTCTGCAGACCATATTCTCCCAGATAGCCGCCGAGGAGTTGGGGATAGATGTCGACCGGGTCCGCTTTATGGAGACCGACACCGCCCTCATTCCCGACGGCGGGCCCACCGTGGCCTCCCGCAGCACCCTGATGGGGGGCAATGCCGTGCGCCTGGCCGCCATCAAGGTGCGCGAGACCATCCTGGGCGCCGTCCTGGGCAAGTTGGGGGCCGGCGCCGAGGAACTGACCTGGGGGGAGAACCGGATTTGGGTCAAGGACGACCCCTCCCGCAGTATCAGCTTTGAGGATGCCGTGGAAGTCGCTCGCTCCCAGGGCGAACTCCTCACTCAGCTGGGCTGGTACAGATCGCCCCGGGTCACCTGGGATGAAGAATGGGGTCAGGGCGACGCCTACTTCACCTATGTCTACTGCTGCCAGGTGGCCGAGGTGGAGGTGGATACCGAGACAGGTTATACCAGGGTCCTGAAGGTAACGGCCGCCCACGACGTGGGCCGGGCCATCAACCCCGAGACGGTGCGGGGCCAGATCTACGGCGGCGTCGCCCAGGGTATGGGCTACGCCCTCCTGGAAGAGCTGGAGCAGCACCGGGGCACCATCAAGTCCGAGAACTTCGACGAGTACCTGCTGCCCGGCATCCAGGACATGCCGGAGGTGGTCCCGATAATCGTAGAAAACCCCGACGGCTATGGACCGTACGGGGCCAAGACCATAGGGGAGCCCACCCTGGAGGTGACGGCCCCGGCCATCGCCAATGCCGTGGCTCAGGCCTGTGGCCGCCGGGTGCGGGAACTGCCCCTGAACTTGGAGCGGGTGCTCCTGGGCAGGTCCCTGAGCCGCTACGAAGGGGGGAAGGGCAAATGATCGAATTCCAATTTCACCGACCCCAAAGCCTCCGGGAAGCTTTGGAACTCCTGGTGGAGCTGGGGAGCTCGGCCAGAGTCCTGGCCGGAGGCACCGATCTGATGATCTACCTGCGCAGCCGTCGGGGCCTGGCCGGAGTAAAGCATGTGGTGGACATCACAGGCCTTGGTGAACTCAACTACATTCGGGAGGATGGGGACACCCTGCGCCTGGGCTGCCTCGTCACCCACGCCCAGGTGGCCAAATCCGACATCCTGGCCCGCCATGCCGGTCTCCTGGCCAGGGCTGCGGCGGCAGTGGGTTCGCCCCAGATCCGCAACCGGGGCACCCTGGGCGGCAATATCGCCAACGCCGCCGTCTGCGCCGATACTGTGGCGCCCCTGGTGGCCCTGGAAGCCTGCGTCAAGCTGGAGAGCAACGCCGGCAGCCGCTGGTTGCCCCTGGAGGATTTCATCACAGGACCTAACCGCACCTGCCTGATGCCGGGAGAGCTGCTGACGGAGATCGCCTTTGCCAGGCTGCCCGCCACCGCTGGTTGGGGCTTTGTCCGCTTGGCCAGGCGGGAAGCCCTGGCCATCGCCCGAATGAACGTGGCCGTGGTTGTCAACCCAAAGGAGGGGGCCGTGGACTACATCAGCATTGCGCCGGGCTCTGTGCTGCCCAGTCCCGGTCGCGTTCCCGAGGCCGAGCAGGTCCTGCTGGGCAAGGTTCCCGACGCTACCATCATCCGCCAGGCCGGCGAGGCGGTGGCCGCCACCATGGTCAAGGTTTCGGGCCGCCGCTGGTCCACCGACTATAAAGAGCCGGTGATCATCGCCCTGGTGGAAAGGGCAATCAAACAGGCTTTGGGGGTGGAATGGAGATGAAGACAGTCCAAGTTACCCTGACCGTCAACGGTCAGGAGCACAGCCTGGAGGTCCCCGGCAATGAGCGCCTCCTGGACACCCTGCGGGAGCGCCTGCGCCTGACGGGGACCAAGGAAGGGTGCGGGGTGGGGGAATGCGGCGCCTGCTCTGTCATCCTCAACGGCCAGCTGGTCAATTCCTGCCTGGTCCTCACCGCCCAATGCCAGGACGCCCGGGTGGAGACGGTGGAAGGCCTGGGAGCGGCTGCTAAGCTCAGCCGTCTCCAGCAGGCCTTCATCGACCACAATGCCGTACAATGCGGCTTCTGCACCCCGGGAATGCTCATGGCAGCCACCGCCCTGCTCCGGGAAAATCCCAAACCTACCGCCCAGGAGATCAAAGAGGGCCTGGCAGGGGTGCTCTGCCGCTGCACAGGATACCAGCAGATTATAGAGGCCGTCCAGGCCGCCGCTGAGGGGGGAGAGTAATGGCCATCCTCCTCAAAAACGCCGCTTTTATCGCCACCATGGATGATGAGGGTCGGGAGTTGCGGGGGCAGGATATCCTGGTGGAGGGGCCGGCCATACGTAAAATCGGTCCCGACCTCGCCCCGCCGCCGGGGGCCACTGTAATCGATGCCGAGAAGTACTGGGTGTTCCCCGGCCTCGTCAACACTCATCACCACCTCTACCAGACCCTGACCCGCTGTATCCGGGGGATTCAGGAGGCGGAACTCTTTCCCTGGCTGAAATTTCTCTATCCCATCTGGGCCGGCCTGGACCAGGAGGCGGTAACCGCCGGCGCCCTGGTGGGGCTGGCCGAGCTCCTGAAATCGGGGTGCACTACGGCCAGCGATCACCACTATGTCTTCCCCCGGGGGCAGGAGCAGCTCATCGACTGCCAAATCCAGGCTGCGGCCCAGTTGGGAATCCGCTTTCACCCCTGCCGGGGCAGCATGTCCCTGGGAGAAAAGGACGGGGGCTTACCCCCCGATTCGGTGATCCAGTCCGAAGAGGAAATCCTGGCCGATTGCCAGCGCCTGATTCAGCGCTATCACGACGCCGAGGAGTATTCCATGTGCCAAATCGTCCTGGCCCCCTGCTCGCCCTTCTCCGTCACCCGCAGTTTGTTGGAGCAGTCGGTGGAGTTGGCCCGGAAACACGGGGTGCGCTGTCACACCCATCTGGCCGAGACCCGGGACGAGAATGAATTCTGCCTGGAAAAGGTGGGCATGCGCCCCCTGGAATACATGAGGAGCGTGGGCTGGCTGGGTGAGGATATCTGGTTTGCCCATGGCATCCACTTCACCGAGGCCGAGCTGGACGAATTGGCGGCCACCGGCACCGGCGTCGCCCACTGTCCCGCCTCCAACCAGAAGCTGGCCTCAGGAACGGCGAAGATTCCCCAGATGCTGGCCCGGGGGGTAAAGGTGGGCCTGGCGGTGGATGGCAGCGCCAGCAACGACGGGTCCAACATGCTGGCGGAACTCAAGGAGGCCCTGCTCATTGCCAAGCTGAACTGGGGTATCGACAGCCTCAGCGCCCGGGATGTGCTGGCCATGGCCACCCGGGGCGGCGCCCGGCTCCTGGGCCGGGAGGACATCGGCTGCCTGGCTCCGGGCAAGGCGGCGGATTTATTTCTGGTTCGGGCCGACTGCCTGGACTATGCCGGCTGTCAGGACCCCATCACCGCCCTGGTCACCTGCGGCGGCGCCACCGTGGACATCACCATGGTCAACGGGCGCATCGTCGTCAGAGACGGGCAACTGGTCGGCATGGAGGAAGGGGAAATCGCCCGCCGGGGCAACGCAGCTGCTCAAAGGCTTCTGAGAAAGGCGGGGCAGGCATGAAAGTGGTCAGAAACGGCACCGTCATCACCTTAGATCCTGGCGAGCCCGTCATCCCTCAGGGAGCGGTGGCGGTGGAAGGAAGCGCCATTGCCGCCCTGGGCCCCGAGACGGAGATTATGGCCAAATACCCCGGGGCCCAGACCATCGACGCTCATGGCGGCGTGATCATGCCGGGGATGCTCAACGCCCATATGCATATGTACAGCGCCTTTGCCCGGGGCATGTCCCTCCCCGATTACCATCCCAAGGACTTTCGGGAAATCCTGGCGGGACTGTGGTGGCGTCTGGACAAGGTCCTCACCCCCCGGGACAATTACTACAGCGCCCTGGTCAGCGGCATCGAGGCCATCAAGAATGGGACCACCACCCTGCTGGATCACCATGCCAGTCCCCATGCCGTGGCGGGCTCTCTGGATGAGCTGGCCCGGGCCTGCACCGAATTGGGCCTCCGGGCCGGCCTCTGCTACGAGGTCTCGGATCGGGACGGGGAGGAAATAGCCCGGGCGGGAATTGAAGAAAACCGCCGCTTTGCTGAGTGGTGTCGGCGGGCACAGCCGGAGCTCCTGGCGCCCTCCTTTGGCCTTCACGCCAGCTTTACCCTCTCCGACGCCACCCTTTGGGCCTGTGCCGAGGCGGCGGAGGATCTGGGCTTCCATGTTCACACCGCCGAGGACGCCTGGGATCGGGAGCACAGCATCAGCTCCTTTGGCCTCCCGGTGGTCAAGCGCCTGGATAAGTTCGGGATCTGGAATCCCCTGAGCCTGGCGGTGCACTGCGTGCACATCGATGAGGAAGAGGCGGAGATCCTCAGGGAGCGGGATGTCAGCATCCTCCACAATCCCGAATCCAACATGGGCAATGCCGTGGGCCGGGCCGATGTCCTGGCCATGCTGGCGCGGGGCCTGCGCGTAGGTCTGGGCAGCGACGGATACACCACCGACATGTTTGAGGGGATCAAGGTGGCCAACCTCATCCACAAGCACGGGGAGCAGAAGCCCACGGCGGCAGGGGCGGCAATTCCAGCCATGGCCTTTGCCAACAACAGCGAGATTGTCAGCCGCTACTTTGGGAAGAAAATCGGCTGCCTGGCCCCGGGCTGGCAGGCCGACCTGATAACGGTGGACTATAACCCCTACACCGATCTTACCGCCGACAACTGGTATGCCCACCTTCTCATGGGGATGAGCGGGGGGATGGTGCGCACCACCATGGTGGCAGGAAGATTGCTCATGCAGAACCGGGACCTCCTGACGGTGGATGCCGAAAGAGTGTACCGGCAAGCCCGCCTCCAGGCCCGCGGGGTCTGGGAGCGAATATAAATAACGGAGGTGACGGAAGTTGATTCTCAGTTATCATGCTCCGTCCTCCCTGACAGAAGCACTGGACTATCTTAGAGAAAACGGCGATGTGCAGATCATTGCCGGGGGGACGGATCTCTTGGTTCAGCATTATGAGAAGCTGGACAGGTTGACGGGACTGCTGGATTTGGGCAAGGTGGCGGAACTCAAGCAGATAACGACCGGACCCCAGGTGTGGATAGGCGCCCTGGTCACTCACCAGGAAATCCTCGATCATCCCTGGTTGCGGGCCCATGTCCCCATCCTCTGCCAAGGGGCGGGAGAGGTGGCCGCGCCCCAAATTCGCAATCGCGGCACCCTGGGCGGCAATTTGGCCAATGCCTCGCCGGCGGCGGATATGGCGCCGCCGCTGGTGGTGCTGGAGGCCCGGGTGGAGCTGGCCGGCCCCGGAGCCAAGAGCGTCCCCGTCCAGGAATTCTTTACCGGGCCCGGGGGGACGGTGCTGGCCCCGGGACAGATCATCACCGGGGTGAGCTTCCCTGTCCCGCCGGCCAATGCCGGCGGCTGCTACATCAAGCTGGGCAGGCGCAAGGCCATGGCCATCGCCACCGCCAGCGTCGCTGTCCAGGTGGAGGTGGCAGATGCCAAGCTGAAGGATATCAGAATTTGCCTGGGTTCGGTGGCGCCGAGGCCCGTGAGGGCCGGCCAAACTGAAGCCCTTCTCCGGGGACAGAGCCTGGATGCCCTGGACCTGGACCAGGCCCTGGCCCAATTGAGGGCGGAGATATCCCCCATCGACGACATCCGCAGCACCGCCGAGTACCGCCGCCAAGTAGCGGGGGTAATTTTCCGGCGCGCCCTGTTCCAGGCCATCAAGAACGCGGGGGTGGAACTGGATGGATAAGTACGAAATTACCCTTACAGTAAACGGCAAGGAGTACACCGTTCAGGTGGATGCCGAACTGCGCCTGGTGGACCTCTTGCGCAACCACTTGCGCCTCCTGGGCGCCAAGGAAGGATGCGGCAAGGGCGAGTGCGGTTCCTGCACGGTGCTGATGGACGGCAAATCAGTCGCCTCCTGCCTGGTCCTGGCGGTTCAGGCCGACGGCGCCGACATCGTCACCGTCGAGGGCCTGGGCGGCGGGGATGCTCTCCATCCCCTTCAGGATGCCTTCATTCGCCATGGCGCAGTCCAGTGCGGCTATTGCACGCCGGGCATGCTCATGAGCGCCAAGTACCTTCTGGACACTAATCCCCGGCCCAGCCGGGAGGAAATTCGCGCCGCCATTGCCGGCAATTTATGTCGGTGTACCGGCTATACCAAGATCATTGACGCCATCCAAGCCGTGGCCGAAGGGAGGGAAGAGTGATGAAAGGATATATCGGCAAGCGGGTCCAGCGGGTGGATGCCCTGGAAAAGGTGACCGGCCAGGCCAAGTACTCGGTGGATTACTACGAGGAGGATATGCTTTGGCTCAAGGTCCTGCGCGCTCCTCACCCCCATGCCCTGATTAAGCGGGTGGATGTGAGCAAAGCCCGGGAGCTGCCGGGGGTGGCTAAAGTTATCACCGCCGCCGACGTACCCTGGCTCAAGAAGTTCGGCCTGATCTTTAAGGATCAGGAAGTGCTGGTAAAAGAAAAGACCCGGTACATGGGGGATGCCCTGGCAGTGGTGGCCGCCGAGGATGAGCGCACCGCCCGCCGGGCCCTGGACCTGATTGAGGTGGATTATGAGCCCCTGGAAGTCATCTCCGACCCCTTAAGGGCCATGGAGCCCGATGCCCCCAGGATTCACCAGTCGGGGCAGGTTCCCTTTGAGCATCCGTATAATAAGGGCAATGTCCTCAGCATCGATTACCTGATCAAGGGCGATGTGGAGCAGGGCTTTGCCGAGGCCGACCACATCATCGAGAATGAATTCCGCACCCAGCATATCGACCACGTGGCCCTGGAGCCCGAGGCGGGCCTGGCCGTCTACGACCCCGAACGAGACCACTACACCATCTGGGCAGCTTGTCAATGGCTCCACGACATCCAGACCGATGTGGCCCGGGTCCTGGGGGTGAAGGTGGAGCAGGTTCAAATCATCCAGCCCCACATCGGCGGGGCCTTTGGCCGCAGGGAGGACATCTCCACCCATATCATCCTGCCCCTGATGGCCAAGCTCACCGGCCGCCCGGTCAAGTGGGTGATGACCCGTCAGGAGACCATGATCACTCAGTCCAAGCGCCATCCCATGATCTTTAGGTTCAAGACCGGGGTCAAGAAGGACGGGACCATTACGGCCTGGCAGTCGGAGGTCATCGGCGATACCGGAGCCTATGCCTCCACCGGGGCCAGCATCGTCCATCAGGCCCTGTATGTCAGCACCGGTCCCTATGAAATCCCCCATGTCAAGGGCGTCAGCTACACCGTCTTTACCAATAACACCTATTGCGGGGCCATGCGGGGTTTTGGCGCCACCGAAGCGGCCTTTGCCTATGAACGCCAGATGGACTGCATCGCCCGGGATATGGGATGGGATCCGGCAGAATTCCGGCTGCACAATGCCTACAGGCTGGGTTCCGCCACCGCCAACGGCCAGGTGCTGACCACCAGTGTGGGGACCCGGGACACCATCCTCGCAGCCCGGGAGCGCTTTGGCAGCAAGGGCAAGCCCTCGGCCCCCCATAAAAGGCGGGGGGTGGGCATGGCCACCATCATGTTCGGCTGCGGCTATGGGGAAGGTTTCCCCGACCACTCCATCGCCGGCGCCGAGGTCACCGAGGATGGGCGCATTCTCATCCGCTCCGCCGCCGCCGATGTGGGCCAGGGCGTAAAGACGGTGCTGACCCTGATTGCCGCCGAGATCCTCAATATTCCACCTGAGCGCATAGATCTTGCCGTTGCCGACACCCACTCCACCAAGAACGCCGGTTCTGCCTCGGCCACCCGCCATACCATCTTCTCCGGCAACGCCGTCAAGCTGGCGGCGGAGAACCTCCTGGGCAAAATCTACCACAGGGCTTATATCGAGCTGGGCCGGGCTTATCCCGAACTGTCCATAAAGGATGGCGACATCATCCTCCATGGCGTTGAGAAGCAGATGTCCCTGGGCGAGTTGGCCAGGATCGCCAAGGCCAAGGGCGAGCCCCTGGTCGCCGAGGGCTGTTTCTTCCCCCGCACCGACCTGGACACCCGCACCGGTCAGGGCGAACACGTCTATGTCGCCTACACCTTCAACACGCAATTTGTCGAGGTGGAGGTGGATACCGAGACGGGCCAGGTGGACGTCATAAGAATCGTCGCCGCTCCCGACGTGGGCAAGGTCATCAACCCGGTGGGCCTGGAGGGCCAGAGCGAAGGCGGCTCGGCCATGGGGCTGGGGATGGCCCTGATGGAAGAACAGGTCTTCTCCCAGGGAATAACCCTGAATCCCGACCTGTCCACCTACCTGGTCCCCACTTCCCTGGATGTCCCCGACGTGGTCACCGTTCCCGTGGAAAGCGGCGATGCCTGTGGTCCCTTCGGGGCCAAGGGAATTGGCGAGCCGGCCATGATTCCTACCGCTCCCGCCATCCTCAACGCCATCGAGGATGCCGTGGGAATCCGACTCTACGAGATGCCGGCGACGCCGGATAAGGTCCTGGCCGCTCTCAAAGCGAGGGAGGGATAGCATGAGTAGGCTGGCAGTTGAATTTTCCGGACTGCGGCTAAAGAATCCCGTCATGCCGGCCGCCGGCCCGCCGGTCAAAGACGGCGCCGCCGCCCTGGCCGCCGCCCGGGGCGGCGCCGGGGCCATTGTGACCAAGACCATTTCCACCCAGGGGGCCTTGGTGCCCAAACAGTGCATGGCCCAAATCCCCGGGGGATTCCTCAACGCCGAACTGTGGTCGGAACTCTCCCCGGAACACTGGCTGGAACATGAGTATCCCCGGGTCCGGGAGGCAGGCCTTCCGGTAATTGTCGGCCTGGGCTATACCGCCCAGCAGATAGAGAAGCTGGCCAAGCAGGTGAGGCCCTATGCCGATGCCCTGGAGCTTTCCACCCATTACCTGGGCCATGACCCCAGCCCCGTGGTGGAGGCCATCCAGGCGGCCAAGGCGGCGGTGGATCTGCCGGTATTCGTCAAGCTCAGCCCCCAGGTCGACATTGAGCTCTTCGCCACCACTGCCGAGGCGGCCGGGGCCGACGGCCTGGTCCTCATCAACTCCCTGGGGCCCTGCCTGGACATCGATATCGAGACGGGCCGGCCTCTGATGGGCAGCAAGAGCGGCTATGGCTGGCTGTCGGGGCGGGCAATCTTTCCCGTGGCCCTGCGGGCGGTGTACGAAGCCGCCAAGCATGTAAACATCCCCATTCTGGGGGTGGGGGGCATCGCTTCTGGAACCGAGGCCATCAAGATGATCATGGCCGGGGCCACCGCCGTCCAGGTCTGCACCGCCGCCATCCTGGAGGGTCCGGGTATCTATGGCAAAATTGCCGGGCAGATGGAAGAGTACATGGCGGAGCGGGGCATCGAGAGCCTGGCAGAAATCAGAGGGCTCGCTCACACACACCGACGGGATCAGGATTTGCAGCACTGGTTGCCGGTCATCGACCCCCGGGCCTGCACCGCCTGCGGCGCCTGTGCCAGGAGCTGTGTCTATGGCGCCATCAGCATCAATGCTTACGCCGAGGTTGATGAGGAACGCTGCTTCGGCTGCGGCCTCTGCCTGACCCGGTGCAAATTTGGGGCCATCGCTCCCAAATACCAGGGTTAGCGCCATGAGGAGCCTATTGGACATGGCCCGGGGCAGTGTCCCCGCCGATCTGGTCTTTAAGAACGGGCTGGTGGTGGATGTCTTCTCCGGCGCCCTGGTAGAAGCTGACGTCGGCATTGGTCAGGGGCGGATTCTGGGCTACGGTTCCTACCGGGGCAAGCGGGAGGTGGATCTGGCCGGCCGCATCCTCTGCCCCGGCTTCATCGACGGTCACTGTCATGTGGAGAGCGGCATGGTGGACGTGGGCCATTTTGCCCGGCGCCTGGTGGCCCTGGGCACCACCACCCTCTTTGCCGATCCCCACGAGATCGCCAATGTGGCCGGCATGGAGGGAATTCGCTACATGCTGGCTCAGGGGGCTCAGTATCCCTGGAATTTCTTCCTGATGCTTCCCTCCTGTGTACCCGCCTCGCCCTGGGAAACCGCCGGTGCTGTCCTGGAAGCCAAGGAGCTGGAAGAAATCATGGCCGAGTCCGGCGTCTTTGGCCTGGGCGAGGTCATGAACTATCCCGGCGTCATCCAGGGGGACGACAACCTCTGGCGCAAGCTGGGACTCTTCCGGGACAAATTCATCGACGGCCATGCTCCGGGTCTGACCGGCAAGGACCTCAATGCCTATCTCCTGGGGGGAATCCGGGCCGATCACGAGGTAACCACCGCCGCCGAGGCCAGGGAGAAGGTGCGGGCCGGGATGTACGTGATGATTCGGGAGGGATCAGCCGCCCGCAATCTGGCCGACCTGCTGGCGGCGGTGGACGAGAAGAACCAGGCTCGCTTTGTCTTTGCCACCGACGACCGGGAGCCCGGGGATTTGCTGGCCCAGGGCAGCATCAACTGGCTGCTGCAGGAGGCCTGTCGTCTGGGCATGGAGCCGGTGACCGCCATCCGCCTGGCCACCCTCAATCCCGCCACGGCCATGGGTGTAAATTCCATCGGGGCCATCGCCCCGGGGCGCCGGGCCGACCTGGTGGTATTGGAGGACCTGGTCGAATTCCGCGCCCATCAGGTTTATAAGGACGGAGTACTGGTAGCTGAGAATGGAAAAGCCCTCTTCGACCATCAGCCCTTGCCTCTGCCCGAGGCCATCGGCCGTTCGGTAAAGGTAAAGGGGGTCGGGCCCGGTGACTTCAGCCTGCCCCGGGCAAAGAGGTATCGGGTTATCGAATTGGTGCCGGGGCAAATCGTCACCAGGGAGGGAGAGGCCGGACCCGAGGCGGTTGCCGACCTGGCCCGATACGACCTGGCCCGGCTGGCAGTGGTGGAGCGCCATCACAATAGCGGCCGCATAGGTCTGGGCCTGCTCCGGGGTTTGGGTATAAAGAGGGGCGCCGTCGCCACCTCCATTGCCCACGACTCCCACCATATCATCGTCGTCGGCATCGAGCCGGCGGATATGGCGGTGGCGGTGGGGGCGATAGCTGACATGCAGGGCGGCCTGGCGGTGGTGGAGGACGGGAAGGTCATCGCTCAACTGCCCCTGCCCATCGCCGGCCTCATGTCGTCGGAGCCCCTGGAGGCGGTGGCTGAGCGCCATTCCCAACTGGAGTATGCCGCCCGGGGCCTGGGAATCAGGCTCAAGAGCCCCTTCATGGTGCTGAGTTTCCTGGCCCTGCCCGTCATTCCGGCCTTGAAACTTACCGACAAGGGCCTCTTCGATGTGCAGAGTTTTCGGCCCGTCAACCTTATAAAAGAGTGACCGACCCAAAGGGTCGGTCGCTCAATGGCTTTAAATGCGGTCGGGAGTAAAGATCTCTTCCACGGGCACGGAGAAGAACCGGGCCATCTTTAGGGCCAGGCTCAGGCTGGGGTCATATTTATTGTTTTCGATGGCGATGATGGTCTGTCTGGATACTTTTAAAAACCCGGCCAGTTCTTCCTGAGTTAGGTTGCGCTGCTTGCGCAGTTCTCTGAGCTTGTTTTTCATTTCAGCCGCCAAATTTCCTCTGGTAAAGGGTGTAGGCGAGCCAGAAGACCACTTGAGATGTAAGGAAGAGCACCGCCGGCATGCCGACGCGGCCATAGCGGGCCAGTTCATACACAGACCAGCCCAGCAGAACCAGGGCGATGTAGCATCCCACGGCCCTCAGGGCAAAGGCGCTGATTAAGACCGAGCGTTCATCGCCCTTGTCAAACCCCAGCTTCCGGAAAAAGCTTCTCATCTTGGACAGAACAGACATCCCCTTTCCCTCTAAAGTAAAGAGTTCTTTACTTTAGAATAGCTGAAGTGAGATAAAATGTCAAGTGATATTTACATTTCTGGCAGCGCAAGGCCGGACAGTAAAAACATTGACATGGTAAATCGGTTCAGGTACGATGTTTCTATAGGAGGGGGGTATAGATTGACAACCGCACACATATTCTTAGGGGTTTTTGGCGGCTTGGGCCTGTTCATCTACGGGATGCACCTGATGTCCAAGGGGCTGCAAAGGGCCGCCGGCGACAAACTGCGCCGGATGATAGAATTGTTGACCTATAACCGCTACATAGCCGTCTTCACCGGCACCATAATCACAATGCTGGTCCAGAGCAGCAGCACCACCACAGTTATGGTGGTGGGCTTTGTCAATGCCGGTCTCATGACCCTGAGCCAAGCCATGGGGATTGTCTTGGGCGCCCGCATCGGGACCACCATTACAGCCCAAATCATCGCCTTCAAGATCACCGATGCCGCCTTACCCATCATCGGCGTCGGTGTCATCATGGCTATTTTTGTGAAAAAAAGAGCGTATCGCAACTTAGGACAGGCCCTTCTGGGTTTTGGCATCTTATTTCTGGGTCTGAACATCATGGGGGGGAATCTGAGCCTGCTGGGTGATAACCCTGCCTTTACCTCGCTATTGGCTACCTTTGGCCAAAAGCGCTTGTTGGGGGTTCTGGCCGGCGCGCTGTTTTCCGCCATCATTCAGAGCAGTAGCGCCAGCGTCGGCGTGATCATTACCCTGGCATACCAGGGCATCCTGGATTTGGATGCCGCCCTGGCCCTGACTCTGGGGGCCTGCGCCGGGACCAGCGTCACCGCCCTCTTGGCCAGCATTGGCACCAACTTGACGGCCCGCCGGGCTGCCCTGGCCCACGTCCTCTTCAGTACCCTGGGGTCGCTGTTCTTTGTCGGCTTTTTAGAGCCCATCGGCCGACTGGTCAGCCAGACCAGTTCCGACATCGGCCGGCAGATCGCCTGGGGCCAGACCGGCTTTGCCCTGGTCAGCACCCTCATCTTCCTGCCGCTGATCCCCATTTTTATTCGGGTCATCAGCCGGCTTCTCCCCGGCGAAGAAGTTATCGACCGGCCGGGTCAACAGTTTCTGGATCGCAGGTTGCTCCGTACTCCTTCCATGGCCTTGGGCGCAGCCAAAAAAGAAATTGTGCGCATGGCGAGATTGGCCATGGAGATGGTGGAAAGATCTCTTGCCATCTTGTTTGAGAACAACCTCAGTCTCCTCCAAGTGGTTCAGGGCAAAGAGGAGGTGGTCGACCAGCTGGAATCCGATATTTCCGTCTACCTGGCCGAACTGTCCCAGCGGAGTATCGCCCCAGTCCAGGGGCGGGAATTGGCCGGCTATTTTCATTCCATTAACGATATAGAGCGCATAGGCGATCACGCTCTGAACATCGCCCAACTGTGCGAAGAGAGGGTGGAGCGGAATCTGGCCTTCTCCTCCGAGGCCGTGGAAGATATTAAGAAAATGTACACCTTAGTCATGGATACCGTCAGCAAGGCCGTCACCGCTCTGGAGACCATGGATCCCGAGTTGGCCAGGCAAGCCATCGTTTCCGAGAGCAATATCGACCGCATGGAAAAGAGGTTGCGGGACAGCCATGTCTCCAGAATCCATGAAGGGATGTGCTTCCCTCCTTCAGGGGTGATCTTTTTGGACATCGTCGCCAACCTGGAGCGGATTGGCGATCATGCCACCAATGTCGCCCAGGCTGTCTTGGGGGAATTATAGTATAAGATAAGAGCGGGCCGGGAAAACATCCCGGCCCGTTGCCTTTGCTCGTATTTCACTTGTTTTTGCCGATGAGGCTGAGGTGATTGCCGCAAGCCAGGATGGCCTCCAGGAGGGCGGCGATGCCGTCCTGATCATTGCCTGCCGTTACATAGTCAGCGGCGCTTTTGACCAGTTCATCTGCCCCGGCCATGGCCACGCCCAGGCCGGCAGCCTTCAGCATTTCCAAGTCATTGTGGTTGTCCCCGGCGGCGATGATGTTCTTCTTTTCGATGCCCAGGGAGGCGCCCAGATCCCGCAGGGCCCGGCCCTTTGAGACTCCCGCCTGAAAGATATCGATGAAACGGGATCCCGAGCGGGCTATTTCCAGGCTGTCGGCGAAGCGCGCTTTGAGCTGGGGGTAAGCGAGGTCGATCTGGTGGGGCTCCATAATGATGGCATAGTTGATGACGCCCCGGGGCAGCAATTCTTCAGGGTTTTCGGCCAGTTGGGGGACTGTGTGGTCGTGGGACCGGTGCAATTCTTCTGCCAGCGGATTGGGCATCAGCATGTAAATATCATTGCCGATATAAAAGCTGCAGGGAAGGCCGTGGGTCCGGCAATAGGCCAGGAGTTCCACACCAACTTGCGGGTCGACGGGATAGACGCTGTGCTCATTTCCCTCTGCATCTGCTACCAGGGCCCCGTTGTTTAAGATCAGGGGCAACTTTAGATCCAACTCCACGGCGAAGCGCAGGGCGCCCCGGTAAGGACGGCCGGTGGCGAAGGTCACCAGGTGCCCCCGGTCCTGAAACTCTTTCAACCTCTTTCGGGTAAGGGGAGATATTTCAAGTTTACTGGTCAGTAATGTTCCGTCCAAATCCAAAGCCAGCAGCAATTTTTCCCTCATTTTTCCTCTCCCTCGTATAATGGTCTCGCCACCCCAGTATAGTATATTCTTTAGCTATCGCCAATCCCTTGACGGGATTGCTACTACCTCCTAACATTTGTGTGACAAATTTCTCATACAATTGATAGGTTCCCCATTAAAAATTATACTGCCTCCTGGATACATAAATCAGGAGGTGAGAGAATGAAGGTAGGGTTGGGTCTGGTGTTTGGCGCAGGTCTGGGCACCCTGGTCGCTGTCTTGTTCTTTAAGGGTGCCTTGGCCTACGGGATCCTGGCTGGCGCAGTCCTTGGCCTCCTGGCCGGTCTTGTCTTAACCAATAATAAGAAGTCAGCGTAGAAAAAGCCCCGTTCCAGGTTTACTGGGACAGGGCTTTTTCTAGTACTACCAATTCACGGCCTCTGACCTCTACCACCTGCTCCCAGTGCAAATTATACTGCCGGAGGATGGAACCCGGCTCGACTCCAGGGGGCAAATCAGTCTCCAGGCAGAGGCCGCAACTGGAACTCAGGGACCGGGGTATGGGGCGCAACTTGCCCTTATGCCCCGAGTGGGGCCATTTCTTTTCCGCCAACAGGGCGTCGTGGGTGGTGGGGAAGAGAATTAGGTAGCGCGTCAAGCCCGGCGCAACTCCAAAATGAAGGTGCCGGCTTGGGCGGGCTCTTCCTGGACGGTGAGGCCGAGATGCTGGGCCAGGCGCTTGACATTGTCCCGAGGGGCTCCGGTGTCCACCGTAACCCGGAGGGGGAGCTGGCCGGCGTCAAGGGCCTCCTTGACTTTTACCACCGGCATGGGGCAAGAGAGACCGGTTACATCCAAATTATTCATCAGGCAGCCTCCTTATCAGTGATGCGCGCCTTCTTGGACAGGCGATGGCCAAAGCCGGCCAGGGTCAATAGGGCCAGGGCGATAATAACCGCGATCCTGCCTGCGGGAGCAACCCCTGCCCCCGACCCCGCCAGGCCGAAGTTATGGGAAAAGGCCGCGCCGGCCACCATGCCGAGGACAGTGATAACCGCGTCGGTATCCCCTTCGCCGGCCATAATCAGCTGGCGCAGCGGGCAGCCTCCGGCCAGGACCGCGGCAAACCCCACCACTGCCAGACCCAGGAAGTTCCAGAGGTGAGCAGTATGGGCAATGGGCTGATTGGCAAAGCCCAGGCTAAAATTGCCCAGGGCGATGTTGCCGATCAGGGCGGCGCCGAAGATGCCGATGAATCCCCACAGCAAATGAGGGTCGCCGATAAGGATCAGGTCCCTGATGCCGCCGGCCATGCACAGGCGGCTGCGTTGCGCCAAAATTCCCACCACCAGGCCCGCTCCCAGACTGAGCACGATTGGAGCAGCCATGGAACCGGGACCTTCTGAGCTGAAGAAGATAAATTCAGGACGCAGGGCAACGGCCACCAGCAGGGAAGCCAGCACTGCCGGGTAAATAAAGCCGGTCCCCCGGGCTTGGGGCACAGATCTTCCGGAATTATAGCCGGATTTCAGGGCCAGGACTCCGGCATAGATGCCGGCAATGAAGCCGAGCAGCCCTACCAGGGCGTTGAGATCGCCCCCGGCCAGGCGCAGGACCATGCGCAGGGGGCAGCCCAAAAAGACCAGGGCGCCAATCATCATCAGAAAGCCCAGGCCGAAGCGCAGCAGGGGATTGGCGCCGCCCCGGGCCCGGAATTCACCCTTTGCCAGGGCAATGAGCGTGGCCCCCAGACCAAGGCCCGCGATTTCGGGGCGCAGGTACATTACGGCGCCGGCCCTATGTAGCCCCAACCCTCCGGCAATGTCTCGCAAAAAGCAGGCGATGCAGAAGCCCATGTTGGCGGGATTGCCCTGGGCGGTGAGCAGGATGGCCAAGGCGCCAATGACAACGCCGGCAATGATGATAAAGATCATTAGTTCGCCTCCTTGATAATAAGTTCACAAATATTATACTTCAATTTCACTTATGGATGTTATCAGATTACTTGATAGTTCTTCGGGCCTCTAAAACCGTTGGTTATTCAAAAGCCGCCCCTGGGGCGGCGCCGACTTCCGCATCTGTCAAATTTTATCCGGCTGCTGGGGGTAGCGGAGGGTGGCGTCCAGGAGCACCCAATCCCCTTCTTCCCAACCCCGGACCATACCGACAATGCCAGATTCTTCGTCATACCTCTCTACATAATCCCGGACAAAGAGTTGGGCTGTTTCTTCAAAATCTTCCCCTCCATATTGCAGGACGTGTTTATAGTAGTCCACCTTGGGGATGCGCAGGCGGCGATGCACTACCCGTACATTTTCCACCGGGCCCAGATCTTCCACTTTGCTGAAGATATCCATGCCGATCACCTCTGGTTTAGTATTACCCTCTCCCACGAGAATAACAGGCCCGGTCCGTTTAATTGGCAGGGGTTGACAAATATACCTAGTGGGGGTATAATAAAGACGCAAGGAAGGGCAAGCAACCGGGAGCGATTCACCTTTCTTCCTCCCGGATTTAATAGAATCATAATGAGATTGGAGGGGTTGCGATGTTCGAACCCAATGTCAAGGCTATGGAAATCTATGTCGAGCAGATGTTCAACAAGCCGCCGTACTTCTACGCAGCCCGGGGGGCTGCCAAGAAGAGAGAGAAGTGTAAGGTTCAGTTCCGGGGACGGTGCCTGGTCAGATAGGGGCTGCATGGCAGCCCTTTTTTGCTGCCCCCGAGACACGCGCCGGTCGCCTCGCATATAGTAAGAGCAGGAACCATTTGGCATACTACAGGAGGAAATCTCCGCCCTTTTGTAGCATACAGTATTGAGTGATGTTTTTTCCGGGGAGGCAGAGGGATGGACACAGGTTACTACTCGATGAATCTGGAAAAGCTCAGGATATGCTATACCACCCGGGCTTTGGGCAGTTTTACCTTTGCCCGGGCCCGGCGGGAGGATGTCTTGGCCAACTACCGCCGCCTGGAAGAGAGGGCGGGTATTGCCCTGGACAGAATAGCCCGGGCCCATCTGGACAACGGCCTCAAAGTGGTCCGGGTGACTGGGGAGCATGGCGGCAGGGGAGTGCTTTATGAACCGGGTCCTCTGATGAAGGTGGACGCCCTGTACACCAATGTACCGGACCTGTATATCGGCATGTGCACGGCGGACTGCTTTGCCCTCACTCTCCACGACCGGGTGCGGCAGGTGGTGGGGATGGCCCATTGCGGCTGGCGGGGAATTGTCGGTCGCCTGGAACAAAAGCTCCTGGCGGCCATGGCCCGGGATTTCGGTACCCGGCCGGGAGACGTGGTGGCCGTCATTGGCCCCGGCATCCAGAGCTGCTGCTATGACCAGCAGGACGACGGCCTCCGCAACGCCTTTGCCGAATACCGGCACCTGAATCTGATCCAGGAGCTGGAAAACGGCGAGTACACCATCGATATCGCCCTGGCGCTGCGCTACAACCTGGCCCGGCTGGGCATCAGGGAGGTGGTGGATACCCGGGTCTGCACAGGCTGCAATCCCGAATTCTTTTCCGCCCGCAAGGAAGGATTTGCCACCGGCAGGATGTTAAACCTGGCCGCCATCCTGTCTAAATAAGAATTGGCTGGACCCGATCCGGGGTCCAGCCAATTTTCTCTCTTTAGCCTCTTCCTGCCTTAATAAGCGAGCTACCGCGAGGGGGCGCTTCCACCGGATCAGGGGGCCATGGAGGACCTGTCCGGGTTCGTCAGCCGCCCCTACTACTCTTCCTTATCCTTGAGGGCGGCCTTGAGGGCATCGCCCAGGCTGGAGGAAAGGGGGGCCTCCTTTTGGTACTTCTTGAGCAGGTTGCGGTTCCCGCCCTTTCTTCCTCTTTTTTCTCCTTCCCCGTCCAGCATCTCGATGACATTGCAGGGCTTGCATTGGAAATACCTGCCTGCCTTGCCCTGGCGCAACTCCATCTTTTTGTGGCACTGGGGGCAGCGCCGATTACTTAAATTTTTTCTGTCCCTGTACTTGTACCCGCAGTTGCGGTCGGGGCAGGCCAGCATCTTCCCCTGTTTTGTATTGCGCTCCAGGAGAAATCGACCGCAATTGGGGCAGCGGCTGCGGGTGGCATTGTGGTGCTTGTATTCCTGTTCGCTCCTGGCTACCTCCGCCACCATGGTTCGGGCCTGGCGGCGGATTCGGTTGAGGAAATCCTCCTTGTCCCCCCGGCCCCGGGCAATTGCCTCCAGCTCCCGCTCCCACTTGGCCGTCAGTTCCGGAGAGCGCAGCGCTTGGGGGACCAGTTCCAGGAGCTGGCCGGCCTTGGCGGTGGGGACCAGGGCATTGCCCTGGCGTTGGATGGATTCGGTCTGGAGGAGTTTCTCTATGATGTCCGCCCGGGTGGCGGGGGTACCCAGATTGTGTTTCTCCATGACGGTGAGCAAGGTCGCCTCGGTATAGCGGCGAGGGGGCTGGGTCTGATGGATTTTGACCCTGCACTCTCTGACCACGACCTCTCGCCCCTCTTCCAGCCGGGGCAAGAGCTGATCGGTCATATCATCTTCTGCCTCATCCTCCAATTGGCGGTCATAGACCTGGCGCCAGCCCGCTTGCCTGACCGCTTTCCCCCGGGCATGAAATTCTTCTCCCTCAACGGTAACCGTGACGTTGGTGTTGTCGTAGATGCAGGGGGGGTAGAAGAGGGCGATGTAGCGGCGGAGGATCAAATCCAGGAGCCTGGCCTCTTCGGGACTCAAGCGCTCCAGGTGCAGGCGCTCTTCAGTGGGAATGATGGCGTGGTGGTCGGTGACCTTGGCATCATTCACCACCCCCTTGCCGAGGTGCAGGGGCTTGTTCAGCAGCGGCCCTGCCAGGGGGGCATAGGGTCCCACGGCGATGGCTGCCAGGCGCTGGGGCAGGGTGCCCACCATGTCGCTGCTGAGATGGCGGGAATCGGTGCGGGGATAGGTCACCAATTTATGGTGTTCGTACAGGCGCTGCAGAATCGAGGCCGTTTGCTTGGCCGAGAACCCATAGCGGCGGTTGGCATCCCGCTGCAGTTCGGTGAGGTCGTAGGGCAGGGGTTGGGGTTCCCGCCGCTCTTTGGTCTTCAGGGCTGTAATCTTCCCCTTCTTTCCCTGGACCTTGGCCCTGATTGCCTGGGCCCCGTCCTCTTGGAAGAGCCTGCTTTCTCCCTCTTTTTGCCACTGGCCTCGAAAGAGGCCGAAATCCGCCTCCACCGTCCAGTAGTCTACGGGCTTGAAATTGCGGATCTCCTGCTCCCGCTGGACAATGGCCGCCAGGGTTGGAGTCTGAACCCGGCCGGCGGAGAGCTGGGCGTTGAACTTGCAGGTCAGGGCTCGGGTCACGTTGAGCCCCACCAGCCAGTCGGCCTCGGCCCGGCAGACGGCGGAATCATACAGGTTGTCATAGGCATGGCCGGGGCGCAGGCTGGCAAAGCCCTCTTTGATTGCTGTATCGGTTTGGGAAGAGATCCACAGGCGGCGAAAGGGCTTTTTCCAGGGGGCCAGCTCCATGATCCAGCGGGCCACCAGCTCGCCCTCCCGGCCGGCATCGGTGGCTATTATCAGCTCCGATAGGTCCTTGCGCTTGACCAGGGCCTGTATGGCCCGGAACTGATGGGAAGTCTGGCGGATTACCTTGAGGCGCATGCCCCGGGGGATGATGGGCAAATCCTCCAGCCTCCAGGTGCTGTACTTCTTGTCATAATCCTCGGGTTCCGCCAACTCCACCAGGTGGCCCAGAGCCCAGGTCACCACATGGCGGGGACCTTCAAAATAGGACTTCTGCTTATTGGTGCAGCCCAGCACCCGGGCTATCTCCCGGGCCACGCTGGGCTTTTCCGTCAGAACCAATGACTTCATAGAAAAACTCCCTTACATAAGCTGCTTTCATTATAACCCATATTGGGCAGGCAAGAGAAGGCAAGGACAAGAGCTGGATAGTGCAGAGGCTTCCCATTCCCTGGAATTGGGGAAGAAGAGACCCGGACAAGAATGTCCCCGGGAGTCCTTTGGTACCTGCAATTGACGCTGCCAGGTTATGGTGATATGCTGGCTCTAGCCTATTACCGAATTAATGCGGGGGGAAAGTTATGGATACACCTTTTGTGCGAATCGACCTGGAAATACTCGAGAAGAACATTCGCGACATGGCAGACTTTGCAAGGGCTCAGGGCATTCGCCTGCGGCCCCATGTCAAGACCCACAAGATTGCTGAGATTACCAGGATGCAATTGGAGGCGGGTTCCACCGGCATTACCGTTGCCAAACTGGGTGAGGCCGAAGCGATGTTCGCCGCCGGCGCCAGGGACATCCTCGTCGCCTATCCCCTGGTGGGAGCGGAGAAGCTGACCAAGGTCAGGGGGCTCTTGGAACGCGGGTGCAAGCTCACCCTGATGGTGGACTCTGTGGATGGCGCCAGGCTGCTGGACCAGTTGGCCTGGCCCGGCGGCATCGATGTCCTGGTGGAAGTGGACAGCGGCTTGGGGCGCGGTGGACTTCTCCCCGAGGATTTGGAGGGTTTTGTCCAATGGCTGGTTTCCTTAAAGCATCTCAATTTTAAGGGGTTGCTCACCTTCGAAGGCCATTCCTACGCTTGCCAGGATCTGGAATCCGTCAAGGCCTTTGCCGTTCAGATAGGAGAGATGATGGTGGCTGCTGCGGAGGCCCTGAGGGCCAAGGGAATTCCCGTGGCGGAGGTCAGCATCGGTTCCACTCCCTCTGCCCGTTGGGGCGGCGCCGTCCCCGGCATCACGGAAATCCGCCCGGGAAACTATGTGTTTAACGATGCCACTCAAGTGGCCTTGGGAGTGGCCAAACCCGAGAACTGCAGTCTCAAGGTGGTCAGCACCATCGTCAGCAGACCGGCAAAGAACAGGGCGCTGATCGATGCCGGCGCCAAGATCTTGGCAAAGGATCACGGCAGGGCCGGGTACGGCCTCCTGGCCAACCCGAACTGGCAGATAACCCGGCTGTGGGAAGAGCACGGATTGATAGAAGGAGACAATCTCCCGGAACTGGGCAGCGTTGTCGAAATCATACCCAATCACTCTTGCCCCGTAGTGAACCTGGTGGATACAGTCGCTGTCAGCAATGGAGAGGTGTGGAAGGTTACAGCCCGCGGCCTGGTGCGCTAACTTCGAGGACCTGCGCTGTTGATGCCATTCTTGGCCTGACCCCGAAAATACCCCCCGCCCTGCCGCGGGGGCTTTTTTGTCCAAGCCGCGAAGGCGCATTTGCTGCCGGATTGAGAGGAATTAGAGGATTTTCTGTCGAATACTGTACACTGCAATTATACTTAGGGAGATGAAATCATGCTTAAAGTTATTCCCATAACCACGCCCGGGGAGCGCCGGGCCTTTGTCAATTTGCCCTGGCGCCTCTATGAGGGCGATCCCTATTGGGTGCCGCCGCTAAAGAGCGATATGCACAACACCCTCAATCCCAAGCACAACGCCTTGCTGCGCCTGGGCCCCTCTTGTTTTTTCCTGGCCCTGCAGGACGGCGAGCCGGTGGGCAGGATTGGCTGCGGGGTGGACAAACGCCTCAACGAGGCCAAGGGCAAGGAGATGGGCTATATTACCCTCTTCGAGTCCATTCAGGATTATGCAGTGGCAGAGGCCCTCTTTGACGCGGCGGTGGGCTTTCTGCGCCGCCATGGCGTCAACCTGGTCACCGGTCCCCAATCCCCCAGCAACGGCGACGACTACCGCGGCCTCCTGATCGATGGCTTCGACGGCCCGCCTGCCCTCTTGAACAGCTACAATCCCCCCTGGTATCAGGAGTTCTTTGAGAAATACGGGTTTGAAAAGCAATTTGACCGCCTGGGTTTCTGGTATGACCTCCAGGAACCGATGCCGGAGAAATTGGTGCGGGGAGTGGAAATCGCCCAAAAGCGCTACAAGTTCACCGTCCGGCCCGTAAACTTGAAGAACCTGGAGGCCGAAATCTATGCCATTAAACACATTTCCGACCACTCTACCCCCGAGGATTGGCCGGACATGATTTCCCCCAGCATGGAGGAGATCAGGGCCGAGGTCAAGAAGCTCATTCCCCTGGTCAAGGAGGAATTGGTGCTCATCGCCGAAGCCGAGGACGGAGAACCCATCGGCATGGCCATCGCCCTGCCGGATTACAACTACATCCTCAAGCGCCTCAACGGCAGGCTCTTTCCGGTGGGCTGGCTGAAGTTCTTATTCTATAAAAATAAGGTCAAGATTGCCCGGCTTTTTGCCCTGATGGTGGTTGAGGCTTACCACCGCAAGGGCGTATCGGCCGCCCTGTACAAGTACCTCTTCGATACGGCGAAGCGCATGGGGTACACCGGTGGCGACGCCTCCAGCATTCATGAATTCAATATCCGCATCTATAACGATGCCCTGGGAGCCGGGGGCAAGGTGTACCGCCGCTTTCGGGTTTTTCAGCTTGAGATTTAGAGGGCGTTTCGCCCTCTTTTTCCTGTTATGGGGAAGACTGTAGAAGGGTGATAACCATGGAAATACGACTCCCGGGCATCATATATCAGGTCCTGGCCAACCTCGAGGCCGCCGGCTTCGAAACCTGGCTGGTGGGGGGCAGTGTCCGCGATTGGCTTCTGGGCAGGGAAGCCAAGGATTGGGATTTGACCACCGCTGCCGACCTCGCCTCCATCCAGAGGGTCCTTTACGGCAGCCTGCGCCTGGTGCCGGTGGGCGCCAAGTTCGGCACCATCAGCATTATTGCGCCGGAATTGAAGGGGGAAATAAGCAGCTTCCGGGGGGAAAGCCTGGCCGCGGACCTGGCCCGGCGGGACTTTACCATCAACGCCATGGCCTGGCATCCCGTTCGGGGCTTGCGGGATCCCCATGGCGGCCAAGCAGATCTGGCGCAGAAGCTCATCCGCTGTCCCAGCGACCCCAGGAACATATTTGCCGCCGATGCCCTGCGCATGCTCCGGGCAGTGCGCTTTGCCCTGAGCCTGGATTTTTCCATCGAGCCCGGGACCTGGAAGGCCATTGGCGAACTGCACGGGCGCCTGGAAGAAATCAGCCCCGAGCGAATCCGGGATGAATTCTCTGCCATCCTCACCAGCTCCCGGCCCAAGCAAGGGCTGGACCTCCTGATTCGGGCGAACCTGATGAAGCACATCGTCCCGGAGCTCTTGGACTGTGTCGGCTTTGAGCAACACAATCCCCACCACAACCTGGATGTCTACCAACATATTGCGGCAGTGGTGGAGAATACGCCCCCGGACCTGGTCCTGCGCCTGGCCGCCCTCTTCCACGATCTGGGCAAACCCCATTGCCTGACGGTGGACGAGAAGGGAATCGGGCATTTCTATGGTCACGAAAAAATCGGCGCCGAGCTGGCGGGGCGTGCCTTGCGCCGCCTCTGCTATGACAATGCCACCATCGCCGTGGTAAAATCCCTGGTGGCCGCTCACATGCTGCGGCTCAATTACCCCCGCATGAACCCGGCCAAGCTCCTGGCCCGGGTAGGGCAGAAGGATATCGACAAACTCTTTATCCTGCAGGAGGCCGACGCCAGGGGCGGAGTGGACAGAAGCCTGGAGCCAATCCGGGAGATGCGGCGAAGGGTGGAAGCGGCCCTGGCCCAAAACCGGCCCTATGCCCGGAGGCATCTCGCCGTCAGCGGCAGGGACCTGATCGCCATAGGCGTTCCCCCCGGAGCCCAGGTAGGCGAGGTCCTGGACAGGTTGCTGGCGGCGGTTGTCAAAAACCCTAAATTGAATGAAAGGGAAAGGCTCCTGCAGATGGCCGGCGCCATGCTGAGAGATTCGCAGGAGGGGAAATAATACCGGGCGCCAGGTGGACGGCGCCGCCTTTAACCAGCTGGCCAATCCGCCGGCCGTCAATAGGATGAGGAACCGGCCCCTGGGGGCCGGTTCCTGTATGTTTATTGGGGGGAAGGCCAGTACTCCCGGCCATGGTGGCGGTTGCGCTGGTCCGGGGACTGGTGGCGGTGGGAGGCCGGTTCAATATCGTACCAGCCCCGGTTGTGCATGGCCCGCCACAGGTGGTAATGGTTATCCAGGGTGCGGTTGAGGATTTCGGTGCAGTCGGTGCGCAGTTCCGGATTGGAGCATTCCAGGGCTGCTGTGGTGCAACATATCGCCGCATGCTTGAGCATGTTCAAGGCGGTTACGGCCATGTCCCTGTCGGACAAGCCCCGGTGGCGCTGGCGTTCGTTGTACATTTTCTCCCTCCTAGTACCCGTAGTTGTGGAGATGGCTGCTGAGAATCTTATGGAAGCTCTGGTGCTCCCGGGCCATATCGTGGAGCAGGTCGGCCATATTGTTGTCGCCACAGCGTCCCGACAGCTCGAAGAAATTCTTTTCCAGATTCATGTGCAACTCGGCCTGCTCCCGGAGGAACAGGGCCTCGGCTCCTGAGAGACGGTTGATAATGCATTCCTCCTTTGCTGTTCTCCCCTTAGCATTTCCCGGAGCGGGAGAGAAGATACCGCCAGTGGGGACGGTTCCCAGTGGATGACTTCGCCACGCCAGCCGCACAAAATCATCCACTGGGAACCGTCCCCACTGGAGCATTTGACATTACCCAGGGCAATCTGGTAATCTGGCGGTAATGAAATATTGGGCTGTGACGGAAAGTAGTAGTTCTGCTGAGCATTGCAGCGAGCCGGGGAGGGTGCAAGCCCGGTATGGCCTTGGGGGACGAAGGCATTCCCGAGCCCGGGGAAGAACGCAGATTCGTCTGTCAGTAAAGCCCCATTTTGAGGGGACTGCCTGGGGCAGTCAAACAGGGTGGAACCGCGGGAGTACGACCTCTCGTCCCTGGCCAATTCGCGCCGGGGATGAGGGTTTTTTTAATCCGGTCAGATAGGAGGAGAGCATATGAACTTTCAGGATATGATCCTGGCCCTCAACCAGTATTGGGGCCAGCAGGGCTGTATCATCCTGCAGCCCTATGACCTGGAAAAGGGAGCGGGAACCATGAACCCCGCCACTTTTCTCAGGGCCTTGGGCCCTGAACCGTGGAAGACGGCCTATGTGGAGCCCTGCCGCAGGCCCACCGATGGCCGCTATGGAGAGAACCCCAACCGCCTCCAGCACTATTATCAGTACCAGGTGGTCCTAAAGCCTTCCCCCGACGATGTCCAGGACCTCTATTTAGAGAGCCTGCGCCATCTGGGGATCGATCCCCTCCGCCACGACATTCGCTTTGTGGAGGACAACTGGGAAAACCCCACCCAGGGGGCCTGGGGGCTGGGTTGGGAGGTGTGGCTGGACGGCATGGAAATCACCCAGTTCACCTACTTTCAGCAGTGCGGGGGCTTTGACTGCAAGCCCGTCAGCGCCGAGTTGACCTATGGCTTAGAGCGCATCGCCATGTACATCCAGGATAAGGATTCCGTCTTTGATATTGAGTGGGTGGAGGGCGTCACCTACGGCGACGTCTTCCACCAAAACGAGGTGGATTATTCCACTTACAATTTCGAGGTGGCGGACACGGAGGCGCTGTTTACCCGCTTCGACATGTACGAGCGGGAGGCCAAGGCCATTATCGAGCGGGGCTTGGTCCAGCCCGCTTATGACTACATGCTCAAGTGCTCCCATACCTTTAACCTTCTGGACGCCCGGGGCGCCATCTCGGTCACCGAGCGCACCGGCTACATCACCCGGGTCCGCAACATCTCCAGGACAATAGCCGCGGCCTATATTGAGCAGCGCCGCAAGCTGGGCTTTCCCCTGCTTCGCAATCAGGCCCAGCGCAAGCACCTGGGCCTGGACCAAGAGGGGAGGGAAGAATAATGGCGAGACAAGATCTGCTCTTGGAAATCGGCCTGGAGGAAATGCCAGCCCAGTTCATGCCCCCCGCCTTGGCGCAGCTGCGGGAAGCAGCCCGCCAGGGTCTGGCAGAGGCCAGGTTGGAGCATGGCGAGATTCAGACCTATGGGACCCCCCGGCGGATTGCCCTTTATGTCCACAGTGTGGCTCCGGTCCAAAGGGATTTGGCCGTCAAGGTCCGGGGACCCTCGGTCAAGGCGGCCTTTGATCCCCAGGGCAATCCCACCAAGGCCCTGCAGGGTTTTGCCCGGGGCCAGGGGGTGGACATCGCTGCAGTCATCCAGGAGGATGTCAACGGGGTTCCCTATGTCTTCGCCAATCGCGTGGAGAGGGGGCTGCCTGCCCGGGAAGTCCTACCTCAACTCCTCCAAGCCTGGATTGCCAATCTGTCCTTCCCCAAGCCCATGCGCTGGGGCTGGGGAGAACTGCGCTTCGCCCGTCCCATCCGCTGGCTGGTGGCCCTGCTGGGGCCTGAGGTCCTGCCCCTGGAGGTGGGAGGCGTGACTGCGGACAGAAAGACCTGGGGCCATCGCTTTCTCGCCCCGGAGCCCCTGTCCCTGTCCCAGCCAGGAGAGTACCTGGCCAAACTGGAAGCAGCCTGGGTCATGGCCGACCCGGAGCGGCGGCGGGAACTCATCTGGCGTCAGGTTGCCGAGCTGGCGGCCTTTCACGGCGGCAAGGTCGAGGAGGATGGGGATTTGCTGGAGGAGATTACCTTCCTGGTGGAATACCCCACCGCCCTCTGGGGCGCCATTGACCAGAGGTACATGGACCTCCCCGCCGAAGTGCTGGTAACCAGCATGAAGGAACACCAGCGTTACTTCCCGGTGCTGGACGCCCAGGGCCGCCTGCTGCCGGGCTTCATTGCCGTGCGCAGCGGTAGCCCGGAGCATCTGGACCTGGTCCGCAAGGGCAATGAGAAGGTGCTGCGCGCCCGCCTGGATGACGCCGCCTTTTTCTGGGCCGAAGATCAGAAGCTCGAGATGGATACCCTGGTAGATAGGCTGGCCAAGGTGGTCTTTTTGGAAAAGCTGGGCACTGTCCGGGACCGGGTGGAGCGGCTGGTGGTCAACTCTGCCTGGCTGGCCGACCACCTGGGCGCCGAAGCCGCCGTAAAGGCCCTGGCCCAGCGGGGCGCCTACCTGGCCAAGGCCGACCTCACCACCAACATGGTCAACGAGTTCCCGGAACTCCAGGGCATCATGGGCGAGAAATACGCCCTCCTGGCCGGCGAAGAGAAAGGGGCGGCCCAGGCTGTGCGGGAGCATTACCTGCCCCGCTTTGCCGGGGATGCCCTCCCCGAATCTCCGGCGGGGACCATCCTGGCCCTGGCGGACAAGATGGACCTCATCATTGGCTGCTTCTGCCTGGGAATGATCCCCACCGGTTCCCAGGATCCTTACGGCCTGCGCCGCCAGGCCCAGGGCATCTGCCATATGGCCATGGAGAAGGAACTGTCCCTCTCCCTGTCTGCCCTGGCAGAGCGGGTGTACCGGTCCTATGAGGAGAAATTTTCCCTGGAGCGGAGCCTGGACCAGGTTAGGGCAGATGTGCTTGATTTCTTTGCCCAGCGCCTGCGCTTCCTCCTGGGGGAAGCGGGGGTCACCTATGATGTCATCGAGGCCGTGCTGGCCGCAGGGATAGATAAACCTGCCCAGGTCAAGAAGCGGGCCCTGGCCCTGACCGATTTCCGCCGGCAGGAAAACTTCGGCGCCCTCCTCACCGCCTATACCCGGGCCGCCAACCTGGCCCAGAAGGGCGAGGGCGGCGAGGTAAAGGCCGAATCCTTCCAGGACCCGGCCGAGACCCGGCTTTGGAGGGAAGTTCAGGCGGCCCGCCAGGGGATTGCCGCCGCCGGCGCCGACTATGCCGCCGCCTTCCAGGTCATGGCCGATCTGCGCCCCGCTGTGGACGCCTTCTTCGATGCGGTGATGGTCATGGCCGAGGAACCAGAGCTTCGCCGCAACCGCCTGGCCCTGCTCTCGGCGGTGGTGGCCCTGATGGACGGCATTGCCGACCTGAGCAGGATAGTGGAATAAAAATAGAGGGAACCGCAGGGTTCCCTCTATTTTTGGCAATTATTCTTCGACTTCAATGGCCTCGGTGGGGCAGCTTTCCGCTGCTTCCCTTACCTCGTCCTCCAGCTCGGCGGGGACGTTTTCCTGCTTGGCATAGGCCTTTTCTTCATCGTTCATTTCGAATACATCAGGACAAATGGTGGTGCACAGGGTGCAGCCGATGCACTTCTCGGGAATTACATGGGTTTTCATTATGTTCCACCTCCTGTATTAATGATATGCCAGGGCCTGTACCAGTGCTGTGACCCAGGTCACAACTGGCATAATAATTTTGTGGCCTGTCCTGGGCGGAGAATGCTTACGCAGGCAGCCAGGAAAAGTAAGTGTACTATATCAGGGGCAGCTGCTGTAGTACAGCTGTCGCCCCAGGCCGGCCTAGAGACCCATGGCCTGCTGGACCCGGAAGAGGGTGGCGGCAGCCAATTTCTTGGCCCGGCGCGCTCCCCTGTCCAGGGCGTCATCCAGGACACCGCTTTCCATAATCTCCCGGAAGCGCTTCTGGACCGGCTCCAGTTCCGCCACCACGGCTTCCGCCGCAGCCAGCTTGAGGTGGCCATAGCCCTTGCCGGCAAATTCTGCCTCCAACTCCTGCAGGCCCTTGCCGGTGCAGGCCGCCAGGATGCTGAGGAGGTTGCTGACTCCAGGCTTGGCTTCGGGGTCAAAGCGGATTTCGCTTCCGCCGTCGGTGACGGCCCGCTTCAGCTTCTTGGTAATGACATCGGGGGTGTCCAGCATGGAGATATAGCTCCCGGGGCTGGGGCTGGACTTGCTCATCTTTGCCGTTGGGTCGTCCAGGGCCATGATCCTGGCCCCGACTTTGGGAATCATGGGCTCGGGCACCACCAGCAGGTCGCCAAACCGGCTGTTAAAGCGCTGAGCCAGGTCCCGGGTCAGCTCCAGATGCTGTTTCTGGTCATCGCCCACCGGCACATAATTGGTATCGTAAAGGAGGATATCTGCGGCCATCAGGGTAGGATAGGTAAAGAGCCCTGCAGAAAAGGACTCCTTGCCCTGGGATTTCTCTTTAAACTGAGTCATGCGCCCCAGCTCGCCAAAACCCGTCAGGCATTGGAGCAGCCAGGCCAGCTCGGCATGGGCATGGACCCGGGACTGGACAAAGACCGTAGATTTTTGGGGATCAATGCCCGCCGCCAGGAACAACCCTGCAACCCGGCGCACATTCTCTCTCAATACCAGGGGCTCTTGGGGGACGGTCAAGGCGTGGAGGTCCACGACACAGAAGAGGCAGTCATGCTCGTCCTGGAGCTTTACGAAATTCTTAAGGGCCCCCAGATAGTTGCCCAGGGTCAGGACCCCGGAGGGTTGGACGCCTGAAAAAACCCGTTTCATTAAAAATCACTCCTAGATAATTGAATAAAAAACTCCGCCCAACGGGACGGAGTTAACCGCGGTACCACCCGAATTTGCGCATATGCGCACCCTCATGCCGGTAACGGCGGCAGCCGCCCGGGCATTGCCTCCCGGGAGCTGGGCAGTCCATTCCCTCTGGCACCGGCAGTCGGATCTCTCACCAAACGCCGACTCACTGCATGCCCCTTGCCAGGGTACTATTCTGCCGTCAGAGCTTTTTCCTATTATGCCCCAGTTTGGCGACCCTTGTCAAGAATGGCCGGGGAGAGAAGCGAAGCGCGACTGTATGGCTTCGGGAAGGATTTTCCAGGTCAGTGGAGAACTCTTCCTCGGGGAGGCGATAGTATGCAGACGCTGCATTGGCTCATTCTGGGCGGCCTGGGCCTGGCTATCCTCCTGATTCTCAAGGCGATATTCATCAGGCCCAATTTGGGGAAGATTGCCTGTTCTGTCCGCCAGTCCTACTGCAGCCGGGAGAGGCGCCAGTTCTGGCTGGCCCTGCAAGAGGCTGTCGGCGAGGACTATCTGGTCCTGGCCAATGTTCCCCTGCCCACTCTGCTGGCAGCCCCCGATGAAGGGGGAGAGCCCCTGCAGGAATGGCTCCGGCAACGCTGGGCAGATTTTGCCATCCTCCATCAAAAGCACTTCACGCCCACGGCCATCGTCCAATTTGAGCGGGGAGAGGGGGACCCCTCGCCCTGGCAGCCCGGGCGGGACCAGACCCTGGAACGGATTGCGGCCAGGGCAGGCCTCACCCTGCTCTGGTTGCCCTCAGATCGCTACCAGCATATTGAACTGCTGCGCCATGCCCTGGAACAGGCCAAGGCCCGGGCCCAGGCGGCGGCAGGAAATTTTAAGGAAGGTGTGTAGAATGCCGGCTTGGATTTTTAAGCGCAGAAGCATCCGGAAGTTTTTCGACAGGCCAGTGGAACAGGAGAAGGTGGACATGCTGCTCAAGGCGGCCATGGCGGCGCCTTCGGCCTCCAATCGCCAGCCCTGGCAATTCATAGTGATAACCCGGCGGACCACCCTGGACGCAATTGCCGAGCTTCACCCCTACGCCAAGATGCTTAAGGAAGCGCCGCTGTGCATTTGCGTCTGTGGCGCCAACGATAACAAGTATTGGGTCCAGGATTGTTCCGCTGCCATGGAAAACCTGCTCCTGGCCGCCGCCAACCTGAACCTGGGCGGGGTCTGGCTGGGCGTGCATCCCAATCAGGAGCGGGAGGCCAAGATTGCAGAAATCTTGGCTTTGCCCCGGGAACTGTCGCCCCTGGGTCTGGCAGCCCTGGGCTACCCGGCAGAGGAAAAACCCGCCCACAGCAAATACGATCCCCAAAAGGTCCACTATGAGGTGTACGGGGGCGTTTCCCCTTGCCCCACTGATTGAGGTTGGAGTTTAGGCAGAAGCTGGAGGTTTGAAGAACTTAGGTTGAAAACAGGGCCGCTGTACGGCCCCATTTTTATTGCAATTGTTCTCAAATCCGGTTCCAGAGGAACATTCCCGCCAGGACCAGGCCGTAGAGCAGGAAGGGCGCCAGCACCGAAAGGGCGAAGCAGCGCCAATGTTCCGGCCCCTTTTGCCAGGGAGCGCGGCCCCGGACCTGATATGAAAGCAGGTCCCTGGCCAGTTTTCGCACCTCTTTGGGACTGAGGACCTGTTTTGCCTTGCCTGCTTCTTGGCTCAGATAGGCGGGCAGATCTTCATCTTTGACCAGCGGCCAATCGGTCTGGGCCATGGCCTCGGTCATCACCACCAGGCCGCGGCAGGGCACCTGAACAGCCAGCCGGTCCAGGAGGTACCTGCAGGCCTGAACCTGGGCGCGGTTCTGTTGGACGGGGTTGGCCATGGTCCGGATGCCCTCCCGGCGCTTTACCTGCCAGCTTCCCTCCGGGGGGGCAGAGACGATCTGGCCCTTCTGGGCCTTGGTCTCCAGGACAAAGACCCCGGAGGGCGCAATTGCCACGTGGTCGATCTGGACGATGGGGCCCCCGGCCCGCAGGGCCAGATCGTTGAGGACGACCCAGTCCCGGGGCAGCCCGGCCAGGAGCCTGGCCACCTTCCCTTCCCCATGGCGGCCGGCGGCCAGAATGTCCATCTCCCTGGCCACTTGGACGGCCCGGCGCCCCCAGATATATGCCCCGATGGCGGAGAGAACGGCGAGGCCCGAGAGCAATGCCCTGGCCAACGGCCCCAGGGGCAGGAGCCAGGGCAGGAGCAGGTACAGGAGAAAAAGGCCCCAGGCCAGGGGGCGGGAGACGCCGATGAATTTGCGCGCCAGTTGCCGCAGCCCCAGCCCAAGACCATGGTGCCGGTGTTTACGGTAAGTTTTCGCCATAGTATCACCCCGGGAGACTTCGACCTGGGCGGGACATTTTCCTGCAGGAATAAGAATCTGGACGAGAGCATATGTAACAGCAGGAAAATAATTCTTGGACGCAGAATACTAGCGCAGGAGGTGTGAAAAGTGCCATTTATTGTCGATTTACTTCCCCCGGCAGCGGACATAGAAGCTGCCGCCGCCTTGGGCCTGGCTATGGCCGAGAGGAAGAGCAAGGGGCTATTCGGCCGCAAGCAGTACGAACCCATCGAAGTCGTCGCCCGCTTTGCCCTTCCCCTGAGAACTGTGACCTGGACCCCGGGGGAGACCACAGGACGTTGCCTGGTCTTTAATCCCCAAGGGCTGGTTTCCGGCAGTATCCGGTTTGACCTCTCCCCCGATATTCCCGAGACTGATCTGGATCCCGAGGCCGGCGAAGAGGCGTTCCTGGACCTGTGCCAGGGCTGGACAAAGGCGGCCACTGAATTTACCCCCAGCACTTTAGAATTCCCAGGTTTGATTGCCGTACCCGAACAGGTGGCGACTCTGTTGGACGGCGCCCAGGAGCAACTCCTGGTGGACTGGGAGGAAAAGGCTGATAGCGACGGGGCCTTGCAGCAGCTGACGGACCAGCTTCAGGCCTATACCCGGGCCGCCCAGGCCTGGAGCGAACTCAAGCAGAAGGCCTATGCCCACCGGGACATCCTGGCGGACAAAATACAGAAGTGGGCCGAAGAAGAGCGCGTCGCCGGCGAGCAGTCCCTGGCCGACCTCACCAGCCAGGTGGAAACTGCCATTGCTACCCGGCGGGCGGAGGCGGATGCCGCCCTCAAGGCGGTCCAGGAGGAGTACCAGAAGCGCAAAGACATGCTCCAGGAGGAGCTCAACCGGTTCCAGGAAGGATTCAAGGAAAGCGGAGACAATTACTGGCGGGATCAAATCAAGACTGCCGAAAAGAGCATGGCGGAAAACGAAAAGTGGTTTGCCAAGAAGCGGCAGGAGCTGGAGGACAACTATAAAGAAGCTGAAAAGCAGCAACAGGCCAAAATCCGCGAATTCCAGAGCGAACTGAACAAGCGCCTGGAGGCCTTCGCCCTCCGCCAAAAGCGCCTGGACGCCGCCCTGGAGGGCTTCAGCAAAGGTCTGGAGCGCCGCCTGGCCCTGTACCAGCAGCAACCGGAGCGGGTCCTGGCCGCCACGCTGGAGCTCTCTACCCAGCGCGCCGCCCAGGCCCATAACGCCGTCTTCTACGCCGCCCGCTATCCCGGCGGGCGCTGGCTGGTCTTCCCGCCCCAGGTCATGGGAAGCCGCGGCATCCTGGGAGCTGTCTCCGGCCTCTTTGGCGGGTTAAACCTTCCCTTTAAGCCGGCTTCCAAGCTGGCAGAAACCCTGGCCGAAAGACTGCAAAGGCAATTGCCCGGAACCGACTTGGAAGGGCGCCTGGTAGAGGCCAACCTCATGGAAGCGGAAGAGTTCTTTGTCCAGGCCAAGGCCGGACTGGTGAAGCTCATCGATCAGGGCAAGCTGGACAAGAAACACGCCAATCTCTTTGCCGAGTTTGACAAGCCTGTGGAGGCAGAGACGGAGCCCCTCCAGCCAGAGGAGGGAACAGAGGTGGTGGAGGAGCCCCCCAGCCCGGATTCGGAACCAGTGGCGGCCGAGCCCTCGGCGCCGGCGGCGGAGCAAGGGGAGGAGCCGGCCCGACCGGACGAGGCTGGAGATGAAGGAGAGGTCTCCCCTGCAGGGGACGAGGAAGCTGTCCCACCGGCAGCGGCCCCGGAGGAGACTCCCTGATCTCAGGGGCGATGGCCAATCCAAAATAATAGATGAAAATAGCGAGGGCAGTCGCCCCCGCTATTTGTTTGCCTGGGAAACCCAGAGGTCACGGAATTTCCCCGCCGGGCTGGAGCGGGTAATCGGCAGTCCGCCGCCGGTAAGTTCTACCGGTAATCGTCCCGGACTTCAAAGTCGAAATATGTGTCCGGGTAGGGTTCGTCCTTGAGGGCGTAGTGCCACCATTCTTCGGGGTAAATCTCAAATCCCGCTGCAACCATGGCGTCCCGCAGGATGTTTCTGTTTCTCTCCTGCTCAGGGGTTATTAGGTCGGTGCCATGGTTGGAAATATCGCCGAAGAAGTCAAAGCCGCTGCCCATGTCCAGCTCTTCACCGGTGGCCATATCCACCAGGGTGAGGTCCACGACACTGCCCCGGGAGTGGCCGGATTTCTCGGCTATGTAACCCAGGGGGAAGAGCTGGGATTTGTCCAAACCGGGATAGTACTTGGCCTTCATCTTGGTATCCCCTACATCCTGGGCCCAGCGCACGAAATGGTCCACGGCCCGCTGGGGGCGATAGGCGTCGTAAATCTTTATATAGTACCCCTGCTCTTCCAGAATATCGGCCGCCACCTTCAGGGCGGCCGCCGCTTCTTCGGTCAGCAGCGCTACCGGGGCCAGGTAGCCGTCGATGCGGGTGCCGACGAAATTATCTTCGCCATAGTAGCGGATATCGTACTGCACTGTCTCGATGACATCGTGGACGTAGACAAAGCCATCGGGTAGCTTTGGACTGCAGGCGCTGAGTAAAAGCGTGATTGCCAGCAGTACAGAGCCAATTATAAATCGCTTTTTCATTTTTTTTACCTCTTTTCTTATCCGTTCAGAGACTTACCCTGGAGTCTCGCGACAACTCTTGTTTTCAGCTGCAGATAATAGATAGAAATAATATCGCTGGCTGCATGAATTAAGGCAAAGGTAAGGAGCAGCCAAGGCAGGGAGAGGGGAGGCATGAAGATAAGCGACCAGCCAATTATCAGCCAGTGCACGCAGTAGATGGTGGTGATATTCTTACTCCACCTGGCCAAGGCCCCCGTGATGAATTTAGGCAGAAAGGCCGTTAAGAAGTAGATAAGGCTTGTCCACACCCCGACAAAGGCAAGGAGGATTATGTTTCCGATGAGATCGTGGTGATAATAGGCCTCCTGATATAACCCGTCATGGGCGCCGAAATCGACGCCGCTGAGATAGGAGTAGAGGCCGAAAAGCGCCAGAATTGCCAAGGAGATTGCAAATACCTGTTTATAAAACTGCCCTTTATTATTGCAGCGGATCAGCAGATTCCCGAAGAGATAGCCCCCTATGGGGTAAATTATCCAGACCAAGAAGGGAAACCAGGCGTACTCATTGGTGCCCCAAAACAGGCCCAGGAAGATCCGCAGCACCTCATTTTCCGGGGATATTCCCGCCACTGCCAGATTAATTCCCGCCAAGATCAGGGCGGCGATAAAGTATGAGAGGGGCTTAAACCGAAGTGCGGTGGCAATGCCGAAAAATATGAAGGTGAGGGCGGCGAATTGCAGGATATCGATGCCCAGAAAGAGCTGAATCCCCTCACTGTAATACGCTGAATCCTGGGTCTTGGCATATAAGACCAGATGGGGCAGAAGGTCCCGGAAAAAGCTGAGGATATATCCCAATGCCAAAAGCCAAATTCCCCGCTTTAGCAGGCTTCTGGCATCACTCTTACGGGAATAGACAATGCCGATACCCAGGGCAAACATGAAAACCGGGGCTGCCGGAGGGCTGCCCAAAAACTCAATTATGTAAGTTGACAATGTCCCTGGCAGCGGCCAGACCGTGTATTCTTCCAGACAATGGACCAGGACCATGAAGACAATGGCAAGCCCCTTTACCACGTCCAACTCTACCTGCCTGCCCTTATTGACCAGGTTCCGCGAGAACAAAGCTTTCCCTTCCATTGACTCACCTCTTTTTAAATTGAGAATAGCAGCGAATGCACCTTTATTCTCCAATTATATATGATAAGGCGAATTATGTCGAATACTAAGGAAGCCTGGCCAATTAAAGATTGATAATTTGTCCCCGGACTTTTTTTGTGGGACAGGTTGAAGCCCACCGTCGGGCGGACTGATGAGCCGTCGCTGTCCCCGATGTTCGCGGTTGCTTTATTTTTTGCTACTGGTATTTAGCGGCGCAAATCCGGTTAACTTAAAGATATAAACTGCAGCAAAGGAGAGCAGCCATGCTAGGATTAACATCCCTTGTAATTGTCGCAGTGCTCATCTATGTAGGCGTGGCCCAAAGGGTTCTGGACCGCCTTCGCCTGACCGACCGGGAGGCGCTGCTATTTATCGCCGCCATGGCGCTGGGGAACTTCATCGAGATCCCCGTCACCGCCAATGTAGCCGTCAATATCGGGGGCGCCGTGGTCCCCGCCATCCTGGCCATTTACCTCTTTGTCAAGGCGGGGACAGTCAAGGAGAAGACCCGGGCCATCATCGCCACCATCGTCGCCACGGCGGTGATATACGGAGCCAACAAGCTCTTCCCCGCCACGCCCCTCTTTCCCCTGCCCATAGATCCGATGTACCTTTACGCCATCCTGGCGGCCATAGCTGGCTATGTCGCCGGCAGGTCCCGGCGCTCGGCCTTCATCGCAGGGGTAATGTCCATGATCCTGGTGGATGTAATATCCCGGATCGAGGTGGCCTATATTGGCGGGGACAGCAGCGTTACCATCGGCGGGGCCGGCCTCTTTGACGGGGTGGTAATTGTGGGAATCCTGGCTGTGGCCCTGGCGGAGCTCTTTGGCGAGACCCTGGAGCGAGTGCAGGGCGGTCCCAAGGAACACCAGTCCCGCAGCCTGACCAGGGGCCTCAGCAGTACCAAGGTGGTAAAACTGCGCAAGGATGAAGAAGATGAGGAATAGAGGAGGGCACGCTGTGAAGCGCATAGGCATTATCCTGCTGGCCCTGGCCTTGGTGCTGCCCCTCAGCCCGGTCAGGGGCCAGGGGAATCCGACGGAAGAATTCTTTGACCTCTTACACCTGGACACCAGGGATGACGGCGGCGTCTACACCCTGAGGGACCAAGGGGGCAATGTCCTGATGCGGACGGCTCGCCACATCCACGTCGGCGACACCTGGATCGGTATGGACAACCGGCGCTGGGAGGTCTATGAGGTGGAGGGCGACGACGCCCTGGCCCGGCCGGTGAGTCGGGACAGGGGCCAATCCATCCTGGACAAGGTCCGCATCGCCGCGGCGATCCTCTTACCCCGTCCTCTGCTGGTCCAGGAAGAAGAAAATGTGAACAAAAAGATCGGCGTCTACAACACCCACGGGGCGGAATCCTATGTCCCCAATGACGGCACCGACAGCATTCCCGAGGGCGGCGGCATCATCGATGTTGCCGAGTCCCTGGCCAAAGCCTTGGAGGACAACGGGGTCGAAGTGGTGGAATCCAAGGAGACCCATGTCCCCCATGATGCCGGCGCCTACAAGCGCTCCCGGGAAACGGTGGAAGAGATCATGGGCGAAGGCGTCGACGCTGTGGTGGATGTGCATCGGGACGCCATACCCGCCGAAGAATATCAGACCGAAGACGGAACTGTACAAATCCAGCTGGTGGTGGGCCGGCAGAACCAAAACCAGGCTGCCAACCAGGCCTTTGCCGAAGAGCTGAAAGCCGTTGCCGATGAAAAATATCCCGGCCTCGTCAAGGGCATTTTCTCGGCCAAGGGCAATTACAACCAGGATATGAGTCCAGCTTCCATCCTGATCGAGGTGGGCACCCACCAAACCGACAAGGAGGCCGCCGAGGAATCTGCGGCAAAATTTGCCGATGTCCTGGCCACCCTGCTCTACGGCCGGGCCGAGGCCGCCCAGGACCCTGCGGCTCAGCCCCGGGGCCAGGGCAGAGGGAGAACTGTCCTCTCCACCATCCTCTGGCTTCTGGCCATCGTAATCATCGGCGGCGGCGTCTTTCTCTACATCAGCGCCGGCAGTTGGCCAGAGATGAAGCGTAAGCTTCAGGGATTTGCCAAGGGGGAATTCGGTGACCTCTTTAAAGCCCGGGTCAGGAACCGGGGCGGAGGCGACGAACCCAAGTAAAAACGCCGCCCGGGCGGGGCGGCTTTTTAATACCCAGCTTCATTTTCCCGGCGCAAAAAAAGCTGCCCGAAGGCAGCCAGTAATCTATTGAGTTGTTTCAGGGGCACATTTATATGGAGGGCTTGACCATGACGCCGCTTTTGGGATCCAGAAAGCGGCCTTCTTCATAGGCCAGGGCGCCGTTGACATAGACCTTGTGGATTCCCGCCGCCAGCTGGTGGGGATTGGCATAGGTTGCAGTATCTCCTATCGTCTCGGGATCAAAGAGGACCAGGTCGGCAAAGTAGCCGTCGGCGATCAGCCCCCGCCCATTCAGTTTGAGCTTGCGGGCCGGGACTGCAGTCATCTTGGCGATAAGCGCTTCCAGACTATAGAGCCCCTGCTCTCGCCAGAACAGGCGGAGCACCCGGGGGAAACTTCCGTACGCCCGGGGATGGGGCTTTCTCTTGTGGGGGTCGTTGAGAAGCTCGGCGCTGCCGTCGGTGCCGACCATGGAGAGTTCTCCCGCCGCCACAGTGCGGACATCGGCCTCGGTCATGGCGAACTTGATCATGTCGATATCGCCCTCTTCCTCCAGGAGCAGGTCCAGCATGGCCTCGGCGGGATGTTGCCCCCGGATTTCAGCGATTTCCGCCAGATTTTTGCCCTCCAGATGGCGGTTCTTCTCCGAGAGGAGGGTGATGAGGTAGTTATGCCAGCCCACGGCTTCTTCCAGCATGTCCTTTACCTCTGCCAGGATCCTGGCCCGGGTTTCCGGCTCTTGCAGGCGTACTGCCGACTTGCTCCAGCCCCCCTCGTGGACCCAGTTGGGCAGTTGACTGCTCAAGCCCGTCGAACAGGCGGTGTAGGGGTAGAAGTCGTAGTTGACATCCAGCCCCTCTCTTCTTGCCGCCTCCAACTTCTCCCGGGCGGCCACAACCTTGCCCCAATTTGGTTTGCCGGTGGCCTTGAGGTGGGAGACCTGGAGGGAGGCGCCGGAGCGGCGGCTGATGGCGATGGCCTCGTCGATGGATTCCAGCAGCTCGTCGCCCTCATCCCGCATGTGGGTGGCATGTATGCCGCCGTATTTGGCCACCACCTTGTACAGTTCTACCAGTTCGTCGATTTCGGAAAAGATTCCCGGCGGATAGCCCAGGCCGGTGGACATGCCCATGGCGCCGTGCTCCATGCCTTCCGCCACATACTCCTTCATCTTTTCCAGCTCGGCGGCTGTGGGCTTGCGGTCCTCATAGCCCATGACGGCAGCCCGCACCGAGCCATGGCCGATGAGGAAGCCCAGGTTATGGGAGATGGGGGTGGTCTGGAATTGCTGCAGGTAGCGGCGGTAGCCCGGCAGGGACCAGTCCATATTATGGACCGAAGAAAGCGTCTCCAGGTTTTCCGGGGTGTAGGGGGAAGGAAAGGCCCCGCAGTTGCCGGTGATTTCCGTGGTAATGCCCTGGGACAGCTTGCTGCCCCCCTTGGACCTGACCAGGCCGTTCAGGGTGGTATGGGAATGGATATCGATGAAGCCGGGGGCCACCACCAGGCCCTGGGCATCCACCACCACTTTGGCCTGCACAGCTTCTCCCGGTCGGGGCAGGTAGAGCCTGTCTCCCTTAATGGCCACCGGCCGCACTTCTCCGGCCTTGCCGCTTCCGTCAATTACCAGCCCGTTTTTGATCAACACATCTGCACTCACATTGCCAGCCTCCAATTATCGTGAATTTGCCCTTACTTCTTCTCTGTGCTACAGCAAAATCCCTGTCCCCGCCCAATAAAAATGCAAAAAAAACGGGGCGGAATTGCCGCCCGTCTGCGGGTCTATGGCCTATGTAGCCAAATATTCGCATTGCTGGTACGGAGGGTCAGGCTGGCGCCGCCGCCGTTATAGGCGCCACGGTAACTGGTTCCGGAAATGTCCTGGGACCAATCGCCCTCCAGTTCGGTACGGATGCGGCCATTGCTGGTGCTGGCGCTGAGCTCAAAGGCCGAATCCTCCTCCAGAAAGGCCCGGATGGAGCCGTTGCTGGTGGTGAGGCTGTACCGACCTGCTTCGATCTTGCCCAGATGGGCGGTGATGGAGCCATTGCTGGTGGTGATATCCATTTCTCCCGTCCAGTTGGCGATGTCCACGCTGCCGTTGCTGGTGTTGACCACCAGCTGGCCCTGGCCGGAGCCCTCCAAGAGTACCCTGCCATTGCTGGTGTCGGCGGTTACTGCCCCAAAGCCTTCACCCAGGATGCTGATGCGGCCGTTGCTGGTGCGGACAGCGATGTTCAGGCCCCGGGGGACCTGAAGGGTCCAGGACACCCCGCTCAGATCCCGGTCCCGGGGCGGGCTCAGGGAGAGGAGGCCGTCCTCTTCCACCACTGCGGGGGAAAACAGGTAGTCGGCAGTTTTTGCCGTGTACCTGGCTTCGGCCCGGACCGCTTCCTCATCCCAGGCCAAAATTGTGATGGAGCCGTTGGTCCCCTCCACCACCAGGTCGCCGGCGGCGAAGTCATAGGTTCCACTCCAGTCCCCGATGTAATTGGTGTAGTTCCAGCCGTCGCCCACAAAGATTATGCCGCAGCCTGTGCCTGCCAGGGAAAAGGCCAGGAGCAAGGCCAGAATTGCCGGTTTGCGCATCATATATCGCCTCCCAAATCTTACTTGCATCCTATAGACGGATACAGAGAAGAAATAGTCTGCCCAGGGATTCGGGAAGGAGGGGAGAATTTGCGTTCCTTATCGGGGATTGCCTGTTCGCGATTGTGGAATTTGCCATTTTTACAGTCAGACCTGGGGGATAAGGGGAAGGGGAAATTATTACTGTTCGTAATCGCGAATAGCTCTGACCCCAACACCCTTACATTTTGGCTGGCATGCCTTTTGCATGTTATGTTAGCAGACCCAGTTATAAAAAGCCAATGCAATTTGGCACTGGTGGTGAGTCCGGTCAATCTATTTATCCGTCTGCCCGAGGGCAGGCGGCAGGTTACCCTCGGTTTGGGGCCCCGGTGGTAACCTGGCAATGTCTAATTCCAGATAGGAGGACCAGAAATGTTAAAAAAATCACTATCCTTGCTGCTCTGCATTATCCTGGCAGCAGCGATGCTGGCTGGGTGCGGCCCCGCCCAACTTGTTCTATAAAATCCGGGGAGACGCCTTTGCCCCTCGCAATCCCTATGCCCTGGCCATCGACTTCCTGCACCGTCCCCCCTATTTTCCCGTCAGCCCCACCCACATGGCTCGCACCTGGTTGCTGGACCCCCGGGCCCCCAAGATTGAGCCTCCTGAAGCGATCCGCAATATCCGGCAACGCCTCAGGGAAAAGGGGGTTAAGCTATGAGTGGAAAGGAGCGGGAAGTATTGCTTCAGGTCAAAGACCTGAGGGTTACTTTCGGCAAAGGAATGAATAAATTTGAAGCAGTCCGAGGGGTCAGCTTTGACATCTATCGGGGCGAGACCTTTGGCTTGGTGGGGGAATCCGGCTCGGGCAAGACCACCATCGGTCGCGCCATAATCCGCATCAACCCCACCAGCAGTGGCGAGATACTCTACAAGGGGCAGCGCATCAACGGGCGCATCTCCAAGGAGCTGGACCGACAGGTCACCCAGCAGATCCAGATGATCTTTCAGGATCCCATGGCTTCCCTTAATGAACGGGCCAAGGTGGACTACATCGTCTCCGAGGGGCTCCTGAACGTGAGAAGGGGCCTTTCCGCCCGGGAAAGGCAGAAGCTCGTGGATGATGCCCTGTCCAGCGTAGGGCTGCTTCCCGAGTTTTCCAGTCGTTTCCCCCATGAATTTAGCGGCGGCCAACGTCAACGCATCGGCATTGCCCGCAGCCTGATCATGGAGCCCGAGTTTATCATTGCCGACGAGCCCATTTCCGCCCTGGACGTTTCCATTCGCGCCCAGGTCCTGAACCTGCTCTCCAAGCTTCAGAAGGAAAGGGGCCTGACTTACCTCTTTATTGCCCACGACCTCAGCGTCATGCGCTTTATCTGTGACCGCATCGCTGTCATCCACAAAGGAATACTGGTGGAGCTGGCGGATACGGAGGAATTGTTTGCCAATCCCCTGCACCCCTATACCCGGGCGCTTCTCTCGGCAATCGCCCAGCCCGATCCCATTTCCGAACAGACCAAGGTGCACACCGTCTATAATCCCGCCTGCCATGATTACAGCATTTATAAGCCCACCTGGAGCGAAATTCGGCCGGGACACTTTATTCTGGCCAATGAACCCGAACTTGAACAATACCGGGAAAAACTGGGCGCTTAAAGTGCGGCGGCCATGCTGCTCAGGGTCGGGGCACCCTCTGGATTGAAGTCTATAACCATTATGCTAGAGCAAACAGGAGGAACAGCTATGGAAAAATACAAGGTGGCGGTGGTGGGCTGCGGCAATGTCGGCGCCCACGCAGTTCAGGCAGTAAAGAGCGCGCCTGACATGGAATTGGTGGGCATTGTGGAGCAGCCGGCTCTCTGTGAGAAACTGGCCGAGGCCTTCACCTGTCCGGTGGTAGACTGCATCAGCAAAGTAGACAAACCCGATGGCGTAGTCCTCGCCATTCCCAGCACCCTGGTTCCCGTCATCGCCCCGGAATATTTGCGGCGGGGCATCGCAACCACCGACAGCTATGATGTCCACGGCCAGCCCATGCTGGATACCTTGGCCGTGCTGGATGCGGCGGCCAAGGAGGGCCGGGTGGCCTCGGTCAGCGCTGCCGGCTGGGACCCCGGCACCGATTCCCTGATCCGGGCAATCTTTCAGGTAATGGCCCCCCAGGGGATCACCCATACCAATTTTGGCCCCGGCATGAGCATGGGCCATACCGTTGCCGTCAAGAAGTTCCCCGGCGTCCGGGACGCCCTCTCCATGACCATTCCCGCGGGACGCGGCGTTCATCACCGGGAAGTGTATGTGGAGCTGGAGCCCGGCGCGGATTTCCGGCAAATAGAAGAGCAGATCCGCTCTGATCCGTACTTTGTGAAGGACAAGACCACCGTAATCCAGGTCCAGGACGTTTCCTCCCTCCTGGACGTGGGGCACGGTGTTTTCCTCGAACGCAGGGGGGTGGCCAGCGGGGTTCACAACCAGTATTTTGAATTCACCAGCAAGATAACAAACCCCGCTGTCACCGCCCAGGTCATGGTCGCCGCTCTGCGGGCGGTACTCCGGCAAAAACCGGGCTCCTATGTCATGTTGGAGCTGCCCTTGCTGGATTTCCTGCCCGGAGAGAGGAGCCAGCTGATTCGAGACCTATGTTAGTCAAAGTTGAGAACTGGGGGAATAGCGTATGAATGTCGACCTGCTGATTGAGAACGGCTTGGTTATTGACGGCTCAGGCCGCCAAGGTCAGATTCGCCCGGTAGCAGTTAAAGGAGACCGGATATTGCTGCCCGACCCGGAAGCGGAGGTCGCCGCTGCGGCAAGGGTGGATGCCCGGGGTCTGGTGGTGGCCCCCGGCTTCATCGATATCCACTCCCACACCACCATTGGCAACCTGCTGAGTTCCCGGGGCGGCAGCAAGCTGTCCCAGGGCATTACCACCGAAATCACCGGCAACTGCGGCCTGTTGCCGCCCCCTCCCTCAGTCTCGGGCGGGGGTATGGAATTGTCCATGCAGGACATCGACTGGTCACCCCAGGGCTTTGGCAAGTACCTGGAACATTTTTCCCACGGGGAAATATCCATGAATATCGGGTATTTTATCGGCCACGGGTCAATCCGCGCCGGGGTCATGGGCTACGCAAATCGCAAGCCCCGGCCGGCGGAATTGGAGAAGATGAAGGACCTGGTGACGGCGGCCATGGAGCACGGGGCCATGGGCCTTTCCTCGGGACTGGTCTACCCCCCGGGAATGTTTGCCGACACCCATGAGCTGGTGGAGCTGTGCAAGGTGGTGGCTCGGTATGGCGGCATCTATGTCACCCACATGCGTTCGGAGAGCAACGGAGTTCTGGAAGCGGTGGATGAAGCCATCGAGATTGCCCGCCGAGCCGGCCTGCCCCTCCAGATTTCCCACCTCAAGGCCACGGGCAGGCAGAACTGGGGCAAGGTCGCCCTGGCTCTGGCCAAACTGGAGGCGGCGGAAAGGGAAGGCGTGGAGGCCAACTGTGACTTCTACCCCTATACCGCCAGTTCGACGGGTTTAAGCAGCCAACTCCCCAACTGGGTTCACGCCGGCGGCTGGGAAGCGGCGCGAAGACGCCTGACCGACCCCAATACCCGGGCCAGGATCATTGCCGAAATCAAGACCTATCTGGAAGAAAGCGTCGGCTGGCAGAGCATAGTGGTCTCTTCCATCCACTCTAAGGAAAACCAGGCCCTGGAGGGCAAGAGCCTCGAGGAAATCGGGGCCATCCGCGGCCAACACCCGGTGGAAGCCCTGCTGGACCTTCTGGTGGAAGAGCGCGGTACCCCCGGCATGATCAAGTTTTCCATGTCTCCCGAGGACGTCGGCACTGTCGCCGGCCACCGCCTGTCCATGGTGGGCAGCGACGGCGTCGCCATTGCCCTCAACGACCCCAACAAGCGCAAGCCCCATCCCCGCAATTTTGGCGCCTTCCCCCGGGTCTTCCGCCTCTTTTATCGGGAGCAGGGCTTGCTGAGCCTGGAGGCAGCCGTTCACAAGATGACCGGGGCGCCGGCGGCGAAACTTAACTTGCCTCAGCGCGGTCTAATAGAGGAAGGTTATTTCGCCGACCTGGTCTTGTTCTCCGCCCAGGAAATCGGCGACGCCTCAGATTATGGCAATCCTCATCAACTCAGTCGGGGCATCCACAGCGTGTATGTCAACGGCAAGTTAGCCTATGAAGAAGGCCGCTTCCTGGATCCCCGGAGCGGAGTCCTGGTAAAGCCAGGCAAAAATTAAGATGCCCCTGCGGGGCGCTGAAATTACCGTTTAGGCTGAATGACACCTGCCTTCGGAAAAAGGGAACCGATTCCGTCGGTTCCCTTTGACTACTCAAGCAATCTGCGGGGCGGGTTTTGGGCAAACTGAGAAGAGAATCATTAGGAGGAACGAGTATGAGCCACAGTAACCGCTTGGTCCATGAAAAGTCTCCCTACCTGCTTCAGCATGCCCATAATCCCGTGGATTGGTACCCCTGGGGAGAGGAGGCCTTCGCCCGGGCCAGGGCCGAGGACAAGCCGGTCTTCCTCTCCATCGGCTACTCCACCTGCCACTGGTGCCATGTCATGGCCCGGGAATCCTTTGCCGACGAGGAAATAGCCGCCCTTCTCAATGAGCGCTTCATCTCCATCAAGGTTGACCGGGAAGAGCGCCCCGATGTGGACGCCATCTACATGCAGGCCTGCCAGGCCATGACCGGGACCGGGGGCTGGCCCCTCACCGTTTTCCTGACCCCGGATAAGGAGCCCTTCTTTGCCGGCACCTATTTCCCCCCCGAAAGCCGGTACGGCCGGCCGGGCTTCCGGGAGATTCTCACCCGGCTCTATGATGAGTATAAAAGAGATCCCGGCAAAATTGCCCGGATCGGCCAACAGGTGGTCGATGTCCTGCAGCCCAGGGTCTCCCGCCCGGGAGAACTAAGAGAGGCCGACGTCCATTACTGTTATCGCCAGCTCCAGCAGGCTTATGACTCCCGCTACGGCGGTTTTGGCGCCGCCCCCAAATTCCCCGTGCCCCACAACCTGATGTTCCTCCTGCGCTACCACCGGTGGACCGGCAATGCTCATGCCCTGGCCATGGTCACCGAGACCCTGACGGCCATGGCCGATGGCGGCATCTACGACCATTTGGGTTACGGCTTTGCCCGCTATTCCACCGATGAGCGCTGGCTGGCGCCCCATTTCGAGAAGATGCTCTATGACAACGCCCTCCTGGCCATTGTCTATACCGAGGCTTGGCAGGTAACCGGCGAGCCCCGGTTCATGACGATAGCCCAGGAAATCCTGGACTATGTGGCCCGGGTCTTGACCGCCCCCCAGGGGGGCTATTACTCGGCGGAGGATGCCGACTCCGAGGGGGAAGAGGGGAAGTTCTATCTCTGGGACAAGGCCGAGGTCATGGAGACCCTGGGGCCGGAGCTGGGCCCGCTCTTCTGCGCCGCCTATGATATTTCCCAGCAGGGCAATTTTCAGGGCAGGAACATTCCCAACCGCATCGGAATCGACTGGGAGCAGCTGGCAAACCGGCACAACCTGCCCCTGGACCAGTTGAAAATTCGCCTGGAGGAGGGTCGCCGCAAGCTCTTCGCCGCCCGGGAGGAGCGGGTGCGTCCCCATAGGGACGACAAGATCCTCACGGCCTGGAACGCTTTGATGATTGCCGCCCAGGCCCTGGCCGCCCGGGCCTTTGGCCGGAGGGACTACCTGGACCGGGCCAGGACGGCCTTCGCCTTTATCCAGAAGGAGCTGCGGTCAGACGGCCGTCTCCTGGCCCGGTGGCGGCAGGGGGAGGCCCGGTACAAAGGGTACCTGGACGACCATGCCTTCCTGCTCTGGGCCTGTCACGAGCTGTACTCCGCCTCCCTGGACCCGGCGTATCTGAAAGAGGCCCGGGAGCTGGCCCGGGCCATGGAGGAGCTGTTCTGGGATGAGGAGGCGGGTGGCTACTTTTTCACCGGCAGCGATGGCGAAGCGCTGATCGTGCGCACCAAGGAAGTTTATGACGGGGCGCTGCCTTCGGGGAACGGCGTCGCCGCCCGGGAGCTCCTGCGCCTGGCCCGGTTGACGGGGGAACCGGGCTATGAAGAGCGGGCCAACCAAGTGCTGGCCGCCTTCGCCTATCAGGTCAGGGATTACCCCGCCGGCCACACCCAGTTGATGCAGGCTGCGCTCCTGGCCCTGGCGCCGGGCAAGGAAGTGGTGGTCCTGGGGGACCGCCGGGATGAAGCCGCCGCCAAGGTCCTCAAGACCTTGCAGAGGAGCTTCCTGCCGGAAGTCAGCTGGCTGGCAGCCCGGGATCCCCAGGATCTGGCCGAGGTGGCCCCCTTCGCCGCCGCCCTCAAAGCCCAGGCCGGGACCAGCATCCACATCTGCCGGGATTTTGCCTGCAGCCGGCCAGAAACCGATGCCGACCGGGCCCTGGAGCAGATCCTGGGCTGAAACAAGGGGACGGGAGACCAAAAGGGGACGCATCCCCTGTCTCAGAAGGCACGGTTGCCGTGCTTTGCAGCTGAGACAGGGGGATGCGTCCCCAGTAGCGCTGCGCGCTACCTATTCCCTGCTTCCAGGAAGACCACTTCGGGGCCGGAGGTGTCTATCCGCACCTGGGTTCCGAAGGCCAGGGTGGGGGTGGGATAATTGTGGCCGGCCCAGAGGTTTTGGATTGTCGGCTTATTGAAGGGTTTGATGATCTCATCAAAGATGGTCTGCAGCGGCAGGTCGTGTCCGCTATAGCCGCCCTTCTTCTCTGACCTGCAGTTGGACCAGGTGCCCAGGATTACCCCGGCGCAGTCCCGGAACTTGCCGGCCAGGGCCAGGGAATTCAGCATCCGGTCCACCCGGTAGGCGGCTTCGCCCACTTCTTCGATGAAGAGGATCTTGCCCTGCACATCCAGCTCCCAGGGGGAGCCCAGGGTGGAGACCAGGAGGGAGAGGTTGCCGCCGATCAGTTCGCCCTCTGCATGACCTTCCACCAGCGCCGTCATCTCGTGGCCCGGGGGGTTGTCCAGCCTTCCGGCAGCTTCTGTGCCGAAGAGGGCCTGTTTATAACTGGCCAGGGTGTAAGGTTCCATGCTGTTCTCGCTCAGGAAGAGATCCGAGATGAACATGGGTCCGTGGTAGGTGACCATGCGGCACAGCTTGTTAAAGGCCATATGCAGGGCGGTGATATCGCTGTAGCCCACAAAGACCTTGGGATTGGCCCGAACGATCTCGTAGTCGATGAGGGGCAGGAGACGGTAGGCGCCGGCGCCGCCCTTCATGCAGATAACCCCCTGAATCTCGGGGTTGGCAAAGGCATCGTTGATGTCCTGGGCCCGCTCGCGGTCCAGGCCCGCCAGGTGGCCGTGGCTCTTATAGCAGCTGGGATAGAGTACCGGTTCCAGGCCAAGGCTGCGGAAATTGACTTCTGCCCGCTGGAGCCGCTCGGGATCGGTGGGGGTAGAGGGAGCGATTATTGCTACCTTGTCTCCGGGCTTCAGGGCTTTGGGCTTAACAATCATTTCTTCTCCTCCTGTATTGCAGTATTATGCCCTTCCATTATACGCCCGGCTCGGGCCTTTGCCAAGTTTTGCCCAGGGACATGTTTAATTCTATATCAATTTGCTGTAATATGATAAACGGTAAAAGAATACAACGGCTGGAGGGATTTACTTGGATTTACTTAGGAAAACCCGGGCAATCGTCAATCTGGACCACATTCAACACAATCTCCTGGCCCTGCGCTCCACCATGGACCCCCAGGTGAAGGTGGCGGCAGTGGTCAAGGCCAATGCCTACGGTCACGACATCGTCGTCACCACCGGCTTACTCCTGGAAAGCGGCGTCGACTATATCGCCGTGGCCACCCTCCAGGAGGCGGTGCAGCTGAGGAAGCATTACCCCCAGGCCAATATCCTGGTCATGGGGTACACCCCCGACGACCAGCTGGACTATGCCGTCGACTATCAAATAACCCAGGCCGTCTTTTCCCTGGCCCAGTGTCGGATCCTCTCCCGCCGGGCCGCTGCCACCGGCAAGACCGCCCGGGTTCATGTCAAGGTGGACACCGGTTTTAACCGCCTGGGCTATACCGACCACGATCTGGCCCTGGAAGAGATTGCCGCCATGGCTCAATTGCCGAACCTGGAGGTGGAGGGCATCTTCTCTCACCTGGCCCTCAACAGCCCCGAATCCGATGAAGATCAATATCAGCAACTCCTTGCCCTGACAGAAAAACTGGAGGGCCGGGGCGTGACCATCCCCATCAAGCATATCTGCGACAGCATCGGCGCCGTAGCCTATCCCCAGTACCATATGGATATGGTGCGTTTGGGGGCCCTCCTCTACGGGTATTGCAGCCGCAAAACCGAATTTGAACTGCGCCCTGCCATGACCCTGCGCACCGAAGTGGCCATGGTCAAGACCATCGGCCCCGGCCAAGGTGTCAGCTATAGCCATCTCTTTGTGACCAAAGCCGACACCCGAATCGCCACCTTGCCCGTGGGCTATGCCGACGGCATCCCCCGCAATATCTGGAAGGATGGACATGTCATGATCAAGGGCCAGGCGGCCAGGTATGCCGGCCTTCCCTGCATGGACCAGTGCATGGTGGATGTAACCGGCCTGGATGTTGAGGTGGGAGACGAGGTCATCCTCTTCGGCGGCGAGGGGGATAATGAGCTGCACCTCACCAACCTCTCCCAGTGGTGCGGCACCAACAGGAATGAACTGCTGGCCAGGATTTTGCCCCGGGTGCCCCGGGTCTTTATCCGGAACGGCAGGATTGAAAAAGTCGTCGACTATTCAGGGGAGTGAAGGTTTTCCTCGCGCCCTTGTAGAATATTACCAGGGGAGTGTGGTAACAATGCTACACGATAAAGAATTAAAGCGAATCAGAGAATTGTACCATGAGTGGCTTGTCCAGGTCCGCCGTCACCTGCACCAGCATCCCGAGCTCAGCGACGGGGAATATGAAACGCAGAAATTCATCATGGACAAGCTCACCGAGATGGGCGTAGAGCATTACGCCATCGCCCGTACCGGGGTGGTGGGGTTGATCCGCGGTCAAGAAGGGGGCAACACCGTCGCCTTGCGAGCCGATATCGATGCCCTGCCCATCCAGGACGATAAGGATGTGCCCTATCGCTCCCAAAACCCCGGCGTTGCCCACGCTTGCGGCCATGATGCCCATACCGCCATCGCCTTGGGCGTCGCCAGGTATTTCAGTGAGAGGAGGGACCAGTTCAGAGGCAATATCAAGTTGCTCTTCCAACCCGCCGAAGAATCAGTAGGAGGAGCCCAGCGCATGGTCCAAGAGGGATGCATGGAAAATCCCAAGGTGGATTATGTCATCGGCAAGCATGTCATGGCGTACATGGACGTCGGCAATGTGGAGGTTAAGTTTAACAAGCTCAACGCCTCCACCGATGGTATCAAGATCACCGTCCAGGGCAAGGCCGGACACGGCGCCTATCCCGAGACCGGCGTCGACGCCATCCTGGCTGCCGCCGCCGTGGTCCAGGGTGTGCACTCCATAGTTTCCCGCAACGTCTCGCCCCTGGAGTCGGTGGTAATTTCCCTGGGTACCGTCAATGGAGGCACCAAGGGGAATATCATCTGCGATGAGGTGGTTCTCCAGGGCACCCTGCGCACCGTCAATGAGGCAGTGCGCGCCAAGGCCAAGGAGCGCCTGACCAGAATGGTGGAGGATGTGGCGGCCGCCTATGGCGCCGTTGGCAAAGTCGAGATCACTCCCGGCTACGACGCGCTGATCAACGACGACGACGTTGTGGCGGTGATCAAAGAGGTGGCCGAAGCCGAGCTGGGCGCCGACAAGGTCAGGATAAAAGAGCACCCCTCCATGGGGGCGGAAGACTTTTCCTTTTTCCTCAACGAGGCTCCCGGCGCCTTTTACCACCTGGGCTGCGGCAACCGGGAGCGGGGCATCACCGCCGGCGCCCATTCCAAAGACTTCGACGTCGACGAAGACTGCTTGTCCCTGGGCATGTTTCTGGACATCTGCATCATCGAGAAACTCCTGCAGCGCCGTTAGCCACTTTATGTAAACCTTTTTTGCAGGTCGCCAAACCTTTTGGCCGGCAGGAAAAAGAGGTGGAAATCCTTACAAGTAAAGGTTTCCCCCCGATGTCGTTGGATTGACGAACCTGTCCAATTTCGGTAAAATTTATGCTAGGCCCTGGAGTAGGTTGGGCAGCATTGTCGATTTATGTTAAGAAACACTGTTACCTCAATTATTATAGACAAGGGGGAAAGGGGGTTGCCGCCCTATTGAGACGACAACCCGGAAGCGAATGAAACTGTATCTCAGCGTTGACATGGAAGGTGTAACCGGTGTAACCGCATGGGAGGATGTACGCAAGGGCGCCGCCGAGCACGGCTATTTCCGCCAGCAGATGACCAAAGAGGTTCTCGCCATTTGCGAAACTGCCCTGAAGAAAGGGGCTACCGAGATCATGGTCAAGGATGCCCATGCCACTGCCAGAAACCTGCTGATGGACCAGATGCCCAGAGGCGTCAAGCTCTTCAGCGGCTGGGCCCGGGATCCCTTTGTGATGATGGCCGGTTTGGACAAGTCTTATGATGCCGTGATTTTTTCCGGTTATCATGCCGGGGCCTACTTTAACGACAATCCCCTGGCCCACACCATGAGCAGCGAAACCATCTTTTACTTCAAAATAAACGGCAAATATATCAGTGAATTTGTCCTCAACTCATATATCGCCGCCTACCATGGCGTGCCGGTCATCGGCATCGTCGGCGATGAGGGCGTCTGCCGCCAGGCCCAGGAGTATTTTCCCAATATAGTCGCCATGCCGGTGAAGAAGGGCGTTGGCAACGGTGTGATTTCCCTGGGCAGCGAAGAGGCCCTGGACCTGATCCGGCGGGGGACAGAAAAGGCCATGGCCATGGACTACAGCCAATGTCTCCTTGAGCTTCCCCGGCACTTTGAGTGCGAACTCTGCTACCGTGACCATGTCCTGGCCCACCGCGCTTCCTTCTACAAGGGAGTAAAACTCGTGGATCCCCACACCGTGACCTGGGAGACCGACGACTTCTACGAAGTTCTGCGCACCTACTTCTTCATTTAGCAGACATGTCCCTTATTATAAACAGCTGTTTGGTATAGTGAACACAGCTGGGTTTCCCTATGTTCTGTGCCTTTAAGCGGTTTTGTCTTCCCCGGGATGTTTACAAATGTGAACAATTCCTCCCCGGGGAAGCCACCGCCTGGGTTGGCACGTCTCTTGCATTTTAATGGGGTGCACCTGCAACGTAGGAGGGAACGCGATGGCAAAAATTAAAGTGGCTGTGGTGGGCTGCGGCAATGTCGGCGCCCATGCAGTTCAGGCTGTGAAGAGCGCGCCTGACATGGAATTGGTGGGCATTGTGGAGCAGCCGGCTCTCTGTGAGAAACTGGCCGAGGCTTACACCTGTCCGGTGGTGGACTGCATCAGCAAAGTAGACAAACCCGATGGCGTAGTCCTCGCCATTCCCAGCACCCTGGTTCCCGTCATCGCCCCGGAATATTTGCGGCGGGGCATCGCAACCACCGACAGCTATGATGTCCACGGCCAGCCCATGCTGGATACCTTGGCCGTGCTGGATGCGGCGGCCAAGGAGGGCCGGGTGGCCTCGGTCAGCGCTGCCGGCTGGGACCCCGGCACCGATTCCCTGATCCGGGCAATCTTTCAGGTAATGGCCCCCCAGGGGATCACCCATACCAATTTTGGCCCCGGCATGAGCATGGGCCACACCGTTGCCGTCAAGAAGTTCCCCGGCGTCCGGGACGCCCTCTCCATGACCATTCCCGCGGGACGCGGCGTTCATCACCGGGAAGTGTATGTGGAGCTGGAGCCCGGCGCGGATTTCCGGCAAATAGAAGAGCAGATCCGCTCTGATCCGTACTTTGTGAAGGACAAGACCACCGTCATCCAGGTCCAGGACGTTTCCTCCCTCCTGGATGTGGGGCACGGTGTTTCCCTCGAACGCAGGGGGGTGGCCAGCGGGGTTCACAACCAGTATTTTGAATTCACCAGCAAGATAACAAACCCCGCTGTCACTGCCCAAGTGATGGTCTCCTCTCTGCGGGCGGTCCTGAGGCAGAAGCCCGGAGCCTACGTGCTCCTGGATCTGCCCCTGCTGGACTTCCTTCCTGGCGAGCGGGAGCAACTTATCAAAGCGCTTTGTTAGCAGGCTTTCAATGCCGACGGCTTCGTCGGCTTGAAAATAGGGTAAGGTGTCATTTACAGCTTGCGAAACCGGTTTTGAGGAGGTCTGCCTATGGGAAGCTGAGGTCGTGATGCAACATGCGATTGCCCCAAGGGCAAACACCTAATATTGTATAGGGGGTTTTAATGTGAAGAAGTATTTTGCTTTGCTTTTGGTACTGCTCATGGCAGTATCGGTCTTGGCCGGCTGCAGGCCCAAAGAACCAGTTGATGAAGGTCCCGAGCAGATTTACAAGACTGTGTACTCCGGCGAAGTCACCACATTAAACTACTTGATAACTTCATCGACGCTGGAATTCGGTCTCGCCGCCAACATGGTGGATACCCTGGTTGAGTACGACAACCTGGGCATCATCAAGCCTTGTCTGGCCGAAGACTGGAAGGTATCCGCCGACGGGCTTACCTGGACCTTCAATATCCGCCCCGGCGTATACTGGTACGACCATGAAGGCAATCAGGTTGCCGAAGTGGTGGCCCAGGACTGGGTCGATTCCCTGAAGTACGTCTTTACCCAGGAAAACGAAGCAGCCAACGCCAACCTCGCTTACCGTGTCATCAAGAACGCTCAAGCCTATTACAACAAGGAAATCACCGACTTCTCCCAGGTTGGGGTAAAGGCCAAGGACAAGTATGTCCTGGAGTTCACTCTGGAAAAGGCCGTTCCCTACTTCCTCTCCATGCTCGACTACTCGGTCTTCATGCCTGCCAATGGCGAGTTCCTGGCACAGCAGGGCAGCATGTTCGGCGCAGACAACACCAGATTGTTGTATAACGGCGCCTACATCATGACCACCTTCGAGCACCAGAACAGAAGGGTATTGACCAAGAACGAAAAATACTGGGATGCCGACAACGTCCACATTAAAGAGATCCAATACCAGTACAACGCCGAGGCCGCTACTGTGGCTCCGCAAATGTACCTGGATGGGGAAATCACCGGCGTCACCATTCCCTCCGCCCTCATCGACGAGTGGATGAAGGATGAGGAGCTCAGCAAGATCGTCCGTCCCAACCGTCCCAGCACTTACAGCTACTTCTACGCCCTTAACTTCGATCCCCACTTTGACGAAGAATATGAACCCGATAACTGGAAAGTCGCCGTCAACAACCTGAACTTCCGCAAGTCGCTGTTCCACGGTCTCAACCGTTATGCAGCCATGGTCACTGCAGAGCCTTACTTCCCCGAGAACAAGCTGAACAATACCATTACTCCCTACGGTTTCGCCGATGTCAACGGCAAGGACTACACCTCCATCGGCAGCTTGGCCAAGTTCACCAATACCGAATCCTTTAATGAGGACCTGGCCAAGCAATACCGGGATAAGGCCAAGGCAGAGCTGGAAGGCAAAGTCACCTTCCCTGTAAAGGTCGTCATGCCTTATAACACCGGCAGCAACGACTGGACACAGCGCGTACAGGTCGTTGAGCAGCAGATGGAAAATCTCCTGGGCAGCGACTATATCGACATCATTCCTTATCCCCATCCTCCCACAGGCTTCTTGGATGGAACCCGTCGGAACGGCAACTATGCCTTCCAGGAGTGTAACTGGGGCCCCGACTATGCCGACCCCGAAACCTACAGCGATCCCTTCCTGCCTGTACCCATCGGCTATAAGTACAACTTCCCCGAGAACACCACCGAAGTTGACGAAAACGGCCGCAACAAGTACGAGGTCTATATGGAACTGCTGGAAGCAGCCAAGAATGAGCTCGTCGATATCGAGAGGCGCTATGAGCTCTTTGCTGAAGCTGAGGCCTACATCATCGAGAACGCCTGGGTTGTCCCCTACGGTCTCGGCGGCGGCGGCTACTCTTCCTCCCTGCTCAATCCCTTTGAATCTCCTTACTCTCCCTTCGGTCTGTCCGGAGAACGCTTCAAGGGTATGAAGATTCATGACAAGCCGATGAGTCCCGAAGACTACGCCAGGGAACTGGCCGAGTGGGAAGCCAAGCGTCAGGCAGCAAAATAGGATTCAGCAATAAGGACCTTCCCCGGGGCTTCCCCGGGGAAGGGCCCCTTTTATAGCCCATGAAAATTATGGAACCATAAGTGCGAAAATACTATCTCCCCTGGAGATTTTAGATATAAATCAGCAGTAAAAGGAGGGACAGCATGTTAAAGTATTGCATCAAGCGGTTTCTGCAGTCACTAGTCACCCTCTTTATCGTAGTAACAATCGTATTCGTGCTCATGCGCTTTATGCCCATTGAGGGTTTCCTCGGCCCGAACTACGGCAAGATGGACGAGATTCAAAAAGAGGCCATTTTAAGGAGTATGGGACTGCTGGATCCCATTCACATTCAACTAAAGAACTTTTACCTCGACCTTCTCCGCGGCGACCTGGGTGAATCCATCATCTATCGTCCCCATGTCCCCGTTATCGAGATAATAGGGCCCAAGATTCCCTACTCTCTCTTCCTGGGTTGGGCATCCATGAGCCTCTCCCTCTTTTTTGGTCTCAGCCTGGGGGTGCTGATGGCTCGCTTTAAGAGCGGCATCCTGGACAAGTTGGGCACCATTTACATCGTCGTCATCAACGCCGTTCCTTCGGCTGTTTACTACCTCTTCTTACAGCTCTACGGCAGGAGCTTGCTGAAATTGCCCTGGCTCTTTAACGCCGATCGGCCTGAATCCTGGATTTTGCCCATCGTCTCCATGGCCCTGGGCGGCATCGCCGGCAACGCCATGTGGATGCGCCGGTACATGGTGGACGAATTAAATAAGGACTATATCCGCCTGGCCAGGGCCAAGGGAATGCGCAGGAGCACCGTGATGTTCAAACACGTCATGCGCAACGCCATCGTCCCCATGGTGCAAGGTATCCCCGCTTCCATTCTTCTGGTCATGGTGGGGTCGCTGTACATCGAGTCCCTGTACTCCGTCCCCGGCATGGGCGGGCTCTTGATTCAGGCGATTCAGCGCCAGGATACTCCTCTGGTTCAGGCCCTGGTCTTGATGTTCTCCGCCTTCAGCATCTTCGGTTTATTCGTTGGGGACTTGCTGATGGCCGCGTTGGATCCGCGCATTAAACTGGGTAGCAAGGAGGGGAGCAGATAATGGCCAAAGCAATCAAAAAAGCAGCAGAACACATCGACGAAACCCTGTTTACCTTTGCCAAATACAGCGCCACCGAGGCGGAGCGCATCGGTTATTCTGACTACTCCTACTGGCGCTCTACCTGGAATGTCTTTCTCAAAAATAAGATGGCCGTAGCTCTTTTAATCCTGCTGGCGGTGGTGTTGGTCTTTACCTTCATCCAGCCCTACCTGCCCAACCAAAAATCACCGACCCATATTCACACCAACCCCGAGACGGGCATTCAGCTGCGCAACGTTCCCCCCGGCGATGATTTTATCCTGGGCAGCAACAATATCGGCCAGGACCTCTGGGCCAGGATTTGGAGCGGAACCAGGACCTCCCTCTTTATCGGCGTTGTGGTGGGACTCTTTGAAGCCTTTATCGGCATCACCATCGGCGCCATCTGGGGTTATGTGCGCTGGCTGGACAGGACGATAACGGAAATATATAACGTGTGGAACAATATTCCTTCCACCATCATCATGGTCATGATGACCTATATCCTGCGTCCCAGCCTTTCCACCATGATCATCGCCATGTGCATCACCGGTTGGTTGCCCATGGCCAAACTGATCCGCAACCTGGTCCTGATTATCCGGGACCGGGAGTACAACCTGGCTTCCCGTTGCCTGGGCACACCCACCCACCGGATCATTGTCAAGAACATCCTGCCTTACCTGGTATCCGTCATCATGATGCGGATGGCCCTGGCCATTCCCTACGCCATAGGCAGCGAGGTCTTCCTGACTTATATCGGTTTGGGCCTGCCCTTGGAGACTCCTTCTCTGGGCAACCTGGTCAACGAGGGCCGTGCTCTGATGATGGCTCCATCCCTGAGATACCAGCTCATCTTCCCTTCCATCATGGTATCCATCATCACCATTTCCTTTTACGTGCTGGGGAACGCCTTTGCCGACGCATCCGACCCGAGGAATCACGTATAGGAGGCCTTCGCCATGCAAAAATCCATTGAAAAATTAAGGTCAGAGTACGAGAAGCGGGAAAAGATTCTCACCGTCAAGGACCTGGTGGTCAAGTTTTCCCTGCGGGGAGAGGAGTTGACCGCAATCCGCCAGGCATCCCTGGACGTGTACAAGGGCGAGAGCCTCTGCATCGTTGGGGAGTCAGGGTGCGGCAAGTCCGTCCTCACCAAGTCCTTTATGGGAATGCTGGACAACAACGGCTGGATTGATTCCGGCTCGATAATGTATAAGGGTAATGATCTGGCCAAGTACAAGACCGAGGCCCAGTGGATGCAAATCCGGGGCAAGGAAATCGCCATGGTCTTTCAGGATCCCATGACCTCCCTCAATCCCCTGCGCCGAATCGGCGCCCAGATTCAGGAGGCTGTCGAGCTGCACCAGGGTCTGCGGGGCGAAGAGGCCCGCAAGGCGGTGTACGAGATTCTGGAAAATGTGGGCATCTCCGATCCCGTCCGGAGATACAGGCAATACCCCTTTGAATTTTCCGGCGGTATGCGCCAGCGGGTGGTCATCGCCATCGCCATGGCCTGCAAACCCCAGATCCTCATCTGTGACGAGCCCACCACCGCCCTGGACGTGACCATCCAGGCCCAGATTCTCCAGCTCCTGGACAAATTGCAGAAGATGTATGACCTCACGGTCATCTATATAACCCACGACCTGGGCGTCGTCGCCCACGTGGCCGACCGGGTTGCGGTCATGTATGCGGGAGATATCATCGAGGTAGGGCTGTCTGAGGAGATCTTCTACAATCCCCAGCATCCCTACACCATGAACCTGCTCTCTTCCCTGCCCCAGTTGGGCGAGAAGGGCAAGGATCTGTACGCCATCAAGGGTACCCCGCCCAACCTGTTTAAGGAAATTGTCGGGGACGCCTTTGCTCCCCGCAACCCCCTGGCCCTGAAGGTGGACTTTGTACACAGGCCGCCGTACTTTACAGTCAGTCCCACCCACAAAGCAAAGACCTGGCTGCTGGACCCCCGGGCTCCCAAGGTGGAGCTTCCCGAGGCGATAAAGCAATTACGGTCAAAATGGGGAGATGATATCGTTGCCGGCTCGTGAAAAATTGCTGGAAGTTAAGAACCTCAGCGTGCACTTTGGCCGTGGCCGCAAGAAATTCGTCGCCGTGGACAACGTCAGCTTTGACATCTATAAGGGCGAGACCCTGGGCCTGGTGGGCGAGTCGGGCTCCGGCAAGACCACCATCGGCCGGGCCATCGTCCGCATCAACCCCACCAGCGAGGGGGAAATCCTCTTTAAGGGACGGCGAATCAGCGGCCGCATTCCCAAGGAATTGGACCTGGAAGTCACCCGCAAGATACAGATGATCTTCCAGGACCCAATGGCCTCGCTGAATGAGCGGGCCAAGGTGGACTATATTGTCTCCGAAGGCCTGTACAACACCAAGGACTTTTCTTCCGAAGAGGAGCGCAAGCAGAAGGTGGCCCAGGCCCTGCTCAGCGTCGGCCTTCTGCCGGAATTTGCCACCCGCTTCCCCCACGAGTTCTCCGGGGGGCAGCGCCAGCGCATCGGCGTGGCCAGGACCCTGGTCATGAACCCCGAGCTGATCATCGCCGACGAGCCCATCTCTGCTCTGGACGTCTCCATTCGGGCTCAGGTCATCAACCTGATGAACCAACTTAAAAAGGAGATGGGCCTGACCTATCTCTTCATCGCCCACGACCTCTCGGTGGTCCGCTTCATCTCCGACAGGGTAGCGGTAATCTACCTGGGCAAGATCGTCGAGCTGGCCAATACCGAAGAGCTGTACGAAAATCCCGTTCATCCTTATACCAAGGGTCTGCTCTCGGCCATTCCCGTGCCCAATCCCCGGGTGGAGCGGGGCCGCAAGATTCAAGCCTATGACCCCAGCATCCACAACTATGAGGAAGACCCTCCCAAGTGGGTAGAAATAGCGCCTGAGCACTGGGTCTTGGCCAATGAAGAAGAGCTGGAGCAATACAAGAAGGATTATAAGCCCAAGAAGCGAGACGCAATTTGAGGAGGGCGAGAATGCATCCCAGCAATACGCTGATCTTGCAGGGTTCAGATTTGGACGACGGCGTCAAGAGCGGGCTGGTCTTTGAAGGCGGCTCCCTTGGCCTGGCCGGGAGTCGGACCGAGGGCAGCGTGGAATCCCAGGTGCTGGCTGTGCCCGAGTTCACCGATGTGGTGGCCTCCTGGAACAGCGCCACCGCCCCCGGGACCTATGTGGAGCTGCTGGTCAGGGTAAAGCGGGGCGACGCCTGGTCCCGATGGTTCAGCTATGGCAAGTGGTCGGATAACGGCCGCAACCAGGGCAGCATCAAAGGCCAGGAAGACGAGATAGCCCGCCTGGATGTAGACCTGCTCCGGATTGTGGGCGGAAGCGCCGAGGCGATTCAGTACAAATTGATACTGAGTCGGGAAGACGCCGCCGCTCCCAGTCCCCGGGTACGCCTCATCGCCTTTTCCTGGACCCCCAAGACTCTGAGTGAAGATAACTATACCGGCGCCGAAATAGCACTGAATGTTGCCCCCCGGGCACAACTGCCGGTGCCCAAGATAGGCAATATTATCTGTAGCCCCACCTCCCTGGCTACAGTAATGGCCTACCACGGCCATGTGGAAGACACTGAGCAAGTGGCCGTTGGTGCCCGGGATAACGGGGCCGGTATTTATGGAAATTGGTCCTATAACGTGGCCTATGCTGCCGAAAAAGGCTTTACCGCCTGGGTGCAGCGCTGCAATTCCATGGAGGATGTAAGGCAGTACCTGGAGCAGGGCCTGCCCATCATCGCCTCCATCCGGATTGCCGCCAAGGAAGAATTGACGGGGGCGCTGTCCGCCTATCCCCACGGGCACCTCTTGGTCATAACCGGCCTCTCCCGCGTAGACGGGCAGGATTACGTGCTGGTCAACGACCCGGCCGCCCACAGGGAAGAGGACGTCCCCCGCCGGTACAGGCTGGACCAGTTTCTGAAGGCTTGGACCCGCAAGCAAATATACGTTCTAAAACAGGCTGGTTGACACCTGCCTGCCAGCGGGCCGACTCAAATTCCGGGTCGGCCCCATTCATTTTGGCGGCCGGCCAGGGGCAGGGCGGCCACTTGGCCTCCGCAGCGAGGATCTTACATAGACAGAGAGGATGAACACCATGGACAGACTATCCCTGGAAGCGAGAATCAGAGCCGAGGCCGTGGGATTCAGCGGCAAGATAGCAGTCTACGCCGATGACCTCAAGGGCAATGTCATCGCCATCGATGCCCAAGAGGAGTTTGAGTCGGCCAGCTGTATCAAGTCCTATATCCTGGCCGAATTCTATCGCCAGGTGCACCTGGGCAAACTGGACCCCAACTCCATCCTGGAGTACAGCCAGGACAACTATGTAGAGGGGAGCGGCGTCCTCCGGGCCCTGGACACCGGGGTAAAACTTACCGCCAAGAACTTTGCCACCCTGATGATCATCGTCAGCGACAACATAGCCACCAATGTCATGATAGACCTTCTGGGGCTGGACAGCATCAATGAAACCTGCCGGGAACTGGGCTTTGCCCAAACCACCCTGCACAATAAGCTGGACTTTGAAAAGTATTCGCGCCTGGGCACCACCACCCCTCAGGACTATGGCCGCTTATTTACATTGGTGGCCCAGGGGCAATTGTGGAGCCGGGAAATCTCCCGGGAGATGCTGGATATTTTCCGCAAACAGCATTACAACCGCATGCTCACCAAGAATTTGCCCCAATTCTACCTGGATTCCGAGAACACCGGCGAAGAAGAACTGATCTGGGTAGCTTCCAAGAGCGGCAGCATGAACGCCTGCCGCAATGACGGAGGCATAGTCCACACCCCTTATGGAGACTATGTCCTGGTCGTCTTCACCAAGGAGTTCCGGGACCCACTCTATTACAACGATCACGAATCCTACCGCTACGGCGCCCGCATCAGCCGCCTGCTCTTCGATCAGTACCTGGCCAGACAGGGCAGCTTTTAAGGGGAGCAGTCGGGAGAAAGGGGGATGAAGGTGTACATTCGCTATGTCTCTACGCCTTTGGGAAAGTTGCTCCTGGCTGCCAGTGAAAGGGGCCTTACCCGCGCTACCTATGAGTATGAGCCGCAACCCCAGCATTCTTCGCCCGTTCTGGAGCAGGCCGCCCTGCAGGTGCAGGAATGGTTTGCCGGCGCTCGCACAGACTTCGATCTGCCCCTGGACCTGGGGGGCACCGAATTCCAGCGGGCGGTATGGCGGCAGTTGCGGGCCATTCCCCGGGGCGAGTACCGGACCTATGGGGAAATCGCCCGGGCCCTGGGCAAACCCGGCGCCGCCCGGGCGGTGGGCGCCGCCTGCGGCGCCAACCCTTTGCTCCTGATTATTCCCTGTCATCGGGTCCTGGCCAAAGGCGGCGGATTGGGCGGCTTCAGCAGCGGCCTGGACTTGAAGGAGCAGTTGCTGCAATTGGAAGGCATAAATTGGCAGTGAAAGCTGGTCTCCCCACCGATATAATATAAGGGGCTGGATTCCCCTGTCCGGAGCAGTAACCCGAAAATATGGTCCGACCCTGACCCTTCGGGACAAGCATTGGCCAGGCTGGGAAATGCAGCCCCCAGTACCATAAATTAATGGCGCCCCATGGCGCCCATTTTTTTGCATGTCTTAGTAGGAGGGGGCCAAGGGGCCCCCTTCAATTTGCTGGTCATTCCGGGACGGTTTTTGCCGCCCGCTTTTGTCTTGCGCCCCCTTTTTATGCAGATCGGGATCAGGAATGACGGGAGAGGGCGGCGTCCCTGAACCGCATCCTGGCCGGCACCCGGTCCAGGGCCTCGATGATGGGATAGGTCAGGGCCGGGTAACCGATTAGGGAAATTATCTGCTGGGGAATTCTGCTGGTGAATATACCCAACCAGGAAGCAGCAGTCAACTGCTTGTTCAGGAGAATACTCAGGGCGGCAGGCATCAGGAGCCAGCCGGTGATGAACTGGGTGGCGGCCACCACCAGGTAACAAGTGACCAAACGGGCCGGGAGTCCCGCCAGCCAGCGCCGGCCAGAGCTTTGGATGGATTCTGGCTGAACCACCTTTCCCCACACCCAGTCCACGGGCTTGCGAAATACGGGCAGGAGCAGGGGGGGGAGGATGCCGTACAGCATCTGAATGATGGTGATGGGCGGAAAGAAGCTGCCCTGGGCAGGCGGGGCGACCATGAAGGCCGTCACATCCTTGATTAGCCCCGTGATCCCCCCCAGGACAGGCCCCAGCAACAGTCCCGACACCACTGTGGGAATGGGGGCGATGCTGATGCGCATCAGGGGCATCTGGATGGAGAAGACTTGGAGGACGATGCCCATGGCCACGAAAAGTCCCACCATGACCAGGGTCCGCAATTTGTCCGGATATGAATCTAATTTACGCACAAAAAAACCTCCCTTAACATTGGGCAGGTTGGCGTCCAAGCCCAGGAAAGGGGGCATTGCTATTTCCATGGGCGGCAGCGGACGCGATACTGCACCGCAGGGCGTAACCTTTCGTCCGGGGGCGACATCCCATCCTCCGGCACTTGACGCGCAGTATCTACTCTGCCTTTGCCCGCATTATAGCATAAGGGAATGCATTAGTCTACTTTGTGGGGCGAGGGAAGCACCACAAAGACTGCCCGGCCCACAACGCTGGAAGAGGGGATGGGGCCAAAGCTCCTGCTGTCCATGCTGCCCCCTGGCCGGCGGTTGTCTCCCATCACAAAGAGTTCTCCTTCATTTATAGTAATGGGACCTAAACTGTCCACCAATTCGCAGTCGACATAATCCTCGGTAAGGGCCACGTCATTGACGAAAATCTGGCCATTTTCGATAAAGACCGTATCCCCGGGCAGGGCGATTATCCGCTTGACCAGGGCGTTGCCCCCCACCAGCCAATTGCCCCGGCGGGAGCTGGGAATCCCCTCCTTGGTAAAGACGATGACGTCTCCTCTCTGGGGTTCCCGAAATCTATAGCTTAAATTGTCGACGGCGAGGATCTGCCCGTCGACCAAGGTGGGCAGCATGGAATTCCCGTCCACCACATAGAGGGCAAAGACATAATTGCGAATTACCAGGGCAAGTATGATTGCCAGTAAAAAAGTGCGCACCCAACTCCAGATCTCTTTATTCATCCCTTCTGCCTCCCAGTCACTTGATTTTACCCGGGATGGGGAAAATGATAAACTCTGCCCGACCCAGGATGGTCTCCAGGGGGACGGGGCCAAATTCCCTGCTGTCCCAGCTTCCCCAGGGCTCGCGATTATCTCCCATGGCGAAGAACAGTCCTTCCTCGATGAAGAGGGGCCCGAAATTTTCCTGCATCTCGGCGTCTATATAGGCTTCGGTCAGGGGTTCCCCGTTGAGGAGCACGGTGCCCTCCTGAATTTCCAGAAAATCCCCCGGCAGGGCGATGATTCGCTTGATAAACACCCGCTTTTCCTCAAAGCCGAACTCCGCGCCGGCCGAGGCAAAGACCACCACATCGCCGTGACGGGGTTCAGCCAACTTGTACGCCAATTTATTGACGACCACCAGTTGACCGTTCTCCAGGGTGGGCTGCATGGAACTTCCGTCCACCACATAAAAGGCCAGCACATGTTCCCTGATCAGCAGGGCCAGTATCACTGCTACCCCCAGGGACTTGATCCAGCTCCACACTTCCTTGCCTGCCACCCTACCCACCTCCGCCAAGCATACCTAGTACATATTTATTGGCAGTACCGGGGCAAATATTTTAGTCAGCCAGGCTTTTTTGAAAGAAAATCCGGTGCTCGCCGGGTCCGAAGAAATCTTTCAGCGGTTTGACCTGGGCAAAGCCCAATTTTTGGTAGAGGGCAATCGCTCCCTCATTTTCCGGCGCCACCGTCAGGAAGACTTCCTGGACCTTGAGCTCAGCCAGGGCATCCAGGACATGGCGCATCAGCTTTTCCCCCAGGCCGCAGCCCCGGTATTTGGGGCGGACGGCCAGGCTGAGGATCCAGGCCCGCTGGGGGGCATGTTGCTCCAGGGCCGCCACGGCATAGCCCTGGGCGCTTCTGCCCTCTAGGGCAATAAAGGCGGTGTTGGCATACAGATAGGGAATCATCTTGATAAAATAGGGACTGTACCCGCTGGTAAAGCTCTCGGTCTCTATGACCAGCAAATGCCTGAAGTCGTCGGGAGCCAGTCGGCGTATGTCCGCCATAGGTTCACCCCCCTGCCTACTAATATAACAAAAAACTAAGGCTTTGGGGAGAGGAAAACGCGGCTTGAATAATCCCGCTTCTAAGATATAATGGGGGAAATGAGAAAGGGGGGCGTTATTATCTACAAACTCTTAGCAGTGGATATCGACGGCACTCTCATCACCACCGATATGAAGTTGACCGGCGTCACCCGCCGGGCCATTGCCCGGGCACAGGAGCGGGGTCTGCGGGTCACCTTGGCCACCGGCCGTAGCTTCCGCTCCGCCCTGAATTATGCCCAGCAGTTGGATATCGATTTGCCCCTGATTTGCGCCAATGGCGCACTTATAATTGACCGCAAGGGCAATGTCCTCCAAGAGTCGGCCCTGCCCGGGGAGGTTGCCGCTCAGCTTCTTACAGAGATGGTGGAGGCCGGCTTCTTTGTTCAGGCCTATCATGACCAGGGAATATTCTCCGTCGGTCCCCCGCCCAACGTGTTCCAGTGGATTCGGGCTATCTGCGGCGATAAGCCCAAGCTTTCCCACATCCTGTACAGCTTCAGGGAATACCGGCGCTGCGCCATAACGCACAAGGGCGACTTGCCGAAGCTCCTGGCCCAGGGGCAGGTACGGGTGCACAAGCTCTTTTGCAGCGGTCCCCTGGAGGCGCAGGATTACTTTCAGGACCGGGCCAGTGAACGGGGCCTGACTGTGGAATTCTATCCCCAGGGAAGCCGCATGTACCTGGAGATCATGGCCGCCAATGTCAGCAAGGGCAATGCCCTGAAGGTTGTGGCCCGGAGCCTGGGAGTGCCCATGGCGGAAACAATTGCCGTCGGGGACAACCTCAACGACCTCTCCATGGTGGAGATGGCGGGCCTGGGCGTGGCCATGGGCAATGGCCATCCCCAGCTCAAGCAGGCTGCCGATTTCGTCACCGACAGCAACGATCAGGACGGCGTCGCCGTCCTGATCCAGCAGGTCCTGACCCCGGCCGACGACCGTCCGGCTATGTAGTCGCAAGGGGCCTGCAGCCGCCCGGCTTGGCAGGCCACATTAGGGGCTCGTCAGCCCCCCTTTAACACGTCCCGTTAGCGGGACTTTTTTGTGTACATAATAAACAATTCTTCTGGGCATAGGAAGTATTTATAGTTGCAGGAATTATTTGAAACGGTACATAAAACTAACTAGGTATAGTTAACAGGAGGTGGTGTTCATTGCAGGCAGAGCCCAAGGCAATGACCCAGGTCATCATTGATGTGCACGCCAACTTGCTGACGGTGCAGCGCAGCTATCGGGACCGCATACTGCAAAGTCTTCCTGCCCCCGTCAGCGCAGAACTGCCGGACACGTACATTTTGGAAACCGAGCCCCTTCCCTTTTCTCCCCATATCTTTCGGGAAGTGTGCCTGAGGATAGCCCCGCTCCTGGCCGAGCAGAATCCCCAGGCGGATTATGTGCCGGTCCTCTCCGGCCTCACCGATGAGGTTCTCCAGCAGCTGGCCAGAGCTGTCCAGCATGCTCCGGAGCAGGACTTGCCCCTGGCCCTGGAAATGGCCGTCCGGGAGGTCGGGTTGCACAAGTTCCATTCTCTGGAACCGGAAGCCCTGCACATGCTGCTTCTGGCTGCCTTTATCCCCTTTTTCAGCGCCTTCGCCCGGGCGCAGTCCGCTTTGGACATGGAGCGCTGGCAAAAGGGCTGGTGTCCGGTATGCGGGCAGTTCCCCATCAACGGCTATAATCGGCCCGGGGACGGCCGCAGAATTTTGGGCTGTTGGCTGTGTGAGACCCAATGGCCCTACTCCCGGACAGCGTGCCCGGTTTGTGGTTGCGACAGTCGGGAGGGCCTTTTGCTCCTCACTCCCCTGGGCGGAGATCGAACCCGCCGGCTCCAGGTCTGTGAGGAATGCGGTCACTATCTGAAAATTACCGATTGCACCGAGGCCAGCGATGCCTGCGACCTGCAGGCAGAGAACTCCGCCACCGTCAACCTGGATATCCTGGCCCAGCGCAAGGGATACCGGCCGGCATCCCATCCGCAACTGGTGAAAAATTAAAGAGGTGAAAGAAGTGCAGATTACCAGACGCGAATTCTTCAAATTGACAGGCGCCGCGGCCCTGGCCGCGACAATAGCCGGCTGCGACTGGGAGAGCGACCCCGCCTTTACTTCCAGGCTGGAATCGGCCCGGGAGGTCACCACCATTTGCCCCTACTGCTCCTGTGGGTGCGGAGCTATTTGCTATGTCGAAGGCGGGCGCCTGGTCAGCGTCAGCGGCGATCCCGACCACCCCATTAATGAGGGAGCCCTCTGCAGCAAGGGAGCTTCTCTGCTCAACCTCAACACGGTGTACAACTTCCGGGACCACCAGCCCGTGCTCAATCCCAACCGCCTGACCCGGGTCCTGTACCGCGCTCCCCACAGCACGGTCTGGGAAGAGCGGGACTGGCAATGGGCGCTGGACCGCATTGCCCAAAGGGTCAAGGCCCTCCGGGATGCCACCTTCGTCCAGGAAGAGGATGGCGTCATCGTCAACCGCACCACCGCCATCGCCCATCTGGGCAGCGCCGCCCTGGACAATGAGGAGAACTACCTCCTGGCCAAGCTCATGCGCAGCTTAGGCATTGTCAACCTGGACCATCACGCCCGGCTCTGACACTCCTCCACTGTGGCCGGTCTGGCCAACTCATTCGGCAGAGGAGCAATGACCAATCACTGGATAGATTACCAGCATTCCGACGTGATCATGGCCATCGGCGTCAATACCGCCGAAAACCATCCCATGTCCATGCGCTGGATTGAAAAGGCCCGGGCCAAGGGGGCAAAGCTCATCAGCATCGACCCCCGCCTGACCAGGACGGCGGCGGTGGCCGACATCTGGCTGCCCCTGCGCCCCGGCACTGATATCGCCCTCCTGGGCGGACTGATCAATTATGCCCTGAGCAATAATCTCTATCAGCACGAATATGTGGCCAACTACACCAATGCCTCTTACATCCTCCGCGAAGACTATTCCTTTGACGACGGGATCTTTTCCGGTCTCGACCAGGGCGGATATAACCGGGAGTCCTGGCAGTACGAGCTGGACAAAGAGGGCAGGCCGCGGCAGGATCCAGATCTCAAACATCCCCGCTGCGTCTTCCAGGTCCTCAAGCAGCATTACTCCCGCTATGACCGGGATACCGTCTGCAGCATAGTGGGCTGTCATCCCAAGGACTTTGATCGGGTGGCCGAGACCTTCTGCGCCACCGGGGCGCCGGATAAGGCCGGCAACATCCTCTATGCCATGGGGATTACCCAGTCCACCCACGGATCGCAAAACGTGCGGGCCACCGCCGTGCTCCAGTTGCTCCTGGGCAATATCGGCATTCCCGGCGGCGGCGTCAACGCCCAGCGGGGCGAGGCCAATGTCCAGGGTTCCACCGACATGGCCATGCTCTACCATCTGCTACCCGGCTATCTGAACATGCCCCAGGCCAGGGAGCATTCCACCCTGGCGGACTACCTGGCCAAGGAGACACCCGCCGGCGGCTACTGGTCCAACAAACCCAAATTCCTCATCAGCTTGCTCAAGGCCTGGTGGGGAGAGCACGCCACCGTCGGCAACGATTACTGCTATAACTGGCTGCCCAAGCTGGACGGGCGCAACCGTTCCCACATCGCCATCTTCGAAGCCATGAACCGGGGCGAAATCCAGGGGATGTTTGTCTGGGGGCAGAACCCAGCTGTGGGCGGGCCCCAGGCCGAGCTGGAGCGCAAAGCCCTGGAAAACCTCGATTGGATGGTGGCGGTGGATATCTTTGAGACCGAGACCGCCAGCTTCTGGCGCCGTCCCGACGTAAACCCCGCAGACATCAAGACCGAAGTATTCCTGCTGCCGGCGGCAGCCTCCTATGAGAAAGACGGCTCCGTCAGCAACAGCGGCCGCTGGATCCAATGGCGGTACAAGGCCATCTATCCGCCTGGAGACGCCATGTCCGACCTCTGGATAATCGATAAACTCTACAAGGCCATCCGCGGGGTCTACCTCCAGGGCGGCGTCTTTCCCGACCCCATCGTCAAAATGAACTGGGAATACGGGGACGATGAGGCCGGCGAGCCGGATATCGAGAAGGTGGCCCTGGAGATAAACGGCTATGACAGCAATGGCCAGCCTCTGGTCAACTTTACAGCCCTCCAGGCCGACGGCAGCACCGCCTGCGGCTGCTGGATCTATTCCGGCTACTACAATGACCCGGAGGACCCGCCCACCAAGCGGCGGATTCGGGAGAAGGAGGGCATGGGCGCCAATCCCGACTGGGCCTATGCCTGGCCCTTGAACCGGCGCATCCTCTATAACCGCTGTTCCAGCGATCCCGCCGGCAGGCCCTGGAATCCCGAGAAACCCCTGATCTGGTGGGAAGACGGGCAATGGAAGATGAATGACGTCCCAGATTTTACCTGGAAGGACACGCCGCCGGAAAAGACGGCCCGCAGCCCCTTTATCATGCTGCCGGAACTGCAAGGGCGCCTCTTCGCGCCCGGCCTGGTGGACGGGCCCCTGCCCGAGCATTACGAGCCGGTGGAGAGTCCGGTGCGCAACATCCTCAGCTCGCAACAGAACAACCCATCCGTCACCTATATGCCGGGTCTGGGCGCCTTGGCCACCACCGAGGAATACCCCTACATCGGAACCACCTACCGGGTCAGCGAGCACTGGCAGAGCGGGATCATGACCCGGAACAGCCCCTGGCTGGCAGAACTGGTTCCGGAAATGTTTGTGGAAATCAGCACCCAGCTGGCTGCCCGCTTGGGGATTGAGAACGGCAATCAAGTGGTGGTAACCACTCCCCGGGGACAGATCAAGGCCGTGGCCTATGTCACCCGCCGCCTCAAGCCCCTGGAAGTGGCCGGGGAAATGGTGGAGATTGTCGGCATGCCGTGGCACTGGGGCTATCGGGGGCTCTTCCCCGGAGACAGCGCCAATGTCCTCACCCCCCACGTGGGGGACCCCAACACCTCCATCCCCGAATACAAAGCCTTTTTGTGCAATATAAGGAGGGCGTAAGATGGCCAAGATCGTCCTGATTGACACCCACAAGTGTATGGCCTGCCGGGGTTGCCAGGTGGCCTGCAAGGACTGGAACCAGTTGCCGGCAAGCGTTACCAAGTTCCGGGGGACATACACCAACCCGCCCACCTTGCAGCCTCACACCTGGACCCACCTGGTCTTTTCCGAAACCGAACAGGGCCGCTGGCTCTTCGCCAAGTACGCCTGCATGCACTGCAGCGATGCGGCCTGCGTCCAGGTATGTCCCCTGGGAGCGGTGCAGCACCTCAAGGACGGCACCGTCTGGCATGATGTGGACAAGTGCGGCGGCTGCGGCCTCTGCGTAGAACACTGTCCCTTCAATGTCCCCCACCTGAGCAAGGAAGCCAATAAGATGGGCAAATGCACCGGCTGTATTGACAGAACCAGCAATGGCCTCAAGCCGGCCTGCGTCGCCACCTGCCCCAACGGGGCCCTGGAGTACGGCGAGCGCAAAGAACTCCTGGCCAAGGCCAAGGAGCGGGTGGAGGAACTGAAGGAAAAGGGCTTCCACCTGGCCTGCTTGTACGGAGAGACGGAAATGGGCGGCCTGGGCCGGGTTTACATCCTCACCCAGCTCCCCGCCTCTTACGGACTGCCGGAAAATCCCAAATACACCGCCGCCACCTGGTTCTGGCAGGCGGCCAAGCTGCCCATTCGCAGGCTGGCCTCCCTGGGCCTGGTCTCGGGGGCAATGCTGGCCTTCCTGCGCTGGCGGGGCAAGAGAATTGAGGGCAAAATGGAAAAGAGCAATGCCATCTGAAATCAAGAGGGGGCCTCGGCCCCCGGTTTTTTTTTCTTTTTCAGCATCAACCGACAGGAAATTCCCCCCGAGGGGCGAACAAAGTAATATAAACAAATTCTAATAGGGGGGAAGGTCCGCTTGAAAAAGCAAATATCACTAATCCTGATTCCGGTCATGCTGATCCTCATCCTGGCTGCGGTGGTCCTTTCCCAAGGCTGTCAGAATGTCGGCGGCACCGGAATTTCCCTCAATCCGCCCAAAGCTGTGTCCCTGTGGACCGAGGTGGCGGGCACCATCAATCCCCGGGCGCCCCAGCTCAACCCCGAAGGGGGAGATATCTGCCTGGAGGGCCTGGGCGAGATCCTGGGCTTCTTTGCCATTCCCCAAGAAGATTGGCAAATCCTGGCCCTGGACTGGGCCAACGGAATTCTGGGATTCTATATCCTCGACCTCCACACCCGCAGCGTCAACGACCTGGGAGGCATTCAATTCCGGGGTTCTCAACCTAAGCTGGAAACCTTTGCCTGGCCCCATGCCCTGCTGTCCGCCAGCGACGATCAGGGCAATTTCAGCTGGGTTCTGGTGGACCTGGCAGAGGGCAAGCCGGAAATAGCCTGGGAGTCCCATGCTTGGGTGCCCCAAGGCCTGCGCCGCCGGCCCCTGTGGTGGTCCGGCGAAACCTGGTACATTGGTCCCATTTCGGGTCCCTCCGTCACCGATGCCCTCAGCGGCAAGACGGTGGCGGGCAAACCCAAGTATGAAATCGTCAATCCCGTCGCCGAGGCCTGGCCCCGCTGGGCAGGCGGCGTTGCCCGCAGCAAATGGTATATGTATCCCATCCTCGGAGGCGGTTCTTCCCTGGTGGATCTCGAGACTGGCTTTGAACGGCGGCTCACCCAGGATCAGGAATTTGTCTGGAACGCCCCGCGCACCCAGGTTGCCTGGCTTCAGGACGGGGTGTTGGGCGTGTTGGATCCCTACGGCAAATCCACCGTCCTGCCCATCGCCGACATCGTCCCGGGGACGCCCGTCTGGTCCGGCAACAGCGACACCCTTTACTTCCTGGGCGGCGAGGACAATTACTTTGGACCCACCTGGAAGACCCTGTGGGGGTGGGACAAGGAAACCGGCCCCCGGCCCCTGGCCGACCTCCCCGGCAACTGGAACCGCTGGCGCCTGCTCTATGCCACCTCCGAGGCCGTCCTGGCCGCCGCCGGGGAAAATGGCGAGCACCTCATCTATTTTGACGTGGCCAATGACAAAGTTCATCAGCTCAATTGCGCCAGCCAACACCTGTGGCAGGAGGGGGTCCTCATCGCCCTGGTGGGCAACGATCTCCTGCGCCTGAGCCCCGGCTTCGACGCCAAGGTACTGGCCCGGGAAGCCCAGGATTACACCCTTCTGGGGATGGTCAACCAGTTTTTCATCTATTCAAACCAGGGCAAGGTATATATCAAGCAACTGGCCCTGTAGAAAAAGGGACGGGACTCTTCGTTTATTGAAACGAAAAGTCCCGTCCCCGGCGTTTCAGCCTAGGTTTTCAGCCAAGACCTGGTTTACTTCGTCCATCATATCTTCGAATTTCTGTTGGGCTTCCACCATATTGCGCAGGGTCAGGTTCAATTGCATTTGCTCTTCCAGGGTGCGCAGTTCCTCAACTATTTCCTGGGTAATGGGCTGGCCCTGCTGCTGCAGGCCGATGATCCTGGCTTGGGTTTGCTGGAGTTTGGTCAGGAGATCGAAGGCGGTGGGGTCTAGTTTTACCCGGGCCCGGGCGGATTGCAGTCCCTTGAACTCTTCGGTTTCCTTTATGGCGGCCGCAAGTTCTCTGGCCTTTTCCTTTATCAAGTAAACACCTCCTAATGGTATTCCCAGTTTATCATACCCCAGGTGCTTGCGCCATCCCGGCGCGGGAATTTGTCAGGCGCCGCCCGAGAATGTACAATTGGCTCAAGGAAGGTGGTATTCATGGTCGTCGCCCTGTTTATAGTGGACCTGCGCCTCCAGGCCCATTCCCTCAAGGAGAAGCGGCGGGTGATTCAGTCGGTGCTCAGCCGCATTCGCCGCAACCACAACCTATCAGTATATGAAGCGGATTATCATGATGTGCATGGCCGTGCCCGCCTGGCGGCGGCCTGGGTGGGCCCCGATCCCGACGCTCCTTCCCGAATCCTGGAAAGCATGCTGGGAATTGCCGAAGGGGCCGGGGCGGAAGTGGTGGGCACAGATTTGCAGATTCTCTGACCCTCATGGAATATACTGCCAATTGGTGCGCATACTAACCCTGAACAAGAGCGGGGAGGTGCGCCATGCGGTTAGAGAATTTTCGGGTTTTGCGGAGTGCCAACGCCAGGACCGTTGGCGATTTGGCCCGGGTGCCCTTCCGGACAATTTCTCCCCAGTTGCGCAGCCTCTGCTGCCAGTGGGATGCAGAATATTGTCTGCAGATGGTGCTGGCCCGGTTTGGCAATCCCAGTTATAAGCTGGAATGCTGTGACGGCAGCGAGGCCTGGGTGTGGGTTCTGGTCAGCCGGCACCCCGACAACATAATCTATGTGGAGGCCTGGCCCCGGCATCTGCCCCACGCCCTTTACCTACACTGCCGTTACTGGAACAGCGCCGTGGTGGACTTCTGCCTCTGGCTGACCCGGGCCCACCTCCAGCGCCATTTGCAGCCGGTTCAAGGAGGGAAAGCATGAAGGAGATCCGCTTTGCCGATGTGCGCTTTCGCCTGTTGACCTCGCCCCGGGAATTGAACCTCTTTGTCCGGGAGCTGCCCAGCCACAAAAAGGATTCCCTCTTCGAAGTGGTGAGAGAGCTGGAAAAGGCCGGGCTCATCGAACTCCAGGGGCAACTGCCGCCGCCGGATTACTGCTGATCTGCGGCGGCTTTGCCATAATTTACACAGTCGCCGGGGGCAGGATTATCCCTGGGCAAAGAGAATTGATATAGTGATGTCTATCATCATGCGAGGAGGTCATCAGATGTTTTATCTTTTTCTGACCTGGAGTTCCCTGCTCTGTGCCGCGGGGCTGCTCCACGTCATTCTGAACATACCGCATCCCCTGAGGGCGGCCGCGGGCGCCATTTCTCGGGGTAAAGCGCTTTTTCGGAGCGCAGACAGGGCGGGCTCTTGGAATGGGTCCCTGGGGGGACGATGCAGGGGGCATTGGAATGAGCGGTGACCTGAAGCTGGCGGCCAAGATGCTGGAGGAGGGCAATTCCCTGGTGGTGGTCCGGGATGGAAGACCCCTGTTTGCCAGCCGCATGTCGGGAATTGCGCCCCTGCTGGAAGCCCTGGACAACAATGTCCTGCCTGGCAGCGCCGTTGCCGACAAGGTTATCGGCCGGGCTGCCGCCATGATCGCCGTTACCGGGGAGGTAACCTCCCTCTACACTCCCATCATGAGCCAAGAGGCCGTGGAGGTCCTGACCACTGCGGGAACCCTCTACTGCGCCCGGAAAATCGTTCCCTTCATCCTGGACAGCCGCGGGATGGGGCACTGTCCCGTGGAAGCCATCACGGAGTTCACCGCCGTTCCTGAAAAGGGAGTGATGGCCATCCGCCATTTTCTGCAAGAACTGCATCAAGGAGCTATCGTACTTCAAATGCACTAATACTATACCCAACATTAACCGGCTTGGTCGGAGGGAAAAGCCCCTCCGCCGGCCTTTTTTATTGCTCAGGCAGGTTTTCCCTGGTTTTTTGTCGAATCTTTGACCAAATCAAGATTCCGAAAGGGTGCGCACTGATTATGGATAATATTTTTGTTCTGGTCAACCCCGTCGCGGCCAATGGCACCACCAGGGAAGTTTGGCCGCAAATTGCCGCTGCCATGGAAGCCAAGGGCCTTAAATTTGAATACCAGATGACCACAGCTGCCTTCCAGGCCCCGACTCTGGTCAGGAACGCCCTGAAACAGGGCAAGACCACCATCGTGGCGGTGGGCGGCGATGGCACTGTCAACGAAGTGGTCAACGGCTTCTTCGAAGGCGAGCAACCCATTAACCCCCAGGCCCGCCTGGGGATAATCTCCCGGGGCACCGGCTGCGACCTGATCAGGACCCTGGGAATTCCCAAGGACTATCAGGGGGCAGTGGAGGTGCTCGCCCGGAACCGGGAGCAGCCCATGGACCTGGTATTGGCCGATTATCAGGGCAAGGATGGCGACGCCGCCCGGCGCTGGTTTGCCAACATCGCCGATTCCGGCCTGGGGGCCACTGTGGTCAATCGGGTCAACCATACCTCAAAATCCTCCGGGGGGTTCCTCTCCTATCTCTACGGCACCCTCTGGTCCATTCTCAGCTACAAAAATGTCCAGGCCCGGGTGGAGGCCGATGGCGAGTTGGTCTACGAGGGTTCCCTGGTCCTGGCAGCGGTGGCCAACGGCCAGTACTTCGGCGGCGGCATGCAGCTGGCGCCCATGGCCCGGATCGACGACGGCAAGATGAACCTGGTGGTGATCCGGGGCATGACCAAGATCGCTTTGCTGTTCAACCTGGCCAGGATCTACAAGGGCACCCACCTCAATCATCCGAAAATCTCCCTGCATCCGGTTCAGGAAGTGCGGGTCAGCGGCAAACAGCCCCTGCTCATCGAATTGGACGGCGAGCTGCCGGGTCTGACGCCGGTGCACTTCCGGCTGATGCCCGGAGCAATCAAAGTCCTGTGTTAAAAGAGAATAGCGCTTTTTGTCGAAAAAACTTGGCAAATTGTCGATAATTTTTACAGGAAACACCGCCCCTCTGGCGAATATTAACTATTAGCACGAGGGGGTGATGTTGCTGGAGTTGGACAAGTTGGTGGAATTTTGGGGAGACAAACAAATGACACCGATGCTGCTCATCGATGAAGAAGATAATATAGAGTGGTGCAATCGATGGGCGGTCTGGTTGTTTCAAGTCAATCTCAAAAAAAAGAACCTGCGGCAGCTGCCGGCAGGAGAGAGACTTGCAGAATACGCTGCCAGGGTCAGGGAATATAATGCCCCTTTCCTAACCAGGGCCGTTGTCAATGGCCTCAACCTTGACGTGGAAGGAAGGCCGGCAGGCGAAGACTCCCCCCACCTGATCTTCAAGTTCCATACTCGCTACATGTCCCGGCCCACCATGTTGGAAATGCATAAATTTATGCAGGACTTCGCCTTGGAAGCAGGGGACAGGGTCAACAATCCTTTGACTACAGTGTTAAACTGCCTGAACATGATACAGCGAGACCTCCGGATAGGCAAAGCGGACAAGCTTGAGACCTATGTGGAGCTGGCAATCCGCGAGGCCCATGTCATGAAAGAATTCGGCGACTGGGTCCGCCGTCTCAGCGAAGAGCCTCCTTTCCGGGAAGAATTCGACCTGGTGCGGGTGCTGGAAGAGGTTCTGGACAGGCGCGGTTGCCTGCACCATTTAGCTGTACAGGGGGAAGTCCCCCCGGTTCGGGGCAGCGCCGAGCATGCAGCCATGGTCTTGGGGGGACTGGTAAATTTAATGCGTCAGGCCAGCAACAAGGTCTTTACCGTCAAGGTGGCTTGTCTGGATGGGCGCCTGGTCACTGTAGAGATTAACAGTCCCCAAGGCCGGGGCAAGGATCTGAGAATGCTTTCCGAGGAGTGTTACGGCGGCTTGGGTCTCTTGGCCGCCCGCTACCTGCTCTCCCTGATGCAGGCCCAGCTGGAGCTGGAATTCATGGGAGATATTGGTGTCCGCGTCACCTTTATCAGTGCCGGCACAGAGGTTTAGGCTCCGGTTGGCTCATGCCCGGGCGGTAGCAGTGCAAAACTTTTTGGAGGGTCACCCCTCTCTTTTTTTTTCCGCTCTTAAAGGTACAATATTATCAGGGTCACGGCAGCATTTATGGACGAGGAGGGAGCTCATGAAGATTGTCGTCGACGCCGATGCTTGTCCCAGGAGCGTCCTGGAAATATGCCAGCGCCTGGGCCGCATCCACCAGGTGGAAGTGTGGACGGTGGCCAGCTTTAACCACAATATCCAGGGCCAGCACCACATAGTGGTGGGCGACGCACCCCAGGAAGCTGATATCAAGGTGGTCAATATAGCCAGGGCCGGCGACGTGGCCGTCACCCAGGATTGGGGCCTGGCTGCCATGCTCCTGGGCCAAGGGGTGCGCTGCCTCAGCCCCACCGGCAGGGAATACCGGGATGAGAACATTGATTTTCTCCTGGAGGAGCGCAACCTCAAAGCCCGTCATCGCCGGGGCGGCGGCCGCACCCGGGGTCCCAAAAAGCGCAGCCCGGAACAGGATGCCAGGTTCCAGGCCGCCTTGGAAAGGCTGCTGAACCAAGAATAGGGGGCCTTTGGCCCCCGCTCACCAAGGTAAACCCCAGCTCAGGGAGAGGCAGGACTGTCCTGGTCCAGTTTCTTTGCCTTCATCAGCTCCTCTCCTTCAGCCAACCACTGCCAGTACTCCTGGGGAATGGCCCGGGCGGCGTGGCGGGGATTGTTGCGCTCCCGGATGAACTGGGAGCGGTAATAGGTCATCCACACCTGGGCAAAATCGTCAGCGGGCAGTTCCAGATTTCCTGTCTCCAGAGGGGATACCCGGCCCTGCCAGGCATACCAGGCGCCGGTGGGGGTAAAGAGGGCCAGGGGAGAGGCGGGATTGCGCCTGGCCAGGCTCAAGGCCAGGAGGTCGCCGGTATGATGCTTGGCGGGAGCCCGGCCCAGCATGGTCCCGTCTGCGGCGGGAATCAGCCGGGTAAAGCCCGTCAGGCGGTGAATCTCCCGGAGCACCTGGTTGCGCCGGTCCAGCAGGCGGCGGGCCGCCGGGCCGCTGCCGCAGAGCAGGTGCCGGGGCCCCCGCTCCAGGAGCTCTCCCACCCCCTGGACCAAGAGGGGCCAGTCCTCCTGCCTGTGGCGCAGGTTATAGAAGTACAGCTTCAGAACCTGGTGGTTCTCCAGCTCTTCCCCCCAGCGCTCCCGGGCCCGGAGGACCTGGCAGTGCCGAATGATCTCCGGGTCGTCGGCGCTGTCGCCCAGGCAGGCAAAGAGATCCCCCTGGTCCTGGGGGGCGATGTTCCGGCCCTCCCGCAGGTGCAGGAGGGCGGCCCGGATAAAGGAGCGGGGAGTCGCCTGGAATCTGAGCATATCTTCACCTCCTCCCCTACCAATCCCAGCTCAGCTGTCGGTAATCCACCGTAGGGCCGGGGCGCAGGCTCTTGCCCCGGACCAGGAGGAAGGGGGCGGCGCGCTTTACCACCACCCCCAGGTTCTTGAGCTCTTGCTCCGAAGTGATGGCCTGCTCCCGGCGGACCTGGAGGATGCGGTCGGCGGAACGGGGACCGATGCCCGGCACCCGCAGCAATTCCCGGCGGCCGGCCCGGTTGACCTCCAGGGGAAAGCGTTCGGGATGGGCCCGGGCCCAGGCCAGCTTGGGGTCCTGGTCCAGGGGCAGGTTGCCCCCCTGAAATTCCAACTCCTCCAGGTCGAAGCCGTATTGGCGCAGGAGAAAGTCGCACTGATACAGGCGGCGTTCCCGGAGCAGCGGCGTCCCGGGCCTCTCTGCGGCGTTGTCCAGGGACACATAGGCGCTGAAGTATATTCGCTGCATCTGGTAGCGCCGGTAGAATTCCAGGGAGCGGGCCAGGATGTCCTGATCCCGCTCCCCCGCCGCCCCCACGATGAACTGGGTGGACTGGCGTCCCCTTTCGGCGGCGGTGAGCTTGCGCACCTCCTCCATGGCGCCGATGATGTCCCGCTGGTAGTCCTTGGATCGGCTCAGAATGCGCAGGGTCTCTCCGTCGGGGGTCTCGCAATTCACCGACACCCGCTGGGCCAGGCGGACGGCCTCCTGGATGTGGCCGGGGCTGCAGCCGGGAATCAGCTTGAGGTGGATATAGCCCGCAAACCTGTACCGCTTGCGCAGCAGCTCCACCGCAGCCAGCATCTTGTCCATGGCGCCGTCGGCGGTGTCGATTACCCCGGAGCTGAGAAAGAGCCCCGATACATAGTTGCGCCGGTAGAATTCCATAAAGAGCCTGGCCAATTCCTCCGGCGTAAAGGCCGCCCTGGGCAGGTCCCGGGCCACTTGGTTGGGGCAATAGCTGCAGTCCCGCTGGCACTGATTGGACATGAGGACCCGAAGCAGGGAGATGCAGCGCCCGTCGGGGGTAAAGGACTGGCACACCCCCGGGGCGCAGCCGCCGTTGACGGTGGAACAGATGTCGTACTTGGCCCCCTCGCCCAGGAGCTTTAGTTTGGTCAGGGTATCCATACTCTGCGCACCTCCATGTACAGGTATTATATACCAAACACCTGTTCGATGGCAACCCGGGTGCTGACCCGGGCCAAGAAAAAAGATGGTTGGAAAGGATGGCAGAAGATGCGAAGATTAGATTGCCGGGGAATGAGCGGTTCGGATGCCTTGGCGGCAATCCGCAAGGCCCTGGAGGAAATGGAGTCTCCCCTGGAGGTGGTCTTGGCCGGTGGTGAAGATCCTGCCGGCCTTTGCCGGATGCTGAGGGAAAGCGGCTACAAATGCCGGCTCCTCGAGACGCCCCAGGAGATAAAATTGACGGTAACGGGGAAGATTAAGGAAGGTGGAGGCAAGGCCGTCTGGCTCATCACCAGCCGCACCCTGGGGCGCGGAGATGAGGAATTGGGGCTGGCCCTGATGAAGAGCTTCCTCCATACCCTTGCCCAGACCGAGGATCCCGGCACCATTTACTTCCTCAATTCCGGAGTCAAGCTCTGTGCCGGCCCCGGGGCTCTGGTGGAGTACATGCAAGAATTGGAGGCCAGGCGCTGGCGGCTGGAATGCTGCGGGACCTGTCTGGACTACTTCGGAATTAAGGACCAGGTTAAAGTGGGAAGCGTCACCGGGATGAAGCTGATTGTCCAGGGCATCGGCGAGGCGGACAAGGTCGTGACCCTCTAAAAAGAATTCTCTCCTCTCCTTGCATTTTGCCCAGGGCAATGGTAATATGTGTTTAACAGTAATCATTATCGAAACGAAAGGGAGTGTTTCCATGTCCAACATCAAGGGTTCCCAGACCGAAAAAAACCTCATGGCGGCATTTGCAGGCGAGTCCCAGGCCAGGAACAAGTACACCTTCTATGCCCAGGTCGCCAAGCAGGAAGGGTATGAGCAGATCTGCAAGCTCTTCTTGGAGACTGCAGATAACGAGAGGGCCCATGCCAAGCAGATCTTTAAATTCTTGGGCGGTATCGGCAACACCATGGAGAACCTCAAGGATGCTGCCGATGGTGAAAATTACGAGTGGACCACCATGTACAAGGAATTCGAAGAAGTCGCCCGCAAGGAAGGCTTCAATGAGATTGCAGACTTCTTCCACGAAGTCGGCGAGGTAGAAGAAGAGCACGAAAAGCGCTTCCTCAAGCTTTTGGACAATATCAAGCAAGGCAGGGTCTTTAAGCGGGATGAGCCGGTGGAATGGCGCTGCCTCAACTGCGGCTATATCCACACCGGTACCGAGGCTCCCAAAACCTGCCCGGCCTGCTTCCATCCTCAGGCCTTCTATGAGCTTCACGGGCCCAATTATTAAAATAACCACCACCATATAACTGGGAGGGGAAAATCATGTGGAAATGCGGCGTGTGTAACTTTATCCACGAAGGGGAAGGGGCCCCGGACAAGTGCCCCAAATGCGGCGCTCCCAAAGAGAAGTTTACCGCCCTGGAAGAGGAGAAAGTTAACCTGGTCCTGCGCTCCCGCCTGGGCAATACTCTGCTCATGGATCTGGATGGCCTCTTGGATGCCGTACTCGAGCTGGCGGAAGTCGGCATCGAAGATGATCTGGACCCCGGCTGCGTCAAGCTCTACAAAGAGTGCAGAGATTTTGCCCTCTTTGCCCGCCAGTCCCTGAAGGCGGAAATCGAGACCCATATGAGCAAGGGAAAATGGGGCTAAAAAAGGCGATAACTCGCCTTTTTTCTTTGCTCTGAATTGGGTTAATTTGAATAAAAATAATTTGACGCAAAACTATGCCCGTGTTTTACATTCCCCTGCGTTTAGGCGGCTGCAAAACAAGACTCAACTGTTTCCAGGGTATGAAAGTGATTTTTTCCGGAACAGATTAACCCACTCTCTCGAAGTTGCGCAAATCGCAAAAACTATTGCGCACAAACTCAAGAAAGAGTATCCCGAGCTGGATTTAGAACCCGATGTCTGTGAAATTGCGGGGCTTATGCACGATTTAGGTCATCCCCCATTTGGACATAACGGTGAAATGGCGCTAGATGAGTGTATGAGCCAAGATGGCGGTTTTGAAGGAAATGCGCAAACACTTAGGATTATTACTCGACTTGAAAAAAAAGAATGTGTCGAACCGATGTTTGATGAAAAGGGTAACGATAGAAGGGTTGGACTCAATTTAACTGCTAGGGTAATAGCATCAGCGCTAAAGTATGATCGGGAAATTCCGTTATCCCGTGAAGGTTCGGAATTAATAAAGGGATACTACTTATCGGAAAAAGAGATAGTCGACACAATAAAACTACGCCTTGTTGGAAGCAGCAACATAGAAGAATTTAAAACGATAGAGTGTGCCATTATGGATTTAGCTGACGACATCGCATATTCTACATATGATGTTGAGGATGCGTTTAAGGCAGGCTTCTTAACCCCATATGAAATAATGGCAGTAGACGACACAATTTTAGAAAAGATAGCTGAAAAATTATTGGAGAAGGACGAGATAAAAATTACTGTTTCGGAATGCCGTGCTATCTTATGGGGATTGTTCGCCGACTCATGGCAAAGATCAATTCGAGACCAAAGACAACCTGATATAGATACAGATACCGAGGAAGCAGATACCGAGGAATATGAAGCAAAAACATTAGCAAATTTTCTATCCTCGTACAGAGATTCCAAGAATATTGCCCTTGACGGATACATGAGAGCCGAATTAACTTCACGGCTGGTGAGCACCTTTGTCAAGGGTATAAAGGTAGAATTGAACCGGGAATATCCCATCCTTTCCAAAGTATATTTTGTGAAGAAACCAAGCGCAGAGTAAGCATTCTTAAGCATTTCGGGTATGTGGCTCTAATTAATTCTTCAAGATTAAAAGTAGCTGAAAACCGGGGAAAAGAAATTGTAAAAATGATATTTAATAAGTTAAATGCTCCAGATGGGGATTTATTGCTACCCGAAGACTTCCAGAGAATATATTCCAATCTAAAGAATAGAACGCATAGAAAAAGGATTATTTGTGACTTCATTGCAGGTATGACTGATAGATACGCTTTAGAATTCTATGGGCGTTTATTTTCTGAAAATCCCCAGACTATTTTTAAGCCTTTGTAATCATAGCAATTACTATTCGTTTGCAGGTTCTGTTGAATAATACTAAACAGAAAGGTCAATGGAGATTAAGGACGGTGCTTCCTAATCTCCTACTTTTATTGCAGTCCCGACAGCTTTCCCACTCCTATTGCACTGATCTTTTTTTTGTTATCATTAGCGTATATTCTATTAATGGAGGAGTAGCAATGCCAGAATTCAAAGCCCTATCTCAGGCCCTTCAAGGGCAGCTGGTGCAGTGGCGGCGCTGGTTTCACCAGCACCCCGGCATCGGCTTTGACGTCCAGGAAACAGCAGATTACATCCTGAAAAAACTCGCCGATTGGGGTATAGAGGCCGAGGCCGGGGTCGGCGGCACGGGTGTGGTGGCAGTCATCCGGGGCGGCAAGCCCGGCCCGACCATTGCCGTCAGGGTGGATATCGACGCCCTGCCAATTCAGGAAGAGAACACCCATGACTTCGTCTCCCTCTACCCCGGAAAGATGCACGCCTGCGGCCACGATGCCCATGCCGCCATCGGCCTGGGGGTTGCCAGGCTCCTGGCGGAGCAGCGGGAGGATCTCTCCGGCGCCGCCGTCATTATCTTCCAGCCCGCCGAGGAGAGAGGGGGAGGCGCCGCCGTCATGATTCGGGACGGCGTCCTCGACCGCTATGGCGTCCAGGCCATCGTCGGCGGACACATCGGCCTGCTTTCGCCGGCTCTTTCCCGGGGTCAGGTGGGCATCAGCTACGGCCCCCTCATGGCCGCAGCCTGCCAGTTCGAGGCAGAGATCATGGGCAAGGGCGGCCACGGCGCCTACCCCCACGAGACCATCGATCCGGTGGTGGTCAGCGCCGAGGTCATCAGCGCCTGGCAGCGCCTGGTCAGCCGGGAGCTTTCCCCCTTGCATCCCGGCGTCCTCAGCGTCGGCAGCATTCACGGCGGCGATGCCCACAACATCATTCCCGAAAAGGTGGTGATGAAGGGCACCTTCCGCTATTTCCAGCCCCAGGCGGGAGAAATTTTCCTCCACCGGGTGGAAGAGGTGCTGGCCGGCATCTGCAAGGCCTGGAAGACCCGGTATACCTATAAAATCGGCACCGCCTATCCCCCTTTGATCAACGACCAGGACTTCACCGCCTTTTTCGCCCAGGTGGCCCGGGGACTGGTGGGAGAAGAGAATGTCAAGGTTATCGAGCCCGTCATGGGCGGTGAAGACATGGCCTTCTTCCTGGAGCAGGTCCCCGGCACCTATTACTTCCTGGGCGCCGGCAACCCGGAAAAGGGCATCGTCCACCCCCATCACCACCCCCGTTTTGACATCGACGAAGACGTGCTCTGGCTGGGCGTTGCCCTGCTGAGCCAGACGGTCTGGGAATACACCAGAAATTTCAAGGCCGATAAAACGAAATAACTGTCTCGGGCGTCATATATAATACAGGGGAAAGATCAAAAGGGGGTATGGGACATGAACAGGTGGCTGCGGAATATCGGTTTGGCGGCTGCAGGAGCAGCGGTGGCGGGCGCCCTCCTCTCGGGATGCCGGCCCGCTCCTGAGCCCCTGCCCCTCAACCTGTATGCCCACTCGGACATCGCCTGTGGGGATGAAGAGATTATCTTTTCCCTGGAAAATCCTACGGGGGTTCAGCTCTTTATTCCCGCCTCCTGGACCGGTCTTGCGGTCTATCGCTCCATTTTCCCCGAGGCCTGGGTGGAGTACCTCTATCCCGATGGCTTTCAGACCATGCTCTCCACTTCCCAGAAGGAGATCAACTATTCCATCCCCCCCGGCACCCTGGAGCCCGGCAAATACAAGCTGGTCGTCCAGGGCCGGGTTGGCAGGGAAGGGACTCCCTTTTCCCTGGAGGTCAATTTCACCGTCCAGGCCGGAGAGCAGTGAAGGAATGGGCTGTAGCGAATTAGCAATCTGTATAAGTTTCCTCCCGAAATTCCCTGTGGCGGGTAACTGGTTGGGGCGGCTCTTGCCGCCCGCCTTCATGAGGGGGCGCCTTTCCGGATTGGGGGGGTGCATTTTGGGTTGGGCTGCCCCCGCCAAGGGAATATGGCATTTTGCGGCGGCCCCAATATACTGAGATTTTTTGGAAATACTTGTGTTATGTTTACTTTTTTTCCTTTTGTCCTTATAATTGACTGTATGGAGGTGGCAGCATGGAACCCAGAGCAAAGAGACATAAGAGCAATGTATTTAAGAGGATTTCTCGCTGGTTTACCAAACTGAGCAAGGCAAAAAAAATAGCGGTTATCACCGTGGCTGTGCTTTTAATCAGTGCCTCTGGCGCCAGCGCCTGGTACTATAACCGCCTCAGCGATATGGAGGGGCTCTTTCCGGAAGTCAACTGGCCCGGGGGCGAAGACGGCCCCGATACCGGCCTGACGATAGATGAAGCTTTTCAGGACAGCAAGATCATCAATATCGCCCTCATTGGCTACGACATGAATGAAGAGCGCAGCAACGAACGGGTAAAGGGCCATCCCGGCCTAGCAGATTCCATTATGGTTGCTGCCATAAATATTGAGACAGGTGAAACTAATATTGTCAGCATCCCTCGCGATACCCTCACCCCCATCTATAATACAGGCGGATGGAAGGATAAGATTAACTCTGCCAGTTACTGGGGTTGGGTAAACGCCAAGGAAGATAGAGCCGCGGCCGGCATGAAGTCCCAGTTGGAAACCATCAGCATAGCCCTGGGCGGAGTGCCCATCCACTATTACGTTACTGTCAATATGGAATCGGTCATTGAAGTTGTAGATATCATGGGCGGAGTCTGGTTTGATGTGGAGCACAATGTCTATGATAAGAGAGGCAAGCTTGTGGTCAATAAGGGCTACCAGAAGCTTAATGGTAATCTCTTCATGCGCTTTGTCCGCAATCGGAACTTCGCTGAGGGAGACTACGGTAGAGCCAAGAACCAACAGGC
>JBMNFF010000013.1:0-19158 GCA_050949165.1 Bacillota bacterium | reverse complement strand
GCCGCCGAGGACCCCGCTACCATCGCCAGCAAGGCTGACATCGTCCTCTTGGTGGACGAGCTCACCATGGGTGAGACCATTCCCACCAAAGCTGCGGAAATGGGGGCCAAGACCTTTATCCACTACTCCTTTGCCCGCCACCTTTCCTATGCCACCATCGCGGCTCGCCGCGACCTGATGAAGCAGACCGCCGCGGAGCTGGGCATCAACTTTGTTGAAGTCAATGCCCCAGACCCCACCGGTGATGCCGGTGTATCCGGCGCTCAGCAATTCATCCTGGAAGATGTGCCCCGGCAGATTGCCCAGTATGGCAAGGATACCGCTTTCTTCTCCACCAACTGCGCCATGCAGGAGCCCCTGATTCGCTCCATCCTGGAGCAGGGAGCCATCTTCCCGCAGCAGTGCTGCCCCAGCCCCTACCATGGCTATCCTGCTGCATTGAACATCGACGTTTCCGGCCATGAAGGCGATGTCCAGTACATGCTGGATTCCATCCAGACCGCCCTCAAGGAGCATGGCCAGGAAGGTCGCATGTCCACCTGGGGAACTCCTGTCAACATGCTGATGATCGAAGCCGGCGTGGAATACGCCATGGATTTCCTGGAAGGCGAGACCGACGGCCGCGTAGATGAAGAAGCTTTGGTTTCTATCATCCAAGGACTGGCTGGCAGTGACACCCGGATTTCCAAGTATGAAGCCGACGGAGTCTCTCTGGATAACTTCTTCCTGATCCTCTGCGACTTCTACGATTTCGCTCAGTAAACCTGGGTTCGCCGGCTTCTCTTACAGGGCCGGCGAATTCCTTTTGTATTGGCAAAGTATGTAATAAATGGGGGTAGAGATCATGAGTACCCAATATCTCCTGAACATGGAGAATATCAGCAAGGAATACTATGGCAACCGGGTCCTGAAAAATGTGACGCTGCGGGTCAAGCCAGGCGAGATCCATGCCCTCATCGGTGAAAACGGCGCCGGCAAGTCCACCCTCATGAACATCCTCTTTGGTATGCCGGTCATCCATGCCACCGGAGGTTTTGATGGAACGGTGGAGATAGAGGGGAAACCGGTCAGCATCGATGCCCCCCAGAATGCCATCAAGTATGGGATTGGCATGGTCCATCAGGAGTTCATGCTCATTCCCGGCTTCACCATCACCGAGAATATCAAAGTGGGCAGGGAGATCAGCAAGCCCACCCTGATGAGCCGGATCCTGGGGCCGTCCTTGGAAACCCTGGACATGGAGGCCATGGCCCGGGATGCCCGCAAGGCCCTGAAGGACATCGGCCTCAATATCGAGGAATATGCCACCGTGGCGGGCTTGCCCGTGGGCCACATGCAGTTCATGGAAATTGCCCGGGAAATTGACAAAATTGGAATAAAGCTCCTGGTCTTTGATGAGCCCACCGCCGTCCTCACCGAGAGTGAAGCGGAGAACCTCTTGCAGACCATGCGCCTCATCGCCCAAAAGGGCATCGCCATCATCTTCATCACCCACCGCCTGGGCGAGGTGATGGACTATGCCGACAATATCACCGTGCTCCGGGACGGCGAGTTGGTCGCTTCCAAGGCGGTCAAGGACACCAATGTCCTGGAAATTGCCGAGCTGATGATCGGGCGCAAGGTGGACTCCCTGGTGGATCCCGGGGAGGATACCCGCACCTTGGCAGACGAGGATATTGCCATGAGCATCCGGGATCTCTGCGTGGAGATGCCCGGGGAGACCGTCCGGGGCGTCGACCTGGATATCCGCCGGGGCGAAATCTTCGGCATCGGCGGCCTGGCCGGCCAGGGCAAACTGGGAATTGCCAACGGCATCATGGGCCTGCACCGGGCCTGGGGCAGCGTCGGGGTCTTTGGCCAGGAACTGGCTCTGGACAAGCTGGGGGATGCCCTCAACAAGGGGGTAGCCTTTGTGTCCGAGGACCGGCGGGGCGTCGGCCTGCTCCTGGATGAATCCATCGAGCACAATATTGTCTTTTCCGCCCTCCAGGTCCAGGAAGATTTCCTCTACAAGCTGGGGCCTGTCCGCCTGTACAACCAGGCCAAGGCCCGCAAGCATGCCCGGGAGATGATTGAGCTCCTGGATATCCGCTGCACCGGGCCTGCCCAGCCCGCCGGCGCCCTCTCCGGGGGCAATCAGCAGAAGGTCTGCCTGGCCCGGGCCCTGACCTTGAGGCCCAAAATCCTGATGGTGGCTGAGCCCACCCGGGGGATAGATATCGGGGCCAAGAAATTGGTCCTGGAATACCTGGTCAAGCTCAACCGGGAACAGGGCCTGACCATTATCGTCATCAGCTCGGAGCTGGTGGAATTGCGCTCCATCTGCGACCGCATCGCCATCGTCTCCGACGGACAAGTCTCTGAAATTCTCAGTCCCGACGCTCCGGATGCCCAATTCGGCCTGGCCATGTCGGGAAGAAAGAGGGGTGCAAATTGTGAGTGCTAGACTGAAGGGAATCTACGACCGCATCGGCTTGCCCCGGCTGATCATCATCTCCTTTTTCCTGCTCCTGCTCATATCCGCCCAGCCCCTGGGCCTGAGCATTCCCAACCTCTTGGGGGACAGCCTGCGCCGCTGGGCCATGTATGGCATTCTGGTCCTGGCCATGGTCCCCGCCATTCAGAGCGGTATCGGCCCCAACTTCGGCATTTCCCTGGGGATTGTCGGCGGACTCCTGGGCGCCACCATCAGCATCGAGCTGGGCATCGCCAACCCCTGGCTCTCCATCGCCGTGGCCATGTTGGTGGGGACGGCCATCGCCGGCCTGATGGGCATCGCCTATGGTATGCTGCTCAACCGGGTCAAGGGCTCCGAGATGACGGTCTCCACCTATGTGGGCTTTTCCGTCATCGCCTTCATGAACATCATGTGGCTGGCCCTGCCCTTCAAAAACGGTGAGCTCATCTGGCCCCTGGGCGGGGTGGGGATGCGGAATACCATCAGCCTCAGCAGCAGTTTTGCCCACGTCTTTAACCACACGCCCCTGTCCTTTTCCATCGGGGGCGAGGGGGGCCTGTACATTCCCACTGTGCTGATTCTCTTCTTCCTCCTCACCTGCTTCCTCATGTGGCTGTTTATGCGGAGCAAGACCGGCCTGGCCATGAGCGCCGCCGGGGCCAATCCGCAATTTACCCGGGCTACCGGGATCAATGTCAACAAGATGCGCATCATCGGCACGGCGATTTCCACCGCCCTGGGCGCCGTGGGCATCATCACCTACGCCCAGAGCTACGGCTTTCTGCAGCTGTACAACGCCCCCCTGATGATGGGCTTTCACTCGGTGGCCGCCGTCCTCATCGGCGGCGCCAGCACCAGGAAGGCCACCATCACCCAGGTAATTATCGGCGCCTTCCTCTTCCAGGGCCTGTTGGCGGTGGCCCTGCCCGTGGCCAACAAGGTCCTGCCCTCCAGCAACCTGGCCGATGTCATCCGGATTATAATTTCCAACGGCATCATCCTCTTTGCCCTGTCCAAGACGAAAGGAGGCGGTTCCGGTGAATAAACTCCTGGATAATCTGCGCAAGTCGCTGCTGGACAACAAGGTGGTGCTCCTGTTCTCCCTGCTCTGCATCGCCGCCATCTATGCCTCCAACAGCCCCCTGACCTTCGTGGGCAACGAGCTCTTTACCCGCATCGGGCGCAACGGCTTCATGGTCCTGGCCCTGCTCATCCCGGTTCTGGCCGGCATGGGCCTCAACTTCAGCATCGTCATCGGGGCCATCGCCGCCCAGATCGCCGTGTTCTGGGTGGTGTACTGGGGCTTCGGCGGCATCCAGGGCTTCCTCCTGGGGGTCTTGCTGGCCACACCCATCGCCATCCTCTTCGGCTGGCTGGTGGGGCGCCTGTTCAACAAGATGAAGGGGGCGGAGATGATAGCCGGCCTGGTCCTGGGCTACTTTGCCGACGGCCTCTACCAGCTCTTCTTCCTCTACGTCATCGGCGGCATCATCCCCGTCAGAAACCCCACCCTGATCATTCCCGGGGACGTCGGGGTCAGGAACACCATCGACCTCACCGGCAACCTCAAGTACGCCCTGGACACCGTGCCCATGCTTTCCGTCCTCAAGCTGGCCCTGGCCGTCCTCTTTGCTGTGGCCCTTATCAAGGTAGTTCTCTACCTGGCCGGGAAGGGCGGCAAATTGGCAGCCAACCTGGCCCTGATGGCTGCGGCCGCCGGGGGCTATGCCCTCACCTATGTTCCAGCCCTCAACCAGTTCCTGGCCGGCGACCGCTTGCTCCTGCTCCACGCCGTGGAAATCCTCCTGGCTTCCTGGGTCGGCTACCACGTCTGGCAGTTGATTGTAAACAAGCTGGCCCGGCGCCGCGCGGATTATGACCTGGCCAAGCCCCTGGTCTGCATCGGCCTGGCCGGCCTGGCCTTCGCAGCCACCTTCATCCCGGCGGTGGAGGATATCCTCCTTTTCGTGCGGATTCCCGTGACCACCTACCTGGCCATTGCCGGCCTCTGCCTGTTCAACACCTGGCTGCTTCGCACCCGCCTGGGCCAGAACATGCGCACCGTCGGCCAGAGCCGCACCGTGGCCAATGCCGCAGGACTCAACGTCGACCGGATTCGCATCATCGCCATGATCCTCTCCACCGTCCTGGCCTGCTGGGGACAGCTCATCTATCTCCAGAACATCGGGACCTTCTCCACCTATGGCGCCCACACCCAGGTCGGCCAGTTCGCCATCGCCGCCCTCCTGGTGGGCGGGGCCTCGGTGCAAAGGGCCAATAACAAGCAGGCGGTGCTGGGGGTCATCCTCTTCCACACCTTGTTCATCGTCGCTCCCCAGGCCGGCAAGGAATTGTTCAACAACGCCCAGCTGGGCGAGTACTTCCGGGTCTTTGTGGCCTATGGTGTCATCGCCGTATCCCTGGCCATGCACGCATGGAAGACGGCAATTCGGCCCAAGCTGGGGGCAGCCGCGCCCATCAGTCAGGGTGGAGGCGGCAGTTGCTGCAGTTAAAAAATACTAAATCCGCTGCTGGTCGGCGGATTTTTTTTGCCCTTATATCCGGATTGGCAAGGGGAAGGGGCAGAAGCAGATGGCAGTCTGGCAGGACTTTTCTGCATCTTAAGGAAATATAGATATGAGCATTAATGAAGGAGGTTGAGGAGCATGAGTAAGCCGGTGCCGCCTCTCCCAAAGAACCTGGAATTAGTGCTTAAGGTTTCACAGCCGAAGAAGGCCAAGCCTTTCCTTACCCGGAAGACAAAAAGGTTAGTAGCAATCCTTGCCCCCCTGCTGGTAGTTTTCCTATTTTTCCAGCTGATTCTCTATTCCACCCGGGATATCCTCTACTATCCCAGAGTCGGCCCCTATCCCGGCGGTTCCATCTTGTACAAAGGAGATATCGCCGACAACCTCCCCAACGGCCAGGGGAAATTCTTCACCAGGGCGGGTCGACTCATTGCCCAGGGTTCTTTTAAAGACGGCAAATTGCACGGCTCTGCCATTTTTTACGGCGAAGGCGGCCGGATCTATGAAGGTCAATGGCAGGGCGGCAAGCGAAGCGGCCAGGGAACCTTGACCGTCCACGGCGTCAAGGTTTACGAAGGGCAGTGGGCCAACGACAAGCTCAACGGTTACGGGAGCCTGCACACCGTAAACAGCACTTATCAGGGAGAGTGGAAGGACAATAAGCGAGAAGGTCAAGGCGTCCTCGCCATGAGGGGGCAGAGGTATGAAGGTGAATTCAGCGATGACCTGTTCCACGGCCAGGGAACCTTGTTCATCGATGAAAGAAAAGTGTACCAGGGGCAATGGCACAGGGGCCTGCCCCACGGAGAAGGGACCCTGTTTGCCAGTAACGGCGATATTATCTTCAGCGGCCATTGGGATAGTGGTTTTATCGAAGATGGGGACTTGTTGGGTCTGGACCCGGAAACATGGGAGTTCTTAAATCTCCATATCTACCAACGGGGACTGGCTGCGGACTCGACTTGCCTGGACTTTATCAGAATTACCCAGGCCCTGTTGGGTGAAGGCCTGGATCAGGTCCTGCGGCTGAAGGCCGTGATTGACTCGGCCAGCGATGACCCCACCTTTCGCGAATTAATGTACCGCTTGATTGAATTGCCCCAGGAGCCCTATGAAGACCAGGTAATCAGGGAATGCATCCGCGCCCTGGAAAACGTGCCCTTGCCGATACTGCGGGACATCGTCGCCATAGGCAGCTCCTGTAAATTTTTTCCCGGCCTGATCGATGTCCCCGGTTACGTGGCCAATCCGAAATATGCCGGCGTCTACTATATAGACAAAAGATATCTGGTCGTCAGTTTGGGCAAGGGGTTGCCGGACATCGTCACCTTGCATGAAGTCGGCCATGAAGTGGACATTGCCCTGCTGTACTATAGCTCCTACAAACAGTTCTATTCAATCTGGCAGGCAGAGGCTGCCAGTGCCTTTACTCGCGATTACTATGTCGAGAACCCTGGCGAGTACTTCGCCCAGTTCTTTGCAAATTTCTATGCCGATGAGGAGGTCGTGGCGGCAGGTATTGACTACGGATATTTCCAGTACCGGCGCAAAGAGTTAAAGGAAGTCGCCCCCCGCACCTATGAGTTTTTCGAGCAGTACGTCGACGGCTATCAGGGGCGGAATTATGTCCACGTCCTCAAGCCCAGCACCCCCGATGCCGCCAGCGCCCACATATCCCTTAAATTACCCCAGCCAATCCCCCCGCGGGATTTTCTGGACAGAATGGTCTACGGCCTTCGCAGTCTTTTCCGCCCCCCCCAAACCGGTGGAGCCCCCTGACGCCGATAGTCAGTGAACCCCTGCCCAGCAATCTTCACTGGGGGGCTGCCCGTCATATGAATAACAGATGGGGCCATTTGGCCCCCTTTTACAGTGTTTTCACCAGGCGATTTGCCCCGATATTCCTTTTTGCACAACTTGTTCCTATCTATTTTACATAGAGCTTGCCCACCAGCCAGTTCACGAAGCTGTTGGGCAGCAGTTTGTTGAGGAAGGCGAAGAGCTTGTACTTGGCGCCGATGGTATATATGGGCTTGATCCGGGACCTCAGCGCCGTCCTGTACACCGCCCGGGCAACGACCTCGGGCGGGTAGCCGCTTTGCTCATCTCGCTCCATGACGGCCACGCTGCGGGCGATTGCACCCCCGTAAACGTCATCCCCCGCCAGGGACTTGGCCCGGGCGCCGGTAAATTCTGTCTTGACATCTCCCAGTTGCAGGGCGCAGATACTGACTCCAAAGGGCTTCAGCTCGTTGGCCAGGGCATTGACCAGGATGTTCAGCGCCGCCTTGGTGGCGGAGTAGAAGGATTGGAAGGGGATGGCGAATATGGCTGCCGCCGAGGAGATGCAGATGATCCGCCCCCGGCTCTCCCGGAGCAGGGGGAGGGAGGCCTGAATGCAGCTCACCACCCCGAAGAAGTTGACGTCGAACTGGCGCTTGGCCTCGGCCAGTTGGCTAAATTCCACCGCTCCCGAGATGCCGAAGCCGGCATTGTTGATCAGCAGGTCCAGGCGGCCAGCCTCAGCTTCTATCCGGGCAAAGGCCGCCCGCACCGCCCCTTCATCGGTGACATCCACGGCGATATCGGCAACCCCCGGTTCTCCGGCGGGCCGGCGGCTGAGATTGTACACCCGCCACCCCTGATTGGCAAAGAGCTTGGCCGTGGCCCGGCCGATGCCGCTGGAGGCGCCGGTGATGGCAACTACCTTGGCGGTCATACCAATCCAGCTTCCTTGAGGACAGCCTCGATGATGTCCACCGCCTCGTCGATCAAGGCTTCGGTGTGGGTGGCCATGAGGCTTACCCGGAGCAGGCATTCACTGGGCGGCGTGGCCGGCGGCAGGACGGGGTTGACATAGACCCCGGCCTCGAACAGCTTCTTGTTCACCGTCAGGGTGGTGATCATGTCCTTGGTGTAGATGGGGATGATGGGAGTGGGGGACTCCTTGATCTTTATATTGCGGCTGTTGAGGGCCCGCTTCATGTAAGCGGCCAGCTGGCCCAGCCTGTCCACCCGCTGGGGTTCGGTGCGCATGATTTCCAGGGATTTGATGGCGGCGGCGCAGGATGCCGGGGTGATGGAGGCCGAGAAGATAAAGGGCCGGGACTTGTGCCGGACATAATCCGCCACCACCCGAGAAGAGGCCATGAACCCGCCCAGGCTGGCCAGGGACTTGGAGAAGGTGCCCATGATGATATCCACTTCGTCTTCCAGCCCGAAGTAGGATGCGGTGCCCCGACCGCCGACGCCGATTACCCCCAAGCCGTGGGCGTCATCCACCATCAGCCGGGCCTTGTACTTCTTCTTCAATTCGACGATTTCCGGGAGCAGACAGATATCCCCGCTCATGCTGAAGACGCCGTCGGTGACGATGAGCTTGCCGGCATCTTCGGGGATGTTGGCCAGCACCCTTTCCAGATCGGCCATATCCGAGTGGTTAAAGCGCAAATGCTTGGCATAACTGAGCTTGCAGCCATCGTAGATGCTGGCGTGGTTCTCCTTGTCGGAGATGATATAGTCCCCCCGCCCGCACAGGGAACTGATGATGCCCAGGTTGGACTGAAAGCCGGTGGAAAAGGTGATTACTGCTTCGGCATGCAGAAACTCGGCCAAATCCCTTTCCAACTGGGTGTGCAGGTTGAGGGTGCCGTTGAGAAAGCGGGATCCAGAACAGCCGCTGCCGTATTTCCTGGTGGCGGCTATGGCGGCTTCCTTCACCCTTTCATCTGCCGTCAGGCCCAGGTAGTTATTGGAGCCCAACATTATCCTGCGCTTGCCCTCCATGATAACTTCCACATCCTGTTGGGACTGGAGCTCATGGAAATAGGGATATAACCCCAGGGCCTGTACTTCTTTAGCCTCGGTAAACTTCTCACACTTAGTAAATAAAGACATTATGATTCCACTCCTTTACCAAACCAATAACAAGTGAGAGCGGGGACCAATGTCCTCGCCAAGCCAACCCTCCTTTACCTTGGATTGTATGGGATATATTGCGTATATTATATACTCAATCCCCGCTATTTTCTAGGCCGATTCGCTCAATCTGCCGCCTCATGGTTTTCTTTGCTCTTACCCGGGATACCGTGGCCCCGGCAGGATTTCGGAAGGGAAATGAGAAATAGTAGGTAGGTGAAAAAGATGTTGGGGCGTCTCTTGGCGCCCACCCTAAAACATAACCTAAAGAAGGAGGATTTACCATGAATTCCATCGGCGCATTTTCCATCAGCCTCACCGTCAAAGACATCCATAAATCTAAGGCCTTCTATGAAAAGCTGGGATTCACCGATTTTGGCGGAGACATCGGACAGAAATGGCTGATCATGAAGAACGATGATTGCGTCATCGGCCTGTTTCAGGGCATGTTCGAAAAAAACATACTGACCTTTAACCCAGGCTGGAACGCCAACGCAGAAGAGGTCAATCCCTTTAAAGACGTAAGAGTCCTGCAAGAAGAGCTGCGCAGCAAAGGCCTTGAGATTAAGGAACCAGCAGACTTGGACAGCCGGGGCCCGGAATACTTCATGCTGGAAGACCCCGACGGCAATCCGATCCTTATCGACCAGCACAGATAGCCCCGCAGGGGCAGACCGCAAAACTGCAATAATACTGCACTAAATTGTTGGGCCGGGTTTTCCGGCCCTCTGCCTTGTCTGTAATTATTACACAAAGAAGAGCGCCCATTTTTGCTTCCGTAGCTGCTCATCCCAAAGCGCCTTGTAAATATAGCAATATTAGACCATAAAAGAGCAAGATTCTTGAAGAAACCTTTCCCTCACCAGTTTATAATGAGCAGGTAATGCATAAATGTGAGGAGGCTATACTTTGAAAAAGCTCATTACCCTGTTATTGCTTGCCCTAGTCCTTACCACTGTTGGCTGCGGCTTCAAGGACAGGACTCCTTTGACTGCCGGCCAGTTTGCCGACAAGATGGAAGCGGCAGGCTTTCAAATTGTGGACGCTACCAATCAGTTCGAAGCCGGTGTAGTGGAAGCCGTTTACCTGGCCGTTGGAGAAAACTATCAGATTGAATTCTACGTGGTCCCCACTGTAGATCAGGCCCAGCGGGCATTTGAGCAAAACAAGGCCGACTTTGAAGCTGCTAAAGGCAGCACATCCACCAACAAATCCGCCGAGGTAAAAAACTACAGCTACTATGCTCAGACCTCGGCTGGCACTTACTCTGTGGTGTCCAGAACAGATAATACTTTCATCTATGTTGTTGCCGATGATGAATATAAGAAGGAAATCAGCGAGATACTTTCCGATCTGGGATATTAACAGTCCTCCCCCTGATAAGACCGCCGGCCTGCGCCGGCGGTTATTTTTTACCCCATCGCTTTGGATTCAAAAAAACGAACAGAAAAGGGCGCTGCATGACTTCTTTGCCAACTCGGAAGTGGCGGTTTACCGCTAGTCCTGCGCCAACCGAAGAAAGACCTGCCCCGGCAGGCCTTTCTTATGATACAGTAGAGAAGAATAATTATCTGCCATCGGTGTAGATTATTGCCGTAAGCAAGGAGGATGCAGAATGAAGATCAATCTTACAAAAAAGCAGTACCAGCTCCTGATGGAGAAGTGCTATATCGCCGACTGGATAATCCATGCTTATCGGGGCGAAGAGCATGCCGCCGGGGAAGAACAGCAGAAACTGCAACATTATTTGCTGAGCTTTGCCAAGGACTTTGACTACGAGGACAATGTGGCCTGCCTGCGTGAAGCTAGTACATATGTCTGGGCAGAAGATTATTTGGACAAGAACCCCGGCGTGGAGGAATACCTGCGCTTCTATGACTTTAACAGGTATGCAGATATCCTGTCCGATAGGCTGGCGAGCATGGCCCTGAAAGAGCGGTACTCCCAAGAAGAGCTGGAGGCCAAGGATCCCAAGGAGGTATCCGAGGAATTCTATAAGCTCAAGGTCCACGCCCTAAACACCACTTCCCTGCTCCACGGCAAAGAGAGTAAGGAAGAGGAAAAGCGAATTTAAATATCTAAGACGAAAGGATCACAGGGCTGATGTGGCATCACCAATATGAAAAGATGCTGCACGAGACAATCTCTGCCATGGATATGTTGCGACTCTTTTTACCATTACCTATGAAAAATATGTCGCTGCGCCATAGAGCCTCTGTGGGATTGTTATGAAAAAAGCCGAAGAACTGCCAGTTACATTAACAGCAGAGGGGCCGCATTGATATGTGGCTCCTCTGCTGTTAATCATTTTCAATCTCAACCTTTCTCAACTATGAAACAGTATTTAGCTTCAATCCCCTCCGAGATTTCTCCCAGCCAAAGGCTACCTTATCATCGGACATCGAGGAGGCTGGACCTGCTAAGGTTGTGCTTCGCACTGGTCTTGGAAAAAAAAGAGCCAAGGTTATAAACCATCTTACTTAAATACAACTAATTGTTTACATCCCGCAAAATTCATATTACAATAAATAGAAAAAGAATGGAGGTTTTTGGTAGTGAGTAAAGCGCTACAGTTTGTCGTTTCATGTTTGATGGTCATGGTAATTATGACATCTCCAGTTTTATCAATTGCCCCTGCCGGAAAGGTGTTCGGTTTGGCTCAGTATGCTGCCGAAAATTCAGTTGGGGCTAAGCAAATAATCCAACAGGCAATACGGGATATTCAGGCCCTTGGATATCCAAACCCAGACCAATTGCCCAATTATGAAGAGAGAATTGAGTTTGCAGTTTTTGCTCTTCAGCAAGCCCTAGACGGAAATTTCGAAACGGATAACTCAATTAACAATGATATAGTTTTTGATCTTTCACTTAAAGCCATAAAAAAACTAGACTTTTATGCGAAATACCCGGGTGCTTCAGACGGACTTTCAAAACCAGGTATTAAATATAATTAAAAACATAATTCTTGCAAATCGATTAGTAGTTGAAAACCTATATGAGTTAATCGAAAAAGAGATAATTATATACCCCAAGAACTTGCGCAGCAAACTTAAGAATGGAGAGAAGTTTTACATCCAGGGTCTAGAATTCGAAAACAAAAATAACCAAGCCCAGGCCATTCATTTCTATAAGAAGTCCTGGAGTAGTCTGCAAGAACTAAAAGATATAGGACTAGAAATACTTGATAAGGATAGCGACGGCTGCCCGGATTACCTTGAGGAAAAGTTTGGGTTAAACAAAAATCAGCCGGACACTGACAAAGACGGGCTGACAGATGGGTTTGAGATCTTACAGTTAATGAATCTTTGTGACGGCCGTTCTAAGGATACCGATGGAAATGGGATTCCCGACAAGGATGAAGACCCAGACGCGGATGGGCTAACAAATATTGAAGAACAAGAGGCCGGGGACCGACCCCTTGATACCTGATACTGACAAGGATGGCCTGGATGACAGGTTCGAAGTCAAGGAGTACACATCTTCCCCGCTAAAGTATGATACCGATGGGGATGGTCTCAGTGACGGCAGCGAGTTCCGCCTGGGAACAGATCCCAACAATCCTGATACAGATAATGATGGAATAATTGATGGCCTTGAACAATATACCCAGCTGTTTTCCCGAAGAGACAAGCGGTGCTTTTGTTGAAGTATGCGCCGAGGGAGATATACATGACAAGGTCAGGCTAAATGTCCTGCCAGCTGAATCAACCCCCTTGGTTAATTCACCCGGGGCGCATAGCCGATCCAATAGATGTAACAGTAGAATCAGATTTCTCCTCTGCCAAAGTATTTATACCAGTTGATACTTCTGAAATTATAATGCCCCCCGTTGTCAAGACACAAAATTTATTTTGTAAGTTGTCCTCCTTTCTACATTTGAGTTTTCAGGCAGCCATGCTGCCGTTGTAAACTTCCGCGGGGCAAAAACCATTAATCGATGAATGGGGCCGGTAGGTGTTGTATGTGTGTATGTAATCGTTGAGGGCGATCCTGAGCTCTCTGGGGCTATTAAATTCATTGATGTAAACGCAATCATATTTGATTGTCCGGAACACCCTTTCTGTCCTTACGTTGTCTAGGGCTTGTCCCTTTCCATCCATCGAGATTTTAATCCCGTTTGCCTCGAGCAGGCTCAGATAGTCTGGGTTGGTGAAATGTGACCCCTGATCACTGTTCATTATCTCTGGCCGCCTGGTCCTAAAGGCGCGTTTTAAGCAGGTCATGACAAAGCTCTTCTCCAAGGTGCTGGATAGCTCGAAGTCTACTATGCACCGGCTATACCAGTCGATTATCACAAATAAGTACATAAAGCCATTTTTAATGGGGACATAGGTGATATCTACCCCCCACACCTGGTCTGCACGGTTGATGTCCAGGTTTCTTAGAAGATATGGCTGAACATATTGGGCGTGGTACCGCTTGCTCAGATTTGGCTTAGGAAAAATGGTGTAGATACCCATGGCGCGCATCATCCGGCGCACCTTTTTGCGGTTAATCTTTAGGTGGTCATCCCTCCTCAGAATCCTCGTGATAGTGCGATACCCCCATGTAGGATAGGCAGTATGGAGCTCGTCGATCCTTCGCATTATATGCAAATCCTCAGCACTAATGGTTTTAGGGCGAGCCTGGCGATAAAAGCTGGTACGGTTAATCCCCTAGGAGCTCTGCCTGGCGCTTGATGGTAATAGGGAAGTCGGTATCAACGAGACTTTTTCTTCCAGCTGGGTCCGATGATTTCCTCAGATTTTTTTTTTCAGCCAGTCAACCTCATAGGTGAGTTGACCGACCTTACGCTCAAGCTGGGCTACCATATTCTCCTTTTCTATTAGCTCCTTTTCGGCTGCGGAGGGTCCTTTCTTAAACACTTCTGGAGCTCGTTCTAGGAACTCATTTTTCCAGCGTCCGATGACTACAGGGCTTATGCCATACTTAGCCCCAATCTCGCTAATTGTAGAGGCCTCTTGGAGCACCTCCAAAAACTACCTTGCATTTGAACTCTGCTGAATACTGATTTCGCTTTTTCATGTCTCTAGTATAACTTACTTTTGAAATTTCGTGTCTCACCCTATGGGAGCATTATAAATCCCCGATGGGGACATCGAAAATGTGAAGATATTTTATTTCGACGAAGAGCAGATGGTATTACTGCCCTTAGATAACCAGGGCGTTGACATAGAGAAGGGGTTAATCTGGGGCGAAACAGATCATTTTTCTACATTCGTATTGTTTTATATACCCAATTGGAATGCAGTTTGGGATGTCCCCCTTAACAAGGGTGAAAGAGATGTAATTATCGAAACGCTGTATTTAGACATAGTTTTTGTTTTGGACTCCTCCGGTAGCATGAGCGGGAACGACCCGCAAGGGTACAGAAAAACAGCTGCTAAGTCATTCGTCGACGCACTAATTCCCGGCGACAGAGGTGCTGTCGTTACCTTCAGCTCCAGCGCAGCCCTTCGCCAAGGGTTGACCTCAGATTTCGAGGCTGTAAAAGCCGGAATAGACCAGGCATATGCCTCGGGCGGCACCAATATTGGAGCAGGAATTAGCATAGCTATTAACGAACTTATCAACAAAAGTACAGTAGACCGAATCAAGGTAATAATTTTACTATCTGACGGGGATGGGTCATATAATCACTCTCTTACAGCCCAAGCCCAAGCCAATGATATTGTTATCTACACCATCGGCCTTGGCAATAGAGTAAACACCTCGCTATTAAAAAGCATCGCCCAGGGTACAGGTGGGATGTACTTCCCTGTATCCAGTTCCTCTCAACTGCCTGACGTGTTTAGCAGGATAGAAGAGATTATTACAGAGCCGATTGATACCGATGGTGACGGCATCTATGATTGCGTCGAGACAGGCGGCATGAGGGATGGGCTAGGTAATATGTATTATTCCGACCCCAACAGCATTGACAGTGATGAAGACGGCATCCCTGATAATGAGGAAGTCGGCGAGATATTCAGCGGCCCCTCGGGGGAATATTACCGTATTTACTCTAATCCATCAGACATTGACACTGATGGGGACGGTTTAATGGATGGGGACGAGAGAGAATACGGGACATCAATATACTTTTCCGATACAGATGGCGACGGATTAGATGACTTAACAGAACTATTGGCAGGGTTTAATCCCCTTCACTCAAACCCCGATGGAGATACCTTTTATGACGCCGAAGAATACAGGCGGAATTAGATCCCTTTATTTACGATGACGCATGGTATGAGCATATAAAGTATATTCTGGCCGGAGTAGCATTTGGAGATGGTGGAGAGCTCCTTGTTAAATGGGGTTTAATGTCAACACACACCTTCCGTTCTTTAGGGTATTTAATCGGCCAGATCGCCTCGGGGTTCTTTCTTGTTGGCGATATCCGAGATGCAGTGTCGAATCTTGCTCTTCTAAACTTCAAGGGAGTACTTATTAGTCTGTTGGGCTTTGTTCCCTTATTGGGGGATGCTACCAAGATATCCGATGGACTAATCAGCTTCATGAAACGAGCTCCAGAATGTATCCAGCTTGCGGCCAGATTGATAATAACTAAACTGGATGACTGGAAAGCCATAAGGAATACACTCCTAGATGCTGTGTTGCCGTTTATCTGTAAAAATTCTGACGAAGCGGTCACGATCCTTAAGCGAGCAGGGGCAACTTCTGAATTGATTGTTGAGCTAGGCAGGCACAATGATGCCGCCAAGATAGCTAAGCTAGTCGATGCAGGTGATGAAGCAGGCAAGATTTTTAAGTTTGACACCGCCAAATTACTTAGAAAAGCTGATGTTGATGAGGCTGTAGAAAAGTACATTAAAGCTTTAGACAAGCCTTACAAAGAGGCTTTCCTGAAACAGTTAAGGGCGGAAAGGTTTGCTGTAGAATCGGCAAAAGACTATTTTACAAAGCAAGGCTACAATTTGCTTTACGATGCAAGGCATGGGGTCAATGGACCGGATATGATCCTAAAAAAAGGTGATGACATCCTCATTATTGAAGCTAAGGGCGCCCTTAAAGCACAACAGCAAATCCTACACTAGGAATAGATAGATTGTATAATTCCAAATCAGAAGTTGCTCAACTGTCCCGCAACTGGCTTTCCAAAAACCACGACAGGTATATAAATATTATCAAAAAGGAAAGCCCAGAGGCATATACGGAAATGTTAAAAATCCTTGACGAAGGGAAAAGCTTTAAGACTGCTCTTGTATATGCGGCAAATAATCCAAAAATCCAATTTAGTGAGGGAATCGACGAATACTTGGGATACATCGTTGGTGATCCCAAAATTAAATCTTTTGACCTCATCAAGATTCTGCCGGGGGACTAAAATTACACAAGCATTCTTGGAGGTGTCAGCAGAGTGAACGAAATACGCCCTAAGCTCGATCTGATTAAAAAGCGTCTACAGGAAGAAATTGACTCCGGTTTAAATCATGCTAGGGAATTTGAACTCGCTGCAAAGTGCTATCTATATTTAGGTGAAACCGCTAAGGCGAAAGAGCACTTTGCCCAAGCAGAAGTCAAGGTGGCAGCTATTGCGGAAAACTTAAAGAAAAAGCATGATTTACATCTCTATGGGGAAAGAATGTTATCCATAGCCAACTACCACAGGATGCTGGGGAAACTACACAAAGATGAATGACATCCTTAGGGAAATCGAGCCCATATATGAATCAGAATATATCAACCGGGTAAAGAATTTGCCAGGAGGGGATAGCAGGTTTTATTTCGATTGGTGCACCATACTCTTTCATCTGCAGAGATATGAAAAGGCCTATGAAGTTGGTAACATGACGAGGCGTAGGCCGCTCCCCCCCCGGGGTTACGCCAAGGGTCTGATGCTAAAGGATAAGTCCATAATTGAAGCTACTCTTCAGGAGGTAATAAAGGACATCAAAGATGAACGACTTATGCCCTATGAAAATTGTTTGAACGTGGCAGATAATTGGGGATGGTATGAAATCGGCCGGCAGTTGTTGGGTTTGCCCTCCATTCTGGATCAGTTTAAGGAGGAAGTATAATGGGTTGCTTTTCGGTTAACTTGACCTATGATGTCATCGCGTTTAAAAAAGCAGACACCTATGACTATCCCCAGCAGGTGTTTGAGAAAAAGCTGCTGGAATTTATCTCAGGCTTTGATGCCCTTATTGGGAAACATATCCCCTGGCTACCGACTTCTCATCAGTTTTTTGGGGGCTTTGACCTAAACTTTTCTGCTTCTGAAAGAGTATCCCCCGGTCACTACAAGTTCTGTCTGGCTGTAACCTATGAGCCTGGAATTTCCAGAAATGCGGTAGAGGAGCTGGGGGAGCAGGCAAAAGATTATATCAGTAAGCTGAATCAATTCTTCCGCCTCTTTGGCATTGATATCCAGTTTATGGACAACCCTGAAATTGAGTATGTTGATGATGGCGAGGAATATGAGGATTTATTTGAGTAAATCCGCGGCGGACCTTTAGCGGTCGGGCGGGACCTTTGCCATCATTGCAGCGGTGCGCCGTAAATGTTACCAGCAGGGGGTTGAACGATTCTAACATATATGCGGATAGGCTGGCGAGCATGGCCCCTGAAAGAGCGGTACTCCCAAGAAAAGCTGGAGGCCAAGGATCCCAAGGAGGTATCCGAGGAATTCTATAAGCTCAAGGTCCACGCCCTAAACACCACTTCCCTGCTCCACGGCAATGAGAGTAAGGAAGAGGAATAGCGAATATAAATATCCTAAGACGAAAGGATCACAGGGCTGATGTGGCATCACCAATATGAAAAGATGCTGCACGAGACAATCTCTGCCAAGGATATGTTGCGACTCTTTTTACCATTACCTATGAAAAAATATGTCGCTGCGCCATAGAGCCTCTGTGGGATTGTTATGAAAAAAGCCGAAGAACTGCCAGTTACATTAACAGCAGAGGGGCCGCATTGATATGTGGCCCCTCTGCTGTTAATCATTTTCAATCTCAATCTTTCTCAACTATGAAACAGTATTTAGCTTCAATCCCCTCCGAGATTTCTCCCAGCCAAAGGCTACCTTATCATCGGACATCGAGGAGGCTGGACCTGCTAAGGTTGTGCTTCGCACTGGTCTTAAAAAAAGCAAAAAGAGCCAAGGTTATAAACCGTCTTACTTAAATACAAATAATTGTTTAAAGAAGCACAATATGCTTTCGAGCGAGGAAATCCGCGAGGTTCGTGAAAGGTATGGCCCTATCGCAACGGGGTATGGCTAGTCTCCTTAATTGGAGCCCTACTACTATTGCCAGATATGAGACAGGAGCACTGCCTGACTCTGCGCATATGGCAACTCTGCTCATGATGCGAGATAATGAAGAATATGTAAGACAGCTGTACGAAAGGGCAAAGGGTAAAATGGGCCGCTTGGACAGAACCAGGCTCGAAACTGCCCTCGCCGGGGCCGCTCCTAGCCCTAGTGTCGATTTGGGCGATGTTTTGTCAGAGAGGTATAAGAGGCTGGATCCCCAATATCTGGGTTTTACTGAATTCAGCCCCGAAAGGGTAAGTAATATGGTCCTTTATTTCACTCAAATGAATCCAAAGTTATCCAAGACAAAGCTGATGAAGCTACTTTTCTACGCTGATTTTACGCATTATAAGAACCATGGATATTCACTCAGTGGAATGCCCTACCAACATCTGCCGTATGGACCTGTGCCGATAAATCATGGTTTATTATTAGATGTTTTGGTCGAGAACAGCATTGTCTCTTTGGAACCTTTTGACTCATGTGAGGGCGAGTACCTCGTGCCATGTTCTAATTATGATCTATCCGAATTTGACGAAGAAGAGCTGATGACAATGCAAAAGGTTGTCGAGCATTTCCGTGGTTACACTGCAAAGGAGATTTCTGATTTCTCCCATGAGGAAGAGGCATATGCTGCCACCGATGACAGGGAATTAATATCTTACAAATTCGCTGAGAGTATCCGCGACTTTTAAGGAAAGAGCTGATGCAGGGGTAATGACATATTGTTACCTTGCACCTTGGTGAAATCTGGATCGCCGGAGTATCCCTGATAATTCTACTTGTAGAAAGCTCGGTCCTTGATGACTGTAAAACGACCTCAGGTCACATGACTTGAGGTCGTTAATATTTTCCAAATGCAGTGGCGTACCGTTTCCTACTTATTATTATGGTTATTCTCTGCCTGCTGAATGAAATAATGCTTGCAGGCAAGGGTCAGCAACAGCTGTTTCTCATAACCGCTGATGGCGCCGATAATGGCCTCAATTTGC
>JBMNFF010000012.1:0-80674 GCA_050949165.1 Bacillota bacterium | reverse complement strand
TGGGTACTGCTATAATTAACCTAACTACACACAGATGGGAGTAATGCAAGATGTTAACAGGAGAAATACGCAACAAGGTAGACAAGATCTGGACTGACATATGGGCCGGCGGCATTACAAACCCCATTACTGTTATCGAGCAACTTACATATCTGATCTTCATCCGCTCTTTGGATGAGAAGGAACTGGAGAACGAACAGATTGAAGCCCTGGGAGGCGAAGTGAAGAAGATATTCCCTGACAATGAAGAGGGACAGGCCATGCGCTGGTCAAAGTTTAAGACCAAAGACCCCAGGGAGATATTTGACATTATCAGCACCAAGGTCTTCCCCTTTATTAAGAGCCTGAACGGCGACAACAACACCGCCTTCTCCCGCTACATGGAGAACGCGATGTTCTTAATTCCCACCCCCCAGGTCCTACAAAAGGTCATCACCGGCCTGGACGAGCTGTTCCAGCACGATATCAAGGACATGGACATGCAGGGTGACCTGTATGAGTATATGTTGAGCAAGTTGAGCACTGCCGGACAAAACGGCCAGTTCCGGACGCCCAAACATATCCGGGATATGATGGTCAGACTCTTGGCCCCCGGTCCCGATCAAAGAATCTGCGATATAATCTTGCAGAGATTGATACAATTTAATTATCCTAAAAGTCATTGTGCGTAGGGGTGTGCAAACTCAAAAAGGGGTGTGCAGCTATGAAAGTTGGAAGAAATGAACCTTGTCCGTGTGGTAGCGGTAAAAAATATAAAAAATGTTGTCTCAATAAAACAGATGATGAGCGATTGGCAGAAGCAATAATGTACTCTATGCAGTCAATAGAAAAAGATGCTCGTATAAAACAATGTCTCCATCCGAATCAAGGTGAGTGCGATCAAAAAATAATAAAAGCACATGCTATACAGAACAATAGAATATTGAATAAAATAGCAGAAGAAGGTCACGTCATTACAGTAGATGGGACATCAAATATGATTTTTCAAGGAACACAAATAAAGGGTCGTAAGATAGCGACTACTTTTACAGGTTTTTGTAAATATCATGATAAAATTTTATTTCAAAAAATTGAGGATTGTGAATTTGTAGGTTCTCAAGAGCAGGTTTTCCTTTTAACCTATAGGACTATGGCATGGCATTATCATAAAAAGCAAGAACAGCTAAATGCAAAAGCTATACAATATAAAAGGATGTATGAGCGTGGATTTGATATGGCATCATCAGAAGATTTTAGATTATTTGAAAAAGGTCTCAAATTAGGTGTTAGGGACAATGAAAAAGAAAAACTGATTTTTGATGAATTACTACTTAATGAAGTTTATGACAAAGTAAATTTTTGTATATGGGAATTGCCATATGAAGTTCAATTTGCTGTTTCTATGATGCATGAACTGGAACATGATATTTACGGGAAGCCAATAAATAATCTTGAGACAGATATAAACTTAAGGAAGTTGTATTTAAATATATTCCCTGCTGATTCTAAATCTTTTTGTGTATGGTCATGGCTTACAGAAAATAACGATGATTATGTAGAGTTTTCAAAACAATTTATGGATTTAGAAATAATTGATAGAGAAAATTACCTTAATAATAAATTGCCTAGGTGGAGTGACTCACTAATAATTTCACCCAGGTTATGGGAAAAGTGGGGTAGTGGAATTCAGGAAGCATTAGTAACTCATGCAAATCTTGAAATCTTATACAGAGCAATGGAAGAAGAAAGATCAGATTATAAATATATTTATATGGATACACCGTGGGATTTCTTTCAAAAACTATAATGAACATAAATTAACCATGTAAAGAAAAGGGATATAGGGAGGAATTATATGAATATGTATACTGTTACAGAAAGAGATATGCTTACTTCGATGATCGTTTATCTGGAAGACGAGGGAAAAACTGAACTTTCAGCTATTCTTCAAGTTTCACGATTTGTAGCAATGTATTTCTCATGCGGCCAGAAGAAAAAATAAAATCAGAAATTTTTGTTGAGCTACTAAAGGAAGATATTCAAGAACAGAAGCTATCGGTTGTAACTGAATTGTCAAACAATCAAAAAGTAAAAATAGTTGAAAGTTTGGTCAAGGGCGATGTTCAGCTGACTCAATATCCTAAAAATCAAACTGTTGAAGAGTACTCTCTTATGAGGAAATTTACTGGAATTTTATTAAGAGATATAATGCAGAGCAATAAAAGCTTAGTGTGGAAGGAGTTTTCACATCTACTGAATAAAGAGATAGAGGAAGATATAAGAAATGTGTTTAATAAAAGAGAAAATAGACCAGATGATGACATTAATGTTTCAGTCGATCAATCAAGTAACTTAACAACAGCAATCATGAAAGGGCTAAAATATCCTACGATTAATGAAAATAATAATGTTGTGTATGGTGAATTATTAGACTTTTTAGAAGAACTTTGCAAAAAAGTGAATTGTCCCAATCCAGAATATCAGATTGATTTATCAAAAGAGAGTTGGTATGTTTTCAACGATAATTATGGAACTAGTGAAGAAAAATTATTTATTAAATTTTTCAAAACTGATATTGAACCAAAATTAAAGGCTAAGGGATTAGAGTATTATGTAGTTAGAAATGAAAGAATACCCGAACTTGCTATTTATAGCTTTGAACATGGTGAACGATTTGAGCCTGATTATCTGCTTTTTGTGGCTAAAAAGAACAGTGATAATATATCTAACTACCAAACCTATATTGAACCTAAAGGGAATCATTTACTTAAGGAAGATAAATGGAAAGAGGAATTTTTAAATGAAATAGGGGAAAAGCATTATATTTCTAAAACTTTAATATCTGGAAATGAGTATAAAATAATGGGGTTACCTTTTTATAATGATCAATACCGAAGAGAAGACTTCTTAGAAAAAGTATCTGCATGGATAGATACAATTTAAATTTTGGCTTTAGTAAAGTAGAAAGGAGGTTTTGTTGTGGCTGTACGAGGGAAAAGCATAAACTTATTTCTGATGGATGGGACAGCTGTTGGGAGGATAAAATGCACTCTCGCTAATTGGACATGCGTTGCATATAAAATACCTAGAACAGAACTAGATAAATGTAAAGAACGGGATGATCTTAAGCAAAGTGGCGTTTATTTTCTTTTTGGGACTTCTGATGAAACGGGAGAAAATATTGTCTACATTGGTCAAGCAGGGGCAAGAAAAAATGGTGAGGGCTTACTTTATCGTCTGCAGGAACATAAAAGAGATGATAGCAAAGATTATTGGACAGAAGCAGTTGTCTTTACTACTTCAAACAATTCTTTTGGGCCAACTGAAATAAGCTACTTAGAAAATAGATTTTTTAATTTAGCTAAAAACGCAAGAAGATATAGTGTTAAAAACAATAGCGATCCAACGTCAGGTAATGTAACTGAAGAAAAAGAAAGTGAGTTGGAGGAGTTTATAGAGTATGCTGAAATAGTTATGGGGACATTCGAGTAGTGTGTGATATTGTCTGTAAAAGTGGATCCTTAATTAAAGGGCCATCGCCCTCTGGTAAAATGGAAGTGTCAGAAACAACCAATTACTGGAGGGATTGCGATGACCCGTATTAATCTTACCTTATCCGAGGAAACTTTGCACCACCTAATTTCCGGGGATGATAAAGGAATTTCTATGTTGCTGAGAGAGGCCCTGAACCAGATTCTAGAGCACCAAAGGACTGAGCAGATTGAGGCTGCCCGTTATGAGCGAACCGAAACTCGTCGGGGTTTGCGGAACGGCTACAAGCCTAGAAAACTTAACACCCGGGTAGGGACCCTAAACCTTCGGGTTCCCCAAATACGGGATGGCGTTTTTTCTACCGAGCTGTTTAGAAGATACCAGCGTAGTGAGCAGGCTCTAGTGCTTGCCCTTATGGAAATGGTGGTTAATGGGGTATCTACCCGTAAGGTGGCAAGAATCACCGAGGAGCTATGTGGAACTGAGTTCTCAGCTTCAACTGTGTCTAGCTTATGCAAGCAATTAGACCCCATCGTGGAGGGGTGGAAAAACCGCAGCTTGGCTGGACAAGCCTTTCCCTTTATTCTGGTGGATGCCCTTGTCATGAAAATCAGGAATAATGGCCGTGTCCGTCCCCACAGCACCATGGTAGCAATTGGGATAAACGCCGAGGGCAACAGGGAGATTTTGGGGTTTCAAGTAGGAGACAGTGAGTCAGAGTCCAGCTGGACAGACTTTTTTAATTCCCTTAAAAACCGAGGTCTATCTGGGATAGACCTGGTTGTCTCCGATGACCACAGAGGGCTTGTAAACGCCGTACAGACCTGTTTCCAGGGGGTAACCTGACAAAGGTGCCAAACTCACTTTACCAAGAACATACTGGATAAATGCCCAAAATCATTACAGGCTGAATTGAAAGCCAGGCTCCGTACAGTATTTGAGGCGAACGACACCGAAACGGCACGGAAGTTGGCCAAGGGTATTCACGAAGAATATGCTGATAAAGCCGCTAGGGCTGTAGAGACTCTGGACCAGGGGTTTGAGGATGCCATTGCGGTGCTGGCACTACCTGAGTACTATCGGCGAAAACTAAGGACCACCAACAGTGTGGAGCGGCTCAACGAAGAGATCCGCCGCAGGGAAAGGGTCATAAGGATATTTCCAAATCCTGAATCGGCAGTAAGGCTGATAGGAGCGGTACTGATGGAACACCATGAGGAGTGGAGCGAAGGACGACGATACTTTGACATGAGCTCGTACTGGTCTTGGAAAAAAGAGCAAGAATCAGCCGGTAAAAACGATTGCCGGATAAGTGCATAGATACAGTTTTGCCAGAGGCAATTTTACAGACAAAATTGGACTTGACCATGATGTATCTACTATTGTCCTGGCTATCTGGGGGGGAGCCTGTGAAAAAATTAATAACGTTGCTGAAGGGTGCCATGCGAGGCTTTTATGCAAACGCATCTGTGCTGGACAAAATTCGCTCGATTAATCTCAGTCGGATCTACCATGGCATCATCTTCCTTATGCCGGTGCACATCGCCCACGTTTTAATATTTTTATACAACCTTACCGGGGCAACCGGCGCCGAATATAGTTGGCGAATAGGTATTATCCTGTCCCATGCGACAGTGATGTTGTTGGTATCCATCTACGGCCTTACCGCTTATTATGCGGAGAAGCGCAAGGCAAACAAGCTTGGCGACGTAATCCAGGGGCTTGCATTTATGACTTACCTGCTCTTTGGCGCGGTGATTGTCTCGATTGATCAGTTGGTTACTACCAATATGACGCCCTTTATCATCTCTAATATCGCTATGGCAGTGATATTTCTGACCCGCCCCCTGCATGGATTGTTGGGCTATGGTACTACACTCTTGGTGTTCTATTACTTAATCGGTATAGCCCAAACCGACGCAGATATCCTGCTATCCTTGCGGGTTAACGGTATCACTGCAACTGGTGTGGGGCTGTGCATAGCCTTTCTGATGTGGAAGAACACAGTTACAAATCTTAACTACCAGGAGCAATTGGCGGCAAAGACCAGGGAACTGACGGAGTTAAATAAACTGAAGGATCAGCTGTTTGCAATAGTATCCCACGATATCCGCAGTCCATTGGCGACGCTTGTAGGTCTCACCGACATTTTGGAGTCTGAGAAGGAGCAGATGCCGCAAGATACCGCCAAGATCGTTTCCACTGTCAACAGAAATGTTAAAGGCACCTTTGCAATGGTAGAGAACCTGTTGACATGGTTCCGCTCGCAAATCACTTCTGCCGACATGGTCACACAGGATTTGCAGCTGGCAGCGGTGGCTGAACAGACGGTTGCGGCAAGCCGGTCCCGGGCCGAGGCCAAAAACATCCAGATTGTTACGGATATTCCCGCGGATTTATGGGTTAATGCCAATCGGGAATCCCTGAACGTAATCATCCGAAACCTGGTGCATAACGCCATTAAGTTCTCCCATCCCCACGGGAAGATTGTCGTCAAGGCGCAAAGAGAGGGAAATGAAATTGTCGTCAGTGTCCAGGACAATGGGGTGGGAATAGAACCGGAGCGGTTGCGCTTAATTTTAGAAGGTTCCGGTCTGGGCTCGGTAGCCAGCACTACGGGTACCATGGGCGAACGGGGAACAGGGCTGGGCCTGTTGATTTGCAAGGAATTGGTACAGCGCCATGGCGGGAGGTTATGGGCCGAGAGCACTTTGGGCGCCGGCTGCAGTTTCTATTTTTCTGTTCCCGCTGCGAATCCTGCGAATTGATAGCGGCGGAAATGAAGTCTTAGCTACCGATACATAATGCAATAACTGACACTGCCGGGAGCATAACAGCGTTGTGCTCCCGGCAGTGCTCTATTCTCTCAGACAGCCATGGCCAGGGGTCAGGGCAAGCAGGCTTCGACCATATCGACGACTTCGTCCAAGGTGATTCCCAATCTGATCTCATTTTCCATATCCTTGCACTGCTCTTTGATTTCCCGGTCCTCCAACACGGCCATGGCCTGATTAAATAGCGACTTCGCCCCCGAAAAGATATGCAGCTTTTTCCCGAGTTTCAGCCTTACCACCTGTTCTGCGTTTATCGGCTGATCATTGACGAGGGGCAGAACCAGCATGGGAACTCCATAGTACATCGCTTCGTTGACGCTATTCATTCCGCCATGGGTGATGAAAAGGTCCGCATACTGCAGGACCTCCAGCTGCGGCACAAAAGAGTAAGCCCAGACATTAGCGGGGATATCTCCCAGCTCTTCGGGTTTTACCACTCCTGTGTTTAGGATGACGGAACATTTCTTGTTCCCGAATGCTTTCATGCACCTTTTATAAAAAGACTTGCTGCTCAAAATGCTACCCAGCGATATATAGATAAGCGGGTCGGCCATTTTTTCATAGGGTATTCGCCTGATTACGCTCATGGATTGTTCCATGGGCGGAAGGCAGAACACATAGGACTGATCCAGGTCTTGCCTGTGCGGATGAAACTTTTCTGTCGTATAGACGATGTTCAAGGGAACTTTATCGTGCAGGACGCTGTCCACCAGACTCTTCTCCTTCACTCCCAATTCAGCGGCCTCTCGTCTGTTCAGCACCTGCGCATCCAGCAAATGGCAGGTGGCCACAAAAAGAGTGGATATTAGGTCGGCCCCGGCCTTTGTCCAGGCGAGCTGCGAAAACTGCCGGACGGCAGGAATCCCCAATCTTTCGGCTACCGTCTTGCCAAGATAGAAAAACATCTCATAGATAAGCAGGTCATGCCCGGTGCCAACCTTCATTGCTGTAGAATAGGCGGCCTTAAAACAACGGGTCATCTTTTGCCTTTCAGACAACCCTTCCGGATAATCCAGGTAAGAGACAAACAAAGCTCCGGTCGTTTCAATCCTTTCCTTCCATTCCGGAGCGTTAATGTATGTGACCTGATGTCCCCTCGCCACCAACTTCCTTGTCAGGGGCAGGGTTGGATTTGTATGGCCGGCATAAGGCACATTCACCATCAATATTCTCGCCATATAATTTCTCCTATCTATAATCACTGATAACTCAGTCAGATTGAAGCGGCGTAGTATAATTCTACATTGAGGGGCCTTATCCTTTTTAGATTTCAAAATGACAGAAAAGAAGCGCATTGGGGGACAAGAATATCCCTCTGCGGTATTTGCAAATTGATTGCGTATATAGCAAAAAAAAAAGAATGCAGTATAGCCCCCTGAGGAGGCTGTTCTGCTTACAGCAAGGGGGCCGTATCGGCCCCCTTCATATGCACTTAGGCTTTGGTGCTACTCTGCCGCAAACTCCGGCGCAGCATCGTCCAACTCCAGCTTGTTGCCCATGAGGGCCAGCTGCAGGGCTGTCGCCAAATAGCAGTAGAAGGGTATGGAGATAAAGATTACTTCGGGACTCCAGAGCATATTGACTAAAAAGGCGGCGATGAAGTTTAGCAGCACAATGCCAATGACAATACCGTGCAATTGCGGCGTGCGCTTCGCGAAGTACAACCCGCTGCGGCCGAAGGCCTCGGCGATGCCAATATCTTCGGAGACCATGGTGTATTCCCAGTAAATGAATTTCACCCTCAGGACAAATAGGATGACCGGGAAGGCAATTATCCCGATGACGGGCAAGAGCATTGCCAAGGTGCCGAGGATTGCCGTAAAGACCAAGATCAGCAACCTCAGACCCAGCATCCGCTGCCAGAACCGCTTGGAATAGCTGACAAAGGCGGTCAGGGTGGGAGCGATACCCCGGGCCAGGTCACAGAGGAGCCCGATAAAGCCCGCTTCAATGAGGACCCTGAGCAGAAAAAAGAGCAGGGCCAGCAGCAGGGGAACTCCTGCCCCGCCGCCTGCTAAATCCAAATCGACCCCGGTGGACAAGACATTGTTCTCCAATACAGTGGAAATAGTGGGCAAGCCCACATCCAGGGCAAGAATAAAGCTGGCCTGGGGTTCCCCCCAGAAGCCGGCGGTCATCAGGCCAAGCAGTAAAGAGGCCAAGTCCTTTAGAACAGGAGCCAATACCAAGCCGGGATTGCCATTGAGGGCGGAAAAAGCGCGACGAACCATGTTGCTACCTCCAAGCGCCAAATTTGCGTATAGAATTAAATTTCGCCAATCCGCCGGGCATCCCCTTTATTGCGCGAGGGGTTATTTGCTTCCATTACCCTCCAGACCTAGAACCCCGCCAAAGCCTTGGCGTACTCAAAGGAATCGGGGTGCATGTGGACTGTTTGGAAATGTACCCGGAAGACATCGGAGAAATAGTCAGGCTGGACCTCCAGGAGCCAGACTTTCAAGTCCCGGTCCAAGATTGAAACCCCTGGGATAATAGCACATGCGGAACATTGCCCAGGAAATCCCCTCTGCCCAGCTGCAGCTGCAAGCTCCAGGAGGCCCCCACTGCAGTGACAGCTCCGGACTGGAATCTCTGCCTTACTGCGGGCAGCAATTGAGCAGATAATAGGCAATGCCCGTCTCCGACAGGAGGGCGGGCATTTATTACAGCTGTTGGGAGCAGGAGTGTGAACCCCTGTTCCCTATCTCAGCATGCCGCTGTTGTTGAGGATGGGAATGCTGTAGAGGAAGAGCACGTCCTGGTGGGGACCGAACTGAATTTTTTCCCCCAACCTGTCGCTGGGAAAGTAGCGCAGGTCCACCAAGTGGATTCTGGCATACCCCTCCAGGAGCAAGGGGGCAAGGCTGCTGGCAAAGGAATCCCGAAAGATGACGAGCTCCCGGTCGTCGCCGGCGGCAGGGTTCTCTATGGTGAGGATGGGCATGGGCCCCGAGAGAAAGAAATTATATGGGTCCATGCTTGAGAAGGACTCGAAATTGTAAATTCCTCCCAGGTCCTTGCCGTCCTGGTCATAGACCCTGGCTGCTTCCAGCACGGGATTGGTGAGATAGGCAATGTTGTCCGGCGCCAGGAGCAGGCCGCAGCGGCCGTAGTAGGACCCGTAGAAGGGGGAGAGCTCGTGCCGGGCATATTCGCCCCGGGCGACCTCTCTTCCCATCTGGCTCAGGATGCTGTCGGCCAGGGGGATGAGCCGCTCCTGGCGCCAGTGCCCGTCGGTGCGGTAGTAATCATCAATGGTCAGGGAAGCGAACAGATTGATATAGCTCCAGCCGGGCAGGTCCTCCCGGAGGATTTCCTGCATCCGCCCATAGTCCAGAGCCAGGTAGCCGTTTTCCGCCGCCACGTAGTAGTTCTTGTCGGGGACGACGGAGTAGTACACCGGCTGGCCTTCTAAATAAGCGGAATACACCTCCCGAAACTTGGCGGCGGCAGCGGCAATGGAGTCCTCGCGCAGGGGATATTCCTTGCGGTAGATTCCATCCCCCAGCACATAGACATCGTTGTGCTCCCTGAGCCGGAGGAGATGAAAGGCGGAGAGGGCCTTCAGCCCCCGAAACTGGTCCCGCAAGGCAAACTGCTCCAGGGCATACTTCTCATACTCCAGGAACATCCTGCCGCTAAGGAGCTTTTCCCAGGAGAAATCCGGCCGCCTGAAACTTCGCCTTTCGGTGTACGAGCTGTCCCGATGGGGCAGGAGGATGTTGGCCAGCAATAGACTGCTGAGGACCAGGATGAAGCTGAGGCTTACCACGATGTTCTTCACTCTATTGGACATAGCTGCGCCTCCCCGGTCTAGAATTTGAAGAATGCATAGGGACTGAAGTACCCGTCGGTCAAGTAGCCCGTAACCAGCAGGAGCAGGGCGCTGAGGACCAGGGGCTCCAGCAGGTTTAAGACCCGCTCCCTCGCACTGCTGCTCCGGATTCGGGCCACCAGCCTGGACAGGAGAGGAGTGGCTCCAATGACCGCCAGCAGCAGGGTAAAGGAGTAAGAGCGGAGATGGAAAATCGTCTCAGGGCTGGACCAGGGGAGGTCAGCGAGTCCCAGCATGGCCTGGAGGTTGCTAAGCCCCTCCTGCAGGCCCGGTCCCCGGAAGAGGACGAAGTTCAGGAGCAACACCAGCAGGACATAGAGGTTCCCCACGACCCGGGGGAGGCGGTCCAAAAGCTTGCCCAAGACCAATCGCTCCAGGAGGATGAGGCCGGCAAAGACCAGTCCCCAGACCAGAAGATTCCAGCCACCTCCGTGCCAGAGGCCCAGCATGGCCCCTATTGCCAAGAGGGAGATCGCCCTCCTCCCCGGGCCTGCTGCCTTACCCGTCAGGGGCTCATAGACATAGTCCCGGAACCAGGCGCCCAGGGAGATGAACCAACGCCGCCAAAACTGTACAATGCTCCGGGCCAGAAGGGGATAGTTAAAGTTCCTGGGCAGGCGAAAGCCGAAGATTCGCGCCAGCCCCAGGGCCATATCGCTGTAGCCCGAGAGGTCATAGTAGATTTGGAACAGAAAGGCCAGGGCCGCCAGCCAGTGGAAGAGCACGGTGGGCTGATCCAGGCGGGCAAAAGTATGTCCCACCTGGGCCAGGGTATTTCCCAGGATGACCTTCCTGGCCAGCCCCAGAATGAAGGTGCGGATACCGGCGGCTGTCTCCGCCCAGGAATGGGTGCGCTCTTTAATCTGGGCCACCGCCAGCCTGTATGGAAAGATAGGGCCGGCAATGAGGGGTGGAAACAGGCAGGCATAGGTTGCAAAGTCCAGGAAATTGCGCTGCACCGAGACCCTGCCCCGGTAGAGGTCGATACAATAACTGAAGACCTGGAGGGTGCTGACGCCCAGCCCCAGGGGCAAGACAATACAAGCCAGGGCTGGCTCGGCCCGGAAGAAGGAAGCTGGATTGGCGCCCAGATCGGTGAATTTCAGGAGGAACAACAGCCCTGTGTTAAATATAATGGCGGAGAGCAGGGGCAACCCGGGCCGCCGCGTATTGCGGTTATGCTCCAGCCAAAGGCCGTGGAGATATCCCGAAAAGGCTAGCAGGAACAAAAAAATGCCCGTCTTCGGTTCTCCCCAGGCGAAAAAAACCAGGCCGGCACCCAGCAGAACAGGGTTTTTCAGCCTTTGGGGTGCGATTATGTAGCTGAGCAGGGCCAGAGGCAGAAAGTAATAGATAAAGCTGACGCTGGTAAAAGGCATGCTGAACCTCCTGACGTGAAAACTGCCCCGGCAGGAACTGCCGGGGCCACGGGTGTCTTAGTCCTGCAGGGCCAGGAAGGCCTGGTGCAGAGCCTGGGCGTTGTCATCACTCATGATCAGGATGACGACATCGCCGATGCTGTCCACGATGACATTGTCGGGATCGACGCCGACGCAGACCCACTTCATGGGGTTGACATTGTCCTTGATATCCTGCTTGAGCTGCTCGATATCCGTTTCCTCGCCTACCCGGAGCAGGCAGAGGACATAGGCTCCGGGCTGGATCATGGGCTCGGAGGCAATGCCTTCTTCAAATTCCAGACCGGCCTTGCCCAGGTGGAACTCCATATTCTCATCGGTAATCTCGCTGGTCAGAAGGCCATCCTTGGCAAAGGCCTTGAACTGATCGCTGAGGCCGTCATGGGCATAGATTTGCTCCAAAATTTCCTCCAGACTGCCTTCAAGGTTCTTCCCGCCGCCTCCGCCTTTGCCGGCGCTGGGACTGCAGGCAACCAGGGAAAGGGCGAGGGTTAAGATAGCTAACAGGGTGAGTATTCTTTTCACAGCAATTCTCCTTTGACCGTATGTTTTCAGGAACCTCCTGTCGCTATCCAGCTTAGCAAACAGGAGGTTAAGATTTGGTTAAGTTGGCAAGGAGATTGTGAACCTCGTCCCCTGGGCTTCGACGCTGCTGACTTGCACCTGAATCTGGTGTTGCTGAAAGATCTGCTTGACCATGGCCAGCCCCAAGCCGCTTCCCCCCAACTTTCGGGAGCGGGAGGCGTCGACGCAGTAAAAGGGCTCGAAGATCTTGTCCAGCTTGTCTGCCGGGATGCCGATGCCGGTATCGGCGATGGTAATCTGTCCGTCCCCGCAGCTGATGTCGATACTGCCTCCAGGGCGATTGTAGCGAATGGCGTTGTGCACGATGTTATGGAAGGCCCGCTTGAGAAGCGCCCTGTTGCCTGTAAGCTCCAGGTCGCCCCGGACAGCAAAGCTGATGCCTCGCTGTTCGCTTTCCTGAGCCAGTTCTTCCCTGATCTCCTCCAGGAGCTGGCGGAAGGAGAAGCGGGTAAAGAGCTCCCGGGACTCCACATTGATCAGGAGCAGATCCTGAACCAGGGTCGACATTCGCTCGGCATTTTCCTTAACTGTCTTGATAACTACCTTATAGTCCTCCTGACTGGGCTCCTCATCCATCTCCAGCACCTCTATATTGGTGAGGATAGCCGTGACGGGGGTCTTTAGTTCGTGGGCGGCGTTCTGGACAAAGCGCTTCTGTCCCTCAAAGGCGGAGTTGAGCTTGTGGAGCATGTTGTTGAAGGACCGGGTCAACCGGGCCACCTCATCCTCGCTCTTGGGAACAGGAATCGGCTCCGAGAGGTTGTTGACATCGATGGATTCAATTCTCTGGCTGAGCTCACTGATGGGCCTAAGGGCCCGCCGGGCCAGAAACCAGGCGCCCGCCACCCCCGCAAAAACGGCGATAGCCAAATAGGTCAGGCTGCGCAGGATGAAATCCTTCCCCAAGCCCCGGGGGTTGTCGGGGTCAGAGGCGGTTCGGTACAGGTCGATGGTCGCATCGCTGCCGGTGACCTCCCCTTCCTGCTGAATGGTGGGTTGGAAGCCGTCGCCGGCATTGTGCAGGAAGGCGCCGGTGAGAAACCCGCCGACCAGGATGATGATCAGCGCGCTGAACAGAGTAATCCTAGTGCGGAGGGAAGCTCTATTCCACATAATATCCCTGCCCCCTGACGTTTTTGATGATATCCTCGGGCAACTTCTTGCGGATGGAGTTGATATGCACCTTGAGGGCATTGGAGAGCAAATCGGCATTGCTGTCCCAGACATGCTCCATTAAGGTCTCGCTGCTGACCACCGAGCCCCGGTTGATGAACAAGTACTCCAGGATTCCGTACTCCTTTTTGGTCAGGGGGATTTCCCTGCCCTGATAAAAGGCCTTCTTCAGGGATGTATCCACCGTCAAGCCCGAGACGGTGATCTCCGGACTCATCACCGAAAAATCCCGGCGCAGCAGGGCCCGGACCCGGGCATCCAGTTCCCGAAAGTGGAAGGGTTTGGCCAGGTAATCATTGGCGCCCATGTCCAGGCCCAGGATCTTATCCTCCACCTCACTGCGGGCCGAGAGGATTATTATCTTAGTCTTGGAATCTTCCTTCCGAATTTCCCTGAGGACATCGATGCCGTCCAGCTTGGGCAGGTTGAGGTCGAGGATAATGGCGTCATAGAAGGAGCTGTAATAGAGCTCCAAGGCCTCTTCACCGTCGGAGGCAGAATCCACGGCATAGCCCAGCTTGTTAAATCCCTTGCAAAGAGCGCCCTGCAGGGACAGCTCGTCCTCGACTATCAAGAGCTTCAATTACATCCCCCCTCCCCAACCAGGTCATACAGGCTATATTATACAGGATTGAAAGTTAATTCTGGGTTAAGAAGCGCCGCTAGAGATCGGGAAAGATCTCCTGCACCGGCAGTGCTAACCCCTTAAAGCCAGAAGATATCACAGTGTCCCCCTCATGGTAAAGGGTAAACTTTTCAATCTCCCGCTCCGGGGTAAAGGAGTAATGCAGCACCTGTCTTTCCTCTGGGTCTACGATCCAGTATTCCGAGACCCCGCTCTTGAAATAAAGCTGCAGCTTGGCGGCAAGGTCCTTGCCCTTGGTAGAAGGGGAAAGGACCTCGACGATCAAAGTCGGAACGCCGTGGTACTCGCCGTCCTGGATTTTGTCCTTGTCACAGATGACGACAATATCCGGCTGCACCACGTTGGGATCCTCTTCGAATTTGGTGGCAAAGCCGAAGAGGCGCACGTCCAGGGGTGATGTCAGGGACTGGCAGGGCTTATCCTTGAAAAAGTTGTGAAAGCGCCAGGCAATCTCATTGACCACCACCTGATGGGAATAACTGGGGGAGACAAGAAGATAGACCTCCCCGCCAATCAGCTCGTAGCGCTGGTCCGAGGATTCCACCAGCGCCTGGTATTCTTCATAGGTAATCTTTCGGGTGGTCTTGTAGTTCAATGCCTCTTCATGGAGTATGGCGAAATCCGGCTCGGTAAACCGACTCAGCCTGGCCACGGCCTTGCCGTTCTTCACGACGACAATATCATCCTTCTCCAAGAGCGCCAGGTACTTGCCAAAGGCATTCTGCAGATCTGTGGAATTGACCCGCATAATCCCACCTCCTGCCGCCAGCATAATGCAAAATAGCTATTAATTCAAGACATTAATAGCTATTTTCTCATATAACAATCCCTGCCATTAAGCCCCCCGGCGCCACCCTGCTGCCAGGATCCGGAGCCTCTGTTGAGCTTGGCTCCTAACCGGTGCTCGGCCTGAGCTTGGGCAGATAACATTCCTCCCAGACCTTAGTCAAGACTTTCCAAGAGCAGTTCGTAATACTGTTGAGTCTTTTCCGGTGTCCTGGCCGAAAAGAAGATATTCAGATCCGGCAGCTCCAGGAGGATATACTGGGGTTGGCCATTGTACACATAGAGCTTGCTCCTGCCATACCCCTTGAGGCTGAAATTGCCCAATCTGTACTGACTGGTTGCGGCTCCATTAGTCCTGCTCCCACCGGGCACGGTGTCGACCATGGTGATGGATTGGATATCGCTGAGGGGGAATTCGTACCCGTATAGGGGGGCATGGATCTCCACCTGGTTGTCGCTGATGGTCAGCTCAAAATTTGCACTGTCCAGGCTCAGGAAAAACAGGAAGAGGGCCAGCATGAAGACGGGCAAGCCGATAATAGAGCCGTAATAAAAGATCTTTCCCGCCCTCGTTCCCAGGTTGACGGTTTGGCCGATGCCGATACGCTTATCCACCAGCACGCGGCTGTCATTGGGGTTGTTGTAAAAAGCGCCCTGCCAGTAGTAATCCTCATCGACGCAGATGGCAGATTGGCTCCCGGCCAGGAGCCGGTCCTGGCTGCTGCGGATCTTGCTATGGGTCAGGAAGATGGCCAGCAGCCCGAAAAATAACATGGAAATGACGCCTGCAGTTCCCAGGATTTCATCATGGTTTTCAATGGCCAAGTGCATCATCAGCATATGCAGGACATGGAGGGCCGCCAGGGCGGTCCAGCAAATGGACCATAACCTGATGGAAATCCGGGTCACGGCCATGTTCACTTCAGTATCTTCGCTGTATGCCCTGGCCCTTTCCCGGGTGGTCGAGATATAGAGGAGGTAGTAAACCATTACCCCAGAGACTGCTGCCGCCCCAAGGAAAAGGTTTACCTTATCCAAGAAACCGAGGACCAGGAAAACCAAGGCTGCCGCCAGGGAGGGCAGGAACCAGAGCCTGGAGACGGCCATCCTGGCCTTAGCCTTGGTTACCTCCAGATCCACGGTAATAGTTTGGGTGTTGCCCACAAACCACTGATTTTCCCGCTTGAGGGCCGAAAGCCTGCCGCTGTATATTCTCACCAGCCAATTGCTGGCCAGGACTAGAGCAGTAACCCAGGCAGTCAGGAAGAGAATCATCAAAGAGGGCATCTGGATAAAAAAGAGCAGCGGGGTTGGAACCAGGGAAGCCAGAAATACCAGGAAGTTGGCCTTCTTGAATCCCTTGACGATTTCCAGCACCCGGGAATCCTTGCGGACTTCCCGGGGCAGGGTAGTGTTAAGGATAACATTGTTCTTCGGACTGGCAGCCATCTGGAGGCTGGCGAAAAAGACACCAGCTATGGTGATAAATACAGAAATTAAAATAATGGACATCACTCATTTCCTCCCCTCGAATTCAAATTATCATAGAGTCGGTGACACACTGCCAGAAATGCATCGCGATCCACGTTCCGGGCCCTGGATTCTGCAATCAGGAGGGACAGCTCCGCCTCAAGGCGCTGGTAGTAATCCCCATCTGCAACCGGGGTACGGCAGACCTTGGCTCCGTGCCGGCGGTCAATCTCCAGGAACCCCTCATTTTTCAAGAGGGTATAGGCTTTATTAACCGTCATGACATTTACCCCGGTGTCCTCTGCCAGCTGCCGGACGCTGGGGAGGTTATCTCCCTCTTTAAGCTTCCCGGCGCCTATACCCAGGACAATCTGGTTTCTCAGCTGCTGGTAGATGGGTACATCACTGGCCATATCCAGGCGAATGAGCATGTTCTCACCCCTTTAAGTATTGTTTGTACTATATATTGTAATACAAATAATACATAACGTCAATCCCTTTTAAATGAGGAAGCGGTCCCTGGCAGCTGGATCTCTTAACAAAATCTGCCCCTGTGGTTGGCAGCATTCAGTTTAAACTATATACTGTTACCCGGGAGGCGGTCTAATTTCCAACAGCGCAGAGTCCAATAGAAGGGGTTGATCCAATGCGCATAATCCCTGCTGACGTATCCCACATAGATGACTGGGTAAATCTCACGCGGAAACTGTTTCCTGAGGATCCATATAAAGAAGTGTATAGGACCTATCAAGGGTATTTATCGGCTGCAAACATTGCCCGGAAAGAAATTGGGTTCTTATACCAAGCTGATCAGCGGGTAGTTGCCTTTATGAATATCTCAATCCGCAATGATTATGTCAATGGCACAGATACCTCTCCCGTGGTTTATATCGAAGCGCTTTACGTTCTGCCCGAATATAGAGGGCAAGGCATTGCCCGAAAACTAATTAATCGGGCAGAGGAGTTTGCCCGGGAACGGGGCATAAAGCAAATTGCCTCGGACTGTCTAATCGAAAACATCGCTAGCGAAGCTTTTCACAAAAGCTGCGGCTTTGAGGAAGCGGAAAGGGTAATCTGCTTCGTCAAGAATGTAAGCTAAATGCCGCTCCCATCGTGACCCATAGCGCGGGAAGGTAAGATTGCGCTGCTGTAAACGGCGCACCAAAGGAAAGGGGTTCGCCCATAAGCGCCATTCCTATTCCGGCTTGCAGGCAGCGAAAAGGCTGCCTCCTTTGCGTGAGGCAGCCTTTGGGCTTAGTAGTCTTTAAATGCAGACTCTATTTGTTTCTTGACATCATAAGATCCTTGCACCAACCTGTAGAGCTGCCCGTGGAGCTCCACCAGCAGACCTTCTACACTGTTATAAAAGTGCACCGGAACGCTGTCTTGCTCTGTCCTGCCCAGCTCTACAGTAATCGCCAGTTCTTTATAGGCTTCAGACTGTGCCTTTTCCAGTCGGCAATAGCGCAGTATGGTAAATAGCGGTTCCCGGGTCCATCTTACCTCTTCCGGGCAGATTTCCTCCTTGTTCCTATGGTTGGCGTAGTGCAAGTAGCCAATCTCGTCTTCGGAAAAGGGTAGCATAGCGGCAATTGCAGGGAATTGAACGCCTGCGTCCGCCAAGTCCTGAACAGCTGCCGTAAGCTCAGGTGAAAATTGGACATAGCCGCCGAAGGTGCTCGCTATCCCGAAATCAGGATATAGCTGCATGTGGAGCGCTTCGCCGCCCGGGAAAACCAGGTTAATAGGGATACGGCTTTGATAGGGACCTGGGTCGCCGCCCAGTATGGGTTGGTCTAGGAGATCCCTTTCAAACAGGGCCAGCAGGTCTTGATCCGTGGTGCGCCTCATCAATGAGCCGTTCTCCTCATCCAGCAAGTCCACTGCAATCAAGGCAGGATCAGCAGTTAGCATGGCGATGATCTCAGCCACTGAAAGCCCTAACTCCTGGGTATAATCAGTTTGGACTTTGTGCTGGCGATACAAGACGTTCTGATAAATGCCGTCCACTGCCAAGACAGCATATTCTGGCTTCAGCCCCTGAACAGCGTAGATTTCTGTCCCAACATCGAGGGTGCTGGAAAAATCCGGGGGGACGCCGGTATACCTCAACCCTTTCAGGTCCAGGGTGACTTCCCCCAATTTCTCACCCTTCTTGAGGTCATTGGCATTAATATGATGCCAGCTTGAAGAATAGTAGCTATACCCGTCGATGAAGACCGCCATAATATAGCATGCACTATCATCTGAGTCAGTCCCTATAATTTTAAAGGCAGAAGCGTCGGCGGGTGAAGCGACGGGAGCAGGCCATGCAACCCATGTTACCAACAATAGCGATGCCGCCAAGGCAGCAGCGTATAGCATCCATTTTTTCCGGGGCGCAGTTTTTCCCTGGGCATTCAGTTCATCTTTCATCCTCTTCCGGAAGTCAACACCGGCTTTAATGTCGTCCAGCGCCTTCACTAATTTAGATTCTTCCATTCCCATCCTCCCCGCTAATTAATAACCTCAACTTTTTCCTGGCCCGGTGCAGTTGTGAGCCTACGGTAGACTCCTTCTGCCCCAAGATCCGGGCAATTTCGCCAATACTGTAGCCTTCATAGTAGTAGAGCAATATTACCTCCCGGTACTTTGCCGGCAGTTCCATCAGCTGGGATATAATTTCGCTTTGCGCCTCCGGCGCCTGGGCATGCAGACCATCGGTTAGCGGCCGGGATCGCCTCAACCAGGCTTTTTTAAGAAAATCGCGGCTCTGATTGGTCGTCACCTTAATTAGCCAAGCTTTTTCATGGGCCTTGCTTGCAAAGGCAGGAGGATTTCTCAGCAGCTTCAGCAGCACATCTTGGACAATATCCTCGGCATCGGCCCTGTTTTTGGCATGCAGGAAGGCAATTCGATACAGCATATCCAAGTACTCGTCGATGATCTGACATACAAAATCTTTGCGCTGCTCAGCCAAGTAATCCCCTCCTACTCGTAATACGATTGAGATAGTAAATTCTTTGCAGCCTTCCCCAAAATTTCTCCGAAATTACTGCTATCGCAGAAAAGTTAATCTGGCAATAGCCCGGACAAGCCAACTCCCGGAATTAAGGATCTTCCAGCTGCCCTTCGCCCACAATCTCTATCGGGAAGATAGGGAACAGAGAATAAGCCCATGACATGAATTAAGCAGTCCTGGGCTTACAGTTTTGTGGTTGGCTTGGCAGTCTGCCGTTTTGCTGCTTGGGAACCAATTTCACTCCCGGTAAGGGTTCTGCTAAACTCTCTAGCCAAAAAGCAGCAAGTACTGATATGTCATCATCGCGATTCCCGCGAAGGCGCTGATGATATTGGCAACCACGGCGAAGAGAATCCTTCTGCCGCGGCTATGACCCCGGAGCAGGAATCCAAAGGCAATGGCCTCGATGACGATGATGCCCAGCTCTACGGGGATAAAGGCCAAATAGCTGCCAAAGAGTCCAGCACTGATAAGGATTGTCCCCAGGATGGCAGTCATGACCACCTGGGTGAGAAGGTTAACCCCCAGGAAGACCAGCCAGTTGCGGCGGGAGGAGAACCGGAACAAGAAGAAGATAATCCCTTCAATAATCAGCGTAGGAATTAAGGTGGCTATAAACTGTTGCCCATAGGCCCGGGTGAGGTTAGTTCGCCCGCTGATGGCAATGCTCCCTTCCCGGAACGCGGCATCATAGTCCAGCACGATGGTCTCTTCAAAGACAATCTTTTTTACCGGTTCGGATACCAGGACCTGGTTATCCGGGGTGACGATAATTACTCGGTAGTAATCCGGGACCCCGAAATAGGTGAACCTGTGCACCATGTGGTCATCTTCCCGCTCTCCGATCAGGTAGCCGAAGAGGGGAACCCCGGTGCCATGGGCCAAACCGGGATACCAGCCATCCCGATTGTAATTTTCCAGGATATTGAGTTTGACCGGGTCATAACTAGCCCTTTCCTCTGGGGTGATGTTATCATAGGGCAGGTCCTTGTCGATGAGGAGGTCCAGGAAATATTCTTCTTCAGGAGGATTATTTACAATGACGGTGATGGACGGCTTGGGCCCGAGGTCTGCCCGGGCAGTGAGCGGAAACAGGAGCAGGATTACCCCGGCTGCCAAGAAGCAACACAGGAGTTTTTTTATGGACAATGAATCTCCTCCCCACATGTGGTCGCGGTACAGATATAATAACACAAAGGGAGCCTCCAGGGTTAATTTCCCAAGCTGGGATTTTCCTTGGTTAAGATACAATGGGAAGGAAGGTGATCTGTTTGAGGATCCTGAAGAGATTGGCCTTACTGACTCTAGTCCTCCTTGGGACAGGCATTTTCTGCTGGTGGCAGAATAACGGCCTGGGCATCACCGAGATAGAATACATAAATAGTCAAATCCCCCAGGGCTTTCGGGGATTCCGGATTGTGCAAGTCTCGGACCTGCATAATAAGGAGTTTGGTCACGGCAATGCCCGCCTCTTGGCGGCAATCCAGGCCGCCCAGCCGGACCTGGTGGTCATCACCGGGGACCTGGTGGATAGGCGCAGGACGGATTTTGAGGTGGCCCGCTCCTTCGCCACCCAAGTAGCAGAGATCGCCCCGGTCTACTATGTGTCCGGCAACCATGAACAGGCCCTGGCGTACGGTGAATTTCGGGATCTGCTCACCGGGGCAGGGGCGACGGTTCTGGACAATGCCGACGTCATCCTGGAGCGGCAGGGGGAGCAGATCGCCCTCCTGGGCCTTTCCGACCCCATGGCATATGCCTTCTATGCCGATGAAACTTTCGCCCTGCATTTGGCCGACCTGGTGGTGAAAAATGAGGGGATGTTCACCATCCTCCTCTCCCATCGCCCGGAAAAGATGAGCCTGTATTCTCATCATGGCGTCGACCTTGTATTTTCCGGCCACGCCCACGGGGGCCAATTCCGCCTGCCCTTTATCGGGGGGTTGGCGGCGCCCCACCAGGGCCTGTTCCCCAAGTACACCTCGGGGGTGTACCAGGAGCGGAGCACTGCCATGGTGGTGAGCCGGGGCCTGGGCAACAGCCTTTTCCCCCTGCGCCTCTTCAACCGGCCGGAATTAGTGGTGGTGACATTGCGCGGAGAATAGCCATAACAGCCCCGGGACTGCCCGGGGCTGTCGTATCTACAGTTCTTTGAACCTATATATCCTCAGGGAGATTACGAGGGAGAAGAGGAAGATCAGCACCAGGGCTGCCCCTGCCGCATAGGGTAAGATGTGCATGACCTCGGGACCGGGCATGGGCAGGTTCTTCCCCCTGCCGAGAAACATAATACCCAAGGGAAAAAACATGGCCAACATCAGCACCAACCTGCCCTTCTCCACCCCGAATTTAAACATAACGGGCAGGATCAGAGACAAGGCAAAGATGGCGCCGCAGCCCCCCCCCAAACAGGACGAGACGGCTGTACCAGTCAGCCCCGGTCCGGACAGGATTTGAAATGCAATGTTCACAATCAGAGATGCCCCCGCCAGTAGCAGGCCCAGGAGGTACTTACTGAGAACCAGGTCCCGCCTGGACACAGGCATGGTCAATGCATATTTGTCCCACTGGGAGCGCTCGTCATAGGCCAAGGCGGTGATGGGCAGCATGATGGTAATCATGGTCAGGATTACACCCAAGGTATCGTGGCTATCTCCCATGAGGGCAAAGACAACGAAGAAAAGAATCATCACCACAAAGACCTTGTACTGGGCCTTGAGATTGAGCAAATCCTTGAGAATTAACCCCTTCATACAGCTCGTTCCCCCTTGATATAATAGAGCATTATCTCTTCAATCCCGGCTCGATCCACCGTCATCCCCGCGGGAACCTGACTTTTAAGAACCAAAGCCTCCACCCCGAAGGAATTGTGGCGTCTCCCCATGATGGCCTTGGGATTTATAGCTCGCAAATCTTCCGGACTGCACCTGAGGATGCCGTATTCCTCCAGGAGTTCATCCTTGCCCTTGCTGAAGACGATTTTCCCCTGGTGGATCAAGGTGATGTAATCCGAGACCCTTTCCAGGTCGCTGACGATGTGGGTGGACATGAAAATGGCGTTGCCCTCGTCCTGGATGAAATCCATAAACACATCCTGAATTTCGTCGCGGACTACGGGATCCAGGCCGCTGGTGGCCTCATCCAGAATGAGCAGGCGGGTGTCGTGAGCCAGAGCAGCGGCGATGGAGAGCTTCTTCTTCATTCCCCGGGAAAAGTCTTTCACCGCCTTGTTCCTGGGCAGGGAGAACTGGTTCAGCAGAGACCAATACTTATCCTCGTCCCAGGTTCTATAGATATTCCTGAGGATCAGGTTGATATTGACGGCGTTGAGGTTATCCGGGAAGCAGCTCTCATCCAGGACCACACCGACATGTTCTTTAACTTTGCTCAATCCCCGAAGGTTATCCTGGCCCAGGACAGTGATGGCCCCGCTGTCCCGGCGGATGAGATCCAGCACCAGCTTGATGGTGGTGCTCTTCCCTGCCCCGTTCTCCCCGATAAAGCCCATGATGCAGCCCCGGGGCAAGCTGAGACTAATATTATCCAGGGTGAACCCCGGATAGCGCTTGGTGACATTGGTCAGTGTTAAGGCTTCCATTCTCATTCCCCCTTGACGATTAGAGTCAGCATTTCAAGCAGATCTTCCAGTTCCAGACCACAGGCGGCAGCCTTATCGGCAATGGCCTGCATGTGCGCCTCAATTTCCCGGTAATGCTGCTCCCAGATCAGGTCCAGGTTTTCGGCAGCCACGAAGCTGCCTTTGCCGGTGAAGGAAACTATGAATCCCTCCCGCTCCAGTTCATCATAAGCCCGCTTTGTGGTAATCACGCTTATGCGCAGTTCCTTGGCCAACAGGCGCATGGAAGGCAGAGCTTCCCCCTCCTTCAGCACCCCGGAGATAATCAAGTTCTTGATCTGGGTGACAATCTGTTGGTAAATGGGCTGCCCGCTGGAATTGCTGATGATGATATTCAAGGCAACACCACCCTCTATATTGTGTATATTTAATATATACAATATGTGTTTTTCCTTGTCAACTCTGTGCCGGCGGTGTAACCAAAATGTTAAAGGATTTCGGGAGGATTATTGATGCTTCTATCTAATCTGCCCTGTATATAAAGACGGGTTGCCCCAAGGCTTCCCGTTTATTTATGCCCTTATATGAGAGCAGGGCGGCAAGAGCCGCCCTGGATCTATAATCCGTAGAACTTGAGCCTGATGTCGATTTCCGCCTCCAGCCGGGGCAAGTCCCTGAGCTTGCCCATGGCCGCCTCATCGATGTGTTTGCTGTATGGGGTCATGGTCAGGAGGTTGAGGATGGCCCGCTTGTCCTCCAGTTCAACGGTGTAACAGACGTCGACCTGGTCCAGGAGGCGAAAGCCCCCGCCCACATCGCCCCGCTGCCCGATTTCTTCCGGGTCCTGGTAGATCAGCGACCTCAGGCTGAACAGATGCCGGGGGCCCGGGGCGGCCACCGCCAGCTTGCCCTGGGGCTTGAGGACCCGGGCAAACTCTCCCTCATCCCGGGGGGCAAAGATGCAGAGGACCAGATCCATGCTCTTGTCCTGAATGGGCAAGTGATATGTGCTGGCCACGGCGAAGCGAATGGCCTTGTCCCGGGCAGCAGCATACTGGACCGCCCGCTTGGCCACATCCACCCCGTAGACCTCAGGGTCCCTTCCCGCTGCAATCAGCGCCTGGCGCAGCCGGGAAGTGTAATAGCCCTCGCCGCAACCGGCGTCCAGGATGGCACAGGCAGCGCAGTCGGGGAGGTGGCGCAGCGCCGCCCCATTGAGCTGGTCGGAGAACTCCAGGTAGTAGCCGGCGTTCAGGATTTCCCGGCGGCTCTGGAGCATCTCCTTGCTGTCCCCGGGCTTGCCCCGGCCGATATGCCGGGGCAGGAGGAGGTTGACATGGCCCTGGCGGGCAATGTCATAGGTATGGCCCTGGGAGCAGCGGTAATGATTATCTGCCTTGGATAGAGCGTTTCTGCACACCGGACACTGAAACAAGGTGAGGCCGGCTCATGTGAGCTCACCTGCTTTTTCTGCTTGCTGCCGGGGCAAGGACTTGACCTTGAAGATGAAATAGTAGTATTTGGCGACGACAACCAGGATGATCAGAATCCTCACGTGCAGGAGCTTGATGTAGACAAAGGGGAGCGCCAACATGGCGTCAGCAAAGAGCAGGATGACAATCTTCTTGGATAGGGGCATAGCTCTGTTCCTAACGAAGCTTTCCAGGTGTTTTTTATACAGCTTTGTGGAGCGGAACCAATTATTCCACCGCTCTGAACCCCGGGAAAAGAAAAACAGGGCCAGGAGCAAAAAGGGCGTGGTAGGCAGTATCGGCAAAGCGACGCCGACAGCACCCAGGACCAACGCCACCAGGCCCAAGGTCAGATAAATATACTTCAGGCTGCGCATGCTTACCTCCTGGGCTGGGGCGGCAAGAGCCGCCCCTTCGACCTCATTGACCGACAGTATTTTTTTCAAGATCAGCGGTACAGTTGGGGCATTTAACGGCCTTAATATTAATGGTGCTCTGGCAGTAGGGACAGTCCTTGGTGGTAACCGGCGCCGGAGCAGGCTTCTTCTTTAGCCGGTTAATCTGCCTTATTACAATAAATATGACGAAGGCGATGATTAGAAAATCCAGGACATTGGTCAGGAAAGTGCCATAATTGAGGGTTGCGGCCCCTGCAGTTTTTGCTTCCTCAAGAGTGGCATACTGATTGCCGTCCAAACTGATGAACAGATTGGTAAAGTCGATTTTTCCAATGGCCAAACTCAACACCGGCGTAACGATATCATTGACCAGGGAGGTCACGATCTTGCCAAAGGCGGCGCCAATAATTACGCCAGTGGCCAGGTCGACCACATTGCCCTTCATGGCAAATTCCTTAAACTCTTTTATAACCGACACCTCTGGGCACCCCTCTCGTTATACATAGTCGGATTCAAACGCAGTTATAATTATACCTCCCGGAGAGTGAAAAAGATACTACGGCCTCCGAGCATATGCTGCCGGAGTGAATGAACAAGAAGGGGCAGTTCCCCAGCGGGAACTGCCCCCGTTCTGCCCCTAAGGCTTGATTATTACCTTTAACCCTTCGCCCCGACGCACTGTCTCGATGGCCTCCACTGTCTTTTCCAGGGGGAAGGTATGGGTGATGAGTTTCTTGACGTCAAATTTGCCGCTGGCGATGAGGTCAATGGCCAGGCGGTTCTGGCGGGGGCTGGAACCGTTTGCCCCCAGCACATAGAATTCGCGGTAATGGACCAGGTTGCTGTCAAATTTGATCACCGAATTGCCCTTGGGCAGACCCCCGAAAAAGCTGACCCGGCCCCGGCGGCGGACAATTTCCAAGGCCGTCTCCTGGGCAGAGCCGGCGGGGCAGGCTGTGATGACCACATCGGCGCCTCGGCCCTGAGTAGCCTCCAGGACGGACTTGACCACGTCGTCATTATTGGGATCCAAGACAAGGTCTGGCTTAAAGGGCGTAGCCATTTCCCGCCGGGAGGGGTTGGGCTCGATGAGGATGATTTTGGTCGCCCCCCGGGAGCGGGCCAGCTCAATATGCATGAAGCCGATGGGCCCGCCCCCAAAGATCGCTACTGTTTCCCCCAGGCCGACCTCGGCAATTTCCTGGGCATTGATGGCACAGGACAGGGGTTCCGCCAAAACTGCCTCCTCGAAGGGAATGTGCTCAGGAACGGTGTTGACGCAACCTACCTTGATGGCCCGCCAAGGCACTTCCATATATTCGGCAAAGCCGCCGGCATAGTGGTAGCCCAGGGAAACGGAGTTTTCGCAGGCGGTCTGTTCCCCCCGCTCGCAGAAGAAGCACTCTCCGCAGGGAATGGCAGGGGCAATGGCAACCCGTTGGCCCACTGAAAATCCCTTCAGCTCACTGCCTACTTCGGCAATGGTCCCTGCCACCTCGTGGCCAATAATCTGAGGTGGGGTAATCCTAAAGTTTCCTGAGCCATAGATGCGGGCGTCACTGCCGCAGACCGCGCAGGCCTCCACCTTGATGACCAAGGAATCTGGGGCTGCCTGGGGTCTGGGGACGTCGCGGATTTCCATTTGCTCTGGACCGAGAAAAACAGCAGCTTTCATAAATTACTCCTCCCGAAATCTAGTCTATCGATGCGGCGGGCAAGGTCAGCAGCCGGCAAACCTCCTCATAGCTATTGGCGGCAATCAGTTCCTGGACGGTACTGGCCTCCATTAGGATCTCGGCCAGGTTGGACAAGATCTGCAGGTGGTTATCATCCCTGGCGGCAATGCCGATGATGATGCGAGCGGTTTCGCCATCAAAATCTACCCCCTGGGGCACCTGAATATAGGAGAGGCCGGTTTTAATGACCATGTCCCGACTGCCCTCGGTGCCGTGGGGTATAGCCACCCCGCTGCCAATGTATGAGGTGATTAGCTTTTCCCTTTGGAGCATTTCCTCAATATAGTTCTGCTCCACGCAGTTGGCCTGAACCAGCAGTTCTCCCGCTGTCTTTATGGCTTCCCATTTATCCTTTACGGCGACATTTAAGCGCACCGCGGCGGGGGAGAGCAAGTGCCGGAGGTCACTGCTCATCGGTTATTTCCTCGCCGGCGGCCAGGGCGTCGACCACCTTGCTGTAAAACCCCTGATCGAGGAAATTGTTCAGTTTGAGGATGACCTTATCGGGTTGCACCTTCCTGGCCCGGGCTGCCAGGCCCGCGTGGACGATGACCAGGTCGGCATCGGCGGGGATTCCGTTCACCGGCGTATGCTTGACCTCCAGGTCCAACCCCTTGGCCCTGGCCAGCTTTTTAAATATGGAAACGGCCATGGTGCTGGAGCCCATGCCTGCCTCACAGGCAAAAATGACTTTTTTTACTTGAGCTGCAGATACCTTAGGCATCCTTACTCCTCCACTGCTTTATCAGTCTTGAGGAGCAGGCCGCCGATAAGGAAGGAGACCACGGCAGCTATGAGCACGCCCAGGATGACGCCGACAAAGCCGCCCCGGGGAGTCATGGCCAGGTAGGCGAAGATACTGCCAGGAGAAGGAGTAGCCACCAAGCCGGCGCCAAAGATTACAAAGGTCAGGACACCGGCAGCGCCGCCGGCGATGACGGCCAGGAGCATCTTGGGCTTGGCCAGGACGTATGGGAAGTAGATCTCGTGAATGCCGCCCAAGAAGTGAATGACCATTGCTCCGGGAGCCGACAGTTTAGATGCGCCTTTGCCGAACACAAAGTAGGCTGCCAGGATGCCCAGGCCAGGACCGGGGTTGGTTTCCAGCATAAAGTAGATGGATTTGCCGATTTCGGTCGCCTGCTGCGCGCCCATGGGGCCCAGGATGCCGTGGTTGATGGCATTGTTCAGGAAAAGGATCTTGGCAGGCTCGATGACAATAGAGGCCAGGGGCAGAAGCTTGGCGGATACGATGACGTCCAGCCCGGATTCAAGGGCATTGTTCAGGAACTCGACGGCGGGGCCAATGCCCAGGTAGGCCAGGAGGGCCAGGATCAAACCGAGAATTCCAGCGGAAAAGTTGTTGACCAGCATCTCAAAGCCGGTGGGGATTTTGCCTTCCACAGCGTCGTCGAACTTCTTCATCAGCCAGCCCGCCAGGGGGCCTATAATCATAGCGCCCAAAAACATGGGAACGCTGGCCCCGACAATTACCCCTGCCGTTGCCGTAGCGCCCACGACTCCGCCGCGGACATCATGGACCATCTTGCCGCCGGTATAGCCGATGAGGATGGGCAAGAGATACTTGATCATGGGATCAACCAGACTGGCCAAATTTGCGTTGGGAATCCAACCGGTGGGAATGAATAAGGCGGTGATGAAACCCCAGGCGATAAATGCGCCGATATTGGGCATTACCATGCCTGCCAAGGAACCGCCAAAGGACTGAAGCCTCTCCTTAACATTGACCGGTGTTGAAAGGTTGCTCACAGTTTATCCCCCTTTTCTAATCTAAACATATAAATAAGTGCCCCGAACCACTAAGACCACTCCTTAATGACCACCTCCGCCATAATTTCTTCTATCCTCTTCCATTCAGGCTCCCGGGAACCAGGTTGTTCAACTGCGGCGGTTCCGGCAGCAGTAGCGAATTTGAGCATGCGGGAGTCTGTATATTCAGCCGCCGCCATACAGGCAGCGCAGCTTGCGACCATGGAATCTCCCGCCCCCAAGGGAGATATCATTCTCACCTTGGGCGGGCGACTTTCCCAAACTCCCCGGGAGTTGACCAGGACGGCCCCCTGGGCTCCCAGGGAGACCAGGACATTCTCAGCGCCCATGGCCACCACCTGCCTGGCGCCGGCGATGATCTCCTCTATCCCGGTAAGCCTGGTATTGAGCAGGCCCTCCAATTCAGCGCGATTGGGCTTGACCAGGATTGGTCCCGCCGCAACTCCCCGGCGCAGGGGTTCGCCGCTGGTATCGAGGATTACCCGCAGGCCAAGCTGAGTGCCCTTCTCTATCAGACGGGCGTAATAGTCATGGGGAATACCCTGGGGGAGACTCCCCGAGAGAACCAGGACCTTGGCCTGGACCAGATTGGGAAAGAACTCCTCTTCGAAGCGGGCAATTTCCTCGGCGCTGATCTGGGGCCCTGGCTCGTTGATCTCAATATGTTGGCCGCCAACCTGCAGCTTGATATTCTGCCGGGTGGGGCCGAGCAATGCGGAACACTGCGGACGGGAAAGGACTGTAGAGCCTCAGCATTTCCTGAATATGCCGGCCAATGCTGCCCCCCAGCAGGGTCCAGCACAGAGACTCCTTGCCCAGGGCGGCCAAGACCTTGGACACGTTGATTCCCTTGCCGCCGGGATCTTCCCACTTATCCCTAACCTTGTTGACCTGGTGGGGACAGAGTTCGTCCAGCAGATATGTCACATCCAGAGCGGGGTTGAGGGTGAGGGTCAAGATGGCAGCCACAATTACACCCCTGGCGTCAGGATCAGGCGCAGGCCCAGATCCTCAATTTCTTGCTTGGCCTCTTCGGGGATACCCGGATCGGTTATCACGGCATTGAGATCCCGGAGCTCGCCGAACTTGGCAAAGGAGATGTGGCTGTACTTGCTGGAATCGCTGACCAGGTACTTGTATTGGCTCTGCCGCAGCATGGCCGCCTTGACCTCGGCCTCAGCGGGGGAGGGGGTGGTCAGCCCCTCCTTGAGGGAGAAGCCGTTGGTACCCAGGAACAGCCGGTTAAAGTAATACTTGCTCAAAGTGGCGACGGTATCGGGACCCACCGCGGCCATGGTCTTTCGAATCTCACCGCCGATAATAATGGTGCGCAGGCCCTTATTGATCAGCTCTTGGGCTATGTTCAGGGCGTTGGTAGCCACGGTAATCTCCATACCTGCCGGCAGCGCCCTGGCGATGGCCATGGTGGTGGTGCCGGCGTCCAGGAAGATTATTTCCCCGGGTTTTATCTCCGCCACCGCCTCCCGGGCGATCTGTTCTTTTTGAGCCAGGTTAGCTGTGGCTTTTTCTTCATAGGCCGGTTCAAAGAGCAGGTCTACGCGAATGGCGCCGCCATGGGTGCGCTTGAGCAGGCCCTTCTCTTCTAACTCGCTGAGATCCTTGCGGACGGTAACCGGGGACACCCCCAGCTCCTGGCTGAGGAACTGAACGGTGACAGTCTTGTGTTTTTCCAAGGCAGATAGTATACTCTGCCATCTCTCTTCAGCGAACATAACCACACCCCTTAAGCGCTTTGATATGTTTCGTTTGTGTTTCGTTTGCGTTACGTTTACTTTCATATTATTTCTTATAACTTTATTTGTCAAGGGAAATCTTATTTTTTTTGGTTTTACGTAGCGGTAAAATTCTTTCAACCGATTTGCCCAGCAGGCATGCCAGGCGAACAAAAAGCGGGGGCCTAGTTGGCCCCCGCCCAAAGAGATGTCATGAGTTAGTAAAACGGCTATGCAGTTTACTCAAAGGGGTTTGTCAGGATATATTCCCCCGGCTGCTCAATTAGCAGTCTGTTCCCTAGCATTCTACAGTCGGAATACGGCAGAGAAATCTGAGCACGCAGCTCTCCGGTAGCCATGGCAAGAAACTGCACAGCATACTCCTCTCCAGCATCGGTGACAACCGCCAGGTAGTCCCCATTGCTTGCCGATACACTGACATGATTTTCCCCATACTGATACTGCCACAGCTCTTGACCGGTGTTGGCGTCTATTACCCGCAATCCCCTTCCAGGACTGTAATCTCCGAACTGCAGATGGCCGGAAAAGGGTAGTATATTTTTCTCAGTCTCAACGAGGAGGTAGGAATTGCCCTGGGTATCCCGAGTCTGCATAATTGGCCAATACCAGGGTCCGCCGTATTGGAAGGGCACGGTAAATTCCCAGGATTCAACTATATGGCCGGTTAGAGGATGAAAAGCGGTGATTTCCATCTCATATCATCGCTTCAAAATCCTTGCGGCTGTACATGATCAGCCGGAACCCCTGGGAAAACAGTTCTGCATAGGGCTCACCGGCCCAATCGGTTTCCATTCTCATCACATCCCGATAGAAGCTGACCATCCGCTTCATATCCTTGACAAACAAACCCACGGTGGTGAGCTTAAGCATATCTCTCCCCCTCTTTCGCTTAATATCCGCTCTTCTCACGCCCCCATGATATCACCGGGCGGGGCGGACGACAACTCCAGGGACACATTATTGAAAGATGCGGTGGGCTCACCGCATCTTTATATGTCCGTCGGAACAATTGTGGAACGCAAAGTCCCGTCCCCGGCGTTTCAGCAGGTTTGGTTTTCGCAGTCTTCGCCGGCAAAGTCCACTTCGATGGTGACGTGCTCAATCCCCCGGGCCCGCATCAATTCCCGAATCCTGGCCTTGACGGCGATGAGTTCATCCCTCTCTATATCGTCGCAAACTACGATATGGGTGCTGAGGAGGTGCCGCTCTCCCTCCAGGGACCAGATATGGGTGTGGTGGACAGATTCGACGCCGGCCTCGGCGACTATCTCGGCCTCGATGGCCCGAATGGACAGATTGCCGGGGACCCCTTGCAGGAGGATTCGCAGTATTTCTTTCAGATTGCTGAGCACATGGTAGAGGACGTAGATCGTGATTACGATGGAGAGGATGGGATCCAGGATTGGAGCATCGACAAAGAGCAGGACGATGCCGGCAATGAGGATTACTACCCAGCCCAGGACATCCTCCATCAGATGCCAGAGGACAACTCTTTCGTTCAGGGACTTGCCCTTGCGCAGGCGCAGGACCGCCAGGCCATTGATGCCTATCCCCAGCAGGGCAAAGAGCAGCATGCCCTGGGTGTTTACGGGCTGAGGGTTGAAGAGCCGGGGAATAACATTGATGAGAATCAGTGCAGAACCGCCGATGAGGATCAGGCTGTTGAGCAGCGCCCCCAGCAGGGAAAAGCGTGCATAGCCAAAGGTAAACTTCTCGTCGGGGCCACGCTGCGAATACCGTTCCAAGTACCAAGCTATCCCCAAAGTGAGGGAATCCCCCAGGTCATGGAGGGCATCGGAGAGGATTGCCATGCTGTTGGTCCAAAGGCCGCCGACTATCTCCAAAAGGGTAAAGAAAAAGTTGAGGAAGAAAGCAGTGCGGATATTGCCCGTGCTGCCGTGACCATGGTCGTGGTGGTGAGAGTGACCGTGGTGATGCGCCATCTGAACACCCCCATTAGTCCAGTATAATGCCCAGGGCAGGGGTCGGTGCTAGTCCCCAAAGATCTCCAGGGCCAGGCGGTTACAGGCTTCCACAGTGGGGACCTCCCCGGCGACGGCGTAACGCTTCTTCAATTCTGTAATCCGGGTCACAGAGGCGTCGATTATTGCCTGGGGAATCTCTCCCGCCAGGACGGCGGAGCGAATGGCCTCCAGGACGGAAACGTAGTTTTCATGGCCATGGCAGACCAGGACCATGTCCACCCCGGCCTTAATGGCCAGCACTGCCGCCCGGCCCAGATCATAATTATCCTTTATGGCCGCCATGGTCAGGTCATCAGTAATTACCACCCCGCCAAACTGCAGCTCCCCTCGCAGCACCTCCCCTATAAGCACCGGGGACAGGGTGGCGGGGAAATCGGGGTCCAATTCGGGCAAGAGGATGTGAGCGGTCATGACCATATCAGCCCCGGCCTGAATCGCCTCGCGGAAGGGGATGAGTTCAAAGTTCCGGAGCCGGTCCAAATCTGCCTCTACCCTGGGCAACCCCAGGTGGGAGTCCACCGAGGTATCGCCATGGCCGGGAAAGTGCTTGATGGCCGGCGCCACTCTCCGGCTCTGGATTCCCTGCATGGCAGCTATGCCCATCCGGGCCACCAGGGCGGGGTCGGGCCCGAAGGAGCGGGGCCCTATTACCGGGTTAGCCGGATTGCTGTCCACATCCAGGACCGGGGCAAAATTCACGTTAAATCCCATGGCCTTTACCCGCTGGGCCAGGAGTTGCCCCAGCCGACCGGCCAGGGCCGCCCCCCCCTGTCCCACCTCTCTGTTGGCGGGAAGCTGGACAAATTCCTGGGGCAGGCGGCTGACCCGCCCCCCTTCTTCATCTACTGCCAAGAGCAGGGGCAATCTGCCCGGGTTGGCCCGATTCAGAGATTCGACCAGGGCCAGGGTCTGCTCAGAGCTCTGAATGTTGCGGGCAAAGAAAATAAACCCGCCCACATGGTAATCCCTGAGCAAGCTCCGGGTCCTCTGATCCAGAGTAGGTCCTTCCAGTCCTACCATGACCAACTGTCCAATCTTTTCCTCCAGGCTGAGCTGCATTTTATTTCCTCTCCCTTATCTGCAAATTCACTCCGGCGGCAACAGGAGCAGAGACCGGATCAGCCAGGTCCCGCCCCACTTTCCCACCACCAAGGTGACTGCCCTCCGGGCCGCCTCGCCACTACTGGTCATTTCTACTATTTCCCCATCTACTTCGTAGGTGTTATCGAAACCCTTGGTGATGCTTACCACTTCAATCCTGTCCGGCCAGGGGCTGGATACCGTCCGCCCGGGGGCCCTGCCAGGATAGAGCAGCCATTCTTCCAGGAGCTCGGGGGCCACGTACTCCCCGTACTGCCGGCGCATGCTCTCCTCCACCACCTCAGCCGGGGCAAGGAGGGAGACATGCTTTATGCTTCGGCCAAATTCCTCCACCAGCCTCGCCACCTCGACCTGTTCCGGGACCGTCCCCGAAGAAGAGAGCAGCAAGGCGCCCAGCAAACCAAGGGCCACAATCCTAAGCATCCTGCACCACCAACTTAATAATAGTATAGGCCATCGCTTTCTTGCATGACAAGGTTGCAGCCAATTACCTGCCGGTGGTATGCGATGGCCCTAGGGCTAGTATTCCCTATCTCAATATTTGAATGCCCCAGTAATCCGGGGAGCTATTCTTTCTAATAGCCTGTACAGCAGGTAGCCCAGCGCTCCGCCCAGGGTGTTGAGGATGAGGTCGTCGATATCTGTGGCCCGAGGCTGCAGGAGTTGAGCCACCTCGATGAAGAGCGAAGTGAGCAGGCAGGTGGCAATTGACAGCCTGGCTGATTGAAATCTCCGCCAGAGCAGGGGAAGCATAAAGCCGATTACGGCAAACATGCCGACATTGCCCAGGACCTCGATGAGCAAGTAGGGGTAATTGCCCTGAGCTATGACGATTTCCTCGATTTCCAGGAGCTTGTTCAGGGGAACCAGGTTGACCCGCGGACTCTCGGCGCCGATAACCTGGATTTTGCCCGCGCTCAGGGATACCTTGGGGATTACCGTAAGGGAAGCCAGGCCGGTCAAGAAGAGCAGGAAAAATACCAGCCCCAGTTCATGGACATAATTTGTCGGCAAGCCCTTGCGCCTGCGCTGGAGGTATTTGCCTATCCGCAGGGTCAGCAACTTCGGCAGAGTAAAGAGAATATAAGGCAGCATTCTCATGAGATAATTGACGATGAGCCGAATAATCCCACCTCCCGTACACTTTTCCCTATATTCGCTCTTCGGCAAGGTTTTTCCTGGAATGTGAAGGCAGGAACTAGAAAACCCCCGGAGTCGGGGGCTAGCTTTTTATGAGACTGGCAAGGAGATCGTAGAACAGCTTTACCGACATATGCCTGCGAGGATCGAAGGTAAAGCGGTACTTGACTCTGCCGACGTAATACTCCACCACATCCTGAAAGGTAATGCTGAGGCTGGAGATTTCGCCAAGGTCGATGGTTTCTTTACCCTTCTTCCCGGTGAGCTCAACGCCCCTGGGAGAAAAGGTCAGGTCGACCAAATCCTTGCTCCTGGTCCTGGCAGCCAGGTCCTGCTTATGCAGTTTGACCTCCGGATTATAAAACTCAAAGCCTTCTTCAATGATGCGGGGAAGCCGGGACCGCTGCCACTGGTTCCAGGCGACGGTATTGTCGAATTCAGGACAGCCCAGGATCTCACCATACTGGTCCACTTCATATTCTTTTGAACAGGCAGTGCACCGAAATACATTGCCCTGGGATTTAAGGCTATTGAAGGCAGTACAGGCTGGGCAGAGGTAGAGCAGCCGCTCGATGTGCTCGGCCAAGTTCTTACCCCGGAAGGGAATGCGCTGGTGCTTTTGCCAGGTGAACTCATTATAGCTGAGCCTTTCCACCATCAGCCGATATATTTCCTCCACCGGCTCCCTCTGCACCGTCTCCTTATCCATTAGCAGCTTGATATCCAGAACCATTTTGCCCTTCCTGGGGAAAGAAGCCCAGCGCGGGCGACTTAAATAGCCGCCCTTGAAAAAGGTGGCGTAGACCGGGACCTTGAGAAATTTTATGAGCTTGGCGGTGGATGGAATCAGATAGTCGGTGGTCCCATCCCAATTTCTACCCCCCTCGGGATACAAGCCCACGGGATGACCCGCCTTTATGTGCCGCACCAGTTCCCGGATGGACTTGGCATCGCTCCGGTTCTTGGCAAAGGGAATGCTCTCCAGCATGGCCAGAAGGAACCTCTTTATTATGCTGTCCTGATTTGCGTCTCCGGCAATATAGCGAATCAGCCTCTTGGAGAAGGCGTTGCTGATAATAGGATCGTGATTGGTAACATGATGGCCCAACAGCAAATAGGGTTCCCGGACATCCTCCAATGGATTGCTCTCCACGTGGATATTAAACAGTTGCCTGAGATACCAGCGGACTGGCGGCTTCAGCAAGTAATAGACAATATCTCCTCCGGTAAGACCCATGCTTCTCCCCTCCAGAATGCTATGATGGTAATATTTTACCATATACCCCGCTTGTAGCCACCCCTTGCTTCTTATTCTCGTCCCAGGGTTTTAAAAAATCGCCGAGGTAATCGGCGATGGTCAAGAAATCTCTACAGGGGAGCAGATTGGAAATGCGTCCGCAAGGGTGGGCACTACCATTTTCCAGCCACTCGCTGTGCTATCGCTGGCCCACCAGTATAAACTTTTGCCCCAAGTGAGTATGTAAAACGTCCCGCAACTGATTGCTCGTTTCGTCCGACATGGCAGACTTGGGCAGTAAGAAAGCTTGGCGTTGGGTTATGTACAAGATATACAGATCTTTGAGCTCATAAGCATTGTGCAAGGCGAGGTATTTAGTTGTGGACCTACCTGAAGAATTTTCCCCCTTGGACTCGGCAATGAAATGGTCTGAGAACAACTGAAACTTATGAGTGGCATCAATTATTTCCCTGGACTTATTGAAGGATACCCTGGGAAAGTAAAAATCCATATAAACCTTGAAGCCCAGGGCAAACAGGTAAAGGACAAAAAATATCAGTATCCCCAGCCCGGGACGAAGAAAGAGAAAGAGTCCACCGAAGATGATACCTACAGACAGAAGAATATATACTAATAGCGACAAGAATTTGCGGTACCCTCTGCGGGCCTGAAACTTATAAAACCTCAGATACAAGGGATAATCCACTTGGTATTCTACCACCCCGAAAGGTTCCATCTGAAATTACCTCCAGTCAAGTAAATTGCATATTCGTTATATTCGTTTTACCATATGCTTTTTCCTGCCATTTGAAAAAACGCCCAGAATTTTAATAAACTGAAACTGAAATTTAGCTTTACCTCTTGTGTCATTGTAAAGAAAAAGGGACTGTCGCAAAACTAAACCTCCTCGCCTCCAAGAAAAATCTGGGGGCCAAAAGGCCCCCCTACATGGGTAATCCAAGGTCGGTGCGAGTTTTCCCGCCCAACTAAAATGGCTTATTGAGAAATATGGCAGATTGTCATTTCACAGCCCCTTCCCCCCGCTGCCATCCGCCCAGAACCGAGACCATTTTCGTCACCAGCTTTGCCTCATCGCTAAAGGCCTTCGCCGCCTCCTGACCTGCCCCCGGGAAGGTCGCCTCCAGGAATTTTGCAGCATAATAGCGCCCTTCGCTAATCGTATCCATGGCGTCACCATGGCACATGAGTCGCTCAAACAAGAGGGGAAGGACGGCTCCTTCGGGAAACTGGCTGTCATCTGCCAGGGCTTGGGCCCAGGCATCATACGCCTTTGGTCCGCCGGCATACTCTCTTACTTGCGGGTTGGTCATAACTCTAATGGCGTTCTCAAGTATTTCCAGGGTAGAAACACCTGCTACCGGCTCCTCGCTGATGGACATCAGCGCTATGGTGCAGGGATTTTCCCACCAGGAGCTGCAGAGAAAATAACCCGACTCATGTAACTTCACATCGGATGCAAATTCGGGATTATCCTGAAAGAAGTTCACCCCAATAAGGTGCGCCCCTCATCCTGATAACCCGCAATGATACAGGCCTCGGGGGGGCCGATGATTCCCAGGGCAATAACAGGACGCCCCTGATCGACTTCAGCCGTGATAAACTCGATGAATTCCTCTTGCTTAGTTTCAGGAGTCCTTTCCAGAATCCTGGAGCTCCTGCCGGCCGCGGCGAAAGCACGCTGATAGGCCTCCAGGGGGTTGGCATAGAGATTGAATAAATCCACATTCCCCCCATCCCAGCGGGTGGTATTCCACATAGACCATGTCGCCGCTCCTGACTCGATGATTTTAATGAAGCTGTAAGCCACGCCTATATTTGCAATAGGCCCGGGCGGCGAAGTACAGATAAAGGGCAATGTACAGGAGAAAGATCAACCAGGCAAATCCCCGCATGAGGGCAAAGGGGGTTTCAAAGATGAAAGCCCGCCAAAAGTCCCAGGATGTCTTCTCCCAGAGTCCAGGCGTATAGTACAACAACTTGGGGTTTAGGATTGCCTGAACGTCTACGGCCCCGCTGCTGAGCAGAGCAACCATTATGGGAAAATATACTGCTGCCCAGGTCAGCCACATGTTAGAGAGACGCTTATACCTCCCGGCTTTGGACGCCTGGTCTGAAAAGATCTCGTCCTCAGCACCGTCCCCAGTCCTGGCGAAATACTGGGTGTACGAATTTTGGCCCCCGGCAATAAGCCTCCAGCCGCTGTCTTCAAAGAGCTGGCGATAGTCCTGAAAATCTTCGGGCCTTTTGAAGGTACGGTAATCAATCCGGATGCAGGTTTCCTTAGGCTGGGACCGGCGGAAGCTGTAGCCACTGAACATGTTCTTGCCTGTGAACTCATAGCCTTGTCTAGCCATTCGATTAAGCCATTGCTCTTCCTTTTCAAAGTCAAGAAAGTACCTGTACTTAATCACAATCTTCCCTCCCCAATTGCCGTGGTGATCAACTTCACCATATGCTCCATCCTCTGACAGTCAAGCTTCAGGATCCGCCGGCCCGAGTCAGTAATGACATATGACTTCCGGCGCGGGTCATCGCTCCTGACGGGAGCTATCAGTTTTTGTTTGAGCAGATTTTCCAGGGCCCCATACAGGGTTCCGGCGGCAATCCTTACCTGCCCTTCGCTCAACTCTTCCACTCTTTGCATAACTGCATAACCATGGGATGGCTGCAAAAGAGCCAAGAGAATGTAAAAGGTGGTTTCCGTCAAGGGCAAGTGCTTTTCTCTGTTCAAATCCTCACTTCCTTTCTATACAGATTCACTATTCAGTTCTCCTGTATAGTTATTATATACAGTTAGACTGTATATGTCAACAAAAATATTTACCCTGCCTTTCGACAGGGTAGATTCCTAACCGATTACATCTGTTACCCGCCCAATTACCGGGGCTTATGCTGCGGGGCTATTCTGACTTGGTCCCCTCCCCTCTTCCCTTTGCTGCAGAAGTACGGTCCGCACATTCTTTCATGGGTTTGTACATAGGTCCAGTTGAAGTCTTTGTCTGCAACATAGACATCCTCAGCGGGAAGGTCCCCGGGTTCCAAATTTGCTGCGTCTTCTGAGAGCAGGGCATCGTCGCTGTGCTGAAAGAAAATATAGCAGCCGGCCTTGGTTTGGTTGGCGAAGGCGGCGGCAGCCTCTTCCCCCACCAGGCAATCCCGCTTTTCATAGCTGAATACATGCCAGAGAAAACCGCAGCAGCCGTCATCGTCGTGAAGGAAGATTGCCTGCTTCTCCTCGGCGGTTAGGTGGTTGACAAAATTATCTTCCCACTGGCGGCGCAGGTACACTCCCCAGCCGGGAATTTCCTGAAATTCTATGTGCTTGCGCTTCAATATTTTCCGCATCTCCATGCCCTGACCTCCCATAGCTATCTGTGCTGCAGGCTATTCCGCTCCGGACTTGGAAGCAAAAGAACCGTCCCCATGCTTCGTGCCCATGCTTCAGTGCCGTCCTGATGCTTATTTCCAGGGCCCGGGCAATTGAGTCGAGGGCCATGGACGGGGGCGGCGAGGTCTTACTGGCGGCCTGGTCCAGGCAGTAGGGCACATGAATAAAGCCGCCCCGCATGTCCCGCCAGCGCTTCTCTATCCAATAGAGCAGATGGTACATGACATCATTGCAGACATAGGTGCCGGCGCTGTAGGACAGCACCGCCGGTATACCCTGCTCCCGCAGGGCCTGGACCATGGCCCGGGTGGGAAGGGTGCTGAAGTAGGCCGCCTTGCCATCGGACTTAATCGTTTTGTCCACGGGAGCGTTACCCTCATTGTCTGGAATGCGGGCATCCTGGAGGTTGATGGCCACCCGCTCTACAGAAATGGCGGGACTGCCCCCGGCCTGACCGACGCTGATCACAATTTCCGGCCGGTGGGCGTTTATCAGCTCTTCCAGGACCAGGGCCCCCTTGTCGAAGACCACGGGCAACTCCGCCTTGACAATCTCTGCGCTACCAATAGTATCGGGCAGTTTTCTGACTGCCTCCAGGGCTGGATTCATGGTCTCCCCGCCAAAGGGAGAAAAACCTGTTACCAGGACCTTCATGGCCACCTTCCTCTCTGCTAAACTCTACAGATATTTTACCACAGGGAGAGGGGTTGCTGGCCAGTTATTTCCTCCTGTCTCGGCTCAGGCCTCAGGCTTGGAAGCAAAAGAACCGTCCCTATGCTTCCTGGAATACTTTGCTTGCCTCCTGTATACTTTAGGTAAGCAAGTATAAGGGAGGAGAAAAGATGCGCCGCCTGTTGGCATTATTTCTGTCCCTGGTGCTGGCGACCTTCCTCTGGAGTTGCGGCTTATTGCCGTCGCGGCCTATGATCTCCTGGATGGACTTCATAAAATTTGACGATATCACCTACATTGGTACCGGTGATTGCTCCAACCTGGCCCTTTCCGACCTGGGGAGAACAAGGTGGAGTACATCACCGTCAACAGCGAAGTGGACGGCAGCACCGTCTTGGACACAATCGATGACCCGCAAATCGTCCAGGACATGGTTGCCATGACCCTGGCTGCAGGGCTCAGCGAAGCTGCTGTCCCCGTGGACTCCGAACGGTATTTCATCTGCTATCACCTCCTGGATGGAACGGAAGTGAACCGGTCCTACTGGATCGAAACAGGCCAGATGGCGCCGGGCATCGCCCTGCCCCAAGAATTTGCCGACTTGGTGCGAAATGCCTTGAATGATTAAGCCTATAGAAAACTTTTAGGAGTGAGGAAAGTGGAGAAAGTAGTAGAGCGTTTCTTGCGGTATGCAGTCATCGATACCCAATCGGATCCCGAGTCCGCCACCTGCCCCAGCACCGAGAAGCAAATGGAACTGGCCCGGGTCTTGGTCCAGGAATTGCAGGATATTGGCATGCAGGACGTCTCCCTGGATGAAAACGGCTATGTCATGGCCACCCTGCCCGCCAATGTGGACAGGGAAATCCCTGCCATCGGCTTCATCACCCATATGGACACCAGCCCGGACATGTCGGGGGAAAATGTGCGCCCCACCTTTGTGGAGAATTATGACGGCGGCGACATCGTCCTTAACCGGGAAAAGAACATAATCCTGTCCCCGGCGGACTTCCCCGACCTCAAGGATTATGTGGGGGAAACCCTGATAACCACCGACGGAACCACCCTTCTGGGCGCCGATGACAAAGCAGGCATTGCCGAGACCATCACCGCCATGGAGTACCTGATTGCCCATCCCGAGATAGAGCATGGAGAGATTAAAATCGCCTTCACCCCCGATGAAGAAATTGGCAGGGGGGCAGACCTCTTCGACGTAAAGAAGTTCAACGCCGCCTTTGCCTACACCCTGGACGGCGGCCCCCTGGGCGAACTGGAGTACGAGAACTTTAACGCCGCTTCGGCCAAGATTAGGATTCAGGGCAGGAATGTCCACCCTGGCTCTGCCAAGAATAAAATGATCAATTCCATGCTCATCGCCATGGAGCTGAACTCTCTGCTCCCCCCTGCGGAAAGGCCGGAGTACACAGAAGATTACGAGGGCTTTACCCACCTGACCAACATCGACGGCGATGTGGAAGAAACCAGGCTGCACTACATCATCCGGGACCACTCCCGGGAACTGTTCGAGAAGAAAAAGAAGGTCATTCAAGGGGCAGTGGACTACCTCAACCTCAAGTACGGTCCCGGCGCCGTAGAGCTGGAGTTGAAGGATTCCTACTATAACATGCGGGAAAAGATTGAACCGGTGCTGGAAATAGTTGAACTGGCCAAAAGGGCCATGCAGGAAGTAGGGGTCACGCCGGTAATTTCCCCGGTCCGGGGCGGCACCGACGGAGCCAGGCTTTCCTACATGGGCCTGCCCTGCCCCAATATCTTTACCGGCGGCCACAACTATCACGGCAAGTATGAGTACATCCCCGTCAACTCGATGAAAAAGGCCGTTGAGGTCATCCTCAAGATTATCGAACTCCACAGCAGTAAGTAAAGAAGCATGCAAGAAGGCCCGGCGCTCACACCGGGCCTTTAAGCTACTACAACCAATCAGTCGTCGTGCTCAGCTTTGAATATTACTTTGCTTCCGTCGAGAAATTTCACGTACAATTCAAATTCCTCGTACTCACCCTCCCAGGCAAAGGCGGCAAGGACTTTTTCGGTTATTTCTTCCTGGGACATTGAAGCATTGATGTCCAGCTTTTCAAGGATGGGCAGGAGGTAGTCGACGGCTTTCTTGCCCTTATGCTTGACTTCCTTTTTGCCCTTTTGTTCAATCTTGACCTCTGCTTTATTGCCCTCGGCATCCACCGAGAGCTCCTTGCCACGGGCTTCGATTTCCAGCTCAAACTTGGCAAAGGGCAAGCTGCCGGGTTTAGCTTTATCTTTGCTCTTGTAATCGAGCTTGGACTTATCGGTAAAGGTTATTTTAATCTCCAGCTCATCATAATCCCCATCCCAGGCAAAGGCGGCAAGCAATTTACCGTTTACCTCCTCCTGAGGCATGGACGCATTGAGATCCAAGGTCCTGAGAATTGGGAGCAGGTAATCGAGGGCAGGTGCCTTTTCGATCTTCTTGGGTTTGCCGTCCCCCTTGCTCTCTACCATACAGACGACCTTGTCCCGCTTCCGCTCGAACTTGACGACAAACTTGTCGCCGCCAGACTTAATCTTGGTCTCGAATTTCGTGAAGGCCAAGTCGGCAGTGAGAAAGAGACCTTTATCTTTGAAGGCAATTTTGGTTCCATCGGCAAACACTATCTTTGCTTCCAGCTCGTCATAAGCCTTGTCCCAGTTCAAGGCCCGCAAGAGCTCTTCGGCAACCTGCTGCCGCGGCATGGCGGAGTTGATTTTCAGGGCGCCGAAGATGGACTCGAAGTACTCGACTGCCGCAGCGTCCTTGAGCTTTACTTTTTCCTTTCCCTTCTCGGTTACCTTGACCTCCGCTTTTAGGTGCTTCGGCTTCAGATCATATTTTATATGCTGATGGTAATGATGGGCCTTGAGCTTTACTTCAAATTTTTTGTAGGCGAGGTCGGGCAGAGTCCCGGGTTCCTCTTCTTGCTCCTCGGGCTCTGTTTCCTCATCAGGGTTTTCTTCCTCCGGGTCTTCTTCTCCGGGGTTTTCAGTTTCATCCCCGGGATTTTCTGTTTCGTCCCCGGGAGTTTCCGGTTCATCAACCGGAGTATCCGGTTCGCCGGCAATAATCTCGATTTTACTGCCGTCGTTAAGCTCAACTAAAATCTCGAGCTGGGAGTACTCCTGATCCCAGGAGAAGGCCTTCAAAAGCATGGTTATGATCTGCTCCTGGGATAACGAGGCCTTGAGCTCCAGGGGCTCCAGGATGGGCAGGAGGTAAGCCAAAGCGCAGGCATGCTGCAACTTCTTCGTCCTGTCCGGAGCGCCTTTCTCGACTGTAGCCTCAATCCCACCCTCTTTCTGTTCCAGTTCGACGGCTAATATGCGGGAGTTCGACACGATCTCCAGCTTAAACAGCGAGTAGGGCAAGTCGGCCTTCAGCTTTCCCGTGGCAATCATCCGCGCCCGCTGGCGGTGGGCGTTGGCAATTGCCCGGGCAAGTCCCTTGTGGGCGCATTTAGGGGCTTTCTTTGCCACTTCCTTCAGATGGGCTATGCGCTTAAGGTACTTATCGGGATACTTACTGTCATCCTCTTCAGCTTCTTCATCTTCCCCGGCATCTTCATCGTCAGCTTGGGGAGGCTCGTCTCCTTGGTCCTCACCGGAGTCTGCCTCATCATCCTCCGGAGGCTCGTTCCCCTGGTCTTCGTCGGGGTCGGTCTCATCACCTTCGGGAGGCTCGGCCCCCTGGTCTTCGTCGGGGTCAGTCTCATCACCTTCGGGAGGCTCGGCCCCCTGGTCTTCGTCGGAGTCGGTCTCATCACCTTCGGGATGCTCTGTCCCTTGGTCTTCACCGAAATCTGACTCATCCTCTTGGGGAGGCTCTGTCCCATCGCCTTCGTCGGGAACTTCCTCACCCAACCGCTGGACATATTTTTCGGTCAGGTCGATTAAGGCGTCCAGGGTTTTTTCAAGCAGCGCCAGCTGCTCTTCGGTTATTTCCCCATCGGCTAATTTAAGCTCCAAAGCCTGCAATTCCTTTGCCCGCTCTGCAGCCAGTTCGCCGATGAGCTCCGTCTTTTTCTCGGCGTCAAAGGTAAGGGTCATCCTGATGAACTCAATAAAGCTCTTGATAAAGTACCAGGGCGAATCCGGGGTCAAGACTCCCGCCAGCTCTTCCTCGGTGAATTCTTCTTGTTCGTCATCGATGACCTCCTCCTGACCCTCCGGAGGATTCACCTCGTCCGGCGTTTCCGCACGAACCGGAGCACTGAGCAGCGAAATAATTAACAGCAGAGATATGAGAGCCGCTATGTACTTTTTCATTCCGCAAACCTCCCTTACAATAATATTCGCACAAAAGCGCCGGTTTTTGAGGGTATCTGTTTCAACACTGGGTTATTCTGCCTGCATTTACTTGGCGAGAAAATGCAAAGCACACTTGACAAATCATGCAAAGCAAACTATGCTAAAGATGCAAAGTAAACTTTGCAAAGGAGGGGTTAGTTGAAAACCCGAATTCAGGAATTGCGCAAGCAACACAAGCTGTCCCAGGAAGAACTGGCCAGGGCCGTCGGCGTCACCAGGCAGACAATCACTTCTCTGGAGAGGGAAAAGTATACTGCCTCCCTTGTCCTGGCCTATAAGATCGCCAAGTACTTCGGCCTGACCATCGAAGAGGTATTCGATTTTAGTGAAGTGGAGGATGTGTAAATGAATGCGTACAGGAGCGCCCTCAGGAGGAGAATACTCCGGTTAGTCGCCCTGGATGCCCTGGCGATTGTCTTTATCATCCTTTCCGGCTATTACGCCCCCAAGCTTACCTTCACCCATGGTTTCATCCGCGGCACCCAAATCGGGATTTTTACGGCTCTGCAGGTTTTTGTCCTGATAAATATCCTCAGGTTCTGCCAGGCCCTTAAGGATGACGGCAAGCTGCGGACTCTGCAGATTGCCGAAAAAGACGAGAGGGCCAAATTCATCCGCGACAAAATTGGCGGCGGAGGGTTCAACTTCTCCATCGCTGCAATTGCCCTGGCGACAGTTGTGGCCGGCTGCTTTGAGGAGAAGATCTACTTCACCCTTCTGGCAGTAACAGCATTCATGGTTCTGGTTAAAGCCGCACTGAAGGTCTACTACAACACCAAGTTTTAGGGAGGTATTGCTGGTGAGACGAGAGCAGAGGTTGGGCGCCATCACCCTTATCGGCCTTGCAGCCCTGAGCTGCGCCCTCTTGCTTAAACATGTTTTCTCAGTCAGCCCTTTGAGCGAATTTCTGATGGGTGCAGGCAGCAGCCTGCTGCTATTGGGCCTGGTTACAGACAGGATAGGCCCCGAAAAACTTCGGGCCCTGAAAAAAGGTTAAGCCATTGGAACTATTCCCAATGGCTTATTTGTATTTCCACCCTGACGGGCAGGTATTCTTGACTCTCGGTGCTGAAGGTGACGGTAACCAGGTAGTCCCCGGCGGCCAGATCGACGTAGCCCTGTCCGGTCATCTCTCCGGCGGAAGCTCTGTACACCTCTTGACCAGTTCCACCGGTTATTACTACCTCAGTCACAACGCCTTCTGCGCCCTGGATGTTGAGATCCAGCTGATATCTCCCTGCCTCCTCCACCGAAAATTCCAGCTGATGGCCGGGGGTATCCCGATTTACATCCTGGGAAAACGCGGTTTCGAAGGCCGGAGGCGCCATTAAATCCGCCATCAGCTCAATGGCTCCTGCCACAGTCATGACAGCTCCCGATATTGCCAAGACCGCCGCCATAACTATGGCCACAATCCAGGTGGCTTTGGTTATCGGCCTGCTCTTCCTCTCCTCCTTGCTCAAGAGCAAGCGACTGCCGGCCAGGAGCAGGAAGGGCGTCGCCGTGGCCATGAGCACTATAAGCCCCACAGAGGCCAGAGGAGTAGGCCCTGCTTCGGCGCCTGGGGTGGAAATCAGGGTGACCAAGGCGCTGGGGGCATTGTTGACAAAGTGAAAGAGCATGGGCAGAAGGATGTTGCGGGTTTCGATCATGATGTAGGTCAAGACTGCGCCCAGGATTGCCGTCCCCAAAAACCTATAGGGGTCCAGGTGAAAGAGCCCGAAGATAAAGCCCATGGAGATAATCGCCGTCCACTTGCTGGTATGCTTAAAGGAATAGAGGATAAAGCCCCGGTGTAGGGCCTCTTCGCAAATTGCCGGCATTACCGTCAGAATAAAGAACCGGACGGGAAAGGGCACGCTGGCAAAGAACTCCAGCATATCCGAGCCGACATCGCTCATGCCTTGGGGGAACAGGTACGAAATAATCATTACGACTGTCAGGACGGCTATATAGCTGCCCAGCCAGAGCACCAGGGTGCCAAACACCTGGCGCCAGGTTGGAATCCGCATCCTGAATACTTCCCGGAAATCCCAGCGGAGGATCAGGACAGGTATAATCGCCATGGCCAGGAGTATTAGCTCAGTCAGGGCCAGCCCCCACATTTTCCAGGCAAACTGCAGGGGGGCGGCGGTAAAGACCATCACCGCCATCACCATGATAAACAGCAATATCCCCATGTACGCCCTGGGCTTGATTACTTCATTCATAGATGACATCTCCTCCCATTCTACTTGGAAAAATTCTCGTTTCCCTCGACTGCTCTCCCGCCCAGGCTATTGGGGCGGGTCAAGCTGAGCGCGTAAACCCCGGAAGGGCAAAGTAAGGAAGCAGCAATTCTTAGCATGTAAAAAAGGCCACCGTCCTCGCTGCTGAGGGGTGGCGATGACCCATATTTATCTTACCGTATCTGCCAGCAGTTTGCAGCATATTTTTGTAAAAAATTTGGTATCTGCCCACAACCACTGGGAACCGTCCCCAGTGGTTAGTCGCTCTTTTTGGGCAAGAAGGGAATGATTCTGGCGGCAAAACCCGACAGAGGCATGGTCTGGAGCCACACCTTCCCGGGCCCGGTGAGCTTGGTCAGGAAGAGGCCTTCGCCGCCGAAGAGAATGTTTCTAAAGCCCTTAACCCGCTCTACCTGGTAGCCGACGCCTTCCTGGAAGGCGGCGACATTGCCGGTGTCCACCTTTATCACTTCTCCCGGCGCCAAGACCTTTTCATAACAGGTGCCGTCCACTTCGAAGAAGGCCATGCCCTGGCCGGCCAATCTCTGGAGGAGGAAGCCCTCGCCGCCAAAAAAGCCGGCTCCCAGGCCCTTGGTAACGTACATGCTGAGTTCAACCGTAGGCTGGGCGCAGAGGAAGGCGTTCTTCTGCAGGATGATACTGCTTTCTCCGATGTCGGCAGCGACGATGGAACCAGGAAAAGTAGAGGCAAAGGTTATCTCTGCGCCATCCGCCTGAGCGGTGTATGTAGCCATAAAGATGGACTCCCCGGTGAGCATCCTGCCCAATCCCTTCAGCAAGCCGCCCTTCAAATTGGTCTCCATAAGGAAATTGTCGGTCATCCAGGTCATTCCGCCGGACTGGCTGTAGACGCTCTCCCCCCTGTCCAGGGTGATGGTTACCGCCGGTAAATTGTCCCCAAAAATCTTGTACTTCATTAATATCCCCTCCTTATATGGTCTTTGGTACTGAGTGGCCAGCTAATCTGGATGTTGCTACTCCACCTCGGATAATTATATTCGTGTACCCACAGCGAATTTCCTTTATTTTTGCACACCGAACAAAGCTTTAACTAAAGACGGGGCCCAACCGGCCCCGTCTTTTGTAGCCTGCAGGCGGGATTTCCTCCCACCTGCAGGGATTTAATCTATCAGGCGAGGGGCACAAGCCGCCCCCTACATCTTATCTAAGATGCACCTGGCCACCCAGACCCCGGAGGCTCCGGCCTGGGCCAGCCCCCTGGTGATGCCGGCGCCGTCTCCGCCGCAGTAGAGTCCCTTGACCTCGGTCTCCAGCTCCACCGTTAACTTGGGACGGGCTGAATAGAACTTTGCCTCCACTCCGTAGAAGAGGGTGTGATCCGAGGCGATGCCCGGGGTGACCTTGTCCAGGGCATGGGTCATCTCGATCAGGCTCTTCATGGTGGTGTAGGGCAAGACCAGGCCCAGATCCCCGGGGACAGCTTCCTTGAGAGTCGGCTCGATAAAGCCCTCCTGAATCCGCTTTTCGGTGGAGCGCCTGCCCCGCATGATATCGCCAAACTTCTGGATAATCAAGCCGCCGCTGGAGAGATCGTTGGCTCGCCGGCAGATTTCCCTGGCATACTCATTGGGCTTGTTAAAGGGTTCGGTAAACCTGTGGGAAACCAGGAGGGCGAAGTTGGTATTGCCCGAGCCCAGACTGGGATCGTTGTACGCATGGCCGTTGGCGGCAATCACGCCGCTGTGGTTTTCCACCACGACATGGCCGGAGGGATTGCTGCAAAAGGTCCGCACCTGGGTGCCCACTGAAGTATTGTAGATGAACTTCCCTTCGTAGAGGTTCTCATTGATTTCCCGCATGACTATGTCGGAGGTCTCGACCCGGACTCCCACATCCACTTGGTTATTGTACATGGGTATTTTTCGCCGACCGAGGATGTCCGTCAACCAGCCGGAACCATCTCGACCTGGGGCGATAAAGACAAAATCGCTCAGGTATTCCTCACCGTCCTGGGTGATAACGCCCTTTACCCTCAGGGCCCCATCCTCCCGGACGGTGATGATGTCCGCCACCGCGGTGCGGAAGCGCATCTCGACTTTGTCCCTGAGGTACTCGTATACAGATTTGAGAATTTTAATATTGTACTCGGTGCCCAGGTGCCTCACCTTGGCTCGCAACAATTTGAGCCCTGCGGCATAGGCCCGGGCCTCTATTTTGCGCACGGCCTCGGTATTGGGATTGGTGATCTCCGGGGTGGCGCCGTGCTCCAGGTTAATTTTGTCCACATATTCCAGGAGCTCTAAGACCTGGGCGGTGCTGAGATAATCGGTCATCCACCCCCCGAACTCGGTGGTGATGTTAAATTTGCCGTCGCTCCAGGCGCCGGCGCCCCCGAAACCATTGGTGATGGAGCAAGCGGGCTGGCAGCCGGGATAGGTTTTATTGCCCCCAGGCAGGGGGCAGAACTGAACCTTGCCCTGGATAATTGGACAGCTCCTATGGAATAAGTCATTGCCCTTCTCCAGGAGCAACACCCGGATTCCCGGAGAACGCAGAGAGAGTTCGTAACAAGCGAAGATTCCAGCCGGTCCGGCGCCAACAACAATGCAATCGTACCTATTCATTCTATTCCACCCTAAAAATTTGTTTCCCTTACCATAGTGTAGGGTAAAAGCTCCCTTCCTAATCGGGCCGGGGGCTAAACTCAAACCCCATATAGATATTTCTGGCTTAATAAAAAAATCCCTCTTTGGAGGGAAAGGTCGGCAGGAATATTTACTTAATCTGGAACTGGCGGAGTAATGAGGATGAATCTGCAGAGGGCTATCCAAATCCTAATAGGCCAGGACTTCGCAGCCGTCCTCGGTAACCAGGACCATGATCTCCCACTGGGCCGAGGGCAGGCCGTCGGCGGTATAGGCGGTCCAGCCGTTGCCCCGGTCCAGGAAAATATCCGGCTTGCCCATATTGATCATGGGTTCGATGGTAAAGATCATCCCCGGCACCATCAGCATGCCGGTATTGGGCTTGGCCACAAAGCTCACCCAAGGTTCCTCGTGAAATTCCAGGCCTACACCGTGGCCGCCGAATTCTCTGACCACCGAGTAGCCGTTTTCCTCAGCATGAACCTGGACGGCATGGCCCACATCTCCCAAAAAGCCCCAGGGCCGTACCTGAGCCAGGCCCGCCTCGACACATTCCCGCACCACCTGCACCAAGGCTTCCTTCGCCGGGTCCACCTCACCGATACAGAACATCCGCGAGGAATCGGAAAAGTAGCCGTTCAAGATGGTGGAGACATCGACATTGATTATATCGCCGCTCTTCAGAACCACCTGGTCCGAGGGAATGCCGTGGCAGACCTGATCATTGACGGAGGTGCAGACACTCTTGGGGTAGCCCTGATAGTCCAGGGGTGCGGGAATCCCCCCCAACTCCTTGGTCTTCTGATAGACCAACTGGTCGATCTCTTCGGTGGTCATCCCTTCCCCAATCTGTTCAGCCACATAATCGAGAACGGCGATATTGACCAGGGCGCTTTGGCGGATAGCGGCAATCTGTCGGGAGTTCTTGATAATCTCCCGGGGCGGCACGATACACCCCTGCTTATCATACTGATGGATCTTCTCGTCCATGGCGGCATGGCATTGCTTGTATTTTTGGCCGCTGCCGCACCAACATGGTTCATTCCTTCCCAGCTTTTTTTCCATGCAACCGCTTCTCTCTAGTTCTCGATACCCCGGCGGGCTTGGACTCCCTGGGTAAAGTAATGCTTGATTTCCCGCATCTCGGTGACCAGGTCGGCTTTCTCTATCAGTTCGGGCGGGGCGCCCCTTCCCGTCAAGACCAGTTCGACATCATGGCTTTTTTGGTCGATGAGGGAGCAGATATCTTCCCACTGGACCAGGCCAAAGTGCAGGGCCACCACCAGTTCGTCCAGGACCACCAGCTGGTATTCTTTTCCCCTCAGCGCCTCCCGGGCCATATCCAGGCCTTCCTTCATCAACTGGACATACTCTGCCGGCGGTTGCCCCGGGGGAAAGATTACCGCCTGCTTGCGCCACTTGGCCAGTTCTTCCTCGGGCATGGCCCCTTCCTCGATGACAAAGAAGGGCTTGCCCAGGGTCTTTAAGGTGAGATTGGGGGACAGTTCTTCCAGCATCTTGTGTTCACTGTAGCCCCTGGCCTTCATAAACTGCATGAACAAGACCTTCTTGCCCGCCCCCAGGGCCCGAAGGGCCAAGCCCATGGCGGCGGTGGTCTTGCCTTTGCCGTTGCCGGTGTACACCTGGACATATCCTCTGAAGCTCATGGCAATCTCCTTTCAGCTCTTACTCTCAGCTCTGATTATAGCATGAACCCCTATTTGTATTGTTCCAAAACCGGGGATAAAGAATTGCGCTCTAAAAAAGAGGGAGGCCAGTAGAGGCCCCTATCGAGATCCCAGCGCCCGGCGGATGCCTGCACTGATTGCCGCTTCCTCGGGGCAGTCTATGCCTCCCAATTGGACGGCAGGCTTGGTCTTACCATGAAAATCGCTGCCCAGGGTTTTCAGTAAGTTATAGGCTTCCGCCTGTGCTTTATAATAGGCAACGGTAGCGGCATCGTGATAGCTGCTGTATACCTCTATACCTTCAACGCCGCAACCGACTATGCCTCGAAGCAAGTCCCCATTGACACCGATATTGATGCCGGGATGGGCCAGCACCGGAAAGCCGCCGGCCTCTTTGACCAAGCGCACCGCTTCCGCAAGGCTGATGAATTCCACGGGAACATAAGCCGGCTTCCCCTGGGCGCAGGTGTCCCAATAAAAATTCACATAGGGGTTATCGCTGCGCGCCCCCCCTTCCCGGTAGGGCGCCAGCAGTGGGTTATGGAGGTTCCTCTTATCCCCTAGGGCCACCTCTGCAATTACCTCCCCGGTCACTATTCCCTGGCGAGAGAGGGCCCTTACCTGATCCACATCCAGGGAGATACCCAGTTCTTGGACCAACCGGATCCGCACCGAAGAGGCAGCTTGCTCCTGCTCTATGAGGTCCTGCCCATAGGCTGCCAATCCTTGGCTGGGCTGAATTCCATACCCCAGCAGGTGCACATTTACCCCCTGGAACTGGCAATCCAGTTCAATGCCGGGGATTAATTCTAAGCCCAGGGCTTCGGCTGCCTCCCGGGCTTCGGCAATTCCCTCCATGGTATTGTGGTCCGTCAGGGCCACCGTCTTTAAGCCCCTGGCCCGGCAGAGCTGCATCAATTCTGCCGGCGAGTACTCACCGTCGATGCTGATGCTGGAATGCATGTGCAGGTCCAGTTCATTGGCCACTTCCCTCACCTCCGCGCCTTTATCTTGAGATAGCCTGATACCCGCTCAACTGTTTCCCGCAAAAAATTGTCCAACTTGGCCAGTCCCCGCTCAAGCAAGGGCAGAGGCACAGGATAGGCCGCCTCTGCTATACTCCCGGCAATAGCAGCAATGGTGTCGCTGTCGCCGCCAATGGATATAGCTAATCTCAGGACATCTTCAAAGCTCGTCCCTTCCAGGAAGGCGGCAATGGCCTGGGGAACAGAGCCCTCACAACTCACGTCAAATGCGTAGCCGGGCCGAATCTCGTCCAGGGAAGGGATATGGTAGTACTGCTGGACATAGGCAGCCAGCTCCGCCTTGCTCCGGCCTTGGCGCAGGAGGAAAATGCCCCCTGCTACTACTACAGCCCCCTTGATGCCCAATGGGTGGTTATGGGTAACTTCCGCCGAGAGGCGGCCTAATAGTTCAGCTTCCGCCAAAGAATATGCCACCCAGCCGGGAAAGGAAGCCCGCATGGCCGAACCATTTCCCCAGCTGCCATAGGGATCAAATGTATCGGAGTGGAGCCAGCGCAGAAAAGAACCTCCATAACCGGCATCGGGGTAACTGCGGGCTAAAGCCTTGACTGACCGGGCAATCTCCGCGCTGACTATTTTCTGGGCGCTGCCGTCGGTCAGGAGGGTTTTCCGGTCTACCCTTTCCAAGCCAGCCATGGTTCCCAGGGCAATGGCATAGGTCAACACGGTATCGTCGGTGAAGGAGCTATTGCTGGTAATCAGTTCCTGGGGCTTGTGCTTGATATTGTGCCACTCATATTGAGAGCCCGCGATGTCCCCCAGCATAGCCCCCACGCACATGAGTGCCATAACAGCCCCCCCTTACAAATTTAGCCTAAGAATAGTATGGACACCTATCTAAAAAAGTCCTGTCCAATAAAGATACAGGGGGCTGCCGCAAATGCCCCCCTGTTGTATCCGGAAACCCGTCCCTATGCATAGAGGTGGGGTTCCTGGCCTCCTTCTAGGTGCGGAAGATTACCTCTTCCTTGCTGAACATGTAGCGGGCAAAGAGCACCGCCCCCACGATATACACGATAACCCAGGCAAAGGTGATGCCGATATGGGTGTAGTTGTAGATTCCGGCCAGGAATTCCTTGAGGATGCAGGAGATATTGGCCAGGGGAATGTGGAAGTAGAAGGTCTCGATATTCTTGGCATCCAGCATATAGGTGGCGTAAGTGGGGACAAAGGATATCATCATCAAGGGCGAAATGTAGGTCTGGGCCTCTTTAAAGGAACGAGCGTAGATGCTGATAGCCAGCTCCAGAGCTCCGAAGACCATGGTCAGAAGCAGCGTCACAATCCCGATGAGGACGAGGGTAAAGGGTTCCACCGTGGCAGCGCTGCCCTGGAACAAACCCCCTTCCTGCTGCATGGACAGGAAGAGGCCCAGCAGAGGACGCCATGGTGCCCAGCACCCCCATGACAGTAATGGCGGCAAACTTGCCCCAGAGCAGGGACAAGCGCCCCGCCTTGGTGGTCAGCAAGGGCTCCAGGGTGCCCCGCTCCTTCTCGCCGGCGCCCAGATCCACGGCGGCGGCCATGGGCCCGGTTATGCTAAAGATGACCAGCATCAGGGGGAGCAGCAGGGAGAGCATGAATTTGCCAAAGCCCTCCTCCTCGGCCACCATGGTCCTGGTCTCGATCAGAACCGGGGTCAGGAGGTCACCGCTGATATTCCTGCTCTCCAGCCGCTGCTGGACAATGGCCTTGGAATACGCATTGACCAGACCCTCCACAATGCCCATGGCCATCTGGGAGGGCTGGCTGGCATTGTCATAGGCCAGGACCAAATCTGCCGGCTCCTCGGCCCCGACCTTGGCGTCAAAGTCGGCGGGAATCTCGATGCCCACCAGAATCTTGCCGCTTTTGATATCGTCCTCGATATCTGTGGAGTCCACTAACTTTAACTGCTCTTGGGTCCTGAGGAACTGGGCCAAGGCGCTGCTCCCGGCATCAGCAATGGCCACCGTCAGGTTCTGTTCCACTTGCTCAGCGGACTTGTCCATGCTAAAGCCGATGACGGTAAAGAGCAGCGGGAAGATGATGATGGGGATGAGGACGCCAGTGATCAAGGTCTTGCGGTCCCGGAAGATATCCTTCAGTTCCTTCTTGAATACCAGCTTGATTATATTAAAGCCCATTGTTCTCACCTGCCAAGCGCACAAAGATTTCTTCCATATTGTCGTGGTGATACTTTTCCTTCAGCTCTGCCACAGTGCCCTGTTCCAAGATTCTGCCCCTGTGGATCATCACAATCCGGTCGCAGAGCTTTTCCACTTCCGCCATACTGTGGCTGGAGAAGATGATAGCCTTATTATCCCGCTTGCAGCGGATGATGAAGTCCTGAACGATTCGGGCAGCGGTGACATCCAAGCCGGCGGTGGGCTCGTCGAAGAGCATCACCGTAGGCTTGTGGACGATGGAGCGGGCTATGGCCACCTTCTGCTTCATGCCTCGGGAGAACTTGCCCACCCGGCGGTCAATGTATTCCTCCATGTCCAAGAGCTGCACCAGCTCCTGGATGCTCTTCTCGGTTTCCACTTTGGACATGCCGTTGAGCTCGGCAAAATAGCTGATGTTTTCCCTGGCGGTGAGCCGGTCATAGAGGCCCACTTCGCCGCCAAAGAGGATGCCGATCTCACCCCGGACCTCGTCCTGGTCCCTTACGATGTCATAGCCGTTGACCAGGGCCGTGCCCTCCGTGGGCTTTAGCATGGTGGCCAGCATGCGCAGGGTGGTGGTCTTGCCGGCGCCGTTTTCTCCCAGCAGCCCGACAATCTCCCCCCTGGCCACCCTGAAGCTGATCCTGTCCACGGCCAGCACTTTTTTAAAGCGCTTGCTAAGTTCCTTGATCTCGATCAAAACCGTCTACTCCTTCCGAGAAAAATCGTATATTAGTTGTCCAAATCAATCTTTGCGCGCACGAGGTGGCTTGTGATTCACCTGCTCAAACCCCATCGCAATCCTTCCAGGCTTTAGTCACAATACCAAGATAGCAGAACTGTCGCTTTTGCTCAACAGAATAGGTCTTTATAAAATCCAATATTCGCTTTTGCCACCGAGTTTTGCCACACCGGATTAATCGCCAACTACTTCAGCAGAGGTAAGACCCCGTTGGAGATGATGTATGACATGGGAAAGTCCTGTTTCCACCTCCGGCAAAAAGGACTTTCCCGGCGGGATTCAGAATAAATAATCAGGAGATTTGAACGGAGGTGCTGCCCATGCCCCTGGAAATAGTCGAGAACGACATCACTAAGATGAGGGTCGACGCCATTGTCAACGCCGCCAATTCTGCCCTGAGAATGGGCGGAGGCGTCTGCGGCGCGATTTTCCGCGCGGCGGGCCCCCAGGAGTTACAGCGAGAGTGCGAGGCAATCGGCGGGTGCGAGACGGGGCAGGCCGTCACCACCCAAGGCTACCGCCTGCCCGCCAAAAGGATTATCCACACTGTGGGGCCCATTTGGCAGGGCGGACAGCAGGGAGAAGCAGAACTGCTGCGAAATTGCTATCTCAACTCTCTCAAGCTGGCCAGGGAGTGCGGCTGCGAATCAATCGCCTTCCCCCTGATTTCCACGGGAATTTACGGATATCCCATGGCCGAGGCAGTGGACATTGCCGTCGGGGCAATCGCCGACTTCCTGGCCGAGGAGGACATGCACGTGTACCTGGTGGTCTTCGATAAGGAGGCCTTTGCTCCGGGCAAGGAACTGCTGGAACCAATCCAGGCCTATGTGGATGAACATTATGTCGGGGAGCGGCAGCTCCTGGAAAGCCCCATGTACATGCCGGTCACCGAGAGGATGGCCAAACCGGCGGGGCTGGACGATATTATTCAGGACCTGGACGAGTCCTTTGCCCAGACCCTCTTTCGGCTCATCGACGCCAAGGGCAAAACCGATGTGGAAGTGTACAAGCGGGCCAATATCGACCGCAAGCTGTTTTCCAAGATTCGCAGCATCAGGGGCTACACCCCCAGCAAGAGGACCGCTGTGGCCCTGGCCATCGCCCTGGAACTCAACTTGCAGGAAACCAAGGTTTTGCTGGAGCGGGCCGGCTATACCCTGTCCCGCAGCCAGCTCTTTGACGTCATCATCCAGTACTTCATCACCCAGGGCAAGTACGATATTTTCGCCATCAACGAAGCCCTCTTTTACTTTGACCAACCCCTGCTGGGGGGATAAAAATTTGTCGCTTTAGAAGCGACCGGCCCGGGGCCTGCCGGTGTTATCCTCTATTCACCACAATAAGGAGGATGACGCCATGAAAAAGGACCTTACTGAACTGGTTTTTATCCTGGACAGGAGCGGCTCCATGGCAGGGCTGGAAGAAGACACCATCGGCGGTTTCAATTCCATGCTCAAAAAGCAGCAGGCCCTCCCGGGGGAGACGGTGGTGACCACCGTCCTCTTTGACCACATGTACGAAGTGCTCCACCACCGCATCGACCTGCAGGCAGTTAAGCCCCTTACCGAAGAGAATTACTTCGTCCGCGGTTCCACTGCCCTCCTGGATGCCATCGGCATGACCATCCAGAAGATCAAGACCGCCCATAAAGCACACCCGGGAGGAATTCCGCGCCGCCAAGGTCATGGTTGTCGTAACCACCGACGGCATGGAGAATGCCAGCCGGGAATATACCTATGACATGGTCCGCCGGTTGGTGGAACATCAGCAGAAAAAGCATGGCTGGGAGTTCATTTTCCTGGGAGCCAATATCGACGCCGTGGAAACCGCCGGCCGGTTCGGGATTTCTCCCGACAGGGCAGCCAATTACCATGCCGACGGCCAAGGGACCGAGCTCAATTTCCGGGCAATGTCTATGGCCATTACCGACCTCCGGGAGGGACGCCCCCTCACCGCAGATTGGAAGCAGGAGATTGATGAAGATTATCGGCGCAGGGAAAAGAAATGAGCACAGAAAAGGCCGGAACACCGGCCTTTTTCTCTACAGTACCCAGGATTATTCCCCCGTCTCAAACAGCCAATAGGGGGTGAACATGCTCTCGCTGGCCAGAGCCCCGTGGCTGCCCCCGGTTTCCGTCGCGTACATGCCGTGATCAGCATAGATCAGGACCCTGCCCCGCCATTTCTCCACCAATTGGCGGATGTATTCATCGGTCTCTCGAATCTCCTCCAGGGTCAGTTGGTGCAGGTCGCCGAAATCCTGGCCGGCGCTGTCCACATCCTTGTAATGGACAAAGAGCAGGTCGTAATCCTCGGCAATGACGCCCAGGGCGTAATCGGTCTTTTCATCATCGGTGCTGCCGTCGCCGTTGCGATCCACATTGAGCACCGGTTCGATTTCCAACTGGATGGTCCCCACCGGCCCCCATACCGCCGTCATCGCCTTCCCCTCTTTGCTGCTTCTCTCAAAGAATGTCGGTACGTCCAACTGCCGGGTGCGATTGTCCAAGACGCCGTTGACATGGGGCAGGGCGCCGGAAAGGGAAGCCGCCAAATTGGCCGCGGTGATGGAGGGATAGACCGACATGGCCAGTTCGGGTTCCGGCAATGTATCCAGGAAAGGCGTATACCCCTGGGCGCTGGCATGCTGGTATTGATGATATCCCAGGCCGTCCACCAGGATGAGCAGGAGGGGAATCCCTTCCTCCATGGCCGCCAGGGCATCGCTGTAGACATCGGTAATCCGCCTCTCCGGGGGATTGAGGACAATCCCCTTGGCCCGGGGAATGACCAGCTCATCGCCGGCCAGATAGCCCAAGCCGTTATCAGCCAGGAGAAAGCGACCATCTTGGCGGAATACTTCTGTTTCGCCCTTTTCACCGATGACGAGAACAGAATCTCTGCCTGCAAGGTTGACATAATCCTCAATGTCGATGACTTTCTGCCGGTAGTAGGTGGTGGCCGTCAACTCCTGCCCCTGGTGCTCCACGGTAGCCGTACCCCGCACAGTGGAGACTATTGAATAGCCGTTTTTGTACAAGTAGCCCGCTGATAGCCTGGCGATGTTTCTGCCGGGCTCGATGATACTGAAGCAATTGTCCACGGGCAGGTCCCGGGAGACTATTACGATTTCCTCAATCCTCTTGATATTGCTGCTGACGGGGTGCCGGAGGTTGATGGCCTCCCACCCGTTTTCACGACTCTGAGCCAGGTAGCACTCCGCAAGATCCTCATTGCCAATCACGGCGCTGAATCCATCGGCTGCGATAAAGAGGATTTCATACTTATCGCCCCAGGGTTCGGCCTCCTGAATCAGTTGTCCCAAGGGGATTACTTGGATTGTTTCTTCCCGGTACTCCAGCATCCGGGTTGCCGGCGCCTCTGCCAAGCTGGCGATGGTCAGGGGATTCCCGACATCCCCCAGAATGGACAAGGGCAGTTTGGGCGGTACCGCTTTCTCCTGGCAGCCCAGGAGCGTGCTCCCCAGAATAACCGCCGCCAGGCCAATCGTCAAGAGCTTAGACTTGCCCTTCAGATACATAAGAAATCACCTGGGCCCCTTTTGACAGGCTTTGCTCTACTGGACAACGCTGATGGAGAGCAAGTACTTTACTTTTGTGTTCTTGGGAAGGTCCTGGAAGGCCGAGGACAAGATTCCGTCATCCCGAAGGAAAACGATACCCTTTTCCAGGTCTGCAAAGCTGACTTCGACAGAGTAGCCGTCCTCTGACTCCAGGATATAGGCATCGGCCTTTTCCAGGCCCAGCTTGTCCACCAAATCTTTGAGCTTGATGCCGTTGTCCTCGCCGACGCTCGCCGTCTCAAAGTATTCCTTTCCCTTTTCTACAAAGAGGAAGCCGGTATCGCCGGTGCTCAGGAACACCAGGTTTTTGACATGCATGCCCCGGGGCAGGTCGGGTCCCCGGAAAGCCGGGGCGTTTTCTCCCTGGACAACGATATAGTTTGCCAGGAAAGTATCCAGTTCTTCGTTCTTTTCAAACCCATCGCTGGCCAGCAGGCGCACCAGGCTGGAGGTCTGGACGTCGGCAAGAATCTGGGAGTTTTTCACTGCCTTGGCGCCGGCTTCACCGGCATAGTCCACAACCTCCACCAGAGATTGCAGGGTTTCAAAGAAGACAATCTTCTTCAGGGGTCCGGCCTGATCGCCGCCGGGGCCCGGGGTGTCTGATGCCCCCCTGCTCAGGCTGATTTTTACGGTGTTCTTGACCCAGTACATTGCCTCTTGACCGGGGATGAACATCCGGATCGGCCGGGTCCCTTCAAATAAAGGCTCGCCGTCTATTTCATAGGCCAGGATTACCTTGGCGCTGGTGAGGATATCCTTGGGCACTTCTACAGAATATCCGTCGCCGGCAGTAAAGCGGAGGGAATCCAGGTTATCGGCGCTGATCTCCAAATGGGCCAGCACATCTTCCAGCAGCACTCCCTTAATGGGATACTGATCCTCCACTTCGCCATTATCGCCCAGCTTCTGGATCTCCTGCTCGATGGCCTTCAAGGTCATCAGTTCGGCAACAGAAATCTCAACTTCCCCTTTTTCGGGACACTCGATGACGACAAAATCGTCTTCGCCGGTATACTCGCCGCCATGGACATCTCCATTATCCTTGGGGCCGCAGCCCGTCAAAACAAAGAGAATAGCTGTAAAGAGAGCCAACAACAGGATCAGTTTCTTCTTGACAAACATCATTTTTCTCCCCCTAAAATTTAAGGTCTGATTTTGTTTCCCCACGTAGGTCGGCTTCCCATCCCTCCCGGCGAAGCAAATAAAAATAGACCCTTGGAAAAGAGTCTGCACAAATAAGGGCACGCCAAAGAACCCACCCGAGAACTCCTTTCCAAACACGGGAGGCACCGCCGTTTCCAGCGATACCCAGCGGTCTGCTTTTCATAGTTTCCCTTAGAAAAACAGACTCGGAGCCAAGTATTTTAATTGTACTTTTGATACTATAAACAAGAATCTGGCTTGTCAAGGAAACTGCACTGATATAAGCCTTTCCTATTCCAGAGGCAGTGTGTGATTGGGCGTTGGCAAGGCCATATCATATCCTAGTTCATAATATTGGTTGGCGTTAAACTCAAAGGTCTTGATAACTTCCAGACCGAGTTTTTCGGTATGAGCTTTATAGGATCTGGGGTTTTTCACATTGATAAAGGTAATGAGGATGGGAAACCTCTTTGCCATCTGCCGGCGAGAGAACTCAAAGAGGTTGGGGAGGACCTCCGTCCCCCGGTATTCCCGGGCAATGCAAATCGGCCCATATTGATAAGTATTCTCGGTGGACAGCAGCTGTCCCAGGTATACGGTATTGGGCAGATCCTCAATCATGTGCTGAAAGAGGGGCCATGCCGCCCAGTATTGCCAGGACGCCGCCATGGCATAGGCGATTACCTCATCCCCGGCGCAGGCAATGGCCAGGCCATTTTCCGCTTCGATCAAATCCCGGAACTGGTCTTCAGTAAACAATGTGGTCACAAAGCCATCGGGTCTGTCTTCAGGGCTGATGGTGGATACATGGTACCTGCTTTGCAGCTTGGCAACGCCGGGGATGTCCTCAATCCGCGCGTTTCGGTACTGCATTTTCCGCCTCCTCTTACATGAATTCTTTGGCTACCTTGGGAATTCGCCATAAAAGGAAAAAAGCCTTCCCCACAAAACCTTTCAGGCCAAAGCTCTGGGGAAGAGGAAAAGGCTCCAGGGGTGAACCATTTCCGGAAATGCGGTGTAAGTCATGGGTTCCTTCCGGGTGGGGTGCAGGCAGGTTATCTGGTGACTGAAGAGGGCGATTTGCCGGCCCGGCTGATTGAACCCGGCGCCATACCGCTGATCGCCGTACAGGGGATGCTTGCTTGCGGCCAGTTGTACCCGAATCTGGTGGGGACGCCCCGTCAGCAAACTTATCTTGAGCAAGCTCAAACCCCGGCTGCTTTCCAGCACCTCATAATCCAGCACCGCTTCCTTGGCCCCGGCCCTATTCTCATCGACCACCGCGACGATATTGGTGCGAGGATCCTTCAGCAAAAAGTGGCGCAAGCGTTGGGCCGGTTTAGGCTTGCCGTGGACGACGGCAAGGTATATCTTCTTGAACTCGCGGCTCCGGACCTGGTCGGCCAGTCGCGATGCGGCCTTGGATGTCTTGGCAAAGACCATGACGCCGCCCACCGGCCGATCCAGGCGATGCACCAAGCCCAGGTAGACATTGCCGGGCTTGGCATATCGCAGCTTCAAGTCCTGCTTGAGCAGGGAAAGCATATCTGCATCCCCGGTTCTGTCGGCCTGGGATAAGATATTCGGGGGTTTATTGACCACCAGCAAGTGGTTATCTTCATAGATGATTTGGATTTTCATTACCTTCATCCCCAATCCTGTCTTTTCCTTCCCTTCTAGGGGTTTGGCAAGTATCTTCCCAACTCTTTTCCATAATTGTTTTTAACTTATTGCTATTTCAGCGGCAGCAGCCAATAATAGCAATATTTATGTAGACCGCAGCCGGTCCACCCTCTATTTTGAAATTATATGAGGGAGGGATCATTATGAATCAAAAGCTCAGAATGACTCTAGTGCTTAGCTTTATCATCCTGTTGCTGCCGGGGATGCTGGTGGTGGCGCCACATGCTTCCGCCGCCGCTTTCGCTGGAGGGAGTGGAACCATGGGGGATCCATACCTCATCGCCAACGCCAATCACTTATGGAATGTCAGGGACTACCCAAGCGCCTATTTCCTCCAGACAGCGGATATTAACCTGGATGAGCTGACAGGGATAAGCCTTTGGGAGCCCATCGGGCCAGTGACCTCACCCTTTAAGGGCAAATATGACGGCGGTGGTTACACGATTTTCAACCTGACCACCAATGCCAGCTCTGGGGGATTGTTCGACACCATCGGCTCTGGCGGCAGTGTGAAAAACCTTTGGCTGGAAAATGTCAATGTCCACAGCCCATCTTTTGCGGGCGCCCTGGCCGCCGATAACAATGGTATCGTCGAGAATTGTCACGTCCGGGACGGGTCCGTTACCTGCACCGGGAATGTGGCCGGCGGGCTGGTGGGCAGACACACTGGCCTGATGAAACTCTGCTCCGCTGATGTCGAGGTTTCCGGAATTAATTATGTCGGTGGATTGGTGGGGACTCTCGGCAAGAGTGTAGGAGAGGCAGAGATTGAAAGCTCCTTTGCTTTGGGGGAGGTCCGGGCTGAAGCTAATTACGCCGGCGGCCTGACTGGCAACACGAGCGCTGATACCCAGGTTACCAGTTGCTTTGCCCGCGGCGATGTCTTTGGCCGTGAGAATATAGGGGGCTTGGTCGGCAGCGCCAGCGGTGCAATTAGCGAGTGCTTTGCCATGGGCGCAGCAACCGGGACTAAATATGTCGGGGGGCTGGCGGGTTATATTGGCTCCCCTGACGATGTTATTCACTGTTACTCGGTGGGCCCGGTAAGCGGAGATGCCGATACCGGCGGTTTTGCCGGCAAAATTGGGTCCGGCCAGATTAAGAGCTGCTACTATAACTCGGAGACCTCGGGCCAGTCCGATACAGGCAAGGGCTTTTCCAGGACCACAAGCCAAATGTATTTCAGCCCTTCCCCGGCCATCTATCAGGGATGGTCCGATACCTACTGGAAATTTGATGTCGAAAACCAATACCCGCTATTAAATGGCCTCTGGGCAACAATCCAGGCCACGATTAAACCGCCTCTGGTTGTGCTGTCCGGAGCAAGATGGAGTGTCGATGGGGGCAAGACCTGGCTGGACAATAACACTGTCCATGCCGTGGCGCCAGGTTATAACACCGTAACTTTCAAAGCTGTTCTGGACTGGAACATCCTCACCCCCGAAGTATCCGTCTACGTAGAGCCAGGAGAAGCAAAGGCGGTGGCGGGAAACTATACCCGCCAACCTGTGATTTCCATAGAAGTCAACCCGTCCCAAGGTGGATCTGTTGCTGGAGCGGGACCCTATAACCAGGGGGACACAGTTACCCTCACTGCCACTGCCAATCCTGGCTTCGACTTTCTCAACTGGAGCGAGGGCGGCGCAGTAGTCAGCACCGACCCGGTGTATTCCTTCACCGCCCAGTCTTCCCGGTCCCTGGTGGCGAATTTTGCTTCCTCTAATGTCAGGCGCATTGCCGGTGTAGACCGCTACGCCACAGCCATCGAAATCAGCAAAGAAGGCTGGCACAGCGGCTCCGACACCGTGGTCCTCGCCCGGGGCGACAACTATGCCGACGCCCTGGCAGGGGTACCCTTGGCTTATCGGCTGGATGCGCCCATCCTCCTCACTCGAACCAGCTCCCTGACGGCTTCAACCCGGGCGGAAATTATCCGCCTTAATCCCAGCAAGGTCATCATCCTGGGCGGCACCGGGGCAGTGTCCGACGCGGTGGCTACGGAGTTAAGGGGTATGAATCTGACGGTGGAGCGAATTGCCGGTAGCAGCCGCTATGATACCGCCGCCTTAATCGCCGAAGAAATGGGTGGCATGCACTTCTTTGACACCGTCTTCATCGCTGTGGGCACCAATTTTGCCGATGCCCTTTCCGCCAGTGCTTACGCCGCCAGTGAGGGCTGGCCCATTCTGCTGACGACAACCGACGCAATTCCCAACGCCACCAGTCGGGCGATTAGCAATATGGGAATTTCCCAATGCTATGTCATCGGCGGCACTTCGGTGATTAGCGACGCTGTCTTAAATAAGCTTCCCGGCGCCCGAAGAATTTCTGGCAGCGACCGGTATGGGACTGCCATTGCCCTGGCCCAAGAATTCTGGCCCAGTCCTTGTCAGCATGCCTGTATAGCCACCGGGGTGGACTTCCCCGACGCCGTTGCCGGCGGGGTGCTTGCGGCCAAATTCAATTCTGGAGTGCTATTGGTCCGGGGCAACCAGTCTGCACCCAACCAGGCGGTACAGGATTTTCTAATAGCCAAGAATCTTCATGCCGCAGATATATTCGGAGGCGCCAGCGCTGTCAGCGATGACATTCTCTATTGGCTGACGGCAAACCTCAGATAAGTGGATACTCATCCACAGCAGGGGGCCTTTTGGCCCCCTCGCTATTGGCTATCAGTTGCGTCAACTCAGGCTGCTTTGCCACTCTGCAATGCGATGCCTTCTTGACTTTGACTCTGTGCAGACAGGCAATGTGGGGTTGCCTTTCCCAGCTTTTTGTCAGGAATGGCGATCGCAAGCGCCGAATCGGCTCTTGTCCTCTAGCTTTGCCAACTCGGCAGCTAATTGTGCTCCAACCCTTGCATTGTTATATACTAGCTGAATATTGGCCTCAAGACTATCGCCTTTGGTGATTTCTTTGACCTTCGCTAACAGAAATGGAGTGCACTCTTTACCCTTGATTCCTTTTTCTTTGGCTTCCCTCAGTGCCTCACCTATGACCTTTGTGATAATCCTATGGTCCATTTGGTACTGCTCAGGTATAGGGTTGGCGACAACCAGTCCTCCCTTTATCCCTAAATCCCATTTCGCCTTAATTGCCTGTGCAAGTTCTTCGGCGCTGTCCACCCGATAATCCACACCAAAGCCGCTGGTTCTTGTATAGAATGCCGGCAGCTCATCTGTGCCAAACCCAACCACCGGTACTCCTTGGGTTTCCAGGTATTCCAGAGTCAAGCCTAAGTCCAGGATGGATTTGGCCCCAGCGCATACAACAGCTACATTAGTTTGGGCCAGTTCCTGAAGGTCTGCAGATATATCGAAGGTCTGCTGAGCTCCCCTGTGGACCCCTCCGATTCCGCCTGTGGCAAAAACCTTAATTCCTGCCATACTGGCTACTAGCATGGTTGCGGCAACAGTTGTCGCACCATCTAATTTCTTTGTCACGATAAATGGGATATCTCTTCTGCTGGCCTTGACAGTTTCTTTACTCTGTCCTAAGTACTCAATCTCTTCTCTGGTTAATCCTACTTTTATTCTCCCTTGCAGGATGGCAATGGTGGCAGGAACTGCCCCATTGTCTCTGATGATATTCTCAACCTCAATGGCTGTGGCCACATTCTTTGGATATGGCATACCATGGGAAATGATGGTGGATTCCAATGCGACAACAGGTTTACCTTTCTCCACAGCGTCAGCAACCTCAGGAGAGATGCATAAGTAGTTGCGCAGCATTTTCGGACCTCCTTCTTAAGCTTCTTTCATCAGACTAAGTACGTTTTCCACCGACATCTTTGGGTTTATGGTATCTTCATGGGATAATGCCAGCCTGGACGCCGCCATGGCAAATCTTGCACAGTAATCAATATCAAAACCCCGGCAGTAACAGTAAGCCAAGGCTGCCATAAACGCGTCTCCTGCTCCTGTAGCATTTACCACCCTTATTTTTTGTCCGGGAATATGGCTCTTGCTCACACCATCACTATAATACAGCCCTTCAGCGCCAAGACTTATAAATACTCTATTGACACCGAGATCCAAAAAATACGCGGCGCAGGCCTCCAAATCTGCCTGATTGTCAATTGGGATGCCAGATAATATCTCCGCCTCAATCTTGTTCGGCTTTATGGTGTGAAAGTGTCCAATTAAATCTTTAACCTTTTGCGCTTTCCCCGTGGATACCGTATCCAAAAAGAAAACTGTCTTTTGGCAATGTGTAATTACATACTCAATGACTTCCCTCGGGATGTTGGTATCAATAACACAGGCCTTGGCGTTCTCGATCAAAGCCTTCTTTTGCCTGATGAAATCGATACTGATCTTCTCGATGGCGTCCATGTGGGATATGGCCACATTCATATCGCCTTTTTCGTCAAGAACAGCCATATAAGTTGATGTGGGTTCTTGGAGGATTAGTGAATCCTGCATATCGAGGCCTATTAGTCTTGCTTCATCCAATATCTTATGCCCATGAATGTCATCCCCTATGGCGCTTATGAGCCGGGTATATACTCCAAGCTTAACCAGATTTTCGGCGATATTTCTGCCCACCCCGCCCGGTGATATTTTTACCCTTCCCGGGTTAGAATCCCTGGGCAGCAGGGTCGCGTTGGGGAAACCTATGATGTCTACATTAACCCCACCCACCACCATTACATACTCCTCATCATTAACTATATACCCTTTGCCGGCAATGCGGCCCTTCTTAATCAGGTTGGAGATATGGACAGCCACCGAGGAGCGGGTGATGCCAAGGATATCTGCCAGGCGTTGCTGAGAGATCATCGGGTTTTTCCTTATTAGCTGCAATATTTCCTGCTCTCTATTGGTCATACGCACCCCCCTAACTTTTACTGAAACAGTAAGCTAATGCTTATACAATAATACCATGGCTTATATAAACCTTCAATGCCCATATAGAAAAAGAGCCAACGCTTCCGCTCAGGCTCTATTAGTATGCACATCCTAGATTATGCTTGCGAAGAATTACGCAAGATCTTCTCCATGACCTTACCCCTTGCCAGCTCATCGACCAGCTTATCCAAATAGCGGATTTCCCGCATCAGCGGTTCTTCGATATCCTCCACGCGCACCCCGCAAACCACTCCCTTGATAAGAGACCGGGCAGGATTGGGCTGCGGCGCTTCGGCAAAAAAGGTTTCAAAGTCAACCTGTTTCTCCAACTGAGCATCCAACTCTTCCTGGCTATATCCTGTCAACCAGCAGATGATTTCATCAACTTCTGCCTGCGTCCGTCCCTTTTTCTCTGCCTTAGCTACATAGAGGGGATAGACCTTTGCGAAACTCATGGTATATATTTTGTGCCTGGTCACTGTCATCCTCCTTTAACCGGATCTTTGATAATTCTATCATATGGTTTAACCCTTTACCCAGTACTCGCTGCAATCCTTGTTCCTACCCATGAACCCATAATCAATGAGATGCCTCCTGACGGTTACATGGTCATCAATCATACCTTTGAGGATTTCATTGACTTCTTTTTCGACATATTTCCGTTTCGGGTCAAATTTGCCGATGATGTATTGAAGGATGATGATTTTCCGCTTCTCCTTGCTGGGAAGAGTAGTAATCCTCCCTTCCTTGATATAGTTTTTCAGCACCTTCTCCCTCTCGGCCTCAGTGATAACATACCTTTCATCCACCATGATGGCCTCCCCGTGAATATTGATGAGCTTGGATGCTATCAGGTTGTGCGGCAATGTACTCGCCACGATTTGCATTCAATTTTCTCCCTTGTCTAGTGGCAAATTAGAGCCGTGCCATCCAGGCACGGCTGCGAAAGGTCAGCGTACAGCATTCAAGGTCAGTTGACTCTAGCAGGGGGATAGTCTTAATACCTTAGTTCCATCAGCACATCTTTCTTGCTGGCTACCCTTCCTTCTCCGAAGGATATATCTTGAACCTTATCCATATTTGTAATCAGCACAGGGGTAATGGTGGATTTGGCATTTTCCTTAATGTACTCCAAATCGACTTCAAGCAGTTTATCGCCCATTCTTACATCATCGCCTTCAGAAATGAAAGCTTTAAAACCTTGACCTTTGAGGCCTACCGTATCTATGCCGATGTGAATAAGGACGTCAACACCTTCCTTGGTGTGAATTCCCAGCGCGTGTTTTGTCGGGAATACTTGCACTACCTTTCCGGCACAGGGAGCAAAAACCTCCCCATCCACAGGATCGATGGCCAAACCATCCCCAATCATTTTCCCAGCGAAGACTGGATCGGGAACATCCTCTAACTTGACAATTTCGCCTGACATCGGTGCAAATAGTTTTATACTTGCATCCCGTTTGCTAAATAACTTAAACATGCTTTCCTCCCAACATTTTGACCTTGCCGGTGCAAATAGTCTAATACTTTCCGAAGCGTCCCGAAGAATACCAAACTTATTCTCTGCCTATACCTCTCTGGCTATTTAATAGAATAGACGTACCTGATTATGACAAAGGGTTTTCCAAGGTTTATTTGCCTTTTGGAGCCGTCCAAAACCCAGCCATACCTTTCGTAAAACCTTCTCGCTCTATTATTCTCTTCCATAACCCACAGAGTAACCTTGCAACATGATAATTCCTTGAGGCGGTTGACGGCAAAATCCATCAGTTGCCTGCCGTATCCCTTGTCCCAATAATCGGCCAGCAAATAGATGGCATGGATTTCGCCAACGCTTTCATCGGCATCATCATCCTGGGATTTCCCAAACACCAGCATTCCCATCGGCTGCCCGTTTAAATAAGCTACGTAATACTCCTCCTGACTGGTTGGCAACGTTTTTCTGTAACTATCTGCCCGTTTTTCAGGGGTGAAGTTATCAAGGAACTCTTTTGGGACCATCCCATGATAGGCTTGCCTCCAGGACATTGCATGAACGTAACCAATATCTTCTGCTCTGTCCACCGTCGCCCTGACAATCTTCATGTAGCCCTCCCCCTCCCACTATAAATAATTTTACTCTCGGTCCCTATGAAACAGGAAGCCTGCAGATCTGTAGACCCTTAGTTTATGAGCTTTACCAGCTCGATCTCATCTCTGATTGGTATGCCGTAATTGCCAATGAGAGGTATCTCCGGTTTCAGCTCTCTCGCTTTCTCAACTGCATTATTAAGAATCTTGGACAGAACAAAGCCGCGTTTTTGGTAAAACTTTAAGGCCAGCAGATTATCGTTTGTCGTTACCAGCTTAATAAATTTGCACTTTCTCTCGGCAGCGGCATCTTCCACCTTCTTAACCAAAGCAGTGCCAATCCCTTTTCCTTCTTCGACACTGTCTAAAGAGATAATCTCGCACTGGTTGTCTCTGATTACATACGTGATTAAGCCGATGATTTCATCTTCTTCTTTTATAACGGCGAAGCCGTCTAATTCACTGCAGTTATATATTCCGCTAGATACTACTATTTCGGGGCTTCCCCAATGCAATCTGAAAAACTCCGTTATTTTGTCTCTGGGTACGTCCTCGATTGAGCGAATATCCATTGCCACCACCTCAACATGTCATTTACTTGAAACCTGTAGTCGTCAGCTCATCCACCTGGCCTATTGGTTTACGTCCCAATTCCTGCTCACAGTTTTTATTATTCTAGCATGTTAATCCTGTTTCTCCAATTGTTGGGGCGAGTAACAAGTCTACTTAAAGAAAAATCGACCGGAGGGTACCGGTCTTACGCATGCTTGATTTTATAAATGTTATCCATCACGGGGGAATCAAATTTCGCAACAAACTTTACTGAAACATCCTGAGCAACCGCAAATAATGATTGGCCTCCCGCAAGACATGATCGCCCAAGAGCGGTATTATAATCGACCTTATTTGACAGGCGAGGATGCCCTCTGTGCCGGCTGCTTTGAAGTTGCGTAAATCTTTTGTGGCCCTTAAGCTTTGGGCGGTGACTCTATCCGGTGGAGCGCAGGCGCCGATTGCTTCCAAAGCTTCTTCGGTCAACTCATCAAACTCTTTTCCAAAATTATTCGCTTGCTTGATTAAAGCGTTCTCGGTGGGGTCGAGTAAACCCCGGATAAACTTGGCGTGTTCGGCCATTTGCCTGTTCCAGAAGAATTCTAATTCCAGAGCATCTCTTTCCAGATTGATCCCCTTTCTGTCCTGAAGTCTTCTGAGCTGCTCCAGGTATAATTCTGCCTCGCGAAGAATGTGTATGATCAACAGGGGATAATTAAAGGTAAACATCTGGCAGCTCAAGACATCGGACAGAATATCTCTTTTAAAATGAATTAATCCAGCGGTCGCATTCCTTGCCCTTTGGTTGAGGGCGGATACTTGTCGTTCAAGCGCCGGGTCGGGCGGCATTTTCCCTCCGCCCTCCAGTTCTGCTTCTTCCTGTGTCAGTTGAGTCGGTATCTGAACCCCTGTAAAGAATATGGTTGCCAGTTCTGCATCTAAAGTGAAAGGCGTTATTACCTCTCCTGATTGCAGGACCACAGGATTTACGACGCCATTTGCAAGGGGAATGGCTTCCCCTAAAATCCCGTCAAATTCCCTGCGAAAGGCGTCTGCCTGCTGAGCAAAATTCGCATCCCTCGGCGTAAATCCCACCTGAAGGAAAAAAGAGTGTTCTTTCATGATTCTGGCAAAAAACAGGTGTAAGCCCAGGGACTGCTTTATAAATTCACCGCTTGTGAGCACGATTACTTCCTCCTGTAATATATTGATTCAGTATCAATTTATGTCAATACGATATGAATTGTATTAGGCTATTGGACTAAAAGAACAGCAGCTGCAAATCTCAGCTCATTCCTAACCCGTTGGGTTTTTATGTAAAAATATACCCTCGATATGTTCCCATGAACATTTATCGAGGGTAATAGATTGATATGCTTCGTCAATCGATGTCCAAATCAATTAAATGCTTCTGATCATTGATGGCAAAGCGACTCTATGAGCAGTGCCAACGAAAACGCGGCGGCACACACCCCTAGCCATATCGATGAGACCGGAAATACGGAAGTAAGGAACAAGTATTTTTGACAAAGAGCCCACAAAAGAACAGCGAATATCGAAAGAGAAATTCCGATTTTGATTATGCGTGATGGTTTCCCCGCAATCCGCTGCATGGAATTGGTCCTTAGGTCGCCCTTCATAATTTTCCTGACAATATTCGCTATAAGACAGAGTGTTATTGAGATAATCAGGCCAACCAATCCCCACAAAAGACATTCCCCTAAGAGGATAATCGTCATGCCGGGCGGAGAAAATCCGCGCCAGCGCGCCCATCCCTTCAGGAGGCTGGAGATGAACGGCCAACTTCGTTGGCTGTTTGTTAAAATTACAATCGCATCTCCCGTTTCAGGCACCGCATGAAAATGGCTCATCCAGCCGGTTCCCTGCCCGCCGTGGGACACCGCCAGTTCGCCCGAAAGCTCCTCAGTATAATAGCCAAAGCCGTAGGAATCAAAGACCGCGCTATATATTCCAAGGCCTTCGGCCTGCCCCAAATAGAGATGTTCAATGGAAGGGCGTGTAAGCACCCGCTGATCAGAAAAATCCGGCATCCCCGCGATGCAGAAAAGGGCGATATCCTCCGCCGTAGCAATCAATCCTCCAGACGCCCTTTCAGGGTAACGATAGGGGGGAACCGACTTTCCATTCAGCGTATACCCGAGGGGCGCAGAAGCCAAAGTTTTTTCACTCCACTCGAAATCCGAATGATATATGCCGAGGGGATAGAGGATCTCGTTTTTCATATATTCCGCGAAATCCCTTCCCGTAACCTCCTCAATCACAAGCTCCAGCAAGTTATACCCGACATTGGAATAGGAAAAGCCTTTTCCGGGTGATTGAAACAGGATTGCCGTACGGGTCAGGCTTACTTTCAGAGAAGGCATGGTCTCGTCCGGGGAGTAGAGCGCAAAAACATCGCCAAGGGGCATTCCTGCAGTATGACAGAGCAGCCGCTTAACCGTCACACCATCCGGTGGATAGTCTGAAGCAGGCAATTTCCACCCCTTGAGGTATGTTTCGACGGGCTCATCCAGATTCAGCTTCCCTTCCTCCACCAGCTTCAGCACTGCCCACGCTGTTACAGATTTAGATATGGATTGAACGCGCATAGGCATGTCTACCGTCATTTTCAGTCCAGTCTTTTGGTTAGCTTCACCGTAGGCTGCCGAATATACAATCTGCCCGTCTCTGACAAGGGCAATACTGACTCCCGGTATTCCGTATAACCCCATCAGCTTCGGGGCTCTGGAATCCAGAAAAGCCGCGAACTCTTCCGTCGGCGAATGAGTCTTTATTTTTCTGTCCGGCAAATACAGGGCAAGGGCGGCGGCGCCAAAGAAACCTATGACGAAGGCTGCGATTATGAGGATGCTTATGGCGCGCTTCCTGACTGTTGGACGCGCGGCTTCACACTTTATCATCGATATCCCTCCAATTCGCCTGTCCCAATAAAGACTGCCAGCAGGCAACGCACTCTTGTAAGATCTCATATTCTGCACTGTGCAATATTTTGACTAGCAGATTGCCCCTCAGGTCTCAATATTGCTGTCTATAACCCGCGATAAAATAATCATTCTAATTAACAAAGCTATTTTAGCATGTTAGCGAAGGTTTTCCATCCTATTTCCCCAACTCAGACAACTTAATCTTTATTCTTGCATTTCCCTGTGCAAACAAAGGCAGGCGGGGGCGTGCCTCCGCCTGCCTTGCTTGGCAGGATTATTCACATTTGACCGTAACCTTTCCGGTTGCATTCTTGCCAATAATCCGGATCTCATACCTGTCCGCTTCCGGCATCGTTACTGTGAATGCAATAGACTTAAGGTTATTTCCCAGGTAAGGTTCGCTGCCGTTTTTCCCGCTGATTACAAGGGCGATTTCCCCGCCTTCACGGTCAATATCAACCTGCAACACGTCATTCTTGTCCAGGGATAATTCACACTTGTTCTGTGAGCTCCATTCCTTGAAGTCCATTGTAAATCCCGTGCCTTTTGGATTCTCAAGAATCAGAATGCTGCCCTTTGCTGGGGAGCAAGCCGGGCTCGCAATAATGATACCAATGACCAGGACCAGAAAAAGCACTGGATTGTTACGCTTCCTTATTCTGTTTCCGAAAAACATGCCAAGACCTCCCTTACAAACTTATCCGGCTCGTTAATCCATGGGTTGTGGCCGGAGTGCTCAAACCACACAATCCTTTTTTCCGGGGCATCCAGGGCTTGCACATATTGCTCCGCCAGCGCTGTCGGCGCATTGACATCATGCCGGCCCAGGAAAAAGTAGACAGGCACATCCAGTTTCGTGTAATCAGTTCGCAAATCGATGGCATAAAGCTGTTGGTACACATGGTTAAATGTGTTGACGATTCCCCGAAAAAAGTTGATCTTATCCAGCAGCCCATATTCTGCGGAAGCGATGTCGCGAAGGGTATTGTAGCCGGGGTTGTAAATATTGGGATTGCTTGTCATATAGGCGCTGAGATAGTTAAGGTACACTGCGCTTTTCCAGGTTACATCCTTCCCGTAATAGGGCGGTTCACCATTTGCTATCAGCCGTTCTATCAAAGCGGTATCGCCTTTGGTTTGCGCGATTTCCAATGCTTTCCCATAGTCCATCCGCTCGGTTTCGGCAAAGTCCACCATTTGCCCCGTGCCAATCATTGCATGGTAGGACTCCGGATACTCATCAATCAGGAAGATTCCCAGGGCGCTGCCCCAAGACTCACCAACCAGGTATATCTTTTCCTGTGAAAAGCGTTCCTTTAAGTATTCTGTGAGGGCGTGACCGTCCTCAATATAGGTTTGGGCAGTGATGTTTTTGACTCTTTCGGCATAATAGGACTTCCCGGAGCCGGGCTGATCCCAATTGACAACGACGAAATGCTTCTCCAACTCTGCCAGTTCATGCCGCACCGCAGCCATCTGCGTGCCGCCGGGGCCCCCGGCCAAAAAGAGCAGGACTGGCGCATTTCTATCCCAACCCCTCATGCTGATCCACTGCTTTCTGCCGTTCAGCTCAAGTTGTCTGAGCTCGGCAATGCTGTTTTCGGGCCTGTTGCCGTTTTCATCGACAATGGGCGGCGTGGAAGCGGTGAGTTGCGAAAGGCAAATCAATCCCGCATTCAATAGCACAGCGATGGCGAAGAATATCACCGCTCTCTTCAGGCGAAGAAGCTGCTTGGTCTTCACTTTTTTCCTCATGCAGGCAATGGCATAAAATGCTGCGCGAAATAAAATCCCTGCCAGGGCAATAACCAAGATAACAATCAAACCGATAAATACAACTATATGTAACATGGTAACCCTCCGTTATTCTTTGACGTATATGCTTTCAAGGGCATTTCCCAGCATGGGAATATCAGTGATGCGGCTGCCCTTGAGGATCAGCCTGCTGTGCTCTGCCAGACGCTTGATTGCGCCTAATTTCACCGTTTCCTTGAGCGGTTCCCGGAAAACCAGAACACCGCCAGGCTTCAGGGCTCCAGCCAACCCTGGAATGACCCTTTCCAACTCACGCTCCGGAATGTCGTGTAATACAAAGTGGCAGTATGCGACATCATAACTCTCATTTCTAAGCAGCTGATATCCCCCCTGCAGAAACGCCACATTGCCATGGCGGCGCAGTGTTTTCCGACAGGCATTCAGCCAGCGCCGGGAAATGTCCTGACAGGTCAATTGCCCGCGGGGCAGCTTTGGGGCAATGAAATAGGCAACCGTCCCCATGCCAGACCCGAAATCCAGAACCCGCTCCCCGCCCTCCAGGGGCAGACGGTCGGCGAAGGCCTGGTAGACAGATTGGCCGTAAAAGATAAACGCGAGCTTAGTCAGAAATATCTCCAGAAGCGTAGGTTCATACTTCACCTCAACTCACCTCAATATCCAGCCACTGCATAAGACTATAATACCGGTTATCAGAAAGACTCACCCAGGCATCTGAGTGCGATGACATAAGTCCTGGAAGGCGATGCGTCTTTACTGCACTTCCATGCCTCTGTTAATTTCCATACTCGCTCGTGAGAATAATGCAAGAGCAAGGAGATCAGAATTATCAGGATCCCCGCGCCATGTTCTTGTTTCATATTAACCCTCCTAAAATAAAATCAGCTGTATTCAGGCTCATTGCTATCATAGCCAGCGAACCTTTCATACAGCTGATATGAACCTTAAATCTTCCTTAAATCACGGGAACCGTAACCCGAAAAGTGCTGCCCCTCTTCTCGCTGAGCAGCAGAGTCAAATCCCCTCCGTGGGCCTGGGCTATTTTTTTCGCTATGGACAGACCCAATCCGCTGCCACCGGTAGTGGAATTGCGGGAACTGTCCCCCCGAACAAAGGGCTTAAAGATGTTGTCCGCAAGCTGGGCTGGAATTCCGATCCCATCGTCACTGAAGTCAATCACCACTTGCTTATTTTGCACCTTCAGGCTTACAGCAATCAGCGTGCCCCGGGGGTTGTGCCGCACCGCATTATTCGTCAGGTTATGCATGATTCGGCCAAACCGGTCGGTGTCCAGCATTACAAAAACGCTGTCTTCGCAAATATCGAATTCATATGCAAATCTCTCGCGCTCCAAGAGCGGCAGGAGCTCGCCGCATATTTGCCGGATATATTCGCAGATATCGGTTCTCGCCAGCCTTAATGAAAACTCCGGGCTGTCCATTTGGGAAAGCTCAAACAACTCGGTAAGCAGCTTATTTGCCCTTTTGCTGTTATTGAGAATGATATCAAGCTGTTCCTTGCGCTCCTGCTCGGTCATGCCGGACGCCTTCATAAGTAACTCCGCATAGCCCTGTATGCTGGACATTGGATTTTTCAGGTCATGGGAAATGTCGAGGATCAAGCGCCGCCGGTCCTCCTCTGACTTCTTGCGCAGGGAAATTTCTTGCTCAATCCGGGCGGCCATTTCGTTAAAGGTGTCCTGGAGCTCGGCAAACTCATTCTTTAGTCGCAAATCCACCCGAACAGAATAATCCCCTTCCCGCAAAAGCCTGGTGCCCTCGCAGAGTTTTTTCAAAGGCACGGTTATGCTTGCCGCCGTGACCCGCGAATAGAAAAAAGCGAAGAGGGCGAGGATCAGGAGATAAATCGACGCCACCAAAGCAATCGCAAAACCCGCCCGCCAGAAGTCACCAGCGGCGGCTTCTCTGTTATGCACCAGGGAAAAATCCAAGCGGATGGAGGTGGGGAATGTAACAATCAGCCAGAACTCGCCTTGGGGATGGTAGAGAATGTCGTAATGGTAGGGCTTGCTCTTGCTTTCCGTCAAAAATGCTGTAAATTCTTCGGTAGTCAGCTTATCCTTCCCAATGGTGTTAAGGCCGCTGGATAAAACAATCCGGTACTCCTTGTCCACGACCTGCACGCCTCCGCCGCTTTGCACGACAGCGGTTGCGTCAATCTGCCTGAAATCGTCTCTGACAATAGCGCTGGCGGGATACCGGTTTTTGGCCAGCGAACCAGAAATCAGGCTGCTGGCGAAGGACAATAGAACAAATGCCAGTGCCGTAACCAGTATTGTCAAAAAAAATATCAGCAGGGAATTGCCGAAAAACTGACTGGAGAGTTTTCTTTTCACGGCTATTCACCTGTGTAATGAAGCTTATACCCGATGCCGCGAATGGTTTTCAGATACTTGGGTTTTTGCGGGTCGTCCTCAATCCGGTTCCTGATGCGGCTGATGTGCACCATCACGGTGTTATCGTCAAAGTAAAATTCCTCGCCCCATACCGCGTGATATAGCTGCCTTTTTGTAAATACCCTCTCCGGGTGCTCGAGAAAGTGCAGAAGCAGCTTGTATTCCTTTGCGCCCAGCTTAATCAGTTCTCCGCCCTTATATGCGCAACATTTTTCCTTGTCTATGGACAAGTTTCCGTACGTAAGGCGAGCCGGGGCTTGTCCCTTCTGGGCAAGGTACACATTGTTCCGCCTCAGCTGTGCACCTACCCGGGCCACCAACTCGGCAGTGGAAAAGGGTTTGACAAGATAGTCGTCTGCACCCAGACCAAGCCCCAATACCTTGTCCATGTCGTCCGCCCTTGCGGTCAGGAAGATAACCGGCAGAGTACTGTGTTCCCGGATTTTACGGAGAAGGTTGAACCCGTCTATAACCGGCATCATTACATCCAGGATGGCCAGGTGGACCTCTTGGGCCGCAACGATATCCCATGCTTCCTTGCCGTCTTGGGCCGTCAATACGATATACCCGCTTGCTTCCAGGCTGAGCTTAATTAAGTTTCGAATGTCCTTCTCGTCGTCTGCGACCAGTATATTCATATAGTGTAACGCCCCCCATGGCTTATTCAGCCCACTGATACAGGGAACCTAATCCAAGCTATCTCTCACGATTTCTTTCAGGACGGGCAATACGTCGCTTTCAAACCAAGGATTTCGTTGGAACCACCCGATGTTCAGTGGGGAAGGGTGAACCAAAGGCAAATACCGGGGCAGGTAGTTTTTGAAGTCCCTTACCGTTTCAGTTAAGTTTTTCCCTCTTCTATTGCCAAGGTAGTATTTTTGCGCGTAATTGCCGATGAGGATTATCGTTTCAATCTTTGGCATTTCTGCCAGCAGCCGGGGATGCCATTTTTCAGCGAATCCCTTGCGGGGCGGCAAATCCCCCTGTTTGGCTTTACCCGGGTAGTAGAAATCCATGGGTAACTGGGCAATCCGGTCAGTCTCATAGAATTCCTGGCGCGATACCCCCAACCACTCCCGCAGGCGATCGCCGCTTAAATCGTTCCAGAACAAACGAGTTTCTTCGGCCTTGCGCCCTGGCGCTTGCCCAACAATGGCAATCCGGGCATTTTGGGAAGCCTTGAACAGAGGTGGGATCCCCTCCCTCGTATAGGGCTCATTCATGGGGTCCGTCATTATTTCCCCTTTAATGTCCTCAAATACCGACATGTCTGCCTCCATATAAGTCATTTCAGGCCGAGTGCAGCTTCCCAATCGGACTCCCTAAAGCCTGCCAGAACAAAGCCGTCGCCGATGAGAATGGGACGCTTAACCAGCATACCGTCCGAGGCCAGCAGGCTGAACTGTTCTTCCTCGCTCATGGTCGGGAGCTTGTCCTTCAACCTCAATTCCCTGTACAGCATTCCGCTGGTATTGAAAAACTTCTTCAGGGGCAGACCGCTCTTTTTATGCCAGCCCTTTAATTCCTCGATCGTTGGGTTGTCTTCTTTGATATGCCTCTCTTCAAAGGCTATCCCCTTTGCCTCCAGCCACTTCCTGGCCTTCTGGCAGGTGGTGCATTTCGGATAACAAACAAAGATCATAATTTGCCTCCTCCATTCTCTTTTAGATTATAATACCACAGTATCCGGGCGACTTTACGTTCTCACTCAACAGGCTCCAGTTGGATAGGTCATCTCCAAAACTTAACAGTATCTTTTTTGTCCTCTATGTTATGGGCAACAATTTTTCGGATCAACTGGTAATCTACTTCATCGGTCCATTTGATCCTAAACAGCCCCTTGGTGTAAGAATACCCGGCTGCCTTTATTTCCTTTTCGAAAAGCTTTATAGCTGCTGCTTCAGGTGCAACAGCTATATGAGTCTTGGCCACACTAAAGCCTGTAATAAAGGTGCCATGGTCGGTGAACATTGGTTGATTCCACTTGATTTCCTCTTTAAGCTGGGGAAAGGCCTTTTTTACACATTTTATGATGCTTTCCACCCGTTCTCTTTTATCCGGATCGTCAACGCTATCTATATACTCCTGAAAATGATTCATGTGCTCATCCTCTCCATTCTTGTCTCAGGTCTACCCAATCGCTATCACTTTGCCCGTGCCCTCTGCGCCACGCCATCAACGTGGCTGCTGCTTTTTCTTCCACCATTATATATCCTCCGGATAACATGAAACAGACTGAGCGACACCTTCGCCTGAAAATTTTTTGCCCTCCCCCTTGGCAGCATTTTAATACACAAAAGGGGCTGTAATTGCTACAGCCCCTTGAAAGCGCAGAACTAATCAACTTGAGTTGTCAAGAATATAGACAAAGTCATCTGCTCAATCTGGTCCGAAAGCTCTTCAAGTTCATCCGCATGACGATCTTCGTCTTTTAGAATTTGGATAAGCATATCCCTCGTTACGTGGTCGCCCACCTCACCAGCAAGCGCTATGGCGTCATTGTAAGCTTTGATGGCGCCTTCCTCGGCAGCGAGGTCGAAATCTACTTGCTTGGGAACGTTCTCTCCGATATGAATATTACTCAGCTCTGTTACGACAGGTTTTCCACCGAGGTACAAAATCCTGCCGATAAGCATTTCGGCATGTCTCATTTCTTCTATTGCCCGCTTCTCAAAGCTTTCATGCAACTTACCATAACCCCAGTCCTCGCACATTTCTGCGTGCACAGTGTACTGGTTGATGGCCGCAAGCTCGTCCGCAAGCAAGGCGTTCAGCGTTTCAATAAGCTTTGGATTGCCTTTCATAAATAAATCCCCTCTCTTTAGATAGTATTGGTAATCCTGCATGGATTCTGACCCACCATATTGTGCCGGATATTAACTCTGTTTCAGGCTCACTGTTCAATAACATCTTACCAATTACTGGTTATCTTATCAACCATATAATCGTTTATGTTGAAGCAGTATGTGAGCTCATGGCATGGTTTCTCAAAACATATTGCGCTGCAAGTGCTTCGGCGCATTTAACCCCTCCCCCCTTTGGGATGGAGGCTGTTAAACCAAGTATTTATGCGGTTTCTATTACTCAACTGCCGGTTTGGTTTTTCAGCAGGGTGCTGATGAGCTCTGCACGGCTTGAAACATCGTATTTTGAAAAAATACTCCTTGCGTGGGTTTTAACGGTATTCTCACTGATGAACAAAGCCCCGGCAATCTCACGGTTGGATTTGCCGGAAAGGATCAGTTGCAAAACCTCCTGCTCCCGGGCAGTCAGCGGGTCAAGAGTTTTAATTTGCCGAACAATGTCTGTTTGCTGTGACTGACTCATATTGTCATAAGCGGCAAGGTAGGCATGGCTTTTTAGCAGTAAAACAAGCTGGTTGTTTAGCGGCGGCAGCATAACCAGTGTAGCGCAAACCACAGTAAGGGCAATCACCGCAACCTCCGCACTGGGAAGCCCAGTAGATGTTACGGCCATTCCCAAGGCCCCTCCGCAAAGGACCCCGAATACATTGGCAGACAGTCCAATGCCAAAGGTTTGGGCCGGGCTGTCGCTATAATCCAGCATTTCGCCAAGGATGCTCCACCAAAACAGATCAAAAATGCCGCAAGCACCGAGCATCAGCGTATCCACAATCAGATAGTCAGAAGTATTTCGCCCTAACAGCATAAAGCTGATGAATGCTCCTATAATCATTGCCATTCCGATATACAAAATTCTCGAACGCTTTGCTCTCATAGGCAGGTTGCGCATTATAGCAAGCGCCACGATATAAGGTGCGGCCCAATACCAACTCACCAGCCCCGTCAGATGCTCAAAAGCAGGGTTGATGACCTGATACATCAGTCCAGAATTAATCGTGATGATGAAGACGAAAAGACACAGCCATAGCAGTGGGTTTTTAATTCCGCCATGCGGCTTGTTTTTAAGTTTTTTGTTCTGCTCATTTTCCTGCCCCACCGACAGCATCCAAGTGAAGGCTATACCGATTACAAGGCAAAGCATAGCAAGGCTTAGCCCGATAAGCGGTGAGCGATTCATTGCAACCACGTTGACTGCAATCATCAACAGGTTGGAATAAATTAGAACATCTGCGCAGGACTTAATGCGCTCGTTCTTGGGCGTAAAGGCTCTGAGAAAAAATCCCCATGCTGCCACCGCGCAGCCGCTAAAGTATCCGCTGATAATCAGTCCGCCCAACCATAAAGAGGAGGGAGCAAAAAAGAAGGGGACAGTGGCAACAAGGCATACGCCCATGCCGCCGAGCATCATGCTTTTAGCTGCTGCCCGGGATTTGATAAACAGACCGCAGGTGAGAAGCCCCATGAAATGTGCAATCATGGCAGCCAATATATATGCAGAGGCATTGACCCCATGCATTTCCAGCAGGCTGTACAGCACCTGACCCTCAAAGAGAAAAGAGAGCAGGTACGCAAAGGAAAATGAAAATGCCGCAATAGAAAGCCTGCGGGGATTTAATAAATTATGTCTGTTCATTTTATACCCCTCAGCTCAACGGAGGTTCCCGCCTTTTTTTGCATTTCTAAGCCACTCGTCGCCAACTCCAAACCTCGTTAACTTCAAGCAATGAATTCCCGGTACAAGAGCTCAATTACCGGTATACCGGGAATTCAAATGATTAGGATAAAGCGTATGGGCCAGTGCCTTAGAACGTCAATCATTGATATGTGCTCATTTCCGCTGACGGGAAGGAAATCACTGCCAGCAAATCTGTATTGCTGGTATTCAGAAAGGTTTGCGGATAAAAAACACACACTTTACTCCCCTACTGCTTGGGTAGCACGTAAAGCTCGTCCACACTCATCCCGAAACGCTGCTGCACCATCTGTTCGATGTGTTCAAGCGGTTTAAAATACAGTTTCTTTTCTTTTGTGCCAAAGGCATCGTTGAACATCCGACAGGTCTTTAATACCATAATAGCACATCTCATATTGGTATTACTTGTATGTACTCAAAATTAAATTTTTCATCTATCCTGTCTCCTCAACCTATGCCTTATTTCTGTCAACTTTTCTCCCAAATTTACTGGCTCCAAAATACCCCGGACATGTTCTTATGTACGCATTTTGCTACTGGTCGAGCAGACAGATTGGGGTATAATCCTAATCCTGAAAAATCCAGCTTACAGTTGTGCAATCAAGATAACACACAGTTCTCGGAAATATATCCACGGCTATTGGTAGGCGAGTATTAATAGATGTTTAGCTTTTTTCGAAGCAGACTTATACTTTTCTTAAAACTTTTCCATATGGATGTGAAGGGTCCTTATCTTCAACAATAATAAGTTCGTTTTCTTCAATCATTTTTTCAATACGTAAAGCATAC
>JBMNFF010000011.1:0-23733 GCA_050949165.1 Bacillota bacterium | reverse complement strand
TCTTGGACCGGGACTTGAAAGTCTGGCTCCTGGAGGTCCAGCCTGACTATTTCTCCGATGTCTTCCGGGTACATTTCCAAACAGTCCACATGCACCCCGATTCCTTTGAGTACGCCAAGGCTTTGGCGGGGTTCTAGGTCTGGAGGGTAATGGAAGCAAATAACCCCTCGCGCAATAAAGGGGATGCCCGGCGGATTGGCGAAATTTAATTCTATACGCAAATTTGGCGCTTGGAGGTAGCAACATGGTTCGTCGCGCTTTTTCCGCCCTCAATGGCAATCCCGGCTTGGTATTGGCTCCTGTTCTAAAGGACTTGGCCTCTTTACTGCTTGGCCTGATGACCGCCGGCTTCTGGGGGGAACCCCAGGCCAGCTTTATTCTTGCCCTGGATGTGGGCTTGCCCACTATTTCCACTGTATTGGAGAACAATGTCTTGTCCACCGGGGTCGATTTGGATTTAGCAGGCGGCGGGGCAGGAGTTCCCCTGCTGCTGGCCCTGCTCTTTTTTCTGCTCAGGGTCCTCATTGAAGCGGGCTTTATCGGGCTCCTCTGTGACCTGGCCCGGGGTATCGCTCCCACCCTGACCGCCTTTGTCAGCTATTCCAAGCGGTTCTGGCAGCGGATGCTGGGTCTGAGGTTGCTGATCTTGGTCTTTACGGCAATCCTCGGCACCTTGGCAATGCTCTTGCCCGTCATCGGGATAATTGCCTTCCCGGTCATCCTATTTGTCCTGAGGGTGAAATTCATTTACTGGGAATACACCATGGTCTCCGAAGATATTGGCATCGCCGAGGCCTTCGGCCGCAGCGGGTTGTACTTCGCGAAGCGCACGCCGCAATTGCACGGTATTGTCATTGGCATTGTGCTGCTAAACTTCATCGCCGCCTTTTTAGTCAATATGCTCTGGAGTCCCGAAGTAATCTTTATCTCCATACCCTTCTACTGCTATTTGGCGACAGCCCTGCAGCTGGCCCTCATGGGCAACAAGCTGGAGTTGGACGATGCTGCGCCGGAGTTTGCGGCAGAGTAGCACCAAAGCCTAAGTGCATATGAAGGGGGCCGATACGGCCCCCTTGCTGTAAGCAGAACAGCCTCCTCAGGGGGCTATACTGCATTCTTTTTTTTTTGCTATATACGCAATCAATTTGCAAATACCGCAGAGGGATATTCTTGTCCCCCAATGCGCTTCTTTTCTGTCATTTTTGAAATCTAAAAAGGATAAGGCCCCTCAATGTAGAATTATACTACGCCGCTTCAATCTGACTGAGTTATCAGTGATTATAGATAGGAGAAATTATATGGCGAGAATATTGATGGTGAATGTGCCTTATGCCGGCCATACAAATCCAACCCTGCCCCTGACAAGGAAGTTGGTGGCGAGGGGACATCAGGTCACATACATTAACGCTCCGGAATGGAAGGAAAGGATTGAAACGACCGGAGCTTTGTTTGTCTCTTACCTGGATTATCCGGAAGGGTTGTCTGAAAGGCAAAAGATGACCCGTTGTTTTAAGGCCGCCTATTCTACAGCAATGAAGGTTGGCACCGGGCATGACCTGCTTATCTATGAGATGTTTTTCTATCTTGGCAAGACGGTAGCCGAAAGATTGGGGATTCCTGCCGTCCGGCAGTTTTCGCAGCTCGCCTGGACAAAGGCCGGGGCCGACCTAATATCCACTCTTTTTGTGGCCACCTGCCATTTGCTGGATGCGCAGGTGCTGAACAGACGAGAGGCCGCTGAATTGGGAGTGAAGGAGAAGAGTCTGGTGGACAGCGTCCTGCACGATAAAGTTCCCTTGAACATCGTCTATACGACAGAAAAGTTTCATCCGCACAGGCAAGACCTGGATCAGTCCTATGTGTTCTGCCTTCCGCCCATGGAACAATCCATGAGCGTAATCAGGCGAATACCCTATGAAAAAATGGCCGACCCGCTTATCTATATATCGCTGGGTAGCATTTTGAGCAGCAAGTCTTTTTATAAAAGGTGCATGAAAGCATTCGGGAACAAGAAATGTTCCGTCATCCTAAACACAGGAGTGGTAAAACCCGAAGAGCTGGGAGATATCCCCGCTAATGTCTGGGCTTACTCTTTTGTGCCGCAGCTGGAGGTCCTGCAGTATGCGGACCTTTTCATCACCCATGGCGGAATGAATAGCGTCAACGAAGCGATGTACTATGGAGTTCCCATGCTGGTTCTGCCCCTCGTCAATGATCAGCCGATAAACGCAGAACAGGTGGTAAGGCTGAAACTCGGGAAAAAGCTGCATATCTTTTCGGGGGCGAAGTCGCTATTTAATCAGGCCATGGCCGTGTTGGAGGACCGGGAAATCAAAGAGCAGTGCAAGGATATGGAAAATGAGATCAGATTGGGAATCACCTTGGACGAAGTCGTCGATATGGTCGAAGCCTGCTTGCCCTGACCCCTGGCCATGGCTGTCTGAGAGAATAGAGCACTGCCGGGAGCACAACGCTGTTATGCTCCCGGCAGTGTCAGTTATTGCATTATGTATCGGTAGCTAAGACTTCATTTCCGCCGCTATCAATTCGCAGGATTCGCAGCGGGAACAGAAAAATAGAAACTGCAGCCGGCGCCCAAAGTGCTCTCGGCCCATAACCTCCCGCCATGGCGCTGTACCAATTCCTTGCAAATCAACAGGCCCAGCCCTGTTCCCCGTTCGCCCATGGTACCCGTAGTGCTGGCTACCGAGCCCAGACCGGAACCTTCTAAAATTAAGCGCAACCGCTCCGGTTCTATTCCCACCCCATTGTCCTGGACACTGACGACAATTTCATTTCCCTCTCTTTGCGCCTTGACGACAATCTTCCCGTGGGGATGGGAGAACTTAATGGCGTTATGCACCAGGTTTCGGATGATTACGTTCAGGGATTCCCGATTGGCATTAACCCATAAATCCGCGGGAATATCCGTAACAATCTGGATGTTTTTGGCCTCGGCCCGGGACCGGCTTGCCGCAACCGTCTGTTCAGCCACCGCTGCCAGCTGCAAATCCTGTGTGACCATGTCGGCAGAAGTGATTTGCGAGCGGAACCATGTCAACAGGTTCTCTACCATTGCAAAGGTGCCTTTAACATTTCTGTTGACAGTGGAAACGATCTTGGCGGTATCTTGCGGCATCTGCTCCTTCTCAGACTCCAAAATGTCGGTGAGACCTACAAGCGTCGCCAATGGACTGCGGATATCGTGGGATACTATTGCAAACAGCTGATCCTTCAGTTTATTTAACTCCGTCAGTTCCCTGGTCTTTGCCGCCAATTGCTCCTGGTAGTTAAGATTTGTAACTGTGTTCTTCCACATCAGAAAGGCTATGCACAGCCCCACACCAGTTGCAGTGATACCGTTAACCCGCAAGGATAGCAGGATATCTGCGTCGGTTTGGGCTATACCGATTAAGTAATAGAACACCAAGAGTGTAGTACCATAGCCCAACAATCCATGCAGGGGGCGGGTCAGAAATATCACTGCCATAGCGATATTAGAGATGATAAAGGGCGTCATATTGGTAGTAACCAACTGATCAATCGAGACAATCACCGCGCCAAAGAGCAGGTAAGTCATAAATGCAAGCCCCTGGATTACGTCGCCAAGCTTGTTTGCCTTGCGCTTCTCCGCATAATAAGCGGTAAGGCCGTAGATGGATACCAACAACATCACTGTCGCATGGGACAGGATAATACCTATTCGCCAACTATATTCGGCGCCGGTTGCCCCGGTAAGGTTGTATAAAAATATTAAAACGTGGGCGATGTGCACCGGCACAAGGAAGATGATGCCATGGTAGATCCGACTGAGATTAATCGAGCGAATTTTGTCCAGCACAGATGCGTTTGCATAAAAGCCTCGCATGGCACCCTTCAGCAACGTTATTAATTTTTTCACAGGCTCCCCCCCAGATAGCCAGGACAATAGTAGATACATCATTATACCTGATAGCGCGCGCACGTGGCAATCATATGCTTCCATATCCACCAGTTATTGCCGAATAACTTGAAGAAGTTCTCGAGGCTGCCTGGAGAAGCCTCAGGAAAGAATGATTATGCGTGCAATACTTTACCTAAAGCAAGAGACGGCTTCTGGTTTTTCCAGTCGCCGTCTCTTGCTTTTATGGGGTTTTTTGCTTTGCTATTGGTATAGCGGTAGCGCATTATTGTTGGCCTGCCCGCTGTTTCCCGTTCTGAGGGCAGATCTTGCGGGGGAAGTGGCAGTAGACATAGTGTCCCGGCTCAACTTCCCAGGTATCGGGCTCCTCAATGCGGCATTTCTCCTCTGCGATGGGGCAGCGGGGGTGGAAACGGCAACCGCTGGGGAGGTTGATGGGGGAAGGAGTTTCTCCCTCCAGCACGATGCGCTCCATCCGCCTCTCTTCGCCTACCATGGCCAGGACGCTGGTCAGCGCCTGGGAATAGGGATGCAGGCAGCCGCCGGAAATCAGGTCGGCAGGGCCGAGCTCCATGATTTTGCCCAGGTACATGATGGCGATGCGGTCGGAAATGAGCCAGGCCAGGGCCAGGTCATGGGTGATGAAGAGGAAGGAGGAACCCTTCTGCTTCTTCATTTCCACAAACAACTTCAGTATATCAGCCCGGACGGAGGCGTCCAGCATGGAAACCGGCTCGTCCGCCACTATGAATTCAGGAGCCATGATAAAGCAGGTGGCGATGGACACCCGCTGCCGCTGTCCGCCGGAGAGTTCGTGGGGATAGCGGTAGAGGTAGTCGATGGCCGGCCGCAGGCCGGCAAATTCCAGCGCCTTGATGGCTTGCAGCTCTTTTTCGGCAAGGGTGGCCCTCTTATTGGTGAGGTTGAGGGGCTCCGTCACGATTTCAAATACGGTAAAGCGGGGGTTGAGAGACTGATAGGGGTCCTGGAAGATCATCTGGGCTTGCTTGCGAAAATCCCGCATGTAAGCCTTGTCCTTGGACCGGATTTCCTCACCATTGAACAATATCTCTCCACTGGTGGTCGGCACCAGCTGGAGGATGGCCCGGCCGGTGGTGGTCTTGCCGGATCCGGACTCGCCGACCAGGGACACAATCTCCCCTCTGCCGATGTTAAAGCTAATGTCGTTCACGGCGTGGACAATCTTTTTCTCCCGCTTGATATACTCTTTGTAAAAGCTTTGCCGGATGGAGAATTCGACCTTGAGGTTCTTTACTTCCAGCAGCGGCGATTCTTGCCCCGGAGAAGGTTTGCGAATATCAGTCATTTCCAGCCCTCCTTAAGTGACAAGCTACCATATGGCCGCTGCCGTCATAATCGACCAAGGGCGGGTCCTCGTTGAAACAGATGTCGCCGATGGATTTGTGGCAGCGCGCGGCGAAGCGACAGCCCGGGGGAGGGTTGTAAAGGTCCGGCGGGTCTCCGGGGATGGACTCCACCATTTTGCGCTCTTTGTAAATGTTGGGGAAGGCGCCGATAAGCTTTTCGGTATAGGGATGCAGGCATTTGTTGACAACCTGCTCAGTCTCGCCCGTCTCAACCACTTTGCCGGCATACATCACGCAGATTCTGTCGCAGGTTTCGACGATGATGGACAGGTCGTGGGTAATCATGATCATGCTCATGCCCAGCTTTTTCCGGAGGTCGTTGATCAGGTCGATTATCTGGGCCTGAACCATCACGTCCAGAGCAGTGGTGGGCTCGTCGCCGATTACCAGCTTGGGATTGCAGGCAAGGGACATGGCGATGATGGCCCGTTGCCTCATCCCGCCGGAGAACTCGTGGGGATAGCTGAACATGAGGTTGGGGTCCAGCTCCACCAGTTCAAAGAGTTCTCTGACCCGCTCCAATGCTTCAGCTTTGGTTACATTTTCATGGAGCAGGATAGCCTCTGCAATCTGATCGCTCACCCTGCGCACAGGGTTCAGGGCGTTCATCGCTCCCTGAAAGATCATGGAAACCTCTTTCCAGCGGAATGAGCGGAGATCTTCATCCTTCAGGTCGGTGATTTCCCTGCCATCAAAGATGATGCTGCCGTCGGCAATGTACCCGTTGTCGGGCAATAATTTGATGACAGAAAGGGCGGTGGTGGTTTTGCCGCAACCGGATTCTCCCACCAGTCCGATGGACTCGCCCCGGTTCAGCGAAAAGCTAACTCCATCAACGGCTTTTACTTCGCCAGCGGTGATGGTGAAATAAGTCTTAAGGTCTTTAACCTCCAGTAGTTTGTTCGACATACTCACCGCCTCCTCAGTCGTGGGTTCAGGATCTCGTCAAAGCCATAGCCAATGAAGACGAAGCTCGATGCCAGCAGGACCAGGCACAATCCCGGCGGGACGAAGATCCACCAGGACCCGGTGGTGATGGCTCCCTGCAGACGCGCGGTGCGCAAGAGCTGTCCCCAAGTGGGAATGGAGGGGTCGCCAACGCCCAAGAAAGCCAGGGTGGATTCGGAAATGATGGCGTTCTGAACCAGCAAGATGATGTTGGAGAAAATCAGGGGGAACACGTTGGGCAGGATGTGTTTCCGCATGATATAGACGTCGCTGGCCCCTATGGCCCGGGCGCGTTCGACATAATTGCGTTGCTTGATTGAGAGGGTCAGCGACCGCACCAGGCGAGCCGTTCCGGTCCAGCCGGTCAAGCCCAGGATTATGATGATGTTGCTGAACCGCATGCCCAGGACTGAAGCCAGGATTAAGAGCAGGGGCATGGTGGGGATGAGCATAAAGGCCTCGGTAATGCGCATCAGCACAATGTCCCAGAGCCCGCCAAAATACCCTGCGGTAATTCCAAAGGTCGCGCCGATTAACACGATCAGCGCGGTGACAAAGAAGCCTATGGCCAGAGAGGCCCGGGTTCCGTATATCAGTGCGCCCATGATATCTCTGCCCAGTTCGTCAAAGCCCAGGCGGTACTCCTCATTGGGGGCGCCAAGGCGTGGACCCAGGAAATACGTGCTGTGACTGTACTCATAAAAGATTGGGCCAATAACGGCCATCAGGATGAAGAAGCCCAGCAAGCACACTCCGAAAACCGCTCTCTTGTTGCTGAAGAACAGCTTCACGGTTTTGCGCCATTTATCCTGCTTCAGCTCCTTCTCCCTTTTCCTGAGCAGATCCAAATCAAGGGCAGTTTCAGAGGCGGTGTTAAGGTTGTATTCTTGTTTGCTCATTTGCACGCCTCCCTACTCTATCCTGACCCGGGGGTCAAGGTAGCTGTATGCAACGTCGATGACGAAGTTGGCCAGAATGACCACCAGGGCGATGATATAGTTGCTGGCCTGCAGCACCGGATAATCGCGCCTGGTTACCGAATCCACCATCAGCCTTCCCATTCCCGGCCAGGAGTAGAGCACTTCGATGGAGAAGGCGCCGGTGAACATCAGGGCCAAGCTCATGATGACCACGGTGGCCATGGGCAACAGGGCGTTGGGAACCACATGGCGGCGTATGACCTGGTTCTCGCTGAGTCCCTTCGCCCGAGCAGTCAGGACAAAGTCCTCGGTGAACACGTCAATCATGGTATTGCGCATATGCAGCATGTAACTGCCATAAATGGCCAGAGCGTAGGTAATCACCGGCATTATCATATGATTGAGCAGGTCTTTATAATAGGCGGCGTACGAAGTGTACTTAGCCCCCGCTACCGTCATCCCGCTGACCGGTACCCACCTTAGCTTTACGGCAAAGAGCGAAAGGAAGATCATGCCCAGCCAAAAGGAAGGTATAGCATAAATGAACATGGTGGTGGAAGTCAGACCGATGTCCAACTTCTTTCCCCGTCGGGCCGAGGCCACCACTCCGGTAGTTATGCCCAAGAGAATGCCCAGCGGAATGGCCACACCTGCCAACAGAGCGGAGTTAGACATTTTGTCAACCAGCAAAAGTCTAACGTCGTTGTTATAATAAAACGATGTGCCAAAGTTAAAGGTCAAAAGCTGTTTGACATAGTTAACATATTGCACAATCAAGGGCTTATCCAGACCGTACTTCGCTTCCATGGCCGCCCTGGCCTCGGGAGAAGTCAGCAGTTCTTTGGACAGTGTGCTCAAGGGGTCGCCAGGCATGAGACGGAAGAGCAGGAAGTTGATTGTGATTATGAACACGAGCATGAACAGCGTATATCCCAAGCGTTTGGCAAAAAACTGTAAGTTCATCTTTATTTCCCCCCAATTATCCGATAGAAGTGTAGAAAGGTAGAACTAAAGGCTGCCCGGCAGAGCTGCGAGGCAGCCTTTAGTTTATGAGCCGTTTTTCAGGCCTCGCCGGGGAGGGTTATTTTTTGGGCGAAAGCTTGAGCAGTGTCCAGTAGTTCATGATACCGCCGATCTCGGCAGGGAACTTCTCCCAGCCTTGCCACTTGTCGTCGCGGTAGGCCTGCACCCGGGTTTTGCCCAGGATTACAAGGTAGGGGGCCTCTTCATAGATGAGTTCCTGCATTCTGTGCACGGTGGCGATGCGCTCATCCAGGTCGATCTGGGTTCCTTGCAGCACCCACAGCTCGTCATACTCCTGGTTGGACCAGTAGCAGTCGCTCTTGCCGTGAATCTGGCTGGTGAGCATGGCTGCCAGCATGGTGGAAGGATCGGCATAGGAGGGGCTCCAACCCCAGACGAACATATCTGTAGCAAAATCCTGCTTGTAGATGGTTGCGCTCTGACCGGCACTGTCGACGAATTCGATATTGGTGTTGATGCCGACTGCCTTGAGGTTTTCCTGGATAATCAGGGCGTGGTCGCGGTAGCTGCTTTCGATGACGGTGAACTTAAAGTCCAGCTTATTGCCCTTGGCGTCCTCGCGGATACCATCGCCGTCTCTATCGATGTAGCCCGCTTCTTCCAACAAGGCCTTGGCCTTTTCGGGATCGTAATTGCGATACTTGTCGGCCGGCGGTACCCAAGCCCAGTGGTTGGTTACCGAGGTAATGATTGAGGTTTCCCGACGTCCCAGTCCGCCTTCTGCGTATTCGATGATTCTGTCGTAATCAACGGCATAGTCCATTGCCACACGGATGCGGTAGTCCAGAATCAGGGGGTTGTTGACAGCGTTGTCGGGGTGAGGTGTGGTTTGCTTGCCATTGGGCTTGTAGACGATTTCGCCGGCTTCGTTGACGGTGTAGACGTCAGCCCAGCAGTTGAAACCGATTTGGGTGAAGGAGGTAGCTTCGAAGAAGTTGAGTTTGATATTGTCCAGGGTCTTGGCATATTCAACCTGAGCAGCGCTCAAGTTGCACAGGTCGATTTCGCCCATCTGCAGAGCCTGGAGCATGGTGTCGCGGTTGGCGTACATTACCACAATGTACTCGTCGATAACCGGGCGGCCGCCCCAGTACTCGTCGTTGGCAACAAACTTGGAGTACTCATCCTTGGCCCAGGAGTCCAGCTTGAAGGGACCGGTGCCGATGAAGTTCTCTTCGTTGGTGAAGGCGAGCAGTTCTTCCTGGCTCTTGAAGTTGCCAAAGATGTGCTCGGGAGTGATGAGAATCATGGCGTCCAGGATGTCCGCCTTGGGCTCCTGGGTGGTGAATTTGATGGTGTAATCGTCGATAATCTCAATATTGGGAGTTCCGTCTTCCTTGGCGAATGCCTTTACCTTCTGCCAGGTCCGGGGCATCTGGAAGTTGATGTTGATGGCGTAGCTGTTGTAAACGTCTTTTGCCGTGAAAGGAGTGCCATCATGCCACTTGACGCCCTTGCGGAGATAGAAGGTCCAGGTCCGGCCGTCTTCACTGACATCCCAGTCTTCTGCCAGGCGGCCCTCAAGCTTCAGATCCTGGTCGGGCTGCAGAAGATATTCGTGGGTCTGGGTGAAGAACAGCGTATCCGACATAGCCATACCATAGGCGTAAGGGTTCATGCTGTCAGCCCAGCTGTCCGACTGCCCGTATCTGAAGACAATGGGGCCTTCCTCGTCGTCGCCCGGGTCAATGGGGCCACAGCCGGCTACAAAGGCTGACAACGCTAACAGTGCGACCAAAAGAATTAGCAGACTTTTTTTCAACAATTGTACTCCCCCTCAATTTTAGTAGGTCCAAGAGAAAAAGCTAAAATCGATAACCTGAGAAAAACACCCCCTTAGTGAAATGACCCAGACAATATTTGAGCGAAGCAGTTGTTTATTGCTTGCTCCTGGCTTTCGGGGAAGAGACCGTCCTGTTCAGCCTGGCCTTGATCCGGGTCGCTGTGGAGATGCGGTTTGGTCCCTGCGGAAGCTTGTCCCAGCCGCTGAGTTAATCTGCACTGCTGACCAACCCCAGGTTAATGGATGGTCTCTTCACCGAAATGGACTGCGTATCATTATTTTATATCGCAAGTTTCATGCCATGGGGTTTTCAGGCCTTCTCGTTCAGTATTGTGAACAGCACCCTGTTGGCGACTTTGAAGTCATAAATTATCTGCATCCGATATTCAAGCATCACCAGAGTGCTCCGCTAAAGTGAACACCAATCCTTGATAGGGAATACAATTTTTAGCGCTAACACCACTTTCAAAACAGACTTTACTCCCGCCGCAATTCAAATTTGTGCTGCAAGTTTCCCCTTTTTTTGCCAATTCGGCGCTAGATACAAAATAGGGGACATAATCTTGTCCCATCCTGGTATCTTCCTTTGGATATTCAGTATGCACTAATTATACAGTACTTTCAATGGAAATACACCCCATTAAGAAGGATAAGAGGGATGCGGCTATTGTATACATGAACCTATCCACAGGCGATGAGCTGTGCAGTATCGAGGTTGAAGGCAGCCTCATTGCCCTGCTGGAGATAATACCATCGTGGTTAGGGATGGGAAAGTACGGTGCGTCGCCCCTCCCCAAAATTAGACCCCCATTGAGTACGCGGCAACCGATTTATAAAAAATAGCACAGCCGGCGAGCTGTGCCATTAAGATTGAAGAGCAAAATTTAAACCTCCCTTACTCTGTGTCCAAGGGGTAGATTGGGCGGCGGCAGTTCTTTATGCCCAGGTCCTGGAGGTCCAGGGTCCAGACATTGGGCGCGTTGACTGCAATCATCTTGGCCGCAAACTTGCCAAAGGCTGCCCGGTAGTGGATGGAGGATTTTAGGACAATTATCGATGCCTCGGTGGGCTCGATGCCGTTGGCCCGAAAGACTTCCGGATCCCAGGGTTGATAACGGTTAGACGCAACAATTACTTTTATCCCGTCGATTAGCAGTACAGCTGTGGTACCCAGATGATTGACCACCCCTTGGGACATTACCCCCTTATTGGGGAAGATCCCATCGCTGACACTCTTGACGTATGCCTTGGCGACAACCGGCGGGCCTACCCGGGGATCGGATTTCCCCCCTAAAGAGACTTGGATGGTAGCGCCAGGACCAGCCTCGGCCGCTTGCGCTGCAACCTGGGGATCGTACATGGTAGCGAAAATGGCATTGTGGGCTTTTTGCCTGATAAGTTCGTGGAGTATCTCGGTGGCGTCGCCGGGGCTGCCGGCGCCGGGATTGTCCACTGCATCAGCTAAGACGGTGGTGCCCTCTTGGGCTATCGCAATTTTTACTGCCTCGGCGGGAGGGATGATGTTTAGCTTAAGCTGATGCTTTGTCTCCTCCACCATTTTGCTCAGGGTTTCGGCAATTTGTTCTGCTTTTGCAGGGTTGCCGTTGGTCTGGGCAATTACACACATGCCGCCTTCGGTGATGTCGGCATAGGGGAAGCCGGCGGATACCGAGGCGGAGATGACGTCTTCCTCTTCTTCGTAGGCGGCGGCAGCCTTTAGATAACTGATAAAGGGCTCTTCATCCGATGTTATTAAAGGGCAGAGGATGGGGAGTTTTTCTATTCGCATTACAGGCTGGATTTTGCCGTCCAGTATGGCCAGCAGCGCCTCTGCAGTGCACACCCCGCTTTCATACATGTCTATGTGGGGGTAACGGCGGAAGGGAAACATCAGGGTAGCATTCTCTGCCATCTTTTCCGTGACATTGGCGTGGAAATCCATGGAGATGCAGATGGGAATTGCTCCGCCTACGAGAAGGCGGATATCTTCCAAGAGAGATCCTTCCGGGTCTTCAATGCCTTCCACCACCATGGCGCCGTGAAAGGACAGGAGAATTCCATCCAGGGCATCGGCATTTCTAATATCTTCCAGGAGTGTCGCCCGGACAAAATCGTAGACATTGCGCTGGACAATGGGCCCTGGCAGGGCATTGGCGGCGATGGAGGGTATGATTCGCACATCATCCCTCTTGGTAAGTACTGAAATGAATCCCCCAATCTCATTTCTATTGCCATGGAAATAGGACAGGATTTCGCTGCCAACTAGAAAGTTGCGGGCCTTGAAGTTTTCCAGGGTAGTATGTCCGGCAATAAAGGTATTGGTCTCCTGCTTAAACTCAGCAATCAGTATGGTTATCACCTTTTCCCCTCCATCCAATAGTAATTTGGGATTGACAGGCAAGAATAATTCCCTTATCATAGTATAGACGAATAGTCGTATATACGTCAATACATCTTGGCTTTACTACGAAAGGAGTACGGGCTGTGAAATACGATGTAATTGTCGGCGGCGGAGGCACAGCTGGGGTGGCGGCAGCTATCGCTGCGGCCAGGGGTGGCGCCAAGACCTTGGTGGTGGAAAAGTATGGCCACCTGGGCGGAACTGCAGTCAGCGGCATTCCTTTTTTAGGGTCCATGGACTGCAACGGTGAGGTTGTAAACAGGGGAATCTTTAGCGAGCTGATTGAGCAGATGGAAGCGGAGGGCGGCTGCTATGGCCATGCCGCCGGAGCCTATTGGCATACTCCGGATTCGCCGGATCGGTATCGCTTCTCCTTGGTGCCCTTTGACCCGGAATGTTATAAATATGTAGCCCAGGAGCTGGTCCTGGGAGCAGGAGCAAAAATTTTATATCATACTTTTATTTCTAATGTCTTTATGGACGGCAACCGGGTCAAAGCCATTGAAGTGGTCAATAAATCCGGAAAGCAAATTATCGAGGCCGATGTATTTATCGATTGTACCGGCGATGCCGATTTGGTCCACTTGGCCGGGGGGAATTTTATCGACAATCCCCACAAGCAGAATTGTTCCATCCTTTTTAGGATCGGCAACGTGGATTTGAAGCAATTTGTCGTGGATCTGAGGGAAGGTAAGACAGTAACCGGTTGGGGGGAGTGGCATACCCGAATCGTGAAGGTCCAGGACAATAACAGTTTCCCTACACCGGTCATCCACTTAGCAGGCCATTTTATGCTGGGTGAAAGTGAACCTGAGACCACCTTCACGGCAGTATCGCTGCGGGATGGCGAGATCTCCCTGAACGCAACCCGGGTGGCCGGGCTGTCCGGGGTAAATGCCGAGGAAATCACCCAGGCTGAGATTTTGGAGCGGCGCAATGTCATGCGCTTGTTAAAGTTGATGAAGGAAAAGGTCCCCGCATTCAGGGATGCCCGCCACGAGTTCTTTCATTACATCGAGCAGAGGGACAATATGAGGGTAAATGAAATGTTGCCCAAGGTCGTAACCTTCAGGTTCCTCGGTCTCCAGCGCAAGGCCACAATCCTGACCCTCTCCGAAGTGGCCGCCCACAGCTTCAGCAAGGAACTGCTCCGGCTTCCCCATTATCCGTACTTGTACGACAAGCTATATGCCCTCTCCCTATAGAAGTGCAGCCTCCTAACCTTGAAAAGAAAGGAAATATGTGGTATATACAAGTTATAATATTCTGTAATGAGAGGTAAGGAATGATAGATAAATCCAGCGGTATACCAGTGTATAAACAAATAGAAGCTTCTATACGCTCGGGGATAGAGCGCGGTGTGTATGCTGTAGGCAGCAAATTGCCCAGCGAAGACCTCATCGCTGAGGAATACGGGGTATCCCGGGGTACTGTGCGGCAGGCATTAAGCGAGTTGGCCAACCGAGGTATTATTAAGCGAATTCATGGCAGCGGAACCTTTGTATGTGAGCCAGGGAATGAGTTTAAGATCGATACCGACCACTTTATATCCTTCCTGGAAGAGCTGGAACGAATGGGCATAACTGTGGACACCACAGTGTTGGAAAAACAGCAGGAAGTCAGTGATGGACCCCTGCGCGAGGTCTTTCAGGGGGCGTCGCTGTATTCCATTAAGCGCTTGCGCAGGCGCGGGGACAAGCCCGTAATGTTTTCCATAGACTATATACCCATTGATTTGTTCCCTGGCGTGGTTGAAAAGTACGACGATCGGGCGTCAATTTATGAGTTCCTTGAGAGCGAATACTCCATCCACATCAAGAGAGTAAAGCGGACCTTTTACGCCATTTCAGCCACTGGAGAAGTGGCCAAGGTACTGTCCCTGAAAAAGGGAGAACCGCTTTTCTATATTATCCAGCAGGCATATGATGAGTTCGGTCGCTGTGTAGATTGTGCATATCTGTATATTGTCAGCGAGGAGATGCACTTCTCGGTAATGACCACGCGGTAAGAAATTAACAGAGTGAATAGAATCTAAGATGCAGTCGCAAAAAAGACATCTGCCATACTTCCTCAGTTAATCTTTCTTGTAGGCGGGGAAAGCCAATTTTCCGTGCCCCCACCCACGAAGGATTTCAGGAGGAATATGCGCAGATTTTTATTTTGCGGCGCCCCTGCATTCCTGACGAAACATATCCTCTTTCTAGTTTCGTGGATAATTCTATCTCCCGTGCCTTAACTATTTAGCCCGCGGAAGGATATTCCAATATGCTACAGAATAATAACAAGAGCCTGAAAATCAGGAGGGTTATCATGGAACGGCCAGAGGTAAAAGGAATTGTCCCGGAATCCAGCAGAGGTTCAAGTGAGTTAGATGTTAAGCCAAAATCTCATTTCAACCTGAGGGTCAATAAGAAGCTGTTTACTATTGCTCTGCTAATATGTCTGGTCTTGATTATCGGGCATATCCGTACAGTTAATCGCCTCAATTTTGAATCTAGTCGGAGAATGGGCTGGCATTTGGAGCAGCTTGCCATAGAATTATCCATCCTGGAAAATAGTCTGCTGGAGCAGGTCGAAATCAATGAAACCGATCTCCGTCTGCTCTCTGTGGCTTCCCAGGTTGTTTCGTGGGAATTTAAGAATCACCCATATGCTTTTCACTTTGGGGCAGAGGATTGTTACCATAAAATGCATGCAATCCTTCGCCTGCGACAGAAGCAAGGATTGACAGATGAGGATCAAAGGGCTGTCCAGGCCTTTACCGGCATCCTGGCTGAAATGAGGGAACACCTCATGGAAATGGCGGAACAGGCGTACTTAGGGAAAGGGAGCCGCCTGGATCTCAATTCAGTTATTGAACTGAGCCGAGAATTGGATTATACAGCTTGGCACTTTGTGGAGCATGACAGATTGCCGGGCGACCTTATTTTGTCGGACCAAGAGATGGAGAACAAAATCCGGGCCCTCCCGGGTTGGAAAAATGCTCCAATTACCATTACTCCTCTTCAATGGCAGTCCACTGAGTTTTTCAGTGGTTATAACAGGGCTGAAGTAGAGATTGATGGGGATGTGGTCAGAATTGACTACAGCGCCTACACTGGGGATATCCGCCATTTGTCGGTCCCATACTTTGCTGATTCCATGGATGCTGAAAGCACTGTGAAAGAACTGGTTCATAACATACTCGGCCCTGACTTCTCTGTACCAATGTTAACGCATCGGGTCCAAGAGTGGTACTCTGTAACCTACCACTATAAGGGTGTTGAAATTGCCTGTAAAGAGGAAGACCATTGTTCTGTAAGCATTGGCTACCCCGGCATAGATAATAGGTTGATATTGTGGAATATCCCTCCGACAGCTTCCATTTCAGAGGCGGAATTAACTCCGCAGCTAACCATGGCGCAGGCCAGGGAAATATTAGATGAGACCGAGGACCCTGTGGAGCTGCCGTTATTGCATTACGGCAAGCCTTCCGAGGACGGTTTAGTTCTCCTTATTTCCGCCCGTTCTGGCCGCTATGTCCTGGCATACAAGTTTAAGTCCAGGGGGTACGTTAATGCCGTGACAGGTGAGCGGGAGGTCCCCTATTCCAACTACCACTTTGATCGCAGGATTTTCGGCAATTCCCCTGTTGGCCACCTGGGCAGGTAGGGGAATCCCCAGGGCGCCTGCCCAGCCCTTTGCCTCCCAACTGCGAAGAGCTTTCCGTACGCCCAGTGTCTACTATACTTCGTTGCATATTAATACGGCAAACGCAGGAGTCTGCAAAGTTCCAATTTTTTCTGTTAATTCTTCGCCATTGGAAAGGATAAGCTTAGTCTACGTAGAACTATATCTATGGCTATAGAATCCAGACATCACAAGCTGTCATAATATATAATAGAGAAAACGTGAATGGGGGGAGGCAGATGGCGAAAGTAGCTGTAAGCACGCCGGTACTTCAGTGGGCCATGGAGAGAGCAGGGTATACAAGCGCTATGTTGGAACCGAAGTTCCCCAAGATACAGCAATGGATCCAGGGTCAACATCAGCCTACCCTGAAACAATTAGAGAATTTCTCCAAGGCTACCCGGACACCTTTGGGTTACTTCTTCCTTAATGCCCCGCCGAAAGAGGATTTGCCAGTACCGATTTTTAGAACTGTAGATGACGGCGAAATAACTAGGCCAAGTCCCGATTTGCTCGAGACGGTGTATGCCATGCAGAGAAGACAAGACTGGTTGCGGGAATATCTTCTGGAATTAGGGCATGAACCGCTTTCTTTTGTCGGTTCCTTTGATACTGAAGCTTCTCCAATAGCCGTGGCTGCCCAGATGCGGCAAGTTCTTGGCCTCCATGATAATTGGGCGGCTGCGCATTCCAGTTGGGAGGATGCACTGGATTTCTTGAGGGTAGCTATGGAGCAGGCAGGCATCCTGGTAGTCTTTAATGGAGTCGTCGGGAACAATACTCATCGAAGCCTGGATGTGCAGGAGTTTCGCGGTTTCGTATTGATTGACCAGTATGCGCCCTTGGTCTTTGTCAACAACAAAGATGCGAAGGCTGCTAAAATGTTTACCCTGGCCCATGAGCTGGCCCACGTATTCTTGGGGAGAGGAGCTATTTTTGATCTCAAGGATATGGCGCCAGCAGACAATGACGTAGAAATTTACTGCAATAAAGTTGCTGCAGAGTTTCTCGTTCCAGAAGCAAGGTTACGAGATTGTTGGCCTGAGGCAAGCCAGTACGATGAACCCTTCGCTTACATTGCCCGCAGGTTTAAAGTCAGTCCCCTGGTGGCGGCTCGCAGAGCGAAGGACCTACGCTTGCTTAGTCGAGATGAGTTCTTCGATTTTTATAATGCATACATGACTGATGAGCGGAGGACAGCAGGTCAAGGCGATGGCGGAGGCGATTTTTACCGTAATCAGAACCTGCGAGTTGGAAAGCGCTTTGCTTTGATTGTTGCCCAGGCTGCAAAAGAGGGCCGGCTTTCCTATCACGAGGCATATCAGCTGACAGGAATGTATGGATCAACCTTTGATAAGTATATCGCCTCTGTGGAAATGGGGGCGCGGCCATGACGTACCTCCTTGATGCCAATGTGTTTATCAATGCATTCAAGAGCTACTACGCCTTCGACATTGCCCCTGGTTTTTGGGATAGCTTGGTCCGCCTTGCCCAGGCGGGCATAGTTCAAAGTATTGACTGGGTTTATAAAGAGTTGGGGCGAGTAGAAGATGAGCTGTTTGCCTGGGCCCGTAGCTCCTTTCGCAATGCCTTCCAGTCAACGGATAGGGAAGATGTCTTCCATCAATATGGACAAGTTATGCAATGGGTAGAGGATCAAGAAAGATTTTCCCCAGAATCTATATCTAGATTTGCAGAAGGAGCAGACGGCTGGCTGATAGCTTATGCCAAGACATGTAACTGCATTGTAGTGACTCATGAATCCTTTGATTATGGTAGAGGCCCAAAAGTAAAAATACCCAACGTCTGCGTAGCCCATGGTGTGCAGTATACCGATACCTTTACTATGTTGCGGGAACTTGAGGTCAGCCTTGTTTGCCAGCGCCCATAAGGGCGTTTTTCTATATACGGTTTTAGTATTGACATACTAAAACCGTAGTGCTATAATACTCCCATCTAATCCCAGGAAGGAGGGCGCAATATGGGCAAGATCGACTTGGCCCTTAATAAGCTCTACCAGAGGCAGATAACAACCAGAGAACAGCTGCTAACCGAAATGCTACGGGTGAAATTGACTGAGGAAAATGCAAAGGCAGTCGGAGACAGTAGTCAGCTCTTCAAGACCATGAAATCCATTACAGAAGATGAACTGGGTTTCTTCCCTGCAGATCGCCAGGATTTCCAAGATATCTACCAAGCTCTAGTAGACATTGACCCAGTGGAATTTACCCTGTACATATACAAGGATGACCGCATGGGCACTATCCCTTCTCCGGAATACCTCAGCAGGTATATCTGTGACCGACTAGGCAAGTGGAAGCCCAGGAGGATCCTTATCGCTGAGGCAGAGAAACATTTGTCAGGTATCCATGCTATTATTAAGGAAAGCTCCGGATCGTCCTTTACCCTAACTACCCAGAACAAATTGATGTACATGCTCTTAAAACTGGTATATGGTAAATACGGAAACGTGAAAATCCTACAGGAATCTATCTACTCTCCTTTTCCCCTGGATGAGAAATATGACTATATCTACCTGCTTCCGGACTTTGGGGGAAGGGTGGCGGATGCAGATCACTTCATGACCAAAGATAGCGATGGTGTATCTCTAGAGAACGTGCTGGGTCATTTGGCAGAACAAGGGACCCTCGATGCCGTTATGCCTGCCAAGATTACCTTTGCCGGCGGGGGTTATGAAAAACTTCGGTCCTATATCACTGATAGATTCCACCTCAAGTCCCTCTACATCTTGCCAGAAGGGATTTTTCGACCGGTTACAGCGGTTAGGACATACCTTCTTACCATCATAGCTCAACCTCAGCAGCATGCTGAGATAGGCAACTTAGAACTTAAGAATGGAAGATTATCCTCGGAAGATAAGCGATCTATCCCACCAGAGAAGCTGAAATCCTACCCTGACTGGCGGGTGGAGCTGCTGCTATCTGAGGACGATGACAATATCCGCAGGTTTAGGCAGTCTTGCGTAGAAAAAGTAAAGCTAAAGGAAGTTGCTGAGATATTCCGGGGCAAATCTGTTCTAAAAAAGGATACTGCACCGGGTAACATTGCCGTCCTCAACATTTCCAACATTATTGATGGAGAAATTGATTACACAGATATGGACACCATCGCCGAAGAGGAACACAAGGTCAAAAGGTACCAGCTGGAGCCTGGGGACGTAGTCCTCTCCTGCCGGGGTACCGCGATAAAGTCTGCTGAATTCCATGCTCATGACACAGTAGTAATCGCCTCGGCGAATTTAATCGTGATTCGCCCAAAGAGATCTGCCCTGGGGAAGTATATCAAGATTTTCTTGGAAAGCCCGGTTGGTATCGCAATGATAAAGAGCTTCCAGCGGGGAACCACTATCATGAATATCAACCACTCAGACATTGCCGAAATGGAAATACCGCTGCTCACCATGGAAGAACAGCAGGAAATTATTAGTCAATACGAGAATGAACTCAGTATCTACAAACAAGCTATCAGCCAAGCAGAAAACAGATGGCAGCAGACAAAGGAAGCCGTGTATCAGAAAATGCTAGGATGAAAGAGCAAATAAGCTCTCTGTACATGCCAGCCGCTGGATGGACGACAAAATGTAGGGGCCGGATTTCCGGCCCAGCATACAGGACTGACTACATCTGTATTAAAACGACAGGGTTTATCTGTCATAGACCATGAAAAAAGCTAATTTGGGAGGGACTTAAAAATGGCAGTGAATCTAGAATTCGAGAATAAGTTGTGGGAAATGGCGGACAAGCTTCGGGGGAATATCCAGCCTTCGGACTATAAGGATGTCGTCCTTGGCCTCATCTTCCTAAAGTACATCTCTGATAGCTTCGAGGAGCGGTACAATGAGCTGGTTGCTGAGGGAGAGGGGTTTGAAGAGGACCAGGATGCTTATATAGAGAAGAATATATTCTTCGTTCCTGCCAGCGCACGCTGGGAGAATATCAAGAAAAATGCTAAGCAGAGCACTCATTGACGATGCTATGATTGCCATCGAGAGGGAGAACAAGAATCTAAAGGGGGTCCTCCCTAAGAATTACGCCCGCCCCGAGTTGGACAAGACCAAGCTGGGCGAACTTATTGACCTTTTCTCTTTTAACCTGGGCAATAAGGAAGCTAGAGCCCAGGACATCCTGGGCAGGGTGTATGAATATTTCCTGGGAAAGTTCGGGTCTAGCCAAGGCGAGTTTTACACTCCCCCCAGCATTGTCAAGCTTCTGGTCGGTATGATTGAGCCCTACAAAGGCAGGGTCTATGACCCCTGCTGCGGATCTGGAGGTATGTTTGTCCAATCCCAGAGATTTGTGGAACAGCATCAGGGCAGAAAAGATGATATTCACATCTTCGGCCAAGAATACAATGCGGCGACCTGGCGCCTGTGCAAGATGAATCTGGCCATCCGGGGTATTGACGGCAACTTGGGAGAGAGGGATGCAGATACCTTCGGCAATGACCTGCACAAGAACCTCCGGGCAGACTTCGTCCTGGCCAATCCACCATTCAACATGAGTGACTACACATTAATTCAGGATGATGCCCGCTGGAAGTATGGGATCCCGCCCCAGAACAATGCCAACTACGCCTGGATCGAGCATATGATTAGCAAATTGTCTCCCAAGGGAATTGCCGGCTTCGTCATGGCCAACGGCTCCATGAGCACATCCACCAAGGCGGAAGCAGAAATCAGGAAGAACATAATTGAGGCGGGTCTGGTTGATTGCATTGTCACCATGCCGCCAAACCTCTTCTACAATGTGACCATACCTGTGTGCCTGTGGTTTATCTCCAAGAACAAGGAGAACCGGAAGGACAAGATCTTATTTATTGATGCCCGCAAGATGGGGACCATGGTTACTCGCAGGCACCGGGAGCTATCTGATGAAGAGATCCAGCGCATCTGCGATACTTACCATAACTGGCGGGACGGCAAGGAAGAGTACGAGGATATCCAGGGATTCTGCAAGTCTGCGGACCTGAAGGAAGTAAGGAGCCACGAGTACAGCCTGACCCCGGGCAGGTATGTGGGGATTGAGGAGGTCGAGGATGACGGCGAGCCCTTCCAGGAGAAGATGGAGAGGCTGACTGGGGAACTGGCCGAACTCTTCGCCAAGTCTCATAAACTGGAGGAAGAGATAAAGCAGCGGCTGGAGGCGATTGGGTTTGAGCTGTAACGATTTATATGAAGTGCGTAGCGCTGTAATTCAAGCACTCCAAGAATTGTATGATAAAGATAGGTATTTAATTTTTAATAGACCGCGTGATTATGATAAAGAGGCAAATCACGTGTCAGAGAGAAGCATAGTTTTTCGTTTTGGTGTTTATCTATGCAATATCTGCTCTGATAAAGGACCCTTGAAATTCTATGATATTGATGCTGAGTACAATAGAAATATTTACGATAGAAAGAACTTACCCGGTTATCCTAATGGAACTTACCCTGACCTTATTGTGCATAAAAGAGGTGGGAACGAACGCAATCTTTTAGTTGCCGAATTCAAAACATGGTGGAATAGCGACAGATCAAATGATGTAAGACGGATAAAGAAATTTATGGCCCAAAAAGGAAACTACAGATATAGGCTTGGCCTCTCAGTTTTGCTCAATTCAGGAGGGGTAGACTTAGATTGGTTTTATCACAGCGAAAATGGCATAGCAAACTGCAAACAAGTGTTATTGCTGGGGGCAAAAGCGTGATTGATAATAGTTGGAAAAGAACTAAATTGGGAGTTGTGTGTAACAAGGTTGGAAGCGGTGTAACTCCTAGAGGAGGAAGCAATGTATATCAGAAACAAGGTATTTCATTAATTAGGAGCCAAAACGTTTATGACTTTAGGTTTGATTACAACGGTCTAGTGTTTATTGATGAAGACCAAGCGAAAAGAATGCAGAACGCCGCCGTAAAACCGTTGCATCCGTAATGTCCACATTTTCATCGCTGGCACTCTTGAGCTCAAATACTACCAGCGGGAGACCGTTAATGAATACTACCAAGTCAGGGCGCTTCTCAACCCCATGCTCACTGACGGTGAACTGATTTGCCACCATGAAGTCGTTGTTCAAAGGCTTTTCAAAGTCGAAGACGTAGGCCTTCTCAGTGCGGTAGCTGGCATCGGGCTGCTTAACCTGCACATCTATACCATCGGTAACTAACTTATGGAAGGCCTTGTTGTTCATCAGGAGATTGGGACTCTGGGGAAAGGAGATCTGCCGGAAGGCTTCTTCAAGGGCATCGGAAGGCAAGTCGGGGTTAATCCGGGAAAGTGCCTCCCGGAGCCTGTCCACAAGGATGACATCGGAATAATCTTCACGCTCGGGATAGTCCCCATCGGGGGAGATGTCTGGACCGAAGATGGTTTCAAAGCCCAGTTCTTCAAACCACTCCAGGGCAGCCTCTTCCAGATGGGACTCATAGAATGTTCCTCTAGGCACTACTACACCTCCTTATCAAACCTCTACTTCTAAATGCTCAAGCCTATAGGCCTCTTTACCTTGGCTAATAGGATAAAGAAAGCTTCTTAAAACTCCATTGTCTAGAATTACACCTGTTATGTCCTCGATGAGGTTAGATACAAAATACCCAAAAGATAAGTCATGCAAGTGATAAAAGCAATAGCGCTCAGCAACTCTATCATTTCGCCTAGGCCAATGCACCATTAAATAATCCTTTCCGAAGCAGGCGTAATTCAGGCGACCATGGTTGTTCCTAAGAGCATTACCAATAGATTGAGGCAATGATCTAATATCATTGAAAATAAAATTTGTCTCAAAACCGAAAATCCCATTAAAAACTGGGTGTCGAAATAGCAAACCATTACTGTGACTTTTTTCTATAGCAGATACGGTATTGTTTCTCCCCAAACAAGTTTTTACCTCAATTATTCCGAGCACGCCTTCAGCAGGTACAATAACGAAATCTGCGATTTTGAATAGTACAGGATAATCCTTCTTATAAATGATGATATCTATTTGGCTGCTCAAATTGTTTTGGTCACCAATAACAAAACCAGTACCAACAGATACATGTTCAGGTAACATGCTACGCAAAACATTTGCAAGAATAATTTCCTTGTATCTGCCTTCTTCTGCATGTTGGCGGTTATCAATAAAATGTCTTACCCTATTTTTTATTGAAATAAGCTCATTTGAAATAGACTTCCGATATTCCAGGTAGTTAGGCACCATTCCTTACCTCCTCAAAAGGAACTCGGACCTCTCCTGACATCAGTTTAGGAAGCAGTGTGTCACGAATACCTGTTAAAATCCGGCTTTGGATATTTAACTCTATAATCTTCACTAGGATACCTCCCAAATTTTTTTTTCTATACAATTTTAGCATAACTTTTTACTCCTTTCCATACAAATAATTTTTTATATAACTATACTGTTCTTAAATAGCTATCATTCCGCATTTCACTGCATTTTATAGTTAATGTTCCTTCATTTGTTGGCAAACATTATTTCTACATATTATGACCAAAAAACCTCCGAGGATTATTTTTATTGATGATTAATAAAGCTTTATGTGTTTTAGCTGGGACCATATAGCCCCAAACCAGACTGTATTGCCGACCTGGGGATTGTTATATAATGTCGGTCCAAAGAAAGAAAAGGACGTCCCTTTACCGTGCGCTTCCCACCCTCCCAGTAGCATCAGGGCGTCCGTTATT
>JBMNFF010000010.1:0-293504 GCA_050949165.1 Bacillota bacterium | reverse complement strand
TAATCCATTTACGGAGTGCAGATGGATTTTGCGAACAAAACTTGACACTAACCCCAGGGACAGTTTAATTTTCTTATCTTTTGCATCAATTATAGCAAAATATAGCAAACATTGGCAGTCCCTTGGAACTCATTCCTCAGTATAATCGGCAATATTAGTAAACCCTACGGCAAATTAACCGCAGGGTTTTTCAGCAATTCAGACGCCCTTATGGGCGTTAACAGACAAGGCTGATTCCAAGCTCCCTCAACATGGTAAAGGTGTCGGCATACCGAACGCCATGGGCAGCACAGACATTGGGGAGCTTGACTTTTTTGCCATTAGAATGATCATAGGACTCATGCGTTACCACAATGCAACCGCAAACTTTAGCGTAAGCAACGAGCCAGCCATCTGCTCCACCTGCAAATCGGGCTTTGGATTCTGGTGAGAATCTTTCCTGGTCTTCTATCCACTGGATAACTTGTCCATATTGGTGAAGGACGTTTTCCCTATCCGTTGACTGGAAGGAACTGCGAAAGGAGCTACGGGCCCAGGCAAACAGCTCATCTTCTACTCGCCCCAACTCATTATAGACCCGGTCAATACTTTTAACTCTGCCCGCCTGGGCAAGGCGAATCAAGCTATCCCAAAAACCGGGGGCAATATCAAAGGCGTAGTAGCTCTTAAAGGCCGTGATGAACACATTGGCATCAATGAGGTAAGTCACGGCCGCGCCCCCATTTCCACCGAGGCGACATACTTATCAAAGGTAGAACCATACATGCCGGTCAGCTGATATGCCTCGTGGTAGGAAAGTCTGCCCTCTTTTGCGGCTTGAGCAACAATCAATGCGAAGCGCTTACCGACTCGCAGGTTCTGGTTATTGTAGAAATCGCCGCCGCCATCGCCTTGCCCAGTTGTCCTTCTCTCGTCAACCAGGTATGCATTATAAAAATCGAAGAACTCATCTCGGCTAATCAAGCTTAGGTCCTTCGCTCTTCGGGCCGCCACCAGGGGACTGACTTTAAACCTGCGGGCAATATAGGCGAAGGGTTCATCGACCTGGCTCGCCTCGGGCCAGCAATCTCGTAACCTTGCTTCAGGAACGAGAAACTCTGCAGCAACTTTATTGCAGTAAATTTCTACTTCATTGTCTGCCGGCGCCATATCCCTGAGATCAAAAATAGCTCCTCTCCCCAAGAAAACGTGGGCCAGCTCATGGGCCAGGGTAAACATTTTAGCAGCCTTGGCATCCTTGTTGTTGACGAAAACCAAAGGCGCATACTGGTCAATCAAGACAAATCCGCGAAATTCCTGCACATCCAGGCTTCGATGAGTATTGTTCCCGACGACTCCATTGAAGACTACCAGGATACCTGCCTGCTCCAGAGCATGCCTCAGAAAATCCAGTGCATCCTCCCAACTGGGATGCGCGGCAGCCCAATCATCGTGCAAGCCCAGAACTTGCCGCATCTGTGCAGCCACAGCTGTTGGAAAGGCTTCAATATCCAAGGAGCCAACAAAAGGAAGTGGCTCATGGCCCAATTCCACAAGATATTCCCGCAACCAATCCTGCCGCCTCTGCATAGCATACATCGTCTCGAGCAAGTCGGGACTTGGCCGAGCTATCTCGCCGTCACCTAGAGTCCTAAAAAACGGAATTGGCAATTCTTCTCTAGGAGGTGCATTAAGGAAAAAATAGCCTAATGGTGTCCGGGTAGCCTTGGACAGCTGCTCCAACTGCCTCAGGGTGGGCTGCTGCTCACCCCGAATCCATTGCTGAATTTTGGGGAACTTGGGTTCCAGCGTAGTACTTGTATGCCCAGCCCTCTCCATGGCCCACTGAAGAACCGGCGTGCTTACAGCTACTCTCGCCATCAGCCTCCCCCCATTCTATAACTTCTTTATATAATATAGTATGACTGCTTAAGATACCTGGATTCCATAGCGTTAGTGTCAAGTTTTGTTCGCAAAATCCATCTGCACTCCGTAAATGGATTATGCCACCTGCATTCGATCTTCCTTTGTTAACTGGATAATATCTGGCTTTATATAACATCTCCCTGACGACCAATCCTCGGCATATTCAATCAGGTATGTCGTAACAAGACGGATATAAGAATCCATGCTTGGAAAGATGCCAACAACAGATGTCCGCCGACGAATCTCCCTGTTGAGCCGCTCTAACATGTTCGTTGAGGATATCTTCCTAGCATCTAGCCGGTTAAAATTGTAGAACTGCAAAGAGTCTTCCAAGCCAGATTCAAGAACTTCTACTGCTCCAGGGTATTGGTTTTCGTAGGTGTCCATCAATGCATTGGCGTATTTCTTAGCACTTTCAAGATCCGGCTGCAACCAGATTTGCTTCAACCTATCAGCGAAAGCTGCCTTGCCTTTGGCGGGCAGGTGAGCCAAGATGTTCCGCATGAAGTGCACTTTACAACGCTGCCAACTGCAACCGATAAATGACGTCTGAACAGCTTTTACCAACCCTTTGTGAGCATCGGACACTACCAGCCATGTATCTTTGAGGCCCCTGTCCTTTAGCCTCTGGAACAGCTCCTTGTAGGTAGCCTCAGACTCATCCTGCATCGGCTCAATGGCTAATATGTCGCGCCTGCCGCTTTCATCAAGCCCGACAACTACAAGGACTGCCATGTTCTTCACGTGCCGGTCATACCTAATCTTCTCGTATAATGCATCAACCCATAGGACAGGATACGTCTTTTTCAACGGACGTTTCCGGAAAGCTTCCACCTGATCGTTTAATTCCCTTGTGATTTGAGAAACCTGGCTTCGGGAGATTGAGTCGATGCCAAGGCTCTTGGCCAGCTTCTCAATCTTGCGGGTGGAAACTCCGTTAACATAGGCCTCCTGGATAACATTCATAAGGGCAACTTCTGATCGTTTCTTTTCAGTTACGAAGAAGGGAATGTAGCCGCCTTTGCGCAACTTAGGGACAAACAAATACAGGGTCCCCATTCTAGTGTCGAACCGGCGGACACGGTACCCGGAGCGGTATCCGGACCTTTCTGAGTTACGCTCTGACTTGGAAGCATTGACCTTAGATGTTACTTCGGCTTCCATAAGTTGCTCGCACAGCCACTTCAGCATCGAGAGCATTGGGTCTTCTTCTGACATGAATTGCAATAGCATTTTCTCGAAGTTTCCAGTAGAATAAGAGTAAGCCATCGGTAACAACTCCTTTTGGTTTGCTCGTCACATACCATTTCGGAGTTGCCGATGGTTTTTCCTTTTTACTTTTGCGAACTTAATTGTACACTATCCGCATTGGAGGTCCTTTGATTAGCCCTAAAATTCCACCACTTCATGAACCTTGTTGTCGGTGGGCCAGATGTATTGGGCCTTGGGGGGCATGGAGTTGTAGACCCGCTCGATCTCCACGGTCCCCGTGGGGATGATTCCCTTGATGCCGGTGAAGGTTCCTTTCACCAGCACCGATTGCATCTTCAGATTGAGGGCCAGCACCGCTGTTTTTGTTCCGGCGGGGATGGCCTTTATTTCATTTCTGTATGGGGTGGTGGAGAAGAGGATGCGGTCGCTGCCGGCATTGGTCCCCTGGACTATGGGGATAATCCTGTGCCAGCCGTCTTCGCCCTGGTAGGCGAGGAATTTGAGGCCGGTGAAATCTCCGCACAGTTTTCTGCCAATATAGGTCAGGGCCTTGTTATCGCTTTTAGCTGTCCAGGGCTTGGCAATTCTGCCGAGGACGGCGCCGATGCCGATCTTGGCAAGGTTCAGCTTTTCCATGGGGGTGATGCCCACCAGGTCCATATAGTAGATGGTATTAAAGCCCAGGTAGGAGTTGTAGCGGAAAAGGGGCTTGTTATTGTAGAGGTCGTAGTCTTCCCCGGAGGTTGCAGTGTGGGTAAAGCGGGCCCGACCTCGCCATATCTCCATATCTGCATTCATCACCAGAAATGAAACGTCGGGGCGAGAGCGGATGAACTCCTTGCTCAGCCCTTGGCAGAACTGGCCGAAGGTCATCTGGTCCTCACCTTTAGCCTGCAGTGAAGAAAGGAAGGTAAGATGGGGATAGCCCTGGGGGTCGGTGGTGGCCAGCAAACCGATCTTGCTGTCCTGCTCCAGCTTTGCATAGGTTTCCTGATCTACTTTGCTCAGCATATTCTACTCCTCCCTTTTTACCGCACCGGTGCGGTAGGTTTCCTGCAAGCCGCTGGCGGCTTTACAGGTCTGCCAGAGTTCCTGAAAGTGGGCTTCCTCCAGGAGGCCTTTATCCTTATAGGGCCAGTCAAGCCCCAGGCGCCGGTACTTGTCCACGCACAGGTTGTTAAAGGCGCAGAGCTCGTGGCGCTCAATGCCGGGAATTTCCCTCAGGAATTCACCGATGGCCTGAATGTTTTCCTTGGTGGCGGTGGCCCCGGGAATTACGGGGGTGCGGATCCACAGCCGCAGGGGGTGGGTCTTTTTATACTCCGCCACGGCTTTCAGGTTGTCCAGGATCAGCTCATTGCCCTGGCCGGTGAATTTTCTGTGCTCCTCGCTGTCCATCAGCTTGACATCGTAGAGGAGGAGGTCGCAGTAGGGCAGGGCCTCTTTCAGGGTGGTCCAGGGGACATGGCCGGCGGTATCCAGGGCGGTGTGGATTCCCTGCTCCTTGAGGAGCCGGAGCAGCTCAATGGCCGCCGATTGGAGGACGGCCTCGCCGCCGGAGAGGGTGACCCCTCCCTCGGGGCCAAAATACTCCCGGTCCCGGAGCAGGATCTCCAGGAGCTCCTGGGGGCTGATATCCTGCCCCTTGCATTCCATGGCGGCGGCGGGGCAGGCCTCGACGCAGGTCCGGCAGGCGGTGCAGTTATCCCGGTCTATCTTTAACCCTTCCGGCAGGAATTCCAGTCCCTGCTGGGGGCAGACGGCCACGCAGGTGCGGCAGCCAATGCATTTATGCTCCAGCCATTGGACCTGGGGCCCGAATTTGATGCTTTCGGGGTTATGGCACCACTCACAGGCCAGGGAGCAGCCCTTGAAGAACACCGTGGTGCGCAGACCGGGTCCGTCTTCGGTGGACATGCGCTGGATATCCAGGATTCGGGCTAACATTAGAAACTCCCGTGGCTCTGGCGAGCGATGATTTCGTTCTGCAGTTCCCGGCCGATGGCGGTGAAGTAGGCGTTATAGCCCGTTACCCGCACCAGGAGGTTGCGATAGTTTTCGGGATGCCTCTGGGCATCCCGGAGCATATCTGGATCCAGGATGTTGATCTGCAGGGCGGTGCCCCCGTTTTGCACATACCCGCGCAGGAAGGCCTTGAGTTTATCCTTGTGCTTGATGAGGGAGGGAGAGAGGGTGATGGTGTGACTGGCGCCGTTGGGGAGGTAGTTGAGCCATTGCTGGTAATCTCCCTTTTCCCCCTTGCCACCCAGAGCGATGCCCACCGAGTTGCTGTTGGCGGTGGGGCCATTGATATCTGCGCCGTTAACGGGGCAGATGGCATTGGAGAGGAACTGGCCCCGGCAGCGCCCGTCGGGGGAGGCGGGGAGGATGTAGCCGGAGCTAATCCAATAGTTCCAGCTGAGCATGCCGGGCCGGTATCTGGCGTCGGTGAGATTGGTCTTATAGTCCCAGCACATCTCCGAGAAATCTTCCATAACCCTTTGGGCTAATTTATCTGCTTCGGGATCATCCCTGCCATACTTGGGGGCCCGGTTGATGGCCTTGGCCCGCAGGATTTCATAGCCCTCCCAGTTGGCCTTGAGGGCGGCGATGAGGGTGGGGAAGGTGCATTCCTTCTCATCAAAGACCAGGTATTTTATGGCCAGGAGGGAGTCGACGGTGGTGGCGAAGGTGACCCCTTCGATGGTGACAAAGCGCAGCTCTGGGCCATTCCGGGTGACATCGGCGGCCTTTTCGGCGCAGCCCCGGACCAGGCAGGAGACATAGGGAGTGGGGGAATAGGTGGCGATATTATCTGAGGAACGTTTGTACAGGTTTACCATCTTCTCCATGGCATAGCGAAGCTGGGCCTTGAAGGCAGCGTAGAATTGTTCAAAATCCGTGAAGGTGGCGGGGTCGCCGGTATTGGGGCCAAAGGACCGGACCTTGTACTTCTTGCCCCAGATGATGTCGGTGTACTCGATGAGGTCCCGGCCATTGCCCAGGGCCAATTCCACCGCCTTGTAGAGGTTGAGGTTACAGTCCACGGTATGGGAGCGGTCGTTGCCGCACATGGTGTTTTCCAGGCAGCCCACCGAGGCATAATCCCAGACATTCCCTTCATTGATGTACTCAGTGACCCCGGCCTTTTCGGCTTGCCTGAGCAGGCCTGCCATGGAGCGCTCATCGAAATTGAGGAGGAAGGGAGCGCCCTGGCTGGCGCAGATCATGTCCACCACCTTGTCCAGCAGCTCATTGGGGGTGTTGGTGTGCAGGCGCACATTGGGCTTGGGCTCCAGGATGGGGCTCATCTCATCGATGACCTCCAGGAGCAGGTAGGTCAGCTGGTTGGTGGCATCTTTGCCGTCCCGACCCAGGCCCGAGAGGTTGAAGAGCTGGCCGTACCCGGAGGTAATCCCCTGGTCGCCGGTGGCAATCATGGCGTCGTAGGCATAGTTGCAGTGCAGCCAGAAGCATTTGAGGATTTCCTTGATGAATTCCCGGTCCATGCCTTCAGCCAGGGACTGCTGGTAGTAGGGGAGCATGTATTGGTCCAGGCGCCCGAAGGACACGCCGGCGCCGGGGTAGTTTTCATCAGACAGGACCAGCATGTGGGTAATCCACAGGGCTTGGAGGGCCTGCCAGAAATCCTGGGCCGGCTGCCAGGGGACCAGGCGGAGGTTATCTCGCATTCTGGTTAGCTCAGCTCGCCGCTCTTCATCGCCCTCGGCCTCCAGGAGCAGGTCTATTTTATCTGCATAGCTCTGGGCCAGGTCCCGGGGCAGGGTGGCGGCGGTCAGCATGGCCCGGAGCTGGGCGCCTTTGGGTCCTTCCTTAGCTTTCTGGGGGAGGGCATCGTATCTGGCCTGCAAATCTGCATGGATGCCCTGAAAGCCGATCTTTAACACCGTGGGGTAGTCGGGGATCAGGTGGCCGCTGGTGGCGCCGCAGTTGCCAAAGCCCCGGTCATGAAAGGCCAGGAGTTGGTTGCGCAGGCCTTTTTTGCCATAGAGGTCCCGGGCGCGCTGGGCCGCCTCCTTTTTGGATAAGCACATGGAAGTCTGCAGATTAAAGCGGCCGCCGGCGATTAAGTCCCCCGGCAATATCTCCTTGGGCAGGTGGTTGACCATGACCTCCTTGAGGAACCAGGCCTTGCGTTCCACCAGAGGCCAGCTGTAAAAGTCCTTGGGGGTGTCGACTTTCACAGCGGCTTGGTTGAAGGAGAGATTGAAGGTGTTAAAGAATGAATAGACTTCCGGGACGATGTAGTAGTTGGATTCATCATAGAGGACATCCCAGTCTGTGCCGGTGGTAAAGGCGCTGAACTCGTTGTTCCACTTGCGCTTGGCGCCGGCATGATAGTAGTCGTAGAGCCATTTAATTCTGGGAGACAGATTATACGGTTCCTTTACTCTTGGCTTACTCATTTCCTGTGCCTCCAATCCCCATTGCTGGCCAGCCTCTGGCAGCAGGGTATAGTTTAATTAACTAAGCTTATTCTCCACGGGACAGGGGGTTTCCTTTATTAACCAGTTGGGCGAGGCAAATTATAGCTATTCCGTACTAGAGAATAAAAGATGTGGAAAAAAACTGCTCATTGATGTAGGATAGTCAGGTCTGATAAATATCCGATGAGGAGAAGTGACAATGAAAAAAGCCGCAATAATACTCTTTAATATCGCATGCATAATTAGCTTCCTGGTTGGAACAGCGCACTTTTTCGCCCCTTATGCCTTTCAGTGGTTCTCTTACATTCCCAACGCCCCGGTGGAAATCTATCAATCCATCAATTACGTGAATTTTTGCTTTTCCTTCCTATTAGCGGGAATAAGCCTGCTCTTGCTCTTAGTTCAGAGAAAGCTGTTTGAAGGCGGAAAAGAATTAAAGGTCTTTTATGTCTTCTTCGTCGCGGTCTGGCTATCCAGGTTTGCAATTCAATTAATCTGGCCGTGGCCATCCAGTTTGCAGACCTGGCTGCTGGTGGGCTTTACCACAGAATTTGTGTTTACCTTGCTGCCCCTGTTGTATCTCTCATCACCCGGGGCCAGCAACTACAAATATTATTTAGCGTATTAGGTGCTGTTTTCGCACCCATTTTATGTGGAGCTGATGCCCCGTGATTTGCCCCCTTAGGTTGAGAGACCCTAAGGGGGATCTTTGTATCAAGAATCCGATATCTTTGCGCCTAGTCATAGAGCTTTTTTTTGCCGAGGGTAAGCAGGTAATGTTTCGGATAGGTAGAACTCTAAGTCAGAAGGGGTACTGGGTAAAGTTGGTTAAGAACAGCGAAGGGTTGATTGATACTATATTCCGGGAGAGAGATAATGAACACTTTTATCTATGGCACTGGCAACACCGGTAAAATTCAGTATATGCAAGAGGTTTTCCGGCCCCTGGCGCTTCGGTTGGTGGGGATTGGCGAATATCTGCCTTCGCTGCCGGAAGTTGATGAAAGCGGCAATAATCCTGGGAAAAACGCGAGAATCAAGGCCCTCACATATTTCCAGGCGCTTCGTTCGTTTAAGGGAATCGACTATCCGCTCTTTTCATGTGATTTGGGGCTGTACATTGAAGGCCTTCCGGAGAAGGAGCAGCCGGGAGTACATATCAGGCGCGTTGGCAATAAAATCCTCACTGAAGAAGAAATGGTAGGCTATTATTCTTCTTTAGTTCAGCGACTGGGTGGCAAGGTCACGGCACGCTATAGAAACGCCATCTGCCTGGTTACAAGCGAAGGTGAATTGAACGAATACATGGGCGAAGACATAGCCAGCGAGAAGTTTTTGCTGGTGGCAAAACCACACCCGAAACATATAAGCGGCTTCCCCCTGGGTCGCCTATCTGTGCAGATTGCGACTGGCAGGTACTATATGATTTAAAGAATAAGCCTCCTAACGCCAGCCAGGAAGGCTTTCGACAATTCTTTTCGCAGAGTTGTTGCTTCATCCAAGGGATTAGGAGACTTCCATATTTGAGGTGATGCTTTGAACAGAGAAATCGCATCGGCTCTGAAGGAGTTTGTGGCGGCGGTGGACAGCCTACTGGATAACAAGATTGTCGCGGCCTACTGCTTTGGTTCAGCCGCCTATCATGACTTTCGCCTGGGCTACAGCGACCTGGACTTCTTTATCGTCGTCGATGCTGCCCTCAGCCAGGGCAATTTTCAGGCCTTCCATGAGCTGCGGGCTGAGTATAGGAGAGGCGACAATCCTTACCTGGCGGTCCTGGAAGGGGAGATTGTTCCCTATTCTGCTATCATCAATGGAGGGCGCCGGGGCAACACAATCTATTGGGGGACGACAAAAGACCGCTTCAATAGAGAATACGGTTTGCGGGGCTTTTCTATGTGTGGGTTGTTGGAAGCGGGCTATTTGATTCAGGGCCGCGATATCCGGGGGGAGATACCCTATCCCTCCCGGGAAGAGATGCTGGCACAAGTGGCCTCGCTGGTCGGGACCATCAGAAAACACGCCGTGAAAACCGACAGGGATATCCATTCCGCCGACTGGCTCTTCCTCATCTCCCAGTCTCTCTATTGGCTGAAAACCGGCAGGACCACGGGGAAAACCCTTGCCGCTCAATGGGTGCTGACCAACTGCCGCTACCCCTGGCAGGGCCTTTTGGAGAAGGCCGTTGAGCTCAGACTCTGCCCCGCCCTGGCCAGGCAGGAATCGTGGCAACTCTGGCTGGAACAGTTGGGGGCGGGAATTCAGCAGGCCTGCTCTTCCCTGGAAGCAGAGCTGTAAGCTGCGGTTCCCCGGGCTTTTTCCTTCACCTTACTGGGAAAGCGAACACCTCCCGCTTGCTGCCATTATCATGGAGCAGGGAGGTGTATACTATTACCATTGATATCGGGACGCTGTTGAATCCCTTTCACAAGCTTACTCCGGTCAACGGCTTTGACGCCGCTGACCCGGATAACGCAATGCAGAACAACTATGCATGGTCCATGACAGAATTTAATGGCTACCTCTATGTAGGCACTGCCCGGAACATCCCCTACTCCATCTTTGCCAACGCGGTGTTGGGAGATATCCCTATCCCTCCCGAGCTGGCTCCGGAAAATCCCATCATGGTCGGAGAGATATGGCGCTATCCCCTGGACGGTCACGGAAAGTGGGAGCGGGTCTACCGCACCCCGGAGTACTTCGTCAACCTGGGTTTTCGCTTCATGATAACCTACACCACCCCCCAGGGGGAGACGGCCATCTATGCCGGGGCCCTGACCCTGACGCCCTACCTCTTTATGCTCAAGTCCAATGACGGCGTGAACTGGCGCATCTTGGAGAACGATATCCAGGGGTTTTCCACCCGCTACATGGTGGAACACCGGGGCAAGCTGTACATGGGGGCTCTGCCCCTGATGGGCCAGGGGGAGTTTCAGCTGTTCAGCAGCTACGATCCCGAGGGGGAAGGCTGGGAAGCGGTGGATGTCCATGGCGATCCTGACAAGAACCCCCGGGGCAATGTGGATTTGCTCCTCAGCTTCAATGACCGTCTCTATGTGGGGGCGGGGCGTTCCACTGGCTTTGAGCTGTGGCGCACCCTGGGGCCGGAGCCGGAGCGGGATCGCTGGAAGCTGGTGGTGGACCAGGGGGCCGGGGATGCCAGGAATGAGCACCCGTGGGCGGTGGGAGTATTTAAGGACCATATCTACATCGGCACTGCCATCGAAGCAGCAGTGCTGACCCTCAGCCCTGACCAGTACATCGTGCCGCCCAAGGGCTTCGATGTCATCAGGGTGGATAAGCAGGATAACTGGGAGCTGGTGGTGGGGGGCGAGCCGGTGGTTCCGACTCAGCCCAGCACAGGCGTCCGGGGACAGCCCTTAAGCGGTTATTCCTCTGGCTTTGGCAATATCAGCAATGCCTATTGCTGGCAAATCCAGGCCCAGGGGGACGAACTGTTCCTGGGCACCTTCAGCTGGTCGGTTCTAATTCCGCCCTTCATTCCCCTGCTGCCGGAAATTATCGCTGCCGTTTCCGGAGGCATCAATCCCCCGACACCGCCGGAAGCCCAGTTGGCCGGCAGCAGGGTTTCGCTGAATTTCATCCGGAACCTCCTGCAGAAGCTTGCCAATGTAATCAAGGTGTTGGGGCGGTGGACCTTTGGCTTTGACCTGTGGAAGACCCGGGACGGCGTCAACTGGGCGCCGGTCTCCCTCAACGGCCTGGGGAATCCCCATAATTACGGCGTGAGGATGCTCTATCTGGCTAAGAACGGCAACCTCTACCTGGGGACGGCCAACCCCTTTGACGGGTTGGAGGTTTGGGTGAAGCCCAAGAGTATCTGCCAGTAAAAAGGCCGGAGCGCCAACTCGGGGCCAAGCCGGCGAGTTTGATGCGGCTTCCCTGGGGAGGCCGCTTTTTTCTTGCTGAGGATTATGGCAGCGACCTGGGCCTACAGCTGGCGGCGAAGACGTGTTAATATAAGAGAAGAGAATTGGTGGAACACAGTACTTGGGCAGAGGAGAGAATATGAACCTATATAATCACAAGTTGTCGCTATTGGCCTTTGACTTAGACGGGACACTACTGGACAGTTCCGGCAACATCAGCCGGTCCAGCCTGGAGAAGATTTCTGAAGTGACCAGCCGGGGCGTGAAGGTCACCATCTGTTCAGGCCGGATATCCTATATGCAGAAGGCCTATGTTCACCAGTTAGGATTGGAGGGGCCCTATATTGGCTGCAACGGCGGCCTGGTTATCAACAGTGTGGATGACTCGCTTGTTTTTAGCAAGACAATTGACCCGCAGGCAGTAGAGAGCCTGTCGGTCCTTGCTGGCCGCCTCGACCTGCATACCTGTTTGCAGACCATTGATGCCGTTTATTTTACCAGGGGCAATCCCCGCACCCCAGTTTACCAAGGCTATATGCAGAGGCTGGCAGAGCGGGGACTGCCCTTGGTCCCAATCCTGGATCTGGACAAGGACTTTGGGAATTACGACGGCAGCCCTGCCTATAAGCTGGTCTGCTATATCCCAGAAGAGGATAAATTAGCTGCCGTGCTGGAGTTCCTGGGTTCTGAACCGGAATTGACCGGCACCATTAGCGGAGAACACCTGCTGGATATTATGCCCAGGGGGATTGACAAGGGAAAGGGAATTGAACGGGTCGCAGATTACTACGGAATCCCCCTCAGCCAGGTCTGTGCCTTTGGGGATTATGACAATGACATACCTTCCTTTCAACGGGCGGGGTTTTCTGTGGCCATGGGCAATGCCAGCGCTAACCTCAAGGCCTGGGCGAAGTACATCACCGACACCAACGATAACCAGGGCATCGCCAAGGCCCTTGCGGCCCTGGAGGATTGTTTTCTGCCCGTGCCCTGACAAGGCCAGGTAACCGAGCTGGCAAATTTTTCTGCAAAAGAGTATTATAGAGACAGGATACAGAATTACTGCACCGAAGGAGATTCCCATGCGAATTGACTGCCAACACAAGATTTCCTTACTTGCCTTTGATCTGGACGGGACGTTGCTAAACAGCGCAGGGCGAATTTTTCCAGCCCATTTGAAGATAATCCGCGGCCTGATGAAGAGGGGCGTCAAGGTCACTGTCTGCTCCGGGCGCATGCCTTACTCTTTGCGGGAGTATATCCTGCAGTTGGGCTTTCAGGGGCCATTCGTGGCCGGCAATGGCGCCCTGGTAATGGACAGCAGGGATGATACCCTCTTATTCAGCAAACCCATCGCCGATACAGATGTGGACAAGCTCTGCACTTTGCTTGGCCGGGCTGGTCTGCACACCTGTTTGCAGACCCTGGAGGGAGTGTATTATTCCCGGGATAATCCCGGAATTACCCGAGCCGAAGGGATTAGGGAACTGGCGGAGAAGTTCGGCCTTACGGAAAACCGCATTCGCTTTTTGACAGAGGACTACCTCTATTTGGACAAGCATCCGGTATATAAGGTCGCGGTGAACATGCCAGATGGCTATGATTTTTCTGCCTTGACCCGATTTCTCGATTGGCAGCCGGGGCTGACCTATGCTTTCAGTGACAGGACCTTTTTAGAGATAAATGCCCGGGGCACCAATAAGGGCCACGGCATCCAGCTGGTCGCCGATTATTACGGGATACCCATGCGGGAAGTATGCGTCTTCGGGGACTATGATAACGATATACCGAGCTTTGAGCGGGCTGGAATTTCCATTGCCATGGGCAACGCCAGCGAGCGCCTCAAGGCCCGGGCCACATACATCACCGACACCAATGACAATGACGGGATCGGGAAGGCCTTAACCGCCTTGGCTGGTTGCTTCTAGGTTCTGGCCGGGCGGAATATATAAGGTGAATAGAGGGAGGGAATGGCATGAAGAGGCTTTTGGCTCTGGCCCTGGCATTCATACTCCTCAGTTTTTCCCTGATTGGCTGTTCCAATGGTGAAGAGGAAGTCCCTGCTGTTACATTGGTGGTGGGCAGCTCCTTCTTAGATGGAGATTTTATTCCCGGGTTTGGGGACAACCCTTACGATGCCTGGGTTAAGACAATCCTCTATGAGCACTACAGTCTGTATGTCGTTAGCGACGTCGGCGAGATTGTCCTGAACGAGACGGTGATCAAGGAACAGGATATTTCCTGGGACTCCGCCGGCAACAAGACTTATACTTTTGATATCTACCCTGATCTCCGGTGGAACAATGGCGAGGCCATCCTGGCTCAGGACTATGTGTTTGCCTTGCTCTGGTCGGCAGCCCGGGAATGGGAAGATGCCGGTGCTACCAGCTCTATGGGCACCGGCCTCCTGGGCTACTCAGATTACCATGAGGGGGTGGCGGAGCGCTTTGCCGGTGTCCGGCTCCTGGACGATTATAAGTTCTCCTTGACCATCCCAGCAGAAAATACGCCTTATTTCTTCGAGACATCTTACCTGGCAATTTATCCCCTGCCCCTAGCCGCTTGGGCGCCGGCAGCAAAGATCGATTCCGACCCAGGCGGGGCGCGGCTAATTTCTGATAATCCCGACTGGACCCTGGCCTTTGACACCCGGCGCATTGCCCAGACCCAGCGCTTTCTGCCCACCGTCACCAGCGGGCCCTTCAGTTTTGAGAGCTTTGCCAATTATGACCTCACCCTCAAGGTCAATCCTTATTTCAAGGGCGACTATAGAGGGCGGAAACCCCAAGTGGATTATGTCGTCCTTAGAAGAATCGACCGTTACAGTGGCGCCGAAGCCTGTATCAATGGCGAGATAGATGCTGTGACCGGTATCAGAGATGGTTATATCGTCGAAGAGGCGCTACTTGCCCCGGCGGTTGACGTCGCTTACCACTCCCAAAATGGTTTTGGGGGGTTGATCTTTCACTGCGACTTCGGTCCCGTTCAACACCTGGAGGTTCGGCTGGCCCTGGCCCACCTGCTGGACAGGCAGGAGATCATCAATAATCATTACCCCGGCTGTGCTGTAACGGTCAATGGCCCTTACGGTATGGGGCAGTGGATGTACATTGAGAATAAGGCTGTTATCGACGCTCTGCCTGATCTAAAGCTGGATGTGGCCAAGGCCAATGAATTACTGGATCAATCTCCCTACAGGTTTGAGGCCGACGGCAAGACCCCCTTTGATGCTGCCCGGGCAACTGGGGACGGCGGCTATTACCGCCATAATGCCCAGGGCCAAAGGCTGGTCATCAATCATTTGGAAGCTGAAGACGGCGGAACCATATTGGAGTTTGAGCCAATACCTTCCCAGCTGTTGGCCAACGCACCCCTGGCCGGCATCGACTGGCAGGCCCACCGGCTACCGTTCAACTACCTTCTGGACCACTATTACCAGGGTCCGATGCTGCCCGAGGGAGAACGGCTTTACCACTCCTTCTGCTTATCCACAAGCTTTACTGCTGCCTTTGATCCCTACCCCAGTTACCACAGCGAAGGCCAGTATAATTGTGTGCGCATCAATGATCCGGAACTGGATGAGGTTATGGTGAGGATGCGCCGGTTAGATCCTTTGCACCAGGACGAATTCTCGGCAGAATGGGTGAAGTTTCAGATCCGCTGGCACCAGCTGCTCCCGATAGTGCCGCTGCACGCTATCCAATACTACGATGTATACCGCAAGGAAGTAAAAGGGTTTTACAGCACCCCCTTTACTTCCTGGGCGCACAATATCTGCGGGGTAAGCATAGAAGAATAATTTCCACTCCACAGGCATGGGCCTGTGGTTTTTTAGGCGAAGGTTCATTCCTGGCTACGGCGTTGACAGCCATTGCTTCCAGCTAATACAATGAACTTGTATTGACAAGGAAATGGCCTTACAGCCATTACTGAAGGACATTAGATGCTTACGAGCTGTCACTGTGTGGCAGCTTGTTTTCTATGGGATTCTGAACCTTTGGGCCACCCATGCGTATTATTATTGGAAGGGAGGGGATTGGTCTGGCTGAGGGTAGAATTGTCCTCCGCTGCCAAGCCGGGGAGCTGGGCTTATTTGAGGAACTCTATGAGATGTACCGCACTGATTTGTACCGATTCTGCGTCTTCCTGGCTGGGGATCCGGAGGCTGCCGGAGACATCTTTCAAGATACCTGGGTCCGAGCAATAAAAAACATAGGGCGCTATGATCCCCAGCGGGAGTTCCGCAAATGGCTCTTTGCCATTGCCGTCAACCTGCAGCGGGACCGCTGGCGCAGGCTCAAGCGCTGGACCCCGTTGTTTCAGGGCTTACACCCTGCCCAGGACCCTGGTCCTGAAGAGATAACCCAGACCAGGCTGGAGAGAGATCTGCTGTATGATTGCTTAGCTGCCCTCCCGGACAAACAGCGCATCCCCATTGTCCTGCACTATATCGAGGGCTTTTCTCTGGAGGAGGTCGCTGGCTTGCTGACCTTGCCGGTGGGAACAGTCAAGTCCCGTTTGCACTACGGTAAGCTGAGGCTGAAGAAAATGCTGGAGGTGGCCGGCCATGGATGAAAAATGGATAGAGAAGGAGTTGGGCAAATTGGCCTATTCAGCTCAGATTCCCCCTGCCGATCTGGATGATAAGACCAGGATGCTACTTAGGGAGGAGGCAGCCCGCAGGAGGCAGTGGGCAAGTATGTCTATATTTAAGCCCATGGGAATCTTGCCTGCATCTGCCCTGATGGTGGTCCTTGCCTTCCTCACGACATTGGCATTGCTGCAGTTTTCAGGACCGGCGGGGGGCGGGAAATTGGCCCTGGGCAGGTACGTCAGTGCGGACGGCCTGGCCTGGGTCGAGCTTCAGGAGGACAATAGGTTTGAATTTTGCCGGCATGTAGCCACCAGCTATTGGCCCCAGGGCGATTACATTGTTAAAAAGGATGAGCTGGTCCTCTCGGTGGCTGAAAATGAGCAGTACAGGTTTTCCATTGCCGGAGATAAAATTGTGTTTCAAGGCGGCGAATACGCAGAATCCCTCGTTGAGATTGGGAAGGTTTTTACCCGGGTGGCGGAGCTGGGGGAATTACCCAACCGCTATCCAGCGGATTTGGCCAGGGAGAATGGCGATGTCGTCCAGGGCAGTAATTTTGATAAGCTGGACAGGTTCATTGACAACTTCCGGGCCAATATTCCGGATCGAGTCAGAATCGTGGCATATACCATTGAGGGCGACGCCATAATTAGCGACTTAATCTATGAAGACGGTAAACTTACCCTCATCAGCGACTCCACCCGGGACAGATTTGGGCGGGGGGAAATCACTGAGTATGAATTGCGGGATGTGGACTGGGAAGCCAGGGGCGAGTACATCTATTATCTTGCAGAGTTGATAACCGGCCAGGAGATTACCCTGACCTACAAGCGCAGTGACATCGATTAGCACAAAGAATCATCCCCAGAGATGCGTTTCTCCGGGGATTTCTTTTTGCCAAGTATTTATATATCCTTATTTCTTTGTGCCCAGCAAGAGGTAGAATTCCAGCTCCTGAATATTCAGCTTGGTCCACTGGCCGTCGGGTTCGGTATTGCCCGAGATGCCGGTAAACACCAGCTTGACCCGGAGGTCGTCCTGCTCATGGAGGAAGGTCATGTCTTCAGCCGGAACTTCCAGGAAATCGGCGCCATGGCTTTCCACCACTTGGCCGGCAAAGGTCTTGAGGTTCATTCGGTATATTTCCTGGTCGCCCCGCAATACTGTGATCTCCTTGTCCTCGGGGAAGTACTGGACAGTGTAATCGGCTACGGTAACAGGGCTTTCCAGGCCTGCTGAACGGAGGAGATGGTCGTAACCCTGGACATCCAGGGTCTTTACCTGGGTGTAGAGGCGGAAGTAAGTTTGCTGGCCCGGGAGCAGCCCAACGTCTTTCCTGGAAAACCCAAAAACCTCCTCCATGTTGGTGAAGTCAAAGCCTGAGGGGAGGAGGGGCACAGCCTGCAGGCTGTGGGAGTCAGCGAAATAGTCCAGGATGCTGACGATCCGTTTCTGGTCCTCTTTTGTTATATCCCGGTCCGGTTTTTGCAGGGAGGCGTCCTTAACCATATTGTATTCCGCAGCAATGGCTTCCAGGCGCGCGTTCTGGCTGTACTTGGACACCGAGTAGGCGCTCCAGGGACCCACTACCGTCAGCAGGGCAACTAAAGCCAGGGAGATCGGGAGGATGATGTTTCGGAATTGCTTGGCCAGGCTGTAGTAGATCATGATTCCCAAAACCCAAAGGCCCAGGGCCACGACAAAGTACCTGTTTTCGGTGACGCCATAGGCATTGATTCTGACGCCGATGGCAATGAACATCATGGCAAGGGCGGGCAAGACCAGCTTGGGGAACCAGACAGTAAAGAAGCGAGCGAATTTACTTTCTCGGATTAAGGGATGTATGAGGAAGATCACGCCGGCAGAGAACACCGAATACCAGAGGACCAGGTGGGAAACCGTCCCCTTGGGCCATTCCAGGGTGACCAGGGTCTTTAGGAAGTAAATATACAGGATCGATGTGTAAGTGAGGATGAGGGGAATGACAATGTACAAGAGCAGGACCCGCAGCAGCGAGGGGTAGGTTTCCTGTTCTGAGTCCCAATCTGCACCGGGCAGCCCTGCCAGGAAGCTACAGGGGGCGAAAATCCCCGCCACCACCATCCAGACATTGGCGTAGAATACGGAGGTGACTTCGATTCCCAGCAAGAGATCAATGGTCAGGAGAGTGATGGCCAGCCCTCCAAAGAGAACGGCGGAGTAGATGGCCGTAACCAAGAACCTGCTGATGACCTTAATTACATAGAGCTCAAATCCCCGGCGCCGGAAAAAGTAGGGCACAAAGAGGAAGGTCAGGTATACAGCGATTGATACGGCGATGTACCTGGTGACGGGGACCATGGTGAATTCCGGCAGCAGAAAAATCCGGTACAGGACCAGGAGGCCAAGGGCCAGGCCATAACTGGCGATTTCCACGGTTTTTGCTGGCCGCCTCCGCTCAAAGGTCAGGGCAAGGGAGAGGGTAAGCGGTATACCCAGAGCTGCAGCCATCGCCAGGCGGGAAAGGGCATTTTGGGTGGCGCCGTCATAGACCCGGGAAACAGCGATTAACAGGGCCGTGGTGATGGCGGACAGGATAATGGTGAGGGGAAAGCGCTTGATGCTCTGGTAAAGACTGGTGAGTCCTGTTTTCATAAGGGATAGTAGATTCATTTTTATCTTCCTTTCCTGGAGATGAATCTGAACAAATCAAGTATACCGGATTATATTTGCTGGGAGCTATTTATATTATCTCCCCTGGCAAGTTTTCCTCCGACTTGACGATTATAAGGAGTTCAGCGGCTATGATTCCAAGCCAATTGCCACTTCCCCGGTTTCCAGTATTCAAATCATTGCGGGCAGCATGGGGCGGGCAGGGTCTGCCAATTACCCTGGAGGAACCGGGCATTGATGACAGCAAATTCTTTGGAAGAGAATAGCTACAGAGAAAAAAAACCAACTGGCGTTGGTCAGGAATCCCTTATCCTACTTGTTCGCTTTGAGAATCAGTATCCAGCACATCTTTAAGGAGCGCCAGCATTTCCTCGGCTGATTGGTTGAATGCTTCGGTGGGGGAAAGCCCGTCAACCAGTTCTCCGGTTTCAGCATCCTCAAAGGCGCAGAAATCGCCTTCGGCCAGGAAATACTTGTAGTTAACCGTCAGTTCTTCACAGGCGGCTATGTCCCGGGCGGCGATGGCGATTCCGCAATGGTAGATCAAGTTGGGGTTGCTGCTGTGGTTGAGGTATTCTTCATTGCCGATGGAATCGGCACAGATAAAATACCTTCCCAACAGGCGCACTGCCGACATGATAACAGTTTTGTTGTCCTTGGCCTGCTCCCATTGGTACTCAGCTTCGGAAATAAGGCTGCCGCTGGGAATCATGACGATTGTCCCCTTTTTAATCGGCTGCAGCGAGTACAAACCCTTTTCGTGAAGCCTTGATTCCCGAACTTCCGTTTTCACCAAGAGCATTCTCAATCCCCCTGCCTGGGTTGATACTTAGGTACAGTATATTGCCAGGGCAATGATATGCTTTTGCTTTACTGCTTTTCTTATTTTTTAAAATTGCGTATATGAAAGAGGCCCTTGGGCCTCCTTTCATATGTCCCCAGAGATTAAGAGCTTGGGTTTAGTCACATTCTATTACCAAGCCGACTCCGGCTTCTTTACTGGGCGTTGCGTTCCACAATGCAAGTTTGCAGTGGAGGTCGGTATCGTGACAGATATAGAAGTTCTTGATATTCTGCCGCTTGACATACTCGCAGGTCTTGTCCACCTGAGATTGAGGCACCTCATCGATGCGCAGATGGGACCCGCCCAGGTAAGTGTGAATCTGGTCTGCCCCAGTGAGCTTCTTTGCATACTCCATGATATTGCAAATGCCGTAATGGGCGCAGCCCGCGACGATGCTCACTTCCTTGCCGTTTTTGTGCCGGTAGGCGAATTGGGTGTCTTCATCGACAAAGTCATCCATCCACTGCCCATCCTTAAACTTCCTGGGCGCCTGGGGCACCTTGCGCTCAAAATCATTGGATATCTCTGTGATACCCATGAAACAGAGGTTTTTTGTCAGCCATAGCGGTTCCGGACTGACCTTGATATCGAAGTACCTTTCCAGCTTTTCCCGGCTTACGTCCAATCCCGAGGGACCGTTCTTGGTGAAATTGTACCTCTTTATGAAAATCTCTTCGCTGGTGAACAACATTACCGGCTTTCTGGCCATGGCCATATCGTCATAATACTTCAGGAGATACTTCAAGCCTCCGAAATGATCCTTGTGGCCATGGGACAGCACGACATAATCAGCCTGGCGGAGGTCAATTCCCAAAGCCTCGGCATTTTTAATGAACTTGTCGGAGTAGCCGAAATCATACAGGACCTTGATATCTTCATCTTCTATCCATGCAGAGAAACCATGCTCGGCGTTCAAATACTTGCAGAAAAGGCTGTTGTTTTCCAGCAATAGCGTTACCTTCAATGTCCTTCTCCTTTCGTATAATACTGCACCCAGCGAGGCGTGAATACAGGGGTGCTAAATACATTATAGGATTATGTGTTTGTGGGCAGAAGTGCAAATCCTTGCGCCGGATAGCGCGAAGAGACAGGGAAAAGGAATATGGGAAGATAAGAAAGGGCGGCGATGAAATGCCCTGGCATAAATGCAGTTAAATATTTATTTCGCATTAGCCAACGCAATGATTTGTACTTCCCCCCTTTGTGGGCGGAAGTCTATAATTAGGGTGCCAGAATCTATTTAGTCCAGCAGAAAGGGGGGAGGGCTTATCAACAGCAGACAAATTAAAATCCTGGAGCTCTTAAAGGATGCAAATCAGCCGGTCCTTCCCAGGCAATTTGCCGAGCAGTTTGGCGTCAGCGTCAGGACTATTCAAAACGATTTGGCAAATATCGATTACTACCTGAAGATCAATCAACTGCCACCCCTCAAGCGTTTGCGCAAGGCCGGAGTATCCCTGGCAGTCGCAGAGGAGTTTTTGCCTGCCCTCTGCAGCCTGCTTTCAAGCTTCAGGGTTAAAGATTTGCTCTTAAAGCCCGAGGAGCGCATCAACCTGATTATGAAAATCCTCGTCGGCCAACGGAGTTATATCACCATCGAGGCCCTGGCCGATCGCCTCGGAGTCAGCAAAGGGACTGTCCTCAATGATTTGGGCAAGCTCAGGGCAAGGATTAAAGAAATGTCGTTCAGGATCAAGTCCCACTCCCGGTACGGAATTAAGTTGGTTGGCGATGAGGATGCTATCCGGGAATTTGTTTTGGACCTGTATATGGAGGTGGTGGATGAATCCTGCATTTACGACGTCACCGACTATCATAACGCAAGCATCAGCAATCAATACTATCAAACCCGTAGTTTTAAAGACACCCAGCTGATCTATACCCTGGTCCGCCGCCTGGAGGATGCTCTGAAAAAGAAGTTTGCCGACAGAGCATTCCTGCTGATTATCTCCAGTCTGGAACTTTCCATCGACCGCATCCGCTGCGGCAGGATTGTATCGATGAACCCCTTGAAGCTGGAGAGTCTGATCGGAACCAGAGAATTTAAGGAAATCTACAACTCGGCAGAGGCGTTGGGTGAGGAACTGGATATAAAATTCCCGGTAGAAGAGATTTGCTACCTGACGGCGCAATTGCTGGGCTGTAACGTAGCCAATGCCAGTTGGTTGGACAGTGCAGAGAACTATGCCGAGATCCAAATTATTGTCGCCAATTTAATCAGGCTGGTGGGCGATTACCTGAAAGTAGACTTTTCCAGCGATCTCAGCTTATATAAGGATCTGGTCTACCATATCCGGCCGACTATTTATCGGATGCGCAACAAGATTCCCCAGAAGAACCCGCTGCTGGAAGAGATCAAGGAGAATTATGCCCAGGTCTTCAATGCCGTTAAGGGCAACATCACCATCATTGAAGAAATGGCCAACGCAGAAATGTCAGAGGACGAGATAGGCTATATCACCATCCACTTCGCTTCCTTTATCGAGAAGCAAAAGCATACCGGTGAACTGAGGCCCAATGTCCTGATTGTATGCAACTCGGGTATTGGCACCTCCAATCTGCTTTCTGCGCGGCTGGCGTCGATGTACGAGGTAAATATCATCGCCACCGTGGCCTTCCATGAATATGAACAGGTCATTGCCGAAAACAATATCGACTACATCATCTCGACCATTGATTTGGCTCACGACTCTTTGCGGGTAATTAAAGTAAACCCGCTGATTGGCAACAAGGATATAAGCACCCTGGACCAGATTTTTCAGCGCAAGTACAACAATATCATCGACTTCGAAAGGTTACTGGCTATTATCAAGCGCCATTGTGTTGTCGGCAATGAGCAACAGCTATATGCAGAAATGCACATGGAATTCTCTCAAATAGTCAGTCATAAGAAAGGGAGAGGATACAAGAAAATGCTGAAAGAGGTTGTTGATGACCGGATGATAGAACTGGACTTCCCGGCAGCAGATTGGGAGGAGGCGGTGCGGCAAGCGGGCAAGTTATTGCTCAATGCCGACTGTATTGAAGAAAAATATATCGACGAGATGGTCAGCGTTGTGAAAACCATGGGGTCCTACATTGTAATCGGAAAGGGCATTGCCTTGCCTCATTCCCGCAGCGGCGACGGAGCCCACAAAGTCGGGATCAGCATTTTGCGCCTGGCAAAACCCGTATGCTTCGGCCATCCCGACAACGATCCGGTGGACTTGGTGTTTGGCCTTTCCTCCATCGACAATGAATCCCATCTCCGGGCTCTTTCCGACCTGGCAAAGATGCTCTCCGACGAAGAAAAGGTGGAGTATCTACGCAAGGCCAAATGCACTCAAGAGGTAATGGCCCTGATTCAGCAACATTAAGGAGGAAGAGATGGACAAGCAAATACTGGAATTTATCGAAACCGCTGTAAAGCTCAAGGAGAGGGGCCTGGTTACCGAAGGGGTGAACAAGGGCAGCATTTCCTATCGCATTTCTGAGGACACCTTTTTAATCAGCCCCAGCAAACTGGACTATGCTGAGCTCACCCCGGAGAGGGTCAACATCATGAAAATCGACGGCAGCTTCGTCGCTCAGCCCTCCCCTATATCCCGGGACAGTTACTTCCACCTGGCTATTTACAAAGAAAGAAAAGATGTCCGGGCCATTATCCACACCCATTCCAAATATGCAACGGCCCTCTGCCTCGCCAACAGGCCGATTCCCTTTATTACCGTCGGCATGAAATTCCATTGCGCCGGCCCGGTGGACATCGCCCCCTTCGCTATCCCCAACAGCCAGGAGTGCAATGACTTGATCCTCAAGCACCTGGGGGACAGAAAAGCTGTGCTCCTGCAAAACCACGGGCTGGTTTGCGTAGGAGATACCATCGGCGACTGTTTTGAGACTGCAGAGTTTATCGAGTCGCTCAGCGAAAGTTATCTTCACGCCTTGCTCTTGGGTGGGGTTAGTGAAATCAGTCTGGAGGGAAAGGAGGGAAAGTATGGCCAAGCTTAAAGTAGGGGTTTGTTGCACATTTGGCGCCGGCAGCAGCATGATGTTGAAAATGAACCTGGACACCACCTTTCAGAAGCTGGGAATCGATGCCACCGTCGAGGTCTATGACATCTCCGGCATAAAAGGAGTGGATCTGGATGCGATTTTCACCAGCTCCGCCCTGGCGCCCCAGGTTGAAATGTCGGTTCAGGGGACCAAGACCATCGTCGTGCCTGTAGTAAACTACTTCGATTTCCAGGGCTTAGAGGAACTCGCCAATAAGTACTTGATTAATAAGTAAAGGAGAGGTCTAATAATGGAATTTTTGCGTTCAGCTTTAGAATTCTTTGCCACCCAAATTTTCCAAACCCCTGCTTATTTCATGGGCCTTGTGGTTTTAATCGGCTGTATCTTCCAGAAGAAGGACGCCAAGTCTACCACCGTTTCGGTCATTAAGGCAATTGTCGGGATGATGATCCTCAGCATTGGAGCCGGGCAGCTGAAAAATGCCTCCCAGGTAATCATCGAATTGTTCACCACCCGGCTGGGAATCCAAGGCGTCAGCACCGATATGTGGACAGCGGTGTACGCATACATCGATGAGCTCAACCTCATCAATATGGGCAACGTAGCCATGGTCATGATCACTGCTTGGGTGGTCAACCTGATCCTGGCAAAAATCACCCCCATCAAGACCATCTTCCTCACCGGTCACGTTGCTTATTGCGACTCTGCCTTCATAACATTTTTCCTCTACAAAGTCGTTGGCTTGACAGGTGGCGCTCTGTTCATCGGTGCGGTCATGACCTGTGCTGTTTACTGGTGGCTCTTCCCGGCGCTGCTGCGCAAGTTCCTCACCCCCATGTTGGGAGAAACTCCCCTGACCCTGGGCCATAACCTGTGCATTTCCGGGATAATCACCACCCAGTTGGCTCGCCTCTTTGGCAAGAAGGAAGAAAGCGCCGAAAACATTTCCCTCCCCGGCTGGTTGTCGATCTTTAAGGATTCGGTCGTGGCTTACAGCATCATCATGGGCGTCATCTATTTGATCATCACCATCATTGCCGGTCCCGAGATCGTCGCCACTAAGGCAGGCAACACCAATTACATCATCTTCGGTATCAACCAGGGCCTGACCATGGCCGTCGGAGTTTATGTGCTCCTCTCCGGTGTCCGCATGTTCCTCAATGAGTTGATCCCAGCCTTTAAAGGTTTCTCCGACAGGCTGGTTCCCGGCGCCATCGCAGCTGTCGACAGCCCTGTATTCTGGTCTTATGCGCCTACAGCAGCACTATTAGGTTTTCTCTTTACTGTTGTCGGGCAGTTTGTCGGGGTTGGCATCCTGGCCTTGGCTGGTTCTCCCGTTATGGCCATCCCCAGCGTTATCCCCCTCTTCTTTGGCGGCTGCACCTTGGGCGTGTTTGCCAACTTCTGGGGCGGCTGGAAAGGTGTTATCGGAGCAACATTCCTCATGGGCATTATCACCATTTGCGGTTCTGCTGGCCTCGCCTATGTTGTTGGCACCAACTTTGTCCCCGGTCACTCTGACTGGAGTACTCTCTGGCTGGCCGTAATGGGCATTCTCCGCCTGATCTTCGGAACCAGGGCTTAAGGGATTGGTCAGAATGAAAACTATTAAGACTGTAAAAGGAGCTATCGCTCCCACTGAGCTAGGATTCACAGACATTCACAACCACCTTTGGAAATCCGGCGGCATGGAAGTTATAGAGGATAAGGACTTTGGCATCGAGAGCGTCGAAAAGTCCATCCAAGAGCTGAAAAGCTATGTCGCCGCCGGCGGCAAAGCCCTGGTGGATATGCAACCCATGGGGGTGGGCCGGGGAGTCAACGAACTCAAGGCCATTGCCAAGGATGTCGATGCCCACGTCATCGCCATCACCGGTTTTCATCGCGGGGGGCTGTACGACAAGGCTCACTTTGTTCACAAGTACAGCGTCCAGCAAATAACCGATCTGGTCATCTCGGAGGTCGAGAAGGGGATTGAAGTCAACGACTTCTGTGGCCCCTATGTCCAGCACTCCGACGTGCTGCCCGGTTTGGTCAAGGCAGGGACAAGCTACTACAAGATTACCCCCCTGGAGGAAAAATTGCTGGAGGTCGTGGCCAAGGCCAGTCTGGAAACCGGCATTCCCATAAAGACCCATACCCATATGGGTACCATGGGGTTGGAACAGGCACAAATATTCAAAGGATACGGCGTAAAGCCCGAGAAGATATGCATAGGGCATTTGGACCGCAATGCTGACCTGGTATACCATCGTCAGGTGCTGCGGGAAGGGGTCTACGTCCAGTACGACTGCGTAGCCAGGGTCAAATATCATCCCTTGGCCGATACCATGAACCTGATCAAGAAACTCAGCGAAGAAGGATATGCCAACCGCATTCTGATTGGCGGCGACTGGGGCAGGGCGTCTTACCTCAAGGCGTACAATGGTTCCCCGGGCCTGGAGTTCATACCCAAGTATCTGCCGAATTTGATGCGCGAATACGGCATTGAAGACGAGGTTATCAACCGTATCTTCTATGCAAACCCCGCCGAGTTTTTGGCATACTAGCGATTTGCCGAACCACCAGTCAGGGCCGGGCCCAAGCCCCGGCCCTGAACATATGTCGGTTTCTGTGGGGTTGAGGGATGAGGAGCGGGGGAGGTGAAGTTGGAGATGGAAAATAAAATATCTTTACTTGCTTTTGACCTGGATGGCACCCTCCTGGACAGCACCGGAGATATTTCCCGGGCGACCCTTGCCAGAATCCATAAGGCCATGGAGCGGGGAATAAGAGTGACCATTTCCTCCGGCCGTACCCCTCCCATGCAGCAGGTATTCGTATCCCTGCTGGGATTTCGGGGCCCGTACATAGCGTGCAACGGCGCCCTGATCCTTGACAGCAGAGATAACTCCGTCCTTCACAGCCGGCCGCTTGAGAATGCTGAACTTGCACGGCTTTGTGAGTTCTCCCGGCAGGAAAGGTTCCACATATGCATTCAGAATAGGGACGCCCTTTACTATTCGAAGGGCAACCCCCGGGTTTCCTTGTTGCAGCAGTACAATGGAGTCGCAAGCAAGCACGGTTTTCCCGAGGTTCCCATCCGGTTCATCGAGGATGATCCGGGGATTCTGGCCAGACCTGCTTATAAAGTGCTGATATATACGCCGGAACCCAAGCAGCATCAGCGATTGGCGGCTTATCTCAATAAATGCTCTGGATTAGCCTATACCTTCAGTGAACCAAACCTCTTTGAAATCTCGCCTCCGGGAGTCACAAAAGGGGAAGGAATCGAACTGATTTGCCGGCATTATAAGATTCCCCTGGGCGAGGTATGCGCCTTTGGCGACTATGACAACGATATCCCCATCTTTGAAAGAGTGGGGACGGGCATTGCCATGGGGAATGCCTGCGCTGCTCTGAAATCCGTAGCGGCCCTTGTTACCGATACCAACGATAACGATGGCATCGGCAAGGCATTGGCGGCTATGGGTATATAGGATGTAATAGTGGAATTTAATCTGAGATCTAATAGCAGCAGCCTCAAGCAATGGGCTTAAGGCTGCTTTCTTATGCGGTGAAAACTCCCAAATCGGCATCAATCCTGGCCCGAGATCTCCCAGAGGTAGAGCGAGGCCACCGAACAGTAGGGGGAATACCTGGTTCGGTATCTTTCAAAGCGGGACCGGGGCAGCTCCTTGTGCCCGTAGAGCTTCATTATGCCCCGGCGGATGGCCAGGTCATTGTAGCTCAGCACATTGAGCCGGTTGAGGGAGAAGATGAGGAGCATTTCCGCCGTCCACACCCCCACTCCGGGTAGGGCCGAGAGCCGGGCGATAATCTCCTGGTCCTCCAAGGTATGAAGGGATGCAAAATCTACCTGGCCCGAGAGGGCTGCCTGGGCGATGTCCTTGATGTACGTGGCCTTCCGGGTGGACATGCCGCAGGCCCGGATGGCGGCCAAGTCGGTCCCCTGGATGGTTTCCGGGGTAATGCTGCCCAGGAGCTCTGAAAGTCTGCCCCACACCGTCGCCGCCGCCTTCTTGGATATCTGCTGGCTGACAATGCTGGAAATCAGGGCGGTGAAGGGATTAGGTATTATGGGGCGTCGGATGATGCCTATCTCCTCGATGGCTGCTCCCAGTCTCTTGTCCTTGCCTTTGAGGTGCACAATTTCCCGGGGGCCGTACTGAAAGTAAGGGGAAGCCTGGGGAGAGGCCCCGGGCTTTTTTAGGCATTGTTCCATGGCTATTGCTCCTGAAGCGACTTGCTGTAGCAATGGAGGGCGATGGTCTTGATGGCCGCCTCCGCCGGGACGACGTCGGTATTATTGGAAGCGAAGCAGAGGATGAAGGGTCGTTTGGAGTAGATGATGCCGACGTCGTGGGTGATGCCGCTGTCCTCGCCGGTCTTATGGGCTATGGGGAGATTCCTGGGCAAGAGGTGGGGGATCTTTGAGTTTAGCTTTTGCTCCTTGAGGATGGCGGCTATTTCCTGGCTGATGGGCTCGGAGATAACATTATTGGTGTAAATCCGTTCCAGCAGGAAGCCGATTTCCGCCGGGGTAAAGTAGTTCTCCAGCCCCCGCTCTTGGGCCTCGCTGTCAAAGAGCAGGCGATTGAGCCTGGTCTTTTTCATTCCCAGGGAGGTAATGACGGAGTTGATATTCTCTATCCCCACGGTCTTGATCAGCATATTGGTGGCGGTGTTGTCGCTGAGGGTAATCATCAGATTACACAGGTCCGAGATGGTGACTTCCAGGCCGCTGTGCATCTGGTTGAGGGCGCCGCAACTGGGGACTTTGTCGGCGTCGGTCAACACCAGGATATCGTCCCGGCGCAGGCTTCCGTCCTCGATCTCCTGAAAGACCGCCACCAGGATGGGCAGTTTGATGACGCTGGCAGCGATAAAAGTTTCCTGGGCATTATATTCGAAGGTTTGACCTGTACTCAGGTCTTTGTAGTAGACGCCAATCTTTCCGGGCAGGGGCTTAATGATGGATTCCAGTTGAGCCTTCATGAGCTTGTTTCCTCCAGTTTATTTTTTAGCTATACTTTAGCACAATTTGGTGTAAATTGCCTAAGGCAGACCCTGAAAAACAGCCTGCACAGCCACTATGAGGCCCTGGAAGAAGAAGGAATTCACGGTGCTGTCATGCTGGTAGAGCTCGTACTCAGTCACTGCCAAGTCTGTAAATCCGTAGACAGAGACGGTCTTTTTCTCTGGATCCACAAGCCAGAATTCCCTTACCCCTGATAACATGTAGGTGTGGAGTTTAGTCACCATATCCTTGGAGCGAGTGCCAGGGGACAGAATTTCTATACAGAGAGTGGGGGTACCCATGTACCTGCCCTTTTCGTCAATCTTATCCTGGTGATCGCAGGTAATGAGCAAATCCGGCTGCATGACATCGGGGGTCTTATAGCCCTTCTTGTAGAAGTGTACGTCCAGAGGGGCAAAAAATACTTTGCACCGCTTTCCCCTGAGGAATTCAGTGAGGAGGATGAAGAGATTTCCGGAAATTGTCTGATGAGAGATGTTGGGGGAATCCTGCAGCACAATCTCGCCGTTGATGTACTCCATCCTCAGTTCGGTGCTCTCGTATATTTCCATGAATTCCTGGTAGGAGACTTTTTTGCCGCCATAGTGGCAGTCCTGGACCGATTCATTTACGGTAGAGTAACGCTCAATTTCTGTGAGGTAAGGAGATAACCTGACGGCCTTCTTGCCGTTCTTGGTGATGATAACTTCGTTGTCAGCTATGGCGTAGTCGATATACTTACCCAGGTTCTGCTTAAACTCCGTGGCAGTGATGACCTTTGTGGACTCTCTCAAGGCAACCACCTCCGTACGATATTATAACATTTCGTACGAACAGGGGCAATCGGTGCGCTATAGTTTCGGAAATGCGGACAAGATGACCTGTTCACCGCCCATGAAAGTGGGGATATTGGCCAGGGCCTTTTGGGACAGGCGTATTTTGGCTTGCTCTGTCCAGCCCCAGTTTCCTCAATTCTTCCCTTGCTTCTTCAATCAGCCGGTATTGTCTACGGATACGATTTTTCGAAAACCCATGCTACGCCTCCTCAGAGATGTTAAGTTTAGTTTACAGCGTTATTTTCGGCGTGTAAAATTTCTGGCAAAACTGAACCATTTGCGGTAAAGTGTATATAGTGGCAAAAAGGGAGGGGATTGGCAATGGCCGAGCTCTTTGAGCAGTTGCAGGAAAACTATAATTTGCTGCAGGAGGTGTCCGACGAAAAGAAGTACCGCCTGCTCTTCAATAAGAAGCTGGGGCGGGTCATCGAGCGCTTGGGCGCCTTTTCCCAATGCCCTGAATGCAAGCAATACATGTCAGAACTCAATGAGGCACTGGTGGAAATTATCAGCCAGGGAAAATTGGAGAGAATAGCCGCCAAGCAGCTGAATGCCAAGATCCACGCAGTCATCAAACATCTGGAGAGGGCGCACCAGTTGCTCCCAGAAGGTACTTACATGGTTACTTTTATGAGTCTGGGTCTGAGCTTGGGAATTGTGTTTGGCTTGCTCGTTCTGGACAATGTGGGCTTGGGTATCCCCTTTGGCCTGGGTTTGGGCATCGCAATTGGGGCAGCCCTGGATGCCGACGCCAAGAAAAAGGGGAAAGTGTTATAAATTGGGAAAGATGGCCTGCATAATAGTGACATTGGCCGCAGAAAGTATTATAATTACATTGGCCGACCGAACGGTCGGTCAGCTAGTTTAGTACAGGAGTTGAGAGAATGATACCAAGTTTTAGCGTCCGCAAGCCCTACACCATTGTCGTCGCTGTTATTCTGGTCATCATCCTGGGGATAGTGTCCCTGATGAACATGACCACAGACCTCTTGCCCAGTCTCAACCTGCCCTATGCGGTGGTGATGACGACTTACCTGGGGGCCAGCCCCGAGGAAGTGGAGGCGGTGGTCACCCGATCCATCGAACAGTCTATGGCCTCCCTGAGCAATATCAAGAACATAACCTCGATTACCCGGGAAAACATGTCAGTGGTCATTCTGGAGTTTACCGCCGATGTGAACATGGACACCGTCTTCATAGAGATGCGGGAAAGCCTGGACATGATCATGACCTATATGCCCGAGGAAGTGGGCAATCCCATGATGCTGAAGCTCAACCCCGACATGATGCCGGTAATGGTGGCATCGGTGGCGGTGGAGGGGATGGACATCGGAGAGTCCTCTCAGTTCATCTCCGACAATATCCTCTATGAATTTGAGAGCGTGGAGGGCGTGGCCTCGGTTTCCGCTTCTGGCCTGGTAGACAACAGTATCCACGTCATCATCCGGGATGAAAAGATAGAGAAAATCAACGCCGGCATCGCCCAGATGCTGGCCGCTATGGGCGTTACCGACGCTCCTCAAGTCTCCGTGACCCGGGAAATGGTTTCGGGGATCCTGAAGGGGCAGAATTTCAGCATGCCGGCCGGGTACATCACCGAAGATGGCGTGGATTACCTGGTCAGGACCGGCGAGGAAATCCGCGATGTCGAAGAGCTCAAGGAGTTGGCGGTCTTGCATCTGCCCCTGCCGGGGATGGGACCTGTCACCCTGCAGGACGTCGCCGATGTGGTGGTGACCGATAACTCGGACACCATGTATTCAAAGCTCAATGGAAATGACGCCGTTATCCTCAGCATTCACAAGCAATCGGAATATTCCACCGCCGATGTGGCCGAACGTATCCGGGAGCGGATGGCCAGTGTGGAAGACAAGCACCCCGGCGTGGATATCGTTGCCCTGATGGACCAAGGGGTGTATGTGGATATGGTGGTGGATTCCATCACCGATAACCTCCTGGTGGGTGGCGCCCTGGCCCTGATTATTCTGCTCTTATTTCTCCGGGACCTGCGCCCCACCATCGTCGTGGGCATCGCCATTCCCATCAGTTTGGTGACGGCCCTGATCATGATGTATTTCAGCAAAGTCACCCTCAACGCCATTTCCATGGGCGGTCTGGCCCTGGGGGTGGGAATGCTGGTGGACAACTCCATTGTGGTTATCGAGAATATCTACCGCATGCGGAGTGAAGGAAAGAGCGCCAAAGAAGCGGCGATAGAAGGCGCCCGGGAGGTGGCCGGTGCCATTTCCGCTTCCACCCTCACCACCATCGCCGTCTTTGCCCCCATCCTGTTTACCAAGGGCATGACTCGACAGATCTTCACCGATATGGGATTGACCATTGCCTACTCGCTGCTGGCCAGTTTGGCCATAGCCCTGGCCCTGGTCCCCATGTTGGCTTCCCGGATTGTTACCAAGGAAGTTGTCAGGAAAGAAAAGGCCTTTGTCGTGACCTGGTACACCCGGGTAATAGAATTTTCCATGCGCCATAAGGTCCTGGTCTTGGGCTTGATACTCGCCCTCTTCGTCGGCAGCGTCGTCGGCGCTTTCAGGATGGGAACAGAATTCTTCCCCGCGGCAGATACCGGTCAATTAATGGTGAACATCCAGATGCCCGAGGGCAGCAGCCTGGAAGAGACAATCGCCGTCGCCGACGAGGTGGCAGAGATTATCGGCCGGGTGGAGTATGTGGACAATGTAGGCGCCTCCCTGGGCGGCGGCATGGGCTTCAGCATGCTGGGCCTGGGCGGGGGCGGCGCCGCTTCCACCGCCGGTAATGTGTCCATCTATGTCCTGGTCGATCAGGACAATGTCGGCAAGACCCCGGAGATTATACGGGAAATCCGTGAAAAGACCGAGCATATCCCGGCGGAAATCTCGGTGGGGGATTCCGGCGTCGACATGCGTTCCCTACTGGGCGGCAGCGGCGTAACCATCATCGTCCGCGGTCGGGAGTTCTCCGTTCTGGAGCAGGTGGCCAAAGATGTGGCTGCCCTGGTAGCTTCGGTGGAGGGGACCAGGGAGGTTTCCGATGGAATCGAACGCACCGAGCCCGAACTGAGGGTCATCGTAGATAAGGAAAAGAGTATTGGCTACGGTCTGACTGTTGCCCAGGTCTTCATGGAGCTGAATGAGCTCCTCAAGACCCAGGGAGCCGACACCACCATCAGCGTTGGCAATATAGATTATTCCGTCCGGGTCAAGGACGCCCAGAGTGAAAGGCAGGTAAGCCGGGAAGATATCGAGAACCTGAGCATCGAAACTCCCCTGGGCGGGACAGTGGCCCTCAAGGAGATTGCCGCCGTGGAAGAGGGGACCGGCTATGGCTCCATCCACAGGGAAAACCAGCAGCGGACCCTGACGGTAACCGCCGATTTGGAAGAGGGTTACAATATCGGCCTGATCAATCGGGAAATCCGGGATAAGCTTGCCGAATACAATCCCCCCGAGGGCTACCATGTCAAGGTTGGCGGCGAGCAGGAAATGATCGACAGCGCCTTTTCCGACCTCTACTTGATGCTGGCCATGGCGGTTGCCTTCATTTACCTGATCATGGTGGCGCAATTCCAGTCCCTGCTCTCACCCTTCATCGTCATGTTCACCATACCCCTGGCCTTTACCGGCGGTCTCCTGGGCCTGATTGTCACCGGCAATCCCGTCAGCGTCGTGGCCTTTGTCGGCCTGATTATCCTCTCGGGAGTGGTGGTCAACAACGGCATTGTCTTCGTGGACTATATCAACATCCTGCGTCGGGAGGGCCTGAGCAAGAAAGAGGCCATAATCCGCGTCGGAACCATTCGCCTGCGGCCAATCCTGATGACTGCCCTGACCACAATTATCGCCCTCTCCACCATGTCCCTGGGTGTGGGCACAGGGACCGAGCTGATTCAGCCCATGGCCATTACTGCTATAGGGGGATTGATCTACGCCACCTTCTTGACCCTGATCCTGATTCCCGTGCTCTATGACCTCCTGGTCAGGGAAAAGCCCAGGCAGGGGGAAGCTTAAATGGCTGAGGACAAGAGGACGCTGATTTACGAAGCCGCCCTCAGCCTGGTCTATGAGAATAGCGATCTCAGCAGCATCAAGGTAGCGGATATCGCCGCCCGGGCCAATATCGGCAAGGGAACCGTCTACGAGTATTTTGAGAGCAAGGAGCAGGTCATCGGCGAGGCCCTGATCTATATGGCCAAAAAGAGTATCGACTCCATAGAGTCTCTCCTGGAAGCAGTCAAGAGCTTTCGGGAGGCCTACCTTCAGCTCCTGGCCTATTTCGATTCCATGCTCAGCCAGAACAGGAATGTCTACGATTTAATCACCATGAACCCCAACAACCTGGCAGTGCACACAGCCATCCAGAGGATCGTCGCCGTCAGGTTGGAGGAAATCCGGGGGGAGTTCTTTGAGATGATGGAGAAATTGGTGGTAAGGAGCGTGGAGGAGGGGGTGCTCCCGGCAATGCCGGCAAAGTTCGACTGGCAGACCGCCGTCCTCAGCTCACTGACCTGCGTCTTCTTTCACCGGCAATTTGAGGAGGAGTTTGCCCTCACGGACGAGGAAGTTCTGGATAAGGCCTATGACGCCTATGTAAAACTGCTGAGTTGATGCAAGAGGGGCCGTCGCAAAACTGATAATCCGCCTGTCTTGTGGGTTGGGGTCCGCCCCGGATCCTTCTCTGGACCTGGGACACCATCCACAGATATCTGCTTGAGGGTACGGATATATCTTTTGCGGCGGCCCCGCTAACTAATACTGGTACTGACGGAGGCGCATGATGCTTAAGCGAGTAGCAGCACTAATTCTTTTCCTGGCTATATTTTTCGCCTTTTATGGAGCGGCAAATTATTACGTATTTACCAGTCTGGTGCAGGCTCTGGCTTTACCTGCCTGGGCCCGTCTTCCCATGGGGGCGGCTGTCCTCATCCTGGCCCTGGCCTATCCCCTTGCCCAGTCCTTCAGGAGCCGGCTGCGCCTGGGCTGGCTCTTGTATGCCGGCGCTTTGTGGATGGGTTTTTTGTCCATAGCCGTCGCCGTCTTTGCGGTCGGGGATTTGCTCTACTTGCTCTTCTTCCTGGAGCTCAAGACGGGAGCCGGGATTGTGGCCGTGCTCTTGTTCCTCCTGGCATTTTTCCTGGCCAGGAGGGGGCCGGGGCTGAAGCAAGTCAGGCTGAGGTCGGAGAAACTGTCCCAACCCTTGAGGATAGTCCACCTCTCCGACCTCCATTTGGGCGCCCTGACCTCCTGCCGCCAGTTGGAAGGAACCCTGGCCCGGGTCGATGGCCTGGAAGCCGACCTGGTGGTAATTACCGGCGACTTGGTGGAGGACAGCTTTGCCCAGGTGCAAGAATTCGTCCCCCTCTTCCGGGCCATCAAGGTCAGGTATGGCGTCCATGCTGTTTCGGGAAACCACGAACACTATCAGGGGATAGAGCACTTTCATGACTTTTGCCGGGCTGCCGGGATTACGGTGCTGGACGGCAAAGCCCTTCAGGTCGCCCCGGGGGTTAACTTGCTGGGACTGGGGGGAGAGGTCACCAGGGCTGGAAAGGGCTTTTCCCGGCGGGTGCGAGGGCTGTTGTCCGGGACGAAGTCCGGGGATTACAATATCTTCCTTCTCCATCATCCCGTGGGCTTTGCCACAGCCAGTAAATTGGGCGTCGACCTGCAGTTGTCGGGGCACACACACCGGGGACAGCTGCTGCCCTTCAACTTGCTGGTCCCCTTAGTCTATCGCCATTATTATGGCATCCACCGCCGGGACGGCGCCTATATTTACACCACATCGGGCGCGGGCACCTGGGGCCCTCCCCTGCGCCTGGGTTCCAGTTCCGAAATTGTTCAGATTGATTTATACTGATGGATATGGGGTCACCTCGCCCCGGACTGCTGCCAAATAAACTACTGGAACGGAGATTAGTTCATGGACCTTTGGAAAAGGAAAACCGCGTTGTTTTTGGCAGGGCAGACCATCTCCCTCCTGGGCTCGGTCCTGGTTCAGTATGCCATCACCTGGCACATAACCTTGACCACCCAGTCAGGGGTGATGATGACGGTTTCCATCATCTGCGGGTTTCTGCCCACCTTCTTTATATCGCCTTTTGCCGGGGTGTGGGCCGACCGCTTTAGCCGTAAGACGCTGATCATCCTGGCCGACTCCTTTATCGCCATCGCCACCTTGATTCTGGCAATCTTGTTCTTCAAGGGCTACAACTTTTTGTGGTTGCTCTTTTTGATGTCTGCCATCCGCGCCCTGGGTTCGGGGGTTCAGTCTCCGGCCATCGGCGCCTTCTTGCCGCAATTGGCGCCCCGGGATATGCTGACCCGGGTAAACGCCATCAACAATTCGATTCACGCCACGGTCACCCTGGTCTCGCCGATGCTCAGCGGCGCCCTGCTCAGCTTTGCCCGGTTGGAGACCATCTTCTTCATCGATGTCATCACCGCAGCCATGGCAGTGTCCATCTTGCTCTTCTTGCAGGTTCCCGTCCATGCCAAGGCCGAAGCCAAGCAGGTTACCGGGTATTTTCGCGATATGCAGGAGGGCATCGCCTACGTCCTGGGGAATGACTTCATCAAGGTTTACTGCCTGTTCAGCATCTTTTTCCTGATTCTGGTGGCTCCGGCGGCATGTTTGACCCCTCTCCAGGTGGCCCGGACTTATGGCGATGATGTATGGCGCCTTACCGCCATCGAAGTCGCCTTCTCTTTGGGGATGATTGGCGGCGGAGTGCTTATGGCCGCCTGGGGTGGATTCAAAAATAAGCTGCATTCCATGACCTTATCCAATCTCATTATCGCCGCCTGCACCTTTGCCCTGGGTTTGGCGCCTGCCTTCTGGCTCTACCTGGTTCTCATGGGGGTGTTCGGGGTGGCCATGCCCATCTTTAACACTCCGGCCACGGTATTGGTCCAGCAGAAAGTTGAGGGGGATTTTCTGGGCCGGGTATTCGGCGTCATCGGGATGATATCCAGCACCATGTTGCCCCTGGGCATGCTGGTCTTCGGCCCCATGGCGGATTTCGTGCACATCGAATTGCTGCTGGTGGCGACGGGAATCTTGCTCTTCATCCTCAGCGTGATTATGGGCGTCAATAAGGTGCTGTATGAGGCGGGGAAGCCGGAACCGCTTCGCCAATAATAGTGGTACTGTCGGAGTGGGCAGGTCCTGGACCTGGCCACTTTTTGCATGGCTTGAGGGGTACTTCCCGGATAACAGCGCAGTTAGACAAAGGAATCCCAAGAAAAGTGCAGAATATGGTAACAGGTACGTGAATACCTGGCCCTGCACAGGCAGGGGGGCATGCAGCGCCAGGAACTGAAAAGTTGAGTTCAGGATGAGGAGAGGAGTGGAAAAAGTGGAGTTTAACCCCAACAGCGCCTTCTTATTCATCACAGCCGGAGTTATCGTCGCCTTTGTCATCGCCCAGTCTGTTTTCTTTCTCAGCAAGGCCTGGCGGCGGGCCAGGGAGCTGGGGATAGAGGTCTCAGTCCTCAAGCGGGTTGCCAAGAGCAGCGCCGTGTTCACCATTGCCCCGGCTGTCGCCATCATTCTCGGAGTGATTACCTTGTCAAAGTTTCTGGGGCTGGCCCTGCCCTGGCTGCGCCTCAGCGTCCTGGGGGCCCTGACCTACGAATTGCCGGCGGCGACTTCCGCTGCGTCGGCCCTGGGGGTCTCCATTTCCCAAGGGATTACAGATCCCCAGGCGTATTCCACCATTGCCTGGGTAATGACCCTGGGAATTATGTCGGGACTGATCATCATCACCCTGTTCCTTAAGAGGGTTCAAGGTGGAATCGAGGGTCTGAAAAAGCGGGACACCAAGTGGGGTGAAATCTTTATCACCGCCATTTTCATGGGGATGATCTCGGCCTTCCTGGGCATGATCTTCGCCGACATCACCAGCGGCATCCAGGGCTGGATTCCCGTGTTCGTGATGCTGGTTTCTTCCCTGGTCATGCTGATCTGCGGTTTCTTTGTCCGGGTGCTCAAGGTCAGGTGGATGGAGGACTACGCCCTGCCCATCAGCATGCTGGCGGCCATGGCCCTGTCCATCCCCATTACCAGACTATTGGGTTAGGGGGAGAGTAAAATGAAAGAATACAAGGAGCGAATTCACATCTGGGGACGGGTCTGGGGCAGTCTGGCCATCTTGATGTTCATCCTCTTCCCCCTGGCAGCCAGCATCTATTATGATGCCTGGCCCAGTTGGAACGGGCTCCTCAAGGGGCTCTTGGGCGTCGTCCCCATCTTCTGGACGGTAGGGGCCATCGAGGCATTTACCTTTGCGCCCATGTTGGGCTCCGGCGGTTCGTACCTGGGCTTTGTCACCGGCAATCTCACCAACCTCAAGGTTCCCTGTGCCCTCAGCGCCATGGAAATAGCAGAGGTCAAGCCGGGGACCGAGGAGGGGGAGGTTATCTCCACCATCGCCATCGCCGTTTCTTCCATAGTCACCACGATTATTATCCTGCTGGGCGTAATCCTCCTGGCGCAGCTCCAACCTATCCTGGAATCTGAGCTGTTGGCCCCGGCCTTTGCCAATATCTTGCCCGCCCTGTTCGGGGCCCTGGCCGTGGTCTTTATCTCCAAGAACTGGAAGATTGCCCTGGCACCCTTAATCTTTATGTTGGCGTTGTTCATCTCGGCGCCTTCCCTTTCCGGGTCCGTAAGCGTCCTGGTCCCGGTGGGGGCCGCCATTGCTCTGGGAGCGGCCAGGTTGCTGTACAAGAAAGGGCATCTTGGCTAAGGGGGAAGCAGAGGATGGTATATGCAGTCGGCGCCATTTTGCTCTTTATTCTGTTCCTGGTGGTGCGGGCCTTGCTCTTTCGGCCCTATCCCCAGGTTGAAGTCCAGCCCTTTGCCATGGATGTGGACAGGGAAAGGGCGGTGGAGAATCTGGCCCAGATGGTGCGGTGCCGGACGGTATCCCATGATGACGTCAGTCTGGAGGATGAGGCGGAATTTGACAAATTCCGCCAGCTGTTGCAGGAATCCTACCCCCTGGTCCATCAGCACTGTGAGTTCAGGCAGGTTGGCCGCAAGGGGTTGCTCTACCGCTGGCCCGGCAAGAGCAGCGGGGACCCCACTGTGTTCATGGCCCATTACGATGTGGTGCCTGCTGCTGATGAGGACTGGGAACATCCGCCCTTTGCCGGCCTGGTTATCGACAATCACCTGTGGGGGCGGGGCACCCTGGATACCAAGAGCACTCTATGCGCCATAATGGAGGCTGCAGAACACCTCTTGGGCCAGGGCTTTGTCCCGGAACGGGACATCTACCTGTCCTTTGCCGGCGATGAAGAAGTCAATGGCGCCGGCGCAGCGGACATCGTGGACTACCTCGAGGCCCATGGAGTGCGGCCTCACATGGTCCTGGATGAGGGCGGGGCCATTGTGGAGGGAGCCGTCCCGGGGGTGCCGGGAAAATACGCCCTGGTGGGGACCGGCGAGAAGGGCAAACTGCATCTGCGCCTGACCCTCAAGGGCAAAGGGGGCCATGCGTCGACGCCGCCGCCCCATTCTCCGGTGGGGGTGCTGGCCCGGGCGGTGTGCAAGGTGGAAAGCAAGCCCCTGAAATTTCACCTGGCCGGGCCAGTTCGGGAGATGTTCGATATCCTGGGCCGCCATGCCGCCTTTGCCTTGAAGCTGTTCTATGCCAATCTGGGCCTGTTTGCCCCCTTGCTCAACCTGGTGGCCAGGAAAATGGGGGGAGAGATCAACGCCCTGGTGCGCACCACCGTGGCTTTTACCAAGATGCAGGCCAGCGAAGCCGTGAATGTTTTCCCCCCCACCGCCAGTGTGGAGGCAGATGTGCGTCTGATGGAGGGCAGCACCAGCCAGTCGGTTATCCGGGATTTGAAGAAGCGGATAGGCAACGAAGCAGTGCAGCTCGAGGCCATAGAGACCATTGAGGTCATGCCCTTTACCAAAATTGGGACCGAACCCTGGCGCCGACTGGAGGAGGGAATCCTCCAAATCTGGCCGGGCACCCTGGTGGCGCCGTACCTGATGCTGGCTGCCAGCGACGCCCGGCAGTTCACCCGGATCTGTGACAATGTCCTGCGCTTTTCCGGCATGGAACTTACAGCGGAGGAGCGAAGGATGATTCACGGCGCCAATGAGCGAATCCCCCTGGACAAGCTTGAGACCACCGTCAAGTTCTTCACCTGCATGATGCTGAAGAGCTGAGCATCGGCCTGCCGATAAAAAAATAGCCTTGACAAAGGCCAGTCAGATTGTTAGAAACCCTACGGCTCATTATGCCGTAGGGTTTTCTGGTGAAGAGCATATTCGGTTTTGGACTATGAGGCCTTGCCAAAGCAGAATTCGCTGGCCCGGGAGTAAAAGAGCTTTTTCAGGGCTCCCAATACCGAGCCCACGCTCAGGGCAGTTACCAGGGTGCCCACGCCGATGCCCAATACTTTTCCCGAGAAGACCATCGAGATCAGGAAGGATATGGTGACCAGGCTGCAGTCAACACCGGTCTTGATCCGGGATAATTCCCAGCCGCTCCGCTTTTGGATGGCCAGCATTATCCCCTCCGAGGGCTTGGGGATGACATCGGCGGTGAGGTAGAGCAGGGTGCCCACGCTAAAGCAGAGTATGCTGATGGCCAACAGCCCTAACCTCAGCCAGTAGCTGGCGGGGACGGCGGGGACGACAAAGGCCAAGAGGTAATTGGCCGCGGTGACGAATATGCCAAAGGTAACCCCGCTGATGACCTGGAGGATGTCCCGGGGGCGCATCTCCTTTCCCAGCAGGGCAAATTGGATTAGGACATAGGAGGTATTGACCATGGCCGTCATCAAGCCCACTTCGATTGCTGTGACTCGGCTGAGAACATAGGGGACGGTATTGATGGGGGAGACGCCCAGGTCGGACTTGATGGAGAGGGCGACGCCCAGGGCCAGGAGGAAGAGCCCGGCAAGGTATACCACCAGCCGCCTTGTCCAGAATTTCAGAGCGATGTTGACCGAGGGCAACGACTTTGAAGAGAGGATTCTTGGCAATGTTGTCTTCCTTTCCCGCAGATCTCGTTTTTCTAAGCTGGAGGTCCAAGGCCACTATAGCACATTACCGAAATAAACCAAAGGGGCGGGTGGGGAATTTGCTTTCAGGTCGGCGGTTTTTTACTCATCCGACCTCTCAACAATAGATTTTTTTGTACAGGTTGTTGACATATGTCAGAAAAAGGGTATATTATAGTTAGTGACATATGTCAATTATATTTGTCAGGAGGTGTTACAATGCCAGGCAGAGATGGAACCGGACCTTGGGGCCGGGGAGCCATGACGGGCAGAGGGCTGGGCTATTGTCCCGGTGTGCCCAGATACGGCTACGGTCGCTGGTGCGCCCCTGGTTATGGCAGGGGATGGCGGTGGTTCGCTACCCCGCCGGTGGATGCCAAGGAACTGATGAAAGCGGAAATGGAAGCTTTGCAGCGCAGACTGGATTATCTCAAAGAACAATTGGACAACTTGGATGAGGCCGAGTAGCAGGGGGAGAATCCCCCTGCTGCCCGGAGGAAGGGGGTAGAGGGATGCCGAGGCCCAGAAAGTGGAGAAAGGTGTGCTGCCTTCCGGACAGCAATCGGTTTGGTCCCCTGGATGCGCCCGCTGACCCAGAGAGTCATATAACCATGACGGTGGATGAGTATGAGACCATCAGGCTCATAGATAAAGAGGGGTTGACCCAGGAGGAGTGCGCCGGGCTGATGGGCGTTGCCCGGACCACGGTTACCGGTATTTATAGCGAAGCCAGGAAGAAGGTCGCCGAATCCCTGGTCAACGGGAAAATCTTACGGATTGAAGGTGGCGAATATAAACTTTGCGAAGGCCGGCATCCTTATTGCGGCAGAGGCCACTGCCGTCGCCGAGGCCGCCGGCGCAGGCAGTGGACAAGTGGAGATCTGGAAAATCAGGATTCGGAGGTGTAAATGATGCGGATCGCCCTGCCAGTCGAAGATAAATCCATGCAGGCCAATGTATGCCAATCCTTTGGAAGGACACCTTATTTTCTCATATATAGCACCGGCTCAGGAGATGCTGAATTCCTGGCCAACAGCGCCGCTGGCAGCCAAGGGGGCGCAGGAATCAAGGCAGCCCAACTTCTTGTTGACCATGGGGTCCATGCCTTGCTCACACCTCGCTGCGGAGAAAATGCGGCAGATGTCCTCCAATCGGCGGATATTCAGATATACAAGACCAGCAGTTCGTCAATTCAGGCCAATATTGAGGCCTATAAGGACAGTAAGCTGGAGACTCTGACAGATGTCCACCCCGGATTCCATAATCACCGGGGCAGATAGATGAAGATAGCAGTTCTCAGCGGCAAGGGAGGTACCGGCAAGACCCTTGTCTCGGTTAACCTGGCGGCAGCAGCCGGACCGGCTATGTACATTGATTGTGATGTAGAGGAGCCCAACGGTCATCTGTTTTTCCGTCCCCAAGCTGTCGAATCTGAGGAGATTTCGGTCCCGATTCCCCATATCGACCCTTCACTGTGCAGTGGGTGCAGAACCTGCGTAGACTTCTGCAAGTTCAACGCCCTGGCCTATGTCAACAAAATGGTACAGGTCTTTGGAGAAGTATGCCATTCCTGCGGGGGTTGTGCCTTGCTCTGCCCTCAGGGGGCAATATCGGAAAGGGATAAGATTATCGGCCGCATAGAGCGGGGCGTCTCCGATCGGGTCACTGTCCTGACGGGAATCCTCAAGCCAGGGGAGGCGTCTGGAATTCCCATTATCAAGAGATTGCTGGCGGACGCCGAGGAAAAGGACTATACCTTCATCGACTGCCCTCCGGGCAGCGCCTGTATAGTAATGGAGACCATTATGGAGGCAGATTATTGCATTTTGGTGGCAGAACCAACAGTGTTTGGGGTACACAACTTGGCCATGGTTCACCAACTGGTCCAGCTTTTTCACAAGCCCTTTGCTGCGGTGCTAAATAAGTGCGTATCTGGGGAAAACCCTGCCCAGGCATACTGTGACGCCCAGGGTATAGAAGTATTGGCGGCAATTCCCTATGATGAGGAGCTGGGCTTGCTGAACTCCCGGGCTAAGATTGCCGTGGCAGAAGCTGATAAGTACCGCACCCTTTTCCAGAATCTGCTGACGAAGGTGGAGAGGAGGGTCAGGCCATGCGGCAACTCCTGATCTTAAGCGGCAAAGGCGGAACCGGCAAGACGACAATTACCAGCGCCTTTGTCAAGTTGGCAGGGGCAAGGGCCTTTGCCGACTGTGATGTGGATGCTCCCAATCTGCACCTGGTGCTGAAAATGCAAGGGGAGCCCCAGCGCGACGATTACTACGGCCTGGACAAGGCAGAAATAGACGGTAAAAGCTGTACAGCATGCGGCTTGTGCCAGGAGCATTGCCGGTTTGGAGCAATAGAAGCCTGCGGCGAAGTGTATACCGTTAATTACTACGCCTGCGAGGGCTGCGGGGTGTGTGAGGCCATTTGCCCCCGGGGAGCGGTGAGCCTGAAGCCGGCGGTGGCCGGAGAACTCAAACTGTATCGGGAGGAGACTGTCTTTTCCACAGCCCAGCTGACCATGGGCAGCGGCAATTCCGGAATGTTGGTCAGCGAAGTCAAGGGGCGGATGAAGGAGGCGGCCGGAGATGTTGAATTGGCCATTATCGACGGTTCCCCCGGCATCGGCTGCCCTGTAATCGCCTCCCTCAGCGGAGTGGATATGGTCTTAATCGTGGCGGAACCCTCTCTATCGGGAATCAGCGATATGGAAAGGATTCTCAAGACCGCCGGACAATTTCAAACCAAGGCGGCGGTATGTGTCAATAAGTATGATATTAACCGGGAGAATACCCGGAGGATTGAAGAATACTGTGCCCACCGGTCTTTGCCCTATTTAGGAGCAATACCCTTTGATTCCAGTGTGGTAGAGGCTGTGAATCAGGGCAAATCCATTGTGGATGTCGATTGCCCGGCTGGCAGGGCGGTGAGAGCAGTGTTTATTAAAACCATGGAAGTATTAAAGGGGAGCAGGAGTTAATGAAAAGTTTTACAGAACAGACGGCAAATTTTGCAGTAAAGTTTAATGAAAAGAGCAGCGTAAAAAAGGTCATCGGCGTTCTCAGTGGCAAGGGTGGCGTGGGCAAATCCCTGGTCACCTCCCTGTTGGCGGTCTTGATGCGGAGAAGGGGTTATGAGACTGCAATCCTGGACGCCGATGTGACGGGGCCCTCGATACCCAAGGCCTTTGGCCTCACCGAAAAGGCGGGAGGAGATGGCCAGGGAATTCTGCCTGTAATCAGCCAAACCGGCATCAAAGTCATGTCAATAAATTTATTATTGCCTGATGCCACCGACCCAGTTATTTGGAGGGGGCCGATTCTGGCTGGAACCATCAAGCAGTTTTGGAGCGATATCCTTTGGGGAGATTTGGATTATATGTTCATCGACATGCCGCCGGGGACTGGGGATGTCCCCTTGACGGTTTTTCAGTCCCTGCCTGTGGATGGAATCGTCATCGTCACTTCGCCCCAGGAACTGGTCTCAATAATTGTCGCCAAGGCCGTGAAAATGGCGAAAATGATGAACATCCCAATTTTGGGCCTGGTGGAAAATATGGCCTACTATCAGTGTCCGGACTGTGGCGGCAAACATAATATTTTCGGCGACAGCCACGTCGAAGCAGTGGCAGCGGAGCAGGGATTAGATGTCCTTGCCCGCCTGCCCCTGGATCCCCGGATTGCCCGGGCCTGTGACCAAGGCAGCGTTGAGGATTTGCAAGGAAGCTGGCTGAATGAGGTTATCCAGCGCTTGGAATAGGCGGAATCTAAAAAGTTTCCGATAGAGGAGGAATATAAGTGAAGATTGCAGTTGCCAGCGATAACGGTCAGGTAACGGAGCATTTTGGACATTGCCAGAGCTTTATAATCTTTGAAGGCCAGGGGGAAGAACTGACGAAAGAAGTTGTCCCCAACCCCGGCCACCGGCCCGGATTCTTGCCCAATTACCTCAACGATCTGGGGATAGATGTAATAATCTCCGGCGGCATGGGCGGCGGCGCCATCGAAATCTTTAATGAAAAGGGGATTGAGGTTGTGACCGGCGCCCGGGGCAGCGCTGAAGAGGCTGCCAGGAAGTACCTGCAAGGGACTCTGAAGTCTTCGGGTTCGGTTTGTCACCAGCATAAGTATCACGACCAGTGCTAAAATGAGGAAATCCGGCAGAATTTCTGCCGGATTTCCTTATAGGAAGGTGTGTGGTAGTCTGGGTTACTCTTTTTTCTTGCCGACGCTCAGGATCAGGTTCAGGAGGATGCCGAAGATGGCGGCGCCGGCGATGCTGGGAACCTCCAGGCCAAAGAAGGGGATGTTGCCCCCGAAGGCATACTGGCCGCCGACCCCGATTACCATGATGGTGGCGATGACGGCGATGTTTTTGGCGCTGAAGAGGTCGACTTTCTTTTCCAGCATGATGGCGACTCCCTGGGCAGCGATGGCGCCGAAGAGGTAGATTTCCAGGCCGCCGATAACGGCTTGGGGAATGGAGTAGATTGCGTTGATGAGGGGAGTAAAGCAGGCGATTACCATGGCCAGCGCTGCTGCCACCATGAGGACGGGAACCGAGAAGACCTTGGTTATCGCCATGGCGCTGATGTTTTCACCATAATTGGTTCCGGCGGGTCCCCCGATGAAGCCTGCCACCATGTCGCCAATGCCGTCACCGATGAGGTTGAGGCCCAGCTTGCTTTCGATATCGTACTTTTTGGGGCTGTTTTTCTTCCTGGCCAAGTCGTTGACGTAGATGTCCAACTGGTAGACATGGGCGGTGGATTCTGGAATGGTGGCAATGGCGATGGGCATGATGGCTGCGACTGCCATCCAGGACGGCTTGGGCAGGGTAAATATCGGCAGGGCAAACCAACCGTTGCCGGTGGTGTCCAGGACCTTAAAGAGGTCTATCCCGGTAACTTGTACCACAATGAAGGCTGCTATGCACCCGACAATGGGGCCGAAGAGCAGGGGCAACTGGCTCCAAAAACCCTTGAGATAGACCGAGAAGAGGATGGTGGAGAGCAAGGTGACCAGGGCAACCAACCAGGCCATGTTGGCAGCCAGGGCTTGGGACGATTCAGCTACCGGAGGGAAAGATGTGGCGTCGAGGAGGGCATTGGCGGCCAAGGTGAGTCCGATGGCCATGGCAATGGGACCAGTTACCGTAGCCGGCAAAATCTTGTTGATGGATTCCTTGCCGAATTTATTGACAATCAGGCCGGCGGCGATAGAGACAAAACCGGACATAACAATGCCGAACTGGGCCACAGCGATCTTGTCATTCAGGGCGTACCCCGACAGAGCATCTGAGGCCATCAGTCCGGCAATGGCAGGCAGGTAGGAGAAACTGGAACCATAATAGAGGGGAAGTTTTTTCCCGGTGATGAGGATAAAGCATAGTGTGGCCAGACCACTGGCAAAAATGGTGGTGGAAACGTGAAAGCCTGTGAGCAGAGCAACTGCGATGGTGGCGGGGAACATGACGATTACCTGCTGGATGGCGTAGAGGAAAAGTTTCCAAATCGGCGGCCGCTCGTCGGGAAGGTACCCTACAAATTGAGTATTGGTTGACATATAAATCCTCCTCCTTTGGAACAGCAAGCTCCCTCCAAGTTCTGTCACCCACAGTGCTTCCTGACATGGAAAAAGCCTTGTCTGCAGAAATGCAGACAAGGCTATACAATGGCAGAAAAAAACGCACTGTATGAAACATCTTGTCGGCATCGCTGTACCGAATTAAAGATATTTGTTTGGGTAATTCTATCACAGTTCATCCTGGTTGGGAAGTGTTTTTTTCAGCTGTTGATGATAAACTGGTGGTAATATATAATTTTTTTGTCGGACAAGTACCATCGATAAAGAAAAAGGAGAATCGGAGTGAAAACTGTCGCCATTGTCCTGTTCATTGCAACCTATGCATCATTGCTTGCATTTCCCCGCTGGCGGGCGCAAATCGCCCTTACCTCTGCTCTAATCTTTATCCTCTTGGGAATCATGCCCTTGAATCTAGTATTTGTCGCCGTGGACTGGAACGTAATAATGATGATTGCCGGCACCATGGGAATCGTGGCCCTGTTCATCGAGTCCAGAATGCCTGCGCGTCTGGCAGATCTCCTGATTCAGCGCACTCCCAATGTAAAGTGGGCCATTATCTCCCTGGCCCTGTTTGCCGGGATAATTTCTGCCTTTGTAGATAATGTTGCCACGGTGCTGATGGTGGCGCCGGTGGCCTTGTCTATTTCTAAGAAGCTTCAGATATCGCCGGTGCCCAGCATTATCGCCATCGCCGTTTCTTCCAACCTTCAGGGCGCTGCTACCTTGGTAGGCGATGCTACGGCCATCCTCTTGGGCGGACACGCCAAATTGGATTTCCTGGATTTTTTCTTTATGAACGGCAAGCCGGGAATGTTCTGGGTGGTGCAGGCCGGCGCCCTGGTGTCCACCCTGATGCTACTCTGGATTTTCCGTAAACTTAGCCAGCCGGTGGACAGCCGGGGCAGGACAGAGGTCAGAGACTACTTCCCCACCTGGCTGCTGGTGGGCATGGTGGTGCTCCTGATCTTGGCATCCTTTATCCCCAACAAGCCCCCGGTCACCAACGGCCTCATTTGCATGCTTCTCTTAGCTGTCGGGTTGCTGCGCAAGTATTTGGCCACCAGGGATTACCGCACTGTGGCCCGAATCGTCGGCGAAATCGACTTCTTCACCATCGCCCTGCTTGTGGGACTCTTCATAGTGGTAGGCAGCATCACCGAGGCGGGAGTGGTGGCGGATATCAGCAAGATGTTCAGCCGGGTCAGCGACAATGTCTTTGTAATTTATTCATTAATCCTCTGGGCCTCGGTCCTCATCTCGGCCTTTATCGACAACATACCCTATGTGGCCACCATGCTGCCGGTGGTAAGCGGACTGGCTGGAATTATGGGAGTTGAACCGGAAATCCTCTACTTCGGCCTCCTGGCAGGGGCAACCCTGGGCGGAAACTTATCTCCCATCGGGGCCTCGGCTAATATCGCGGCCCTGGGCATCCTCAAAAAGGAAGGCCACCAGGTAAAGGCCGGAGAGTTCATGAAAATCGGCGTGCCCTTTACCTTGGCCGCGGTGACAACGGGTTATATCCTTATCTGGCTGATTTGGGGATAGTACCCGGGGCGTCGAAAAACACAATACCGCGCAAATTCCTCGTGGGTTTGGTTGTGGGCGGGCCAAGGGGCACCGCCCTTTTTGATGGGGGAAAAAGCCCCCTACAGTTGACAAATTCTATAAAAAATATTATATATAATATATAAGTAATTTTGGAGGTTTCAGCATGGATATCTGTGAATTCAAGGATCAGATCTGGAACTATACCAGAAAAATCTCCGAAAATGTCAATAACGTCTTCTGTCCCATCTGCCAGGAACAGGGGGTAACCTTGCTGCAATCCCGGGTGCTTCTGGAACTGCATGCCCAGGAGCTTCACTCCATCGGCAGTTTGGCCGGCCGCATCCATGCCGCCGAGGCCAATGTCTCGGCAATGTGTAAGAAGCTGGAGAATCAGGGGCTGCTCCGGCGGTTTCGGGATCCCCAGGATGAAAGGGTGGTTAATGTGCGCCTCACCGGCCAGGGCGCCGATTTGGCCCGGGCAATCGACCTGGCCATAAATGAGAGATTTCGTTGCTTTCGGGACGAGGAGGATTTTAAGGATATCCTCCGGGGTCTGCAAAAGCTAAACGAGCTTTTGGAAAAGATGAGTCGAACAGGGCAATAGAAGAGAGGAGTCTGATTCCATGCAAGTGAAAAAGCATCCCAAAAAACCCTTTATATATTACTACCTGATCGTCATGGCTGTGGTGCTCATTCTGAACATGTTTGTCTTTCCCCTGCTTCTGAAGCAGGATATTACCCCTGTGAGCTATGCTACTTTCCTGCGCCAATTGGAGCAGGGGATTATTACCTCTGTCCAGGTTCAGGATACCCTGGTGGTTTACAAGGTCAGTGAAGGCGGCGCCGAGAAGGTGTACAAGGCCGGGCGGATGGAGGACCCGGACCTGGTCAACCGCCTGCATGAGGCCGGGATCCAGGACTTTGAGCGGATTCTGCCCAAGGAAATCTCGCCGCTCCTCAGCTTTTTCCTGTCCTGGGTTGTACCCATTGCCGTCTTCATCTTTATCGGCCAGCTCTTGGCCCGGCGAATGCAGAAGACCATGGGGGGCAACGCCATGACCTTTGGCAAGAGCAAGGCCAAGATCTATGTGCAGGCCGAGACCGGCAAGACTTTTGCCGATGTCGCCGGCCAGGACGAGGCCAAGGAAGCCCTCCAGGAGATAGTGGATTTTCTGCACAACCCGCAGAAGTATACGGCCATCGGCGCCAAGATTCCCAAGGGCGCGCTGCTGGTAGGACCTCCCGGCACCGGCAAGACCCTCTTGGCCAAGGCCGTGGCCGGCGAGGCCAAGGTCCCCTTCTTCTCCATCTCAGGCTCGGAATTCGTCGAGATGTTTGTCGGCATGGGGGCGGCCCGGGTTCGGGATCTCTTTCAGCAAGCCCAGGCCAAGGCCCCGTGTATCGTCTTCATCGATGAAATCGACACCATCGGCAAAGCCCGGAATGCCGCCGGCAGCTTGGGCGGCAATGACGAGCGGGAGCAGACCCTGAATCAGCTCTTGACGGAGATGGACGGCTTTGAATCCGATAAAGGCGTGGTCATCCTGGCCGCCACCAACCGGCCGGAAATTTTGGACAAGGCCCTGTTGCGCCCCGGCCGCTTTGACCGCCGGGTTCCCGTGGAACTGCCGGATTTGGCGGGACGGGAAGCGGTGCTGCGGGTGCACGCCAAAAATGTCAAGTTGGGTCCCAGTATAGATTTAAAGGCCATTGCCCGCTCCACCCCTGGTGCTTCGGGGGCGGATTTGGCCAATATCGTCAACGAAGCCGCTTTGAGGGCGGTGAAGTGCGGTCGCCGCATGGTGCTGCAGAGCGATTTGGAAGAGGCGGTGGAGGTGGTCATTGCCGGCTACCAGCGCAAGAACGCCGTTCTCTCCAACAAGGACAAGCTCACAATCGCCTATCATGAGGTGGGCCACGCCCTGGTGGCCGCTAAGCAGGAGCATTCGGCGCCGGTGCACAAGATTACCATTATCCCCCGCACTTCCGGGGCTCTGGGCTTCACCATGCAGATAGAGGAGGACGAGCAGGTGCTGCTCACCAAGGAGCAGGCCCTGGCCAAGATCACAACATTCCTGGGGGGGAGGGCGGCTGAGGAACTGGCCCTCAACGCCATCACCTCAGGAGCGGCCAACGATATCGAGCAGGCCACCAGGATTGCCCGGACCATGGTGACCAGGTTCGGCATGAGCGAAGAGTTTGACATGATGGCCCTGGAGACGGTGAACAATCCCTACCTGGGGGCGGACACTTCCCTCATGGTCTCCTCCGAGACCTCCACCAGAATCGACGCCGTGGTTCTGGAGATCATCAAGTCGGCCCACGTCAGGGCGAGAAAGATCCTGGAAGAAAATATGGACAAGCTTCACCAATTGGCCAAGCACCTCTACGAGCGGGAAACCATGTCGGGAGGGGAATTCATGGCCATCTTGTCTGCATAACAAAACCCCGTCCTGGCGGACGGGGCTTTCTCATACCTGTTCCTTAATTACTGCCCGGCGCTGGAGGAGGTAGGTCAAGCCGGCCAGGGCGATGCTTACAATTACACAGGATGCCAGGGGATAGAGGGGATTAAAGCCCGCTTTGGCGCCCGAGGCAAGGAGAAAGAGGCGGCCAATGCCCCTGCTGATGGCCCCGTGGGCATAACTCATGTCCACTATGGGCAGGACAATGATGAGCAGAACGGGAACTCCGATGGAGACCAGGAGCTTCAGGCCCTTGTTCATGCGGTAGTAGAGGGTTGTGATAAAGTATCCCACAAATGCGCATGTCGCGTAGAAGAATATGCCCAGGCTCAGTCCCACCAAATAGCTGACCAGGGAACTGGAATTGGAGAAATACTGCTGTAAATACACATCAAAAATGGACTGGTAATAATCCAAACTGCGTCCGATGGCTCCTAGACTGGTATCGATTATTGCCATCGCCCCGGTCAGGGGCAGGAGACTGCAGAGAAAGCTGAGAAAGAGGGTCTTGCGGGATCGCCCATTCTGGAGAAACATCCGGAAGGTCTCCTTAAAGGAGTTCATTCCGCTGACAAGGATGAAGATCATGGAGGACACTTCAATGCCATTGATTACGGTGCCATTTAGGTTGAAACTTACAAAAGTTAATACTTCTGCGGTCAGGAAGGATGCCAACAGCAGGAAGATGACAATGGAGTAATAGATTAGCAGGGGTTTTTTCATCTCGGCCAAATGATACATTATTGCAGATTTCATATCCTTTCCCTCCTAGGCGGTGAGCTGGATGAACAGCTTTTGCAGGTCCAGCCGCGTGATTTCCAAACCCTTCGGTACGGCGTCCCGGTCCAGGGCGCCAAGGATGTAGGCGGATTTCAGGCCCCCGAGACTGTCGGAGCCGATGACTTTTTTATCTGCGATGAATTGGTCCACGGCGGCGCGGTTGCCGGTGACGGTATAGCCCTGGGCCATCAAGTCCTCACAGGACTCCTGGCGGATGATTTCCCCCTCCTTGATGATGACCACGTCCTCGATGATGCCGGCCACTTCTTCGATGAGGTGGGTGGAGATGACATAGGTGGCGGGCCTGAGGGAGTAGCGCTCCACCAGGATCTTGTAAAACATCTCCCGGTGGTTGGCATCCAGGCCCAGCACCGGTTCGTCCAGGAGGATGTAAGGGACGTTGACGGAGAGGGAGACGATGATCTTCAGGATGGAGCTGTAACCTGTGGACAGGGTCTTTACCTTCTTGTTCAGGTTCAGGCCAAACTTCCCGGCCAGGGCCAGGGCATAGTCCATATCGAAGTCGGGATAGAAATAGCGGCTCCACTTCAGGACATTGGCTGCCTTCATCCCTTCGGGGTAGAGGTGCTTTTCGCTCATCAGGTAGACCTTGCCCAGGGCCCGGTCGTTCTCCACCGCCGTCTCTCCGTCGATGGTGACGCTGCCGGAGTCGGCAAAGATCCGGTTGGTTATGATATTCAGCAAGGTGGATTTGCCCGCTCCGTTTCTGCCCAGCAGCCCGTAGATCTTGTTTCCGGCAAAACTGAGATTGACGTCTTTCAGGGCGGCCACTGTCCCGAAATTCTTGGAAATGCCGGTAATTTCAATGCTCATTGCTTATACCCTCTTTCAATCATCAAGATAATTTCTTGGGGACTGATCCCCAGCCTCTTCGCTTCCGCCGTCAGTTTGAGAATGTAATTCTCGTAGAATTGGTCCTTGCGCTTTTCCCGGAGCTTGTCGACCGCTCCAGCCTTGACGAACATTCCCACACCCCGCTTTTTGTAAATGATGCCGGCTTCGACCAGGATATTGACTCCCTTCAGAGCCGTAGCCGGGTTGATATTATAGCGGACGGAAATTTCCGTGGTGGAGGGAATCTGGCTTTCCTCGGGGTAGGCCCCGGTCAGGATGGCATCCTCGATGCCTTCGGCAATCTGAAGAAAAATCGGCCTCGGGTCCCCGGCGTTGATCAACAAAGGGCTACCACCTCCTTAGTTCAATGGTTAATTACTTGTGTAACTAACTATAACACCTGTGTTTTGCCCTGTCAAGCTTTTTTCTCGTGAATTGTGGTATAATTTTTTTGGTTTTTCAGCTTGGCAAGTATGTATAGGAGGCGGTAAGGATCGACGGCAAGCATAAGCTCACCCTGGGACTGCGCATTGTCGCCCTGGCAGGATTTATCGGGCTCATAATATATCTGTCAATAGTCTATTCCCCCCAGGTGACGGACCTCTTTGCCCGCCGCCAGGAGCTCAAGCAGTATATCGAAGCCCAGGGGATTGTGGGCATCCTTATCTTCATATCCTTTCAGGTCTTTCAAGTGGTGGTGGCAGCTGTGCCCGGTGAGATTGTCCAAATAGCCGGGGGCTATATTTACGGGACCTTTTGGGGAACGGTGTATTTGGTTATCGGCGTGGCCATCGGTTCTGCCATCGACTTTTTTATCGCCCGCTGGCTGGGCTTTGAAGTGGTCAAGACCTTTATCCCGGAAAGGCGCCTGAGGCAGTTGTACGACCTGGTCCGGGGACCGAGGGCCAACCTGGTAATGTTCCTGCTCTTCCTGATCCCGGGGTTGCCCAAGGATGTCCTGACCTATGTGGCCGGATTAACCCCTGTTCCCGCCGGCAGGTTCTTGCTCATCGCCATTGTGGCCAGGCTTCCCGCCCTGGTTGGCTCCACCTTTATCGGCGCCAGCTTTCAGCAGGAAAACACCGCACTGGCTATTGCAATTTTCGGGGCAGCTGTGGTATTGTTTTTCCTCGGGGTGCTGTACAGGGATAAGATAATTGGTTTGCTGAGGAAATAGGCGCCCATGAAGGAATACGCTGGAAGATGGCGAATATAGCTATGTATTATCCAGCAAGAGGAGAGGCCCATGAAGAACGTGTACATCGTCTTGTCCCAGACTGGAACAATATTTTCCCGGGCAATTCGCCTTTATACCCGGGACCAATACAATCACGCTTCCATGTCCTTTGACAGCAAGCTCTTGGTGATGTACTCCTTCGGGCGCCGGAAGCGCTACAACCTTCTGGACAGCGGGTTTGTAATCGAGAACTTTGCCCGGGGCATGTACCTCTTTTTCCCCAATACCCGTTGCTGCGTCCTGGAGGTGGCCGTCACCGAGGCGGAATACGATGCCATGCTGCGCATAGTCAAACATTTCTGCGACAATCAGTATGGGTATCGCTATAACCTCCTGGGGATTTTCGCCTACATGGCCGGAATCAGCTTTGAGAGGAAAAACCACTACTTCTGTTCTCAATTTGTATCCTATGTCCTCAACCAAACTGACTTTTGGAACTGCAATCCCGAGTTTACCCGCCCCATGGACTTCTTAAAAATTCCCCATAAGCGGATTGTCTTCGAGGGGAGCATTCAGGATTATATGGAGCAATACTGGACCCCGGCGATTCCCAGTCTGGGAGTGTAAGCAAGGGAAAAGAGGAGAAAGCGCCGAATTGCCACCGGAAGTACCGGTGGTTTTATCTTGCCGAAAAGGTCGGCGGGTTTCGGAACCCACTTTTCTTCACCGGGTCCTGATTCTGTGGTAAAATTGCATAACGGCACCAATGAGACCCCTGGAGGTGTTGGCGTGACCAATCTTCTTATCAGGCTCTTTATCAAAGATTATAAAAACCTGGCTGAGCCCCAAGTCCGGGAGCGCTACGGCGCCTTTGCAGGAATTACCGGCATCGTGTCCAACCTCCTGCTCTTTGCCATCAAGATTGCGGTGGGAACTGTTTTCAACAGCATTGCCGTCACCGCTGATGCCGTCAACAACCTCTCGGATTCCGGCGCTTCTTTGGTAGCCCTCTTCGGTTTCAAGCTCTCGGGCAAGCCCGCCGATGCCCAGCATCCCTACGGCCATGCCCGGATCGAATACATATCCGGCCTGATCATCTCCTTAATCGTAATTATCCTGGGCGTGCAATTGGTGCAGGGCTCGGTAATCAAGATTATCAATCCCGAAGAGGTCCAGTTCAGCTATGTCCTGGTCTTTGCCCTGGTGGCGTCGATTCTCATCAAGCTTTGGCAGGCCCGCTTTTATCGGCGAATCGGGGAGAAAATCCAATCCCCCACCCTTGCCGCCGCAGGGGTTGATAGCCGCAACGACGTGCTTTCCACGGCAGCGGTCTTGGCGGGGACGCTGTTTACCCTCTGGACCGGGATCAATCTGGATGGGTACTTGGGTGTAATCGTCGCCCTCTTTATCGTGATTTCCGGCGTTAAGTTGGTAATCGAGACCAGTAACCCCCTCCTGGGCACGGCTCCCGACAAGGAAATGGTGGATAAGATCTATGCCAAAATCCTCAGCTATGAGGGGATCCTGGGCCTTCATGACCTGGCGGTGCACAATTACGGCGCCGGCAATATATTTGCTTCGGTTCACTGTGAGGTGCCCTCCAGCCAGGATGTGATGGTCAGCCACGACATCATTGACAATATCGAGCGGGACTTTAAGGAGGACCTGGGAATCGACCTGGTAATCCATATGGATCCCATTGACATCGATGATGAGAGGACCAACGCCCTGCGGGAAAGGGTGACGGAGCTCATCGCGGAGATTTCACCCGAGCTGGGAATGCACGACTTCCGGGTGGTCTGGGGAATTTCCCATACCAACCTGATCTTCGACGTCGAAGTTCCCTATGAGTTCCCTGTGGAGGATGCAGAACTCCTGGCCAGGATAAAGGCCAGACTTAAGGAGCTGGACCCTTCCTACCAGGGGGTTATCACCGTGGACCACGACTATGTGCCCCGCATTGCGGAGGGGCAGGATGAAAAGGAGGGCGGTAACCGGTGAAGGTGGTAATTATCGACGGGCAGGGCGGCAAGATCGGCGCCAGCATCGTCAAGCAACTGAAGCAGAGCTTGCCGGAGCAGAGGCTGTTGGCCATTGGCACCAACAGCATCGCCACTGCGGCCATGCTCAAAGCCGGCGCCGAGCTGGGGGCCACCGGCGAGAACCCGGTTAAGGTCAATTGCCGGGACGCCGACATCATCATTGGCCCACTGGGGATTGTCCTGGCCGACTCCTTCCTGGGGGAGATCACCCCAGCCATGGCCCTGGCCATAGCCCAGAGCCCCGCCCACAAGATCCTCATCCCCGTAAACCGGTGTAAGGCCAGGGTGGTTGGGGTCAAAGAGCTACCCCTCAGCGAATACATCCAGCTGGCAATTGAACAGGCCCGCGACATCGGGGACGCTTCTCCTTGTCGCAGTTAGCGCGACACCGGCGCGACACCGGGGACGCTTCTCCTTGTCGCAGTCACGATACCGGCACGACACCTGGGACGCTTCTTCTTGTCGCACCCAGGGTTCAACAGCAAAGTCAAAACCGCTCCTGCGAGCGGTTTTACTCTTTATAGAGGAAAGGGATATTCACATCAACAATAGGGAAGCGATTTCATCGGCGTGTTTGACGGTCAATCCCTTGACAAGGGGAGGGCAGACAGCTATCCTAATTAGTAGATTAGTAAGTTAGTAAATGGAGTGAGAAGATGAAAATACCAACCACCCTCAAACACAAGCCAGTGATTGTGGTGGAGAACTATGAGAATGTCGACGGCAGGTCAGCCTATGCCAGCGATGCCAAAGGACTGTCCCTGGGCCTGGCCCAGTGGAACGACCGGGGTCGGGTGGATATTTCCGCAAAGGTGTGGCGGCATACCGGGGAAAAATGGTCCCGGCAATCGGAGGAGTTGCCCCTGCACCGGGCTCTGGACTTGGCAATCCTGATTTGCCGGGCCAAGCTCCACTTTCGGGAGGCCTACCGCTTTCCCAAACTCTATGAACCGGAGAAGCCCGTCCTGGACAGGGTGGGCATGCAGGGCGATGCCATGACGGTAGCTGTCTGCACCGACAACGAGAAGATCGACGAGGACATCAAGTTATTCAACCAGGCCCTGAGCAATGATGACGAATTAATCGGCGAGCGCCTGCAGATTCTGGCGCGGCTCCTGAAAGAGATGGGGTACTGAGCCATGGACAGGCGCAAAGAGTTGCAGCGACAGTACAAGCTCAGCAAGCCGGAGATGGGGGTATTCTGCATCTGCTCCCAGGCAGACGGCAGGTGCCTGGTGCAAGGCAGCCAGGATCTGAAGAGCGCCATCAACAGCAGCAAGTTCAAGCTCTCGGCTGGCATGCATCCCAACCGGGAACTGCAGAGGGCATGGCGGGTACACGGAAAGGCCAATTTCCGCATTGAGGTCCTGGAGCGCCTCCCCTATGATGAGGATGGGGAGCGGACAGATTACAGCGAGGACCTGGAGATCCTGGCCCTGACCTGGCGAGAGCACCTGGTGCAGGAGGAAAAAGACCTGTTCTGAGCCAGCGGGGACGGTTCTGCCTGGCCCAACCATACACGACTGTTTAAGCCTCATAGCAGAGAACGAAAAAAGCCGCTAACCCTCTTGAGGTTCGCGGCTTTTTGGCTTCTAGGACTCGACAACATTGCTTGGCAGTCCGGTCAATGTCCTCCTCCTGTATATGCTCAGGGCCAGGCCAATCAACACCATGTTTAGCAGAAAATCTGTATTACCATGGCTGATCAGGGGGAGGGTGAAACCGGCTATGGGCAAGATACCCAAGTTCATTAAAATATTCCACAAACATTTAACGCCAAGAAAGGCGGTTATTCCTGCAGCCAGGGATTTGCCGAACGCGTTCCTTGTGCTCATCCCTACCTTGGCCAAGCGAAGCAATAACGCAGCTATCGCTACAGATATTGCCAGAACCGCAAGCCAGCCAAAATTATAGATAATGTAGGAGAGTAGCAATTCTCCCTCGTGCAGGGGGAAGGGGATGGGTTGTGGCAGGGATCCTCTCCCCACCAGCTCAGCAGATTGGCGAAGACGGCCCAAAAGTAAGTATAACCAACCAACACCGTTGGGGTCGCTACCGGGATTGAGCCAACCGCTTATTTTATACAAGTGGTGGTGGTAGGGTGTTTTCACAGACAGAGACAGGAGAAATGCTCCGCCGCTGGCGAGAACGGGCAGCAGCACCTGCCATGGCTTTGCCCCCGAAACATACATGATTACGAAAAATACCGCTGCAAACGCCAATCCAGTTGCATTCGAGGGGTAGAGGAGAATCATCATCAGCGGAACAGAGAGCATGACCAGGGCAAGGGCGTAATACTTTAATTTTCCCCAGGGCCAATTGCTGAATAACCCGGCCAGGGAAATGCCAAGGAACAGGGGGCTAGTTGCGATAAAATTATTATTGATCCTGACGGTGTACAGCCAGTTGCCCCTCTGCAGGGTAATAAAGACCAGGACCAAGACCATACCTATGTAAATATGCAGCGAGTATGTCTGCAGCTTCCTGTAATCAAAAAAGTATAGACAGACGGCCAGGGCGATTCCCAGGCTTGTAATGATTGCCCGGGTCGGGAACTGAGCGGATCTGCTCAACAAGCCGGTGTCGACATCGATGAAATAGGCCAGGAAGAGGCCGGCGGCGGCCAAAACGAGTGCGAGGCCAAAGACGCTCCAGTTTAGTCTTGGTCGATGGATTCTGTTTAATTCTCTGCCGACGGCGCGGGCATCGCCCATTCGGGAAATTGCCTTGGCGATTGCCTCTTGCTCGGTCAGCCCTGCTTGCAGGTGCTCGGCAGCAATGTCCTGAATGTGATGCTGCAGCTCCAGGATAATCTCGCTTTGCGCCTCCCGGTTCTTTATTTGCGACAGCACATCTTCCATGTACCTGTTGTATTCCTGATGGGATTTCAGGTCCATAGTAAGGCCTCCCCTAAAACTTGATCCACAGCCTTCTTGTACATTTTCCACTCTGCTTTCTTAGCCCGGGCATGGATCTGGCCTGAAGGGGTGAGTCTATAGTATTTGCGTTGCCTGTTGCCCGTGCTGTCATCCCAGTAAGATTCCACCATGCCCTCTGCTTCCAGGCTGTGCAGGATGGGATACAGTGTTCCCTCTTTAAAGGAAAATGTGCCTGAAGATTTTTCTTCAATCGCCTTGATCATCTCATAGCCGTACATGGGCCGCTCATCCAGCAGGCTCAGGATGAGGATTACTGTGGTCCCCTTGAGAAGTTCCTTGCCCACCCTCAACTATATCCCTCCAATCCTCGCAATGCTATGCATCGGATATCTAGGCATATTTTATATTTAACTGTTAACTTTTGTCAAGGGGCAGGAAAAGAAAAATCTAAGCAGAATCTTTTAGCATAACGCAGGCCAAATGATAGGCCGGTTAGGAGGCGAAGATATGAAAGTAGGGATTATCGTTTTTTCCCACACCGGCAACACCCTTTCCGTGGCTGAAAAATTGCAGGAGAGATTGGCAACTGCAGGCCATTCAGTTAAGTTGGAAAGGGTTACAGCTGTCGATGATAGTCCCCAGGCCAAGAAGGTGGAACTAAAGAGCGCACCGGATACCGGTCCATACGACATGCTGGTATTTGCTACGCCGGTTTGGGCCTTTTCGCTACCTCCCGTCATGAAGCTTTACCTGGAGCAAATTCCAACCCTCGAGGGTAAGGCGGTGGGCTGTTTTGTCACCCAAACTTTTCCCTTCCCCTGGCTGGGGGGCAACCGGACCATCCGGCAGATGGTTTCCGCCTGCAAAGCTCTGGGCGGGGATGTGGTGAAAACCGGTATCGTCAACTGGAGCCGGGGCCGAGAAGCCAAAATAGCTGAGCTCCTGGAAGCCATTAGTACAATTGGGTAATAGAGATGGCCTCCCTTTTCGGGAGGCCATCGCAATTAACTGAGGACCAGGTCACAGCGCTCCTTGATATTACATTCTTGAACATACCGATTCTCCAGGGGCACCCATTCCTCCATAAAACGCCGATGCATTGCCGGTCCGTTCCGCTGCAGGATACGGGCGCTCTGGATTTCCGGGTCAATCTCCAGGAATACCTTGAGCTGGTAGGCATCCGCCAGGGTTGGATGCAGGCTGTATGCTCCCTCAATGATGTTCAGCGGCTTGGGCTGAAAGGACACGGCTTCTCTGAAGGTCTGGCTCTTGCAGTCAAAGGGCCGGTAGCAGAAGGGGCGCCCGGCGAGCAGAGGCGTCAATACTTCCGTAAGAAAGCGCTCATAATGCACGTTGCCCCCGGGTTGGGCCAGGCGTTCCGGGGTCTTCATTGCCTGGGGCAGGAAGAAATCGTCCATGTGAATGACGTTGCAGTCATAGACTTGCTCCAGCAGGGCGGCCAGGCTGCTCTTGCCCGCGCAGCTCATGCCGTCGATGGCCACATTGACCGTTTCCCGAATCTTCAAGAGGGCATCGATGCGGGCAAAGAGAGCAAAGTAGTCCCGAAAGGCGGTCTTAACCACCCGATAGGCCGGGGCATAGTGCTGGCGATAATCTTCGCTGTGGCCAATGGGCGGGTAGCCCTGCCGGCGGCATTCCTGGATGAAGGCTTCAGCTTCTTCTGCGGCGAAGGGGAGCTCCCCGGTTCGGCAGCCCTCCACCAACGCAATCAGCTTTTCTTCCAGTCGGGGGATGCTGCCCCGATGGGTGTTGGCGGTGTGGAGGAAGAAGCGGTTGGCGGTACCAATGGCAAGCTCCTGTTTCTTCAGGGGCCCTAAGTAGAGGCGACAGAGGCCGTTGCCGATATCTTCAAAGAGGGGAGAGCCGGCCGGGGCGCCGGGAAGCTCCGCCTCCAGGCGCCGGAGGCTTTCGGCTTCAGACTTTACCATGTGGCCGGGACCCAATTCATTCTGGTAGACTAGCTTAACGGCATCCCGGATCTGCATATCAGGATATTTCAGGATATGCTCCTTCAGGATGGAGAGCAGCTCATCACTCATTGACCATCAGCCTGGCCCGCTTCAGGGCGATGACAAGAACGGGGATGAGGACCAGTTGCAGGATGATGCCGGGGATGGCGTTGAGGAAAGCGCCGTTAAGGAACAGCTGCCAGGTAAATGCATTCCCCTGCAGGCCAAAGAGGAGCAAACTCGCTGCGCCCCATACCACTCTGCCCAAGACCATGGAGATTACCAGGGAAACATATATTGACCAGTCCTTCCTGCCCAGCATTCGATAGAGGAGGCCGGTCAGCAAGCCATAGGCAGCCAGCTCAAAGCTCATGGCCACGGCGTGGGGGAACATGGGGGGCATGCCAAATAAGGCGCTGCGCAGGACCGGGGTGATGAGTCCGATAATTAACCCATAGGGGCCGCCCAGGACAAAGCCGGTCAAGAGGACGGGGATGTGCATGGGCAGCAGAGCATTGCCCAGACTTGGAATTTGTCCAGTTATTAAAGGCATGACAAGCCCCAGGGCCAGGAACAATCCTGCCAGGACAATCTTTTTGATAGCTAAGTTATTCATTCTTGTCCCTCCTAAAAATTATAAAACCATGACTGTACTGCTTTCCGTGAGAAAGCCAATACCTTCATGGTATAATTACATAGAAATTGTTGGGTAAAGTTCTGCCTGCTTCGGCAGGCGGTTAATACCAAGGTAACACAGCAACGCAAAACCGTCAAGACGGAAGCACGGGGGAAGCACGGGGACGGTTCTTTTGCTTCCAAGCAGTCCGCCTTTTCTCCGTCCCTCAACTTAGGATAGTTAGAAATAACCAGGGTAAGGTGATGACAATGTACAGCTTCAAAAACGACTACAGCGAAGGGGCGCATCTCAGGATTCTCCAGGCCTTACTAGACACCAATATGGTCCAGGAGGAGGGCTATGGCGAGGATCAGTTTTCCCGCCAGGCTGCGGAATTGCTTAAGGAGCGCATGGGGCGCCGGGATGTGGACATCCGCTTCCTGCCCGGGGGGACCCAGACCAATTTCACAGCCATTGCGGCTTTCCTGCGCCCCCATGAGGCGGTGATCTCGGCCGGCACCGGCCATATCTGTGTCCACGAGACGGGAGCGGTGGAGGCAACGGGGCACAAAGTTATTGCGGTGCCAGGTAAGGAAGGTAAGCTGACCCCGGAGGGAATCCGGGAGGCCCTGGACTTTCATACCGATGAACATATGGTAAAGCCCCGCCTTGTCTACATATCCAATTCCACGGAAATCGGCACCATCTACACCAAGGCGGAATTGGAGCACTTAAGCAGACTTTGCCGGGAGTATGGGCTATACTTATACATGGACGGGGCCAGGCTGGGTTCTGCTCTGACGGCCCCAGGGAATGATTTGAGCCTGGAGGCAATCGCCCAATTGGTGGATGCCTTTTACATCGGCGGGACCAAGAACGGCGCCCTCATCGGCGAGGCCCTGGTAATCTGCCGGCCTGAGCTGAAGGCGGACTTTCGCTTTCTCATGAAGCAGAGGGGAGCCATGTTGGCCAAGGGCAGGCTCCTGGGGCTGCAATTTCTGGAGCTGTTCCGGGATGACCTCTTCTTTGAGCTGGCCCGCCACGCTAACAGGATGGCTGCGCTATTGCGGGATGGCCTGGCTGGGGCTGGATTCGACTTTCTTACCGACTCCCCTTCCAACCAGATCTTCCCCATCCTGCCTAACAGCCTGATTGCCCGGCTGGAGCAGAAGTACGGCTTCTATGTCTGGTCCAAGGTGGATGCAGCGCATTCCTCCATCCGCCTGGTTACATCCTGGGCCACCACTGAAGAAGCGGTGCAGTCCTTTTTGGCCGATTTGAGCCAGCCCGGATTATGAACTGGAGACATGCCCAATCTATTGGGACAAGTATTAAGCACCATAAGGAGGCATTATGATGAAGGAATACAGGATTGAAAGGGACACCATGGGGGAAATCAAGGTCCCGGCAGATAAGCTTTGGGGCGCCCAGACCCAGCGCAGTCTGGAAAACTTCCGGATTGGCACCGAGAAAATGCCCCGGGAAATAATCCGCGCCTTCAGTGTCCTCAAGAAGGGCGCCGCCCGGGCCAATAACAAGCTGGGCCGCCTGGACGAGTCCAAACTGCGGGCCATTGAAGAGGCCTGCCAGGATATCTACCAGGGCAAACTGGACCAGCACTTTCCCTTGGTGGTGTGGCAGACGGGGAGCGGCACCCAGAGCAATATGAATGTCAATGAAGTGGTGGCTCATCGCGCCAATGAAATCCTGGGGGAAAAGGTCGTTCACCCCAATGACCATGTCAACATGTCCCAGAGCTCCAACGACACCTTCCCCACGGCCATGCATATCGCCGCCGTGGTGGAGATTGAGAACAGACTCCTTCCCGCCCTGGAGGGACTGACCAGCACTCTGGCCCGGCTGGAGGAGGAAAATGCCGGCATAATCAAGACCGGCCGTACCCACCTTCAGGATGCCGTGCCCATCGCCTTTTCCCAGGAAATAAGCGCCTGGAGGCATATGTTGGTAAAGGACAGGGAGTATGTGCTCGAGTCTCTGGAGGACTTGCGAGAGTTGGCCCTGGGCGGCACCGCCGTGGGCACAGGCCTCAATGCACCCCAGGGTTTTGCCGAACTGGCTGCCCAAGAGATCAGCAAAGAGTTGGGGACCAAGTTTGTTACGGCAGAGAACAAGTTCCATTCCCTGACCAGCAAGGCGCCCCTGGTCTACAGCCACGGTGCCCTCAAGGCTCTGGCTGCCGACCTGATGAAGATTGCCAATGATGTGCGCTGGCTGGCCAGCGGTCCCCGCTGCGGAATCGGAGAGATCTTTATCCCTGAGAATGAGCCCGGCAGCTCCATCATGCCGGGGAAGGTAAACCCCACCCAGAGCGAGGCCCTGACCATGGTGGCCTGCCAAGTTCTGGCCAATGACGCCGCCATCGCCTTGGGGGCCTCCCAGGGCAATTTCCAGCTCAATGTGTTCATGCCCATGTGCATTTATAATTTCCTCCAGTCGGTGCGGCTGCTGGCCGATGCCATGGTCTCCTTTGACAAGAACTGCGTTGCCGGCATCAAGCCCAACCAGGAAAAGATGCAGGAGAACCTGGAGAATTCCCTGATGCTGGTCACCGCCCTCAATCCCCACATAGGCTACGAAAAGGCGGCGGCCATTGCCAAGCTGGCCCATAAAGAGGGGATCCGCCTCAAGGATGCCGCCGTCCGCCTGGGTTACCTGACGGCGGAAGAATTTGAGCAGCTGGTCCGCCCCGGAGAAATGGTGTAATTAATATAGGGTTCATTTATCTGGCCCCTCATCCCCAAGGATGAGGGGCCAGATTTCGTAATATCACCCTTTCGGTTGAGGTCATTGCCCACAGGTTCCGCTATCCTATACCGTGAAGGGAAGTGATGGCGGTTGTGAGAACCATGCGCAGGCTATGCCAGGGTTTTTCTGCCCTGAGTGCTCTTGGAATCACATTAACGGTGCTGCTCGTTTCCCTGAAAACAAAGGGGGCGGCGATTGTCTGCGGTGCTGTCAGCGTCGCGGCCCTGATTCTTCTTTATCGGCAAAGCCGTCTGCTTTCGGCGGCACAGCTGATTTACGACAATCGGATTCTCACCATCCCGTCATCCATTGTTACAGCAGGAAACCAAGAGGGCACACGGATGATGGAGGAAACCGTAGTGTCCACCTTTGGCATGCTCCTGGGAAACAAGCTTTATCGATGGGGCTGTGAGGGGATGCACGGTACCCGCTTGCAAGACATTCGGATTGATAGAGAACAGATCCGGGTGACATTTGGAAAAGATGACGAGAGCTTGCGCCTTGAACTGCTTCACGGCATGACTAAGAAGGAGGAGGTCCTGATGATTGCGCAAAAGCTGAGGTACGAAACCGGGGTCCAGGCGGAAGTATGTGATTGGTGAGATAGGCAGTGCAGAAAATGAGACATGGCTGAAAAAGCCGGGCCGCCAATCTTGATTCGGGTTTGCTGCTCGACAGTAAAAAGAAGGGAGCCGTTTGTGATGACTAAAATGATGCGTCTGCTTGTTGGGATCGCGGTGGCCATAGCGATATGCAGCTTATGCGCCTGTTCTCCAAAGGCCGTAACGGTGGAAAACGGCATGATCAATCTGGAGGGAACCACCGTTAACTTTGGCGAGAATAATGTGCCGGATGGAGATTCTGCGTCCTTGAAAATTATCAAGGCCACCGACACCGAAACAGAAAACGGCCTCTGTTCCAAGCTTTTTGAACTGGCCCTGACCGAGGCTTATACTCAGCCGGTAACCGTTACCCTACCCGTCCCGGAAGACTATTCCGGGGAGGCGGAGGAAGCCTTGCTGGTGGGCCTTGGGATAGAGTGTGAATACGACAGCGGCAAAGTGGGGACGGAATACTTCTATTTCCCCGCAGAGGTTGCAGAGGGAACCGCCAGCGTCAGTTTCATCCCGGCAGAGCTGGCCGAGGCTCCGCTGTACATGGGGGCCAGCCAGGGCACGGCCGCAGCGAAGAAGATGAAGACCTCGATTTCGCTAAAATGTGGATTGTTCAGCAGCGTCAGTTACTTTGAGGAAGGCGGACACTTCCGGCTCTATTATCCCATGAAGGTGGAGGGCAAGTTTTTTCATGATATCGTGGGCACTTCGGGCAGAGAGGCTATCCTCAGTGATCTCGAGGCGGTGTACGAAAAGTATAAGGCCCTGGGCTATCAGTACGATGAGGACGATTTTCCCATGAACGTCCTGGTAAAGAAGATCGATGATGCCGGTTCCTATCACTTATTGTACGAGGATATTACCCTGAACGTGGGCAATTTCACTGAAAAATATGTTCCGGGCTCCCTGAATCCTCTGCTGTGGCATGAGTTCTTCCACTATGTTCAGGGTTGCTATACCGGTATATTTGGCGGCAGCGAGTGGATTGATGAGGCCACCGCCTCCTACTATGAGGCCAAGGCCAAGGACCAAACCTATACCAGCCTCACCTCCCAGTACTTTGAGCGGCAGTTTGTCGGCGCCCTGCCCCCTGAGGATACAGCCCAGGACGGCTACGCCCGCTCTCCGCTGATAGCCTTCCTCTGCCAAAGGAAAGGGGGCGACGCTTGGATTAAGACAGTATACGAGAAGGGCGGCACCCAAGAGGCGCTAATTGCCGCGGTGGGCGACCCCTCCGGCTGGGCCCACGAATACTATACCGCCCTGGCTTCGGGACAGGTTGGCCAGGAAGGAGCCTATATCCTGCATAAGAACCTCAGCACCGGCGTCTATGGCGCCGATGTGGGCACCACCCTGAAGCTGCGCATCCCCAATGCCAATGATTTGGCCCAGAAGGCAAAGGGAGAGGAGATTGTCCTCGGCTCGGCAACTGTTACCATCAACGGTCAGGGGTGCCGACTGGTGGCCATTACCTTTGACGCCGATGACCTCAAAAAACTCCCCGATGGAGTCAATCCCAAAGTGGAATGCCAGGGTGCTTCCGTCACAGTGATTTCGGCCGAGGGCCGTAACGTGAAGAACTGCGGCAGCTCACTGTCCGGGCTTAAGGGCTCCGCCGACAGCAAGGCCGTATACTTGGTGGTTGTTACCTCCCAGGCGGGAGCGGGGGTCTCCGAAAGCTTTGACGTCAAGATTACACTTCGCGAAGAAAAGACAGATTTTTCGGGAACCTATACCGGCGTTCTCCACGTAACGGAAACCGGCGCTGATATTGATGTGACAACGGTGGTTACCTTCGAAAGGGATTTCGGCGACGGAGCCTACTACAAGATTGTCTGTTCCAATGACGCGACGGGAAGCACGTACATCAACAACAGCTATTTTGTGCGGTCCACAGGCGAAGCGAATATTGCCGGCGCAGTCTTTACCTTCTCTGCAGATGGGCAATCCTTTTCCGCCACAATGCTGGATTTCAACAACAAAGCCTGGGGAACTATCAGCGCTCAGAAATAGCCCTAAATGCGGGGCCACGGTCCTAATAAAGGGGAGGAATCCAGGATGAGAGATGTCGCTACCCCTGCAGACAGGGGAAAAAGGATTCTGACTGCAATCCTCATAGCAGCCAACTTGCTGATGCTGGCGGCAGGCATCAGTACAATACCCAAAAATTTTCACAGGTCTGAAGAAAAAGCCCCAGCCAGGGTGTACTCCACTGAGGAAAGACCTGACTTGGAGGACTTTCTGTGGTATACCCAGGGCGTTTATTATGACGGAGTCCCCGCCAACGCAGTCCAAATAGAGGATTTTGCAGACATCATCGGCGGTTGGAAGGGTTTTATTTACTTTGACCCGGAGAATCAACAGGATATGAGGAGTATGATACTGTTCAATGTTACTATCTCTGGGTCAAGTAATGATTTGAGCCTGACCGCGGATTGGTACATGGCATATTTCCCCGAAGAGGGGTTGAGCTTTGATGAATCTGAAGATGAGGACATGGTATTCTATGGCAGCTGGGACGGCGGTCTCGTTGCTACTGACCAGGCCACCATCCATTTCCCTCAGTTCTATGAACTGAATGACAAGCAGTATGCCATTGGCCGCATGGATACACTCAACGACCTGCCGGCGTACATGGCGCTGGTCAGGCCGTAAGGAGGGGTGAACATGGGTGATTCCTGTATGAAATGTGGTTTTAAGCTGCATTCTGGCTCGCGCTTTTGCGGGAAGTGCGGTGCACCTGTAGCCAGTGTGTTCCGGTCGCCCAAACCGGCAGGCTTCGCTGCGGCACAGCCCGGAACTAATCCGGCGGCTGCGCCGCCTGCATCGATTCCTGCCCCGGCACGGAAGTCTGGGTCAGATTCCCCGACTCGGCCTGTTAACCCCGAGGTTCAGGAAACAATGAAGAAAAAGGGCGGGGGTGGCCTGCGCATGGTGCTTGCCGCCTTGCTGGCAGTCCAAACTGCAGTCGTTGCTCTTTTTGGCTGGCCGGGCTTTTTGGTGAAGGAGAGACTGGGAAGGACGAATATTGTAGAGGGCATGGCGGTGCTGTCCGGTATGCAGGTGGATTTCAGCGGCTGTGTTTACGAGTCAGCGGTGTTGGAGAACAAAAAAACGGCCACTGTGGATTTGGATGAAGGGGCTGTTTCCGTCACCTATGATCTCGCTTTTTCCAGCATTCCCGAGGGGCCAGTAGTGCTCTCGGCGCCCATGCCGGAGGGTTTGGCCCTGGAGGAAGGAGAGGCCCTGTACTTGGATATTGGCTTTACTATGCTGGATAGTACCGGGGAAGAAGTAATAGTGTATGACCATGTCCAGGCCTCTGCCCAGGAGGGCTGGATGACTGCGGAAATCACGCCTTCTGCATACGAAGGCATGGAAAATAATGTCTACTTGCAGTCCGGCCCATACCTGCGCCGGGGATACAATGAGAAGATGCGCTTTAACGCTCAGTTCAAACTGAAACTCGTCCATGCATCCCAGAGTGAAAGGTTTAACCTGGTCTTTGACGATTCGCGACTGATGGCCACCTCTCTGCCGACAAATGCCAGGGAGGAAATACTGTCCAGAATGGAGCAAGTTTTCCAGCGCATGAAAGACTTTGGCTTCAATGTGGAGAAACGGACCGAGTGGCCCATGGACGTCTTTGTGACGACACTGCCCTCTAATGTCAAAAAACAAACAAAGACCTATGGTCTATATGTGTCAAGTCCCTGGGGCATCAACCATGGCTATATAAACTTAAGCCGTTTTCTCTTTATGTCCTACGATATTGATGAAACTACATCGGTCTTTGGTCACGAGTTTATGCACTTTATCCAGGAGTGCTATGTGTCAAGCCAGTACCAGCGCTTACATTGGCTGGATGAAGCGACAGCAACGTTCTTTGAAAAGTATTTTGGCGGGGTAACTGACCACGGCTCTAAGCAATACCAATTATATGAAGGGATTCTTCCGGAATCGGATTCACCTGAAGAGGGATATGTCCGTGCTGCCCTGGTTAGCTACTGGGCAAGTAAGGGAGGCTGGCTGGAGGGTAAGGATCCCCTTACCGGCACTGACAAAATGGCGGGGCTCATCAAACTTTATGCCTCCGGCGGTTACTTTGGGGAAGAGGGCTGGCTGGAACGGATGCGCGATCTCTTTGGTGATCCGTCTGAGTATGCTGTGGATTTCTTTGCCCGGATGGTGCTCGCCCACGATTCGGTATGGGCAGATGTTGCCTATAAGCCGTATATCTTGCATAGCCAGATCCTCAATAAAGCCGATGAGGATATTGCCAAGTTCACTTCAGAGCTAAAGCTGCTGTGGGATTTAATGACCAGCGAAGAGGGGCAAGTATCTTCAGTCAGGGTGCCTGCGTATGGCGCACGGGTTGTCGCCTTAAGCATGGATAAGGATGGGCTCAGTATGCTTAAGGAAGACGGCAATCTTACAATAACCGCCCCGGGCGGGGAGACTCTTGTCCTGGTCAGAGCTTTGTCAGCGAAAAATGAGGCAATTAAAGGGGTGACAGTATCCGCCCCAAAATTCAGGCAGACCTTGGAAGATAAGTACCGCTACTTGCTCCTGGTGGTTAACACCACCGCTGAGGAAAAGACCATTTCCTACAAGGTGACGGGAGAAGCCAAATTCTTGGAGCAAAAAGATGAAAGCCAAATTGAGAAGGTTCCCTTTTCAGGGACATACAAGGGTGTTGTCAACAATTTACAAATGGATGAACCCGAGTCCTCTATAACAACTGTTGTTACCTTTGTAGAGAATTACGGCCCCGGCGGAGTGTATCGAATTGACTGTACCGTCGACAAAACCGGGAAAAAAATCATAGACGGAAGATACACCACGACGATATCGTGGGCCACCGGTGAAGTCAATGAGGATATAGACTTTGTCTTCTCCCTGGATGGGAAATCCTTTGTCGGCATCGTGAATGATCTTTCTGGTACGCCATGGGTAACCATCACTGGTGAGAGGTAGGCAGGGAACTGGGAGTGGAAATTATGATAAAAAAGCAAAAGTCCATACTGAGCATTACCAGCTCAATCCTGATGTTGCTTGTAGCATTTCCAATGCTGTTATGGTGTCTGAACCTCATCAACAACGCTTCTTTGGACTACGATTATGGCGGTGTGGGCTGCTTCGCTGCGGGGATTATGTACGTATTTTCTATGGTGACGGGTATTGCAGGACTTGCCTTTGCCAGTCGGCCCCACAGACAGCGCTGGTGCCGGATTCCGGCATATATCCAATTGGCGGCGGCCGTGCTGCTGATTTTTCCCCTCGGCCCTTACGCGGCCTTGACCCTGCCGCCGCTATTGGTTCTCACCATCCTATACCTATTTGGCGTGGGGTGGCGGGAGAAAGAGCATACAGCTATGAAGGGAGAGCGTCATGGCAAAAAAGAGCAATAAAACACCCCTGGTCATCCTGGTGCTGATCTGCGCCTGTCTGCTGTTTGCCATGTATACGAGCCTCAGTACCCTTACACTGGCAATCTGGGGCGACACAGTCATGGGTACGGTGGACAGATATGACAACCGCCTGGACAGCACCAATGCGGAGCCAAACCGCTCCCGCACCGTTTCCAAGGGGTATTACTTTACGGTGAAGGGCAAGGAATACCGAGGCTATGTGATTTACGCCAGCGACGAGGCGTGGCCGAGGCTGGAGAATGGTGAAACTCGCGCAGAATCCATCCGTTATCTCCCCATCTTTCCATACATCAACAAGCCCGCTGCCCTGGCAGACTTTAGCCGGATGGGGGAGGGGGGGATTATCTACCACATCTTCACCCCCATTGGCTGTGTGCTATTGTTTTGGTTTTTTATCCTTCGCCCCTCCCGAGACAATAAAAAAACAACGGCGAGAAAATCCGCCGCTCCCCAAAGGGAGGACAAAGGAAAGGTGGCGGATGAGTTTTGCTCAGCCTGCGGAAGCAAGCTGCCGAAGGGAGCGGCCTTCTGCGTCAGCTGCGGGAAGAAATCACATCATGCCCCTGGAGTCTGTAAGTCCTGTGGAGAGGCTTTACCCACCAACGCTGAGTTCTGTATTATGTGCGGACAGGCTGTGGAAACCTCTGGCAAGCAGCCAGTGCTTACACCCTCTCAAAGGGTTGAATCTCAGCATATAAGCCTTATTGGGTTTTCAGAGCACTGCAACTCACCGGAGATTTTAGCGGCTGCAGCGAAAAACAAAAAATCCTCCATTGGCTGTATGTGGATCGCAGTGCTTGTGCCATTGATTGGATTCCCGCTTGCCGGCCTGTTGATTAAAGAATACCCCCTTAGGGATTCCCTGGTCATCGGCGTCGGCATTGCCCTGGTCATGCTGATGGTCAACCTGTTTGCCCTAAGCAGGACCAAGAGGCCCATCTGGGAGGGCACGGTAGTCAACAAGCACAGTAAAGAACGCAGCGAACACAGGGGCGGGGAAGCCGACAATTACAGAACCTATACGGAATACACCACAGTGATCACCACCGATGACGGCAAGAAACGGACCATTATAGAAAAGGACAGCGGGCGGCATATGTACGACTACCTGTCCGTAGGCGACAGAGTGCGGTTCCACCCTATGTTCGGTACGTACGAGAAATATGACAAGTCAAAAGACCGCATCATCTACTGCAACGTGTGTTCCATGATGAACCCCATACGAAATGACCGTTGCCAGCGGTGCAATAATTTACTGTTTAAATGACTGAGGTGGAGGGTATTTTAATGAAACTATACAGCACATTGTACCAAGCCGCGGAGTTTGCCGCGACACTTAGCGCAAATTGGAGCTTTGCCACAGCAGATGAAAATTACGACAGAAACGGCCTGCTGGGTATCGCGGAAATCCACGATGCAGAAAACCCCGCTGATGAAGATAGCTTTTATCTTGTGTCTCCCTATGGTTCCATCGGTTTTTGCCAGGATGACGAGGAAATCGACTGGCTGTTTCTGGCGGATTCCGGCGCCGGCGAAGATTTACCTGCCACGTTTTCTGTAGCCCCGGAAATAAAGTTCTGCCCTAAATGCGGCTCTAAAGTTATCCCGGGAGCGCGTTTTTGCGGCAAGTGCGGTGAGAAGTTATTTATGGGGCGCTAAGAGACACGACCTACGGTCGGGGTCCCCAAGGTGGCCAAATGTAGGGGCCGGTCTTCCGGCCCTTTTTTGCGTATTTTTGCTTTAGCTATTGTGCCAACAATCAATTAAAGGGTAAAGTAAAATAAGGAATAATTTCCTTGAAAACTGTGAACGAAATACTAGGGTAGTTGTCCCTTAGTATATAGGGGAGGGGATGAGCCTGTGACCGAATCAGATTTCCTGGAATTGTTAAATTCCGTGGAAACATATTTGCGAAAGAGATGGCCCTGGCCATTACCGGCAATGTTCAGGATGCCCAAGATGCCCTCCAGGATGCTGTGGTCTCCGCCTTTTTGGCCAGGGATCAACTTAGAGACCATCGGTATTTTAAGCCTTGGATTAAAACCATCGTCGCCCACCAATGCGGGAGGGTAATCCGTCAGCGGAGAAAGATTGTGCCAATGGGCCGGCCCGAAGAATTCCTTGCCCAGAGGTGCCACTATGGCTTTGAAGACGATTTAATCTGGGAACTGGTGGAAAGGCTTCCCCAGAATTATGCCCAAGTGTTGACGCTGCGCTATGCAGCTGATCTGAAACAGGCTGAAATTGCCCAAGTTCTCGGCATTCCCGTGGGCACAGTAAAATCCAGGTTACATAACGCCATGGCAAAAATGCGGGAGCTAATGGAAAGAGGGGGTGAAGGTAATGAAGTGTCAAGACGTTAGAAAAGAACTCCTTTCCTACTTGGACGGAGCACTGACCGAGCCCCAGGCCAATGCGGTTAAGGAGCATTTGCTCTATTGCAGTGCCTGCTCCCGAGAATTCGCGGCAATACAGACTACAGCCCAGTCTGTGGAAGCAGGGCTGAATAATGAGAGTCAAGGGTATGAGAAGGGCAGCTTGGGAAGTTGGGCAATCCAACGGGCAAAGGGTCTTGGCAGCGAAGAAATTGCTCGCCGGAGGCAGTGGGTAGCCAGTCTCCGGACGAGCCATATCCCTCAGCCCCAAGCTGCTAGAAAAAGTTGGGGTTTCTCGGGCCGCAATCTTCGCGCCATAGCCTTAGTTGCTGTGTTGGTGCTAGTGCTCTTCGTCTACTGGCCAAATATGGTTCGAGTTTCTGCGCAAATGCCACTGATCGGAGATTGGGTCCGGGAATTGGTGATTAAGGATGCCGGGCTGGCCTGGGCCTATGAACACGGTTATATCAACGAACATCTAGAAACTGCTTCCAAGGACGGGGTTAAATTAACCATCTTGGGAGCCGTTACCGACCCCATTCAGACGACGATTATTTACTTGCTGGAGGGAAGGGAGAAACCTGAACTAGATATATACTCCACAAATTGGGACAATCTTCCTTTGTATTCCTTATCCAGCCAGCAGGTTAAAACCCCCTTGGGCATCCTCGAGCTAGTATACACCGATCCCTTGCCTGCGGGGGCGCAGCAGTTGAGGGTTGTGCTGAAAGATCCCGGCCTGGCCATGGACATAGATGTGACTCGGGATTCAGTCAGCCAGGTATCCAGGGAGTATAAACTGGACTTTGAAGAGACAGTGGGTGATGTAACGCTTAAGCTCAAGCGCATTATCTACACTCCCACCCAGGCAAGAGTTGACTTTTCTGTCAAAGGCTGTTTCTTTGATCAGGGCGTTTTTCCCATCCCTAATACATTATTGATGGATGGGAATGGCATATCAGCGGCGGAAGGTAGTAGAGTAGGCAGCCAATCTAATTATTACTGGGAAATCTGTGACATCTTTAGTTACCCCGGGAATATGCGGGATTTGAGTCTGGTGATTTGTGATTGGGAATTCCTCATCCCGGTGGATTTTGACTTTACCCCGGAGGATGTGGGAAAAGAGGTGGCAGTGGCCGGCTCAACTATGACCCTAGTCGCCTGGGAAAGGAACGGCCCTGTTTGGGGTTCCGAAGATATATTGGAGCTGCATTTTAAACCTGATGGCTTGATCCGGGGAGTGGCAAAATGGAGGGTGGATGGCTTCATTCTGCCTACTATGCAAGAAAGCTATAAGGGCAATATTGTGGTTGGCTTCAGATTACCCAGGGATTCTAAGAGGGTCACCGCAAGCTCAATCCATTTTTTCGTGCCAGGCAACTGGGAGATTCCTCTTCCTGGTACTGAGTAACCATCAAGGTTTGGAGGGATTGCTTATGATTTTTCATAACAGCCTCAAACAAGTGTTCAGGACACCACTAAGGACAGGACTCTTTATCATTCTCATAGCAGCCATTACAGCCATTTTGTCCGTTGGTATCAATTTGCATTTAAGTGCTGTTCAAAGCATTGAGATGGCTGATGAGGCCTTTACCACCATAGGCGCCATTTCCTTTAAAAATCTGGATAATACGGATTTAACTTTGAATGACATCATGAACTATGACTACTCCCCCATTGTCAACTCAGAACATGTCCGCCTACTTGACCGTCGGATAATGCTAGCAGGTGTTGCAGAAGGGGTAACGGCAGTTTATGATTCTATATCTATGGCTCCGCCTAAGGCTGGTGTGATGTACTCTGTTATCGAATTCACACCCGAATTTCCAGCTGATGGGAAACGAATTCTTGTCAGGGTTCTGAAGGTGCACCATTCCTACCACGGTGGTTTCAGGGAGGGTAGTTTACTCTGGCTGGAGCAATCGGGCAATGATGGTCAAGTTATTCAACTGGAAATTGGAAAGAAATATGTTACTTGCGGTTATGAAGGTTATGGGGGGTCATGTACCGTTTTCCCAAGCTCATCAGAAGCTATGTTGAAAGAAGCTGGGGTTCTTAAGGAGGATTCTTCCTTCGCCTCAATCGCGGAAATTACTACCGAGGATTATTGGGATAGGGAAGAGGGGCAGATGTGGGGTCGTCTGGTAGAAATACTCCAAAACTCCGTGAAGACGCTGAGTGTATACACCAGCAATGACTTGGAAACCATGCTGATCTTTCACCAGGGCAACGCCCTGATTTCCAGCGGCAGATCCTTCTCGCAGGCTGATTATCAGGAAGGCGTCAAGGTCTGTATCCTCAATGCCAACACCGCTAAACGCAACGGCTTTCGGGTTGGGGACAAAATTGCTCTATGTTTCTCAGAAGAAGACATAACGTTTTTTAGGCAGGGCGCTGTGATGGACAGCTGTTTAGTAGATGTCACTGACTGGGGGAACTATGAAATTATTGGACTCTACACCATTATTGATAACATGGGTATCCACGGCCTGCATGAAGATACAATCTTTGTCCCCCAGAGGTCAGTCCCCATCCAGCCCGATAACATACCTATAATCCGTGGGAGCAGTACCGTTACGGCGGTGAGTGACGGCACTAATAGCGTCATTTCCGAAGTGCATATGCCAGAGTGGGAGAATTTTGTCTCCACCCGTCTTACCAATGGATCAGTTGCTGCATTTAAAAAGGAGATGGAGCAGTATGATTTATCAGGACTTAGATTTACCTTCTATGATCAGGGGTACAGCAAAGTCAGCGGCGCTTTGGGTGGAATGAGGGAGACTGCTTCTCTGCTGACGGCAATCTGTTCCGCTGCCGGATTGGGGATAGCTCTTCTGTCCTCTCTGCTATTTGTAGGCAGGCAGCATCGCAACATCGCCATCATGTACTCTTTGGGTGCAGGTAGGAAAAAGGCGCTGGCCTATCTTATGCTCTGTGTGCTCGTGGTTGCCGGGCCGGCGGCGGTTCTTGGCGGTATAGCGGGGTATACCCTGTCTGCTACCGTATTAGAGGAGGCGTATATACGTAATGTTGATGTCATGGCGGTAAATGCCTCTTATAGTGGTGCTTCCGGCGATAACACTGTGGACGGTTTTCAAGTGACGGCTCCTCCCGGCCATCAGGCTCCCTTGACAGCAGCTGGCTCGGTTCTGGCAGTAACCCTGATTCTCAGCAGCATTTTTGCCGCCAGGGTTCTTAAGGCCGAGCCCATGCAGGTGCTGAAGGCTAAGGAGGGATAAGTGATGTTTATGGCAAAAGCTGCATTGCGCATGACGACCAGGCGCAGATTCATGAGCCTGGTGGTAATGGCTGTGTCTTTAGTGTTGATCCTGTTCATCAATATGTATGCCAGGACCATTGACCAACATCAGGCTACTCTGGCGGAACTCCACGCTAACATAAAAGTTACTGGGTATATCACTAGTGCAGATGGGGCAAGACTGGACGATCTCGCCATCAACGACTTTGTGATAGGGCAGTTGGAGGCATCAGGCTACATATCTCAAGGATTGTATACCCGCAATTTACGCTGCATGCTAGAGCCCTGGCCGCAGCTAGGATACATGCATATATACACCATGCTCCTTGGCATTCCCAAACTGGTAGGGGCAACGGATATTACCGCCATTTCTTTCTTCGCCCATGAAGGGCAACAGCCCCAGTACTTGGATGGTTATGACCATAATCTTTTCTCCTTAACGGAAAAAGTGTGTATTGTAAGCGAGAGTTTCCTAAGAGAAAACAGCTTGGAACTGGGGGATAAGATTCAGTTAACGGTAGCTGAAAACCCCGATAAAGTAAAGGACTCATACTGCTACGGCACAGTCACCCTGCAAATAGTGGGCACCTACCAAAGTAACCAGATCTATAACGCTCCTCTCTATTGCCCATGGGATATAATGACGGAAATATACCATGAAATTGGCCTCCCCCTTACCTGGAATAGTGCCCGATTCACCTTGTATAATACACAGAGACTTAATGATTTTAAGGGGCTGCTAAATCGCTTGGGATTTGTCAGCCGTAGCCAGGCCAGCGAAATGGAGGAAAAGGCCGAGGATAGATTAAGCTTCCTCATTGATGATAGCATTCTCAACGAAGCCACCGCCAGCGTTAAAGGCTATATCGAACTCAGTCGTGTCCTTTACCCCATAATCTACCTGCTCTGTGCCGGTATCGGCTTTATTGTCTCCTACCTGCTGGTCCGCCTTCGCAAGCCGGAGTTTGCCATCATGTGCTCTCTGGGCGCAAGTAGAATAATGGGCTTCCTGATCTTCTTCATGGAGCAAGGCCTGCTGACCGTACTTGGCATTGGCCTGGGCATCGTCCTGACCTTAATTATCACTGGTGGGGGAGCCACCATTCAGATTGCTACCATTGCCGGCTACCTCGCCTGCTATCTGGCGGGGACTGCCATGGCAATTTTCACCCTGAACAGGGTGAACGTCATCCAAATTCTCACGGCAAAGGAGTAGAGGAGAATGAACATTTTAACCCTTCAGGACGTGTCTTACATATATAAGAACAAGTACCAGAAGGTTCGGGCAGTGAAGGACATATCCTATGCTTTCCAACTGGGTAAGGTCTATGCCATCGTGGGTAAGAGCGGCAGCGGCAAGACCACATTATTGTCCCTATTGGCTGGGTTGGACCTTCCCAGCACAGGCCATGTGGTCTATGGTGATACACCTACTCAAAAATTGGATCGCAATCGGTATCGCCGGGAGGATGTGGCGGTAATCTACCAGGCTTACAACCTATTCCCCCTGCTCACAGCGCTGGAAAATGTCATGTATCCCCTAGAATTGCAGGGAATGAAGGCTAAGGAAGCAAAAGTCCGGGCCGCCGAGATGATCAGGAGCGTCGACCTCACCGACGCAGTCTTCAAGCGCTTCCCCTCCATGCTCAGCGGCGGCGAACAGCAGCGCATTGCCATCGCCCGGGCCTTGGCCGCTGAACCCAAGGTCATTTTGGCCGACGAGCCCACCGGCAACCTGGATACCGAAAATGGGGCTAATATCGTCAACCTCCTTATTAGTCTTGCCCATGAGAAGAACTGCTGCGTCATCATTGTCACCCATGACCCGAGTATTGCCAACCAAGCCGATGTAGTGCTGCGCATGCGGGATGGAGAGGTCATAGAGGACAGTATATCTGCTTCCATCAGTTGACTCCTTTCGCGGCGAAAAAAAATCCTCTAGAGATAATGGCGTTAGTGATAATTGCCTCTCCAGAGGTTTTTTCTTCAGCTATTTGCGGTACGTGCTGAACCACCTCTCAGGTTTGCACCCAGCACCCCACCGACAATCAGTATGGAGCCGACGATATGGTAATAAAATAGCTGTTCATTCAGAAATACCGCACCGGCCAGGATGGATATGACCGTGCCCAAGTTCGAGAAAACACTCATCTTACTGGCCTCAATCTTGGACAATATGTAATTGGTCAGCAGAGAAGTAATTAGGGTGGACAATACCCCCAAATAGAGGACGCTGCCTAAAAACTGCATGCTGGCCAGGGGCTGCAAAAAGTCCGTTACTGACCCATCAAGTAAGTGCCGGCATACCGCTAGGGCAGAGAAGAAGACAAAGCTGGTGGTGAACATCATGGTGCTCAGTTCAATACTGGAAAAATCCCTGGTCAATATCCTGGCCAGGATGCTGTAACCTGAAAAGGCTAAGGCAGAAGCCAGAAGCAGGATCATACCCAAACTATTGTTGAATTCCAGGGCAGAGCTCTTGGCCAGGGTAAGATATACTACTCCTGCTACCGAGGCAAGAATCGAGAGTTTTTGTATTGAAGTTGTCTTCTCCTTGAGGAATAGGGTGGCTAAAATCAGGGTGAATACCGGAATTGAGGCGGTCATAATCCCGGCTTCCGAAGAGGATGCGTATTGCAGGCCAAAGGTTTGCAAGCTGAAAAACGCCAGGGGGTATAGCAGTGCCAAGGGAATGCTCCTCATAACCCTGGTAGAGCTATAATTTACCTTAACCAATCTAAACAGGAGTAAGAACAGGACCGCCAAGAAGGCTGCGGTAAACCGGTAGGCCAGCAGGTCCAGGGGATTGACACTTATTAAGCCAATCTTGCCAAATAAGAAAGACAATCCTGTAATCAGGGCATAGGCCAGAGCGGCAGTATAGACCTTGGTTTTCATAAGAGGGCGCCTCCTGTTATTTCGGGCATAATGAGGTAGAAGCGGCGGAAGGAAAGACAATTGTATTATCCCACATAGCCTCTGCGTGAACACCCAGGAGATCTGAGTTTCTGAAGAAATCATAGTGGCTTTTCCTAAGTACTTGGTGTCCTGTCCAAAAGCCATTTTGTATTAATGATTCCTGCGGCTAAGTAAAAAATCTGCCAACCCGGAGGGGGCAACAGATTTATATCAATGTCCGTAATTTGCCAATAATCTCAGCCAGTAGTTCAGCAGGGAGAGAGCATATGCGGCGCATGTCCCGGGCGTGCCAATCAAGACTTTTGACCTGATCGGCAAGGATTACCCCTTGGATTGGAAAGTCTTCCAGGAACGGAACCTCGAAGGGGAATCCTTTCTTTTGGGAAGTGATTGGGCAAAAATAGCGAGACCAACTTTGTTGTTGTAGGCGCCGGGGGAGATACAAAGGGCAGGGCGCCGCCCTCGCTGTTCGTGACCTGAGTGAGGTGAAAAATCTAGCCAGACCACATCACCGCGCTGGGGAAATCTAGCTACCATATTTCTTTACCTTTGGCCCGACCAAAATCTACTGGATCGGGGATGTTAGTTTCCCGAACTTCGGAGAGAAGCTCCTCAAGATTATATTCTTGCTCCGGTATTTGTTCTATTACTAACGTGCCCTTAACTAAAGTGAGATTAACAGGGCTATTTGCCTGCAACCCTAACTCAATAGCGAAGGACTTGGGGATGCGAAGTGCAAGACTGTTACCCCATAATTGAATCTTTGCTTTCATTATCCTGGCCCCCCCTCTGTTTCTACAATGATTATACAAATAATTAGTTATAAGCGAGATATTGTTTGTTGAAAATCACAGAAAGGGTGAAGTGCTCCTGCTGGTAAATCTTATCATTATGCTACTATATCTACGTGGGAGGCATGTCAGATTTTTTGGTTTTGGATGTGCCCCAGGATGTTTTGGCTGCCCTAAAAGCATAGGCTGCCAGTAATCGGCGTTCGTTGCAGCAGGAATTACTCTTGGTGCTGGAGAAGGCCGTGGAGCAAGATTCCTATGCAATTTGCAGAGCTGCCCAAATCAGAGAAAAGCTGGCCAGTTATGGCAGATCCTATTCCGACAGTACTGAGTTAATTAGGGAAGACCGGGAAAGATGAATTATGTCGTAGATGCCAGTGTAGCGATAAAATGGTATATTCCAGACATTCACAGTGCTAAAGCTGTGGCCTACTTAAGCTTGGCTCGGGATGGAGGAACTGTGTTAAAGGCTCCTAACCTGATATTGCCCGTTTCTTGCATAATAAGTTCAGTAACTGCCGTATGAGGAGGGAATCTATTTGTCTAAGGTAATAATAAACGATTGTAAACATTACGATCTGGCACTCCTGACCCAGAAGCTCAACTCTGGCATTGCCCTTCTGGGCGGCGGGGAAAGGTATGTTTCCCCGGGGATGAAGGTGCTCCTCAAGGTCAACCTCATCGGTCCCAAGGCTCCGGAGACTGCTGCCATCACCCATCCGGAGTTTGTCCGGGCCCTGGTCCGGATCCTCAAGGGCCTGGGTTGCGCGGTCTGGATCGGCGACAGTTCCGGCGGGGCCATTGCGGGAATTGCCCCCACCGCCCGGAGCCTCAAGGTTTCGGGACTGGAGCAGGTGGCCCGGGAAGAGGGGGCGGAGATAAAAAACTTCGATCGGGAAGGGGTGGTTGAGGTCACCCCCGGGAGTGGCATCGGCGGCAAGATGTTCATCGCCAAGCCCATGTTCGATGCCGATTTCGTCATCAACCTGCCCAAGTTTAAGACCCATTCGGCAGGGATTTATACCGGCGCCGTCAAGAACCTGTACGGCTGTATCCCCGGCCTGCGCAAGGCCGAATACCACCGCCTGGCCCCGGACCCCCGGGATCTGGGCGCGGTCCTCACCGACATCCATCAGGCAGTCAATGTGGGCTTACATATTATGGACGGGGTTACTGCCATGCAGGGGGAGGGGCCCACGGCCGGGTCTGTCTATCCCGCCGGCAAGATCCTGATGAGCACCGATCCCCTGGCCCTGGACACCGTGGCCGTGGCCATGCTGGGCCTGGGAATCGAGGACATTCCCATCCTCCAAAGTGCCAGGACCAGGGAACTGGGGGAATCTAGCCTGAAGGAGATCGAACTGGCCGGAGATTATTTCTCCCCGCCTAAGCTTAAGGGGTTTAAGCTGCCCAAGCGCCTGAAGAATATTAAACCCCGGAACTATAAGGTGGTCATCAAGGTAATAGACATCCTCAAGGCCCGGCCTCGGGTCAATCTGAAGGCGTGCAAGCACTGTAATATGTGTGTGGAAAGTTGTCCGGTGCAAGCCATCGAGCGGGGGACCAAGGTCATCGACTATTCCCTTTGCATCGAGTGCATGTGTTGTCATGAGCTCTGCGAACATAAGGCTGTGGAGTTGCGCCGGGACAACCGCATCCTGGATTTCTTCGGCCGGATTGGGAGGCGGGTATGATGGAGGTCGCGGTCCGGCCCCTGACCCTAGCGGATTTGCCCCCCGATGCCCTCAAGGATTTCCAGCGCCACCAAGTAACCCGCCAGGTCAAGTATTTGGAGCAGGGAGAGTACAGGATTAAGGACGATTGCTTTGTCGATGAGTGGACAGAGGCCCAAAAGCTTCGGGCCGTCCAGAACCTGCGCCAATGCCTGGAGCAAGGAGGCTTTGTGGCCGGCGCCATTGCCGACGGCGCCCTGGTGGGCTTCGCCAATGTGGAAAATACTCCCCTGGGCAGCCGCAGACAATACCTGGAGCTGCGCTACATCCACGTGTCCCAGGAATACCGGGGCCAGGGCCTGGGCAAGCAGTTATTCCGGCTCTGCTGTGAGGGGGCCCGACAACGGGGAGCAGAAAAGCTGTATATCGGGGCTCATCCCGCCGTGGAAACCCAGGAATTTTACGCCGCCTTAGGCTGTAGCCCGGCTGCGGAGGTTATCCCCGAGATCTTCGCCCTGGAACCCCGGGACCTGCAATTGGAATATATTCTTTAAGAAAAATACAAAAAAAAGAAGGGGCTGTTGCACTAACAGCCCTTGAAAAACACACAAAAGACGGCGACTGGTAGTACCCAGAAGCCGTCTTTTGCTGTAAAATATAGTTATGCAAAACAATATTTTACGACCAGATTATACACCAACCGGGGGTGCATATCAACTGGTCCTACCCATGGACATTGGCGAATTAATCCCGGAAGACGATTCGGTGAGACTACTCAACGCCGTGCTTGAAAGGATGGATTATAGAAAGCTGCACGCTGCGTACTCCCGTTTAGGGAGAATCGAGACGCCTCCCAAAAGTCTGTTCAAGGTTCTGGTGTATGGATACATGAATGGCATCTATTCCTCCCGAGCTCTAGAGCAAGCTTGTAAGCGCGACGTAAACTTCATGTATCTGCTGGGACGTTCTTCAGCACCCGATCATTCTACCATCGCCCGCTTCCGAAGTGAGCGACTGCCTGGCGTTATGGATGACCTGTTTTCTCAGCTGGTATATTACTTGGCAGAAGCAGGGGAGCTGTCACTGCGCAACGCATTTATAGATGCCACGAAATTCGAGGCTAACGCCAATCGGTACAGTTTTGTGTGGAAGAAGTCTACTCAAAAGAATGAAGCCAAGATGCAGGCGAAGATGAGGGTCGAACTGCCAAAAATTGCAGCCGAGTTTGGCCTACGCTTTCGTGTAGGGGAAAAAATTCGGGCTAAGGATTTAAAGAAGCTCCGAAAACGGCTATATGCTCTCAAAGGGGACACAAAATTCGTCAAGGGCAAAGGGAAGCGGAAAACTCCCTTACAAAGAGCTGTGGAAACCGTGGAAGGGTACCTGGCCCGCCAGAGACGGTATGATGGCCATAACCACATCTTTGGCGACAGAAACAGCTTTTCCAAGACAGATAAAGACGCAACCTTCATGCGTTTAAAAGAAGACCACATGCGAAACGGTCAGTTGAAACCGGCCTACAATGCTACTATAGCAGTTGATGCAGAATACATAGTAGCTGCGATGATTTCACAAGAACGCAGCGACATGGCCACATTTATTCCCATAATGGAAAAGCTGCTTCCTCTGGGCTACACAGAGCCGGTAGCTGACGCTGGCTTCGAAAGCGAAGAGAATTATACCTGGTGCGAGGAAAACGGCCAGATCGCTTTTATTAAACCTGCAAACCATGACCGGGCCAAGACAAGAAAATACAGAAGCGACATTGGCAAACGAGAAAATATGCTCTATGATGCAGAAAGCGATGCTTACATTTGCTACGCAGGCAATAAAATCCAGGCAGCGTATGAGAAGAAAGCCAAAACCAAGTCTGGATATCCCACAGTAACAACCGTGTATTCCTGCGCTCGCTGTGCCGGTTGTCCTCATAAGGCCAAATGCATAAAAGGCTCGAGTAAAATACCCCTCGAAAAGCGGAGCAAGAATCTCCACGTTTCTAAGTCTTTTCAAAGGCAGCGCGCTGAGATGGAGGCACGCATTAACAGTGAGAAAGGTGTTCTGTTACGCATGAACCGCTCCATTCAGGTTGAGGGCGCCTTCGGTGTGCTGAAACAAGACATGGGATTTCGGCGTTTCCTCTTACGTGGCCAGGTAAAAGTACAGACAGAATTCCTGCTGTTGGCTATGGCATTCAACATAAATAAACTCCACAACAAAATCCGATCTGGACGCTGTGGAGCATATTTACATAATCCTAAGGTGGCTTAAGCCTAAATAACAGGTTATCCATAGGGGAAGCCCCCTTCCCCTATTTTGTCATACCCAAAAATGGGCCGAAACCACGGAAAATGCCCTAGAAAGAGGCCATTTTTCAGCTAGAACCAAGAAAAAAGGGCTATCGCCCAACGTTATTAATTAAACGTTTTGCGACAGCCCCTTGTCAATTAGCCGGTTAGTCTTGCCAGAGCCCCGCCAGAGGGATGCTGAGGCCGGGGAAATCCGGGTGAGTGACGGTATCGTCGTCCATGCCTGCAGAGGCCAAGATATATTCCCCATCCCGGAGGGCAAGGCATTCGAAGGTCTTTTCATAGGGATCCACCAGCCAATAGTGCTGAATCCCCGCCTCTTGATAGATCCGGCGCTTGTGGAGCCGGTCCTTGCGGCGACTGGTTTCGGAAAGAATTTCTACCACCAGCAGGGGGGCGCCGTCGATACGGGTCTCCTTGATGATATCCTTCTGCTCTCCTGGGATGAAAAGGATGTCCGGCTGGACAACGGTGAAGTCCCCCAAGGTTACATCCAACGGCGCATCAAAGATTTCCCCCAAGGGATCTGTCTTGCGGAAGTACACCAGGAGGAGAAATTCCAGTTCTCGGGATACCTTTTGGTGCACTACAATTGGACTCGGCTCTCTGATCAGTTCCCCAGCCAGAACCTCGTAGCGGTAGCCCGGATCTTCGGGCAGCTCCAGGTAGTCTTGGTACGTAAACTTACTGGGACCAGAAATGTACTCCGGTGCCTTTTCCCGGACTCTGGCGCCGGTCAGGGCGGCGACAACTGCTTGGAGGTTATAGCGGTATTGCCTTTCCCCCAGGGTGACATAGGGAATTTTATTATTCCTGGTATAGCGCCAGATGGTCTCCACCGAGAGGTTCAGGGCATCGGCCAGAGCCTGAGCGGTAATAAGGTCTGTTTGACCCATCTTTCTCACCTCGGCCATACTTTACCATAAATGACAACTGAAATCAACTCCAGTAAACCAAAGTTTGGTGAAATTCACCCTAAAACTCTAGCAGGGGAAGCAACTCATCAAACAATGGGAAAGCTTTCTGCGGCGGCAAAATATCCGCAGGGTTTGTCAGCAATCTGAAGCATAGAAATTGGGCCTGTTGAAGGGCCCAATTCTGTGCTTTTGTTTTTACAGGAGATTCCTTTTCTTAAACAGGATAAAGGCGCCGGCCGTCAAGAGCAGGTTGTAGGCAAAGCCGATGCCCAGGTACTGGTAGAAATTGAGGTTCATTTCGACAATACCCGCTTCGATGCCCGGCCGCAGGAACAGGTATTGCACTGCCTTGGCCAGCCAGTGGGCAGGGGCAAAGGAGAAGAGCCATTCCTTCCAGTCCAGGAAGAAGTAAGCGGCCACCGGGAAGATAAGGCTGAAGCCCGTACCCTTCATGGTGACAAAGCCCTCCACCTTGTTCTTGGCAAAGGCATTGATGAAGAAGGCGATGATGGGAACCTGGAGGGCGGAGAGGGTAGCCAGGAGCAGGATATCGCCGCTGCCAATTTCCAGGGCGCCGCTGAACCAGATGATGAAAAAACCGGCGAGCACGGCCAGGACAAAGGCAAAGCAGATTTTGAACCAGATATACCAGTGCACAGAGATGGGTGAGATCTGGATGGAGTCCAGGACCTGGTCGTCCCGGTCATCCAGTAGGGAGAATCCTGCCATAGCCCCATAGGCAAAGCCGCCGAAGAGGGCAAAGAGCATGGCGGCAATGCCCACACCCTCACCGCCGATGACTCCGCGGTCCAGCAGAATTCTGCCGACGATGCCGATAGCCAGGGGGTAGAGCAACATCAGCAGGGTCATTCTTTCCCTGAGCAGGTTCTTAAACTCGTGCTTCAGCAGGGTAATGAGCATTTTTACACCCCCGTTTCCCGCATGGCGTAATCGTTGAAGCGGGGCTTTATGATCCACTTGTAGAGGGCAAGGGAGAGGGCGGCTAAATAGACAAAGCCGAAGACTATCTTCCACAGTTCCACGGTGACGAAGCCGGCCTTGAGGATGGTGCCGGCGGCGTCGGGGGGCAGGATGAGAAAGAATCGGGAGATCTTTTCCCCTATGACTCCCAAATCTGCCAAGACGCCGGGCAGCATCAGGATTAATACATAGAGCATGAAGTTGACCAGCAGAGATGTGAAGTTCTTGGAGAAGTAGGCAAACCATATTGCCAGCAGGGTATGAAATACGGTAATAATTACAACTGCAGCTGCAGCCTGGACGCAGTTAAAGGTTACACCTTTGAGGAAATACACTGCCGCCGCCAGGGCGATGAGGGTTAACAGGGAGTTTATGATGCTGACGATTACTTTGACCAGAATGTACTCGGCTTCCCGGACCGGTGTGACCAGGATGGAGTTAATGGTATGCTCCTTCTTTTCGTAAAAGAGGGTGGCGCCCACCAGGGCAACGGTCATCGCGGTGCTATCCATGAGGAGGATCAGGGGCACAAAGGCGGCAATTTCCTCGGCTTCCAGCAGCCAGGTCATGCCTACCCACAGCAAGAGCACCACCGTGGTTGCCGTGAAGAGGTTGTATTTCTTGAGCCGGTCCAACTCGCCCTGGACCAAAATTCCCAGCCTAGCCATTGAGGCCCACTCCCGTCACCTGGATGAAGATGTCCTCCAGGGTGGTCTCGCCGCTGTGCAGGGTCTCGATATCCTTGGCCTTGAGGAGCTCAAAGAATTCCGGGGTCTTGATTTCCTCCATGGTGAACTCTTTGCTCACCACATCCCCATTCTCCCGATACTCCACCTTGACAATGCGCTTGCCGTACTTGAGCTTGAGATTTCGAGGCGAGTCCTCTTCCTGCAGTTTGCCGTTGACTATGAAGGCAACCCGATCGCAGAGTTCGTCCACATCGCTCATGATGTGACTGGTGAGAAAGACTGTGCCGCCCTGGTCCCGAAACTCCCGGATCATGTCCTTCATGATCTTGCCGTTGACGGGATCGATGCCGTTGGTGGGCTCATCCAGGAAGAGCATTTTCGGGTTGTTCAGCAGGGCCCGGACGAAGTTGAGGCGGATTTTCATGCCCTTGGAATATTCTCCAGCCTTCTTGTGCCGGGCATCCCACAGGCCCACCCGCTTGAGGAGGGGCTCCACATCCACGGTACTCTTGTACAGACGCCGAAAGAATTCCAGGTTTTCCATGGCCGTAAGCTTAGAAAAAGAAATGGGCATCTCAAAGGAAACGCCGATGTCCTGGTAAAACTCGTCACTATACTCCGTCAGCTTCTTGCCCCGGTAGAGGATCTCGCCTTGGTAGTCCTTGAGCAGCCTGATTAGGAGTTTCTGGGTAGTGCTTTTGCCGGCGCCGCTGGGTCCCAGAAAGCCGAAGATCTCTCCCTGGCGGATTTCAAAATCTACTCCGTTGACAGCGTAGTCCTGGCTGTTGGGGTATTTGAACTTGAGCCCCCTCACCCTAAACAATGGCAATCCCTCCTCGAATAATTTTGATGAGCTCTTCCGCCTGGGGTAAGAGGTCATCCAGATTCCCCTGGCGGATGATGGCCTTTTGAAAGTGCAGGTTCTGGTTGTACAGGATTTGAATGACCATGTCGCTGTCGACATCGGGGCGGATGCGTCCCAGCTGCTTGTCCCGCTGGATGAGGTCCCGGAGTTTGCCCCAGGCATCCGGAAATTGGGCAATGAGCTTGGCGATAAACTCGCTGTCGTCCAGTTCCATGAGCATCCATATCCTGGTGTACATGGGGCGCTCCCGAGCCCAGGTCAGGATGTCCTTGACCATGGTCAAATAAGTGGTGAAGAAATCGTCGCTCTCCGGAATCTGTTGGGGAACAGCTGCGGATATCTTCTCCTTGCCGATTTCGGTGAGGACATAGAGGTACAGGTCCTCTTTGCCCCTGAAGTACTGGTAGAAGCTGCCCCGGGATATTCTGGCCTCTTTGACGATCTGGTTGATGGAAGCCTCGCTGAAGCGCCGGGTGGCGAATTCCTCAACTGCGGCGGCAAATATCCGCTTCCTTTTGGCTTCACTGAGGTTGAAGAAGGTATTTGTTGGCACTATTCTCACCTCAACAAAAATATTACCACAGAAAAAAAATATATGACAACCCTGTCATATGACATGGCTGGCATTTACTTGTTTTTAGGTTTAGGACTTCCCAAACCATCAAGAGAAAGAAAAGCCCCGACCAGTGGGACCAGTCGGGGGGAGGGAGGGTGTATGGCTTACCAGTCAATGGTTGCCTGGTAAGTGTTTTTGTCCATGTCGATGAAGGTGTAAGTGTAGGTGCCGGGCTTATTGCTGGTTTCAAAGCGCAAGTACTGGGAGTTGCTCAGGATAGAAGTCCTGACGGTTACATAGGTGGAAATTTGGCCGTTGTAGGATACCGAAATGCCGCGCATGCGTTCATCACTGACATTTATGGCCTCACCGTCCACCCTCAGCTCGAAATACTGGAAGCCGTCTTGGGGCTCGCCTACCGCAACCAGTTCAGCCTGGATGGGGGTGGGCGCAGAAGGCTCGCCGATTTCAGCGGGGTCAGAGTAGATTACATAGGCGACTTTCCGCCATGCCTCAGCAAACTGATCGGCGCGATACTTCCTGTGTACCCCTTCATTGTCTTTGGCGGCGGAGTCATTTACGATTACATACTCAACCCCGTTTTCCCAGGTGAAGCCCCGGACCAGGACCAAATGGCCGCCGGTGGAAGAAATGGGGACGCCCTCGACGACAGGGTAGGGTTCGGAGGATTCTGGGCTCCTGTAGCGAACGCTGACGATGACAGGGTTGCCGGCGGCAATCTGTTCTTTGACTTGGAGCCAGGGGTCTCCGCCTTCTTCCTGGATAAAGTAAGCTACATATCCCGAAAGGTCAAAGCTGGCGGCGCTGGCGACGTTAAAGGACCAGTTGCCGAACATGTTGCCGACATAATCGCAGGCTAACCAGGCTGATTGCTCCGGAGTGACTTCATGGCCGAAGTATTCCAAAGCCATGGCGACACTGGTGGGGCTGCAGATGGAGCTGGCGATCATGGGATCCCGAACAGACTGGGAGTAAACGGGCACGTCCAGATCGTGGTCAAGCTCGGCCAATTCCGCCGCATTGGCAGGTACAGCGGCAGGGATTGCCTGGCCTGCCAAAGTGTTTCTGACGGTGGAAGCCATGAGGCGGACATGGGGTTTGTTGGCGCTTTCGCTGCCGGAGTTGAGGATTAAGCGGTACTGGAAGGCGTCTGCAGTTTCTCCATCACGGCCTTTGACATACAGCTCGTCGGTGGCAACCTTGGCGATGGCGTCCTCCTGCTCAGGGGCAGTGGCGGAACCGGGCATGCGCGTCTTGCCGTCGGCGCCGGGATAAGAGGATGTGCTCCAAGTTCCCCAGGACAGCCACTTGGACCATTCTCCCTTGACACGAACCCGGCCATGAATGGTGACATTGCTGTCCCCCGGAGTATCTGCGTTCCAGGAAAGGATCATGTATTCAAAGGGAGAAGTCTTGATAATGGGGGAAGTATAAGTCCCGCTGGTGGAACCGTCTGCCAGGGTAATTGCGCCATTGCCATAGTTGCTGACTACGGTTCCGTCGTTATGGCCCTGGGCGAAGTCGTCTTGAGTGGTAAATACGAACAAATTTTTGTTGAGCAATTCTCTTTCTTCGTATTCAGGCTCACCGGTTTGTTCCTGACCTGGGTCTTCTCCTGGTTCAGGATCCTTGGGTGTATCGGCGCAGCCGGCCAAAGCTGTCAGGGTTAAGAGCAGTACCAACAGGCCACATAAAACTCTCATGCGTCTTCCTCTCATGACAGTTCTCCTTTCTAGATATAAAAAGTACAGGGTCGAGCGGGAAACATCCTGCCATAAACAATACAGTGCAAAATTGATGCCATAGCGGCGATGGGGGCGGTCGCCGCTGCGCATGTTCTCAAAAGGGAACAGGTGGATGCAGTTTAACGGCCCCAGGTCCCTGCCTGCAGAGCCGCCACAACGTGTTTCGTAAAGGGAACATGCTGTTCCTTTTTGTCTACACCCTTTGTTGAGCAATGTTTAGGGAGGCGGCAGGCGAAACTACACAGCTGAGTCCTGGAGCTTTCTGGTCGCCTCATAGACCCGGCGATTCACTGCAGTGGGAAGCGCGATACAAGTGAAAAAGGCGAGGGTGGAAAAAACAGTAAACAGGATTACCGAGTTTCGAAAGCCCAACATATCCCCGACATAGCCGGCGCCGAGTTGAAAGACGATGGCAGAAAAGCTGTTGGCTACGTTGAAGACTGCGTTAATTTTAGCCCGCATATCGGGGGGCAGGTAGGACATGACACTGCTCTCCCTCAGGGTGTAGGAGGTCATGCCCAGGACTCCGCAGATAAACCGATTGGCTACCATTGCCGGATAGGGCATGAACAGCAGCAGCAGGTCCAGGGTCTCATAGGACAGATAGACAAATTTCGTAATGCCGTATCGCCTCTGGGGCTTGATATTGACCTTGTACTGCACCAGTCCGCCCAGTATGCGGCCCAGGGTCTCTGCTGTGCGCAGGAAGGCCAGCATGGTTACAGTCAGAAAGTTGGCCGATTGAAAATAAGCTTGTACCATTAAATGATTGCCTGTTCCGACTCCACCGGTGATGGCCATGTAAGAATAGATATTTCTCAGGCCTTTTTCCTTCCTCAGATAGGCGATACCAGCTTTACAGTCTGCCAAGTAATCTTGCCAGCGCAATCTCCCTTCTCGCCTTCGCAGACCCTGATTGCCGATAAACAGCTCGACGGTGGCGGCAATTAGGGTGAGAAGGCTAATTATTATCAAGATCAGGTGGAAGGGATACGTTTTATAGAGCCAGGCGGCAACGGGACTCATGACCATAATTACGGTGGGGTAAATGGATGAAGAGACGGCAAAGCCCTGTTGCTCAAAGCCGACGGGGATTAAATCCGGGTACCAGGCAGTGTAGGTCAATTGGTAAATTGAACCTATGCTGCCGACAACCAGGCTGAAAAAGACAAAGAGCTGGTAATTAAAACCCGTTTTCGCGACAATGGCGGCAACCAGCAGGTAGAGGGCGCCGGTGAGATAATCCAGAGTGACGATGGTGCGCTTTTTATTGCAGCGGTCGATGAGGGGAGCGACGAAAAGGGGCAAGACAAAGTTGGGAAGCATGCTGCTGACAAACATGATGGCAGAAAGCAGCGCAGATTGGGTTTGGTCGAAGACCATCAAGCTCAGGGGCAGGGATATGGTTTGGCCGGCGATGGCAGAGATTACGGTTCCTGCGGTAATCAGGGTAAGATCCCTGGACCAGACATTCCTTCTCTTCATCAGGGTACATCCTCCCAGCGGTGCATTGAAAACCTGGCTTTCAATCATTTTATCATGTCAGTGACAGAAATCCAGCCGGTATGCGAATATAAGGGTGAAGCCTCCGGAGATGTGGCGTTCCATCTCCATCGACGAGAAGGGCTGTGAAGCAGCCGCTTATACCCATATTGTCAAGGGGGGTGCAGCACCACCGGAAGATGAGATTGTGATGAAACTGGACCGACCCTTCATCTTCGCCATCACCGGCGGCGCCGGCGACGCCCCCCTCTTCATCGGGGTGGTCAACAATCCCGTTAAACATCGAGGCCAGCCCGAGGGGCTGGCCTCGATGTTTTATAATTCCCGGACGACCTGGAAGCTGGACCGCAGCCTCGGCTATAGCAGGGCGCCATCTGCGTCATAGAAAGACGAGCAGTAACGCAGCTTCCCGCCGGGGATGGTCCTCATGTCATCCTGCAGGAACAGAATCTTCAAGTATACATTTTCCGGGTTGTTCTCCGAGAGAACGACGCCGAAGTCCGAGGCGTCGACAAATCCGAATTGTCGGTAGTAATCGCCGCCCAGCACTGCCACCCATTCAAAGCCCATTTCCTTGGCCTTGTTCAATGCGTGGCGCATCAAAGCCTTGCCGATACCGCTTTTCTGGCGCACTGGCTTGACGGCGACTGGGCCCAGGCTCAAGCCCGATAAATTCCCAATGGTCGCCCTTGATAGCAGAATGTATCCGACGACATTGTCCTCATCCTTTGCCAGCAAGCACAGTTCGTCAATGTATCCGTCATCAGACATCACCCGCTGGGCCAACTCCCATTCGTTAAATACTTCGCTTTTCCCCTGGCGCCAAAAAGCTTCTTTGAGGACCGCCTTAACAGCGGGAAGACCAGATTTTGTTACCACTCTTATTTCCACGGATTACACACCTTTCAATATTGCATTATCCTAAAGAGATTTGGATTCTCCGTACTGCCGCTATGCAAATACCTGCGGGAGGCTGACGCTCAGTCCCGGGAAGATTGCCGATTGGGCCTGTTCATGGCCTTTAAAGGTGAAGATGTCGGCGAGTTTGTTGTCGGCGAAGGTGTAGATGTAAATCTCCCGGGACTGGGTATTGACCACCCAGTATTCATGGATTCCGCTTTCCATGTACAAATCCAGCTTCTGCACCAGATCCCGGCTGCGGGTGGATTCCGAGAGGACTTCCACCACCAGGGCAGGGGTGCCTGTATATTTGCCCTGCTCATCAATCTTGTCTTTATCACAGATGACGATGATATCTGGTTGGACAGAGTTGATTTTTTCTGTTTTGCCCAGCCGGTGGAGGATGACATCGAAGGGGGCGGTAAGGGGTTCGCAGTCCTTGTCCCTGAACCAGGTTATGAACTCGCCCAGTATCTCCCTAACTGCTTTCTGGTGGAGATACAGGGGGGAGGCCAGGAGGATAATCTCGCCGTCGATGTACTCATAGCGGTTTTCGCTCTCCTCGGTCATCCTCAAATACTCTTCATAACTTACCCGGATACCCTTGGGGCTGTATCTTGGAGAGCCCTCGCCGATTAGCCAGCGGCCCAGGGCCCCATCCTCGGTGTAGGGGATCAATTTGGCGACTTTCTTGCCGTTCTTGGTTATGACCACTTCTTCCTGCTGGCAGAGCTGCAGGTATTTACCGAAGCTGTTCTGAACATCAGAGGTAGTGACAATCACAGAGGCCACCTCCATATTTCAATCTTGAGACTATTCTACCGGTCTGTTTAGGGAAAATCAAGGTAATCTTAGCCAAGTTTTTAGCTAAAACACGTATAGGAGAGAAAAATGTGGGGCCGGTCCTGGGACCGGCCCCAATAATTAAATATTCAGCTCCAGCACGACGGGGCAGTGGTCGCTGCCCATAATGTCGGATAGTATTTCTGCCCCTGCCAGGGAATCCCTGAGCCTTTCCGAGACCAGGAAGTAGTCAATCCGCCAGCCGGAGTTGCGCTCCCGGGCATTGCGGAAGTAGGACCACCAGGTGTAGGCATGTTCTTTATCGGGATAGAAGTGGCGGAAGGTGTCGATGAAACCCTTGTCCAGCAGTTCCGTCATCCTCTGCCTTTCCTCATCGGTAAAGCCAGCATTCTTGCGGTTGGCGGCGGGGTTCTTTATATCTATCTCCTTGTGGGCGACGTTGAGGTCGCCACAGAGAACTACAGGTTTCTTGGCATCCAATTCCTGGAGATAGTTCTGGAAGGCGTCTTCCCATTCCATGCGGTACTCCAGCCGGGCCAGCCCCCGCTGGGAGTTGGGGGTGTAGACATTGACCAGGTAGAACTCCTCAAATTCCAGGGTGATGACCCGCCCCTCCTGGTCATGGACCTCCTGGCCAATTCCGTAAGTTACCGCCAGGGGCTTGATCTTGGTGAAGACCGCAGTCCCGGAGTACCCCTTTTTGACAGCGTAGTTCCAGTATTGCTCATAGCCCTCCAAGTCCAGTTCCACCTGGCCTTCCTGGAGCTTGGTCTCCTGCAGGCAGAAGATATCGCTGTCGGCCTGGTGGAAGAAGTCCAGAAATCCTTTGTTCAAACAGGCCCTGAGCCCGTTGACATTCCACGAAATAAGCTTCATTAATTCAACCTCCTAAGCTTGTCCTATTCTTCATTATAATACATTTCCCGGGGCAGAGGGACGAAAATAATTCCTCGCTCGGCAGGTAATCGCTTTCGGCACGGGCTCGACCTAATCTGTGCCTTATTTATTAGGCAGGAAAAAACTGTTTATGAAAAGGGGAAGCAAAAAACGGTCCCATGCGTCTTCGTCTCAATGCAGAAATTACTGGAAATGCACAGGGCTCCTTGTGCTATAATCGTAGTAAGCTTGTACATTTGGGAAGCAAAAGAACCGTCCCCATGCTTCCACATATTACTGTAAGGAGATGACAGATGTGGCGGTAATTTATCTGAGTCCCTCTACCCAGAAGGGGAACATCGGCGTCGGCGATTACGGCACAGAGGAAGAGCGGATGAACCAGGTGGCGGACCATACGGAGCGGGTTTTAAAAGAGCATGGCCATACTGTACATAGGAATGACCGGGCCATGGGCTTGCGGGAGGCCGTGGCCTACAGCAATTCCCTGAATCCCGACCTTCATCTGGCCATTCACTCCAATGCCATGCCCGATCCCGGCACTGCCCGGGGGGCGGAAATCTACTGCCTGCATTTTGGCACCGAAGGCGAGGAGTTTGCCAAATGTGTGTATGAGGAGTTGGAGAAAATTACACCCACACCGGGCAGAGGGGTCAAGGAAGGGCACAGCCATTTTGGTCCTGGAGTCCCCTTGTATGAACTGGCCAACACCACGGCAGTTTCCGCTCTGGTGGAAGTAGCTTTCCACGACCAGCCCGAGGATGCAGAGTGGATTATGGCAAATATCGAGGAAATCGGGATAGCCCTGGCCAAGGGAATCCTCGCCTATCTGGAGACACCTTGCTCTGGGGAATAGCATACCAGGCCCTGCTTTGGCGGGGCCTTGCTCATTGAGGCTGCGTTGACTTTGACCGTTGGATTTGTTATATAAAAATTAGCACTCAAGGGCCGAGAGTGCTAATTGTAATGCTGGGCAAAATTTGACGAAGGAGGAGAGATAGTTGGAATTAAAACAGTTTCAGGCCGAGTCCAAGCGCCTCTTGGACTTGATGATCAATTCTATTTACACCCATAAGGAAATCTTCCTGCGGGAACTAATATCTAATGCCAGCGATGCCATCGACAAGATATATTACAGGGCCCTGACCGACGACTCCATTGAGTTTAACAAGGATGACTATTACATCAGAATCGATGTGGACAAGGAAAAGCGCCTCCTCACCGTCTCCGATACCGGCATCGGCATGACCAGGGAGGAGCTGGAGGACAACCTGGGAGTCATCGCCCAGAGCGGCTCTTTGGCCTTTAAGAAGGAGCACGAAACCCAGGATGACCACTCCATCATCGGCCAGTTCGGCGTCGGCTTTTATTCTGCCTTTATGGTGGCGGATGTCGTCACCGTAATCAGCCGGGCCCATGGCAGCGATCAAGCCTACAAGTGGGAATCCCGGGGCGTCGAGGGATATACCATAGAGCCTTGGGAGAAGAATTCTGTGGGCACCGATGTCATCCTCAAGATAAAGGAGAACACCGAGGATGAGGAGTACGATGAGTTCTTAGAGGAGTACCGCCTCACCTCGATTATCAAGAAATACTCGGATTTCATCCGCTACCCCATTAAGATGGATGTGACCAAGAGCAGGCCCAAGCCGGATAATGACAAGGAGTACGAGGAGTACATCGAAGAGCAGGTCATCAACAGCATGGTCCCCATCTGGAAGAAGAACAAGAACGAGCTGAAGGACGAGGACTACGTCAACTTCTACACCGAGAAGCGTTATGGCTTTGACAAGCCCTTGCGCCACGTGCACATCAATGCCGAGGGGACCGTGAGCTACCGCTCCATCCTCTTCATCCCCGAGCAGATCCCCTTTGACTTTTACACCCCTGAATATGAAAAGGGCCTGGAGTTATACGCCAGCGGCGTTCTGATCATGAGCAAATGTCCCGACCTTCTGCCGGATTATTTCAGCTTCGTCAAGGGCATGGTGGATTCTGAGGACCTGTCCCTGAACATTTCCCGGGAGATGCTCCAGCACGACCGCCAGCTCAAGTTAATTGCCAAGAACATCAAGTCCAAGATCAAGGGCGAGCTGGAGGATATGCTGCGGGATGATCGGGAGAAGTACGAGACCTTTTTCAAGGCCTTCGGCCGCCAATTGAAATTCGGCGTCTATACCGAGTTCGGCAGCAATAAGGACGTCCTCCAGGATCTCCTGCTCTTCTATTCTTCCAAAGAGAAGAAGCTGGTCACCCTGGCGGAATACGTAGACAAGATGCCCGCAGACCAGAAGTACATCTACTATGCCGCCGGCGAGTCGGTGGAAAAGCTGGAGAAGCTGCCCCAGACCGAGTTCGTCCGGGACAAGGGCTATGACATCCTCTTCTTCACCGAGGACGTGGACGAGTTCGCCATCAAGATGCTGCGGGAGTACAAGGGTAAGCAGTTCAAATCGGTTTCCAGCGGCGATCTCGGCATGGAAGATTCTGAGGAGGCCAAGGCCGATGAGGCAGAAAAAGAGTTGTTCGCCGCCATGAAGGAGATCCTGGGGGACAGGATCAAGGAAGTCCGGGCCTCCAAGCGGCTAAAGACCCACCCCGTCTGCCTGGCCAATGAGGGCGAGCTTTCCATCGAGATGGAGAAGATCCTCAATGCCATGCCCAATGCCCAGGGCATCAAGGCGGAAAAGGTTCTGGAGATCAACACCGACCACCAGGTTTTCCAGGCCTTAAAGGCTGCCCATGGCCAGGACCAGGAGAAATTTAAGCTCTACACCGAGCTCCTCTACAACCAGGCCCTGCTGATTGAAGGGCTACCCATCGAAGACCCGGTGGACTTCACCAACAAGGTCTGCCAAATGATGAAGTGAGACAATCTGTAACGTCCCCGCTGTCGCGCGACAGCGGGGACGCTTCGTTTTGTCGCATTGACAGTTATCTATGTGAGGAGTACAATCAGATATAGATGAGTTTCAATGTCTGGAGGTGGGGAACGTGGATTATCCCAGATTTGCTCGATTCATGAAGGCCTTGGCCGATGAGACCAGGGTAAAGATATTTACCATGCTCTCCCGGGGGGAGTTATGTGCCTGCCACATTTTAGAGGAGTTCCAGATCACCCAGCCTACCCTTTCTTACCACATGAAGATCTTGACGGAGAGCGGGCTGGTCCTGGCCCGAAAGGATGGGGTGTGGATGAAGTATACCCTCAACCGGGCCAGCTTGGCGGAGCTTAGGAAATTCTTTGCCCATATCGAGAATTCCCACCAAACTGAATGCCCAGAACCATGCTAAGGAGTGAGGCTTATGCATATTTTTCAGTGGTTGAATGACCAGCTTCTGAAGATGCAATGGCTGGATTACTTAGTCGGCCAGCTGGTCGATGCCCTGGGCCTGGATGCGGTCACCAGGGTGGGGGGAAGCGTCCATTTCTTTATCTATGATGTAATAAAGATATTCATCCTGCTCTCGGTCCTTGTCTTCGCTATTTCTTATACCCAGAGCTTCTTCCCGCCGGAGCGAACCAAGCGGATACTGGGCAGGTTTTCTGGTATGACTGCCAATACCATGGCGGCCCTACTGGGGACGGTGACGCCCTTTTGTTCCTGTTCCTCAATTCCGCTGTTCATCGGCTTTACCAGCGCCGGCCTGCCCATTGGGGTGACCTTCTCCTTTTTGATTTCTTCACCTCTGGTAGACTTGGCTTCGGTGATTCTGTTGGCCAGCATCTTTAACTGGCGGGTGGCCATCGTCTATGTGGCCATGGGGGTGATGTTGGCGGTCATCGGCGGCACCATAATCAGTAAAGCCCGCCTGGAGCAGTATGTGGAGCCCTTTGTGTTCAGGAATAAGATGCTGGATTTGGAACAGGCTGAGCTGACTACTGGACAGAGGCTGGAATTTGCCTTAGATCAGGTCGGGGATATAATTAAGAAAGTGTGGCTCTACGTCCTCATCGGCGTCGGCATCGGGGCAGCAATCCACAACTGGATTCCCCAGGCCTTTATCACTGCCCTGCTGGGCCAGGACAAGTGGTACTCGGTCCCCCTGGCCAGTCTCGTGGGGGCGCCTATGTATGCCGATATCTTTGGCACCCTGCCCATTGCCGAGGCCTTGGTGGCCAAGGGAGTAGGTTTGGGCACAGCCCTGGCTTTTATGATGGCGGTGACGGCCCTGTCTCTGCCCTCGATAATCTTGCTGAAGAAGGTGGTCAAGAGCCGACTGCTGGCTGTATTTATCGGGATTGTGGTTATTGGCATCATTATTATCGGGTACTTATTTAACGTCTTCAGCTATTTGATGGCGTAGGAATAAAGGAGTGATTGGATGATTATAAGAATACTTGGTTCCGGCTGCAGGTACTGTGTCAGTCTGGCGGAAAATGCTGCCGCGGCGGTAAAGGAAGCGGGGGTGGAGGCGGAGATCGTCAAAGTCACTGATATGCAGGAAATCATGGGCTATGGCGTCATGTCAACCCCGGCGCTGGTCATCGACGAAAAGGTAGTCTCCTCAGGCAGAGTGCTGAAACCCAAGGACATCGTCGCAATACTAAAAGGGCAATAAGAGAAGGAGCAGGTTATCTCAGGGATAGCCTGCTCCTTTTGAATTCACTCTTATTTTTTTATTGAGCCCAGTTTTCGATGGAAAGGCCAGGGACTCTGACGAATTCTCGAAGGTTATTGGTTACCAGGGTCAACCCCCTGGACAGGGCATGGGCGGCAATAAGCAAGTCATAGGGGCCGATTTTTCTGCCCCGTCCTTCCAGGAAGGATCTTATCTGACCGTATTGTGCAGCAGCATTGTCGTCAAAGGGGACAACTGCAATTGGCGCCAGAAACTTGAGGAGAGCGTTCCGGTTTTGGATAGCATGCTGGCTTTTTGCGACACCGTACTCCAACTCTGCCAAGGTAATGGCAGATATGCACAGGTTATCGCTGCCCACTTTTTTCATGGCATTTATCACTTGTGGAGGACGCTGTTTTATGATGTAGATACAAGTATCAGTATCAAGCATGAAACTCATTAAATATTGTCCCTTTCCTGCATATCAGGCTGCTTCCGTTCAAGCATGTAATCCTCTGAAAATTCCCGAATTCCGTGCTCAAATAATTTCCATTCGCTCCCTTTGGGGATAAGCATGACAGCGTCTCCGATTTTTTTGATGTATACTTCTGACTCAGAGAAGCGATACTCTTTGGGTAATCGAACCGCCTGGCTTCGCCCGTTATTAAAGATCTTAGCGATGTCCACAGGGATCACCTCCTATGGTATATACTAGAATATATATCATATCGGTTAGTCTGTCAATGTCAATGCTGGGGCTTCCATACCCCATGCCAGGCAAAGCAATAGAATTATTTTTTCCCACCTCAGGAGCTCATGGATATCTATGCCAAGGGGCCAATCTGTTTGCAGCATTTTGCGGGTTTGAAGCGTATATAGGGTGAAGGGGGATGGATGTGGACAATAATTCCCTCCGGCCGGAGGATTCAATAATTCATATTATCAACAGACATGAGGACAGGGTGTTTCGGACCGCTCTGGCCGTGTTGGGCAATTGGGCGGATGCCGAGGACATCGTCCAGGAGACATTTCTGCGCTTGCTGACCAAGGCTCCGGAATTTGCTTCCCCGGAACACGAAAGGGCCTGGCTGATTAAGGTGACGGTGAATTTATGTCGGAGCCGGCTGCGCTCAGCCTGGTTCCGCAAGACCGTGCCCCTGCTGGATTCTCACCCTGCCGAGAGCAGCGAGGACAGGGGACTGGTGGAGGCGATACTGGCCCTTCCCGCCAAGTACAGGACGGTAATCCACCTCTACTACTACGAGGGCTACTCCACAGGGGAGATAGGAGAATTGACGGGACAGAGGGCGGCGACGGTGCGGAGCTTGCTTGCCCGGGCCAGGCAGAAACTCAAATTGATGATGGAGGAGAAGTAAATGAAGGCATACCTAGATTATATGGATGGCATCCAGGTCGGTCCAGAACTTCATCAGAAGATAATAGGAAGTGTGCTGGCCCCGAAACGGCGGCCCCTTCGCCTGGGCGCGGCCCTGGTCGGGGTAGCGGGTGTGTTAATACTGGCCTTCCTGTTTATTGCCTTAGACTTCGGGCCCAGCCCTGGTTCCGAACCGGGACCTTGGCTGCACCGGGACGAGGTCAGCCTCAGGGGAGGGATTCTCCACTTTGCCCAGACCGAAGCGGTGCTCCGGGACACCAGAAAGCTTCTTGGCTATTTCCGGGAGGATTTGTTCCCTGACACCGTAGCCGGGATTTTTGGCGGCGCCCACCCCGTTCCTCAAGGCTTTGGGTTGGATACAGCTGTCGCCGGCTATGACCCCACCGGGGAACTGGTGGATATCCACCTCTCCTATTCCGACGGGCGAGAGGAGATTGAGCTTACTATAGGCTGGCACTATCTCCTTCCTGTCTCGGCGGCATCTGCCATTCATGGGACCGAAGTGCATGCGGGGCACTGGCCGCATCAAGAAGGCCCCATCTATTGGGCGGGTTTTGAACTGAACGGCAAGATTTGCTATTTGGAGTCAGCTTCCCAGAGGCTGCTGGCGGAGACGGTGGACCTGGTCCTGGGAGGGGTGATGGATATCGCCGAGATTGCGCCCAGGGTTATTCCCGAATTCCGCCGCGACAAACTTACCCTGGAGCAGGCGCGAAGGGATCCCGATTTCGGCAGCTTTGTCCCTGGGACCGCGCCTCAGGGCTTTGCCTTTTATGGCGCCATCCGCTATCTGGATCAGAGCAGCGACCAGTTGTCGGTATACTATCAGGCCGGCATGCGCTATGTGGAGCTATACATTGCCAGGATGTCTCCCGATATCCAAACCCGAGTTGTCGATGTCCAGGAGCGGGAAACCTACGACCTGGGTTTGTACTCCATTCCCTGGGCGGAATCGGTTCCCGCAGAACTCAGGGATAAAGTGACGAGGCCTGTCTTTCTCTGGCAGGATCTTACCCTTGATGTGCTCAGGGCCAGGGCTTACCAGGTCCAGGATGCCGGGGATGACTCTTCCGGCTACCGTATGAACTTCAGCGTGCTTTGGGGAAATATTGTGCTGGAGTGCAGAGTCAAGGGTTCTACCCCTGAGGCAGTGCTGGAAATGCTGCAATCAATCGAGGGGCTGAAATAGCCGGTCTGGAACCGCCTTTCCTTAGCGGGGAAGGCGGTTCTCGCTTGTACATGTTGATTTGTTAATTCAGTATTGTATAATTCATATATGGACTATTCGAGGGGGGAGGGATTGTGATGGCAAAACCCCTTGCCAGAGATGTGTATTGGCTGCTGCGCAAGACCACCAGCAGCTTGAAGGCAGAGTTTCGCAGGAAAATAGAGGAATTTGGGATAACCTGGCCCCAATTTCATGCCCTGTACCATATCGGGGAGGAAGGGATTCCCGCCAACGAATTGGCCCGGGAATTGCAGTGCAATGCCAGCAACATGACGGGCATCATCGACCGCATGACCGAAAACGGCTGGGTGTATCGGGAGCATTCGGAAGCGGACCGCCGGGTGTGGCTGGTAAAACTGACCCCGGAGGGGGCGCGGCTGCGGGCAGAAATACTCCCACAACACAAAAGTTATGTCGAACAGCGCATCGGCGTCTTGACACCGGAGGAATTGACCGCGCTGCGGGAGCTTTTGATAAAACTACGCGATGGGCATGCCGAGGAGGAGAATAAGTGAAAGAATTAAGAGCGATACTGCCCTTTGCCAAACCCTATAAGTGGTGGCTCGTCGCCGCGACCCTGTGTATGCTGCTGGTCACCGGCGCCAGTTTGGCAGGGCCCTGGGCTATCCGCAGCCTCATCCGCACCGTCACCGAGGGCGTAGCCGTGGACTTCACCCACATCAACAGGCTGGCCGTCCTGGTGGTGGGAATCTATATGGTCCGGGCCATATCGAAATTCGGCACCGACTATATTTCCCACTGTGCCGCCTGGAATATGGTCCGGGATATCCGGCATAGAATGTACGATTCCCTGCAGCGGCTTTCCCTCCGCTTTTTTAGCGACAAGCAGACGGGAGAGTTGATGTCCCGGGTTATCAACGACACCCGCACCTTCGAAGTGCTGCTGGCCCACGCCATCCCCACCGTGGTGGTCAACGGCATCATGCTCATTGGGGTCTTTGCCATTCTGGCCCAGCTCAACTTGACTCTGGCCCTGCTCACCTTGATTCCCGTCCCCCTCCTGGCCTGGATGGTGCTGAAATTCAGCAAGATTTCCCGGCCCCTGTTCCGCAAGAATCAGGAAAAGGTGGGGGAGGTAAACGCCATCCTCCAGGACAATTTCAGCGGTATCAAGGAAATCAAGGCCTTTACCCAGGAGGAGCGGGAGAGCCAGCGCACCGGCCGGGCCCTGGCCGAGCAGACCGTCGCCATGCTCAGAGCCCTGAAGGTGACCAACGCCTTTCATCCGGGGATTGAATTTGTGTCCAGCCTGGGCACCGTCATCGTCATCTTCTTTGGCGGCAGGCTGGCCCTGGGCGCCTACTTGCCCCTGGAGGACCTGGCCGCCTTTTTCCTCTACCTGAATATCTTCTACCAGCCCATAATGGCCCTGGGCCAGATCAACGAGGGGTTGCAACAGGCCCTGGGCAGCGCCGAGCGGGTGGTCTCCATCCTCGAGGCCGAGTCGGAGATCGTGGAAGCGCCCGACGCCCTGGAGCTGGAGCGTGCCCTGGGTTCGGTAGAATTTCGCAATGTCAGCTTCAAGTACGTGGACAGCATTCCCGTCTTAAAGGATATTTCCTTTAAACTCAAACCCGGAGAGACCCTGGCCCTGGTGGGGGCCACCGGCGTGGGCAAGACCACCATCGCCAGCCTGATTCCCCGCTTCTACGATCCCGATGAAGGAGAAATCCTGGTGGATGGTCAAGATATCCGCCGGCTCACCCTCAACAGCCTGCGCCGGCAGATCAGCCTGGTCTCCCAGGACGTCTTCCTCTTTAATGGCACCGTCCTGGACAACATCCTCTACGGTTCCCCCGGGGCCTGCGAGGAAGAGGTTATTGCCGCCGCCAAGGCGGCCAACGCCCATGACTTTATCATGGGCCTGGAAAACGGCTACGAAACAAGAATCGGCGAGCGGGGGGTCAAGCTCTCGGGCGGTCAGAAGCAGCGCATCTCCATTGCCCGGGCGATCCTCAAGGACGCTCCCATCCTCATCCTGGACGAGGCAACCTCGGCGGTGGATACCCAGACCGAGCGCCTGATTCAGGAAGCCCTGAACAAGCTCAAGGAGAACAAGACCGCCATTGTCATCGCCCACCGCCTCTCCACCATTCAGGACGCCGACCAGATTCTGGTCCTGGAGGAAGGGGAGATCCTGGAGCAGGGCACCCATCAGGAGCTCTTGGACAAGAAGGGCCTGTATTACAAGCTGTGTCAGGCCCAGAGTGCTGCCAAGACCTTGGCGGGTTAAAGAAAAAAGGCGCGGACAGTGCCTTTTTTGCTTGCTAAAAAAAGAAAAAGCTCCCTTGACCTTTACGTTACGTAAAGGTGTAAACTATACCTGTCAGGAGGTGGTTTCATGGAGTACACAGTGCAGAAGCTCAGCCGGCTGGCCGGAGTCAGCGCCAGGACTCTGCGCTATTACGACCAGATCGGCTTGCTGAAACCGACGCGACTCAGTTCTTCGGGATACCGCATCTACGGGCAGGCCGAGGTGGATCTGCTGCAGCAGATCCTGTTCTACCGGGAATTGGACTTCAGCCTGGAGCAGATTCGGGAAATTGTCAGCAATCCCGATTTCGATCCGGCAGTTGCACTGCGGGAACACCGTGAAAGGCTTCTTGAAAAGCGGGCGCAACTGGACCTGCTCATCGCCAATGTAGAGAAGTCCATCGCCCGGAAGGAAGGGAGGATTACCATGTCCGACAGGGAAAAGTTTGAAGGCTTTAAGAAGAAGCTGGTGGAGGAGAACGAGGGGAAGTATGGCCGGGAGGCTCGGGAGAAGTACGGCGACGCCGCGGTGGACAGAGCCAATCAGAAGGTCATGAACATGACCCCTGCCCAGCATGAAGAGGCGACCAGGCTGAGCGAGGAGCTGATGGCGACCCTCAAGGCCGCCATGGCCACCGGCGACCCCGGCGGGGAGCTGGCCCAGAAGGCTGCCGACTTACATCGGCAATGGCTGTGCTATTTTTGGCCCCACTACGATAAGGAGGCCCATGCCGGTCTCGCCCAGATGTACGTCGATGATGAGAGGTTTACCGCCTTTTACGACCGGGAACAGCCGGGGACGGCGGCCTTCCTCCGGGATGCTATTCACATCTACACCGGGAAAAGCAAATAAGAGCAAGGTAGAGGGCGGCAGGCCCTCTACCTTGCTCTTATAATAAAAAAGTATAGAAATTATCTCAAAAATATATTATACTTCTATTTGGATTGCCAACATCCCCAGAGCCTATACCGTTCCGTGTGTTGGCAAAGCAAGCTTGGAGATTACACCATAGCACTCTCTATCATCGGAAGAAGGAATGAAAATGGCCACAATTCTGCTGGTAGAAGATCATTATATGAGCAGGCAACTGCTGCGCACACTTTTTGAAAGCACGGGACACCGGGTATTGGAGGCCGCCAATGGCTGGACGGCTTTGACCCTGGCCCGCAATAATCACCTGGACCTGATCATTACCGACATCCTCCTGCCCACCATGGACGGAGTTGTATTCGCCCAGCGCCTAAGGGAAGTATCTGCCTGTGATTCCATCCCGATAATCTTCTATACGGCTACCTGCTGTCTGCCCGAGGAGATCAGCCTGGGCAAGGGCTGTGGGAGCTGTCGGGTAATTACCAAGCCCTCGGACCCCGGAGCCATCCTCGATGTCGTCAATGAGGTGTTGGGCATAGGCGGTGACCCTCCGCCGGGATCTCGCCAGCCTCCCGACAGTGTGTTTACCCTCAGCACCGGGTTGCAGCTGGCGGTGCTGATGGATATGAGCCACAGTCTGGTTGCCCTGCGAGACCGCCAGCACCTGTTGAGGGTGGTGGCCCGGGCCTTTCGGGAATTTCTCAACTGCCGGCACTGCCTGTTGGGAGTGATGGAATCGGCGGAGAGGAAGAGTTACTTCCTGGGCCGGGCCGAGGATGAGCCCTATAACTCTTGTCCATTGGGCCTGTACCCCCCTCTGGAAATCAAAGAGCAGGTGCTGAGCAAACAGATGCCAAAGCGATGGTCCAGCCAAGGCGGCGACAATCCCGCAAACATGCTGGCCCTGCCCTTTGCTACGCCCAGCCGGGTTTACGGTTGGATTTGCCTCAAGGACAAGCTGGATGGGGAGGCATTTTCCAGCGGTGACGAAGAGGCGGCCATGACTCTCAGCGCCCAGGCCTCCCTGGCCTATGAGAATCTCCTCCTGTTTGACCAGTTGCGGGAAAAGGAGAAGCATCTGGAACAATTGGTAGAAGAGCGGACGGCGCAGTTGGAAAAGGCCAAGGCCGAGTTAATCAAGGTTCAGAAATTGGAGTCCCTGGGAGTCTTGGCCGGAGGCATCGCCCATAATTTTAATAACGCCCTGACGGCCATCATGGGCCATACCCAGATTGCCAAGATGCAGGTGGAACCCGGCGAAAAGGTGTACCGGAACCTGGAGCTGGCGGAAAGGGCCTGCTTGGACGCCCAGGCCCTGACGCACCAGCTCCTGACCTTCGCCAAAGGGGGCAAGCCTGTCAGAAAAGTCGCTTCCCTGCTGGAAACCATCAGGTATACGGCGGAATTGACCCTCCAGAATTTCTCGGTGGAGTGCAAGTGCAATTTGGATCCGGAGCTCTCGCCCGCCGAGGTGGATCTGGGGCAGATCGGTCAGGTCCTGAGCAACTTGCTGATCAATGCCTGCCAAGCCATGGATGAACAGGGCAGCATATGCGTTTCGGCAGTTAACCTGGATATCGATGCAGAGTCTCCCCTGCCCTTGCCTGCCGGCAGGTACATTAAAATTTCCGTGGCCGACCAGGGAGTGGGCATCGCCGCTGAGGATTTGGACAAGATCTTTGACCCATATTTCACCACCAAGGATGGGGGAAATGGCCTGGGCCTGGCTACGGCCTACTCTATAATCAAGAATCATGAAGGCCATATTACCGTAGAATCCGAGGTGGGAGTGGGGACCTGTTTCCACGTGTTCCTGCCCGCTGCTCTGGGGCAAACCCAGGGGCTTGTGAAAAAATGTGCGCCCGCAGCCGCTGCCGGCCGCATCCTGATCATAGAAGACAATGAGCACATCGCCGAAGCCCTGACAGAAATCCTAAACATGCACGGCTATATGGCCGAATGGGTGGGCGACGGGGCAGAAGGGCTGGCCCTCTACCAGGAGGGAATGCGCCGGGAGGACAAGTACCGGGCAGTGATCATGGACCTGACAATCCCCGGGGGAATGGGGGGCAGGGAGACCATAAAGAGAATGCTGGAATTGGACCCCGAAGTCATCGCCCTGGTAATCAGCGGCTACTCCAACGACCCGGTGATGGCCAATTATCGGGAGTACGGATTCAGCGGCGCCCTGTCCAAGCCCTTCAGTTACGACGATCTCCTGGTGGAATTACAGGCGTTACTCCAATAATAAAAGGTCGGGAAAACCCGACCTTTATGGTTGTGGGCGGTATTCTGGCAAGCCGCTCTTTTCCAAGACCTTTGTGGCGACGCCTTTATCGATATCGACCTGCCACCAGTCTTGCCCCATTTCATCGGCGCGGTCCTGCAGGTAGTTGATATGGGTGCAGTCTGGGGCCCAATTCAATGGCATCCTGTATTGGAAGGGTACCGGCATTTCGAAGCCTTTGACGGAATAAATATTCTCCAGGACCACTCTCCGGTTGGCTTTTTCATCGACCAGGACCAGATCCCAGTAACCCTCCTGCTCGACATCGCCGGGCTGGGTTAAGGTGAAAGGCAGGGCGGCGATATAGCTGCCATCGGGAGCCCAAGCGAACCAGAAGGGGTAGGAAAACTCGGAATACGTCACGAACACATCCTGGGTCAGCAATTCGACGGTGTTAGGAATACCTTTGCTGGCAATTCCCGCATATTTTTGCAGGAACAGGGCCTCGGGGCTGGAAATCGCCAAGTACCGTGGCAGGGTCAGGCTGCCGGGCAGCACAGGGTCCCTGGCCAACAGATGATATTTGGAAATTTCCTCGCAAACTTGGGCGGGGCCAGAGCCGTCATCGTTGGCGCGGGCCAAGCCGGTTAAGAAAAAGGTATCCATTATACCATCGGGATCATACTCGCCCACGGCGATAATCATGCCTTCGGGCAGGGGATAGGGCAGGGTGGCATCCAGCACTTCCCCTTGAACTCCACCTATGGCATTGATTACTATTACCTCCGGCCTTTCCGTTGCCGTGCCATATACCATGAGGCCGTTGGACAGCCAGTAAGGTCCCTGGCCATAGGGTTTGGTAATGGGGATTCTTGTCTTCGTCATATCCTGGAGATACAAATTCACAAGCTCAGTGCCATGGTCCAGGGCATAGGCCACCGAATCGCTGTCGGGATTCCAGAGCCAATCGTTTTTGTTAAGCCAGGCTTTGTTGGCTTGAACATTTCTTTCCAGAAGGACTGGATCTTCGCCCAGGGCCAGGTAGTAAAGATCCTGCCCGGGAATGTTGGTGTCTGTTTCCCGGAAATATATCAGGCCATGGCCATCGGGAGCCCAGACAATTTCAGTGACATCGCCGGAATCGGTCTGACGCCATAAACCATTAGCTGAGCCCAGCCACAAGTCGCCCAGGTGGATTACCGCCTTATCCACCAGGCCGATCTCGCCCTCGGGGACAGGAGTAACTGCCAGGGGATCTCCAGGGTCAGGGCCAGGGTCCTCCCCGGGGTCTTCTCCTGGGTCAAGGCTGGGGTCCTCCCCCGGGTCCAAGCCGGGGTCATCATCGGGATTCTTGGTATTGTCGCATCCCGCCGCGACGAAAATCAGGGTTGTGATTAAAAGGAATGCCAGGATAATTTTCCAGGTTTTCAATTCCTCCACTCCTCCACGATATTGGTGGCAGTATACCACGGGTCAGGGCGCGGGGATATTTTATAATTGCTCATTAACATTGCAATTTTGCCTATTCCTGCACCTTGGACAGCAAACCGGCCGCCATGGCAAGGGCCGGTGGGGAATGTTAGAATTACACCAGAATGAGGGAAAGGATGATAGCGGTGGCAAAGCTCTTTACTCCTTATGGTCTGGGCGGCGTAGCCCTGAAGAATCGCGTCGTCATGTCGCCCATGTGCACTTACTCCTGTATGGCCGAGGACGGCAGGGTCACTCCCTGGCACCTGGTCCACTATGGAGCCAGAGCCATGGGCCAGGTGGGGATGATAATTGTGGAAGCCACGGCGGTGTCTCCTGAGGGAAGGATTTCTCCCCACGATTTGGGGCTATGGGAGGATGGGCAGATTGCCGGCATGCAAACTCTGGTCAATATTGTCAAGGAGCAGTGTGTGGCCGCCGTTCAATTGAACCATGCCGGGCGCAAGGCTGGGGTGGAGGGCCCGGGGCTCGCCCCTTCGGCAATTGCCTTCGATGACAAATACTCCACGCCTCGGGAGATGACTGAAACGGACATCGCCAAGGTGGTGTCAGATTTTCAGGCGGCGGCCCGGCGGGCCAGAGAAGCTGGTTTTCAAGTTCTGGAGATTCACGCTGCCCATGGTTACTTGCTCAACCAATTCCTCTCGCCCCTGGTCAACCAGCGCACCGACAGATACGGCGGCAATTGGGAAAACCGCTACCGCCTCTTGGGCGAGGTCATTGAAGGGATAAAATCTGTGTGGAAGGGTCCCATAATGGTGCGCATTTCTGCCGAAGAATACCACTCCCAGGGCAACCACCCCCGTGATTATCTGGAGGCCGTCCGGCGCATGCAGCAACAGGGAGTCGACCTCCTGGACTGTTCCAGCGGCGCCGTGGTCCCCGTTCCCATCGACCCCTACCCTGGTTACCAGGTCCCCTGGGCGGAGCTGTACCGCCGGGAACTGGGCATACCCACCTCCGCCGTGGGCCTCATCACTTCGGCTCCCCAGGCCGAAGAAATCGTGGCCAACGGGCGAGCTGACTTGGTCCTGCTGGGGCGGGAGCTCCTCCGCAATCCCAACTGGCCCATCTATGCCGCCAGGGAATTGGGGTTGGAGCTGGAGGTCCCCCGCCAGTATCAGCGGGGTTGGCTGTAACCTGGCAGTTCGGCAGGGATTATCTGTCGAGTGTCGAAATAATCTAAGACAGAAATAAGTTTGGAGGGATGGTGTTGTTAAAGGACCTCAATCCGGTCTGGGACCTGGATTCAATCTTCCCCGGTGGCAGCAGTTCAAAAGAGCTGGAAGCCCATCTCCGGAAGGTGGCGGCAGATGTAGAAGCACTGCCCGGTTTTATTCCCGCCGGCGATGATCAGGGCCAGTGGCAGGAGCTTTTCGCCCGGGTCCAGGATGTCGCCGCCCGCCTGCGCCAGGCGGGAGCTTTCATCGGCTGCCTCAATGCCCAAAATACCAGGGACAATCAGGCTAAGCTTCTGGGCGGCAAGTTGCGGCAACAATATGCTGCCCTGGACTCGGTGCTGACAGCGGTGGATGAGAAAATGCTCAATTTGGACGATGAAGTGTGGGCTCGGTTGCTGGGAACCCCGGAATTTAAGCCCATCGCCTTTGGTTTGGACGAAATGCGCCGTCGGGCCAAGGATAAGCTGCCCGCCCACCAGGAAAAGCTGGTCACCGACCTGGCTGTGGACGGCTATCACGGCTGGTCGGAGCTTTACAATATTATCACCGGCAGGATGGCCATTGCCTGGGAGAAGGAGGGCAAGAAGACGGAGCTTTCGGTGGGCCAGTTCGTCAACCTCTTTTCCGACCCTGATCCTGAGGTTCGGGCTCAGGCGGGAGAAGCCTGGGAGCGGGCCTGGGAGCAGGAGGAGGAGCTATGCGCCGCTGCCCTCAACCATCTGGCCGGGTTCCGCCTCAACCTCTATAAGCACCGGGGCTGGGATTCGGTGCACCGGGAACCCCTGGAATACAACCGGATGGAGCAGAAGACCCTGGACGCCATGTGGGGCGTCATCGAGGACAATAAGGACGTCTTCGCCCAATACCTGGCCCGCAAGAAGCAGCTCTTGGGCCTGGAGAAGCTGACCTGGTACGACGTGGACGCTCCCCTGGGCAAGGTCAGCAAGACCTATAGCTTTGATGAGGCCGCCAATTTTGTCGTTCAGCAGCTGGCCAAGGTCAGCCCCAGAATGGCGGAATTCGTCGTCTCCGCCTTCGAGAAGCGCTGGGTGGAAGCGGAGGACCGGGGCTTTAAGCGGGCCGGGGCCTTCTGCACCAGTTTCCCCGTCAGCAAGGAGACCAGGGTCTTTACCACCTTTGCCGGGACTCCCGGCAATGTCTCCACCCTGGCCCATGAGCTGGGGCACTCCTTCCATCAGCACGTGATGACGGACCTTCCCCTCCTTGCCCAGCGCTATGCCATGAACGTGGCCGAGACCGCCTCCACCTTTAACGAGCTGGTGGTGGCCGACGCCTCGGTGCTGAGCGCCGCTACCCAGGAAGAGAAGATCTCCCTCCTGGGCGAAAAGGTGGAGAGAAGCATTGCGATGTTCATGAATATCCATGCCCGCTTTATCTTCGAGACCAACTTCTATGAGGAGCGCCGTCGCGGCCCCGTTGGCGCCGGCCGCCTCAATGAATTGATGCTGGAGGCCCAGAAGCAGGCCTACCGGGACAGCCTGGATGTCTGGCATCCCCGGTTCTGGTGCTCCAAGCTCCACTTTTACAATACCGGGGTGCCCTTCTATAACTTCCCCTACACCTTTGGCTTCCTGTTCAGCTCGGGAATCTACGCACTCTTCAAGCAGGGTGTGGCGGATTTTGAACAGCGGTACATCAATTTGCTCCGGGATACCGGCAGCATGAAGGTAGAGGAGTTGGCTGCGCGCCACCTGGGTGTGGACCTGACCCGGCGGGATTTCTGGCAGCAGGCCGTGGACACGGCGGTGGCCGACGCCAGGGAGTTTCTACGGCTCACAGAATAACTGCGGGGGCATTTCTCTCAGTGCCAACCTCGCGGGCCGGGCTGGATGATCTTCGCCCGGCCTGCCCGCAGGATTATTGCCAAGGGGGAATAGCATGTTCAACGTGCGAGGTTGTGATGGGAAACATATCGGTTTTGTGTTCGGGCGTGTCTCCTCGGGACAGGAACTGGTGGTGGCCCTGTGTGAAACCCCATTGGATAACAGCAGAATTAACTGGGACTTGGTGAAATCACGGCTGGGGGACATTTACCAATGTCGTCATTTCTGGGGCAAGGTAAAAGAAGATATATTGCTGGAAAAGGTCAAAGGGGCATGGAATCATGGGCATGACCGGGGGCAAGGTTTTTACCCTGCCAGCCCTGAGGACTATTATCAATTCGACTTCCTCGCCCATGGATGTGACTTAGACAACTGTATTGACACAGAGGGTCTGGATATTTCCGGGTATGTTTTCTTCGATAGCACGCAGCAAGGTTTCGAAAATGGTGATCTTGTCCTCCGGGCCGACTTGACCTATATAGAGGAGAAGGTCTTGGAGAGCCCTCCAATTCATGGCGTAATCGTCGATTATCCCAGAATTGGCATCAGCGCCATGGGGGATGTTGAGGGGTTTTTGATGGGGGCAAGTCTATCTGAATTTGGCCGCAACCACAATCATCAAACCCGGGTTCGGATAAGAACCGGAAATGTGGTAAAGGAATTTCAATTCCCCCTGCAGATTGCCTTCAAGAAAGGGCATACAGTCCAGATTTACCTGACTGAAAGTGGAGAAATCACCAGCGTTTACCATGACGGGGCAATTTACTTGATGAATTACGAAGCCGAGGAACGCAATCCGGTGCAACCTGCTGACACAGGCAATATAAATATCATGGATAGAGAAGAGCGCGAATAAATCGCGCTCTTTTGGTTTATATAAGGGGTAAAGGTCAGCTGCTGCTCAGCTGGGATTTCAGCTGCTGGATATCCTGGGGACTGGCCTTTTGGGCAGGCTGATAGTATCCCTTTTGCATGGCAGCCTGGCTGAGCTGGAACTGAAACTGCTCATCGCTGTTGCGCATCTGTTGCAAGGTTTGGCGAAGCTGCGGATTCTCGCTCTCGGCGATGGCGCTGGCATAGGTGGTGAGGCTGCTGTTGATCATCGAGAGGACATCGTTGACCATATCTTTTTCTCGCATAATTTCCCTCCTAGTTGAGAAATGACATCAGCTTTTGCTTGGCGCTGCGGGCGGACTGGGCCGATTGTTGGAACATCTGCTTGATCTCGGGATCGGTGAGGGACTGGGAATAGGCTTCCAGCTTTTGGGCTGCTACATCGTGGCAGCCAATGATGTGGCGCAGGTTTTGCAGCTCCATCTGATTGAGTTGTGACATGGGCGCGACCTCCTTATTATGTTCAGAACTTCTCGCCGCCCTTAGTTTGAACCTTGGCCGGAAAGCTTATTCAGAACAAAAAGGAGAGTGGGTATGGTTAAGAAAAGCTGCTGCCTGATAATTTTGCTCTGCGGGGCTCTGGCTCTGCTCCTGACTGGTTGCGAAGGGAGGGAGGAGCCAGGTCCTGAGGCCGCCCTGGCCCAGTATATCCGGCTCTGGGAACAGGGAAACTGGTCGGAAATGTACCAGATGCTTTCCGCCGAGAGCCAGGCGCAGTGCGATGAAGAGACCTTTTGCACTCGCCACGCCAATATTGCAGAGGGAATCGGCCTTGCGCGGCTGAGCCTGCGCCAGGTTACCCAGGCCGAACAGGAGTTGCTGTACACCCTGGAGTTCGAGACCACCACGGTGGGGAGTTTTACCCAGGATTATTCCCTGGAAGTTGCGGAAACCCCCCAAGGCTGGAAACTAGACTGGGACCATTGCCACATCTTTCCCCAGTTGACGGCCCAGCGGGTGGTTCGGGTCAGTCGGCAGATGCCCCGGCGGGGCAGCATTCTGGATCGGGACAATGCGCCCCTGGCTACTACCGGTTCGGCATACAGCGTCGGGCTTGTGCCGGGGAGCATGGATGAGCACAGCCTTGGCCGCCTGGCCTTGCTCCTGGATAGGCAGGAGGAAGAGATTCGCTCCCTGTTGGAGCAGGCCTGGGTTCGGGACGATACCTTCGTCCCCGTTCAGACCCTGAGCCAGCAGGATTGGCTCCAGTTGCGCCCGGCCCTGACGGCAATTAAGGGCGTCCTGGACCGGGAAAGGGAGGCAAGGGTGTACAATATTCCCGATTCCCTGGCCCAGACTGTGGGCTATGTGGGGGAAATCCAGGCAGAAAGGCTGGCAGAGCTGGAAAAACTGGGCTTCCGGGCCGGTGACATCGTGGGGCAGGCCGGTCTGGAGCTGGTCTACGACGAGGTGTTGGCCGGGAGGCCCGGATTCACCATCACCATCCGGGAAGGTCAGGAGGTGGTGGCCACCGTGGCCCGACGGGAGCAGACGCCGGGCCAGGATGTCAGGACGACCCTGGACCTGGCCAAAATTCGCCTGTTGGACTCGGTCCTGGGAGACTGGACCGGCAGCATGCTCCTGATGGACTATACCAGCGGCGCGATCCTGGGGGCGGTATCCAAACCGGGCTTTGACAGCAATCTCTTTGCCCTGGGGATAACCCCTCGCCAGTATCAAGAGCTGGAGGCCCTGGACACCCCGTTCTTCAACCGGGCCTTTAACGGCGTTTACCCGCCGGGTTCGGTTTTCAAGCCCTTTACCGCTCTGATGGCCCTGGAGCAGGGGGTGGTCGACCCCGAGCATGCTTGGGACACCCCGCTCCGCTGGCAGAAAAGCCCCGACTGGGGGGGGTACCAGGTGACCAGGGTGCTGAGGCCCCTGGGCCCGGTGAACCTATGGGATGCCATGAAGTGGTCCGACAACGTTTACTTTGCCGACCTGGGGTTAAAGGTAGGCTGGGAGGCCTTTGAGGAATACGCCGGCGCTTTGGGTTTCGGGGCCGACATCCCCCTGCCCCTTAATAATCGAAAGTCCCAGGTCAGGAACCAGGGTCGGGGCGAGGTGCTGCTGGCCGACACCAGCTACGGCCAGGGTGAGATGACGGCAACCCCCCTGCACATGACCCTGATGTATGCAGCCATAGCCCGCCGGGACGGGACCATTCCAGTCCCCCGCCTTGTGGAGACTGAGTCCGATGGGATTTGGCTGGAGACCGGATTTGCTCGGGAAAATCTCGAATTGGTGGACCGGGTCCTGGCCTATGCCGCCTCTGACCAACAGGCCCTGGCCTGGGCGGGCCAGGAGACGGTGCGGGGCAAAACAGGCACCTCGGAAATATCCAGAAATCGCCAGATCGCCTGGTACATATGTTATTTTGACGACCTGGTCCTCACTGTCTGTTTAGAAGGGGACAGGAGCATCAGCAGTCTCCATGCCGTTGCCCTGGCCCGGGAATGCCTGGAGCGGGGAATTCGGGAAAGGTAAAAGGGCGCCTCCAGGCGCCCTTTATGAAAATTCGATATCTATTTGCCTTCCCCGGGGCAGGTCGGCCTTGGGCATGTGCACCTCCAGGAGCCCGTTGCGGTACGTGGCCTGGATCTCATCCTCCTTGACAGGCAGGGGCAGGCTGACGGAGCGGGTGAAATTGCCCACATACCTTTCCCGCCGATGCATGGAACGGTCTTCTATTTCACGCCAGCGGCGAAAATTGCCGCTGATGATCAGGGTATTGTCGGCCACGTCGATATGGAGGTCCTCTTTCTTCTCAATCCCGGGAAGCTCACACACCGCTACCAGTTCATCCTCCGTCTCCAGGATGTCCACCCGGGGAGAATTCAAGCCGTGGGCCAGGGGTGAAAAGAAGCGCTCCATCTCGCGCCGCCAGTTGTCCAAGTGTCTCCATTCGTGGGGAATCAAGTGCATGGCTATCCCTCCTTTGCTGGTCAGTATTATTGTGGCAAGGGAAGGGGAGGGATATTCACGCAGTGGAACGCACTAATCCGGGGATAACCAGTTTCTTTCCTGAACCTTGCGGGCGCAGTCCGTACACCAGGCGCGGCCCACGGCCGAGGTGCGAATATGGCCGTTGGGATCCCGGGCGACATTCTGGGGAGTGAGGGGGACGCTGCACAGGGGACAATGGGAATTGGGGATATCTTCCTGCTGGTCCTCCTCCTCGTGCAGGACGTCGATTATGGTGTGCCCGTTGGCAACAATCCAGTGATAGAGGTCGTCATCGGTGCCGGCAGCTAGGTCGGCAAAGGTATCGATAAATTGCGTGAAGTCGTAGAGGGGGGCCTTGGTCTCGGGACAGTGACCGGAATTCAAAAAAAGAGATAGTCGTTGAGCAATTTCCAGCCCAGGGCAAAGGCCCTGCCCTTGGTGCCCAGCACAAATTCGGCCCCAGTTATGCGGACCCAATTCTTGACAATTTTAGTTTTATCCAACCTTATACCCCCTTACCCCATACCCAATAAAATTACTTAGACATCCTGGGCCTGTTTTCCTTCTTCTCTCAACCAATATGTCAATTTATCTTGCCGCCTTGCCAACAATAAAGAAGGGGCAAGTTGCACACACTAAGGACAGCAAAGAAGAGGACGGTGAAAGCCATTGACTTATAGACAAAATCTGGAATACCGGGATCGGGTTGTGCGCATGGTGGGCGGCGGATTGGTGGCAGGATATGCCTTGGCCCGCAATGGCAGGCCTCTTGTCAACGACGCCCTCTTTGTCCTGGGGGTCCTCATGATCATGGAGGGATTGCACGGCTACTGTGCAGTCCGTGACTGTATGGGTTGGTTAATCGATTATTCTCAGGGTCGTTTCCGGGGCGAGGGGTAGGCTCCCGTCATGGGAAAAAATAATATAGGCACCCTCTGCAAAGAGGGTGTTATTGTTTTTGAGCGAATTATACACTAGGTGGAAATCGTGAATTCAATTTACTTAGATGGCCGGGCGCTGCCCTGGAAAGTCCAGCCTTCTCCCCGGCTTAAGAAGATCCACATAAGCGTGCATCCCCAGGAAGGCATAATCCTGCGCACTCCCCTGGGCTGCACTGCCCCGGAACTGGACGGGCTCTTGGCGAAAAACCGGGAGTGGCTGGTTGCCAGGATAGAAGAGCTTTCCCGGCGCTGCCCAACCAGGGAGTATGGCGATGGGCAAATATTGCCCTACCTGGGGGGGGAGGTGGTGCTGAGAATGCACCCCGGCCACGGCCGGACCCAGGGCCGGTGGCAGGGAGACCAAGTAGATATTTTTATTGAGCCCGGGGAGCAGACCCGGGATAGGGTGCGGGAATGCCTGGGCAGACTCTATCTGGCCCGGGCCAGGCAGTGGTTTCCCCCCGGGTGGCCGAGCTCAACCGCCTGCACTTTCAGCACAAGCTCAATCGCATTACTGTCAAGGGGCAAACCACCATCCTGGGCAGTTGCTCCAGCCGGGGTAATCTCAATTTTACCTGGCGGCTGTTGCTGGCTCCTTTGCCGGTGGTAGACTATGTGATTATCCACGAATTGGCTCATTTGCTGGAGATGAACCATACCCCGCGCTTTTGGCAGGTTGTGGAGGGAGCATGTCCCGAGTATCGCCGGCACCTGGCTTGGCTGAGGGACATGTCCGCCACACTGTATATCTAGCAGATTCGGGCAATAACCTTGCCAAACTCTGCATCAAGTGGCAAGATTAGGGTATGAAGAATATGGGGGGTAAGATTGGATGGACTTCTCCGAAGAGGGCTTTGTAAGCCTTACCGATGGCGACCGCCTGCTCCTGGATTCATTGGGAGAGGGAATATACGGAATTACCGTCGGGGGAATCTGCACCTTTATCAATCAGCGAGCCCTGGAAATCCTGGGCTACCAGGAAAGTGAAGTGGTGGGGACAAATATCCATGAACTGATTCACCACACCCGGACCGATGGGACTCCCTTTCCCGAAAATCAATGCTCTATTCACTTCTTTCGGGACGGCAAGGGCAGTCGCACCCACGATACCCTGTATTGGCGAAAGGATGGAACAACTCTCCCGGTTTCGGCCTCTTCCCGACCCATCCTTCGGCAGGGGAAAATTCACGGCGCCGTGATCACCTTTACCGATATTTCCCAGTACAAAGCAGTGCAAGAGAAGTACAACCGCCTGGCCACCAATCTGCGCCAGATCTTGGACTCTTCGGGTGAGGGTATCATCGGCTTGGATCGGGAAGGCAAGGTGAGTTTTATAAACAGGGCTGCTTGCACCCTTTTGGGCTATGGGGAAGAGGAACTGTACGGGCAGGAGATTCACCGGCTGATCCACCACACCGATGCCATGGGGACGCCCCTGGTCAAGACCGAGTGTCCCATCTACAAGTCCCTTGCCCATGGTCAGAGAGCAAGAATCGAGCGGGATGTGTTTTGGCGCAAGGATGGATTTCCCTTGCCTGTTCAACTTTCTGCCGACCCGATCTTCGAAGACGGTGAAATTCGAGGCTCTGTGTTGATATTTACTGATCTGAGCAAGTTCCTCGATGCCGAAGAGGCGCGGCAGGAGGCTGACAGCTTTGCCAAGGCTATGGTCAACAGCCTTTCGGCCCAGATTGCCCTGTTGGACAACCTGGGGACGGTGGTTAGGACAAATTCCGCCTGGCGCAAGCGCCGGTTTCTAGGGCCGGCCAGGGAGGGCAAGGATTTCCTGGAGTTTATTGAGACTTTGCCCGCTTCACAGGGGGAGTTTGTCCACCAGGTTGGGGCTGCAATCAGGAATGTCATCAGCCATGAAGTGGACGAAGTGCGTTTCGAATATCCCAGTGAAGAAAGGTGGTACCTGGGGACGGTCCGCAGGTTGTCGGCCACCAGGATCGTCATCATCCTGGACGATATCACCGTTTCAAAACGGGCGATGGAGACCCTGGAACAGGCCCGAATCAGCGCCGAAGCGGCCAGCAGGGCCAAGAGCGAGTTCCTGGCCAATATGAGTCACGAGATACGCACGCCCATGAACGTCATCATCGGCATGGCAGAGCTTCTGGATGAAACCGAGCTCGATTCCCGGCAGAAGCAGTACGTGGATACCTTCAGGACGGCGGGGGATCACCTCCTCAGCTTGATCGACAATATCCTGGACCTCTCCAAGATCGAATCGGGCCGCCTGGTCCTGGAAGCAACCGAGTTTGATCCGGGTCGGTTGGTGGAGGAAACCGCAGGATTCTTTGCCTTCCTTGCTCATAGCAAGAAGCTGGAGATTGCCTGCCGCGTCAGTTCCGAGGTCCCCGCTTTAATTCAGGGAGACCCGGTCCGCATTCGCCAGATTCTGGTCAACCTCGTAGGCAATGCCATTAAATTTACCCAGCGGGGCGAGGTCGCCATCCAGGTGAAAATCGATCCGGCGGATGCCGGCCAGCTCCTCTTCTCGGTATCCGACACCGGGGTCGGCATCCATCGGGACAAGTATCAACAGGTATTTTCCGCTTTTACCCAAGGGGACTCTTCCACCACCCGCCGCTATGGAGGAACGGGCCTGGGACTCAAGATTTCCAAACGCCTGGTGGAGCTTATGGGCGGGAGGATATGGCTGGAGAGCGAAGTAGACCAGGGCAGCACCTTTTACTTCACCTATCCCCTGAGGGGTGAGTCCAGGCCCCCTTCTCGAAAAGCTGAATTGGCCGGGCTTAAAATCTTGGCGGTAGATGACAACGAGACCAATCTTTCAATCCTTCAGGAATATCTCACGGCTTCCGGGGCCAGAGTTCACTGCGTTCAGTCCGGACCCCAGGGGCTCAAGCGCTTCCAGGAGGCCCACGTCGATGGCAAGTACGACTTGATAATAGTGGATGGTCGGATGCCTGGGATGAGCGGCTTTGAACTTGTCAGGCAGATTCGCAGGGAATTTGGCGCCGATGCAGCGGTTGTCATGATGCTGACTTCCGACAACAACGCTGCCGAAGTGAACTGTTGCCGGGAACTGGGGTGCAATGCCTTTCTGGCAAAGCCGGTGCGAAAGCGGGAGTTGCTGGCCACCGTCCAGGCTGTGTTGCGAGGCGAACAGAACTTCAGGGCAATGCCCAGCCGCGAGACCAAGGCCACCGCGGCTCCCGGGGAGAAGCGGATCTTGCTGGTGGAAGACTCTGCGGACAATGTCCTGTTGGTTCAGGCCTATCTGCGCAATCATCCCTATGCCATCGATGTGGCAGAAAACGGCGAAGTCGCCGTGGCCAAATTCAAGGCCAAGCAGTATGACCTGATTCTCATGGACCTGGAAATGCCCATCATGGACGGGTACACCGCCACCAGCCAGATCAGGCAACTGGAAGGGCAAAGGGGGACGGCGCCGACGCCAATCATCGCCCTGACGGCTTACGCCTTTGCCGACGACCTGCGCAAGAGCCTCGCTGCAGGCTGCGATGACCATATAACAAAACCGGTACGCAAGGAGAAATTGCTCCAGGTGCTTTCCGAATACTTAGGGGGGAGTGGGAGAAGTGGACAAATTTGTCGTCAGAATTGATGCTGAGTTAGAGGATTTGATTCCGGGCTACCTGGACAACCGCCGCGAGGATATCCGGCAGATTGAGCAGTGCCTGGAGAAGGGAGATTTTGAGACCATACGTCGCCTGGCCCATCGCATGAAGGGTTCCGGGGGCGGGTACGGTTTTGATCGTATCACTGAAATCGGCGCAGCCATGGAGCAGGCGGCAATTCAGGCCCATGCCGTCAAGACCAGGGAGCAACTTGAACTATTGCGAGACTATTTAGTCAGGGTGGAGATAGTGTATGTTTGATTTTAATAAGCCCTTCTTGCTCTGCGTGGATGACGACCCGGATATTTTGAACCAGTACAGAGCCTTTCTAGGCGACCGCTATAACATCGTCACTGCTTCCAGCGGCCTCGAAGCCCTGCGGGCCATGGCAAATTTTAAGCCCGATACCATCCTCCTGGATGTGATGATGCCGGACATGGACGGGTATGAGGTTTCTGCCCGCCTGCAAGAAAATCCCGATACCGCCTGGATTCCCGTCATCTTCGTCTCGGCACTGGGGGAAGAGCAGGACCGGGCCCGGGCCTTTGCCGTTGGCGCTGTGGACTATTTGGTCAAGCCTGTCAACCGCCAGACTGTCCGGGAGTTGGTGGAAAGGCACCAGACGACGGGAGAGCGCTGGCAGATGACCCGGGAGATGGCCAGCACCCCGCCCCGACAACCCGATACGCCTTCCGGCTCGGTTCAGGAGTATATCTGCACCCGCCTCGGCCTGACGGGGACCCAAAAAGTGGAGCTCCTGGCCGTCCCGGACAAGGAACTGTATTCGGCAGCGGGCAATTTGGGGCTGGAGGAGATAGAAGTCGCCAGGGCCATCGCCGACTTCAAGGGCTTGCCCTTTGTAGAGTTCATCGATCCCGATTCCATCAGGTTGGGCAAACTGCCGGCCCCCTTCTCCCGGGCCAATAACGCCGTGGTCATCAAGTGGCGGGGCCAGGACACCTTGGTGGTCAGCAACCCCTTTGATATGATGCTTCAGGATTCCCTCAGCGCCGTTCTGGAGCCTGCGCTGCTGGAGACCATGGCCATCACAGACCCCAGCAACATCGCCATGCTCTTTGAGAAAGAGCCTGCTCCCTATATTACCGACCGGATTATCACCCTGGCGGTCTTGAAGGGGGTCAGCGCCTTTAAGATTGAGTCCGGAGATATCCGCTATTCCATCCAGATGGAGTCGGGGGGAGAGTTCACTGAATTCTCCAGCCTGCGCCGGGATACGGGCTTTAGGTTGGTGGCAAGGTTTAAAGTCCTGGCGGGAATTGCCGCCGCCGACAAGGACAAGGGCCACGACGGTGTGTACACCCACCCCGTGGGCAACAAGTCCTGTTATCTGCGCCTCTTTGTCACCAAGACTGTGTACGGCGACTCCCTGCTAGTAAGAATAATCGACGTATCTTAATATTCTGTGGGGACGGACCTTAGCGCCGCAGCGGTACTATCGCAGAAGGTCCGTCCCCGGTAAGGAAGCCGCGGACGGCCCTTAGCGCCGCAGCGGAACTATTGCAGAAGGTCCGTCCCCGTGCAAGCTGGTAAGGAGGTATGGAGGTGGTTATGAATATGCTAAGTCTATTTATTCTGTTGGGCCTGGGCGTCCTCGCCCTGTTACTGGTGGGAGGAATTGTCCTGCTGGTGGTGGGTAAGCGGCACTAAAAAGTTGGGGACAGGTCCTGAAACCAGGGTCCGTCCCCGAGCAAAAACCCCGCCGGCGGCGGGGCTTTTCTTTACCGGCGAGGCGCTAGGTCGATATCCAGCTCGCTGTCGCCGTAGCTGTAAAACCAGTTGCTCTCTGTCTTAAGGGTGTCCAGGGCTATGGCCTCATTGAGCCTGCAGGCGATGAACATGTTGTTGGCCAGGGGCGAGGTCAGGTACTTAAATCCGAAGTGGTCGTTGAGGTAGTCGTCAAAGAGGCTGCCGGAACTGCAGATAATATAGCGAAGGTTGTGGGCCAGGCAGTGGCGGATTGTGGTCACCAGCAAGGAGGGCAGGGCTTTAGAGTGGGGGGCGCCCACGTAGTCGATGATGATGCAGGAGTCATTGGTGTGATTGTGCCGGAAGACCAGCATCGCTTCCTCTTTGTCCCTGTCCCTGGCCAGGGCAAATTTGTAGTCATGCCCGGGCCGCTGATTATAGCGCCAGTCGATGTAGCGCGGGTCCCGTTGGACGAGAACCGGGACGGCGGCCCGCATCCTGGACCACATTTCCTCGGAAGTCAGGGGGGCGTCGGTGCAGATTTCGGTATGATAATCGCCGACCTTGGCGGCCAGTGCGGCCAGCCGGCGGCGGTCCAGGCTTTTATACAGTGCGTTGCCCATCCCTGCCAGGGGCGCCAGCCCCTTCCTTTTTGCCAGGCTGCCCTTGATATCCAAGGGGCGAATTACCGCCCGACGCTCCACCAGGACGTCCCAGCCAAATTTCTTATAGCCGGGATAGGAATTGGAATTGGCAAAGCCCAGGATGACGTCGATGCCCAATTCCCTGGCCCGGGCGATATTGTGTTCCGTCATGGCTCGGAAAATCCCCTGGCGCTGGTAATCAGGGTGGGTCATGGTCTTGATGGACCAGGCCGCCAAGTAGTGCTTGCCTTCGATCTGAATGGGGACAGGCATCAGGCAGTCCGAGGCCACAACCCTGTCCCCGTCCTTGGCGACGTGGAAGAAGTGGCTTCCCCGGGGGTTGTAGATGTTCTTTTCAAACAGCCACCGAAACATTGCCTCATCGGTCACGGCTTTGTCGCCGTAAATGGCTCGGCTTAAGTCGACAAAGCTGGCGAAATCTCGCTCAAAATCCAGCTGGGATATCGGGTATTTCATGGCAATCACCCCTTGTCTTCTTTATGAGATACTACCACTTCCAGGATATTGAATGCAACCGCCCTTGATTCCTCGGCATTTCAAAATTGCACCCTTTGGGGAAATTTTTACCCTCGCAGGCAGGGATTTGAGGGTCTGATGTGGAATTACAAAAAAAACGGCAGGAGAGGGGAATAGCTTATGCTGAAAACTGCCATCATAGCCGATGACGATCCCATTTCCAGGGCCAAGGTCGAAGAGTGGGCCATACAACAAAATTATAAAATCATCGCCTCGGTGAGCAATGGCGCCGAAGCGGTTGAGCGGATTTTACAGCACCGGCCGGACAAGATCTTCTTGGACGTGATAATGCCGAAGTTGGACGGTCTCGGGGTCTTGGAGGAATTGGTTCATCTGGAGGACTATAAGCCCGATATCACCATGGTCACCTCCTATCGGCGGCGGGAGATTATCGAGCACGCCCTCAAGCTGGGGGCCAAGGATTATCTCATTAAGACTCCATCAGGCCTGCAGAAGGGGGACAACCTCCTCTTTGACTAATGAAAAATGGGCACCGAAGCATCGGTGCCCTTTACCTAGTGTCTTACAGTCGGCCTGGCGGTGTCCAGAAGCCCCAGGACAATGTGGGCGAGGCCAAAACCGAGGATGCCGCTGCCGATGTTGCCGCCTATTACCCAGCCAATCAGAGATACTACTACACCAAGGCCGACGACAATCCAGCTGGTTGTCATGGGATCCCTCCTCAACATATGGTGTACCTAGTGTTTCCTGCTGGCCCGGACGCAATGCGAGGCGGCTACCGACTCTTGGGGGTGATGTTTAAATTGGGTGTACACATTGATATCGAGCCGGTGAGAGCCCTGATTTCTCAACCAGAATCCTTTTCTCAGATGGCCGGCAATCCGGGCTTCAGATTGTATTGGCAAAGCCAGGGCAGAGATCCGGCAGAAGTTGCCCAGACCTTGGCCAAGACAGAATCCGGCAGGGCGGCAGCTTTGAATGAGGAACAACCCGATGGAAGAAGCGTCCTCAACAGTCTGGGACGCATTTCCGGAGCTTCCATAGAGCAGCAAGTGGCGAGGCACTTGCCCTCAGAGGTGCCGGATTTCCGGGTCAGCTTTGTTCCCGGCGGCGCCGCCCCCTTGGCGGCGGAGGGCAACACCGTAGCCGTCAATGCCTTCGCCTTGGAGCTGCGAGCGAACAAATTGTTTTTGGGGGACTTCCCCCTCCTTTCGCTCTTGGCCAACAGGATTCATCGCCTGGGTACCCAATCCCTGTATCCTTCTGCCCCGGGTACAACCTGCTCTCGGATCCTGAGCAATTTTTTGGGCACGCTCTTGCGGGAAGGGAGCGCCACTCTCTTTTTCACCATGCCGGTCTCCGGGCCGGTTCATCAGCTCTGGGAAAAGGCCGAGGCCCGGCGGGAAGCCCAGGTCGAGTTGCTTCGCCAGTACTTGCAGGTCAAGGACGGCGATATGGCGCCGCCGACCCTGGCCAGGGAGCTGGAACAGGCCTTTGCCCTTTCCGGCAATGCCGACCTCGCAGCCAAGTATCCTTTGGGGACGTGGATCTGCCAGGTAATCGAGGGCGCCTTTGGCCGCAGTCATTTGCTGACCTTGTACCGGCAACCCCAGGATTTTCTGCCAAGCTTTGAACGGGCCCGCAGCAAATTCGGCCTGGCGGAAAAATACAGCTTGGGGGTTTCGCAATGAACTGGCTCCAGCTGATTGAGCGGCGCCGCTCGGTTCGCTCATTTGAGCCGGCGGTGGACGATGCCACCATTGCCCAGGTAAAGGCAATCTGCGAAGCCTCTCCCCTTGAGCTCAGATTGTTGTCGGGGGACCAGGCTCAGGCCGCTGCAGGAGGAATCCTGGGTGTGGGCAGGGTGGTTGCGCCTTGGTACATAGCAGCCATATCTCCTGGGGATCGGGAGTCGCTGAAGGATTTGGGCTATCATACCCAGCGGACGATCCTGGAAATGACAGCCCTGGAGCTGGGAACATGCTGGGTGGGCGCCATCTCCAATTCCAATAAGGAGCGCCTGGCCGCCGACTTGGGGCTGGGGGACCAACTGGGGATCAGGGCCCTGGTGGCCTGGGGAAGGCCCCGGGGCAAGGGGACGCCCCGGCAGGGAAGGCGGGTCCTGCCCGCCAAGCTTGCGGTATTTGATCCCGATTGCAGCGGCAGCATGCCCTGGCGTGCAGTTCTGGAAGCGGTGCGCTGGGCGCCCTCGGCCATCAACCGCCAGCCGTGGCGGCTCTGGTTTACCGCCGGGGCAGTTCACTTGTACAGCGCTTCCAAGCGCCTGGCTCGGGAGTATACCCCCATAGAAATGGGAATTGCCCTCTGCCATATCGAATTGGCCTGCCAGCAGTTGGCGGTGGCCGGTAAAATACAGGTTACAGAACACCCTCAGCGGCGAGGGTGGGAATATTGGGCCTCTTTTGTAAGAGATTAAGAGAACCAAGACCGGTTCTCTTTTTAGCTAAATGGGAAGGCAGGTGGAAGAATGACAAAAAAGCAGGTGAGGATATACACCGACGGCGCGTGTTCAGGCAATCCCGGACCCGGCGGTTGGGCAGCCATCCTGATTTACGGTCCCCATTCCAGGGAAATCAGCGGCTTTGAGGCCGCGACCACCAACAACCGCATGGAGATGACGGCGGTCATCGAGGGGTTTCGCGCCCTCAAGGAACCCTGCCAGGTCACGGTATACAGCGACTCAGCCCTGGTGGTCAAGGCCTTTAATGACCGCTGGCTGGACAACTGGCAGAAGACGGGTTTCAAGGGGGGCAAGGTAAAGAATATCGATCTTTGGCGGCAACTCCTGGAGGCAATTAAACCTCATGAAGTCAAGTGGGTCTGGGTGAAGGGCCATGCCGATAACGAGTTCAACAACCGCTGCGATGAGTTGGCCCGCCAGGCCATCGCCGACAATGCCGATTAGTCCGGGTGGTGATGATATGTATCTTCTGTTGGTCCCCTACGCCATCCTCCTGGTCCTGGAGGGGGTGAGGTTTTATCTGCTGGCGGTCTGCTGGGAAAGGCTGGCTGACCGCCCTCAGTTTCCCTTGGACCGGTCGGAAAGATTAAACATAAAATGGTACAGATGGCTGCTGCACAGCATTAAAGACTGGCTGGTCCTGGGTGCTTTGGGGACGATAGCTCTCTGGCAGTTACGGAACTGCCTGCCCCTGCTCTTGCCGGTGGGCATGGCCGGCCTGGCTCTCCTGGTCTTAGTCCGCTCCTACGCCCCGGCGGTGCTCTGGCTGTTTGCGGCGGGGTCCAGGATGCCCGATGGCTTGCTCAACTTCGCCCTGAGCCTGGCCCTGCCCAGTTTCGGGGCGGCCAGGAGAAGGCGGGTGCTCTATTGGAGCGGCGCCTTTATCCTCACCGGCTTTGCCTGCCTCTTGAGCTGGTATTTCGGCGGCGGCGCCGGTGCTTTGCTCTGGAGCCTGCTCACTATGATATTGGGCTTTATTTCCCTGCTCAGGGCCTGCACATTCAGGTTTCGAGGGCTGGAGACCGGGGGGATGGCGGAAAGGACAGGCTGAGTGTGAATTGCACGTCCCCATGGGCGACCGGGAGGAAGAGCAGCGGAACCATGTCCGGCACATCGCTTCCTTCGGGTTATGGTCTGCATGCCCTGGGAGCCGGGAACGCTACAGTTTATAGGGGGTGGCACATTGTTTGAACTAGCGGGAAGGGTGGGAGGAGCCATCGGCGGCTTCTCCGTCAGCTGTTCCGCCCAGGATGGGGCCATCTATGGCCGCATAGGCGGCGCCTTTCGTGGTGGGGACATCAACCTTCGCTATGACGGTACTCTTGTCCAGGGCCGCCTGGGAGGAGTCATCATCGGCAAAGACGTGCGCCTCCAGCGCCGGGGCAACAGCCTGAGCGGTCGCCTGGGCGGTGTCATCGACGGCAAAGACCTGATTCTGCACACCGACGGGACTGAGATCTGGGGGCGTGTGGGAGGAGAAGTGATCGGCTTTAGCGCTAATTTGACCTGGGCTGACGGGCGCCTCAGCGGCAGGCTGGGGGGTGAGATCTTCGGCCACGACGTGAATATCGAGGCGCCGGGCGCAGATCCCCTTCTGGCAGGGCTCATCGCATGCCTGACTTATTATTACTATCAGGTCACGGAGCCCCGGAGCTCGGGAGGAGCCGGCGGCAGAGACTGAGGGAGAAGAATAAATCCCCCTGGAGACGGGAAAATAAGGGATACCCGGCTCTCAAGGGGGGATTGGGTGCAGATTGAAAGACAGCTCAAGGAATTGGAGCTATTTTTGGAAGCCGTGGAGAAATTCCTCGACAATCAGGCAGATAGGGCGGAGTCCGAGGATGAGCGCAGAAAACTGGAGGATTACTTTCCCAATTTGCTGCGCAGTTCCCTGTTTGTGACCATTTACGCCGCTGTGGAAAACCACCTGAATCGCCTTTGCCGCCGGCTGGCCAAAGGCGACGGCCTGGCCGTGGAGGATTTGCGGGGAAATGGAATTATCCGGGCCGGCACCTTTCTCAGCAAGGTCTGCCGGGTGGACTTTCCCTGGGACAGCGAAGAGTGGAATCAGCTCAAGGAGTATAATCAGCTGCGCAATATCTTGGTTCACAATGACGGCAGGGATCAGGGCAACCACTTGAAACAATTGGTTGAGTCCAGCTCGGGCCTGGAGGTGAAGGAGGACGGCGCCGTCCACCTGCAGCGCCAGTTCTGTCCCGAGGTCCTGGAAACGGTGCGGAAGTTCTTTGCCAAACTGGAGGCGGCCCTCTAGCGTATAGCATCTCATCCCCGAGGCAAACTAAGCAAAAAGAGGGGTGAGGGCATGAGCCGCAATGAACCAAAACAGCCCGCCACGGCGCTGATCAGGCATGGCGCCTATCTCCTGGCCCTGCTGGCCATCCTCTGGTTTCTGGGCCGCTACATTTTGCCGATAATCTGGGCGCTGATTGAAAGGGTATAAATGGTGGAACTCCCGTTGGGGCGGGAGTTCCTGTGGAATATGGGGGTTGAAAAGTAGAGACGAGCCTAACTTTTCATCTATTTATTCGTCTGCCCACGGGTATTTCTGGGGGTAGGAAATAAAAATTTGACATTTTAGTCCAGGGCTGTTTATAATAGCCCATATACTGCGATGATGGGAAGAGTAGACCGGGCAGTAGGCTTGCAGAGAGTCGGGAGGGTGGAAACCGACAGCCCAAAACTGGTTGAACATGGTCCCGGAGCTTTGCGGTCGAGCCCGACGGGTGAGGCCGCGACGGTGCGCCCGTTACAGCGCGGGAGAGGCCGCTGATTCAGCGGCAATGCGGGGTGGTACCGCGGGATGACAACGCCCGTCCCGGCCGATGGCCGGGGCGGGCTATTATTTCGGAGGTGTGATATGAAGAGAAATATCTTGATCTGCAGTGCCTGGCCCTATGCCAATGGCTCTCTGCACCTGGGCCATATCGCCGGCCTGTTGCCGGCCGATGTGCTGGCCCGGTATTTCCGCCTGCGGGGAGACAATGTCCTCTTCGTCTCGGGCAGCGACTGCCACGGCACGCCCATTGCAGTTCGGGCCGGCCAGGAGGGCCGCAGTCCCAGGGATGTCGCGGCTCAATATCATCAGGAATTTGTGGACAACTTTGCCCGCCTGGGTTTCAGCTATGACCGCTATGCCGCCACCATGGATGATGCCCACAGCGAGCAGGTTCAGGAAATTATCCGCCGCCTCCATGCAGATGGCTGGCTCTACCCCCGCACTGTGGCGCAGACCTGGTGCGATCACTGTGAAAAGTTCTTGCCCGATCGCTATGTTGAGGGGACCTGTCCCCGCTGCGGGGCCGTGGACGCCCGGGGCGACCAATGCGACGCCTGCGGCAGCCTCCTGGATCCCGAGGAATTGACTGAACGCCGCTGTAAGTTATGCGGGCAACCTCCAACCCAGCGGGAGACTCAACATCTGTTTTTCCGCCTGTCTGCTCTGCAGGGAGAAGTGGAAAAGTTATTTGAAGAAAATGGGCCGGATTGGCGCCTCAATGCCCGGGAGATGACCCAGCGTTACCTGCGGGAAGGCTTGCTGGATCGGGCCATCAGCCGGGATATCGACTGGGGAATTCCCCTGCCCCTGGAGGGGTATGAGGGCAAGCGGGTCTATGTCTGGTTTGAAGCGGTTCTCGGCTATTTCACCACCAGCCGGCGCTGGGCCCAGGAAATCGGGCGACCGGAAGCGTGGCGGGACTTTTGGAGCCGGGACGCCATCAGTTACTATGTCCACGGCAAGGACAATATCCCCTTCCACACCGTGATCTTGCCGGGCCTGCTCATGGCCATGGACAAGGATTATAACCTGCCCCGACGGGTGATTTCCAGCGAGTTCCTGACCATTGAGGGCAAGAAGCTCTCCACAAGCAAGAACTGGGCCATCTGGATTCCCGACTTTCTGGAGAACTACCAGGCCGACGGCCTCCGCTACTTTCTCATCGTCAATGGACCGGAAGCCAGGGACGCCGATTTCTCCTGGCGGGAATTTGTCGAGCGCAATAATGGCGAGCTTTCCGGCGCCTGGGGCAACCTGGTCAACAGGACCATCACCTTCATCCACAAATACTTTGAGGGCAAGGTCCCGGCGGGAACCAACGCCGAGGGCCAACAGCTCCTGGCCGATATCGAGTCGGTCTATACCACGGCGGGCAACTCCATCGAGGAAGGCCGGTTCAAACATGCCCTGAAATTGGCCTTTGAGCAGGTCAGGGCCTGCAATAAGTATTTTGACAGCCAGGCGCCCTGGCAGAGCATCAAGACCGATGTGGACGCCTGCGCTGCCACCATCGGCACCTGCATTCGAGCCATCGCCAACCTGGCGGTGTTAATGGCGCCCTTCCTGCCCTTTTCCTCGGCCAAGGTCCTGGAAGCCCTGGGCCTGACCGACACCGGCTGGGAGATGCAGACCCTGGAGGCGGGAAGCGCCGTGGGCAAGCCGGGGATCCTCTTCCCCAATCTGGATAAAGAAGTCATCGAGCGGGAGCTGGCGAAACTGGGCAAATAATAAGGCCCCGGCGCCGGGGCGGCAGGGGGCCATGCCGGTCCGGTATCCCAGTCCGGTTCGGCCGACCTCCTATAACAGGAAGGACAGAATTACAAGACCCGACATTACCGCTATTGCCGCCAACAAATACCTGTTCCAGCGCCGGCCCTGGACCAGGCGGCGATTCAGCTCCTCATAACAGCTCAGGCAGGTCTGCACCTGCTGCCTTAACCCGGCCAGGGCCTTGTCCCTGGCTTCTTCATTGCCCTGGAGGTCCTCCAGGTTTTTTTTGGCGCCGCCCACTTTCTCTTCCAGCTCCTTTACTTGCTGGCGCAGGTCCCGGATCAGGCCCAGGAGCTCATGGCGGCGGACGCTGAGGTCGGTCTTGAGGTTATCTACCCGGCTGTCGGTCTGCTCTTGGTGCTGGTTGAATTTCGCCAGCACCTGTTGGCGAAACTCGCTCATCTCCCCATCGATCTGCTCCCGGAAGCGCTCCAGCAGGCGCAGGTCCCCTTCGACCTGCTCCCGCATTTTCTCGATGCGGGCAACTTGCAGGACCAGGTTCTCCAGGGCCTGGTTGCCCGAGGCAATGAGGGATTCTGTTTCCCGTTGCTGGGCCTTGAGGCGGCTTACCCCGGACTGGAAGTCCTTGAGGGCTTCTTCAACTTGCAGGTAAAGGGGCTTGCTCTGACTCATTTGGGCACCTCCCTTAACATCTCATTGACTTGCTGCAGGTACGGCAAGAGCAGCGCCAGGTGCAAGTCGGGGTACTGGTCCGGAGAGTCCAGCACCGCCGCGACTTCCTGGAGGGTGGCGGGAGCCAATTGGTCCAGAAATACCTGGACCAGGGCGTAGGCGTTTTCCGGCTGTTCCCGGGCCAGCAGGGCAAAGATCGTCGGCAGGTGTTGGGGAGCTTCCCCCAGGGCGAATTCCACTGCCCCGGCCAGGTTACGCAATCCGTAGGCCTCAGTCTCGGGGCGCCGGGCGGTGAAGATTCCCGCCAAAAGCAGGGCGGCAGGGTTGTGGGGTTGCTCTTCTAATTCCCGCATCGAGCGGACGCTGGTCTCGTCTTCAATGCCCAGGGCCTTGGCCGCCTTTACCAGGTCCAGGGCAAGGGCCAGGTCCTGTTCCAGCAAGGCCGTCTCCAGCAAGCTCAGGGCTTGCTCCTGGCCCAGGGTCTTGGCCGGGACGGGGGCGGCGGCGGGGGAAATCCCCTCGCCGTCGCAGAAGTTGCACTGCTGATAATCGACCCTTTCGCCTAAATATTGCATCAGGAAGCGGCGCCGGCAAGTCTTGGTATTTATGTACACTTGGACAGTATTGAGCATATTCAGCTTCTGGTCCTTGTATGTCTCGATTCGGGCCGCCACCTTATCGGCCAGCCAGTACTTATTTTCCAGGCTGTGGGGGCCGCTGAGTTCTACCTGGAGGAGCAGGTCGAACTGGCCCTCGTCCACCCGGCGGTACTCCAGGACTTTGAATTCCCGGACTGCCCCTAAGGTTTGCAGGTAGTAGAGGTATTTTTGCTGTTGGGCCGCTTCCCGGTGGGGGCAGAGGTAGCGGAAGACTTCCTCTCCTTGGCTACATTCCTCCAGCTGGGCCAGGAAGCGGGTAAAGCGCTGAGCCGTTTCCTGCTCCGGAGGATATTCCAGGGCCAGCAGTCCCGCCTGGACGCCGTAATCACATTTTTCGCCTCCGCTGAGCTCACATTTCCAGCCCCGGTGACAGGGGGGCAGGACCGCCCTGCTCTCCCGCACGCACTTCTCCCGGCGGGGACGGGCGATGATTACACAGTGGGCATGTTCCCCGTCCCGTCCCGCCCGTCCCGCTTCCTGGTAGTAGGCCTCCAGGGAGGCCGGCGCGCAGGCGTGGACAATATAGTCGATATTCTCCTTGTCGATTCCCATCCCATAGCCCTTGGTAGCAACCAGCAGTGGAAAGGCATCCTCCTTGAACTGGTCCTGTATCTCTATCCTGCCGGCATCGGGTAGCTGGGAATGGTAACAACGGCAATCCAGACCCCGGTCTTTGAGCATGCCGGCCACGGCCTCGGCGCCCAGGGGGCGAGTGCTCCTCCCCTGGGGCGCGGCATAGGGCGTGAATACCACCCCGGCGCCCTTCTCGTGAATTTTCGCCAGAGGGCGGCCCAGGATGGCGGGGATCTCGGTTTCGATGGTCTTGTAAATCTCCTGATGGAGGTCTTCTTCCTGGTCGAGGATCTTGACCCGGAGGCTCAATTCCGGCCGATCCATGCTGGTGGGGGTGATGATGTCCTGGGGATTCAGGCCCAGGAGAGCGAGGATGTCCTGGCGCACATAGCGGGAAGCAGTGGCGGTGAGGGCGCAGATGGGGGGAGAACGCATCTGGAGGATGAAATGGCGCAGGCGCAGGTAGGAGGGGCGAAAATCGTGGCCCCATTCGGAAATGCAATGAGCCTCGTCGATGGCAAAGAGGCTGATGGGAAGGGCGGCCATGGTTTCGGCCAGTTCCTGTTGGAAGCTCTCGATTTGCAGGCGTTCCGGCGAGATATAGAGCAATTTTAGCTGACAGGAGCGCAATTTTTCCATGACCTGTCGGCGCTCCTGGGCGGTCTTGGAGCTGTCGATGAACTCCATGCCGCTGACCCCCGCCTTGCCCAGGTTGAAGAACTGATCGCGCATCAGGGATTTAAGGGGGCTGATGACCAGGGTCAGCCCCGGCAACAGTTGGGCCGGTAGCTGAAAGCAAAGGGATTTTCCCGCTCCCGTAGGCAAAATTCCCAGGACGTTGCGGCCCTGAACCAGGCGGGAGATGATATCATACTGGCCTTCCCTCAGTTGCGAATAGTTCCACAGCCGGCGGGCAAGCCAGGTTACCAGTTCCGGGGTAACATGGTAGCGCTGCTGCAGATGGTTCCGGCAATTCCCCGGGGGCAGTTGGGGCAGAAAACAGGCCAGGGTGCCGTCGCCGTTGACAGTTATGGTCCCGGATTCCAGCGGGCCGGAGCTTATTTCCAGCCAGGGTACGCCGGATTTGGGCGGCCTGACGCCGGCCATGCCGAGCCGGGTAATCTGACCGGTATAGAAATAGCGGATGGCTGCCCAGAGGCGAAAGAGGTCGCCCAGGGCTGCTGCCAGTCCTGAGCCCGGGGGAAGGTGAAAGCTCCAGCTCTCCCGGGGCTCGGCCACCAACCGGACCAGGTCGGCAGCCAACCTCTGTTTGGGACTGGCCGGCAGGCGCGGGCTGTTTTCAGGTTGAAAGTTGAGGATGTGGCGAAAGATAAGGGCCATGGTCACATGCATTTGCAGCCCCCCTCAGTGCACGTTTTTGGAACAATTTCCACAATAGGTGCAGATTCTCCTGCCGGAGCAAAGAAAAACTCTCTTGCCTGGCAGGGAAAGGGCTGGGAATTGGCGAAAATATTATCTGCGGAGGGGATGGACATGCTAAAGAGACCCGATAGTTGGTGGCGCCTTTGTTTTGCCCTGGTGATTTTTTGGGCGGTTCTCTGCTTTGCCGATTTGCTGCTGGGAGATGTAACCGCCTTCAATGCGAATCTCAACCGGTTGGCGGTGGCCAGGGGATACATAACGGCCCTGCGCGGGCTGATGCTGCTGGTGCTCCTGACCGCGGCCCTGGTGATGGCGGCCCTCTTGCGCCGGGGCTTCATCATCGCTCCTTTAATCTGGCTAGCCCAAGTCGGGCGCATCGCCTATACGCTGCCTTGGCAAGAGGCGGTCAAGAACCTGCTCTTTGTTTCGCCGGCCCTGAATTTGGCTGCCTTTTCCGTCTTGCCGGTTTTGCTCGCTCTGTTGATTTGGCAGGCCCTGGAGAGGATCGACCCCCGGGCACGCCTCGGCGTCATCCTTCCTGGGCTTTGGTTGCTCCTGGTGCTTTTGAGCGCTGCTGGCAATCTCTTTACCTGGCACTGGTCGGGGCAATTACATACAGGGGCGTGGCCCGGAGGATATGGCGCCATAGCTGCCCTGACGGGAGCTGTCCTCCTCGTCCTCGCCGCAGGCCGTTATCCCTGGGGCAGCCTGGCCCTCTTCTTTGGCGGTTTGCTCATGCCCGCGGCCATTTGCATGGCAATCTGGGGGGGATATGACGGCCTCTGCCTGGCTCTGCTTGCCCTGTTGCCCTGGTGTCCCGCCAATACCTGGGAAGCCTGGCTGGGGCTCATGGCCCTGGTTGGACTGCCCTTGCTGCTGGTCACTGCCGTACACCAGGTTTTGGCCTGGCGCAGGGGCGCAAAACTCTTGGAAATTATATAAACTTCAGCCAAAAAGGCAGGAATTCTTGGCTTTCTGTGGAAAAGAGAATAGAGAATATTTTGGGGTGATGGAATATGGGTGAGGTGATCAACTATCGAAGGGAGTTTTTGCCCCATATAATCAGGCTGTTTAGCCCTGGTATTGCGCGGGTTGACGGGCGGCTCGCCTATTTCCTGCAGCTGTTTTCCCTGTACCAGCCTTCTCCAGAAGAATCCTGTCTTCTGGTCAAGGGCGAGGACAAGTTGCTGGCTTGCGCCTACCTGGTCACATTGGGGGGGATTCAGGAGAACCTCGTCTATGCAAACATTGCCGTGGACAGGGATTTACCTTCGGAAGACTGGGCTGCCTTGTGGGGGCGCTGCCAGGAATTGGCCAGAAATCTTGCTTCAGGGCCTCCCATCCTGCGCTTGGCTGTGGGGGAGCACCTCCCCCTGCCGGAAGAGCAGGGTTTTCAGGTGGTGCGGGAATATGTGGAGTTGCATGCCCGCCTGGGCGTTCTGCCGCCGGTTCAGGAGGGGACCGATGACTTTCATGTGCTTTCCCTGGCCGAAGCTCCCCACTTACAGCAGGCTTGGCTGGACATCTTTAACCAGGGGCTCACCGTCTTTTACGACATTCCCCCCATAAATGCCGCGACCTTTCAGCGCTTGCATGGGGCCCCGGGGTATGACGGGACCGCTTTTCGCCTGGGCTTGGCGGGGGACGAGCCTGCCACCGCGCTTTTCTACTCGGTGCTGGACAGCAACCAGGGCCTGGTGCGCATCAATGCCGCCGCCACGCCTTCAGGCAAGCGGAGCCGGGGCTTCGGGCGGCGGATGCTAAAAGAAACCCTCAACCACCTGGAGCAAGAGGGCTATAAAGAGGCGATTATCTATACCGACTCTGCCAATCAGGCCACCAACTTGCTCTTCAAAATGTTGGGATTTTCGCCCCGGGGCAAGGTTCGGGTTGTCGAGTGGCGCGGCCAGTGACAATCCCGGCAAAAAAATAAAAACCGGAATCTAGATTCCGGTTTTTTTGTTTTAGCGCTTGGAGAAACAGTTGCTGCAGTAGACGGGCCGGCCGTTGGTGGGCTTGAAGGGAACCTGGGTCTCTTCGCCGCAGTCTGCACAGATGGCAGAATGCATTTCTCTGGTGCCGCCGCTGCGCTCCCGGCGTCTCCGGGACCGGCAATCGTTGCAGCGTCCGGGCTCATTGGTAAAGCCTTTTTCTGCGTAGAATTCTTGTTCGCCGGCAGTGAAGATGAACTCGGCGCCGCAGTCGCGGCAGGTCAGGGTCTTGTCGGTGTAACTCACTAATTTAACCTCCTTTGTTATCCCCGTTGGTCTGGGCAGCCGGGATTAAACCTAACAAAGGAGTAGATTTACCTGGGCACAGCCAACTAATATAGGACTCTTCTAAATTATACTATTGGTGGCCGAGCAATGCAATACAATTTTTGCCTAAGCGCAAGAAAAATCTTGCGCCAGCGGTCATAATGAACATTTGTCGCCCATGGAGAAGGAACTTTGACTTCCTTGGAGAATTAAGCAAGTGACAATAATATCATGGAGGTGTTTGCTTGAAGCGGGTGCTTAATTTTCAAGAGGCGGCCGAAATGGTTGCCCCGGGCAGCCGGGTGATGATCGGCGGGTTTTTAGCCGTCGGCAGTCCTCATGGTATAATTGATGCGCTGGTTCAACTGGGCACTGCCGATCTCACCATCATTGCCAATGACACCGGATTCCCCGATCGGGGCATCGGCAAGCTCATCGTCAATCGCCAGGCCAGCCGGGTAATCGCTTCCCACATCGGCACCAATCCGCCCACGGGGCAGCAGATGAATGCCGGAGAATTAGCTGTGGAACTGATTCCCCAGGGCACCCTGGCCGAACAGATCCGGGCGGCGGGAGCCGGCCTGGGAGGAATCCTAACGCCCACCGGCTTGGGCACCGTCGCCCAGGAGGGCAAAGAAGTTCTCGTGGTTGACGGAAAGGAATACATCCTGGCCACGCCTATTCATGCCGACGTGGCCCTGATCAAAGCCCATAAGGCCGACACTGATGGGAACTTGCTCTTCCGGAGGACGGCTCGCAATTTTAACCCCTTGATGGCCATGGCTGCAAAACTGGTTCTGGCCGAGGTGGAGGAGATTGTCGAGGTGGGCGCCCTCGATCCTGATCATGTGGTGACGCCGGGCATCTTTGTGGATTACCTGGTCCAGGAGGTGCGGTAGATGGACGAAAAGCAAGCCAAACGGGTTCTCATTGCCAAGCGGATTGCCCGGGAGTTTAAAGACGGCGATGTCGTCAACTTGGGCATTGGTTTGCCCACCCTGGTAGCAAACTACATCCCCCAGGACGTCAATGTCGTGCTTCAATCGGAAAACGGTTTTCTGGGAGTTGGCCCTGTTCCGACCCCCGAGGAGATTGACATAGATGTATGCAATGCCGGCGGACAGCCTGTAACAATTTTACCCGGCGGCTGTTGCTTCGACAGCGCCACTTCCTTTTCGATTATCCGCGGCGGGCATGTGGACTATACCGTTTTGGGCGCTTTGGAAGTCGACGCTCAGGGCAACTTGGCCAACTGGATGATTCCCGGCAAAATGGTGCCGGGAATGGGCGGGGCCATGGATTTGGTGACGGGGGCCAAGCGGGTCATCGTCGCCACCGAGCACGTGGCCAAGGACGGCTCGCCCAAGATCCTCCGCCAGTGCCGCCTGCCCCTGACCGCCAAGGGCCAGGTCAGCCTCATTGTTTCAGATATGGCGGTCATCGAGGTGACTCCGGAGGGACTGGTGCTGAGGGAACTGGCGCCGGGGGTAAGCGTGGAAGACGTGGTGGCCAATACCGAAGCGGAACTGATCATTCCCGAGCAGATTGGCCTGATGGAATAATAAATGGAGGTGGGAGAGAAAATGGAAAAGGTAGTCATCGCTTCGGCGGTGCGGACTCCCGTGGGCAGCTACGGGGGAACGATAAAGGATATCAGCGCCGTTTCCCTGGCCGAGCTGGTTTTCAGGGAGGCAATGAAGAGGGCGGGCGTCGCCGCCGACCAGGTTGAAGAAGTTTTCCTGGGCAATATCCTTCAGGGGGGGCAGGGGCAGAACCCCGCCCGCCAGGCTGCTATCCGCGCAGGCATCCCCGTGGAAGCCACGGCCATGACCGTCAACATGGTGTGCGGATCTGGTCTCAGGGCCATCGCCCTGGGCGCCCAGGCCATCGCCCTGGGCGAGGCCAGCATTGTGGTGGCTGGGGGAGCCGAGAATATGAGCATGGCTCCCTATTATCTCAGCAGAGCCCGGTGGGGGCACAGAATGGGACATGGCGCCATCGAGGACGCCATGATCAAGGACGGCCTCTGGTGCGCCATGGAGGATGTGCACATGGGCATAACCGCCGAGAATTTGGCAGAGCAGTACAATATCAGCCGCCAGGAGCAGGATGAGTTTGCCGCCGAAAGTCAGCGCCGGGCCCAGGCAGCCATCGCCGAAGGGCGCTTTGCCCAAGAGATCGTGCCGGTGGAGATTCCCCAGCGTAAGGGAGACCCGGTAATCTTTGACACCGATGAATACCCCCGGGCGGGAGTGACGGTGGAAAGCCTTGCCAAGCTGCGCCCCGCCTTTAAGAAGGACGGCACCGTCACCGCCGGCAACGCTTCCGGCATCAATGACGGCGCTGCTGCGGTGGTTCTGATGACCGAGGCCAAGGCGCAGGAGTTGGGGATTGAGCCTCTGGCTACTTTTGTGGCCTCGGCCTGTGCCGGCGTGGAGCCCCGGATTATGGGGATTGGACCTGTTTACGCCGTGCGCAAGCTCTTGACCAAGACCGGCCTGACCATCGACGATCTGGACCTCATCGAGGCCAACGAGGCCTTTGCCGCCCAATCTCTGGCAGTTGCCAAGGAGCTGGACTGGAACCCCGAAATCGTCAATGTTAACGGTGGGGCCATCGCCCTGGGGCACCCAATTGGCGCCAGCGGCGCCCGGATTCTCGTCACCTTGCTCTACGAGATGAAGCGGCGCAAGGCCAAGACCGGCCTGGCCACCCTCTGTATCGGTGGCGGCCAGGGCATCGCCGCCTTGGTGCAAATGTAATATCCGGGGGACGGACTCCTAAAGGGGGACCGTCCCCTTGTGGGAGGAATCTAATGTTTAAAACCAGAATCGTTCGCTCCACCAGTTTTGACCCTTGGTACAATCTTGCCCTGGAAGAGCACTTGCTGAGGACCATAGGCCCCGACCAGGTGGTGCTCTACCTCTGGCAGAATCAGGGCACCGTGGTCATCGGGCGCAACCAGAACGCCTGGAAGCAGTGCCGATGCAGGGAATTGGAAGCAGACGGCAAAAAGCTGGCCCGGCGCCTGTCCGGCGGCGGCGCCGTCTACCATGACCTGGGCAATCTCAACTTTACCTTCATCATGGAGCGGAGAAACTATAATTTGGAGCGGCAGCTGGGGGTCATCCTCAAGGCGGTGGGCAAGCAGGGCATCGAGGCGGAATTCAGCGGCCGCAACGACATCGTTGTTCAGGGGCGAAAGTTCTCCGGCAATGCCTTTTATTTTGAGGAACTGAGCGCCTATCACCACGGCACCATCCTGGTGGATGTGGATTTTGAGGATATGACCAGGTATCTCCAGGTATCCCAGGCCAAGATGCGTTCCAAGGCCATAGAATCGGTGCAGGCTCGGGTGGTCAACCTCAAGAGCCTCAATCCCGACATCAGCATCGAGACTATGGCCGCTGCCCTGGCCGAAGCTTTCGTCGAGGTCTATGGCGGAGAAGGGCGGGAGGAAGTTATTTCCCCGACTTCTCTGGCCCTGGCCGACCTCTATCAACGCTACTCTTCCTGGGAGTGGCGGTACGGCCATACGCCCAAGTTCGACCTGGAATTTGAAACCCGCTTTCCCTGGGGAGAAATTCAGGTTGGCCTCAGCCTGAAAAAGGGCATCATCACCCAGGCCACCATCTACTCCGACGCCATGAACCCGCAACTCATTGAGGAAATGGCTGCGGCCTTGCATGGAGCAGCCCTGGACCCCGACGCCATCGCCGGTCGGTATAAAGAAGCCGCCGGCTCGTCCCAGGTCGAAGACTTCCGGGACTGGCTGGTGGAGCAGGTGGCCCGGGTCTAGTTCGGCCTGGCCTATTGCGGAATTCAGGATGAAACCTCCCTTCATACACTGTACCAGCACGATGAAGGGAGGTTTTCCTATGCAAAGACAATTTCCCCCTCCACCTGCCGCTTGCTCGGGCTTTATCTACACAGTGGTCAGCGGGGATACCATGTTTTTCATCGCCCAGCGGTTCGGCGTCAGCCTCAACGCCTTGATTGCCGCCAACCCCCAGATTTCCGATCCCAACATGATCTTCCCGGGACAGCAGATCTGCGTGCCTTCCGGCGCCCCGCCGGTGGTGGAATGTTCGATGCTCTTATTCCGCACCGCCAATGTGCCCATCTTGCCTGAAGCCGAGGCGGGGGGCGTGGCCCGGGTGGTGCAAAATGCCCGGGAGGGGAATGTGCTGGTCTCCACCATCGGGCTGCCGCCGCCGGGCACCTTCGGCGGCTCCACCTATGTCGCCTGGATTCGCCGCCCCAACCAGGCGCCCATCCCCTTCCAATTGTTCCAGACTGGACCTGTCATCATTGAGCCTGGGGTCTGGGTGGGCGCCATAACCTTTGGTCCCGGAGAACAGTTTGCCCCCTTCCAGGACATCGTGGTCACCGCTGAAACCGCTCCGCCCTTTATCACGCCCAATCTGAACAGGATAGTGCTCATTGGTCAGTTTGGCCAATGCCGGCCCCAGTAAAAGGAAGACCGCCCCCGGCTGCTCGGGGGCGGTCATTATCTTTACATCTTTTCCGGGGCGGTGACGCCGATGAGGTCCAGGGCATTGGCGATGGTTATCCGCACCGCCTTCATCAGGGCCAGGCGGGCTTTGCTGGCGGCCAGGTCATCGGGGTCGATGACCCGTTGGGCATTGTAGTAACTGTGGAGCTGGGATGCCAACTCGAACACATAGGCCACCACCCGGTGGGGCATGAGCCTCTCTGCCGCTTCCGCCACCACGGAAGGGAATTCGCCCAGGTGGTTTAGGAGATCGTATTCCCTTTCCAGGTCGAGGGGAGAGAGGTTCAGATCCTGGTCCAAGGTCAGGCCGGCTTCCCGGGCATTTTCCTCCATGCTGCACAGCCGGGCATGGGCATACTGGACATAGAAGACGGGGTTGTCGTTGGACTTGGATACCGCCAGGTCCAGGTCGAAATCCAAGGGCGAGTCGGCGCTGAGCATGGTCAGGAAGTAGCGGACGGCATCGGCCCCCACTTCGTCCAGGAGATCCCGGAGGGTTACGGCCTTGCCGGTGCGCTTGCTCATCTTGATCTTTTCCCCGTCCTGGAAGAGGTTGACCATCTGCATGATGAGGATTTGCAGCCGGTCGGGCTCATAGCCCAGGGCCTTGAGGGCGGCCCGCAGCCGGGGAATATAGCCGTGGTGGTCTGCCCCCCACACGTTGATCAGGGTCTCAAAGCCCCGCTCCAGCTTGTTCCGGTGGTAGGCGATATCCGGCATCAGGTAGGTGTAGGAGCCGTCCTGCTTGACCAGGACGCGGTCCTTGTCATCGCCGAATTCACTGGCCCGGAACCACACCGCTCCGCCTTCCCGGTAGGTGCAGCCCTGCCGGCTCATAAACTCCAGGACCGCCTCGGGCGTGCCCGACTCGTACAGGGAAGTCTCCGAGAACCAGGTGTCAAATTCCACGCCGAAGTCGGCCAGATCCCGCCGCAGCTTGTCTATTTCTCTTTCCAGGGCGTATTGGCGCATTACCTGCAGGCGCTCTGGCCTGGGCAGTCCGGCATATTTTTCACCCTCGTTGGCCGCCAACTCCCTGCCCATGGCTATGATGTCGGCGCCGTGATAGCCGTCCTGGGGCATGGGGAAATCCTGGCCCAGGGCCTGGAGATAGCGGGCTTCCAGGGAAAGGGCCAGGTTGTTGATCTGGTTGCCGGCATCGTTGATATAGTACTCCCGATGCACGGCATAGCCCGCTTTGGCCATAATCCGGCTCAGGCTGTCCCCCACCGCAGCGTTGCGGGCATGGCCTACATGCAGGTCTCCCGTGGGGTTTGCCGAAACGAACTCAATATTTACCTTGCGGCCTCCCCCATGATTTGAGCTGCCGTATTCCCGCCCTGCCCTGAGGATTTCGGGAATTATGTCCAGGAGATAGCTCTTGTCCATGCGGAAATTGATAAATCCAGGGCCGGCAATTTCCACCTGGCTGACCCTGGCCTTGCCGGCGTCGAGATTATCCACTATTGCCTGGGCAATTTGCCTGGGCGGCTGTTTGGCGATCTTGGTCAGCTGCATGGCCAGGTTGGTGGCGTAGTCGCCGTGTTCCTTGAGGCGGGGCGTTTCCAGCACCACTGGGATATTGCCGACCTGGGCAAAGCCGGCCTTGAGAGCGGCTGCAGCGATTTCCTGTTTCAACGCATCCTTGACCCTGTCTAAGACGTTCATACTAAAATTCCTCCACTGCATGTGTTTCTTTGCTTAAGTTTATAGGTTGTCGGCGGCGGATGCAAGTGCCTTCCTCCTCGCCAAGGCCGCGCAGGAGTAAAAAATAACAGGGAATGGCAATAACTATAGTATTATGATAAAATCATCGGGGTAAAAAATGTAATAGAGGTGAAGGGTATGGCAAAATTACCTGCGTACATTGGTCCTGCTGCCCTGGGCTTAAAAATGGGCGTGGTTGTGCCCGGCTCGGATTTAAAGGGGATGATTGCCGAGGTGGTCAAACAGTGTCATCGGGATCAGCTCCTGGCCGATGGAGATGTCCTGTGCATCACCGAGTCTGTGCTGGCCCGGGCCCAGAATAACTATGTAACCACCGAAGAAATTGCCGCAGAACTTCGGGAGCGCCTGGAACTGGCGCCAAATGCCCGGATTGGCGTGCTCTTTCCCATTGCCAGCCGCAATCGCTTTTCCATGATCCTGGAGGCCTTTGCCTCGGCAGTGCCCCAAGGAGAAGTTGTGGTGCAGCTTTCCTGGCCACGGGACGAAGTAGGCAATCAGATAATCTCCGAGGCCTTCTCAAGCAGCCTGGGCAAGGTATACACCGATGCCATCACCCCCCAAGAACTACAAGGCCATAGCTTTAAGCACCCTATTACCGAAATAGACTATATCGATTTCTACCGCCAGGTTATCCAGGGGCAGGGCCCCCGGGCCAATATCCACCTCAGCAACGACCCGGAGTACATCCTGACCCTGGCTCCGGAGGCTGTAATCATCGCCGATGTCCACAGCCGCCAGCGAACCCAACAGGCCCTCCAGGGCAAGGTCAAGACGCTGACCCTTTCCGACCTCTGTTCTTCACCCCAGCGGCCGGCATGGTCGGAGTGGGGACTCCTGGGCAGCAATATGTCCACTGAGAACAGGATAAAGCTGCCTCCCCGGGATGCCGCGGCCTTTGCCCGGGATGTCCAGCGGGAAGTGGCGGCGCTCACTGGCAAGGCAATTGAGGTCATTATCTACGGAGATGGAGCCTATAAGGATCCCACCACCCAGATTTACGAGCTGGCGGATCCCCAGCCCGTCTTCGGCGCCACTGCCGGGTTTGCCAACGCCATGCGGGAAGGCTATAAGTATAAATACCTGGCAGATCTGTATTTTCACCAAGGCCGCAGTGCCGAAGAGATAGAAGAAATCCTTCGGCAAAAGCATTCCATCAGCAGTCCTAGCCAGATGGAGGCGGAAGGAACGACCCCCCGACGCCTGGAGGATGTCATTGCCAGCCTGGCGGATCTGGTCAGTGGCTCCGCCGATGCCGGTACGCCGCTGATCTTGGTCAAGGGATTTTTAGGTTAACTGGGGGGCTTTCGGCTCCCCGGGCGAGGGCTGTCGCCGATTGGCGACAGCTCCCTTTTTGATACAAGTCTTATCCCGGCCCCGGCGGCATATCTATTTAGAAAGCCGGGGGTGAGGGAATGAATGTCTGGTTGATGAAGGCCAAAGAGAATTGGGTGCCCTTGTTTCTGAGCGATTCCGCCTTTGTGGCCATTGACCAGGAGGGGGTTGACGTCGATTACGGCTCCCTGAGCGCCGAAGTGCGCCTTGCGCTCTTTTCCCGGCTTCAGCTGGCGGGGGGCTCAGGAAGCCAATTCGGATTGGTAAAGAAGTACTTCGATAACTTCTATGATCTGATTGACCGGGGAGATGTGGTAATCCTTGGCCTGGGAGCGGGGAACCAATTCCGGATGGCGGCAATCCTCATAATCACCGGCCCCGCCCGGTTTGACAAGTCGGCGCCGGGGCTGCGCCACCGCCGGGCGGCCCAGGTGGTGTGGAGAGGAGCCCCCATTCAGGTTGCGGAATGGGGCTTTGCCCGCCGTCTGGAACTGTTGGATTCCCTCCCGCGCTACAAAGAGCTGGCTCAGGTCCTGCTCAAGTTGGTCTGAATAACCCTGCGGGGAGGAAAAAGACTGCGCCATGTCGAATTACTTTGGGTATGGATTAGGCGTTGTCCCAGTTGCCAGCATGGGAAGGAGGTGCTTATACAATGGAAGATCAGAGGGTACTGTCAATCCTTACTCATATTCTGGGCCTGTTCACAGGCTTTATCGGGCCCCTGGTGATATTCCTCATCGCCGATGAGACCAAGCCCTTCGCCAAGGCGCATGCCAAAGAATCTCTAAATTTCCAGATCACCGTACTCTTGGGCTTGTTTGTTTCCTTTATCCTGACCTTTATCTTAATCGGCATTCTCGGCTTCATCGTCATTTCCATCGTCGATCTCATCTTCTGCATCATGGCTGCCGTTGCTGCCAGCAACAACCAGGAATACCGCTATCCTGTCAGCATCAGGTTTATTCGCTAGCAAAACAGGGCCGACCGGCCCTGTTTTTATTATGCTCTCTTGGCTCCCTCATAGGCTTGGTGCCAGTGGGGCAGGCGCTTCTTCATGGCGACGGGGCGGAAACTCTGCTTGTCGACGTAGACATTGACTGTGGAGGCGGTGGCGCACAGTTCTCCCCGGGGATTGCGGATTTCGTAGCCGTAGACCACCCGGAGTCCGTCATACTTTTCGATCCAGGTCTTTATCCGGGCGGTCTCTCCGTAGCGCAGGGGTTTGCGGTACTTGATCCGGACTTCCAGGATCGGCGAGACAATCCCGTCTTGCTCCATATCGACATAACTTAGCCCCAGGCTCTCCACCAAGGCGGTGCGCCCCAATTCCAGCCAGACCAGGTAGTTGGCATGGTAGACCACGCCCATCTGGTCTGTTTCGGCATATCTCACCGCAGCCTCTGTCGTTGCCGCATACATTCTATCCCGTCCTTCCCCGGGCTTTTGTTCTATTTTAACATAACGGGGTTATTGCAAAATTGCTGGAGGGATTTTCGGAAGGATTTTCCTCCCAATTATTCAAAGCGAAACCTCACATTCTGCTAGAATGAACGCCCCACAACAGAGGTCCCTCATGCTGATTTGAGGATAATCTGACAGGTCTTTCCGTTAACGCTGGCATCATTGATATCTCCCAGTTTTGCTGAACATTTTGTAGCCAAAAAACACCCAGGCCGCCAGCCAAAGGGCCAGGATGAGGATACCAATTACGCTGTTCATCATGTTTACATCGAAGATCATGCTGGCTTCGCCGGTGGCCACCAGCGGCTGGTTCAGCCAAATAAAGGGTAAGAATATCCCGGCTCCCTTTAACACATAGCGGGAAGCAAGGTAACCCAAACCAAAGATCAGTACCGTACCCAGGCCCACCCCGGTTTTATGGCGAATCTTTTGCGAAGCAAACATGGCAAAGGCCACCATGACAAGTCCGGACAGAATGAGCAGGGCAACCATCTCGATGTTCTCGACAAGCTCCACTGCTCTTCTGACGGCGTCTTTGCTCAGCTTGCGGGTTTCACAGACAAACTTCAGGTGATCTAACCCCGACAGATAACTGTAGAGAACGGTGTTGTCTATCATGTAGGAGTACTTGTGGAAGATGGTCACATCGGTGTGGGGCTTTCCCAGTATCTCCACTGTCCCGGAATCAATATTGATGACGTTGGCAATGCAATTCAAAAAGGTGGTTTTGCCGCTGCCATTGGGACCTACCAGGGCTACAAGCTCTCCGGGATTGATGACCAGAGAAACATTATCCAACACCTTATGCTTGCCATAGGATTTAGACAGGTCTTTCACCACTAACACTGACATCATTGATACCTCCCAGTTTTGCAGAACATTTTGTAGCCAAAAAACATCAAGGCCGCCAACCAAAGGGCCTGGATGACGATACCAACTATGCTCGAAGATTAGGCTGCTTAGCCGGTGGCCACCAGCGGTTGGTTCTGCCATAGGCCGTTTTCGTTGTCCTTATAGCTGATGGTGAGGCCTTGCTCTTTGGATACCCTGGAGCTGCCCCATCTGTCAGATATAAGTGAATTCTCTATCGTTGACTAATTTCCCTGCACCATTGTAGTTCGTTTTTTTACTTACACATCGGCCATCCTGCTCAACCACTCCATTGCCCGGGATTATCAGGGCAAGTTCAACCTGATTGACGATACCAACCCCATTAATAGGAATACGAACACCATACATCTATTGAAAGGAGCAGTATAAATGAACACAGAACAGTTAAAGGAAATTTGGAAAAAGGAAGAGGACATCGCCCATATCCACGGATGGGACTTTTCTCATATTCACGGTAGATATACGGCAGAAGACGATTTACCGTGGGACTTTCGAGAGGTCATTCAGAAATATCGAAAAGACAGCATGAAGCTGATGGATATGGAAACCGGAGGCGGAGAGTTTTTGCTTTCCCTCCACCACCCCAACGAAAGCACAGCGGCAATCGAAGGCTATCCGCCAAATGTGAAACTGTGCAAAGAAGTTTTGCTGCCGCTGGGGATTGATTTCAGGGCGGCGGGCGGATGTGATAGACTTCCTTTCTCCGATGGGAGTTTTGATATTATCACAAACCGACACGGCGACTATGACGCCGCAGAGTTGCGGCGCGTGTTAAAGCCGAATGGATTGTTCCTTACCCCGCAGGTAGGAGCTGAAAACGACCGGGAGTTGGTTCAGCTTCTTCTTCCCCATATCTCGGAAGTACCCTATCCCAAACAATACCTTGTCGAGAGAAAAACAGAACTTCTTGAACACGGCTTTGAAGTGCTGGAGAGCGGAGAAGCCCGACGGCCAATCCGTTTCTTTGACGTTGGTGCTCTTGTCTGGTTTGCAAGGATCATTGAGTGGGAGTTCCCCGGTTTTTCTGTTGAAAGCTGTCTTGAACAACTGTACAAGGCGCAGGAAATCCTTGAAAAGACCGGCGCGATTGAGGGGAGCATCCACAGATTTTATATCGTGGCAAGAAAGAAATGATAGACAAACCGGTATATGGGAGGCCCCGTGACAGCAAAAGATACTTTAGAGGCTTTTTTCAAAGCTGAAAATGAGCGTAATAGGTAACCAGCAAAGAGGGCGACAGTAAAAACTGCTGTCGCCCTCTCTTCATGAGGGCAACCGCAGTTTAGAACCAAACTAGGTTCCTGAGAAAAGCCTACAGTAACTTACCGTCCATAACGGGCTCAGAATTTTACAAGCCGTGGGTAAGTCTAGTATAATAAACAAATAAAGGAAGGCGACATCAGTAAAGGAGAGATTCCCGTGTTTGAGAGCAAAGACGAGAAGAGCAATTTTATCCTGACCATTATCAATAAAGATCTGGAAGAAGGCAAGAACGACGGCCGCGTCCACACCCGGTTTCCGCCGGAGCCCAGCGGCTACTTGCACATCGGCCATGCCAAGGCAATCCTGCTCAACTACTCCATTGCCCGGGATTATCAGGGCAAGTTCAACCTGCGCTTTGACGATACCAACCCCATTAAAGAAGAGCAGGAATTTGTCGATTCCATCGTCGAGGATATCAAATGGTTGGGGGCCGACTGGGAGGACCGCCTTTTCTTTGCCTCGGACTATTTTGATATCAAGTACGAATTTGCCCGCCGCCTCATCAAGGCAGGCCGGGCCTATGTCTGCGATCTCAGCCCCGAGGAGATTCGGGAGTATCGGGGCACCCTCACCGAACCCGGCCGGGAGAGCCCCTATCGCCGGCGCAGTGTGGAGGAGAACCTGGACCTCTTTGAGCGCATGAAGAAGGGCGAGTTCCCCGACGGGACCAGGGTGCTCCGGGCAAAGATCGACATGGCCTCGGGCAACCTGAACCTGCGGGACCCGGTGATCTACCGAATCCTCCATGCCCATCATCATCGCACCGGGGACAAGTGGTGCATCTATCCCATGTACGACTTTGACCATCCCTTTTCCGATGCCATTGAAGGCATCACCCATTCCCTCTGCTCCATCGAGTTCACCGACAATCGCCCTCTGTATGACTGGGTGGTGGAAAATGCCCTGGAGCTCTATCCCGAGGTGGTCAAGGCCAGGTCCCGGCAGTATGAATTTGCCCGCCTCAACCTCACCTATACCATTCTGGGCAAGCGCAAGCTGCGCCGCCTGGTGGAGGAGGGATATGTCCAGGGCTGGGACGATCCCAGGATGCCCACCGTCGCCGCCTTTAGGCGCCGGGGCGTCACCCCCGAGGCTATCAGGGATTTCTGCGATCGCATCGGCGTGGCCCGTGCCGACAGCACGGTGGACCTGAGTCTCCTGGAACACTGCATTCGGGAGGACCTGAACCATACCGCCCAGCGGGTTATGGCGGTCCTGGAGCCCCTGAAGGTGGTCATCACCAACTGGCCCGAGGACCATGTGGAATGGCTGGATTTGGAAAACCTTCCCGGCCAGGAGGAGGCGGGGACCCACAAGGCTCCCTTTGCCCGGGAAATCTATATCGAGCAGGAAGACTTCATGGAGGATCCGCCCAGGAAATTCCACCGCCTGGCCCCGGGCCGGGAGGTCCGCCTCAAGGGGGCCTACATCATCCAGTGCCAGGAGGTCATCAAGGATGCCGCCGGCAAGGTGGTGGAACTGCGCTGCACCTACGACCCCCAATCCAGGAGCGGTGAAGACCGCAGCGGCAAAAAGGTCAAGGGCGTAATCCACTGGGTATCTGCCCAGCACGGACTGCCTGCCACCGTCCGCCTCTACGACAACCTCTTCCTCAAGGAGGACCCCGAAGAGGAGGGAGAGGACTTTACCGCCAATATCAATCCCAACTCCCTGGTAGTCCTCGAGGACTGCATTGTGGAGCCGGCGGTGGCGGAATGGGATCCAGACACTCGCTTCCAGTTTTTGCGCAAAGGCTACTTCTACATGGATCCCCAGGATTCCAGCAAGGAGAACCTGGTCTTCAACAGGATTGTCGGCCTCCGGGACAGCTGGGCCAAAATCAATAAGTAGTGAAAAGACCTGCACTAGCTGGTGCAGGTCTTCTGACAGACAGTACGGGAGGGGAAGGGATGGAGCGGATAGGTATTATCGCCGCCATGGAGCTGGAGCTCCGGCTAATCGAGGAAGGGATGAGGGGCAGGCGTGCAGAGAGCCATGCCATGTTCTCTTTTACTGAGGGCACCATCGGCGCCGCCGAGGTGGTGCTCTCGGTGTGCGGGGTGGGGAAGGTGAATGCCGCCGCATGCACCCAGGCCATGATCGACAAATTCGCCGTTACCGCCATTATCAACACCGGCATTGCCGGTGCGATTTGCGACAGCCTCAAACCCCTGGACATCGTGATATCCTCTGACGTCACCTACCACGATGTGCGCCCTGCCCGGATGAGCAGGCTCTTTCCCCACCAACCCTTTTTTGCCGGGGATCCGGAGCTCATCGCCCTGGCCCGGAAAGCCTGCACCAGTTTAAACCTCCCCGGCAAGTGCGTCGCCGGCAGGATAGTCAGCGGCGAGTCCTTCGTAAATGACGATGCCGAAAAGATGAGGATTCGCGACTCTTACCAAGCCTGCTGTGTGGAGATGGAGGGGGCGGCAATCGGCCATGTGGCCTACCTCAACGGCATCCCCTTTGTGATAATCAGGGCAATATCCGACCGGGCCGATTCCCAAGCCGATCTGACCTACCAAGAGTTTGAAAGTATTGCCGCCGGCACCTCCGCCGGAATTGTCCTGTCCATGCTGGGAGGAGTAGCTAAGACGGCGGGCAGGATGCAGAAAAGCAGAGATTCAAATCTCTGCTCAGGTAGAATCAGTCAGGATTGAACACCGGGGGGACTTCTCATTCGCCGGCAAGTTTCCTCGTCGGCACCAGCTTTTTCAAGAGCTTGGGCAGGCTTATCCTTGCGGGCAGTTTAAACCGGGAGGAGAGGGTCTGCATGGCATCCCCATAGCCCTCCTGAATATGGGCCTGGATTTCTGCGGGAGAAAAGTCCAGGACATCGGTGATGTTTTCGGTGCGGGAGTAATCCGGCATGATCTCTATTATATCGGCGTCCCGGTATTTTTCCCGGGGCAGGCGCTGGTACATGTCCAGGTTGATGACGATAAAGCGGCGGAAACCCAGGTCATAGAGGGGGCGGATGGGCACGTTGTCCACCAGTCCACCGTCCACATAGGTCTTTTCACCGATTTGAATGGCATCGAAGACAAAGGGAATTGCCGAGGAGGCCAGGAGCACCGGGGCAATTTCCGCCGGCGCCAGTCCATCGATGCGGAAATAGACGGGGTCCGGCAGCTTCAGATTGCGAAAGCTGAACTTGGGGACGGGACAGCAAGTGGCAAAGGCCGGGATGGGAGAACGGCTGACCTTTTCCAAATCCAGATAGGTTTCCATTAACTCCCGCAGGCCATCATTGGAAAAGATGCCGTCGAAAAAGATCCTGCCCAGATTAAACTGTTTAAGGGCCTGGAAATGGCGGGATTTATCCAGATGGAGGATCTTGTCATTATTCACCGATTCCCAGGCTCTTGCGGCTGCCTCATAATCGTTCTGAGCGAATAAAGCGGCGTTCAGGGCTCCCACCGAAGTCCCGGCCACCCCGCCGATCATCTTGTCCACGCCATACTCTCTCAAGGCTTGCCAAACTCCAATCTGATAGGCGCCTTTGCCTCCGCCGCCACCCAGTACCAGTGCTATGGGCTTCTTCACTGTTACCGCCTCCTCTAATTACTGACCTGCCTATATTCGTCTCTTCCATGGAAAAGTCCTGTTAATTCTTGTCAGAAAATGCATTAACAAAGGGGACTGTCTTGCCGACAGTCCCCGCTTGCTTTTTTTTGTCCTCAATAAGCTCTGGCGAATATGGCCACTTCCTTGGCAGTTTTGCCGCAGTGCACGCACTTGGCCTCCTGGGGGGCCTTTTCTTTTGCTGCCTCTTGGTCCAGGGGGATGTTGCGGATGGTGGCGGCCATGCGCTCCTTGGCCTCTAACTCGCAGGCCTCGTCGCCGCACCACCAGGCGTAGACAAAGCCCCGCTTCTCGGTGATGATTTGCTCCATCTCCTCCATGGTGGCGGCGGAATGACTGTTGTCCTCCAGGAACTTCCGGGCCGCTGCCAGCATATCCCCTTGAATGGTGGCAAGCAGTTTGGGCAAAGTGTCCTGGAGCTGGTCCAGGCCGACAAAGAGCTTTTCGCCGGAGTCTCGCCTCACCAGGACCACCTGGTTGCTCTCGATGTCCCGGGGCCCGATCTCCAGGCGCAGGGGCACGCCCCGCATCTCCCAGTCGTTGTACTTATAACCGGGAGAATATTCTTCCCGGGCATCCAGGTGCACCCGGATTCCCGCCTTATGCAACATGGCCTTGAGCTCGGCGGCCTTGTCCAGCACCATCTCCCGGGCCTTCTTGGGGGCGATGGGCACGATGACCACCTGGATGGGGGCGATTTTGGGCGGGAGCTTGAGGCCGCGGTTGTCGCCGTGGACCATGATCAGGGCCCCCACCAGGCGGGTAGAGACGCCCCAGGAGGTCTGATGCACGTACTTCAGCTGGCTGTCCTCGTCCAGGTAGGTGATGTCGAAGACCTTGGCAAAGTGCTGGGCCAGGTTATGGGAGGTCCCGGCCTGAAGGGCCTTGCCGTCCTGCATCAGGGCTTCGATGCTGTAGGTGGAATGGGCCCCGGCGAACTTCTCCCGCTCGCTCTTGCGGCCGGGGACCACCGGAATCGCCATGTCGTTCTCGACAAAATCCCGGTACACCTCCAGCATGCGCATGACTTCTTCCTGGGCTTCCTCATTGGTGCGATGGGCGGTATGCCCTTCCTGCCAGAGGAATTCGGTGGTGCGCAGGAAGGGGCGGGTGACCTTTTCCCAGCGCACCACATTGGCCCACTGGTTAATCAGCACCGGCAGGTCCCGGTAGGATTGAATCCACTTGGAATACATGGAGCAGATGATGGCTTCCGAGGTGGGGCGCACCACCAGGCGTTCCGTCAGCTCCTCGTTGCCGCCATGGGTGACCCAGGCCACCTCCGGGGCAAAGCCTTCTACGTGATCGGCCTCCTTCTTGAGAAGCCCTTCGGGAATGAACATGGGGAAGTAGGCGTTCTGATGCCCCGTTTCCTTGATACGCCGGTCCAGGCCGGCCTGCATCGCTTCCCAGATGGCATAGCCGTAGGGGCGGATGACCATGCAGCCCCGGACGGGAGAGTAATCTGCCATTTCCGCCTTGCGGATGACGTCGACATACCATTGGGAAGCGTCTTCATCCCGGCTGGTAATTTCTTTGACAAAATCCTTTTCTTCTCTGGTCATGATATCCCTCCTTAAAATAAAGAGCAGCCCAGTCCATAAGGACGAAGGGCTGCTTCGCGGTACCACCTTAATTTATCCCCAGGAGGGGACCTCATTGGGGCTGTAACGGGCTGACCCGGCCGATTCGTCATCGGCGGTTCGGGGGTGGGTGGTTAACTGGGACAGGAAAGCTCGCACCAGCCGCTTTCTCTCTGAGCCGCCCGGGATAACCGTGGCCCCGTCATTACCTCATGCTATTGCCAGTAGATTACCATGGGAAGGAACAGGATGTCAAGGGACAGCCACCGGCTGTCTAGCAGCCGCCTCAGGTGAATTTGCCGGCGGCAGATTTCTTGATGGTGGCTGCGCCGTAGCCGCTGTAGTCCTCCTTTAATTCTTTGGACCGACAGGAGGGGCAGGCGGCCTCCGCTTTTTTCGCCATGCTCAGGAGCAGCGAGAACTTATTGCCGCAGCGTTGGCAGATGAATTCATAGATGGGCATGCACGACACCTCCATTATACCCCTAGTGGGTATTATTATTGCATAGCCCGGCGGGAAATGCAAGGGGGATACAATAACTAAAGCCATTCTCCCTCTGGAGGCTTGCCCCATGGGCCGATATACTAATACTATCCCTAATGGGAGGAGGTGGTGTAGATGAGTACACCACGGAGGTGGACCGCTTAGGTCCCCGTGGCAGGGAAGGTCGGCCTTCCCGGAAACGGCAGAGCCAGTGCTCTGCCGTTTTTTGGTTTTTCTCTTGCTTTTCTGCCCCAGAGGAGTAAGATTGAGCTGGGTACTGTGACCAAAATACATAACTATCACTGGAGGTACCATGAAAAGATACTGCACTTATCTCATTGCTGCCTTCACCCTGGCTACAGTCATTTTCTGCACCATCCGGGGAATCCCCCTCTTTATCCCCTTCGTGGCTAGCCTGACCTTAAGCATCGCCCTCCTCTCCCGGGAGGGAGGCGGCATCAGGGTATTGTTAAAATACGCCTGGGACGGCGTTTACCAGTGTCGGGCCCTCTGCCTTTTCCTCCTCCTGATGGGGGCCAATATCTCCATGTGGATGGCATCGGGCATAGTCCCGGCGATAATATATTACGGTTTTGAATTCCTGTCGGGGACTTCTTTTTTGCTCATGGCCTTCGCGATTACCGGCGGGATGTCAATTTTTATGGGCACATCGGTGGGCACCATCAGCACCCTGGGCATCGCCATGCTGGGAATCGGCAGGGGCTTCGGGTTACCTCCGGAAATGCTGATGGGGGCCCTGGTGTCGGGAGCCTTTTTGGCGGATAAGTTATCGCCCATCTCCGGCGTCCTCAACCTGACCATGGCCATGACGGAGACCAGCTATCCCGCGCTCCTCAAGTCCATGGCCAGGACCCTGTTTCCCGTCCTCTTGCTGACGGGCACAGCCTATTATTTTCTGGGCGCCGGCTTTCCACCCGGGGACGGTCACCTGATTTTTCAGTACCAGGAGGCTATCCGGGATGCCTTTACCCTCTCGCCGTGGCTGCTCCTGATTCCCCTGGGGGTAATCATCCTCCCCCTCCTGGGGGTCAAGACCCTGTCCACGGTGGTGCTGGGTGTGGCAGGAGGAGCTGTCCTCACCGTGGCGGTCCAAGGGGCCGGTGTTGGCGCCGCCCTCACCTATATCTTCCGAGGGTATCGGGCGGCCAGCGCTTCGGCGGAACTCAACTCCATCCTGGTCAGCGGCGGCATTATGGGAATGGGGGAATTGGTCCTCGCCGTCATTGCCGTCATCGCCTTAAGCGGAGTGCTGGAAAAGTCCGGGGCGCTGTACCCCCTCCTCCAGAAGCCCTTGGCCTCTGTGGCGGACAGGGGAGAGCTCATCGCCAAAACCGGACTGGTCAGCATTATCCTCACCGCCCTGACCTGCGATCAGTCGGCGGGCGCCGTCCTGCAAGGGCGGGCCTTCAAGGACAAGTACAGGGAAATGGGTGTGGACGGCGCCATTCTGGCCCGGACCATCTCTGATACCGGCACCATCGTGGCGCCATTGTTCCCCTGGAATGTCAACTCCCTGGTGGTCAGTTTGGCCACGGGGATATCAGCCTTTAAGTACATTCCCTATGCTTTTCTCTGCTTCCTCTTCCCCCTCATGACATTGGTGGTGGCTACGCTGGCCAAGGGTGGCAAGGTGGGGCAGTGGGCGGCCAGGTTAAAAATAGAGCGAGGGTAAACAGGGAGTCCCTGTTTACCCTCGCTTTTTGGTGGAATCCACCACTTATTTAAGCCAGGAGAGCAGGCGCTGGCACCGATCAACCTGGTGCAGAGGGCGGAGCAGGCTGTGGAACTCGTCAGGATAGCGGACCATCACCACTTCCTTGCCCAGGCGCTTGAGGGCGATATAGAATTCTTCGGTCTGGCCGATGGGGCAGCGCAGGTCGTTCTCCCCGTGCAAGAGGAGGAGGGGAGTGCGGACATTTTCCACATGGGCCAGGGGCGAGTGGTCCAGCAAGTGCCGGGCATCCTTCCAGGGCTGGCCGCCGTATTCCCACTCATCGGAGAGGGTGATATCGGAGGTGCCGTAATCGCTGAGCAGGTTGGTGACGCTGGCCCCGGCGCAGATGGCCTTAAACCGGTCGGTTTGGGTGGCAATCCAACAGGACATGTATCCGCCATAGGACCAGCCATAGGCGAAGATCCTGTCCTCGTCCACCAGGTCCCGGGCGATGAGGGCATCCACTCCCGCCATGATGTCGGCATAATCCTTATTGCCCCAGTCCCTGTCGATGCAGCAGGCAAAATCCTGGCCATAGGTCTCGCTGCCCCGGGGGTTGGTAAACAGGACCAGGTAACCGCGCCCGGCAAATTGCTGGCCGATAAAGCGGAAGGAAGGGCCATAGGCGCCGTGGGGACCGCCGTGGATCATGAGGAGCAGGGGAAATTTCTTTCCCTCGGTATAATCGGTGGGGTAAAGGACCCAGCCATCGACCTCTTGTCCGTCGCTGCTCCTGTAGGGCATGTATTCCCAAGGGCCCATGGCGATTTCCTTGCTGAATTCAGCATTGATCCCGGAAACGGGGCGCTCTTCCCCGCCGACATTTACATACAGTTCCTCCAGTTGGTCGGGGGAAGAGGCGGTGTAGATGAGGATATCCCCCTGACCGTGGATGCTGGAAAGGCAGCGTCCCGGATCCACCAGGACGGGTTCTACCCTGCCGGCGGTGTCGGCCTTGTACAGGCCGGCGACGCCGCCATCGCCCATGAGGAAGAAGAGCTCTTTGCCGCACCAAAAGAGCTTGTGTCCGCCAGAAAGGGAGAGCTCTGCTCCGGCATAGGCGCCAACTGGCCGGTCCAGGGGAAGGGTGATGGGAATGGCATCCTTCTGGGTCTGGGGGCGCTGCTTGTCCAGGTTGAGCAACCAGAGGTGAGAAGTGGTGGAGTGCCCGCAGCGGCGGTCATGGCCGATGAAGGCCAGGAAGGAGCCGCAGGGAGACCAGAGGGGGCTGTGGGTCGGCCCCGGCGCGTCGTAGAGCAAGCTCTCCTGTCCCGTGGCGATTTCATACAGCCAAAGGTCTGTTTTGCCGGCCAGCTCGGGACTGTCGCCGTGATAGCCGGCCACCGCCAGGTACTTCCCGTCGGGAGAGACGGAAAAGCTTCCGTAATTCCAGTCGCCGGCGGTGATCTGCCGGCCCTGGGGTTCGAGATTGTCCAAGGGGGGATAATCGGGAACGGGAGCGAGGAAGATATGGCTTTTCTTCTCGCCTAGATACCCTGTTCCGTCAATCCTGTATCGGAAGGAGGTAATGACCTTTACCGCATTGTCCTGGGGCTCGGCCTTTTCCTTTTCGGCCAGTGCCTTCAGCCTTTCCCCGTCGCCTTCGGGCGCTCCAGGATAGGGAACCCAGCCCTGGGGCTTACTGAATACCTTGGCCGAATAAAAAATGTTCTTGCCGTCGGGTCCCCATTCAATCGAGGCGACGGCTTCCCGGGTGGGCAGATGCCAAGCTTCGCCGCCGGAAAGATCCAGAATCCATATTTGTTTCTTGCCGGTGCGCTTGGATGTAAAGGCGATTCTCCTGGCATCGGGACTGAAGCGGGGATTGTCGTCCTTGCCGGTGGAGGTCAGGCGGCGGACCCTGCCCGACTCGACATCCGCCAAATACAGATCGGTGAAGGCCTTGTCTTGGTTCTCATCGATGCGTTGAACGACGTAGACAATGTGTTCGCCGTCGGGGGATACCTCTGCCCGGCCGACGGTTTGGATTTTGTAGAGATCTTTGGGGTCCAGGGGGCGTCTGTTCATTGTCTTCACTCCTCAGCGAATATTCGCCCTTGAACTTGCGCGTCCAAAGTGCACAGCTAATCTTTCTCCATGGGAAACCGCTTTACCTGCCCAGGGCAGTTCCCCTGCAAATTCTTTTTGCCATTCTAATTTTGGGAAGGAAGGTGGCCAAAAAATCCCGAGTAATTTCCTCAAGTTTTTGGCCAAACTGTGACCGGGCTCACAGTTTGGGGTGGCAATCTATGCCATACTGGAATTAGAATAATCACCCAGTCGCTAATGAACAATATTTCCAGAAGGAGTGATATCGTGAGTGAACTGATCAATAACCGCGAAGAGCGGCAAAAGCTCCTCAAAGAACTCATCCGAAGGCTTCACGACGGCGCGACGGTGGAGGATGTCAAGGCCCAGTTTAAGGAGCTGATGGACGGAATCAGCGGCACCGAGCTCTCTCAGATGGAGCACGCCCTGATTGAAGAAGGAATGCCGGTGGAGGAAGTCAAGCGCCTCTGCGACGTCCACATTCAGGTCTTCCGGGAGTCCCTGGATGAGAATCCAAGGCCCGAGTCCATACCCGGCCATCCCGTCAACACCTTTATCCGGGAAAACCGGGCCCTGGAAAACCTCATCGCCAACACCCAGCCCGTCCTCAGGCAAATTGCCGAGGCCGAGGATGGAGCGGACATCAGCGCTCCCCTGGCGGAGTGGCGGGAGAAGAACGAGCAGTTGATGGAGATCGTCACCCATTTTCTCCGCCAGGAGAATGTGCTCTTCCCCTACCTGGAGAAGCGGGGCATTACCGGGCCCTCCACAGTCATGTGGGGGTTCCACGACGACATCCGGGTGGCCCTGAAAAAGGTGCGGGAGTTGCTGGCAAATGCCGAACCCGTGGCCAATCCCCACATCAAAGAGAAGATTGAGGAACTGGTGATGCCCATGTTCCAGACCATAAAAGACCTGTTCTATAAAGAAGAGAATATCATGTATCCCACCGCTCTGGAGGTCCTGTCCGAGCAGGATTGGGCAGAAATCTACGCCCAGAGCGACGAAATCGGGTATGCCCTGATCACCCCGGAGAAGAAGTGGGCCCCCAAGGCGGAGGGAAAGGATGTCGAGCAGGAAGCGGTGCAGGTCGAAGGTCAGATCCAACTGGATCACGGGGTCATGACCCAAAGGGAAATCGCGAGGATGCTGAACTCCCTGCCTCTGGATATTACCTTTGTCGACGCAGAAGACCATGTCAAGTTCTTTACCCGGGGCAAGGAGAGGTTGTTTGCCCGGACCCCAGCCATCATCGGCCGCAAGGTTCAATTCTGCCATCCCCAGTCCAGCGTGCACATTGTCGAGCGGATTGTCAATGACTTTAAGGAAGGGCGCCGGGACAATGCGGACTTTTGGATCAATATGGGGGGCAAGCTGATCTACATTCGCTACTTCGCTGTCCGGGATACCGACGGCGCCTATCTGGGAACGGTGGAGGTTACCCAGGACATCACCGGGATCCAGAAATTAGAGGGCGAAAAGCGAATAGACGACGAGGGCTAAGGAGGCCTCAACGAGAATAGGGAGCACAGCGTGCTCCCTATTTGCCGATTAAGAGGATGATTCCCGTCACAATCGCCAGAACGGCCATGATGTCTCCGGTGAGGAAGGGGATGGAGACAAATCTCAGAACCCCTTGGAGGATCAGCCAAACTCCCAACAGTATTAAGCCGACGCGCCCAATTTTCATAACCAGGTCCCTCCCGCAATATAGATTTCAACAAGAGTATATCATATTTCCAGAAGAATCTTCCAAAAAAATATGGGATTGGCTACTGGACTTGCCCCAAGAGAAGGGTGTACAATTGAACTGAGGCTATTGTCTGATGCCTGATGGATAGGGGGGATGATTTTGGTCAGAAGAAAAATCTGGTCCCGGTTTGGCTGGGGAGTGCTGATAGCCGCGGTCCTGTTCTTCTCACTGCAGGGGTGCGGCAAGGGAATTACCGTAACCCTCTCTGCCAATCCCGCTCAAAGCGCTGTGTTGACGGGTTCCGGGAGTTATTCACAGGGTGCTGAGGTCACAGTCAAGGCCGAGCCCGCCCCGGGCTGGGAGTTCGTCCGCTGGACCCTGGACGGGGAAGTGGTGGCCACGACTGAAGAATATAGTTTTATTGTGCAGGGGAGGACTGAATTGATGGCGCATTTGCGGCCGCTAACCTTTTCAATTGAGACCCACGTCCGGGGGGGCGGAACTGTGGTTTCCCCGGCCGATACAGCCCAATACGGCGATTCAGTGACTCTGGAGGCAATTCCTGACCCTGGTTTTCGATTTGCCCAATGGGAGGAAGCCGGAGCAGCGGTCAGCAACCAGGCCGTCTATACCTTCTCTGTCGAAGCCGCCAGGGAGCTCACGGCAGTGTTTGTGCCCAGCGAATACAGCTTAAAACTGCAAGTGGATGGCCAAGGCGGCCATGTCGTGGAAAGCTGGAGCCTGGACCCCGCCCAGGTAACCCTGGAAGCCATTGCCCGGCAAGGCTATGAATTTTTCAGCTGGGTGGATTTGGAGACCCAACAGGAAATTGAGACCAAGGCCGTGGTGACCCTGGCCTGGAAGGGCCCCCGGAAGATTATGGCCCGCTTCCGCCCTGAGCTGATAGCCGTGGATGGCAGCAGCCTGACGGCGGTGGTGGGCAAGCACTCCACTTTGGGCGAATATGAGCCCGCCGACCTGGTGGAATTGCCAGGCCATCTCACCGGTGGCAAGGAAAGAAGGGTGCGCCGGGAAGTTGCCGAAGCCCTGGAATCGTTGTACCAGGCTGCCGCCGCCGATGGTGTGAAAATCGTAGTAAGTTCTGCCTATCGCAGCTATCAAACCCAGCAGAGAATATTTTATAGATATGTCAGTGATGACGGCATCTTTGAGGCCGAGCGTTACAGCGCCCGGCCCGGCCAGTCCGAGCACCAGCTGGGTACTGCCGTGGACTTCGGCGGCACCAATAAGGACTACTCCAGCGCCTACATCAATACGGCACCGGGGGCCTGGCTGTATGAGAATGCCCACCGGTTCGGCTTCGCCCTCAGCTATCCCAAGGACAGCGAGGAGATTACCGGCTATATCTATGAGCCTTGGCACTACAGGTATATTGGGGTCGAGCTGGCCCAACAATGGAAGGAATCGGGCTTGACCCTCATCGAATTCCTCGAGAAATTAAACCAGGCAAATTAGCCTGGTTTTTTTATGCAGCGCCGCCATGCAGGAACCGGGAGTGCGAGGGAGAATTAGTAGTATAGCAGCAACCCCCTGGTTCAAGCTGGGGGATATTTCCCCGGGTGGCTTCCCGGGCAGAAACCTGTCGACAGTCAAAGGAGGCGTTATTTTGGGGTGTTTTGACAAGGTGGTAAAGCGGAGGGGAACCGGCTGTGCCAAATGGGACGGCCACGGGCAAATGGGGGCGCCCCTAGATGCCCTGCCCCTCTGGGTGGCGGATATGGATTTTGAAATCATGCCCGAGGTCACCCGGGCCATTTCAGAACGCACAGCCCATGCCGTCTACGGCTATCCCCTGCCCTCGGATTCATATTACCGGAGCATTCAGACCTGGATTCAGCGGCGGTACAACTGGCAAGTTGAGGCCCAGTGGATTCAGCCCGTTCCCGGGGTGGTCCCCGCCCTCAACCTGGCCATCCATGCCTTCACCCAGGCAGGGGACGCCGTCCTGATCCAGCCTCCCGTCTACCCACCCTTTGCCAACGCCGTCGCCGGCAACGGCCGCAAGCTGGTGACAAACCCCCTGGTTCCCCGGGAGGACGGATATGGCATAGATTTTCAGGATTTTGAGGAGAAGATAGCGGCAAATTCTGTCAAGCTCTTCATCCTCTGCTCGCCCCACAACCCCGTGGGCCGGGTCTGGACCCCGGAGGAGTTGAGGCAGATGGCTGATATCTGTGTGCGGCACAATGTCCTCATCGTCTCCGATGAAATCCACCAGGATCTTACCTTCCCCGGCGTTCGCCATTATCCCCTGCCCTCCCTGGACCCGGCATATCAAGAGATTACCTTGGTCTGCACTGCTCCCAGCAAGAGCTTTAACCTGGCCGGGCTGCAGGCCTCTAATATCATCATCGCCAATCCCCGGCTGCGGGAAAAATTCCAGGCGGCGGCAAGGTGCTGGGGGTTGTCCAAGGTCAACTGCATCGGCATGGTGGCCTGCGAGGCCGCCTACACCCACGGCCGGCAGTGGCTGGACGAGGCCATGGCCTACATCGCCGCCAACAGGGACTTCGTCCGGGAGTACCTGGAGGAGCACCTCCCCCAGATAAAGTTGACCAAATCCCAGGGGCTCTACCTGCTCTGGCTGGACTTCAACAGTCTGGGCCTTTCCCCCGAGGAATTGGAAAAGTTCCTTCTCCACAGAGCTAAGCTCTGGCTCAACCAGGGCTATACCTTCGGCGAAGAGGGCCGGGGCTTCGCCCGCCTCAACATCGCCTGCCCCCGCTCCCAGCTGAAAACAGCCCTGGACCAGCTGAAAGCAGCCATTGGGGACGGTTCCTAATGGATGAAAAAGCCACTGTATGTAGCTCCGCCTGACCGGCCGGCAGCCCAGTGGCTGATTTTTGGTCATAATTTCTGGCCTTTCTTCTCTGGCGCATGCAGTACAGCCATTGCCTGATTACCACCCATGCGTATAAGAGCAAGGCGATCAATAGAAACCAGGCCGCAGGGGCCTGGTTCTGTTGTCTGTATGGGGTTGTAAGCTACCAGCAGGCGATGTGCCCGTCGGTGCGGCCTTCGGTGCCACCGGAGAGGACTCCCGTCTCCGGATCCCGCCAGATGATCTGACCCCGGCCGAAGCTGCCGCTGTCCAGGCTGACCTTGATGTCGTGGCCCCGGCGGGAGAGCTGGGCGGCGATGGCGTTGGGGAAGGAATGCTCCATCAGGATGGTCTTGCCCTCGGTCCATTGCCAGCGAGGGGCATCCAGGGCGGCCTGGGGATTGAGGCCGTAGTCGATGGTGTTCATCACCACCTGGAGGTGCCCCTGGGGCTGCATGAAGCCGCCCATTACGCCAAAGGGGCCCACCGGCCGGTTATCCCGGGTCAGGAAACCGGGGATGATGGTGTGGTAGGTGCGCTTGCCCGGGGCCAGGGCGTTGTCATGGCTGGGGTCCAGGGAGAAGTTGTGGCCCCGGTTTTGGAGGGCGATGCCGGTGCCGGGGACCACCAGGCCCGAGCCAAAGCCCATGTAATTGCTTTGGATGTATGACACCATGTTGCCTTCGCCGTCGGCGGCGGCCAGGTAGACGGTGCCGCCCCGGGGCGGGGTGCCGGGTTCGGGCAGGATGGCCGTGTCGCCGATGAGCTGGCGCCGTTTTGCACCGTACTCTTCCGAGAGGAGCTGCTGGACCTTGACCGTCATGGCTTTGGAATCGGTGATGTACTTCCGCCCGTCGGCAAAGGCAAGTTTTATGGCCTCAATCTGACGGTGGAAGCTGAGGTCAGAGTCCCGGGTCGAGAATTCAAAGCCCCGGAGGATGTTCAGGGCCATAAGGGCCACCAGGCCCTGGCCATTGGGGGGAATTTCCCAGACATCATAGCCCCGGTACTTTACGCCGATGGGCTCCACCCATTCCGGCCGAAAATTCGCCAGGTCTTCTGCCCGTATGTAGCCGTTGAACTGCCGAGAGAAGCGGTCAATTTTCTCCGCCAGGTTACCCCGGTAGAAGGATTCGGCCCGGGTGTCGGCGATTTCCTCCAGGGTGCGGGCATGGTCCTCGGAACTCCACATCTCTCCAGCCCGGGGCGCTCTGCCCCCGGGGGCAAAGGTCTCAAACCAGGATTGGAACTCTTCCCCCTGCAGGTTTTGGGAATAGTTCCGGAAAGCGATGCCCCAGTACTTGGCCAGGATGGGGGAGAGAGGATAGCCTTCCCGGGCATACCCAATGGCCGGGGCCAGGACTTCCCTTAGGGGCAGCCTGCCGAATCTGCGGTTGCATTCGGCCCAGGCCCCGGGGGCGCCGGGCACGGTGACGGGAGTAAAGCCGTAGCGGGGCATTTCCTGGATGCCGGCCTGCTTCAGGGCCTCTATGGAGATGGCCCTGGGGGCGGGACCGCTGGCATTGAGGCCGTGGAGCTTGCCCTGGGTCCAGATCAGGGCGAAGGCGTCGCTGCCGATTCCGTTGGAGGTGGGTTCCACCACCGTCAGGCAGGCGGCGGTGGCGATGGCGGCATCGATGGCATTGCCGCCTTTTTTCAGAACCTCCAGGCCGGCCTGGGCCGCCAGGGGCTGGGAGGTGGCCACCATGCCGCGGCGGGCATAGACCACTGTGCGTTGGGAGGGGTAGGGGTAATAGAGGGTATCAGTGGGGCGCATCTCAATCCTCCAGCGTACATGTATTCTGCGTACTATTTTACTGGACGGGAGGAAATATTGCCAGGCCCCGGGCTTGTGTATCCGATCACAATCCCTGGCGCTTTTCCCTGGAGATTGCCCGGAGGGAGCGCAAGGTCAAGCGGTCTGGATTTGTGAATGTGAACACTTTGCTATGTCCTCCCGGTGCAGGATTAAAGCGGTAACGGTGCGTATCAATATAGTACAGTTTCCAAAGGGAGGGCTGCCAATGCTCAGCAAACTCGCCTTGCCTTGGCCCCAGCCCCATAAGCTTCGGGTGCTCTTCTATCCTGCGGCAGGTTTTGACTGGAAATTGCCCTATTTCTTGGCCAGCCTCTTTCGCCGCCGTCCCGATCTGCCGGGAATTGATCTGGCCATCTATGTGGACTATAGCCTCGACCTGGCCCGGCAGCTGGCAAAGGCCTGGGCGGCGGGGGATGCCCTGGCTTGGGGACCCGGGATCCGGGCGGAGAATATCACTGCCTTTTGTCCCCCTGGCCCGATGCTCTGGAATTTACGCTCCCTGGGCCGGCATGCGCCCCAGGGCGGCTCCGGCACTGCCGATGCTTGGTATGCCCTGGATTTGCGCCTGCCCCAGTTCCAACTCCCCGTCCTCTATGTCCCCGCGGAGGCCGTGGCCTTTATTTCCACTGTCCTGGCCCCCCTGGGACTGAATCCCACCTATGTGGCCACCGTCACTGACGGCTGTCGCCAGGGCGGAAACTGGTGCTGCCTCAGCAGGAGGGAGGGGCCCTTTTTCCGGGGATTGGCGGCGGCTGACCTCCTGCCGCTTTACTGGTTGACCGACCACGGCGACCTGGACTTTCCCGCCGTCGCGCTGGTCGGGACCGGCCTTTACGGAAAGGGCGAGAGTACCCTGCTAGCCGTCAACTGAAGAATAGAGAAAAGAGGCCCGGCAGGGCCTCATATTTTTTCAGTTTCGGCAAACAGGCGCCGGGAACGGCTGATCAGGACCAGGGCAGCTATGGACCAAATCAGCAAATAGCCTTCGGTGGGCCAAATCCCCCAGTTCTGGGCCAGCCAAATGATGGGGAAATTCAAAAGGAAATGGGCGCCGATGGCCAGCAGCACATAGCCGAAATTCTTGCGCCGGATTCCCGCCACCACCAGAATGGAGAGGGCAATGTGCACCGGCAGTGTCAGCAACCTTTCGATGCCGCCGGCCAGAAAATCCAGGGACGCAACGCTGGTAAATTGTTCGACCACTTCACTGGGGAGCTCAATGGGTAAATCCGCCGCCAGTATTGCCAGGAGAATTGTGTTGGCGATGGAATTTAGCCCCACCAGGAGCATCGCCTCGATTCCGCCATGGCCGATTCCAAAAGCTACTGCATTCTGCCAGTCGGCCTGGCGCCGGAAGACCTTGAAGAACAAGAACCTGCCCAATTCTTCAAAGAGGGCGGCCGTCAGGGCCAGGAACCCGGACCAGAGCAGGAGGCCTGCGGTGGTGGAGATCAGTTCCCCGGGTTTGATTAGCAATCCCAGAATCTGCACCAGGGGAATTCTCAGGACAATTTGCATGACGAAAAAGGTCAGGGCGCCGATGAGGATGGTGGTAAAGGGAACCCGGGTCTTGCGCCAGAACCAGAGGGCAAGGACCACAGGCAGGATGAGGGACAGGATTATGGAGATACCGGAAAAGATGACGGATGTCCAGGGTACCACGTTTTACCTCCTTTAGTTAGAGCTCCTGCCGGTGAAAGATGAAGGAAGCCAGGCCCAGCAGGCCGAGGATGGTGGCCGCGGCCACCGCCACCGCCCACCCCACCTGGACGGCGTCTGCCGTACCGGTCAGGGCGGAGTTGAGATAAGCGGTGAGGGCGCCGGGGGAATACTTGTGCAACGTCTCTCCCAGCAGGGGGAGCAGGCTGATGACAATCAAGCCCAGGATGGACAAGCCTCCCGCCGCCAGGGTGGACTTGGTGATGGCGCTGCTGAAGATGGTGACGGCCAGGATGACCGCGGCATAGAGGATGTACAGGCCGGTGGCGGCCAGGCCCGGTCCGAATTGCGTTCCCTCAAAGAGGATGTCTGTATAGAACCAGGTGGCCAGGAAGGCCAGGAGGGCCGAGATACCCACCAGCAAGAGATTGGCTGCATACTTGGCCAGGATGTATCCGGTCCGGGAAACGGGCTTGGTCAGCACCAGCTGGGCCACGCCCTTATTCCTCTCATCAGCTATGGTGCCCATGGTGGTGAGAATTACCGCCAGAATTCCCATCTGGACCAGATTTTTAAAGAGCTGGCCGTAGGAATCCAGCCAGGTTTGTTCCGGCAACTGCATGCCCATTTCTTCCATCATGCTGCCCAACATCTCCGGCAGCAGTTTGGTGAGGATGGGGCTGGCGAAGCCGAAGAGGAGGAAGATGCCGGGGATGGTGTAGATTTTGTATGTGCGCAGGATTTCCCGCAACTCCTTGCCCAGTAAGCGCAGGCTATTTTTCATGGCTGTTCACCAACCTGACGAAGATATCTTCTAAATTCACTTCCACCGGCTCCAGCTTGCCCAGACCCAAATTGTGCTGGACCAGGAGGCGGGGGATCTCCCTTTGGGCGGCGGCCAGATCGGAAGCGGCGACCAGGATTGAGCCATTCTCCCTTTTCAACACCTGGCTCCAGGGGGCGGCCTCCAGGGCTGCGACAAAGGGCTCTGCTTCCCCGATCACTTGCAGTTTCAGGGCCTTTTGCCCATAGCGGCGCTGCAGTTCCTCAATTGTCTCGTCGGCAACCAGCTGCCCGCTGCGCAGTATCCCCACCCGGTTGCAGACCCGCTCCACATCGGAAAGGATGTGGGTGGAAAAGAATACCGTGCATTTATCCGACATGACTTTTATGGTTTCCAGGACTTCCTTGCGGCCGATGGGATCCAGGGCCGAGGTAGGTTCGTCCAGGAAAATGAGCTCGGGATTGTTGAGCAGGGCCTGGGCCAGCCCCAAGCGCTGCTTCATGCCCCGGGAATAGCCGCCGACCTTGGTCTTGACTCCCTGCAGGCCGGTGAGCGCCAGCAATTCCGCAACCCGCTTCCTGAGGTCCCGGTAGGGGATGGAAAAGAGGCTGCCCATGAAGAGGAGAAATTCTTCCCCCCGCATCCAGTTGTAAAAATTGGGGACGTCGGGCAAGAAGCCAATCCGGGCCAGATGCTTGCCCGAATCCGCCGGTTGCCCCAGCACCTGGATGGAGCCTGAGCTGGGCTTGGTCAGCCCCAGGAGCATGCGGATGGTGGTGGTCTTGCCGGCGCCGTTGGGACCCAGGAAGCCATAGACGGATCCCTGGGGAACGCGGAGATTGAGGTCCTTAACCGCCTCAACCTTGCCAAACCTGCGGCTGAGGTGCTCAGTTTTGATTACGTATTCCAAGGGCTTACTCCTTTCTGCCCAGGACAAAGTAGAGGATGGGCCCAATGTATTGGATGAAGAGGATAAGCACAGCCCACACCCACTTGCGATTGCCCAGCACCCGCTCCCGGCGGAACAAGTCCACCAGGGCGGCGATGACCAGGACATAATTGATAATGGCGATGGGTATCAACAGCGGCCAGTACTGAATGAGGAATTCTTCCATCTTCACATCCCCCTTAAATTTTTACGGCGGTGCCGTAAGCGACGATCTCGGCGATGCCCTGGCCCACCGTGGACGAGGCATAGCGAACGCCGATGATGGCGTTGGCTCCCAGTTTTTCCGCCTCGGCGATCATGTCTGCAACTGCGGCCCTGCGAGCGTCCTCGATCATCTTAGAATATTCGGTGACCTCGCCCCCCACCAGGCGGCGCAGGCCGGCCAGGATATCCTTGCCCAGGTGAACGGCCTTGACCCGGGAGCCCTGGACCATTCCCAATACTTGGTACTCGGTGCGCAAGTCAGATGTTGCCAACAACATAAATACCACCTCCGATTAATATTGACGCTTTGTGAAGATCCGCCCTGCCAGGTAAAAGCTGGCCAGGGCAAAGAAAAGTAGAATTACCAGCGAGGGCCAGGGAAAGGGGCCCTGGCCAGTAAACCAGGCAATCCCCTTCATATGCCAGAAGGGTGAGAGGACTGCAGTCCGGGGATGAAGCCCCGCCCCCGACCAGAGCAGAAGCAAACCGGCAGCGCCGGCGCCAGCCTTGATAGAATCGCTGCCCAGGGCAGAGAAGCTCAGGGCAAAGGCATAGACCCCAACCAGGCCTAAGTTGCTCAAGCAGGTTGCCAGGAGCATGGTGCCCCAGTCCACCCCGGACTCCAACAGCGAGCCGACAGCCAGCATGATTAGAGTGCTAATCCAGATAAGCGCCGACAGGTCGAGGATGCCGGTCACGGCCTTGTTGAACAGAATCCGCTCCCGGCTAAGGGGCAGGCTGGTCAAGTACTTGATGGTTCCCCGATTGACCTCCCCGGCAATAGCGGGGGCTGCCAGGATTATGGCGATAATGGTGCCAATTTGCAGCAGGTTCTTGGGGTGCCACTGGCTCCAAAGGTAGAAGGTATAGTCCTCCAGCAAGGGTTCAAATTGCTCTACCAACTCCGGCTGCAGATATTCTGTCAGCATGTTTTCATACAGGGCGAACCACTGAAAGCTCCAGGCAGAAAAGATGCCCATGGCCGTCATGATACCTGTGCCAATTAGCAGGGTCCAGCGGTGCTCCCGCAATTCTTTTAGCAATAAGGAGGACTTAAGCATCGATTTCGCCTCCCTCTCCGGCATAATCCAGGAAAATGCTTTCCAGGTCTTGCTCGATGACCTCCAGGACAAAGTGGGGCGTGCTTTGGAGGGATTGATAGATCTCATCGAAGTTCTCGGTAATCGTCAGCAAATAGCCGCTGCCCTGGCGCTCGATGGTCTTGATCCCCGGCATGGCCAAGAGGTCCTGGGGGGCGGCATTTTGAAAGACCACCCGGATTACCCGCTCGTTATACTTAAAATCTGCCAGGGGACGGACCACCCTCAGGCGTCCCTCTACCAGGATTGCCACCCAATCCGCCACCCTTTCCACATCTGAGAGGATATGGGAAGAGAAGAGCACCGTGGTCTCTCCATCGGCAACTTCCCGGGTAAGGGTCTGGAGAAACCTGCGTCGCCATACGGGGTCCAGGCCGCCGGTGGGTTCGTCCAGGATTAACAGTTCCGGGCGCTGGGCCAGGGCCAGGGTCAGCCCCAACTGGGTGCGCATTCCCTTGGAGAGTTCCCGAACCCTGGCGCCGGGATGCAAGTCAAAGGTCTCCAGGAGATGTCTGGCCCGCTCCTGATCCCAACGGGAATAGAAAGAGGAGTGAAAGCGAACCAGCTCATCCACTTTCATCCAAGGATAAAAACTCGTCTCTTCTGCCACATAGCCGACCTTGTCCCGCAGGGCAATGGCCTGGCTTTGGCTGTCCAGGCCCAATACCAGGGCAGAACCGGAATCCGGCCGCAGCAGACCGAGAAGCAGGCGGATGGTGGTGGTCTTGCCAGCGCCATTTGGCCCAATCAGGCCAAAGATGCTGCCCCGGGGCACCCGGAAACTGACGTCCCTGAGGACCCGGCGCCCGTGAAAGATTTTGCCCAATTCAGTGGCCTCGATTGCATAATCCATGCTATTCCTCCTCTCGCTCTTCCCATTTTTTTAGCGCCGCATCCACCATGGCGCGCAATTGCTGAGAGCCCACCCGCAGGTGGTAGGCTTCCACCAGCAGGTCCTGGATTCGGTCCTCCAGGCTGGTCAGATCCCGCTGGGGAGGGGAGTCGGCGATAAAAGTGCCCAATCCCTGGCGGCGGATGATGAGCCCCTGCTCTTCCAGGATGCTGTAGGCCCTGGCCACAGTGTTGGGGTTAATTGCCAGGCGGCTTGCCAGCTCCCGCACCGAAGGCAATTGCCGGCCGGGAGGGTACATGCCGCTGGCAGCGGCGGATTTTATCTGATCAACCAATTGCTGATAGATGGGCAAAGCTGCCCGGGGGTTGACAAAAAAACGCAGACCCGCCACCTCCTCCAGGTGTATTAATGTTATAATACACCGTGCTACCCCTGCTGTCAAGGCATTGGGAAAGAAAAAACGCCCCGAGGGCGTTTAGTTTACATTAGCGGTCCGGAACCTATCAATCTGTTCAGTTATGGCCCGGGGCAAATCGATTTTCTGGGCTTCCGCCACTGCCCGGGCAATCTGAAGCATTTTATAGAGAAGGATGATATCGCTGCGGCCACCTACCAGTCCAGAAGTCAGTTGATGCAGCTTATAGTAATGATCCCAGAGGTCGCCGGTAATGTTATCGGTCTTAAAGTCCTCCAGGTGCTGGGCTCCCCATATATCGCCCCAATTGGGAAACATTGCGGGAAAGTCAATCAGCTGAATGACAAAGGCAGCAAGATCCGATGCGCACTTCTCTGGCTGCCCGGAAATGCATGTACTGGCGGCTCCGGAGATGCTCTTGTGCAGTAAGACGATATGCTTGTGAAAAGAACCCGAACCCCATTCCATGGCTGTATTTCCGCGCAACTCCCTTATCTGCTTCTGAAGGTGAGCCAATCGCATCTGTCTACCTCCTGGCCTGCCTGCCTGCCGGCGGCGAATTGTTAATTCTATTATATATTTGTTATAGCACCGATGTAAATGCCTGGGCGAGTATTTTTAATGATTTTCCGCTCTTTTTTGCCAATGGGGCGAAAAAAACCAGGACCATCTTGGAGCTGTCCGACAGAAATGACAAAAAATGAGATGGCGTTGCCATCTCACTTGTTCTGGTTCTCTCCACGGATTTTGACTTGACCTTGCCCGGCGTTACGGACTTTGTAAATATCCCGCTTGCTTTTGTCCCGGGGCTCACCGCTGCTGAGGCCGAGGTCCTCGGCGATTTCTTCCAGATTTCGATTCCGGGAGAGGGCATCTTTATAATGTCGCTTTTTAGTCATAGTTTCGCCTCCTGATTTTAGTATCACCGGAGGCCAAAATAATTTGCACCGCCGGGTGATATTGCGGCAGGAAAAATCCGTCAAAGAAAGAATAATAACAATAACTATTATTATAAGGGTGATAAGAATGGACTTTACCTTTTGTCTGTGTGGAGAGGCCGGCCAAGGGCTCCAGTCCATCGGCAATATCCTGTTGACGGCCCTTGGCAAATCCGGTTGGGATGTCCATGCCTATCAGGATTACGAATCCAGGGTGCGCGGAGGCAGCAATTTCTTTCAGATTCGGGTGGCCGACCATACCCTGGGGACCTTCAGGGAAGAGGTGGATTTATTGGTGGCCCTGGCTAGCTCCGCCCACCGCCAATTTGCCGACAAGCTCCAGGCCGGGGGGATAGCCGTCCATCCCGGTCCGGCGTCGGGGATGCAGGGAGAGGTGGTTGCAGACTTTCAGAACCTTGCCGAGACCGCCGGCGGCTCCCCGAAGATGGCCAGCGCAGCCATGGCAGGATTCGTCTGGGCCTTCCTGGCCGCCGATATCGGGGCTTTGGCAGCTGAGCTGGAAACCTTCTTCTCCCGCCGGGGCGCCCAGATGGTGACCGGCAACCTTAAAGCTGCCCAAGCCGGTTTTGACCTGGGCCGGCGCTATGCCGAAAGGGTTCCCGAACCGCCCAGGCCCGCGGGCAGGCGCCTGCTGCTCCGGGGCAATGATGCCGTCGCCCTGGGGGCAATGGCGGCGGGGGTTAAGTATGTAAGCGCCTACCCCATGACCCCCGCAACCAGCATCGTCGAATTCATCGCCGCCCGGGCCCAGGAAGCAGGAATCCTGGTGGAGCAGGCCGAGGATGAAATAGCGGCAATAAATATGGCGCTGGGCGCCGCCTATGCCGGGGCGCGGGCCATGACCGCCACTTCGGGGGGAGGTTTCTGCCTGATGACCGAGGCCGTCGGCCTGGCCGGGTCTGCTGAGATTCCCGTGGTCATAGTCAACGGACAGCGGCCGGGACCCAGCACCGGCCTGCCCACCCGGACCGAGCAGGGCGATCTCCTCTTTGCCATCCATGCCGGCCATGGCGACTTTCCCCGGGCCGTGCTGGCCCCGGCCACTGTGGAGGATTGCTTTTACATCATGGGCCATGCCTTTAATATGGCCGAGGAATACCATGTCCCGGTAATAGTCCTCACCGACCAGCACCTGGCCGACAGCTTCCAGACCATTCCCCCATTGGACTCAGAGGCCATTGAAATTCGACGCGGCCCCCTGGCTACTGCCGCCAGGGACTATCGCCGCTATTCTTTGACGGATTCGGGAGTATCTCCCCGACTCTTCCCCGGGAGCGAGCCCGCCGTGGTGGTTATAGCCGGGGACGAACACGATGAAGAGGGCCACCTCATTGAGGATGCCCCCACCCGGATAGCCATGATGGAAAAGCGCATGGCTAAAATGCGGGGTTTGCGGGACAACGCCCTCTCCCCCCGGGCAGAGGGCAGTTCCACTCCGGACCTGGTCCTGATAACCTGGGGCTCCGTTTGGGGAGCGGCCCGGGAGGCGGTGGAGAATTTTGGGGAGGAAAAAGTGCGCTTGCTGCACCTGCCCCAACTCTGGCCCCTGCCGGAAGCAAAGCTCAAGGCCCTGCTACCGCCCAGCTGTCCAATCTGGACGGTGGAGGGAAACTACAGCGGCCAGTTGGCGAGACTATTGCGCATGCATGGCATCGACGTCGCCGGTTCGGTGCGGCGATATGATGGACGCCCGATATCTGCCCGGCAGATCGGGGACTTTCTCCGGGAGGTGCTGTAATGGATATCAAGGAATTTGCCGGCGGCACTCCAGCCTGGTGCCCGGGCTGCGGTGATTTTGCAATCCTGGCCGCCCTTAAGAGGGCCCTGGCAGAATTGGATATTTCTCCTTCCCAGGCCGTTGTGGTTTCGGGAATTGGTCAGGCGGGGAAAATGCCCCATTATATGCAGGTGAACACCTTTAACACCCTGCATGGCCGTACCCTTCCCACCGCTACCGGCATCAAACAGGTCAACCCTGAGCTGACGGTCCTGGCCGTGAGCGGGGACGGGGATGGCTACGGTGAGGGCGGGAACCACTTCCTGCATGCCCTGCGCCGCAACCTGGACATTACCTACATCGTCTGCGACAATCGGGTCTTCGGCCTCACCAAGGGGCAGGTCTCGCCCACGGCGCCCTTGGGAAGGGCGGGAGGCCTGACGCCTGGAGGCAGCCAGTACCCCGCCTTCAACCCCCTGACTCTGGCCATCGCCCAGGACATCTCCTTTGTGGCCAGGGGTTCGGCCACCGACAAGGAGCACCTGGCGGAACTGATAAAGGCTGCCATACTGACTCCCGGCATGGCGTTCATCGACGTCCTTCAGCCCTGCGTATCCTTTAACAAGATCAACACCTGGCAATGGTACCGGGAGCGGGTCTACCACGTGGAGGGGCACCGGCCGGATGATCGGGAAAGAGCCTTGGCCCTGGCCGAATCGGAGGATGAGGCCATCCCCATCGGCATCCTCTATCGCTCCCAGAGGACCAGTCCAACCCCTAAAAATGTCCTGACAAGCAGTGGGAAAATCCCGGAAAAACTGGCAGGCATAATGAAAACTTATGAGGTTTAAGCATTGACCCAAGGGCCCGAATCTGTTCGGGCCCTGTTTGACATAAAAATATATTATTACAAATATGTTAAAACAGGTCGGGGCGGAGAGTTATATGCGAAAATGTATTGTAATTCTTTTCACGTAGTGGTAGTATAAATACGTGCAAAAAAGCACTAAATGAACAGGGAGGGTTAGTTTAAATGAAAAAAGGATTAGCACTCGTTCTGTCACTGTGTATGCTTGTTGCTGTCTTCTCAGTAACCGGCTGTTCTCCTGCTGAGAGCACGGTGAAGTTGGGTCTGGGTTCTGTCAGCTCCATCGCCAGTTCCAAAGACGCTACAGAAACCACCACCGCTCTTGGTCAGGCCGACACCACCGTTGCCGCTGTTGTCTTTGACAAGAACGGCAAGATTGTCGACGTCAGGATTGACACAGTACAGACCAAGGTGAATTTTGACGCAGATATGAAGGTCACCAACAGGTCTGCCGCCATCAAGTCCAAGAAGGAATTGGGCCATGATTACAACATGGCCGGAAGGTCCGAAATCGGCAAGGAATGGTTTGAGCAGATCGCCGCACTGGAAGAGTGGATGATCGGCAAGACCGTCGAGGAAGTAACCAGCCTCAAGGTTAAAGAACGCGATGCCAGCCACAAGCACGTTCCCGACGTTCCCGAACTCACTTCCACTGTAACCATCACCGTCGAAAGTTACTTAGCCGCCGTGGCAAAGGCTTGGGAAAACACCATCGAGGTAAAGGGCTATGACACTCTTGGCCTGGGTATCGATGTCTCCATCGCCAGCTCCAGGGATGCCAGCGAAACCACCACTGCTCAGGCTCAGGCAGACGCCACCTTTGCCGCCACCGCCTTTGACAAGGACGGCAAGGTTGCCGGCGTTATCATCGACACTGCTCAGGTCAGGATTGCCTTTGATGCTGACGGCAAGGTCACCTCTGACAAGACCGCTGAACTCAAGACCAAGAAAGAGCTTGGCTACGACTACAATATGAAAGACCGGTCCGAAATCGGCAAAGAGTGGTTCGAGCAGATCGAAGCTCTGGAAGATTGGATGAAGGGCAAGGCTGTTGGCGAAATCGTGACCCTCAAGGTCAAAGAGCGCGACGCCAACCACAAGCACGTTCCCGATGTTCCCGAACTCACTTCTTCCGTTACCATCACCGTCGAGCACTACCTGGCTGCAGTTCAGGAAGCTTACCGCTATAAGAAGTAACTGAACCTTCGTCCAGATAAAATCACTCCTCCTGGCAGGGGGAGTGATTTTTTGCTAAAATACCAGTACAACCTGGATTTGAGGATGGGAAGAATGCGCAGTATCTCTGGAGGTCTTACCACAATTCTGATAATTTCCCTGCTGGTGTCCGGTTGCTTTTGGCAGAAGCCGGCGCCGGAGTACACACTGTATTCCGACAGCATGCTGGATTCCTTTAACACCGTGATAACCCTGGTGGCGTATGCCAGGGACCAGGCCGAGTTCGATGCCTATTTTCAGCTTGCCCGGGACCGCTTCCGGGAGCTCCACCAGCTCTTCGATATTTACAATAATTACCCGGGCGTCAACAACCTCAAGACCATCAACGACATGGCAGGCCGGCAGCCTGTTCAGGTAGATCCCTTGATCATTGACCTGCTGGTTCTGGCCCGGGATTGGGCCCTGTCGGGGCGCAAGACCAACATAGCCCTGGGCCCGGTTCTGTACCTATGGCACCAGTATCGGGAGGAGGCGGGTTTTGATCCGGCCAATGCCCGGCTGCCTTCCCGGGAGGAACTGGAGGAGGCCGCCAAACACACCGACATAAGCTCTGTAATCATCGACAGAGAAAACAGCACGGTGTTTCTGGCCGACTCCCGCATGCGCCTGGATGTGGGGGCGGTTGCCAAGGGGTATGCCACCGAACTGGTGGCCCGGGAGCTGGAAGCCGCAGGACTCAAATCCGGCGCCATCAATTCCGGAGGCAATATTCGGACCATCGGCAAACCCTTGGACGGCAAGCGAGAGCGTTGGGGCATCGGAATCTTTGACCCTGACAGTTTCCTCTTCGCCGAGGACAGGGACTTGGATATGGTCTATATTAACGACGCATCGGTGGTTTCCAGCGGAGATTACCAGCGCTATTACTATGTGGACGGTAAGCGCTACCACCACCTCATTGACCCCGATACCCTGATGCCGGCCACCCAATATCGGGCAATAACTGTGGTCACCAGGGATTCCGGGTACGCCGACCTGCTCTCCACCGAGTTGTTCCTGCTGCCCTATGAGGAGAGCAGAGAATTGGCGGACAGCCTGGACGGGGTGGAAGCTTTGTGGGTCATGCCCGATGGCGAGGTGCGATTTACCCGGGGTCTTAAAGACATTCTCCGCAGCCAAGGGGCCACGCCTTAAGCAGTTGGAGCAGGGCTGGCTCTGTAAGGCCCGCTGCCTTTCAGAGGGAGAAAGCCCCATTTGGGGAAATTGAAAAAGTATGCTTGTTCAATTCCCGAATATATTATTGTGAGAGCAGTTCCAAGCTAAAGGGGGAAAGGCAATGCGAGAAATGAGGGTTGTCTACAATCCCTTATCTCGGCGGGGGAGATTTATCTCCCGTCTCGACAAGCTTACAGAACTTGCCCAGCGCCGCGGTTTCCGCGTAAGCCTGTACCGACTCAGCGGCCAAAGAGCGGATTCCCGCCGGATGTTCACCGGCCTTAGGGACAATTCGATCGTGGTTGCCTGCGGAGGGGACGGCACCTTGCAGATAACCGTGGATGCCATGGTAGAAAACGATCTCAACATTCCCCTGGGCATCCTGCCCTTTGGAACTTCCAATGACTTTGCCGATTCGCTGGGACTGACCACCAATCCCGAAACCCTCATGAAGTTCATCGAGGCCGAAAATGTGGGACCTGTGGATGTCGGTCGGATTGGCGAACGCTGCTTTGTCAACGTCTTCAGCGCCGGGCAAATCATCAAGGCCTCCCATGAGGTGGAGCGAGCCTATAAAGATCAGTTGGGGATGCTGGCCTACTATCTGCACAGCGTCGGTCAGTTGCCCAAAATTGCCCCCTTTACCCTGACCTTAAGGGGGGATATCGAGGACAGCTTTAACTGCCTGCTCTTTTTGGCCATTAACAGCTCCAGCGCCGGTGGCTTCCGCAACCTGGCTCCCGATGCCGACCTCAACGACGGGTGCCTGGACATCATCGCCATCCGGGAATGTTCCATCTCGGAAATGGCCGGGATCTTCTTTGGCGTCTTCCGGGGAGAGCACCTCCACCATCCCGCCGTCCTCTATGCCAAGGCCGCCAACCTTGAAGTCTCCGGTCCCAAGGATGTGGCCACTGACATCGACGGTGAATATGGCCCGCAACTTCCTGTTAAGATCGACGTTCTGCCCGGGCGCTTGCAATTGCTGGGCATCAAGAACGCCGCTCCGAGCCGCTAGCGTCTCGCAAAATAAGGGCGGGAATCCCCGCCCTTGCACAGGGGGACCGTAAGGCCCCCTTGTTTTGTCTATTCTTTCAGAATGTACTGCTCCAGGGCGGCAGCTGCCCCCTGGGGCAGTTCTGCTTCCACCCGGACATGGTCGCCGGAAAACTCCAAAGGCTTTATGCTTCCGGGATTGGTTGCGCTGAGGCGGCCAAAGACCTTGAGGGGCAGCAGAGCCTTAAATTTAACCCAGGGCTCCGTGTGTTTTTCGATTTCCTCTACCAGGGTATCGATATTGGCGCCGGTGGCGGCGGAAATCGGGACCAGGGCGACATCGCGAAACCTTGTCCTTAAGCTCTGGACAACTTGCTCTGGAACCAGGTCAATTTTGTTGGCGGCGATAATTCGCTCTTTGTCCAGGCAATTCAAGCGTTCCAGCACGCGGTTCACCTGATCTATCTGCAAGTCCACGCTGGGGTGAGAGACGTCGATGACGTGGATGAGCAGGTCGGCATGGACCACAACCTCCAGGGTTGCCTGGAATGCGGCGATGAGGTGGTGGGGGAGGCCGCTGATAAAGCCCACGGTATCGCTGATGACCATGGTATTTTTCCTGGTCTCCAGCTTGCGGGTGAGGGGATCAAGGGTGGCAAAGAGGGCATCGGCGGCAAAGGAGTCGGCCTGGGTCAACCGGTTGAGCAGGGTTGACTTGCCGCTGTTGGTATAGCCCACCAGGGCCACCTGAAACACCCCCCGGCGCTCTCGCTGTTTGCGGAGCAGGGTCCGGTGTTTTTCCAGCTCCTTAATCTGTCGCTCCAGCACCTGCACCCGTTGGCGAATCCGTCGCCGGTCCACTTCCAGCTTGGTTTCCCCCGGGCCCCGGGTGCCGATGCCCCCGGCCAGGCGGGAAAGATCCCGACCTCTGCCCAGGAGCTTGGGGAGCTGGTACTTGAGCTGGGCCAGTTCCACCTGGAGTTTCCCCGCTCTGCTGGTGGCCCTCTGGGCAAAGATGTCCAGGATCAGTTCGCTGCGGTCGATGATCTTGGCAGGGATGAGGCGCTCAAGATTGTGGACCTGGGAAGGAGACAGCTCGCCGTCAAAGATTACAGTCTCAATCCCATTTTCCGCTACATATTGGCCAATTTCCTGGGCCTTGCCCGGGCCGACGAAGTAGCGCATATCCACATCGCCCCGATTTTGGGTAAAGCCTTCCACTACCTGCACTCCGGCGGTTTCCGCCAGGCTGTAGAGCTCGGAAAAGCTCAGTTTCTCCTCTTCGCTCCCCCCCTGGCGCCAAAGGGCGACGGCAACTGCGGTTTCAATATCTCTTTCCATAGAAAACCCTCCAGTACTTGTAATACTACCATACTTTCCGGGGCATAACAGCCCTGGACCCGGGGCGGAAACGAGTATATTAAATTTACCCCAACCCCTTCCATTTTTCAGGTTTTTCTATACAATATACTCATACGCAGTTTCCCTTAGCTCCGGATGAGAGGAATAAAGCGCTTGCCAGGGGCTATATTAACTGCGTAAATACCGATGAGGAGGTTTTTTATATGGCCGTGAGGTTGTATGTGGATCAGGATTTATGCATTAGTTGCGGAGCTTGCATTGCCCTCTGCCCCGATGTCTTCGACTGGAACGATGACGAAAAGGCTCATGTCATCGTCGACCCGGTTCCCGAAGATCTGGAAGAGGACGCCCGGGAGGCCCAGGAGGCTTGCCCCACCGAAGCTATTCTGGATAAAGAGTAAAGGCCCGCCAGGCAGGTTATTTAACCCATGGAGGTGTCGATTTGCCCAAAGTAGCTTTGGTGACCGATAGTGCAGCGGACCTCCCCCGAGAGGTTGTAGAACGCCACCAGATAATAGTCGTCCCCCTGTACGTAAACTGGAAGGGCGAGACATATAAGGACGGCGAGGACATTGGGCCAGACGCCTTTTATCCTCTGCTGAGGACCGAGAAGGTCCTGCCCAGCACTTCCCAGCCCACTCCGGGGACCTATCTGGAATTGTTTGAGGACCTCCTGGCCCAGGGAAAGGACGTCCTCTGTTTAACCCTGTCTTCCGGCCTCAGCGGCACCTATAGCAGCGCCATTACCGCCCGGGGCATGTTGCAAGACCAGGAACGGGTTGCGGTGGTGGATACCCTGGCCGCCTCGATAGGTCAAGGCCTGCTGGTCCTGGAGGCTGCCCGCCTGGCGGAAGCGGGAAAGGACCTTCGGGATATACTTTCCCACCTGCGGGAAAAGATTTCCCGCCTGCGTTCCATCTTCACCATCGATACCCTGGAAAACCTTGTCAAGGGTGGGCGTCTCAGCGCCTTTCAGGGAGGCTTGGGAATGCTGCTGGACATCAAACCGGTGCTCCATTTGGATGAACATGGCAAGATTGCGCCCCTGACCAAGGTGCGCTCTCGGAAAAAAGCCCTGGTTCAGCTGTTAGCCGAAGTTGAGAAGCAGGGGGCAGATCTCCGGGGGCAGATCATGGGGGTTTCCCATGCCCGCGATCCGGAAACAGGCGCGGAGATGGCAGCCCTGCTCATGGAAAAATTCGGCGCTGCCCAGGTTGTCGTTGGCGAGATTGGGGCGGTAATCGGCACCCACACCGGTGAAGGCTGTATTGCCCTCTTCTTTTACGGTAACCCCATGCGCTGAGCAAGCATTGGCAAGGTCCCCAAACAGGGGACCTTGTTTGTTAACTGCATAATCCCCTGCCCTTTTCATGATACTAAGGGCAGGAGGTGAGAGATTTGCCATTGCAGCTCAGCCAGAAGGAAAGGATGCTGCTCCAGGACCAGCTGTCCCACGAGGAAATCTGCATTCAGAAGTACACCGCCTATGCTCAACAGGCCGGCGATCCCCAGCTCAAGCAGATGTTCAACACCTATGCCCAACAGGAACGGAACCATTACAACACCATCAACCAGATTCTCCAAGGCCAGGTCCCCAACATGCAGCAGGGCCAGCAACAAGGAGGACAGGGGCAGCAGATGCAGCAAGCCGGCCCTCCGGCGCAGTTCGGTCTGCCCCAGGGCAAGAAGGGCGATGAAGCCCTCTGCAACGACATGCTGATGACGGAGAAGTACGTTTCCGGGACCTATGATACGGCAATCTTCGAATTTCAGGACACCAATGTCCGCGCAGCCCTCAACCATATCCAGAAGGAAGAGCAGGGCCATGGGGAGGGCATCTTCAATTACATGAAGGAAAAGGGCTGGTACCAACCCCAATAGAAAAACCGGGCGGCGCCCGGTTTAATTTTTATCCGTTACGATTCGCGCTTCCGGACCATTGCCATAATCTCCCGGAAGGAAGCGGCGGCATCAAATTTCAAGAGGCTGCCTTGGTAGATGCGGGCTCCTACTCTTAGGAACAACGCGGTGGAGACCAGGAGGATGACCGACGTCACCGCCACTTCCCAGAGGGGGACATTGGTGGCGCCAATCCGCAGGAGCATGGCGGCGGGGGTGAAGATGGGAATGTAGCTGAGAACCCGGGCGAAGATGCCGTTGGGGGCCATCATTATCGGCGCTGACAACATCAGGGGCAGCATGGGAATCATGATGACCAGGCCGTGGGCCTGGCTGCCGCTTTCGGCATCCTTCATGGTTGCTGCCAGGGCGGCAAAGAGGGTGGCCAGGAGCAGGTAGCCCAGGAGAAAGTAGGGCAGGGCCTTTAAGAGCAGGTTGTAATCCAGGCCCAGGCTGCTCAGATCCACAAATCTGGCGGCCACCCCCAGCCCCATGCCCAGCCAGATTGCAACCTGGATCAAAGTCAGAGCTCCGAAGGCCAGGACCTTTCCCGCCAGCAACTCGCCGGCCGAGAGGGAGGAGAGGAGGATCTCCACGATGCGGTTGCGTTTTTCCTTGATCACGCTCTGCATCAGCACCTGACCGGAGAAGAGCACCGAAATGAACAAAATCATGCCTACGAAGAGGGGAATGGCGAAGGCCAGGGCGTTCTCCTCCTCGCCGCTGACAGAGAATATTTGCACTGAAGCGGGGGTGAGGATGGAAGCAAAGTCCTGGGGGCTGATGCCCGAAACCTGGAGGCGGTACTGGGTAAAGGCGGGTTGCAGCATCTGTTCAAGTTCACTCCGGCTAAAGTCCATCAGCTCTTTGGCATACAATTGCATGCTCCCGGTGGCCAGGGACTCCTGGGTGATGTGGAGGAGGGCGTCGGCTTCTCCTGCCCCCACCTGCTCTTTCAACTCCTGGATATCTCCCTGAACCGATTCCACGACGAATCGGGAGTCCGCCAGGGCAGTTTCCAAAAGGGGCGCCAGTTGCCCGGTTTCGTCCAAAACCCAGAGATCCTTGGGCTGGATACTGGTTCGGCCAATGATATAGCCGGGTAGAACACCAGCCAGGGCGATGATGGCGGGCAGTAGAAAGGTAAAGATGAGGAAGACCGGATTCTTTATATGTTTTTTAAACTCCCACTTAAAAACCGACTTGACATTTGCCCGCTTCACTGTGCATCCCTCCTGCCTACGGTGGCGATGAAGATTTCATGCAGACTGGGCTTTGCGATGGTAATGCCCTTGAGCTGGCAGAGCCGGCTGACCTGTTGGACAAAGGTATTGGGCTCGACCTCGGTATGAAGCTTCAAGGTGACGGTATTGCCATTTATGGAAAGCTCCCGGGCGTGGTCCAGATTGCGCAGATAATCGATGAGGCCGTTTTCTGTGCTGTAGGAGAGCTCAATGCTGTTTTCCTCATGCTGATCGCGGATTTCTTCCAGGGTCCCGTACAGCACCGGTTTGCCCTTGTCGATGAGGAAGATGCGGTCACACAGCTCCTGGACGACATTCATCTGGTGGGCGGACAGGAGGACGGTGGTTCCTTCATCCCGAAGCTGCAGGATCAGGTCTTTAAAGAGGTCCTGGTTGATGGGATCCAGACCCGAGAAGGGCTCGTCCAGAACCACCAGTTCTGGCTTGTGCAGAAGGGTGGCGATGAACTGCACCTTCTGCTGCATGCCCTTGGAGAGCTTCTCCAGTTTATGGTTGGCATATTCCTTCAGGCCCATTGCTTCCAGCCATTGAGCGGCCCGTTTCTTGGCTTCGCCAGGGGCCACACCCTTGAGAGCGCCCAGGTAGACCAGGGAATCCAGGACCCTGGCGTCATCGTACAGCCCCCGCTCTTCAGGCAAGTAGCCTATGCGCATCTTGTTCAGGGGACCGGGCGTGCCTTCAAATAAAAACTCCACTTCCCCGGCGCTCTTGGCGAGGATCCCCAGAATCATCCGGATGGCCGTGGTCTTGCCGGCGCCGTTGGGCCCTAGGAAGCCCATTATTTCATTCTTTCGCACTTCAAAGCTGATGTCGTTGACGGCGGCAAAGCCGTTGAAGTATCTGGTCAGGCCCCTTACCGCCAAAATTGTCTGGTGCATATTTTCTCCCTCCTTCCATGCTAGTTTAAGTGTATAGAATTATCGGGAACCCGGCAAGGGGGTTTTCGCCTTATTCAAACTATTCCCCGGCGGCAGGGCAGGATATGGGAGTGTAATGTCGAAATAATTAGCAGGCCCGACCATACAAGGGCTGGAGATTTCACTGGCAGGATGACGATTACTTCCGCCGCCGGCGGAAGCAGGAGGTGATTTTATCAAATCGGTGTTGAAGCTCTTCGACTACTTCAAGGAGGCCTTTGCCATCAACCGGGCCAATAAAGACCTGTATGGCCCTCAGATTGCCCTGGTCCTGGTGAGGATGGCGCTGTTGGGCGGGTACGGCGTCTGGGCCTATGGGCTGGTGAACAGCCCGCAATTTCGAAACATGCTGGTGTACGGCAGCGATCCCCGGGCCTTGCTCGGCATGTTGCTGAGGGCGGGGGGAGCGGGCCTGCTGGCCCTGGTCCTCTGGCTGCTGTTGGTGCGCCTGGTGGAGGCGGGGCTACACAATATGTACAGATCCGCCGTCCAGACCGGCTCTGTTCAGCCCGGGTCTTTCTGGACAGGCGTGGGCAAATTCTTTCTGCCCTTTGTCCTGGGCGACCTGATCATTGCCCTGGCCGTGCTTCTCTTGTCGCCCCTCTGGGTTCTCTTGGGGCTGATAACCTTCAGCATCGGCTTCGCCGTGGGCAGCCTCGCCCTGGGTGTCTTCCTCATGTTCTGGAAGGTCTCTCTGGTCTGGAACCAGCGGGGGGTAGTCGCGGCTGTCAAGGACAGCTTTCGCTTTGCCTGGCGCAATGTGGTGGCGGTCACCGCCCTGCACTTAATCCGCCGGGCATTTCTCAATCCCTATGCGGGGGGCGGAGGAGGAGGCGGCGGAGGCGGCAACCCAGCCGGCGCCATCAACTTGCTGAACAGAGGAGATGTGCGAGTCCCCTTCTGGTCCAACCCCGACGTCATTCTCAAATACCTGCGCATGGGCATAGCCATCGCCACTCCCATTCTGGTGATAATTGTGGCGGTATCTTCGCTGATTCAGATGATCTTTACAGTCTTCTTTGCCCTGACGCTGTTTGTGACTTACAAACACGGGTTCAGGCCCGATGAGGAGGTGAACCCGGATGTGGTTTGACCAGCTGATGGACGACTGCAAAAGGGGCTTGGCCCTGGTCGTCGCCAATATCTGGATTTCTCTGCCCTATGTCATCCACGCCGTAATTGCCTTTGTCCTCAGCATATTGGTTCTGCTCTTTGCCGCGTTCTTTATTCTCTATGCCGGATTCAGTTTCGACCTCAACCAGGATATCAACTGGCTACACTTTATTGCTGGCGGCCTGGGGATAATCGCCGTAACTGCCCTAATCTCCTCGATCCTCAAAGCCCTGGTGGAGGCGGGCAGCATCAGCCTCTTCGCCGCTGTAGCCGATGGAGCCAAGCCTTCCGCCCGCCTCTTTTGGAGCGGGGTGCGGATCTTTTTCTTACCCGTGTGGGGAATGAGACTATTTCTGGGCCTTATGTGTTTGCTCATATCCCCGCTCATCATCGCCCTGCTGGCCTTGGCCATGGTGGCAGGGGTGTTCAGCGGCGGCTGGGCAATTTCCGCCTTTGGCGCCCTTGTCTCAGTTTTCCTGGGAGCCTGGCCTGTAGCCCTGGTCCTGGACAAGAAAGGCGCTTTCTCTGCCCTGGCCGCAGGATTCCGTTTGGGGAAGGGGTATTTCTGGGGCATGTTTCTGCTCTTCCTCGCCTTTGCCCTCTTGACTCAGCAACTGGCCGTGGCCTTTGGCCCCTTCATCGCCATGGCGGTTGGCTGGGCACTGGCCATGGTGGCTCAGGCCTGGCTCAAGATGACAATAATCCTGATCTACAAGCGGAAGCGAGCAGAATCCTGACGCGGGCCGCTGCCAAACCTCCCAAAGGGGAAGGTGCGGCGGCCCTGATTTTGGGATGAAATTATCCGGACATTCGGAGGTGGCGAAATGGAAGAAAAACAGGGTGCCATTGTCGGTTGCGGCGGGCTGCACCTGAGCTGGCGGGCCTGGTTGCCCAGGCAGCCCCGAGCTGCCGTGCTCCTGGTGCACGGATTTGGCGAGCATTGCGGGCGCTATGGCAATGTGGTGGAAACACTGGTGCCCGCTGGCATCGGCGTGTGGGGCATCGACCACCGGGGCCACGGGCAGAGCCAGGGCCTCCGGGGCCATGTCGATTCCTTCTCAGATTATGTGGAGGATCTGCACCGGTATTATCGGGAGATCGTCGAGCCGGAGCTGGGGACCATGCCCCGCTTTGTCCTGGGTCACTCCATGGGTAGCATCATCGCCATGAACTATGTGACCATGTACAGCGTCGGCCTCTCGGGCTGCGTCCTCTCGGGAACCGGCGCCGCTTCTCCCCTCTCGGAGAACAAGGTCCTGGCCGCGGCCACCGCCCTCCTCAGCGCCGTGGCGCCCCGGGGCAGGATAAAATTCCCCCTGCCCCCGGAATTCATCAGCCGGGATCCGGAAGTGGTGGCGGCATATAAGGCCGACCCCCTGGTCCACGACAAGCTGAGCTTCCGCCTGGGTAACGAGATGAGGCTGGCCTTGGCCAAGGGGACAGAGGGCATCCAGGGTTTGGACATCCCCATCCTCATCCAGTGCGGCAGTGCAGACGAGTCCTTTATCCGCCAGCAGGAGCTGTATGACGGCCTCAAGTCCCGGGATAAAACCTTCAAATTCTACCAGGGACTAAAACACGAAGTATATAACGAGTTGGAATCCGAGCGCAGACAGGTCCTGGCCGACCTCCTCACCTGGCTGCAAGGGCATATATAAAAAACCGGGCAAGCGCCCGGTTTAATCGTGGTCCTCATCTTCATCTTCATCGTCTTCATGGCGATAGCCATAATGATCCTCGTTAAAGGCCATGATATCGTGCTCATGAAGTCGCCTTTCCGGCTTCAAATAACTGGCCAGCAGGGCAGCCGCCACCCCCACGTCGTCGACGCCGGCGTTGGGGGCAAGCTCCGGAAAGAGCTGCGCTGCCGTTTCATCACCCTGCTCTTTCAAGGCAGTCAGGCACTTATTATAGGCGGCAACCAAGGTCGGGGTTCCCTTTTCCAGGGCCCCGGTCAGGGATGCGTTGGCGGCCAGACGCCTGACTTCCCTGAGGATATTGTACATCTTGCCAACCTCCAGGTTTGCCACTGAATCCACCTCCTTTCGTCTGCAGGACCAGGTGGGGAGTGAGTTTGGCCTTGAGGAGCTTGCGTCCCTGGTGCAGCCGCCACTTTAGAGCGCCGGCCTTCAGGCCTGTCAGGGCGGAAATTTCCCTGTAGCTGAGGTCCTTCAGGTAATAGAGTTCCAGGAGCAGGCCATACTCCCCCGGCAGCAGTTCCAGCTCCCGGGCAATCAGGTGGCGGACTTCCCCGTTTTCCAAGAGCTCATCCAGGGCAGATGCGCCGCTGCCGACGCATTCCGCCAAGCTCTGCCAGGCCTCCCGGGAGAGCTGAACCTCCCGATCCCGGCGCCGAGCCCTGGCCTTGCGCAGGTTCAGGCACTGGTGCAGGACCAGGGTGCGCAGCCAGGCCCCAAAGGACTTGGGATCCTCAACCTGCCAAATTTTGCGCCACACCGCCGTCCAGATTATCTGGGCGGCGTCTTCGGCATCCCGCCAACCCAAGTAGCCGGCGGCCAGGCGCAGGACCAGGCTACGCTCCTCCTGAACCAATTGGGCAAAGGCCTCTTTATCGCCCTGCTGGGCTCTCAGTACCAGATCCTCCACAGTCTCACCCACCTCGCTCTTCACCCATATAGACAAATCCAATCCGGAACTGGTTAGGATAGAGACGGCTCTTTTGGTCCGGTTGCCATGAAGTAATCGCAGGTTAGAACCGTTCCGCTATAACAGCTTTTCCACCAGCCGCTCCAGCAAGTTGGGCAGGACCTGGGTGGCGAAGGGGTAATAGATGCGTTCGGTTTTTTGGTGGACATCCCGGCCCCAGGGCCCCAGATTCAGGGCCGGGGCGTCGATCTGGGCCAGATCTTCCAAGGGCAGGTGGTAGGCCCTGTCCCAGGCGGGGCAATTTTCCCTGACGGTGTCCACCACCGCCCGGGCGTCCTGGAGCATGCAGTAGCTGAGGTCGGAGATGCCCCGGTGGTATTCTTCATGGGCCAGGGGGACTCCCAGTTCCCGGGCAAAGTCCTGCAAGTCACTGACGGCCTCCATTACCCGCTTTTCCTTCCAGGTCTCCCGGCGATTGCGCACCGGGGGGTAGAAGGGAGGGGCCAGGGCGATGACGATCTTGGGGCCCTGGTCGGGGCAGTAGCCCTGGACCTGGTGGACCAGCTCCAGGGTCAAGCGCTGCAAATCCACGCCCTGGCCCTGGAGTTCGGCGGCTCGCTGGTCTATGGACCGGACCAATTCCCGGCCCCGGGCGTCGACGCATTCCCGCCAGAGCTGGGCAAAGGTCATGACCCGGGGCTGCCAGGGGGGGAGTTCCACCTTGGTCCCGGCAATCTCCTCCCAGGCCCTGGCCGAGATGTGCAGGCGTTCCAGGGCGTTCCTGGCGGCCTGCTCTGCCAGGCGCACCAGTTTGGCCATAATTTCCGCCGGAGTGGCGGATAAGGTAAAGACATTGAAGAAGGCCCAAGCTGCTGCCGGGGTGGAGACATTGTAGCCCTGCTTCATATCCCCGGCCCCGAGCACCGTGGGGGGAAAGGTGACGGTTCCGGCGCAGCTGTCGCTGAAGCCGGGATTTAACTCCAATATCCGGGTCACTTCGGTCAGGAGCAGGTGGGCATTGATGCCGTCATAGAGGGCGCCGGCATGGGTCTCCCGGCCAAAGCAGTAGATCAGGGGGAGGAGCTTGCCGTCGCTGCCCGTCTGAACGACGTGGCCGTCCTGGTCATAGCCGTGGGGTTCGCAATTGAGGGCGGTGACGAAATCCAGCCCGTATTCCCGCTGCAACTCCCGGAGGAGGCCCAGGCAATGACGCATGCCCAGGGAATTGTTTTCCTCGTCGGGAACCGAGACAAAGAGGATGTTGCCATTGAGGGTATCGGGACTGGCGGCATACTGCTCCGTCATCACCACTTGGAGGGCCAGGCCGTAGAGCATGTCCATCACTCCCCGGCCAAAGACCCAGTCGCCGCTCTCCAGGTCGTGGCGGGCGGCCGGGGGCAGAGTCTCTGGGTCCAGGCTTCTGGTCAGTTCCATCGGCTTGAAGGCCAAGGGCTTCAACTTGCCGTAGTCTTCGACATCCACCACATCGTGGTGGTTCATGAGGATGACCGTCCTCTCGCCCCGGCCCCGCACCAGGGCCGCCACCACCGCCGGGCTGTTGGCGGCGGGCAGGAGCAGCAGGCGGAGCTGGCGGGGATTGGCCTGGAAATAGGGGTGCTCAGCCAGGCGTGAGTGGATGAAGCGGGCAATCTTGCCTTCGCCGGGGGATTGGGAAATGCTTGCAAAGGGGGTCAGCTGCAAGAGCAGCTCCCAGGCTCTCTGACCTGTTTGCATCTTTCTGCCTCCTTGTTTCCAGGGATGATATCGGGATATAATAAATCAATTATATCGGAAACGGAGTATGGGTTTCCATATTTCCTGGGAAAGGGGAATGCGCGGTGGACCTCAAGGATTTCGAAAGGCAGACCCAGGAGCACATGCAGCGCCGGTGCCGGGAGCACTTGCTGGAGATGGAAAAGCTCCTGAAACGGCCCATCACCTTTGATTACCGGTATGAACATACCCGCACTGCCGTTGCCATTGCCGGAAAATTGGCAGTGGAAATGAAGGTGGATCCCGCCCTGGCCCGGATTGCCGCCTGGCTCCACGACATCGCCAAATGCTGGGACCCTGGCCTGGACGAGGCCGCCAACCGGGAGCGGGAGCAGGACCACGGAAGGGTTGGCGCCCGGGAAGCGGCAATCTTTCTGGAGTCCATTTCCTTCCCCCGGGCCTTTATCGACCAAGTAAAACAGGCCGTTGCTCAACACGTGGGACTGGTAAAGGATTATACCTTGGAGGAGCCCCTGGCCGCCCTGGTCTGGGATGCGGATAAGCTGAGCAAGATCAGTTTTGCCGGAACCCTGCACTATCTGGGCGCCCTGCTGGGTATGGGTGGAGACCTTATAGACCTGGTACAATTCTTGAGCGAAGCGGATTTGGAATTGCATCGGGACATCTGCAATTCCCTCAATACCGAGATGGCCCGGCAGTGGGGGGAGCGGGAACTGGACGCCGCCGCCGGCCTGCGCCGGCAAATCCTGGCCGCCCTGACTGGGAATCTGCCCGGGACTTGACTTTTTCCTGCCCCAGGGCATAAAATAGAAAACAATAACAATAACGGCGGGGATGGGGACAGTAGCGCCCCGGGCATTTTCAGAGACGCGGCCACATGGTGCGAAGCCGCGATTGCCCCCAGCGTGAAGATCACCCCGGAGCCGGCTGCCTGAAACCGCAGTAGGGCAGTCCGCAGGCATGCGTTACATGCACATGAGCGACAGGCCAGCAGCCTGTAAGCAGGGTGGTACCGCGGTGAAAATCGTCCCTGGGTCTAAAGACCCGGGTTTTTTTATTCCCCGACAAATTTACCTGGAAGAGAAGGTGATTGCAGTGAAAAGATTCGACGAACTCTCCAAGCAGCCCGTGGCCCAGCGGGAGGAGGAAATCTCCGCCTACTGGGATGAGATTGACCTGCTGGATAAAAGCGTCAGCACCCGGGCCGAGGGCGAGCCCTTTGTCTTTTTCGAAGGTCCTCCCACTGCCAACGGCCGTCCCGGCATCCACCACGTCATCTCCCGGACCCTCAAGGATTCCGTCTGCCGCCACAAGACCATGGAGGGCTTCATGGTCAAACGCAAGGCGGGCTGGGATACCCACGGCCTGCCGGTGGAGATTGAGGTGGAAAAGCAGCTGAAGCTCTCCAGCAAGCAGGATATCGAGGGCTACGGCATCGCCGCCTTTAACGAGAAGTGCCGGGAATCGGTATTTACCTATGAAAAGGCCTGGCGGGACATGACTCGCAAAATGGGCTACCTCCTGGACCTGGAGAACCCCTACATCACCCTGGACAACGACTATATCGAGTCGGTGTGGTGGCTGCTGGATCAATTCTTTAAGCAGGGCTATATGTACGAGGGCCATAAGATTCTGCCCTACTGCCCCCGCTGCGGCACCGGCCTGGCCTCCCACGAGGTTGCCCAGGGCTATAAGGAAATAAAGTCCAACACCGTCATCGTCCCCTTCCGGCGCAAGGATGCCGAGGAATACTTCCTGGTCTGGACCACCACTCCCTGGACCCTGGCAGCCAACGTGGCCCTGGCTGTCCACCCCGATGTAACCTATGTTCAGGTCCGCCAGAACGGCAAGCTCTATTGGCTGGCCGAGAACCTGGCCGCCAGGGTGCTGGGGGAGGATTACGAAGTGGTGCAAACCGTCCCGGGCCAGGAACTGGAGGGCATTGAGTACCATCAGCTCATGCCCTTCCTGTCCGCGGACAAGAAGGCCTTCTTTGTCACCAATGCCGACTTCGTCACCACCGAGGACGGCACGGGAATCGTTCACATTGCCCCCGCCTTCGGCGAGGACGACTACAATGTAGGGCAGAAGTACGATCTCCCGGTGCTCAATCCCGTGGATGAGACGGGCAAGTACCTGGAAACCCCTTGGGCCGGCAGTTTTGTAATGGATGCCGATGTGGACATCATCAAGTGGCTGGCCGCCGAAAACAAGCTCTACTCCAAGCAGAGGATGGAGCACAATTATCCCCACTGCTGGCGGTGCACCACCCCCCTGCTGTACTATGCCAAGCCCGGCTGGTACATCGAGATGACCCGCTTGCGGGATAAGCTCATTGAAGCAAACAAGACGGTGCAGTGGTATCCTTCCTATGTGGGCGAGAAGCGCTTTGGCAACTGGCTGGAAAACCTCAACGACTGGGCCCTTTCCCGGACCAGGTATTGGGGCACTCCCCTGAACATCTGGCGCTGTCAGTGCGGCCACACCCTATCGGTGGGCTCCCGGGAAGAGCTGAAGCGCCTGGCCATCGAGGAAATCGACGATTCCCTGGACCTGCACCGTCCCTATGTCGACGAGGTTCACCTCAGATGTCCTCAGTGCCAGGGCGAGATGACCCGGGTTAACGAGGTCATCGACTGCTGGTTTGACAGCGGGGCCATGCCCTTTGCCCAGTACCACTACCCCTTTGAAAATGAAGAGCTCTTCCAGGAGCAATTCCCTGCCGACTTCATCTGTGAAGCCATCGACCAGACCCGGGGCTGGTTCTACTCGCTGCTGGCCATCTCCACCTTCATCAAGGGAGTGGCGCCCTATAAGCGGGTTCTGGTCAACGACCTGATCCTGGATAAAGAAGGCAAGAAGATGTCCAAGTCCCGGGGCAACACCGTCGACCCCTTTGAGCTCTTTGAAAAATATGGGGCCGATGCCGTGCGCTGGTACCTGCTCCACGTCTCCCCCGCCTGGACCCCCACCCGCTTTGATCCCGACGGCCTCCTGGAGGTCCAGAGCCGGTTCTTCGGGACTCTGCGCAATGTCTACACCTTCTTTGCCCTCTATGCCAACACCGATGAATTGGATCCCCGGGAGTTCTTCGTACCCCAGCGGGAGCGGCCCGAACTGGACCGCTGGATCCTCTCCAAACTCAACAATCTGATGGCGGCGGTGCAGGACGCTATGGACAATTATGACCTGACCCGGGCGGTGCGGGTCATTCAGGAGTTCGTGGTGGAGGACCTGTCCAACTGGTACATCCGCCGGGCCCGGCGCCGGTTCTGGGCTTCGGAGCTGGATGATGACAAGCGGGCGGTGTACAATACCACCTATGAGGTCCTGGTGGCGGTGGCGAAGCTCATCGCCCCCTTCGCACCCTTCACCGCCGAGGAGCTGTACCAGAAGCTCTGCCATGGGGAAGGGTCGGTGCACCTGGCCCGGTATCCCCTGGCCGATGCCGGCTTAATCGACCTCGAGGTGGAGGAGCGCATGGACCTGGCCCGGAGCCTGGTGGGCCTGGGCCGGGCTGCCCGGGAGCAGGTGAAGATCAAGGTGCGCCAGCCCCTGCGCAAGATCCTGGTGGACGGCAAGTTTCGGGAGCTTCTCAGCGACCTGGTTCCCCTCATTGAGGAGGAACTCAATGTCAAGGCAGTGGAGTTCGTGGCCGACCTCAGCCGCTTTATGGAATACCAGCTCAAGCCCAACTTCCCCGTGGCCGGTCCCGCCCTGGGACCCAAGATCAAGGAATTCAGCGGCGCCCTGGCCAAACTCGACGCCGCCCAGGTCGCCTCCAAACTGGAGGCAGGGGAAGAGATCGCCGTCACCCTGGCCGGGGAAGAGACCATGGTCTCCAAGGACCTGGTCAACATCACCATCACCGCCCGGGAGGGCTTCACCGTAGAGATGCAGAACAACCTCTTTGTCATCCTGGACACCACTCTGACCCAGGAACTCAAAGACGAGGGGCTGGCCCGGGAATTCGTGTCCAAGGTCCAGCAGCTGCGCAAGCGCAATGATTACCAGGTCACCGACAACATCCGCATCTTTTATGACGGCGACGACGAGGTGGCGGCAGCTGTCCAGGCCTTTCAGGATTATATCCAGCAGGAGACCCTGGCCCTGAGCATTGAGCGGGTTGAGGACTCCGGTCTGGAGCGGCAGAACCTCAACGACCACATGACGGGAATCAAGACCGAAAGAGTGTAATGCTAACAGCCCTGCAGCGATGCAGGGCTGTTTTTTTAAATAGGGGTACCGCCGGCGTCATTAATAGTTGCTGCACATTAAGTGTATGATGTGTCGACAGGTGGAGGAAATGAAGACGGCCGGGCCAACTGCATGCAGGATATTGCGTTAAGAACGGTCTGGTCCAGCTGGCAGAGAAGGGCGAGCCAGGCACGATAAATAACTTCTCCAAAGCGCTGCAAGATACCCTAAAGGAGCAGCTGGGGGTGTATGAGGGCAAAGAATAGAGCATCGGCGCCATTCCCGGGGGTATTTCCCGTGGAAAGGGCCTAATTGTTATCCCCTTTTCCCTGGGATATAATTATCCCTAAGGTGAGGGATTAGATGTCCAGATACCTTGATCAGCAAGCTGGTCATCGCCGTGTGCTGGCAATTTGCTTCGGGGCGGCGGCCTTGACCAATCCTGCGCCCCGAGACGGCGGCCCAGCTTGCGGCCGCCATCATCGGCAACGAGTGGTGGCATTTTGACGATGCCGATTGGCGGGAGTATCCGGCTGTTGACACTAGCTTCGAGTTATTTATCGCAGAGCAGATAGTTTTTGGGGGTACCCCTGGCCCCTGCCGGGAATAAGGTGTACAAAAAGCCAGGGGGTAAGAGCATGAGGTACCATCGGCTGCCTAGCAAGGGCTTCAGAAGATCCAGGGCCAGGGTCCGGGTATATACCCGGCGGAATGACTGCCTGGTCCCGCTTAAGTCCCGTTGCAAGCCCTGAACCAAAAAATCCCGTTCCTGAGGAACGCTGATACCAGTGATTTTGGAGGTAAGAGCATGTCCCACCACTCCTGGCAAGAGAAAATGGAAGCAGCAGGCACCCTGTTATATCCAGGCTTGTCCCTGCGCTGGTATCCCTGCTTGGATTCCACCAATACCCTGGCCCTTAATGAGCCGGATCTGCCTCAGGGCGCCATTATTGCCGCCGATGCCCAGGCGGCGGGGAGAGGGCGCTTGGGCCGGGTGTGGCAGTCGCCGCCGGGATTGAATCTGTACTTCAGCCTGGTCTTGTATCCCAACTTGTCCCAGGAGCATTGGGGGGGCTTTTCCCTGGCCGCCGGCGTCGGCCTGGCCGAAGGCCTCGCCGAGCTGGGCCTGGCCCCACAGCTGAAGTGGCCCAATGACGTCCTCTGGCAGGGCGCCAAGCTGGCGGGAATCCTCCTGGAGGCCGGGAAAGGGCGACTGGTGGTTGGGGTTGGGGTCAATGTAAACCAAGAGATATTCCCCCCGGAGTTGCGGGCAACCTCCCTGCGCCTGGCCACCGGTCGAATATGGGCCCGGGATCAGCTGCTGGCGATATTTAGCAGGGAAATCTGGCGCTGGTGCCAGGCCTGGCAACGGGGACTCTTCGAGCAGGTCATCGCTGCCTGGCGGCAGCGGGATTCCATCCTGGGCCTGGAGGTCACCGTCCTCCGGGGCGAGGAGACGATCCGGGGAGTGGCCGTGGATGTCCTGGTCAGCGGCGCCCTGGTGGTCGAGGATGCCAAAGCCCTTCGTCACGTTTTGCACAGCGGCGAGGTCACCATCGGCAAAGGTCAGGGATAATTTGGCTTGGGAAAGCGGCAAATTGGGCTTGTCTCAGTTGCCGCTTTACTCTTATAATAGATTACATAATCTTATTGCCCGGGAAGTTGTCAATATCTCAACAATTAAGCAGGATTGGCCGGTATATTGTCGAATTGTAACTATAGCTGAGTACTATTAGAGGGGATGAACCAATTGATCTCGTTTTTAAATGTTAACTACACCTACCCAACAGGTACCAGCGCACTGTCTAATGTCAGTTTCCATATAGACAAAGGGGAGTTCGTTTTCCTGGTTGGTGCCAGCGGCGCAGGCAAGTCAACTATATTAAAATTAATTTTCCGGGAAATAGTTGCCAAATCTGGCCAAGTCTTTGTGCTGGAACATAATTTGGGCCGGATGAGGCGCCGGGAGGTGCCTTTCCTCCGCCGGCAGATCGGCGTGGTCTATCAGGATTTCCGCCTCCTTCCCGATAAGACGGCGGCGGAAAATGTGGCCTTTGCCCTGGAGGTCATCGAGGCCAATTCCAAGGAAATCAAGCGCCAGGTTCCTCGGGTTTTGGAAATCGTGGGCCTGCAGGGTATGGAAGAGCGCTATCCCCATCAGTTGTCGGGGGGCGAGCAGCAGAGGGTGGCCATGGCCAGGGCGCTGGTCAACAGCCCGCCCCTGCTGGTGTGCGACGAGCCCACTGGCAACCTGGATCCGGGGACATCCTGGCAGATCATGGGTTTGCTGGACCAAATCAACATGCTGGGCACCACAGTCCTGATTGCAACCCATGATAAGGAAGTGGTGGACAGGATGGGCCGCCGGGTCATTGAACTGCAAAACGGCGTCCTCGTTCGTGACGCCAGCAAGGGGGCATACGGTCATGAAGTTTAAAAACGCCCTCTATTACCTGAAGGAAGCCGGCCTGGGGGTCTGGCGAAATGGCTGGATGACTGTGGCATCCGTCACCGTTGTCGTCCTGACCCTGTTGATACTGGGCGCATTTGTCGCCATCAATCTCAATGTCGTTCAAATTACCGAAGATATCAAGGATCAGGTGGAGCTCATAGTCTACCTGCAAGATGACGCGGATACCCAGGGCTTGCGCCAGGAGATTCTGAAAATCTCCGGGATTCGCCAACTGACCTTCGTCAGCAAAGAGCAGGCCCTGGTGCGGATGCGGGAGAAATTGGGCGAGGGGATTACTGAAGCCTTGGACGGCAGAAACCCTTTGCCTGCCAGCTTTGAAATCCAGGCTGCCGATCCCGAGGCCATTCCGGCCATGGCCGAAAAAATAGCGGCCATGCCAGGGGTCGAGAGCGTAGACTACGGCCGGGATGTGGTTGAAAAACTGTTCCAGTTTTCCCGGGTGCTGCAACTTTTCAGTTTGGGGATTATCGTAGCCCTGGCGGTGATGGCGCTGTTTCTGATCGCCAACACCATCAAGCTGACGGTATATGCCCGGCGCAGGCAGATAGGAATAATGAAGTTTGTCGGTGCTACTGACTGGTTTATCCGCTGGCCCTTTATCCTGGAAGGGGTTTTCCTGGGGCTGTTGGGCGCCTTGGCAGCCTATCTCATCCTGTTCTACGGCTACTCTTTCTTCTATGTCAAGGCCAGCGCCTGGATGTACCAGAACTTCCTCTCGGTGAGGATGGCCACTCCGGCGCTGGTGGGCAGGGAGCTGATGAAGTATCTCTTTGCCCTGGGCATGGCGATTGGCGCCGTCGGCAGCGGAATCTCAGTGCGCCGGTTCTTAAAAGTCTGAGAAAAAGGGGGAATGGGCATGAAATCTTGGTTAAAGATTGGGGTTTGGCTCCTGGCAGTGCTGCTCATCGTGGGGACGGTGGCGCCGGTTTTTGCCATGAGCCTTGAGGATTACTACAAGGAATTGGAGCGCATCAATAAGGAGCGGCAGGAGCTGAAGGCCAAGGAAAAGACCACCAAAAATGAACTGGCTCAACTTGGCCTGGAGCTGGAAGAACTGAACCTGGAATTGGGACAAGCTACCTACCGCCTGGAACAGCTCAATCAACAGATCGAAGAGCAGCAGGCGCTCATCAATCAGCAGGAAATCGATATAGAAAACAAGAAACAGGAAATTGCCGATACCGAAGATTATTTGGCCGAGCAGATGGGTTACCTGGAACAGAGGATGCGGGCCATGTATAAAAACGGCACCGTCAACTACTTGGAAGTGCTCTTTGCCGCCACCAGCTTCAGCGACTTCCTTTCCCGCCTGAAGTTCCTCAGCACCATCATCGACAGCGACGCCAATTTGATCAACGATGTTCGGGAAACCCGGGACTGGTTGGTCCAGGAAAAGATTGAGCTGGAAGCCCAGCTGGTCCTGTTGATGGAGCGCAAGGCCCAGCTGGAAGTGGATCGGGCCGCAGCCCAGGAGGAAGAAAAGCGCATATCCGTCCTGGTCGCCGAGCGCGAGGAGAAGCAGAGCCAGCTTCAGAAAACCATGGCCAGCATCAAGGAGCAAATCGGCGGTCTGGACGAGAAGGCGGAAGAGTTTAACGCGGAAATTACCAAGCTGCTGGACGCTGAAAAGTGGAAATCCGGCGAAGCGCCTTCCGTCTTCCTGTGGCCGGTTCCCGTCACACGCTATGTCAGCTCGCCCTTCGGCTGGCGCACCATCTACGGCAAGCCCGACTGGCACCGGGGTATCGACATCGCCCCATCCCACAGGTACTATCCCAGCAGCCCGATGTACCAGGGCACTCCTGCCTACATCGTTGCTGCCGCATCGGGAGAAGTGGTCACCTCAAAATATCACTCCTCTTACGGTTGGTATGTCATCATCGCCCACGGCGGCGGCTATGCCACCCTGTATGCCCACCAGTATCAGAAGCCCATGGTCAGTGAAGGCGATATCGTCGCCATCGGGCAACCCATCGGCATCGTGGGCAGCACCGGGCAGAGCACCGGGCCCCATTTGCACTTTGAGGTGCGCGTCAACGGCCAACCGGTCGATCCTCTCAAGTTCGAGTACAAGTAAAGCGCAATCCCGCGTCCCTGCATGCAGCGGGCATGTGGCGGCGCCGGGATTTTTTCCCCAGGGAAGAATATAATGATATAATGGGTAGCAAACTCGGGCTTTGAAGTCCCGCCCCTTTCCCAGGCGGATGAGCAAAGCCCATGCTTTTATCCTATAGGACAGGCGGGTGGAAATTTTGAGCAGTCAACGCACTTTAAAGGTCCTGGCCGTCATCTTGGTTCTCGCCCTCTTGGCGGCGGGCAGCGCCCTGGGCTTCGCCCTGGGTTATTCTCGCGGCGTGTACAGCGAGCAAACTCAATGGCTGGCCGGTGACTGGGGCAAATTAAACCAGGTTCTCTATACCCTTGAACAATATTACGTTCGGGATACTGACCGGGAAGCGCTTTTGGAAGGCGCCCTCTACGGTTTGGTAGACAGCCTGGAGGATCCCTATAGCGAGTACTTATCCCCGGAAGAAATGGAAGAGATGCTGATCCAGGCCGGCGGCACCTATAGCGGCATTGGCGTCGAAGTGACCATGGAAAACAACCGAATCACCATCATGGCCGCCTTTCCCGGATCGCCGGCAGAGGAAGCGGGCCTGCTTCCGGGAGACCAAATAGTCCAGGTTGACGGCAGAAGTATCGAGGGGCTGAGCCTCAACGATGCCGTCAAGGACATCCGGGGTGAAGAGGGCACCGAGGTCACCCTGGGCATCATTCGGGAAGGCCTGCCCAACATCTTTCAGGTCACTCTGAAGCGGGCCAGGATTCAGCGCAGCACCGTGGAGATAGAGATGTTGGCAAATAAGATGGGATATCTTGCCCTCTCCCAGTTCTCCGAGAACTCCTCCGAAGAATTCGCCAAGGGGATCAGAGATCTCAAGAAACAGGGCATGGAGGGTTTGATTCTGGATCTTCGGGACAATCCCGGCGGCTACCTGGATGTCATCGTGGACATCGCCCGCCAGTTGGTTCCGCAAAGTCTGATCGTCTATACCGAAGACCGCCATGGCAACCGCATCGAGGAATACAGCTCCTCCCTGCGGGATAGGGGTTACCCCATGGTGGTGCTGGTCAACGGGCTCAGTGCCAGCGCTTCGGAAATCCTGGCCGGCGCCCTTCAGGATAACGGCGTGCCGGTGGTGGGGACCACCTCCTATGGCAAGGGGACTGTCCAGCGCTTCTATCCCCTGGGGGACGGCTCCTATGTCAAGTTGACCATGGCCAGGTTCTTTACGCCCAAGGGCAAGGCCATTCAAGATAACGGTGTAAAACCCGATTATGAAGTGGAAATGGATTCGGTGAACAGGATACCCAATCTTCCCTTCCTGGGCACCTTGGAACTGGGCAGTGAGGCCATTCACGTCTATCAGCTCCAGCGCATGCTGGAGGCAATGGGCTATTTCCGCGGTCCCGTGACGGGGGTGTACGACGAAGCGACTGCCCAGGCCGTGAAAGAATTTCAACGTGATCAAGGGTTGCCTGCCCTGGGCAAGATGGATATGGAAACCACCGATGCCTTCAATCGGAGGTGGATGAAATATACCCGCACCGCCGACATCCAGTTGACCAAGGCAATAGAAGTCTTGCACGAGTTGCTTCGGGAGAATTAATATGTTGCCCTTGTTGGACCTGCTAAGACTAATCTTCAGTGCCCTGGGCGACGGCCTGGTGGGCTGGCTCAGGAATCCCGGCATGCTGTACTTTCCCATCATGATCAGCATTGTCATGAGCCTGGTCCTGCGCCAGTATCTGCGCCAGGCCAGCTTAGAGGAGCATCTTTTCGGAACGCCCCTTTCCCGGCCCTTGCGTCAGGTCATGACTTCCCTGGGCTTTGGAGCGCTGGGCGGATTCTTCGCCAGCCTGCTTATGGCCTCTCTGGGGATTGCCCTCTCGGAGGAAATGGGAATCATCTATGTCTGGCCGGTGGTCCTGGTCATGATGCTCGTCAACCCGCGGTTCATGTGTTTCGCCTATGGCGGCGGCGTGGTGGGGGCGGTTTCCCTGCTCCTGCGGGGGCTGGCTCTGCTCTGGCCGCAGCTGAGCAATGTTGGGCTTGTGGCTGGTCTCATGGCCGTCGATTTGCCGGCTCTGATGGGCCTGGTGGGCTTGCTCCACCTTACCGAGGCGCTGCTGATCTTCGTCAGCGGCCATCTCAATGCCAGTCCCATCATCGTCCAGGGGCCGGAAGGCAAACTGGTGGGCGGCTTCATGCTCCAGCGCTTCTGGCCCATGCCCATGGCAGCCCTTTTTGCCCTGATCATCAGCCCGACAGAGCTGGGGGAAGGCGCTGTCTCTATGCCCAACTGGTGGCCCCTGATCCGGCCTTTGCTGGAGCCGGGTCCGGGGATGATTCTCACCATGACGCTCCTTCCCATCGTGGCTGCTCTGGGCTATTCAGATATCGCCGTCTCCTCCACCCCCCGGGCCAAGAGCCGCTGGTCGGCCCGAAACCTGTTGCTCTATAGCATAATCCTCCTGGTCATGGCCATCCTGTCCGGGCGCTGGACCCCGCTGCAGGTTGTGGCGGTGCTCTTTGCACCCCTGGGCCATGAGTTCCTGATCCAGGCCGGCAACCGCCGGGAGTGGGCGGGAGAACCCTTGTACACGGCCCCGGAACGGGGGGTGCGGCTCCTCACCGTCCTGCCGGATTCAGCGGCAGAGGCCCAGGGCCTGGGTGGGGGCTGGATTATCCTCAATGTCAACGGCATCGATGTCAACAGCCGCCGGGACCTGACCTTTGCCCTCAACACCTTCCCCGGCCTGGCAGAAATCGAGGCAGTCTCCCCCGGGGGAGAGACCAGGACGGTGCGAATTCACCAGCGCCAAGGCAAGCTGGGCCTGGTGCCGGTGCCCGACCCCAGCCAAGGGGGAAATTACTTACAACTGGGCAGCCAGGGCTTTCTCCTGCGCCTGTGGAAGAGAATAAAAAAGAAACAGTCTGGTGCCTGAGCATCAGACTGTATTATTTGTGACGTCAGGAGGGCGGTGCCAGAGGATGTGCATTGTGGTAATATAGTTGAGTCGGGGGAAGCTATACCTTTGGGAAACTGAGGTGGTTGCCATGGCTGGTTATCTGTCGGTATTGGACAGTTCCTGCGCCAGCTGGTTGCGGGATGTCCTGGAAGAGCCCTGGGGACGGAGGCGGGATGCCAACTATGCCGCCGCCATCATCCCCCAGGGATTTTCTGGCTATGCCAGGATCCTTCACCCGGTAGGCGCCGGCCAGGGGCGCCGGCTGACCTGGGCCGCAGTCGCCCAATCCATGGGAAAGGTGGCCCATGCCCAGATGCAGTGGCCGGCCATTGCCGGACAGTCGGCCGGCAAGTATGAGGCGCCGGAAGCAGGCAGCCTTCCCGCAAGGCAGGCGATCCTCTTGGCAAATATCTTGCGGAGACATACCCGGACTCCCGGGGACTGCTACTTTGCCCTCTGGGATGGCTGGGGCCATCCCGGGCCGGGGCCGACGGCATCCTTTCACTTGCCCGGCCGTAGCTACTGCCTGTACCGGGGCAGTGTCGAAACCGCTACCATATCCATGTCCAGCCTGGGCTGGCAGAGCGCCAACCTGTGGTGGCCTGGTGATCGCGCCTGGTGCGTGGCCACCGAGGTGGATTTGATGTGGACCTATGTGGCGGGGTCGGCGGAATGCATTGAGGAGATTCTCAGTCAAAGGGATCTGGAAGCATGGCCCGCTTGCCCCGATGACCGGGTGGACATTATGGGCGATCAGATTAATTCTTGATGGGACGGCTTTTTTCTAAAGCCGGCTGCTATATACAGGGGCAGAACTTTGTGGTAAAATAGAAACACCTGTTCGCAGTCCTGGAAGGGAGTGAGGAAATGGAACGTCGATTCAAACTGGTCTCCGACTACAAGCCCACCGGCGATCAGCCCCGGGCCATAGAGCAGCTGGTGGCCGGGCTGGATAAAAATATGCGCCATCAGACCCTGCTGGGCGTCACTGGCTCCGGCAAGACCTTCACCATCGCCAATGTCATCGCCCAGGTGCAGCGGCCCACCCTGGTCATCGCCCACAACAAGACCCTGGCCGCCCAGCTCTGCAGCGAGTTCAAGGAGTTCTTCCCGGAAAACGCCGTGGAATACTTCGTCAGCTACTATGATTACTACCAGCCCGAGGCGTACATTCCCCACACCGATACTTATATCGAGAAGGACGCCTCCATCAATGAAGAGATAGATAAACTGCGCCACTCGGCCACCAGCGCCCTCTTTGAGCGCCGGGACGTCATCATCGTGGCCAGTGTTTCCTGCATCTACGGCCTGGGTTCCCCCGAGGAGTACCGCAAGCATGTCCTCTCCTTGAGGGTGGGCAGCGAAGCTCCCCGGGACCAGGTCCTGCGCCGTCTGGTGGACATGCAGTATGCCCGCAATGATATAGACTTCCATCGCAGCACCTTCCGGGTGCGGGGCGATGTCCTGGAGATCTTCCCCGCCGGCACCAGCGACCGGGCCATCCGGGTAGAGTACTTCGGCGACGAGGTGGAGCGGATTACCGAGATTGACACCCTGACGGGAGAGATTCTGGGCGACCGCAACCACGTCGCCATCTTCCCCGCTTCCCACTTCGTCACTTCCCGGGAGGTGCTGGACAAGGCTATCGTCAATATCCAGGCCGAGCTGGAAGAGCAGCTGGCTTATTTTAAGAGCCAGGGCAAGCTCCTGGAAGCCCAGCGCCTGGAACAGCGCACCCGCTATGACCTGGAGATGATCCAGGAAATGGGCTTCTGCCAGGGAATTGAAAATTACTCCCGGCACCTGGCCTTGCGTCCGCCGGGGAGCCGACCCGCTACTTTGATAGACTACTTCCCCGAGGACTTCCTCCTGGTGGTGGACGAGTCCCACGTCACCCTGCCCCAGGTCCGGGGCATGTATAACGGAGACCGGGCCAGGAAGACTGTCCTGGTGGAACACGGCTTCCGCCTGCCCTCGGCCCTGGACAACCGTCCCCTGACCTTCCAGGAGTTCGAAGCCCTGGTCCCCCAGGCCGTCTATGTCAGCGCCACGCCGGGGCCCTATGAGCAGGAACACAGCACCCAGGTGGTGGAGCAGATTATCCGCCCCACCGGCCTGGTGGATCCCGAGGTGGAGATCAAGCCGGTGGAGGGCCAGGTGGACGACCTGCTGGAGGAGATCCGCCAACGGGTAGTGATGCGGGAACGGGTGCTGGTCACCACCCTGACCAAGCGCATGGCCGAAGACCTCACCGACTACCTGCGGGAGGCCGGCGTCAAGGTGCGCTACCTCCACTCCGACATCGATACCCTGGAGCGCATGGCCATTGTCCGCGACCTGCGCCGGGGCGAGTTCGACGTCCTGGTGGGCATCAACCTGCTTCGGGAAGGCCTGGACCTTCCCGAGGTCTCTCTGGTGGCTATTCTGGACGCAGACAAGGAAGGCTTCCTGCGCTCCGACCGCTCTTTGATTCAGACCATGGGCCGGGCTGCCCGCAATGTCAACGGCCGGGTGGTCATGTACGCCGACCAGGTCACCGACTCCATGCAGCGGGCGGTGGAGGAAACCCTGCGGCGTCGGCAACTGCAGACCGAGTACAACAAGGCCCACGGCATCGTGCCCAAAACCGTCAAGAAGGACATCCGGGCCGTCATCGAGGCCACCAAGGCCGCTGAAGAGGGGGCCAAGTACAGCACCGAGGACAAGGATATGTCCAGAGATGAAAGGGCCCGCCTGATCAGGCGCCTGGAAAAAGAGATGCAAACCGCCGCCAAGGCCCTGGAATTCGAGCAGGCCGCCTATCTGCGGGATATAATAATTAAACTCAAGAGCAAGGAATGAAGAGATAATGGCTAAATATATTTCCATCAAGGGGGCCCGGGTCCACAACTTAAAAAATATCGACCTGGACATCCCCCGGGACAAGCTCGTGGTCATGACGGGCCTCAGCGGTTCCGGCAAGTCCTCTCTGGCCTTTGATACAATTTACGCCGAAGGGCAGCGCCGCTATGTGGAATCCCTTTCGGCCTACGCCCGGCAATTCCTGGGCCAGATGGACAAACCCGATGTGGACTCCATCGAAGGCCTGTCTCCGGCCATCTCCATCGACCAGAAGACCACCAGCCGCAACCCCCGTTCCACCGTGGGCACGGTGACGGAGATTTACGACTACCTCCGCCTCCTCTTTGCCAGGGCGGGGCGGCCCCACTGCCCCAACTGCGGCATCCCCATCAGCCAGCAGACGGTGGAGCAGATGGTGGATGCCATCCTCCAATACCCGGAAGGGACCAGGATTCAGGTCCTGGCCCCCGTCGTCAGGGGCCGCAAGGGCGAGCATGTCAAGCTCCTGGAGGACCTGGCCAGGGACGGCTATGTCCGGGTGCGGGTGGACGGGGCAGTGCGCCTGCTGGAAGAGGATATTGAGCTGGAAAAGAATAAGAAGCACAGCATCGAGGTGGTCATCGACCGCCTGGTGGTGCGGGATAATATCGAGACCCGTCTGGCCGATTCCCTGGAGACGGCCCTCAAGCTCTCCGGCGGCATCGTCTTCATCAACTTGCCGGATGAGGACCGGGACATCACCTTCAGCCAGAACTTTGCCTGCAATCAGTGCGGCTTCAGCTTTGAAGAGATTTCCCCCCGGGTATTCTCCTTCAACAGCCCCTTTGGCGCGTGTCCTGACTGCAGCGGCCTGGGCTACCATCGCCAGCCCGACCCGGATTTAATCCTGCCCGACCCGGGTAAGAGCATCAGCCAGGGGGGCGTGGCTATCTGGAGCAATTCTCAGGATTCTTACTACATGACCCTGCTCCGGCAGGTGGCGGCAGCCAAGGGCATAGACCTGGATAAGCCGGTGGGGCAGTTGAGCGCCGCCGAAAGGGATATCCTCCTCAATGGCACCGACGGAGTGTACACCGTCACCTATGCCCCCAACCGCAAGGTGGCGCCCAGGACCTATAAGGCCCGCTACCGGGGCGCCATCAACTGGCTCAAAATAAGATACCGGGAGACCACCTCCGATGACGTCCGGGAATTTATGGAGCAGTTCATGAGCGATAGCCCCTGTCCCACCTGTCGGGGCAGGCGCCTCAAGCCCGAGAGCCTGGCGGTGCTGGTGGGGGGCAAAAACATCGCTGAGGTCACCGCCCTTCCGGTGGGCCTGGCCCGGGACTTCTTCGCCCAACTGGAGCTCACCCCCCGGGAGCAGATGATCGCCCGCCTGATCCTCAAGGAGATCAACGAGCGCCTGGGCTTCCTGGTGGACGTGGGCCTGGATTACCTGACCCTGGACCGGGCCGCCGGGACCCTTTCCGGCGGCGAGGCCCAGCGCATCCGCCTGGCCACCCAGATCGGCTCGGGCCTCACCGGAGTGCTGTACATCCTGGACGAGCCCAGCATCGGCCTGCATCAGCGGGACAATGCCCGCCTCCTCACCACCCTCAAGCGCCTGCGGGATTTGGGCAACACCCTGATCGTGGTGGAGCATGACGAGGACACCATGCGCGCCGCCGACTGGATAGTGGACATCGGCCCCGGGGCCGGGGCCGCCGGCGGCCAGATTGTGGCCCAGGGCACCCTGGAAGACATCGCCAAGGTGCCCGAATCCATCACCGGCCAGTACTTAAGCGGCGCCCGCTCCATTCCTATTCCCGAAAAGCGCCGCCCCGGCAACGGCCAGTTCCTCACCGTGCGGGGGGCCCGGGAGAACAACCTCAAAAACTTGGATGTGACCCTTCCCCTGAATAAATTTATCTGCGTCACCGGCGTCTCTGGTTCCGGCAAGAGCACCCTGGTCAATGAGGTGCTGTACAAGGCCCTGGCCCAGAAGGTCTCCCGGGCCCGGACCAAGCCCGGCCTCCATGACGGCATCGAGGGGATTGAGCATATCAGCAAGATCATCGAAATCGACCAATCTCCCATCGGCCGGACTCCCCGCTCCAACCCCGCCACCTACACCGGCGTCTTTGACCAAATCCGCGCCCTCTACTCCGAGACCAACGAGGCCAAGGCCCGGGGGTATAAGCCGGGCCGGTTCAGCTTCAATGTCCGGGGCGGCAGATGCGAGGCCTGCAAGGGCGACGGCATCGTCAAGATCGAGATGCACTTCCTCCCCGACGTCTACGTGCCTTGCGAGGTCTGCCACGGCGCCCGCTATAATCGGGAGACCCTCCAGGTCAAGTTCAAGGGCAAGTCCATCGCCGACGTCTTGGACATGCAGGTGGAGGAGGCCCTGGAATTCTTTGCCAACATCCCCAGGATCCAGCGCAAGCTCCAGACCATCTTTGATGTGGGCCTGGGCTATATCCGCCTGGGGCAGCCCGCCACCACCCTTTCCGGCGGCGAGGCCCAACGGGTCAAGCTGGCCACCGAGCTCAGCCGCAGGTCCAATGGCGGCACCCTCTACATCCTGGACGAGCCCACCACCGGCCTGCATATCGACGATGTCTACCGCCTGCTCCGGGTCCTCACCCGCCTGGTGGACGAAGGCTCCACCGTGGTGGTCATCGAGCACAATTTGGATGTGATCAAGACGGCGGACTATATCATCGACCTGGGCCCCGAGGGAGGCGACCGGGGTGGTCAGGTAATCGCCACCGGCACCCCCGAAGAAGTGGCCAAAAATCCCCAGTCCTACACCGGCCAGTTCCTGGCCCCGGTGCTGGCAAGGAAATAGAGAATACCCTCCTGAATCTATTTCGGGAGGGTATTTTTCTTTAGTAAGCAGGAGAACATAACTGAGTTGCAGAAATAGTAATGGAAGTCTATCAATATTTATATCTCCTGCACCACCTCAAGGTAACTATGAAATTATCGGCATGTACCAGGTAGTTGGACACATGGACGGTGCCTATGGCTTGTATGAAGATACTATTTTTATTCCGCAAAAATCTATCAGTTTCCAGCGCTACATGACTAGAGACAACTTTGTCTCCTTCCGTCTCGTAATGGCGGGGTAGGGGCATTTCTGGAGGAGATGGAGCAGTATGACCTGTCGGGACTGAATTTCACCTTCTATGACCAGGGTTACAGCAAGGTCAGCGGGGCCCTGGCCGGTTTGAGGGAAAATGCCTTGCTCCTGACGGGTGTCTGCGCCGCAGGGGGATTGGGGATTGTCCTGCTTTTCTCCCTGCTCTATGTGGGCAGGCAGCAGCGCACCATCGCCATAATGTACTCCCTGGGGACTAGCCGTGGCAAAGCTCTTGCCTTTCTGCTGATTACCGTCCTCATGGTTGCTGGTCTGTCGGTTGTCCTCGGCGGGTTAGCAGGATATGCCCTGTCGGATAGGGTGATGGACCCGCAAAAATCTATCAGTCTCCAGCCCTACATGACTAGAGACAACTTTGTTTCTTTCCGCCTCGCCAATGGCAAGGTAGAGGCTTTTCTGGAGGAGATGGAGCAGTATGACCTGTCGGGACTGAATTTCACCTTCTATGACCAGGGTTACAGCAAGGTCAGCGGGGCCCTGGCCGGTTTGAGGGAAAATGCCTTGCTCCTGACGGGTGTCTGCGCCGCAGGGGGATTGGGGATTGTCCTGCTTTTCTCCCTGCTCTATGTGGGCAGGCAGCAGCGCACCATCGCCATAATGTACTCCCTGGGGACTAGCCGTGGCAAAGCTCTTGCCTTTCTGCTGATTACCGTCCTCATGGTTGCTGGTCTGTCGGTTGTCCTCGGCGGGTTAGCAGGATATGCCCTGTCGGATAGGGTGATGGAGAATGTCTATGCCCGAAGCGCCCAGGAGGTCTCCCTGAGTGCGACCTACAGCGAAGTTTATGGTGAAGACAATGAGGTGGAATTCCAGGCCATCGCCCCAGACAAGCCCATCGCCCCCCTGATAGCTGCAGGAACGGTGCTTGCTGTTACCCTAGTATTGAGCGGCATTTTTGCCGCCAAAGTCCTGAGAGCTGAGCCCATGCAAGTGCTAACAGAGAAAGAGAAGTGATGGCATGTTCATAGTTAAGGCCTCCTTGAGACAACTCTTCCGCCGCAAACTGAGAAGCTTGGTTGTGCTAGTAGTTTCATTGGTAATCGTGCTTTTTCTGAATGTGTATACAAATACCATCTATCGGCACCGTCAAACCCTGGATGAACTGCACGCCAATATCGAAGTAACTGGATATATCACCGATTTGGATGGCAATATTGATGGGTTGAGGATAGAAAGAAAAATAATAACCGGACTAGAAAACACCGGTTTTATCAGAGACGGGATATACACCCTTAGGGTCTTTGGAAAAGTGGGGACATGGCAGGACGGAGATATTTCCCGGCTAACAGATTATACCAGGAACCCTTCAATGCTGGTGGGAGTTAATGATGTAACAGCGCTTCCACAACAGCCAGAATTCATGGATGGGTACGATGAAAAATTGTTTGGTAGTGAGGAAAAGGTCTGCCTTGTCAGTGAAGATTTTTTAGCTGACCACAGTCTCTTTGTCGGGGCTGAAGTGAATTATACTGCCCTAGACATAAAAAAGTATCCCGCTGAATCGGAAAGCGATATTAGTCGTCACACTGTATCCCTGAAGATCGTAGGCGTATACAAATCTTACGTTACTCCTGCGCCAATATACTGCCCCTTGGAAATAGCAAATGACGTAAGTCGAGGTATAGGTAAGCCAGTGGAATTCAGTAGCGCCAATTTTCTTCTGCAAAACACCCAGGACTTAAACAGGTTCAGGGATACCTTGATGGAATTTGGGTTTGTCAGCCGCGGGGCAGGTTCAGTGAGCGGCAGTCAAGAATTGAGTTTTACCATAAACGACAGACTGCTAAAGAATGCTACTGCCCCTGTGCAGGATTACATTGATTTTTCCAGGGCTTTGTATCCTGTTATTTATCTGTTCTGTGCAGGGATTGGTTTTCTGGTCTCATACCTGCTTATCCGGGTAAGAAAGCCTGAATTCGCCATCATGCGCTCCCTGGGAACCAGCAGGACTGCCAGCTTTTTCACCTTTTTCGTCGAACAGGGCATTCTTTGCCTATTGGGAACGGCGCTGGGTTTGGTGATTTCAGTGCTGATGACAGGGCAATTTTCAGTTTCTCAAGTTGGAACAGGTTTAGGCTATGTCAGCTTTTACCTGACAGGCTCGGGTTTGGGCATAGCGACAATGAACCGTGTGAATGTAATCGAAATATTAACGGCAAGGGAGTAGTGAGAAAGATGGGTATCCTGACCCTAGACAATGTTTCCTATGTGTACATGAACCGATACCAGACGGTACAAGCATTGAAGGACGTATCCTATTCCTTTGAGCAGGGTAAGGTCTATGCCGTCATGGGCAAAAGCGGCAGCGGCAAGACCACCATGCTCTCACTCTTGGCGGGATTGGACCTGCCTTCAAAGGGCCAGGTAATTTTCCAGGATACCGCCACCAGTAAGATGAACAGGGACAAGTATCGGCGGAAAGATGTATCGGTAATCTACCAGGCCTACAACCTCTTTCCCCTGCTGACGGCCCTGGAAAATGTCATGTACCCCTTGGAATTAAAGGGCATCAAGGGCAAGGAGGCTAAGGTTAAAGCAGCGGAGATGATTAAATCTGTCGGCCTGACAGAAGAGGTATTTAACCGCTTTCCCGCCATGCTCAGCGGCGGCGAACAGCAACGGGTTGCCATTGCCCGGGCGATTGTCTCTGAGCCCAAGGTCATCCTGGCAGATGAACCCACAGGCAATTTGGATACCGAGAATGGCGAGAACATTGTCAGGCTCCTAAAGGGTCTTGCCTATGAGCGGAATTGCTGTGTAATCATCGTCACCCATGACCCCACCGTTGCCGGCCACGCAGATGTGGTGTTGCGGATGCAGGATGGGGAGTTTGTCCAGGAGGAAGATAACAGGGCTGTAAGTTCATGAGCCGGTGTTGCAAAGGCACTTCCTGAGTGGTAGAGGACCACAAGTTCATAGCCCCGTGCTGGAAGCATAGGGATGGTAGATCTGCTTCCGAAAGGGGAAAATCCTTGGAAAATGAGTGGCTGATAAGTGGGGATTGAGCCAGCGTTATGAAAGAGAAGAAATAAAAAATACCCGGAGCCAGGCTCCGGGTGTTTTACTCTGTTTCATCGGCGATATGGAAGTTCAATATCATTCGCTACGAGGTGCTCGAAAGGTACTTTGGGGATTTCTTAATCGGCAGTGAAGGCAAGGGGGTAAGATTTTCGCATATCCTCAAATACTGAACAGTAATTGGCGAGTTTTCCAGGGGCAGGTCCGATGTCAGCAGCTTGAGGGCTCCCTTGCTCAAAAGGTAATTAACTTTTGGCTGGACCACTGCATTGATATAGAGATTCTGGCATGAGCTGAGGCTCGGCTCGATAAGCTTGCTGGATTTATATTCTTCTAGTGCATCGGCATCGGTGTAGATCTTTCCTGCCTTGGCAGCGGCATTAAACATGTTTACTTTCACCGGTAAGGGACGCGGACTTCCTATTTTGACAAATTCAAGGATAATTGGCGCTCCGGGAGGAGGAAGGTCGGCTGTGTTCAGGGTCAATTTACCCCTCTCCACCGTATAGTTGACAGGCGGCTGGAGGGCACCATTGATGTAGAGGTTAATATAGGATACTGCCTGGGGATTCAGGATGTCGCTGCTGTTATAAGTCAGAAGCTTATCGGCATCGGTATACACCCTTTTCCCGCCCTGGGCCAGGGCAAGGTATTGAGCTGTTTCTGCCTTGATGACAGCGCCATTGCTGTCGGTGAGGGTAAAAAATCTGAGAATTACTGGCGCCCCCGTCAGGGGGGAGTCCTGAGTGGTTAGGGTAAGTTTGCCCTTTTCCAGTACATAGTTTATAGGCGGCTGCAGGACGCCATTGATAAATAGCTGATGGAAGGAGACCTGCTGGGGATCCAAAATTCCCCGGTTCCCATACTGGGTGAGTTCATCGCCATCGGTAAAGACCCATTGTCCATCCCGGGCCAGGGCAGTGTACTGGTAAACCCGGGCGTAAAGCAGACAGGTTTCAACGCTGACCACAGCCTTTGCCCGAAAGCAGATCATGTCGAAAACCCTTTCTACCCGGAGGCAAGTTGCCTGGAAAGGTCCGGGGTTGCTGGGAAAGGTTTCAGAGCTTAGGCTTTGGGCGGGAACTACCAGGTCCGCTGGTGCAGAAGACCAGGCCAAGCTGTCTAAGGAGAGGTCGACCCTGTATCGCCTTTGCTTTAATTTCGCCTTGCACCGGAAGGCCTTGAGGGCGATAGTGAATGTCAGAACCCCGGGGGGTAAGCAGATTAAAGAAGCCGGAAACCCTAAAGGGGATTGGGGGGGAAGAAAAATACTGGGAAATCAGGCGGATGTGACCAGTGAGCTGAACGAAAATTTCTGTTTCGGGGAGATTGTCTTCCCTGACGGTCCTCTGGGATATGACCCGGTAGCTCACTGCTCCCGGGGCTCCGGGATCTACAATATTGCCGCTCTTGTCGCAGAGTACACATTTTACATCGGTAGAGCAGACCAAAATTATCACCCCAACCTACAATAAGGTTCCTGTTGTAACTTATTACCTCAGCCAGGGAAAAGGTTCCGGCTTGTCGTAAGCTGATGATGGCATTTTAGCAGTTGCAGAGCAGTGTGGAGGAAATACAAGAGGGCTGCCGCAATACAGCCCCATGCAATAGCACCTCGGCTTTCGGGTTACAGGCTTCGTTCAAAGAGATTGCCCGAGGATCAGGCAGGGGAAGCCTCTTTTGCGCAGCCCTTTCAGGAATTATGATGTTACTGTGGTTGTTGAGGTCGAGACGGGGGCGAAGTTAGTTACAACCAGGATAATTGGCGCGCCAAGGGGCACTGTGGAGCCTTGGCCGAATCTCAACTTGGGAACCGTCTTCCTCTACAGTGTACAGGCTGGTTTGCTGTAGGGCGCCGTTAACGTACAGGTTGTAATAGCCATTGTCGGTGGTAACTGTGGTCAGGTTGCCAACCACAGGGTTACCCTCATCGTCGACAAATTCCGAAGCGGGAATGGTGACGGTATCCCCATCCCTCTCATCTTCCGACAAGAAGTAGAAGTACCTTTTTACGTCAGGTAAGAGGTTGGTCGTCGTTACCGTCTCGGCACTCATAACTAACTTGATAAGAGTTGTTGCCACTTTCATCCCTCCTTATTAACTAAGATACGGCGGCCGGGCAGAAAATGCTCTAGATAATTATACCTGCCAAGGATAGCCTGGGGTCTAGGGGGTATGTTTGTTTCTGGCGCAATGCTATAATTACTGTGAGATGGAAACGGGGTGAGGAAATGGAACTGGTCGACAAGGTAAGACAGCTGCCCACCAGCAGCGGGGTCTATATATTCAAGGATGCCGACGAAGAAGTTATCTACGTGGGCAAGGCCAAGAACCTGCGCAGCCGAGTGCGCTCTTACTTTAGTGAGGCCGCTGCCTCAGAGCAGGCCAAGGTCAACGCCATCCAGCGCACTGCCGTGGATTTGGATTATATCCTCACCGCCACCGAGGTGGAGGCTTTGCTCCTGGAGAGCCAGCTCATCAAAAAGCACCGTCCCCGGTACAATGTACGCCTCAAGGATGATAAGGACTATCCCTATATCAAGTTGGATTTGGAAGACGACTTTCCCCGCCTGGAAATGGTGCGCAAGATGCGCCGGGACAAGGCCCGCTATTTCGGGCCCTATCCCAATGCCGGGGTGGTCAACGACACCCTGAAGCTGGCCAATAAACTCTTTCCCCTGCGCACCTGCGCCGATTGGCGGGGCAAGGGCAGGCCCTGCCTGAATTTTCATATCCGCCGCTGCCTGGCACCCTGTGCCGGCCGGGTGTCTGCCGAGGAATACCGGCGCCTCCTGGATCAGGTCATCCTCTTCCTGGAGGGCAAGCACCAGCAATTGGAGGCCGACCTGCACCGGCAAATGGCCGAGGCCTCGGAAAATCTGGAATTTGAAAGGGCGGCGGAACTCCGGGATCAGCTGGCCGCCCTGGCCAAGCTCACCACCCGGCAGCGCATCGTCACCAATCAGCGCTGGAACCTGGACGTGCTGGCGGTGGAAGTGACGCCCGAGCTGGCTGCCGCGCAGCTCATCTCGGTGCGGGGCGGCAAGGTGCTGGGCAACGAATACCACAGCTTTGAACAGCTGGAGTTTGCCACCGTCGGCGAGGCCGTGGCCGCCTTCATCCGGGATTATTATGCCAATGCTTCGATTCTGCCCCGGGAGATCCTGGTCTCCGAGTTGCCTGATGAAAGGGAGGCTCTGGCTCAATGGCTCAGTTCCCTGCGCCAGGGTCCCGTGTCCCTCAAGGTCCCCCAGCGGGGGGAGAAGAGGATGCTCATGGACATGGCCCGGAACAACCTGGCCTCCCATATGGAGGCAGATCTGCGGGAGCAGAAGGAAAGCCGGGAGCGGGGCAAGGTCATCCTGCAACAGCTGGCAGATGCCCTGAACCTGCCGGGATTGCCGGTGCGCATTGAGTGCTTTGATATTTCCCACTTCCAGGGCAGCCAGACGGTGGCCTCCATGGTGGTCTTTGAACACGGGCGTCCCGCTCGCAGCAAGTACCGGCGCTTTAAGATCAGGGACATCAAAGGGCCCGACGACTTTGCCTCCATGGCCCAGGTAATCCGCCGCCGCTTTGAAGCCGCCAAAGAAGGGAGGGAGGGCTTTAATCAGCTCCCCAGCCTGGTGGTGGTGGACGGCGGCAAGGGGCAGCTCTCTGCCGCCCTGGGTCAATTGCGGGAACTGGGTTTTGATGATGTCAAGATTATCAGCTTGGCCGAGCGGGAGGAAGAGGTATTTGTACCGGGTCAGAGCCGGCCCCTGACTTTGGAACGAGATAATCCTGCCCTGATGTTGCTGCAGCAGGTGCGGGACGAGGCCCACCGCTTCGCCATCGCCTATCACCGCCGCCTGCGCACCAAGACCACCCTGGCCTCGGAGTTGGAGAACATCCCCGGGGTGGGACCGGCCCGGCGTACTGCGCTTCTTAGGGCCTTTGGCAGTCTGCACCAGCTCCGGGAAAAGGACGTGGCGGAGATTGCCGCCGTCCCGGGTATTCCCTGGCCGGTGGCCGAGGAGATCTATAAGTGGTTCCGCAAGGAAAAATAGGGCAGCGAGAGCTGTCCTTAAATTTTTTAAGTGACACATAAAAAATATTAAAGTTAGGGTTGCATTGCTTCCTGGAAGTGGATATAATAAGGGTGCCAGGAAAAAAATAAGGAAACTTAATTTCAGTCAATTGACGGCTATACAACTGAGCTGAAAGGAGTGAAGGAAATGCGCAATCAGATGCTGGGACGCTGCCCGGTTTGTAACTCCGGTTTGGATGTCACCAAGCTGCACTGTCCCCATTGCAATACCGGCATCGAGGGTAAGTTCGCCATGTGTAAATTTTGCCAGCTTCCCGCCGATCAAAAGGCCTTCGCCGAGGTGTTTATCAAGTGTCGGGGCAATATCAAGGAAGTGGAGAAGGAGCTGGGGATTTCTTACCCCACAGTGCGCAGTCGCCTGGAGACCCTGATCGAGTCCCTGGGTTACCGGGCCCAACCTGTGCCCAAGGAAGACCCCGAGACCAAGGAAAGGCGCAAGGCGATTTTGGAAGATCTCAATGAGGGCAAGATCACCTCTGAGGATGCCATCGCCCTCTTGCGCAAATTATAAACTGGCTTAGGCTGAGGGGGGAATTGTATGTCAGAAGAGCAGAAACTTATCCTGGAAATGCTCAGCCAGGGCAAGATCAGCGTCGAGGAGGCCCAGCGCCTTCTGGAAACTGTCGGCATGGCCCAGGACGAAGCTCAAGAGCCCAAACACCGGGAGCCCGAACCAAGGTCCATTGTGGAGGATATCGTCGAGACCATCCGCACCGGTTTGAGCAATATCAATTTCTCCTTTGGCGATTCCGGCAGAATCGTCCTGGATGAGCAGCATTCCGGCCGCTTCAGTTCCGAAGCCGCCGAGCTGGAGCTGGATGTGCGCAACGGTACCATCCGCATAGAATCCTGGGACAGGGATGAATTCCGCCTGGATGTAATTAAAAAGATCCGGGCCGGCACCCGGGAACAGGCCGAGGCCTTGATTTCCCGCTATCGCTTCGCCGATTTCGATGGCAAAAAACTCCGGGCAGGCGACCAGGAGTGCCGCGGCCTGGGCAATCGGGTCAATGTATCCCTGCGCCTGTTCTTGCCCCGGAACCATGTATATCAGGGCAGGGCAGACAGCAAGAACGGGTCGGTGGAAGTCGGCGGCATCGATACCAGCAGTTTTGAGATACACACCATGAACGGTTCGGTGCGCTTGAACAAGGTCAGCGGCAATCGCGTTCTCGCCCGCACCGTCAACGGCAGTCTGCGCATGGAAGGCGGCATGGGGCAGGTCGATGCCAGGACTACCAATGGCAGCATCACCCTGATCAATATCGCCGAGGACAGCGACGTCAACCTGGAGACGGTCAACGGCCGCATCCTGGTGCAATTGCCGATTCGGGAAGATATCGGGGTTGGCCTCAGTGCCCGCACCACTGCGGGAAGCGTGCGCCTGGAGCATCCCTACCTGGACATAAAAATAGATTCCAGGCGGGTGACCGGGGGGCGCAGTGTCGAGGCAAAGTCAGAAAACTGGGGGGAGGCCCCGCACCGAATTGCTCTGCAGCTGCGTTCAGTCAACGGTAGCATTACCATACGAGAACTGGAATGAGGAGGAGAATACCTTGGAAAAACTCATTGATCTGGTTGCCACTCCCGCCTTCGGGCTTACAGTGGCCGGCCTGATTGCCCTGGCCTTAATCTTACATCATTTTCGTCAGCTGGCCCTGATCCGCACCGGGTTGATAAAGAAGCCTTCCGCCCGGATTTGGCGAATCGACTATGAAAAATTGCGCAGCGGCTTTTGGATGGCAGCCCTGGGCGGAGTGATTGCGGCAGCCATGTACTACAAGATCAACTTCTGGCTGGCTTTTTGGCTGCTGGTAGCCCTCCTGGGAGTTGGCCAGATTCTGGCCAGTCTCTTGGGGCGAGAGCGCTGGTCCAAACATAGGATCCGCTTTCGCTAGCGGGGGGAAAGAGTCATGAGCAGCGAGTATGTCTTTAACTGTGACGGCCGTTCCCGGCTTGCGGTGGACCTGCGGACCGGCTCCCTCTTTATTCGCGGGTGGAGCGGCAATGAAGTGAGGGTCAGCTGTGACGCCAAAGTAGATATCTGCCAGCAGGGCGATACAGTGATTATCGAGGGCAGCGCGCCCTGTGATCTCAAGGTATACCTGCCCAGCGCCAGTGACGTGCAGATCGACGGGTCCAATCTGGACATCGACATGGGCGGAATTTGCGGCGAGGCCATTATCGACGTGACCACCGGCCATATCAATATCGAGGCCTGGCAGGGGGATGTGGAAATTGACGGCACAGGCAGCGAAATCCAGTGTTTTCACTGCCGGGGCCAGGTAAATATCGATACCAGCAATGGTGATGTCATCTTGACTTCTTGCGAAGGAAATCTCAACGTCGATACCGGAGCCGGCTTCGTAAAGGCTGAAAATTGCAGCGGCGCCCTGGAAGCGGATACCGGCAGCGGCGACGTCATCCTCCGTCAGTTCCGGGGTCCTGTGCACATAGATACCGGCAATGGCAATGTGGAGCTAAAGGGAATCTCGGGCCGCAATGTTTATGTGGATTGCGGCGGCGGCAGCATCGAGGCCGCTCTGCCCGGGTCCAGTCCCGGGCGCTGGCAGCTCTGCACCCGCTCCGGGGCCATTTCCCTGGCGATTCCTGAAAACACATCGGCCCGCTTTGAATTTTCAGGCCCTGACTTGGATCTTGAAGAACTGGACCTGAATTACAGCTCCCGGGAGCGAGGCCGGGTCACCGGCTCCCTCAATGCCGGTCAAGGACTGGTAACGGCAACCAGCTCCAGGGGGAGCATCGTCGCCCGCAGGGTTCCCGCTGCCGTCATCCTGGAGGCCGAAGCGGATCCGGGAGCAGAAATCGATGAAGAAACCCTTAAGATCCTGACTATGTTGGAGAAGGGTGCTATTACAACCGCTGAGGCCGAGCAACTGCTGGACGCCCTGAAGGGGGATGCCGATGACCTCCAGGGATGAGCGTCTGAAGATCTTGGAGATGATCGCCCAGGGCAAGATTACCCCCCAAGAGGGCGACAATCTGCTCAAGGCCCTGGCAAGGGAAGCTGAACCTGTCCCGGGACAGGCCCGCTGGCTATGCGTGCGGGTCATGGATTCTGATTCCGGAGAAGTTCATGTCAATGTCCGAATCCCCGTGGGGTGGGCTGGCAAGCTCTTGAATTTTGTCAACCGCTTTGCCCGCTATCCAGATATCGACATGGAGGAAGTGCAGGCAGCCATCCGGGCCGGGGAACCGGGTCAGATTATCCTGGTGGATACCGATGATGGTAACCGGGTAGAAATTTGGCTGGAGGTTTGAGGCATGGATGAGCGCTTAATAATCCTGGAAATGGTTCGTGACGGCAAGGTCAGCCCGGAGCAGGCGGTGGAATTGCTGGGGGCTGTCGAAGGCGGCAAAGAATCCATCGTGGACAACTTCGTTTCCATCCACGCCGACCGGGAATCTCCCCGGCTCCTGAGGATTACCAGCACTTCCGGCAAGGGCGCCACGACCTTCGACCTTCCCCTGGGCGTGATAAAGTTCTTCAACAGCCTTCTCCCCGGCGCCTTTAAGGTCCATGTCAATAAGCGCAAGTTGAATCGGGAAGAGCTGATGGACCTGATCTACTCTGGTCGCAGGGGCGTGATCTACCGGGAAGAAACCGAAGGCGGCGAAGTGGTCATTGAACTGGTTTGACAACACAGCCTTTAAATAAAAATAGCCCTCCTCTGAGGGCAGACTGCCGGCAGGCTGGCTGGCGGTCTTTTTTTATTGGGCCCCGCCGGGGCCTATTTGCACTTTGCTCAGGAAAAGGGCTCTTTCTTGATGATGGCCCTTCTCCCCTCCAACCGGGCGAAGAACTCGGGATACTGGATTCTGGACATGGAGGCGGAAATGCCGGATTCTGCTGCCAAGGGGATGCCCTTTGACGCCGGGGGAGCTGCCTGCTCTCTGATTCTGGGTTTGGGCAGTTTCCTTTCTTCGGGTTCCGGGTCCGGCGTCTCCGGGAGCACAGTGGGCGGTTCCGGCTCTTCCTCAGGTTGCGTTTCAGGTTCTCCTGCCGATTCCAGGGCCGGCGCGGCCAAGGCCGGCTGGGGAACCGGCTCCTCCAAAAAGATCCTGGCGTCCATTCCGGAACTGTTGCCCATGTATTCCATGAGGCTTACGAAGAGCCAGGGCCCCACATCCAGGTCGGCGGGCAGTTGAACGGCCACTGCCGGCGTGAACAGGCGGGCGTAGAGGCCGAGCTTTAAATTGTACTTAGATTTGGCAAAGGCAAGGGGATCGGGAAGGTAGGTGAGTTTAAATCCGCCCTTGAGGTTGGCGACGATTTTCCTGGCCAGGGGCTTGCTGCGAAAGGCCGCTCCCAGGTAGCTGACGATGGGGGTGTCGCCCCCGATTTCCAGGGCGAGGATCAGGTCCCCGGCGGGAAAGGCGCCGCCGTCATAGTAGATGATCTGGGCTCCGGCGGCGGAACACAGGGAGATGAACTTCTCCACCGTCGCTGGCAGCGTCAGCCTGTTGCCCGGCCCCAAGACAGTGAGGCAGATTCGCTTGCCGGCCAGGGGGCTGTCGACAAATAGCACTTGCCCCTCCCACGCGCCCACATAGGTATCCAGGGCTGCTCCTGGAATGAACAGATTGCCGTCCCGGTAGAGCCCGCTTATTTCCAGCAACTTCGCTCCTTTGTATAACCGCAGTTCCACTCTTTGTCCCCCCTTTTTTCGGCTCGATACATCCTATGCATTTGACCCGGATAATGTAATAGAAAAGACCGCCTGGCGGCGGTCAAATCTTTAGGGCTTTTGGATAAACATCTGGGTCACCATTATCCCCGAGGGTTTATTATCGACGATGCCGATGCCCACGTGGGTGTAATGGGGATTGAGGAGGTTTGCCCGGTGATTGGTGCTGTTCATCAGGCGCAGGTGGGAGACTTGTACGCTCCCCGCCTTGGACAGGTTTTCGCCGCCTCGGACAAAGCTGATATTGTTGGCCCGGAACATGTCGAAGGCAGAGCCGTAGGTGGGGGATTGGTGAGCGAAGTAATTGTTGTCCACCATGTCCTGGCTCTTGAGCCTGGCCAGCCGGGTCAATTCCATATCGGCCTGAAGGGGCTTGAGGCCGTTGGCCTGGCGGTCCCTGTTGATGAGGTCCAGCATTTGTTGCTCCCGGGCTGTGAGCCGGGCTGGTTGAGTTTGCGGCTGGGGTTGCGGTTGCGGCTGGGGTTGCGGTTGCGGGGCAGGAGCCGGCTGCTTGTCCAGGAGGGCCCTCCTGCCGGCGGCCCGGCTGGACCAGAAATTGTCGACCCCAGCTGGTTGGCTGGCTTGTCCCGGTTGAGGCTGCGGCTGGGTCGGCTGAGACCGGGCCTGGTTCAAGTACTGCTGTAAGTAGGCGTAGTAGGAGAGCGCGCCGGCGCCGGGGGCAACGGCTGCCATGAGGATCAGGGCCAGGCATAAGCTGCCGACAATTTTTACCATGGTTTTGGGCAATGAAGACACCTCCGGAGAATTGATAATCCTTACTTTACATAACATTTGAATGGGGGACAAGCCCATAGATTTCTCCTTAGCGCTTTTGAGGCGAGGATATGCCGACGGTGAGCCCGAGAGCGCAGCGGGCCGGTCAATCCCTGCCCCAGACCAATTTTTGCCTGATAACCTCTGTGCCAAAACCCATTGGGGTACATAAACTGGTACTGCAAGCCGCAGCCGCGGAACCTCGCCCACGGCAAATGCCCAACACCACTGGGCAGAAGCTGTCATAAGTTATTGTGAAAGGAGGGTAAAAAACCTTATGGATACAAACAAACTTTGGCCTGGCATGACAAAGGGAAACATTCCCCCGCCTAGAGAGATAGCGTGCATTTGGGTGACCAAGATTTATGACGCCTGCTCCCAGAAAGAGTGTGAAGAGTTTTTCTTCGGAGATTTGAGTCTTCCTGCTGATGCTCCGCTGGAAAATCTCGTGGTAGAATGTCGGATACAGCCTTGCAGCGAATCGTTTTTCGATTGGACCATTGAGCCCATCGACGAAGGTCCCTTGGGACGGGTACGGGTGCGGGTGTGCGCCGTACTGGAAATCATCATCCGGGATTCCGAGAACCCTTCCAACTTCACCACAAATTTCGAGGAAGTATGCTTCTGGAAGGAAGTAATTCTCTACGCCCCAGACCCCATCCATATGAAGGTCCTTGTAGAGTCAATATTTGAATCCTTGACCTGTGTCGGCGAAGTCTTGGCTGAGGACGAAGATGAGGACTTCTTTGTCACTGCCACCATCGGCGCCTTTATAATTGTCAAGACTGCCTTGAAGGTCCAGCTCTTGGTGCCGGCCTTTGGCTTCTGCCCGGTCCCGCCCGAGTGCGAAGAGCTTGGGGATGTCTGTGAACAGTTCCTGCAACGGCCATTCCCGCCCTTCTTCCCGCCGCAACTCAACGATCTTAACGCCCAGTAGTAATCCGCGGCGCCGATGCGGCGCCGCCAATTTGCATGCAACGGGGTGAAAAATGTGGGCAAACTTATTTTAGCAACACCACATTCTGTAATTGATGCCCACCCCCAGCTGATCCCCACCCTGGAGCGCAGTTGTTGCGTGGAAGCTCATTTCGAAAACAGGTTGAGCAATTCGCGTTTGCAGGAGTTGTGGCAGAGCAGGGATGTAGATGCAATCATCATCTACGGTCCCCTGGTGACTGCCGCTCAACTGGCCGGGCTGCCCCCCCGGAGTTTCGCGTTGATTTTCATCAACCTGCCCTATTCCCTTCCCGACGCCCTCAGCAAAGATCCCATGTGCGCCATCCTCAATGCCGGCAGCGAAAGCCTGGAATTGCGCCTATGGGGACAGGGTGAAAGGTACGCAGAGTTGCTGTGCCAACTGCTGATAGGCCTCTATTCAAACCTGCATATAGAGCTGGATAATGTCATCTTTACTGAGAAGGAAAAGGAAGTTCTCCACATGCTCTTGCAGGGATTGAGGGATGATTACATTGCCAGGGCTCTCTTTATCAGCCCCAAGACGGTCAGGAATCACATCAGCAACATGTTGAGGAAGGTAAGGGTGGACAGCAGAACTCAGTTGGTTTTGTGGGCAATTCAAAAGCAGAAGTGAACAGATGCCGGGGAGGGCCCCGGCTCTTTGTTTGCAGGTATGAGGGCCTGGTTTGGCGAAATAATGAAGATACGGTGTCTGAGAGGGAGTTGGTCAGATGAAGAAGCTAGACTGGGTCCGGCGCCAAGAGCACCTGCAAAAGGGGCAGCCGCCGGCGCCGGACCTTTGGCCCTGGCTGAAGGAGAAAAACCTCGCCTGGGGGTGCCCCCCCCAGGTTATACAGGCCATAGAGTGCCTGGGCCAAGGCGCGCCGGCAGTTGTCACTGGACAGCAAGCCGGTCTGCTCACGGGGCCCCTGTATACCATCTATAAGGCGGCCAGCGCCGTCATCCTGGCCCGCCGGCTCAGTCGGGAGCTGGGGACCGAGGTGGTGCCGGTGTTTTGGCTGGCCAGCGAGGATCATGACTTTTTGGAAGTGCGTTCTGCCTTCTTCCCTGCCGGGACGGGGAAGGAACTGGTCTTTCCCGGGGACTATAAGCTCACCCCGGCGGCGGAGATTCCCCTTACCCGGACTGCAGTTGAATCGGTGCTTCAGGAGCTGGAGGTAATTCTGCCCGAGACAGAGTTCACTCCCCAGGTCCTGGCTCTGGTCAGAGATGCAGCCCGGGGCAGCTTTTCTGACTGGTGCGGCAGCCTGCTCTCCAGGCTCTTTGGCCAATATGGCCTCGTCCTCCTGGACTCCTGCGGCCTGCCGGTGCGCCAGGCCGCCCGGCCGGTGTTTTCCCGGGCAATAGAGGAGGGGGAAGAGATACACAGGCTGCTGGAAGAAGCAGCGGCGGCCATGGCCGCCAGGGGCCGTCGACCGGGCCTGGATGTGCCCCGCCAGCACAGCCACCTCTTCCTCATCGATGGGGGGAGGCGCCTGGCTTTGCTCCGGCAGGGCGATGTCTTCGTCGATCGCAACAGAAGCATTTCCCTGCCCCTACAGGAGCTCCGGCGCATCGCCCGGAAGGAGCCCTGGCGCCTGAGCCCCAATGTGGTGCTGCGCCCCCTGGTCCAGGAATTGGTGCTACCGGTGCTGGCCATCATCGGGGGGCCGGGGGAACTGGCCTACCTGGAACAATTGCGGCCGGTCTTTGCCCACTTTGGCCTGGAACAGCCGCCGGTGCTGCCGAGAATGGGTGGCTGGCTCCTGGAACCGCCCATAGCCCGCCTTCTGGAAAGATATGGGCTGGAACCCGACCGGGACCTGGAGCGTTGGCTGGAGGAGGCCCTGCGCCAGGCCGATTCCTGGGGAATCCCCCAGGCCTTTGCCCAGCTGCGGGAAAGGATCCGGGAAGAATACGCCCGCCTGGGCCCGGGGCTGGCGGGGATAGATTCCCAGCTGACCCAGTTGAGCGCCAAGAACCTGGACAAGGTCCTGGAGCAGGTGGACTGGTTGGAGGCCCGGGCAATGGCCGCCCATGGCCGCAAGCATGAGGAACTGCTCCGGCATGGCCAGCGGCTGATGACTGCCCTTTCACCCCAGGGCCAAGAGCAGCAGCGCCTGCACAATGTCTTCTGGTACATCAATAAGTACGGTCCCGCCCTGGTGGCTGCCATCATGGAGCAGCCCCTGGCTCAAGACCTGAGAATATACTTGTAGGAGCTGAGAAATATGAAGATATTAGTCTTTGGCGCTCATCCCGACGATGTGGAGTTGTCTGTGGGGGGAATTGTAGCCCGCCATGCCGCCCTGGGCCATGAGGTGGAAATCTGCGACTTGACCGCCGGGGAGATGGGCAGCAATGGCACCCCGGAGCAGCGCCTGGAGGAGGGGCGGGAGGCGGCGGCCATCCTGGGGGCTAAGGCCCGGCACAATCTGGGCCTGCCCGACGCCTTCCTGGAGCCCAACCGGGAGGCCCTGCTGGCCACCGCCCAGTTAATTCGCCAGGTCCAGCCCGACATCGTCCTGGCTCCTTGGTGGCAGGACCACCATCCCGACCACGTGGCGGCCAGCTCCATAGTCACCAAGGCCAGCCACCTGGCAGGACTGCATAAATACCCCGTATCGGGAGAACGTCACCGGCCCCGGCGGATTTTCTATTACTTTTTGGGCCAGACCAGCGAGCCCTCCTTCCTGGTCAATATCGATGAGTATTGGCAGGTAAAGCTGGCGGCGGTGCAGGCCCATGCCAGTCAGTTTGCCCCCCGGCAGGGCGGCGCCCGGCCCACCCGCCTCAATCGGGAGCAGTTCTTTGAGGAGTACAGCCTGCGCTTCCGGAGCTGGGGGCGGGAGATCGGCTGCACCTATGCCGAGGCCCTGGTCAGCCCCGGCCGCCTGGCGGTGGCGGATTTGAGCCAGGTATGAGGGTGGTACCATGAAGATCGGAGTCCTCTGTTATCCCACGTACGGGGGCAGCGGCGTCGTCGCCACAGAATTGGGCCGGGCCATGGCCCAGCGGGGCCATGAGGTGCACTTTATCAACCACATGCTGCCGGTGCGCCTGGAGGGAGGGTTCTCCAGCGAAATCCTCTTTCACCAGGTGACGGTTCCCAGCTATCCCCTCTTTGCCTATCCTCCCTGGTGCCTGGCCCTGACGGGGCGGGTGGTTCAGGTCATCGAGGAGCATGGCCTGGACATTATCCATGCCCATTATGCTGTGCCCCATTCTCTGGTTGCCGTCCTGGCGCGGCAAATAGCGGGCAGGGTGGGGGTGGTGACCACCTTGCATGGCACCGATATCACCCTGGTGGGCAGCGAGCCGGGTTTTCTGGAAGTGACCCGCTACGCCATTGAGGCCAGCGATGTCGTCACCGCCGTCTCCCGGGCCCTGGCCCAGGAGAGCAGGGAGCGGTTTGGCCTCAAAATACCCGTACATACCGTCTACAATTTTGTCGACCTTAACCGCTTCCGCCGTCACCAGCAAAGCCCACGCGCCCACTACGCCGAACCCGACCAGGCGGTGCTCATCCACATTTCCAACTTCCGCCCCGTCAAGCGCCTGCAGGATGTGGTGGAGATCTTTGCCCGGGTGCGCCGCCGGCGGCCGGCGGTCTTGCTGATGGTGGGGGATGGCCCCCAGCGCTGTCTGGCCCAGCAGCGGGCCCGGGAATTGGGGGTGGCGGAGGATGTGAAATTCCTGGGGCAGCAACAGGAAATCGTCCCCCTGCTCTCGGCCTGCGATCTGCTGCTGCTCCCTTCCGAGAAGGAGAGCTTCGGCCTGGTGGCCCTGGAGGCCATGGCCTGCGGCGTGCCGGTGGTGGGCAGCAATACCGGGGGCCTGCCCGAGGTGGTGGGCTCGCAAGGCGGCCTCCTGGCGCCGGTGGGGGACGTGAAGGCCATGGCCGAGGCCGGGCTGCAGATATTGTCCCAGCTTCCCCGCTGGCGGCAGAGCGCCCGGACTGCAGCCCAGGGCTTTGACCAGGAGCGCTGGGTGGAACGGTACGAAGAGATTTACAGGCAGGTGAGGAGATGAAGCCGATTGAGACCAGCCTCTGCTTTATCTTCGATCGCCAAGGGCGCTGCCTGATGCAGCGCCGGCAGCGGGAGCCTCACCGGGGTCAATGGAATGCCCCGGGTGGCAAGCTCCTGGTCGGTGAGACCCCGGAAGCGGCCTGCCGCCGGGAGGTTCGGGAAGAGACGGGTTTGACCCTGGACAGGGTCCTGGCCCTGGGCAGCGTAGACTGCATCGACTTGGAGGATGCCGATAATGCCTGGCGGCTGCACCTCTTCACCAGTCGGCATCCCCTTGCTCCGGTTGCCCCGGGACAGGAAGGAGAATTGGCCTGGCTGGAGCCGGCTTTCCTGGTGAGGGGAGGGGAGGAAGTTGTCCACAACATCCCCCTGATCCTGCCCCTCATAATCCGGGGCGTTCCCCTCCAGGGAAGATTTGAATACCGGGGAGAATTTCTGGTAAGATACAACATATCTTTAACTAACGGGGGCAGAGGCCTGAGAATTTAGGCCCTGGCCAGGGGGTGTAGAATTGACGAGAAGTGAGTTTTTGCTTCAAAGGGAAGAGCTGCGGCGCACCTGCGACCCGGCCCTGTTTCCCTTCGAGACGACGGCAGAACTGGATGGACTTGAGGGCATAGTGGGGCAGTCCCGGGCGGTGGGGGCCATGAATTTCGGCCTGGGCACCAACTGTCCCGGCTACAATATCTTTATCGTGGGCCAGCCGGGCACCGGCCGCACCACCTATGCCCTGCGGGCCGTTAAGGAGAAAGCGGCCCGGCAGCCGGTCCCTCCCGACTGGTGCTATGTCTATAATTTCAGCAATCCCAGCCAGCCCCGGGTCCTGGTCTTGCCCGGGGGGAAGGGACGGGTCTTTCGCCGGGACATTGAGGATTTGGAGGCCGCCCTCCGGGAGGGTATCCCCAAATCCTTTGACGGCGAGGAGTACGAGCGGCAAAAGGCCAGGATAATCCAGGACTTTCAGCAGGTGCGCACCGCCCTGCTGGAGGAGCTGACCCTGAAGGCCAAAGAGCGGGGATTTGCCCTCAAGATTACCAACTCGGGATTTCTGACGGTTCCCATCGTCGACGGCCGGGAGGTGGCCCAGGACGACTATTCGGGATTGGACGCTTCGGTGCAGCGGGATATTGAGACGCGCTCCCAGGAGCTTCGGGTGGAGGCGGCGGATATTATGCGCCGGATCAGCCAGGCCGAGCGCAAGTTGCGGGCGCGAATCCGCGAGCTGGATCACAGTATCGGTCTGTCCGCGGTGGGCCATCTCATCGAGGAGTTGCGCCAGAAATATGGGGACCACCCCCAGGTGGGCGAATACCTGGAGGCCTATAAGAACGACGTCCTGGAACATCTGGATGATTTTAAGGCCCAGGAGGGAGAGGAGCAGCTGCCCGCCCTGCTCCTGGCGGCCCGCCGCCGGGATACCCTTAAGTACAAAGTCAACCTCCTGGTGGACAATAGCGAGGGCCAGGGGGCGCCGGTAATATATGAGACCAACCCCACCTGGTACAACCTGTTGGGCCGTGTGGAGTACCAGAATGAATTGGGCAGTTTCAGCACCGACTTTACCAAGATTCGGGCCGGGGCCTTTCACCGGGCCAACGGCGGCTATCTCATCCTTCATGCCACCGACCTCCTGGCCAATCCCCTGGCCTGGCAAGCCCTGAAGCGGGTCCTCAAGACCCGGGAAATCCTGGTGGAGAGCCTGGCCGACCAGTATTCCAGCCTGGCCCTGTCCACTCTGAGGCCGGAGCCGGTGCCCCTGACCACCAAGGTGGTGCTCATCGGCAACCCCCGGCTCTACCAGCTCCTCTACCATTATGATGAGGATTTTAAGAAGCTCTTTAAGGTCAAGGTGGATTTCAATGACGATATGGAGCGCAACGGTGAGAGCGAGATGCAGATAGCACGATTCGCCGCCCAGCAGGCCAAGGGGGAGGGGCTCCGCCACTTTCACCGGGATGCCGTGGCCCGGGTGGTGGAATACAGTTCCCGCCTGGCCGCCAACCAGGATCGCCTCAGTACCCACTTTAATGAGTTGAGGGAGTTGCTCTACGAGGCCGATGTCTGGGCCGGTTTGGACAACGCCGCCGTAGTGGCCAGAACCCATGTCAACAAGGCCATCGCCGAAAAGATTCATCGCTCCAACCGCTGGCAGGAATATCGGGAGCGCCTGCTCTCCGAAGGCAAGCTCCTGGTCTCAACCCGGGGCGAGGCGGTGGGGCAGATCAACGGCCTCTCGGTCCTCAGCTCCGGGGACTACCAGTTCGGTGTGCCGGTGCGCATCACCGCCAACACCTTCGCCGGCCGGGGCGGCATCATCAATATCGAGCGGGAAATTGAGCTCAGCGGCCGCATCCACAGCAAGGGGGTGCTGACCCTCTCGGGCTATCTGGGCCAGCGCTTTGCCCAGCGTCGCCCCCTGGCCCTCTCGGCCAGCATTACCTTCGAGCAACTCTACGGCGGAGTGGAAGGGGACAGCGCCTCGGGAGCAGAACTCTTTGCCCTGCTCTCCAGCCTGGCCGACCTTCCCCTCAGCCAGGGCATCGCCGTCACCGGTTCCGTCAACCAGAAGGGGGAAATCCAGCCGGTGGGCGGCATCAACGAGAAGGTGGAGGGCTGGTTTGAAACCTGCGCCCTTCAGGGGCTTACCGGGACCCAGGGGGTAATCATCCCCCGCCGCAATGTCTCCGACTTGATGCTCAATGACGAAGTCCTGGAGGCTGTCAGCCAGGGCCGCTTCCACGTCTATGCCATGGACAGCGTGGAGCAGGGCCTGGAAATTCTAACCGGTGTGCCCGCCGGTCAGGCCGATAACCGGGGAGAATACCCCGAGCACAGCATCTTCGGCCGGGTTCAGGCAAGATTGGACGCCTATGGCAAAGCGCAGTTAAAGAATGCCGAAGCCGATGCATAAATTTAGGCGCCGGGGGGAAAATGAAAACGGTTAATGACATCTTCTCATTAGCCCCCTGTGCTGACCCCGGGCAGTTAAGGCCGCTGCCCGGGGTATATTTTTCTGCCGAAGCAGGGGAAATTCCCCGTCCCGTTGAATTTTTAAGTATGACCTAGCGATTTAACTCATATATCTTGTACAAAATGGCCGAGGATGGGATTAAATGATGAGAAAAGCGAGCTTGCTGCTGCTGGCGTTGATCATGATGGCGGGGGTGGCCCTGGCTGAGCCCGCCGGGGAGGCAGTCTTCCACATGGAAGACCCCATGGGGGACTCCTTTGGGCCCGGTAATTATACCTATCCCCAACACAGCTCTTTCCCGCCGGAGCTACCGCAAATGCTGGACCTGGTGGGTTTTACCGTGTCCAATACCGAAGATGCCACCAGGTTTGAGTTTGAATTTGCCCAGGCCCCCAATTTGCACCAGCCTTGGGGGGGCGCCGGCTTTAACTTCCACCGCATCGACTTGTACATCGCCTCCGGCGCCAATGGCAGTGCCGAGACCTTCCGGCCCGGAGCCAGGGTTCAGTTCCATAAACCCTGGCAGGTCAACCTGCGCATCCGGGACTGGAAGGGGGGATACCTGATTCATTGGCAGGATGACGATCCCGACGATCCCCAGGCGGGAATTTGGCAGGACCAGGTAGAAGGATTTGATATCTTTGTGGAGGGGAAGAGCATTGTGGCGGAAATCAGTCACAATCTCCTGGGCCCCGCCCTGCCTCAGTGGAAGTACTATGTGCTGGTAGGCCTTCAGGATGCCTATGGCCCCGATCAGTACCGGGAAATAACTGAAGAGGGAGGTCCCTGGACGGGGGGAGGCGGCACCGAGGCCCAGTTTAACCCCAACCTCTATGACATCCTCGCCGCCGGGGATTCCCAAAGCTCCCAGCTCAAATGGGATGTGGGCAAGCTGGCCCAACTGCAACCCGTGGGCCCCGGCACAGTCGGTTCCGGCTTCTATAAGATTTTCATCATCGCCGCCGTTATCCTGGTGGCCGCCGGCGCCGCTGTGATCATCTGGATGTATCGAAAATAAAGAAAGAGCGGCTTTGCGCCGCTCTTTCCTTTTTGCCCGGGAAGCAGTATAATATTTCGGAAGGCTAATTATATCCTGGGAGAGAATGACAAGATGACCTTTACTGCACGGGGATTGCGGGAGTATTACGGTTTGGAGAACAGGTCGGTGGTCCTGTTCTTTGTGGCGTCCTTTCTCATCCAGTCCACCACTGGGGCGCTGAATGTCATCCTCAATCTGTACATATTGGAATTGGGCTTCAGCGAAGATTTTGCCGGCATGATCCTCTCAGCCAAAATGTTCGCAACCGGCCTGGTCTGCATCCCCGTGGGGCTGATTTGTTCCCGCTGGGGGGTGCGCCGGGTCCTGCTCTTGGGCAGCGCTACTTTGGCTGCCGGCGTCCTGACAGAGGCCCTGACGGCTCAGCCGTTTCTGCTGGCCATTGGCGCCGTGCTCCTCGGCATCGGCCAGGCAATTAAGACCGTCAGCGTTCCTCCCTTTTTGGTGGAGAACAGCACGCCCCAGATCAGGCAAAACCTCTTTAGCCTAAACTTCTCCCTGATGATGGTCGCCAATATGGCCGGCAACGTCCTCAGCGGTTACCTGCCCATGCTCTGGCCCGACCTGAGGGCGGGCTATGCCGGCACCCTGCTTTTCTACGGCGTCCTGGCCATGCTTTCCGCCCTGCCCCTGGCCCTCATCGCCCGGGACAAGCCCAGGGCTACCGCTACCCGGGGGCTCCAAGGCTTTCAGGGCTTCGGAGAAATATTGGGGCAGCGCAACCTGGCCAGGCTCCTCCTCTGCCATGCTATGATTGGCTTCGGCGCCGGCCTCATCGTTCCCCTCTTCAACATCTTCATGAGCAATAAGCTGGGGGCCAGTTCCGGCGAAATCGGCGTCATAATGTCGGTGGGGCAGGTGGCCACGGCCATCGGCGGCCTGATCGTTCCCTTCATCGTCGCCCGCCTGGGCAGGGTTGTCACGGTGGTCACGCTGCGCATAAGCTCCATACCCTTTTTGCTCCTCATCGCCAACCTCAACAACCTCTACGGCGTGGGGGGAGCCTATTTCATCCGCACCGCCCTGATGAACATGACCAATCCTGTGGAATCCAGTTTTGCCATGGAGTTGGCCCGGGAGCGCAGGGTGGAAATGAGCAGCCTCATCAGCACCATGGACACCTTTACCCGGGCGTTTAGCGTCCTGGCCGGGGGCTGGCTCATGGCCAGGTTTTCGTACAGCGTGCCTTACTACTTTACCTGTGCCCTGTACACAGTGACGATAGCCATGTACTGGGTCTGGTTCAAATCCATGAACGCGCCCCGGGCAAAAGCCGCTTCGGAAAAAGAGTAAGAGGAGGACTCAGCTGTCCTCCTCTCCTATGGCTTTTTCCAGGGCGGCAATCAGGTCGGCAACCGCCATTTTCTTCTTGGCAGCGGCGACCTCCAGGGTGGCGAATTTAGCCACGGTTCTGCGCATGACGGGGTTGAGCAAATCGGTAAATCCCAGCTGCACAAAGACTTTTTCGGCGTCGGGGTAGCGGTTCAGAATGTCTCCCACCTTGGATTGGGGCGTAAGCATATCTCACCTCGGTTTTGCTAGTTTTTCGGTTTTGCGGTAAACTCTATAGTAAAAAAACTGGCGTTTACATAGTACCAGGTCCTGTACAGGATTGGTTCCTTCAGCTCCAGGGCAAACTCGGCATAGAGGTCGTCTTTGCCCATCTTCCAAGTCATTGCCTCTATCAAGGGGGATTGGTTGGCAAAGTTCTCCAACTTATCCTGCCAGAGCTCGCTCTGAACGATTTGGGCGTAGACCCGTATCAGCAGGGCCGTTCCGGTGTACGCTATTTCATAGGCCGGCAGGGAATCGTTGGTGTTTTCACTTCGATCGCCGATATGCAGGCGTTCGCTATTCTTCAAGACTTCCAGGTGCACATCGGAGATGACGCCGGTAAGGCTGTGCTCAGATTGGGGAATCCGGCGATGGGGACTGGTATAATCAGGGGCATCGGTATAGTCGGGAACCGGGCCGGCGATTTCTGCCTTACAGCCGGCGAGCAGGCAGAGCAGGATTATTGCCATGAGAATTTTTTTCGCCCAATCCATTATGTCACCTCCCTTTTTAAATATTCTACAATTTGCCTCGGGTTTCCTCCCCCAGGTTATGGTAATACCCATAATTTTTTCCGGCTTGGGCAAATAACCCCTTGACAGGGACAGCTGAGTTTTGCTATGATATACCCCACAGGGGTATAGGAGGTATAGTATGGACAACATCTATGACTTGGCCATCATCGGCGGCGGACCGGCAGGGCTGGCAGCGGGCCTCTATGCAGGCCGGGCAATGCTGTCAACAGTCATTGTCGAGGGGCGCGGACCAGGTGGGCAGGTGGTCCTGACCCATGAGATAGAAAACTATCCTGGCTTTGTAGAGCCGGTTTCCGGCGCCCAATTGGCCGCCAATATGTTGGCCCAGACCAGTCGCTTTGACGTCGGCATGGTGAACTCGCCTGTGGAATCCCTCAACCTGGCTGGCTCCATCAAAGAAGTCATCACCGAGCAGGGAAGCATCAAGGCCAAGGCCTTGATTATCGCCACCGGAGTGACGCCAAAAACCCTGGACGTCCCCGGCGAGCAGACCTTCATCGGCAGGGGCGTTTCCTATTGCGCCACCTGCGACGGCGCCTTTTTCCGGGGGAAGAAGGTGGCGGTGGTGGGCGGCGGCGATACTGCCGTCAAGGAGGCCCTCTTCCTGACCAAGTTCGCCGAGCACGTGTGGCTGATCCACCGCCGGGACAGCATGCGGGCCGAACAGATTCAGCAGAAACGCCTGCTGGAGCATGCAAAAATCACCCCCCTCTGGAATAAGACGGTGACCGAGATTCTGGGGGATACCAGGCTGACCGGGGTTACCCTGGCCGATACCCGGGGCGGTGGCAGTTCGCATTTGGAGATAGAAGGGCTATTCATCTTCGTGGGCAGGCAACCCGGCGGTCCCCTGGCCGCTTCGGGCATTGCCCTGAGCCCCGAGGGGTACATTATTACCGACGAGGACATGAGGACCAATATTCCCGGGGTCTTTGCCGTGGGCGATGTTCGCCACAAGCGCTGGCGGCAGATAGTAACGGCAGTGAGCGATGGATGTATTGCCGCCCTCAGCGCGGCAGAATATATCGAAGAAATCTTTTGAGAGGATGAGTATAATGGTAAAGAAAATTACCGGCGCCGAGTTTGAACAAGAAGTCCTGCAGTCCCAGCTCCCTGTCCTGGTGGACTTTTGGGCTGACTGGTGCGGCCCCTGCCGGATGGTGGCGCCAGTTCTCGAGGAAGTGGATCAGGAATTGGGCCAGAGCCTGAAGATCGTCAAGGTCAATGTAGATGAAGAAGGAGAATTGGCCCAGCGCTACGGGGTCATGAGCATTCCCACCCTCATGCTCTTCAAGGGCGGAGAAGTGGTGGAGACCAGCGTGGGCTTCCAGCCCAAGAAGGCCTTGATCTCTAGAATTCAGCCTCATATTTAGGGAAAAAATTCCGTCCCTCGCCGGACGGTTTCTTTTTTGCCCCGCCTGGGCGGGGGTTAATTTTCCTGCCTCTGATACAAATTATTAGCAGAGGAGGAATGGACTTGGCTAAATTCTGCTGCCTGCTTATGTTGTGCTTACTCCTGCTGCCGGCGCCGGCGGTCGCCGCCGAGCATGAATTGGAGGGCGGCCGCTGGTTTACCCTCTATGATCGGGAAAACAATGTCCTGCTCCGGACCGGTATCCGCATCCACGTGGGCGACCAGTTCCTGGACAGCGACAACCGCATGTACCGGGTCTACAAGGTGGACAATCGACGGCTACGGGCTTGGGCTGAGCTGGTGGAGGACCAGGGAAGCCTGTCCCCGGCAAGCCCGGCCCAGGGACTGGAAGGGGCCGACTCCCGGCGGATTGCCCTCTACCACACCCATAGCGGCGAATCTTACCAGCCCAGCGACGGCGTCGACTCCACTGACCAGAGCCAAGGCGGGGTGTACAAAGTGGGGGCCCAGTTTACCCAGAGCCTGGAAGGCCAGGACGCCCTGGAGGTCGTCCACTGCCAGCAGACTTTTTTCCCCTATCAGGGCTCGTACCGCCGTTCCCGCACCGCCGTCCTGGATTTCATCGAGGAGGATTTTGATGCCATCTTTGACCTGCACCGGGACGCCGCCCCCTGGGAAGAGTATTATCGGGAAATAGGGGATAGGGAGTTGACCCAGGTCATGCTGGTGGTGGGGACCCAGAATCCCAACTATCGGGTCAATGAGGAGTTTGCCTGGCAGCTCAAGGCCGCCGCCGACGCCATGTATCCCGAGCTGGTCAAGGGAATCTTTTATGCCCGGGGCGATTATAACCAGGACCTGCATCCCCGGGCCCTGCTTATGGAAGTGGGGGCCCATACCAACAGCCGCCTGCATGCCGAAACGGGGGCCGGGCTCTTTGCCGAAGTGGTCTATGCCACCTTGTACGGCAGTCCCCAGACCCGGGAGAATTCCGCAACCGACGCCGAAATCGAGAAGAATCCCCGGCTCCAATCCACTGCCGACCCGCCTGCGGCCAGGCAGGGCGGTCTCCTCAAGGGGGTGCTGACCCTGTTGGGTCTGTTGGCGGTGGGCGGCTCCTTTTACCTCTTCATCAGTACCGGCAGCTGGGCGGGGGTAAAGGAGAAGTTGGTGGAGTTTAAGGACAATGAATTTCGGGACGTCCTGGCCCGCATTCCCTGGGAAAAGCTGCGGCCGGGCTACATCCTCGCACAATTTAAGGAGATCAAAGTAGGCAAGGGCTCCCTCAGCGGCTTGCCTGGCCAGCTCAGGGAGTGGTGGAATCGGTTGCGGGGCAGGACGAGAATATGATTCCTGCCACTTTTCCAATCCCCGGGTCTTGCCCCGAACGATTCTGGAGGTGGAGGTCCTAAAAGGCGTGGAGGCGAGTATCCTGTATGACAGGGGCTCCCTGGACCTGGTGGACTGCTTCAGATGGGGTTCCGATACCTAAATTCTGCGGAAAGGAAGGCGCCATGCGTCCCATTGCCGATTACCACACTCACACCCGCTGGAGTCACGCCAGCGGCAACATCGCTGACAACCTCCGGGCAGCTGCAGAGCTGGGCCTGGAAGCCATAGGGATAGCCGAGCACGGCCCCAACCTGCTCTTTGTGGGAGTGCCACGGCGGCGCTGGCCCAGGTTGGAGCGGGCGGTGCGGGAGGCTGGAGGACCGGGGAAACCCCGGCTGCTCTTTAATATAGAGGCCAACGTCATTTCCCTGGAAGGGGATCTGGACATTCCGCCGCCCTTGGTCGACCGGCTGGATATGCTCCTGGTGGGACTGCACCCCCGGGTGGCGCCCTCGGGGATGGACGCCTGCTGGGCCTTTTACGGGCTGCGCTGGCTGGCCCTCCTCAGTCGCCGCCATCGCCACCTGTTGTATGACAGCTTTACCCGAGCCCTGATCAACTGTGTCCAGCGCCACAAGGTGGACATCCTGGTCCATCCCGGTTACGGCCTGCCCATCGACAGTCGGGAGCTGGCCCGGGCCTGCGCCCGCCGCGGGACCCGCCTGGAGATAAATTGCCGGCATGCCGATACTTGCGCCCCTGACATCCAGCGGGCCGCCGCCGTAGAGGAAGTGGAGTTTGTCATCGGCAGCGACGCCCATGCCCCCGGGGAGGTGGGCAGGTTTGAGCGGGGGATTGAGCTGGTGCGCCGACTGGGCCTGGACAGGGAGCGGATTGTTAATGTAAACTGGAAGGACAAGGGCCGGTAAAGATAATAACCCCTGCCGGCCGAAGAGGGGGCGGTACCTTGAACATAGTGATAATTACCGGCTTGTCCGGCGCGGGCAAGACCATCGCCATGCACGCCTTTGAAGACATGGGTTACTATTGTGTCGACAACTTGCCGCCTCAGTTGCTGCCCAAATTCATCGAACTCTGCGAGCAATCGGCCAAGGTGGATAAAGTGGCGGCGGTGGTGGACATCCGGGGCGGGCATTTCTTTGATGAGCTGGAACAATTTCTCACCGGCCTCTCCCACCCTGCCCGGGTTCTCTTCCTGGAAGCCAACAGCTCCGCGCTGGTTCGGCGCTTTAAGGAGAATCGCCGCACTCACCCCCTCACCCCCGAGGGCAGCATCGAGAGAGGCATAGAACTGGAGCAGGAGCGGATGGCCCCCCTGCGGGGCAGGGCCGATGTCATCCTGGACACTTCCCGGATTACGGCGGCGGAGCTCCGGCAGAAGCTCTTTTCCCTCTTTGCCCGGGAGGGGACCCTGGGCAAGCTGTTGAACATTACCGTGGTCTCCTTCGGCTTTAAGCACGGCCTGCCCATGGATGCAGATTTGGTCTTTGATGTCCGCTTTCTGCCCAATCCCCATTACCAGGAGGCCCTGCGGGATCTTACGGGAGAGGATGAGGAGGTCAAGGACTACGTCCTGGGCTGGACCATGACCCATCAGTTCATCAGAAAGCTCAAAGACCTCTTGAGTTTTCTGATTCCCTGCTACATCGACGAAGGGAAGACTCATCTTATCGTCGCCGTAGGCTGTACCGGCGGCAAGCATCGCTCGGTGACCATTGCCAACCTGCTGGCGACCTTCTTTGCCGATTTAGGGCAGAATGTCACCACCCTCCATCGCGATATCGAGAGGGCATAGGGGGGCGCCGCCATGAGATGGTTTCTTAAACTGCTCTATCCCGGCCTGGGCATAAAGCGCTGGCTGTTCTTATTGTTCCTGAGTTTTCTCTTGATCCTGGGGGCCAGCCTCGGCCTGGTTCTGGGGGTTCCGAGGCTCAGCGGCCCCGTTCGCAGCATCCTCAACCAATTTCTGGCCCTCACCGGCGGCGGGCGCATCAACCTCTTTATCACCTTATTCCTGGGGATCGTCCTCATGATGGTGGCGGGAATCGGCTTCTTTCGCTCCCTCATCCGGGGAGTGGCTCCGCGCAATGCCACCTTGGTCGATATGCTCTACCAGTCCCGCTATCTGCGCCGGGGCCCGCGGGTGGTGGTCATCGGCGGCGGCACCGGCCTCTCCACGCTGCTGCGGGGTCTGAAGCACTTTACCAGCAATATAACTGCGGTGGTCACTGTGGCCGATGACGGCGGCAGCTCCGGCATCCTCCGGGGCGAGTTGGGAATGCCGCCGCCCGGGGATATCCGCAACTGCCTGGTTGCCCTGGCCGATACCGAATCTCTTTTGGAGCAGCTCTTTCAGTATCGCTTCAAACATGGCGACGGGCTGGGCGGCCACAGTTTCGGCAACTTGTTCCTGGCCGCCATGACTCAGATGCTGGGCTTTCAGACCGCAGTCAAGGAATCGGGAAAGGTCCTGGCCATCCGGGGCAAGGTCCTGCCGGTAACGGCATCCAATGTGCAGCTCAAGGCCGCCTGCGTCGACGGCAAGGTTATTTTGGGCGAGAGCAATATCGGCCGGGCAGATTCAGCCATCCAACGCCTGGAGCTGGTTCCCCGGGATGTCCAGGCCCTGGACGAAGTCCTGGAAGATATAGCTGCCGCTGACGCCATAGTTGTGGGGCCGGGAAGCCTCTACACCAGCCTGCTTCCCAACCTCTTGGTGGGCGGCGTGGCCGAGGCCATCCGCTCCAGCTCCGCCCTGAAGTTTTACGTCTGCAATATAATGACCCAGGCCGGCGAGACCAGTTCCTATTCGGCAGCCGACCACCTGGAAGCAATTTATCGGCATATCGGGCCCGATGTCTTTGACTACATCGTGGTCAACAACCAGTCCATCCCCCCGGACACCCTGGAGCGCTATGCTCAGGAAGACGCCGAGCCGGTGCAGGTGGATTGGGAGCGCCTGCGTCAACAGCGGGTGAGGATTCTGGCTGCCAACCTGCTCCAGCCCGGCCCGGTGGCGCGCCACAACCCTTCGGCACTGGCCCGCTGTTTGCTGTCCAGGATTGCCGCCGAATCCTATAAGCCCGCCCGCTTGCTTGACCTCTTGCTCCTGGAGGCTCAGCTCAAACGAGCCCCCAATGAACAAGAGCGGGATACCATAGTTTCCGGCTGAGATGGAGGTGAGTCCCCGTGTCCTTTACTTCGACGATTAAGTCGGAGCTCTGCCGCCAGGAAATCCCCAAGGGGTGCTGCCGGCGCTCAGAACTGCTGGGGCTGATTGTCACCAACGGCAATTTGCAGTTCAGCGGTCGCCGGCAAGTAAACCTCAACGTGGTCACCGAGCACGCCTATATTGCCCGGCGCTTGTACAAGCTCCTCAAAGGCGAATTTGCCGTCTCCCCGGAAGTGCTGGCCCGGAAAAAAGTGCGGCTCCGCAAAAACATCAGCTATCTGATCAGGGTTTCCGATTCCCGGCAAGCCCGGGAAATCTTGCAGCAACTGGGGATAATCGACGCCGAAAACAGAAGGGTCGCCGCCGGCTCCGCTTTGCCCCCCTGTTGCCGCCGGGCCTACCTGCGCGGCTGTTTTTTGGCCGGGGGCTCCATCAGCAACCCGGAGACCAACGGCTACCATTGGGAGATTGCCACCGAACTCGTGGCCCATGCCGAAAATCTGCGCCGCCTCTTGGCGGAGATGGGGGTAAAGAGCGGAATTGTCCCCCGCAAGCAGCATCAAGTCGTCTATGTAAAGGATTCGGAGCAAATTGCCCAGCTCCTCAGCCTCATGGGCAGCATCCAGGGGCGCCTGGACTTTGAGAACGCCCGGGTGCTCAAGGAGATGCGCAACCGCGTCAACCGGCTGGTCAACTGCGAGACGGCCAATGTCAATAAGACCGTGGAAGCGGCCCAACGACAGGTATCCGCCATTCGCCGTCTGGCCGCCCTCCGGGGGCTGGAGTCTTTGAGCCCGGGACTGCGGCAGGTGGCCCGCCTGCGCCTGGAAAATCCAGAAGCCACCCTGGACGAGCTGGGGCAGTTGGCCAATCCGCCCTTGTCCAAATCCGCAGTCAATTACCGCCTGCGCCGCCTCCTGGCCATGGCAGATATGGGGCAGGGGCCTGACAAGCCGAATAGTTTGTAGTATAATCAATAAAAACATAAAGGGGAAATAGCAATGGTAGAAAGAAAAGTTACTGTGCAAAACAAAACAGGTCTTCACGCCCGCCCGGCGGCACTCTTTGTCCAGAAGGCCAATCAATTCAAGAGCGATATCCACATTGTCAAGGATTCCAAGGATGTCAGCGCCAAGAGCATCATGGGCGTAATGTCCCTGGGCGCCGGCCAGGGGACAGAAATTCTGATCCGGGCTGAAGGAGAAGATGCCCAGCAGGCCGTGGACGCCCTGGTGGAGCTCATAGAATCCCTGTCGGAATAATAGGTTTGACCATATGTTGCCGCTTTTAAGGCAGCGAGCTTTCGGGCCGGGGCTTTCCCGGTCCTTTTTGTTTCCGGCGACCTAATTCCCGGGGGCGACTTGCCACTATTGGGGAACAATCGGTATTATATACGGGAGGAGGAGATAAGTATGAGTTTTTCTGATTTGGCACGTTTCTGGCATGATTATCTGCGGGAGTATACCATTGCCCTGGGCATCGTCCTGGTATTTTATGTCCTGAGCAGATTGTTTTCTGTCTATATCATCAAATTTCTGTTGTACTTGACCCGGAAAACCAAGGCTGACTATGATGACAAACTGGTCCAGGCCTTTAATAAACCTTTGACCCTGCTGATCGCCTTGACGGGCTTTTACCTGGCTGGCTTGTACCTCCTGGAAACCACCAGCTATGAATTCTTCCTTACCCGGATTTTCCGCAGCGCCGTCATCATCCTCATCGCCCAGGGCCTGTACAACATGGTCAGCACCTCATCGAGTCTGCTGATGAAAATTGGCAGCGCCTACGATTTGGATAAGCTGTTCCTTTCCTTACTTTCCAAGACAATTCGGGCAGTGGTAATCGCCATCAGCTTTACCATCCTGGTCCAGGAATGGGGTTATGACATTTCCGGGTTTGTGGCTGGTTTGGGTCTGGGCGGCCTGGCCTTTGCCCTGGCTGCCCAGGATACCGTGGCCAATATCTTCGGCGGAGTGGTCATCCTCACCGAAAAGCCCTTTACCATTGGGGACTGGATTGTGGCCGGGGATGTAGAGGGGACGGTGGAGGATATAACCTTTCGCAGCACCAAGGTGCGCACCTTCGCCCAGGCTCTGATCACCATGCCCAATTCAGTCCTGGCCAAACAGCCCATCACCAACTGGACCAAGATGGGCAAGCGCCGGGTTAATTTTACCTTTGGGGTAGATTATGCCACCCCTCGCCATGTCCTGGAGGAATGTATTGCAAAGATCCGGGAACTCTTGGTCAACCATCCCGGGGTTCATCCCGCTACCATATTTGCCAATCTTGAGAAGTTCGGGGAGCGGGGCCTGGACATATACGTCTACTTTTTTTCCAAGACCACAATTTGGGGCGAATGGCTGAAGGTGAGGGAAGACATCCTCTTTAAGATTTTGGGGATTCTGGAGGACCTGGAAGTTTCCATAATCTCCCTGCCCTACAGGCCCATCTCTTTCAAACCCGACAAACCTGAAGCGCAGGTGAAGTAAATGCACATCTTAAATGCCGAGGCCATCAGCAAGAATTATGGGGAGTCTCCCCTCTTTACAGACGTAAATTTTGGCATCACTTCGGGAGACAGAATCGCCTTAATTGGCAGCAACGGCTCCGGCAAATCCACCTTGGCTTCCATCATCGCCGGCGCCACTGAGCCGGATACCGGCACGGTCACGGTGGCCCGGGGTATGCGGATTCACTACCTGCCTCAGAACCCCGTCTTTGCCCCCGACACCACCGTTCTCCAGGAAGTCTTCCGGGGAGAGGACCCTGCCCTCAAAGCCCTCTTTACCTATTATGGCCTGGCCAGACAACTGGAGCGGGAGCCCCATAATGATCAGCTCATCCAGGAGATGGCCCAAATCAATATCCGGTTGGAGCGCCTGGGGGCCTGGGAACTGGAAAGCAGTGGCCGGGCCATCCTCACCCGCCTGGGCGTCCCTGCTCCCCAGACCCCCACGGCATCCCTTTCGGGAGGAGAGCGCAAGCGGATTGCCCTGGCCCGGGCCCTGATTACGCCCTGCGAGCTCCTGATCCTGGACGAACCCACCAACCACCTGGATATTCAGGCCATCCTCTGGCTGGAGGATTACCTGCAGAAGCGCGCCGGCGCCCTGCTCCTCATTACCCACGACCGTTGGCTGCTGAGCCGGGTGGCCAACAGGATCCTGGAAGTGGATCGAGGAGAGTTCCTGGACTGTGCCGGGGGCTATCAGAAATACCTGGAATTAAAGGCTGAGAGGGCGCAAGCAGAACAGGCTGCAGCCCGCAAGCATCGGGCCGCCCTCAAGCGGGAGCTGACCTGGATGCTTCAGGGGGCCCAGGGCCGGTCAACCAAGGAAAGGGCCCGGAAAAAGATGTTCCGGGAACTCAATCGTCAAACCTTCAGAGCTGAGAAAGCTCAGGTGGAGCTGGATATCCCGGCGGCGCGCCTGGGCAAAAAGGTAATCGAGCTGGAGGGCATAGCCAAGGGCTACGGAGACCGCGTTCTGATCAGGGACCTCAGCTATACCCTGTTGCCCCGGGACCGCATCGGCATCGTCGGGCCCAACGGCAGCGGCAAGACAACCCTCCTGGACATCTTCGCCGGCTTAACTCAACCCGACCGGGGAACAGTCCAGAGGGGAGAGACGGTGAGGATCGGCTACTACCGCCAGCTGTCCCAGGAGTTGAACGACAGTCTCCGGGTCATTCAATACATTGAAGGCATCCGCCTTTCCGTCAAGACCGCTTCGGGGGAAACAATCAGCGCCGCCAAGATGCTGGAGCGCTTCCTCTTCCAGGGTTCCCAGCAGTGGACCTATATCCGGGACCTCTCGGGAGGGGAGCGTCGCCGCCTGTATCTCTTAGGCATCCTCATGGAAGAGCCCAATGTCCTCCTCTTGGATGAGCCCACCAACGATCTGGACATCGAGACCTTGACGGTGCTGGAGGACTATCTGGAAGACTTTCCCGGAGCTGTCCTGGCCGTATCCCATGACCGCTGGTTCCTGGATAAGACCATGGACCACCTCTTTTGCCTGGACGGCCGGGGCGATGTCAGACTTTTTACCGGCAGCTTTAGCCAGTACTTGGCCCAGGGAAGCCAGGGCGATGGAGAGGCTGCGCCGGAGAAGAGGGATGCCCGGGGCAAACGGGAAAAGACCAAGCTCAGCTATAAGGAGCAGCGGGAGTATGAAGAGCTGGAGGCGGCAATCGATGCCCTTCAGCAAGAGCTGGACCAGCTCCAGCAAGAACAAGCCCAAGCCGGCGCCGATTACGTTCTCCTGCACCAGCTCCATGAGCAGGCCCAGGAACTGGAACAAGAACTGGAAGCCAAGATGGGGCGCTGGCTGGAGCTCCAGGCACCTAAAGGAAGAATATGAAAAGGCATAGGACCCATTGAGGGGCTTATGCCTTTTTATTGGCCAATTCGCCAAAATATTATAGAATAAATATAGAAGCAAGTTGGAAGTTTTGGGAGGTGAAGACCTTGTCCTTCTTTTCTGACCTCCGCTCCAAGGAGCATCCCCTGGTAATTCGCCTGCTCCTAGCATTTATCGTCTTTGCCTTTGCCCTGGTATGGGGGATTGGTTTAGCCGCAGCGACCTCCAGAGCCAGCGCCGGCGCAGCTGATGTCATTCTCATGCTCTTGGTATTTCCTTGCTGTCCTCATGGGCCTGGGCCTGCTCTTAAAGAGGAACGGGTTTCCCCTGGCCACCCTCCTGGGTATTCCCTTGGCTGTCGGCCTTTCAGTGGTGAACCATAGGTCTTACGCCGGGGTAATCAGCCCCTGGCCCCTCTTCATCATCGCCCTTGCCTGGGCTTTGGCCTTTATCTTGGGCAGAAAAAGGCCAAAAACTCTCCAGATTGGGTTTTTCGCCTTGATGGCAATAGCTATTGTTATCACTACTTATCTTAGCCTGCCCAAACACACCTACGCCCAGGCCAAGGCCTTCTTGGCAGGGGAATTAGAACTAAGCCGCGACCAACTGGGTCCGGGTTTGGGGTTCATGCCCAGTATCCAGTGTTTTGGTGCTGCCCGCCCTTCAATATTTGTTAACCGGGCATACTTTTTCGATGCCCAAGCCCAGGGGATGGTGGCCACCTATTTCTTTGACCCCGTCTCCGGTGAGTGGTTTGAAGCTCACCCGCCCCGGTCCCTGGACTCCCTAACTCGCAAAGAGCTGGATCCCACCACCCGGCGCTGGTTAGAGGAATTACAGGAAAAGGGAATTGAATTTGAATAAAAAATATACCCGTCGGTGACGGGTATTATTTATCGCGGTTGTATTTTCTGTTGAACTTCTCGACCCGGCCGGCGGCATCGACGATCTTCTGCACACCGGTGAAGAAGGGATGGCAGTTGGAGCAAATATCCACGCGGATGTTTTCCTTGGTGGAGCCGGTTTCGAATTCAGCGCCGCAGGCACAAGTTGCTTTTACCTTGTAGTACTTGGGATGAATATCCTTTTTCATCTTCTTACGACCTCCCTCCGAAGCATTGCTAAAAAACTATCAGGACTTACCAAACCATTTTTGCAGATATTTCGGCTTTTGTCAAGGGCCAGCGCTGTAACAGTGTTACAATTTGCCCGTGGCATCGTTCTTGCAGGAAAACAAAACCCGGATGCCGAATATAATTATAGCAAGAATACAGGAGGTGCGGCAAATGAGGCTTGAGTACAACCTGGAATTGCGTCAGACCCAAAAGCTGCTGATGACTCCACAGCTGCGGCAGGCCATAACATTGCTGCAACTGCCTGTCCTGGAACTGTCGGAGTACCTCGACCAGCAATATCTGGAAAACCCCATGCTGGAATTGGACGATGGGGTGGACGCCCAGGAAATTGAGCCCGCTGAGGAAGAGAAGGCCTTCGATATTGACTGGGAACAGTATTTTCAGGACCGGGGAGATGTGGGCGAGCCCATCAACCGGGAAGCAAACAAGAAAGGGACCTTTGAACAGTTTACCGCCAGCGCCACCACCCTGCAGCAGCGCCTGTCCATACAGCTCAGCATGCTGACGCTGCCCCGGGGCGTGGCAAGGATTGCCAATTACATCATCAATAATCTTGACGATAACGGCTATCTCACTCAACCTTGTAGCGAGATAGCCGCACATCTGCACGTGACGGAGCCCGAGGTGCTCATTGCCCTGGGAGTGGTGCAAAATCTCGAGCCTGCCGGAATCGGGGCCCGGGACCTCAGGGAGTGCCTGCTCCTGCAACTCAAAGGCCGGGAAAATGTGCCCCCTTACGCCTGGGAGATCGTCTGTCAACATCTGGACCTGGTGGCCAAGGGCAGAATCCCGGTACTGGCGGAGAAGCTCAATGCCGAAACCGCAGATATTCAGAATGCATTGGACTTTATTCGCAAGCTGGAGCCCAAGCCCGGCCAGAGCCTGGGAGAGGAGACAAAACCTGCCTACATCTTTCCCGACATCACTGTAATGGATGTCAATGGCCAGTGGATCATCATGGTCAATGACAGTTACCCCTTCCGGCTCCGGGTCAGTCCCATGTACCACCGCCTGCTTCAGGCCGCCGAGACCGAGGAAATCAAGAAATTCCTTCAGGATAAATTTAACTCAGCTCTCTGGCTCCTAAAGTCTCTGGAACAGCGCCGCTCGACCCTGCAGCGGATAACCGAATTTATCCTGGAATACCAGCAGGCCTTCTTTAATAAGGGAGTAAAGCACCTGCGCCCCCTGCGCCTCAAGGACGTGGCCGAAGTCCTGGGCGTGCATGAATCGACGGTGAGTCGGGCCGTCAACGGCAAGTACATCCAGACCCCCCGGGGCCTCTTCGAATTGAAGTACTTCTTTTCGGTGAACCTGGAGACCGAGGACGGGGGCGGCGCCTCCAGCACCGGGGTAAAGAAGATCCTGGAAGAGTTGGTGGCCGGAGAGGACAGCAGACACCCCCTCACCGACCAGCAATTATCCCAATGCCTGCAAGAGCGGGGAGTAAAGATCTCCCGGCGCACCGTGGCCAAATACCGGGAAGAACTGAACATCCCCAGCTCCACCCTGCGCAAGCGCTGGGCCTGACCGCGACATCGGGGACGCTTCTCCCTGTCGCACGCCCCCGGGGCAACGCAAGCTCTCCCGAAACTGCATATCAAAGGGGCAATGCCCCTATAATTTTGTGAGGTAGTATTGTGATCAGTATCGATGAGTATAAAGCCAATCCCTGCAGGATGTCCTCGATTCCCTACTGGAAAATGAAAGCCATAAGAATTCCCAATAATATCCTCGTGGTTCATGAGCAAGAGTATTGCTCTGAATCAGGCAACTTTGTGGACACCCGGTATTTTCGGCTCAAACACGACCTTCGAACTGTAGAAAAGATTCGCCTGCCTGAGGACTTTGCCTATAGGTACGTCAATACTGATTGCCTCGACAATCTTGAGGAAGTAGTGGAGATAATTAATGCCTGCTATTCTGATGTCAAGGTAAACCTTGCCCAGGTAAGGGGATGGACGGATACCGCGGTGTACAGTAGTGATTTATGGGTGTTCATAACTGACATCAGCAGTCAAAAGCCGGTTGCGCTGGGCATCGCCGAGCTTGACCGAGAGGTGGGGGAGGGCGCACTGGAATGGATCCAAGTCTTGCCCCAGTACCGGGGGAGAGAACTTGGCAAGGCCCTGGTACTGATACTACTCGGCAACCTGCAGGGCAAAGCAGAGTTTGTCACCGTTTCCGGCAAGGCAGGTGAGACCATGCCCGAAAAACTATACCGCAGTTGTGGTTTTTCGGGAAATGATATTTGGCATGTACTCCGCAAAGGGTAAGGTAATAGAAATTGGAGGTTTGGCCAGTGTTCGGTTTTCGCTGTGAATCCCAAGGCCTCAGACTGCCCGCCCAGCGAGCCGAATCCACCGGAAGATCTCCCTGCAACACAGTGCTGGCGAGGATAGTAAAGCCCTTTAGGCGTGTTCTCCGGCCAGCCAGCCGGTGGCAAAGGCGGCATGGAGGTTGTAGCCCCCCGTCCGCCCGTGGTAATCCAGGATTTCCCCGGCAATAAACAGGCCCTCGATTAGCCGGGATTCCATGGTCCTGGGGTTTACCTCCCGGAGGCCGACCCCGCCCTGGCTGACCATGGCGTGGTTCTTGCCCAGGGTATCGACGATTTCCAGCCTGGTCTCCTTCAGTCCCCTGGCTATTCTGGCCAGGGTGGTGGGGGCCAGGCCCTTTATGTACTGGGCGCTGCCCACGGTTTGAGCCAGCTGTTGGGGCAGCAGGGTGGCCAGGGCATTGGCCAGAGTCTTCTGACGCTGCTCCTCCAGCCTGGACAGGATGGCTTCCGGGGTCAGGTCGGGGAGCAGGTCCAGGCTGATCTCCACTCTCTGTCCCCGGTGCAGAGTCCGGGCCGCCGCGTGGCTGATGTCCAGGATTGCCGGTCCGCTGAGGCCGAAGTGGGTAAAGAGGATATTGCCCTGGGCCTGGTCCAGGGCTTTCCCGTTCGCCTGAACTGTAACCGTCGCCTGCAGGCTGATTCCCTTTAGCTCAGTGGGCCAGGCTTCCCGGGTCTTGACCGGGGTCAAGGCGGGGAGGAAGGGAAGGACGGTATGACCGGCCCCTTGGAGGATGGCCGCCGCCCTGCCGTCGCTGCCCGCCTTGGCATAGGTATTGCCCCCGCAGGCCACAATGGCCCGGGAGCATTTTACTTCCCTGTCCCCTATTTGCAAGGCGGTCAGTTTGCCGGCTTTAGTTGCGATGCCCGTCAAGGGCGAGTTAAAGTGAAAGCGGACCCCCTTTTGGCGGAGCCAGGAGTGCAGGTGCTCTGCCAATTCCCGGCCAGTAAGCTCCCGGGGGTAGACCCGGCCCTGCTCATCCACCTTGGTCGCCACCCCCAGGTCGGCCAAGACCTGGCGGAGGCGGCAAGCGTCCAAATTGGCCAAGGCCGGCCGCAAAAAGCTGGCTCCGTGGAGGCCGGCCAAGAGGTCTCCCGTATTGGAGAGGTTGCAGCGGCCGCCTCCGGCCAACCCCAGCTTGATCCCCGGCCGGTCCATCTTCTCATAGATTTCCACCTTCAGTCCCCGGCTGATAGCCGCAATGGCCGCCATCAGTCCCGCGGCTCCCGCTCCGACAATTGCAATCAATGCCGCCACCTCCTCGTTGCTTAGATTATAGCACGGACCGGGGGTCATTAAGTACAGCTTTCCCGGTCATACTAAAATATATGGTGGATTGTGGGGGGAGAAAAATGACCGCCGACCTGCTCTTACAAATCCCGCTGCTCTTGGTGTTGTTGGCTCTGTCTGCCTTCTTTTCCGGGGCCGAGGCAACTCTGATGTCCCTGAACCGGATACGCCTCAAACACTTGGTGGAAACCAGGGTGCCCCGGGCCGACATAATCTACGGCTTTTTGGACAATCCCGGGCGGCTGCTCTCCACCCTGCTCATCGGCAATAATGTGGTCAATATCGTGTTTTCCAGCGTGGCCACCATTCTGTTTATCTCCCTGCTGGGTGCGAAATACGGGGCGCCGGCTGCAGTTGCAGTGGCCACAGTGCTGGTCCTGATTTTCGGCGAAATCATACCCAAGACCCTGGCCAGCCAGAAGAGCGAGGGCTGGGCTCTGCGGGTTGCCAGGCCCATCTCCCTGCTCATGGCCCTCCTTTCTCCCCTGATTACCCTCCTCACCTGGGTCACCGACGGCATCATCCGCCTGGCAGGGGCAGCTCCCCAGCGTGCCAACCTGGTCACCCAGGAGGAAATCCGCACCGTCATTCACATGGGGCAGCGGGAAGGAGTCATCCAACTCAGCGAGCGCAAAATGCTGACCTCGGTGCTGGAGTTTAACCAAACCCTGGTCCGGGAAATCATGATTCCCCGCATCGATATCTTTGCCCTGGCCCAGGACCTGACGGCAGAAGAGGCCGCCCAGAGTGCCATCGACCAGCACTACTCCCGGATTCCCATCTATGCCGGCTCGGTGGACAATATCATCGGCCTGATCCATGTCAAAGACCTCTTGGCGGCGCTGTTGGCTGAGCCCTCCACCCCAGTCCGGGACATTATGCGTCCTCTGCTCTTTGTCCCCGAGACTCGGCCCATCGGCCTGCTCCTGGAGCAGATGCAAAGGCAACGGGTTTCGGTGGCCATAATCCTGGACGAGTTCGGCGCCACCAGCGGCATGGCCACCATTGAGGACATCGTGGAAGAGATAGTCGGGGAAATCGAGGACGAGTACGATGAAGGGGATTTGCCCATGGAAACCTTGGGGGAGAGCGAGACCATGCTGGACGGGAGCTGCTCAATTGGCGACGTCAACGACCAGCTTTCCCTAAACCTTCCCGAAGAGCTGGCTGCTACCGTGGGCGGATATATCTTCTACCGTTTGGGACAGGTTCCCCGGGTTGGCGACACCGTCACCCACCAGGATTGGACCCTGGTGGTGGAGGAGATGGAGGGGCGGCGGGTGGCCCGGGTCAGGGTGCGGAAAAAGGGGTGAGCCCGCTCTTGTCAAGCCCGGGATTCCCTGTTATACTATGGTATGAAAGTATTTTTTTACTCCCCCCGGGACGAACCTTATCCCGGAGGGACGGGAAATGACCCGGAGGTGGGCCATGGACTATATTGAAATACAAAAGGCACTGGTTCCAGAAATGTTGCCCATCGTCCAGAGGCGCTATTCGATTCTCCACGCAGTAGCCCATTTGGCTCCGGTGGGCCGGCGCCTGCTGGCGGATAACCTCCAACTGGGGGAAAGGGTCATTCGCTCCGAGCTGGATACCCTCAAGCACATGGGTTTGGTAGAGTCCAGCCTGGGCGGAGTCAGCCTCACCTCCCGGGGGAGCGAATTGCTGCAGAAGATGGCCCCCTATATTTCCCAGCTACTGGGTCTGCCCCATCTGGAAAGGCAAGTCAGGGAACGCCTGGGCATCGCCCGGGTTGTCCTGGTGCCCGGGGACAGCTCCAGGGACCCTTTGGTCCAGGCTGAGCTGGGCCGGGCTGCCGCTCGGGTCCTGCTCAGCAAGATCCAGGACGGCGATGTCATCGCAATTACCGGTGGCACCACAATGTCCCACGTGGCGGAATCCGTCCATGCCGAAAAGCGCCGGGTCACGGTGGTTCCCGGGCGCGGCGCCCTGGGCGAGAAGGTGGAGCTCCAGGCAAATACCATCGCGGCCAAGCTGGCTCAGGGCTTGGGGGGCAATTACCGGTTGCTCCACGCCCCCGACAACCTTTCCGATCAGGCCCTGGCCGAGTTGGTCCGGGATCCTGGCATCGCGGAAGTGCTCGCCCTGATTCATCGGACCACCATCCTCCTCCACGGCATCGGCGATGCCTTGGAAATGGCCCGGCGTCGGGAAGTTCCCCGGGAGCAAATTGCCCGGCTGCAGGAACTGGAGGCTGTAGCTGAGACCCTGGGCTACTACTTCGATGCCCAGGGGCAGATTGTCTGGCAGGCCAACAGCATAGGATTGCGCCTCCGGGATCTGGAGATTATAAAAACAGTTATCGCTGTGGCGGGCGGCTCAGCAAAGGCCCGGGCCATCAAGGCCTTTGCCTGCAAACGTCCCCAACACATCCTCATTACAGACCAGGGCGCAGCCCAGGCTATTTTGGACCTATAACTTGGTTATCAATGCCCTTCGGGGCAAAAAATAGAGGAGGAATGTTCATGAGTATCAAGGTTGGTATCAATGGTTTTGGCGCAATCGGACGCAGGGTTTTCCGGGCTGCTCACGGCAACCCCGAGATTGAAATCGTAGCAGTAAACGATCTCACCGATGCCGCTACTCTGGCACATCTGCTTAAATACGATTCTACCTACGGCACCTTTTCGGCTGAGGTTGAGGCCAAGGGAGATTCCATTTTCGTAGACGGTAAGGAAATCAAGGTCACCGCCCTCCGCGACCCCGCCGAGATCCCCTGGCATGAACACGGCATTCAGGTCGTGGTGGATTCCACCGGCGTCTTCCGCAGCAAGGACAAAGTTCTCCCCCATATTGAGCAGGGCGGCGCCAAGAAGGTCATCATCACCGCCCCTGCCAAGGACGAGGACATCACCATCGTCATGGGGGTCAACGATGACAAGTACGATCCCACCAACCACCATGTCATTTCCAATGCCTCCTGTACCACCAACTGCCTGGCCCCAGTGGCCAAGGTCCTCAATGACGAGTTCGGCATCGTCAAGGGTCTGATGACCACCGTCCATGCCTATACCAGCGACCAGCGCCTGCTGGACCTGCCCCATAAGGATCTGCGCCGGGCCCGTTCGGCTGCGCAATCCATCATCCCCACCACCACCGGCGCCGCCAAGGCCGTCAGCCTGGTCCTGCCGGAACTCAAGGGCAAGCTCAACGGCTTCGCCATGCGGGTGCCGACCCCCTCGGTTTCAGTGGTGGACCTCACCGCCGAACTGGCAAAGCCCGCTTCCGCCGAAGAAATCAACGCAGCCTTCAAGGCTGCAGCAGAAGCCGGTCCCATGAAGGGCTTCCTGGGCTATTCCGAGCAACCCCTGGTCTCCATCGACTACAAGGGCTCTCCCTATTCTTCCATCGTAGACGCCCTTTCCACCACCGTCATCGACAATATGGTCAAGGTGGTTGCCTGGTATGACAATGAATGGGGCTATGCCTGCAGGGTAGTGGACCTCATCGAAATGATGGCCGCCAAGGGTCTCTAAGAATAGACGGCGCCGGCGGGCTCCGGCCTGCCGGCGCGCTTATGTGGAGGTGGAAGCATGGAATGCAAGACAGTCAGAGATATCGATTTTAAGGGAAAGAGAGTCCTGGTCCGGGTGGATTTTAACGTGCCCATGGCCGAGGGCAAGGTAAGCGACGACACCCGGATTCGGGAGGCCTTGCCCACCATCCGCCACTTGCGGGACCAGGGGGCGAGAATCATCCTGGTTTCTCACCTGGGGCGTCCCAAGGGCCAGGTCAAAGAAGAATTGCGCCTGGATCCCGTGGCGGCGCACCTGGGCCAACTCCTGGGGGCAGAAGTGCAGAAGATTGCAGTCAGCATCGGCCCGGAGGCCCGCCAGGCCGCCGAATCCCTCCGGGACGGCCAAGTCCTCCTCCTGGAGAACATCCGCTTTTACCCCGGCGAGGAGAAGAACGATCCGGAATTTGCTGCAGAGCTGGCCCAACTGGCCGAGGTCTTTGTCAGCGATGCCTTTGGCGCCGCCCACCGGGCCCATGCCAGCACCGTTGGGGTTGCTGAACACCTTCCGGCCTATGCCGGCATGCTCATGGAGAAGGAAGTGCGGATGCTGAGCCGGGTTCTGGCCGAGCCCCGGCGGCCCTTTGTGGCCATCATCGGCGGGGCCAAAGTCTCCGACAAGATCGGCGTCATCCGCAACCTCTTACACCAGGTCGACACCCTAATCATCGGCGGCGGTATGGCCAACACCTTCCTGGCCGCCCAGGGCTATGCTATGGGGGCCTCCAAGGTGGAGGAGGATAAATTGGATCTGGCCCGGGAACTCCTGGCCCAGGCCGAAGAGGCCAAGGTCTCCCTGCTCCTTCCCGCCGACTTGGTGGTGGCCGACAGCTTTGCCGCCGACGCCGCCTGCCAGGTCCTCCAGCCCCAACAGGGAGTCCCCCAGGGCTGGATGGCTCTGGACATCGGGCCCTTGGCCCGGGAGCAATTTGCCCAGGCCATTCGCCAAGCTGCCACCGTGGTCTGGAACGGGCCCATGGGAGTCTTTGAGTTCGACGTCTTTGCCCGGGGCACCGAAGCCGTGGCAACCGCCCTGGCCGAGAGCGATTCCTTCTCGGTGGTGGGCGGCGGCGACTCGGCGGCTGCCCTGGCCAAGCTGGGCAAGAGCGATGCGGTGGACCATATTTCCACCGGCGGCGGCGCCTCTCTGGAATTCTTAGAGGGCAAGGAATTGCCGGGCATAAAAATACTCCTCAAGGAGGCGAAATAATGCGCCGTCCCGTCATCGCAGGCAACTGGAAGATGCACATGACCGCCAGTGAAACCGCCGTCCTGGCCAATCAGCTCAAGAGCAGCCTGGCCCAGGCCGGAGACGTGGAAATCGTGGTCTGCCCGCCCTTTACCTCCCTGGTCGAGGCCTGCACCCGCCTCAAGGGGACCGGCATCCGGGTGGGGGGGCAGAATATGCATTGGGAAGAGAAGGGGGCCTATACCGGCGAAGTCTCTGCCGCCATGCTCAAGGATTTGGGTTGCTCCCATGTCATCCTGGGCCATTCCGAGCGCCGCACCCTCTTTGGCGAAACCGATGCTGATATCAATAAAAAGCTCAAGGCCGCCCTCCAGGCAGGCCTCACTCCCATCCTCTGCGTAGGGGAATCTTTGCAGGAGCGGGAAGAGAACGTTACCCAGGCGATCTGCCAGCGCCAGTTGGCTGCAGCCCTGGCGGGAATAGAGGCAGGGGATTTGGAGAAAATCATCATTGCCTATGAACCCATCTGGGCCATCGGCACCGGCCGCACCGCCACCCCCGAAGACGCCCAGTCCGTCATCGGCTTTATCCGCGCTACCCTCAGGGAGTCCCATGGAGAGGCTGCAGAAGCTGTGCGCATTCTGTACGGCGGCAGTGTCAAACCCGATAATATAGACGGCCTCATGGCCAAGCCGGACATCGACGGGGCCCTGGTGGGGGGCGCCAGCCTCCAGGCAGAAGGCTTTGCCAGGATTGTCCAGTTTGGGGGCAGGGCTTAGATGTCAGTGCCCACTCAGGTGGTCTTGGTAATCTTGGACGGCTGGGCCCTGGGACCCGAGACCGACAACGCCATCAAGGCCGCCGACACTCCCAATATCGACAGATTGCACAAGCTTTACCCCAGCACCAGTTTGAAGGCCAGTGGTCTGGACGTGGGGCTGCCCCCGGGCCAGATGGGCAATTCCGAAGTAGGCCACCTCAACATCGGGGCCGGACGGGTGGTCTTTCAGGATCTCACCCGCATCAGCAACGAGATAATGAACGGCGACTTTTTCCGCAATCCCCGGCTGCTGGAAGCCATGGCCGCCGTGCCGGCGGGGGGAGCCCTGCACCTGCTGGGCCTTCTCTCCGACGGCGGCGTCCACAGTCACCTGGATCACATCGAAGCTCTGCTCCGCTTGGCCAAGGTGCAGGGGGTGGAGACAGTCTTCCTGCACCCCTTGCTGGACGGCCGGGATGTCCCGCCTCAGTCGGCCCTGGAGTATGTAGAGTGGCTGGAGTTGACCTGCCGCAGGATCGGCATCGGCTCCATTGCCACCATATCCGGGCGCTACTACGGCATGGACAGGGACCAGCGCTGGGAGCGGACGGAATTAGCTTACCGGGCTATGGTCCTGGGCGAGGGCCAGAAGGCGGAAAGCGCCGCCCAAGCCGTTCAGGATGCCTATGCCCAGGGGATTACCGACGAATTCCTCCTGCCCACCGTGGTAAACTCTTCGGGAGTCATCAGGCCCCGGGACAGCGTCATTGCCTTTAACTTCCGCCCCGATCGCATGCGCCAGCTGACCCGGGCCCTGGTGGATGAGGAATTCCCGCATTTTTCCCGCCCCCAAGACCTCCAGGTCCATTACCTGTGCATGACCCAATACGACGAGACCATTGCCGCCCCGGTGGCCTATCCGCCGGAAGCACTGGTCAACACCCTGGGCCAGGTAATCAGCGATGCCGGATTAAAGCAACTGCGCATCGCCGAAACCGAGAAATATGCCCATGTCACATATTTCTTCAATGGCGGCGACGAAAAGCAACTGCCGGGGGAGGACCGGGTGCTGATCCCCTCTCCCAGGGTGGCTACCTATGATCTGCAACCGGAGATGAGCGCCTATCCCGTTACCGACGCCGTCTGTCGCCATATTGAGTCGGGAAAATACTCCCTGGTGGTCCTCAACTACGCCAACCCGGATATGGTGGGGCACACCGGCAATTTCCAGGCTGCTGTCCAGGCCTGCCAGGTCACCGATGAATGTGTGGGCAGGGTCTGGGCCGCCACCGAAGCCGCCGGCGGCGCCATGTTCCTCTTTGGCGATCACGGCAATGCCGACGTGATGCGGGATTCAGAAGGCAAGCCCCACACCGCCCATACTGCCAATCCCGTGCCCCTGATAGTGGCCTGGTCCGGCATCAAGGCGGTAAGGGAGGGGGCCCTTTGCGATGTCGCCCCTACTGTCCTGGACTTGCTGAACATACCGCAACCCCCGGAGATGACGGGGAAATCACTTATAAATAAGGAGTGAAGTGCATGTCAACCATCATCGATGTCCACGGGCGCGAGGTCCTGGACTCCCGGGGCAATCCCACGGTGGAAGTAGAAGTGGTCCTGGCCAGCGGCAGTATGGGCCGGGCCATAGTCCCCTCGGGGGCGTCCACCGGCGCCTTCGAGGCAGTGGAACTCAGGGACGGGGACAAGTCCCGTTTCCTGGGCAAGGGCGTCCTCCAGGCCGTGGAAAACGTCAATACAATTATCGCACCTGCCCTCCTGGATCAGGATGCTCTGGACCAGGTGGAAATAGATACCCTGCTCCTGGAACTGGACGGGACCGAGAACAAGGGCAAACTGGGGGCCAACGCCATCCTGGGCGTCTCCATGGCCGTGGCTCGGGCCGCCGCAGATCTGCTGGGATTGCCCCTCTATCGCTACCTGGGCGGGGCCGGCGCCCACTTGCTGCCGGTGCCCATGTTGAACATCCTCAACGGCGGCAAGCACGCCGACAACAATGTGGACATTCAGGAATTCATGGTCATGCCGGTGGGGGCCGAGAACTTTGCCCAGGGACTGCGCATGGCCACCGAGGTCTTTCATCATCTGAAAAAGGTCCTCAAAGACCGGGGTCTCAACACCGCAGTGGGCGACGAGGGCGGATTTGCCCCCAATTTGGAATCCAATGAAGCTGCCCTGGCGGCCATTGTAGAGGCCATTCAGGCTGCTGGCTACAAGCCCGGCGAGGATCTGGTCCTGGCCCTGGACGTGGCGGCCACCGAAATATACAGCGATGGCAAATACCATCTGGCCGGGGAAGGGCGTAGCTTCACCTCCCGGGAATTGGTGGAGTTCTACCGGGATCTGGTAGAGAAATATCCCATCATCTCCATTGAAGACGGCATGGCCGAAGAGGACTGGGATGGCTGGGTCGCCCTCAACGAGGCTTTGGGCAACAAGGTTCAATTGGTGGGAGACGATGTCTTCGTCACCAATGTGCGCCGCCTGGCCAAGGGGATTGAGCTGGGCGCAGCCAATTCCATCCTGATCAAACTCAATCAGATCGGCACCGTCACCGAGACCCTGGCCGCCATCGAGATGGCCAAGCGGGCAGGTTACACCGCAGTTATCTCCCATCGCTCCGGCGAGACCGAGGACACCTTCATCGCCGACTTGGCTGTGGCTACCGGCGCCGGCCAGATAAAGACCGGAGCGCCCTCCCGCACCGATCGGGTGGCCAAGTACAACCAACTCCTGCGCATCGAGGAGGAGCTGGACCGAACTGCCGCCTGGCCGGGCAAGGGAGCCTTTTATAACCTGAGATAGGGGCGCCGCCCGGCGCCCCTTTTTTTGCCCCAGAGCCCCAAGGTTGTTTTTTAGTATTCGCTGTGATAAAATGCATTTTGTACAGGTATCAGTGGATATTGGAGGTGGCGAAATTGGAAATTGCCCTGCAGATTGTACACGCCATATTGGCATTGGGCGTGGTGGCAGGCGTACTGCTGCAGCCCGGCAAGAGCGCCGGTATGCCGGGTGCGATTGCCGGCGGCGCCCAGACCTTTTTCGGCAAGAAAAAGGGCCTGGATGAAAAGCTGGCAAGGGTTACCACTGCTTTTGCAATTCTTTTTATGATAAGTTCAGTTGTTCTGGCCTTTGTTGTAGGCCGCTAATGCCCTTAGCGGCGGCTTCACAATGGAGATACTCCAGGCGAAGCAACGCCGTATTGGGGTATCTTTTTTGATACTAAGGAGGATTGGAAATGGAGCATTTACTGTATTTGGCCCCGCTGCTGGGGATCGCTGCATTGGTCTTTGCTTTTATTCTCGCCCAGCGCATTGAAAAGGCCGACCCCGGCAACGAGCGCATGAAGGAGCTGGGCAAGGCCATCCACGATGGCGCAATGGCTTTCCTCAATCGCGAGTACCGGTCCCTGATCTTCTTTGTCATCGTCGTGGCCGTAGGTCTGGTCTTTGCCATCGGCGCCGCCCAGCAGGATTACATAAGCGGATTTTACACCGCTATTTCCTTCGTGGTGGGAGCCGTCTTCTCCGCGCTGGCCGGCAATATAGGGATGCGGATAGCCACCAAGGCCAATACCCGCACCGCCCATGCCGCCCAGACGGGACTCAATCCCGCTCTGACCATCGCCTTCTCCGGTGGCGCCGTCATGGGTATGTCGGTGGTAGGCCTTGGCCTCCTGGGTGTCGGCGTGCTCTACTTTATTTTCCGGGATGCTGAAATCGTCAACGGCTTTGCCCTGGGGGCCAGTTCCATTGCCCTCTTTGCCCGGGTAGGCGGCGGCATCTACACCAAGGCCGCCGATGTCGGCGCTGACCTGGTGGGCAAGGTCGAAGCCGGTATCCCCGAGGACGACCCCCGCAACCCTGCGGTCATCGCCGATAATGTCGGCGACAATGTCGGCGACGTGGCTGGTATGGGCGCAGACCTGTTTGAGTCCTATGTGGGTTCCATCATCGCCGCCATGGCCCTGGCCTTTACCGCTTTTTCTGGTGACGCCCAATTGGGCGGGGTGCTCCTGCCCCTGCTCATTGCCGGGTTTGGCATCGTCGCCTCCATAATTGGCACCTTCTTTGTCAAGGTCAAGGAAGGCGGCAACGCCAGCAAGGCCCTGGACCGGGGCACCATAGTTGCCGGTGTCCTGCTCCTGATTGCAGCCTTTTTCTTGAACAACCTGTTGGTGGGCGAAATCGGCTTCTTCTTTGCCATTGTCGCCGGCCTCCTGGCAGGACTGCTCATCGGCCGCATCACCGAGTACTACACCTCAGAAGAACATAAGCCGGTCCAGGAAATCGCCAGTAGCTCCAAGACTGGACCCGCCACCAATATCATCAGCGGCTTGGCTGTGGGAATGCGCAGCACCATGCTGCCCATCATCATCATCGCCATCGCCATCCTGGCAGCATTTTACCTGGCCGCCAACGGCGACACCGCCAAGGGTCTGTATGGAATCGCCCTGGCCGCCGTGGGCATGCTGGCCACTGCCGGTATGACCATCTCGGTAGACGCCTATGGCCCCATTGCCGACAATGCCGGCGGCATTGCCGAAATGGCCGACCTGCCTGAGGGAGTTCGCAAAATTACTGATAAGCTGGATGCCATCGGCAACACCACTGCCGCCATTGGCAAGGGCTTTGCCATCGGTTCCGCCGCCCTGACAGCCTTGGCCCTTTTCTCAGCCTACACTTCAGCAGTGGGGCTACGAGGGATATTGACCTGACCTCAGCTCCCGTCATCGCCGGCCTCTTTATCGGCGGCATGCTGCCCTTCCTCTTCTCGGCGATAACCATGGACGCCGTGGGCAAAGCAGCCTTCAAGATGATCGAAGAAGTACGCCGCCAGTTCCGGGAAATCCCCGGAATCATGGAAGAGAAGGCCAAGCCCGACTATGCCCGCTGTGTAGAGATCAGCACCGCCGCCGCCATCAAGGAAATGATTGTTCCCGGCCTCTTAGCCGTGGTGGTTCCCCTCGGCATCGGCGCCATCCTGGGTCCCGATGCCCTGGGCGGCCTCCTGGCCGGCGCCCTGGTCACCGGGGTGCTCATGGCCATCTTCATGGCCAATGCCGGCGGCGCCTGGGATAATGCCAAGAAGTACATCGAAGGCGGCGCCCATGGCGGTAAAGGCACCGATGTCCACGCCGCCGCCGTTGTCGGCGACACCGTGGGCGATCCCTTCAAGGATACCTCCGGACCCTCCATCAACATCTTGATCAAGCTGATGACCGTCGTCTCCCTGGTCTTCGCGCCCCTGTTCAGGTACCTGGCCGACAAGTTCTAGTCAATAAAAAGCGTCCCCGCGACACCGGGGACGCTTCTCTTTGTCGCGCGCCGCAATGCCGGGCGCCGTAAGTCCAGCTGACTGTCTCTGGATATTTTCCGCAAGGGAACTTAGAGGACCGGCAGGAAAATCTCCTTTCCCTGTCAAATACCCCTGAAGGAGGTGGCGCCATGCGCAGGCATGCTGTTTTGGGAGATAGGGTCAATGCAACGGTGGTGGTCCTGCCCGAGGGGGTGCTGGTGATCGATACCTCGGTTGACCCCCAGGGTGCTCGGGAAGTGCTGGCTGAAGCGGCAAAGCACGGCCAAGTTCTCTATGTCATCAACACCCACGAGCACCACGACCACCTGGCGGGCAATTCTCTCTTTACCTGTCCCGTCATCAGTTCAGCAGCGGCCCGGAAGAAAATGGAGAAGGACGATGTCCCGGCATTGCCCAACCTGGTTTTTTCCCGGGAAATGGAGCTCTACCTAAGCGAGCCGGTGCTGCTCAAGCATTTCGGCGGGCACAGCCCTGGAAGTGCGGTGATCTATTTTCCAGAGCGCAAACTCCTCTTTACCGGCGACCTGATCTTTGCCGGTCGGATGCCCTATATGGGCGATGCCGAGTTCCGCGCCTGGCTGGCTGCTTTGACCGAGATGCAAGGGTGGGCGGTGGACTCGGTGGTGCCTGGCCACGGTCCCCAGGGCGGCAAGGAACTGCTGGCCCAGCAGCGGGAGTGGCTGGACAGGTATATCCAGGACGTGCTGGACTGGACTGCCCTGGGCCTGAGCCAAGAGGAGATGCTGAGCCGGGTTTTGGCCCGGTATGAGGTGGTGGAGCGCTGGTATCCCATGATAACCCGGTCCATTGAACTGATTCAGAAAGAGTATGCCTAGACAGCAGCTGTGGCTGCTGTTTTTTTGCCCCGCGACAGCGGGGACGTTACAACCTGTCGCGCGACAAACTGAAACGTCCCCGCTGTCGCGGTTCCGCGGTATGTTGTCTATTTTTTGCCCTCAGGGTATAATGTTAAGAAGGGGGTGTCGGGATGCCCCGGGTAAAATTTCCGCCGCTATCCCTGGCCGGGGGCGGCACCGGTTGCCTGTTGATACACGGTTTTACCAGTTGCCCCCTGGATGTGCGGCCCTTGACCAAGCATTTGCACCAGCACGGATACACCGTCCAGGAAGTGCTCCTTCCCGGTCACGGCACCAGTTATGAGGATATGGCAGGGTACGGCGCCGGAGACTGGTTGGCTGCGGTGGAGGACCAATTGGCGGAACTGCAGGGGCGATGTCCCCGAGTGTGGCTGGTAGGCTTCTCCATGGGTGGAACCCTGGCCGCCCTGGCGGCCGCCCGCAATCCGGTCCAGGGTCTAATTTCCCTGGCCGCACCCATCTGGCCCCGGCCATGGCGGGCGCGGTATGCCGGGATACTCCAGTACTTTCAAAAATATGCCGAACTGGGCAAGGCTCAGGAACTGCGCTTTCCTTCATGGCGGTATCAGCGGGTGGCGGTAAAAAACGTCGCCGATTTAAATACCTTGATTAGGAGGGCCAAGGCTGCCTACGCCGGGATTGAAGTCCCCACCCTGGTGGTGCAGGGCAGCGCCGATGGCACCATAGAAGTGCGGAGCGCCATGTACATATACGATAAATTGTCTGCCTCCGATAAAGAGTTGTACATTGTGGAAGGGGGAGGCCATATGTTGTTGCTGGAGTCGGCGTCTCCTCAGATCTGCAGCAGAGTTGAGCAGTTCATTTCGTCCAGGACAGGGAGGGAATAGCATTGTTAAGTGTTCGCCAAGCCACTGAAACCGACCGGACTGTCATTTCCGAGATTAGCAAGCATTATGATTCCAACTTGGTTCACCTGATGCACAACACCTGGATGCAGCAGGGAAGCCTGTACATAGCAGAGGCTGACGGGACTGTCATCGGCTTTTGCTGTTTGACCTTCCCGGCCCCCACAGAAGCGCAAATCTTGGGCATCAGGTTGCGGCCAGAGTACCGCAAGGAATCCTTGGGACGGCAATTTGTTATCGCCTTGCTCCATTTGGCCCAGGAGCGGGGCTGCAATATCGTGCGCACCCTCACTTCCGCAGAAAACTGGGAAACCCAAGCCGCCCTCCAGCGCAATCTGGATTTTGAGCGGCGGGGGAGTTGGGTGGTGGCATACCGGGAAAAGCTGCGCAAGAAGTTCTGCTCGGCCGAACTCATCGAGCCGGCGGCTCCCGCTTTGCTGGATGAAATCTGGGATTATCTGCAGTACAGCTTGACCTACCGCCGCAGCGAAGGCCTGATCTTTGGCGGCGACTATACCCTTCGAGGCTTTACCAAGGCCTACCTGGCCAAACTGCTGGCCGAGGGCCAGGTCTATGTTTGCCAGGAGGGTGAAATGGTGGCGGGGGTTGCTGTTGCCAGCTGTCAGGGGGATACCATGGTCCTGCGCTATGTGGATGCCCGTCCCCACGTGATTTTGGAACTGCTCCAGGGCATCATCTGCTCCAAAGAATGCGATTGTCAATTCCTGACCTCGGCTGTCCCCGCCGACACCTATGGGGATGCCAAGCCTTACCTGGAGCATTGTGTGGAAAACCATGTCGCCGACCGCTGGTTGGTCATGGAAAAAGAGGTCTTGCCACTGGCTCTGCCCCGGGAGTAATCCCGGGTTTTTACTTCTGGGAGAGAGTGTGATGCCCGTGTCTGAAATCGCTCAGCCTCGCCTGCTGAAATTGACCTCTGCTTCACTGAACAAGGATATCTGGAAGCTGGCCTGGCCGGTGATGGTAGGCCAGGCTTTACACATGTGCTTTAGCCTGGTGGATACCTTTTGGGTCAGCCGCCTGGGGGCGGTCCTGGTCTCCATTCCGGCTCTGGCCGGATCCCTGCTCTGGCTGTTCATGTCCCTCACAGAGGCCATCAGCATCGGCACCGTATCCATGATTGCCCGCTTTGAGGGAGCGGGGGAGCGCAAGTTCATGTCCCGCATTATCGCCCACAGCTTTTGGCTGGGGCTGGCCATGGCGGGGCTCATCGGCGGACTGGCTGCCGCCTTTGCCGAACCCCTCCTGGCTCTGTTTACCGATGATGTAACGATTCTGCCCCTGGCAGTGGATTACTTGTATGTCACGGTCCTGGGCTTGGTCTTCACCTTTGGCTCTGTCTCCGCCGGCGCCGCCCTCCAGGGCATTGGAGATACCCTCACTCCAATGCTGGTGATGATGGCTGCCAACCTTCTCAACATGGTTTTGGACCCAATCCTGATCTTTGGCTGGCTCGGTTTGCCCAAACTGGGGGTGCTGGGTGCGGCTTGGGCTACCACCCTGGCCAATGCCCTGGCCATGTTTGCCTTGCTCGTCATCCTGTTTCGGCGGCGGGAGCTGGGCGTCACCACCCTCTTTGTTCCCTTCAGCCCTTCCATCATGGCCGCCATCCTCAGAATCGGCATGCCGGCCTGCCTGCAGTCGGCCGCCCGCTCCTCCACGGGAACGGTGATGTTCTGGCTGGTCATGAGCGGCTATGGCGAAGCCCCTGCCGCCGCCTTTGGCGCCGGTCAGCGCATAATCGGCCTGATCTTCGTGTTTATCAGCGGGCTCTCAGTGGCCGCCACCACCTTGACGGGGCAGGTGCTGGGCAGCGGTGACAAGTCCCTGGCCCGCTTGGCGGCCCGGCGCCTGATCTATATGGGAATCGCCGTCCAGGCGGTCATCGGGGGGCTGTACTATGCCCTGGCGGTGCCCATCAACGCCTTTTTCCTGGGCGATGACCCGGTAGCCATGGCCGCCGGCATCGGCTATGTGAGGATTTGCAGCCTGGGCCTGATCCTGGGCGCCAGCAGCAGCGTTCTGGGGGGAATCTTCAAGGGGGCGGGCTACACCATGCCCACCTTTTGGGCCGGCTTTATCGCCAATTGGCTGGTCAAACTGCCCATGGCCGCCATCGGCACCCTGGTCCTGGGCTGGCCGGTGGATGGAATCTGGTGGGCCATCGCCCTTTCGGTAGTGGTAGAGTGGCTGATCCTCTACATCTGGCAGCGCCGGGGCGCCTGGCTGGATACAGAAATCCGGGTGGAGGCCTAGTTGCCCTTGCCATTTTTCCGCCCATGGAGTACAATGTAGTAAACAGAATACTTGGGCGAGGAATTCGGCTGAGATATGGAGAGCCGCAACAATTACCTGCGTGTAATTGCTGCGGCCTTTTTGATTTCTTACAAGGGAGTGGGGCAGATGCAGGATGTAATTATCATTGGAGCGGGGATTACGGGATGTGCGGCGGCCTATACTCTGTCCAGATACCAACTTAAGGTGTTGGTGGTGGAGCAGGGGCCGGATGTGGCTATGGCTACCAGCCGGGCCAATAGCGGCATTATCCATGCCGGCTACGATCCCCAGCCCGGGACCTTGATGGCGGACCTTAACGTCCAGGGCAATGCCATGTACCCCAGCCTCTGTCGAAAGCTGGGGGTGCCCTTCTGGAGGAACGGCTCCCTGGTGGTGGCCCGGGAGGGGGAGGAGGAGCAGCTCAGAGAGTTGCTGCACCGAGGCCGGGCCAATGGCGTGCCGGACCTGGTCATCCTGGGGCGGGACGAAGTGCTGAACCGGGAGCCCAACCTCTCCCAAGACGTGGTTGCCGCCCTCTATGCCCCCTCGGCAGGTCTGATCTCCCCCTGGGAGACGACCCTGGCCTTTGCCGAAGTGGCCGCCGCCAACGGAGTCACCTTTATGTTCAACACCCGGGTGACGGGGGTGCTGACGGAAGGGGACAGCATCCTGGGCCTGGAGACATCAGCTGGCAAGCTGGGGGCCCGGGTCGTCATCAACGCCACCGGCGTCCATGCCGACCTCCTGGCGCGCCTGGCCGGGGCCGAGCGCTACGACATCTTCCCCCGCAAGGGCGAGTACCTGCTCCTGGACAAGGAGCTGGACGGCTGGGTCAGGCACACCGTCTTTCCCCTGCCCACTCCCAAGAGCAAGGGAATCCTGGTCCTGCCCACGGTGGACGGAAATATCCTGGCGGGCCCCACCGCAGTGGATGTTCAGGACAGGGAGGACATATCCACCACCCGGGAGGGGTTGGCGCAAGTCCGGGCCGGAGCCCTGGCCCTTTTCCCCGACCTGCCCCTGCACCGGGCAATAACATCCTTTGCGGGCCTCCGGGCGGTGCCCGGCGACGGGGATTTTGTCATCCGCAGTTCTGCCCGGATCCAGGGCTGGATCGACGCCGGGGGCATTCAATCCCCGGGCTTGACGGCCGCTCCGGCCATCGGCGAAAAATTGGCCGGCCTGGTGGCAGGACTCATTCCCTGCGAGTACAAGCAGGAGTATCGAGACAGCCGCACGGTTCTGCGCCTGCGAGATTTGCCTTTGCTGGAACGGGAGCGCTGGATCCAGCGCAATCCCCTGTATGGGCGGATAATCTGCCGCTGCGAAGGAGTCAGCGAGGGGGAAATTGTCGACGTCCTGCACAGCCCCGTCCCCGCCACCACATTGGACGGAATCAAGCAGAGGACCCGGGCCGGCGGCGGCCGCTGTCAGGGCGGATTCTGCCAGCCCCGTCTCCTGACCATCATGGCCCGGGAGCTGGGGATTGCCGTTCAGGAGGTAACCAAGTCCGGTCCCGGTTCCCCCATGGTCGTGGGGCGCCTGGACAAGGGAGGTGCCGAAGATGAAAATTAGCCGCCAGCTGGTCATAGTGGGAGGGGGGCCTGCGGGAATGGGGGCGGCCCTGGAGGCCCATGCTTTGGGCATTAGGGACATCCTCATCATCGAGCGGGACAAATTCCTGGGGGGCATCCTCCAACAGTGCATTCACAACGGCTTCGGCCTGCACCTCTTCGGCCAGGAACTGACCGGGGTGGAATATGCCCAGCGCTTCATCGATGCTCTGCAGGAGGAGGGCATTGAGGTCATGACCGACACAATGGTCATGGAGGTGGAGCCCGGTCTGGTCCGGGCCATCAACGTCAAAGGGGTTCACGAGATCCGGGCCCAGGCCATTATCCTGGCCATGGGCTGCCGGGAGCGGACCCGGGGCGCCATCAACATCCCCGGCGCCAGGCCGGCGGGGGTGTACACCGCCGGGGCGGCCCAGCGCCTGATCAATATCGAGGGCTATTTGCCGGGCCGGAGGGCAGTCATCCTGGGCTCCGGGGACATCGGGCTGATCATGGCCCGGAGGTTGACCCTGGAAGGGGCCAAGGTGGAGGCAGTGGCGGAGATCCTGCCCTGGTCCAACGGCCTGGCCAGGAACATCGCCCAGTGCCTGGATGATTTCAATATACCCCTCCTGCTCAGCCATACCGTGGTCAACATCCACGGCAGCAAGCGCCTGGAGGGCGTGACCCTGGCAAGGGTGGATGAGAGGCTTGAGCCCATACCGGGCAGTGAGCACTACATTCCCTGTGATCTGCTTCTCCTCTCGGTGGGCCTGATTCCGGAAAACGAGCTGTCCCGGCAGCTGGGGGTGGCCATGGATCCCCGGGGCAACGGGCCGGTGGTGGACCAGTACCTGCACACCAGCGTCGACGGAGTCTTCGCCTGCGGCAATGTGGTCCATGTCCACGACCTGGTAGACTTCGTCACCCTGGAGAGCCGCCGGGCGGCGGCGGGGGCGGCCCGCTGGCTGGCCCGGCGCCGGCGCGGCCCGGCCATTTCCCTCATGGCCGGCGAGAATGTCAGCTATGTGGTCCCTCAGCGCATCAGCTTACCGGTGGAAGAGGACGTGACCCTGCTCCTCCGGGTCAGGAAGCCCCTGCACAAGCCGGAATTCATACTCCGCAGCGGCGGGGAGCAAATCCTGCGTCGGGTGCGCCCCCTGGCCTTGCCGGCAGAAATGGTGGAAATAACAGTCCCTGCCGCCAGCATCTCCGGCAGCGGGGACCTGGAAATACTGTGTCGAGGTGAGGAAAGGTGAAAACCATGACCTGTATCGTCTGCCCCATGGGCTGTAAACTGACGGTGGATTCCGGGGAAATCAGCGGCCACCGTTGCCCCCGGGGCAGGGATTGGGCCCGGGCGGAGCTGGACAACCCCGTGCGGATGCTGACCACCACCGTGGCCCTGGAAGCCGGGGAATTGGAGTTGCTGCCGGTGCGCACCCAGACCCCGGTGCCCAAGGCCAAGCTCATGGACTGCCTGAGCCACGCCAAGCGCCTGCGGGTCACGGCCCCGGTAAAAATGGGGCAGGTAATTTGCCCCGACCTGGCGGGAACGGGGGTTAAGCTCACCGCCGCCCGCACCGTAGGAAAAATTTAGCGGCCATCGGGCCGCTTTTGCTATAATTGCCTGGGAGGGATGATGATGCTGGATTACCACAACCATCTGGAGAAGGGCAGCCTGGACCGGTCCTGGCTGGAGCAATTCCTGACCCAGGCCGAGGCCAGGGGTGTTACAGAGTATGGAATAGCTGAGCATAGCTACCTCTTTGCCGAATTGTTGCCGCTGTATGAGGGCAAAATCGGCTCAGATAAGACGCCTCTGGGGCGAAGGCAGCATGAGTGGTTTTTCGCCAAGGCTGGTAAGTGGCGCCTGGAGGATTACTTTAACTTGCTCCTGCCCCTGCGCCGGGAGGGGAAGGTTAAGATTGGCTTGGAATTGGACTGGTTTCCCGGCAACGCCCAACTGGTTCAGGAACTCTTGGGGCCCTGGCCATGGGATTACATCATCGGGTCGGTACACTGGCTGGATGGATGGGTCTACGATGTCTGGCCGGACACCTGGCAGGGCCGGGATGTTCAGGCGGTCTGGCATCGATACATAGATATCCTCAGGGATGGCGTCCAATCACGATGCTTTGACATCCTGGGCCACGCCGATGCCATTAAGGTTTACGGCTTCTGCCCCCAGCCCTGGCCAGAGCAGGGCTGGATCCGGCTGGCCCGGGTGCTGGCTGAGAATGGAGTGGCGGCAGAAGTGAACACCGCCTTTCGCTACAGGGGATATTCCCCCAACTTCTGCCCTGATCCCCAACTCTTAGATATTTTCTGCCGGGAGGGGGTGGAGCTGACCTTTGGCTCCGACGCCCATTATCCCGAACATGCCGGGATGTATCAGGCCGAAGCCTGGGACTATGCCCGGCAGTGCGGGTATAGCCACTGCTTGAGCTTTACTCTCCGGCGTCCCCAGAGACAGCCCTTGCATGAATGAGGAAATATGTGGTATAGTACCTCCTCACAAGGGGGAATTGGCATGAATCGGGAACAGGCCCTAGGGGAATTGAAGAAGCGGGTTAAGAATCGCAACCTGCTCAAGCACATGTATGCCGTGGAAGCGGTGCTGCGGCAGCTGGCCAAGAGGCTGGGAGGTCAGGAAGAACAGTGGGCCCTGGCCGGACTGCTCCACGACATCGACTACGAGGAAACAGCCCAGAATCCTGAGCAGCACAGCTTGGTGGGGGCAGAAATTTTGGCAGATTTGGGTGTGGCCCCGGAGATTGTCCAGGCCGTCAAGGTTCACAATTCCGCCCATGGCCTGGAGCGGCGCTCCCTGCTGGACAGCGCCCTCCACATTGCCGACCCCCTGACAGGGCTCATCGTGGCGGCAGCCCTGATTCACCCGGAGAAAAAACTGGCCGCCATCGACACCCAATTTGTCCTCAACCGGTTTGGGGATAAGCAGTTTGCCCGGGGCGCCAACCGGGAGCAAATCGCCCTCTGTCGGGAGGAACTGGGCCTGGATCTGGAGGAGTTTGTGGGGTTGGGCTTGGAGGCCATGCAGGCCATTGCCGGAGATCTGGAACTATAAAAGCTGCCTCTCGGCAGCTTTAGTTACATAGTATAGATTTTTTCCTGGGCCCAGTTGAGGAACTTCAGTTCCGGGTCCACCGTTACCGTGACGATTTTGGCCGCGGTCCTGATCAAGTGGGGGTCTTTTTCTATGTAGAGATTGCGGGTCTCGCTGTTGCCGTCGGCCAGGTCCAGTTTTATTTCCACCGGATGGGGCCACTTTAGCTTGCCCTGGTTTTCCAGGTTGAACAGCAACTGCCAGTTGCCCTCATCATCCTGAAAGGTTCTGCCCTCGGAAATGACGATCCTCAATTCGCTGTTGTCCTGGACCCACTCCCGGTACAGCTGGTCCATATCTGTTCTGGTAGTGCTGCCCATAATCCTGAAAAATTCAGCAGGAGATGGAGCATACTGAGATTGGGAGGCCTGGGCATAATACTCCTGCAGCGAGGGCAAGAAGGCTTCTCCTGCCAGGCAATGGGCGGCGCGCATGAGCCAGGCGGCCTTGGCCACCAGCCAGGGGGCGAACTCTTCTTTGACGCCAAAGGCTTCGGTGGCAATGGGCTTTTTGGCTTCGGCCAAAACCAGTTCACGAGCCTCCAGCATTACTTGCTCCCGAACCGAGGGCCCATATTCCTCCTCCAGGGCAAGCCAGGAGAGGTACTCTGCCAGCCCGTCCAGGTACCAGACCTGGCTGGGGTGGGCAAGGGCCAGGGACTCCTTGAGCCAGCGCCGGGCCATCTCCCGGGCAGTGAGGAGAAACATGCGCATATTTCTCTCCTTGGCGGAGTCGTATTCCCGCAGTTGCTCGAGGCTGCCGGCATAAATACTGGTAAGGTAAAGGGAGGTATTGATGCCGGGTTGACTGTTATCGGTGAGGACGACGGCTATGGAGGGGGTTGGGGCCGGTCCCAATATCGCCGTAAAGTAGGCCAGAAGCTTTTCGCAGTTATCCGCCGCAAACTTGCCTTGATTCATGAACTTGCGGGGGTAGTACACATCCAGTTGGGGCTGGGTGTCCCGGGAGGTCTTCAAAAAATCCCCAGCCAGCATGTGGAGACCCCGAAAGGGAATTGTCGCCTTCCACTGGGAGAGCATCCTGGTATCCGTCGGCTGCTCCTTGCTGAGTTTGCCCACCCCGACAATGCGGAATGACTCCGGCGCCACCACATTCAGCTTACAGGTGTAAGCCTGGGGCAGAGGGGAGAAGGGATACCAGTTCATGCCGGGGGCCAGTTCCATGGCTTCTCCGGGCGGGACAGAGAATTTGCTGCGATAGATGAAGGCCATCACCAGTTTTTCGCCTTCATCGGCTTTGCGGGGCAAGGTGGCCTTGATGAGGTTGAGGCCGGGGTAAAGTTGTTTTACGGTATGGGGCAAGGCCAGGCCCAGATAGGTGACGGAGTGCAGCGCACACTGATCGGAAAGTAAGAAGTAAAATTGGTTGGTGTTCTTGGTCACGGTCATGGTTATGGAAGCGGTGGCGCTGTACGTATAGCGACGGGGGTCAATTGTCAATTCCAGCTCATAATTCTGGACGGTATAAGTAAATTTTTTAGAAAATCTCGAATACCATTTTGCCGCCAGCCATGTCATGGCTACATACCCCCTGAAAAAATTTGGTTTTACCTGAACTACTTCTATTTGGATAAAGGATTTTCCTGCTAATAAAAGAGGTGAGAGTTACGAAAGAAAAAATATTGCAGTTCATGCGCGAAAAAGCCTACAATCCCTTGACTCTGGAAGAGTTAATTGCCGCCTTCGAGCTCGACGGCCCAGGGCAAAAGCAGTTCAAAAAGCAGCTGGAGGAACTGGAAGCCCAGGGGGAGGTCATCAAGACCCGCTGGCACAGGTACGGAGTTCCGGAAAGGATGAACCTGGTGGTGGGCCGCCTCCAGGGGCATGCCAAGGGATTCGCCTTTGTCATCTCTGACCGGGAAGAGCAAGGGGATGTCTACATCGCTCCGGCAGATACCAACGGCGCCATGCATAACGACCGTGTGGTGGCCCGGCTCCACAGCAAGGCCAAGGGCGCCCGGGCTGAGGGTGAAGTAATCCGCATCCTGGAGCGGTACAATACCACGGTGGTGGGCACCTTCAACAAGGGCAAGAAGTACGGCTTTGTCCTGCCCGACGACAGCAGGCTGAGCCAGGACATCTTTGTCAGCAAGGACGACTTCAGCGGGGCGGTGGACCAGGAGAAGGTCGTGGTGGAGATTACCCGCTGGCCCGAGGGACGGCACAGCCCCGAGGGCAGAATTATCCAGCGCCTGGGCCATAAGGATGCCCCGGGCACCGATATCCTCTCCATCATCTACAAGTACCAATTGCCCCTGGAATTCCCCCAGGAAGTGCAGGCAGAAGCTGAAAGGGTGCCGGAGTTTATCCGGCCTGCCGAACTGGAGGGGCGCACCGATTTCCGGGACCTGGACATCGTGACCATTGACGGAGAAGATGCCCGGGATCTGGACGACGCAGTCAATGTCATCAAGACAGATAGCGGCTACCGCCTGGGGGTCCACATCGCCGATGTTTCCCATTATGTTCGCCCCGGTACCGCCCTGGATAAGGAAGCCTACCGGCGGGCCACCAGCGTCTACCTGGTGGACCGGGTAATCCCCATGCTTCCCCAGCGCCTCTCCAACGGAATCTGCAGCCTCAACCCCCGGCAAGATCGCCTGACCATAAGCCTGGTCATGGATATTGACCCCTCGGGTCAGGTCACTGATTATCGGCTGAGCAAGGGCGTCATCCGCACCAAGGAGCGGATGACCTATGAGGATGTGTACCGCATCCTCCGGGAGCAGGACCGGAATCTGGAAGAGCGCTATCGGGACTTGGTGCCCCAGTTCCGGCTCATGGAGGAACTGGCGGAAGTGCTGACCCGCCGCCGCAGCAAGCGGGGGGCAATTGACTTTGATTTTCCTGAAACCAAGGTAAAACTGGGCGATAAGGGCAAGCCAGTCGCCATCATCCCCCGGCCCAGAACCATCGCCGAGCGGATCATCGAGGAGTTCATGCTGGTGGCCAACGAGACGGTAGCCCAGCACTTTGCCCATATGGGTAACCCCTTTATCTATCGGGTTCATGAAAAACCAGCCTCGGATAAGATCAAGGAGCTCAACGAGTTCATCCATAACTTTGGCTACCATATCAAGGGCGGCTACGACGACATCCACCCCAAGGCTCTGCAGCAGATGTTGGAGAAGGCCAAAGGAGAGCGCTACCACCGCCTGATCAGCACTGTGACCCTGCGCTCGCTGCGTCAGGCCAAGTACACCGAGCAAAATTTTGGCCACTTTGGCCTGGCGGCAAAATATTACACCCATTTCACCTCGCCCATCCGCCGCTATCCTGACCTCCTGGTTCACCGTTTCATCACCTACTGGTTGGGAGAGAAGGCGCCCCGGTCCTGGCACTCCCAGGTCAAGAAGCTCAAGGAACTGGCCGATCACTGCTCCCGCCGGGAGCGGGTCGCCGAGGAGGCAGACCGGGAGTCGGTGGACATGAAGAAGGTGGAATATATGGAGGCCCATCTGGGGGAAACCTTTCCGGGCATTATCAGCGGCGTCACTGCCTTTGGGATCTTTGTGGAGTTGGAGAACAGCGTCGAGGGCCTGGTGCACATCAGCAATATGCACGATGATTACTATCAGTATAACGAGAAGATGTACTGCCTGGTGGGCGAGCGCACCAGGAAGATATTCCGCCTGGCCGATCCTGTCACCGTCAAGCTAATCAAGGTCAATAAAGATGCCCGCACCCTGGATTTCCTCTTGGTAACAGAATAAGCGGCCCTGGGCCGCTTATTCTGCAGGAGGAAGCTATGTCTCAATACCCTTTACCCTTAAATTTACCCTTTCCTTTACCCGGACTGAACTTGGCTGGCCACCGCCTGTCCTTATCCACAGTGCGCTGAAGTTTGTCCTTTTGATTCAGCTTCTGTTTTTCCTTTTCGGCTTTGTTCCAGGTCTTAGATGCGCGATCCTCGTCTTTACAGGAGAAGTCTTTGTCTCTTTCGCTGTATGTTTCTTCGTCTTCTGCGTCGTCTTCAAGGCTCGGGCAGGGAATCTTGCCCTTGGCGATGGCGCGTTCCCGCTGCCGCAATGCGTTGGCAATGGCCCTGGCCAATCCCTTTTGGGCGGCTTCAGGAGCCCTTTCGGCGATTGCCTGTAAATGGGCGACCCGCTTCAGGTATTTATCTGGACATTTCCCGTCCTTGTCTGCGTCTGTTTCTTTGTCTGGATCTAGGTCGCTTTCTTCATCTTCATGGTCGTCATTGGGGTTTTCTTCTGGGTCTGTTACAGCCTCATCTTCTTCTGTACTTGCTTCATCTTGGTCCCCAGCGGCAGGATCTTGCGCTTCCTCCCCTTGTTCCTGGTCTGACGGAGCAGAATCTTCATCAGCCAGGGTATCGGCGAGTTTTTCGGTGAAAAGGATCAGGTCCTCCAGGGCCTTTTCCAGAAGCTTAAATTGCTTCTCTGTCAGTTGGCCATCGGCGAATTTTTCCTGCAGGGCTTCCAGTTCCTTTGCCCTTTCCTCGGCCAAATCCGACAGCAATTGCGCTTTTTTCTCACCATCGAGGGTGAGGAAGAGCCTGATCGATTCGACGAATCGCTTCAGGAAGTAAAAGGGTGATTCAGGCGTTAAGATTTTCCCCGGGGCTTTGGCAGCGCCGGTTTCCTCTTCGGGATTTGCTTCCGCTTCGTCTGCGTCTGGGCCGGAATCCGTATCGGATTCCCCGGCCGGGTCTGTGATGGTTACTACGACTCCTTCTTCGTCTGCAGTTGCCGCCAGGGCTGTTGGAGCAGCCAGGGTAAAGATCATCAGGGCGGCAATCAACGCTGCCAAAATACGCTGCATAGGCATCCCTCCCATTTGGTTTTACACTATAATATTCCGCTAACAAAAGTTTTTTTTGGGGGTAGCGGGAGATTAAATCCTTTGGTAATTATTGCATAATACTATGGCCAATAGGGAAAATCTGTTGACCGGGCGACCAAGGTATGGTATACTGACCATACCCAATGTTATACCCATTAACCCTTTACCCGGACACACGGTCGACCCAACCGTGTGTCTCACACTTTCCGAGGAGAATTGCCATGGATGAGATCAAAGTAATTGTCGAAAACCGCAAAGCCCGCCATGATTACCACATCGACGAGGTAATTGAAGCCGGCCTGGTTCTCCAGGGCACTGAGGTCAAGTCCATTCGGGGCCGCAGGGTCAACCTCAAGGACAGCTTCGCCCGGGTAGAAAACGACGAGGTGTTTCTGTATAACGTGCACATAAGCCCCTATGAACAGGGCAATCGCTTTAATCACGACCCACTGCGCCCCCGCAAACTCCTCCTTCATCGCGGCGAAATCCGCCGCCTCATCGGTCTCGTCCGGGAGAAGGGGGTGACCTTGGTCCCCTTGCGCCTCTATTTTAAGCGGGGCCGGGTCAAGGTAGAACTGGCCGTTGCCCGGGGCAAAAAGTTATACGACAAACGCCGGGATTTGGCCGAACGCACGGCCAATCGAGAGATAGAGCGGGCCTTCCGCGAGCGCATGAAGTAAAGGCAATCGGCCTGATTGGTCAGATTGCCTTTTCCATGGTTATTTTTCCCTTCAGGAATTATTGACTTTGTCCCCTGATAGTATTTTAGTAAGGGGGGATGGAGATGGAAAAGAGACTGTTTTGTTTGGGCAACGAGTACCGTGTCGTGGGTCCGGAAGCGACCCGCCATCCCCTGCCCGTCCCGGCCCAGCGGGGCGGGGAGTCTGACCGGATCCGGCGAGTGATTGTCTTGGGGCCAGGCCTGGAAGGACGACACCGGGTGGAAATGTACAATCCCCGGGGCGTAAGAGTAGTCCCCGGCGCCAGCGCCCTGCGCTGCGCTGGCTATGCCCTGGGTCAAGGCTGCTGGGAACTGGAAACCGATACCGGCATCCGCCGGGTCTACGTCCGGGGCGGGGAGACCGTCCTCGGCTTTCCACCTCCGGTGTACGGAGGCGAGTACCAGATTGGCAGGGATTTTCACGGCTATCTTGTCAATATGGGGCAGCGCTACTTTATCACCTTTCGCCGGGATATTCACGACCTCAATATCCAAAATGAGGGAGAGGCCCTGGACCGGTATTTTGGTGGGGTGGACACCGTCTTCGCGCAAGCTGGCGAAGTACTGCAGCTGCGAATCTGGCGGCGGGGGGGAGAACTCCCCAGCAGCTGCACCGCCGCCTGCGCCGCCGCTGCGGTCCTCCACCGCCTGGACAAGGGCATGCTGCCCCTGCGCATCTCCATGCCCGGCGGCGAGGTAGTTGTGGAATGGGATCCCTCGGGCCGTTATATCCAGAGGGCTCCGGTGGCGGAGATAAATACAGGATCCAGTGGGGACCCTTAGGGGTCTTTTCCATTGCCCGGGCTCGCCAAGGCTGTTAGAATGGGTAGTGGCAAAAGTGGCGGGAAACTGCCCTGAGGAGGAACAGATATGATAAATGCTATAAGAGACAGAGCGGAAGCACATTTTCGCTCCGGGTATAATTGCGCCGAAGCGGTGTTTTTGGCGGCCACCGAGACCTTTGGCCTCAGCCTCGGCCCCAAGGATGTCCGCCTGGCCACCGGCTTTGGCGGCGGCCTGGGCCTGGGAGAAGTTTGCGGAGCCTTGAGCGGGGCCGTTCTCGCCCTGGGGGCCGCCGCCGGCCGGGTCAACTCCGCCCAGAATCAGGAGGACTTCAAGGCCCTGCGGGAAAAGATAGTCACCGCTTTTGAAGAAGAATTCCAATCCATTTGTTGCCGGGATCTAAGGACTGAGGAGAGGGAGGACTGCGTCGCCTACGTCAGGAAGGCCGCCGCCGCCCTGGCCCGGGTTTTTGAAAACCTGCTTGCCGAAGACCCTGGCCTCAGGAAGACCTGTCCTCAGTTGGCAAGTGACCTGCCTCACCGAAAGGCCAATATGTAAGGGGGCCTGCACTGCCCCCTCTGCAGCTGGAACAAATTATATGTTCCTGTTATAATGGGCTGACAAGAGGAGGGGTAAGATGAAGATAGATTTTCACGAGGTGTATGTTTTACTCCGCCAAGAGCCAATCCTCACCTATAAGATGCTGCACCGGCTCTTTCATTCGTCGCTGGATTCCCGGTTAAAACTCTGGTTCGGGGATGGCGCCGCCATGCTCCTGGACCACAGCTTGCATATGTACGGCGAGGAAAAGGCCCTGGATCGCTTTCTCTCACAGCTGGAAAGTGGCCGGGAATACAGCTTTTTCGGCGTTCCCTGTAAGTACCTGCCCTTGCTGAACGGGCATTTTCAGGGCATCCAGTGCGAAGAGCAGACCAGCGCCTATACCATCACCGCCTCGGACTTTGTGGGCCAGCCGGCGGAGCCCCTGGACAGCCTTACCCTTGCCGACGCCGAATTCGTCAATGAGCACTGGACGTACAAGCATGAGGGCAGCCTGGACTTCTTTAAGCACATCATCGCAACCTACCCCAGCAGCGCCGTGCGCATCGACGGTCAACTGGCGGGCTGGGCGGTGTGTTACGACGCCATAGAGGACATGGTCAATCTGGGCTCCCTGCGGGTGCTGGAACAGTACCGCCGGCAGGGATTGGGCAGCAAGCTGGCCCGGGATTTGGTGGCCAAAGTCCTTGCCACCGGCAAGACCCCCATGGTGCACATCCTGGATGACAACATCGCTTCCAGGACCTTGTCCATGGAAATCGGGTTCACGCCCTACAGGGAAAGGATTTTCTGGGGTCGGGGAGTAAAAAAATAAATCCCCTTAAAGAGGAAATATTTCGGTTAAAGTCGAATATAATGGTCTAGACACTGCACAGGTCTTTATGACCTGTTGCAGTTGGCCCGCCGGATATATCCGGCGGGTCTGTCCTTTAATTGAGCCAGTGCCCCAGGGGAAAGGGAGTGATGAAGGTCTCGGTGAACGCCCCCAAGATTACCAGGCCGGCGGCAAGGGCCAGCTGGCGCAGGGGACGGCGATTCCGGCACAGGCGGCTACCCGCCCAACACCCCAGGGAATAGCCCGCCAGTTCCAGCCAGGCATGAGGCAGGACCAGGGCGAGACAAGGCAAGATGCCCAGGTCCCGGCAATCTGCCGCAAACCGGAGCGCAGCCTGGATTATATGCGCTCCGTAAACAGCCCAAGGCGCCGCCACCGCCAGTTTGCTGCCGGTGAGATATCGGACCAGCAGCCCGGCGCCGGCGTAAATCGCCAGGACGAATAAATTGTTGACAGTAATTTCCACAAACATGCCCTTTCCCCCTCACATTAGGATAGGGAGAAAGGGCGTAAATTATTCATGGCAAATTCAAGTTTTTGTAAAAAACCATCCCCAATTGATGTTTTGCCGCGAAAATGGTATAATAACAATGCCTGATTTTCAGGCCTAAGAATCCGGGGGCGTACTGGATTCGACGGGGGTTTGAAATTTCAGGAGGAGCGAGCCGGGGGCCGGGCCCCGTCAACAACTGGAAACGGCTAATAACTGCCAACGATAATTACGCTTTCGCTGCTTAATTAAGCAGCCGTCCTCTCGATTCCCTGCCTGCGGGGATTGAACAGGGCGTCGCTAATGCAGGCTACTGACGGCGATTGTCTCCGACGCCGTGGGGAAATTAAGGAGGCTGGTCAGCGGCTGATCCTGTCCCTGGGAGCTGCCAAAGACGAGATCTAAAACAGGGACTGCGCTCGGAGATCCTGCTGGGGTTTAACCTTCGGACGCGGGTTCGACTCCCGCCGCCTCCACCAATTATTTCACACCGGCATGCCATCAGCTTATCAACATATAAAAAGGCCTGGGTAATGCGTTTTTGCATTTCCAGGCTTTTTGTTTTGTGCTCGCGCGGCATTGCTACTTTGGATCTATGCGCAAGAAAGCGGAAGTTTGGTAGCAGGAAGAGATTATCTTACTAAAGCGAACACAATCATAGGAGAAAGCATGATGAGAGCTATGACAAACGCCGGAATCAAACAGCAACCACCTGTAGCACGTTTGAGTTTCCTTTGGCGGCCTTATCTGGTTGTTGGAATTCCGGTGGATCTGGCGATTCTGTATTTTGCTCTGGAGATTCCCAGCGCTCTTTTCGTTGAGAACCTTCTCATCAAATCACCCCCAATTATTTCAAATTAGAATTCTCACCAGATACCCCAAGATACATCCAATTAGTCTGCGATGAACAAGAATATCTTTAGCCTATTCTTCTGCTTCTCTAAGTCACTGGGCAACTAGTGGTTTGGCAACCCGGTGGCCTAGGCAAAGTTGAACTTGGTGACGCCACAACATCCTTATTTTTCGAAGAATCATTTTACCGGAACCATTTTAAAGGCTGATTCGGCCCGCACCTGGTCTCCTTCAGCGAAGGTGTAAATATACTCAGAAACACCATACTTGCTGCCCAGGATAATATTTACCCTCAACCAGCCATCTGCGTCATGGACGATGAAGTTGCTGCTCCCACCGTAGATTTTGTATCTTCCAACGGGGAAATCTATACCTGCAGTAAGATAGCCTGCAGGGTATGATTTTGCCTTGCCGGATACCTTGATTATATCAGCATTCACTCATCAATTTTGCTTTCAAGCTTGGCGATTTCTTTCTCAAGCTTGGACTTTTGACTTTCCAGGTCACTAGTATCTTTTTCTCGCTTTGCCAACTCAATTTCTGCTTGTTGTTCAGCTTCGGTAAGCTCCATGAATGCTGCGCTATCCTTTTTATATTGGTCATATTCAGATTTTAACTTTTCGTAATCAACTTTTAGGATATCGTAATCAGACTGCAATTGCGAAATGTTTTCTCGTGCGGACTCCAAATCATCCTTGACATGTTTGTTGTAGACTAGTTTTACCGGGAATTGCATGATAGGTTCCCCGGAAATTGCAAAGTAAAATTCCCTGTTTTTGCAGATAGAGAAGGCCATTGCAGCAGCCCCATAGAAACCTACCCTTGTAACGCCAATCACGAGGGAGGTAATTAGGAGGATGCTGACAATGGCGCAAATTAATTGTATCAGAGAAATGTACTTTGAGAAAGGCATGAATTATGCCAGCATAGCAAGAGCCACAGGACATGATGTAAAGACAGTTAAGAAATACATCAACATGAAGGACTTTACTCAACCGCTTCCCAAACCAGCTAAAAAACGCGGGTCTAAGTTGGACAAGTATAAAGAGGAGATAGATAGCTGGTTGGAAGCAGATAAGCAGGCCCGCAAGAAACAGCGCCACACTGCGCGCAGAGTCTTCGATCGGCTGGCTGGAATTTATGGTCCTGAATTCAACTGTTCTTACCGGCTGGTCGCTGCGTATGTAGCAGAACGTAAGAAGGCGCTATACAGTCAGGAAACCCAATTTTTTATGCCTCTGGAACATATCCCGGGAGAGGCGCAAGTAGACTTTGGCGAAGCAGATTTTTATGAGGGCAATGAACTCTGCAACGGCTATTACTTGAATCTCTCTTTCCCCAATAGCAATGGCGGTTACCTGCAGCTGTTCAAAGGGCAGAACATGCAATGCCTGGCCGAAGGGCTGATGAACATCTTTGCCCACTTGGGCGGCGTACCAACCAGGCTCTGGTTCGATAACCTTTCTCCAGCAGTAAAGAAAATCCTGAAAAACCATGGGCGGGAACTGACAGATTCGTTCCTGCGTTTCAAAAGTCACTACGGATTTATTGCTGCGTTTTGCAACCCCGAGAGCGGTCATGAAAAAGGCAATGTGGAGAACAAAGTGGGCTACCATCGGCGCAATCTGTTGGTGCCCATCCCCCGGATAGATGACCTAAGAGCATTTAATCGCCAACTGCTTGAGAAATGCGATCGAGATATGCAAAGGCCACATTACAAGAAGGCGCTGCTGATTCAAGAGCTGTTCTTTGAGGACCGAAAAGCGCTGCTGCCACTGCCCGCTGTCCCCTATGATGAATCCGAGATTAAGAAGGTGCGCACTAACAGTTACGCTAAGTTCACATTAAATGATGGGAAGCACACTTACTCCACCGCTCCCCGTTACGCCAACAGCGAAGTATTCGTAAGGTTGACCGCTCATGACGTCATTGTTCTGGACGAGAGCTACAGGGAGGCAATTAGGCGCCCCCGCCTCTACGGTAAAGAGAACAAGGAATCCATGGACTGGCTGCCATATTTGGCCCAACTGGCCCGCCGACCTGCGGCCCTAAAATACACCGGTATCTATCCCATGCTCCCTGAACCTATACAGGATTTCCTGGACAACTGCGACTACTCGAGCAAGAAGGAAGCCTTGACAGTCTTGGCCAAGCTCAGCGAGGCAAGTGGGTTTAACAAGGCTACTGAAGCCTTCCTGACGGCCTTGGAACACGGTGTAAGCGATGCCGACAGCATCATAGCTATGTTTAGTCGACTTAACTGCGAAGTCCTAGACCTGGATCCCCTAATCCTGCCGGCCAGTGTTCCCGACATGCCCCAAGTACAAGCTAACGTAGCTGAATATGACCGCTTGTTCTTGAGTGAAGGTGGTATTCATGAAAGCTGAAATTGCTGAGTGCTGCCGCCGCCTTCGCTTAAGCAAGAACATAGCAGAAATCTCCGACCAAGTTGAAGCTGACAGCTACCAGGAGTACCTGCTTAAGGTCCTGAAGCAAGAGGTTGCATACAGGGAAACAACCCGCAAGAACCGTCTGGTAAAACAAGCTGGTTTCTACAACTTGAAAACCTTTGATGGTTACAGCTTTGACGAAATTCGGTTGCCAACAGAGCTCTCAATTGCCGATTTAAAAGAAGTGAACTTCGTCAGGCAACAGAAGAACCTTATCTTCTACGGCAATGTAGGCGCCGGCAAGACCCACCTCGCCACGGCCATAGGGATTGAAGCATGCAATAGAGGTCTATCTGTTCGGTTCTTCCGCACAGCAGCCCTGGTCAACCAACTCAGCGATGCACAGAAAAAAGGCGAGCTCAATAAACTTCTGAAACAATTAGCAAAGGCTGATCTGTTAATCTGCGATGAATGGGGATATGTCCCCCTGGACCGAGACGGTTCCAAGCTCTTGTTCCAGGTAATTTCAGACCGATATGAGCAAAGGAGTGTGATTATCACTACCAATCTTGAATTTAGCAAGTGGGTAAACATTTTCTATGATGAGCAGATGACGGCTGCCATGATCGACCGCTTAGTTCACCACAGCTACCTGCTATTATTCGATGGACAGAGTTACCGGATTAGGAAATCATTGATGAAAGGCTACGCATAAATTCCCTGGCGGGGTTGTTGCAAGGGAAGTTTGCAAACACAGGGAAAAAGGGCTTGCAAAAAACATCCTTGACAGCAGCATAGGCTTCTTGGGAAACTCCGCAACCAGCTAAAAAGATAAAAGCACACACTAACAGCCCAACGACAACCAGTCTCATACGTTTTCTAACCCCCTAAGAAATTGAAAGTTATCCAAGCCTGTCCGTCATGGATAGCTTTTCTATATAATACCTTAATTAAATGACAGGAAAGCACTTTTCTAATAAATTTAATCTACCGAAATTATAAAGAGACTCTTGGGCAAGGCGGCAGTAGTGTTGAAGGTCATGCAGAACCGCTTAGAATTGAAGAAGTTGACACGGATAGCGTTTCAGGCTAAAAAGTTTTTGCCCAAAACTATTTTGGGCAGAAACGGCTATAGGAGGAATCCGTATGGAACAGCACAAAGGAACACGGTTGCTATATTCTTGCTTAAATATGCGCAAGCAGCTGAATGAGTTGATCAGCAAAGGTAACCTGTCCCGAGGAGAATACCTTGTGTTGCGAAATATCTGGATGTCAAAATCAGGCTCGCGTGCTGGCGGCCGGGGGCGCCTGCGGGCTGCCAGCCTCTCGGAGATCCTGGAATTATCCCGTCCATCCATTACCCGCATCCTCAATACCCTGGAAAGCCGGGGCTTTATTACGCGAAGTATTGATGAGGAAGACAGAAGGAGTGTTTCCATCGAATTGACAGAGCTGGGAATCGAAGCTCTGGAAAAGGCAAACCAGGGGCTTTTTCGTATCGCAGAGAGGCTTGTTGGCGCATTGGGAGAAGCTGATACCGATAAATTAATCGAATTGCTGGAAAAACTTGCAGATATATTTAAGGGAATGGCTGAAGGGAATGGACAGAGAGAGGTTTGAAGAAAATTTATTATCCAGTGGAGGTTAAATAATGGCACTGATAGAAATCCAGGGGTTGTCAAAAGTTTTCCGCATTGGCGAGGGTAAGCAGCAGCAAGTATTAAAGGGTTTAAACCTCTCCCTGAACAGGGGTGAATTCACCGCTATCGCAGGGGAATCTGGTTCCGGCAAGTCGACACTTTTGAATATCATCGGTGGACTGGACGCCGATTATCAAGGAGATCTCAGGGTCGGCGGAAGGAATCTTAAGGAATACAGCGCTAGAGAACTGGACGATTACCGGAAGCTGAATATAGGTTTTGTATTTCAATCCTTCAACCTGATTCCTACATATACCGTTCTGGAAAATATCCTGGCGCCTGCCGAGATGACCACCATGTCCGTCAGAGCGAAAAGGGAGAAGGCAGAGAGGTTAATTACACGTTTGGGGCTCTCGGGTTTGGAGGATAAACTGCCCACTACCCTTTCCGGAGGGGAGAAGCAGAGGGTTGCAATTGCCCGGGCCTTGATAAACGATCCGGATATCATTTTGGCCGACGAACCCACGGGAGCCCTTGATAAAAAGAATGCCGATAATATCATCGCGTTGCTCAAGTCCATAGCAGCGGAGGGAAAGCTTGTGGTCGTCGTCACCCATTCGCAGAGGGTGGCCGCTCATTGCGACAGGGTTGTTCGGTTAGAGTACGGGGCCATTGCACAGGATAGCGGCGGGGGCGGCAGGATTGCCCAAAAGGAGAAACCCGCCAAGGGGTTTTCCTCAATAAGGCTTGGGCTTGCCCGTTCCTTCGCCACTGCCTACAGCAACATTCGCAAAAACAGGCTCAGAAATATCCTGGTTTCCCTGGGGACGGGCATTGGCATCTTTTCCGTAGTAGTGCTCTTATTCTTGTCAAGGGGGATCGGCAATTACGTGACAGATCAGATGTATTCTCACACCAATCCCTTGCTGGTGGAGGTTTCAAAACAGAGCGGGTCCGAGGGCGCAGGCAGGCGTTTTGCCGCCTTCCTGCGCCTGGAGCCCTTTAGCGAGGATGAAATAAACCGGCTTGCAGAAATAGCCGGAGTCGAATCGGTTGAACTGGGCGGCGTAATCACCGGCTCCACCGTCTTGTCCCTGGGCAATAAGGCTGAGAACATCGTCATGCTTTCCACTTTAAACAGTGGCTTTTTTCCTGATATAAAGGCGGGAAAGATGCCGGATTCAGGGCAGATTCTTGTCAGTGAATCGGTGGCCAATGCCTTCGGCGGCAGTGCTGCCCTCGTCGGCAAAGAAATTGTCTTGCGAATCGATACAGGGGACTCGGGCGTAAAGGAAAAGTCCTATATTGTCAGTGGGGTTATTGAAAACAACGGGGGACCCGCAAGCTGGGTCAAGGCGGTGTATCTTCATTTTTCGGACCTTGCCTCGTTAGGCGATTGGATGCCAATTAACATGCTGTATTTAACGGCGGCCAGCTGGAGTGATGTTGTATTTATCAAAGCGGAGGTGGCCAGGCAGGGGTTTAATTTGAGCAGCCGCGAGTCGGCGCTGAACCGGATTCTTTCCTTCATCGACACAGTCACCGTCGGGCTTACCGGTGTAGCGGCAGTATCGCTGGTTGTATCCGGGATAATGATTCTCGTGGTATTGTTCATCAGCGTTGTGGAGAGGACGAGGGAAATCGGAATCCTCCGCGCCATAGGCGCGAGGGTGGCTGATATCCGGCGGATTTTCGTTTGCGAGGGGGTGCTGCTGGGTTTAGGCAGCGGTATCATCGGCATATTGCTTGCGGTTGCGGTCAGTGGAATGGCAAACAGAATTTTAACCATGCTTGTCGGCGCTCGACTAATTGCCATCAACCTGCCGAATGTCTTTACCGGAATCTTCATCAGCGTCAGCATCAGCATGCTGGCAAGCCTGATTCCCGCCAGTAAAGCCTCCAGGCTGGACCCCGTCGAATCATTGAGGCACGAGTGAGAAGAAGGGAAAGGAGTAAGGACAGGGAATTTATATAGCAAAAGATTGAAGGGGTTATTATGGATGTGAAAAAACTCTTGCGGGAAATTGAGACTGCCCTGAATGGAACTAGAGCTACTCCAGAAGTAAGAAAAGTGGCTGCACAGTTCTTTAAACCACTGAAGGGTGAAAACCTCCAGTCGATTCTTTCTATATGTGAGGAACTGCTTGAAAAGAAGACATGGCAGGAGAAGGTAATCGCTTTTGATTGGGCATTTAGGATGAGGAAGCATTATTCCAGGGACACTTGGCAGGTCTTTGAACGCTGGCTACTGGAATACGTTAAGGACTGGTGCGATTGCGATGATTTTTGTACCCACGCCTTCGGCGAACTCTTGGCCCGGTATAATGAATTTTTTGACAAAGTCATTGCCTGGACAGAGCATCCCGACTTTTGGGTCAGGCGGGCTGCGGCAGTTGTCCATATTTACCCGATTCGCAAGGAGCGGGCCGCGGGCTTGGACCCATTTTTGATCGCCGATCGGCTCATGCAGGATGAGCATTATCTTGTGTTAAAAGGGTATGGTTGGCTACTGAAGGAGTTCTCCCGCCGCAATGAAGATGCAGTGTTTAATTACCTAATCAAGAACAGAGAGCGGATGCCGAGACTCGCTTTCAGGTATGCCCTGGAAAAAATGCCCCGGGAACGCAAGCAAATCTTAATGGGAACATAATACACACTTCTTAACTGTCCTTTGCTGGGGGACTGATTTTTTATCTTGCCGGTACGGATTGGTTCCGGGCGAATTGGTGGGCAGGGGCAGATAGAAGACAGCTCCAATCGGCAGCCCGACCAGAATTACCGCAGACAATAATAGAATTGGCCTGCTATACCCTCTGAAATTTTGAACCATAACCGTCACTCCGGACCCAATGGGCAGATGGTCTTCGTAGATCCTGCCCGGGCCCTGGCCCAGGCTAAGTAGGATTATAAAGAGGGCTTTGCTGCCATCAGGAAGAAGTTCGGGCTCTTGCCCCTTAACCGGTTTAATTACAAAGCCTATATGAATTATGGATGGCAGCTAACCATCGGCGATGAGGAGGTGCGTAGGCAGGGAATGGAGATAAGTAAATTTTTCTTTATCTACGAGAACAGTATTGAGTGAACGGTACATGAGGGTCCCCGCCGGGCTGTGGCGGGGACCTATTTTGGTGCCCCCGAGTGAGTGCAAAGGCTTAAATAGAAAAGGCGCTGTTGGCAGCAGCGCCTCGGGTTCGCTAAGTTTTTCTTCAATATATCGCATAACCTCTTCTTCCAATAAGTGTAGGGGGACCGAGCCGGTATTGAGGATTACATCGTGAAACTCCTTGATATCAAATTTATCACCCAGCTGTTCCCTGGCCATTTCACGGAGTTCTAAGATTTTCAGTTCGCCTATCTTATAGGCCAGCGCCTGTCCAGGCCAGACAATATAGCGGTCGATTTCGGAATCATCTTTTATACCAGCGGCTTCCCACAGGTAGTCTATGGCCACCTCCCGGGTCCATCGCTTGTAATGTATGCCGGTATCGATAACCAGCCGGGCTGCCCGGAAGAGCTCTGAATGCAGATAGCCCAGCTCACTATAAGAATCACTGTAGCAACCATTTTCATACATCAACCTTTCTGCATACAGAGCCCAGCCCTCTTTATAGGCTGAGTGCGTAACCCATTCCCTGAATGCGGGGAATTTAGTATCCAAGAGCCAAGCACTCTGCAAATGGTGCCCGGGCCAGGTCTCGTGAAAAACCGTCGCTTCGATATCACTTCTAGGGTGGGGGCTGGACATTTCCACTAGCAAGGTTCCCGGCTGTCCAGGATAGGCAGGGGAATATGCGGTTGAAAAAGTCGCCTTCCTGAAGGCGGGAACCTCTCGGATTACAACACTGGAATCGGGAACTCTGCTGAAGAATTCTGGCAGACATGATTTTGCTTTGCTGATAAACTTGCGGTATTGAGAAAGGATTTCTCCCTTGTCAGAGACGAGATTGGTGCTACTTAGCTCCCTTAAATAGGCCACAGGATCTTTATCGCCTAAGCCCATCTCTTGCAGTTTTTCGCTTATTTCCTTATGAATCCTATCTACTTCACGCAAGCCGATATCGTGAACTTCTTGGGGCGTGAGGTCTGTTGTCGTATGGACTCTGACAAGATGTGCGTAGTACTCGTCTCCCTGGGGAAGTTGCCAAACACCAGCGGTAACAGCAATTTCTTTAAGCTTAGCCTGGTTGTCCAGCAAGAATTGGTAAAAGTCTTGGTAGGCAGGATATACCTGTTTTGTAAGAATGGTTAGGGCACGGTCATGCAGCTCAGCAGCTCCCTCAAATTTTTTCGTTTTCTCTGCGTAAGTCGTGTACAGTATGTTGTCAACTGGTTCAATAGATAGGAATTCAGAAATCGTTTCCATAAAGGCCTCTGTCACGAAATAGGGAGGGGCAATACCCAGTTCAATTTGTGCCTTTATCCCTTCTTCAGTATTCTTTAAGGCCTGGGGAATATCCATCAGATTACCTCTGTAATAGCGGGCATAATCTTTGTCAGGTATGGGGTAAGCAGCCAGTAACGTTGGCAGATCGACGGGTATTCCGTTAAATTGGTTAATAAAGTAGTCATGGCAAATAAATTTCTCTCCCTGAATTTCCTTGATCAAGAAATCTTCAAATACGCCCCGGTTCACTCGCTGTTGAGGGTCCATGTGCTCGGTGCTCAATTTCTGCAGCTTGTCCAAGCTTTTCTTATAGAAGGGAATGAGTTCTTGGCGAAAGGCATGGGTCTTGTTGGTGTATTCCCAATCTGCTCCCCGGGCCAATTCGTCTACCAAATCCAGGTACAATTCAGCATATCTCCAGCTATCCGGGTTGGTCGACTCAGGTTCAATCACTTCCACAACATTTTCTGACCCGCAGCCGGTTAGAAGCAGCGACAGAGCCAGGATGACCAACAACAACCTCCTCATTTACTTCACCTCTCTTTAATTGATCACTGGGGAGGGGTAGCCATCGGCCTGTTGTTTGATAAAAGTACAATAGCACAAGATTAATTAACTCGTCAAATTTTCACACTAGCAGCGATATTGCTTTTGAAGAATGAGGGCGCCTCTCTCTTCCCAAGTGGCCGTATAAGTACACCTTCGGCTAAATAGACTAGTAAAGCCGGAGGTGGTTTCATTGCTGGTAAAAATTCTTATTTGGTACCTCATCGCCAGTTCTGGCTTTTTCTTCTGCGTTGGCCGGGGGACCTCCATGGAGGACACCTTTGCCGACGGACAGGTTCTGGTCCTCAGGGAAGTTGCCGCCTATTCTGCGGCCGAGGCCGGGGACATCGTGACCTTCCGGGTTGACAGATACGGCAAACTGATTAAGCGCGTAGTGGCGGTGGCGGGGGACCGGGTGGAAGTGCGGGAGCACCGGCTGTATATTAACGACCTCCCCACCGAAATTGAGGGTTATGTGGAAGAGCAACCGGCCCAGGTCATTGAGGATGGGTATATTTTCGCGGTGGGGGACAGTTACTGGAGCGTGGATTCCCGCTGCCTGGGCCCCATCGCCGTTGAGGATATCGAGGACATCTACATCTGCAAGTTGCCCTTGATTTTGCCTGCTAAAAAGAAGTAGAGAGCCGTTGGGCTCTCTACTTCTTTATAAATAATATACCGATAGTATTGCGACCGCAGTGGCTGGAGATTACACAGCCTGCCTGGGTAATCAGCACTTCCTGGGCGTCGACATGTTTCAGGAGTTCTTCCTTCAGGAAGGGGGCGTCGTCACTGATGGAATGGGTGACGAAGATGCGCTCGGGGGAAATCTGGTCCTTCATGGCCAGGGCGGTGTTGAGGAGGCCGGTCAGGGCCTTTTTCCTGGTGCCCCGGAATTTCTGAGCCGGCACCATTTTGCCATCCACCACTTTTATAGAGGGACGGATCTTGAGCATGGTTCCCACGAAGCGGGTAAGTCCCGAACAGCGGCCGCCCTTGTGCAAATAGTCCAGGGTGTCGATGATGAACTCTGTCTCTACCTTGGGAACCAGTTCCCGGACCTTCTCGGCCACGGTGCGGGCATCCATGCCCTCTGCCGCAAAGTCCGCCGCTTTTAATACCAGGAGGCCGATTCCCGTCGAGAGATTGCGGGAGTCTACAACCTCGACCCTGCCTGGGGGGAATTCTTGAGCGGCCAGGCGGGCGTTGTTCAGGGTGGCAGAGAACTCCGCCGACAGTCCGACATAGACGATGTCCTCACCGGCCTCGATATGGGGTTTGAAGGCGAGGATGAAATCACCCGGCGAGGGTGCCGCCGTCTTGGGGAGGCTGCCGGTTTCTTCAACTTTCTCGTAGAGCTGGGGGGTTGTGATGTCGATGCCGTCCCGGTATGATTTGTCCCCAAAGAGGACGTAGAGGGGGATGATGCCGATTTGGTATTTTTCAACCAGTTCAGGAGACAGATCACAGGTGCTGTCGCTAAAAATCTTGACTTTGCCCAAATCAAAACCTCCTTCAAAGATGATTATAAAAATACTATCACGAAATCAGGGGGCCGGCAATAAGAGCAAACGGCTCCAGGAGCCGTTTTTACCTCTTATTGCTGCTGGTGGGGCCCGACCTGATGGCCAGCAAGTACTGGTAGTAATCTGTGGTCGTGCCGCCATAGGGCTTTCTGATGGTAAAGGGAGCCCGCTCAAAGGGAGAATCTTCGCCTTCAAGCCGGAAGAGGGTGTAGGCGTTTTCATCGGTCAGGTTTAGAAAGGCCAGCTCGTCGATAAAGAAGTCCTGCTTGAGGTCGGCGGTATAGTACCGGCCATAATTGAAGCGGAAAACGCTGTCGATGTACATGGCAGCAATGGACAGCACCTTGCCCTGCACCGGGGAATCGTCGCGGTTGAGGTACATGGCCAGGCGGTGGGATCCTTCCAGTATTGAGGGCCCGGCCTGGCGCTGGTAAATGTGGTCCATGGAAAATTGCCCGAAATACTTGCCCCGGGGATGGCTGGTGAGGGCCCGGAGAAAGTTTTGGTACATCATCCCTTCCCGGATGGCGTAGAAGTCATCAGAGCAGTTGGCGGTGACGGTGTCCCTGAGGTTTTTGACCACCAGGACATATTCCTCATAGTTCTCGCCCAGGGCTTCCCGGTACTTGGTTTCCCGCCTTGCCAAGTCGAGTTCCAAAGCGGTCACATACTGGTCCAGAGCATGGGGAGTGCCCAGGTAGGAATCGGGAGCGGGAACCAGGTCTTTATCTGAACTCAGGGAACTCAGATAATAGGCGGCGGTGTGGGGTTGGTACTCCAGGTCGATGCCGATGACCGTCAGCCTGTCTTCCGGGGCCAGGCTCAGATTGTATTGACTAAGCTCTTCCCAGGCCAGTCGGTGTTCATGGCAAGAAGCGCTGGTAAACCTGATTTCCGATTGAATCAGGTCCAGGAGATCGGGGTCGCCGGTCTGCAGGTAAGTATTGTACAGTTGACCGGTGGCATGGCCGATTCCCAGCAGCAAGTACCTTACTCCGGCCTGTCGGTGCAGGGCGATGGTGAGGCGGCTTTGCAGCTGGTAAGTGGCTTTGGTACCGTGGAATTCCGCTCCCGACAAGATGACTTCGCTCTCAGCCAAATCTTCCGCCATCAGGCTCAGGTCCAATGCATCGATATCCAGAGGAGTATAATTTTCGCGCAGGAAAGGAGTGAGCTGGTCCACTGCCGAGGCGGACAGGACCAGAAAGCAGATCGCCAGAACGGCGACGCCGATAATCCTTTTGGGCACAAAAATCTCCTCCTTTGGATACAATCCTTCACCTTAAATTGTAACACTGAATTCGGCGGAAATGTTACAGGGAGGTTACGACTTGCTGAGAATAAAGTTACAGAGGTCAGGCCATGAGGGGGCTCAATTCCAGCGGAGGGTTGGCTGTATGGCGGCGGGCGGCATCCACCAGGCGTTGGTCCATGGTAAAGTAGAGGATCTGCCAACCCTGGGCGGCTTCCTCCGCCAGCACGGCCATGAGCCTGTCCAGGCGCTGGCTATCTGCACAGAGAAAGGCGTCGTCCAGGAGGAGGAACCCCGGCTCCCCTGCCAATATATCCTTGGCCAGGGACAAGCGCAGGGCCAGGTACAGCTGGTCGTAAGTGCCCTGGCTGAGGGCGGAGGCGGGGAGGGTGAGGCCCTCGCGGTTTTGCACCTGAATGTTGAGCTCCTCATCCAAGCTGATTCCCGTATAGCGGCCGCCGGTAACGGTGCGGAAAATTTCTTGCACCGGCTTTCCCGGACCCACCAGGTCTGCCATTTTCTCCTGTTCTTCCCGCTCCAGCTCTTCAGCGATTTCCAGGAGCCGGCAGGCGTTTGCATAGCGCTGGCGCACCCGGGCGGCGAAATCTTCCAGAACTGCCTTTGCATGCTCCAACATCTCTAAATTGGCAATGTGGGGAGGCAGGGGGGCTGCGCCCTCCTCCACCAAGGGCAGAGCCTGACAGGCAGCGGCAAAATTGGCCAGGGCGGACTGATGGCTCTGGAGCTGACCCTGCATTTCATCAATCTCAGCCTGGGTGGAATCCTTCTGATCCCGGAGCTGGTCCAGGCGCTGGCGGTCAAAGGTTATGGCGCTGGGAGGGGGCGTCGGGCAGTGGCGCAGCAGTTCCCGCCAGTTGCCAATTTGGTCAGGCGCTTGGCCAAAGGCCGCTTCCAGGCGCTCATGCAACTCATCACATTGGGTTTGGGCCTGGTTGTACTCGCGCATCCGCTCATCAAATTCCTCCAGGTTGGTGATGCCCAGCTTGTGCAATTCTTGGTGGAGCTCTTGCTCCAGTTTTTCGGCCTTGGCAGAAGCCTCGCGGATTGCCTCTTCATGGTGCTCTTGCTGCTGCTGCATTCGCCGGACTTCCTCAGAGAGGATCTGCAGTTTGCCCTGGGCTGCTTCCAGGTTCCGCTTCTCTTGGTTCAGGGCCGCCGCCAGTTCCTGAAGGGTTGCTGCCATTATGCCCGCTCCCGCACCTTCCTGTAGGAGAAGGCGGTTCCGGTGCTGGTAGTCCCTGACCCTGGACCGGGCCGTGCGATCCAGCAGGAAGAGGACAGCGGCACCCAAAAAGGATAGGATGGGGACCATTGCCACCAGGGGGGAAGGGGGTTGCAGCGCTGTGGCAAACAGGCCCAGGGCAGTCACGGCCAGCAGAGGTAGGATGAATTTGTTGTACTGCGGCGCCTGGGGAGGGGCGGCGCCGGCGGCCATTAGCATCCGCCGCTCCAGGTCGTCCAGGATTGGCTTATTCCTTTGCAAGGGGGAAATCCACGCCTGCTCGGCGGCCAGCTGGTCCTGGGCCTTCTCCAGGCGGAGCCGTAGTTGAGCCAGTTTATCCTGACTTGCCAGAGCCCTGTCCCGGTTGTCCTGGGCCCGGCTTTCCAAGTCCTGAAGCCTTTTTAAAGTAAGCTGGTTATAGGCACGCAGGCGCTGGGCCGCTTCGTCCCGTTCTTCATACTCATCAATCATCCGCACCAGGTCAATATAGGCCTGGTATTTTTCTGCCTGCTCCTGGTCCCTGATTTCCTTGTTCAGGGCCCGCAGTCTGGCCCGGGCATCCTCCAGGCGCCGCTCCAGGGTGTCCAGTTCCTGCTCCTGGGCCTCGGCAAGGTACTCCTGGATTTCCATTGCCAGGGTCTCGGCGGCTTCCACATGCTCGCCAATCTTGTTGAACTCGGCGCTCTTGGAGAGTCTGGCCGCGGAGGTGGTGTTGGTAAGGCGTCCCTGGCGGCGCAGGATATCCTTGAGATCGGCCAGGCGCTGACCCTCCATACCCGTCAGCTGATCGCTGACCCGGCGCAGGAAGCCAGCCTGCCCCGCCATGTTCAGGTCTTTGTTGCGGATTACGAAGATATTGCGCAGGTAATTGCTGTCCAGCTCCGTCAGCTGATCCAGGCGGGTGCTGCCATCCAGGATATGTTCCCGTCCATCAAGGACCAGGGCAATTCGGCCCTGGGGGGGGTCGGGGACCCGGTCGATGCCGGCAAAGTCCCGAAGGCGGTTGCCCAGCAGCAACTTGAGGATGGAGTCCAGGAGCAGGGTCTTGCCGCTCTCATTGGGGCCGTGGAAGATTTGCAGTCCCGGCCGGGGGCGATACTTTACATCCCGCAGGGGGCCATAGTGGTTGATGGCGATTTCTCTGATTTCCATCTCTATCCCTCCACCAGGAGTTGGCTAAAGGCGTCCAGCAACATGGTCACTAACTGTTCCCGCCTTTGCGGGTCCTCTTCCCGGCTGATGCGTTCCTGAAAGCGCCGGTAGAGCTGGTCGGCGGCGAGGTCTCCGGCATAGCGGTAGTTGTGGAGCACCTGGGTGTTGACCCGGCCGGCCACCAGGGCCTGGAGCCGCTGGTGAAATTCCCCCTCAGACTCCTCGATATAGCCCCGGACATCGACGGTCAGGGCGCAGAGGTCGTCGGGGTGGTCCTTGGAGGTCCTGGGCAGAGCTTGTCCCAGCATCGTCAGCGGCGTCCATATTCATCGCGGTATATCAAGGGTTTGGCAATACCAGGTATCCAGCACTGCTTGGCGGCAACCTTGGGCTTCGACGATATTAACCGAGCGGCGTCCCTGCTCCCGGCTGGAGATGGAAACCGGCGAGCCGGGGTAGACGAAGATTGCGCCGCAGGGCAATTTGCGTTGGCGGTAGGCAGTGTGAAAATGACCGGCCAGGATAAACTCATAGCCCAGCCCCGTCAGCATTGCCTCGGTCACCGGCAGGTAGCGGAGCTGGTCGCCCCCGTAATCCTGACTGGAGAAGTGAGGGAGGGACCAGGTGCAGTGCAGGACCAGGACATTGAGCTTGTCCGGGTCGGCCGCCTCCTTGAGGGTATCCAGTAAGGGGGCGAGGCTTCCTTCACCGTAGGGCAGGGCAACTATCCGCCACTCCCCAAAATCCCGGATTGTCACCGGCCTGTCGGTGAGGGCAGTGAAATTGCTGCCATAATAGGACTCCTCAAAGTATGCCCGTTCATCGTGGTTTCCCGGAATAGTTAGGACATTATAGGGTAAATTACTGAAAAGTCTGCGCACTTCGCTGCGCAGGGATTTCGGCCTGCTGGTGATCGTCGAAGAGGTCGCCGGCGATGAGCATGAGGTCGATGTTCTCCTGCCGGCCTAAGTCCAGGACCCGGCGCAGGGCTTCCATGCGTTGGGGATATTGGGTATGTAAGTGAACATCAGCTGTGTGTAAAATCTTCATGCCGCACCTCCAATAGTATTTTGTTGGAATCTTTCTCCTTTCCCTGAGATTTTCCCTGCCTGGAACAGAGAAAATTAAGGTGTGCCCGCTGGCATCACCTTCGGGAGACGTAGGGATTGTCGGCAATGTAAAAACGATAGGGGAGCTCCTTGCCCTGGCTGATGCCGATGCGGGTGGTGGTGATTACCTGGGTTGCCGCCTGTCCCGCCAGGAGGAAGATTTCATCTCCCAGGAGGTCGATGCCATCCTGGGCGGTGGTGATGGCCAAAGCCTGGCAGAGACGGCCGGGACCAGAGCAGAGGAGCTTGAGGTCTTGAGTGCCCCGGCGCTCCTGCATGAGGGGGATTCCCGCCAAGGGCTCCAGGGCCCGGATTAACACCGCTTCGCCCACGTCCGCTTGGCCGCTGACAATGTTAAAGCAATAGTGGATTCCATAGATCTGATACACATAGCCGCAGCCGCCAGGGGCGAACATGCTGGCATTGCGCCGGGTCTTGCCGCGGCTGGCGTGGCAGGCCGGGTCCCCCTGGACATAGGCTTCCGTTTCGACGATGATGCCGGCGCAGGCGCCTTGGGGGCTCCTGCGCACCAGGACCCGGCCCAGCAGGTCCCTGGCCACCTCCAGGGTGGGACGGCTATAAAAGCTCTGTTCCAGTTTCACAGCACTTTCCTCCTGGCTAGATTTTAACACAGGGGCAGGAGAAGGACAAAGAAAAGAGGAGTTGAAGGGAATGCGCAAGCTCATAGTCAATGCCGATGATTTTGGCCTGACCCAGGGCATCAACAAGGGAATCGTGCAGGGTTTTCGCCTGGGCATTATCACCAGCGCCACGGCTCTGGTCAACATGCCCTGCTGGCCCCATGCTGCAGCCTTGGCCAGCAGGCTGGCCGGCCTGGGCATCGGCCTGCACTTCAACCTGACCATGGGCCGTCCCCTGACCGACCCCCGGTACATACCCAGCCTGGTGGATGAAGAGGGCCGGTTTGCCGGCAACCCCGAGCAACTTGCCCAGGCAGACCCCCTGGACGTGGTCCGGGAACTGTACAACCAGTACAACCGCCTGCTGCGCTCGGGGATAAAACCCACCCATATCGACAGCCATGACGGCATCCACTCCCTGGACAACATCCTCTCAATTCTCCTGGACTTTGCCGCCCGCCATCAGCTGCCCCTGCGCCTGGTCCCCCGGGCCAGGGACCGCTATAATTCAGCCGGCACCGCCACCACCGAAGAAATCATTGAGGGTTTCCAGGACAAGGGAGCCAACCGGCCCAATTTTGAGCGGCTGCTCAGTACTTGTCAGGCCGAGACGGTGGAATTTCGCTGTCATCCCGGCATGGTGGATGCCGAGTTGGAGGCTGTCTCGGCCTACACTTGGCAGCGGGAACGGGAGCTGGCGGTGGTCTGCGCATACAGCAAAGAAGAGTTCCCCCGGCACTACGGTTTTGAATTGATTCCCTTTTCGGGTCTGGGCAGGATGGCCTAGAAAGTTTCCGCAAACCCGGCGCTATGGACAAATATTCCAGAGGGTGTGCGCATAATATAGTGAAATTAACTGATGGAGGGGCAGAGTATGCGCATACTAATTGATGGAATCGCATTGGAATGCAGTATAGGCAACATAACGGCACAACAGGATATGTGCGCAATTGTCAACCCAGCTACCCCCGGATTGGCGCCGGGCCCGGGGATATCAGGCGCCATTCACGCAAAAGCCGGGGCCGACCTCTACCAGGAGTGCATCCGCCATGCTCCCCTCAGGCCCGGCAAGGCAGTGATCACCTCGGCTTATCTATTGCCCAATAAAAAAGTCATCCACTGCCTGCCCCCGGGACTCAACAGCGAACAGGCGGCGAGGCAGTTGGAGCAGTGCTACATCCAGACACTGCTCTTGGCCGATGAGCATAACCTGAATTCAATCGCCTTTCCCTCCCTGGTGCCCGGCAGCCTGGGCAAACCGCCGGTGAGCACCGCCGCCCTGGCCATCGGTGCAGTGCGAAAAATTGCTCCCGTCCTGCGGCATATCCGGCGGATTCGCTTTGTGCTCTTTGATCGCCAGGCCTTTATGCAGTATCGAAACCTCATGGCCGCTCATCCGGAAAGTATTATTCAGAGAAGAGAATTAGGTTGAAAGACGGGGCCGGTTGTCCGGCCTGCTTATTCCGCCACTCGTTAGGGGGGCGGCTTTTTTTTTGGCTTGCCACAGGGGAAAAATGCGGTAAAATGGTAACATAAGTGCCGAGGAGGCTGTGGCAGCACCCTGGCAGAGGAGGGATCGCCCGTTGTTTCGCAAACCCATAGACGAGAGGTCTTATTTGGCTCTCTTGGAACACCGCCATGCCCAGGAGATGATCGACCTGATTAACGCCAACAGGGAGCATCTCCGCCAATGGCTGCCCTGGGTGGATGCAACCACCTCGGTCCGGGACAGCAGGATGTGGATAAAAGAAGCCCTGAAGTTGTATGCTGAAGGCCGTGAGCTCCATGCCGGCATTTGGTTTCAAGGAAAGATGGCCGGGATAATCGGGTGCAGATTCTCCTGGCGCAACCACTCTGCAGTTATCGGCTACTGGCTGGGCGCAGAATACCAGGGGCTCGGACTGATGACGGCGGCCTGCAGGATCATGCTCTGCCATGCCTTCACACGCCTGGGTCTCAACCGGGTCGAAATCCGCTGCGCCATGGAAAATCAGCGCAGCCGGGCAATTCCCCAGCGCCTGGGCTTTAAGGAAGAAGGGGTGATCCGGGACGCCGAGTGGCTGTACGACCACTATGTGGATCATGTAATCTATGGGCTACTGGCTCGGGAGTGGGCTGCGGAAAACTGCAGGGACACCCGGGAGTAGTAGAGGGAATATTCTAATAAAAGGGTAGAATCTGGTCCTTGGCGAAGTAATATTTTAGCTCTGGAAAAAGGAAGGTTTTTATGCGCAAGAAGACGATTTGGATCCTGGCCCTGGCAGCGGTTGCCCTGACTTTCGCCGGATCCCTGTATTTTTTATACAGTCCCAGCTGGGTGTATGAGATAAAGGTAAACGGTGCAACCGTCGGTTATCTCAACAGCCTGAAGGAGTACCAGGACCTGGTCCGGGACATTCACGCCCAGGCCCAGGCCCAGTGGAACTGCGATCTGGTTATGAACGAGACCGTTACGGCCACCCGGGCCCGCTTCTGGTCTGCCGAGACTTCCCCGGAAGCCGTGCGCGCCGGGATCGAAAGTGTGGCTACCTACACCGCCAGCGGCTGGGCCATTGTCGTAAATGGGGAGACGGTGGCCCTGGTGGATTCGGAAGAGACTGCCCAGGATATTCTGGCTGAGGTCGAAGCCCATTACCAGCCAAAGACAGCCAGCTGCACCCTGGTTTCTTGCCAGATCCAGGAAGATATCCGGGTAGAAAAGCGCCCCATCAGCCCGGAACTGGTCATGGAGCGGGATGCAGTCCTGGCTCTGCTCCTCAGCGGCCAAGAAGAAATCAGCACCTATGTGGTCCAGCGGGGGGACACCCTTTCCGGCATTGCCAGGTCCTATAATACCTCGGTGGCCAGGTTGCGGGACGCCAATCCCGACGTCAAGGGTGATACCATCCAGGTCGGCCAGGTCCTGAACCTGGAGATGAGCTCCGCCATACTGCATGTCAAGACGGTGGAAGAGGTGCTGGTCAACGAAACCATCCAAAAGCCCGTAGTCTACCAGGCCAACCCCGATATGACGGTGCGGGAAGACAAGGTAATCCAGGCCGGAGCCAACGGCGCCAGGGAAGTCCTCTACCAGGTAGAGAAGATTAACGGCGTCGAGGTCCAGCGCAAGAAGCTCTCAACCACCATTACCCGCCACCCTGTCAGCAAGATCGTAATGACAGGCATAGGCTATTGGCCTGCCCGCCCCACGGGCATGTTTCGCTTTCCCTTGAACCAGGGGCGAATATCTTCGCCCTTTGGCAACCGCAAGAGCGGCTTTCACCGGGGCGTGGACATTGCCACCGCCCGGGGCACGCCAATCTATGCCGCCGCCAGCGGCACCGTCCGCACCCGTGGGTACAGCTCATCCTACGGCTATTACATTGTGCTGGAGCATAGCGATGGCTATTCCACCCTCTATGCCCACGTCTCTTCCATCGCCGATTCAGTCCGGGTGGGGAAGCAGGTGGTCCGGGGTCAGGTCATCGCCTGGGTGGGCAGCACCGGCTTCAGCACCGGGCCCCATTTGCACTGGGAAGTGAGCCGGCACGGCCAACTCGTCAACCCCATGAACTTCTTTGGCAACTAATGATACCGATACCTATTTCTAATATGGAGGTCTCCACATTGCATCTCTACGATTTCGCCTACCTCTCCAATAAAGAAGACAGCCTCAAGGTGGTCAGCATGATGATGGACGACGGAGAAACCGATGTCCAACAGCTGCTGCGCCAGCTCTTCGAGACCTTTGAACGGCGCTATGCCGCCCAGGAAATCTGCTATTACCTCAAGGACGGCTCCCCTTCCGACCAGGAGCAGGGGGAGATTTGCATGTTCAAGACCGACTTCCAGACCCAAGGCGGCGACGATATTTGGGCGAGGTTCGTCCGCAATCTGCGTACCGAAGCCAGCCAGAAGTGGTTTGGGGTCTGGTTTGTGGCGAAGAATTCCCTCCTGGACTTCGTCGAGAACAAATTCGTCATCGGCAACATCTTCTTCCCGGACTGGCACAGCGGCCTCGATTTTTTGGACAAGCTGGCCGCCACCGCCATTCCTGAGAAGTGGAATTATGACGCCCATAAGTCCAAGATCAATCATCCCATTCTTAAGTCCTATATCGAGCACATGTACTATCGCCTGGAGACCGAGGACAAGATTATCGCCAATGATAAGCAGATCGTCTTCAATACCGGGCTCTTGAACAAGTTCTTTAAGGAAATCTATATCATCTGCGATGTCGACTTCGATAAAAACCTCGGCATCAGAATCCTGCGCAATCCCTCCATTTGCCTGGAAGGGGAGAATCGCTTCACCCGCAATTTTGATACCAAACCGTCCCGGGCGGTGTTTTTCACCGACATCAGCGAGATCATCTTCGATTCCAGCCTGGGCGTCGATACCAATGACAGCCACATCATCCGGGACAATATCGAGCGCATTCCCGAAAAGTACCGGGAACTGTATACCGAAAGTCAGCTCTACATGCTCTTCCAGTCTGCTGTCAGCTTTGCTTCCAGGCTGGCCGAGCGCAATTATAAACTGATCGTTCCCCAATACTGGCCCAAGACCAACGGCATCCAATTTCTGATGCCCATTTACCTCTCGGGGGAGTTTGCCGGTCGCCCCGACCTGGCCCTGGTCCTGGAAAAGCGCGCCACCTGTTACCAGGGCACCACCATCCTCACCCTGGACATGGCGTACCAAAACGCCAGGCTGGTGGCGAAGCCCGACGACTTCTGGCTCAACCCCTAGCATTAATCTGCTGAGAATCCTGGCAGGGAGTTTCCCTGCCTTTTCCATTTTCAAGAGAAATTTTGCCGATTACCAGACTTTTTTGCCCCGACCAGCGTCTCTAGGGTGTAATGATAAAGGAGGAATGCAGCTATGAAGAAAACGAGCGCCATCATTCTCTTGACCCTGATGGCTCTGCTGGCTTTATCTCCCTGGGCAGCCGCCAACGGCACCACCGGCTCCATTGTGCGCGTCACCGGCAACATAGTGGTGGGCGCCGACGAGGTGGTCCACGGCGACGTGGTCTCGGTAATGGGCAATATAGAGGTCTACGGGACGGTGTACGGCGATGTGATAACCGTCATGGGCAATATTGAGGTGGGACCCAATGGCCGCATCCTGGGGGATGCCGTGGCAGTATTGGGCAACCTGAATTCCGACAGGAACAGCAGCATCTCCGGCAGCACCGTCAGTATCTTCGGCAGCGGCGATTTCCGCAACATCCGCTTCCCCGACCTGAACATCAGGAACATCACCCGCCATGCCTTCCGATTTAACCTGGCGACCCGGACGATGAGGCTCATCACCACCATCCTCTTGGCCACCCTGATCGTCGCCATCTTTCCAGTACCCGTCCAGAGGATCAAGCGCAGCATTGAGGCCGATCCCGGGAGGGTGGTCCTGACAGGCCTGCTGGCCTGGATAGTGATCGTTCCCCTGGCTGTGATATTGACCCTGACCATAATCGGAATACCCCTGGCCGCACTTCTGGGGGCGGCAGTGTGGGCAGCCGGCCGCATGGGCGAGGCCGCCCTGGTCCTCCTCATTGGTCGCGCCCTCCTCAAGGAAACCGAGTCCCTGCCCGCCGTGGCCGCTTTTGGCGCTTTGTTACTGGGGGTGGCCCATATGATTCCCATGGTCGGCAGCTTGGTGGGGCTGGCCGTGAGCCTGGCGGCCATAGGCGCAGTCACCCTCACCCGCTTCGGCACCGCAGAAATCTCTGCCTGAACCCGGGAAAATTGCACCACCATAGTGTATTTGGCAAGTTTTCTGTTACTATGTACTGGAAGTACATTTGTGGAGGGAATAAAATTGGCAGAGAAAAAGCCTGCGCCGGGAAAGAAATCTGAATCCAAAAAGAAGTGCTAGGTAGTTACCCTCCAGAAAGCGCGTAAATGCGCCGCTAAACAGAATAATTTTAGCCCCTGTCTCCAGGGGCTTTTTTATCTGCTATGCTTATTTGCTGAAGGCTTGGTGGAACTCCTCGAGGTGCCTGCGGATTTCCAGATGCTGGGGGCAGAGCTCTTCGCACTGGCCGCAGTCTGTACAGCGGGACCAGTCATTCTCCCTTTCCATCACCCGCTTGTACCAGCGCTTTGTCGCCTCATGTTCATCGTACATAAAGGCGTCGTTATAGTATTCAAAGATGGCGGAGATCCTGACATTGCCCGGGCATTCGGCGCAGTAATCGCAGCCGGTGCAATCCACCTTGGTTCGGGCCAGGTAAAACTCCTTGACCCTTTCGATCACCGCCAACTCCTCGTCAGTCAGGGAATTGGCCTGGGCTTCTCCGGCGATGCGGAGGTTCTCCTCCACGTGCTCCATGGCCGACATGCCGCTGAGGACAAGGGTCACTTCCGGCTGGTTCCACAGCCAGCGCAGGGCCCATTCCACCGGGGTGCGCTGCACCGGGGCGCCGTCCCAGATTTTCTGGAGCTCGGGACCGGTACGGGCCAGGCGGCCGCCCAGCAGCGGCTCCATGATTATCACCGGCAGGCCCTTGGCCGCGGCATAGTGCAGCCCCTCTTTGCCGGCTTGGTAGTTTTCGTTCATGTAGTTGTACTGGATCTGGCAGAACTCCCAATCATAGTCGTCGACAATTTCTTTAAAGGCTTCCAGCTTGTCATGGAAGGAGAAGCCAATATGCCTGATCCTCCCATCGGCTTTGGCCCGCCTGATGAAGTCAAAGACCTGGTTGTCCCTGCAATGGTGCCAGCGCTCCCTGGTGAGAGCGTGAATCAGGTAGAAATCGATGTACTCGGTCTTGAGCCTGTCCAATTGCAGATTGAGGTATTTGTCAAAGTCTCCGGGTTCTTTGACCAGCCAGACTGGCGACTTAGTGGCCAGGTATACCTTATCCCGATAGCCGTCGGCCAAAGCTGCGCCCACGGCTTCTTCACCTTTTTCACTGTGATAGGGCCAGGCTGTGTCCACATAGTTGACGCCGTGCTCGATGGCGTGGCGGATCATCCGGGTCGCTTCGGCCAGGTCGATCCGGCCGGGATCGTTGTCGATAACCGGCAGGCGCATGCAGCCAAAGCCCAGGGCCGACACTTCCAGCCCGGTCTTGCCGAATTTTCTGTACCGCATCTTCATCCCTCCATAACCGTTCTGATTATTATTTCGCTCCGCTCCCGTTGATTCCCTGCCCCTAACCCAGGTACTGGGCAAAAATCTCGACCAGGCGCTGGGGCAGCTGGGTATAGAGCTCTCCCAGCACCCGGTTGCGGGGGGAGGGATGTACTTCTGCCAGGAGCTCGAACCCCGGTCCGTCTATCGTCCATTTTCCCCGGCGCTGCTCCCCGACCAGTTGGGTGAGCTTTCCCGAGACTTTAAGGCCGAAGGCTTCGGCAACGGCGCTCAGGGCGTTTGCCCCCAGGGTGAGAACGGCCTGCGGCCGGAGAATCTCCACCTGGCGCACCAGGTTGGGCCGGCACTGCCGGCGGGTCGTCTTGGCAGGGGGGGCGATGGAGCGGCCATTTTTCCCCAGGGGGACGCAGAGGACAGCATTGGTCAGATAGATGCCGGCGGCGGCCCGGGCGATGGTACAACCTGCTTCTTCACTGTAGGTTGCCAGAGCGCCGTAAATAAGGTTGGCCGATTGCTCCCTCTGCCAGTCGGCCTCGGTGCCGTGGTAATTGGGCAGGCCCAGTTGGCAGACGGCATTGTACTCGCCGGTAAATGCGATGCCGCCATAGCCGCACCCGTCCAGGCCCGGGGCTTCCCCCACCACCAGGAGGCGGACATCCTCCTTGGACTCTATGTAATCCAGTTGAAAGCGGCGCCGGTTCATGGGGTAGCGGGCCCAGTCCGGGGGATCGTGCTTGGGGTTGCAGTGCAGGTAGGGGTTCATCAGCTTCTGCTGACAGCGGGTGCACTGAAAGATCTCCTTGCGGTAATGCTCAGCCAGTTCTCTATACATTTGCTTCCCTCCCAGGTCAATACCCTTAGATTATACCAGAGATTGTGGCCGGGGGGATGTATAGCGCCTTTGCCAATGGCTAACACTGTACTGAAGGGAGTGAGGAAAGGATGATCGGCATGGCAACTGTCTTACACATCTGGGCCAATCCCAAGCCAAAGAGCGAATCCTACAGTCTTCGCCTGGCCCAGGCCTTTATAGAACGATACCGGCAACTCAGCCCCCGGGACGAGATAATCGACCTGGACCTGTACCAGCAGGACATCCCCTTCATCGACGGCGAGGTCCTGCGCTGCTGGGAACAGGGGGCGGAGGGGGCCTCCGGCGAGACCCGGGCCAAACTCCTGGCCATCGACCGGCTGACCGATTCCTTTATCCAGGCCGACAAGTACATCTTCGTCACCCCCATGTGGAACCTGGGCATCCCCCCGCTGATGAAGGCCTATATCGACACCATCTGTATCGCCGGCAAGACCTTTAAGTACACCGCCCAGGGCTCCGTCGGCTTGCTCCGGGGCAAAAAGGCCGTGCACATCCAGGCCCGGGGCGGCGTCTATTCCCATGGTCCCATGCAGGACTTGGAGCTGGGGGACAGGTACATCCGTTCCATCCTGACCTTCCTGGGCGTCGAGGACTATCAGGCGGTGATTGCCGAGGGAATGGCCCAGGACCCGG
>JBMNFF010000009.1:0-317983 GCA_050949165.1 Bacillota bacterium | reverse complement strand
AGCAAGAAAAGCTTCGTCTTGAACCTACCAGATTTCATGGCTAAACCCCTGTATGTCAACTAAGTAGAAAGGACAAGCAATTGGTGGAAGAGCACCTCTAAAAGTAAATACGGAGGGAATGCAACTAAGCGGACGTCCCCTTCGCCGGATGGAATCTTTACTTGAAAATCCGAGGAATGTCCTCATCGGCGTTTGTAGTGATGGGGAAACTGAAAATCCGAGGAATGTCTTCATCAGCATCAGGAGTAAAAATCCGGGGAATGTCTTCGTCGGCATTAGGAGTAATGACGTATGCTGATTTGAAGATACGGGGGATAGTCCTCATCGGCAGCCTGCACCATACCAGGGACCAACACCATTGCACACACGACCAAGACCAATACCAACCCTACACTCTTCTTTACTAACCCTTTCATTGCTCTACTCCTTTCATCTACTTGGATTTGTTCATCTCTTATTATACAATGGAATAAAGAAGAAAAACCCAGATGTTTTTCTGGGTTTTTGGGGGACTTATCGATGTTTGTGACATACAATTTGGAACATTTTGGCAAGGAGCTCAAAAAAATACGGACAAGCCTGGGTTTCAGTCAAGCCTATGTTCAGGAAATCGTGGGGGTCAGCATCGACACCATCCGGAAGATTGAAAGCGGGCGCGTCGTTCCAAGGTACGATACTTTGGAGCTGCTTTCGGTTGCCTATAAAGAAGACCTGCTGGATTTGCTGAAAAACTCCCGGTCCAATAAGTTCCTCATGGAGTACCACGACGAGTTGGACTATATCATCACCTGCTATGAACGGGGAGCCGCCGCCGACCTCAAGGAAAAGCTCCAGGAAAACTTTTCCCAAGATGACAGCCAATCCATGGTAAACCCCAAGGAATTTGATCAGTTTCTCATCTTCGTGGAAGTCATCGACCAGTTTCACACCGGCGCCGCCAACAGCCGCTCCCTCCGGGATGAGCTGGTGGACGCCCTGCGCCTGACCATCCCTAACTACCGGTTGCGCGGGTTCAGGAGGTACAAGTACACCTATATCGAGTTCCGGATCCTCCTGCTCATCAGCCTCCTGGTCGCCAGGGAGGGCAACTTTGCCTTCAGCAACGACATCCTCTATTACATCCTGGACGAAATCTCGGATAAGAAGTATAGCACCAAGTACATCGACTACCTGATCATCAATGTGTACTTTAATATCGCGTATAACTATCACCGGCTCGATGAATTTGCCAAGGCCATCGAGGTTGCCGACGCCGGCATCGCCTTCTGCTGCAGAAAAGACGAACAAGCCATGTGCTCTACTCATTGTATTACCGCAAGGGGATTGCCCAGTTTCTCCTGGGCCAAGAAAATTATATGGACTCCATCGTCACGGCCTTTTACCTGTTAAAGGCGGTTAAAATTCCCAACCTGCTGGAGGAGTATCGGAAGATTACCCAAGAAAAGTACGGCATCACGGTGCCCTCACTCTAGTCGCGAACCGAACCCGGGAACGATTGTTCTCGGGTTCTTTCTTTTATTGTTCGGCGCTGTCGGATTCGGTCATAATTTCCCGGGTAATGTCAAAGCTGTGGCATAGCGGCTCTTGGCAGGTCCAGGAGAGTCGCCTTTTTGCCAGGCCGGGACAGAGGGCTGTCGAATCCTCTACTCTGCCATCAGAAGATGTTATATCACAAAATTATCCAAATGTCACGCAAAGTCCTGCCCGGCAGTCAGAAGCCCGCTTGTCCTTCAACCGCCGGAGCAGGATGGCGTACAGACCGACCACCGGCGCGAGGATGAGGCCGGAGACCACCAGGGACACGGCCATGCCGGACCTGAGGGCGATGAAGCCGATTAGAGGACCGCTGATTATCTGGCCCAGGGAGTCTATCTGGCCGTAAGTGGAGAGGACGGTGGCCCGCACCCCCGATTCTATGCTCTCATTGAGCCATGCCCGGTAGATGGGTCCGTTGGTGGTCCTGAGGATGTAGTAGGTCAGATAGGTGGATACGGCCAGGGGAAAGTTCCGGGCCAGGCCAAAGCTGACGATGGCAGCCAGCATAAAGAAGTTGATGGCGATGAGGAGCCAAACCTTCTGGAGCTTGCCGGTCCTGTCCAGGTTCCGCTTAATATATTCCACGGCCAGGATGCTGGCCACCATGGAAACGCCATTGATCAGTCCCACCCAGACAATGGGCTGGATATCCAGGGCGGGCAGGGTCACATCGTCCAGGATGTGGGCAATCCACAACCTGTCCAGACCCTCGCTGTACAGGCCATAGAAAAGGGCGATAGCCGCCATCACCATGAGAAAATGCTTTTTCCTGATAGAGCCCAGGCCCTGGCGAAAGGTATGGAGCATCTGCTGAAGGGAGCTGCGCTCCTGGGGCGGAGCGGGGCGAAAGGCCGTCTCGGGCATGAAGCGAAGCAAGAAGAGGGCCAGGGCGATGAAGAGGGCGCCGCCCAGGAGCATGGGCAGATTAATCATCAGGGTTCCCAGGAGGGTGCTGACGAGAATTGCCAGGAGAGACCCAATCTGTCGGATTTGCGCGCCCTTTAAGAAGAGCTTGTCCAGGCCCCGGCCTCCCATCTCGTCGGCAATCCAGGCCTCATCGGCGCCGCTGGTAAAGGTGGCGCCGATGCCCCAGAGCACCTGGCAGAGCAAGATGACCCAGAAGCTGGGCACGAGCCCCTCGATAAAAAAGCCCAGGCCGATGAGGGCCAAGCCGATGAGGACGGAAAGCTTGCGGCTCTTGAGATCTGCCAGAATCCCCGTGGGTATTTCAAAGATAAAGCAGGATAATTCCAGAGCCGTCCCCGCCAGGACCAGTTGCATGGGGTTAAACCCGGCAACCTCTATGCGGTAGAGCTCGTTGACGGTAAAGACCATCTCAAATAAAAAAGCAGATACCCCTGCATAGATAAGGTAGATTTTATAAGCGGATAGATTTCGCATGTCCTTCCTCCGTAACTAATTGCCCGCCGCAACATAGTGGTACAACCATTATACACAACGGAATGGCGGCTGTGGTGGAGTTTTTCTGCGCGGCCGTTGACTGGGATCATGTCCGGCAAGCTGTACACCGTGGTTAAGCCCAAGAGCTGGGAGAGACTGCACGAGCTCATCGCCGGCTCCCCGGCCTGGTGGCAGGAGTAGGGCACCGGTTCTACCGGTGCTTTTTTATTGGTTGACTGCAAGAAATCTGTGATAAATTGTCTCAACAACCCCCCATTCTCTATCGGGGCAACTATACCCTCTTGTACGGAGTAAAGCTAAATGCTATAATATTTGTGTTCAAGCATTCATGTATTCAAGTAATCATGCATTCAAGCGATCTTGTGATCAAGCAATCTAGGGGGATGAAAGTGAAAACAAACGTTATTTATATTGAAGATTGCCTTAAGGGCATGATGAAACTAGATGACGAATCGATAGATGTAGTTGTGACTTCGCCACCATACAATATTGGAATTAATTATAATACCTATGAAGATAACTTAGATAAAGATGCATACCTTACCTGGGTTTCGGACATAGTTAAGCAGATAAGCAGGGTCCTTAAAAAAGATGGTTCTTTATTCTTAAATATTGGTGGTAAACCCTCGCAGCCACTTTGGCCCCTAGAGGTAGCTCTGACCTGTTCTAAGCATTTGACACTGCAAAACACGATACACTGGATAAAGTCTATCGCTATTCCCATCGAGGATGTTGGAGACTATCCTCACATGATTCGCAGCGTTTCCGTTGGCCATTTTAAACCTGTTAACAGCAAGCGTTATCTTAATAATTGCCACGAGTATATTTTCCATTTTACAAAAAGCGGATCCGTCGAAATTGACAAGCTGGCTATAGGGGTTGAATATCAAGATAAATCAAATGTTAGTAGGTGGAAAACTGCAGCAGGAGATATTCGAGACAGGGGGAACACTTGGTTTATACCTTACGAGACTATCCGAGTATCTAGACCTCATCCATCGGCATTTCCTGTAAAGTTACCAGAGTACTGTATAAAAACTCATGGCATAAATAAAACCCAAGTAGTGCTTGACCCATTTATGGGTGTAGGGTCTACTGCACTAGCATGCGTTAAATTAGGAGTGTCCTATATTGGGTTTGAAATAGATAACGAATATGCTGAAATTGCACAAGAGAGAATCCGTTCTGAGAGAAGGCTACTTAAGGGTAACCATATTCTGGCAGAAAGGAGGAAAAATAACATGTTCAAGATTGTTGTTCCGGGTTTATTTCCCGAAGAAATGGAACCACTGATGAACGAAGTAAACGGGACAGGTGGTTATCAATCGTTTATCCGGAAGCTGCAAAATCAATACTCCCGAAAAGACGGACTCATCATTTTAGATAAAACGGATATTGAAAGAATTCCTGGGTACGTTAATAATTACGGGCAGGGCGGCTTCCAGGATAGACTCTTACCATTAATGGAGAAAATAGAGGAAATTCAAGAAATGTTGAGAGATGCCTTAGACTCTTATAAATCTGTCTCCAATGATTAGCAGAAAACTTAAGGGCTCCATAGGAAAACAGAACCATGCAGCCTGGCTGTCTCGCAGGGACGGGCTATTTAGTTAAGATACTGTCAAGACGCATTCTAGCGTATATTACCCTGCAAATTTCAACCTCGTTTTCAGTGACATCATAAAACACTAGATAGCTTTTGACCGATATAACTCTGTACACTTTGTCCAGCTTTTGGGAGGCCCTATATATTTTTCCCGAGTAAGGGAACTGCTGAAGCTGGGAAATTGCCCGATCAAAAGCGTTAATAAAATCCAGGGCAGCCTTTGGTGCTTTTAGGACATTCGAAATGTACACTGTAATTTGCTCTAAATCCTGTAAGGCCAAAGGCAAATACTTTACTTGCCTACTCATTGTTATCATCAAGCTTTTCGGCAACTCTGGCACGCAATTTGGACATTACTTCCGTATGAGAATGCCGTTTTGAATCTGACCTGGCTTCTGTTTCCGCTTCTTTCAGCTTGTATAGTACTTCACATTCGAATAACTTACGTTCATATGCTTCAATACTCATAACAACCATTTCTCCATAGCCGTTTTTAGTTAAGTAAACAGGCTCTCCAGACTCCTTGACAATCTTCGATATCTCCGCGAACTTATTCCTTAGGTCAGAAATTGGACGAATTTCGGGCATATTATTCACTCCCTTCTTTATCATTATTTTATCATGATTATGCCTGGTTGTCACTTAGCAGGTTATTTTGCCCCTTTCTGGGAATCGATAGTGAATGGGTTGAGCTTATTTATCGGCGCGCCCCCAAAGGAGTTGAAGAAATGAAGACTGAGCGAATCGGCAGCCGCGGCGTCCTCTTTACCCTGGAAGAGCATGAGAGCGCCTTTGCCAGCGACTACTACATTTACCTGATCGAAGGAGAGAACACCGTCTACCTCTGCGATACCCATGTGGGGCCCAAGTCCATGGAGCCCATTGGGGACTACATGCGGGAAAACGGGCTGGATAAAAAGGAACTGGTCATCTTCTTCTCCCATTCCGACTGGGACCATGTCTGGGGCGCTTGCGCCTTTCCCGAGGCCACGGTGGTGGCCCAGCACGGGACGTTGAAGAGACTGTATGACCATGGCCATTTGGAACTGCAGCGCTATGCCAAGTACCAGAATGGGGATGTCAGGCTGGTCTATCCCACCATCACCTTTGAGAGCAAGCTCTCCTTTTGCCGGGACGGGGTGGAATTCATCTTCGCTCCCGGCCATACCAGCGACTCGGCCATCTGCCATGACCGCCGGGACTCGGTCCTGTACCTGGGGGACCTGGTGGAAGTGCCCCACCCGGAAATACAGGCCCATGACCTGGAGACTTATATCGAGACCCTGGAGGGCATTGGGGAGCTGAAAGCCCGGGTCATGATCACAGCCCATTCCGGCCGGGTGGGCGAAAAGGATATTCAGGACAATATCGCTTATATCCAGCGCTTTCAGGAGATCGCCTTCAGCGAGCCCGCCGAGCAGGAACCCGAGGCTGCCAAGATGATCCGCAAGCAATACACCCTCTTGATGTACGAGGACGCCATCGCTGAAACCGCCGGGGACAAATTCGATTACCCGACCTTCCAGAAAGAATTGTGGGGTTCCCTGGAACTGGACTATCTGGAGCCCATCACCACCTTGCTGAAAAAAGTCGAGCATGAGGAGTTGAAACTGGCCTTAGAAAGCTATATGGCCGGCTTGTAAGCTGTGGCGCCCCGCCCCTGCAGGGTAACCTTCCTTCCGGGTAGTCTAATCCTTTAGAAAAGACTATAATTGGGTTAGCCGATGGGAGGAGATGCAGATGAAACTGAAACGCCTGTTGCGCTTTTTCGCATTCTGCCTGCTGGCCGGAATCCTCTTTATCTGGGCCTTCAGCCATGGCCTGGGCATATGGACCATCGATTGGGATGATCCCGCCCCCTTCCTGGAAGGGGATGTGGTATCAATAGAATATGTGGACGGCAAGCTGGTGGCCAATCTCCAGGAGCACCGGATCGAATACCTGCCCATTTCCGAGATGCCCCAGCACCTGGTGGACGCCTTTGTGGCGGTGGAGGACCGCCGCTTTTATTCCCACTGGGGCATCGACCCCTGGGCCCTGGGACGCGCCTTTCTGGTCAATTTGAACGCGGGGGATATCGCCCAGGGGGGCAGCACCATCACCCAGCAATTGGCCAGGAACCTCTTCCTCAACCTGGACCAAAACATGGTCCGCAAGCTGGCCGAGATGAGCATCGCCCTGCAGCTGGAGCGGAAGTACAGCAAGGATGAGATCCTGGAAATGTACATCAACCAGGTCAACTTCGGCGCCGGCAACTGGGGGGTGGTCCGGGCGGCCCGGGCCTACTTCGACAAGGAAGTCGCCGATTTGACCGTCGGAGAGGCGGCTCTCCTGGCCGGCCTGGTCCAAGCCCCCAATGCCTATGCGCCCGTCAAGAGTTGGGAGCTGGCCATCGCCCGGCAACGGTACGTCCTCAGCCGGATGGCGGAGCAGGGTTATATCACCCAGGAACAGGCCGCGGCCGAAGTGTATCAGGCGGATAATTAGGCAGCCCGCTGGGCTGCCTTGGTTTATGTAATATTATTTTCACCTAAGGCCGGCGAATAGGGTGTATAATTAAAGTGAAGTAATTCAAGGGAGAGGTGGTTTGTCTTGGATAATGTCTACGATATCAGGGAGGCGCGCCCATCCCTTGCCGCCAAGTTCCGCGTCCTGATTCCCCTGGGCCTGGCGGCATTAGCGGCCCTGATCCTGGTTACGGGTTTTTACACCGTCGACTCGGGGGAAGAAGCTGTCGTGATGCGCTTTGGCAGGCATGTGGACACCGTGGTCACCTCGGGCCTGAAGTGGAGAATTCCCATCATCGACGATGTGTGGAAGGTCAAGGTCAGTGAGGTCAAGCGCCTGGAATTAGGCTTCCGGACGGTGAAAGAAGGCGCCAATGCCCAGTACAAGGAAGTCCCCCAGGAGTCCCTGATGTTGACCGGTGACGAAAACCTGGTCAATGTGGAGACCATAGTCCAATACAGGATTGTGGACATCGAGAAGTTCCTCTTCGACATAGATGACGGCGTGGCGGCCCTGAGAGCTGCGGCCGAGTCTTCAGTGCGCAGGGTCATCGCCAACCATCCCATGGACGCTTCCCTGACTGAAAATAAGTCGGGAATCCAGCAGGAAATCCGCGACGACCTCCAGTCCATCTCGGACAAGTACGGCTTGGGAATCCTGATCACCGCCGTTCAGCTACAGGATGTGTATCCCCCCGAAGAGGTCAACGCCGCCTTTAAGGACGTGGCCAGCGCCCGGGAAGACAGGGCATCCTTTATCAACCAGGCCGAGACCTATGCCAACGAAGTCATCCCCCGGGCCCGGGGCAATGCCGCCGAGCTCATCAATAAAGCCCAGGCCTTTAAAGAACAGCGGATAGCGGAGGCCACCGGCGATGTCGCCCTGTTTAACGAAATTCTGGCCGAGTACAAACTGGGCAAGGAAGTCACCCGCACCCGCCTCTACCTGGAAGTCATGGAAGAAATCCTCCCGGACATCCAGGTGTACATCGTGGATGAACAGGGCAACACCCTGAAGTGGCTGCCCTTGGGAGGTGGCATCAATGACTAAAACTCTTAAGAGCTGGATAACCGTTTTGGGCATTGTCCTGGCAGGGATAATCGTCTTTAACCTGCTGACCTTCCGGGTGTATGTGACCGAGCATGCCGTGGTGACCAGATTTGGTGAAATCCACAAGGCGGTTGTCGGCGACGCCGACGCCCTGAAAGGGCTCAAAGACAATCCTCGCTTTAAGGATATCGATATCGTGGAGGGAAAAGGTCTCTTCTTCAAGCTTCCCTTCATCGACAAGGTGGATTATTACAATGACCGCATGCTCACCTATGACGTGGATTCCCGGGAAGTAACCACCCGGGACAAGAAAAAGGTCATCCTGGACAACTATGCACAGTGGCGCATCGTCAACCCCGTCCTCTTCCGTGTAACCATGCGCACCGAATCCGCCGCCTATGTGCGCCTGGAGGATATCATCTACTCGCAACTCAACCAGCATATCGGCAAGATCGACGCCGAAGTCCTGATCTCTGACAAGGACCATGTAGCGGCAATGCTGTCCGATATCGTCCGCCTGGCCAATGCCGAGGTCAGGGATTACGGCATCGAAATCATCGACGTGCGCATCAAGCGCACCGACCTGCCCCAGGAGAACAACGCCAACATCTTTAACCGCATGCGCACCGAGCGGGAGCGGATGGCCATGCAGTATCGCTCCGAAGGCCAGGAAGAAGCCCAGAAGATCCGCTCCAACGCCGACCGGGAGGCCACCATCATCGAAGCCCAGGCCTACGCCGAAGCCGAGAAGATCCGTGGCGAGGGCGAGGCAGAAGCCCTGCGAATCTATGCCGAAGCCTACAACCAGGACCCCGAATTTTACCAGTTCTACCGGACCCTGCAGGCCTACCGCAAGACCCTGGGGAGCAACACCACCTTGGTCATCGATGCCGATTCGGACTTTGCCAAATTCCTCTCTGGCGACAATTAAGTAGCTGCCATGACGGGGCCGGGAGGCCCCTTTCGCAACAGCACCCCCATCCGGGGGTGCTGTGCTTTTTCTAGATATATTCCACGGTGCCGCCGGCCTGACGGATGGCGTCCAGGAAGCCTTCCACTGCCTTGCCGGCGAAGGGAACCTTAACTATGAGGCTGGTGCCCTGGGGGGCGCGAACTTCTACCATTTTGGCATACTTGACCACTGCCCCGGGGGGTAATGTAACCCTGATCATAGTCGCCCGCTCCATGCTCTCCATGGCGGTCCTCCTTTTCTCAAGCCAGTTTTTTGATCGGTACGAGATAAGGGACCCCCTGCCCCGGGGTCCCTCACCCTTTAGAGGAACTCGACACTGCCGCCGGCGTCTTTTACGGCGGTTACTACGGAATTGACCAGATCTCTGCTTAAAAGGGGAATGCGGATAATCAGGCAGATACCGGATGGGCTGGCCACCTCGATAAGATTTGCCAGATTGATGGTGGCGCCGGCGGGAATGAATATCCTCAGTAATGTCCCCGGTTTATGAGGACAGGGGTGCTGTTTCTTGCTTAGATTTTCTGCCGCTTCCGGGTATTGTGTGTGCATTGGCATTTGCTTGCCGTAATAGGTCATCTGCTTCTCCCTCCTGTTCAGGTTTACTACAGATTATTCGCTGGCGTAAAGGAGGGCAACAAGGCGATAGACCTGCACCACAAATTCACCAGGCATGAAACACAACGCCCCCGCGGCCGGCGGGGGCGCAATGCATTTAGCCCTTGCGAGGGGTTATGCGGATAAGGTTCTTCTTGCTTTCGGCATCGCCATGCCAGAGCACCAGCTGCCGCCCGGGATCCACCGAGAATCTGCCGGCGGAAACCTGGATGACATAGCCCTGGGGGTATTGATAGGCCGGGACAAATATCTCGGTGGGGGCGGTGGCATCAGGATCCGGCTTGAAGCTGAAGGTAAATTCCCTGGTCTTGATATTAAAGCGAAGAGCCAGGGGCTGGCCGGCGATGCGCCGGGGCCAGGGCCGCACCAAGGCCTCCAGGGCACGGCCCCCGGAATTCAGGTCCCGGGGATCGGTCTGCTGATCCCGGCTGAAGATGGACAGGTCTTCGCCGTTCCAGCCGTCGCCCCGTTCATTGCTGTTGTCGGAGGTGTAATTCCAGAGGGTAAAGTTGTGGAAGTTGGCATCCAGGGCCCGGAGCAGTCGGTCCATGGCCTTGATCTGGACGGAAAAGTCGCCGGTCCTGTATGCCCGCCCTCCCTGCATATCGTAGGCGATGCCAGTCTCGCCGATGAGCACCGGCATCTCGCCCAGGAGGTGCCTGGCCTGTTCCTGGAACCGGGCCAGTTCTTTGACCATCTGTTTAAAAACCCGGCGCCGCCCCAGGACGATCTTTTCCTTCTCCTGGTCGAAGGTGGCAATGGGGAGATAGCGCTTTAACACCAAGGAAACTGGCTCGTACCAGTGGGGGGCGTAGACCATGTTGTCGCCGTCTTTCCGGGACCAGACCGAGGGTTTGTCCATATCGGCGAATTCCATAAAGATGATGGCCTTGGGATCCACCGAGCGAATCTGGCGGCTGAACTCGACGATGAAGGGCTTCATGAAGTCCCGGGCAAAGTCCACCGGCCGGCCCTTTACCTGAGCAAAGTAGTCGGGGCGGATCAGCCGGGCATTGCCGGTGCTGGTAAGCTCCCAGACGCCGTTTTCCCGCCAGATGCAGTTGCGTCCCGGCAGCCATGCCCGCCGGCCCTGGGGGTCCAGGCGGCGCCGGCCCTGCTTGCGTATTCCCGTCAGTCCGATTTTCCAGATGTCCACCTCCTGGGCCAGGCCTTCGCCCAGCTGCATGGCCTGCCAGGGGGTGGGGGTTTCTCCCATCCGGGCCAGGGCCTGATGTTGGTTTAGGTCCTGCCAGCCGATCCAGCCCGCCGAGGGTTCATTGAGGGTGTCATAGCCCAGGACGTGGGGAAGATCCTTGAGCCTGGCGGCAACCCGCTTTATGGCGTTGAAATAGTGGCTCTGGAGGTAGTCCTGGATGGGCACACCCTCCACCCGGGTCTTGGGGGCAAAGGTGTTGCCGGCAAAGAAGAGGGTAAACATTGTGGCAGCGGCCAGCTTGGCATAATTGGTGGGCCAGATCATCCGCGGAAAGGGATCGCCATGGGTGTTGTGAACAATGGCCGCTCCGGTAGCCTGAAATCCCTGCATATCCAGGCCTGCCGCCTCCAGGGTCCAGCCGGGAGCGCCGTCGCCGCCGGTAAACCTGCTCCACACGTCCTGATGGGGGTCGATGAAGACGCGGAAGCCGTATTCCCCGGCCTTGGCCACCACCTGGTACAGGTAATCCAGGTACTCTTCATCGTAAACTCCGGGGCCGGCATGCTCGATGGCCTCCCAGGTAATGAGAAAGCGCAGGCAGTTAAAGCCCCAGGCCCGGAGGCGGGCATAATGCTCATCGGCCTCGGCCAGGGGGAAGGGGCGCCCCACGAAGGAAACATTCTGATGCGCAAAGAAGTCCTGATCTATATGACTGGGCATGTTGGGGGTCGCGGGGAACTTGGTGCTGCCGCCCAGGTTGACTCCCCTGAGCAGGACCATCCTCCCCTTTTCATCGACGAATTGCATTCCCTTTGGTCTTATCATTACAGCCACTCCCCGATTATTTCTCTTGCATTGAAATTCCACACCGGGGGCCGAAATACCTGCAACCCTGCGGCCAGGGAGCGAGCTTTTAAGAAGCTGTCGCAAAACAGAATCTGCGCCCACTTCTCCGGAAATTCTCTGCAGGCGGGGGCAACCAGGACCCCCCAACCCCCACGCTGGACAGAGCGAAGGAAAATTGCGGATTGTAGTTTTGCGACAGCCGCTTTAAATTAGTTTTTCAGAAAGCTACTGAAGGGGACTGGTCTCGGTGGCCTTGCGGCCCTTGTTCTCCTGGTCCAGGACATGGGAGATGCCCCGAACCAGGGTGTCGTCCTCCAGGAGGCTGTAAATATGGTAGGCCAGGTCTTCGCGATCCAGGAGAACCTCCTCCAGCACTTCCACAGTCCCGAAGTCGTTGAGTTCATGGGCCCGTTTGATCTGATTGCGGATTTCCTGCTGCAACTTCATTTCATGTTCCAGGTCATTGCGGAGGAAGTCCCGCATGCTGTACCGGCCTTCGGCCTCGCACTTGATATAGGATACCTCGTGCTGGGTGACGGGATGGGCGGTGGGAATACCGCCCAGGCGGGCGATGCGCTCGCCGATCATATCGATATGCTTAATGGTCTTCTCGATATGCTCATCCAACAAGTGATGCAGGGAGAGAAAGGATTCCGGTCCTTCTGTCAGCCAATGGTGCTTGTTGTACTGGTGCAGGGCGACGTTGAGGGCGCAGTTGTGCCGATCCAGCTGGTAGGCCATCTCCATCCGGACCTGGTGGTCCAGGCTGATGCCGGATCCCTTGACGGTCTGGGGATTCTGCCTTTTAACCATGGGATGGTTGGGCTCCATGTACGGCATGTTCATCTTGGGCTGATTTACATCCAGGTGGGACATTTGTCTGGCTCCTTTCGATTGTTTTCCCACCCCAATTATGCCCCTCACCAGCGGCGCCCTATTCCCCGTCCACAAAAACAGGGCCCAGGGTTATTACCCAGGGCCCTGCTTTTATCCAGTTCTTGCCTGGCATATCTGCGCGGCTATTCTTCCCCAGGGGCTTGGTATTCCAGGATGTCGCCAGGCTGACAGTCCAGGGCCCGGCAGATGGCCTCCAGGGTGGAGAAGCGGATGGCTCTCACCTTGCCGGTCTTTAAATTGGACAGGTTCACCACCGAGATGCCTACCTTTTCCGACAGCTCATTGAGCGCCATCTTGCGGTCTGCCAGCACCCGATCCAGTCTCGTGATAATTGGCATATGCGGCCCTCCTAAAGGGTTGCGTCCACTTCGTCCTGGAGATAGCTGCCGTACTTGAAGATTCCGGCCAGAATCAGGAGAAGCAGGCCCACAAAGAACATGCTCAGGTTGGGGCTGATATTGATGGTGATATTGGGGATGTCGAAGACCACAATCCCCGCATAGGCCATGGCCGCCTGGATCAGGTTGACCACCAGGGACCCGACCATGACAATTGCCGCTATTGCCGTAATCTTATTGGCATTCCCCGGGGCAAAGGGGTGTCCCTCTGTCACCTGCCTGAGAATCCCCGCCAATAGCTTGCAGATCAGGGCAAGCATGGCAGAACCTACCGCCAGGGAGCAACTGCCCACCAGGAACAAGGGCTTGAGATCGATTACCTGATCGGGGGGATAGTCCAAGTGGTAGCGCACTACTCCACTCAGGGAGAAAGTGACTTTGTCTCCAACCGCTTGCTGCCAGGTTTCGGCCGGGGCCGCAAGGACGATAATCATAAATACTGCTGCGGCTACGCCCACCGCCACCGAAACCCAGAAAAACACCTTGAATACAGTGTGGAGGGGCCCCGACAGACGTCTCATCTTCTCTGCCTTCACAGTATCACCCGCTTTCATTATTGTGCCCAAATTATACCACGGATGTTAAAGCAGGTCAATAATTTTTTAATGAATATCATTAATTTATTTACCAAATACATAAAGCCGCAGGGTGTCCCGGGCCCCTGCCCAGGGTTTTTGCACACAAATATTCCCGCCCAATATTATGATAATGAAATCGATTTTTCTGGGAGGCAATGCTATGGCAAAGAAATTGCTGGTGTTTGGCGTGCTGATCCTGGTCTTTGCCCTGATTCTGACGGGTTGCGCCAAGAAGGAGCCCGAGGGATTAAAGCGGGTGCGCCTCAACGAAGTCACCCATTCGGTCTTCTATGCGCCGCTCTACGTGGCCATGAACCTGGGGCTCTTTGAGGAAGAGGGAATTGACCTGGAGTACACCACCGGCCAGGGCGCCGACCACGTCATGACGGCGCTGCTGTCGGGACAGGCAGATATCGGGTTCATGGGGCCGGAGGCCTCAATCTATGTCTACAACCAGGGGCAGGAAGATTATGCTGTGAATTTCGCCCTGCTCACCCAAAGGGATGGTTCCTTCCTGGTGGCCAGGGAGCCCATGCCGGACTTTAAATGGGAGGACGTCCGGGGCAAGTCCATCATCGGCGGCCGGCCCGGAGGGGTGCCCCTGATGACCCTGGAGTACGTCCTCAAGAACCACGGCCTGATTCCCGGGCAGGATGTGGAGGTCCTGACCCACATCCAGTTCGCTCTGATGGCCGGCGCCTTTACCGGTGGAGAAGGGGACTTTGTCACCCTGTTCGAGCCGGTGGCCACCGCCCTGGAACTGGAAAAGCAAGGCTATGTGGTGGCGTCGGTGGGGGCAAGCAGCGGCGAGATTCCCTACACCGCCTTCTGCGCGGCCAAGAGCCTGATTGAAAAAGACCCCGAGCTCATCGAGGCCTTTACCAGGGCGATTTACAAGGGGCAGGTCTGGGTTCAGGAGCACAGCCCCCGGGAAATTGCCGAAGTAATCCAGCCCTCCTTCCCCGACTCCGACCTGGACACCCTGACCTTGGTAGCCCAGCGCTATATGGAGATTGACGCCTGGCGGCCCAACCCCTTCTTCTCCGAGGAAGCCTTTGAACGCCTGCAGGATGTCATGGAGATGGCAGGAGAATTGGAGCGCCGGGCCCCCTACGACGCCCTGGTAACCAATGAATTTGCCAACAAGGTCATGGCGGGAACGGAATAAGTATTGAAGGGGGATAGCAGCAATGGGGGCAATGCCGCTGGTTAGATTGCGGGACATCGTCATGAAGTACCACAGCCCCGAGGGAGAGACGATTGCCCTCAGCGACATATCCCTGGATGTGCATGAAGGTGAATTTATCTGTGTCGTCGGCCCCAGCGGATGTGGAAAGTCCACCCTGCTCAACATCATCGCGGGGTTGATCAAGCCCACCAGCGGGGAAGTGCGGATCAATGACCAGGTCGTCCAGGGCGTCAGCTCTTCGGTGGGGTACATGCCCCAGACCGACCAGCTCTTTGAATGGCGGACTATCTGGAAAAATGTCATCCTGGGCCTGGAAGTGCAGAATAAGCTGACCCCGGAGAACAGGGAATACGTGCGGACCCTCCTGGACAGATACGGCCTCTGGGAGTTCAGGAACTCCTTCCCCAGCCAGCTTTCCGGGGGGATGCGGCAACGGGCTGCCCTGATCCGCACCCTGGCCATCGACCCGGAGATCCTCCTCCTGGACGAGGCTTTTTCCGCCCTGGACTACCAGACCCGCCTGGTGGTCTCCGATGAGGTAAAGCGAATTATCACCACGGAAAGGAAGACCGCCATCCTGGTGACCCACGATATTGCCGAGGCCATCAGCATGGCGGATAAGGTGGTGGTCCTGACCCGCCGGCCGGGAAGGATAAAGGAAATCCACGAGATACGGCTGACCTGTGCCGAACACACGCCCATCAAGTGCCGGGAAGCTCCGGAATTCCGGGATTACTTCAACACTATCTGGAAGGAGCTGGATATCCATGTCGAAGGATAGACACCCGGATATGTCCGCCGAGCACCGCGCCTATCTCAAATCCCTGCGCCGGAAGCGAACCAATATCCTGTTGGCCCGGGTCCTGCTTCTCATCGCCCTCCTGGCCCTGTGGGAGCTGGCCGCGTACCTGCGCTGGATCAATCCCTTTATCACCAGCCAGCCTTCAGGGATTGTGAACACAATCATCAACCTCTATCGGGCGGGGGATCTTTTCCGCCACATCGGTGTGACGGTGTATGAAACCGTCGTCGGTTTTACCCTGGGCACCATTCTGGGGACCATCATCGCCGTCATCCTCTGGTGGTGGGAGGGCCTGGCCCGGGTCCTGGACCCTTACCTGGTGGTCCTGAACAGCCTGCCCAAAGTGAGCCTGGGCCCCATCATCATCGTCTGGATTGGCAGCGGCATGACGGCCATCATCGTCATGGCCCTGCTGGTCTCCATCATAGTGACCATCCTTGGGGTGTATTCCGGCTTTTCCCAGGTTGATCCCGACCGAATCAAGCTGCTCAAGACCTTCGGCGCCAGCAAGTGGCAGATTCTCCAGAAGGCCATCCTCCCAGGCAGCATCCCCACCATCATTTCTGCCCTGAAGATAAATGTCGGCCTCTCCTGGGTGGGGGTGATCGTCGGCGAATTCCTGGTCTCCAAGGCGGGCCTCGGCTTTTTGGCGGTGTACGGCGGCCAGGTCTTCCGCCTCAACCTGGTAATGACCAGCGTAATCATCCTGGCGGCAGCGGCGGCCGTAATGTATCAGGCCGTGGTCCTGCTGGAAAAGCTGTTTAACCGTTGGCAACAATGACAAGAGAAACCTCCCGTTGAAGCGGGAGGTTTCTCCTTTATTCCACTGTCACGCTCTTGGCCAGGTTGCGGGGCTTGTCGACATCCAGCCCCCTCTTGACCGCTGCGTAGTATGCCAACAGCTGGGTGGGGATTACTGCCAGCACAGGCATCAGGGGGTCCGGCAGCGGGGGCAGGGAGATGACGGCGTCGGCCACGCCGGCCAGGCGCCGGGGAAATTGAGTGATGGCATAGACAACTGCCCCCCGGGCTTTGACCTCCTTGATATTGCTGATGGTCTTCTCCAGGAGCGCTTGCTGGGTGGCCAGGGCGAATACCGGCACCCCCTCTTCGATGAGGGCCAAGGTGCCGTGCTTCAGCTCCCCGGCGGCGTAGGCTTCAGCGTGGATATAAGAGACTTCCTTGAGCTTTAAGGACCCTTCCTGGGCCACCGCCCAGTCCAAACCGCGGCCGATGAAGAAGGCATCCCGCCAATCCCGGCTCTTTCCGGCTATTTCCTCCAGGGCGCGGGCATGGGCGGCGAGAAAGCCGTCGGCCAGGTTGGGCAATTCCCTGAGGCCCTGGAGGAGCTGGTCGAAATACTTCTCCTCCCGCTTTAGCACCTGGGAAAAATAGCAGGCCAGAAGGGCGATGACCGAGAGTTGGGTGGTGTAAGCTTTGGTGGAGGCAACGGCTATTTCGGGACCGGCCGCTGTAAATATCACGTTGGGCGCCTCCCGGGCAATGGTGCTGCCCGCCACATTGGTGATGGCCAGAACCCTGGCACCCCGGCGCTGCCCTTCCCGCATGGCCGCCAAGGTATCGGCGGTTTCTCCGGACTGACTGATAACTATCAGGAGGCTGTTGGGGCCTAGGATGGGCCTGCGGTAGCGGAACTCCGAGGCCAAATCGACCTCCACCGGTATCCGCAGCAGGGTTTCAAAGAGGTATTTGCCGGTAAGGCCGGCGTGGTACGCAGTGCCGCAGGCGACAAAAAAAATCCTGTCGATGGCGGCCAGTTCTTCTGGACTGAACTGGACACGGGGAAGGGAAATTGCGTTACCTTCCCGCAAATACTCGCCCAGGGTGTTGCGCAGGGCGGCGGGCTGCTCCATGATCTCCTTGAGCATGAAATGCGGGAACCCGCCCTTTTCTACGGCTTCGGCATCCCAGAGGATTTCGGTGACCTGAGGGGTCACGGGGTTGCCGTCCTTGTCCCGGATTTGCACGCCCTGCCGGGAGATGTGAGCCAGCTGACCGTCTTCCAGGATGACGATCTTGCGGGTGTGCTCCAGCAGGGCGGCGATGTCTGAAGCGATGAAATACTCCCCCTGGCCCAGGCCGATTACCAGGGGATTGTCCTGGCGCACCGCCACCAGTTCCCCGGGCCTTTCTGCCGCCAGTATGGCCAGAGCGTAAGACCCTTCCAGCCTTTTCTGCACCTGCTGTGCCGTCTCCAGTAAGTCGCCGGTCCACAGTTCTTCCATGAGATGGGCCACGGCCTCGGTATCGGTCTCGGATTTAAAAATGTGCCCTCCCGCCGCCAGTTGGGACGTCAGTTCCCGGTAGTTCTCGATAATTCCATTGTGAACCACGGCAAAATTGCCGGTGCAGTCTGTGTGGGGATGGGAATTCTCGTCGGAGGGCTTGCCATGGGTGGCCCAACGGGTATGGCCTATTCCCACCGTTCCCTGGGGCCGCCGGTCGCCAGCCAGGGCGGCCAAGGCGCTGAGCCTGCCGGCAGCCTTAATAACCTCAATCCCCCGGTGGTGCAAGGCGATGCCTGCAGAATCGTACCCCCGGTATTCTAAGCGCTTGAGTCCATTTATCATGATGGGAGCCGCAGGGCGGCTGCCCACATAACCAACAATTCCACACATGCAGTGTCCTCCATATTCAGCTTTCCCCGAGCCGGACCCTATTGTCCCGGCAATCGCTCGCCGGATTTGTCAGGCCGTTAACGGCGGCCAGGAACGCCGGGGGGCCATCCGCCGAAAGCTTCGCCAAGCCCCCATCCGCGTCAACTTGGCCATGGGCCAAGTCCAGGCGCTTAATGCATTTAGCAAGTTCCACCTCCTCCCCTTTATTGATTCTGCCCAAATAGCCTGGCACCACCCCCTTATCTACAGGTAATTTACCCCAGTTCCTTTTCAATAACCTGGGCGATATCCCGGGCCAGCGCTTCCAGCTCTGCCCTGTCGGGTCCTTCCAGCATCACCCGAATCAGGGGCTCGGTGCCCGAGGGACGCACCAAAATCCGACCCCGCCCTTGCAATTGGGCTTCGGCCTGGGCGATTGCCGCCGCGATGGCCTCGTTGTCCTGCCAACCATCCTTGCTGGCCACCCGGACATTGTGCAGGACCTGGGGCAGGTATTCCATGGCGGTAGCCAATTGGGCAAGGCTCTGGTCGGTCTTGACCATCACCTGCATGAGCTGGAGGGCGCTGAGGATGCCGTCGCCGGTGGTGGCAAAGCGGCGGAAGATGATATGCCCCGACTGCTCGCCGCCCAGGCTGTAATCATTGCGAAGCATTTCTTCCAGGACATAGCGGTCGCCGACCTTGGTGGCCACCGTCTTGATTCCCAAGTCCTTGGCGGCCAGCTGCAGGCCCAGGTTGCTCATCACCGTCACCACCAGTGTATTTTGGTGCAACTCGCCGCGTTCCTGGAGATCCCTGGCGCAGATCAGCATGATCTTGTCCCCGTCGACGATGTTCCCCTGGGCGTCCACGGCAATGAGGCGATCGGCGTCTCCGTCCAGGGCCAGCCCGAGATCATAACTGCCTTGCCTTACGGCGGCGGCCACGGTTTCGGGATGGGTGGAGCCGCAAGCGCTGTTGATGTTGATTCCATCGGGGGCTGCGTGGATCAGTTCCACCCGGGCCCCGGCGGCTTCCAGCACCCGGCCGGCGATGAATGAGGCAGACCCGTTGGCGCAGTCCACCAGGACCCTGAGGTTGAGGGGCAGTTCTACGGTGGTGGCCAGGAAGCGGCAGTACTTATCCACCAGGGACTCGTCCCGGAAGATGCGGCCGACGCCGCCGCCGGTGGGGCGGGGGAGTTTGTCCAGGCGGTTATGGTAGATATCTTCGATCTCCCTTTCCTGGGCGTCGGAAAGCTTCAGGCCTTGGGCATCGACGAACTTAAGCCCATTATCCTCCATAGGATTATGGGAGGCAGAGATCATGGCTCCGGCCACGGCATCTCGCTCATGGCAGGTCAGCCAGGCCAAGCCGGGAGTGGTGACGACTCCGGCCAGCCTCACGTCCAGGCCCACCGAGGCGATGCCGCTGGCCAGGGCCGCCTCCAGCATTGCCCCCGAAAGGCGAGGGTCGCGCCCGATGATTATGGTCCCTCCCTTGCCATGGCCCAGGTACCAGCCCGCCGCCCGGCCCATGGCAAAGGCCAGTTCCGGAGTCAGCTGGCTGTTGGCTTCCCCGCGGATGCCGTCGGTTCCAAAGAGTTTTTTCAATGAGTATCATCCCTTCCCAATGCTATGGTTGCGCCGAAAGATGTGGTCCAATTGGCGGTTGTGCACATTCTTTTGCAGCCACTCTCCCAGGCCCTTTTCGTCCAGGTAGCGGATGAGCTTGCCCTGATGGGCCAGGGAAATGGCTCCGGTTTCTTCGGATACTATTATTGATATTGCATCGGATTGTTCGGATATGCCCAGTCCCGCCCGGTGCCTGGTGCCCAGGTCGATCTGGAGTTCGGGATTTTCCGAGAGGGGAAGGAAGCAAGAGGCGGCCCTTATCCGGTCGCCCCGAAGGATTACGGCGCCGTCGTGCAAGGGAGTATTGGGCTCGAAGATATTGATCAGCAGTTCCGCCGTCAGCACGGCATCGACCTTAACCCCGGATTCAGACCAGTCCTTGAGGCCCGTCTCCTGCTCCCAGACAATGAGGGCGCCCACCCGGCGTTCGGCCATGTTCAGCACTGCCCGCATCAGCTCGTCAATGGCATGGGTTCGCTCCACCGGCGCCAGGAAGGAGGATTTGGAAAAGAGGCTGCCCCGACCAATGTGCTCCAGGGCCCGACGCAGTTCGGGATAGAAGATTATCGGCAGGGCCACCAGGCCTACCGTCAGGGTCTGATTGAGGAGCCAGCCCGTTATATTCAAGCCCGCCCACTGGCTGATGAGGCTGAAGATTACCAGTACCGCCAGGCCTTTGAGGAGTTGCACCGCCCTGGTCCCCCGGATCGCCAGGTAGAGGCGGTAAAAGATAAAGAGGACAATGGCCACGTCGAGAATCAACACCAGAGAAGCATTGGCTATCGCCGCCTTGATTTGCTCGAGCATTTCCACCCTCCTTATCCTTGACCGATATTGCTGCCCAAGATACCAAAATCCTGGACCTTCAGGGCCGGCACCCTGGTTCCGCCCCAGAGACCGCCAAACAAGTGAGTTTCATCCCCAATCATCTCTACCTGGTTGAAAACCTGGACCAGGTTCTGGACAAAGCGCAGGTTGTGGAGGGCGGAGGTCAACTTGCCCTCCTCGATGAGGAGGGTGCCGTTGCCGGTGACCCCGGTTACCAGGCAGGTGCGGGGATCGAGGATTGCCAGGTTGCCCAGGCGGGAGACCAGGATCCCCCGGCGGGTGCTGGCGACCATGTCATCCAGCATAGCGTTGCCCGGTTCCATGAAGATGTGGGTGGGCCGGGGTTCGCTCTCCCCTGGCTCCGGGGCATGGCCGGAACTGGCGAGGCCCAAAGCCGCTGCTGTTCCATTGTCCAGGGCGATATTGGGGACGACGCCCCGGCTGACCAGGTTGAGGCGCTGCTTGGACACTCCCTGAAAGTCAAAGGGGATGGCCAGGCCGTGGGGATCCAAGCCGTCGTCCCAGATATTTATATTCTCGCCAAAGATTTTCTGGCCAATCTGGGCCAGGGGCGAGCGTCCCTCCAGGTACGCCCGGCCATTGAAGACCGTCCTGGCCAGCAGGGCAACGAGATCGGCCACCGCCGCCGGTTCGAAGATGACGGTGTACTTGCCGCCTGAGATAGGTTTGGGATAGCTGGAGGCCAAGGATTTGGCGGCTGCTGTCAAGAAGGGCGACATCACGTCCAGGGCGTGGGCATCGCGATCACAGGCGTACCCGTATCCTTGGCCAGCGCCTTCGCCCCGGACCAGGACCTGAAAGCGTGCCAGGGTGGCGGCGGTGCTTGCCGCAAGGCCCTTGGTGTTGACCACGGTGAATTCTCCCGCTTGCGCAGTCAAGACGGCGTCGGTGCGAACGCTCATGGATCCGCTCAATTCCAGGAGGGGCCGGAGGGATTCCGCCTGGGCGGCGGCGCTTTGCTGGGCAGTGGAAGTCTGAAACAGATCCATCTCCCGGTAGCCGGTGCTGCCGGTGAGAATCAAGGGACCGGGAGGGCCATTGGCTGCGTTGGCCCTGGCCCGGGCCAAGGCCTCCCGCAGGCTGGACACGGTGAGACCGGTGCCGATGTGCCGCCCCACCCTTCCCTCATGCTCGACCCGAATATGCACTGTCCGCTCCTGGCGCTTACTGGAACCCACCAGGGAATTATCGGAGACCTTCGTCTCCACCGTGGTCCTGGTGAGGACTGAAATCTCGGCATTTATATCATCGGGCAGGATTTTCTTTAGTATTCCCAAGAGCTTGCCCTTTTGGCTCATAAGCTGGCACCTACTTTCACGCCGCGAATTCGCACCGGCGCCACCAGGTAACCCACGGGAATCCCCTCTTCCAGCATTCCCAGATACTGCTGTTCCCGGGACCCGGCCACTGCGTCGCAGCCGCTCCAGAATGCGGTGGGATAGCCGCGGAAAATGGGAGCCCCCACCATCTGGCGCAGCTTCCCCTTCTCGATGAGCCAGCCCGCCTCGGCCCGGGCGACAAAGTCCTGAAGCTGGGGGCCCGGGGCAATGGCGCTGACGGTATCCAGGAGGAGCCCCCGCTCTACTCCCGCCACCAGGTCTTGCAGGGAACCGGCGCCGGGATGAAGGACCAGGTTGCTGAGACAGGGGCGGGGCGGGCTCTGATAAGAATGGGAGCGCATGGCTCCGGTGCTCTTGCGCCCGATGGCAGCAGCCATTCGCCCTGAACAGTACTGGACAAGCCGGCCCCCGCGGACCAGGGAGACGGTTTGGGCGGGTACCCCCTCCCAGTCGTACGCATAACTGCCTGCGCCTCCGGGCAAGCGGGCATCGGCATCGACGTTCAAAAGGGCTGACCCCAGGCTAAAATTGTCGGCCCGCTGGGGCGGAACGGAACCCGGTTCCCCCAGCAACGCCCGGCGGGCCAGGGAGTGGTGAAGCTGCGCCGCCAGGAACGACCCCTGGAGAATCAAATCGACAATGCCGGCGGGGCAAGGCGGCGCCTTTTCCAGGGCCAGAGCTTCTCCGGCCAGGCGCCGGGCGTTGCCGGGGAGGTCCAGTTCCTGAATGTATTCGTAGCCCTGGCCGGCATAGCTGCCGCCGGGGGCAGGCCAAGAGCGCTGAAGCAACCGGCCCTGGGCAACGGTCTGTGCCCGGACACCGCCGCCGCTGAGGGTCTTGGTTTGAGAAAGCCGCGCGCCCCGACTGTTGACATAGAATCTGTTCTCCCGCCGGAAGCGGAGGAAGGCAAACCGGTCCAGGCTGCCGACGGCGGCCATGGCCTCATCTGCTTCCCTCAGGACGTCCCTCAGCTCTGCGGGCGGCAGGGAAAAGGGGTCGACGGCACAGGGACCTTGCCAGTGGTCCTGGCCGGAATCGACGGCGCCCGGACCGATGGGACGCAGAGGCCCCGGGGAAAATTCTGCCGCCGCCAGGGCTGAGGCCACCAGGGCCTTCACCACCGCCTTGCCGCCGGCGGGACAGGAGGCGAAACCCCATCTGCCCGCCTTGAGGACCCGGACAGAAAGGCCCCCTTCCTTGCGGGTTTCCGTCCAGGGGGAGCCGTTTTCCATCCGCATCTCCATTACCTCGCCAGAGGTTGCCAGGAGCTCCGCAAATTCCGCCCCCGCCGCCCCGGCCAACTCCAGTCCATATTCAAGTAGTTTTTCCAATGGACTCGCCCCCATGTCAAATCTCGATTTCCCAGGCAATTTATTGTCGAATCGCCTTATTCGTCCAGTTCGTGACTGCTTTCCAGGAGAAGACGGGCCTCCTCCAGGCGGTCTGCCGGCACATAGATGTCGATGTCCTGGCCGACTCCTGCGAAAAACTTCATGGCTTCGCCAATCCCGCGATACTGCTTATGGACGGGGATGCCCGCCACTTTCAGCAGTCCCTCGATGACATTGGCCTCATAATCATCGCGACAGTTGATAAGCAGTTTCACCCTCATCATCTCCTTGGCATAGAATTTCGCCGAAAAGAGAAAAAAAACCTGCTGAGCCCGGAAAAAAGGAGCCTCAATGGGCTCCTGTTCTATTATTTGAATCTTTCAAGGACGTCATACAGGGTCGGCTTGCCGATCTCCTGGAGGGCGTAGCTGGCCCGGACAGCCGGCTTGCCGATCTTTAAGACCCGGGTGAGGTCGATGGGAGTTGCCACCAGCACCAAATCGCAGTCAACGGCGTTGATGGTCTTCTCCAGCTCCTGGATTTGCCGGGCGCCATAACCCATGGCCGGCAAGAGGTTGCCAATGTGGGGGTTGTTTTCAAAGGTGGTCTTGATGCTCCCTACAGCCCAGGGCCGGGGATCCACCAGCTCGGCAGCGCCATATTTTCTCGCCGCAACGACGCCGGCGCCGTATTCCATTTCGCCGTGGGTGAGGGTGGGGCCATCTTCGACGACCAGGACTCGCTTGCCCTTAATCAGGTGCCCATCCTCAACGAATATCGGTGAAGCCCCCTCGATTACCGTGGCATCGGGACAGCACTTTTCAATGCTCTTGCGGACGGTGTTGATGCCTTCGGGGGAGGCGGTCTCTATCTTATTGATGATGACCACGTCAGCCAGCCGCATATTTACCTCGCCGGGGTGATAGTTCAGTTCGTGGCCGGGACGGTGGGGGTCGACCAGGGTGATGTACAGGTCGGACTGATAGAATGAAAAGTCGTTATTGCCGCCGTCCCAGATGATGACGTCAGCCTCTTTCTCAGCTTCGGCGAGAATCTTGGCATAGTCGACGCCAGCGTAGACGATGACGCCTGCATCAATATGGGGTTCGTACTCTTCCCGCTCTTCGATGGTGCACTCATGCAGATCCAGGTCGGCATAGGTGGCAAAGCGCTGGCAAACTTGCTTGCTCAAATCGCCATAGGGCATGGGGTGCCGGACGGCAACGACTTTTTTGCCCATTTCCTGAAGGATGGCGCAGACTTTGCGGGTGGTTTGGCTCTTGCCCACTCCAGTCCGAACAGCCGTTACAGCAATCACGGGCTTGCTGGACTTGAGGGCTGTTGTGCCCGGACCCATGAGCCGGAAATCTGCCCCTGCTGCCAAGGCAATTGAGGCCTTGTTCATGAGGGTGGGATAGGGAACGTCGCTGTAGGCAAATACTACCTGTTGGACATTGTGTTCTTTGATCAGGCGGGGAAGCTCTTCTTCGGCGTGAATGGGAATGCCCTGGGGATAGAGTTTGCCTGCAAGCACCGGCGGATACACCCGGCCCTCGATATCCGGAATCTGGGTAGCGGTAAAGGCCACCACTTCATAGGCCTCGTTATCCCGGAAATAGACGTTGAAGTTGTGAAAATCTCGACCAGCAGCTCCCATAATAATGACTTTGATTGCCAACGAAATCCTCCTCTACTGAAATAGTATTTCCTCATCGGCTTTCCGATTAAGGTTGAGGCGCCGCGATTGTCCTTGTGGCAAGAGCAAGGTCAATCGCAATTCGTTTCGGGGTCCGTCACAGTGAGCAATCGCCGGACCGATAGCTTGTCCGGTGCGGCCATGGTCTTGGTCATGGCCCCGATGGAATCTCGGCATCGCCCCCTTTCCCTGAAGAAAGAACCGGATATTTTCAAAATCAAGGGCCAGAGTGCATGGAGATGCTCTCTGGAGCCCGGAGCAGCTGAATTGCCATTAATAGTTTACCATACCCAGCCAGAATTGGGTATAAATATGCGCAACTGAAGGGCTGCCCCGACACGCTACAACAATTCGCCAAAATATGATAGGATTGTTATGGTATTGGCAAAGATTAGTCAGAGTGACAGCTTTATCATCTTTATTAAGATTACAGGAGGTACAAAGTGAAGGGCAATTTCAGTGCTAAGATTGAAGCGCTCACCTTGGAATTGGCGGGAATCCGCAGCATCGTCGGGACAAGGGAAGAAAATAATGTCGTGGAGCGGATCTACGACAGGTTCGGGCAAATGAACTATTTTAAAGCCCATCCCGAAAAGGTAAAGTATGTCCCGGTGCAAAACGACCCCCTGGGAAGAAAAAGCGTCCTGGCCTGGCTAAAAGGAGAGAAGGGGAATAGCAAGAAAACCGTGGTGCTCATCGGGCACACCGATACCGTGGGCACTTCCGACTACGGTATTTTGGAAGAGTACGCCACCCAACCCCTGGAGCTGGCCAAGCGGATAAAAGAACTCACCCTTTCGGAAGAAGTCTTGAAAGACCTGGAATCGGGAGAATACCTCTTTGGCAGAGGGATATTCGACATGAAGTGTGGAGTTGCCACCCTGATGACGATAATGGAATACATCTCCGAGGATGTGGAGAATTTTGCGGGCAACCTCATTTTTGCCGGCGTCTGCGACGAAGAAGGTAACTCCGGAGGCATGCTCTCGGTGGTCCCGGAATTAATCCGCCTGCAGGAGCAGGAAGGCCTCGAGTACCTGGCCGTCCTGGATACCGACTACAGTGCTCCCAGGTTTGAGGGCGATACCACCAGGTACATATATGTCGGCACCATTGGTAAATTGATGCCCAGCTTTTTCATCGTCGGCTCGGAAGCCCACTGCGGCGATCCTTTTAAAGGGCTGGATCCAAACCACATATCCTCGGCAATTCTCCAGGAAATCGATTTTAACACCAAGTACTGCGATGAGGCCGAAGGCGAGGTTACCGTGCCGCCCATTTCCCTCCGGCAACAGGATTTGAAACAAGAGTATTCGGTCCAAACAGCCAAGACCAGCTACCTCTACTTCAACTACGGCACCCATAGCAGCGCTCCCGATCAGGTTTTAGATAAGGTAATGGATGGGGCCAGGATAGCCTTCCAGAAGGTGGTAGACAGCCTCAATGAAGAGTATAAGAAGTATTGTCATGCCAGCGGCTTCCCCCACGAAGAGCTGCCCTGGCGGCCCCGGGTCATCTCTTATCACGAGTTGTACCAGCGGGTCAAGGTAGAGAAGGGCCGGGAAGTGGATGAGAAAATGCAGGCCCTGCAGCAGGAGCTCCTGGCCGACGGCAGCATCGATGAGCGAGCCTTTGCCCTGCGCATGGTGGAAACCCTGCACAGCATGTGGTCCGATCAGGACCCGGTGGTGGTGGCCTATTATTCGCCGCCCTATTACCCCCACATCTACGTCAAAGGGGAGACGCCCCTGGAGAAAAAGCTCCTGGACGCCGTCGGCGAGGTAATCCGGGAAACCGATTCCCCTTATGATATCAAGATGAGAAAGTTCTACCCCTATATCTCCGATTTGAGCTATGCCGCCGCCCCCCAGGAAAAAGACGCGGTGGATTCCCTCAAACAGAACATGCCCGGATTCGGGGCAAAGTACAGCTTGCCCCTGGAAGAGATGCAAAGGCTGAACCTGCCCGTGGTCAACATCGGCCCCTTTGGCAAGGACGCGCATAAATTTACCGAGCGGCTGGAGAAGGACTACTCCTTTAAGGTCGCGCCCACCCTGGTCTATGAGACCATCATGAAACTGCTGGGATGATGAGGCTTACGGCCCGCAGCACAGGCTGCGGGTTTTTTTGTTGGGAATGGCAACCGGCAGGCCTGCCACCCGGTTAAGGGGTGATGACGGTTCCGGCATCACCCTGGACGGCATCGCTGGCCCTGGTCAGGGGGGCGATAACCGCCATTTCCCCGCCCTGTTCGACAAAGCGGACTGCAGCCTCTACCTTGGGGCCCATGCTGCCTGCCTGAAAGTGGCCCTGGGCCAGCAAGCTGCGGGCTTCTGTCAGCGTCAGGCGCCGGAGGAATTGCTGGTCAGGCTTTCCCCAGTTAATGGCCACCGCCTCCACGTCGGTGAGGATGATCAAGAGGTCTGCGCCGACATCCATGGCCAGGCGCTGCCCGGCCAGGTCTTTATCGATGACGGCTTCCACGCCCCGCAGTTTGCCCTGGGCATCCCGGACCACCGGGATGCCGCCGCCGCCGGCGGCGATGACCACGGCGCCCTTTTCCAGCAAGTACCTGACCAGTTCCCTTTCGATGATGGCCTGGGGGTCGGGAGAGGGAACCACCCGCCGCCAGCCGCGCCCGCTGTCCTCCACCATGGCAAATCCCTTTTCGGCCCGGAGCTGCTCAGCTTCCTCTTTGGTATAGAAAGGACCGATGGGCTTGGTGGGGTTGTTAAAACTGGGGTCGTCAAGGGCGACCAGGACCTGGGTGAGGACTGTGCCCACATTGTGCCCGGGCAGCAAATCCTGCAGGGCCTGCTGGATCATATAGCCTATGAAACCCTGGGTCTGGGCGCCGCAAATATCCAAGGGCATGGGGGGAACCTTGGCCTTGGCCTCCTCATTCTGGATGAGGATGTTGCCCACCTGGGGACCGTTGCCATGGGTGATGACCAATTGGTAACCCCGGCGGACCAGGTCGGCCAATTGCCGGCAGGTGGCGCGGACATTTTCAAACTGGGAGGCCGCGGTTCCCCTTTCCTTTGGCCGGAGGATGGCATTGCCGCCCAGGGCGACCACCGCGCGTTTCATAAAAATCACTCCTCTCACAGGTGGATATTGACGGGCTGCTGGCAGCGGGGGCAATTCCCCCCTGCAACATGAACCCATTTATCATAACCCCGGCGAATCAAGACCTGGCCGCAATGGGGGCAGCGAGTCTCAGCCTGCCAGGAATCCGGGAGATTGCCTGTATAGACAAAGTTGAGCTGCTCCCGGGCCACCTCGGCCAGCCGCCGGACCAGGTCGGGGTCGGTGGCCGGCTGCCGCCAGCGATGGGCGGGATGGTAGCGGGACAGGTGCAAGGGGATGTTGGGGTCCAGGTCGGCGATGAAGGCGCTGAGGGCCCTGATCTCCGAAGCTTCGGTATTGTGCCCCTCCACCAGGAGGGTGGTTATCTCCAGATGGCATTTGCCCTTGGCCAGGGCAATGGCTTGCTGCACCGGTTCCAGGCGGCCCTGGCAGTGCTTCCGATAAAAGTCCCCGCTATAGGCCTTGAGGTCGATATTTACGGCATCGATATGCTCCAGCAACTCCTGCCAGGGCTGGGCCCCGATGAAGCCGTTGGTGACCAGGACGGTCACCAGCCCCCGCTCCCGGATCAGGGGAGCGGCATCCCGGACGAATTCATACCACATCAGGGGCTCGGTATAGGTAAAGGCAACGCCGCAGTTGCCCCGGGCCTGGAGGTCAGCGGCCAGGTCAGCCAGCTCCTGGGCAGTGAGGGTGGTGGCAGGGCCCTGGCCTCTGACGCTGGCCCAATTCTGACAGAAGCCGCAGGCCAGGTTGCAGCCCCGGGAGCCCACCGACAGCACCAGGCGGCCGGGATAAAAGTGGTACAGGGGTTTCTTTTCCATGGGGTCCAGGGCCAGGCCGCTGATGACTCCGTAATTGCTGGCATAGAGGACGCCGTCCCGGTTGTGGCGCACATTGCAGCGGCCGCCGGCGCCGGGGGCGATCCTGCACTGGTGAGGGCAGAGTCGGCAGTGCACCTTGCCCTGGGCCGAGGCTTCCCAGAAGCGAGCTTCCTTCATCCTAATGGTACCTCTCTACCGTGAAGGTAAAGAGCTCAGCCTCCCGGGCCCTGGACCAGGGAATGCCCGCCTTGGCACAGACGATTCGCAACTGCTCTTGGGGGGTATCCACCCCGGGCAGGTCGGGCAATAGTAGCCCCTGCCTGCCCTGCCAGCGGGCGATGAGGCCCAGGCGGGCGGGATCCAGCCGGGAGTACTGGGCGGGGGTCGGCGGGGACAGCACGTCGACGCTGATGGTTATCTGGTCCAGCTCGGCGTCCGTCACCGGCTCAAAGCGGGGGTCTTCGCTGGCGGCTGCGATGGCGTTGGCGACAATCTCCTGAGCCAGGTTGGCGTACCTGGGCTCAATGGTGCCGATGCAGCCGCGGAGTTGATCGTCCAGCTTTAAACTGACGAAGGCGGCAGCCCGCTTGTCCAGGGGCGCCTGGGCCTTTACCTGGAGTTCCTTGCCGGTGTCCAGATAGTGGCGGATGGCCGCCCGGGCCAGCCGGGTGTGGGGACTGGCATCCACCGGCCGCGATTGCGGCGGCGCCAAGCTGGGGCCGCTGCCCAGGGGCCCGGGCTCGAAGGCGGCTACCAAGTAGCCCACCCCAAAGGGGCCCTGGTAGCTGAGGACCTCGCTCCGGCAGGCACGGCCATCCAAGGCGCCCAGCAGGGTGACCAAGGGCCGCCAGCCGCATTCCGCCGCCTGCTGGCGCAGGTCGGGGGGAATGGCCAGGATGGCAGAAAAATCCCCTTCCTTTAAGGCCCGATGGATCAGCTGGTCAAATTGGGCGCCGGCGGGATTATAGGGCGAGGGGGCGCCCTGGGTCAGGCAATGGGACAGGTCGCCGCTGGCCACCAGGGCGCACCTCTCTTCCCCGGCGGCCAGGGCCAGGACCTTGCCGATCTCATGGCATTGGGCCGGGGACAGGCCGCCGATGCGCACGCAGACCACCTTGCCCCGCCAGCCGGCCTTCTCCAGGTACCAGAGGGGCAGCATGGTCCCGTGGTCCAGGTCGGTGCTCTGCCGGCGGCTGGCCAACTCCCGGGCAGACAGGGCCGCCAGGGGCAGGTCCCTGGCCGCCGCCAGGGTTTGGGCCCGCTCGACATAGTCCCTGTCATTGGGCCAGCTCATGGAGACCAGGGAACCAAAGGGTGCGAAGTCTCCCTGGAGGGTCTCCCAGCCCGCCATGGTATAGGCGTCGGAGAACACCGGGCCATGGGGAGTGACGATCACCACGGTGGTCGGAGAGGCTGCCTGCAGGCGCCGGGCAAATTCCCGGTAGGCCAGGTCTGTCTCGGCTACCTCTCCCTTCTCTTCATCGCCGATGCCCTCGATGAGCAGGGGCGGATGGGGGACAAATCCTGCGAAAATCAAGGGACTCACTGCGCTACCTCCCTTTACCGGTATTCCTTTTTTACATAGGCCGAGGTCATGGCAGCCAATAGCGCCCCGTACCCCAGGTCAAAGGTAAGGCAATCGCCCACAGCCAAGGGCTCTGGATATCTGCTGACATCCAGGAGCAGGTGGTCGCTGCTGGCCCCCAGGATTTCTGTGCCCGGGGGCGGCAGGAGGCTGTCCACTGCCACATCCTGGCGGCCCAGGGCGAGGATGGCTCGGCGGTGGACACCCCGGTCCTGGAAAACGGGGGTGCCGCCAAAGGCATCCTGGCCTATTTCTCCGATGGGCACCGAGGGCTTTTTCCTCAGCTCTATGATTTCGGCCTGAAGTTGGAAGCAGTCAAGGTGGGCGCCGGGGATGGGCGTCCGGGCCACAGTCTCCCGGCCCAGGATTACGCTCTCGCCCAGACGCAACTGGCTGACCGAGGGCAATTGCCCCTGGAGGAGCAAGGGCAGGCTGCTGGAGTTACCCCCGGATATCACCGGCAGGGGCTGGGAGTAGATTTCCTCGGCCCGCCGGTTGTACTCCAGTAGCTTGCCCAGGTTTTCCCGGGTGGGGATGACTCCGCCGTAGCAGGTCAAATTGGCGCCCAGGCCCAGCAAGCGGATATTGCCCAAGCCCTTTACTTGCTGAACCGTGGTTTCCAAATCATCGGGCCAGATTCCCTCCCTGAGGTCACCCAGGTCCACCATGAGGATGATCTGGTGGATGAGCCCGGCCTGGGCCGCGGCGGCATTCAGGGCCCTGATGGTGGCGGGTTCGGAGTTTAGGCTGCACTGGAATAACCTGACCACCTCCGCCGCCTGGCTGGGCATGGGCAGCCGCAGGAGGAAGAGGGGAGCGGTAATCCCCCCAGCCCGCAGGCGGCGGGCATTTTCCAGGCGGGATTCCCCCAGCATTGTGAACCCCCCGGCCAGCATGGCCCGGGCCACCTGGGGATCGCCGCAGGTTGCCTTGGTCACCCCCACCGGCTCGATGCCATGGCGACGGCAGAGGTCGGCCAGGAGGCGGGCATTTGCCTCTATTTTTTTCAGGTCGATGAAGAGCCTGGGATTCATCTGCCTTCCCCCTCTCTCATTCCCATGGAAGCCAGAATCAGCTGTACCGCAGCCTGAGGGTGGCTGTTGGCCAGGACGCCGGCGGCAGCCATGATGTACTCTTTGTCCAGGAGCACCCTGGCCTCGGCGCCGGGCCCCAGGAAGCTGGGGTCAGGGTGACCCCGCAGGGCTTCCAGCAACCGTTGCCCCCGGGGCAGCCGGGTGAGGGCGCCGCCGGTGCCGATGATGTAGCGCACCTTGCTGAGATCCTTGCCCCGGGCAATTTTCATTCTGCCGCCGGGGCCATACATGTACTTTATCCTGCCGGCATGGCGGTCCAGGGCGGTCTTTACCGCCGCCCCGGCCAGCTCCTGGGCAAATTCCATCTCTGCCGGGCTGCGGGGGATGGGGACGATTAATACCTCCAGCTCGGCTGTCCCCAGGCGGACGCTGAGGTTTTCCCGGCCGATTAAGTCCATGAGATTGTGGGCATTGCGATACACACCCAAGTCCCCTTCCACGGTGCGCTTGGCCAGGGGCTCGGGACTGATGAGGATGGAGTTGACCTCATCGGAGCCCGGGGTGACGGAATGCAGGTCGGTGGTAGCCCCGCCCACATCAAAGACTATCAGGTCTCCCAAGCTGTGGTAGAGGGTGATGGCGGCCTTCAGGACTGCGCCGGGCACCGGCTGGATGGGCCCGTCCACCAGGTCCCGGATTCTGCCCATGCCCGGGGCATGGACGATGTGCTCTTCAAAGGCCGCCTGGATGGCCTGGCGGGTGGGCTCGACATTCAGCTCGTCGATGCGCGGGTAGACATTTTCCACCACCCGAAGCTGGTAGGCAGTCCCCCGGAAGATTTCCTCGATATCTGCCTGGATGGCGACATTCCCGGCGTAGATCAGGGGAATGGACAGGTTGAGGCTGGCCAGCTTGCGGGCATTGTCCAGGATGATCTGGGCCTCCCCATAGTCCACGCCGCCAGCCAGGAGGATGATATTGGGCTGGGTCTGGCGGATCTTGTCCAGGTCGGTATCGGAGATGGGGCCAGCCGTCACATGGTGGAGGACGGCGCCGGCGCCCAGGGCGGCCTCCCGGGCTGCCCTGGCCGTCATGTCATAGACCAGGCCGTGGACCGTCATCTTGAGGCCGCCGGCAGCGCTGCTGCAGGCATAGATATGCTCCCATTCCAGGGGGCCGGCGCCCAGCTTGGCCTCCAGGTCGGCCAGGGCTCCCTGGAGGCCCTGGCGAACATCCCCCGCTTCCACGGTGGTGGGGCCTTGGCCCTGGCCCACCAGGCGGGGATGGGTGTCCAGGTCGGTAAACCCGCTGACCACGGTGGTGGTACTGCCGATTTCCGCCACAATGATTTCCACTTTCAAGGGACTCTCACCCCTTGAGGGCCCGACGCTTTTCCACCAGGAAGCTGGCTACGTGGTGGCCCTTGGTGCCGCGCCCGAAGCCGGCATCCATGCCCTCTTCCACGGCGATATCATTGGTGACCTGGGTACCGCCGGCCACCAGGATTATCTTTTCCCGGATACCCTTTTCCTTGCAGAGGTCGTTGAGCTTGCGCATATTGATGCGGTGAATCTCGGCATGGGTGATGATGGTGCTGATGAGGATGGCATCGGCGGCGGTTTCGATGGCGGCGTCCACCACCTTCTCGATGGGCACCGATGTGCCCAGGTAGTGACACTGGATGCCGTAGCCTTCGATGCCGCCATGCTTGATGTCGATGATTTCCCGCATGCCCACCGAGTGCTCGTCCTGGCCCACGGTGGCGGCTACGATGACCATGGGCTTTTCTTTAATACACTTGCGTATCTCCTCTTCCGAGAGGAGGGACACTTCTTCGGGAATTTCCAGGGTGGCGGGGTCGATGTCGATCTCTACCCTGCCCTTGAGCTCCAGGAAGGTGCCCTCGGCGGGGTGCATGGGCAGACGGTTGATGACTTCCGCTTCTTTGATTCCCATCTTTTCTGCCAGGGCCAGGGCGGCATATTCGGCCACCCGGGCAGCGGTGGGGAAGAAGAGCTGCATGCTGATGGTGCCATCGGCATACCATTCCACTTCAGGGCGCAGCAGGCCCTGCTCCCGATGTTCTGCCTTGGCAGCCATGCGCCGGGCCACGTTGTCCTCTTCATCCAGCTCGTCGATATAGATAATCTTTTCGGGATGGCAGAGAGTGCAGCCTCCGATGAGGTCACAAGGCTTGGCGGTGCCGGCGGGCAAGTTATTGTCGCCGTAGTGGTGGCAGACGGGAGCCAGGTAATCCTCATCCCGGGGGCATACCGAATCGGCGCCGACGCCACCGCCAATTTGCCGGGCAATGCCGTCGCCATTGCGCTGGGGATAGAGGCCGGAATCGACGAAGAAGCCTTGCTGGACAGCCTCAAAATAGCCGCCCACCGCGATGATCTCTTCCAGGAAGAGAACGGCCCTTTCCTTTAGCTCCCGCACCTTTTCCCGGAGGACGCCGTCCTTTTTCAGCTCCACCAGTTCCTTGATGCCATCCAGGCCGATGAGCATCTGCTTGGCGGTGTTGACGCCGGCAATGTTATTGTAATGCCAGGGCACATTGCGGCCCTCGTCGGGGGTGATGGTGCTCTGGATGTCGACGCTGGTCAGGCGCGAGATCAAGAGGTTCATGGCGTGGGTGACGGTGACTTCCCGGGGATCGGCCTCCATGTACTTGGTATTCATCTGGGCCCGCATCTTAAAGCCAGGGAAGAGTTCCCGGAGGGCAACGGCATAGGGCAGGTCCATGAAGACCTCCGGCGCCGGGGTGGCGGTGGGGGGCACGGTGGAAAGGCTGATCAGTTCCTTCTTCATGCCGGCCTTGAGGGAAAAGGCCGAGTTGATGCCGTGCTGAACCAGGAGTTCCGGCATGACCTTCCAGGCCTCCCGAGCGGTGGCGTTGGCATTGTGGGCGCCGTCAATCTGGAGCATGTCGACGCTGGCCATGAGCTTCTTGGCCACGGCGGCATCCACAAAGGACCGAACCATGTTGACATTGCGGTAGAGCACGTTGTACTGGGGGTCCTGATGGGCGCCGTTGACACCCTCTTCGGCAAAGAGCACGGCGATGTCGGGGCCGGCCACGCCGCTGACATAGGAGTGGAAATTGATGGGACGGCCCACTTCGTCTTCAACCATGTCCAGGGCCTTGCGGGTGGCCCGCAGTTGCTTGCGGGTGATGGGCACGCCGCCGATGCCTTCGGGAGAACCTTCGATGAGGCCGTCATAATGGCTCTGGCCGGCGGTGCGGATGACCATGATGTGGTCGGCGCCATGCCAGGCTGCCATGCGCATGCGCCGGATATCGTCTTCAAAGCGGCCCGAGGCGATTTCGGTGGTGATGACGCAATCGGGCTGGGGATCGATGCCGCCGAAGTACTTGGCGGCGGGCAGGGGAATGCTGTTTTTTAGAGATTCTGAGATCTGCTTGTATTTAAAGGGCCCGATCTGGGTGTCCCGGGGCAGGGGTTTGCGCCAGGTCCACCCCTTGCGCCGGGGGCGGTAGTTCTCCAAGTCCTGCAGGATCTCCTGGATATTGAGCTTCTCATTGACCTTCTGCGTCATTACTTCACACCTCCTGCAAACTCGGCTTCCACCTGGGGCCAGAGGTCGCCCTGGATCAAGGCCAGGCCGGCTTCCCGATAGGGCTTGCCGGAAATTTCCGCCGCCCTGAGGACGACGTGACCGGCTCCCTTGCCCAGGAGCCCTAGCTCCTGGCATTTTTCCACTATGGCCTTGGCCTCTAAGCTGCTGAATCCCATGCGCAACAAGACCGAGCGCTCAATGGCAGGGGAGGTGTGGGTCTGGGCCAGCTGGGCCAAGGGTTCCACCACCTGCTCCAGGAGCTCCCAAAACCGCTGGTTCAGCTCCTCATCGCTGAGCCCGGCCAAGTGCTGACGCCGCTCTTGAAAATCGTCTATGCGTTCCATTATCTATCCTCCCAGGCAATTGATTGAATGAACTCTGGTGTACAGCGACAGTCTTCGGCCAGGAAGCTGATGTCTTCCAGAGCCGGTTCTTCTCCCGCCAATTGGGCCAGGGCATTCTTGATGTACGACCGCCTTAAGCTATCCAGGTCCAGGTCGACGGCGCGGATCTGGCTGGGATGCCGGGGCAGGATGATGGACTTGCCCGGTACGCTCTCGGCCGGGTCGCCGACGCTGATTTCAATGCCGTTTTGCCGGGCAAAGCTGAGCTGGGCGGTGACATGCTTGCCGGCGCCGGTGTATTCAGTCTCCTGAACCACCAGGACTTGGTCCCGCTCCAGTTCCCGGGCCAGGGCCATGGCCGCTGCCAGGGAAACATTGCCCGCCGGTCCCCGCTCCAGGCCCTCCAACTGAGCCAAGAGTTCGGTGACGTAAAAGGCCTCGCCCTGGGTGACGGTGACATAGCGGTCCATATAGCGCAGGGGCCGGGCAGCGTTCCTGGGAACATCGGCCCGATCGGGCCAAGTGGCAAAGGGAACGCCAAAACCGGTGTGCCCGGTGGTAAAGGATTTGCGGTTAAAGTCCTTGTCGCTGGCCATGTGCAGGCCTTTGAGGTCGACGCTGGCCCCCACCACCGTCGCCTGGCTGCCCGCCTTGCGCAGGCCCCGGGCGGTGCCGGTGAGGTTGCCGCCGCCGGCATGGGTTACCACCACCATGTCGGGCTTTGTCTGATACTGCTCCCGGAGCTGGTGGACAATTTCCCAGCCCAGGGTCTCCACCCCGGCGATGGCAAAGGGGGTGTACAGGGACGAGTTGAAGAAGCCCGTCTCCTCCAGGGTGCGCAGGAAGACATAGAAGAGCTCCGGGCCCACCGAAAGCTGGAGGACCTCGGCGCCATAGGCTTCACAGGCCCGGCCCTTTTCGGCGATTTCCGGCTGGTAGACGCCGCGGCTGTCAAAGGCTTCCTGGATGACGATGCACTTCAAACCCCGCATGGCGGCCTGGGAAGCCACGGCGGCTCCGTAATTGCCGCTGGTGGCGGCCACAACGCCGGGGTAACCGTGCCTGGCGGCATGGTAGACGGAGAGGGCTGCCCGGCGGGCTTTGAAACTGCCCGAGGGGTTGGCGGCCTCGTCCTTGAGGAAGATCCGCGCCCCCTTGCCCGGGGCCGCCGTCTGGCGCACCAATTCGGTAATATTCTTGAGCTCATAGAGGGGGGTGTTGCCGACGCCGGTTTCCCGCTGGATGGCCACCACTTCTTCGAGGCTGTATCCGGCTTCCGTCATCATGGCCTGGTAGTCAAAGGCCAGGCGCCCCCTGGCAAACTGAGAATAATCCATGCCCACAGCTTTCTTCATGATTTCATTGCTGCGGGCCATCACTGCCTGATAACTGTTGTCAGTCACGAGCTTGGCCTCCCTTCAGTAGCGACCGGACCCGCGGCCCGATTTCCAGGAGTTCCGGCACCGACTGGCCAAAGTCATGGCTATACCGGGGCAGAACCTCCACCAGTTGGCCCTCCAGGATGCGGTCGCTGAGGGTCCTGATCTGCACGGTGTCGCCCTTACGGGCGGCTTGCATGAGAAAGCCCTTGGCCAACAATACCAGGGGGACCTGAGCTGTATCGGCGGGAACCTGGGGCGCCCGCTCCTGGGGACTGAGGATCTGTTGGCGGATTTGCACCCAGGTTCCGGCAGGCACTGGGTTCTGAGTCATATAATTCCCTCCTACTTCTTGAGCAGACTCCGGATATCCGTCAGCAGGGCTGCAGGCACCGGAAGCTCGGTCATATTTTTGAGGCCTGGCGCACTCTTGATGACATTGGGGATGGAGTTGACGGCCAGGGCGATGGTGCCGATGCCGCCGGGGATTTCCGGCTGGATGGCCAGCTTAATGTTGGGCTCGCCGTAGATTTCGATAAAGTCTCCCGTCTCCACCCCTTCCACCTCGGGCCGGACCTGCTGGGGATGGATCAGGGTAATTACCGTCTTGCCATCCTTGATGCCATAGGCGATATGACGACAACCGGCCACCAGGCCGGGCTGGACCTTGACATGGGGCGTCTCTCTATACTTCCCGGCTATGATGGGTTCCTTGGTCTGGCGGATTTCATCCAGCTCCCAGCCCAGGGCGGCGGCGATCATGGCCATGGACTCGGGGAAGCCCACATGGCCGACGATGTCGCCGGCTTCAACTCCGGCTGCGAATTCCTCGGGGGTAGTCCCTACGCCTTGGGTCTTCATGACGGTGGGGCCAAAGGGCGAGAGGTCGTTGATGCGGGAGGCCTTGATTTCCTTGACATCGAAGCAGACGCCGGTCAAGGCCACAATCAGCAGGTCCAGGACAAAGCCGGGATTGATGCCGGTGCCCAGGACAGTGACATTGTTCTCCAGGGCCAGTTTGTGGATTTTCTCTGCCAGTTCCGGCTGCTGCTGCCGGGGAAAGGCCATCTCTTCGGCGATGCAGATTACGTTCTTCTTGGCCTCGATGGCCTGAACCACCTGGGGATAGACCTCCCTGGTAAAAGAACCGGTGGCGATGAGCACCACATCGGCCTCGGCCTTGAGGGCCTGAGCCGGGTCATTGCTGATGACTGCCTGGCTCTTAACCCCCAGGAGTTCTGCCATGGTCTTGCCCTGCTTGTCGGGGGCGGCATCGATGGCAGCGACGCTTTCCACCCCATGTTTGGTATCCAAAAGTTTGGCCATTCCGCCGCCCATGGCGCCCAGGCCCCAGTGAATTACCTTTACCGTCACAACCAACACTCCTTTTGCCATTATTATACTTAGGTTTCCCCCTGTCCTAATGCAAAAAACATACCACATTGCCGGTGGGCCCGCCCTGGGCTCCGGCCCACAGAAAACACCCCTCCTGCCAGATATCCGGCGGAGGGGTGCAGATTTTTTTGCGGTGAGGTCAGTTTCCCATGCCCTTTTTCTTATTGCCGTTGTTGCTCTTCTTGTTGCCGTTGCCGTTATTGCCCTTTCCCTTACTGTTGCCGTTGTTGCCCTTGTTTCCGTTGTTGCCTTTATCCTTTTTATTGCCGTTATTGCCCTTTCCTTTATTGCCATTGTCCTGGGCGTCCTCTTCAGCCTCTGCCCCAGAGTATTTGAGGTTAACGGATGGCTCCTCAACTTCCGGCTCTTCCGCTTCGAGGTCAACGGGTTCTTCAGCTTCCGGGCCGGCAGATTCTTCATCGGCAGAGGGCTCTTCTTCCTCGGAGACAGGAATGCCATGTTTTTCCGCCCACCTGGCCTGCTGGCGCCGGGCATTCTCGATGGCCCGATTTAAACCGCTATGGCAAGACTCGGGGTTCCTATCCCGAATCTGTTCCAGGTGGTGAATCCGCTGCTGATATTTTTCCAGCTTGGTGAGCTTGCCGTTGCCTTCATCATCTTCATCTTCACCGGGCTCCGGGTCCTGGCCGGAATCCTCCTCGTCAATAACCCGTTCCAGAGCTTGGCCGAGGCTTTCCAGGGCAGTCTCCAGCTTGGCCACAGCTTCTTCTGTCAACTCCAGGCTTTCCAGGTCTTCTTCCTCACCGATCAGGCGCTCAAAGAGGTTCTCGGCAACGGCTTCCAGTTCCTGAGCCGCCTCCTGAAGGATGGCCTTTTGCCTTTCCGTCATCTCTGTGTCTGAGTATTTTTCCTCCAGGGCCAAGAGTTCTGCTTCCCGTTTCTCCACCAATTCCGCCAACAAATCGGTCTTGCGCTCCTGGCTAAAAGTAAACCAGACCTTTATGTTCTCGATAAAGCGCTTTATGAAATAGAAGGGAGAATCGGGAAGGAGGCCGGGATCCTTGTCATCGGGCTCGCCCTCGTTGGGTTCGCCTTCATCGGGATCACCCTCGGTAGGCTCGCCCTCGGTGGGTTCACCTTCATCGGGATCGCCCTCAGTGGGCTCGCCCTCATCGGGTTCCCCCTGGTCCGGGTCCTCGGTTTGGTCGGTGACCACTATGACAGGATCTGTCTCTTCTGAATCACCGGCAGCAGCTGCTGTAATGGGTAAAGCTGCCACCACAAGGACAAGTGCAATGAATAACGCCAGGTATTTTTTCACCATTAACCCTCCTTCATTTTTTCCCTACTGTATATTCGCAGGGAGGCGACGAAAAATGGGGTGTTATATTTCATTTTCCTCCCGCCCCGAGCTGGAACGAAGGAATTCAGAATGTCTGAGCAGAATAACTAATAGACTAAACAGATGCGAAAAGCTAAGAGAGGTATCACCATGTACGATCTGGTTATTGTAGGCGGCGGGCCGGCGGGGGCAACCCTGGCCCGGTTGCTGGGGAATGAGCACAGGATCCTGATCCTGGATCGCCGGGACTTGGGCCAGCCCTTTTCCGGAGGGCAGGAAAAGTGCTGCGGCGGCCTGCTGGCCCCCGACGCCCAGTCGATGCTGGCCGGGTTCGGCCTGGGCCTGCCCAGCAGCGTCCTGGTGGGACCCCAGCTCTTTACCGTGCGCACCATGGACCTGGCGGCGGGGCGAGAGCGCTACTATCCCCGGGATTACATCAATGTGGACCGGGAAAAGTTCGACCGCTGGCTGGTCAGCCTCATCCCGCCCCGGGTGGAAAGGCGCTGGTCGACGCTGTTCCGGGACCTGGAGCAAAGGGAAAAGGGATACCGGGTCAGCTTCAGCCAAGGCGGTAAAGACGAATCGGTGGAGACCAGGCTGGTGGTGGGCGCCGACGGGGCATTGTCCCGGGTGCGAGCAGGCCTGGGAATGAAGCTGCCCATGTACATAGCCATTCAGGAGTGGTTTGAGGCTGAAAAGCCCCTGCCCTATTACTCGGCCATCTTTGACCCGAAAATCACCGACTTTTACGCCTGGACCATTCCCAAGGAAGAGACAATCTTAGTGGGGGCGGCCATTCCCGCCGGGATTGATGTCCAAGTAAGGTTTGAGCTCCTTAAGCACAAGCTGGGACGGCACGGCTACACCCTGGGCAAGAGTCTCAAGCGTCGGGGTTGTCACCTGGTCCGGCCCTCTTCCCCCCGCGAGATCTGCCTGGGCAAGGACGGGATATTCCTCATCGGCGAAGCGGCGGGCTGGATAAGTCCCAGCTCCGCTGAGGGCCTGAGCTATGCCTTTCGCAGCGCCCTGGCCCTGGCCAGGGCCATCGCCGGCGGCAAGCCCCGCCTCCTTGCCCACTATCGCCGTCAGTGCCGGGGTCTGTACTTGAATATCCTGGGCAAGCTGGCAAAGTCGCCGGGGATGTACTGGCCTTTCCTGAGGCAAATGGCCATGGCCTCGGGCCTTTTCAGCCTGGAATTGCTGGGTAAGGATTTCCATAGAGAAACAGAGGAGGAATAAAAATGAAAGAAAGACTCAAGCGCAGCGAGGTGCCGGAGCACCTGACTTGGAACCTGGCGCATATCTTCGCCAATGAGGAAGCCTGGGAAGCGGAATTCAATGCCGTGACGGCGGATCTGCCTAGCCTGAATAAGTACCAGGGCAGACTGGCCGAAGGGCCTGACACCGTCCTGGCGGCCTTAAGGGAGATGGAGTCCATGATCAAGCGGCTGTACCGGGTCATCTCCTACGCCTACCTCAAGCTGTCAGCCGACGGCACCGATCCCGCCAACCAGGCCGCCGCCGGCCGGGTCGGAGCCTTGGGCGCCCAATTCAATGCAAGTTCCGCCTTACTGCGTTCGGAACTGCTGAGCTTGCCCGAAGGCACCCTGGAAACTTATATGCAGGCGCCGGAATTCGCGGATTTCGCCCGGATGCTGGCCAAGATAAGCGCTGAAAGGCCCTATATCCTGCACCCGGAAACGGAAAAGGCCCTGGCCTCCCTGAGTGAGGTGCTGGATTCGCCCTCCGCCGTCTACGAGCGCTCCAAGGCGGCGGATATGAGCTTTGAGCCCATCCTGGACAGCCAGGGCAACAGTCATCCCATGTCTTTTGCCCTCTATGAAGAAGATTATGAGACCTCGCCGGACCCGGTTCTGCGCCGCAATGCCTATAAATCCTTCACCGAAGGGCTCAAGAAGTACCGGAATACCTATGGAACCACCTGGGGAACCGAGGTCCGCAAGAATGTGGTCCTGGCCCAGCTCCGGGGCTATCCCTCGGCCACCCACATGCTCCTGCACCGACAGGAAGTTTCCCTGGAGGCATACAACACCCTCCACGACGTAATCCTTAAAGAGCTCGCGCCCCATATGCGCCGCTACGCCAGGCTGCGCAAACAGATCCTGGGCCTGGATAAGCTGCTCTACTGCGATATCGAGGCGCCGCTGGACCCGGACTTTCAACCCACCACCTCCCTGGAGGAGGCAGCCGAGCTTATTCTGGGCGGGGTTTCCATCCTGGGCCAGGAATACACCGAGATCATCCGCCAGGCCCTGAAGGACCGCTGGATCGACCTGGCCGACAATGTAGGCAAATCCACCGGGGCCTTCTGCTCCACCGTGCCGGGGGTGCACCCCTACATCCTCACCACCTGGACCAGCAATATGCGCACCACCTTGACCCTGGCCCACGAACTGGGTCACGCCGGTCACGGCGTCCTCACCGAGCGCAACCAGAGCCTGGCCAATTCTGAACCCTCGATGTACTTTGTGGAGGCCCCCTCCACCATCAACGAACTCCTGGTGGCCGAATACATCAAGGCCAAGAGCGCCGACCCCCGCATGCACAGCTGGCTGAATATGCAGCTCCTGATGACTTACCACCACAATTTTGTCCGCCACCTCATTGAGGGCGAATTGCAACGGCGCACCTACGCCCTGGCCGAGCAGGGCCAGCCCATTACAGCTACGGTGCTTAGCCAGATTCAGGGCGAGATTCTGGAAGAATTCTGGGCCGGAGAGGTGGAGATAGACGAAGGGGCCAAGCTGACCTGGATGCGTCAACCCCATTATTACATGGGGCTGTATCCGTACAGCTATTCCGCCGGGCTGACTGTTGCCACTGCAGTGGCTCAGGCCATTAAGGATGAAGGTCAACCTGCCGTGGAGCGGTGGCTCAAAGTCCTCAAGGCCGGTGGATCAAAGCCGCCGGTGGAACTGGCCGCCATGGCTGGGGTGGACATGACCCGGCCCGAGGCAATCCGCAGGGCTGTTGACTATGTGGGGCAACTGGTGGACGATGTTGTCCAGTTTTTCCAGAAATAAAAAGGGCCGGGCTCATGCCCGGCTCTTATTTGTATTTTCCCAGTTTGTACTGCAGGGCCTGGCGGGTTATCCCCAGGAGTTTGGCAGCCTGGGTGATATTGCCGCCGGTCTTCTCCATGGCCGCGTCAATGAGGTTTTGCTCCACCCGGGCCACCGCCTCGGGCAGGGTGCAGTCCTCCAGCTCCACCATGCCCGAACGCCTTTGCGTAAAGCCTGCCGGTAGGTGGTGGAGGTCGATACACTCTTCCTCTTCCGTCAAGACATTCATGGCCCCCTCGATGACATGTTCCAGTTCCCGGACATTGCCGGGCCAGGAATGGGCCTGGAAGCGGGCCATGACAGCCGGGGCAAGTCCCCGGACCGAGAGACCGAAGCGCCGATTGTACTTGTCCAAAAAGTGGCGACAGAGCAGAGCGATATCTTGGCGCCGCTCCCGCAGGGGCGGCAAGGCGATGTTGACCACCGCCAGGCGGTAGAAGAGGTCCTGGCGAATGCTGCCTTGCTCCACGGCCAGCAAGGGCTGGGTGTTGGTGGTGGCAATGATCCGGACGTCCACCGGCACTTCCTTGAGGCCGCCCACCCGCCGCACCCGGTTGTCCTGGAGGACCCGGAGCAATTTGGCCTGGAGATCGATGTCCATGGAGTTGATCTCATCCAAGAGGAGGGTGCCGCCGTCGGCCTGCTCGATGAGACCGGGGCGGTCCACCGCCCCGGTAAAGCTGCCCTTGACGGTGCCGAAGAGGATTCCCTCCAGCAGCGAGCCCGGCAGCGCCGCACAGTTTTGGGCTATGAAAGGCCCCTGCCGGCGGGGGCTGGCCTGGTGGATGCTCTGGGCCACCAGCTCTTTGCCCGTTCCCGTCTCGCCATAAATCAGGACGGGGGAAGCCGTCTTGGCGGCCCGGCGAGCGATTTCCAGGGGGCGGGTCAGGGCAGGGCTGTCACCGATGATATCGGCAAAGGTGTACTGGGTGGGCGGCTGAACCTTTCCCTGCTGGCGCCGGTATAATTTCTGCTGCAGGTCCACCACCTTGCGGGCTAAATCCTCCATGCGGGTGACGTCCCTGGCCACCTCCAGGACGCCGATGAACTGCGATCCCCTCCACAGCGGAATTGTGCTGTTGAGAGAGGTAATGCGCTGCCCCTTGTGGTTATAGTATGTCTGGACCTGGTCGTAAATTGGTTCCCGGGTCCGGAGGACCCGAAGGATTGTACTGGATTCCGGCGTCAGGGATGGGAACATGTCCAGCACATTCTTATTGATTACCTGATGGTAGTCCATGCCCTCCAGCTTGGCCATGGTGGGGTTGTAAAACACCGTCTGGCCGCGCCGGTTGACCACGTGGATTCCCTCATCAATGGAATTGAGAATGGTGGCTGCTTCGTTATAGACGCTGTGCGGGTCGGAGATCAGCAATATGGTATGCCCATTCCAAGCTTCTGCCGTCACGCTGATCTGGCGCTCATTGATTTCCATTTCCCAGGTGGACTGGGCTTGCCAGCCCTGGAGGGCCGCGGGCAAGGGCCTGCCTGCCCTTATCTCAATTTCCCCCAAGACTTGAGACAGGTTGGAACTGGCGTAGCAGACAATCCCATTTTTGTCCAAAATTATCAGAGCTGAAAAGCCCGTTGACAGAGTCGCCATGCTTGCCATCCTCTCATCCCCCTTCACCTATTAAATTAGCCATTGGTGCAAAATTTCCTGCACCAATGGCCGCTTATTGCTGATTTTCCAGGGCAGTATCCCTCAGGTAATGGGAAAGACCCAGCCAGATGGCTGTGGCGATCCTGCGCTGATAGCCTTCTTGCTGCAAGAGCGCCCTTTCTCTGGCATTGGAGACAAAGCCCGCCTCCACCAGACTGCCCACCATGCTGCTCTCCCGCAAGAGGTACATATCCAGGGAACTGGCCTTTCTATTGGTCTCGGTAAACTCCACCAGGTATTTTTGGATATCTTCGGCCAGGAGCTTGCCCCGGTCATACCCCTCCTGGTAAAAGGTCTGGGCGCCGGACCAGATTGGCGAGTTGATGGCATTGCAGTGAATGACGATGACGACATCGGGCTGGCATTTCTCGATTATCGCCAGGCGCCGGGCCATGTCCTCCCGCTTTTTGGGGTTGGATACCTGATCCTGCTCGATGAGGCTGTAATCCCCGTACCGGGTCAGGGCAACCCGATGTCCCGTAGCCAACAGTATCTCCCGAAGCTGGAGAGTTATGGCCAAATTGATGTCCTTCTCGATGACGCCGCCCCACTGGGCTCCGCCGTCGTAGCCGCCGTGACCGGCATCGATCACCACCCCCGGGGCGTCAAGCGCCTGGACGTCCCCGCTGAGGGGGATCGTCTGCCCTCCCAGGTAGGCGGCAAAAATCAGGACCAGCACCAGTCCGGCCGCTGCCGTCGCCTTCATTATTAGCATTATCCTGCCCGCGGCCAGCTTCATGGCAACCACCCCCTCTACAACTATATGAAAGCCGGGGAGCGGTTAAGACCTAACTGTTGGCTTCAACGCGAAACCTTGCATACTCCAGGAGGCCGATGAAGGACTGATCGGTGACGGCCGGGGGATAGCTGTTGAGCAGAGAGACCTTGGCCGATTGGGTGTTGGCCTCGATAAACCACCATTGCCCCGCTTTGTCCAGGGCAAAATCAATGCCCAGTTCGCCGCAGGGGCCGAAACAGACTTCCACGCCCTCATAGAAAGTGCGGAGAAATTCTTCTGCCCGGGGATAAAAGTGCTGATAATCCGGGATCGCTTCCGGATGCCGGCGGGCAAATTCCTCCAGGGCCATGCTCTTGGCATGGGTGGTAATAGGCGAGCGGTCCCGGGCAATGCGCACGGGGATGGCCACCACCCGCAACTGGCCCCGCTCCGCCCGCTGGACCTCGGCGCGGAAATCCAGGTTGCGCCCGTTTACCTGGAGCAAATCAATACCCTGCTGGGCGATAAAGGGCCGGTTGCCAAAAAACTCGCGAACAGACTGGATTACCCTCGCCCGGTGCATCCTGCCCTGGACCAGGTAATTGTTAAACCTGCTGAAGGCGAAGCTGTCCTTGCCCACCTTTTTCACCCGCATAACCTGTTTGCCCCGCCCCCCCTTACACGCCTTCAGGTACGTCACGGGGTTCTCCTCCAAAAAGGCCAGGAGCTCCCGGTCGTCGGCGATTATTTGGGTTGGCGGCAGGAATTTTCTCAGCTGGGGTTGTCTTTCCAGGCATTGATAGAGCTCCCATTTGTCCATGGGCCAGGGGTAATTGAGGAACACAGTGCCCTGGGCCCGCAAGTGCTCAAGCAGTTTGGCATGGACTGCCTGATCCTTTTCGACCAAGGTCAGGCGCCGATAGAGTGCGTGGGGATAGGCGAAGGATTTCTGCTCCCACTGCCCTTGGCTCCTGTATATTCCCCTAATTCTGTGCCCGGAAAAGTTGACATCCTCCAGGGTAAAGAAAAAAATTTCTGTGCCCAGCCTGCTCCCCTCCTGTTCATTGGCCCGGAGCAGAGCCTCGAGGCGGGGACTCTCCTCACCACTCTGCAGCTTGCCCAGCGTAGCCGTTCCCACCAGGACGCCTATCTTAATCAATGCCGCCGCCACCTCCATTACCCTATCAGTATATGAGAGGCAAGGACCTTATGTCCTGGACGGTGTAAATAGTGGCAAGGGCTGAAAAAAGGATAATCCCAGGCAAGTAGCGAATTTCTACATTACAAGGCTATACTTTGCGGGGGTTGACTTACATGCGCTTAGAAATTAACAGTATCTGCGATTATTTCGAACAGGGGATAATCATTATTGACAGCAACGGCATTATCCAGCTGTACAATTTGGCCGCTCAAGAATTTTTTGGCCTGCTCCCTTCGCCGGGACCCGGCCATCCTGCCGGCAGCCTGGAGCCGGGTGATATTGTCATCCTGGCCGTCAACCGCCTGGGCAGGGATGACGGCAATCTAAACCCTCAGCTCCTGGACCGGATCGGCCTGGCCAAGGCGCCTGTCCATCCCGACGAGGGGTTGCTGGCGGTGGGCCAGGTGGGCCCGGGGGCCAAGATACGCCCCATGTGGAAGACCTTTACCGATGTTACAGAGCAGATGACCCTGGAGTACGTGCTCCCTTCCGGGATCCATATCAAGGCCGGCCATTACCGGCCCGACCGGCTCCTGTGGATTGAAGCCGGCGAGCGCTTTGACTACTACTACCACATCGCCGTGGGACATGCGGTGGTCATCCGGCCCGACGGCCAGCTCAAGTTCTACCAGGTGGCGGGCTACACCGCCCGGGGCGAAGCCATCGGTGATATTCTGGGCGGCGCCTCCTGGGCGGCAAAGGGCAACCAGCCGCCGCCCCAGGTCCTGGGCAGGCACATTTCCACCATCCACCCGGAGAACTTGGGCATAGAGCGCCTGATGATCGTGGCCCAGGGCCTGGAGGATGGATTCTCCAAGCAAGATTACGAAATCAACGGCATTCCCACCCGCTGCTCTATCCATCCCATCGATGAAAATGGCGAGCGCAAAGGTGCTTTGCTTCAGATTACGGATATCAGCGAGGTGCGGATGGCTGAAGAGGAGCGGGATGCAGCAAGGGCCACCCTGCTCCAATACGACGACAGCCGCTATCACCCGGCCTTTGCCAAAATCGTGGGCAGCAGCAAGGAAATTTCCATCGCCCGGGACCTCGCCCTAAAAGCCGCCCGCTCCAACTCCACCGTCCTGCTCTTGGGAGAAAGCGGCACCGGCAAGGGCCTCTTTGCCGACGCCATCCACAATGCCGGCCCCCGGGCCAATAAGCCCTTTGTCTATGTGAACTGCGCCGCCATCCCCGACAACCTCCTGGAGAGCGAGCTCTTCGGCTATGTGGAAGGAGCCTTTACCGGCGCCCGGCCCGGCGGCAAGGCGGGAAGTTTTGAACAGGCCCAGGGGGGAACCCTCTTTCTGGACGAGATTGCCGAACTGGATATTCCCCTCCAGGCCAAATTACTCCACGCCCTGCAGACCAGACAGATCCAGCGCCTGGGCGATACCAAGCCCCTGGAGCTGGACGTGCGCATCATCGCCGCCACCAACCAAAAGCTGGAGCAGCTGGTCATCGAGGGCCGTTTTCGGGAGGACCTGTACTACCGCCTCAACGTCATCTGCCTGGTGTTGCCCAGTCTGCGCCAACGCGCCGGCGACATTCCCGAATTGGTCCGGTATCTGCTGCCCAAGATCTGCGAGCGGGCAGAAAAGGCCTTGATGGTGCCTGTCCCTGAGCTCATCCAGGTCCTCAGCCAATACCATTGGCCGGGAAATATCCGGGAGCTGGAAAACGTGCTGGAGCGGGCCGTCAACTTTGCCGAAGGCAAAGCACTGACCCCGGCCCATCTGCCTGAGCACCTGCAAGGACCCAAGTCGGATATGGACTCTCTGATTGTCAACAAGGTCATTCCTCATCACCAAGCCATTGAGCTGACAGAGTTAAAGCTCCTGCAGTTGGCCTTAAAGCAGACCGACAACAACCGGTCCCAGGCCATGGCTCTCCTGGAAATGGGACGGACGAACTTTTATCGCAAGCTGAATAAATATCGATTGCTCGATTAGTGTTTACTTAAGGGAACAGCGCTGTTCCCTTTTTGCACGGGCTTTCTCCGGTGAGGGGCTTAACTTTGTTGGGGCTGCCCCTCGACCTATTCCTGATAGTGAACACACCCTGAGGGGCTGGTCTTTGATTTGACGCTGGCATGCAACTTGCTTCTATAGGAAAGTAAAATACGCGTTCCGAAAGTCCTAAGGAAAGGATTTGATTGCATGCTCAGTATAGAATTTACTAAAATGGCCGGTTGCGGCAATGATTTCATCATCCTGGATAACCGTTCGGGCCAGATTGCCGACCCGAATAAGGGGGAGTTGGCCAGGAAGTTGTGTCGGCGGCGGCTTTCCTTGGGCGCAGATGGCATGATCTTTGTCGAGAATTCTCTACAGGCGGATATCCGGATGGATTTTTACAATGCCGACGGCAGCAATGGCGAGATGTGCGGAAATGGCCTGCGCTGCTTTGCCCGTTATGTGGCCGATATGGGAATCTGTCCCAAGATGATGCGGGTGGAGACCGATGCCGGTCTGTACCTTGCCCAAGTAGAGGACCAGCAAGTGCGCCTGGCTATGCCGCCGGTGGAATTGCCCAAGCGCTACCTGTCCCTCCAGGGACTGCCCAAACTGGATTATATCTGCGTTGGCGTCCCCCACGCTGTGGTCTTTTCCGACGAAGCCTGGACCTGGCCCGACGCCAAATTCCATCAGGAAGGCCTGCGGGTGCGCCAGCACCGCTTCTTCCCCAACGGAACCAATGTCAACTTCGTCGCCAGGGATAATGGCGGCCTTCGGGTGCGCACCTTCGAACGGGGTGTCGAGGCAGAGACCCTGGCCTGCGGGACCGGCGCCACCGCCTCTGCTCTGGTTGCCAGCTTGACCTTTCCCGACCTCACCTCCCCCATAAGCGTCGAAACCAGGGGCGGTACCCTTCAGGTCGGGTTCCAGCGCAGCCGGGACCGCTTCATCGACGTCTGGCTTCAAGGCAACGCCCTGATCATTGCCCGGGGCACAATTCAGCCCGACGCCCTCTAGCGCGACACCGGGGACGCTGGTATTATCCCCTCTAGGTAGACAATAAAAAGTCAGCGACTATACTAGTACCTGGAGGGAGATAAAATGAAGACAAATTGTTCATATCCTGTGGACTTTAAGCTAACTCTTGTTCTGGAATATTTGCGCGGCCAATCTGGTCCCAATCGGCTTTCCTTTGCTGACGTTTCAAACAAGCATAATGTCCACAGGAGTCTTTTGCACAGATGGGTACAGGCCTATCAGCAACATGGCGTAGCTGGACTAGAAAGCAAGCGCGGGAAAGCAACGGGGCCTAATAAGGGGCGTCCCAAGAAGTTCTCTAATCCCGATGAGCAAAGAATACATGAGTTAGAAGCCGAGGTGGCTATCTTAAAAAAGTTGATAGAGCTCAGAGGGGGGCGTTAAGCAAGAGAAGCAAGGTAATTGAATACACCGGCATTAAAGAGTTAAGTAGCACTAATGCAAGCTACACCGTTGACTTGCTATGCCAGCTCACCGGCGTAAGTAGATCTGGATACTACAAATGGCTAAAACGATCCAGGACTCTAACCGATGCTGACATTGAAGAACTCAAACTAAAGGATAAAATCTCTGAATGCTATATGAAATCGCGATGTACTTATGGCCTACCAAGAATTAAATTGTGGCTTAGGGCCAGGGGAATAATTGTGAACCATAAAAGGATATATAGGCTTATGAAGGAACTTAACATCCGTGCAATAATACGCAGGAAGCGGAAAAAGCTACCTAAAGTTCCGGAGGCCATTATTGCAGAGAATATCCTGAACAGGGACTTCGCAGCTTCTGCTCCTAACCAAAAATGGGTTGCCGATGTAACTCAGCTGCGCTTTGGATGGAAGCCGTTGTATTTGTGCACGATACTTGATCTGTTTAACAATGAAGTAGTCGCATATACGGTAGGCAACCATAATAGCGCTGAATTTGTAATAGGTACCTTCAAGCACGCTATTGCTGGTAAGAAGATAGAGAAGCTTATATTCCATAGTGATAGAGGCGCCAACTTTACATCGAAAAGGTTCCAAGAAACACTGTTGGAATACGGGATCGAGCCAAGCATGTCGAGAACGGGTAACTGCTGGGATAATGCTTGCATAGAGTCTTTTTTTAGCCATCTGAAAGCGGAAACCTTCTACCTGGAGAACTTGCAGACAGAAGCCGAGATTAGGAAAGCGATCTCCAGATACATACATTGGTACAATAATGAACGTATTCAACTGAAACTAGGTAGCAGCCCGGTTGCATACCGCCGCAGAAACGCAGCATAGTGTTGCAGATATTTATTTGTCTACTTGACAGGGGTAAGTCCACGCTTCTCCTTGTCGCAATCTCCTTGGCGCGACATCAGGGACGTTTCTCCTTGTCGCAGTCTCCTTGGCAGATTAAATGCTCAACTAAAACCCGTCGGAATTAACCCGACGGGTTTTTATATCTTGACCTAGGCGCGCCACAGGATGTCTTTACTGACATCCAGAACGGCCGCTATTTCCCGTAAGGAGCCATCTGTTTCAGCTTTGATGGCCTGGAGGACCTCGCGGCGCTGAACACCGGGGATTGAGTCCATCCTCCTTGCTCCGTATCTTGCCAAAACCGCCCTGACTGATTTCCTAATTTGATCTTGGCGATCCTGATCCCGCTCCTCTTCAACTTCTGAAAAGGAATATAGTCTGGACTGATCCTTTTCAGTAAAGTCCCTCAGTGCTATTAAAGCTTGCTGACGGCTGGAGGCGTAACAACCAAGAAGGGGACCGGTATCCACCAAATTATTGGGGGCACCGGCCAGATAGATACCGTAGCTACTCCACAAATAGTTTGCCGGGGCCTGCACCAGCCCAGCCTTAACCGGATTATTGTGTATATACCGCGCACAGTGCAGGAAATGGGTTTCATCTTCTATGGGATCGCTGCGATATCGGTTTTGAAAGACATGGCCAACTCGAGAGTATCTCTTGTTGAAGTACTGTGAGAAACTGATATTTATCCGTTTCATCACTGTAGCCAGGTTATTCTCCTTTTCCCGCAGAAGCAAATGAACGTGGTTGTCCATCAGGCAATAGGCATAAATCTTGATTTCAATGAGGTCCTTATATTTTTGCAGTGTGGTCATGTACCTGGACTTATCGGCAACGCTGGGGAACAGGTCCATTTTGGCTATTCCCCGAACCATAACGTGGTAGATACCGGTTGGACTTACCTCCCTGGGCTGCCTGGGCATTACAGCACCTCCCAAACATAAAATCTCTACGGAACCATGATGTCGCGTGGAAATTCAGTTTGGTTGTGATGCAAGTAATCTGAATTGCAGCATCATGCTAACATATGTTCGATAATTCGTCAAGTAAAAGTCCCCTGCTTTACAAGGGCAGGGGAAATTGATGGATTCTATCCTCGGAGGTATTATTTTACGAATACTGCTGTTCCCGAGGCAGTTACCATGAGCATGTTGCCGCCTTGGCCTAAGACCTCATAATCGATATCCACCCCTACAATGGCATTAGCTCCCAAGGTAGCGGCCCGCCTCTCCATTTCTGCTAAAGCGGCTTCCCTGGCCTCGATTAACTCGCCTTCGTAGGAGCCTGAGCGGCCGCCAAAAAAGTTAGTCAGACCTGCTGCAAAATCCTTGATAAAGTCTACCCCAGAGACGACTTCTCCGAACACAATTCCCTTGTACTCCAGGATGGATTTGCCCTCTACATTGGGCGTGGTGGTTACAATCACAGTATCCATCTCCTTTTCCCATGATAAGAAATTGGTATCTTATGTGATTGTATCATCGGGAAAGTAGAGTGACAATCGCCAGGGAATCTAATTGTCCGCTCCCAATCCTGATTTGCTGAAGCCCCGGCTGGGCGACAAGAGGCTATTCAGGCTTGACGACGGGCCCATGTCGCGCGTAGATCTTCTGTTGCGCGACAAAGAGAAGCGTGGTATTATCCCCTCTAGGTAGACAATAAAAAGTCAGCGACTATACTAGTACCTGGAGGGAGATAAAATGAAGACAAATAGTTCATATCCTGTGGACTTTAAGCTAACTCTTGTTCTGGAATATTTGCGCGGCCAATCTGGTCCCAATCGGCTTTCCTTTGCTGACGTTTCAAACAAGCATAATGTCCACAGGAGTCTTTTGCACAGATGGGTACAGGCCTATCAGCAACATGGCGTAGCTGGACTAGAAAGCAAGCGCGGGAAAGCAACGGGGCCTAATAAGGGGCGTCCCAAGAAGTTCTCTAATCCCGATGAGCAAAGAATACATGAGTTAGAAGCCGAGGTGGCTATCTTAAAAAAGTTGATAGAGCTCAGAGGGGGGCGTTAAGCAAGAGAAGCAAGGTAATTGAATACACCGGCATTAAAGAGTTAAGTAGCACTAATGCAAGCTACACCGTTGACTTGCTATGCCAGCTCACCGGCGTAAGTAGATCTGGATACTACAAATGGCTAAAACGATCCAGGACTCTAACCGATGCTGACATTGAAGAACTCAAACTAAAGGATAAAATCTCTGAATGCTATATGAAATCGCGATGTACTTATGGCCTACCAAGAATTAAATTGTGGCTTAGGGCCAGGGGAATAATTGTGAACCATAAAAGGATATATAGGCTTATGAAGGAACTTAACATCCGTGCAATAATACGCAGGAAGCGGAAAAAGCTACCTAAAGTTCCGGAGGCCATTATTGCAGAGAATATCCTGAACAGGGACTTCGCAGCTTCTGCTCCTAACCAAAAATGGGTTGCCGATGTAACTCAGCTGCGCTTTGGATGGAAGCCGTTGTATTTGTGCACGATACTTGATCTGTTTAACAATGAAGTAGTCGCATATACGGTAGGCAACCATAATAGCGCTGAATTTGTAATAGGTACCTTCAAGCACGCTATTGCTGGTAAGAAGATAGAGAAGCTTATATTCCATAGTGATAGAGGCGCCAACTTTATGAAAAAATCTTACCTTAAAGGAGTTGCTCCCGGTGGAATCCTTACTTTCCTTGCCGAAAACTCTGACATTTGATTGCCGGATTTCATGACATTGCGTTGCCGTTTTCTATGACATTACGTTGCCGAAAGTTCTGATATTTCGTTGCCGGATTTCCTGCACTTTGCGTTGCCGGTTCCAGGAGTATGCTTTTTCCAGTTCGACCGACCCCCTGATTGCTTCCGGCAGCTGGGCGATAATGTTTTTTGCAACCTCAGGATCAACTTTGTCCAGGATGGACATCAGCTGCATTACGTTGTCTTTCGAAATACCGCGGAAGTTATCCTTCTGCATCAGCTCAAGGGCCTTCTTTTCTGCGATTGATAAAGCGTTCATAAATCTTCTCCTTTTCAAGTATTAGGTGACGGCGATCAAGTGGAAGGGGCATCCACTGAAGGTCGTCCTGACGTATTTGCGGTTATCGGTCGTATTCGTATTGCACCAGCAGGATCTGGCCTTGCTCCACCACCAACCGTTTAGGCGAAGCTTCGTTACGGTTTTCTTATCGGGCGTGGCCTCGAAACTAAGCTCAAGCCCGCATCTGCTGCCACTGGGTACCAGTTTGTTTTTCACTTCCCGGGACTTTTCCCGGTTAACAAGACGGACATTCTCGACTTGCGGCAGTCGGTAGGCTACCGGTTTTACCTGGGCCATGAATATCCGGTCGTTATAGATGCTGAGATTGTCTTCACAGTACTTTGCCCAACCCATCTTGTGTTCCCTCCTGAAAAGCTTTTCTACTCCTATATAGGGAACTTAGGACGGATAGTGTACAATTAAGTTCGCAAAAGTAAAAAGGAAAAACCATCGGCAACCCCGAAATGGTAAGTGACGAGCAAACCAAAAGGAGTTGTTACCGATGGCTTACTCTTATTCTACTGGAAACTTCGAGAAAATGCTATTGCAATTCATGTCAGAAGAAGACCCAATGCTCTCGATGCTGAAGTGGCTGTGCGAGCAACTTATGGAAGCCGAAGTAACATCTAAGGTCAATGCTTCCAAGTCAGAGCGTAACTCAGAAAGGTCCGGATACCGCTCCGGGTACCGTGTCCGCCGGTTCGACACTAGAATGGGGACCCTGTATTTGTTTGTCCCTAAGTTGCGCAAAGGCGGCTACATTCCCTTCTTCGTAACTGAAAAGAAACGATCAGAAGTTGCCCTTATGAATGTTATCCAGGAGGCCTATGTTAACGGAGTTTCCACCCGCAAGATTGAGAAGCTGGCCAAGAGCCTTGGCATCGACTCAATCTCCCGAAGCCAGGTTTCTCAAATCACAAGGGAATTAAACGATCAGGTGGAAGCTTTCCGGAAACGTCCGTTGAAAAAGACGTATCCTGTCCTATGGGTTGATGCATTATACGAGAAGATTAGGTATGACCGGCACGTGAAGAACATGGCAGTCCTTGTAGTTGTCGGGCTTGATGAAAGCGGCAGGCGCGACATATTAGCCATTGAGCCGATGCAGGATGAGTCTGAGGCTACCTACAAGGAGCTGTTCCAGAGGCTAAAGGACAGGGGCCTCAAAGATACATGGCTGGTAGTGTCCGATGCTCACAAAGGGTTGGTAAAAGCTGTTCAGACGTCATTTATCGGTTGCAGTTGGCAGCGTTGTAAAGTGCACTTCATGCGTAACATCTTGGCTCACCTGCCCGCCAAAGGCAAAGCAGCTTTTGCTGATAGGTTGAAGCAAATCTGGTTGCAGCCGGATCTTGAAAGTGCTAAGAAATACGCCGATGCATTGATGGACACCTACGAAAACCAATACCCTGGAGCAGTAGAAGTTCTTGAATCTGGCTTGGAAGACTCCTTACAGTTCTACAATTTTAACCGGCTAGATGCTAGGAAGATATCCTCAACGAACATGTTAGAGCGGCTTAACAGGGAGATTCGTCGGCGGACATCTGTTGTTGGCATCTTTCCAAGCATGGATTCTTATATCCGTCTTGTTACGACATACCTGATTGAATATTGTTACTGCTAGCCCATAATGGCCAGTGGTAGACGTTGTTAATTGTCCGCGAACTGCCGGACCTAGTGACCAAGGAGGGAGAGCTAGAGTAGCTCCCCCTGGATGACCAACTTCACCATATGATCGTCAATAATCCGTTTTCCGTTTTGCGCACCGTAGAGCAGGCAGTGGGTGCATACCTTATTCACCAGTCTAGCCGCCCCGCTGGAGAAACGGTAAATCTCTTCAATAGCCCCGTCTGAGAAGGTTTCGTGCTCAACCCCCGCGTAGGCAAGGTGTCTTTTTATGTATTCCCCTACCTGCGCCCGATCGAAGTGCGGCAGCTTGCACTGCAGGTCAATCCGCTGCCGGATGGCTGCGAAGGCCTGCAGCTGAAACTTGTCCCAGAGCTCGCTCTGACCGACGAGAATTAATGCCATGGGGCTCTCTGCGTCCATCTTGAAATTGAGTAGGAACCGAACTTCCTCTAGCATCTCCCTATCCAGTAGATGGGCCTCGTCAACAATAACCACAGGCAGCAGGCGGTGGATGCCCCGCATTAGTTCAATCTCCCGGTGCAGCTGCCGTTTGGCATCCCCCCTGTAGAACTTAGATTCACAGCCCAGCTGTTCCAACAGTCCCTTGTAGAAATGGCGGGGAGTTAGCTTTGAATCTGCTAAGTACATCATCATAAACTTGGATGGGTCGAGGGTATCCCTTAACCGTCGCAGGGTGGTAGTCTTGCCGGTGCCGCAATCTCCGGTGACCACGGCGAACAGCTGTCGCTCTGCAGCGTGCTGCAACCTCCCCAGTACTTCTTCCATCATCACCGAGGGGTAGAGCTGATCGGTGGGAATGTCCCTGGAAAACGGCGTATTGGTGAGTCCGTAAAAGGCCTCATACATCCTGCTCACCGCCCTTCCTGACTACCCTGTAAGAAACGGCGGGTGCTTGTTGGGCCTTGCGCTCCTCGTTCTGCCTTGCAGCTGCAGCCAACAGCCTAGAGGTATTAGCTGGCTCTCGCTGCATGTGGGGTGGCAGCGCAGGCTTGGGGCCCGTCCTCTCGCCAATGACCAGCTTCTTGGCGGTCCAGGACGGGTGCCCCTCATACTCGATGGTCAGCTGAGAAGTGTCTGCAGGATCATAGACCACATTCACCTTACAGCCAATGAAGGGCAGGCCTACTTCGTACTTCTCACCTTGGAAGCTTATGCAGCCGGACTTATCTACCTTCCGTTCCTCAAGATGGAGAAAGGCATTTGCTATTGTTTCTGGATCCAGGAATTTCAGTGCTTTCTTGCCGCTATGGTATGTGGCTTCCGGAGACAAATTATTAGCTAAGCTGCTGTGGGGCTTATGCTGGTAACACTCGTCAAGCCAGACCCAGAACAACTGGTTAAATTGGTCTAAGGTTTGGGGGTTCTCCAAGGCAGCTTCCTGGAGGAAGGAGTCGACCACCCTGTTAAACCGTTCAACTTTGCCAGTTGCTTCTGGGGAATAGGGCTTGGCAAAGAGTAGCCGGATTCCCATTTTGGCACAGGCTCGGTTCATCCACTTGGTCTTGTATTGGCTGCCGTTGTCAAAGAAGACAGCTTCTGGTATTCCATACTTCTGGATTGCCTTTCGGAAACAGTCCTCAATAATGACCTGGTCTAGGGTCGGGTAGAACTCGCCATGGAGGATAAAGCGAGTAGCGTCATCCATGAAGGTGACCAAGTAGACTTGTTTTTTAGTGCCATCTTGCCCCACAGGTAAGTAGGGGCCATACTTTATGTCCGAATGCCATAGCTTATTCCGGTACTTCTGCTGAAACCTCCTGCTGGCTACACCTGAGGATTCATACAGCTTCATGTGCCGGGTACTGTAGCCCCGCTGGGATAGCCTGTCTTGGAGGGTGCTACGCTTAATCTGTCCTGGCGGGACTAGGCCTTCCCACTCCAATACCTGAATGATCTGGGCCACGCTACGGCTAGGCACCTCCCGGCGCAGCAGTATTGCCTGCTCCATAACATGTTCAGGGATGGTTTCTTGGGATTTTCGAGGCCTTCCCTTGGGTTTGAGCGCGTTAAAGCCCCCAGCCCTGTACTGAGCCAGGTACCGGCGCAAGGTGCGGTCAGAAATGCCTGTTTGAGTACAAATCTGGGTCTTCAATTGCTTCATCATGGCCGGGTCTAGCCCTTCTGCCAGCAGTGGCGCCAGAAGCTGCATACGTTCTTGTGCTATTGCCTCTGCTTTCTTCTGGTCTCTCATGTTAATTCCTCCTCATTTCGGTCTTAACATGAGTCTACTGCTTGTCTACCCGGACAGTAATGCAGAACGGGTATGTACCCAATAATTAGCGTTTACCACCGGACGGACAGTTCTCGCTAGCCAACGAGGGGCGTTCCCTACTAGCTGCCAGATCCTTTGGAGCGGAGACTGAGGGAGGTTGGATTCGCCTCCCGCAGACTGAAGACAATAACGGATTGCAATGGACACCAGAGCACTGGCTAGGTAATTGGCAACCTCCAGAAACCAATGCTTCCAGCAGGTAATTGTAGACTCATCTGCTGCAACGGTAAGTTCACTTTCGCCGCTGACCACTGCTTCAATGCTTTCACTACCGTACCGCTTGTAAGGGGTGAGGATGTCTGGAAGCTCATGGTGAACTTTAGAGCAGTGAGAACATTGAAGCCTGCGGATTACCAACACTACTTTCTCACCAATACCGTTTATGTACTTGCGTTCCCTGCTGCCAACGACTTTCAAGCTACCACCACAGCAGGGGCAGGGGTTCTGCTCTCCGCTCCGAACAAAAAACACCCGTGTTAGGGTTTTCAACCAGCTCGTAACTTGATATAATGACCATGGTTTTGAGTTGGGACGCCTTGGTGCTACTTGTGGTGTAGCACGCTAACGGGGCGTCCTTTCCTTTCCTTTCTTTAGATACGGTCATTATATATGGCAATCCGTGGACAGGCAATACCGTCAGCATAGGGACTATATGGTTTAGCTAAAACAGAATATGCCGAGGATTGGTCGTCAGGGAGATGTTATATAAAGCCAGATATTATCCAGTTAACAAAGGAAGATCGAATGCAGGTGGCATAATCCATTTACGGAGTGCAGATGGATTTTGCGAACAAAACTTGACACAAACTTAGGACGCGGGCTTAACATTTTTAGATAAAAAAAGATCTGGCCACATTGGACCAGACCTTTTCCTTCGTTTTTCAGTTTTTACATCGGGGGCAAACAGGCCGTACTCTTCCGCTATCGAATCTCATTGGCACAATGTCCTTGTATTGATACAAACTATCCCACTGGAAGAAGTTGTCTTCCTTGACGGCTTGCATCTTTAGAACGGTATCTGCGGAAATATCATACGACAGATAATGATAATTACACCTGCACAAGGGATTCGCGCACTGGGTCTTTGTGATCATTAGCCCCCAACAATCATCACATACAGCTTGATTGTCTCCCAGATCCCTGAGTGGCCTCCCACAACCGAGGCAGCTTTTCTTTTCAAGGAAAAGAATGTGCCGAAATAGAACATTCTGTATTCTCCGGAAAGAGTTAATGTCAAACATTGTGAGAGGGAGGAACATGATCGTTTCGTCCAAGCCTTTGGCATAAGACGTCAGTTTCTGCTCAGATTCATTACAAAGCGGCATAGCAATAATAAGATGATGGGTGTTATTATCCCTAACTAATCTTTCCCCAACATCTTCCATAGCCTTACGAAAACCGTTTCTCGTGTCGCTGTCTAACTCAACCGGTGAAGGTAAAATGTAAAAACACGTTTTCAGTGGTCTGCGATATGACCGGTTCCGATCAACAATCAGCTTTTTAAGAGCCTGATATTTTTTCTTTTCTTCATTTTGCTCTTTTCCGCGACTTTCTCTCGTTTTGAAGAGAGCGCAGAAATCGTCGACTTCATCCTCGGAGACATCGTTTGGCCAATACAGACTATTACCGTCGTATAAGAACCTTTTAAAGGCACTACCTGCTTCAATAGGAATATCAACAGCGTTAACCACGAGCTCACGCTTTTCTTTGTCTTCTAATGAAACAAAGATAGAACCATTATCAAGCTTCTCTATTTTCAGATCGACACTATCTGTCTTGCGATAATAGTGCCCGTCCTCGATCAGGTCAAACTTAAGCGTATGTGCAGCATATCCACAGAGCAACATGCAAAACTTAGTGTAGTTTTCCAATGTATCGTCGAATGCGACCGAATAATCATCCTCTTCTTTCTTGGGGGCAATAATATAGTGAATGGTATGCCACAGCTTGAATATCACGCTGTAGTGCTTGTCCATTGTCAGAATATTGGTTTCATTCAACGGATTGGCAACTGGCTTTGCTCTCTTCAAGTATCGGTACAGTCTCAATTGACGAAGTGCCCGATATTTCTTAAGCAACAGATATGCACGTTTTTGAAGCTTGTCAACAAGATCAAAGCTTTTTGAACGGTAGTCTTCACCCTTCTCGTCAGCAACCATTAGCTCGGTAACAGCTTGCTGGAAACTGACGTCAAAGCCAAAGCTTCCAAACTGCACATCGCTGTTGATAATACCTCTAAGCTGATCACGTTGGTCACGCAGTTGTTTTTCTGTCTTTCTCAGGAAAGACAGAATTAAATCAATCAAAGTCTTTACAACTCTGTTTTCATAGATTTGGTACTCGTCATCCTCAACCCTGGAAAACAATCTTGCCGGTTTCAGACCGCTCGCGGTCCTTGCTAACCAGTCTTCACTGTGTGAGGCAAGATAGGGGATTGACTCATAACCAATTCGCTTAACCGTCTCTATAGGTCGTACTTCATTTACTGCTTTCAGATGAGACTTTGGTTTATCGCTTATGATTTTAAACGCTGGGAGAGCGGTCTCAAGTTGGTTGAATAATTCCGTCCAATCACGGACTTCTGTACTTTGATCTACAGCATAGAGTTTCAATGCGCCGGCTTGAATACTACGAATCTCATCATCTTTCTTCGTACGATACTCATAATAAAAATCATTGTATGCATTCGCACTTTTTGATGACAACGGCTGAACTGAAGGTTTTACCGCATAAAGGTAACGATTGCCATTTTGTCGAATGATAAGCTCTGCTTGCTCATTACATTCGATTTCAGTTTCGTTCGGATCAATAACTGTTCCATTGTAGATAAGCTCATAAGGTGGCTCATTTTTGTCACGCTGCAATTTGAGCGTGGCTCTGCACGGGACAGTATAGTAAGTACTGCCCGCGCAAAGCTCACCTTCTTTAAATGCAGAATGATACAGAACCTTCATGTTTTTATCTCAATTCCTTCAGTCTTTTTTCAATCAGCTTAACCGTTGCGGGATACTCTGCCATTGCCAGCTGGAGTTCAAGTAAGGCCTCATCATTATCGCTTGAAATGACCTTTCTGAGAATCTTAGTGGAAATCTGATAATCCAGTGCATCCTTGAGTTCGCCTCCTGCTGCGACGAAAACTGCCGCAAAGTTAATTGTTTGGGTTACGATGCGGTTGCCAAAGGATACATCAAACTTATCCATAAGGATAGTGTCCAAAATATCCAAACGTTCTTCGACATCTCGTTGAATGCTATTTTTGCTGATGGCATCATCAAACAACTTAATCAGATCGGAAACAGAAATATACTTTTGGGAGGTGCGCTGATAGTTGCCCTCGGATCTTCCTTTCTGGTTAAGAGATACAACCTGAGCACGGTCATAAACCTTATCGCTGATTTCAAAGGTTGATTCATCTCGGTTTGCCGTACCGACAAACCAGATATTATCAGTCACTCTGATCTTTCGACCGTCAATGAGATCCTTTGCGCCAGTCAATTGCCCGAGTTTGTCAAGATATGCTGTAAGCCGTTCCTTATCATCGTCAGAAGTCTCAGCTTTAAGATCACCTTGCCTGCTTCGCTCAATCTTCTCCCATATTGAATAGATTGACGGTGCTTCTTTATACATCTTTGCCTTTATATCCTCTGGCAGTTCCAGCGGCAATGTACGCATATCAGAAGAAACGAGTTCAATCAACCATTTCTCATGATCTGGTTCCTGAAGGATGGCAAGAAAATCCGAGAAGTAGTACTCAATGCGAGCAAGATTCATTTCATCAAGGACAATAAAGGTGGGTATTTCTTGGCACCTTTCTTTGCCGCTACGATAAAGCTCAATCGTGAAACTCTTTGCGTTGAATTTCTTGTTGAAGTCGTTGTAGTAGCCTAACAGTTCGTTCCGGTCTCTCCAAGATGACTCTACGGGAATAAGTCTGTTAAATCCGGAGATGGCCTCAGAAAAGATACGAGGCAGACTGGATTTACCTGTGCCGGACATACCCTGAAGGATAATGAGCCGGCTGACTGCCATCCCGGCAAGAAACGCCCGGATATCATTATCCGTATAATAGAGTCTCTCCTCTACAGTGCGGCTGCCGGCATAGTTCTTCACATGAGAGACGAGTGCCTTAAGTGAAGGAATGGATTCTCTGCTGACTTTAGCCGTGATTTCTTTGCGAAAATCTTCTGCTTCAGTTTCGGAATCCACTTTGGTTAGGGCAGGGCAAGTGTCTCCCGTTCTACTCTCGAGCGCTGTTTTATGTCTTTCAAGTTCCTGCAGTAGGTGCTGATTTAGCGCATTTGTGGCTTCAACCTCTTGTTTTACAGTTTCAAGTTCTTTTGCCGCATTTCTGGCGGCTACTACTTCCTCCCGGTATCTGTTGCGCTCCAATTCCAAGGCTTCTTTCTCCCGTTCCAGGGTCTCAGCCCTTTGTGCCCTCTCTTTTAGGCTTGCAATTGCAGCATCATCGGGGAACTCTTTGTAGACACCAACCAGCTTTTCATATCGTATTCTAAGCTCCTGCAGTGCCGTTACTATCTCATTCATTGAGGCAATATGAACGCCGTCAGGACCTTCAACCTCAGTCTTAATAGTGTCCATTAAAACTTGCAATGCAGTAAGGCGATCCGAAAGCTCATGGTATCTTTCTTGCAGTGCTGAATACTTACCGCGTTCATCCTCGAGTTCAGTTTGTAAAGCAGAGAGCTTGGTTGGGTTTGCAGAATCATATCTTGCTTTTCTAACCTGGAGATCCTCTTTCAGTTCGTCCAATGCATCCTTTTCGTCTTCGACTCTGCGCTTCTCCTTTGCTAACTGACGTTGTGCCTCCTGAAGATCAGCCTCTCGTTCGGCCAACTCCTGAATCTGCTTTGCCAGGTTATCAATCTCTGTCTGCCATGCCGCTCTTGCTTGATCAGAAGCCTCTCTAATTATTCTTATGCGCTCCTCATCCGCATCCCTCCGAGTAGCTTCGGAGTAGGAATCTGCAGCGGTACGGGTCTCTTCTGAATATGATTCAGCTTCTTCCCGAATGGACTTTGCCTTATCGGAAGCTTCAGAGATCGTCTCTTCTGCATGGGAAAACGCTTCTTGCAAACCATCATATTGGCGCTGCAACTCATCTCTAGCCTGAATCAAGGCAGTTTTTTGACTCTCTATTTCGTCAAGTCGAGCTTTGGCAGCTTCAGCAGCTTTCTCTGCATCGGCCTTAGCTTTATCCCAAGTCTCGAACTCTTCGAACGCTTGCTGAATCAGGGCGTCTTTCTTCCTTTCGAATTCCTCTTGGCTTATACTGGCTTTAACATCTTCAATTGTAACCTTTGGGGCTTCTTTTGCTGGAGCAGCGTTTTTCTGTCCCTGTGCAGTTGCTCCGGAGTTGTTCGTTCCCTGACCTTGCGGCTTGGGTGCTGGCTTTCTACCAGGGCTTTTTCTTTTCTTTGCCATGTCAATCCTCCCTGAACGCTTCTAGCAGGCTGTTGATCAGATCAAATACATGCGCCATGTAGTACTCGTAGTCCTTGCCGGTAAAGCGATCATCTGTATCGTGGGATACCTTTCGTCTAATACCATTGAGATTATCAATCAACTGGTATTTCTGGCATATGTTCGGTTGGAAAAGAAACCGATGCATCTGTGGGTCGCTCGAATGATAGTCAATAATCATCATGTTTATAAACTTTTCCATGATGCTGTTACCATAGGTCCGGCCCATACGAGTGATAATTGTACTCAAATATCGGGCAGAAACCGTTCTAAGCGTATCCTCTTGAAGATGGACATTACGACAAATTCTCTTTTTATATGAGACATATCCGTATGTGTCCATTTCATCCAACGCTCTTTGCTGGATTTGATCAAGTTTGCTCTGCCCAACTTCCTTAAAATATGTATTGAACAGACCTTCAACTACGCTTCTCGCAAGGTTGTTTACAATATTCTCTTTTTCGAGCAGGCTCCTTTGCCTCTGAATCAATGCATAGATGCGTTCCATGTCCTCATAAACATAAGGGACCCGTGACCTATAGAGCTTAAGAAGTGGCATACGCTCTGTTAGAAAAACATGATAATCCTTTTCAGAGGTTTTATAGGAAGGCGCTATCTTACAAATCTCTTTGTTCAGGAACTCTTTTAAAGGTTCACCATTTAAATATGCCGTATCTGATTGCTCTAGCCATTGTATCTGACGCAGAAAATAGTTGTTATCGATACCATCAAAGTCAAAAGGCGATTCTGCTCGATATCCACCAGGATAACTTGGATCTATTATGATTCTCATCCTAAGATAGCGCCACTCAGGCTTTTTATTCAGTGCCCGGACAAACATGTTCTCTCTGAGACCACTGACTCTTTTCTGTTCACCTGGCATTGCTTCTGCCTCGTCCTCGATCTCTTCGTCAAAGGACTCCAAGTCAGAAAAGAGATCTGTAGCCTCGTCTTTAGTGACTTCACCTTCATCATAATTCTTGACGAGTTTGATATTCCGAAAATATGCCTTATACGCCTTTCGGAGTTTCGCCTGTTTTGGTATAACCGGGGCAAAAGTGAGCAGCTCATCTCCTTGGGCAGTCAACTTCAGAGGAAGCTTTTCGCCTCGGAAAGAGGATACTCGTCCGATATCACCCTCATAGAAGTATGGAAGGATTTCCTTTTTGATCGCATTGATGAACATGAAGCCATATTGCGATTCAGATGATGCTCGCTCTGTTATGGTACCGTTCAAAAATTTTTCGCCATCCCCAGTCAACTTCCAAGGCTTTCCGATCTCACGTTCAGCATAGTTTTTGCGTTCAAGCTGAGCGAGTATTACATCGATTAAACTCTCAGCTGCGTTCAACGTTCTTGAAATACCATTTGTTGAGAGACCTAGCGAGACAAGTTTGAGAACAGTCTCCTCGTATGCGTCTAAATAGTTTTCCAAGGGAGGAGTGGCTTCGCACTCAATAGCAAGTACCGGGAGAGCTACATCGATTGCTTGACTATTTGCCTCAAATTGCGTCATGTTCAGAATGTCAACACTCACGATAGCACCCCCCTCCGTTTACAGCACAGATTTCATAAAGCTTTGCAAAGCATGGTATCTGCATTAACGTCTCAACATCGCCATACACTGCCAGCTGCCGAATTGAACGACTGAATGCGACACATAACCGATTTGGCTTTTCCAAAAAGCCAACAACTGGGGGTTTGCCGTCTTTCGGAGCATTTGCACGGACACAGGAAAGCAGTACATAGTCAAATTCTTTTCCCTGGAATGCATCGACGGTTCCAACTTCAATATTGGCTTTCTCCTCATCGTTGAGGAGACTGTCAAGATTGCGCTTTATCAGTTGCGTTTGCGCCGCATAGAAGGTGATTATACCTATACTGGCATCCGGAACAGTATTGAGAATTCTGCGAACATCTTTCCCAATCATTTCCGCTTCAGCCCATCTACTTTTGGAGACCCCTCTACTCTCAGAACCCTTGGCCAGAGGAACATTAACAAATGTCAATGCTTTGCCGTTGTTAATGTCTTCTGGGCTGGACCTAAGCTCAGGAGTCACTGAACTGGCCGTCTTTAAGAGACCATCATAAAATGAGTCGCTGACAAAGCTACAGATATCCGGATGCATTCTATACTGATGAGTTAGCGGAATAGCCTTTGGTTTCGGCCCCTTTGAGAACATCTCAAAGAGCCTTTCAAAAAGACTCTTCTCGATTTCGGGGATATCCTTGAAATTGGGATCATCCGTGAGCATTTTTAGCACATCCGGCTCAAGCATATGCGGAAGCTGTTTGTGATCACCAACTAAGATGATTTTTTTGCCCATGGACATGGGAATAAACAGATCCAGCGGGTTGGCTCTCGCAGCCTCATCGACAATTACCAAATCATAGGTCTTGTTGATACCATCACGAAGATCAAGACACGTCTGACAAGTTGCTGCTGTAGTCATTGAATACTTGCTGACTATGGTTTCGTACTCCTGCTCTAACCTGCTAAGAAAATCGCTGAGAATAAGAGACTTCTTACTCTCAATACTAGTAAGAGTACTGAGATAATGCCGGTTAAAGAAGTTTGCTAAGGTTAGGATACATTCTTCAACAGCAGCCTGGTCCTTCGGATCAATCCGAACACGATTTTTGCAGAATCGTGTTCTTAGTTGTTCAACGGCTTGCACATAGGTGGCAAATTCCGACTCTGTGAATTCATCATATCCGACGGCATCAATGGCTTCAATAATGCTCTCAGGTATCTCCAGGTCGTCATTGACACGAAGGTAAGCAGATAGTCTTCTCGCATTTCTTTCACCGTCATCCGCAAAGGCGTCTTTAGTTGTTCTTTGTGCTTCAATTCTTTTAATGACGGGATCTACGTCTTCTTCATCGGAACCCGCCGATACAGAAGCAATTATTGCCTTGGCAGCAGCTACAGTATCCTGGGGATACGGTATTTCAACATAACTTAGATAACGGTCAATTAGGGCAGCTGCTTTTTCAATAGGCTGTCCTGCGTTTTTATATGAAAGGAACTCATCGCCAAGAGATTTCTTGGCTTCCAGGAATTCAGGAGCTGTTTCATCCTCTATCATTTCGAGCAGCGAAGATCTAAGCCCTGAATACCATTTCTCAAGAGCTTTCTGATATTGTTCTTTGCTACTATCCTTTGCTCTCTTCGCTGTTTTTCGAAATGCGGGGATGTCTCCAGGAAGAGGGGCAGAAATCGCATTGTCTACCGCTTCATTTTGAAAACTGGAAATCAGAATTTTTGGACTTCTCAGTATATAATCAGGTTTTGCCCGCTGGCGCTGCTTCTCCTCATTTTCAAAGATTTCCCGGAACCTTTCGCAGATAGCCTTGATAACCGTTGTTTTTCCAGTTCCAGGGGGGCCTTGAATAAGGGCAATATCAGGTGTATTAATTGCCAATTCCAAAGCAGCAATTTGTTCTGGATTCAAATCCTTCGCTTTAATAAAGTTTCTGCGCAACTTTTCAGTTATGGGCTTATGGCTTCCCCAAGCATTCAGAAGCTCAAAGCCCGAAGTGCCTGTTTCGATTAATGCTACGATTGACTTAATCGGGGCTTGGTGGTTCACCATTCGGTTTCGTGCTGCCAGACGTCTCTTCATAATAGATCGATCACCAGCAGTATAAAGCCTTAAGACCCCCGATGAAGGAATAGTATCCGGGCTTTCTTCTCCTTCAAGAAATGTTGTTATAGTAGTCCCAGAAATCTTCTTGATCTGGCCAACTCCCATTTGCCGTTTTGAATTATCGGAGCTGTCATTATCCGTAGGATCTTCTTTTTCAGAAGCACCTAGTTCTTTACCCTTAAAGGAGTCGTCTAACTCTTCATTAGTCTTGAACTCAAAGGTGATACCAGTAGGCTCTGACTTAATAGTGTATGAACTATAGGCGAGTTCCCCGAACTCTGCACTTTCCGCCTCGAGCAGCTTCTTACTTAGAGCTTCATATGCTTCCCAGCGGGCAAAATATGATGATGGATTTGAGATTCTATCCAGATCGGCAGAGAGTTTGTCGTTTACTTCCGCAACATCTGCCTCAGCGACAAATTTAACTTCCGGTGCAACATAGACATCGACAGGGACATCGTACTTGTCTTTTATGTAGGCAACACTTTCCGCGACTATTCCACGAGCGGTATTTGTGGCGATTAAAAACCTTTTGCCCCCAAGAAATCGGATGTTAGCGTTCTGTTTTTTCTTGTTTTTATAGTTGAGGCAAAACAGCGCAGGCATTCCGAGTTGAGTCCAGACATACTCCTGCTGAAGCCTTTCCAGAGAGTAGGTTTCCAGTATTTTTTCCGGAACAATGATATTAATCGCGCTTTTGTACTCAGTTACGGATTGAAAGATATAGGTCTGAACATCAATAAAACCCTGGGCTCCACCATCGACAAGGAACATGCAGCGATAAGCGCCGTTCCGTTCGCCGTCAAACAAATCCAGAAGATAATCTGCTGTTTCAGAGCTTGCTTTGCAAAGCACGGTTTTCCGACTAACGATTCCTTCTCCGTATTGACTCACAAGGAATACTTGTTTGTCCTGGGACTGAGACGGTTCAATCCTGATTAGAACACCTTCCTTAAAAGAAGCCGTTTCGTCTTCAAAACAAAGCTTTATCTTTAGCCCCATTGCAGAGTAGATTTCAGAGATTTTCACGACGCTTCCTCCATAAATCTTGCCATACGAACAAAGGAATACTCTTTCCCTCCGACCTTGATTCTAGTGTTGAAATTGAAATAAATACTATCTCCGTTTTCCAGTTTTACAGCTTTATTGTTGCCGACCATTTCAAATTTGTTTGTCCGGTAATGAAAGACTTCAATGCCGCTCTTCGAAAACTCGTTATATGCCCAATAGCCTTCCAGATTCTTTGCAATGGTCAAGAAGTTTTCAGAAGATCTCTTTTCCTTGCCAGGATCATCATATCTCAGTACGTAAAGGCTTTTGATCTGGTTCTTTCCATCCCTTAGGATATATGAATTTACCAATTGCGGTTTATCCCCAACAAGACTTCCCCGTTTATAGCTCTCGCCTTCGATAAGAACGTCATAGAAATTCAGCCTTGCCTTTGGCCTAGATGGTGCATCACACCACGGGCATCCATCGTAATCGCGTCCGGTTTTCCGAGGATAGTGCCATGCACCACAAGATGGGCACTTGATTACTTTATTGCTGGCCTCTAGTAGCGCGTATTCAAATTCCTTTGCGGAAGGCCTGGAAAGGCGGTTTTGTTTTCCATCTACAAAGCAACGCCTAAAGAGCTCTTTTAGTTTGTCGGTTAGAACTATGTCCTCAGGGAGCATATTAGTCGAGTTTTCTTCCGTCACATAGTCATACTTGCCGGCGAGGGCGGCTTCCTCGTCCTCTGGGGTTCCATCCAATACCTCATCACTGATATATGGATGACCAACACGCAGTAGTTCAAACAGTATTACTGCCAGGGAATAATTGTCAGACAGAACATCTGGATTCTTCTGTCTGCTGATAACCTCGGGTGCAATATACCTAGGTGTTCCCAGAACAGAGGAGGCGCCTTTCCCGGCAACATATATGTTATCAACATCTATCATCTTGATAGATGCTGTCCTTCCCGTTTTCACCAGTATGTTGTTCCCGGAAATATCGCAATACGAAAGATTGCTTTTTTCCAATTCACCAAATGCTTTTGCAATTATATAGCCGATGAATATCCTCTCACGAAATCCCAGCCCTTTGTTGTACCACTCTGCGAATGATATGTCCTTATCAGGGATTAAGTAAGCGTTAAGCGGTTTGTGATCAACAACCTTTTCCATCACATATCCGACATATGGCTTTTTGATGATTTCCTGTATCGCCACGAAATTCGAAGGCACTTTAACGTTGCGAATAAAACGCAGCCTTTCGAGAATGTCTTCATCAACAATTGAAGAGCCAGTCGGATAATACAGTTTGATCATTTTAGTGCCAGTGTCGTCCTCGTAGACAACTCCCTGAGCACCGTAACCAGCTAATTTGCTGAGCTTATATTTTTTCCCGTCTGCTGTGGTTATGATTTCACCGGCCAGGTTTTGCATTCTCCCGTTCATATCTTACCACTCCTATGGTTCTGTCATCCGAACTGTATTCCGATATGTCTACAATCAACATTTCCAACTCGGTTTTAAGCTCTTGAGGATTGCTGTGGGACTCGATTTCTCTGACGAGATCTATTTCCCGTCCTTCCTGAATATTGTTTGCAATGCCATCCGTACAGGCAAATACTACAAAAGGGATATTGTAATCCAGCATGCATTCCTTGACCCAGAAATCAGCTGCAGTAACCATTCCATTAAGGCAATTGGTTTGATTTGCGAAATACGCTTCTTCGCTAGGAGATATGACATACATCCCTTTAGATGTCATCGCCAGGATCCCGTCTCCTATTGAGATCATAAAAAGCTTTCTATTAATCTTGATTGCAGCTTTAAGAGTCGCGCAGAACTCATCTGGCGTCCCATCGCCAATCATCTGACGCCAATGCCATATCAAACGGTTCACGATTTCCAGAGGTTCAACACGTAGAGTTTCAGACAATAATTCCAGAAAAACGCTCTTGACCGCTTCAGTTGCATACTCGGAGCCAAGCGCCGCGTGAACACATGATCCTACTCCATCAGAAACGGCCAGCATAAAGTCTTCTCTGGAATAATGGAACAAAACCGAATCCTGGTTCGGAAGGTTTTTTAGGCGATGGTTAATCCCAATATCCGAAACAGCAAAAAAGCGAAAATCTCCGTGCTGATCCTCATAAGAAGTCATATGACTATATCCTCTGCATCAATGTCAAATAACGGTGCGACCACGCCAGTCTCGTTTGGGTTTACGCTGTTCATTCTTGCCACCGTGGACATTGTGACCCAGCGGAAAAACTTTGTAATTCCGGTAGCGTCTTTTGTCCTGATCACAGGAATTTCCGGATTATCAATAAAGACCTTAAGCATCTCTATATCAGCATCCTCGCCAATACCAAGGGCTAGCCGCTGACATTTTGAGGAACGCTCGCCATTATGTAGTTCTTTTAGGGGCTCCCAATCGAAATAATTCTTTCTTCGATACATCTCTTCGGAGCAATCAGTAGGAATTCCGTCGCTGATCAGCACAATCGTCGGGGTGTAAGCTCGGGATGATACGACATTCCGGTCTTCAATCATATCTTTTACGAGTTCAAATGTTTGCCCCATCGGAGTATTCCCAGATGCAGTCAACTCTGACAGGGTAATGTCATTGACATCGGCCAACTCCTGCAAGATCTTAACTTCGCCGCCAAATGCAATAATAGCTAGCTGAAATTTTCCTCGAATATCATCCGCTGCATTCAGGGCAGACACCATCTCGCGAATCGCAAGGTTGAGTTCATTAATTTTCTCTCCTCGCATACTACCCGAAGTGTCTGCCAGGATAAAAATTGGAAGAGGGCGAGGCTCTCTTGCCACATATTTGTTAAGTCCCATTTCTATACTCCTCTTAGCAAGATTTGTAATTTACCAATGAAATCCTTTAGTGTTCTGCTGATGCTAGCCTCATTCCGACCGTACTTCTCGGCAATATCTCTTTGCGTCGGGCAACTGCCCTTGGTATCCAGAACATTCATAATATCGGTGCTGATAAAAGTGTATCTATAGACTCCTGGGTCCTTGGCAAGCACGGGTAGAATCTTTGCAGTGATCATGTCTGAAACAATAGGCTTTTGACGAGCCTGTAAACCACAAAATGCCTGCTCTATCAAATCCAGCAAATCTGAAACAGAGTCTGCCATCTCCATTTCTTCTTCAATAGATACACCGTCAGAAATCTGACTCCATAAATCAATTTCTTCCCCATCGTCGTTGCTGGAAATAGGTGCAACGACTCGTATTTCACTAAGCTCAGCCAGCAACTGGACTTTTTTATCCGAAATACCCATCGCAGATGCGATTCTCTCATACAACTCACTACGACTGCACGACGAGGCCAGGCGGTCGGCAAGTTTAAGGTAATTTTGAATTCCCCGGCGTTCGTCTTCGGTAATCTTAATGCCGTGAAACCGTTCCTCGATTACGACTTTACCAAGGATATGCGAGTACTCCTGCCGCCAAGCAGAATTGAAATAGTGCAGAAAGACTCCCTTCGATGCATCGTAGTTGTTGATGCACCGGGTAGCTACCTCCATGATCTCGCAACCGTACGGCTCGTAATCGTGTTCATTCACAGCCATAAGGTAGCAATAGAGATTCTCGACCATTTTTAGGGATTCTCTCTTATATGCTGTGAACTCAGTTTCTCTATCGAGAGAAAAGAGCGGTGAACTCGCTATTCGCTCTTCATATAGTGTCTTGTCGTACTTCATGGCCTCCTCCCATAATCAAAGGGAGAGCAGGGCCTTCAGCATAGACTTGGCCTTTGCAGGGTCAGCTCCGCTTCCGATGGTATTTGTGACCGAACCTAGATAATAGAGCGGAACCATGTCACAAATCCTTGTGTTGACAGCATGCCCGTTTAAAAAGCTGGCCTGACCATAAATAATATTGTCGATTTCGCAATCAAGGAACTTCTCTGCAAAACTGAGAGCTGTAAAAATGATTATCGGTAAATCCTTTGGACCATAAGTTAAATCGACAAGAATCTTCGAACCAACTGTGATCTCCTCGACAATTCCGCCCAGCAGTTTCTCGTGCACATCGCGTGCCTCATCAAAAGCACTACGAATCGCACAGAATTCTGCGCTCGCCCCACAAGAAGAAATAGCTTCTGAAAACTCTTCCTGGAAGTCCTTAAGATTCTTCTCTGCAGCACTAAATTCGTCTGCCTTGAGGATGAGAATTACCTTAAAAACATCTCCTTTATCGGCAGTCTTTTTCAGAAATGCATTGATAGGATACCTGACAGCATTTTCTGCTACAGGAAGGGACTTGTCCCCACTGGTATATACTACTTTATCAATAGGTTCCTTCATGGGGATGCCGCAGATAATCGTTTTATTCATTGTTTCCTCCTGCTTCATGCACATTGCGTCATTTCATAGCCCATGCAACGGCTCTTTTTCTTTGTTCTTTCCAGAACCTCGATACCATACTCCTTCTCCACATATTTGATGTACATTGGAAGTTTGGACATCGTTCGGATCAGTGCGCTGTCATTATGTGTCTTTGAGTAATTGACAGCCTGGGTGAGTGGAACTCCCTTCGAATAATACGTATGTACTCCCTTTCGGTAGTTTTGGCTGAACAGATAGTATTGTTTTCCGTTTGCTACCAAGAAGAAGGTATGTACGCCTCGTTCAGTCGGTTCACAGTAAATCATGTTTCTCACAGAAGTATCCTCACTTTCATTTTGTTGTTGTGTTTCTACTTCTGTATAGGGACGTTATTCCCGGGTCTTAACTATTTTTTTGTAAAAACGAAAATAGTTTCAGCTAGTTTTCATCTTCTCTTTATCGTTCAAAAGCTTATCTGCAATTTTCCTAACCAGTTCTTTGTACTGTTCCTTTACATCCTCTGGTCCGTTGATCACGACTTCTCCTTCAAACCCAAACACCCAGCTGAAGAAGACGCTACTAACCACAACATCCACCGCGGCACGGAAATTCTCCATATCATAGCAGTATGTGGTGACGTCCTTGCCAAACTTGTCGAGGATCGCATCCATCAGATCGTTCTTGCAGATGAGATCCACTGTCGTGTAGTCGGTTCCGTACATCCGGAAGCTTGTCTGGAGATGCTTCTCGAAATCAAAGCCTGCTGGGAAGGGAAGAGCATCTTCCTCCAGAATTTCCGGACGCCTCAGGATCCGGTCCAGGCGGAAGGTCCCGACTCGCTTGCCGTTATCAAATACGCCGACCATGTAATAGAAGTCGCCGTTCCAGACGAGCCGGTGAGGGCTGAAAATGAATGGTTTCCCTTCGTTGCGCAGCTTTGGCTCCTTCCGGACATCGTACTTGAAGTACAGGAAGGAAATCTTCTTTCCAGCATTAATGGCCTCGTTGATTCCGTCAATAATCAGGTAAATGCTCTCGTTATCGTATTTGATGCGGCCTTCCGGGGAAATGTTCCGCTTCAGGATCTCGGCCTGATTCTGGCCGGCCATCTTCGAGAGTTTGGCCACCAGTTCCTCACTTTTCTTTTTTGTGATGAATTTGGAGGACTCTACGGCATCGATCAGCAACTTCAGCTCGGCAACATCATACTCGCGGCTGATCAGGTTGTAGCGCTTCTGGGCGGACATCACTTCCTGAATCTCCATGCCAAAAGAGCGTAGGGCTGCCACATCGGCAGGAATCGTCTGCCGATGTGTTTTGATACCATATTCCTTTTCGAGGATCTCCATCAGTTGTGCTGTAGTTAGATAATGATCCTCGTCAGTTCGTTCATATAGAATTTTCGCCAGATATAATGGGCGAAGTTTTGGGTCTTTGTCCATTAGATTATGACCTCTATTCTGTTACGGACTAGCACTTGGCCAGATGACATTTTTAAAGAAAAAGCAGCTACTGTCATTCCTGCTTCAATGCACTCCGTAAAAAGCGCATAGAATTCTTTATGATCAGGGTTCATGCGTACTTGTTCTACTCCTTGATAGAGAGATGCAATAAAATAACACACCTTGTGGCCGTTATTGAGCAATTGCTTTATCTTGGTTAACTGTTTGATGGCTCTTTCAGAGTAAACGGTAGGAAGCACAGCATCTTTGCCAAAGGATAAAAGGCTTTTGATTTCAATTATGGTGTCACTATCCTCAAGATAGAGGTCACATTTATAATCATCAATAACCGTTTCTCTTTTGACGTGAGCTCGCCCCCCTAGAAAGCTGAATAGACGTCTTGGGAGCTGCTTTTCAACAACCGTATTAACGCTAGACAGATCAAGCAATACAAAGCTCCGATTAAATTTAACCGCATAAAGAGAGTATAGAGTCTTGGCATCCCTTTTTTTTGATAGGTCTTAGCATTACAACCCGATTGCTCAAATCAATGAAATTACTGAGCCGAGAAGAAGATGGAATATATCAAATGGTGTCCACGTCATCAATAGTTACAACGCATCTAAATCTGTTCTTCAGTTCTTCTTTGAACACCCCGAATTTAAACGCCGAATCTACTCCCATGACTGCGATCACCCCTAATTTAAGGCCACACCTTTCTCTCAGATCCTTCACTCAAGAAAATCTGAAATGCGGATTACTCCATGCTCAGCGATGATATCGGCAAAGTACTCCAAACCATAGATTACGAGATTTCTCATGCAAATTCTGGGTGTGGTAGTATGATACCTCGCCTGAAGGAATCGAAGCCAGGTTCCATCTGAGTCGAAAGAAGAATAGTTATACTTTGAACCTGCACCATCATGTGGGGTAAAAACCAATGGATTGAAATCAGGCTGGTTCTTTACAATATATGCTGCTGCAAATACCCCTGCCTCAGAAGCGCTGCTGAACCATCCTTCCGATTTAAAAGCATCGGCAGTTTTACTGGCCTTATCAGACAAAGCAAATTGTGTAGAATCTTCCATTATTTCGCACCCCTTTCGATAGTGGTGTGCTCAGAATCGACCCTGTTCAAAGTCATTTCCTGAACAATCATATGACCTAAGTCTTTTCTCGCTGCGCTTGCATCGATCTCGCCAATATTCGCCAACAGCATTACTTGATCCGACAGTTCCGGTAATACACTTATTATCCGATCTCTGTTATTACTTGAAATGCGGTTAAAAGTAGAATCCATGATTACTGGACCTTCAAGTGGTGCATTACGATGCAATGCGCCAATCAATGCAAAGGCGACAATCTGTTCCCAGCCCGCCGAACGATGAGGAACAGGCTTACCATCTCGCATTATTTCAAGACCGTAATTGTTATTGATCTTCAAACTATCATAGTCCTGCTCTGTGCTCATCTTTAGGAACAGATCCGTTGCATCCCGTTCAACTTTCTGGCGAAGTTGCTCCCGGTAAGCCCCAACTGCTTCTCTAAAAACATCTTCGACGCCTTGGGCAAACTTGACTTTTGCCTGGGCAACACTCAATCCTGTACCCTTAGATGCAACTTTGATTTGGTCAGAGAGGGCTTTGATTAGGTTTTCAAGCTTCTCAATCTCAGCTTCAATCCCCGTTATTCCTTCTGCAACAGCTTCGAGTTTCTGTTCGCATTCTAAAGATCTCCGAGTAAGCTCCCTAACGTATTCCTCGTCGCTCTTTGTGTTGCCGGCTAAAGCAGCCGAAATTGCTGCTAGCTGGTTGTTTTGAAGATCGTCGATCTTAATCTGAAGAGCATTAAGATCTTTGCACTTCAGAAGCAAGATATCTATGTGGTCTTCATCTAGTCCAAGCATTTGCAGTCCGTTTATCATCTGCGACGTTGAACGTAAATGCTCTGCCTCCTCAGTGCTGAGGCCTTCAATTCCCGCTTCGATTTTACGAATAGCCTCTTTCAGTTTTTCCTTCTCTGACACAGAAGCCTCGTGATCACATACCGGACAGGTTCCTGTATCAAGTGCCTGTTTCATATACGTGATAATTACACTTTGATCTTTTGCTGAAGCTTGTTTAGCACTTAATTCGGAGACCTCGTCCTGCAAACCTTTGATAGTACTCTGCATTGGTGCTCTCAGCAACCATTTCCAAGCGTCCTTGAGAAGCTCAGCTATTTCAGCTTTTTTTGCCTCCTGGTCTTTTTTTGCTTGGTCGATATCTTCCAGAATTCGATTTTTCTTATCGATAAGGACCCTCAACTGAGCAACTTCCTGCATCTCGCCATCGATTTCATGCATCTCGGCAAGAAGATCTTTCTGCTGCTGCTTTTTCTTCTCAAGTTCTTGCTCTTGAAGCTTCTTGTCTTCAAGACGCTTACCTTTCTGAACTCCCAGTTCCGCTGTTCGCTTGTCCTGTTTCTCTGCAGTGTTTTCTTCTTCCTCATATTCACTACGGATTTTCTTTGCATCCGAAGCACCGTTAGTAAGTATCGGAAGTCCAAGAATCTTTTCGATTGCTTCCTTAATTGTAGTTCCGCTGCCAGAATCCGTCCTAAGAAGAACAGAGTAGTCCTGAAGCATCTCAGCATCAAAGAGGAAGAAGCGAGAGATTGCCTCTGGCATTATTGTCCTAACCATCCGGTCTGCGGCATCAGTCGGGAGAATATTACCATTCGAATTCACAAATAGCTCGACAACCATATCGGCATTACACGAAGGTACTCCAACTCCATGCTTGGGCACACACTTTCTAGTGATAATATATATATTATCCCCGTCGGTTAGAGTTAGTTCAGCGTAGAAAGAGTATTTCTCATTCCGAAAACCTCTAGTATTGATATAACTGTAATAATCATCGTGTGTGCTCATAGGGCTCTCATATTGATAGACTCATCAGGGAGCTCCGCTAATAATTGCAAGCAGTCCCCACACATCACTCTGTTTTCCATTTCGCCGATAGTTTTGCTCATAATTCAAACACCTCTAAAAGTTCTCTGTCTCTTCTCTTGATTAGTCGTTTTCAATGACTTCCATCAAGTCGCCAATATCGCAATGAAAAACCTTGCACAGGCGAAGCATAACCTCCATCTGTACCGGTTCATCATGGTTTAATCTCTGCATAGCATATCCACTGATTTCTGCTGCCCTGGCAAGGTCTCTCTTTTTCATCTTGTTCTGTCTTACAAGGTTCCAGAGCTTGTTGTAACTAACTGCCATATACAACCCTCCGTTGACTATCAAACATCATTGGTGTTGCTGCATTAAGCTGATCCTATCATCAAAAGCCCAATGGTTCATATGGATACAATTCAACATTTTTGATTATACATCGAAAACCGTCTTTTTTCAATCCTGAAGATTACTGTTTTCACCATGTTGACGGTTTTAACCATCAAGAGCATCAATTTACCTTCTTCAGTACTTGGCAAGCAGGGTCTGTTCGTAATAGTTTTCCAAACAGACGCTTGCATGTTGGGCTTCCCAAACCCTTTTTCACACTTCGTGTGAGCTGCGCGTTTCTGCGAAACGCTTAAATGCCTTGCGGCACATTTCCTGAAAACAGAAAAAGCCCGGAGCCACGCACCGGTAAAACCGATGTCTGACTCCGGATTCTTAATGCTGTTTTTCTTGTCTCTGGTGCTCCTGCGACACTTTCTGATCCGCCTCATAAAAGGACTCAATGTTCATTTTCGCGACCAGGAGCTCCTGGGCGTCTTCCTTTACTCTCCGGTACTCCGGATACGCGGCTTTCTTTTTTGCCATCAGTTCCGCATACTCTGTATTCAGATCTTTCACTTTCGGAATCTTCTTGACTCCCAAATCATCAAAAGCCTGCTTGGCGGCTTTATGAAGAGTGATCTCCTCCCGATGCGCCTCATAGAACTTTTTGCTGTAACCGGCCTTGCGGTATTCCTCATAGGTCTTACGGGTCTTGGAATAGTTGATGATGTGCTTTTTCAGAGTGGCGATCTCAGCCATCCTCGCTTCAGATGCTTTGATAGATGCCAGTATATCATCTCGTTTTTTGATTTGATCATCAGCACGGGCTGACAGTTCGGAAATAGTCCTGTATCCTCGTTCACGCATAAGATAGACTGACTGAGCCAACTGTTTTACGTTATGAACCTTTGCCCACTGCTGATAGCCAGGGCCTTTTTCCTGACACTTCTTCTGAATATCAATGATCAAACTGACTGAACGCTGCCGATGCTGCACAGCGGTTTTTCCGGCATACTTATGATGTTCTACGGCTCCGGACAGAACCAACCGGATATCTGATTCCCTGAAACCATCAGGAAGGGAAGAAAGGCGGACAAAGCGTTTCTGGCTTTTGCCCTTGACCGCCACATTCTTTCCGGCCTTAATTTCATATCCGGCCTTCTTCAGTTCTTCAAGAAAGGCGTCAAAGCCTTTTGGCTTTTTCGACAGGACTTCATCAATATCCTGGCAGATCAATCCGCGAATGCCTTCCTTTACCGAATACTTAATCCGCTTTTCTCGCTCATCATAGGGCCTCCGTTACCGGATCACTCCGATGCAGCCCCGGTTTGTGTTTCACTGAATCATTGAAAGTCTAGCCAGAATCTCCTTGGCTAACTCCCAGATCTCGTCCTGCTTCACCTGCATTTCAGCGATTTCTGCACCATAGACAGAGCCTGTAGCATTGATCTTTTTTGCAATCTGGTTCAGGTTGTTGCTGCTGATTCGGAGCAGTCGGATCAGCTCGGAGATCTCGTCCATATCGAGCTTGACGATATAGCCGTCCAGGGCCATTTTCCGTATAAACGAGCTCCTGTTCCGTACTCCGGATTCGGCCATCCTCTGATGGAGCCTGCCCAGTTCTTCAGAAGTGAACACCGCATGCAGATCGTGAATTCTCTTGATCATACACGCTCCCTCTCATCCGGATTCCTAAAGAGTTGAGGCCTGCGTTTTGCCTTTTCTGCCAGATCGGCTTTTTCCCTCTGGGCCTTCAGTTCTTCCAGAACAGAATCCCGAGCTGCAGTCTGCTCAGATTGCCTGGCTTGCTGACGAACCGCTTCAGCAGGATCAGGTTCAGGCAGGTTGTTGATGACCCCGTCAAAGTTGTTGTCGTTCTGTTCCACGGCATCCTCCACAGCCCTTAATGCAGCCCGCTGAGGATCTCTTTCCGGAAAGCGTTCCGGGTGCAAGATGATCTCGACGCGGTCTGAGACCTGCGGATCATCGAACACGACGCCGTTCAGCCATTCTTCACATTCATGCCAGCCACCCATCGTCATGATGTTTCCTGCAGCGCCGTAGAAACGCAGATTGTCTCCGGTGCTTTCCAGTGTGTCCAGTGTATAACCGGCTGCTTCCATCGCGGCGACCAGCTGATCCTTCTCAGCAGGGTGGTCGTGCATAGGCTCAGTGTGAACCTCATCCCATTTGCTCATTTTCATCCTCCTCATACACCGAGAAGTCCACCTTCATGAACTCCTCATCATTCATCGTGTTCAACTTGTCCTTCAGCCGGCGGACTTGCTCCCTGAGCTCTTTGTCATCTATCATGCCGAGTCTGGCCATCATATCCATAACAGCAGCGCTGCGGCTGGAGTGATCAAATGCTGCCGCCAGTGTTGTCTCCTCAACAGTAAATATCATCTTGCTTCCTCCTTTTTGTGTGTCGCTTTGGATGACGCTTTGCGTGTCACTTCGTTTTTCTTTTGGGCAAGCTCCTTCAGAACAGACGGCTTTTCTTCCTGAGAGGAGAGATGCTCATCTTTCGCCGTTCTTGCCGGTGCCGGCTTCAGTTCATAATCACCGGCTTCCTTCTCAGTCAGTGGTCTTGCATATTCCAGGTAACCCCAGGCAAGCATGGACCCGTCCTCTACAGGTATCCGACTGTCATAATTGTGGATCTCGACCGGCTTGTTGTCGGGGGGCTTCGGAAACGTTCCGATGTCTACAGGACGCTGCGTAGAGTAATACCTATAACGACCATTATCCTGAAGACCGGAAACAGGCACTTCCGGGATCTCCGGTTTTACCTCGATGCCTTTTTCCTTTTGCAGGCATAAGACCTGGTCGTCAATCGACGTAATCATCTCGTCCGCAGCTTTTCGGATCCTGTCCAACGACGCCTTAAGTTCCGGAGTGTCCTTGCCCTTGGACCAACCGGCGATATATGCAAAGCTGTAGTCAGAAGTCTCGATTCCATAGTGCTGGGAAACAGTGTAGGCAATGGCCTCTGCTTCGACCTCTTTGGCGTTTCGCGTAAGTCTCGGTTCCTCCGGAGGCAGATCCTTCGGATCGATAGAGTGGAGCTTCTGATGCGCCATCTCATGGATCATAGTCTTTATGGTCTGAACCTCGCTCATGCCTTCCTGCAGCGCGATACGCTGGTCCACCGTGTGGTAGTAGCCCTTGGCACCGGAGGGGATCTGCTCAAAGCCAACAGGAACCGGGCAGGCCCGTTCCAGCGCCTCAAAGAACATCTCGTAGTTCGTAACATTGCCGGTCAACTCATCCACGCCAATCGTAGGAAGAGGTTTTCCATCCGTCTGACTGACATCGAATACGTTCACTACTTTGAAAGCAGGGACCATGATCTCTTTCAGTTCCTTGGCAGTGCTGCCATCCGGATTCAGGACGGCCTGGCCGGTGACGGGATCAAGCCTGTCCACCTCCATCTTTTTCTTATAAGGCGTCGGGGCGAGGATTCGGATTCCGGTCTCGCCCTTCTGAACCTGCCTGCCGAAGTTCTTCTGCCAGGCAGTATATCCGGCAACCAGAGTGGCGTCCGGCTTCTGCATGGCAATCAGAATTGTGTTGTTCAGGGAGTAGTCATGGAACTTGGAAAGCGTCTTCAGATAATTCTTGAACGCTTCGCTTTCAAAGAGTGCCTGGATTCCGGCCTCCAGTTTATCTGTGATTTCCTTTACCTTATCGAACTGAGAAGGATAGGCTTTATCTGGTTTCTTTTCCGCCATGAGCTTTCTCCTTTCCTTGTCTGGACTCATGAGTCAGAGATCCTTTCAGATCCTGCAGCTGTTTCAGAACTGAAGCCCGGACAGCTTCAGCTCTTTCTGCAACTTCATCAAAGGAAACTTCGAAGCGGTTTCTTCGGATCATGCCATGCATCTCGAGAATCTGTTCACGAGCCTGCTTCATGGTGAGCTCCGGAGCATCCAGCTGACCTCCGTCTTTAAGCTCAAACCCTTCACTGTAGATGGTGTAATCAAAGCCGGAATCCGACCGCTGCAGGGCCAGATACTCTCTGTGTCCGAGCTGCCAGGCGGCTTGCTCTGCTGTGATTTCCGGTTCGGGACGAACCGATCCGTTCTGTGCTTCCAGATGTTCAGCAAACTCACAGATATGAAACACGGAATTACCGACCACCGTGTGATAGTCATCCAGATATTTGCATCGTGCAGTGAACTTCCGATCCGGGAACTGAACCTCTACTGTTCCTCCATCAGGGATTCGGAAAAGCGTGTCATAACTGCTGTTGATAAACCTGATACTGTGTTCTTTCTCGTCCATCACTTACTGCCTCCCTTCGCATCGGGAAACTCCAGAGAGAACTGAGGTCTGCCGTCCGCCTCTGTGGAGAGGAGAATATCCGCATTGTAGGTCTTGCCGGTTTTCTGGCTTTTGCAGTCCTTCAGACGGGCGCGTCCATCCTTTAGGAGCTTCTCCACGATCTGAGGGGTAAGTCGTTTCCCGATCTTGGTGAAGTAAGCATTGTCCTTCCAGAGAATGAACCGGCACTCCCGGTTGCTACAGAACCAGCCCTTCTGTTTTTCCAGTACCTCAGCGCCGCAATGTGGGCAGGTGCCAATCACTTTGTTTCTGCTCATGAGTGCCTCTGCTCCTTTCACTATTTCATAATTGGCCACCAGACCTGCAATCATGCCAGCGATGCCGTCCATGAATTCAGTGGCGTCGTATTCGCCGTGTTCTATGGCTAGGAGTTTCTGCTCCCATTCTGCTGTCATGGACGCGGACTGGATCTGCTCAGGCATGACGGTTACAAGGGAATTGCCTTTGTCTGTCGCAATAAGATGTTTCGTTTTGCGATCGCCTTTGCGCTCCATGAAGCCGCGTTGAACGAGCTTTTCGATTGTCGCTGCACGGGTGGCCGGTGTACCCAAGCCTTTTCGCTCCGCTTCCTCCGGGATCTCACCCGCGCCGGCTGTCTCCATGGCTGAGAGGAGAGTGTCCTCCGTGAAATGCTTCGGGGGAGAGGTCTTTCCCTCTTTCACCGTTGTGGAATCGATCCTGAGCCTGGTACCTTTGCTGGGGATCTGACCAATGACATCCTCATCGTTCTTCTTTTCGGGATAGAACTGCTGCCAGATGTCTTTCCAGCCAAGCTGCAGTACTGTCCTGCCTTTCCTGGTGAATTTTTCGACTCCACAGCTAAGCTCTACAGTCACTTCGGCGTACCGGTGATCTTCTCCGGTTGTGCAGAGAAGCCTTGCGGATATCAGCTGGAGAATGGCCATTTCCGGAGGGGGGAGGCTTGTAAGATCGCTTTCGGCCATTGTCTTTGTCGGATAATGGCATGATGATCGCTGACCTTGCTGCTGTCGAAAACAGAAGCTGGGTGGACAGGCTCGCTTCGCAGATCTCCGGTGATCTTGAACTTCTCAGTCACAGCTTTGAGCAGATCAGGAAGCATTTCCCGCATATCGTCTGTAAGATAACGGCTGTCCGTACGGGGATAAGTGACAAGCTTCTTCTCATACAGGCTCTGGGTGTAGTCCAGAGTCTGCTGGGCCGTGAAGCCGAGGATACGGTTCGCCTCTCTTTGCAGGCTAGTCAGATCATAGAGAAGAGGCGGTTTCTCCAACTTTTCCTTCGTCTCGACGGATTCGACCACGACTCCCTTTGCATCCTGGCAAACTGTCATCAGGAAATCTGCGTCGGATTTTGTCGAAAACCGTCGGCTGGAAGCATCAATATTTCCTGCTTTCAGCTGTACAGTCCAGAAAGGCTCAGGCTTGAAGGCAGCGATCTGGGCGTCGCGCATCACGACCATCGCAAGCGTCGGCGTCATAACACGGCCAACAGCAAGCGTCTGATGGTACAGGCAAGAAAAAAGCCGGGTGGCGTTCATTCCGACGATCCAGTCGGCACGCTCCCGGCATAGGGCTGCCTCATATAAGGCATCGTATTCAGTTCCCGGCCTCAGCTTCTCGAAACCTTCCCGTATGGCTGCATCCTCCATGCTGGAGATCCACAGCCGTTCAAATGGTTTCTTACATCGGCACTGGTTGTAGACTAGGCGGAAAATGAGTTCGCCTTCGCGACCGGCATCAGTGGCACAGACAAGGCTCTCGACGTCGGATCTTTCCATCAGTGACTTCAGAATCTGGTACTGCTTTCGTGTCTCCGAGGAGACCTCATACAGGAATCGCTCCGGTAGGATCGGCAGATCCTCCAGACGCCACTTGGCGTAGCGCTCGTCGTATCGTTCCGGGGCTGACAGTTCTACCAGATGACCGATACACCAGCTGACAAGGTATCCGTTGCCTTCCAGATAGCCTTCCTGGCGTTTGTTTGCGCCGATGACCTTAGCCAGCGACTGGGCGACCGAAGGCTTCTCGGCAATTACAAGTTTCATTCTATTTCCTCCTTTCTGAGATATGTACGAGGCAGCGATTGCTGCCTCTACCGGCTTACAGCTCCGGACCTTTTTTCGACTTGCTCTTTGCCTTCGGTTTGTCGATTGAGACCTTCGCCGCCGTTTCCTTGGCCAGGGCGTCCAGTTTTTCACGGGCGGATTCCCTGTGCTCGGCGGACTTTTCCTGCGGAACCCTGGTCTTATAGGACTCCACCATTGCCTTCAGGTCCCTGTTCGGAACGTCAGTTTTCACATCCTGCCAGACATTCTTCCCGGCGTCATCCTGTCCCATAAGGGTAGGTTTTGTCACCGTGGTCTTGCCGTCAGCCGGGATCTTCGCCCACAGGCCCTTGCCGTACTGGTTCTCGTGAACTGCCTTGGCGGGCAGCACGAATGATGCCCAGGGTGTCTTATCCGCCGGATCCTGGTTGGGGACCGTGATTCGCATGCACTCTTTACCGTCCTTGGAAGTAAAGGGCTCGGCCAAGCCTTTCCCGAACTTGATTGTTACTTCCTCACGCTGTGCCACTTCCTTTGCTGCCTCCACAGCCTGGTCCATGGTCTTTTCATCTGCCATTGTCTTGGTTCCTCCTTCAAAAGATGGTTTTGTATCAGCGACTCGGAGGATCTCCTCCGCAGTCATGTTGATGCTGCTGTTGCTGAAATCTGCGAGATTCTCTTCCCGCATGCTGCAGTAGCGGTCATTCCCGCCGACTACGATGTGATCCATGCAGGGAATGCCCATGAGCTTACCGGCCTCAATGACCTTCCTCGTGGTCGTGAGATCTGCCTGTGATGGCGTCGGATCCCCGGACGGGTGGTTGTGAAGCAGGATGAAAGCTCCCGCATTGGACATGAGTCCCGACTTCAGAATGTTCGGGATCGCCGCAATCGACTGGTTCAGCTCGCCAACGCTGACGATATTGAAATTGATTGGCTGGAGCTTTGTGTTGAGGTTCACTACACAGAGGCACTCCCGGTCGAACTGGGACATTTCCTTCCGCATTACCTGAAGCGCTGCTCCGGGGGAGGAAAGAGGGACATCCGAGTATAACGGATGCCCCTCAGCCAGGCGGATACAGACTTCTTTCAGCTTATATCGGTTGCTCGGTTCGTTCTCTGTCATCTCTGTTCTGGCTATCCTCCTTAAGCTCGATGGTGATCTTCAGGATCTCGTCATCCGGCATGAAACGGATAAAGTCCCGCAGTTCCTCCGGCGTCATAACAACCACCATCACAGATCCTCCTCGCTGCCTTCTCCGGATTCCTCAGAATCATCCAGGATCTCGTCCTCATAGGGATCGGAGTCATCGACCGGTTCGCTCTCGCCGGCACCGTAATCCTCGTCATCATCGGTGTAATCGGCGTCCGGATCCGGACCGCTTGCAGCCTGCTTTTTCTTCTTGGTCTGCATGAAGAACCATCCGCCGCCGACCGCCGCCATGACGAGAATGATGATCACAACAGGGAGCATTTTGGTGCCTTTCTTTTCGGGTTGAGGCTCTGGCTCTTCCGTGCTGCTCTCACCGGTCTGTGCTGCAGCCTCGGCAGCCGCCCTTTCAGCAGCTTCTCTGGCCGCCTGTTCAGCAGCAAGCTGCGCCTGATAGTCGGCAGCCTCATCCTCCTCCATCAAGGAGAACAGATCTCGTTCATCCACGAGATTCAGGAAGTGTACGGTCTCTTCGCCCTTTTCGTCACGATCGATGATCAGGTAGAAGTAGTTGCCTGCTTTCGTGACCAGTGTGATGAACTGCTGGCCCTCGCCGTTTCTTTCCCCGTAATCATCCACTAGGGTGAGATTTCCGGAGGGTGTCAGCCCATGGATACCGGATTCGGTTCCGGTGCCTGCAAGGAGCTCCAGAAAGCTCAGAATCATGGTTCCGTCGATATCGAAGGTATAGCCATCGTCCGTCTGTGTGGAAGGGATGTCATTCACTCTCAGATACTGTCCGCAGACATAGCCGTATCTTGCCGGGAGCTCGATCTCATACCAGCCGTCCTTTTCCCCGATCACGTTGACGGTGCTTCCGTTGGTCAGCTGCGTGATGATGCTGTAACCCGTACTGGGGCCGGTTCTCACGTTCAGGTTGCCGCCCTGGGTGGTCACAGTGCCGGTCCTTGCCGGATCCTCCGGAACCTGCTTGTCGGTGGAGATCACCACGGAACCGTCCGTAACGGTGATATGCAGCGTGGGAATCAGCAGTGCGATCAGTTTCGGGTGTTCCTTTAGGACCTCCAGGATCTCCGGATCCGTTCCGGCCAGAAGCACACGCAGCAAATCGGGATCAGAGAGAAAGGCTTCCAAACCGTCCGGACTCCCTTCGCTGTCATCACTTTCGGGCTCCGTAGCTTCTTCGGTTTTTGCAGGCTCTGTTTCAGTACCCGCCGACGTCTGTTCAGATTCCGGCGCGTAGGCAAAGGCCGAAACCGGGAATACCATCACCAGAATCAGTACGACCGCAAGCAGTGCGGCCATCTTCTTTTTGATCATTCTTTGTTATCCTCCTCTTCGTAAGTGTCGTTTTCGGTGTCGGCTTCCTGAAGGAATACCGGGGTACGGGGAATACCGGAAGCAGCAGAACGTATCAGCTCCGCCAGCTGCTCCGGCGTCATGTTGGCCGCCTGGAAGATCCCGTATACACAAACCTTCTCAGCCTCGTTGTATCTGCGTTCCAAGTCCTTGACCTTTGCCTCCCAGGAATCCCGTTTCTTTTTTGCCGCCTTCAGCTCTTCACGCAGGCGGTTCAGCTTTGAATCGTCCATTTCAATCCTCCTTTGGATGAAATGACCGTCTGCCCAGACTTAAGGCAGACGGCCAAAACAGTAAAAGTGTGCTCTCCAGTACGTTGTATCGATGCTTGCGTACTGGATCGGGTTTCCGCAGTGAATCATCATGTTGTTGCCAACATAGATGGCCACATGGGAAGCACCGGTCGTATCATACGTGCCCTGGAAGAAGATCAGATCTCCGGGCTTGGCTTCACTTGGCGGGATGATCGCGCAGATCTGACGCAGGCCTTCCGCGCCGAGTCTTCCGACGTTCCAGCCGTTGCCGCAATGATTGATGACCCAGGAAACGAAGCCTGAGCAGTCAAAGCTCGTGGACGGGGAAGATCCGCCCCAGACATACGGATAGCCCAGGTATTTCTCGGCCTCCGTGATCATCCTTCGGAATCTCTCTTCCGTAAGTGCCTCGCCGGGGATGTCGTAGTGGAGAACGTCCTGCATGGCGATGGCATAGGGATTGTCTCCGAAGATGTCCGGCCTGTTGCCCAGAGTCTGCATCAGAAGGGCATACCGGGATATCTGGTCTTCCGTCAGGCCTGCCGTAAGCAGGATTTCCGAGAGGCCGTTGTTTTCCATGTTGACATTCAGGATATAGTACTGATACGGTACTTCGACCTCGTATTCTTCTTCCTCGTCATAGGATTCACCGGTCTCCGGATCGGTGTAGGTGACTGTCCTGGTTCTTGTTTCAGTCCTATACCTAGTCTCCACGACCTCCTCTATTGTCAGTTCATACTGCGCGGCAAAAATCTGCTGCAGGGTACTCTGTACCTGGGATCGGGTATAATTCTCAAACACGACTGTCAGATACGACGCCAATTCATAAGGATTATGACCGACCTGCTCCTGCGTAATGTTGTACTCGTCATAGCCGGGGCCCTGATCATCGAGCCAACCGTTTTTGGCTGAAAGATCCATTCTTGCCAGAAGCAGGCCATACAGGACTTTAGCCTCTGCCGAAACATATTTGTACTGATCATCAGTGAAAAGAACCGTGGGGACCCGAATGAAGGAGTATGTGCTGGACTGTGCACCGTAAAAATACTCATGCATCCATACCACCCACCTCCTTGCCGATGATCTTCTCATTTCGAAGCGGCTTTTTCCGGAAGGCCGTATTTCCGGCCTTGCCATATGGGCATTCTGAGAAAAGACAGCTCCGGTACCGGAAATCAGGCTGGTAGTAAAGGCAGCATCTGCATTTGGGCGGTTCTTTTGCCCTGTCGGCTTTGTTAGGCGTATCCAGCAGCTTCCTGCACCGGTTCAGCGTTTCATTTCTGTCGCACACTGGCAGGCACCTCCTCACCCTTATATCCAAGGATCTTTTTCATGCAGAAGCTGACACATGGGCCATAACAGCAGCCTTCACAGGGAGACTTCCGTTTGGGTGCTTCCGCCAGATAGTAACAATTCTCCTTTTTGAGGACGCAGCCCGTTTTCCTGTTCTTCCAAAAGAAACAGCCCCTGCAGCTGCGAGGACGGTCAGCATAGTAACGCACGCCGTCGATCATGATAGTTTCTTTTTCCATCGACTAATCCTCCTTTTTCATGATGGTTCTGCAGAGCCTGCAGAAATGAAAAAAGCCCGATTACCGTTCAGAACAGTAACCGGGCTATGTATGGAGGTTTTCTTCTGGAAAAGAAAAGATGCCCGGCAGGAAGAACTGTCTGCTGAGCACCATAGATAAGGATAAAACCTGATTAGAAATGTCTGGTTCGGTCAGATTCGGCCAAACGGACCAATTTCAAATCGTAGTCTGGATAGAGGCAAGGAAAGGGGGAGTAAACCGCTTTTCGGAGAGAAGACATGCCGCCCTTCAATCCACTGAAAACGCACTTTTTGCTCTCCCTCATTTAGCCCATTTGTTAACTATAAAGGCCCGAAAAACGGCGGTTAGCCCCTCGTTAACTATAAAAAATCGGTCGAAAACCATGGAACGCCATGAAAAACCATCAAAGATTTCCGGGCATGAAAAAACCCTGAAACCGTTGAGATTCCAGGGTTTTTTGATGATTCCGACTCGAGATCAACGCTTGCTGAACTGGGGTGCACGACGTGCGGCTTTGAGACCGTACTTCTTGCGCTCTTTCATCCGGGGATCCCGGGTGAGGTAACCGGCTTTTTTGAGGATGGGGCGGAGCTCGCCATCTACTTTGAGCAGGGCCCTGGCAATGCCGTGTCGGATGGCGCCGGCTTGACCGCTGATGCCGCCGCCATGGACATTGACGAGAACGTCAAATTTGCCGTTGGTCTGGGTGGCTTCCAGGGGCTGGGCAACGATGAGCTTGAGGGTCTCGAGACCGCCAAAGTAGTCGTCGATATCCCGCTTGTTGATGATAACCTTGCCATCGCCGGGCACCAGGCGCACCCGGGCAACGGCGTTCTTCCTGCGACCGGTTCCGAAATACTGAACTTTAGCCATTAATGCATCCCCCTTTCCTTAACCTCTGATTTCCCATTTTTCAGGTTGCTGGGCAGCGTGCTGGTGCTCGGGTCCTGCATAGACGCGGAGCTTCTTAAGCATGGCCCGACCCAACCTGTTGTGGGGGAGCATGCCCTTTACCGCCCGGTAAACGGCTTGATCAGGTTTTTTCTGCATCAGTTCTTCAAAGCTCACAGCCTTGAGGCCGCCGGGATATCCGGTGTGGCGGTAGTACATCTTCTGCTGGGCCTTGTTACCGGTTATAACCACTTTAGCAGCATTGATTACTATAACGTGGTCCCCGGTGTCTACGTTTGGGGTGAAGATGGGCTTGTGCTTGCCACGGAGAATCGCTGCTATTTCAGAAGCAAGCCGACCCAGGGTCTGACCTTCGGCGTCGATGAGCCACCACTTGCGCTCAACTTGCTCTGGCCTGGCCAAATAGGTGGTACGCATTGTATTTTCCTCCTTGCATAGATCCTGTAAAATCCGGGGCTCACGGATTTATACATATCCTGAAATATTTTATTACAGTCGGCGGTAACTGTCAAGGGACGGGCGGTAGAGGACCCTTTCCAGGAACAAACCCTGGGCCGGGGCCGTCGGTCCCGCCGCATCCCGGTTCCGAGCCTCCAGGGCCTGCCTGGCCCATTGGGGCTCCTGCCTGCCCAGGCCGATTTCCACCAAGCTGCCGACGATAATCCTCACCATATTGTACAGAAAGCCGTCGCCCACACAGGTTATGGTAACCAGGTTCCCCCGGCGCCAGCAGAATAAGTGGCGGATGGTGCGCCGGGTGTCCTCCACCGGCGAGCCCGCCGCCTGGAAACTGGAGAAGTCGTGGCAGCCGATGAGGTGGCGGGCACCGCTGTTCATGGCTGCGGTGTCCAGGTTATACGGCAGGGACCAGTAATAATGCGAGGCCAGGGCGGGCTGGGGGTTGCGGTTGTAGATAAAGTACCGGTAAATCTTGCCCTTGGCCCAGGTCCGGGGGTTAAAATCCCGGGGGACAGGGTAAGCCTCCAGGACACGGATATCGGCTGGCAGGCGCCAATTGAGGGCGGCTGCCAGCTTGTGCCGGGGAAATGGGCGGGGAAGATTCAGGGCGGCGACCTGACCCCGGGCGTGAACGCCGGAGTCGGTGCGACTGGCCCCCATCACCCTTATTTCCTGGCCAAAGAGGCCGTACAGGGCCTTCTCCACTTGGGCCTGGACTGTATCGGCATTGATCTGGTACTGCCAACCGCTGTACTCGGTGCCGTCGTACTCCAGGATCAGGGCCACCCGGTCGGTCAGAGTCCCAGCCATACCAACACCACCATGGCAGCGATGAAGCCTGTCAGAACCAGCCATTCCCCGGCCTTCACCCGGGTAACCTTCATCCGGGTCCTGCCCTTTCCGCCCCGGTAGCAGCGGGCTTCCATGGCCAGGGCCAGATCATCGGCCCGCCTGAATGAGCTGATAAACAGGGGCACCAGCAGAGGTATCAGGGCCTTGGCCCGTTGGACCAGGTTGCCGCTCTCGAAGTCGGCGCCCCGGGCCATTTGCGCCTTCATGATTTTTTCCGCCTCCTCCAGAAGGGTGGGGATGAAGCGCAGAGCAATGGTCATCATCATGGCCAATTCGTGGGCGGGGACGCCGATGGGCGACAAGGGGCGCAGAATCCCCTCGATGGCATCGGTGAGGGCGATGGGAGAGGTGGTCAGGGTGAGCAGGGAAGTGGTGGTGACCAACAGGATTAAGCGCCAGGCCATGAGCAGACCGGTGAACAGGCCCTGGGACTCTATTGCTATCCTGCCCCACCGCACCAGGACATCACCGCCCTTGGTAAAGAAGATGTGCAGGATCAAGGTAAAGGCTATGATGAAGTAGAGGGGACGCAGGCCACGCACCATCAGCTTCAGGGGCAGCCGAGCCAATAAAATCACGGTCAGGCTGAGGAGGGTCATGGCCAGGTAGCCCCAGGCCGTGGCAAAGAGAAACAAAAAGACCACATAGGCGGTGATGAGGCCGATTTTTATCCGGGGCTCCAGGTGGTGGAAGAAGGAATCGCCGGGATAATACTGGCCAATGGTTATTCCCTTAAACATCTGTCCGCCCCCTCGCCGTCCTGATTGCCCGCCTCGCTTCCTCCAGGGTGAGGATGTCTGTAGGCACGTTCAGGCCCCGGTCTTTAAGAGCCAGCATCAGCCGGGTCAGGGACGGGACGTCCAAGCCGATGCTCCGCAGTTCGTCGCCGCGGCCGAAGATCTCCCGGGGGCTGCCCTGGGCGTAAATGGTCCCCCGGTCCATGACGATGATCCTGTGGGCCAGGGAGGCCACTTCCTCCATGCTGTGGGAGACGATGATCAGGGTGATTCCCCGTTCTCGGTGGATGCTCTGCAAATAACCCAGGAGCTCGTTGCGGGTCCTGGGGTCCAGGCCGGCGGTGGGTTCGTCCAGGATCAACACTTCCGGCTCCATTGCCAGGACACCGGCTATGGCCACCCTCCGCATTTGACCGCCGCTGAGCTCGAAAGGCGAACGGTCCTTGACCTCAGAATAGTCCAGGCCTACGGCGGTCAGAGCGGCGCGAACCCGCTCCTCGACCTCCTGGGGGCCCAGGTCCAAATTCTTGGGGCCGAAGGCCACGTCGGCATAAACCGTCTCTTCAAAGAGCTGGTGCTCGGGGTACTGGAAGACCAGACCCACCTTCTGCCGAAGCTTGCGGAGATTGACGCCCTTTTCGCCAATCCTTATGCCCTGCACTGTGATGATGCCGGAAGTGGGCTTCAGCAGCCCATTGAAGTGCTGGATCAGGGTGGACTTGCCGGAACCGGTGTGGCCGATGAGGCCGATGATCTCGCCATCCTGGATCTCCAGGTCAACCTGGTCCAGGGCCTTGGCCGCCCAAGGGGTCCCGGGAGAATAGATGTAAGAAAGGTTTTCGGCGATTATGGACATAGCAGGTTCACCATCTCTTCCACCGTCAGGACGTCAGGAGGCAAATCCAGGCCGTCCTGGGCCAGGAGTTGGGCCAGGCGGGTCACTGCCGGCACATCAAGATCCAATTCGGTCAACAGTTGGGCGTGGCGGAAGACCTCCCGGGGCGTACCCTGGACGGCAATTCGGCCCTGCTCCATGACGATTACCCGGTGGGCATGGACGGCTTCATCCATGTGGTGGGTAATCCAGATTACTGTGATGCCTTCCTCGCGGTTGAGGCGGAGGACGGTATCCAGCACTTCCCGGCGTCCCCGGGGATCAAGCATGGCCGTCGGCTCGTCCAGCACAAGACAGCGGGGACGCATGGCCAGGATGCCGGCAATGGCTATGCGCTGCTTCTGACCCCCTGACAGCAGGTGGGGAGAGTGCTGGCGATAGGCGCCCATATCTACCTGGGCCAGGGATTCCGCCACCCTGTCCACAATTTGCGGCGGGGGAAGTCCGAGGTTTTCGGGACCAAAGGCCACATCCTCTTCCACCACCGTGGCGATCAATTGATTGTCCGGGTTTTGGAAGACCATCCCTACCTGCTGTCTGATCCACCAGTGCTTTTCGGGATCATCGGTGGCCTGGCCCAGGACCAGCACCTTGCCCCGCTCGGGGATGAGGAGGCCGTTAAAGAGCTTGGCAAGGGTGGACTTTCCCGAGCCGTTGTGGCCCAGGATGGCCACAAATTCTCCCTGGCCAATGCTGAGGCTTACATCGGTGAGGGCGCTGGTCCTGCCGCTCTCTGTCTGGTAGGAATAGCCGACATTTTCTACGCGTATCACTGCTGCCCCTCCCTCCCTAGAAAAAAAGACAGGACAAACAGTCAGCGACTAAATGTCCCCAACTGTCATCTGACCTGTCCTCGGGCTTATTATACTAATTCCAGTATCGCCTGGGGCGCTCCATCGCCGCGCCGGGGGGAGGCCTTGTAGAGCCTGGTATAGCCGCCGTTACGTTCTTGGTAGCGGGGGGCAATCTCTTGGAATAGTTTGGTGACTACATCTTCTTCGAGAAGGTAGCTCAAGGCCTGACGGCGGGCATGCAAATCACCCTGTTTGCCAAGGGTTATCATTTTCTCCACGATGGGCTTGATTGCCTTGGCCTTGGCTTCGGTGGTGGTGATTCTACCGTTTTTCAAAACCGCAGTGGCCAACCCGCGCAGAAGCGCCCTGCGCTGGTTGGTGGGGCGGCCGAACTTGGAAAGTGCCATCTGACTCCCCTCCTTAATCTTCTTCTTTACGCAATGACAAGCCCAATTGGGCAAGTTTTTGCTGGACTTCTTCCAGGGACTTTTTCCCCAGGTTGCGGACCTTGGCCATATCGTTCTCGGTCTTTTGGGTCAGTTCGTGGACATAGTTGATGCCCGCCCGCTTGAGGCAGTTGTACGAGCGAACTGACAGATCCAGTTCTTCAATGGGCATTTCCAGGGTCTTTTCTCTGGCGTCTTCTTCCTTCTCAATCATGACTTCAATCTCTTGGACGGATTGACTGAGGTTGACGAAGAGGTCCAGGTGTTCGGTGAGGATCTTGGCCGCGAGGCTGACGGCCTCGTCGGGACGAGTGCTGCCGTCGGTCCATACTTCCAGGGTGAGCTTGTCGTAGTCGGTGACCTGCCCCACCCGGGTGTCCTCGATTTGGAAATTTACCCTGGTGACGGGAGAAAAGACTGAGTCCACGGCGATGACTCCGATGGGCTGATCCTCGGTCTTATTGCGTTCAGCCGGGGAATATCCCCGCCCAGGAGAGACGGTGAGCTCGGCATAAAGGCGAGCGCCTTCCTCCAGGGTGGCAATGACCTGCTGGGGGTTGAGGATTTCGACATCGGCGTCGGCTGCGATGATGTCCGCCCCGGTAACCGGTCCCGGTTTGTCAGCCTCTACGCGCAGCACCGCCGGCTCATTTTGGTGCAACTTAAATCTTAACTTTTTGAGGTTGAGGATGATCTCGGCGGTATCCTCAACCACCCCGTCAATTGTTGAAAACTCATGTAGAACACCTTCGATTTTTACACTGGTGACAGCGGCGCCGGGCAGGGAGGATAGCAATACCCTGCGCAGGGAGTTGCCCAAAGTATTGCCATACCCACGTTCCAGGGGCTCTATGGTGAACCGAGCATAAGTATTGTCCTCGGAAGCTTCAACACATTCGATACGGGGCTTTTCGATTTCCAACACGTATATTGACCCTCCCTTATATCACTGCTAATCCAACGAGGGTTTTATCTGGAGTAACGCTCGATGATCAGGTGCTCTGCAATGGGAATATCGTCAATGTCTTCACGCCGCGGCATCGCGATGATCTTGGCTGACAGGGTTTCGACGTTCTTATCCAGCCATGCAGGTGATGTATGCTGGCCGGCCAGTTCCCTGAGTTCCTTAAACTTGTCGGAGCTTGCGCTGCGCTCGCGGACTGTGATTTCATCGCCGACCTTGCATTGGAAGGAAGGGATGTTTACCTTGCGACCGTTGACTGCAAAGTGGCCGTGACGGACGAGTTGCCTTGCTTCGGGCCTGGACGATGCAAAGCCCAGACGATAGACGACATTGTCCAAGCGAAGCTCCAGGAGCTGGAGAAGGATTTCGCCGGTAACGCCTTTGCGGCGGGCGGCCTCTTCATAATAGCGCCGGAAGGGGCGCTCGGTAACGCCGTAAATGCGACGGACCTTTTGCTTTTCCCGCAACTGTAAGCCGTACTCGGAAGGATTGCGGCGACGGGCCTGGCCATGTTGACCAGGGGGGTAGTTGCGGCGATCAATTGCGCATTTGGGTGTATAGCAGCGTTCGCCTTTGAGGAACAGCTTCATGCCCTCCCTGCGGCACAAGCGACAAACGGGTCCCGTATATCTTGCCATGTATTTTACACCTCCTGATTGAGTTTACATCCGACGCCGTTTAGGAGGACGGCAGCCGTTGTGAGGGAAGGGGGTAACATCCTTGATGGCGGTCACTTCCAGTCCGGCGGCTTGCAAGGAACGGACGGCGGCCTCCCTGCCGGACCCCGGCCCCTTGACCATGACTTCAACAGTCCTCATGCCGTGTTCCATGGCAGCCTTGGCAGCTGCCTCGGCGGCTGTCTGGGCGGCAAAGGGAGTGCTCTTCCTGGAACCCTTAAAGCCGTTGGCCCCTGCTGTAGACCAAGCAACGGTGTTGCCGTTGACATCGCTGATGGTGACCACGGTATTGTTAAAGGTGGACTGGATGTGGGCTACGCCACGTTCTATATTTTTACGCTCTCTGCGCTTGGTGCGGGTTGTCTTTCTAGCCAAGTTGCTTTCCTCCCTTCACTATTTTTTGCGCCTTATACCGACGGTTCTCTTGGCGCCCTTGCGGGTCCTGGCATTGTTCTTGGTGTTTTGGCCCCGAACGGGAAGCCCCCGGCGGTGGCGAAGACCGCGGTAGCATCCGATTTCCATCAAGCGCTTGATGTTCATGGATACTTCCCGACGCAGGTCGCCCTCGACCTGGAAGTCCTTGTCCAGGGTTTCCCGGAGTTTGCCGATTTCATCCTCGGTCAGATCTCTGACCCTGGTGTCAGGATTGATGCCGGTCATTTCCAGCACCTTCTTGGACAGTGTCGGGCCTATGCCATAAATATATGTCAAGGCAGTCTCAACACGTTTTTCCCTTGGCAAATCGACGCCGGCTATACGTGCCAAATGCTGTACACCTCCTGCTTATCCCTGTTTTTGTTTGTGTTTGGGGTTTTCACAAATAATCATTACCTTGCCTTTGCGGCGGATGATCTTACACTTTTCGCAAATCGGTTTCACTGAAGGTCTGACCTTCATCCTCTTACCTCCTTTGAGGGCCAGGATTATTTATGGCGGTAAGTTATCCGTCCCTTAGTGAGATCATAGGGTGATAGTTCTAAGGAAACCCGATCACCGGGTAGTATTCTGATGAAATTCATACGGAGTTTGCCGCGGACATAGGCCATTATAACATGACCATTCTCCAGCTCCACCCGAAATGTGGCATTGGGGAGCGCATCGATGACGCGGCCCTCGACTTCAATGACATCCTGTTTCGCCATTCAGTTCCCTCCCTTTTCTTTGCTATGGGATAGATCCACCATCCTCTGAAGGAGTTGCCTGATCTCTTCATCTGTTTGCATTACGGGTTCTCCGCTGCGGACCAATTCCAGGTGCAAGGGGTTCTTGGGCTTGAGCTTGCGGATTGTGCGCCGCTGCCCATCCGCCACCAACACCCTGCCCGCGGCAAGGGAGACCACCACATACAGATGATTCTTATCCCGGCCAGCAGTGGAACGGACAACGTTACCGGGTGCGAACTGCATACTCAATCCTCCTCAACCACCAATTGTCGTCAGGATCCTGGGCCCCTGGGGCGTAATCGCCACGGTGTGCTCAAAATGCGCTGACAGCGAGCCATCGACGGTCACCACGGTCCAGCCATCCGCCAGGGTCTTGACATGGTGTTTGCCGGCATTGACCATGGGTTCAATGGCAAATACCATTCCCGACGTCAGCCGCGGGCCAAACCCGGGGCGCCCGAAGTTGGGGATTTGAGGATCCTCATGCATCTGCTGGCCGATGCCGTGGCCAACATAGTCGCGGATCACCGAAAAACCGTTGGACTCTACCCATTGCTGTATTGCCGCAGAAATATCAGATAGGCGGTTACCCTCCACCGCTTGCTCTATACCCTTCATCAGGGCCTCGGCGGTAACTTGCAAGAGTTTTTCAGATTCTGGGGAAATGTCTCCCACAGGGTAGGTTGCTGCTGCGTCGCCGACATAGCCTTCATAGATTGCGCCAATGTCGACGCTCAGGATATCGCCTGCTTGGAGAATTACATCATCCGAGGGTATTCCGTGGACAACCTGGTTGTTTACAGAAGTGCAAATGCTGGCAGGGAAGCCGCCATAGCCTTTGAAGGCGGGAATCGCTCCGGCTTTTTTCAAAAATTCTTCAACTAATCTATCCAGTTCCTTGGTAGTTATTCCCGGAGCGACGGTCTCTTTTACCAGCTGATGGGCCCCAGCAGTGATCTCTCCTGCCTTGGCCATTATATCAATTTCCCGAGGGGATTTGATAATTATCATCGGGTTGCTCCTAGCTTCTCTAGGATTTCAGAAAAAACCTGGTCAATTGCCTGGTCGCCGTTAACCGTGACCAGCAGGCCTCGCTGATTATACCATTCCTTGAGGGGACTGGTCTGCTGGAGGTAAACATCCAGGCGCGCTTGCACCGTCTCGCTGCTGTCGTCGCTGCGCTGGAAAAGTTCGCCGCCGCATTGGCAGGTCGTAGGTGTCGGCGGCGGATTATACTCCACATGCCAGGCGCGCCCGCACTGGCGGCAAATCCTCCTGCCGCTGAGCCGTCTGACCAGGCTGTCCCGAGGCACCTCGATGCTGATTACAGCATCAAGCTGAATGTCGGCCTCTTCCAGGGCCAGGGCCTGCTCTACGGTGCGGGGAAACCCGTCCAGGAGAAAGCCTTTGGCACTGTCGGGCTGGGCAAGGCGCTCGGTGACTATGCCAACCACAACTTCATCGGGGACCAGTTTGCCGGCTTCCATGTACTTTTCGGCCTCCAGCCCCAGGGGCGTGCGCTCCTGGCGGGCAGCCCGAAGCATGTCGCCGGTGGATATATGGGGAATGCCGAAATGCTCTTTGATATAATCCGCCTGGGTGCCCTTACCCGCGCCGGGAGGGCCCAGTAAGACTAAACGCATACCCTTCGCCCCCTACATAAAGCCCTTGTAGTGGCGCATCAGCATCTGGCTTTCAATCTGCTTCATGGTCTCCAGGGCGACGCCGATGACGATCAGCAACGAGGTACCCCCGATACCGATATTCATTCCCACCACGCCCGACAGAACATAGGGCAGGGCGACAATCACTGCCAGGAACAGGGCGCCTACCAGGGTGATTCGGTTGAGAATGCGCTCGATATAGCCGGCAGTGGGCCGTCCCGGACGGATGCCGGGAATAAAGCCGCCGTTTTTGCGCATATTGTCGGCCAAATCGCTGGGGTTGACGGTGATGGCAGTGTAGAAATAGGCGAAGAATATAATCAAGGCTGCGGCGATGAGGGTCCCGGACCAGGTCCCCAAGGTAAAGAAATCGGCGATCTTCTGGAGAATATTGTTCTGCCAGAAGTTCCCTATGGTTTCGGGAAGCATCAAGAGGGATGTTGCAAAGATGACGGGGATGACCCCGGCCTGGTTGACCTTGAGGGGAATATGGGTGCTGGCGCCACCGTACATCCTGCGACCCACTACCCGCTTGGCATACTGCACGGGGACGCGGCGCTCGCCTTCCGAGACATAGATCATGCCGGCGATTACCACCAGGGCCAGGACCAGTAAGAGCAAGACCTGGAAGATATTGATTTCACCGGCCTGAAGCAAGGCAAAGGTCTGGACTGCCACCAGGGGCAGCCGGGATACAATACCGGCAAAGATTATCAGAGAAATCCCGTTTCCGATGCCCTTGTCGGTAATCTGTTCGCCCAGCCACATCAGGAAGGCTGTACCTGCAGTGAGGGAGAAGACAATGACCACCAGGGTCAGGTAGTAGCTGAGGGGAGCCTCGGCACGGCTGACGCCAATGGCGGTGCGAAAAGCAATGGACATGCCGGTGGCCTGGATCAGGGACAGGACCACTGTGCCGTAGCGGCTGATTTGCATCAGCTTTTTGCGGCCTTCGGGACCTTCCTTGGCCCATTCCTCAAATTTGGGGATGACCACTTGCAGCAACTGCATGATTATGGACGAGTTGATGTAGGGCATGATGCCCATGGCGAAGACGGAAAAGTTGGAGAGGTTTCCGCCGGCGAAGACGTCGAAGAGGCCAAATAGGCCGCCTCCTCCCGAGCCGGCGCCGAGGATCTCCTTGACCATTTCCCGGTCAATACCCGGCACGGGAACAAAGGAACCCAACCGGTAGACCAGGAGCATGGCCAAGGTGAACAGGAGCTTGCGCCGAATGTCCTTTATATGCCAAGCGTTGCGCAGAGTAGCCAACAATTGCATATTATATCACCTCGACGCTGCCGCCGGCAGCTTTAATTTTTTCCTCGGCTCCTTTACTGAAACGATGGGCACGCACCGCCAGTTTGACACTGAGTTCGCCATTGCCGAGGATTTTCACGCCGTCCCGAACCTTTTTAACCATGCCGACTTCCAGGAGCAGTTCCGGGGTGACGTTGGTCCCTTCGCTGAATCTGTTCAGATCAGCGACATTGACTTCGGCAAAATGCTTCTTGAATTTGCTGGTAAAGCCGCGCTTGGGAATCCTCTGGTGCAGGGGCATCTGGCCGCCTTCAAAGCCTGGCCGGACGCCGCCGCCGCTGCGGGAATTCTGGCCCTTCTGGCCACGGCCGGCTGTCTTGCCCAGGCCGCTGCCAATACCAAGGCCCTTGCGCTTGGCTGACTTGCGAGCGCCAGGAGCGGGTTTAAGCTCGTGAAGTTTCACAGTCTGCACCTCCTTACTCAATAACCTGGACCAGGTGGGCTACTTTGGCGATCATGCCGCGGACCTGGGGGTTATCGGGCTTGCTGACCACTTGGTTAAGCTTTCTGAATCCCAGGGCCTTTAAGGTCAAACGCTGTTCCTTGGGCCTGCCGATGGAGCTGCGCACCAATTTTATTTGCAATTGTTTTTCCATCATAGTCCCCCCTTAACCCCGGATTTCTGTGACGCTCTTGCCCCGCAGGCGAGCGATTTCCTCAGCCGTCCTAAGCTGCTTCAGGGCAGCCATGGTTGCGCCTACCATGTTGATGGCGTTGGAGGAACCCAGAGATTTGGTGAGAATATCCCGATAGCCTGCGGCCTCTAAGACGGCGCGGACAGGTCCCCCGGCAATGACACCGGTACCCTCTGAAGCAGGTTTGAGCAGGACGATGCCGGCGCCAAACTTGCCAATGATTTCGTGGGGAATGGTGGTACCCACCACGGGAACCTGAACGATATTCTTTTTGGCGTCTTCGATGCCCTTGCGAATGGCTTCGGGGACTTCGCTGGCCTTGCCGAATCCCGTCCCGACCTTGCCATTGCCGTCACCTACAACCACCAGGGCACTGAAGCTGAAACGGCGACCGCCCTTTACAACCTTGGCTACCCTGTTTATACTGACGACCTTTTCGGTCAGTTCTGAAGTTGTTGCATCAATATTGGACTTCAAGCTGTTCCCTCCCTTGCCTAGAATTCCAGGCCGGCTTCGCGAGCTGCTTCGGCCAGTTCTTTGACTCGTCCGTGGTAGATGAATCCTCCCCGGTCGAATACCACTGTAGAAATCCCGGCTTTTTTAGCTTTCTCTGCCAGCACGCGGCCGACAACCCTAGCAGCTTCTTTGTTGCCGCCGTAACTGACTTCCGCCTTCACTGCCTCATCCAAGGTTGAAGCAGAGGTCAAGGTATGGTTATTGGTATCGTCTATGAGCTGTGCATAGATATGGTTAGCGCTGCGGAAGACATTGAGACGGGGACGCTCTGAGGTGCCGAATACTTTTTTACGTACCCGCATATGTCTTTGCTTACGCGGATTAATTTTGCGACCCAACCGGGCTCACTCCTTTCAGCGCTTATTTACCGGCTTTGCCGACTTTGCGCCGGATCTGTTCGCCTTCGTATTTTATTCCCTTGCCGAGGTACGGCTCGGGCTTGCGGACGGCACGGATTTCTGCTGCGATCTGGCCTACCGCCTGCTTATCGATTCCCTTGACGCTAATCTTGTTGGGAGCAGGGACTTCGAACTCAATGCCCTGGGGAGCCTTGATTACAACGGGATGGGAGTACCCCACCGTCAGGCTCAGGTCTTTTCCCTGCAAAGCGGCACGGTAACCTACGCCCACCAGCTCCAAATTGCGGACATAGCCCTTGGTGACTCCCTCCACCATATTGGCCAAGAGGCTGCGGGTTAACCCGTGCAGAGCGCGATGGTGCTTTTCGTCTGAGGGCCTGGTGACCAACGCCTGGTTATCTTCGATGCTGATCTGAATATCCCGGGGCATCTGCTGTTCCAGTTGACCCAAGGGACCTTTTACGGTGACGATGTTGGCATCGGATACAGAAACTTGCACGCCGGCAGGCAACTCCACCGGCTTTTTGCCAATCCTGGACATTACTACACCTCCGTTGCGATGGTTACCAAACGTAGCACAGGACTTCGCCGCCCAATCCGGCAGCGCGGGCCTTTCTGTCCACCATGACTCCCTGAGAGGTGGAGATGATGGCAACGCCCAGACCGCCCAATACCCTGGGAATCTCGTCCTTCTTGGCATAAACCCTGAGTCCGGGCTTGCTGATTCGTTTGATTCCTGTGATAATCCTGCGCTTGCCGTTTTCATAGCGCAGCTTGATTCTGATAATGCCCTGTTTATTGTCCTGAATTACCTCAAAGTCTTCGATAAAACCTTCTTCTTTGAGGGTTTCGGCCAATGCGATTTTTATCTTTGATGCCGGGACTTCCACGCTGCTGTGCAGGGCCGTATTGGCGTTCCTGATTCTAGTCAGCATGTCGGCAATCGGGTCTGTCATAGTCATCTGGATGGACCTCCTTTCCTAACGCTACCAGCTGGCTTTTCTGACGCCAGGGATCTGGCCTTTGTGGGCCAAGTTGCGGAAGCAGATACGGCACATGCCAAACTTGCGCATATATGCATGGGGACGTCCGCAAATCTTGCAGCGGTTATAAGCCTGAACGCTGAATTTGGGTTGCCGTTTCTGCTTGGCAATCATAGATTTTTTTGCCACCCGTCATTACCCTCCTCGTAGGATTTATTGCCTGAAGGGGACACCGAAACCTTTGAGCAGTTCCCGGCCTTCCTCGTCTGTCTTGGCGGTGGTAACGATTACGACGTCCATGCCGCGAACTTTCTCAACTTTATCGTAATTAATTTCCGGAAAAATAAGCTGTTCCCGGAGTCCCAGGGTGTAGTTACCGCGGCCGTCGAAGGCCTTGGGGGAAACGCCGCGGAAGTCCCGCACCCGGGGGAGAGCGATATTTAAGAGGCGATCCAGGAAGTGGTACATGCGCTCACCCCTGAGGGTGACCATGGTGCCGATGGGCATGCCGGCGCGAATCTTAAAGCCGGCGATGGCCTTTCTCGCCTTGGTGATCACAGGCTTTTGTCCGGTAATCAGGGCCAACTCTTCTACGGCGTTTTCCAAAAACTTGGGGTTTTCTTTGGCATCACCGACGCCCATGTTGACGACGACCTTTTCGATTTTGGGCACTTCCATGATGCTGGAGTACTTGAATTTATTCATCAGAGCGGGGACGATCTCCCGCTTATAGTGTTCTTCCAATCTTGACATGGTGTGACCTCCCTTCCGCTTGGGTCAGTTATTCAGTGACCTCGCCGCATTTTTTGCAGAAACGCACCTTCTGGCCGTCGGACAAAATCTTATGACCAACCCGGGCCGGTTTTCTGCAGCGGGGACATACCAGCATCACCTTGGCACTGTAGATGGGGGCTTCCTTCTCGATGATGCCGCCCTGGGGATTATCGCGGGTAGGCCTTTGGTGCTTCTTAACTATATTTACCCCTTCAACTATGACCTTGCCGGAACGGGGCAGTACTTCCAATACCTTTCCTGTCTTGTCCTTATCCTTTCCGGACAGGATATGGACCCTATCTCCTTTTTTGACGTGAACTTTGGCCACTGTCATCCACCTCCTTCACAGGCTACAGGACTTCGGGCGCCAGGGAGACGATTTTCATAAAGTCCCGCTCCCGCAGTTCGCGGCTGACAGGCCCGAAGATACGAGTGCCCCTGGGGTTCTTTGCCTCGTTGATAATAACAGCGGCGTTATCGTCAAAGCGAATATGGGATCCGTCTTTGCGGTGGAGCCCAGACTTGGTGCGAACGATGACAGCCTTGACCACATCACCTTTCTTGACAACCCCGCCGGGTGTTGCTTCTTTTACTGATGCGACGATAATGTCGCCAATGTTGCCTGCATAGCGTTTGGAGCCGCCGAGGACACGAATGCACATGATCTTCTTGGCACCCGAGTTATCGGCCACATTCAACAACGATTGCTGCTGAATCACAGCATGCCCCTCCTTTCAGCGCATAAGACTATTGGACTTTTTGCAGTATTTCCACCAGACGCCAGCGCTTGTCGCGGCTCAGGGGTCTGGTTTCCATTATCTCGACGATATCGCCGATATTGCACTGGTTATTTTCATCATGGGCTTTAAACTTGTTGGTCCGCTTGATGGTCTTGCCATAGACGGGATGACGGAGGTGCTCCTCCACAGCCACGACGATGGTCTTATCCATCTTATTGCTGACGACCTTGCCAATCCGGACTTTGCGGTTTCCACGTTCGGTCATTGGCCCATCCTCCTTTCCGAACCTATTGCACGTTGATATTAAGTTCCCGTTCCCGGATTATGGTCTTGACCCGGGCAATATCCTTGCGAACCCGCTTAATCTGCAAGGGGTTATCCAGTTGACCGGTGGCAAGCTGGAACCGCAGATTGAAAAGCTCGGTTTTCAGTTCATCCAACCTGCGCTGAAGCTCAACGGCGCTCATTTCGCGGATTTCCTTTGCTTTCACTGGTCTTCACCACCCAATTCGAAACGTTTTACAAACTTGGTCTTGATGGGCAGTTTATGCGCTGCCAGACGCATGGCTTCCCGGGCAACCTCCTCGGGAACTCCGGCCAGCTCGAACATGACCCGGCCTGGCTTGACGATGGCCACCCATTTTTCAGGAGAACCTTTTCCGCTGCCCATCCGGGTTTCGGCAGGCTTTGCGGTAATGGGCTTGTGGGGGAAGATTTTAATCCAGACCTTGCCGCCCCTTTTGATGTACCTGGTCATGGCAATACGGGCGGCTTCAATCTGTTGGTTGGTGATCCAGCTGGGCTCTAAAGCCATAAGTCCGTATTCGCCGTAAATGACTTCGGTACCCCGTTGAGCCTTGCCCTTAATACCCCCTCGATGAGGGCGACGAAATTTCACGCGCTTGGGGATCAACATCGCTATTCTCCTCCTTCCCCAGTGCCCTTTGCCTTCTTCGGTGCGGGCAGTACTTCTCCTTTATAAATCCAGACCTTGACGCCGATCTGGCCGTAGGTAGTCTTGGCTTCGGCGAACCCAAAGTCGATGTCAGCCCGCAGGGTGTGGAGCGGAACCGTCCCATCGGTGTACCACTCTGTCCTGGACATCTCGGCGCCGCCCAGGCGACCGCTGACCATGACCCGGATACCCTTGGCGCCGACGCGCATGGTTCTGCCCATGGCCTGCTTCATAGCCCTTCTGAAGGCTATGCGCTTTTCCAGCTGGGCGGCGATGGATTCCGCCACCAATTGGGCGTCCAGTTCCGGCACTCTTATTTCGATGATATTGATATGGGTCTGCTTACCGGTGAGTTGGTCGAGTTGCTTGCGCAACTTTTCGATTCCTGCGCCGCCGCGTCCGATGACCACACCCGGCTTTGCCGTATGAATTGAAACCCGCATGCGGTTGGCTGCACGCTCGATCTCGATTTTAGATATTCCCGAGTTGGGCAGCTGTTCGCGGATAAAATCGCGGACCTTGAGATCCTCATGCAGGGTATCGACGAAATCCTTGCGCTCAGCATACCATTTGGCCTCCCAATCCCGGATGATGCCAACGCGCAGGCCGATGGGATTAACCTTTTGTCCCACTAACTATCCCTCCTCTGCTTTTCCGCCACCATCAGGGTGATATGGCTGGTCTTCTTGAGAATTCTATTGGCCATGCCCCGGGCCCGAGGCCGATACCTTTTCAGGGTGGGACCTTGGTCTACGAAGGCCTTGGACACATAGAGGTCTTCTGCACTTAACTCGTAATTGTGTTCTGCGTTGGCCACAGCCGACTTGAGAACCTTCTCCACCAGAGGAGATGCAGCCTTGGGAGTGTTTCTGAGGATGGCCAGCGCTTCGCCCACAGCTTTGCCCCGAACGAGGTCAACGACTATGCGGACTTTACGGGGTGCGATGCGAACATAACGCGCACTTGCTTTTACTTCCATTATTATCCTCCTCTCTAGGGCCTATTTCAAGGCTGTTGAGCGCTCGGTGTGGGCACCGTGGCCCTTGAAGGTGCGGGTGGGAGCAAATTCACCCAGTTTATGCCCTACCATCTCTTCGCTGATATAAACCGGCACGTGCTTGCGACCGTCATATACAGCCAACGTATGGCCGACAAATTCCGGGAAAATGGTGGAACGGCGAGACCAGGTCTTGATGACCCGCTTTTCGCCCTTTTCGTTCATCTTCTCGATCTTCTTTAACAAGCTTTCGTCACAAAAAGGACCTTTTTTCAGAGATCTACCCATTTGGCATCCTTCCCTCCTTTGGGTATCTAGCCTTTACGGCGCCTTACGATATATTGATTGGACTTGTTCCGCTTCTTCCGGGTCCGATAACCCAGGGTTGGTTTACCCCACGGGGTTACAGGAGCGGGTTTTCCAATGGGTGCCTTGCCCTCGCCGCCGCCATGGGGGTGATCGGCGGGGTTCATGACGACACCGCGAACGGCAGGCCTTTTACCCAGCCAGCGCGAGCGGCCAGCCTTACCGATGGTAATGTTCTGATGATCCAAATTGCCAACCTGGCCAATGGTGGCGCGGCAGTCCAAATGAATGAGGCGGACTTCGCCTGAAGGCAGCTCGACATGGGCGTAATTGCCTTCCTTGGCCTTGAGTTGGGCGCCGGCGCCGGCAGAGCGGACCAACTGGCCACCCTTGCCGGGTTTCAGCTCCACATTGTGGATGACGGTACCCAAGGGGATATTCCTGAGGGGCAGGCAATTGCCCACCTTGATATCGGCTGCAGGTCCCGAATAGACCACAGCACCTACCTGGAGCTCATTGGGAGCCAGGATATATCTTTTCTCGCCGTCGGCATAGTGGAGCAGGGCAATGTTGGCGGAACGGTTGGGATCGTATTCGATGGCAGCTACCTTGGCGGGAACGCCATCTTTGGTCCTGCGAAAATCGATGATTCTGTACTTGCGCTTATGACCACCACCACGGTGACGAACGGTCAGCCGGCCCTGATTGTTGCGCCCGGAATGCTTCTTCAGCGGGGCCAGCAGGGACTTCTCGGGCTCGGTTTTAGTTATTTCTTCAAAGGTCAAAACCGTTGCAAACCGTTTGCCGGGGGAGGTAGGTCTAAAGGATTTAATAGCCATGACTCACCCTCCTTGGAGCAGAGTTCTATTCAAAAATTTCGATGGGCTTGGAACCGGCTGTCAGTTTGACGACAGCCTTCTTCCAGCTGGGACGGTAACCTTGATGGACTCCCATCCGCTTGAGCTTACCCCGCATATTGACCGTGTTGACCGATTCGACTTTGACCTTAAACAGCTTTTCTACAGCATGGGCAATCTCAATTTTGTTTGCATCCCTTCTGACGACAAAGGTATATTTCCGATCGGCCATGAGGTCGTTGGTCTTCTCTGTGATAAGGGGTCTGATAATTATGTCACGGGCGTCGCGCATTATGCAAACACCTCCTCAATCTTGGCAACAGCATCCTTGGTCAGGATAATAGAGCCGCCGTTGAGCACCTGATAGGTGTTGATATTGTTGGCGATGCTGGTGCTGACCCCGGGAATATTGCGGGCGGACTTGTAAACTGCCGGTGCGGAGTCTGCTGTGATAATGACAGCTTTGCCCTCAACCTTGAGATTCTTTAGGATCTGGAGAATTTCCTTGGTCTTAGGCGCTTCCATGGTCAGCTGATCCAAGACGATGATTTGATCATTGTTGAACTTGGATGTCAGCGCAGATTTCAGGGCCGCCCGCTTGATCTTCTTGGGCAGCCGGGTTGTATAGTCTCTGGGGTGGGGACCAAAAACTGTGCCGCCACCGGTCCAGATGGGAGACCTGGTGGAACCGTGCCGGGCGCGGCCAGTACCCTTTTGGCGCCATGGCTTACGGCCGCCACCCCTGACCAGCCCTCTGGTCTTGGTGTCTGCCGTCCCGCGCCGTTGGTTGGCCAGGTAGGCTACGACCACTTCGTGGACAGCTGCTTCATTGACTGGAGCGGCAAAAATCGCTGGGCTGAGTTCCAGCTCGCCTACCTGTTCGCCTTTTGTGTTGTGAACTGCCACCTTAGGCATGTCCTGTGTCCTCCTTTCGCTTCAGCTACTTCCTGTTCTTGACTGAGTCCCTGATGCGCAGCAGGGCGCCGCGAACACCGGGCATAGATCCCTTGACAATCAGCAAGTTGCGCTCTGGATCAACTTTGACAATTTCAAGGTTTTGCACTGTAACTCTTTCTCCGCCCATGCGCCCGGGCAAAGGACGACCTTTGAAGACCCTCGCAGCATCGACGCCGCCCAGGGAACCGGGGCCACGATGATAATGAGAGCCGTGACTCATGGGGCCGCGCCGTTGATTGTGGCGCTTGATAGAGCCGGCATAGCCCTTACCCTTGGAGATGCTGGTAACATCAATGCGATCGCCGGCTTCAAACATATCCACCCGCAATTCCTGGCCAACTTCAAATTCCTGGGCGTTGTCCAGCTTGAGTTCGGCCAGGTAACGGGCTGGCGCCACATTGGCCCTTTTAAAATGGCCTAGCTCAGGCTTATTGAGCCTCTGTTCCTTTTGCTCGATAAAGCCAACCTGAATGGCATCATAACCATCGGTGGCTACGGTTTTCTTCTGGACCACCGGGCAGGGACCGGCCTGCAACACGGTTACGGGAACGACGTTCCCATCCTGGTCAAACATTTGGGTCATGCCAATCTTCTTACCCAAAATTCCCTTCTTCATACGATTTGCCACCTCCTTGTCACTGATAAAAGGACATTCAATCTTAGAGCTTGAGTTCGATGTCAACTCCTGCGGGAAGATCAAGCCGCATCAAGGCATCCACCGTCTTGGGGGTGGGCTCCAGGATATCGATGAGGCGCTTGTGGGCCCGCATTTCAAATTGCTCCCGGGAGTCTTTGTACTTGTGCACTGCCCGCAGAATAGTGTAGATGCTCTTGTCGGTGGGCAGGGGTATGGGGCCGGAAACTTGGGCGCCGGTCCGGCGAGCCGTCTCGACGATTTTTTCCGCCGACTGATCCAGCACACTGTGATCAAAGGCCTTGAGCCGAATTCTTATTTTTTGAGTAGCAGCCATTTACTTTCCCTCCTTTTGCCCTGAAGGGCACTAACTCCGGTTGGTAATTTGCTCGGCTATGCTCTTGGGAACCGGTTCATAATGGGAGAATTCCATGGAGAAGACTCCACGTCCCTGGGTCCGGGAACGGAGTTCGGTGGCATAACCGAACATTTCGGCCAGGGGAACCATTGACCGGATTACCTGGACTCCGTTATTGGGTTCCATTCCCTCAATGCGGCCGCGCCTGGAGTTGATGTCTCCCATGACGTCGCCCATGTATTCCTCGGGGACGGTAACCTCTACCTTCATTACCGGCTCCAGGAGTACGGGCTCGGCCTTTTGCATGGCCGCCTTAAAGCCAATGGAACCGGCAATCTTAAAGGCCAGCTCGGAAGAGTCCACATCATGATAACTGCCGTCATAGATGGTGACGGAGACGTCGATTACCGGATACCCGCCCAGCACTCCGTTCTGGGTAGCCTCCTTGACCCCGGCTTCAACGGCGGGAATATAGTCCTTGGGAACGACGCCGCCGACAATCTTATTGATGAATTCAAAACCGCTGCCAGGCTCCCGGGGTGAAACCTCCAGCCAGACGTGGCCGTACTGGCCGCGGCCGCCGGACTGGCGGATAAACTTGCCTTCGGCCTGAACGGTCTTGGTAATTGTCTCTTTATAGGCAACCTGAGGCTTGCCGACATTGGCCCCTACCTTGAACTCCCGGATCAGGCGATCGACGATGACCTCCAAGTGCAGTTCGCCCATCCCTGAAATCAGAGTTTGGCCGGTCTCGGGATCGGTGTATGTCCTGAAGGTGGGATCCTCTTCTGCCAGCTTTTGCAGGGAGATGGACATCTTTTCTTGGTCTGCCTTGGTCTTGGGTTCTATGGCAACGTCGATAACGGGCTCGGGGAACTGCATGGACTCGAGGATGACTGCGCCGTCTTCGGCGCAGAGGGTATCGCCGGTAGTGGTGTCCTTGAGTCCCACCGCGGCGACGATGTCGCCGGCATGGATGTCGGTGATCTCCTCCCGGTGATTGGCATGCATCCGCAGCAGACGGCCGATGCGCTCTTTCTTGCCCTTGGTAGAATTGAGGACATAACTGCCGGAATGGAGAGATCCCGAATAAACCCGCAAAAAGATCAGTTTCCCCACATAGGGATCCACTGCAACCTTGAAGGCCAAAGCGGCAAAGGGCTCGTTATCGTCGGATTTGCGGACGATTTCTTCTTCTGTCCCCAACTTTATGCCGCGGATGTCCGGCACCTCGTTGGGAGCAGGCAGGTAATCCACCACGGCGTCCAAAAGGGGCTGAACGCCCTTGTTTTTGTAGGATGAACCGCAGAGGACCGGGACCAACTTGTTGGCCAGGACCCCCTTGCGCAGGGCCGATTTGATATCCTGAGGAGAGATGGGCTCTCCTTCCAGATACTTATCCATCAGGGAATCGTCGAAGTCGGCTGCTGCTTCCAGGAGCTTATCCCGGTATTCCTGGGCCAGGTCCATCAATTCGCCTGGAATAGTTTCGGCTTCGCTGCGGGTGCCCAGCTCATCGGTGTAGATAATTGCAGACATCTCAACCAGGTCGACAATACCCCGGAAGGTATCTTCGCTGCCGATGGGCAACTGGATGGGAACGGGCCGTGCCAATAAACGCTCCTCTATCATACCCACCACTCTAAGAAAGTCGGCGCCGGTGATGTCCATCTTGTTGACATAGGCGATGCGGGGGACCTTGTACTTATCCGCTTGCCGCCAGACTGTTTCCGATTGGGGTTCTACCCCGCCCTTGGCGCAGAAGACGCCAACGGCTCCGTCCAATACCCGAAGGGAGCGTTCAACCTCGACGGTAAAGTCAACGTGGCCTGGTGTGTCGATAATGTTGATTCGATGGCCTTTCCAATGGGCAGTGGTTGCAGCAGAGGTGATGGTGATGCCCCGCTCCTGTTCCTGGACCATCCAGTCCATGGTAGCAGAGCCATCATGGGTCTCTCCTAATTTGTGCACCCGGCCGGTGTAGAACAAGATCCGCTCGGTGGTCGTTGTCTTGCCGGCGTCGATATGGGCCATGATACCAATATTTCTGGTCTTATCCAATGCAATTTCTCTTGCCACTTGCATACCCTCCTTTCGGGTTGAATCGTTCTTTTAAAATGCCAATACTTGAAAACTGAGCTGTTACCAGCGGAAATGGGCAAAGGCCTTGTTGGCTTCCGCCATCTTGTGGGTGTCTTCCCGCTTCTTAACTGCGGCGCCGGTGCCGTTGGCTGCATCCATCAATTCAGCAGCCAGGCGCTGGGCCATGGTCTTCTCACCGCGTTTGCGGGAATACTCAACCAGCCAGCGAATGGCCAGGGTGCGGCGGCGCTCAGGGCGAACCTCCACAGGAACCTGGTAGTTGCTGCCGCCTACCCGGCGGGCCTTGACCTCCAGAACAGGCATGACATTATTCATGGCGGCCTCAAAGACTTCCATGGGATCCTTGCCTGTCTTGTCCCTGATTATATCCAGCGCGCCATACATAATAGATTGGGCAACGCCTTTTTTGCCGTCAAGCATGATCTTGTTTATAAAACGAGAGATGAGCTCGCTTTGGTAAATGGGGTCGGGAATAATATCCCGCTTAGGCACTGCTCCCCTTCTGGGCATTCAATATCCCTCCAATTCCTTAGGATTTAGGCTTTTTGGAGCCATATTTTGAGCGACCCTGGTTGCGGTTTTGAACGCCGGCGGTATCCAGGGTACCGCGAACGATGTGATACCTAACCCCGGGCAGGTCTTTGACCCTGCCGCCCCTGACGAGAACGACAGAGTGTTCCTGCAGGTTGTGGCCGATGCCGGGAATGTATGCAGTAACTTCGGTGCCGTTGGTCAGGCGCACACGGGCAACTTTGCGCAATGCGGAATTAGGCTTCTTGGGGGTCAGAGTAGAGACCCTGGTACATACACCGCGCCTTTGGGGAGAACCCTCCAAAGCGGGCGAACCGGACTTTTTAGTCAGTTGCTTTCTGCCTTTGCGGACCAATTGGTTGATAGTTGGCATGTCTGCACCTCCTTCCAAGAGTTGGTTAAATCTGCCCGGCCGCGAGGACCGGGCGCCTATGCTATTCTCGGACCATGGCAGCAGCTGCAGCGCCGACCTGGATGCCACAAGCTTTCCCCAGTTCGCGCATACTGGCGACCCTGGTTACGGGAATCCCCAATTCCCTGCACTGCAGGACAATGGGTTCCACCAGCTTTTCCTCGGCATCCCGGGCAACGAAGACCTTTACCGCCACGCCCGAATCAATGGCAAGTCTGGTCTGCTTTGTGCCCACTCTTAGTACAGCCCCATCTTCCAGCTTAGGAATGGCCATTAGCACACCCAACCTCCCATGCAATCAAAAATACACACTTTAGTAGTTTATCACCGGATGGGCGCAGTGTCAATCCATTTCACTCACATCTTCTACTTCTGTTACAGGTTCTTTGGTAATAGATATGCTGCTGTACCTGGACATACCCGTTCCGGCGGGAATCAGCTTGCCAATAATTACGTTTTCCTTCAAGCCGATCAGGGGATCGACCTTGCCCTTAATGGAAGCCTCTGTCAGGACCCTGGTGGTCTCCTGGAAGGACGCTGCCGACAGGAAGGAGTCGGTGGCCAGAGAGGCCTTGGTAATTCCCAAGAGCAGTTCCCTGCCTGTCGCCGGCTCTCCGCCGTTGCCAAGGCACTGATTGTTGGCGTCTTCAAATTCAAATTGATCGACAAAGGCGCCGGGCAAAAGGCCGGTATCGCCGGGGTTATCCACCTTGACCTTGCGCATCATCTGCCGGATGATCACTTCGATATGCTTATCGTTTATATCGACGCCCTGGTTGCGATAAACCCGCTGCACCTCCTGGGTCAGGTAGGATTGAACGGCTTCTGCGCCCTTGACCCTCAACAGTTCATGGGGATTAATGGGACCTTCGGTGAGGGGGTCGCCGGCCTCCACCCGCTGGTTGTTGCGCACCTTGAGCCTTGCGCCATAGGGAATGGTGTACAGATGGGATTCGCCATCGGCGCCCTTGATTTCTACTTCCCGCTTGGTCTTCTGGTCATGGATCTGGACGATGCCGTCCACTTCGGTGATGACCGCCTGGCCCTTGGGCTTGCGAGCTTCGAAGATTTCCTCGACCCGGGGGAGACCCAGGGTTATGTCGTCCCCGGCCACGCCACCGGTGTGGAAGGTCCTCATGGTCAGCTGGGTCCCGGGTTCACCGATGGATTGGGCGGCGATGATGCCGACGGATTCGCCGATGCTGACCACATTGCCGGTGGCCATGTCCTGGCCGTAGCACTTGACACATACACCGTACCTGCTCTTGCAGGTAAGGACTGTCCTGATTCTGACGGAGTCAAAGACAGCTGCCAACTTTTGGTTTTCCAACACCCTCTGGCCGTCCTCGACATAGACGGTATGGCCCTTGAGCTCAAACTCCTTAGCATTGCCGTCGTCGCCCACCACCGATAGTTTAGCCTCTTCCAGGCGGACGCTGCCGGCAAAGGGAGCTTCGATAACGCCGTAATGGGCTATCTCCCGGGCGGTTTCGGCAGTGATGAGCTCATCCTTGGCAACCAGAAGTCTTCCATCGGGGGTAATGACATCTTGGGCGGCAAAGCGCCCTTCCAAGCGCTCTTCCAGGGGCTCGATGACGCTGCGCCCATCCCGGATTTCGGATACCGCAAGGCTGCGGTCGGTGCCGCAATCGGTATCCCTGACGATGACGTCCTGGGATACGTCCACCAAGCGTCGGGTCAGATAACCGGAGTCGGCGGTTTTTAACGCGGTATCGGCCAATCCCTTTCGGGACCCGTGGGAGGAGATAAAGAACTCCATAACCGTCAGCCCTTCACGGAAATTGGCTTTGATGGGCAGCTCGATGACCTTACCGGTGGGATCCGCCATCAAGCCCCTCATCCCGGCCAACTGGGTAATCTGAGATTCGTTGCCCCGGGCGCCGGAACCAATCATCATGTAGATGGGGTTAAAGGGATTCAGGCCCTCCATGAGGCTCTCGGTTACATCGTCCTTGGCCCTGTTCCAAATAGAAATTACCTGCTCATAGCGTTCGTCATCGCTGACCAGGCCGCGGCGGAAATCCCTTTGGATTTTTTCCACCTGGGCATCAGCTTTGGCGAGGATCTCTTGTTTTTCCTCAGGCACGGCGATGTCGGATACTGCGATGGTGACTCCCGCCCGAGTAGAGTAGGTAAAGCCGATGGTCTTCAGCTTATCCAGAATCTCAGCAGTTGCAGTAGTGCGATAGCGGCGGAAGCATTCGCTGATAATCTTGCTGATAAACTTGCTGGTTATGGCAGGGACTGGCCTGCGGTCCTCCAGGAGGGCACGGATATCACTGCCCGGCGGGACGATGTCCGCTGCCGCGATATTTTGCTCCAGGGAAGGCCGGTTGATGAAGGGAAAGTCCATGGGGAAGATTTCGTTGAAGATCATGCGGCCGGCAGTGGTCAGCAAGTACCCCCGCTCCTGTTTCTGGGCACCCAGGTTTTTCCCAGTAAGGCCTCCCAGGCTGATGGCGATGCGGGAATGCAGGGAGATTACCTTTTCGTGGTAAGCGCGCAGGACCTCGGCATAATCGCCAAAGACCTTGCCCTCTCCCCTGTCTCCCGGCTTCTCCATGGTCAGGTAGTAAACTCCCAATACCATGTCCTGAGTGGGGGTGACCACCGGACGCCCGTCTTTGGGGTTGAGGATGTTGTGGGCGGCCAGCATCAAGAGGCGGGATTCGGCCTGAGCTTCGGCGGAAAGGGGGACGTGAACGGCCATCTGGTCTCCGTCAAAGTCGGCGTTATAAGCTGTACACACCAGGGGATGAATCTGAATGGCCCGGCCCTCCACCAACACCGGTTCAAAGGCCTGGATGCCCAGGCGGTGCAGGGTGGGGGCGCGGTTTAAGAGAACCGGATGTTCCTTAATTACTTCTTCCAGGACATCCCAGACCTCGTTTTCGACTTTTTCAACCATGCGCTTGGCGTTCTTGATATTGTGGGCGATGCCATCATGGACCAGCCGGCGCATGACAAAGGGCTTGAACAGCTCCAGGGCCATCTCCTTGGGCAAACCGCACTGATACATCCTGAGTTCCGGTCCCACCACGATGACGGAACGGCCGGAGTAGTCCACCCGCTTGCCCAGGAGGTTCTGGCGGAATCTGCCCTGCTTGCCCTTGAGCAGGTCGCTGAGGGATTTCAGGGGCCGATTTCCCGGTCCTGTGACCGGCCGCCCCCGCCGCCCGTTGTCGATGAGGGCGTCGACGGCCTCCTGAAGCATGCGCTTTTCGTTGCGCACGATGATGTCGGGAGCGCCCAAATCCAGGAGGCGCTTGAGCCGATTGTTGCGGTTGATGACCCGGCGGTACAGGTCGTTGAGATCGGCGGTGGCAAAGCGCCCGCCCTCTAACTGCACCATGGGGCGCAGGTCGGGGGGCAGGACGGGAATCGCCTCCATTATCATCCATTCGGGACGGTTCTTGGAAGTGCGGAAGGCTTCCACCACTTCCAGGCGGCGAACGGCCCGGCTCCGGCGCTGGCCAGAAGCGCTCTTTACCTCTGCCCTGAGCTCGGCCGCCAAAGCCTCGAGATCGATCTCTTCCAACAAGGTCTTTATGGCCTCAGCGCCCATCTCGGCCCTGAAGCCGCGGCCTTTGCGAAAGAGGTCAACATACTTTTCATAGTTTTCCCGGTACTCGGCTTCGGTAAGCAACTGCTTTTTGGCAAGATTTGTGTCGCCGGGATCCAGGACGACATAGTTGGCAAAGTACAGGACCTTCTCCAGGGCCCGGGGCGCCATGTCCAGGAGCAAACCCATCCGGCTGGGGATGCCCTTGAAATACCAAATATGGGAGACGGGGGCGGCCAGTTCGATATGGCCCATCCGCTCCCGCCGCACCTTGGCCCGGGTAACCTCGACCCCGCAGCGATCACAGACTACGCCCTTGTAGCGGATTCGCTTGTACTTGCCGCAATGACATTCCCAGTCCTTTTGGGGGCCAAAAATCTTTTCACAAAACAAGCCTTCCCGTTCGGGCTTGAGGGTTCGATAGTTGATGGTCTCGGGCTTTTTTACTTCGCCCCGGGACCAGGCCCGGATCTGTTCCGGAGAAGCCAGCCCTATCCGCAGGGAATCAAAATTGTTGACATCCAACAAAGTATTTCCCCCTTTACAGATGGTGGTTGTCAATCGTCAAGATAATCGTCTTCGTCCTGGTATTCGTCCAACTCTTCGGCGCGCTTGGCTTTCTTGCGCCCGGATCCCCGGGCAAAGGAGTCATAATCGTCCTCCATATCGGCAAAGCGCTCAAAGTCATCGTCCAGGGCCTCGTCCAGATCGATTTCTCCCTGATCCGAGCCAGAGACGGGAGTACCGGCATCCATGAGCTCGGCGGTCTCATCGTCTTCCTCGGTCAACTCATGCTCGAGGTTGACCTCCAGCTCGCGGGGTTCGTCGTCTTCATCATCATCCCTGATCTCCACTTCGCCGGCGCCCTCTCCGAGAATCTTGACGTCCAGGCCCAGACTTTGCAGTTCCTTGACCAATACCTTGAAGGATTCGGGAACGCCAGGTTCGGGGATATTTTCGCCCTTGACGATTGCTTCGTAGGTCTTGACCCGTCCGACCACGTCGTCGGATTTTACCGTCAAGATCTCCTGCAGCGTATAGGCTGCGCCATAGGCTTCCAGGGCCCAGACTTCCATTTCACCAAAGCGCTGGCCGCCGAATTGGGCCTTGCCGCCCAAGGGCTGCTGGGTAACCAGGGAGTAGGGGCCGGTGGAACGGGCATGAATCTTGTCGTCCACCATGTGGGCCAGCTTGACAATGTAGACCATCCCCACTGTAACCCTGTTGTCAAATGGCTCTCCACTGCGGCCGTCGTACAGCACCTGCTTGCCGTCTTCGGGAAGGCCGGCCTCCTTCAGGGCTTCGAACACATCAAATTCCGAAGCGCCGTCAAATACCGGAGTGGCGATTTTGATTCCCAGGACCTTGGCCGCCCACCCCAGGTGGGTTTCCAGGACCTGGCCGATATTCATCCTGGAGGGAACCCCCAGGGGGTTGAGAACAATATCCACGGGAGTGCCGTCGGGCAGGAAGGGCATATCCTCCACCGGGAGGATCTTGGATATGACCCCTTTGTTGCCATGGCGGCCTGCCATCTTGTCGCCGACGGATATCTTGCGTTTTTGGGCGATGTACACCCGGACCAGCTGGTTGACGCCGGGAGACAGTTCATCCCCGTCCTCCCGGTTAAAGACTTTGACATCTACGACGATGCCGGATTCACCGTGGGGAACCTTGAGGGACGTATCCCGGACTTCCCGGGCCTTTTCGCCAAAGATGGCGCGGAGCAACCGCTCTTCGGCAGTAAGTTCGGTCTCACCCTTGGGGGTGACCTTGCCCACCAGGATATCGTTTGGCCGGACCTCTGCGCCGATGCGGATGATGCCCCGGGCGTCCAGGTTCTTCAGGGCCTCGTCGCCGACGTTGGGAATATCCCGGGTTATTTCTTCGGGGCCCAGCTTGGTATCCCGGGCCTCGGCTTCGTATTCCTCAATATGAATGGAGGTAAAGACATCATCCTGAACCAGGCGCTCGCTGATAAGAATGGCGTCCTCATAGTTATAGCCTTCCCAGGTCATGAAGGCCACCAGCACATTGCGACCCAGGGCCAATTCGCCCCGGTCGGTGGAAGGACCGTCGGCGATGATGTCGCCGGCTTCAACCCGTTCTCCCTTTTTTACAGTGGGGCGCTGGGAAATACAGGTCCCCTGGTTGGAACGCATAAATTTGGTAAGGGAGTAAATATCCCTGCCGCCCATGGTTCCCCGGGGGAAGATCTCTCCCGTCATGCCGCTGATGGAGGCGTCCTCTTTGTTGTCGCCCCGATTGATGACGATCTCGGTAGCGGTAACCCTCTCTACAATTCCAGAATTGACGGCGACCACCACGACCCGGGAATCCCGGGCCACCTTACCTTCGATGCCCGTCCCCACAATGGGAGCCTCGGGGACCAGGAGGGGGACAGCCTGCTTCTGCATGTTGGCGCCCATCAAAGCCCGGTTGGCATCGTCGTTTTCCAGGAAGGGAATCAAACTGGTGGCCACGCTGACCAACTGTTTGGGAGAGACGTCCATATAATCGACTTCCTTGGGCGGTCGGGTCGTTATTTCACTGCCCAGGCGAACGCTGATGGAAGATGTGGTAAAAAAACCATCCTTGTCCAAGGGAGCGTTGGCCTGAGCGATGGCGTACTGGTCTTCATCGTCGGCGGTGAGGTAGACGATTTCATCGGTGACCCGGCCCTGGGTTCTGTCCACCTTGCGGTAGGGAGTCTCGATAAAGCCGTAGCGATTCATGCGCGCATACGTGCTCAAGGACCCGATGAGCCCGATATTGGGACCCTCGGGAGTCTCGATGGGGCACATGCGGCCGTAGTGGGAGTAGTGAACGTCCCGAACTTCAAAACCCGCCCGATCACGGCTCAGACCTCCCGGACCCAAGGCGCTCAGCCTGCGCTTATGACTGAGCTCGGCCAGGGGATTGGTCTGATCCATGAACTGGGAGAGCTGGCTGCTGCCGAAAAACTCTTTAATGGCAGCGATGACGGGACGAATATTGATCAGGGCTTGAGGAGTAATGGCGTCGACATCCTGAATGGTCATGCGCTCCTTGACAACCCGCTCCATGCGAGAGAGGCCTACCCTGAATTGATTCTGCAGGAGCTCACCGACGCTGCGCAGTCTACGGTTGCCCAAATGGTCGATATCGTCGACTTCGCCGATTCCCTGGGTCAGGTTGAGCAAGTAACCGATAACTGCGACGATATCCTGCCGGGTTACGCTGTTGGTGCCATGGCCGGGTTCGCCGTTGCCCACCACCCGTACCGGAACATTGTCGTCACTGTACACAGAAATAGCTGTTGGCGGTTCCTTCATTTTATAGATGGTATCCAACAGTTGATCGTCCAGAATTGAGCCCGCTTCTACTATAATTTCTCCGGTGTCGGTGTCGACGATATGCTCAGCCAGTTTGCGGTAACGCAGGCGCCGCCGGGCGCCCAGCTTCTTGTTCAGTTTATAGCGGCCGACATGGGCCAGGTCATAGCGCTTGGGGTCAAAGAAGAGGTTCTCAAATAAGCTCCTGGCGTTATCGACGTTGGCAGGCTCGCCGGGGCGCAGGCGCTTATATATCTCCAAGAGGCCGCTTTCAAAGGAATCGGTATGGTCCTTTTCCAAAGTAGCGTTGAGGACATCGTTATTGTCGCCGAAGAGCTGAATTATCTCTGCATTGCTGCCATAGCCGATACTGCGCAGGAGCACCGTCATGGGCAGTTTGCGAGTCCTGTCCACCCGCACCCAGGCAACATTGTTGCTGTCGGTCTCAAACTCCAGCCAGGCCCCCCGGTTGGGAATCAGCGTCCCCGTAAAGAGCATATTGCCCCCCGAGTCGATCTGCTGGTTAAAATATGCCCCGGGAGAGCGCACCAGCTGGCTTACGATGACCCGCTCGGCGCCATTAATTATAAAAGTTCCATTCTTAGTCATTAAGGGGAAGTCGCCCATGTAAACTTCCTGCTCTTTGACTTCGCCGGTCTCTTTATTGATTAAGCGAACCTGGACCCTGAGGGGAGCAGAGTATGTAGCATCCCGCTCCTTGCATTCATCCACCGAGTACTTGGGCTGATCCAAGTGATATGAGATAAATTCCAACAGCAGTTCTTCAGTGAAGTCTTTAATCGGTGAAATGTCCTTAAACATTTCGTTGAGCCCCTCTTCCAGGAACCACTTGTACGATTCAGTCTGGATTTCTAAAAGGTCGGGGAGGTCAAGGACTTCTGTAATCCTGGAGTAGCTTCTGCGCGCCTCGGCGCCGGGTTCAACTACCTTGGCCAAAAACCATCACCTCTCGTCCAGATTTTTCCGGGCAATATACCAGAATAGGTTACCCCTTCCGGAGAAATTTTATTCTCCGGAGGGTTTAAACCCATAAAAAAATAGTATTACATGGCAAGTTATAATAATAACACAAGCAGTATTTGAAGTCAAATAGAAATCACGCCTCCTGAGGGAGACGTGATAGGATGGCAGCAGGCTATTTGATTTCGACGGTGCCGCCAACTTCGCTGATCTTGGCTTTGATTTCTTCGGCTTCTTCCTTGGAGACCTTCTCTTTCAAAGGTTTGGGAGCGCCGTCTACCAGATCCTTGGCTTCCTTGAGGCCGAGACCGGTGATCTCCCGGACAACCTTGATGACCTTGATCTTCTGGTCACCGGCGGCGGTGAGGACGGCATCGAATTCGGTTTGCTCTTCGCCGGCATCGGCGGCGCCGCCAGCAGCAGCGGCGGGGGCGGCAGCAACAGCCATGGGAGCAGCAGCGGTTACGCCAAATTCCTCTTCACAGGCCTTTACCAACTCGGACAGCTCGAGAACGGTCATGTTCTTGACGATTTCCAATACTTCTTGCACTTTGGACATATTTAGTAAACCTCCTGGATTTTAAAATTTGTATTTAATTTATGCCTGTTCCCTTTGCTCTTTAATGGCATTGATTACACAGGCAAAATTGCGCAGATTACCCTGCAGGACGTTGACGAAACCGGAGATGGGGCCTTGGAACCCGGCCAGAACCTGGGCCAGCAAGACCTCCCGACTGGGCAAGTCGGCCAGGGCGGTGATTGCGGCAACGTCGATGATCTTGCCCTCCACCACGCCGGCCTTCAACTCCAGCTTCTTGTGCGCCTTGGCAAATTTGGTGAGGATTTTGGCCGGAGCGACGGGGTCATCATAGCTGAATGCGATGGCGGTGGGGCCGACCAGATCCTTCTTTAAATCGGAGAACCCTACTTTGTCTACAGCCAGCCTGGTCAGAGTATTCTTGAGAACCCGATACTCGACCCCGGCCTCCCTCAGCTCCTTGCGAAGCTGGGTAGCCTCAGTGACATTGAGGCCGCGGTAATCAGTGAGGACGGCGGAAACAGCCCGCTGCAGTTTATCGCTGATCTCTTCAACTATCTGCTGCTTGCTTTCCAAAACTGCTTGTGAACTCATAACTACACCTCCTGTCGCGGTAAAGTAAAAACCCTTCCCGAGCTGGAAGGGTTAATGCAGCACAAAAACGCGCATATCCTTTCCACCTCGGCAGGAAATTAAGTCCCAGGGACACCTGCTGTCTGCGGCAGAGACTATTCAATTGACAAAAGCAAGTGTATCACTTAAATCCTGGGGCGTCAAGTCCTAGTCTTCTTTATCCCAGGCAGCGGCCCGGGTTGTGCTGATCTTAACCCCGGGACCCATTGTCGAGGAAACAGTCACCGAACGGACATACTGTCCTTTGGCGGCGGCAGGCTTGGCCTTGATCAAGGTCTCCATGACGGTCTTAAAATTGTCCAGCAATTTGTCGGTGTCAAAGGAGACTTTGCCCAGGGGCACGTGGATTATGCCGGCCCGCTCTGCGCGGTACTCGATCTTACCGGCCTTGATCTCCTGGACAGCCCGGGCGACATCCATGGTCACCGTCCCAGTCTTGGGGTTGGGCATCAGGCCCTTGGGTCCCAAGATCCGGCCCAGCTTACCGACGGTGCCCATCATGTCCGGAGTGGCCACGGCGACGTCAAAGTCCAGCCAGCCGCCCTGAATCTTCTCAACCATGTCGGCATCGCCCACATAATCGGCGCCGGCCTGTTTGGCTTCACTGGCCTTTTCGCCCTTGGCGAAGACCAAGACTCTGGCGGTTTTGCCGGTTCCATGGGGCAGCACCACGGCGCCGCGAATCTGCTGATCAGCGTGCCGGGTGTTGATTCCCAGTTTTACAGCGAGATCCACTGTTTCGTCGAACTTGGCGGAAGCCATGTTCTTGACAAAATCCAGGGCTTCCCTGGGTCCGTAGCTCTGAGTGCGGTCAAACTGCTTGAGTTGTTCTTGCATCCTCTTTGACTTTTTAGCCAATTGCTATTCCTCCTCGTGGTAGTAGCGGGATAAACCCTCCCACATTATTTGTCGTGCCGCGTTACGGGCACATTCCGCGCCGAATTAATCTTCTACAGTAATCCCCATGCTGCGGGCAGTGCCTTCCACCATGCGCATGGCCGCTTCGACATCGGCGGCGTTGAGGTCGACCATTTTTTGTTCGGCGATTTCCCTGACGGCGGAGCGCTTGACCTTGGCGACTTTGTTCTTATTGGGCTCTCCCGAAGCCTTCTCGATTCCAGCTGCCTTCTTGAGCAGGACGGCGGCAGGAGGAGTCTTGAGGACAAAGGAGAAGGAACGGTCCTGGTAGACGGTGATTTCTACAGGAATGATCAGGCCCGCTTGCTTGGCGGTCTTTTCATTAAATTCCTTGCAGAACTGCATGATGTTTAGACCCGCCTGACCCAAGGCCGGACCAACCGGCGGCGCAGGATTCGCCTTGCCGGCAGGAATCTGAAGCTTGATTTGTTTTATGACTTTTTTGGGCATTTTCTTCCACCTCCTGTCTGACTGTTAGAGAGTTTCTACCTGATCGAAATCCAGTTCCATGGGGGTCTCTCTGCCAAAAATAGAAACTGAAACCCTGACCTTGCCTTTATCGGCCAGGATTTCCTGAACGACGGCGACGATCCCGGCAAAGGGTCCCCGGGTAATCTTGACATTATCCCCGATGGCAAATTTGACCTTGATCAGGGGTTCGGCGTCATCCAGACGCTTCATGATGCTGCGCAACTCCGACTCGGACAGGGGGATGGGGCGAACGCCGGAACCCACAAAGCCCGTTACGCCGGGAGTGTTGCGCACGACATACCACGATTCGTCGGTCATAATCATTTCCACCAAAACATAACCGGGAAAAACTTTCCTCTGGATAGTTTTGCCGGCTTTGGGGTCGCGCTCCTCTTCCATGGGGACGCGAACACGAAAAATCCTGTCCTCCATCTTCATGTGGACAATGCGCTTCTCCAAATTGGTCTTGACTTTGTTTTCGTAGCCCGAATAGGTATGAACCACATACCATTTGGCTTCTGCTTTGTCCTGGCTCAGGGATCGAACCCCCTTTACTGCTAAAAGATGAGCTGCAGAACCTTAGTGTAACCGGTATCTACCACCCAAATGATGGCGGCGACAAGCACAACGGCAATGACGACGACGGTGGTATAAGTCGTCAGCTCCCGCCTGTTGGGCCATTTGACCTTCTTTAGTTCCCGAAAGACATCCTTAAAAAAAGATAGGAACCTGTTCATCTTCTCTGCTCTCCCCCTGCTACTTGGTTTCCCTATGCACTGTATGCTGCCTGCAGAACCGGCAGTACTTCTTTAACTCAATCCGGTCAGGGGTGTTTTTCTTACTCTTTTTAGTTGTATAATTCCTCTGTTTGCACTCGGTACAGGCCAGCGTAATTATTACCCGCATTGCCGAACACCTCCTCTACTGCCTGACACAGCCGGAAATTATGTCACTCAACAAATCTAACATACCTGGGACCCATTGTCAAACAAAACTCTGGGTTAGAAAAAAGTGACCGCATACGCGGTCACTATTTTGCAGACGTTACAACCCCGGAACCGACTGTGCGACCGCCTTCGCGAATAGCGAACCGCAGACCCTCTTCAATGGCGATGGGGGTGATCAGTTCCACTTCGAGGTTGACGTTGTCGCCGGGCATGACCATTTCTACGCCTTCAGGAAGGGTAATGACGCCGGTAACGTCGGTGGTCCGGAAGTAAAACTGGGGACGATACCCGTTGAAGAATGCAGTGTGGCGGCCGCCTTCTTCTTTAGTGAGGATGTAGACCTCTCCCTTAAACTTGGTCAAGGGCTTGATGGAGGCCGGCTTTGCCAGAACCTGGCCGCGCTCGACTTCCTTGCGGTCAACGCCCCTGAGCAAAGCGCCAACGTTGTCGCCGGCTTCGGCATAGTCCAGAATCTTGCGGAACATCTCGACACCGGTGCAGACGGTCTTGCGGGGAGCGTCCATGAGACCGACGATCTCTACTTCATCGCCAACCTTGATGGAACCGCGCTCAACGCGGCCAGTGACGACGGTGCCGCGACCGGTGATGGTGAAGACGTCTTCGATGGGCATGAGGAAGGGCTTATCCACAGGCCGCTCGGGCTGGGGAATGTACTCGTCCACTGCAGCCATCAATTCCAGAATCTTTTCTCCCCACTCACCATCGGGATCTTCCAGGGCTTTGAGGGCAGAACCCCTGATAACGGGAATATCGTCGCCGGGGAATTCGTACTCGCTGAGGAGTTCCCGAACTTCCATCTCAACCAATTCCAGCAGTTCCTCATCGTCTACCATGTCGACCTTGTTCATGAATACGACGATGTTGGGAACGCCAACCTGACGGGCCAACAGGATGTGCTCCCGGGTCTGGGGCATGGGGCCGTCGGCGGCGGAGACCACCAGGATGGCGCCGTCCATCTGGGCAGCACCGGTGATCATGTTCTTGACATAGTCGGCGTGACCGGGGCAGTCGACGTGGGCATAGTGCCGGTTTTCGGTTTCGTACTCTACGTGGGAAGTAGAAATCGTGATGCCCCTGGCCTTCTCCTCAGGAGCCTTGTCGATGGTGTCAAAGGCTCTCGCTTCGGATAGTCCCTTCTTTGCCAGTACATATGTAATGGCAGCGGTCAAAGTGGTTTTGCCGTGGTCAACGTGACCGATGGTGCCGATGTTGACGTGGGGCTTTGTGCGTTCAAACTTTTGCTTTGCCAACGTAACTCATCCTCCTTATTGAAAACTATATTAACCATTAGTTACTGTAAAATACCTGTTTAAAAAAATGAAAATGGTGGCGGCGCAGGGACTTGAACCCCGGACACTGCGGGTATGAACCGCATGCTCTAGCCAGCTGAGCTACGCCGCCATGTTATGGAGCTCATGACCGGGATTGAACCGGTGACCTTATCCTTACCAAGGATACGCTCTACCGACTGAGCTACATGAGCATTGGGCATTTAAACAGGTATTTTCAGTACAGTATGATGGAGCTCACGACCGGGATTGAACCGGTGACCTTATCCTTACCAAGGATACGCTCTACCGACTGAGCTACGTGAGCATGAAATGGTTGCGGGGGTAGGACTTGAACCTACGACCTCCGGGTTATGAGCCCGACGAGCTACCAACTGCTCCACCCCGCGCTGGAGCGGGTGATGGGAATCGAACCCACGTAGCTAGCTTGGAAGGCTAGAGCTCTACCATTGAGCTACACCCGCATGGTGGTGGAGAGGACTGGATTCGAACCAGTGAAGGCGGAGCCAGCAGATTTACAGTCTGCCCCCTTTGGCCAACTCGGGAACCTCTCCACAGTTAACATTTCAATCACAAACAATATTATACACAGCGGTGCATGTCAGGTCAAGGGATTTAAAAATCCATTTTTTGATTCCTTAAATATCTCTGACTTCGAGATAGCGCTCCAATTTGCGCTTGACCCGCTGCAGGGCGTTGTCGATGGACTTGACATGGCGCTGCAACTCCATGGCAATCTCCTGGTAGGACTTGCCTTCTAAATAGAGCATCAAGACCTTGCGCTCCAGAGAACTGAGGATTTCACCCATCTTCTTTTCGATATCGCCGTACTCCTCGCGGTTGATCATCAGCTCTTCGGGATCGGTCACCTTGGCCCCGGAGATGACGTCCATCAGGGTGCGGTCGGAATCCTCGTCAAAGATGGGCTTGTTGAGGGAAACATAAGAATTCAGGGGGATGTGCTTTTGCCGGGTGGCCGTCTTTATTGCCGTGATGATCTGGCGGGTGACGCAGAGCTCGGCAAAGGCCTTGAAGGAAGAGAGCTTGTCCTCGCGGAAATCACGAATGGACTTGTACAGGCCAATCATGCCCTCCTGGATAATGTCTTCCCGGTCGGCACCGATTAAGAAGTAAGAGCGGGCTTTGGCGCGGACAAAATTTTTATACTTATTAATTAAAAACTCGGTGGCATGGCGGTTGCCGGCACAAGCAGCCTTGGCAATCTCCTCATCGCCCAGCATGTCCCAATCAAAACTGTCCTTTTTGACAGTAATGGTCATGCAATTCCCTCCCCACAGTTCTGTTTTATCATTATAACCAAGTTTGGAGGATAGCGTCAAGGCCCGTCTTTGTTGGCCAGATACTTTTCCAGGCTCTCCCGCGATTTCCGGTCCAAGCGATTGACCAGGGCGGTGGTAGGGCGATCTGTTCGGGTGCGGCCAGCGGCGCTTGATATCATGCTGGTTACCTTGTTGACTTCATGGTAAAACTCCCGGCTGGACCAGCGCCGGGCCCCTTTGCCAAGGACAATCTGCTGTTGCGCCCAGTCCGACGTGACCACCCCTACGGGATAACGCTCCGAGAGCTTGCTGACGAGGCTTTCAATCAAAGAGTCAGCAGTCTGACCATGGTCGGTGTACCGGACCTCCACCCCCGGTCCGCTCTCGACCTCCTTGCGGCCCTTGCTGCGATAGGCATCAAAGACGATGATGATCTCCTGCCCGGTAAAGGCCTGGTACTCGGTCAGGATCTCAATCAGCTTGTGCCGGGCATGGTCCAGGTTACCCTTGCTCAATTGCTTCAGATTGGGCCAGCTCCCGATGACATTGTAGCCGTCAACTATGAGGTATTCCATTCCCGGTCTTCCTTTGCCGCAGCATCTCGTAGAGCAGAACGGCGCCGGCAACAGATACATTGAGGGAGTTTACCCGCCCCAGGGTTGGAATGCTCACTACATAGTCGCTCTTGTCCTTGAGCAGCCGGGAAACGCCGCTTCCCTCACCACCCAGAATCAGGGCGACGGGGAAATCCCACTTGACCTGCCAGTAACATTGCCCCGACATGTCGGCGGCGGCAATCCAAAAGCCCGCCTCCTTTAGAGTGTCCAGGGTCTGGGCCAGGTTGCCCACCCGGGCCACCCGCACCGATTCAATGGCGCCCATGGATACCCGGGCCACCGTCCCGGTGAGCTGAGCGCTGCGGCGCCGGGGCAGGATCACTCCCGACACGCCGGCGCATTCCCCCGAACGGAGCAGTGCCCCTAAATTGTGGGGATCCTCTACCCCGTCCAGGACCAGGAGGATGGGGTTGCCCTTGATGTCGATCTGTTCCAGGAGTTCATCCAGTTCATAGTACCGCCAGGCAGCGGTCTCGGCAATTATCCCCTGATGGTTGAGACCACCCCCCAGATCATCCAGCTTGGCCCGGGGCACAAATTGCACCGGGCAGCCCCTTTCCCGGGCCAGATCCAAGAGGGGTTGAAGGTTGCCGCGAATCCCCTTGGCCACCAGGATCTTGGTCAGAGAGCGCTCTCCCTCGAGGGCGGCCAGGACGTTATTGCGGCCGGCAATCAGTTCAGCCATCCCCGCCGCCCCTCCTCTGCCAACGCCCACAGGATTTTGGCCCTTCGGGGCAGGTCCCGTCCATATCGCAGCGGGCTCCGGCCCGGGCAAAGATGGTGGGAGCCTTTTCCCGGACCAGACGCAGCATGGACCAGGCCAGGGTGCGAATCTCCCACTGGGCCCTTTGACAGCAACGGTGTTCAAAGAAGTTGAGGAGGCTGCGGCAATTCATGGTGACGATGATGCTGGTGTGGCAGGCATTGGGCAAGATGTAGCGGGCATCTTCCCGCTCCACCAGGGCGGCCAGCTGGGCATAGCCCCGGCGCAACTCATCCATTATCGCCCTGTACCTCTCAGCTGCCTGGGGGTTTTTTTGAATGGACGGGGGCACCACATAGTCAAAATTCCCTTCCAGGACATAGCGCTGAGATCTCTGGGAGTAGCTGGCAATGCGGTGGCGAACCAGCTGATGGGTCAGGGCACGGCTCACCCCTTCTATGCCAAAGGTAAAGCTGACATGCTCCAGGGGCGAGAGATGGCCCATTTCCACGAGTCTCTTGACCAGGTCCCGGGCCTTGCCCCCCTGCATCCTCTCGGTCAATTGAGCGATTTCAGCGTCGGAGTAGCACAGCCTGGCGGCTGCAGCCACGGTATTTTCCGGTTCGGGCGTCCAGTTTAAGAGCTCAACCTTCATCTGTCTCCCCCTCGCTAAAGATAATGGTCATGACCTCCTGCAAGCGCTGGTGCTGGTTGCTCAGCCACAGCCAGCCCACCACCACCTCCAGCCCCGTGGCCTGGCAGTATTCGGGAGTGCTTCGAGGCAACCCCTTGGCATTGCGCCCCCTGCGGAGCAAATCCGCTTCCTCCTGGGTCAGCTCGGCCTGGATTGCCCGAACGGCCCGGGCTTGGCCCTGGGCGCTGGTCTGCCGGGCAGAAGCCCGATGAGCCGGACGGCCCGGTGCGGCGCCGCCCAGCACTAAGCGTTGCCGGGAATACAGTTCGTACACCGCATCGCCAATCCAGGCCAAATGTTGGATGGGCAGGAGGGACGCTTTGCGGGGATCGATGAATTCCATAGCTAGATTCCTGCCTGGCGGCGGCTGGCTTCAATGCGGGTACAGACCCGCTCCACCCCGAGGATGGGGATCAGGTAATATAATTCCTGGCCCTGGTTGGCGCCGGTGATGGCCACGCGAAGGGGCATGAATACAGCTTTGCCGCTGATTCCCTCAGCCTTCTTGAGGTCCTTATTCAGCTGTTTCAGAAGCTGCTGAACCTGCTCCTGTTGCTGGGGAAGCTCCGGGGCCAACGGGAGCTCCCGGAGGCGGCGGCTGAATTCATCCAATACCATGCCCGCGGTGTCCTGCTGCAGTTGGCTGAGGAGTTCGGGATCTACTTCCACGGTATCGGCAACGAATTCTTGCACATGCTGGGGAAATTGCTCCAGACAGTTGAGTTCGTCCCTGACCACATCCAATACATAGGTCAACCAGGCCCGGGACTTTACCGCCCCGGCCAGGCCGGCCTGTTCCAGGAAGGGAAGGGCCAGATCCGCCAACTTTTCCAGGTCGTAGGCCCGGATGTACTGATTGTTTACCCAATCCAGCTTTTGCTGGTCGAAGATTCCCGGGCTCTTGGACACCCTTTCCAGGCTAAAGGCCCTGATGAGCTGATTGATATCCATGATTTCCTCTTCCCCCTCGGGAGACCAGCCCAAGAGGGCAAGGAAGTTGACCACTGCCTCGGGCAGATAGCCCCGCCGGGCGTACCCGGTTACCGACGTGTCCCCCATGCGCTTGCTCATCTTGCGGCCGCTGGTATCCAACACCACCGAAACATGGCCGAATTGGGGGACTTCCTCCCCCAGGGCCTGGTAGATCAAGACCTGGCGGGGGGTGTTGACCAAGTGCTCGTTGGCCCTGATCACATGGGTAATTTTCATGGTGATGTCGTCGATGACCACGGCGTAGTTATAGGTGGGAATGCCGTCGGACTTGACGATGATAAAGTCCCCCACATCCCGGGAATTGAAGCTGACTTCGCCCCGGATCAGATCCTGGATGATGATTTCTTCGTCCCGGGGCACCTTGAAGCGAATGGTGGGCTTTAGCCCCGCCTGGAGCTTTTCTCCCACCTGAGCGGGGGTGAGGTCCCGACAGCGTCCGCTGTACACCGGGTTGTCACCCCGGGCCATGGCCTCCTCCCGATCCCGCTCCAGTTCTTCGGGGGTGCAGAAGCAATAGTAGACATGCCCGCTCAACCAGAGCCGGGACAGGTACTCCTTGTAGATTTCCAGGCGTTCGGTTTGGCGGTAGGGCCCATGGGGGCCGCCCACTTCCAGACCCTCATCCCAGTCCAGGCCCAGCCAGCGGAGGCTCTGGGCAATATCTTCTTCCCACTTGACGCTGGATCGCTCCAAGTCAGTATCTTCGCTGCGCAGGATGAAGCTGCCGTCATGCCTGCGGGCAAAGAGCCAGTTAAAGAGCACCGTCCTGGCGCCGCCAATATGCAGGGGTCCGGTGGGGCTTGGGGCAAAGCGTACTCTTACCATAAATTATTCCTCCTATCCCTGCCGGATACCACTGTACACACAACCTGGGCGGCAATGCCCTCACCACGGCCGACAAATCCTAAGCCCTCAGTGGTGGTTGCCTTGATGTTAATCCTGGCAGGATCTAACTTGGTGATGCGGGATATGGTCTCTTGCATTTTCGACTTGTAGGGGCTGAGCTTGGGCTCCTGGGCAAAGATTATGCAATCGATATTGACCAGGTGATGGCCCTCCTGCTCCAAAAGCCGGTTGACCTGGGCCAGGAGCCGGCCACTGTCGGCGCCGGCCCAGGCCGGGTCGGTATCGGGAAAGTGCAGGCCGATATCACCCAGACCCGCCGCCCCCAACATGGCGTCCATGAGGGCGTGAAGGAGGACGTCGGCATCGGAGTGGCCCAACAGCCCCAGGGCAAAGGGAATGTGGACCCCGCCGATAACGAGATCGCGGCCGGGGACAAGCTCATGAACATCAAAGCCAATGCCGGTCCTGAGATGATCTAGGGCCCGGCCCTCCTTCTCCCTTATAATCCCCTGCGCCAGGAGAATATCATCGGGGGTGGTGATTTTCAAATTGGTCCCCTCCCCTGGCACCACTTTGACCGGCGCCCCCAGGGCCTCCACCAGGGAAGCGTCGTCGGTGCCCTGGAATTTTTCTTGCCGGGCCCGGGTATGGGCGGCCAGAAGCAACTGCCGCGCAAAGACCTGGGGGGTCTGAACGGCCCAGAGTGTGTGACGGGGCAGGGTGGAAACCACCCGCTGGTCCTGAACTTCCTTGACGGTATCCACCACCGGGAGGGCGGGAATGGCGGCAGCATGTTCCCGGGCGGCGGCGATGACCCGCTGCACCAAGTCGGCGCTGACCAAGGGACGATTGCCATCGTGGACCAGGACATAGTCGCCCCCGCAATGCAGCAGGCCATTATAAACCGAGTCCTGACGGGTTGTCCCGCCGGCAATCACTATAAAATTATCTATGTAGGGCCGGGCGCACTCCCGGCACAGTTCTTCCTCCCCCGGCCGGGAGAGGATGATGAACTCTCCAACATGCTCCCGCAGGGATAACAAGCTACGGGTCAACACAGGTTGACCCGCAATGGACATAAATTGCTTATTGACATTGCTGTTCATGCGCCGGCTGCTGCCGGCGGCAGGAATGATTGCTGATATCATGGCGCTACCCTCAACTGATTTTTTCATGTTTGAGCCTGGCGAAAATCATCCGGCCGGCGGCAGTCTGCAAGACGCTGGTGACCAATACCGGGATCTCATCGCCGATGTATGAGCGCCCCCCGTCCACCACGATCATGGTGCCGTCATCCAGATAGGCAATCCCCTGCCCTGACTCTTTGCCGTCCTTGATGATCTGAACATCCATCTCTTCTCCAGGCAGAACCACGGGCTTGACGGCATTGGCCAATTCATTGATGTTGAGAACGGGAACCCGTTGGAGCTCGCAGACCTTGTTGAGGTTATAATCGTTGGTCACGACCTTGCCGCCCATGCGCTGGGCCAGCTTGACCAAACGGCTGTCTACCTCGAGACCCTCGTCTTCATTGTCATCGACGACGTGAACGGGGATGTTGATTTCCTTCTGGATCCGGTTGAGGATATCCAGTCCCCGGCGACCGCGGTTGCGCTTGAGGGCGTCGGAGGAATCGGCAATGTGGCGAAGCTCTTCCAGGACAAAGCTGGGGATGACGATTTTTCCGTCCAGGAAGCCGGCATCACAAATATCGGCAATACGGCCGTCGATGATGACGCTGGTGTCCAAAATCTTGACCAGGCCGGCGCCCTTTTCCTTAGCGGAACCCTCGGCGGATGTCCGGGACAATCTGAACATGCCCAAGATATCTTCGCGCTTCTTGATGGCCACCATCATGCCCACCCAGGCCAGCAAGAGATTGCTGATAATGGGCAAATAGTCGCCGATAAAGGGGATGACCCGGAAGGGGTAAGTCAAAAGGGTGCCGATCAGGAGTCCGATGATGATGCCAACGGTGCCGGCAACCATATCCTGACCTGGCACCACCAGAAGGGCGCGTTCCAGCCAATGGCCCAAGTTGCCAAGGGTGGTGGATACCAGTGGGGCAAATAAAAAGCAAATGAGACCAAAAAGAAAAGCCCCCACGATTGCAGGAATATCATACCCCCATTGGGGGAAGAGAGCGGATGGAATGACCTGAAAATGTGAGAAGATAGAATACCCTATGGCAAAGCCGATTAGTGCAAGGACAAATCTGAATACCTTAGCAAGCAATCTTTCACCCCCTATGAGCAGCTTTGCATTATAGTATACACCAATTGCCGGTCACTATTCCATAGCTTTTGCAAGCAAATTCATGGCTCCGTCCTGATCAAGATCCCGCGCCAGGGCCAATTCGCTGACGAGAATCTGGCGGGCGGTATCCAGCATCTTGCGTTCACAGGTGGACAAGCCCTTTTCTTTGTCCCGACCGACAAGGTTGCGGACGACTTCAGCAATGGCGAAGATGTCGCCGGTCTTGAGTTTCTCAAGATTTGCCCGGTAGCGGCGGTTCCAGTTGGCAGAGCTCACTGTGCGCTTTTGACGCAACTTTTCTAAGACCAGCTGGACAGTTTCCGCGTCGATGACCTGACGCAAGCCGGCCTCTTCAACAGTGGAGACTGGAATCATCAACTTCATGTCGCCAATAGGCATACGCAGGATATAGTATTTCTTGACCTTACCAAGTATTTCCCTGTTTTCAATTGCCTCGATGATCCCGGCTCCATGCATGGGATACACCACTTTATCTCCTACGTTGAACATTCCTTAGTCCCCCTTTATGAATGCATTAATTTTAGCATAAAGGGCAGACAAAGTCAAATTGATAATAATAGCACAGAGTTGCGATCATGTCAATAAAACAGGGGCGGATTTCCGCCCCTAAACATTCTCAAATCATGATACCTTGGCCCGGGCTTTTCGATAGTCCTGCCACCAGTCCAGCCAACGGTTTTTGATCCCCACCAACATGTAGATGATTAAGGGAGCCATGAAGAAGGCCGAGGCGTTCCAACGCAGGAAAATGACCGCACCAATCAATACCGCCACCATAAAGAGGGCCTGGGTCCGGGTAATCCCCACATCCTTAAAGCTGGGATACCTGTATGTGCTAATCATCAGCCAGGACAGGGCCCAAAGCACCGCCAGAACTATCCAGTAATTGACGGCGTAAAGCGACAACAGCGCCATTAGTCCGCCGGCCAGAGTGATGGGGACGCCGATGAAGTGTCCGACTCCCCCGGTGTGGACATTAAACCGGGCCAGGCGCAGCGCTCCCATCAGGGGAAAGGGCAGAATGGCGAGCATTCCCCAAGGCCAGCCCAAATTATGAAGGCTGGTGCCGTAAGCCAGCATCGCCGGCGCCACCCCAAAGGTCACCAGGTCGGAGAGGGAATCCAGCTGTTTGCCAAACTCGGAACTGACCCCGAGATAGCGAGCCAGGCGCCCGTCAAAGCCGTCAAAGAGCATGCCCATGACGACAAACACTGCAGCCCAGTCATGCTTGCCGGAATAGAGAAAACTCAAAGAGAAGAGTCCGAAAATTAAGTTGGCCAGCGTACACAAGCTGGGCAATATCTTGATAAGCCTGTTCATGGCCTTACCTCCCCCAAGCTAGATAATCCCGCCCGGACCTTATCCCCTTCCTTTACCGTCAGGGCAAAATCTCCGGGAAAAACTGTCTGAGTACAGGAGCTGAATTTAATCATGCCAATCTTGGCCCCCTGTTCCACTTTCTCGCCTTCTTCCACCCAATTGACTGTGCGGCGGGCAAGGATGCCGGCAATCTGAACCACCTTGACCCTGCATGCGCCCTGGAGGCAGTAGCTGCGCTTTTCGTTGCACAGGGGAGCGTTTGGGTTCATGGCGGGCAGAAATTTCCCGGCACGGTGGGCAACGGACTTTACCATGCCCTGCACCGGACTGCGGTTGACATGCACGTCCAAGGGAGACATGAAGATACTGACCTCCCAAGCGTCGGGGCCGACGAAATCACAATCTATCCGCGCGATTTTGGTCACCCTTCCGTCGGCGGGGGCGAGTACTGCCCCTGGAGCAGGTTTTATCCTGCGTCGGGGATCGCGAAAGAAGTAAAAGATGAATGCCAACAAGGCCAAGGGAAGAAGGGAGAGAAGGGGATAAGCCCAGACCAGGATCGCCGTCAAAACCACCATTATTACCACCAACCCCTTGCTCTGGGTAAAGGCCAGGCGCACTATATTTCCCTCCTTTACACCCGCTGCCGGTCCATCACAATCTGTTGTTGCAAGCGGCGCAGGCCTTCCTTAATGGAGCGGGCCCTGACCTCACCTATTCCCTCGACGTCGTCCAACTCTTCAATGGAAGCGGTGAGGATGTTCTGCAATGTGCCAAAGACCTGGACCACATTGTCGATGACCGGCAAAGGCAGCCGGGGAATTTTGCTCAGAATGCGATGCCCCCGGGAAAGCACCGGTTGCTCCAAGACGCTGATTCCCGCCCCGTACCCCAAGAGCCGGCTAAAGTTGCTCAGGTCCAAAAGGTCCTCCGAGGACATGGCCCCCATGCCGGCCAAGACGGTATCGGGAGAACGGTCATCCCCGACCTTGAGATAGTCCTTGATCACCAGGTAACCTTCCTGATCGGTATCGGCTATCAACTCGTCCAGCTGCATCTTGATGAGGCGGCCCTCGGACCCCAGCTCAATGATGTATTTGGAAATCTCGTTGACAACCCGCATCATCATTTCGAAGCGCTGCAGCACCGTAGCGACGTCGGAGAGATTGACCATCTCTTCGAATTCCAATACCCCAAGATTGGAGACTGCCTGATGAAAGGCAGCCTGGTACTTGTCCAGGGTCTGAATGGCCTGGTTGGCCTTGCTGAGGATCACCCCGATATCCTTCAAGGGGTAGCGGAAATTGCCTTGGTACAAAGTGATGATATTGCGGCGCTGGGAAATCGAGATGGTGAGCAAGCCGGTAGATCGGGCCACCCGCTCGGCAGTGCGGTGGCGGATTCCCGTCTCGGTGGAGGGGATGGAGGGGTCGGGCAGGAGCATGGCGTTGACATAGAGAATGCGCTTGGCATCATTGCTGAGGATGATCGCCCCGTCCATTTTGGCCAATTCGTAGAGGTTGGCGGGGGTAAATTCGGTATCCAGCCGAAAGCCACCGTCGACAATTTCCCGCATTTCCGGGGTTTCACCAATCACAATCAGGGCGCCAGTTTTGGCCCGGAGCACGTTCTCCAGGCCCTCGCGCAGGGGCGTGCCGGGAGCCACCAAGTTGAGAATCTGGTAGATCTTTTCATTCGGCAGTCTGATTTCGGATATTGTCTCCACCTCCAAAGGCAATGTGTAAGGCCTCCTCTATTCCGGAAGCCGGATAAACGGTCAGTGAAGAAGGAGCCTCCAGTTTGCTCATGGCCGGCACAATGGCAGCGCCGAATCCCAGCTTAGCAGCCTCCTTAAGCCGATGCTCCAGGCGGGAAACCGCGCGAAGTTCGCCGGTGAGGCCGACTTCGCCGATGGCCAGGAGGCCTCGGGGCAGCTGTTTATCCCGAAAGGCGGAAGCGGCAGCCAGGACGGCGGCCAAATCCGCCGCCGGCTCGTCGATCCTCACCCCGCCCACCACATTTACATACACGTCCAGACCCTGAAGGTGCAGGCCGCCGCGCTTCTCCAGGACGGCCAAGAGCAAGGCCAGTCGGTTATTATCCAGGCCATCTGCCATGCGCCGGGGATTGCCAAATCCGGAAGTGGCCACCAAAGCCTGAATCTCCACCAGCAGGGGGCGGGAGCCCTCCATGGTGGCGGTAACCACCGAACCCGGTTGGTTGCCGTCTCCCTGGGAGAGGAAGAGCTGAGATGGGTTGCTCACCTCTTCCAGGCCGACGGCGGTCATCAAAAAGACGCCGATCTCGTTGGTGGAGCCAAATCTGTTTTTGACGCAGCGCAACAAGCGGAAGATATGGTGGCGGTCGCCCTCAAAGTAGAGGACACAGTCCACCATATGTTCCAGGGTCTTGGGACCGGCCAGGGCCCCGTCCTTGGTGACATGGCCCACCAAGAAGATGCTGCAGGCGCTGGACTTGGCCAGGCGCATGAGGCGGGCGGTGCATTCCCGAATCTGGGAGACCGTGCCCGGCGAAGATGTCAAACCGTCGCTGAAGAGGGTTTGGATAGAGTCTACTATTACAACGGGCGGGGCAAAACTGCGAATAGCTTCTTCTATATTTTCCAGGCTGTGCTCCGCCAATAAAAAAATGGACGCATGCAGTGCCTTGAGCCTGGCTGCCCGCAGGCTGACCTGCTGCATCGATTCTTCACCGGTGATGTACAGCACATTGGCGCCGGAATCCGCCAAGGCCCGGGCGGCTTGCATCAGCAGGGTAGACTTGCCTATCCCCGGCTCGCCGCCGATGAGCACCAGGGAACCGGGGATGATGCCTCCCCCCAGCACCCGGTCCAGCTCGCCGATGGCGGTGGCCAGCCTCGGCTCCCGAGCCGTGTCCACCTGGGTTATAGGTACAGGCTCAAGAGACCGGGCGGCTGACCTGCCAGGCTCCAGGCTGCCGCCGGGAACCTTGAATTCCTGGAGACTGTTCCACTCTTGGCAGGATGGACACCGGCCCAACCAGCGCACAGATTCATATCCGCAATTATTGCACACGAAGATGGTACTCTTTTTGACCATTTTTATCACAACCCTATAAATTATAGCACTTCTATTCAGATTCGACTAGAGATAGCAATTTCTTTATTTACATGGGAAAAGCCCGCCGTAATGGCGGGCTTGCTTTAAGCTTCTTGGCCCTGGGCCTTGGAAAATTTGAGTTTGCCCTCCCCAAGATCAACCTGGATCCGATCTCCGGCGGAGAAAGTACCCTTGAGGATCTCCTCAGAGATTTGGTCCTCTATGAGCTGCTGAATCGCCCGGCGCAGGGGCCTGGCCCCGTAAGTGGGATCAAAGCCCTTTTCGGCCAGGAACTCCCGGGCTGCCGGGGTCACTGTCAAAGCGAGTTCAAAATCCTGCAACCTCTTTTCCAGCTCTGCCAGCATCAGGCCGACAATGCTCTGGATGTGTTCACGCTCCAGGGCGTGGAAGACGATTACATCGTCGATGCGGTTGAGGAATTCCGGGCGGAAGGTGCGCTTCAGTTCGCCCATAACCTGTTCCTTCATGTTTTCATAACTGGTTTCGCTATCTTCGGTGCGGAAACCGACGGTCTTTCCTTCCCGGAGCAAGTGAGCGCCCACGTTGGAGGTCATTATGATGATGGTGTTGCGGAAGTCAACCCGGCGGCCTTTGCCATCGGTGAGAATGCCGTCTTCCAGAACCTGGAGCAAGGTGTTGAAGACATCAGGATGAGCCTTCTCGATTTCATCCAGGAGGACGACGGAATAGGGGCGGCGCCGCACCATTTCGGTCAGCTGCCCTCCCTCGTCATAGCCCACATAGCCCGGAGGGGCGCCGATGAGCCTGGAGGTGGTGTGCTTCTCCATGTATTCCGACATATCCAGGCGAATCATGGCGTCTTCGTCGCCAAACATCACTTCGGCCAGAGCCCGGGCCAGCTCGGTCTTGCCAACGCCGGTGGGACCCAGGAAGATAAAGGAGCCGATGGGCCGCTTGGGGTCCTTGAGTCCCGCCCGGGCCCGGCGCACGGCCTTGGCAATGGAGGTCACCGCCTCATCCTGGCCGATTACCCGCTTATGCAACTCTTCCTCCAGGTTGAGGAGACGCTCCGACTCTTCCTGAGCCAGGCGGACAACGGGGATGCCCGTCCAGCTGGACACGATATGGGCGATGTCATCGGGAGTGATTTCCGTCTCTTCTCTGACCTGCTGCTGCTCCCACTGGGTTTTCTTTTCCTGGAGCTCTTGCTGGAGCTTCTGCTTCTTATCCCGGAGTTCCGCAGCCTTTTCGTACTCCTCGCTGCCTACGGCGGCGGACATCTCCTTGCTCACCGTCTCCAGCTCCTGCTCCAATTGCTTGAGATCCGGCGGCGCAGTATAGGTGCGCAGTCTCTGCCGGGAAGCTGCTTCGTCGATGAGGTCAATGGCCTTATCCGGCAAGAAACGGTCGGGGATATACCTGGCCGAAAGCTTCACGGCGGCTTCGATGGCCTCGTCGGGAATTGTTACCCGGTGATGGGCTTCATAGCGATCCCTGAGACCCTTGAGAATGGCCATCGCCTCATCCTGGCTGGGCTCGCCCACCATGATGGGCTGAAAGCGCCGCTCCAGGGCAGCATCTTTCTCGATATGCTTACGGTACTCATCCAAGGTGGTGGCGCCGATGGTCTGCAGTTCGCCCCGGGACAGGGCGGGCTTAATAATATTGGCGGCATCCAGGGCGCCCTCAGCTCCGCCAGCGCCGATGATGGTATGGAGCTCATCGATGAACAGGATGACATTTCCGGCGGCTTTTAATTCTTCGGTCATTTTCTTGAGCCGCTCTTCAAACTCGCCCCGGTACTTGGTCCCAGCCACAACCGAGGAGAGCTCCAGGGTGACCAGGCGCTTGCCCCGCAGGAGTTCGGGAACATCGCCGGAATGTATCAGTTGAGCAAGGCCCTCGGCTATGGCCGTCTTGCCAACACCGGGTTCCCCGATGAGGCAGGGATTGTTCTTGGTCCTGCGACTGAGGACCTGAAGGACCCGCTGAATTTCCTTTTCCCGACCGATGACGGGATCAAGTTTCCCCTCGGCCGCTTCCCGGGTCAGGTCCCGGCCAAAGGAGTCGAGGATCGGCGTGGCCTTGCCCGGGCTACCAGGTTGAGCCTTGGCCTGGCCGGGGCCAGACGACGTGCCCAGAGCAGAGCCCATGGCCTCCAAAAGGGTGGAGCGCACCGCCTCCAGGCTGATATTGTTGGCGTGGAGAATCTTGGCGGCGACACCTTCCCCCTCCCGGAGCAGGCCCAAGAGCAGGTGCTCGGTGCCGATATAGCTGTGGCCCAGCTCCCGGGCCTCTTCCCCGGCCATTTCCAGAACCCGCTTGGCCCTGGGAGAGAAGGGCACGCCCTGCCCCTGGGGAGAGGCAGATCTGCCTACGGCCTGCTGAACCTGCTGATAGATGACCTGACTGGAAAGCCCCATTTGGGCCAGGATCCTGGCCGCCACTCCCTGTTCTTCAGCCACCAGGCTGATGAGCAGGTGTTCAGTGCCCACCACGGGATGACCCATCTGCTGGGCGACCTGCTGGGAGCGCATCACGACCAGCCTTGCCCGCTGAGTATAATTATCAAACATTGCTTTCGCCTCCCATCCTACTTGATAAACTCCCGGATCAATTGAGCCCGCTTTTCGTCTCTTTCCCGGGGGTTGAGATTTTGTCCAAAGATTTTCTGAAGATAGCCGGGCCGGGCAAAGACCAACAGTGCCTGGAGAATCCTGGCATCCTGGCCTTCCAGGATTTCCAGGTCAATCCCCAAGCGCAAGCTGGAAATCAGCTCCATGGCCTCGGCGGAGGTGATGACCCTGGCGTTGGCCAATACTCCGTATGCCCGCCAGATTTTATCCGTCAAGGCCAGGCGGTCCCGTGCCAGGAGGGTTTGCCGGGAGTCCAGTTCCTGTTCAATAACCTGCATGGTTATCTTGTTCAGGGCCTCGACGATTTCATCTTCACCTTGCCCCAATGTGGTTTGGTTGGATATTTGATAAATATTGCCTTGGGACTCGGAGCCTTCGCCATACAATCCCCGCACGGCCACCCCCACCTTAGCTATGGTCCCCAATACTGTGGAAAGCTGTCCGCTGAGGGCCAGGCCCGGCAGGTGCAGCATCACTGACGCCCGCAGGCCGGTGCCTATATTTGTCGGGCAACAGGTGAGATAGCCCAGCTCAGGGGACCAGGCATAGCGGAAATCGCTGTCAAAGAGGTCGTCCACGTGGCTGGCCAATTGCCAGGCCTCGTTGAGTTGCAGGCCGGAAAACAGTGTCTGAATGCGGAGATGATCTTCTTCGTTGACCATTATGCTCACCGAATCACCCTGATTGAGCAAGACCGAGCCGTAGCCCTGTCTGGCCAGGTTGGGACTGATCAAATGCTTGTCGACCAGGGCCTGGCGCTCGGCCTCGGAAATGTCCTTAATGGAAATGTACTCGATTTTCCCCAGGGATTTCAGCCCTCCGGTATTCCACCAGCGCCGGATCTTTTGCTCGACCTCCTCCAACTGCTTCATGGACGCATGCCCGGGGAAGGGGTAGTCGCCAAAATTTCTGGCCAGACGCACCCGGGAACTGATGGCTACGACGTTGTGAGGGCCGTCGCCGGCCATCCAGAGACTCATTTCCTTTTTGAGGTAATTGTCCAGACTCATGGCGTCCCCCCCTCAACTTCCTTTTTCAACTCCCGGATCCGGTCCCGGATCTTGGCGGCATCCTCAAAGCGTTCCTGGTGGATTGCCGACTGCAGTCTCTGTTGGAGCTGATCCAATTCCCGCCGGATCTTCACCTGCTGGTCAGCAGAGCGGGGAATCTTGCCGCCATGAGACGTCCTGCCCTGCACCCGACTGACTATCTTCTTCACCCAGGGCGCCCAGGTTTGGTAGCACTGTTCACAGCCGAATTTGCCCTGCTGGCGGAGCTGGGATTCTGACAGGCCGCACTTGGGGCAAGATTTGCCCGGGCTAAAGGTATCCGTCCAGTCTACGAGACTGGCCAGCATGGCAGGCAGGGCAAAGACCGAATCGGCATGCCCACGCTGTTGGGCGCACTGGTGACAGAGGTGAATCTCTGTCTTTTTATTGTTGATTATTTGGGTGATGCTGATTCGGGCTTCCCGCTCACCGCAATTCTGGCACAACATTTTCAACCCTCCCTGATAATCGCTTCCACCATGGCAACCAACATGCGCGAGCGCAACTGGTCCCATTCGGGACGAGTCAGATTCATGATGGCGGGATTCATAACCGCCGCCATTATGCCCGCTTCCCGGGAGCTGATGAGGTCCTGCTCCCGGAGCCAGTGGATAAAGTCCAGGGCCTGGCGTTGGGTAATGCCCTCCCCCAATCTGGCCAGAGCCTTCAGGATTTGGTGAAACTTATCCACATCCAGGCGGATAATTCTGATATACCCGCCGCCGCCCCGCTGGCTTTCGGTAACATAGCCCCGCTCCACGTTGAATCTTGTCTGGATGACATAGTTGATCTGAGAAGGCGCACAGCCAAAATACTGGGCCAGCTCATTGCGGCGCAGGAGAATCTTATTGTCCATACTGTCTTCCAACATGGCCTTGATATGCAGTTCTATCAAGTCGACGAGATTCAAAACTCCCCCTCCTTGACTTTGACTATCTTTGACTATTATTATACACAGATTTCCTCATTTATGCAAGGCCTGCAAATACTTGGGGATAAAAAATTTTACTGTCGAGAGGGGATTGACCACCTGGCTGATCTGCAGCTGTCCTGCTGCGCCGGCCAGCATATAGGCATCGGCAGGTGAGTGGCCCTGCTCCATCAAATAGCAGACGGCGGCCCGGCAAGCGGCCTCCATAGCCTCGGGGATCTCCCGGGCGCTGGCCAAAAAGTACAGCCCCTGCTCTGTTTTCACCCTGGGTAAATCCAGGGGCTGCCCTTTAATAACATCGACGCGAATCTTAACCTCGGCGCTGGTCTCGACGGCGGTGCCACTGACTTCTCCATCCCCCATGAGGGCGTGGACATCGCCCAAGGCCAAGAGGGCCCCGGGGTGGAAGACGGGAAGGTAGACCTTGCTGCCGGGACGGATTTCTTTGGTGTCCAGATTGCCTCCATGGGGTCCGGGGAGGTCGGTTCCGGCTTCCTCAGCTTCCGGCGCCACTCCGATTACCCCCAGCATGGGCTGCAGGGGCAAGGTCAGCTCCCCAAAACTGATGCTGGTTTCGTGAAGCTTAATAAGCCGCAGTTCCGGCGCCGCGACCTGATCACCCAAGACCCCCATGTTTGGGGCCACTACCATTATTCCCTGCTGCGCAGTCTTAATTTCAAGGATTTCCACCACCAGGGTATCGCCGGGCTCCGTCCCGGAGACATAAAAGGGACCGGTGGCGGGGTTGGTCTTCCGGTGATCGATGGCTTCCAAGGACTGCCCAGCTTGATGAACCTGACCGGAGTAACAGTCAGCCGTTTCTACCACGATTACTTCCCCTGGCGCAAGTTCTGCCACAGGCTGGTGCCGAGCAGAAAAGCTATATATGACATTGGCCTTATCTTCGAACTTCACTTTCCTCACCTCCGGTTTGACCAAATTATACCATAATAGTATGAACTCAAAATACCAAAATCAAACGCTCCCCAATAAAAAACCGCCCCAAAGGGCGGCGGCACTATTCGCTTTGCCAGGTCCGATATGCTTCTTCGGTGTACCTGTTGCCGGCGTTCCAGAACAGATATTCTTTGATCCCCAGATCCTTCAGGGCCTGAAGCTGGGCATGAATCTGCTTGACGCCATATTCGTAGCCGGAGTCTTCCCAATGCTCAAAGTCCTGGAGCCAGGGGCGGAAGATAATCTGGGAGTCCACAGCTTCCATCCGCTGGAGATGGTCCAGAGAGCTCTGGTACGCCACCTCATAGGGAGCGCGATTGGGATTATCCAACCCGTACGTCCCGGCCCAGTAGTGGCTGGGATAGATCATGGGACAGAGGATGTCCACTTCGCTTTTCAGCATGGTCTCCCAGTGCTGACCAATGGATTGCTCGTTCTTGGCAGTACCCATGATGCCAAAGGTATCGGCGGATACTTCTACATCATAGGGCGCCAGCTTGTCCTTTGCATAGGCCAGAAATTCGGCAATGACCTCGCTGCGGAGGTAGGGACCCTCCAAGGTCATGTTGGCGGGAAGGAGGTCGGCAATATTGGAAATGCTGCCATCTCCACCGGAAGGCCAGCGCACATAGTCGAATTGAATTTCCCGGAAGCCCATTTCGATGGCCTCCACGGCAATCTCCAAGAGATAATCCCAGTACTCCTTGTTGCGCAGGTCTGCCCAGGGAGTATCGCTTTTGCCCTTCCAGACCCCGCCCTTCTTGTCCTGGAAAAACCACTCCGGTTTAACCTTACTGACCAGCTTGTCCTTGGCCACCACGATTCGGGCAATGGGGTAAATCTGCTCTTCCCGCAGGGTCTCCATAAAGGCCCGCATATCCACCTGGTTCATGTTGGCGCCGGCCTCCAGGGCAAGCTGGACATTGGTGTCTTTATAGGTGATATAACCCTCGTCATCCTTGACATTGATGACCAGGGAATTGAGCTCCGATTCTCTGAGGAGCTGCAAGATCGGCTCCCGAAGCTTGGCAGAATTAGCCCCGTAACCCGTCAGGAACAACCCCCGGACATACTGGGGCCGGGGAATTAACTTGGGGTCCGGCTCCGGTTCAGGTTCGGGTTCGGGCTCAGGCTCGGGGTCAGGATTGGGATCGGGATCAGTGCCAGGCTCCGTTACCTGTCCGGGATCATTCTTACCTACATCCGGCGGATCTGTCTTTCCGAAAAAGGGATAGGCAATGGCAGTCGCAACACAACCTGCTACCACTAAGAGCACCAATGCAAGTACAACCATTTTTACTTTTCTCATCTAGTCCTCTCCCAGACCATTATTATGTTAAGTATACCAATAACCGCTGCTGTATTCACTGGCAATAGGTGGAGATGCCCACCGTGCCGGACCAAATCACCGGCCCGACATCTAGGGATCGGGTTTTCTTTTCTACCTTCGGGCCCAGTTATCCTATTCCAGGGCTTCTATACCCTCTACCCCAGAGTAAACATTGGCAGCATCCCAGAGCAGAAATTCCTTAACCCCCAATTCGGCCAATGCCCTAATCTGATCCTCAATCTCCTTTGTGCCGTATATAAACCCCTTGTCCCTGCTGTCGGTGAAAGCTTGCAGCCAAGGCCTCATTTGCACCTCAGTATTTACAGCCTCCATGCGCTTTAAAAAGTCTCCGGCGCTTTTCAAGACCACTTCATAGGGGGCCCTGTTTGGCAGAGGCGGGTAAAAGGCTGTGGCATAATGGCCGGGGTATATCATGGGACAGATTAAATCGATACCCGTGTCAAGCACCATCTCCAACTGTTGTCCCACGGTTTCCTCGTGCCTGGCAGTGCCGACGATGCCAAAGATATCGGCAGACACCTCCACATCATATGGAGCAAGTCTCTCCTTGGCATAGGACAGGAATGCCGCAACGGCCTCTGTTCTCTCATATGGCCCTTCATTGGTCAAATTGTAATCCGGAATGGAGACGGGCGCCTTTACGTCGGTGCCGGCAGGCCACCGCACATAGTCAAACTGGATTTCCCTAAATCCCATCTCTGCTGCTTCAATGGCTATGTCGACGAGATATTCCCAATATCCTTCCTGCCGCAAATCCGCCCAATGAGATGTTTTCAGCTCACCATCGTCTCTATACTGGATAAACCATTCCGGTCTAATTTTACTGACATACGGATCCTTTGCCACGACAATGCGGGCAATGGGATAGATCTGTTCTCTGCGGAATATCTCAAATAAGGCGTCTGTGGAGGTAATATTGTTGACAGTGGCGCCTGCTTCAAGGGCCAATTGAACCCGAGTGCCCTTGTATGTCACCTGGCCGCTGTCGTTTTTTATGTTAATCACCAGGGCATTGAAGTTTTTCTCTTTGATAAGCCGAAAAATATTATCTCTTTTTTGGGCTGACCAGCCGAAAACACCGTCAGTCATATAAAGCCCCCGAACATACTTCGGTCTGGGAATTAAGTTGGGGTCAGGACCCGGATCTGGTTCGGGGTCTGGGTCGGGATCTGGTTCGGGGTCTGGGTCGGGGTTTGGTTCGGGGTCAGGGTCTGGCAGAGGCTCTCCGCCGGGGCCGGCACCATGCCCAGGATCATTATTGCTGACATCCGGTGGCTCAGTGCGCCCGATAAAGGGATAGGCAATGGCCGTCGCGATACAACCGATCAGAATTAATAAAACCAGTGCAAGGACAATTGCTCTAACCTTTTTCATTTCTTTCTCCTCTCCCTGGGCAGTAATATACCAGTTTCAGTCTTCTATCCTTTACCTGCTTCCTCAGCTCAGGATGCTGCGCAAGGCGGCGATTAATTCATCAATTTCCTCCGCGGTGTTATAAAAGTGGGGAGAAATTCGCAGGACGTCGCGCCGGGCGCTGCAGACGATCCCTTCGACCAGCAGGCGCTGTCTCAGGGTCTCAGCAGGGATACCGTCGGGAACGAAGCTGACGATTCCGGCCCGGTCGCGCCAAGCCCTGGGCGTTATAGTCCTGACAGGAAGTCCTGTCAAAGCGTTTATTAACTGCTGGGTAAGGGCTTCAACCCGCGCGGCAATATTGGCAGGACCGACTGCATGAATCAGCTCCAGGGCTGCTCCCAACCCTATTACTCCCGGCCAGTTGGGGGTCCCCCCTTCGAACCGGTCAGCACCGGTCCTTAAGTCGAGGCGGTAACTGTCAAAGTTCATAAAGTCCCGGATGCTGCGCCAGCTGTACACCCGGGGGTTAAGCCTGTCCAAAAGTTTGGAACTGATAAAAGCCGCCCCCTGACCTTCGGGGCCCAACAGCCACTTCTGCCCTCCGGCGGCAATCAGATCTGCTCCGGTGTCCGGCTGGCTCAAGGGCAATGCCCCCAGGCCCTGGATGGCGTCGATGACCAAAATTATATCCATTTCCTCACACATAATCCCGACATCGCCGGGATTATGTCTGTGCCCGCTGTAATACTCCACCCAGCTCAAGGCTATAACCCTGGTGCGCTTATCCACCACTTTCCTGATTGAATCCACCAGTCCATGGGTTTGCCAATTGGCTGTGCGGATCTCCACGCCGGCATCCTGCAAAAACATCCACGGGTAGACGTTGGCAGGAAACTGATCCAAGGCTACAATTATATTGTCGCCGGGCCGCCAGTCCAGCCCCCCGGCCACCAGGTTAATTGCGGCAGAGACATTGGGCAAAAAGGCCACATTGGAAGAAGGACATTCCAACAAGCGGGCGAAGCTTTCCCGCACCCGGGATGGAACCTCCTGCCACTCTTTTTCCATGACTGTGCCGCATTGGCTGCAAGCCTGCAGATACTCTCCCATTGCCTTCAACACCGGTAGCGGTTCCGGCGAGTTGGCGGCATGGTTCAGATAGATGTACCTCTCAGTCACGGGAAATAGGGCGCGGTAGTTTTTCATGGCCTGCTACCTCCGCTCATATACGTTAGACTTGCTTTGGGGGCAAAATGTTCATGGAATACAATTGAGGAGGGTTGGTAAAAATGTCCAATTTCTATCGCATGTTTGCCGCTTACTATAATACTATCTTCCCTTTCGCCAACAGTAAAGGGGATTTCTTTAATAATATTTTGGCACGCTACAGTCCCAAAGCAGCCTTGGATTTAGGCTGCGCCACCGGTGAACTGACTGGATACCTGAACAGAAACGGGTGCAGAGCCATCGGAGTCGATCTCAGCCAGGACTTGCTGGAACTGGCCCAGGACCAGCCAGGCGAGTTCGTCCTCGCCGACATGGTGGATTATCTGCAAAGGGAAACCGCGGAACCCAAGGACCTGTTGATTTGCATCGGCAATACCCTGCCCCATCTGGAGCCGGATAAATTAAAGGAATTCCTCAAACAGATCCCCGCCTGGCTGAATCAGGACGGACTATTAATCATCCAGACGGTGAACTATGACAAAATCCTCGCCCAGCGACCACCTGGCCTGCCGACCATTGAACGGCCTGAGGAAGGAGTTACGTTTACCCGCCTGTACACCTATAACTCCGATGGCAGCATAGCCTTTACCGGCATCCTTGACAGCCCGGAGGGGAAAGATCAGGCCACTGTTACCCTCTGGCCCTTTACTTCCCAAGAACTGAAAGCACAATTGCCCACAGGCCTTCGGGTTGAAGCGGAGTACGGAAGCTTCGCCGGCATACCCTATGACTCCCGTGAGAGCCCTGCCTGGGTGCTGGTCGCCAGGCAAAGTTAATTAAACCAAAAGGCTATCCTTTGCCTTGCCCAATCCTCTTCAGCAGTAATTAAAGACGGCAAGTGCCTGCGCCAGGTATCAAAGTGCAGGCCTCCATTCAGAAAATTTCCCTTGGAAAGGTGTGGTTTCTTTGTTTAAGAATAAAGACGGGCAGATTAGATCCGGCTGGATAATTGCCGGCGTAACATTGGCGTGTTTTCTAATCGCCTTCATTTTAGCGATCCCTGCCGGCTTTATCGTCATTTTTGTAAATATCATCAGGAACGATACTTTGAATTTTGCAGAGGTTGTGGGAAACTCAGTCCATGTAATGAATATTGTTGGTATTTTACTCCAGCAGGGAGTGTTTCTTGCAGTTCCGATTATTACCTGGAAGTATGTCTTAAAGCGGCCAATGGTAAGTATGGGAATTGGGCGCCTAAAGGACCAGGGGAAAGATTTGCTGGTCGGCCTGGCCTTTGGAGCCCTTTCAATGACTGTGGTTTTTTTAATACTGATAACGAGTGGAGAAGCGAGGATATCCGCGTTGAAACCACAGCTCTCCTTAAGTCATATCCAATCCCTGTTGTTATTCATCGCCGTCGGCTTCTCGGAAGAAATATACGGCAGGGGCTTTGTAATGTCGACGCTCCGTCAGACAAAGAGTAAAGTGCTGGCTGTGGTCGTTTCTGCACTGATCTTTGCCCTGCTGCACTCCTTAAACCCTGGAATCGGCATTATTCCTTACCTCAACTTGTTCTTGATTGGAGTCCTGTTCAGCTATATGTACCTGCTCTCAGGCAATATCTGGATGTGCATAGGCTACCACATTACCTGGAATTACTTCCAAGGCAATGTGTTCGGGTTTCTTGTCAGCGGCAACAGCACAACCAGCTTGATCAAAACGGTGCTGGAAAGGGAGACCATATTAAATGGCGGCGCCTTTGGCCCCGAAGGCGGGCTGGTTGTTACGTTTATCATCCTGGCAGGGTTCTTCTTCGTCAAGTATTATTATAGAAACAGAGAATACTCTTTTATCGACAATGCCTACTTATCCGGTTAGGTTGCACAGAAAAGCCCGGAGGCCAATTGCCTTCGGGCTATACTTTATGTTGGCTCCCCAGGTAGGGCTCGAACCTACAACCTACCGGTTAACAGCCGGTTGCTCCACCATTGAGCTACTGGGGAATATTGATCCGGCAGCGACCTACTCTCCCAGGGGGAAATCCCCAAGTACCATCGGCGCTGAAGGGCTTAACTTCCGTGTTCGGGATGGGAACGGGTGGGACCCCTTCGCCATAGCCACCGGATAACTGACACAGGAACGCGTAATGCTTAGTTTGAGGTCAAGCCCTCGACCTATTAGTACCGGTCCGCTAAAGACATTGCTGCCCTTACACTTCCGGCCTATCAACCTGGTCATCTACCAGGGGTCTTACTCCCTTGACGGGATGGGAGATCTAATCTTGGAGATGGCTTCGCGCTTAGATGCCTTCAGCGCTTATCCATGCCAGACTTGGCTACCCAGCACTGCCCTTGGCAGGACAACTGGTACACCAGCGGTCTGTCCACTCCGGTCCTCTCGTACTAGGAGCAGCACTCCTCAAATCTCCTGCGCCCGCGACAGATAGGGACCGAACTGTCTCGCGACGTTCTGAACCCAGCTCGCGTACCGCTTTAATGGACGAACAGTCCAACCCTTGGGACATACTACTGCCCCAGGATGCGATGAGCCGACATCGAGGTGCCAAACCTCCCCGTCGATGTGGACTCTTGGGGGAGATAAGCCTGTTATCCCCGGGGTAGCTTTTATCCGTTGAGCGACGGCCCTTCCACTCAGAACCGCCGGGTCACTAAGCCCCACTTTCGTGCCTGCTCGACCTGTATGTCTCGCAGTCAAGCCTCCTTCTGCCTTTACACTCTGCGAATGATTTCCAACCATTCTGAGGAGACCTTTGGGCGCCTCCGTTACTCTTTGGGAGGCGACCGCCCCAGTCAAACTGCCCGCCTGACAATGTCCCGGACCCGGATAACGGGCCGCGGTTAGAGCTTCGATGCTGGAAGGGTGGTATCCCACCGGCGACTCCAACAAGACTGGCGTCCTGAATTCTCAGTCTCCCACCTATCCTGTACATCCAACACCAAAGATCAATATCAGGCTGCAGTAAAGCTCCACGGGGTCTTTCCGTCTTGTCGCGGGTAACCTGCATCTTCACAGGTACTACAATTTCACCGAGTCCCTCGTTGAGACAGCGCCCAAATCGTTACGCCTTTCGTGCGGGTCAGAATTTACCTGACTAGGAATTTCGCTACCTTAGGACCGTTATAGTTACGGCCGCCGTTCACTGGGGCTTCGGTTCAGAGCTTCGCCTTGCGGCTAACCCATCCCCTTAACCTTCCAGCACTGGGCAGGCGTCAGCCCCTATACTTCGCCTTGCGGCTTAGCAGAGACCTGTGTTTTTGCTAAACAGTCGCTTGGGCCTATTCACTGCGGCCCCCTCTCGCTTATCACGATAACGGGGCACCCCTTCTCCCGAAGTTACGGGGTAATTTTGCCGAGTTCCTTAACGAGGGTTCTCTCGAGCGCCTTAGGATTCTCTCCTCACCCACCTGTGTCGGTTTACGGTACGGGCGCCTGCACTTCTCGCTAGAGGCTTTTCTTGGCAGTGGAGGATCAGCCAGTTCGCTACTTAAATTTCGCTCCCCATCACCCCTCAGGATTAACGTAGCCACGGATTTGCCTATGGCTACTCCCTAAAGGCTTGGACGCACACAACCAACGGTGCGCTGTGCCTACCTTACTGCGTCACCCCATCGCTCGAACGAAGTCAGGCGGTACTGGAATCTCAACCAGTTGTCCATCGCCTACGGCTTTCGCCCTCGGCTTAGGTCCCGACTTACCCTGAGCGGACGAACCTTCCTCAGGAAACCTTGGGTTTTCGGCGGAAGGGATTCTCACCCTTCTTTTCGTTACTTATACCGGCATTCTCACTTCCATACGCTCCAGCACTCCTTACGGTATACCTTCAGCGCATATGGAACGCTCCCCTACCGCTGCGCAGCCATCAACAACATGCTCATTTGTCGATGCCACACTCATTTGTTACTCATTACTGCCACATCGAAAGTAACAGTCTTGAGTTATTGCATTTGGTCAAAAACATGATTGCATATTGGGTGTTGTAGTTTTTGACAAAATGCTCTCAATGAGTATGAGCACATTGTTGATGGCTACACAACCCGCAGCTTCGGTGACAGGCTTGAGCCCCGGACATTTTCGGCGCAGGACCACTTGACCAGTGAGCTATTACGCACTCTTTAAATGGTGGCTGCTTCTAAGCCAACATCCTGGTTGTCTGGGCAGTCCCACATCCTTTTCCACTTAGCCTGTACTTAGGGACCTTAGCTGGCGGTCTGGGCTGTTTCCCTTTCGACTATGGACCTTAGCACCCATAGTCTGACTCCCGGAGTAAAATACGCGGCATTCGGAGTTTGTCTGAGTTCAGTAACCCGTGAAGGCCCCTAGCCCAAACAGTGCTCTACCTCCGCTATTCATCCTCCGAGGCTAGCCCTAAAGCTATTTCGGGGAGAACCAGCTATCTCCGAGTTCGATTGGCATTTCACCCCTACCCACAGCTCATCCCCCAATTTTTCAACATTGGTGGGTTCGGGCCTCCACGCAGTCTTACCTGCGCTTCACCCTGGCCATGGGTAGATCACCCGGTTTCGGGTCTACTCAGGCAAACTAGCTCGCCCTATTAAGACTCGCTTTCGCTGCGGCTGCACACCTGTGGTGTTTAACCTTGCTTGACTGAGTAACTCGCCGGTCCGTTCTACAAAAAGTACGCCATCACACATTTATAGTGCTCTGACTGTTTGTAAGCGCACGGTTTCAGGTACTATTTCACTCCCCGCCAGGGGTGCTTTTCACCTTTCCCTCACGGTACTGGTTCACTATCGGTCGCTGGGTAGTATTTAGCCTTTGGAGGTGGGCCTCCTGGATTCCTGCGGGATTTCACGTGCCCCGCAGTACTCGGGTGGTCAAGAACGCAGCTGCCAGACCTTTCGCTTACGGGGCTTTCACCCTCTGTGGCGGACCCTTCCAGGTCGCTTCTGCTAGATCGGCAGTTGGTAACTGCGCCAGGGTGTTACAGCACCCTGATCTTGACTCCCACAACCCCGTGCTGAAAACGGCTGTAACCTTACAACAGCACGGTTTAGGCTCTTCCCCGTTCGCTCGCCGCTACTCAGGGAATCGAGGTTTCTTTCTGTTCCTCGGGGTACTAAGATGTTTCAGTTCCCCCGGTTGGCTTCACACCACCTATGGATTCAGTGGTGGATACTGCGGTATGACCCGCAGTGGGTTGCCCCATTCGGAAATCCACGGATCAATGCCTGCTTGCGGCTACCCGTGGCTTATCGTAGCTCGCTACGTCCTTCGTCGCCTCCCAGCGCCAAGGCATCCGCCGTGCGCTCTTAATAGCTTGACCTCAGTATTTTGCTATGCAAAACACATATCTTGGCCTTGCGTCTTTGCTGTTGATATGACCTAAACGCTAGCCAATTGACTCGTTTTGCTTTACGCTTTCCTGTGCAGTTGTCAAAGAACTTGCGGCCAGAAAACGCCTTTGCCTTTCAGCAAAAGCGGCAGCCGACTGATATATATTTTTAAGCCCTGAGGCTCAAAAATCGAGATGGTGGAGATGAGCGGAATCGAACCGCTGACCCCCTGCTTGCAAGGCAGGTGCTCTCCCAGCTGAGCTACACCCCCAAATGTGAAGTTTGGCATTGGAGGTTTGAAATTGGACTTGCTAATCCAACCAGCTCCAACCAAACCCATTAAAGGTGGCGTCAGAGTATCTAACCTCCAACATCCAACCTCTAATATCAAAGATGGTGGGCTTAGGTGGACTCGAACCACCGACCTCACGCTTATCAGGCGTGCGCTCTAACCTGCTGAGCTATAAGCCCAAGTGTTGAAGAATCCGGCAGATTATCCGGAGTTCTTTCAAAACCAAACAGTGTTGTAGAAGAGCGGTTTCATGCCTTTCGGCAAATACACCTTAGAAAGGAGGTGATCCAGCCGCACCTTCCGATACGGCTACCTTGTTACGACTTCACCCCAATCATCTGTCCCACCTTCGACGGCTGCCTCCCTTGCGGGTTAGCTCACCGGCTTCGGGTGTTACAAACTTTCGTGGTGTGACGGGCGGTGTGTACAAGGCCCGGGAACGCATTCACCGCGGCATGCTGATCCGCGATTACTAGCAACTCCGACTTCATGCAGGCGAGTTGCAGCCTGCAATCCGAACTGGGACCTGATTTAAGGGATTTGCTCCGGGTCGCCCCTTCGCACGCCCGTTGTTCAGGCCATTGTAGCACGTGTGTAGCCCAGGACATAAGGGGCATGATGATTTGACGTCATCCCCACCTTCCTCCGGTTTGTCACCGGCAGTCTCCCCAGAGTGCCCACCCGAAGTGATGGCAACTGAGGACAGGGGTTGCGCTCGTTGCGGGACTTAACCCAACATCTCACGACACGAGCTGACGACAACCATGCACCACCTGTCTCTCTGCCCCGAAGGGACACTATAATCTCTTATAGCTTCAGAGGATGTCAAGCCCTGGTAAGGTTCTTCGCGTTGCATCGAATTAAACCACATGCTCCGCTGCTTGTGCGGGCCCCCGTCAATTCCTTTGAGTTTCAGCCTTGCGGCCGTACTCCCCAGGCGGGGTACTTAATGCGTTAACTGCGGCACTGGAGGATTGTCACCCCCAACACCTAGTACCCATCGTTTACGGCTAGGACTACCAGGGTATCTAATCCTGTTTGCTCCCCTAGCTTTCGCGCCTCAGCGTCAGTTACAGTCCAGGAAGTCGCCTTCGCCACTGGTGTTCCTCCTAATATCTACGCATTTCACCGCTACACTAGGAATTCCACTTCCCTCTCCTGCACTCAAGCCTGCCAGTTTCAAGTGCGATACGGGGTTGAGCCCCGCATTTTGACACCTGACTTAACAAGCCGCCTGCGCGCGCTTTACGCCCAGTAATTCCGGACAACGCTCGCCCCCTACGTATTACCGCGGCTGCTGGCACGTAGTTAGCCGGGGCTTCCTCCGGGGGTACTGTCAGTTTTCATCCCCCCAGACAGGAGTTTACGACCCGAAGGCCTTCATCCTCCACGCGGCGTCGCTGCATCAGGCTTGCGCCCATTGTGCAATATTCCCCACTGCTGCCTCCCGTAGGAGTCTGGACCGTGTCTCAGTTCCAGTGTGGCTGATCGTCCTCTCAGACCAGCTACCCATCGCAGCCTTGGTGAGCCGTTACCTCACCAACTAGCTAATGGGACGCGAGCCCATCCGGCATCGGTAACCCTTTCCCAGATTCAACATGCGATGAATCTGGTGTATCCGGTATTAGCAACGGTTTCCCGCTGTTATCCCGGGTTGCCGGGCAGGTTGCTCACGTGTTACTCACCCGTCCGCCACTAGAATGCAGCAAAAGCAAGCTTCCGCTGCATCCCCGTTCGACTTGCATGTGTGAGGCACGCCGCCAGCGTTCGTCCTGAGCCAGGATCAAACTCTCCAAAAAAACTAAGAGCTCGACCTTGAGACTCTAATAGAATCTTGAGTTGGTTGATAGTTCAACCGACCCGCTCTTCTAAACACTGTTCAGTTTTCAAAGAACGCCAGATGGGATTACAGCAATCGATGCTCGTTTTTTGTAAAGCACCGATTAAAATGCCGTCATCGCAACGGCGAAAGTAATGATAACACATCCTGAGGAATGTGTCAACCTCGTTTCGGCAAGGGGAAAAAAGCATTTGCCCAGCGAGCACAAGTAACAGTCTAGCTCAAAATGCAATTGAAGTCAATTGCATTTTATGGTTTTTATTAAATGTTTTTTGAGGATGTATACATAATGATGTTTTAAAAATGCACCGGCGGAACACATTCATTGCCAGCAAAGATAAAAATATTAAAGGAGCTTAAAAGGCTCAGATATAAAGATAGAACCGGTCGGTTCTATCTTTATATGCGTATGGCCAAAATTTCGTATTTAAGAGTGCCGGCGGGCACGGTGACTTCCACTATGCTGCCCACGGGCCGGCCAATGATTGCCTTGCCCACAGGAGATTGATTGGATATCTTGTTTTCATTGGGATTGGCCTCGGCACTGGAAACGACGGTGTACTCCAGTTCTTCATCGTACTCCAGGTCCTTGAGGAGTACGGTGGTGCCAATCCCGACCTTCTCGGTGGTAATTTCGCCCTCCTCCAGCACCCGGGCATTGCGCAACATCTTTTCCAATACCAAGACGCGGCCTTCGACAAAGGCCTGTTCCTGCTTAGCATCGTCATATTCTGAGTTCTCACTGATATCGCCAAAGGAAATAGCGGTTTTAATCCGCTCTGCTATCTCTTTGCGCCGGACGGTGCGCAATAGCTCTAATTCCTCCTCCAAACGCCTGAAGCCGTCAGGAGTAAGGATTACTTCCTCGCTGTTCATGTGCCACTCTCTCCTTTTACTGTCTGCTTTTTGCCACCTGTTAGAAAATCATATGTAAATTGCCGCTGCTTTATTCAGTAAGGCAGCGGCAATATATACCATAGGGCTTTCAAAGAGGCGGGGAAAAAACTTTTCCCAATTATAAACCGCAGCGCTCCGTTTGTCAAATCCAATCTCAGGATTAGACAGCTACGCCGGGACAATGCCCGGATTAGCTCTCCTACCCCTGCAAGTGTTCGACCCTGGGGATGAAGTTTAATTCTTGCAAGAGGCGGCAATATTCACCGCTGCTCAGGGCGGCACCAGCTCCGGCATAGGCCACCAAGAGCGCTTCCATGACATTGGTGCCAAAGGAACGGCCGTTGAGGACAGGGGTGGTAGTCACCAGAGTCCTGACACCGCGCCGCCGCAATTCTTCCACGTCATCGGCAGTGACGGTGTTGGTTATTATCACCAGCCCCCTCATGTCCTGAGGCATGTGCTTATAAATGTAATTAAAATCCCCGGCGATGATGTCTTTGCCGGCGAAATAACGGCCATACTTGCCGTCGCTGGAGTCCTGTTTGTTGCCGGTGGGGTATAGCACTTGAAAGGGCAGCTGGACGGCAATAGGCGCCAGCACCCGGGCAACCCTGTTTAAAGTAGACAATTTTCTTAAGGGAATGGGTAGCCCCAGGGCAAAGATGAAGTCTCCAATCTGCAGAGAGCAGCCGGCTTGGGCCAGGGCTTCGGCCATGCCCCAACGGTCCATGGCGCTGGTCAAGAGGACAGATTTACCGCGAAATTCCCAGCCCAGGTGTTTTTCCAAGCATTCTATGGTCATCCGCTCCAGGGTATCCTTGAGGCCGCTGCCGTCAACAATGGGAGTCTTTTGGGCGGCGGCGACTATTCGCTTGCCATCACGCAGGGTGTAGCGATGGGCAGGAGTGCCTATGTGCAAATCGATTCCCCCCAGGCCAAAGGCGTCGACCTTGCCATCCAACTCCCGGATCATGGCGATCATGGCAGCCATATCTCCATTGGTGCCGATGCGCTCGACTGAAAACCTGATCCCCTGAAATTCAACCTCAGCCTTGTGGTTTCTGCGGCTGGAGCCCAAGCTTATACTTACCACGCGTTTCATCCTTCTACCTCCTGGCGGAATAAAGTCCTGAGAATGGTTTCGAAGCGACGGGGGTCCACCGCCACATCGGCAGTCAGGGGAGACGGGCCCAATTCTATTGGAATTACATCCCGATCCAGCAAGGCCTCCACGCCCTGCACCCGCTTGTTGGATCCCATGACGATGACTGTGTCGTATTTTCGGATTGAGGCCAGTATTTCCATAACCTGGTTGAACAGATCCAGGCCAGATTTACTGCTGACGAAGTCCAGCCGCTCCTGTTCGCTGAAGAAGAGGTACCAATCGACGCCATATTGACGGCAAAGGGCAGCCAACTCGGGTCCGTTGGCAACGGGAAAACCGATAACCGCCACGCCTTTTCCTTTGCGGAGTTCACCCAGGCTTTCCAAGCGAGAGACAAAGGTGCGGTCGATTTTCAGCTTCTGGGCAACTTCTTGCTGAGAATGTCCCTGTCTGCGCAAGTCCAGAATCCGGGTTATCCAGCGGTCAATCTGCTGTCGGCTGATAATCTTATCGCCGATGCGGAGCAATTCCACAGGCCTCACCCCTTGTGCACATTTTTGTTTACACAGTTTAGTATACTCTTTTTCCCAAAAGCAAACAACAGAGAAACCGCAGAACGGTCACTCTGTTGTGCCAACATAGTTCAAAAGCAATTCTTCGATGCGCCGGGGAGAGGTCAGGGTAAAGATCTGCTTCTTTAACGCGGCGGTTTCCGGCATTCCCTTGAGATACCACGCCAGGTGTTTGCGCATAAAGAGGACAGCTTTTCTTTCCTCCCGGTACTCCAGTTCCAGGTGAAAATGGCGCAGAGCAGTTTTAATGCGTTGGCCGATGGTGGGCGGCTGGTACTCCCGGCCAGAAAGGGCAGCGGAGACCTCGGCAAAGAGCCAGGGATTGCCCAACACACCCCGGGCCAGCATTACCCCCCGACAGCCCGTCTGCCTCAGCATGGCCAGGGCATCGGTGCCCGACCAGATGTCTCCGTTGCCTATGACGGGGACGGACACCGCCCTGACCACCTGGCCGATGATCTCCCAGTCGGCAGAGCCGCTGTACATCTGCTCCCGGGTCCTGCCGTGGACGGTGATTGCCCGGGCCCCAGCCTGAGCCAGACCCTGGGCAAACTCTACGGCATTGACGGATTTCCGGTCCCAGCCGGCGCGGATCTTTGCCGTGACGGGAATTGAAACGGCCCGGGAAACAGCTTTGACTATGGAAAATGCCAGATCCGGCGCGCGCATCAGGGCTGCGCCTTCGCCATTGCCCACCACCTTGGGGACCGGGCACCCCATATTGATGTCAATTACTGCTGCGCCCTGGGCCTGGGCGACTCGGGCCGCCTGGGCCATTACCTGGGGGTCGGAACCGAAGAGCTGGACCCCGGTGGGCTGGCCCTCAAGGTCCAGCATCTTCCAGGTCTGGCGATTCTTAAATTGGATTGCCTTGCTGCTGACCATTTCGGTAAAGGTCAGATCACAGCCCTGCTCCCGGACCAAGAGCCGGAAAGGGAGGTCGGTGACCCCTGCCATGGGCGCCATCCAGAGGGCGCCTTGTTTGACTTCCACGGTTTTCTCCACCTTTGCTTACTGGCCTTGCCTTTCCAGCTCGACCAGGACACAGCTGTCGTCCACAAGATCGATCCCCAGCTCCCTGCAGCGCCGGGAAGCTTCCGGGGACCGGGTTCCCGGTTGAAACCAAATCCGCTTTATTCCCAATTTGCCGCATTCCTCCACCATTTGCAGGGCCACCGGCGGCGGCACCACCAGGTCTACCACATCGGGAAGTTTGGGCAGGGAACTGAGATCAGGGTAGAATTCCCTGCCATTGATCTGGCCCGGTTTAGGGTTGACGGGAAACACTTCCTTGCCCGCACTTTGCAACCTGACGGTAATCTTATAGCCGAACTTATCCGGGTTTTCAGAGGCCCCCACCACTGCCCAGACGGGGAGTTGGATGAATTGCTGTGCTAAGCCCATGTCAATCCCTCCTGATTCTTAGTATTCGGGAATAATTGGATTGTATATGCAAAGGCCGGCCAAGTCAATTTTCCCCCTAGAAGGTATTAGCGCCCCGGAAGTCGAATAGCTTTTAGGTTGAGACATTGGAGGGTGAGAGCTATGTTAAAAACACTTTTTGCCAATCCCGTTACCAGGACCTTCATTGCCCTGCTCATCTCCGTGCTGGCAGTGCTGGGGGCGTTCCTCACATACGTGACTGCCCCGGAGAGTTTTGGCAAGACAGATATCAAATTTGCTACCGATACCATCTACTACTTTGCCGATGACTGGAGCCTCGCCTACGATTATCTGGCTTTTTCCTTTTATTCCGGAACCCTGGTCATCCCCGCTTATCACCAGGGCCGGGTGGTGGCGGTGTTGCTGATCCCGCCCGAAGAATACCCCGGTGTCCTGAGCATAACCTTGCCTGAAGAATTCCGGGGGGATTTGCCGGAAAAGGTTGAAGATAACCTGGACCAGGCCTTGATCATGCTGGACTATCTGGATTATAAGAAGATTATCCAGGACTCGGGCGATACCATCCTGCTCCGGGCAGAGGACCTGGATGAAGACGATATCCCCAAACAGTATCTAAACCGCCAACTGGAAAACGGTTATAACCTCCTGGCCAACTATGACATTTTTGGCTATACCAATTGGCTTTTACCTTCTCCCCAAACCGTCCTCCTCCGCCTGTGGGGACAACGCCTGGGCCCCTTCACTTACTATGAGGACACCCAGGTAAGAGTCTCGGGAGCAGATATAGATATCGAGTTTGCCCACCCGAAATTGGAGACCCGCTACTATCCTCCCGTCGATTATCGGGGCAGGGTCGGCGTATACATGTTCTTCCTGGTCCTGGCCGCCCTGGGTCTGATTGCCTTCCTGTCCGGAGGTCTGGACAAAGAAGAGCAGGAGGTTACTGGCCAGTACCATTTCCTCTTTACCTTGGCCTCCCTCCTGGGAGCGTTACTCTATTCCTGGGCGCTCTCCCTGTTTCAGACCTACTTTCAGCCGCCCTTCTGGGGCATGGCCTCCCTCTGGCTGCTGCCCCTGATTCTGGTGGCCGCCTGGGCCAGGCAGGCCCGCCTGAAGCCGGACTTTTTCGGCCTCTCGATCCGGGGACTGGCGGCGGGCGTTGCCGCAGCCCTCAGCATAACCGCCTTCTTCGCCCTGGGCTCAACCTTCGCCCTGCCGGCGGGCATTCACTGGCACTCTTCATACCTGGTCCTGGCCCTGGCCATCTTGTTTCGGGAGGGCTTGCTCCGGGGCTTCTGTCAGCGGGTGCTTTCCCACTGGCTGCATCCCCTGGCAGGGGTGCTAATAGTCTCCTGCGCCTGGGCTGCCATCACTGTCTTTTCCGCTTATACCGGTGGCGGGCTGATTTTACCTGTATTATCCGCCCTGGGGAGCTCACTGCTGGTTGGTTTCCTCTACCTGCGCACCAACAACCTGTTGGCAGCCGGTTTGCTGGCAGCGTTGCTAGAGCTGGCGCCGCTTATCTTGGCATTTTAAAACAGGAGGCATTCGCCTCCTGTTTCTTTTTAGAACAAGCCGGTTATTGTGCCGTCGCTGCTGATGTCGATATTGTTGGCAGCGGGGACTTTGGGCAAGCCGGGCATGGTCATGATTTCGCCGGTGATAGCCACGATAAACCCGGCCCCGGCCGAAACCTTGACTTCCCTGACAGTGATATTGAATCCCGTAGGCCGCCCCAGCAGGGTGGGGTCGTCGGAGAGGGAGTACTGGGTCTTGGCGATGCAGATGGGCATCTTGTCCAGGCCGTTTCGCTCCAGGTTCCGGATATTTTGCAGAGCACTCTTGGTAAATTCAACGCCGTCGGCGCCGTAGATTTCCCGGGCAATGGCGGTGATTTTTTGTTTGATGGAGGCATCGCTGGGATAGAGGACCTTGAAGTCTGCCTTGCCCTCATCCAAGACCTTGAGGACTTTTTCCGCCAGGCCAAGGCCGCCCTCGCCGCCCTTGGCCCATACTTCGGTAAGAGCCACTGGGACCCCTTGCTCTTTGCACTTTTCCTCCACCAAGGCCAGTTCAGCTTCGGTGTCGGTGGGGAAGCGGTTGATGGCCACCACCAGGGGCAGGCCGAACTTGCTGACGTTCTCCACATGCTTGAAGAGGTTGGCCATTCCGTCTTCCAAGGCTTTGAGGTTTTCCACCGCCAAATCGTCCTTTTTGACGCCGCCGTGCAGCTTCAGGGCACGGACGGTGGCAACCAGGACCACGGCATCGGGCTTTAAGCCGGCCAGACGGCACTTGAGGTTAAAGAACTTCTCGGCTCCCAAGTCGGCGCCGAAGCCGGCTTCGGTGATCAGGTAATCGCCGAGCTTAAGGCCCAGCTTGGTGGCAATGACGCTGTTGCAGCCATGGGCGATATTGGCGAAGGGTCCGCCATGGACCAGGGCAGGGCCGTTTTCCAGAGTCTGGACCAGGTTGGGCTTGATGGCGTCCTTGAGGAGAACAGCCATGGCTCCCTGGGCCTTGAGATCGGCGGCGGTTACCGGCTCGCGCTTGGTATTGTAAGCCACCACAATCTTGCCCAAGCGCGCCTTGAGGTCGTCTAAATCGGAAGCCAGACAGAGGATGGCCATTATTTCCGAGGCCACGCTGATATCAAAGCCATCCTCCCGGGGGAAGCCGTTGGCACGGCCGCCCAGGCCGATTACTATGTTGCGAAGGGCCCTTTCATTCATGTCCATGACCCGCTTGAACACTATCCTGCGGGGGTCGATATCCAGCTGATTGCCCTGGTGCAGGTGATTGTCCAAGAGGGCGGCCAAGAGGTTGTGGGCGGTGGTGATGGCATGGAGGTCGCCGGTGAAGTGCAAATTTATGTCCTCCATGGGGACGACCTGGGCATAGCCACCGCCGGCGGCGCCTCCCTTAACCCCCATACAGGGGCCCAGAGATGGTTCCCGCAGGGCGATCAGGGCATTCTTGCCCAACTTGCGCAGGGCCATTCCCAAGCCGACGGTGACGGTGGACTTGCCTTCGCCAGCGGCGGTGGGGTTAATGGCCGTTACCAAGACCAACTTGCCATTGGGCTTATCAGCCAGGCGCTTGCCAACGTCCAGACTGATCTTGGCCTTATGGCGGCCATACAATTCGATATCCAACTGGTCCAGGCCAAGGCCTTCAGCGATTTCGGCAATCGGCTTCAGCTTTGCCTCTTGGGCAATTTGAATGTCTGTCTTCAATTTATACCCTCCTCATTTTTTTGGTAGACGACGCGACCGGATTTAATCACCTGCCAGGTATGATTGATGCCGAAGTGATAGGGAAGATAGGCCTCGTTATCGGCATCGAAGATTACCAGGTCGGCCTGCTTGCCTGCTTCCAGGCTGCCGATCCTGTCCCCCAGCCCTATGGCATGGGCGGCATTTATCGTCACCGCTGCCAGGACCTGGGCAGGCGTCAACCCCAATTTCAGGCAACCCAAGGTCATAATCAGCTGCAGGTTCTCGGTGGGACAGCTGCCGGGGTTAAAATCAGTGGAAAGGGCAATGGCCACCCCTGCCGCCAACATCTCTTGGGCCGGGGCATAGCGCCCCGTCATCAGGTTAAAGGATGTACCCGGCAGGAGTACCGCCACCGTTTCCGAGTGTGCCAGAGCCTCAATTCCCCGGGCATCGGTGTGGAGGAGATGATCTGCCGAGACGGCGCCCAGTTCTGCCGCCAGCTGGGCGCCCCCGGTGGGAGCCAGCTCATCGGCGTGAATCTTTGCCCCCAGCCCCAGATCCTGGGCGGCCCGGAGGATGGTGCGGGACTGCTCTATGCTGAAGACATGATCCTCACAGAACACATCACAGAACCGGGCCAAGTCCTTGACGGCGGGCAACATTTCCTCGACGACAAGGTGGACGAACTCGTCACTGTTTGCCTTGTATTCCTCTGGAATGGCATGGGCGCCCATAAAGGTGGGCACCAAGGTAACCTCCTGAATGAAGTTGAGGATTTGCACGGCCTCAAGCATCTTTATTTCTGATGCCAAATCCAGACCATAGCCGCTCTTGGCCTCGACAGTGGTTACACCAAAGGCCAACATCCGCCGCAGGCTCTTTTGCGTCTGGGCCACCAGATCGGCCAGTGAAGCCTCCCGGACCGAGTTGACGCTGCTGAGGATGCCGCCCCCGGCTTTGTGGATCTCGATATAGGGGATCCCCTGCAGGCGCATGGTGTACTCCCGCTCCCGGCTGCCGACGTGGACGACATGGGTGTGGGGGTCGACCAGGCCGGGGGTAACCAGACGGCCCCGGGCATCCAGGACCCGGGCGGCGCTCAGGTCCACTGCCCCTGCCACCTGATCCAGGGGGCCAACGGCCAGGATCTTGTCGTAGGCCATGGCCACGGCGCCGTTGTCCACCAAGCCTAAACGGCCAAGGTCACAACCGCGCTGGGGCTTGTCGCTAAAACCAGCCAGGGTGGCCAGGCGGGCATTGACGACAGCCAGGTGGGCTCTAGGTTTCATCGGTCCACAGCCGGGTTTCCAGGATCTGCTTCATCTGAAAACCCTCCAGCCCCAGGTAATAGTCCAGGCTGTCCACCACTGCCTCCAGGGGCACCAAGCCGATGATTTCGCTGCCCACTATGTTAACTCCATAGCGCCGGGCCTCAGCCCTGATAAGCTCAACAACCCGGTACAGGGGAGTCTCCTTGTAATTCACCATGTTCATGGAGACCTGGACGATTCCCCGCTCCTCCAGTTTGACACCCATTGCCTTGACGGCCTTGAGGCCGCCGCCGGCATGGCGGACATTGCGGGCAATGCGGTTGGCAATCTCCAGATTGTCGGTACCCAGGTTGACATTAAAGGCAACCAGGGGCATCCGGGCGCCTACAGCGGTAGCGCCGCTCTTGGCGTTGAAGGTGGGGGGACCATAATCGGGACGGCCGTCTTCCCGTTCCATTTTTTTGGCCAGGCCTTCGTACTGGCCCCGGCGCACATTGGCCAGGTTTTCCCGGGCAGGAACCTTGGCGGCCTTCTCATACATGTACACTGGAATCCCCAACTCTTCGCCGATGCGCTTGCCTACCCGGTTAGCCAATTCTATGCATTCATCCATGGATATGCCCTGAATGGGGATAAAGGGGACGACATCGGTGGCGCCCATGCGCGGGTGCTCGCCGGTATGGGTGGTCATGTCGATGAGCTCCGCCGCCTTGGCACAGACGGCAAAGGCGGCTTCCTCCACCCCCGCTGCCGTGCCCACAAAGGTGATGACAGAGCGGTTGTGATCCGAGTCCGAAGACCAGTCCAATAACTTAACATCGGGGGTCTTGCGGACGACATCCACCACCGCCTCGACGATCTCCCGATTGCGCCCTTCACTGATATTGGGCACGCATTGGACAATCTGCTGCACTATTAGTCCTCCCTCATAGGTATTTTGATCCCATGGCGCCGGGCGGCAGCCAAAGCCTGCTCATAGCCGGCATCGGCATGGCGGATAATGCCCATGCCGGGGTCGCTGGTCAGCACCCGCTCCAGGCGAATCCTGGCAGCATCGCTGCCGTCGGCCACCACCACCATGCCGGCGTGAATGGAGTAACCGATACCCACGCCGCCGCCGTGGTGGACGGACACCCAGCTGGCCCCGTTAACCGAGTTGATCAGGGCGTTGAGGATGGGCCAGTCAGCAATGGCATCGCTGCCGTCCCGCATGGCCTCGGTCTCCCGGTTGGGGGAAGCCACCGAGCCGCAGTCCAGGTGATCCCGGCCAATTACGATGGGGGCCTTGATCTTGCCGGCTTTGACCAAGTCGTTGATGGCCAGGCCGAATTTGGCCCGCTCGCCATAGCCCAGCCAGCAAATTCGCGAGGGCAGGCCCTGGAAGGCAACGCGCTCCCGGGCCATCTCGATCCAGCGGCGCAGGCCCTGCCTTTCCGGAAACAATTCCAGCACCAGGTCGTCGGTGACGGCGATGTCGGCGGGATCGCCAGAGAGAGCAACCCAGCGGAAGGGCCCCCGCCCCTCGCAGAATTGGGGCCGGATATAGGCGGGCACAAAACCGGGAAAGTTAAAGGCATCGGCGACGCCCTGCTTATAGGCATTCTGGCGAATGTTGTTGCCATAGTCAAAAACTATTGCCCCGGCCTTCTGCATGTCCAGCATGGCCTGAACGTGGATGGCCATGCTCTCCATGGCCCGGGCAATGTACGCCTGGGGATCGGACTGGCGCAGAGCAGCCGCTGCTTCCAGGCTGAGACCGGCAGGGATGTAGCCTCCCAGGGGGTCGTGGGCCGAAGTCTGGTCGGTGACCAGGTCGGGGGTTATCCCCCGGCGCACCATTTCGGGCAACACTTCCGCTGCATTGCCGATGAGCCCTATGGAAAGGGGCTTCTTGGCAGCGATTGCCTCTTCTGCCTGGGCCAGGGCCTCATCCAAGGATTCCACCAGGACATCACAGTATCGGGTTTCCAGACGGCGCCGGGCCCGCTTGGGATCTACTTCGACGATGATGGCGACGCCATCGTTCATGGTGACGGCCAGGGGTTGGGCGCCTCCCATGCCCCCGAGGCCGGCGCTGAGGACCAGCTTGCCGGCAAGCGTGCCGCCAAAGTGTTGACGGGCCGCCTCGGCAAAGGTCTCGTAGGTGCCCTGGAGGATTCCCTGGGTGCCGATGTAAATCCAGCTGCCAGCGGTCATCTGACCGTACATGGTAAGGCCCTTGGCTTCTAAATCCCAGAAATCTTCCCAGGTTGCCCAGGCCGGGACCAGCATGGAGTTGGACAAGAGCACCCGGGGAGCCAACTCATGGGTGCGAAACACTCCCACCGGTTTGCCCGATTGGATCAAAAGGGTCTCGTCGCTTTCCAGTTCCTGAAGAGACTTGATTATTGCGGCAAGGGCCTCGTGGTTTCTGGCCGCCTTGCCGGTCCCCCCGTAGACCACCAGGCGCTGGGGATCTTCGGCCACTTCCGGGTCCAGATTGTTCAAGAGCATGCGCAGGGCCGCTTCTTGCTGCCAGCCTTTACAGCTCAGCAAATTGCCCCGGGGAGCCCCTTTCAGTTCCACTGTCGATCACACTCCTTATAGTAGTTTTTCAAACTCTTCGCTTTCCAGGCTATCGGCTAAGACCCTGATATCATGATACAGGGGGCGGTCGCTGTCCACAAACTTCACCCGGGTGCGAACAAAACGGTACAACCTCTCCCCCGCCGGGCTCAAGAGTTCCGGCCCCCGGAAATCGATGGCCTGACATGCCGCCAGGAGCTCTATGGCCAGGACATCGCGGACATTGTCGGCCACCTGGCAGGCCTTATTGGCGGCGTTGGCCCCCATGCTGACGTGGTCCTCTTGATTGCCCGAGGAAGGGATGGAGTCGACGCTGGCAGGGTGACAGAGAACCTTGTTCTCGGAAACCAGGGCGGCCGCCACATATTGAGGTATCATCAGGCCGGAGTTGAGGCCGCCATTCTCGGTCAGGAAGGGAGGCAAATCGTTGAGTTGCGGGTTTACCAAGCGCTCAATCCTGCGCTCGGAGATATTGGCCAGTTCGGCCAAGGCAATGGCCAGGAAATCCAGGGCCAGAGCCAGAGGCTGCCCATGGAAGTTGCCGCCGGATATGACCTGAGCTTCGGCGGGAAAGATCAGGGGATTGTCGGTGGCAGCATTGATTTCCCTCTCCAAAACCCCCTTCACCCACTCGAAGGCATCACGGCTGGCGCCATGTACCTGGGGAATGCAGCGCAGTGAATAGGGATCCTGGGTCCTGAGCTCTCCGGGTTCGCTGAGCAAGCGACTGCCCTCCAGGTACCTGAGCAGGTTGGCGGCGCATTCCTGCTGCCCGGGATGGGGGCGCACTTGCTGGATCAAGGGCGAAAAGGCCGCAGGGATTCCCCGCAGGGCCTGACAAGTCAGTGCGGAAATGGCATCGGCGGCCTTGGCCAGGGTCCGGGCCCTCCCCAAGGTCATACAGCCCCGAGCGGCCATGAATTGGGTGCCGTTAATCAGAGCTAATCCTTCCTTGGCCTCAAGCTCTATGGGGCTGAGGCCAGATTGCTCAAGGGCCTCCTGGGCAGGAAGGACCTTGTCGCCCAGCCTGGCCAGACCTTCACCCATGAGGAATAAACCCATGTGGGCCAGGGGCGCCAAATCGCCGCTGGCTCCCAGTGATCCTTTACAGGGAATCACCGGCAGGACGTCGGCGTTGAGGCAGTCCACCAGGAACTGGACCACCTGGGGACGGATTCCCGAATGGCCCCGGGCCAGGGCATTGGCCCTTAGGGCCATGAGAACGCGGGTCTCAGGGGCGGGCAAAGGATCCCCCACGCCGCAGGCGTGGCTGCGAATGAGGTTGTGCTGGAGGGTGGCCACGTCGGCAGTCTTGATGACCACATCGCTGAAGCGGCCAAACCCCGTGGTAATTCCGTAAACGGGAAGCTCTTCTTGAATAATTGATTCGACATAAGACCTGGCTGTCTCCATGGCTTTGATGGCGGCAGCGCTCAGCTCAACATGTCCTCCCCGGGCCACCTTGATGGTATCCGCCAAGGTCATGCTGGTTCCGTCGAGTATGACATCCACTGGCTCTTTCCTCCTTTAGCAGACTCCAGCAACGCGAAAAAGGGGTCGCCTCTGTGCAAATAACACGAGACCGACCCCCCTTTTTTAGGGTAAACTTTGTAAAAAGTATACAGCATTTTAACCCTTGCTGTCAACTTGCTCCAGGGGTTTGCCGCCCTTGCCGATGCCGACAATGCGGATAAATTCGTCGGCATCCAGGGTCTCTTTTTCGAGAACCGCTTGGGCCACGGCATGGAGCTTGTCGATATGCTTGGTCAGCAATTCTTCGGTGCGGCGGAAGCACTCGTCCACCATATTCCGGGTCTCCCGGTCGATGGCGGAAGCGATTTCTTCACTGAAGTCCCGCTCCCGTCCCAGATCTCTGCCCAGGAATACTTGATCATGCTTGCGCCCAAAGGTCAAGGGTCCCAACCTGTCGCTCATTCCATACTCCATGATCATCTTGCGGGCCATGGCGGTAACCCGTTCCAGATCGTTTTGAGCGCCGGTGCTGATCTCATTTAAGACGAGCTTTTCGGCAACCCTGCCCCCCAAAGCGTAGCAGATTTTGTCCATCAGTTCGCTCCTGGTGGCAAAGTAGCGGTCTTCGGTGGGCAAGGCCAGGGTGTACCCGCCGGCCCGACCTCTGGGAATCACCGTCACCTTGTGAACGGGGTCGGTCTTTTCCAGTAAGTGGGAGACCAAGGCATGCCCGGACTCATGATAGGCCACCAAGCGGTTTTCCTCTTCCGAGCGCAGGCGGCTCTTCTTTTCCGGTCCGGCAATGACCCGGTCGATGGCATCCTCCAGCTCGTTCATACCTACCACGCGCAAATTGCGGCGGGCGGCCAATAGAGCTGCTTCGTTGATCACATTTTCCAAATCAGCTCCGGTAAAGCCCGGCGTCCGGCGAGCCAACACGCCCAAATCCACGGTGGATTCCAGGGGACGAGTGCGGGCGTGGACTTTGAGAATCTCTTCCCGGCCCCTGACATCGGGAATATCCACGGTTATCTGGCGGTCAAAACGTCCCGGCCTGAGCAACGCAGGGTCCAGGATATCCGGGCGGTTGGTGGCAGCAATAATGATTATTCCTTCATTGGGGCCAAACCCATCCATCTCTACCAGGAGCTGGTTGAGGGTCTGTTCCCGCTCATCATGGCCGCCGCCCAAGCCGGCGCCCCGCTGGCGCCCCACGGCATCGATTTCGTCGATAAAAATAATACAGGGAGAGTGCTTTTTCGCCTGCTCAAACAAATCCCTGACCCGGGATGCGCCTACACCGACAAACATCTCGACAAAGTCCGAACCGCTGATGCTAAAGAAAGGAACTCCGGCTTCCCCGGCCACAGCCCTGGCCAGCAAAGTCTTGCCGGTCCCGGGTGCGCCGTAGAGGAGCACCCCCTTGGGAATCCGGGCCCCCAACTGGATGAACTTGCGGGGGGAGCGCAGGAAATCGACAATCTCCTCCAGCTCTTCCTTGGCCTCGTCGATTCCGGCCACATCGGCGAAGGTGACCTTGTTGTGGGTCTCCTGATGCATCCGGGCCCTGCTCTTGCCAAAGTTCATGACCCGGCTGCCGCCGCCCTGTGCCTGTTGCATAAACAAGAAGAAAACCAGACCCAATATGAGCAGGGGCGCCCAGGAGAGAATTGTCAACCAGAAACTGCCCTGGCTGGGGTCGTTCAGCTCGACCTTGACGCCTTGCTCAACCAGGTAATTGGCAATGTTGCGGTCTGTTACTTTGGCAGTGTAGGACGTGCCGTCAACTAACTTGCCCTTGGCAGTAAAGTTATCTATATAGGCGGAGTCGACCTGACCTTTCTCCACCAGTTCGCTGAACTCGCTGAAGTTCAGTTCCCGGGTTTCCTGACTGGGAAAACTAAAGCCCCCTCGGAAAAGGGCAATTGCAATCAGGATGATAAAAATAGTGATAATTATCTTGCGAATATTCAATGGGCAGTCGCCTCCTCTCAGCCGTCATTCCATTCTAACACAGGGCAGTATATCAAACAACCGCCCCTATTGATAGGCTTCGGGCTTGAGGACGCCGATGAAGGGCAGGTTGCGGTACTCCTCGGCAAAATCCAGGCCGTAACCCACCACAAACTTATCCTCGATTTCAAATCCGCAGTAATCCGGCTTCAGGTCCACCTGCCGACGGGAGGGTTTATCCAAAAGGGTGCAAATCTTTAGAGAAGCAGGTTTGCGGGACTCCAAGTTTTGCAAAAGGTACTTTAAGGTCAGCCCGCTGTCGATGATGTCCTCGACAATAAGCACATGCCGTCCTTCAATGCTGGTCTCCAGGTCCTTGAGGATGCGGACCACCCCTGAGGATTTTGTGGATACTCCGTAGCTGGATACCGCCATAAAGTCCAGCTCCAGGGAAATCTTCATGGCTCTGGTCAAATCAGCCATGAACATCAAGGCTCCTTTGAGCACGCAGATGAGCAGAGGCTTTTTGCCGGCATAGTCCCGGTCGAGGATGGCCGCTAATTCAACCACCTTATCCTGTACAGTTTTCTGGTCCAGCAAAACTTCCCCGATGTTATTCTCCATTACTTTCTCCTCCTCTTTTACTAGCTGAATGTAGATCTTGCTCCTGCCGGGGGCAGCTCGGGTAAATCTGGTATCGGAAGCCAAACCCGCCACCCAGAAAATTTCTGCACCGGCCCTGAGCACCGGATAAGCGTCCCGCAACCAGCGGGGAATTTTTTTGTCAATCATATAGGATTTCAGTTTCTTGCCGCCACCCGGGGGATAAAAGTAATCCCCGGGCCTTCTGGGCCCGATGATAATATCTTGTATGCCGGAAGGCAACCAAAAATACCTGCTGCCAGGAAATTCCCGATCGCTTACGCGAATGGTGTACGGCCCCCAGCTTCCCTGCCCCGGCACCGGTACCGATACATCCTGGCCCCTCTCCTCCGGCGGCGACTTGCCAAAGGCGATGCTGTCATGCAGCCGATAAGCTTTCATCCCCCCCGGCAGGTCGACGCTCTTGCCGGTGTCGGCATCCTGCAGGGCGAGGACGGCCTCCACATGCTGGGACTGAGAGTCCAGGGGAAGCAACTCTAACACCATGCGGTGCTGTAAACCCAAGGGAAATTTGCTGAGGCGAGAAAGGGAAAGCGCCCGGGGAGCAAAGGGCAGAGGGCTGGGTGTTTCCGCCTCTGCCAAAGCCTGGCTAGTCAAGTCGGCCAGCACCTCCTGGTCCAGGCGCAGGTTATTGATGGTATTCATCAGCACGGCGTCGAACTTGGGGTTGTACTCCCGAAGCAGGGGGAGCAAGTGATGGCGGATACGGTTGCGCTGATAGTATAGGCTGTTATTGCTGGCATCTGTCCGCCAGCGCAGGCCGTATTTACGGCAATAGTCCTCCACCTCTCGCCGGGTAACGTCCAGAAGAGGGCGGAGCAGGAGGATGCCGTCCATGAATCGTTCCCGGGGAATTCCCTGCAAGCCCCGGCTGCCGCTGCCCCGAAGCAAATTGAGCAGGAAGGTTTCAACCTGGTCGTCGGCGTGATGAGCGGTGACCAGTTTGTTTGCCCCAAAGCGCCGGCAAGCTTGAGCCAGGGCCATGTACCTCGCCTTGCGGGCGCTGTCCTGGAAGGATTCTCCTCCCAGGGGAGAGACCTCAATCCTGATCAGGGCCCGGGGCAATCCCGCTTCTGCCGCCCAGCGGCAGACAAAGCGGGCATCCTCCTCAGAATTTTCGCCCCGCAGCTGGTGGTTGACATGGACCACATAGAGCTGGGCAAAGAGGGGGGGACATACCTCCTTTAAGGCATGGGCAAGGCAGATGGAATCTGCCCCCCCGGATACAGCTGCCACGATTCTATCACCGGGTTGGACTATTTGCCGGCAGAGGTCGATAATCTTTTCAGCCATATTTATTACCACCCGGAAAAAAAATAGTTATAACTAAATTCTTTCTCCAAATACCCTTAATATCCTTCTTCGCTCTGAAAAAATACGCCCCGTCCTGCCTGACGGGGCTTTCCCGGATCTAGACTGCCCGGCGTTCCCAGTATGCTTCATTTTTCGCTTCCCTGATCCGCACCACCATGACCGTGGCATCGTCCTCCAGCTGGTTGCCCAGCCGGGCCGCCCTGTTTAGAAGCTGCCTGGCCATGGTGGAGGGGGCAAGATTGCCCATGGTCTGCAGTTGGCCAATCAGCCAATCTTCATCTCTGCCCTGACCATCGATGACGCCATCGGAAACCATAACCAGGTATTGCCCCGAACAAAGAGACCTGACCACCTGCCTGGGCTCGATGCCGGGGACGATGCCAATAGGCAGCCCCGCCCCGGCAATAAGTTCTACTTTAGGACCGAGTTTGACGAAGCTGGGCGCAGCGCCGGTCTTAAATACCCTCAGGGTACCCAGGGTATTGTCGATTACCGCCATGTCCAAGGTGGCGAACTTTTCGCTGCCCCTGAGGACGAGAAGGGAGTTCAGTGCCTTGATGACTGTCTCGGCACTGAAGCCGGCTTCCAGCATGTCCCGGGCCAGGTGGAGTGCCTGATTGCTCTCGGCCCGGGCGCCCATTCCCTTACCCATGCCATCGCTGAGCATGTACACATGATGGCCGGCTGTCGTCTGGAGATGGCTGAAACAGTCGCCGCTGACCTCGCCCTTGGCCGTTTGCGCAACCCCCAGTTCCAACTTGTATTTAATGGGGATGGCAAATATCAGGGAGTTGGCATCCCCCACCGGGACGTTCTCGACAAGTTGCATCGGCCCTCCTACCACCTCGGCGACCAGGGCCTGAAGGACTCCCAGGGGGTTCTCGCCGGCAGGAACCTTTGCCCGCAGGCGCACCTGGGGCAAATTCCGCTCCGTTCCTTGAACCGAGAGGTCGTAGACCTCTACCCCCCAATTTCGCAATCTCTCGGCAAGCTCTTCTTCAAGATCCTGCCTGCAATTAATATCCAACCGGATTTGTCTGGCCAGCTGCCCTATTACATCTGCGACTCCCCGCAGCTGCTCCGAGACAACATCTTTGCATTCGTGAATTTTACTGGCCCAATGCCTTTCCGTGGCAAATTGCCGATAATAATTCTCCGCCTGGGCCAAAAGCTCTTCGAGGTTGTGACAGCGCCGAGCCAGAAGTCCATTAAACTCGCCGGAGCCGCCCCCCCGAGTCAAATAACTCATCAACTGGCTGTAGGTGCTGTATAACTCTTTTTCCCAGCAGCGCTTATAGTGAATACAGCCGGTGCATACCGTCCCCGCCAGCTGGTCAAACATCCTGGACATCTCCAGATGGGCTCCCGCCATATCCTTGACTCCGCAGGAATCAAAAGAATTGGAGAGCCGGGAAAAGACCATGGCGATTTTTTGCAATTTCAACACCGTGCTCCGGCGCAGCCGCTGCTGGTACTCCCAGGCCCATTCCCCCGATGGGCAGGCCAAGAGGCGGCGCGCCTTTTCCCGTACCGCCTTTGGCGTCACCAGAAAGCTCAACCCTGCCAGACATAGATCGGCAAAGCCGATGCCGATGGTGGGGGAACCGCCGTAAATCAGCATGGCGATTATGCCCAGGGAAAATCCGGCAAAGGCGCCGACCTTGCCCCAGGCGCCGAACAATCCCGCCAAAAGCCCCGCCATGGCAAGGGTGGCAACCAGCAGAGAGGGATGCACATGGCCAAGACCGGCCAGGATTCCTGCCACAAGACCCGCGCAGGCTCCGACTCCGCTCCCCCCTGCTAAAGCTGCAGTCAACACCAACCACGAGGCGGCCACTGCCAGGATATTGAAGGGGCCGATACTTGCTCCCGCCAGGCTGGTCAAGGCCAGGGCGCCGGTTACGACCAAGGACAGGGATTGCTCCAATCCCTCTTCTGACCCTCTGGGCCCGTGTCTGAGGGCGCACCCGGCCTGGTTGAAAATGAGGGAGCCCGTGGCGGCAAGGCTAAACTCCATGAACAGCAGCAGCCAGTCGTACCCAAGCATGGGTTGGGACACCAGAGTTGGCAGTCTGAACATGACCTGCCCCGCCAGAGCCAGCAAGATCAAGGCAGGCCAGTTCTGTGTTGGCGCCCGGATTCTGATCAGGTAAATGGGCGCCAGGGGCAAGATCAGCCAAAATACCTCCTTACCTGCCGTGGCCAGATGCCCCAAAACCAAGCCCGCCGCCGCCAAAACTGGATTAGTGGGGGCGATGGCTACATAAAAGGGAATGGCAAAGGGCCTGAGCCCCTCGCCGATGACCACCCCTGCCAGCATTGCAGCCAGGGCTGTGGTGACGAGCAATTGCCGGCGAAAGAGCTTATCCCAGAGCGAGTTCACCGCCCTGTTTCTCAAAGCCGGAGCAATCTCTTTATTTATCACCTGAATCCCTCCCCAATGTGGTAAGGTCATTATACCCATGGGCAAGGGGTAAAATTTGTTGGATTGTGAAGGCAAGGCACAAGGTTTTTCGCGGTCCTTCGACAGTTAAGGCAAAAAAAACAGCCCTTAAGGGCTTATCTTTTATGGTGGGCGAAACAGGGCTCGAACCTGTGACCCCCTGCTTGTAAGGCAGGTGCTCTCCCAGCTGAGCTATTCGCCCATATGGTTGCGGGGGCAGGATTTGAACCTGCGACCTCCGGGTTATGAGCCCGACGAGCTACCAGCTGCTCCACCCCGCGTCACCAACAACAATTCTACACTATAGCAAGAGACGTGTCAAGTTTTGTTGGACTGCCAAGTACTGTTACTACCAAGAGCGCCGGCCGCCGCGTCCTCCGCGCTTATTCTCGGTTTTACGACGCAAATCTGACTGCCGCTCTTCGCTTTCTTTAATAAATCTTGATAACCTCTCTTCAAAGGCCCTTTGTTGGTCCCGTTGAGTTTCATTGGCCCGGCGGATGGACAGACCGACCTTCCCGTCTTGAACAGAGATTACCTTAACTTTGACTTCCTGGTGTAATTGCAGGTAGTCCTTGATGTCCCGAACGTAACTATCCGCCACTTCGGAAATGTGAACAAGACCGGTAGCCTTGTTGGGAAGCAATACAAAGGCCCCAAAATTCGTTATTCCGGTTACCTCGCCAGTTAATACCTGCCCGACCTCCAGAGACATTCTAAAGATATTCCTCCCCTGTATTGTTTGAATACTGTTTAATTATCATAATCCCATTGCGGCAATATATAAACGGTTTCCCCCTCTCTGACAAGACCCAATTCCCGACGAGCAATGCCTTCTAAATAATCGGGGTTGTTCTGCAGGAGGTCAATTTTGGTTTTCAGCTCTTGGTTGGCTGATTCCAGTTGGGCAATTTCTGCCTGAATATCCCGGCTACGCTCCCGGAGATCCTTAAGGGTAAATTGCTGGTTGATGAGTATCACGGCGAAGTAGAGCATAAAGGCAATGAAGAGCAATCGAAGCCATTTGCTTTGCCGGGAAAAGTCCACTCGTTTGACCTTGGCAGACATGGCGTCACCCCCCAGGTGTAGTTTCTACGCCAAAGGGGGATTATCCTGCCTGAGGCCCGGAAAAACTGCCAAAAATAGCCTGGCAACCAGACTGAGGACCGCTTCTACGCCCAAATCCAGCAAGCCAGAGGCAAGCCGGGCCGGTATCGTCAGGGGACGGAGAATTCGCCCCAGCCATTGTATCATTTTTATTATGAATTCGAAACCCCAGGTATACAAATGTAAAATATGGCGACTGAGGGTTTTTAAGTATATGAGCAAGCCGAGGCCCAAACCGATAAACAGATACAGCCGGAGCTCCAAATAATTGGTATTGATCAGGACAAGGAAGACAATGCAGATGATAACCGCCCAGAACAACAGATCCAAAAGCGGATAAAACGGCGTCTTGCCCCGGCGGTTGATGAAGCGAAAGAGGTCCAGCCAAAGCCCCAGCAAAAATCCTGTACACAAGAGGATCCCGAAAATCAGGACCTGGGCACCGAGGGTCACCAAACTCGCCTCCGTTATCTGAAGATCTTTTCAAAAAGCCCCTTGCGTCCCGAGCTTCCCGCTTTCTCGCCGGTGTAGATGATGTCGGTTACCAACCCGACTATTTCTACAACACCTTGTTCTAAGTTGAGGTTGCGCATGTCCAGGTCCTCGCCCTTGATGCTTAGCAAGCCCCGGGCAGTTTCCAGTAAGATTTCTTCGGGATTAAAACTTTCCACCCGGGATATGCCCGTCACATCCATCTTCTCCTGATTTACCAGGACCAGCTTATGGTCCGCTGCCTTGGTTTCCGCCATTGCCTTCACCTCCTAATGGAGTATATGCTCCGGCGGCAGGAATAGACTAAAAAACCAGGGCAAGGAAGCCCTGGTCAATCCCAAATCTTCTGGATGCCAACCCCCGGGAAAAATGATTTTACTATTTCTTGCGCCGACCGTCCCTCTTCAGCCCAACCTTTGGCCCCCCATTGACACATTCCGACGCCGTGGCCATAGCCCCTGCCGGTGAAGGTTACCTGACCGCCGCTGACTTTCGGGGGGTCCACCCAGGTAGAGCGCATCTCTGTGCTGCCCAAAGCCAGTCTCAATTCCGGAGCCGGGACCTCAACTCCGCCGATATTGAAGGTGACCGCCCGGCCGTTTTCATCCGAGACAATTTCGATGCTGCCGAAGTCCCCCGGATCCTCCTTGGCAATGCTCTGAACCGCTGCGCGGACCTGGGCCTTGCTGAAGGTTTTAGACCAGAATTCCTGATCCTCGTCGATATACTCCCGGCAAGGGTTTTTTACGGGTTTCAGGTAAGGGGGGGACTGCTCCTGAAAGTTCAGCCCCGCCTCGGGAGTTGCCGTAATTCCGCCGCAATAGGCGTGAAACCAGCTGCGCACGAATTCACCTTGATAGGTGGCCACCATACCCCGGGTTTTGTCCACAGCGCTCCGGACATTGTCGTTGATGCGGCTGGCATCATAGGCCTGGAATTCTTCGATATCGGTGGACGCATGGGCATCCCGATTGGGCAGAGTCCCCTGTTCGGCAATTTTTTGCAGGGTGAAGGTCCTGGCTTTGATGGCCTGAGCTGCCAACGCTTCTTCCGGCCAATCGGGATCCATCTCCGCCGCCACCACCCCGGCGACGTACTCTTCAAAATCCATGGTGACGACGGCGCCCGTTTCTGCCAGATAGACCCGCAATTGGGGCTCCTGATTTTCTCCCTGAAAGATCGCTTCGGGAATCTTGACGGGTTCTTCCCGGGCTGGCTGTCTGGGTTCGGGGCGGCGAAACATCCTGCACCCCCCCAGGCCAGTCAGTATTGTCAGCAGGATTGCAAGTGCCAATAATTTGCGCTTCATAGTCCACCCATCCTTTCCCCTATAGGATTAGGAGAGTGGATTCTATTTATACCAAAATTAAAAGACCAGATCCTTTTCGGACCTGGTCGGGGATACTACTTCATGCGCTCTTTAAAGGCCTTGCCGGCCTTGAAGGCGGGGACACTGGTAGCCGGGATGCGGATTTGTTCACCAGTGCTGGGATTCCTCCCCATCTTCTCTGCCCGGTCACGCTTCTCAAAGGTGCCGAAACCGATGATCTGGACTTTCTCGCCGCCGGCAACAGTTTCCATGATACCATCCAGAACAGCATTGACAGCTTTTTCACTATCCTTTTTGCTCAGTGCGGTTTTTTCGGCAACTAATTGAATTAGGTCCGTTTTATTCATTCCATTCCCTCCAGATAATAATTTGGAATATCGCTATGTTAATATTCTCCATCACTGCCGAAATTCCTGCCCTTCACCCCAAAAATTAGCACAAAATCGGCGGATTTCTGTTTCAAGACTGCGTCCCTGGTCCCGGGCCTGCTCCGCCAGGGTCAACAATTGCCTCATGAGAGGGTCCTGAACAGCGTCCGGGTCCAGACCTGCCAGCTTCTCCAACAAAAGAAAACCCGGCAACGGGGGGACCTTCTGTCGTGTGCGCCCGCCCTGCTCTCTTGCCTTTACCTCAGCCCAAATATCGCTGACTTCCCCGGCTGTCGCAGCCTGGGCGCCGGCAAAGATGTGGGGGTGCCGCCTGATCAGCTTCTCGGTAATCGACAGGACCACGTCGCCAAAGTCAAACTGTCCCTGCTCCTCTGCTATTTGGCAGAGAAAAACTATTTGCAGTAACAAGTCTCCCAATTCCTCACAAATTTTATACCCCTGACCGGACTCAATGGCGTCCGCCACTTCATAGGCCTCTTCCAGGGTATGAGGTATGAGACTGGTGCTGGTCTGTTCACGGTCCCAGGGACAACCCTGGGGAGAGCGCAAAAGTCTCATTATCTCCAACAGAGTGCGGATATCCCGCGAGGGCTTGAAATCAGTCATACCTAACTCCTTATTAATTTCAACCGGGCGAGGACCTCGGCCAGCTTACTGCCTACACCGGGCATCAATTCCAATTCGCTGCGGGTAATAGCGCCAGTCAACAGGGAAGCAGCTCCATAGGCCAGAAGGGCAAGGCCAATCACAACCACAAGGGCCAGGCCGATGATAATGCGTTGGTTGTCAATAAAGGAACTGACCAGGGTGACCACTCCGCTGTAGACGGGGGGATAGAGGATGTACACCACCACCCCCATCAGGAGAGAATTCAGGGCCGGCTTGATAAAGGTATTGAGAAATGAGATGCTTCCTCCCACCAGGCGGAGGATGGAGCGGAAATTCAAGGCCCCCGCAACGGCAAAGGCGATGATGGTGCCCACGGCGGCGCCCAGAATATTGACGGAGGGAATCGCCGTCAGAAAGTAATTGACCCCCACCTTGATGACCAAACCGGTAAACATGTGGGTAACGGGCAAGTACGTCTTTCCCAATCCCTGGAGAACCGGGGCCGTGGTCTGATTGAGGCTGATAAAGATAACCGCAAAGGCTGCCACCGAAAGGGAACGGGCGACATCGGCATTTTGGTAGAGGAGGAGGCTGATGGGTTCCGCCAGGAGAAAGAGCCCCAGAGCCGCGGGCAAGCCAATCACCATCCCGATGCGCACCGAGAGGCTGCTGAGCCTGCCAATCTGGGTCTTATTGCCATGGGCGTAGGCGTTGGCGATTGCCGGCACCAGAGACGTGGACAGGGCCAGGGTGAAGATGGTGGGGACATTGACCAGAGGCATCGCCGCTCCGGAGAAGTCCCCATAGAGGGCCAAGGCCTGAGTCTCGGAAAATCCCCCGGCCTGCAAACGAGGCAAGATAAGGGTGGAATCCACCATATTGACCAGGGGCACCACGATACTGCCAATGGTAATGGGCAGGGCCAAATTCAGGATCTCTCTGACCACCCTGCGGGTCGGGACAAGGGAATTCTGCCCGCCCAGCTGGTGGCCCAGGAAGATTGGACGCTGCCGATAGTAGATGCCCACCAGCAGAATCAAGGCCGCCAGGGCGCCGGTCACCGTTCCGAAGGCCGCGCCGGCTGCACCCAGCTCCAGACTGTATTTTACCAAGAGGGCGGAGAACACGAAGATGGTGGCCACCCGCACAACCTGTTCCACCACCTGAGACAGAGCTGTGGGGACCATGCTCTGTTGCCCCTGGAAAAAGCCGCGCAGGGCGGATTTCAGGGCAAAAAATGTTATGGAAGGCGCTATGGCTATTAGGGGATACAGGGCGCCGGGAGCCTTGAGAATGTTGGCTGTATAGTGCCTTGCCCCCAAGAGCAGGATTCCCGTCACAATCAGTCCCGAGGCGGCCATCAATCCCAGGGCGACGCGGAAGACCTGATGGGCGCCCCGGTAATTGCCATGGGCCAGGCGTTCAGCCACCAGCTTGGAGACTGCAACGGGAACGCCGGCGGTGGAAATGGAGAGCATCATGGAATACACAGGATATACAGCCATAAATAAGCCCATCCCCACATCTCCCAAAATTCCGTACAGGGGAATCCGGTACACCGCCCCCAATACCTTTACGATGATGCCCGCTATTGTCAGAACCAGCGCGCCCTTGATAAACTTGCTGCCTCCCTGCATACTCTTCTCCCCTCTCGTACTTCAAGTTATTATACCAAAGGTGGCCCTTTAAATACCATAAAAAAAGGGACCGCGGTCCCTTTTTATTGCGCCATCTGTTTTGCCAAGAAACCGGCGGCAGTTTCCGCCAATTTGACTTCCATTTCTCCCATCTTGGCGCCCTGCTCCCTGGAGCACAGGATTACAGCTCCAATGGGGTCGCCGGCGGATATAATCGGGGCAATTACTTCGGAGGTAAACTTACACTCTTCGTCGTCGGCCAGACAGGACAGGCATTCTTTCTGCTGCCCCGGCTTGTCAATCTTCAGGGTCCGGCGCTCTTCCATTGCCTTTTCCACAGCGGGACCGACGGTCTTGTTGAGGAACTCCTTTTTGGGAGCCCCTGCCACGGCGATAATCATATCGCGGTCAGCAATGCAAGCTATGTGGCCCAGAGATTCGTAAAGAGAGTCTGCATATTCTTTGGCAAAGTCGCCCAACTCTCCAATGGGAGAGTATTTCTTGAGGATGACTTCGCCATCGCGATCAACGAAAATTTCTAACGGGTCGCCTTCACGGATTTTCAGGGTCCGGCGTATCTCTTTGGGTATTACTACGCGCCCGAGATCATCGATGCGTCTGACAATGCCCGTTGCTTTCACCGTCTTGCCTCCTTACAGTCAGTAAATTATGTCCCGGTCATAGCTAGTATATAACTGTACTGAAGCATTTATTCATTTTTTACCAGTAATTGAAAATAAAATCGGGCTGGCTCCCAGGGCCAACCCGATAAATTATTCGAGGTTGTTTACGATCTCGGCATCCTCCATGAGTTGGGTCAGCAGTTCCTCGATTCTCTTGTCCATGGCTTCCTTGTAGAGACTGGCAGAAATCCAGTCCCGCATGCTTTCATCCAGCTCATGGAAACCCGGCTCTTTAATCTCGAGCACTTCCAGCACGTGCCAGCCATAGTCGGACTTGATGGGTTCGGAGATCTCCCCAACTTCCAAGGCAAAGGCGGCCATTCCAAATTCCTTGACCACATCACCTTTCTCGACAAAACCGATGTCGCCACCTTTATCGGCGCTGGTATCCTGGGAGTATTCCCTGGCCAACTCAGCAAAATCCTCGCCGGCCGACAAGCGCTGGTACAGTTCCTGGGCCAGATTTTTGCTGAGCTCGTCGACATCCTCTTCATCAGCCTCGGGAAAGCTCTTCTCGTTGATCAGGATGTGCCGAATCCGGCGCAACTCGCCATGGGCGAAGAGGGCTTCCTTTTGCTCTTCATAAAATGCCTCAATCTCTTCGTCATCGGGATCCTCTACCGCATCCCGCTCTTCATCCAAGAAGGCATTGATAATCTGAAACTTGGCAAGGACGCCGATTACCCATTCCTCGGTAAGGCCCAGTTCCTGCATGCGAGCATAGTAGCCGGTGGCATTGCCGGCAAATAATTCGCTGGCGATTATCTGATCGCGGAAGGATTCGTAAGTTTTACTTGCTTCATCAAGATCTGGCTCAAAGCCTCTGGCCGAAGCGGCAGCAGAGTAAACTTGCACCCTGATCATCTCATCCAATATCTGCAACCTCAGGTCTTCGCTCAGCTCCTCCTGGGGATTGAAGAACAAGAAGCCCACGTACTTGTCAAATTCCTCCCGGGTGATTTCTACTCCGTCGACAACGGCATAGACCGCCGGGTCCTTGACGCCGGTGCAGCCTGCCATGAGGAGGACGGCGAGGACGAGCGCTGCGGCAACCTTTTTGTATTTTCCTAACACTAATGCCACCCCTTTCAATACGGTAAAGATTTTATCAGATAATCCCCGGTTTCTCAATGACTGTTTTTGGTCAGAAGATGCAGGACTTGCTCCAATTCCGGCAAGATTTCGGTCCGGTCGGTTCGGACGAAGACCCTGACCCGATCCTGACGACGAAAATCATACTTCTTTTTGTCGCGGGCCCACAGGCCCTCCAAATCCAGAGATTGTCCCTGCCCCGACATAAAGGTTAGAACCAGGGCATGGATGCCCTTGAGCTGATCGGCGGTCCAGGTTATGGATTCAAGGCCGAGGCCGGCGGCCAGGATTCGGGCCCTGCCAATATCCAGGAGGTTTGCCAGGGCCGGCGGGATTTTGCCGAAGCGGTCAATTAACTCGTCCTGCAAATCGTCGATGGCCCTGAGCTCAGTCGCCTCCTTGATTCGGCGGTAGACATAGATTTTTTCCTGCTCCGGCATATAGCCGTCGGGAATATATGCGCTGACGGGCAGTTCCATGACCACCTCGGGCAAATCCTTTTTCAACCTGGGCTGACCCAACAATTCCCGAACCTGCTGCTCCAAGAGCTGACAGTAGAGATCAAAGCCCACCGCCGCTATGTGGCCATGTTGTTCGGGTCCAAGGATATTGCCTGCTCCCCTGATCTCCAAATCACGCAGAGATATTTTATAGCCAGAGCCCAGTTCGGTAAATTCCTTGATGGCGGTGAGGCGCTTCTGGGACTTTTCGGTGAGGACTTTGTCCTTGCGATAGGTGAAGTAAGCGTAGGCCAGCCTCCTGCCGCGCCCTACCCTGCCCCTGAGCTGATAGAGTTGGGAGAGCCCCAGTTTGTCGGCGTCATACACCACAACGGTGTTGACATTGGGGATGTCCAGTCCGTTTTCGATGATGGTGGTGCTGAGCAAGACTTGATAATTGCCCTGATAAAACTCCACCATGGTCTTCTCCAGCAAGCCTTCCGACATCTGCCCGTGAATGACGCCGATTTTTACATCCGCCAGCAGTCGGCGCAGCCGGGAAGCCAGGGAGTCTATACCCTGAACGCGGTTATAGATCAAGTACACCTGTCCCCCCCGGTCCAGTTCCCGGCGCACCGCCGATACCACCAGCTGATCAGAATATTCCATGACATAGGTCTGAACAGGGAAGCGCCCTTCGGGGGGAGTGTTGATAACGCTGAGATCCCGGATTCCCAAAAGGGCCATGTGCAAGGTGCGGGGTATGGGGGTGGCGGTCATTGTCAGGATATCTACGTCGGCCTTGAGGCTTTTTAGCTTCTCCTTGTGCTCCACGCCAAATCTCTGTTCCTCGTCGACAATTAACAGCCCCAGGTTGGGAATGGCCACATCCTTCTGGAGGAGGCGATGGGTACCGATTATTATATCCACCCTGCCCAAAGCCGCAGCCCGAACAACTTCCCTCTGCTGAGCGGCAGTTTTGAAGCGACTGAGGACCTCGATCCGGACGGGAAAGGGAGCGAAGCGCTGGCTGAAAGTATTGTAATGCTGCTGGGCCAGGACGGTGGTTGGAGCCAGGACGGCGACCTGCTTGCCATCCATGACGGCTTTCATGGCAGCCCGCAGAGCTACCTCAGTCTTGCCATAGCCCACATCGCCGCAGAGCAGGCGGTCCATGGGCCGAGGAGACTCCATATCCGCCTTAACCTCCTGGATGGCCTGGGTTTGGTCGGGAGTCTCCTGAAAGGGGAAACTGTCCTCAAGCTCGCGTTGCCAGGGCGTATCGGGGGCAAAGGCATGACCTTGAACGGATTGGCGCTTTGCGTATAGCTGAAGCAGGTCAAAGGCCAGCTTTTGCACCGATTCCTTGACTCTGCTCTTGACCCGCTGCCATTCGCCGCCGCCCAGAGAATAGAGTTTTGGCGCCTTGTCCTCTCCGCCCAGGTAGCGCTGCAAGAGGTGAACCTGATCGGTGGGCAGGTAGAGCCGGTCCTTGCCCGCATATTTGATGTACAGATAATCCCGCTGGGTCCCGGCAATGTCCCGGGTAACCATCCCCAAGAATTGACCAATCCCATAGGCTGAATGCACGACGTACTCGCCGGGAACCAGACTCTGCAGCTCGCTGGCAGTCATTCCCTGCCCCCGCCGGACCTTTCTGACCGGCTGGCGCCGGGCCCGAAGCTCGCTGAGACTGAGGACGACGAGGCCCTGTTCCAGTTCAAAACCCGCGCTTAAGCCCCCCGGCACAAAGTTGACGGCACCGGGATGCAGGGCTTGCAGTCGGGAATGGTGAACGGGGATGTCCCTGGCCTTGAGAGATTGGGCCAGCTGCTGGCCGCCGCCCACCACCAGCACCGTAGCTCCCCGTTTGAGCCAAACCTTGATTTCGTCGGCAATCAACTGCTGCTGCCCATAAAAGCTGGGAACCTGGCGGAAGGATATGGTGCCGATGCTACTCAGGCGAAAGCGCTTTAAGGCGCGCATGAGCAGACTCAGGTGTAAGGTGGGAATGGGTTGCCACCTGGCCTCTACCTGGGACAGGGAAAGCCAGGGCTGTAAATCGGGGAGGAGCTTGCCCTTCTCCAGGAGGGTTTGATGGCGCTCCATCAATTCTCCGGATTGCAGCTCCAGTTGCTGGGAGATGTCTATGGTCTCGGAGACCACAACCAGGCCCTGGGCAAAATAGTCCAGGAGACTGTACGTCCCGGCAAACATGTACTGCATATAATGCTGGTATCCCGGCCAGAATTGAAGATGACTAAAGCGCTCACGGTCTTCTTCCAGCTGGGTCAAGAACAGGGGCGATACCGTCCTGGCCCGCTCCTGCAATTTGTCCAGCACCCGCCGCCTTATTTCCTGGTTCAGGACCAGCAGGCGGGCGGGTCCCAAGTGCAAGCTGGCGAGTTCCTGCTGGGAACGCTGGGTTTCCAAATCTATGCTGCGCAGCGATTCCACCTGGACGTCAAAGAATTGGATGCGGCAGGGTTCCACCCCCGGCGGGAACACGTCAAGGATGTCGCCGCGCCGGCTAAACTGCCCGGGGGCTTCTACCCGCTCCACCCGCTGATAACCCAGTTCCGTCAAACGAGCGCTCAGTTCTTCTATAGCCGCGGTATCCCCGGGGGCCAATTCCAGCGCCCCCTCCCGGATATGCTCTGGGGGAGGCAGCAGCTCCAACAGGGCCGTGGCGGGGGCGGCAACCAAACATGGCCTGGCAGTTGCGGCCATTGACAGGGCCAGGACCCGCTGGTTTTCCAGCTCATGGCTTTCGGCATCTACTTCGGCGCCCAGGGTAGGTTTGTTGGGGAACAAAAAGCCCTTTTCGCCGCTGAAAAACTCGTAATCGGCCAGCAAGGTCTCGGCATCCTTGAGGTTGGCTGTGATAAAGAGAATGGGACCCCGGCCGCGAGAGAGCAGGAGGTCTATGAGCAGGGCGCGCTGACTGCCGTCTACTCCGGCCCAAAGGTGGTGCCCACCCTGTTGCAACCGGGTTAAGAGTTCTGCTATTCCCGGATTGGCCCCGGCAATTTGCCGAATCTCCATACGATTACCTCCCTCGCCGCTCTCATTCCAGGGTTACCGGCCCGTTATACTTATTCATGGCGGCGGTCATGCCTCGATAAAGCCAGTGCTCTATCGCCTGGACGGCCTGCTCTGCCATGGCCTCAAACAAGGGCAGTTCTTGGCGGGAAAAGGGTTCCAAAACAAAGTCCCGAGGGGTCAAGGAACTGTCGGCGCCTATGCCTAAGCGCAGGCGGGGCACATTCTGATGGCCCAGATGTTCCAGGACAGAGCGCATCCCCTTTTGGCCGCCGTCGGATCCCCGGGGGCGAAAGCGAAGGGTTCCCAGGGGCAGGGCCAAATCATCGTATACGATCAGGATGTCCTCGATGTCCAGGTCCAGTTCCCGAACGGCTGCTGCTACTGCCCGACCGCTTAAATTCATATAAGTCTGGGGCTTTAGGATGTAAACCTTTTCCCCGGCAAAGGATGCGCGGGCGACGACACCGTGCCAACGGCGCCCCAAATCTGTCGCCTTCATTTCCCGGGCCAGCCTTTCTACCACCAGAAAGCCTGCGTTATGCCGGGTTTCTCGATACTGCGGGCCGGGATTGCCCAAACCTGCCACTAATTTCATAAGAGCGCCTCCTCGTCAAAAAAAGGGCGCCTTGGCGCCCGCTTATTCTGTCTCCGCTTCTGGTTCGGGGGTTTCTCCGGTTTCTCCATCAGTTGTCTCAGTGGCCTCTTCCTCTTCGGCGAGGCGCGGCGCCAGTATGGAGACGATGACTTCGGCCTCAGGGGTCAGGATTTCTATATTACCTGTGACCTCCAGGTCAGCCACTGTCTTGGTATCGCCTATGTTCATGGCGCTGATATCCAAGTCGAAGCTCTGGGGGATCTCTGTAGGCAAACACTTGACCTCGATTTCCCGGGTCAGTTGCTGGAGGATGCCACCGGCCCTGACGCCCTCGGCATCTCCCACCAGGTGGATTGGCACGGTGGTGGTCAGTTCCTGTTTGAGGTCTACAGCATAGAAGTCGATGTGAAGGACTTCGCCCTTGATTTTATTGCGTTGAAGATCCTTAACCATGGCGGTATGGGTCTCGCCTGCGACGACCAGATCGATCAGGGCGTTGGGAGCCCCATGGTTGATAAAGTGCACCACTTCTGCTTCCGGCACAGCAAGGTTCAGGGTTTCGGTATTGCGTCCGTAGAGTACGGCAGGAATTTGCTTGCTCCTGCGCACCAGACGTCCCTTGCCTGTGCGAATAGCTGCATTGAGTTTATAACGTTCCATTAACTTCTCTCCTTCTGCCCGATTTCCAATACAGTATACTCTGATGAATATCTCCAGTCAAATCAGGTGGCGTCAAAGAGGGTGCTGATGGACAGATCCTCGTGGATGCGGACAATGGCATCGGCCAACAATTCCGCCACCGAACAGATTTTGATATTGGGCAAGCGCTTTTCCTCCGGCAGGAGGATGGTATCGCAAACCACCAGTTCTTTGATGGGAGCCTTGGCCAACCGCTCCATGGCGGGACCAGAAAAGACGGGATGGGTACAGCAGGCGTATACTTCCTTGGCGCCATGATCCAGGAGCGCCTGGGCCCCCAGGGTAATAGTCCCGGCAGTATCGATGATGTCGTCCACCAGAATGGCCCTCTTGCCCCGGATATCCCCGATGATGTTCATGATTTCTGCGACATTGGCCCGGGGCCGGCGCTTGTCGATAATCGCGATGGGAACCCCCAGGCGTTGGGCCATATCCCTGGCCCTGGTCACCCCGCCCATGTCCGGGGATACCACCACCAGTTCGTCCTTATCCCTGTTGGAAAAGTGCTCTGCCAACAGGGGTACAGCGGTCATGTGATCCACCGGTATATCGAAAAAGCCCTGAATTGCCCCAGCGTGGAGGTCGATGACCAAGATTCTGTTGGCGCCAGCGACGGTGAGAAGATTTGCCACCAATTTGGCTGTGATGGGGTCCCGAGGCCGGGTCTTGCGGTCCTGGCGGGCATACCCATAATAGGGGATGACGGCGGTAATGCGCTTGGCTGATGCCCTCTTGAGGGCATCGATCATGACCAGGAGCTCCATCAGGTTGTCGTTGGATGGATGGCAGGTGGACTGGACGATGAAAACGTCTGCCCCTCTAACGCTCTCTTCAATCCGTACCGACACTTCTCCGTCGCTGAACCGAACCACCTCACCGGCGCCCAGGGATGTCTCAATATGTTGGGCAATGGCCCGGGCCAGGGGAAGGTTAGAAGTGCAACTAAAGATCTTTAACTTGCGGTCATAATACATTTAGTCCTTCTTCCTCCAATCAACTTTTACTGTCTGCCTGCTCCGGGCAATGGCCAGGGCCCGGGGGGGCACTTCATCGGTTATTGTAGACCCGGCTGCAACGTAGGCCCCGTCTCCGACTTTGACCGGGGCGACCAGGTTGCAGTTGCTGCCGATGAAGGCATCGTTTCCAATCTCGGTGACGCTCTTCTTCTTGCCGTCATAATTGGCGGTGATGACACCACAACCGATATTGGTATTGGTCCCCACCTTGGCGTCGCCCACATAGGCCAGATGGGGGACTTTGGAACCGTCGCCAATCCGGGAGTTCTTTATCTCTACAAAATCCCCTACCTTTACCCCGCTGCCGATCACCGAACCGGGACGGATGTAAGCAAAGGGTCCGACCCGGGTTCCCTGGCCGATAACGCATTCCTCGGCCACGGCATGGTGAAAGGCGACCCCCTCCTCCAGCTGACAAGACCTGAGCATTGCGTCAGGCCCGATGGTGCAGTTGGAACCGATCTTGGTAGCGCCGTAGATATGTGTGTTGGGCAAGATTACTGTGTCCTGTCCGATCTCAACCCCGGCATCGATCCAGACGCTGCCGGGATCCTGCATGGACACTCCGGAGAGCATCAGGGCCTCATTTATCCGGGCGCGCATGATCCCCTCGGCCCAGGCCAGCTGGACCCTGTTGTTGATTCCGGCCACCTCCTGGTAATCCCGGGCCACAAAGGCCCCGGTCTTACCGCCCTCTTGAAATAGCATGGACATTATATCGGTCAAATAGTATTCACCCTGGCGATTATTGGGGGTAAGTCTTGCCAGGAGCGGTTCCACCCTGGCCCAATTATAACAGAAAACGCCGCTGTTTATTTCGGCAATGGCCCTTTCCTCCGGGCTGGCATCCTTGTCTTCAATTATCGCCTTGACCTGATCCCCTGCCCGGAGAATCCTGCCGTAGCCGCCAGGATCGGGAACCCGGGCGGTAAGAACGGTGGCGGCATGATTTTCCCTTTGGTGCAGGGAAATGAGGTCGGAAATGGTCTGACTGGTCAGCAACGGCGTATCTCCCGTGACAACCAGCAGGGTATCTGTTCCCCGCAAATGCGGGGCAGCCTGAAGCAAAGCATGGCCGGTTCCCAACTGTTCCCGCTGCAAAACCCAGGTGATGGGGCCAGTGACGGCCTCCTGGACCATATCTGAGCCGTAGCCCACCACAATGTATATATCCTCAACACCAGAATCGGTAAGGGTGTCGACAACGTGTTGGAGAATGGATTTCCCCGCCAGGGGAAAGAGGACCTTAGGAGTTTGAGACTTCATCCTGGTGCCTTTGCCGGCGGCCAAGACAACCGCCCTCAAAGCCTTCATGCTATCACTCCTTTACCTGGTATGAATATACCCTAACCGACACCCAGGGTCAAGAAAACAAAAGAGGAGCGCATCGCTCCCCTCAAGCCTCTTCTGCCATTTCCTGCTGGTTATAGGCTTCCAGAATCATCGTCTGCATCATATTTCTGGTTTCAGTGGTTATAGGATGGGCCACATCGCGAAACTCTCCGTCTGCACCCTTGCGACTGGGCATGGCAACAAAAAACCCGTTGTTGCCCTCTACGACCTTGATATCATGGACAACAAACTGGTTATCGAAGGTTACAGAAACAACAGCCTTCATCCTGCCAGCTGAATTGACCCTCCGGATTCTGATGTCGGTAATGTTCACGCTTTCACCACCTTGCAGTATTAGGTCGTATAGTAATATTCTGCATTTAACAAGAAATTCCTGCAAGCTGATGAAAATTTTTTAGACAATTTCTACTTTCAAGCCTTGTTGGCCCAGGGCCAGGACCAGGGAGTCGATATGCTGGCGATTCCTGGTCTCCAGGGACAGGGTGACCTGGGTCCAGCCCAGAGGCAGATCCTGGCCGAGGCGCTCGTGGACAATGGAGATGATGTTGGCCCCCTGTCCCGAGACGGTGTTGAGAACCCGCTGCAGGTTCCCGGGTTTGTCGGGGATGTTTACCTGCATCATCGCCAGGCGTCCTGTTTTGAGCAGGCCCCGCTGGATTAATTGGGCAATCAGATTGACGTCCACATTGCCTCCGCTGAGGACGACAGCAGTTGGCACGGGATCCAAGTACTTGCTGCGGTACAACGCCGCCGCCAGGGCTGCTGCCCCGGCCCCCTCTACCAAGGTCTTTAATCTTTCCAAGGCCACCAGAATGGCCGAAGCAATTTCCTCGTCACTGACGGTCAAGATATTGTCCACATACTCTAAAATCAACTCTGTGGTAAGTTTTCCAGGCCTCTTGACGGCGATACCGTCGGCGATGGTGACAACGGATTCCGATTCAGTCAACTGCCGATGCCGAAAGGTCTGAAATACAGCGTCGGCTCCCTGGGCCTGGATGCCCACCACCCGGATATGGGGATCAATATTCTTCGCGGCCAGAGCGATGCCGGAAATCAGACCGCCGCCGCCTACGGGAACGATAATTTGGCGGATGCCGGGGTGCTCGGCCAATATCTCCAGGCCGATGGTCCCCTGGCCGGCAATAATCAAGGGATCGTCAAAGGCGTGGATGTACTGGAGATTTTCTTCTTCTGCCAGTTGTCGGGCAACTTGATAGCATTCGTCGTAAGTGCTGCCTTGCTGGATGACCCGGGCGCCGTACTTACTGGTGGCATCTGCCTTGGTAATTGGCGCTCCCTGGGGCATGACTATGGTCGCCGAAAGGCCTGCCTGCTGGGCGGCATAGGCCACTCCCTGGGCATGGTTTCCCGCCGAGGCCGCCACCACCCCCTGTCCAACTATTTCCCCGCCGAGAATTCGGTTGGCCGCGCCCCGGAGCTTGAAAGAGCCTGTCTTTTGCTGGTTTTCTAACTTAACATGAACGGAAAACCCGGCCATCCTGCTGATGGTCTCCGACCAGCGCAGCGGCGTTTCCCTGATGGCGCCCTTAATTCGGGTCTGGGCGGTTTCAATATCCTTTAAGGTAAGCAATGGCATATTCCTGGCCTCCAAGCTGATATTTTCTGCAGTGGCAAGACCTTACCTGGCCATCTTCAGCTTTGCGCTAATCAGGTTATAATCGCTCTCCTTATCCACATCGGTGCCGATCTCCGGATAGGAAGTGGGGACAGCTTTGCAACTGAGCCCGAGAATCCCGGCCATCTTGGCTTCCAGCTCGGCTATGGTCAACGTCCTGAGGGCCAGTTTGACCAGGGTGCCGAGCCCAATAAGGCTGGCCAACTGCACAGGGCTCTTGCGAGCGGCAAAAAAAGCCCGGGCAGGGTCGGCAGCAACGCTGACCATACTGGTCCTGATCAGGGCCATATTTCCCCCGGTGAATATGCCGTCCTTGAGCTTGACCCAGGTCCTCTGCATCTCGGGGAATACCCGGTCGCAATCCTCTTTCCCCACCAGGGGATAGAACATATCCGCCCCCCGGCAGTTGCTGAGAAAATCCTGCACTGCCGCCGGCGTCAACAGCGGAATATCGCAGGAGCATAAGAGCAGCCACCCGTCCCGGAAAGTTTCGGCGGCGACTTTGATGTTTTCAATCATATCCCCTTGCTGGGGAATTATCCGAAAGCCCTCGCCCAGCTTGCGGAATTTATCTTCGGGACCGATAATCGCCACCTCGGCCAGGCCCTCGGTCTCCCGTAAACAGTCCAGGACATACTCCACCATATTGCGCCCGTTTATTTTGATGAAGGCCTTATTGGGGATTACGCTTCCCTGCTTTATCTTGTGATCCTCGTTGTCTCCTGCCAATACCACTGCATATACTGGTTCCATGCTACCCCTCCTTAAAGGATGTGATATGGGTAAATTCTACCTGATGGCGGAGTCCGTTGGCAATGGCCGCAGCCCGCCGATAATCCTCGGTCAGGGCATAGATAGTGGGGCCGCTGCCGGACATCTGGGCGACCAGGGCGCCAAATTCCATTGCCCTTTGCTTCAGCCTCCGCAAAAGGGGAAGGCGAGCAAAAGTTACAGACTCCAAAACATTGGCCATGGAATTGGCCATAGCGCGAGAATCAGCGGCGTGGAGAGCGGCGATGAGGGCCCGGGTATCGGGGCGCCGCTGAACCCGACTGCCTACATAATGCCTGTACACCTCTGCCGTCGAAATGCCGAGATTGGGCTTTAACAAAGTAACCCAGAGTTTGGGCGGCGAGGGCAGGGGAGTCAATTCTTCGCCGATCCCCCGCGCCAGGGCTGTACCCCCCATCAGACAGAAGGGAATATCGGCGCCCAATTCTGCCCCCAGCTTTGCCAGTTCAGAATGCGGCAGGTTGAGTTTCCACAATTGGTTTAACCCCTTGAGAGTTGCCGCGGCATCGGTGCTGCCGCCGGCCAAACCGGCAGCAACGGGAATATTCTTGACAATGGCAATATCGGCTCCCAGTTCCGGTGAGCCATATTTCTGCCGCAGCAAATTCGCCGCCTTCCAGACCAGGTTCTCCCTTCCCGAGGGCACGTGGGGATGAGAACAGTGGACCCTTATGACGCCGGTTTCTCCCGGCTCCAGGATGACCTGATCGCAGAGCTCTATGGTCTGCATTACCATCTCCACTTGATGATAGCCATCTTCTCTGCGTCCCAGGACATCTATGGACAAGTTTATCTTCGCCGCCGCAGCCAGCGTCAAAGGTTTCGCCACTGATAACCCCTCCCCCCCGGTGTCACTATTATATTTTACCTGGCGGAAGCAAATTCCTGCCTGCGGTTTCAGTTTTCTTTCCTGCCTCCTGGAGCAGTTCCTCAATTGGACCGAGCTCTTCGTAGAAGACGGCGATGAGATCTCCTTCCCTGGCAGAGGCCAGAGCCGTCGCCAAAGCGGCGGTTTCGGAATGAATTATCTCCACCTGGGGGCGGGCGCCGGCGCAGGCCACCCCTTGTCGGAGAAGATCGGCTACTTCTCCCCGTTCCCGGCCCCGGAGATCTTTATCTTCCTTGATATAGATTATATCCAGATATTGACCGCATAACTTGCCTACGGCCAAAATGTCGGAATCCCGGCGATCCCCGGGCACGCCGATTACCCCCACTTTGCGCCGGGGCTTCAGGGATTCCATCATCTCGAAGATGCTGCAGTAGCCGGCCTGGTTGTGTCCATAGTCGATGAGCACCTGGTACTTGCCAAAATTATAGAGGTTTGCCCGCCCCGGGTTGCGTTCCATATTGAAATCCCGCAAACCCTTTCGGATATCTTCCAAACCCATGCCCAGCGCCCAAAGGGCAGCCGCCGCCCCCAGGCAGTTGGCCACATTGTACCTGGCGGCGCCGCCAAAGGTGATGGGAATATCCTTCACGGTCAGCAGCTCGGCGCCTTCGCCGCCCTGAGCAAGGATTATCTTCTCTCCTTGCACCATGACGCCTCTGCCACCGGCAGCCAGGTGCCAGAGCAGTGTCCGGTTATTTTCCGCTTCCAGAGAAAAGTAAATGACCCGCCCGGGGCATTTGGAAGCCATGGTCACGACCCGTTCGTCATCTGCATTGAGGACCAAATAGCCGTCGGGGCGGACAGTCTCTGCCACCAGAGCCTTGACATGGCAGAGGTCATCCAGGGTCATAATTCCATCGCTGCCCAAATGGTCTTCGGAGATATTGGTGATTACCGCCACATCGGCTTCGGTATAGCCCAGCCCTTTGCGAACCAGGCCGCCCCGGGCCGTCTCCAGGACGGCAACTTCTACCGCCGGATCAGAAAGGACCACATCGGCGCTGATGGGACCGGTGTTATCTCCGGCATTGATACAGATTCCGCCGATATAAATTCCGTCGGTGCTGGCCAGCCCGACATGCTTTCCCTCCAGGGCGAGAGCATGGGCAATGAGCCTGGCGGTGGTGGTCTTGCCATTGGTGCCGGTGATGCTGATCAGGGGGATGCTGTGCCGCTTTCCCCAAGGGAAGAGGTAGTCGACGATGGCATCCCCCACTGGCCGACGCTGGCCCTGGCTTGGGAAAAGGTGCATGCGGATTCCCGGAGCGGCATTGACTTCAATTACCGCACCCTTCCCCGCCAGAAGCGGCTGGGCAATATCCTCGGTAACCACGTCGATGCCGGCCACATCCAGTTCCAGGAGCCTGGCAATTCTGCAGGCCAGTTCCCTGTTCTCAGGGTGAATTAGATCCGTCACATCCGCCGCCGTCCCGCCGGTGCTGAGATTGGCGTTGTCCCTCAGGCTGACCACCTCATCGGGTTTTGGCACATAGTTCATCGTCAAGTTCTGACGGGCCAGGACATTGAAGACCACTTGGTCGACCTTAATCTTGGTTAGGGGCTTCTCGTGTTCTTCTCCCCGCAGGGGATTGCGGTTCTCGATCTCAATCAGGTCCTTGATGGAGTGAATTCCATCGCCGATGACCTGGGCCGGAAAGCGTTCCGCCGCAGCCTCAACCCTGTTATTGACCACCAAAATCCGATAATGGCGGCCAAAGATCTGCTCTTCCACCATGATCCTGCTGCTATAGTTTTCCGCGACCTTAAAGGCGGAGCGGATCTCCGCTTCGCTTTCCAAATTGAGGCTGACGCCCTTGCCCTGGTTGCCGTCGCAGGGCTTGACGACGACTGTCCCCCCCAATTCCCGGGCAATGGCCACTGCATCTTCCTCATCCCGGGCAATCCTGCCCCGGGGGGTGGGAATCAGGGCTTCTGCCAGCACTTTCTTGGTCATAGTCTTATCGCAGGCCATATCCACGCCTATACAGGATGTCCGGCCGGTAACCGTGGCCTCTACAAATTGCCGATACCTCCCCGTTCCCAGGCGAATGAGGCTGCCCTGTCCCACGTGCTTGACTGGGATACCCCTACTCTTGGCGGCATCGATGATGGCCTGGGTACTGGGACCAGGCATTTCCCGGAGCAGTTGCCGCTCCAACCCGGCAATGTCCAGGGACTCCGGCATTTCGCCTTGGACAAGCGCCACGATCAGCTGCATGGCCATGTTGAGGGCGGCCAGGGCAGTCTTGGGCCAGTGGCACTGCAGGATGATCTTGTACATGCCCTCCTCGGCCAGGGCTCGGGTCTTCCCGTAGCTGGAACGATAACCGGCCAGGTTCAGGAGTTCTATGGCGATATGCTCGGCCACATGGCCAAAATAGGTTCCCTTTTGCAGGCGAATCCAGAATCCCCCCTGGCGGCCGATTCCGCACACATGTTCCTTCAGACCCGGCAACAGTTTGACCAGGGACAGGGGAAGGTCCGGGTAATCGCTGGATTCTTTTCCCGCCAACTCTTCCAAATCCACAATTGCCTCCAGGGCCGGTTTATAGCAGTGAATATTGATGCCTGGATAGTGGCGGTACTCTACCAGTTTCATTTTGCATCCGCCTCTTGGCGGAGCAGGGCCCGCCTGTCCTCGAGGTCAAAACCATAGCCGGCGGGCAGGATGTGCACGGTTATTCCCGTCAGGGCCAGGGGTTGTTCCGGCTTGGCCTCGGATACGTTGGTATGTTCGCATTTATTTGCGTCGACAATGGTCACAGTCTGGGAGCCAACCACGCGCATCTTCCCCCTCCTGTTGATAATTACGGCGGTATCTTCATCGATGCCAATTCCCAAGATGGCGGGTTGTTGGGCAACGGCGGCCACCAACCTGCCCAGGCGGCCCCGCTGGGCGAAATGCTGGTCGATGACAACCTCCCGAACCAAACCCATGCCCGGCCCCATGCTGATGGAACCCTGCTGGGGGGTGCTATCGCCATCGCCACCAATGATCATTGTAGCGCTCATCACCGAGGCGCCGGCGCTGGTTCCGGCGATGACGGTTCCATTGCGGAAGGCTTCATTGAGTGCGTAGTCAACCTCGGTCCCGCCCAGAAGACTGGTTATTCTCAACTGGTCGCCGCCGGTAAAGAATATGCCGCCGGCCGACATTATCATTTCAGAGGCCTCGGCCAGCTGGGCCTGCTGCCGCGAGGGGATGTCCAGACTTACCACCTTTTCAGCCCCAAGGCGCCGGAAGATCTTGATATACTCGTCACTGACCTTTTGGGGGTACTGGGCGGCAGCCGTCATGATGACGATTCCCCCGCCCCGAGCCTCGGCCAGCTTGACAAATTCCTTGAGGATGGTGCATTCACCCTTCTTGTCTTCAGCTCCGCCGATGATAAGCAGAGTGCCGTCCACTGCGTCGGTCACATTCTTTGCCTCCCAATAGTACTGTCTCAACTTATTATTTGCCCCTGCTCTTTCGCTATTCTTTCCCACACAAAAAGGGCTGTCCCAATCCGAGACAACCCCGCTCTGTATAAGTTTATCCACAGTGAGAATATCCGCAACTCAAGCAGATGGTACAACCGCCTTCATGATTAATGATTTCCCCGCATTCCGGACACTTGGTACTGGGGACTCTCTCCTTGACGACGACGGGTTCGGCGGCAAACTGCTGCAGGGAAATAGATGGCGCGTCGGCCAGATTCTTTTTAATGGCCTTGGCGATGGCATCGGGGCAGGAAGTTACCTGGACCCCCGGCTGGCGAATGCAGGCTGAGCAGCGGATTCCCCGCAGTTGCTCGACGATGCTGTCCACCGAAATGCCAGAGCGCAGGGCAATGGAGACCAAGCGGCTGGTGGCCTCGGACTGTGATGCACAGCCGCCACCGCGACCGGTGTTTGTGAAGACCTCGCAAATCCCCTGATCGTCAGAGTTGACGCTGATGTACAGGTTGCCGCAACCGATCTTGACCTTTTCGGTCCGGCCAACGGTTACCGCAGGTCTCGGCCGGGGCACAATTCCCGGGGACTGGGCGGCGTCCTTTCCGGAACCCACGCTGAGCACTTGGCTGTCCCGGCTGCCATCGCGATACACGGTGACGCCCTTGCACCCCAATTCATAAGCCAGAGTAAAGATCTTGGCTACTTCCTGGCGGGTGGCGTCGTGCCGGAGATTGACGGTCTTGGACACGGCATTATCGGTGTATTGCTGAAAGGCAGCCTGAATTTGGATGTGCCAATGGGGGTCGATGTCATGGGCTGTGACAAATACTCTGCGCACGTCCTCGGGCACCACTTCCAGATCCTCGATGCTGCCCAATTCAGCCACCTGGGACATCAGCTCCTCGGAATAAAACCCGCGCTCCTTTGCCACCTGGGCAAAGAGGGGGTGGACTTCCAAGAGCTTGTCATTGTCTAAGACATTACGATTATAGCAGAGAGCAAAATTGGGCTCGATGCCGCTGGAAGTCGAGGCGATAATGCTGATGGTGCCGGTGGGGGCGATGGTGGTGGTGGTGGCATTGCGCTGGGGCGGCATCCCCAGTTTCTCCTGGCGGCTGCCGACAAAGTTGGGATAAGCCCCCCTCTCCCTGGCCAACTCCTGCGATGCCGCCCTGCTGGTGCGCTGGAGGAACTCCATTACCTCCCGGGCCAGCTCGACTGCCTGGAAGCTGTTATAGGGGATGTTGAGCTGCAAGAGGGTATCGGCAAAGCCCATGATCCCCAAGCCGATTTTCCTGTTCCCCAGAACCATTTCCTCAATCTTGGGCAGGGGATACCTGCTCATGTCGATGACATCGTCCAAAAATCTCACCGCCAGCTTGACCACTTCTTCCAAGCGCCGGTAGTCGATGCTTTGATCCTTGACGAACCTGGCCAAGTTGATGGAACCCAAATTGCAGGCCTCGTAGGGAAGCAGGGGCTGTTCTCCACAGGGGTTGGTGCTTTCGATATCGCCCAGGTGGGGGGTGGGATTGTCCTTATTGACCCGGTCCAGGAAAATAATTCCCGGTTCGCCGTTGCGCCAGGCCGAGTCCACCAGCTTGTCGAAGACCATGGTGGCCTTTAAGGTGGATTCGGCTTGTCCGGTCCTGGGATTGATTAAAGCATACTCCCTCCCGGCTTTGACGGCCTCCATGAATTCCTCGGTCAGGGCCACCGAAATGTTAAAATTGGTGAGCTCGCTATTGTCTTCCTTGGCAGTAATGAAGCTCAGGATGTCAGGGTGATCTACCCGGAGCATGCCCATATTGGCCCCCCGGCGGGTCCCTCCCTGCTTGACTGCTTCGGTGGCAGAATTAAAGACCTTCATAAAGGAGACCGGACCGCTGGCCACCCCTCCGGTGGACATGACAAGGTCGTTCTTGGGGCGCAGGCGGGAAAAAGAAAAGCCGGTTCCGCCGCCACTCTTGTGAATGAGGGCAGCATGCTTGATGGAATCGAATATATCTTCCATGGTATCCTCCACAGGCAAGACGAAACAGGCAGCCAGTTGCTGCAACTCCCTGCCGGCGTTCATCAGCGTGGGGGAATTGGGGAGAAAGTCCAGCGCCGTCATCATCTCGAAAAACTTGTCGGCCCACATGCTTTGGTTCTCGGGATCGTACTTCTCTTCGGCCTGGGCGATGTTATTGGCCACCCGTCGGAACATGTCCTCAGGGGTCTCCGCCACCTTTCCGTCCTTCTTAATCAGGTAGCGCCGTTCGAGCACCGTACGGGCATTCTCACTCAGTTGCATGCTGAAAACCTCGCTTCCACAATATGTAGTGTATTGCCTATTATAGCACCACAACATATTGTATGTCCAAACCTGTTTGACGAGATGTATTCTCCCCTGGCTTACTCTTTCTGGCTTGTGCTCTCTTTTTCTGGCCCAGATACAATTTCTACATCCAGAACCAGGTTTTTTCCCTGAAACCTGGGAGAGATTTTCTCCAGAATCAGGGGACAGTTTCCTTGGGGCAAGGTCTCTTCGATAAAGCGAACCCTGGTAAGGCCCCCCCTTTCCAAATAGGCAATCTGGACTGTGGTCGCCGTCAGCCTGCTTCCCACTATTCCGCCAAAAGCTTGGCCCTCAATGGGCAGGGCGATGGTCAATGTGGTTTTCATCCGCTCTCCCCCTCAGCTTTTCTACTCCACTGTATGCAGACGGGGGATGCAGGAGTGAAAAAGGTGCAGTTCTGCACTGCACCCTTTCTTCAATATTTTAGCTCATAGATGGGGATAAGGAGTTTCTGGCCGGCATGTAGCTCCGTCTCTCCGGCGAGGCCGTTGTACTCCAAGAGCCGTTCCTGGCTGATATTGAATTTCCTGGCCACGCTGAACAGGGTATCATCCTTGCCGGTTACATAGAGGATTACACTGGCATTGACGGGAATAAAATTGGGATCCACCACATGGACATCGATGACGACGTCATGAGCCGCATCCTCCACCACTTCTACCCGGAGGAGAACGGGAACGCTGTAGTTCTCTTGGGTGTAGACTCCCTGCTCCGGCCAGGCCCAGGCCTTTACGGAATAACCCAGGGCGCAGCCCGTAGCCTCCAGGTAATGGATGAATTCTTCCTCCTGAACCAGGACGCGCCTCTGCCCGTCCTCGGCGGTATAGTAGATATTCAGGGAGAGAAGCCCCCGCACCAACACCTTTTCGTCCATGGCCTCGGTCTCAATGAGCCTGACCTTGGGCAGAACCAGGTCAATTGATTGCGGTTCAATGGGGAACTGATACTGACCCTCCAGGTTTAATTTGAACTCACTTTCCCCCACCCGGTTCCGGACCTGGATTGTCTTTTTCAGGCTATCCGCGCCAATGATTTCGGTGATGTATTCGCCGGTCTGCTCCCGATAGCCTTGGGCCCGGGCCTTGAGGAGCAGCTGAAATTCCTGACCTTCTGCTGCGGGCGCCATCGCCGTCTTTACCGGTAAGCACTGGAGGGCGCAGTCGGATATTTCCGGAGAGGCAAAGTCGATTTCCAGCTCAAAATCCGCACTGCCTTCTGCAATGTCCAGGCCTCCTGCCTCGCTTATATAATAGGCCTTGACCAGGGCGACTCCCTGGGCAGATAACCTGCCTTCAATTACCTGCCAGCCGAGATTGCCTATGCAGAAATCTGTTGCCACCGGTTTCCCCGCCGCTTGGGAAAGGGGAATGGAAATGCTCTTTTCCGCTTCGGCTTCCTTGACTATGTGCTGGAGCTTTATCCCCCGGGACTCCGCTGAAAGGGCATTGCCGGCGACGGCAGTGACCAACTCGGTTTCTTCTTGCCTGAGGGCAATAATCGCCACCCGGATGTACGCAGTAATATTGGCCTCGCCATCGCCCCTGTCCACTTCTACCCCTTCCAGGCGGATATCCGCCTCAATGCGAGCGCCCTGGACGGCGGAGGGTACCGCAAAGGAGGCGATGAATTCAGTGGGCGGCACCGGTAAGGTGCTCACCGATTCATCCCTGTCGACATAGGACAGAAATCCTTCGGTTTGCCCTTGAACCCTAATCTTTCCCGGACCGGGCAGAATAATTACCTTTTCCCGGGGGACAACCAGAAAAGGCTGCAGCACATACTGAGTACTGACCGGTATCTTAAGACCGGCTGGCACCGTCACTTCTTGTTGAGCGCTGAAAACAACCGTTTCCAGATTATAGCGCCGACGACTAACCTTGGCCAGGCCAGAATTTGACATTCCATAACCCCTCCCGCAGATGTGTTAGGATATAATAATATATGCTTCAGAATTGGATAAATGCCCAAAAAAATAAACCGCCAGAGGCGGTTAGGAGGCGCTGTGCCGGTAGCGTTTGTCACCGAAGGTGATTTCCACAGTCTTGGTCAACACATCTGCATAAGAAAAAGACAATCTGCGGTTAAAATAATCATCGTCCAAGCGGACAAGGAAATGAGCGGGATATGTCTTTTCCAGAATACCCTTTCTTTCAATCGACTTTTTGCGACCGCGATTGGCTTTAAGGGTGATCTCTTTGCCAATATATTTGTCCAAATCCTGTCTGATTATCGCCAAGGTATTCTTGTCTGCCAACAACATCACCCCACGCAATTTGTTAATAAAATTTTAACACATCGCGTGGGGAAAGTCAAATTGGAAAGATTGATTATAGCAGTTGGGTCTCAATGCTGTCAAGACCTATTTTCTTAAATTCGGCAATCCCAGGCGGAATTGTCCCCGGGTCTCTATTCCCCCTACCCCCTTTAAGCCTGTCAGGCTCTGCTGCAGGGCGTCTAAAATATTGACCGTCCGCCCCACCGGGGTATAGGCCACCTTTTCGACGATGAGGACGGGATCCAGACAGTGTATCAGCACCCGCTCAGGGGAGCTGGCAAAATTTGCCCCCGCCTTAATTATGCCTTGATACCACGATTGACAGGCGCCGGCAAAGATCACCAGGTCATCCTTGCTGGGCTGATAAGCCCTGGCACGGGTCACCGCCCCAATGAAATGCTGGGTGTTGTGATAGTTCTCAATGCCGTCCCGAGCTCTTCCCTCTTGGGCCATGCCATCATGCCCGGTCAGGACCAGGATGTCGGGGTTGAACTCCCGCAACAGCTCTTCCACCCGCTGGGGTTGTTCCTTCTCGGGGACGTACATGCAGCGGTTGGTTATCTCCAACTCTGCATAGGCTTTTCGGCAAATTTCCATATATTCCTGGTCACCATCCAGGTGGAGAACGGTGCCAGGGATATTCACATAGTCGGTGTTGGATTTTTTTTTATTTTCGCCTCGCAGGTGCCTGTGCTGACGGTGGGCCCGGGTAATCATCTCCACCCTGACCCTCAGGGATTTGGCCCTGTAATTTGCCAGCTCAGCTATTCCTGGCTTTACTAGATCGGAAAGGGGAGAGTCGGCGCATAACCTGATGTCTATTCCCCTGAGTTTGGCAATTTCTGCCCTGGTATCTATGGATTCTACCCGAAAGTAGATGTCTTTGCCGTGGGATTTGCGCAGAACGATGTCGCCTTTTTTGATTTCCATTCTGATTCCTCCTGGTCCCAGTATATGAAGCCCTGGACCAGGAAGGGATGGGCATTGTCATCCCCTGGTGTATTTGTCGGCCACCGAGGATGCCCCAATGGCATAGGGCTTAATCCGGGCGGCAAAGCCGCTGCCCATGACCATCCCCACCAACTCGCGGATCAGGCTCTTGGTTTCGCCATTGGGGCCTATATCCAAATGGATCTCCAGGCTGAGCTCCTCCATTTTTGCCTCGGCCAAGAGATAGGTCAACCGGGCCGCCACCTCGAGGCTCAGGGAAGTCTCATAGTATATGCGCTGTTTCAAGCTGTCCAGGACACGTTGCTTGCGCTTGCAGTAAAAATACCTGGCCCCCCGGCCAACGCGATGGATAATGATCGCCGTGACAAAAATGGTCTGCCGCCGGACCTGGGAATCGGTCCCGATTATCAGTCTGTACTCTGCTTCCGGTTGTTTGGCAATATACTCCTGAATCTGGGAAAAAACAGCATCCAAACTCAGGGACCCGAGGCTGGGACTGATAAACTTCATAACAATTCCCCCAACAAATCAGACAGGGTGATAAAGTCCTCCACAGACAATTTCTCTCCCCTGACCTCGGCAGCCAAACCCATCCTGGTCAAGGCGTCGGCCACCGCCGCCGCTTCCAAATTCAGGGAGCGGGCCAAGAGCCCCTTGAGCATCTTGCGGCGCTGGGAAAAGGCCGTCCGCACAATCTGAAACATCAACCCCTCATCCCGGGGAATCCTGGGCGGGGGGCGCCAGGTCAGCTTGACCACGGCGGAATCCACCTGGGGAGGCGGGAAGAAATTTCCCGGCCCCAGCTTCATTATGATTTCCCCGCGGCAGTGGTACTGAATCAAGACGCTGAGGGAGCCGTAATCAGGAGTACCGGGAGCCGCCGTAAGGCGCCTTGCCACCTCCAGCTGAACCAGGATTATGGCCGCCTGAGGGGGAGCTTCCTCCAATAATTTTATCAGAAACGGGCTGGTAATATAATAGGGCAGGTTGGCCACCACCATGTAGGGACCGGGAATAAGAGACCGCAAATCCTGGGCCAGGGCATCCCCCTCGACCAGGTGAAAATTGGCCTGGGTAAAGCGCTGCCGCAAAAAGCGGCAGAGCAGGGGATCGATTTCGATGGCAAATACCTCACCGGCCCGGGCCAGCAAGGGCGCAGTCATAACTCCCAAGCCGGGCCCCACTTCCAACACCGTCTCCTTTCCGGTCAGCGCTGCTGCGGCCAGGATGCTTTCCACCGCGCCAGGGTTGATTAAGAAATTTTGGCCCCATGACTTGCGAACTTTAATGCCATGCTGGTTCAGCAATTCAGCTATTTCGCTGGGCTTGGTTACATCCATCTAGCTCCGCCTCCGTCTCTGCAAGGGCTCGCAGAAATTCCGCCCGGGTGACCCCCAGGGCGTTTAGCCGCATGAGAAAGTTCTTGCTGTTTCCGTAGCCCACCGATAGTTTTTCCCCCAACAGCCTTCGCTTGCGGGCGGCGTCAGTGGTTCCGCTAAGGCCATGGGCCACCAGGTCTTCCATCCGAAACTCTCCCCGTGGAGCACCTTCGCTCCTCACCTGGAGGAGGGAATGGTAGACATCCTCTACCCGGGCCGCCTCCACCCCTACCTTGCCGTCTTTTATCGCCTTGTTTCTGGGAATGAAGGCATGACCACATCCCGGCAGCAGCCGGGAAAGGCGGCGGCGAATCATCTCCCCCGCCCTGTCGGGATCGGTGAGGACTATCACTCCTCGCCGGCGCTGAGCAGTCTTGAGGGCTTCTATCTGGGCCTGGGTCAAGCCCCAGCCATGGGTGATCAACACGTCGGCCTGGGGAAAGGCGCGCTTGACTATTTCCGCATCCTTTTTCCCCTCCACTACAATGAGCTCCTTAATCATAGCATCACCTGAAAAAGGACAGGTTTCCCTGTCCCAGTATTATTCTGCCTTGACGCTCTCTACGACGAACACCCGCACCGACCTGTTCCCAAAATACCAGGCGACCCAGTGATCGTCGAAAAGGATGTCAATTCTGTTGCCCCGGATTGCGCTGCCGACGTCGGCAGCGATGGCAAAGCCGTCGCTGATAATTCGACCATGACGGGTGGTGACGCTGCCCCCGGCAAAGCTCAGATAGACCAAGCTGTTCAGGGGGATTTTCGCAGGATCGACGGCGATGATATACGGATCTTCCCGGGTGCCCTTACCCTGTTTTGCCCGCCGCCCGGTGGATGTATATCCATTGTTGTACTTGCCCGTGCACCGCGAATAGCCGAAAGCATCCAGGGGGCATCCAGACCCTTCTGTTCCGGCACAGTAGGCGGTGGCTCGAACATCCAGGACCCGGCTGATCCCTATTCTGTATCCGCCGCGGCTGATGGACGAGATGGTTCCGTACTCCACCACCCTATCTACGGCTTCAGCGACCACTTCGCTGTTGATTACCGTCTCCTGGACGACTTGATTGTCGTGATAAGTCAGCTGCAGGGTCTTGATGAGCTGGCCGTCGGATCCGGCTTGAACCACCCTCTCCTGTCCGCGGTACATGGAATTGTTGGGTACCCGGAGAGAGGAATGGGGCAGGGTTACCTGCTCCTGGACAATCTCCGACGAGACCCTGACCACGGCAATTTCTTGAGTCTGGGGAACTGAGCTTTCCAGGGGCGGCAAAACGACGTCCTGTTGCTGCCATTCCACTCCTGCAGCTGTCAGGACATCCGCCACCTTGGTAGCCACCGCCCAAACCACCGATTCCATGCCATCATGCCTGATGGTGTAGGGCCGGGCTTTGATCACGGCTATGCCGGCAATCCGCTGGAGCTTTTCTTGCTTGGGTGGATACACATAGTCTTCGGTTCGGAGTTGGCAACCCATCTCCTCCAGGACTTCCTCAACGGTCCGGGCAAATGTCACCCGGCGATGGACATCGTCGTCGATATATACGGTAACCCACTTAAATGCACTAAAGTACAGGGCGGTCATAGCAGTTAAGGCTGCCGCCAATAGGGCAAAGGCCGTAATCCTCAAAATCCTGAAACCGGAAGGCAAGACGCGTTTCATTCCTTCCAACCTCCCCTTTGCCAATACAGGCGCCTATATTGTATGTCATTATTGCCTGTACTGTCAATTATCTCCTGTTTGCCCACTATTGTTGACAGGAGGCGGGCAGTTTATTCCGGCAACCTGAAGAGGGCACGGGCATTGTCCCAACAAGCCTCGGCAATTTCTGCAGGGGAAACTCCCCGGATGGCGGCGATTTCCGCTGCAACCAGGGGGAGATAGCCGGGCTGATTGGTCTTCCCCCGATGGGGGTGGGGCGCCAAGTAGGGACAATCGGTTTCCAAGAGCAACCGGTCCAGGGGCACGGCTGCAGCGACCTCTTTGGGTTTGCGGGCATTTTTGAAGGTTACCGGACCGCCCAGGCCGATATGCAGATTGAGGTCCAGGCAACTTTTCATGACTTCCACCGACCCGGAAAAACAATGCATGACCCCGCCCCTGGCCAGAGGGGCAAATTCAGCCAGGCACTCCAGAGTATGCTGCACTGCTTCCCGTTGGTGAATGATAACGGGCAAATCCAAGCGCCGCGCCAGTTCCAGCTGCCGGCGAAACACTTCCCTCTGCACCGGGCGGGGAGAGTGGTCGTAATGATAGTCAAGGCCAATTTCCCCTATGGCCACCACTTTGGCATCCTTGGCCAGGTTTTCCAGCCGGACCAGGTCCTCCTCGGTAAAGTCCTTTGCTGAATGGGGATGAACGCCTACCGCCGCCCAGATATTTTCGTGTTCCCGGGCCAGAGCCAGCGAGGCCCGGCTGGATTCCATATTATGACCGATATTGATCATCCTGGCGACCCCCATGGCGGCGGCATAGGCCAGGACCTGGGACAATTGACGGCGGAGACGGGGATCGTCCAGATGGACATGGGTATCGATTAAGTGAGACATTGAATTTTGCTCCCTTCGGGTATATCGTCGTCGACAAAGACCAATACCTTGCCTCCTGTCTCTGATTCTGCGACCAGCACTTCTCCCTCGCTGTAGAGATCGTCGGTCTCCACAGGCCTGAGATTGGCAATGAGCACCACCTTTTTCCCCGAGAGGGAGGAAGGGGTGTAAGTATGGGCCACCGGCGCGAGAACTCTGATGCGTTGATGCCCATCGTAGAGGATTAGCTGGAAGAGGCTGGGGTAATCTGGGACCACCTCGGCAGAAACCACCCGGGCGGCGACCATTTTAATCCGTGCAAGTTCTTCCCGCATAATTAAATCCGGCTGGGGGCCAATGCCGCCGTATCCCGGCAGGATGCGGGGGAAGAGGGCCGGTTTCTCGCTGATCTTGACGCCAATGGGAAGCAGTCCCCATTGCCCCAGGGCGTTCCAAGCGGTGATTTCAGGGATTCCATCTATACCCAGCTGATGCAGGATGTCCTGGGCCGCTTCCGGCAAGAGGGGCTTCAGGGCGACCGCTAAAAAGCGCAGGGCTTCGCACAAGTTATACAGCACCGTATTGAGACGCCCTTGTTGGTCGGGAGAACCCGCCAACTGCCAAGGGGCAGAGGACTCTATATAGCGGTTGGCTTTTCCTACCAGGTTTTTAATGAACCGAACCGCCTGGTACATTTCCTGGTTCTCTATGTGGCTTTTAACCTTGTCGGGCAGGTCCAGGGCCGTTTCCCGCAAGTCGAGATCCCCAGTCCTCCTGGTCAGTATGTCGGGAGGCGGGATCATGCCCTCGCCAAATCTTGAAACCAGCGATATGGCCCTGGAGACCAGGTTCCCCAATTCATTGGCCAGGTCGTGGTTGATGCTCTGAATGACCTGGTCTTCGGAATAGCTGCTTTCTCCCGAGAGCGCCCGGGCTCCCAGCATAAAGTACCTGAGGCCCTGATAACCATAATTCTTGGCCAGCAGGAGGGGGCTGACCTCCTCTCCCTTTCTATCCAGGATCTGCATGCAGTAATGGCAGACCATGGCGCGAGGTGCCGGCAGCCCCAGGGCCGCCAAGGTCCCGCACCAAAAAATGATGTAATCCAAGAATTCCCGAGGGACAAAGATATAGGTCTGCGCCCAAAGCCGGGAGAAGGCGCCCTCATCCAGGGGATAGCCGGACCCAATCAGGTTTTCTGCCAGGATTCGAAACCAGGGCAAGGGCAAAATATTCTTTTCCTCCCTGGCCTCGGTAACCGCCAAGAGGACATCCTCGGAAGTGCGATTGGCCATGTTGTTGAGCAAGTCGTTGCGCCGGGCCGAGGGCAAAATCAAGTCCGATTGCAGCATTTCCGCAACTTTCTGGCCCTGGCGGCTTTGGCGCAGGTAATAGCATGCCCTTTCTGCTTTGACGGCGGCGCCGTCGCAATCAGGGCAAATTGCCTCCTCCAGAGGCTGGCCGCATTGCGCACAGATGCGGCACTGGGCGGTTTTGGAATACACGGCCCCTGACTGCTGCAAAAGGGTTATCAGAGCGGATATCTGGTCTCTCCCCAGTGGGCTCCTCTTTTGGGCGCTAATCTTAAAAACTTGCTGAAACTCGTTATCCGGAGCAAAAAAGCTGACCTCGTCCCCGAGCAGGCGCCTTAAGCGGGCCAAGGTATCCGCAGCCAGCATCAGCCAATCGCAGTCCCTTTCTCCCACCACGCTGATATGCACTTTCTTATTCATCATAAACCTCCGATTTCTCCCGGAATTCTCCATTGACTCCCATGGAAGTAATTGGTATACTGTACCAGGTTTCAAAAGGGAGGGAAGCCTGTGAAATCGACTGGGATAGTCCGAAAAGTGGACGAGCTTGGGCGGGTGGTACTGCCCATCGAGCTTCGCCGCACCCTGGACATCAACCAGAAGGACTCTCTGGAAATATATGTGGACGGGGAAAGAATCATCTTAAAAAAATACTCTCCCGCCTGTATATTCTGTGGTGAAGCTGAGGGGACATTATATTTTAAAGGAAAAAATGTCTGCCCCAACTGCATCAAGGAATTGACTGACAAAGAATAGGAGGACACCCTATGTGTCCTGCTTTTTTTTATTGACCAAAATATAGAGGTGGCGACGGGAACAGCCGGTCTCGGCACTGACCAAGGCAACGGCGTCCCGGGTGGAAATTGACTGAGCGAGATAGTCTTCGACCTTGGCCAGGAGCTGGTCCTCGGACCACTCCTTGGGCGCCGGCGTCCACGGTCCCAGGACCACGGTAAATTCCCCTCGCTCCAAGTCGGGAGTGAGCTCCTGCAAGAGCTGGACAGCGGTGCCCCGCAGGAGTTGTTGATGGAATTTGGTCAGCTCCCGGGCCAAGAGTACCTCCCGCTGAGGCATGTGGGCCGCAACATGTTCCAGGAGCATCCTTACCCGCCGCGGCGACTCGTACACCACCACCGGGTGGGAGCAGTTCGCCAGCGCCGCTACAGCAGCATCCAGGCCCTTGCGGGGCAAAAAGCCATGGAATGTAAAGGATGCCAGGGGGTACCCGCTGGCCGAGAGGGCTGTGACTGCAGCGCAGGGTCCGGGCAAAGGGTCAACTGGGATATTTTCGGCTATACATGCCGCCACCAGGGCCTGGCCCGGGTCGGAAATCCCCGGGGTGCCGGCGTCGCTGACCAGAGCCACATTCTTTCCCCCTTGGAGCAAGGTCAGAAGCCTGTCCAGTTGGACGCCGGTGCTATGTTGGTGAAAGCTTATGGTGGCGGTGGAAATGCCATAATGAGTCAGGAGTTTGCGGGTGCGCCGGGTATCTTCGGCCGCGATGTAATCCACTTCCTTCAAGATTCTGAGCGCCCTCAGGGTGATATCTTCTAAATTTCCCAAAGGAGTGGGGCAGATATAGAGTGTACCCTTAATCCTCATCACCTTCCCTGATCACCAGGGGGGGCAGGACGATTAAACCGGGCTTGGCGCCCTTTTCTGCCTCCACCAGGACAATATTCGCTTCCCGGCCCGGCCGGGGATGGACCAATTGCATGCGCTTGGGCTCCAGGCCCTTGTCCCGGAACAGGCAGAGAATGTCCGCCAGGCGCTGAGGGCGATGAACCAGAGCGGCCTTCCCGCCAAAGCGCACCAGCCAAGCAAAAGCGCCGATGACGTCCTCCAGCTTGCAGCACAGTTCATGCCTGGCAATGGCAACAGGCTTCCGGGCATTGATAAGAGAACCGGTAACGGGCAGGTAAGGCGGGTTGCAGGTGGCCAGGTCAAAGGATTCCGGCGCGAAAAAGCTTCGCACTTCCCGCAGATCCCCTTGAACCACCTGGATGAGATCCGTCAGCCCATTGAGCTCTACCGAGCGCCGGCATAACTGTACCAAAGTCGGCTGCAGTTCCAGGGCGGTAATGGAGGCAGGCCTCTTTCTCTGGACCAGGCCAAAGGGAATGAGGCCGGTGCCGGCGCCCAGGTCGATTACCCGGTCCCCCGCAGCCAGAGTAGCAAATTTGCTGAGCAAGACGGCATCGGTGCCAAAGGCAAAGAGGTCGCTGCGCTGAATAATCCTGAGGCCGCCGCCGACATCGTCGATGCGTTCCTTCATTTCTTCAACAGGGAAATACAAAACAGGCAGTCTCCTTCGGTGCGGAGATTGCCGTACTGCAGATGGCAAATATGAAAACCTTCGGTGTACAGCCGGGCCAGGGCATCCTGGCCTTCTTTAAAGCTGACGGCCTCGCTCTTGCCCGGCAGCTGTTCCCGAAGCCACTTATTTTCCTTCTCCAGGCGCTGAACCTCTAAATTTAAGCGCGAGCACTCTTTCTTTAATTGGGTAAAGGCCAGATATAATTGCTCCAGGGCATCTTCCAACCTTTGCAAATGTTCTTCCAAACCCATAACCCCCGTCACCTTTGCAAATCCTCTGCACTTAATTCTACAACGGCTCCGTCCTCCATCTGGAGCCGGACCTTCCGCTTCAAGACATTAACTTCCACAACTTTGGCCTTGCCCTGAGGAGTGGTAACGGTCTTGCCTACATCCGGCAAGCCGGCACGGGCTTCGTGGTAGAATTCGGATTCATAGCGCAGACAACACATCAGCCGACCGCATACTCCGGATATCTTGCTGGGATTGAGAGACAAATTTTGTTCCTTGGCCATTTTAATGGAAACGGGCTCAAATTCACTGAGAAAGGTCGAACAGCAGAGAGTCCTCCCACAACTGCCCAGGCCGCCCAGCATCTTGGCCTCGTCCCGAACGCCGATTTGCCTTAGCTCTATCCGCGTCCTGAAAACAGAAGCCAGGTCCTTGACCAGGTTGCGGAAGTCGACGCGGCCATCGGCGGTAAAGTAAAAGATCACCTTGGAGTTGTCAAAGGTGTACTCGGCATCCACCAGCTTCATATCCAGACCATGCTTCTTGACCTTTTCGATGCAAATTTCCATGGCTTCCTTGGACTTGCGCTGGTTCTCCCGGACCTTTTCCAGGTCCTGGGCATCGGCAATGCGCACAACTTTCTTCAGGGGGAGGACCACTTCTTTGTCAGTGACCTGCTTCGGCGGCACCACCACCCGCCCGTATTCCACCCCCCGGACGGTTTCAACGATCACTGGTGTACCTTCATTTAACGGATGCTCCTCAGGATCGAAGTAATATATCTTGCCTGCATCTTTAAATCTGACGCCAACCACAGTATAATTCTCCATCGTTTAAACCTCCCACATCTTCAGCAGCAATCCGTCGAAGACCAAGCGCGGGTTACACCGGGCCCTGAGGCGCTCCCGGGCGGCGGCACACTCCTTAAGCAACACCACCGTCTTTTCCCGGGGGCAGGCCGAAACGCATTCGGCCAGTTCTTCAAGCATATCGCTGTTTATCGGGGTATATTCCCGGACAGTCTGCAGCATCAAAATATCCCGCAACCAAATTTCCGCCAGGTCCAAGAACCTGTCCGCCAGGGACTGCCAATTCTCCGCCGTCAAAAGGGGTTCCCTGCGGGCGGTCAGCACCCCTTTGAGTTCCTGCCCCAAGGCTTTGCGCTGTTGCCAAAAGTCGGGGTCAGCCTGGGCTGCCAGGGCCCGACCCAGGATTCCGCCGCTAAACCTGGCCATAAAATCAAGCTTTTCCGGAGGGACCTGGCCTGCCAGAGCTTTTTCCAGGCAGGAAGCCTCCAAAGGACCAAGGGTATACACCTGGCTACGGGATACCAAGGTTGGCAACACATTGTCCGGACTATCCGCCGTCAGGATGCACACCGAGGAAGCAGGAGGTTCCTCCAAAATCTTGAGCAAGCTGTTGCCCGCTTCCACCGTCAGGAGTTGGCAACTCTCCAACACTGCAACCTTATAGGGAGCCGTATTGGGCGGCGATGCCAAAAAGGCCTTGAGTTCCTTTGCTTGCTCCAGTTTAACGCTGTCTCCCTGGGGAGCCAAGAAGAGGAGGTCGGGATGAACCCCCTTGGCCAGCAAGGTACAGTTTTTACAATTGTGGCAGAGCTCAGGGCAAAAGAGTCGCTGGGCCAGGGAGCGGGCCAGGGTCTTCTTTCCAGAACCCTTGGGACCGGTAAAGAGCAGCGTATGGGAAACGGTTCCGGCGTAAACGGAGTTATACAGGGCTTGGGCGACCCGGGTATTCCCCAGAAAGCCGGGAAAATGCTCAGACCTGTTCAAACCTCTCCACATCCAGTACAAAGATGGTTGCCCCGCCGACAATGACTTCCACCGGGTAGGGCACGTAGGATTCGACGGCGCCGCCGATGGGAGACATGGTGGTCACCATCCTTTCCCGGGAACGACAAACATTGCGAATTATGGCTACCACATCATCGACCTGATCCTCTTCCACCCCGATGAGCATGGTGGTATTGCCGGCCTTGAGAAACCCCCCTGTGCTGGCCAGCTTGGTAGCCCGGTAGCCCTTATCGACCAGGCTTTCCATCAACTTGACACTATCCTTGTCTTGAATCACGGCAATAACAAGTTTTTTCATCCCCGCTCTCCCTTCCATCTATCTTTTATTTTGTCCAGTACTTGTCGGTGTATTTGCTCCGGTGTGGCTGTCCCGTCTATGTTGGCGAAATCGTACTCCAGCCGGAGCTGGGAATAGCCCTTGACCACCCGGGCAAAGAAATCGCCCTGCCGCTGCTCAATTCGATCCAGACCCCGGACCCGTTGCTGGCGAGCCAGGCCGACCGCAGGGTCGATCTCCAGGTAGAAAGTGATGTCCGGCATCAAGCCCTGAACGGCCTCCAGATTAACTCGCCTGACCAACTCCACATCCTGTTCCAGGCCGTATCCCTGATAGGCCAGGCTGGAAAACAGGTAGCGGTCGCTTACGACCATTTCTCCCCGCTTAAGCGCAGGTATGATGACGTCCTGAACCAACTGGGCCCGGGCCGCTGCCAGGAGCAAGACCTCTCCCCATCTGGTCAGGGAAGTTTCGGGATTGAGCAAAATGGACCGAAGCTGATTGCCCACGGCCGTTCCCCCAGGTTCCCGGACATGAGTGTATTTTATCCCCCGCCGGTCAAAAAAATCAGCCAGCATCTGCGCCTGGGTGGTCTTGCCGCAGCCATCAAGGCCTTCGAATACTATAAACAGCCCCGACCCTAAATCACTTCTATCCATTCGGGTATCACCTTCCCCTTAGCTAGCTCTGACAGGTACTGGATGTCGGCCGCGGTCAACCTCTGGCCTGGGGCCACAACCATTGTCCCCGGCGGGTACGGCGCGACGACCTGGCGGGCGATGCGCCCCAAGGCTTTGACGATAGGCACCTGTTGCCCCGCCCTAAGCCAAGCCTCCCGGGGAGTGCATTCCTGCACGGGAGCCGGGGGAGGCGTTATCCCCCCTTCCGGCGCTTCGGGTAATTGGGCCAAAGCAGGCAGCACCTTATAGAGGGCATGCAGTCCCGCCGGATTCAGGGCATCTGCCATGGTCAACATGAACAGTATTTTATCGCCCTGGACCAGCTCGGGGAATATCCCCGCCCGGCGCAGCAAATCCTCCATCCCTGCCCGCTTGACCAGGGTAAACTTGGTCCAGTCCCGGCCAATCTTCACCTGCGGCCAGCGCCAGAGCTCAAACTGGCGGGCGCGCAGTTCCAGTATCTTCACCCATACCGCCAAGCGGCGAAGTAAAGAATAGCCCTGGCCCCGGGCTAAGGCGCCGGCATATTCCAGGGAAGCCAGAAGCAAGTAACTGGGACTGGTGGTGTGAAACAGATTGAGATTTTCCTGCAACCTGTCGGCCAGCCCGGCATCCTTAAGGTGGAGCCAGGCAGCCTGGGTAAGGGCAGGTAGCGTCTTATGGGGACTTTGCACAATTATATCACATCCGGCCTCGACCGCGCTGGAAGGCAACCCCAGCTTTCTGCCAAAGGTGAGATGGGCGCCGTGGGCCTCGTCGACAATTACGGCGGCGCCGGATTGACGGCACAGTTTTACAAGCTCCGGCAGGTCCGGAACAAATCCAAAATAGTCCGGGCTTGTAAAGATCGCGGCCCGGATGCTGTGGGCAGCCAAGAGCCCCGCGACCTGGTCCCTGCCGGGGGGCAGCCAGTGGTGAAGCCCGGGGCAGAACTCCTGCTCCAGCCATAGGGGCATGGCTCCGCTATGGATCAGGCCGGCGACAACCGCCTTATGGCAAGAGCGGGGAACCAGGACCAAATCTTCTGGAGAAAGGGTGCTGGTCAGAGCCGCCATTATCCCGACGGAGCTTCCGTTTACCAGAAAATATGTCCGGGCGACCCGGTATATGTCTGCCACCCTTGCCTGGGCCCTGGCCAGAACGTCTTGGGGACAATGCAGGTTGTCCAGGCCGGGCAATTCCGTTGGATCATAGTCGGCAAAGAGTTCAGGAAGAATATTCTTATGCCCCGGCATGTGAAAGGGATACTTGTCTGCCCGGGACAGCCGCTTCAAGGTCTGTATTAACTCCATATTATCCTATCCTTTTTTTAGTATTATACAGAAAAAGGGGACGGAAAGGCAATTGCTTTCGCCCCTGCTTCCGGGGGTGTGCATGCTTGCACAAAAAAACAGGGAAAGCAACACCTTTCTCACTGTTAATGCGTGCCTCCATCTCAGCGCGCTGCCTTTGAAAAGACTTAGAAACGTGGAGATTCTTGCTCCGCTTTTCGAGGGGTATTTTACTCGAGCCTTTTATACATTTGGCCTTGTACGGGCAACCGGAACAGTGAGCGCAGGAATACACGGTTGTTACTGTGGGGTATCCAGACTTGGTTTTGGCTTTCTTCTCGTAAGCTGCCTGGATTTTATTACCTGCGTAGCAGATGTAAGCATCGCTTTCTGCATCATAGAGCATATTTTCTCGTTTGCCAATGTCGCTTCTGTATTTTCTTGTCTTGGCCCGGTCATGGTTTGCAGGCTTAATAAAAGCGATCTGGCCGTTTTCCTCGCACCAGGTATAATTCTCTTCGCTTTCGAAGCCAGCGTCAGCTACCGGCTCTGTGTAGCCCAGAGGAAGCAGCTTTTCCATTATGGGAATAAATGTGGCCATGTCGCTGCGTTCTTGTGAAATCATCGCAGCTACTATAGCTTTCCCTAGCCAGCGCGCCACAATTCTTTGAGTTTCCCGATAAAGAATGTGTATCGGGGATCCCGGGCATCGGTATGGCTGATCTCCTCCAGGCAATCGGCACAAATATAGCCGCCGATGAGCCAGATGCCCTTGGCGCTCTGCTGGTTACAGATATGGCAGGAATTCTCTTTATTCTCCTCTTGCATTGGGAATCACCATCTTCGGAAAAATTTACCTTTCACGGATATTCTGCCCTGTCGGCCGCTGAGATATTCCCTGGAGTACAGCTTATGTCATCTTTACGTAATTGGGTGCCTCGGATGTGATCTGAACATCGTGGGGATGACTCTCCTGGAGCCCTGCATTGGTTATCCTCACAAACTTGGCCTGCTTCAGGGCCTCGATATCCGGCGCACCGCAGTAGCCCATTCCGGCCCGAAGCCCGCCCATGAGTTGGTACACCGAATCCGAAACGGAGCCGCGGTAGGGCACGCGCCCCTCAATCCCCTCCGGGACCAGTTTCTTTTGATCGCTCTGGAAATATCTGTCCTTGCTGCCGGCCCGCATGGCGCCGATGGAGCCCATACCCCTGTAGACCTTGTAGCTGCGGCCCTGGTATATTTCTATTTCGCCGGGGCTTTCATCGGTCCCCGCCAGCAAGCTCCCCACCATGACGGTATCAGCCCCGGCAGCTATGGCCTTTACGATGTCCCCGGAATACTTAATCCCCCCGTCGGCGATGATGGGCACCCCGGAGTCCTTGGCAGCGGCAGCGCAGTTCATTATCGCGCTCAGTTGGGGAACGCCGATCCCGGCTACCACCCTGGTGGTGCAGATGGATCCCGGACCAATTCCCACCTTGATGGCGTCGGCGCCGGCGGTGATCAGATCGCGGGTGGCTTCGGCAGTGGCTACATTTCCGGCAACAATTTCCACATCGGAAAACTCCTTTTTCAGCCGGGCGACCATCTCCAGCACTCCCCGGGAATGGCCGTGGGCGGTGTCCACCACAATCACGTCCACCTTTGCCTCCACCAGGGCGGCGGCCCGTTCCAGAGTATCGGCAGCGATTCCCACGGCGGCCCCTACCAGGAGCCGGCCCTGACTGTCCCGGGCAGAATTGGGATAGGTCTTGGCTTTCTCGATATCCTTGATGGTAATCAGGCCCCGGAGGTTAAAGTCTGCGTCCACCAAGGGGAGCTTTTCAATTTTATGAGCGGCCAGAATCTCCAGCGCCTGCTCCAGGGTGGTGCCCTCCGGCGCAGTGACCAGGTTTTCGGAGGTCATTATTTCCGATACTTTGCGCTCAAAATTGGTTTCAAAGCGGATATCTCTGTTGGTCACTATACCCACCAACCTGGTGCCGCGAACGATGGGCACACCGGATATGCGGTACCTCGCCATCAACGCGTCTGCCTCGGCCACGGTGGCGTCGGGCTCCAGCGAAAAGGGGTTGGTGATGACCCCGTGTTCCGAACGCTTAACGGTGTCCACCTGTTTCGCCTGTTCCTCGATGGACATGTTCTTATGGATGACTCCGATGCCGCCTTCCCGGGCCATGGATATGGCCATCCTCTCCTCGGTAACGGTATCCATGCCAGCGCTGAGCAGGGGTATATTGACATTGAGATTACGCGTCAGCTTCGACCTAAGGCTGACTTCTGAGGGCAAAACTGAAGACTTGGCCGGAACCAGCAAGACGTCGTCAAAGGTCAAGGCCATTTCCAGTATTTTATCATTCACTTGCAAGCGCCTCCCGCATGTAAATTTAAGTAATTATAACAGTTTGCCTGTCCCGATACAAACGGGAAGCCCGTGGAATTAGCTGGCCTGATACTTATTTTGCCAGCAGAGCTTAAGCCCTGCCTTAGCCGCATATAGTCTAAATGCGGGGTGATTCCATGAAAAGGGTCAAGCAGATCTTTATTAACTTGGTAACCTTGTCGGCGACGGCTTTGCTGCTGCGGACTGTGGGCATGGCTTTTCAAGTGTACCTGTCCAAGAAAATCGGCGCCGAGGGAATCGGCCTCTTTCAACTCATCATGTCGGTGTATTTTCTGGCTGTCACCATCGCCGTTGCGGGAGTGAGGTTGGCGGCAACCCGCTTGGTAGCCGAGGAACTGGGCACGGGAAACGGCGCCGGGGCCCAAAAGGCCTTGGGCGTCTGCCTCAGGTACAGCCTGACTTTGAGCATCATCCTCACCCTGCTCTTATTTTGGAGCGCCGACTTTATCGGCATTCGCTGGCTTTCGGACCGGCGCACCATCCTCCCTCTGCGCATCCTGTCTCTGACCTTGCCCTTCCTGGCCGCCTCCTCGGTGTACGGCGGATATTTCATCGCCGTGCGCAGGGCTGTCAAAGCAGCCGCTGCCCAATTAGGGGAACAATTAATCAGAATTCCGGCCACCATTATCCTCCTGGCATATTTCCCCAAGGATTTGGAATCTGGCTGCGCAGCCTTGGGTGTAGGAACTCTTTTGGGTGAGCTGGCCTCCTTCCTGATGCACTTTATCGCCTATACAGCAGACGCCCGCCGCTATAAAAAAGGTAGCCATGCCCCCGCCGCCATCTTTGCCCGCATGTTGAAGATAACCCTGCCCGTTGCCGTCAGCGCTTACATAACATCGGCCATGCGCACTCTTCAGCAGTTATTGGTGCCCGCAGGCTTAAAAAAAGGCGGCGCCTCCGGCGAAGCAGCCCTGGTTACCTATGGCATAATCCACGGCATGGCCATTCCCATCCTCATGTTTCCCGCAGCCTTTTTGCATGCCGTCTCGGATCTCATCGTCCCGGAGCTGGCCGAATGCCAGGCAACGGGCAGCAAGAACCGGCTCAATTATATAGTCAATCGGGTCTTTAACCTGGGCTTGCTCTCCTCGGTCTATGTCATGAGCATTTTTTTTCGCTTTTCCCATGAACTTGGCATGCTGATTTATAATGATCCGGCGGCAGGTTATTTCCTCAGGGTTCTGGCCCCCCTTGTGGTCATACTGTACATGGACAGCATTGTCGACTCTATGCTCAAGGGGATTGGCCAACAGGTTAGCTCCATGCGTTACAATATTTTTGAATCCACCCTCAGCGCCGCCCTGATTTACTTCCTCCTGCCCAGGTTTGCCATCAAGGGCTATATCTTTACTGTTTTTTTGGCCCGGGCACTCAATTTCAGCCTCAGCGTCCATCGGCTGGCCCGGGTGCTGAATTTTAAACCAAAGCTCTCCCTGACCCTAAAATCCTTTTTCTGCATAGTCCATTCCATCGTGATCACCAATCTGGCCTTTGGGAGAATCTGGCGGCCGCCAGGCCAATTCCTCGCTCTCATAGTCCAGGCCGCTAGTATCGGCGGCATTTACTTTCTCTTGCTCAGGGCGCTGGCGGGCATTACCAGGGAAGACCTCTCCTGGTTCAAGTCAATCTTTTCCCGAACAGCTTAAGTCTTTCACTCACCTTAAACAATGCCTGGGGTTTCCGGTCAATAAAACTAAAAAATCGGTCGCAGTGACCGATTTTCTGCATAATTGTCCACCTGAACCCCCACTGGATACACCTTGCAGGCAGTCAGGCTCATTTATACCCGGACAATATTTGCCGCACTTTGTCGGGGGTCAACCGGCAATACACTTTGTCATTGACCATCATAACAGGCGCCCTGCTGCAATTTCCAAAACAATGTACCGTCGAGAGGGTAAACTTCAAATCAGCTGTGGTTTCGCCAGGGGAAATCTCCAGTTCCCGGGCAATAAAGTCTAGCAATCTCTGACCGCCCGTCACCTGACATGCTGTACCCGCACAGACCCGAATCAGGTTTTTACCCCTAGCCTTGAATCGAAAACAGTCATAGAATGTCGCCACGCCATACACTTCACTACAAGGCAGGCCGAAATGGTCGGCAATGGCTTCCAATACTGCTTCAGACAGATAGCCATATACCCCTTGGGCTTCGCGAAGTACCGGAAGCAAAGCGCCCTCCATCCCCCGGTACCGCTCCAGGATTTCCGCCAGCCTATAATCGAGTTTTTCGCCACAGCAAACACTGGTCACTCTTCTAGCCCCCCCTTTCAAATATTTTGCCTTTATTAGATCTTTAGATTCTCTTTTTACTATGTCATTGCTATATTATGGTAATTCTCCATAAAGAGAAAAAACCCTCCTGAAGTCTCAAGAGGGTTTTCGAGAGGGTTGTCGTTTTAACTTGTCTTAGGTGCTTCCGTCAGGGCCGGTCTTTTCAGCATCTTTGCGACGGGGAATGCCAGAGCACCGCCTAGGAGTGCTGTAATCAACTGGGGGAACTGCATGGCCTGGGCAACCGGAGCGGGAACAGAAACCAGGAACCGGACAGCGCCGCTGAGGAGGATAAATTTCACCAAAGACCCGAGTACAACCCCCCCACTGGAGCCCACTGCGCCATCTCCCAATTTCCTTAGGCAGAAGTAAAAGGAAAGCGCATACGCTGCATTGCCCGCCATGATAAATGGAATCATGGGCGCCAGCGGGGGCAAGAGAATTCCCCGCACGAAGGCAACCCAAGGTGTGACGATCCCTACCAGTACTCCTCCAATGGCGCCGGTAAAAAGGGCAGACAGCAATAACATGCTATTGACAACCGGCCCCGTTATCAACTGAGGGAAGCCCAGCATTTGAAAGGCCACAGTCATCGCAATGAAGAGCCCGATAAGAACTATTTTTCTCATCCCCATTGTCCTTCTCACCCTTTTCTGGCGATATAACTGGTATGAAGCAGGTGATGAGACTTTGCCCCCAGCGGTTGCTGAAGGTATTCGCGGTAAATTTCCTGCACAGCCGGGTTTGCATGGGATTTTCTCCTGGGAAGTTCTTGGTCGGCCAGGTATAGAGCTTTCATCCGCTTCTGAACGGTCTCCAGATTATACGGCCTGGGCTGGCCACCGCCTCCGATGCAGCCGCCGGGACAAGCCATAACCTCGATAAAGTGGTAATTTAACTTTTTGGCCTTGATTCCTTCCAGGACTTTGCGGGCATTGGCCAGGCCGTTTACCACTGCAACCTTGAGCTCTTTGCCGGCGAGCTCGACCTGAGCCTCCTTGATTCCTTCAAGGCCCCGGACCATTTCAAACTCGATTTTTTCCAGTTCTTTACCTGTCACCACTTCGCTAAGGGTCCGTAGCGCCGCCTCCATGACGCCGCCTGTGGCGCCAAAAATCACGCCTGCGCCCGTTCCTTCGCCAAAGGGCTGGTCAAACTCTGACTCCGATAAGCTATCCCACTTGATGCCGGCTTCTTTTATTAAGAGGGCCAGTTCCCTCGTCGTCAGAACTATATCCACATCTTTATACCCGCTGCCGTTCATCTCAGGCCGATCAGCTTCATACTTTTTGGCGGTACAGGGCATCGCCGATACGGTTACAATTTTCGCCGGGTCCAGTTCATATTTTTTTGCGTAATACGTCTTGATAATCGCCCCAAACATCTGTTGTGGAGATTTGCAGGAAGACAGGTTCTCAATAAACTCCGGGTAAAACTGCTCGACAAAATTAATCCAGCCCGGGCTGCATGATGTAATCAGGGGCAGCTTTCCGTTCTCCTGCAGGCGCTGTAAAAATTCATTGCCTTCTTCCATAATCGTGAGGTCAGCGGCAAAGTCTGTGTCAAACACCCTGTCAAAGCCAATTTTGCGCAGGGCAGCGACCATGGCTCCGGTAATTATGGTTCCGGGTTCTTCACCCAACTCTTCCCCCAAAGATACCCTCACGGCAGGTGCGATTTGGATTACCACGTGTTTCTCCGGATCGTCTATTGCCTCCCAGATTTCCTTGAGCCGATACCTTTCCGTAAGGGCCCCGGTTGGGCAAACATTGACGCACTGGCCGCAAAAGACGCATGTCGACTCGCTTAGCTCTCTCTCAAAAGCCGGCTGAACCTTCGTGTTTATTCCCCTGTTTACCACACCAATCGCCGACACCTGCTGGACTTGGCTGCAGACGCTGACACATCTGCGACAAAGAATACATTTGGCGGGGTCCCTGATAATGGCGGGATTGCTATCGTCAATGGGCAGATCCCGGGCGGATGTCTCGATTTCCAGCTTGCGGATTCCCATGCTGTCTGCCAATGTGCGCAGCTCACAGTCCCCGCTCCGGGAGCAGGTAAGACATTCCTGGGGATGCGCTGACATTATCAGGCTCATCACCATTTCCCTGGCTTTTTTGGCCTTTGCGGAATGAGTAAGCACTTCCATGCCTTCAGTCACTCTGGTGGTGCAAGCCGGCAGCAATGTCCTGGCACCCTTAACTTCCACTGCGCAGACCCTGCAGACGCCAACTTCGTTGGCGCCCTTGAGGTGGCAGAGGGTCGGTATTTCCACCCCCAACTGCCTGGCTGCCTCCAAAATTGTCGCGTCCTCAGGTACGACGACCAGTTGACCATTTATCTTAAGACTTACCTTTGCACTCAATTCCCTTCCCCCCGCTACTTAGTTATAATGGCCCCGATCTTGCACTGTTCGAAACAAGCTCCACATTTGATACATTTCTCCGGGTCTATTTTGTGGAGCTGTTTTCTCTCGCCGCTAATGGCATCGACCGGGCATACTCTGGCGCAAGCTGTACAACCTATGCATTTAGCCGCTGAGATTTCGTAACTTGTCAACGCGCTGCAGACCCCTGCTGGGCAACGCTTGTCCCTGATGTGGGCCTCATACTCATGGCGGAAATATCTCAAGGTCGAGAGGACCGGGTTGGGTGCAGTTTGTCCCAAACCGCAGAGAGCAGTTGACTTGATGGTCTCGGCCAGAGATTCAAGCAGCTGGAGATCGCCTTCCTGCCCCTTGCCCTGGGTAATCCTTTCCAATATATCCAACATTACCTTGACGCCTTCGCGGCAGGGAGTACATTTGCCGCAGGACTCGGACTTGGTAAAGTTAAGGAAGAACCTGGCCAGCTCTACCATGCAGGTATTCTCATCCATGACAACCAGACCGCCGGAACCCATCATGGCTCCCGCTCCAAGCAGTGAATCGTAATCTATGGGCAAATCCAAAAGCTCTTCAGGGATACAGCCCCCTGAAGGACCGCCAATTTGAACTGCCTTGAATCTTTTATCGTCAATGATCCCGCCGCCGATTTCATAGATGACTTCCCTGAGAGTAATCCCCATGGTAACTTCAGCGAGGCCGGTATTTTTTATCTTTCCGGACAAAGCAAAGACCTTGGTGCCCTTGCTTTTTTCAGTACCCATGCCGGAGAACCATTTCGCACCCCTGCCGATAATTACCGGAACATTGGCGAAGGTCTCCACATTATTGACATTGGAGGGCTTGCCCCACAGCCCCTGACTGGCGGGAAAAGGCGGTCTGATTCTCGGCTCGCCCCGCCTGCCTTCAATGGAGGCGATTAGGGCAGTTTCTTCTCCACATACAAAAGCTCCCGCCCCTTCTTTAATTTTCAAGCGAAAGTCAAAGTCGGAACCGAAAAGGTCTTGGCCCAACAGGCCCATCGCCTCCGCCTGTTCAATTGCCAGCTTAAGCCTCTTGATAGCCAGAGGGTATTCGGCCCGAACATATATATAGCCCTCATCAGCCCCAATTGCATACGCTGCTATTGCCATTCCTTCGATCAGGCTGTGGGGGTCTCCCTCCAGGATGCTCCTGTCCATAAAAGCGCCAGGGTCTCCTTCGTCGGCATTGCAGATTACGTATTTTTTCTCTCCGTGAGCCCTGCGGGCGAAATCCCATTTCAGCCCGCTCGGAAAGCCTCCGCCGCCGCGCCCCCTGAGGCCAGCAGACTTTACTTCCTCAATTACCTGCTCCGGGGTCATCTCTGTTACAGCTTTGGCCAAAGATTCATAGCCGCCCCTGGCAATATAGTCCTTGATTTCTTCTGGATTGATGTACCCGCAATTTCTGAGCGCAATCCTGTTTTGTTTTTTAAAGAAGTTCATATCGCTATAGCTGGGCACCATTTCTTCGCTGAAATTGTCCCTGGACATCTGCTCTTCACTCCTCCTCGCCCTAGTCCTATTCCACGATTTTACCGACCACATACTCCTTGAGAATCCTGCCGCCGACCACGTGCTCCGAAATTAACCTCGGCACAATTTCGGGAGTGATATTTCCGTAGGTTATTCGTTGCGATCCAGGTAAGATGATATCGACCAGGACCTCTTTTTCGCACATTCCAATACAGCCTGTCCAGGTTATGACAAGCTCAAGCTCCCTTTTCCGCGCTTCATTCTGGATACTGGCCAGGACATTCTCCGCCCCTGCCGCGATGCCACAGGTTCCCATGCCAACAATGATCTGAGGCTCATTGAGGCGCCTGATGGCCGCTTCCTTAAGGGCCTCTTCCTTCACTTCTTTTAAGGCTTCAACAGTTTTTATCTGCACGGCTTTTCCCCCCAGTCAGTCTAGTACTTTGCCAGTATTGCCGGCACCTTATCCGGCGTCAGTCGGCCATGGGTATCTCCGTTGATCATCATCACCGGCGCCAGGCCGCAGGCGCCTATGCAGGCCACTGATTCCAAAGTAAACCTTAAGTCCTCCGATGTTTCGCCGGGGCTTATATTTAATTCGCTCGTTATTTTGTCCAGTATTTTTTGCCCGCCCCGCACATGGCATGCCGTGCCTGTACAAACCCGAATTATGTTCTTGCCCCTGGGCTTGAGATGAAACTGGGCATAGAATGTAGCCACGCTGTACACTTCGCTATATGGCTTTTGAAAATAATCGGCTATGCGCTCAATTGCCTGCTCCGGCAAATAACCGTACAGCGCTTGCGCTTTCTGAAGCACTGGAATCAGTGCTCCATCTGCTTCTCTGTACTCCTCTAAAATCTCTGTCAGCCTGACATCTTCCTTTTTGCACTGCCCACAGCATTTACTCATAGCTCCCCGTCCTTTCTGTCACAGTACATGTGAACTGTTTCACTTATTCTTTAAAAAAGAAAGTGATATAATTCACAACCCATGCCCACTATACACTGTTTGCTTTTTACTTTCAAGCCTTTTGAGCAAACATCTTTAAATACTTGGCAAGACGTCAACATCTTGTCCTCTTCGCAATATATACTCTTATACTCACCGTTGACGCCTCCTTTTTCGACAACAATCGACAACGGGCAAAAACTGCCGGCTTTCAAATGACCCAGGGCAAAAAGCCTGATATTCATGGGGCTTTACACGGAGCTCCTTATCGGCTCAGTTTTCCGTTCCCACCTTTTCACCGTCGTTGGGCTGAAGACGTCTATAAGGCAGCCTCGACCCGTTAGTCAATATGCTCTATAATTTGCACGGCAGAAGGGAAGGTCCATGGGTCTGGAATGAGTTCTAGCCAGCCTGCATTGTCCGGTTTCTTCTGGATTATGGATTTGCTCTTCGCAGTGCTAAAGGAAAGAGCCTGCTGTATGATAGCCGATATAATTTCAAAACCCGGGAAGAGCAAAGAATGCGATAATCCTTCCCATATTAAAAGTAAACCAGGGCACCGCTTTTGAAAATTCCATGATTCCTGATCAAAAAAAAAACCGCTCCAATGAGCGGTTTTTTGATCCGGCAGCGACCTACTCTCCCAGGGGGAAATCCCCAAGTACCATCGGCGCTGAAGGGCTTAACTTCCGTGTTCGGGATGGGAACGGGTGGGACCCCTTCGCCATAGCCACCGGATAACTGACACAGGAACGCGTAATGCTTAGTTTGAGGTCAAGCCCTCGACCTATTAGTACCGGTCCGCTAAAGACATTGCTGCCCTTACACTTCCGGCCTATCAACCTGGTCATCTACCAGGGGTCTTACTCCCTTGACGGGATGGGAGATCTAATCTTGGAGATGGCTTCGCGCTTAGATGCCTTCAGCGCTTATCCATGCCAGACTTGGCTACCCAGCACTGCCCTTGGCAGGACAACTGGTACACCAGCGGTCTGTCCACTCCGGTCCTCTCGTACTAGGAGCAGCACTCCTCAAATCTCCTGCGCCCGCGACAGATAGGGACCGAACTGTCTCGCGACGTTCTGAACCCAGCTCGCGTACCGCTTTAATGGACGAACAGTCCAACCCTTGGGACATACTACTGCCCCAGGATGCGATGAGCCGACATCGAGGTGCCAAACCTCCCCGTCGATGTGGACTCTTGGGGGAGATAAGCCTGTTATCCCCGGGGTAGCTTTTATCCGTTGAGCGACGGCCCTTCCACTCAGAACCGCCGGGTCACTAAGCCCCACTTTCGTGCCTGCTCGACCTGTATGTCTCGCAGTCAAGCCTCCTTCTGCCTTTACACTCTGCGAATGATTTCCAACCATTCTGAGGAGACCTTTGGGCGCCTCCGTTACTCTTTGGGAGGCGACCGCCCCAGTCAAACTGCCCGCCTGACAATGTCCCGGACCCGGATAACGGGCCGCGGTTAGAGCTTCGATGCTGGAAGGGTGGTATCCCACCGGCGACTCCAACAAGACTGGCGTCCTGAATTCTCAGTCTCCCACCTATCCTGTACATCCAACACCAAAGATCAATATCAGGCTGCAGTAAAGCTCCACGGGGTCTTTCCGTCTTGTCGCGGGTAACCTGCATCTTCACAGGTACTACAATTTCACCGAGTCCCTCGTTGAGACAGCGCCCAAATCGTTACGCCTTTCGTGCGGGTCAGAATTTACCTGACTAGGAATTTCGCTACCTTAGGACCGTTATAGTTACGGCCGCCGTTCACTGGGGCTTCGGTTCAGAGCTTCGCCTTGCGGCTAACCCATCCCCTTAACCTTCCAGCACTGGGCAGGCGTCAGCCCCTATACTTCGCCTTGCGGCTTAGCAGAGACCTGTGTTTTTGCTAAACAGTCGCTTGGGCCTATTCACTGCGGCCCCCTCTCGCTTATCACGATAACGGGGCACCCCTTCTCCCGAAGTTACGGGGTAATTTTGCCGAGTTCCTTAACGAGGGTTCTCTCGAGCGCCTTAGGATTCTCTCCTCACCCACCTGTGTCGGTTTACGGTACGGGCGCCTGCACTTCTCGCTAGAGGCTTTTCTTGGCAGTGGAGGATCAGCCAGTTCGCTACTTAAATTTCGCTCCCCATCACCCCTCAGGATTAACGTAGCCACGGATTTGCCTATGGCTACTCCCTAAAGGCTTGGACGCACACAACCAACGGTGCGCTGTGCCTACCTTACTGCGTCACCCCATCGCTCGAACGAAGTCAGGCGGTACTGGAATCTCAACCAGTTGTCCATCGCCTACGGCTTTCGCCCTCGGCTTAGGTCCCGACTTACCCTGAGCGGACGAACCTTCCTCAGGAAACCTTGGGTTTTCGGCGGAAGGGATTCTCACCCTTCTTTTCGTTACTTATACCGGCATTCTCACTTCCATACGCTCCAGCACTCCTTACGGTATACCTTCAGCGCATATGGAACGCTCCCCTACCGCTGCGCAGCCATCAACAACATGCTCATTTGTCGATGCCACACTCATTTGTTACTCATTACTGCCACATCGAAAGTAACAGTCTTGAGTTATTGCATTTGGTCAAAAACATGATTGCATATTGGGTGTTGTAGTTTTTGACAAAATGCTCTCAATGAGTATGAGCACATTGTTGATGGCTACACAACCCGCAGCTTCGGTGACAGGCTTGAGCCCCGGACATTTTCGGCGCAGGACCACTTGACCAGTGAGCTATTACGCACTCTTTAAATGGTGGCTGCTTCTAAGCCAACATCCTGGTTGTCTGGGCAGTCCCACATCCTTTTCCACTTAGCCTGTACTTAGGGACCTTAGCTGGCGGTCTGGGCTGTTTCCCTTTCGACTATGGACCTTAGCACCCATAGTCTGACTCCCGGAGTAAAATACGCGGCATTCGGAGTTTGTCTGAGTTCAGTAACCCGTGAAGGCCCCTAGCCCAAACAGTGCTCTACCTCCGCTATTCATCCTCCGAGGCTAGCCCTAAAGCTATTTCGGGGAGAACCAGCTATCTCCGAGTTCGATTGGCATTTCACCCCTACCCACAGCTCATCCCCCAATTTTTCAACATTGGTGGGTTCGGGCCTCCACGCAGTCTTACCTGCGCTTCACCCTGGCCATGGGTAGATCACCCGGTTTCGGGTCTACTCAGGCAAACTAGCTCGCCCTATTAAGACTCGCTTTCGCTGCGGCTGCACACCTGTGGTGTTTAACCTTGCTTGACTGAGTAACTCGCCGGTCCGTTCTACAAAAAGTACGCCATCACACATTTATAGTGCTCTGACTGTTTGTAAGCGCACGGTTTCAGGTACTATTTCACTCCCCGCCAGGGGTGCTTTTCACCTTTCCCTCACGGTACTGGTTCACTATCGGTCGCTGGGTAGTATTTAGCCTTTGGAGGTGGGCCTCCTGGATTCCTGCGGGATTTCACGTGCCCCGCAGTACTCGGGTGGTCAAGAACGCAGCTGCCAGACCTTTCGCTTACGGGGCTTTCACCCTCTGTGGCGGACCCTTCCAGGTCACTTCTGCTAGATCGGCAGTTGGTAACTGCGCCAGGGTGTTACAGCACCCTGATCTTGACTCCCACAACCCCGTGCTGAAAACGGCTGTAACCTTACAACAGCACGGTTTAGGCTCTTCCCCGTTCGCTCGCCGCTACTCAGGGAATCGAGGTTTCTTTCTGTTCCTCGGGGTACTAAGATGTTTCAGTTCCCCCGGTTGGCTTCACACCACCTATGGATTCAGTGGTGGATACTGCGGTATGACCCGCAGTGGGTTGCCCCATTCGGAAATCCACGGATCAATGCCTGCTTGCGGCTACCCGTGGCTTATCGTAGCTCGCTACGTCCTTCGTCGCCTCCCAGCGCCAAGGCATCCGCCGTGCGCTCTTAATAGCTTGACCTCAGTGTTTTGCTATGCAAAACACATATCTTGGCCTTGCGTCTTTGCTGTTGATATGACCTAAACGCTAGCCAATTGACTCGTTTTGCTTTACGCTTTCCTGTGCAGTTGTCAAAGAGCAGTGAAAGAATCTGTCCCCGGCCGCGTCCGCGACTCGGGTTTGGAGTTCTTTCAAAACCAAACAGTGTTGTAGAAGAGCGGTTTCATGCCTTTCGGCAAATACACCTTAGAAAGGAGGTGATCCAGCCGCACCTTCCGATACGGCTACCTTGTTACGACTTCACCCCAATCATCTGTCCCACCTTCGACGGCTGCCTCCCTTGCGGGTTAGCTCACCGGCTTCGGGTGTTACAAACTTTCGTGGTGTGACGGGCGGTGTGTACAAGGCCCGGGAACGCATTCACCGCGGCATGCTGATCCGCGATTACTAGCAACTCCGACTTCATGCAGGCGAGTTGCAGCCTGCAATCCGAACTGGGACCTGATTTAAGGGATTTGCTCCGGGTCGCCCCTTCGCACGCCCGTTGTTCAGGCCATTGTAGCACGTGTGTAGCCCAGGACATAAGGGGCATGATGATTTGACGTCATCCCCACCTTCCTCCGGTTTGTCACCGGCAGTCTCCCCAGAGTGCCCACCCGAAGTGATGGCAACTGAGGACAGGGGTTGCGCTCGTTGCGGGACTTAACCCAACATCTCACGACACGAGCTGACGACAACCATGCACCACCTGTCTCTCTGCCCCGAAGGGACACTATAATCTCTTATAGCTTCAGAGGATGTCAAGCCCTGGTAAGGTTCTTCGCGTTGCATCGAATTAAACCACATGCTCCGCTGCTTGTGCGGGCCCCCGTCAATTCCTTTGAGTTTCAGCCTTGCGGCCGTACTCCCCAGGCGGGGTACTTAATGCGTTAACTGCGGCACTGGAGGATTGTCACCCCCAACACCTAGTACCCATCGTTTACGGCTAGGACTACCAGGGTATCTAATCCTGTTTGCTCCCCTAGCTTTCGCGCCTCAGCGTCAGTTACAGTCCAGGAAGTCGCCTTCGCCACTGGTGTTCCTCCTAATATCTACGCATTTCACCGCTACACTAGGAATTCCACTTCCCTCTCCTGCACTCAAGCCTGCCAGTTTCAAGTGCGATACGGGGTTGAGCCCCGCATTTTGACACCTGACTTAACAAGCCGCCTGCGCGCGCTTTACGCCCAGTAATTCCGGACAACGCTCGCCCCCTACGTATTACCGCGGCTGCTGGCACGTAGTTAGCCGGGGCTTCCTCCGGGGGTACTGTCAGTTTTCATCCCCCCAGACAGGAGTTTACGACCCGAAGGCCTTCATCCTCCACGCGGCGTCGCTGCATCAGGCTTGCGCCCATTGTGCAATATTCCCCACTGCTGCCTCCCGTAGGAGTCTGGACCGTGTCTCAGTTCCAGTGTGGCTGATCGTCCTCTCAGACCAGCTACCCATCGCAGCCTTGGTGAGCCGTTACCTCACCAACTAGCTAATGGGACGCGAGCCCATCCGGCATCGGTAACCCTTTCCCAGATTCAACATGCGATGAATCTGGTGTATCCGGTATTAGCAACGGTTTCCCGCTGTTATCCCGGGTTGCCGGGCAGGTTGCTCACGTGTTACTCACCCGTCCGCCACTAGAATGCAGCAAAAGCAAGCTTCCGCTGCATCCCCGTTCGACTTGCATGTGTGAGGCACGCCGCCAGCGTTCGTCCTGAGCCAGGATCAAACTCTCCAAAAAAACTAAGAGCTCGATCTTGAGACTCTAATAGAATCTTGAGTTGGTTGATAGTTCAACCGACCCGCTCTTCTAAACACTGTTCAGTTTTCAAAGAACGCCGTCGCTCTGTGCTGGCAGCGACTTTTATAATTTAGCACATGAAATTTTCTTTGTCAACTGCTAAAAACTACCTGGATAATGTTCCCAAAAAACTCCAGGAAACTTTCTGGTCGTCAGTGCCGGAAGGAGTTGAGGAAACCAGGGGGCACATCTCCGATGCGCCCCCTTGGCAGACTTACTTGGTCTCGTTTTTGACGATGAGAATGGCGGCGTCGGGACATACGCCTTCACAGATCTTACAGGCGATGCACTTATCCTGGTCGCTGGTGCGCACAGCGGGGGTCCCATAAACGCCCAGGTCCTTGGACCAAACGATGATATTAACCGGGCATTTTTGTATACACAGACCGCACCCTTTACAGAGATCGGGGAACATGTTGAAGCTGGCCCGCTTACCGGGTTGAGAAATGGCTTTTTTCTTAGCTACTTCAGTCATATCCGTTCACCCCCTAAACCACACGCTCGACCAGGCTCATGCCTTTTTCCAGAGCCTTATAGTTGAGGTCTCTTAATTCGGGATTCTTCTCGAATTTATCACCCAGTTTTTCCTCAATGGCGGCCTTGATCCGCTCTAGTGGAACAACTTCGGTAGCTTTGAGAACGGCACCCAAGATGATGATATTGAAGACCCTGGGATGGAGCTCGTTCTTGGCGATATCATTGGCGGAAATGGCGATTACATTGGCGGCATTGTCGGGAAGTTTAACGGTAACTTTTTCCTTGCTGTCGTCGACAACTTCGGTGCGCCGCTGGGACCGGGGATCCGCTTCGACAGCCTGGATTCCCATGGCGTGCTCATCAATTTCAGCAGCCTGGACCAATGAATCGTCATAGACAAAGGTTGTCCTTTGGTCGACATAACGACGAGTGCGGTCAACGGCCCTGTTGCTCAAAGCGACAACGATATCAGCTTTGGAGAACTTGGGAGAGCCAATCCGCTTGTCATCGATCTGAACGTAGGCAATGGAGACGCCGCCGCGCTGTTCTACACCGAAGTTGGGAATGTAGATGGCCTCTTTACCCTCAGCATTGGCAGCTTCCGCCAGAATGTTGGCAATGACCTGTACACCCTGGCCACCTTCGCCGGCAAGAGCTATCTTAATTGCCAACTTACTTCTCCTCCTTTTGGCCGGGAACCTTAAACTCCCCTACGTGGAAGTATTCGGCCATATCTTTTTCAACAAAATGCCAGGTGGCTTCGGCATTTGTTCTCCAGTTAGTAGGACAACTGGACAGAGCCTCTACAAAGGAGAAGCCGTTGCCGTCAAGCTGATTCTGAAGGGCTTTTTTGATAAATTTCTTTAACTGACGCAGGTTTGCAATGCTGCCCCGGGCAACATAGGCGCCCTCTCTGGTAATGGCGGCGACCATTTCCGGACCCAAGGTGGGGTATCCTGTCTGCTCGGGATCGCGTCCATAGGGAGTCGTCTCGGTCTTCTGTCCGGGCAGGGTGGTGGGAGCCATCTGACCGCCGGTCATACCGTAGTTGGTGTTGTTGACCAAGATGACGGTAACCTTTTCGTTACGGGTAGCGGCGTTGACCAGGTGCTGGGAACCGATGGCGTAGCCGCCGCCGTCTCCCATGTACGCGATGGTAATCAGCTCAGGGCGAGCCCGCTTGATACCGGTCATTACCGGAGTGGTTCTGCCGTGGTGGGTCTGGACAGAATCTATATTGAAGAAGTCCCAGGACAGCAGAGAGCAGCCAATATCGCAGCCGAAAACGGTTTTATCCTGAATACCCAGCTCGTCGATGGCTTCGCCGAGCATTTTAAGAACCAAGCCGTGACCGCAACCCGGGCAAAATTTATGGGGTTTGGTGTCGGGGTTCCAACACTTGGGCATATTGGGGGAAAGTACTTTGTTTTCCTGAGTCATAATGTTTACCTCCCTTCCTTTATCCTGTCCGCGATTTCTTCAGCAGTGATGCCGACACCGGGACGGAGGATGGTTTCGATGGGCTTATCCATGCCGTACAGCGAATCTTTGACCAACTTGAGGAACTGACCATATGCTGATTCAACCACGAGGATTTTCTTGGCTTTGGCTGCGGCCTTGCGCAACTGCTCCACGGGCATAGGCCTGAGGGTTACAGGGCGGAAATGGCCGACCTTGATATCTTCTCCCTTGAGCATATCCAAGGCGCCCTGAGCAGCCCGGGAAACTACGCCGTGGGCCAGAATCAAGACATCCATTTCCCCGTCGGTACCAAATTCTTGCCACTCGACCAGTTCGGGAATAGCTTTTTCGTAGGCCTTGGCGATATCCATTACAGCTTCATATAACTCGGCCTCGGTGTTATAGGTGTTGCGCTGATAGCTGGTGGGACGATTGACGCCAGGCATTCCCGGCAGGCCGACCATGGGTTCAGTCTTGACCATTTCGATGCCGCGCTCGGCGGGATCGTAGATGGTCAAAGGCTCGCGCATTTTAGCCTGGTACCCGTCACCCAGGACAAAGGTGGGGAACCGGTACTTCCAAGCAGTGTTGAAAGCTTTGATTGTGTAGTCGTATAGGTCTTGGTGACCTGCGGTGGAGTATACCACCCGGAACCCTTCCCCGTTGCCGCCATATGTGGTCAGGGTTACCTCCTGCTGGGAATAAATAACGGTTGCGGTGGATGGGCCACCCCGCTGGGTGATAACCATGACGGTGGGAATACGCATCATTTCAGCCATGGACATGGATTCCTGGAACAGGACGTTTCCAGGACCGGCAGTAGCTGAAAAGGCACGCTTGCCAGCCATTACCCCGCCAACGGTGGTAAACCCTGCGGAGATCTCGTCTTCGGTCTGCAGGAACTTTCTCCCAAACCTCGGCGCAAGACGAGTCCAATAGTGCATGATCTCATTTTGTGGAGTGATGGGATATCCGTACATGATATCCGCTTCTGCAGCCAGTGCTGCCCAGGCGCATACTTCGTTGCCTGTCATGAACACTCGCTTTTCGCCCTTTACAGGCTTTTCACTCATGACAACACACCTCCTGTTAGATTTAAAACTATTTGTAAAAAGACCGGTGTAAGCCGGTTCGTCTTACCAAAACGCAGCGGGCATGAACCGTTTTAGAATCTTGACCGGATTGCCCATGCTGTCCCTGTCGCCAAATTTATCGGCCAAGTCCTCAACCACTGCGGTGTACACCACCGGAACCCCCAGCTCTCTGGCGGCTTCTGTCACCACCCGAGAACCTTCCTCGATTATTTCCTTGCTGGTTTCGTCGCCGAGGTGAGTATTGTTGATTAAGCCGTCAACATGCCCCAGGGACCGGACGTACTCCACGATATCTTCCTTGGAGGCAGTGATGGGGCGGGTAATATTGACGACGACATAGATCTTTAAATCCGGGTCGGTGTCCGCCCCTTCGATAAGGTTAAAAATTTTTGCTCCATGCACTCCGTAGCCGACATCGAGGATAATATTGCCTTCGTTGCGCAGAGCCCAGATCATCTCTTGGTTAATGAGGGATCCCGCCTCGCCCAATCCCATTGTTTCCTCGGGCGCCCAGGCGATTACCCTGAGTCCCCGTTCTTCCAACTGCTTCTTTAACGGCCTCAAGGTATAAAAAGGTTCAACTGTATCCAAATCTACAATTGTAGTAACCTGGCCTTGCTCCAAAAGCTCAAGGCTCCGGTTAATGGCATTTTCACTCTTTCCGCTGGCGTATTCGCCGACAAAGGCTTCGACAATTCGCACTGTTTTATTACAGCCCCCCAACACGGAATACTGTTGTATAACAACCCCTAAAAAGAATGTAACAGGTTTTGCATGCCTAGGAATTACCTCATCGCTTTAGTGAAACATACAACCATGGACAAGTATAACAGATACGCAAAAATTTAGTCAAGGGACAAAAATAACCTGCAGCAGCAGGCTTAGTGTTCCCTCAGTTGCCTTAAAAGATAATTGTACCTCTTCTCGGCAGCCTCTAAATTTTTTATGGCATAATCCACCAGCTCCCGGTCCTTGACATGCTCGAAATAGGCCATGGCCTGGCGCCATTCTTTCTTAGCCTCTTCGGCCAATTCCCGTAACGTGGGCTGAGGCCGAGCCTTTAAGAGGGCCTCCGGCCGATTGTGCTTTTCGAACCAGGCTTTTAACTTTATCCTTGCCGATGCAAACACCGTCAAACCACCTCTGTGCTCGTTTGACCACTATTATTGCCCGCAATCTTCTTTAATAAACAAAAAATCCGCAGAATGCGGATTTATAATTGCGTCCTGCCTTCCAAAGCCTTGGCCAGGGTCATTTCATCGGCATATTCCAAATCTCCGCCTACGGGAAGCCCGTGGGCAATCCGGGTTACCTTTACGTCCAGGGGTTTTAGGAGCCGCGCCAAGTACATGGCGGTGGCCTCCCCTTGCACATTGGGATTGGTGGCAATAATTACTTCCTCGGGTTTATCCGCCTCCAACCGGGATAAAAGCGGTTTAATATTTAACTGATCGGGGCCGATCCCGTCCAGGGGAGAAATTGCGCCATTGAGGACGTGGTAGTGTCCCTTGTATTCATTGGTCCGCTCCAAAGCCAAGATGTCCCGGGGTTCTTGAACAACACATATATATCTGGGATTTCGTCGGGTATCTGTACAGATGGGGCAAGGATCTGTATCGGTCATGTTGCCGCAGCGACTGCAGGTGAGCAGCTTTGCCCTGGCTTCAACCAGGGCGGCGGCGAAATTGCGCACTTCGCTTTCAGGCATCTTGAGAATGTGAAAGGCCAGACGTTGCGCCGTCTTATTGCCAATGCCGGGCAGTTTCTGAAATTGAGCAATCAAACGGGCAAGACTGTCATAATAGCGCATGCTCAGAACAACCCCGGCGGCAACTGCAATCCGCCAGTGATCTTCTGTAATTCGGCTGCAGCCAGTTCCTCTGCTTTGCGCAGGGCCTCGTTTACTGCCGCCTGCAGCAGATCCTGGAGAGTTTCGATATCATCGGGGTCTACAACCTCCGGTTTAATCATTATGTCCAGGACTTTGCGGTGCCCGTTGACGGTGACCTCGACCACGCCGCCCCCTGCTGTGGCCGATACTGACTTGTGCTCCAACTCCTCCTGCATTTTCTTCATATCTGCCTGCATCTTCTGAATCTGCTTCATTGCCTTTCCCATTCCGCCAACCATTTCCTTCACTCCCTCTTCATTATTCTTTAATGCGAACCTTGAACTGATCCAGCCCCAGCACCTGTTTGATGGCCGGGACAATAACCTGGCGATGCTCAGGTTTGACGACGTTGTCGCAGTGCAATCTATAGTTCTCCGGATATTCCAGGACCAGGTTTCCACCCTCCAAAAGGGCGTTGGCTTCCTTTAGCCAAGCATGGGAAGTAATGCTCTCCCTCTTTACCTGTGCCAGCACCTCCTGCCACCTTTCCGGCGGCAGCTCTGCTTCTTCGGACTTAGGGGAGGACTCTTCTCCCTTGGCCTGAACAACCGGCGCCGGTTGCTGGAGGCATAGTTTTATCGCCATAAGCTCAGCCGCCATGCGGGGGTGGGCCCAACGCCGACTATCCTGAAGGGAGACTGCAACGGCGTCCATTAAGTACATGATGGCGCTGGCATCCTGAATGCGCAGGGCCGTTTTGGCTCTGGGCCTGGCATTCAAAGCCTCCAGCAAGCTCTGCCGCAATAGCTCCAGGAGATCTGAGAGGAGCTGGCGATAGTCGATACCCATGGCGCCGAACTGATCAAATAAGCGCAAGGTCAGGCCAATATCCCTGGAATGGAGGGCATTGGCAAGGTCGATAAGACTGGTTTTATCGATGGCGCCCAGAGCTTGCCACACATCATCGGGTTGTATTTCCCCATTGGTATAAGATATGACCTGCTCTAATAAACCCAGGGCATCTCGCATTCCACCCTGGGCGCGAAAGGCCAGGAGTCTGGCGCTCTCCGGGTCCAAAGAGGCCCCAGCCTGCTGAGCAACTTGCTGCAAATGCTCTGCAATCATCGCTTCGGTCAGGGGCCGGAAATCAAAGCGCTGACACCGGGAAACAATGGTGGCCGGCAATTTCTGGGGCTCGGTGGTAGCCATAATAAATATGACGTGGGCAGGAGGTTCCTCCAGGGTTTTGAGGAGGGCGTTAAAGGCCTCGGTGGTCAACATATGGACCTCGTCAATTATATAAACCTTGTATCTGGCCAAGGCCGGTGCGTATTTCACGCGATCCCGCAGATCTCTGACCTCCTCAATGCCACGGTTGGTGGCGGCATCCATCTCGATTACGTCCATGGCGCTGCCGTCATTTACTGCCAGGCAAAGCTCGCACTGATTACAAGGCTCAGAAACGGGTTTGGTCGAGCTGAGACAGTTCACCGCCTTGGCCATGATCTTCGCAGTGGTGGTCTTGCCCGTGCCCCGGGGCCCGGAAAAGAGATAGGCGTGGCCAAGCCGCCCGCTGGTCAGGCTGTTTTGAAGGGTCCTTACGATATGCTCCTGCCCCACAAAACCCTGGGCAAAACCCTGGGGACGGTATCTGCGATACAGCGACTGGTAACCCATTTTTACTCCTCCTCCCTCAGGTATTATACTGTATGTTTCCATATAGATGCAAAAAAAACAACCGCTGCTGCGATTGTTTTTTGGCAATTATTTGGCCGTGCCCCGCTTTCGACATCCAACTCCAGGCGGCACTCCGGTAGGTAACTCGGGACAGGCTGACCTGGGGCACATTGGCACATCTGCTTACCGCTGCTTCCTCCCGGATCTGACGGGGTTCACAGAGGCCAATTGCCCAGGACCCGACCGTCAACGCCCCTTGCCGGAACCGGACCCCACAGCTGAATGCCTCAACGCGGGCATTCAATCCTGCTATAGCGGGTTGCAGGTACAGGGCACCGCTACCTCCCCATCTAGCACGGCCAAGAACAATCATAGTGGCGGAGAGAGAGGGATTCGAACCCTCGAGACGAGTCAACCCCGTCTACTCGCTTTCCAGGCGAGCGCCTTCGACCAAACTCAGCCATCTCTCCGTATTAGCTTATAATGGCGGAGAGAGTGAGATTCGAACTCACGGGGCGGGATCGCCGCCCACTCGCTTTCGAGGCGAGCGCTTTAAGCCAGACTCAGCCATCTCTCCGCAATTATCTAAGTTGTTTAAAAAACTCCTTGAGGATCTTACCGCATTCAGGGGCCATGATTCCACCCACAGCCTCCAAATGATGATTATACCCGGGTATCCTCCTCAGGTCAATAAGGGAACCGAAAGCTCCCGCCTTGGGGTCTGAGGCGCCGTAATATACTGCCCCTACCCGGGCTTGTAAGAGCGCGCCGGCGCACATGGGACACGGCTCCAGAGTTACATATACACGGCACCCATAGAGACGCCAATCGCCAAATCTGGCGGCGGCAGTCTTAAGCGCCAAGATTTCGGCATGGGCGGTGGGATCTTTGGCAGTTTCCCGGCGATTGCCTGCAACAGAAACTATCCTGTTCTCACCGGTGACCACCACGGCGCCGATGGGAACTTCGCCAAGTTCAGCAGCCCGCCGGGCAGCCGCCAAGGCCACCGACATAAAGATATTGTGGTTCATATCTACCACCTAGTACAGTGGTGCGCCCGGGAGGATTCGAACCTCCGACACCCGGTTTAGGAAACCGGTGCTCTGTCCCCTGAGCTACGGGCGCAGGGTTATAAACAATACTGGTCAATGACCCTAGGGTCAAAAGACCAGTGCGATTGACAATGGCGTGCCCGGCAGGATTCGAACCTGCGGCCTTTTGATTCGTAGTCAAACGCTCTATCCAGCTGAGCTACGGGCACAGCTATGGCGGAGAGAGAGGGATTCGAACCCTCGAAGCGAGTATAAGTCGCTTAATCGCTTAGCAGGCGATCCCCTTCGGCCTACTCGGGCATCTCTCCATAATCCTTCATGGCGGAGGGGGTGGGATTCGAACCCACGGCTCTCGCGAGTCACTGGTTTTCAAGACCAGCTCCTTAAACCGCTCGGACACCCCTCCAACAGGTGACGCAAGCCATTTTAACATACCCAAAGGGTTATGTCAATGACCGCACCGGACCAATTACAACCATGCTAAAACATATTTGGCCCTCTTATTTTAACCAAAAACAGTTGCTTTGGCAAACAGCACTTTCTTACAAAAATCAAATTTTTTGTATTAAAAAGCCGGGCAAAAGTGCCCGGCGGGATACCTCGTCCTTATTCCTCTGAAGCTTCCTTTTTGTACTCTTCAATGATTTTTTCGGCAATATGGGCGGGAACCTCTTCGTAATGGGAGTACTCCATGCTGAACTGACCTCTGCCTTGGGTCATGGAGCGCAAGTCTATCGAGTAGCCAAACATCTCGGCCAGGGGAACCTGAGCTCTGATGATTTGTGTTCCGTCTGCCTGGGGTTCCATGCCCGATACTCTGCCCCGGCGGGAAGGCATATCCCCCATGATATCTCCCATGAAGTTCTCTGGCACCCGGACTTCGACGTTGACATAGGGCTCCAGTAATACTGGGTCCGCTTCAGCCATTCCCTTTTTATAGGCCAGAGAGGCGGCAATTTTAAAGGCCATTTCCGAAGAGTCCACGCTGTGGTAAGAACCGTCCAGGAGGGTGGCCCTGATGTCCACTGCGGGGAATCCGGCCAAAACTCCTTCCTCCATGGCTTCAATCAAGCCCTTTTCGACTGCGGGGATATAGTTCCTGGGAACAGCGCCGCCAAAAATCTTGTCGACGAATTCAAAATGTTGCCCCCGGGGAAGGGGTTCGAACAAGATCTTGACGTGACCGTACTGACCCCGGCCGCCGGATTGCTTCTTATGCTTGCCTTCCACCTCGGCGGTGCCGCGGATGGTCTCTTTGTAAGCAATCTTGGGCTTGTTCAAATTGACTTCCACTCCGAACTTTTTGGAAAGCCGACTGACGATGATTTCCAGGTGGGTATCGCCCATTCCATAAATCAACGTCTGCTTGGTCTCGGCATTGCGCTCAACCTTGAAGGTCGGGTCCTCTTCCAAGAACCGGGCCAGACCTGCCCCGACTTTTTCCTCGTCGTTCTTGGACTTGGGCTCCACCGCAAAGGAAGTCATAGGAACAGGAAACTCTATGCCCCTGAGGATACTCTTGCAGTCCTTGGTCCCCAAAGTGTCTCCTGTAGAAGTATCCTGGAGTTTGGCGACGGCAGCGATATCCCCGGCTTCTACCTTGGCAACGGGAATCTGATTCTTGCCCCGGAACAGGTAGATCTGGGCGACCCTTTCCGTCTTGCCCTTGTTCAGGTTTATCACCTGGGTGTCGGAGCTGAGGGCGCCGCTGTAAACCCTGAAGAAGCTCACCTTGCCAACGTAGGGGTCCGCCATAGTTTTGAAAACCAGGGCCCGGAAGGGCTCGCCAGAGCCGCCCTTTAGCTCGACTGTCTTTCCTTCTTCCGCAACAGCCTCAACCACATCGGCAGGTTGCGGCGCAGCAAAGACCAAAAAGTCCAGGAGCTGAGGAATACCTATGCTCTTGACTGCAGAACCACAGAGAACAGGGAAGAGCTTGGCGGCGCCAACGGCCCGCTGAATCCCCTTGATTATTTCCTCATCGGTCAGCTCTTCGCCCTCGAGATATTTCAAAGTAAGCTCATCATCGGTTTCGGCGGCAATTTCCACCAGTTGCTCCCGGTACTCGGCAGCCTGATCCGCCAGCTCGGCGGGGATATCCGCCACCTGGAACTTTTCTCCGGAAAAGAGGATCGCTTTCATCTGCAACAGGTCGACCAGGCCAGTGAACTTGTCTTCGCTGCCTATGGGGAGCTGTATGGGGACCACATTGGCTCCGAACATATCCCTGGCCTGGGTGAGGACCTTGTCAAAATTGGCGTTTTCCCGGTCCATCTTGTTGACAAAAAGAATACGAGCCAAATTTCCCTTCTCGGCAAGTTTCCAGACCTGCTCTGTGCCCACCTCAACCCCGGATACGGCGCACAGGTTGATGAGGGCGGTTTCAACCACCCTGAGGGACCCGATTACTTCGCCGACAAAGTCGAAGTAGCCAGGTGTATCAATCAAGTTCAACTTGCAGTCCTTCCACTCAACCGGCGCCATGGCCGCGTTGATGGAAATCTGCCTTTTAATTTCATCGGCATCGAAGTCTGTGGTGGTTGTCCCGTCTTCCACCTTGCCAATGCGTTGAACGGCCCCGGAAGAATACAACATGCTCTCCGTCAATGTCGTCTTTCCAGATCCGCCATGACCTATGATGCTGATATTGCGCAATTTCTCCGTCGAATAGATCTTCACAACAATCTCCTCCTCACAAATGGTGCCAGCTCCGATTGTACTGCTATATTACTTTCGACCAGCAAGATTTAAAATCCTGCAAGCCCTATAATTATAACATCTTTTTTAAGATATCTGCTGCAGATTCCAGGCGCTGTTTGGGAACGCCATCCAACCAGACCTGGGGACGGGAGTTTTTCAGAAAGGAATGCAGGTTGAATCGTTCCGGCTCCAGCCTCCGGTCCAGATCCTCCCAGTGCAGAGGTGCAGAATAGCTGGGAAGAAGGCGAGGACGGAGGCTGTAGGCAGAGACGATGGTCTGTTCCCGGGCATTTTGGCCATAGTCCAAGTATATCTTCCCCTCCCTGTGCTTGATGTTGCGCTCCAGGGTGGTCCAGTGCGGGTATTTTTTATTAATTACTGCGCAACAGGCCAGGACAAAATCCCGGACTTGCTTGTATGTATATACAGGTTCCAGTGGGATAAAGATCTGCAATCCGGTGGCGCCGGAAGTTTTGGCCTGGCCCCTGAGCTTCAGGCGATCCAGCAATTCCTTGATTGCCAGAGCGACTTGGCGGACCTCTTCAAATCCGTACTTCTCCATGGGATCCAGGTCAAAAACGGCAAAATCCGGATTGTCCAGATGGGGCAGGCTGGACAGCCAAGGATGAAATTCTATGACTCCGAGGTTAGCCAACCAGATCAGGGTCGGCAGGGAATCGATGAGAACATACTCAGTTTGCCTTCCATCCTTGCGCCGAATGGCATAGGTGTTGACCCAGGGTGGGGGATTTCCCGGACAGTTTTTTTGGTAAAATCCCTTGGCTTCAACGCCGTTGGGAAAACGCTGCATGGAAATCAAACGCCCACGCAAGCAGGGCAGCAACCAAGGCGAGACCTTTATATAGTAATCCAGCATCTGCCCCTTGGTGGTGCCCGTCCGGGGCCACAAGACCTTGTCCAGGTTGGAAACTCGCACCTTTCTTCCCTGGATGTCAAGATAACTCATATCTTTTTCCCTCCAGTAGCAGCGCCTTTAGCACTGGAGCCCGAAGGGTTAAGGCCTCGGTCCATTCCATAAAAACCACCTCTGCCTGGAGCACCGGCTCAAGCCAAGCGGCCGCCTTTGTCTTTTCCGGCACCTGCAAAGGCGGCTCCGGCAGGATGAGCATCGGGAATATCTCCATAAGCATTCTCCGACAGACATTGCTGAGGCCACTACCCACCGAACCGGTAAGAACCAAGCCCTCGCCAAAATCCTTGGCGACGAGAAGGGAGGAGAGCTGCCCCTGTTTGGCCAGGTACCCCACTATAGTGAATATGTCCCTTTGCTGATTTTTATACTTGCGCCAGTACGGCGACTTGCCGGCAACGTAGGGGCTATCGATATCCTTGGCCACTACCCCTTCCCAAGCCCGCTCCCTGGTCAGGGCCATAAGCTGCACCCCGTCCCGAAAGTTGTCGATGACCGATGCCGGCTCCGGGGGAAACCGGACCCTGGCCAGCAGTTCCTGACGCTCGGCCAGACACTTGCCCCTGATATCTTCCCCCTGCCAGCGTAAGATGTCAAAGACTATGTAGGAAATTGGCGGCGCCCCCAGGCCCGGGCGGGCGGAAAAATTTCGCCTGAGGACCTGGGCAAAATCCGGCCTCCCATTTTTGAGCACCACGATTTCCCCGTCCAGAACCAGGGGTTGCCGGTCAATTTCCCCGAGACTGTTTAGCTCCGGAAAGGCTGCAGTCTTAATCCTGCCCCGCCGGTTTTGGAGGATGACCTCGCCCTTTTCGACAAAGCACAGCATGCGGACTCCATCCCACTTAACCTGGTAGATGGTGTTTCTATTGTTTTCCAGATATTGATCCAGCACCGGTTCCATTACCCCGGTCATTCCCGGCTCCATCAGCCGACGACGCCTTTCTGCCTGCGCTTATCGGCCGCCGGCGTAAAGCGCTCTTTTTCTATGGCCTCGAGGCTGGCCTTCAGGGATTCCATGAGGTCAACCACGCCCTCTACAGGCCTTTCCTCGTGGAAATCCGGCTCTTGACCCTGAATCTTGGCTTCTATCAACTCCAGCAGGGCCTTTCTGTACTCGTCGGTGTATTTTTGTGGTTCAAAGGGTTCGGTCATCCCCTCTACCAGTTGAATGGCCATATCCAATTCCCGCTGAGATGCCGCCAAGTCGGGCTCGATTCCCGGTATTTCTTGTTGAGACCTGATTTCATCGGGGTATTTCATCGTCTCCATCACCAGAACATCTTTATAAATCCGAATGGCAGCCAGGGCCTGCTTGGACCGGATCACCACCTTGGCCACCGCCACCCTGCCTGTATCTCTGAGGGCGCTGACCAGGAGGTTGTATGCCTTTTTGCCGGTTTCCTCGGGGCCCAAATAATAGCTCTTCTCGTAATAGATGGGATCTATCTCTTCCAGGCGGCAGAAGTCGATGATGTCTATGGACCTGGTTTGCTTGGTGGGTATGGATTCAAAGTCCTCATCTCTCATTACCACAAATCGGTCTCTTTGATATTCATAGCCCCGGACTATTTCCTCCCACTGCACTTCCCGGTTACAGCGGGGACAAACCCGCTGATACTTTAAGGGGGTATTGCACTGGCTATGCAAGTACTTAAACTTTATGGATTTGTCTTCGCTGGCGGTGTACATCTTGACGGGAATGTTAACCAGACCAAAGCTGACCGCCCCTTTCCACACCGGCCTCATGCCGACACCTCCCTTTTCTTTTCAATATCTTGCCCACTGGCCAGGCAAGTAATCAGGCGCCGGGCAAAAAGAAGCCCGGTCGTTGACACGACCGGGATCTCTGTGCGAAATCAGTTATCTACTTATTCCTCCCGAACCACCCGGGCCACGGCCACAACTCTATCCCCTTCATCTAAGCGGATGACTTTCATGCCCCGGGCCGGCCGGCCGAGAACGGATATGCCGTCAACCTGTTGGCGGATCAGGACTCCCTTTGCAGTAACGATCATCAGATCGTCGCCGGGGGTGACGATTTTGCCTCCCACCATTTTGCCGCTTTCCTTGGTCAGCCCCACGGCCTTTATTCCCTTGCCACCCCTTGCTTGAGCCCGGAACTCGTCGGTGCGGACCCGCTTGCCGAAGCCTTCTTCGGTGACCACCAAGACATGGCCATCCCTCTCCAGGGTGACCATATCCACCAGGTTATCTCCCTGCACCAGCCGTATTCCCTTGACGCCCCGGGCTACCCGGCCCATCGGCCGAATCTCCGTTTCGTCAAAGCGGATTGCCAGGCCGCCTTCGGTAAACAGCATTATCTCCTGGTCGCCGTCGGTCAAGCGCACGCCAATCAGCTCATCTTTAGACTCCAGCTTGATGGCTATGAGGCCGGAGCGAAGGTTGGTGTCGAATTGGTCCAGGCAGGTTTTCTTGATGTACCCTGCTCGGGTTGCCATAACCAGGAATTTATCACAGGAAAATTCCGTAACCTGGATCACCGCGCTGATCTTCTCCCCCGGGCGCAGGGGAATCAGGTTGACCACCGCCACTCCCCGGGCCTGACGGCTGGCCTCGGGAATCTCGTAGACCTTCTTCCGGTATACCTGCCCCAGGTTGGTGAGGAAGAGGATGTTCTTATGAGTCGATGTGATGAACAGGTGCTCGACAAAATCATCCTCCCGCCGGTTCAGAGCCGTGATTCCCCGTCCCCCTCGATTTTGGCTGCGATAGGTGTTGACGGGAATTCTCTTGATATAGCCCTGATGGGTGATGGTTATCACCACATCCTCGTCGGCAATCAGGTCCTCTATCTCCAATTCGCCATCGCGGTTGACAATGCGGGTGCGCCGCTCATCGCCGTACTTATCTGCGATCTCCGTGAGCTCTTCGACAATGATGGCATCGATTTTACGGGGATCGGCCAGGATTTCTTTGAGATTGCGAATCCTCTCCTGGATTTCCCGATATTCCTGCTCCACCTTTTCCCGCTCTAAACCGGTCAGTCTGTGCAGGCGCATGTCCAGGATGGCCTGGGCCTGAACTCTGCTCAAGGAAAAGTTGCGCATCAGCCCTTCCCGGGCCGCATCGGCATCCCGAGACTTGCGAATCAGATTAATGACCGCGTCCAAATTATCCAAAGCTATCTTGAAACCCTCTAAAATATGGAGCCTATCCTCTGCTTTCTTCAGTTCGTACTGGGTCCTGCGGGTGATGATCTCCCGCTGGTGTTCCAGATAATAATAGACCATGTCCCTGAGAGAGAGGACCTTGGGCCGGTTGTCCACCAGGGCCAGCATGATGATGCCAAAGCTCTGCTGGAGCTGGGTAAACTTGTACAGCTGGTTGAGGATTATATGGGGATTTGCATCTTTTTTCAGCTCGATGACGATGCGAATGCCCTGCCGGTCCGTTTCATCCCGCAGGTCGGTAATTCCCTCAATTTTCTTATCCCTGACCAGCTCGGCGATTTTTTCGATCAGTTTTGCCTTATTGACTTGATAAGGAAGTTCATTGACAATCAGGGTCTGCTTGCCATTGGCCAGGGTTTCTATCTTTACTTCTCCCCGCAGGGTAATGGAGCCCCTTCCCGTCTTGTAGGCCTTTTTTATTCCGTCCCTGCCCAAGATAACCCCCGCAGTGGGAAAATCCGGCCCCTTGATATACTTCATCAATGCCTCACTGCTTATTTCCGGATTATTGACCATGGCCTTTATGGCCTCTACCACTTCCCCCATATTGTGGGGGGGGATATTGGTGGCCATTCCCACCGCAATGCCTGCGGTCCCATTGACCAGAAGGTTGGGAAAACGGGAGGGCAAGACTTTGGGCTCTTCCAGGGTCTCGTCAAAGTTGGGCATAAATTCGACGGTCTCTTTATCGATATCTGCCAAGAGAACTGTGGCCAACCTGGTCATGCGCACTTCTGTGTACCTCATTGCTGCCGCCGGGTCGCCGTCGATGGAACCGAAGTTTCCGTGTCCGTCCACCAAGGGATAGCGAATGGAGAAATCCTGAGCCATCCGGACCATGGTGTCATAGAGGGCCACATCCCCGTGGGGATGGTACTTACCCAGGACTTCGCCGACAATCCTGGCCGACTTCTTATACCCCTTGTTGGGGTGCAGGCCCAGTTCGTTCATGGCATAGAGGATGCGGCGATGGACCGGCTTTAATCCATCGCGAACATCAGGCAGAGCCCGGCTCATGATGACGCTCATGGCATAGTCCATAAAGGACTCGCGCATTTCCCTGCTGACTTCTCTGGGTAGAATTTTACCGTGGGTAAACTCTATAGACATACTGCTCTCTCCTAGACATCAAGATTTTTTACAGATGCCGCGTTTTTCTCGATGAATTCACGCCGGGGTTCTACCTTATCCCCCATGAGAACAGAGAAAATTTCGTCGGCGGCTATGGCATCATCCAGGGTGACTTGGAGCAGCGTCCTGGATTCAGCGTTCATGGTCGTATCGCTGAGCTGTTCAGCGTTCATCTCTCCAAGACCCTTATAGCGCTGAACAGTCACGCCGTCTCTGCCTATCTCATTCAGGGTCTTTTCCAGGTCGCGGTCGCTGTACAGATACTTTTCCAGCTTGCCTTTTTTGACAAGGTAGAGTGGAGGCTGGGCGATGTAAATATAGCCCGCTTCCAGAAGAGGCCTCATATACCTGTAGAAAAAGGTGAGCAGGAGGGTGCGGATGTGGGCGCCGTCCACGTCGGCGTCGGTCATGATGATGACCTTGTGATACCTGGCTTTGCTCAGGTCAAACTCGCTGTCGATTCCCGTACCCAGAGCCGTAATAATGGCCTTTATCTCTTCATTGGCCAGGATTTTGTCCAGTCGGGCCTTTTCCACATTGATGATTTTTCCACGCAGGGGGAGGATCGCCTGGTTGCGCCGATCTCTGCCCTGCTTGGCGCTGCCGCCAGCGGAATCTCCTTCAACGATGAAGAGCTCGGCCAGGGCGGGGTCCTTGACGCTGCAGTCTGCCAGTTTGCCCGGCAGTGCGGAAATTTCCAGAGCGCTTTTGCGCCTGGTCAATTCCCTGGCCCGGCGGGCGGCTTCCCTGGCCCGAGAGGCCGCAATGGTTTTGTCCAGGATTCTCTTGGCCAGGGGCGGGTTTTGCTCCAGGAAGAAGGACAGTTCTTCGCTGGTGAAGGAGTCCACAATTCCCCGGACCTCGGTATTGCCCAGCTTCGTCTTGGTCTGCCCTTCAAATTGCGGATCCCGAAGCTTGACGCTGATGATGGCCGTCAACCCCTCCCTGATATCCTCTCCGGTAAGATTGGGGCTGCCGTTTTTGAGCAAGTTGTTCTTGCGGGCATAGTCGTTGAGTGCCCGGGTCAGGGCCGTTTTAAAACCAACCTCATGGGTTCCGCCCTCCTGGGTGCTGATATTATTGGCAAAGGAAAAGATATTCTCCTGGTAACCGGTATGGTACTGCATGGCGAACTCCACCACTACGCCATCCCTGGTTCCTTCGAAGTAGATCGGCGTCTTGTGCAGGACATCGCGATTCTTGTTTAAAAATCCGATGTAGGATTTGAGCCCTCCATCAAACTTGTACTTATTTTTCTCGCCGGAATTTTCGTCGCTGAAGACCAATTCCAGGCCTTTATTGAGATAGGCCAGTTCGCGAATGCGCTGATTGAGGACATTATAATCAAACTCTACGTTCTCGAAGATTTCGGGATCGGGCCTAAAGGTAACCTTGGTCCCCGTCTTCTTGGTATTCCCGATTACCTTAAGCTCTGTAACCTTCTGGCCCCGTTCAAAGCGTTGGTGATGAATCTGGCCTCCGGAATAGACTTCCACCTCAAGCCACTCCGAAAGGGCATTGACGACGGAAACACCGACTCCGTGCAACCCCCCGGAAATCTTGTAGCCGTCCCCACCGAACTTACCCCCGGCATGGAGCTTGGTCATGACCAGTTCCAAAGCAGGGATTCCGAACTGAGGGTGAATGTCCACCGGAATTCCGTGCCCGTTGTCCACAACAGAAACGACACAGTCTTTGTGCAAGGTAATCTGTATTTTATCGCAGCGTCCGGCCAGGGCCTCGTCGATACTGTTGTCCAAAACCTCGTAAACCAGGTGATGCAGTCCCTTGGGCCCAGTTGAGCCTATATACATCCCGGGGCGCTTGCGAACGGGTTCCAACCCTTCCAATACTTGGATTTGTTCGGCGCCGTATTGGTCTTTTGTTGACATAAGCCTTACCTCCGCCATTACTAGTGTTTGCTATTCAGGTTCCTGAGAAAGGGTTTGGTGAATTTTTCCCAGCGTCTTGCCAGAGTTGCCCGGGAAAGGGGAACCAGATAGAGCTGATCCTGGGTAAGGACGACGGATTTTGTCTTGCCTTCCATTCTTACCACCGAATTGTTCCACTCGGCCAGCTCCAACAGTTCTTTAAAATACGGCAAGTGGATGAGATCGTAGTCAAATATGCCAATGATATCATCGGCAATGACAGAAATATCTGCTCCCAGATGCAAGTACATGGCCTATTCCCTCTCTCTGATTTTTCCGGATTCTATCCAAAAGGTCTTGATTCCCGGCCCGGGGGGACTCTCTACACTGGAGATAAATGTCTGCACCTTTCCCGACAAATCCTGCAAGAGCATGGCCTTCCTCTCTCCGTCCAATTCGGAAAACACATCGTCCAGCAGAAGCAGGGGATATTCACCGGTTTCCCCTTTAAACAATTCTATTTCCGCCAGTTTTACCGACAAGACTGCCGTCCTCTGCTGCCCTTGGGAACCAAAGGCGCGCAGGTCAGAACCGTTGACGATAAAGATAAAGTCGTCACGATGAGGGCCAACCAGGGTTGCTTTGTACCTATGCTCCAGACCCTCGGCTTTCTTAAACAGCTCCATAACCCCAGCGCAGGGAAGACCAGGTTCTACCGAGGCCTTATATTTTAAACTCAGTTCCTCGCTGTTAAAACTGAGCTTCCTGTGTTTTAACCGGGCCAGAACGCTGAGCTTTTGCAGGTAATCCTGGCGTTTTTGAGAAATCGGTCCCGATAACTCCGCAAGTTTTTCAGTCAGGACATTCATGAGTATTTTGTCCTGAACCTTGCTTTTCAGCAGGGCGTTGCGCTCCCGCAAAAACTTTTTATATTCTCTCACGAGCAATCGATAAGAACTGTCAATCTGGCCAATCTCCATATCCAAGAATCTTCGTCTCAGGGCCGGCCCGCCCTTGACAAGGAACAAATCCTCGGGCAAGAAAAATATAGAGTTAACATAATCCCCTATATCGGAGAGGCGTTGGATTGGGGTCCCGTCCACCTTGTACACTCGCCTGCCGTCCCGGGCGGCGCCCATTTCTACCAGAGTGACACGCTGCCCCCGTCGCACCCTGCCGGCTATAAAAAAGTAATTTTCTTGCCAATTGATCAGGTCCTCGGTCCTGCCGGAGCGGGGTGAATGGCCGGAGGTCAAAAAGTATACCGCTTCCAGGAGATTGGTCTTGCCCTGTCCGTTTTTTCCTATAAACAGGTTTATACCGGGTAAAAATTCGACCTTTTCCCCGGTATAATTGCGCCAGCCTTTGATTGTCATCGACTGTAAAAACAAGACACATCACCCGGTAATCTCATAAACGGTGCCGCTGACCTCCACTTTATCGCCGGGGTATATTTTCTTCCCCCTTTGCCTGGTGAGAACGCCGTTTACTTGTATTTGGTTGCCGACAACAAAAGCCTTGGCTTGCCCCCCGGACTGGACCAAATTGACGAGCTTAAGAAATTGGCCCAGGGTTATATAAGGAGATTGGATAGCAACCTTCATAAAAATTACTCCTATCAGGAAATTCTGACGGGCAACACTAAGTGCAGGTAGTTGTGGTTTTGAACGGGGCGGATCATGCAAGGGCTAAAGGGACCGGTAAGGTCAATATTTACTTGCTGATCCTTGATATTGCGGAAACAATCCAGAAGCAGGCGCACGTTGAAGCGAATTTCTAAGGGCTCGCCCTCCACAGATGCCTGAACATAGTCTTCCGAGCTGCCGACATCCTGATTTACGGCCAAGACCTTTATCCCGCCGCCGTCTACATCCAGCTTGACCAGATTATTGCCGCCTTCTTTGACGATAATCTCTGCCCTTTCCAGTGCAGCTCGCATATTGGCGGTTTCCACCACCAGAGAAGTTTTAAAATCTGAGGGAATAATCTGCTGATAAGGGGGATACTTTCCCTCCACCAAGCGGGAAGATAGGGTTATTTCATCCATGGCAAAGACGATATTAGAATTGTCCAAGTATATTATAGCATTCTTGTCTGGAGAATCCTCCAAAATCTTAATGACCTCCTGGACTGCTTTGCCGGGAATGATTGCCTTAAGTTGCAGACCTTGATTTGCCTGGGCCTGGCGAAAGGCCAGACGATGACCGTCGGTGGCGACAAATTTGAGCTTGTCTGCCTCGGCCTCCAATAGCAAACCGGTCAGTACCGGCCTGGTCTCGTCCCGGGCCACAGCCACCTCGGTTTGGGTGAGCATTTCTTTGAGAAGTCCCTCTTCGATTTCAATTTTCGAAGCGGAGGCGCTGACTTCAGCTAAGCTTGGAAATTCTGCAGCAGAAAAACCCGATAGTTCAAACTTGATGCCAGCGCAGGAAACCGTAGCTTTCAAGGCGTTTTCCGGATCGGTTTGGATTGTGACCAGTCCTTCGGGTAATCGCCGGACAAACTCTGTCAGGATTTTAGCAGGAAGCACAATGGCACCGTGCTCAAGGACTTGGTTCTTTATTCTGCAGCGAATGCCGAAGTCCAGATCTGTGGCGCTGAAAATAAGTCCATCTTCTTCGGTCTCGAGGAGAATTCCCTTCAGGGTAGGCAAGGGGGATTTTACGGCTACTGCCCTCTGGACCAGGCTCAGGGCTGCAGCGAGGGTATTTTTTTCACAGACAACATGCATTTTAATCCCTCCAGACGGAATAATCCTTCCTTATTTATACTATATTAGTACTTTGAGTAGTAACCTTAGTATAGGGTGTGGATTTGTGGATATAGCCTCCCGGGGCGGAGGTTATTCAGGCCCCTGCCTGGGTATAAGTTGTGGGAAAGCTCTTCCATTCTTCCACATAGTCCACATTTCTTTGGGATTACTGCTCCAGCAGCTTTCTTATTGCTTCAACCTGGTTGGCCACATTGGGGTTATCCTGTATTTCCTTGCGGATTTTTTCCTGGGCGTGCATTACAGTTGTGTGATCCCGACCGCCAAATTCCTCACCTATTTTGGGCAGGGAGAGATCAGTCATTTCCCTGCACAGGTACATGGCAATCTGCCGGGGATGGGCGACAGCTTTGGTCCTCTTCTTAGCCTTCATATCTTCTATTCGGAGGTTAAAGTAATCTGCTACCACCCTTTGGATCATCACTGCTGAGATGGGATCCCGTTTGGGGTTGGGAATCAGGTCCTTGAGGGCCTTTTCTGTCAGGGACTCGTCTATTGCCTGGCCGGTCATTGTTGAATATGCTTTTATCCGGGTCAGGGCGCCTTCCAATTCGCGAATGTTGGTAGTTATTTGGTTGGCAATGAGCAGGATGATCTCATTGCTGATCTCTATGTTCTCCAGTTCTGCCTTCTTGCGCAAAATGGCTGCCCTGGTTTCGAGATCCGGCGGCTGAATATCGGTAATCAAGCCCCATTCAAATCGGGAACGCAATCTGTCTTCGAGGGTGGGGATTTCCCTGGGCTGGCGATCGCTGGAGATGATGATTTGCTTATTATTTTCATGGAGGGCATTAAAGGTGTGGAAAAATTCTTCCTGGGTGGATTCTTTTCCTGCCAGAAACTGAATGTCGTCGATGAGGAGGACGTCTACAGAGCGGTATTTGTTGCGAAATTCACCGGTTCGGTTGTCGCGAATAGAATTGATAAAATCATTGGTAAACTTTTCTGTGGAGAGATACACCACCCTGGAGCCGGGATAATGCTTGTGAACAAAGTGGCCGATGGCATTCATCAGATGGGTCTTTCCCAGCCCCACACCGCCATAAATAAAGAGGGGATTATAGGCCCGAGCCGGGGCCTCAGCTACAGCAAGAGCAGCGGCATGGGCAAAGCGATTGCTGTTGCCGATGACAAATGTCTCAAAAGTATATTTTGGATTGAGCTGGGCAGATATAACTTCATCCCGCGGGGTGAAGGCGTTGAGGGGGTTCGACGGTCTTTCGTAGCCCACGACAAAAGTGAGCTGGAGACTCTGCCCTGTAATTTCGTAAAGCACTTCTCTGATCAACTGGGCATAGCGATTTTCCAACCATTCTTTGACTACGATTGTGGGCACCCCGACGATCAGGGAATTACCTGCCAACTCAAGGGCTTCTGTTTCCTTGAGCCAGGCTTCAAAACTGGGGCGGCTGACTTTCTGTTCCATGCGTGCCAGGACTCTCTCCCATATTTCTTTAAAGTCTCTCACAAAAATCTACCTCCCAGGGAAATAAAAACTGTGGATAAAAATTAAGGAACGACTTACCCACAGCAAATTGTGCACAGAATATATGTTTTGAGGAAAAAAAAGAGCAGGGTTAAGAAAAACAGGACCGGCGGGCCCGAGATTTATCCACAGACTTATCAACAGCCTGTTAGTAACCCGGCTATTTTGCCAATAGATATCCCCATTTGTTATTCAGTTTATCAAAATTATCCCCAGGCTGCAAGCAGAATCCACATATCCCCAAAACTTTGTTGCTCCCGTTTTCTTGACCTCGCCTGGGTAATAAGGTATAATTTTCGCTAGTGCAAATAAGGGGGTGGATGTTTTGAAGAGGACTTACCAACCCAAAGTAAGAAAGCGGGCCAGGCTCCACGGTTTTAGAGCTCGCATGGCTACTACAGCCGGGAGAAATATTATTAAGCGCCGTCGCCGCAAGGGCAGAAAACAGCTGACTGCGTAAAGGCCGGAATGGTGGCCTTTTTACGCATGTACAACAATGCTGAGCAAGGTTAACCGCCTCGTAAAGACCGCGGACTTTCAGGAAATCTACAGATCCGGCAAGTATGTAGTTGGCCGCCATATGGTAATATACTACCAGCCCAATCTCCTGCAATCGGTGCGAGTAGGTTTTGTGGCCAGCAAAAAGGTGGGGGCCAGCCATGTCCGCAACCGCTGCAAGCGCATACTCAGGGAGGCAATGCGGCAATTGCTTCCCGGTTTGCCTTCAGGGTATGACTTGATTGTAGTGGCCCGGCCACCTCTGGCCGAACAGGGCTTTCAAGATATCCTTGGGGAAATGGCCAAGCTTCTGCGCAAGGCCGATCTGATGGAGCGGGAACAATGAAGACGCTGGCCATGGCTTTAATTCGCTTTTACAGAAAGTATATCTCGCCGCTGCTGGGCCCGTCCTGTCGTTTCCGTCCCACCTGTTCAGAATATGCCCTTCAGGCTTTGGAAAAATATGGGTTCATCAAGGGTTCATATCTTGCTCTGCGCCGAATCTTGCGCTGTCATCCCTTTAATCCAGGGGGATATGACCCGTTAAAATAGGGGGAAACTATAGGTGGAATTTTTGCGAAATATCATTGCCCAGGTGCTGATCTTCTTTTATAATTTTGCCGGCGATTATGGTCTGGCGATAATTTTGCTTACTTTGGCGGTCAGACTCATTACCCTGCCCTTATCGATGAAGCAATTGGCCTCCACCAGGGTCATGCAAAAACTTGCCCCCGAGCAAAAGCGGCTTCAGGAAAAGTATAAGGACGACAAGGACAAGTTAAATAAAGAATTGATGGAGCTGTACAGGGAGCATAACTACAATCCCTTGAGCGGCTGCCTGCCTTTGCTTATCCAGTTCCCCATCTTAATTGCCGTATTTGGGGTGCTTCGGCAACCGGAAATAATGTCCAATGCCATCCCTGATTTTAGCCCACTCTTTGTGGGGTTGATTGACCTCAACCAATCCTTCCAAGGGCTTTTGAAAGAAGGCAGCGGCTTTGCCACATATTTTCTCTACGCCCTGATTCCGTTGCTGTCAGGATTGACCACATATCTTCAGACAAAGCAGACTGCCGCCGGACAGCCCCAAGGTTCCGCGGGAATGGGTTCGATGACGCTGATGATGCCCCTGCTGATCATAATTTTCAGCTATTCCCTGCCCCAGGGCCTGCCCTTATACTGGTTGACGGGAAATATCTTCTCCATTGCCCAGCACTACCTGTACAACCGGCCCAAACCGTCTACGGAAGGTGGCATGTAAATGAGAGAAGCTGTTGGCAGAGGAAAGACAGTGGAAGAGGCCATTGCCTCGGCTCTGGCCGAGTTAAAGATTGAGAGAGAGCAAGCAGACATTACCATTCAGGAACTTCCCTCCAAGGGTTTATTGGGCATCTTGCCCGGCAAGGACGCCGTGGTCCTCGTTCGCGAGCAATTCGATCCCGTCCTCTACCTCTCTGATTGGTTTGACGAATTTCTTAATAAAATGCACGTCAACGCCCGGTCCAGCGTCGAAATGGGCCCGGACGGAGTGGAAGTCCGCATCAGCGGTCACAATTTGGGCGCGCTGATCGGTCGCCGCGGCCAAACCCTGGACTCTCTTCAATACCTGGCCACCCTGGTATTGAACAAAAAGACGGCAGATTTCGTTCCGGTTTTTGTGGATGTGGGAGACTATCGGGAAAAGCGCCGGCAAGCTGTGGAAAAGACCGCCCTTGCCGGGGCTGATAAGGTCATCAGGACCGGGCGCAAATTTATTCTCCCGCCCATGACCCCGGCGGAACGCCGTTTAGTCCACATGGCCCTCAGCGATAAAGATGTAGTCACTTACAGTATTGGGGAAGAACCCCGGCGCAAAGTTGTAATTGACGTAAAGAGAGATTGACAACCGGCCTTTGGCCGGTTGTTGTTTTATGCAAGTTTACTGTGTTAGTATACTTGAGGAGGAGGGATGCCCGTGTATAGCCAAGATACAATCGCCGCCATCGCCACGCCTCTTGGCACCGGCGGTGTTGGCATTCTACGCATCAGCGGAGAAAAAGCCTTGGCTTTATCGCAGAAGTTATTTCGCCCCCGGGGCAGGGCTCTGGACTATAAGCCGGGGCGTATGTATTTCGGGGACTTTTTGGCAGCGGACTCCCGCCAGCTGGATTCTGGCTACTTTGTCTGGTTTAAAAAACCGCGTTCTTTCACCGGCGAAAATGTCGTGGAGTTTCATTGCCATGGTGGAGTAATCCTCATGCAAAGGTTGCTGCGAGAATTATTTGCTTTGGGGATCAGGCCTGCCGAACCGGGCGAGTTTACAAAGCGGGCCTTTCTCAATGGCAAGATTGATCTGGTTCAGGCGGAAGCCATATCCGACCTGATCTGCGCCCAGTCCTCCCGGGCAGCAGATATCGCCCGCACCCATTATCAGGGCAAGCTTTCCGAGAGGATAGAAATAATCCGCAGCAAGCTGGCGGAAATCATAGCATGGCTGGAAGCGGAGATCGATTATCCCGATACTGAAATAGACTTCCACGGCCGGGAAAATGCCGTTGGCATCCTGAGGGAACAGATTGCGGCAATACGGCGTTTGCACAGTACATATGAGGAAGGCAGGATCTACCGGGAGGGCATCGTCACCGTAATTCTGGGCAAGCCCAATGTGGGAAAGTCCTCCTTGCTCAACTTGCTGGCCGGTGAAGAGCGGGCTATAGTTACCGACATTCCCGGCACGACCCGGGATGTTGTAGAGGTGCCTGTAAATATCAGGGGAATTCCCCTGCGCCTGGCCGATACCGCCGGGATTCGCCAGACCCTGGACAAGGTGGAGAGGATCGGCGTGGACAGGGCCCATGCCCTGGCCGCCAAGGCTGACCTGGTCCTCCTGGTGCTGGACAGTTCACGTCCTCTGGAAGATGAAGACCGGCAACTCCTGGCCGGCATCGACAAGGGCAGAACCATAGCGGTGCTGAACAAGGCGGACTTGCCTGCCCAATTCTCCGCCGAAGATTTGAGGGTCCCGGGCATTACCTCCATTAAGGTTTCTGTCCTCAAAGAGCAGGGCCTGGAAGAATTAAAGGATTATATTGAGACAATGTTTGTCTCGGGAAAATTTCAGCCCGATGCCGCCCTCATTACCAATAGCCGCCATTATCAGGGCCTGGTTCAGGCCGAAGCGGGATTGACCAGGGTGGCGGCCGGCTGGTCCACCCTGCCAATGGATTTGCTGGCCCTGGACTTGCGGGAGAGTTGGCAGGTCCTGGGGGAAATAACCGGCGCCGTTTGGCACGAAAACCTGCTGGACACGATATTTTCCAGTTTCTGTCTTGGAAAGTAGGTGGAATTAGTGGAGACCTATGATGTAATTGTCGTCGGTGCAGGCCACGCCGGCTGTGAGGCGGCCCTGGCTCCGGCCCGAATGGGGTGCAAGGTCTTGCTCCTGACCATGAATTTGGACGCCATAGCTTTGATGCCCTGTAACCCAGCCATCGGCGGTCCCGCCAAAGCTCATCTGGTTCGGGAAATAGATGCCCTGGGGGGCGAGATGGGCAAAAATATCAATGCCACCATGGTCCAGATTCGCATGCTCAACACCAATAAAGGGGCGGCAGTGCACGCTCTCCGGGCTCAGGCCGATAAGGTCGCCTATCAGCAGCGGATGAAGTCTGTTTTGGAAAATCAGGCCAACCTCCGGCTGCGCCAGGCAGTTGTGGAGGATATCCTGGTCGGCGACGCAGGACTTGAAGTGCTGACCAATACGGGCGCCCGTTATCTTGCCGCCACGGTCATCGTCACCACCGGCACCTATATGTCTTCCAGGATAATTGTCGGCGAGCAGGCCTGGTCGGGTGGGCCAAACTCTCAGGCTGGTCCGCAAAAACTGTCCGACGCCCTGAGGAGGTTGGGCCTGGAACTGGTCAGGTTTAAGACGGGGACCCCGCCCCGGGTCAACGGCAACAGCCTGGATTTTGGAAAAATGGAGCCTCAGCCCGGAGACGATGACTTGAGCTTTTCTTTTTGGACAAAACCTCAAGCCCCCAACCGCGTCCAGTGTTGGCTTACTTATACCACCCCGGCCACCCACGATATTATCAGGGCCAACCTGGCCCGTGCACCCCTCTTTACCGGCGACATCCAGGGGGTGGGCCCCAGGTACTGTCCATCAATAGAAGATAAAATTGTCCGCTTTCCCGACAAGGACCGGCACCAGATCTTTATCGAACCGGAGGGGATTGGCACCCGGGAGCACTATATACAGGGGATGTCCACCAGCTTGCCTGAGGATGTTCAGGTGGAGTTTTTGCGCACCATTCCGGGCCTGGAGCGGGCCGAGATCACCAGACCCGGCTACGCCATCGAATACGATGTCGTCCTGCCCACTCAGCTCAAGCTAACCCTGGAAACCAAGGCCATTCCCGGTCTCTTCACCGCCGGCCAAGTCAACGGCACTTCGGGATATGAGGAGGCTGCCGCCCAGGGATTGCTGGCAGGGATAAACGCCGCCCGCCGCGTCCAGGGCAAGGAGCCGGTAGTATTGTCCCGGTCTCAGGCCTATATAGGGGTATTAATCGATGATCTCACCGTTAAAGGCACTCGGGAACCGTACCGGATGCTGACTTCCCGGGCTGAGTTTCGCCTGCTCCTGCGGCAGGATAACGCAGATTCCCGCCTAACTCCCCTGGGCAGGGAGATTGGGCTCATCGATGCCGAGCAGTATCAAGCCTTTACCCGGAGACAGGAGTTGGCAAGAAGGGCTGCCCGAGCTCTGGAGGAGACCAGGTTGAGTCCGGGGCCGGAAATCGATGCCCTGCTGGTGGAAAAGGGCAGTCAATCGCTCTCCCGGGTGTCCAGCTTGCTTGAGCTGGTGCGGCGCCCTGAAATACACCTGCGTGACCTGGCGCCTTGGTTGCCCCTCTTGACGGAAATGGACGGAGATCTGCTCCATCGGGTAGAGACTGAGGCTAAATATGCCGGGTATGTGGAGAAGCAAATGCAGCAGGTGGAGAGATTGCAGCGCCTGGAATCCGTCAGGATTCCCCGGGACATTGATTTTAGTGCAATAAAGGGACTGTCCAAGGAAGCCGCGGAGAAGCTGCAGAACAGCAAGCCACAGACCCTGGGCCAGGCATCCAGGATTTCCGGGGTGTCTCCGGCAGACATGTCCCTGTTGGCCATCCATCTCAAGCAGAGGGAGGGTGGACCCAATGCGCACTGAATTGGAAACGGCTCTGCTTCGAGCCGGCTTTTCCTGTCCGCCTGCCACCATTGAAAAGATGGTTGAGTTCTATGAATTGTTGATCCAGTGGAACCGAAAGGCTAATCTCACTGCCTTGACGGAACCGGAGGATTTTATCAACAAGCATATCCTGGATTCCCTGTATCCGGCGCGCTTCTTAGGGGAGGGCACCCTGGCGGATGTGGGAACCGGGGCGGGTTTCCCCGGCCTGCCCTTAAAGCTCTTCATGCCCCAGGTGCGGCTGACCCTGGTGGAGGCTGCGGCCAAGAAAGTCGCCTTCCTGGAACACTGCACATCTGCCCTGGCTGTGGAGGCTGAGATTGTCCATGGCCGCGCTGAAGAACTGGGCAGGTCCCTGGCGCGGGAGAGCTTTGTCTATGCTACCGCCCGGGCAGTGGCGGCCTTGTCGGTAATCTGCGAATACTGCCTGCCCCTCTTGAGGGTGGGGGGCCGGCTACTGGCCCTCAAGGGGCCCAGCAGCGAAGGGGAAGTAAAATCTGCCGCCGGCGCCATAGAACTCCTGGGCGGCGAACTTACCGAAATTGTTAACTACAATCTCCCCAACGGGGATCCCCGCTCTCTGATTGTAATTGAAAAAGTCCTGCCCACACCGGCGAAGTATCCTCGCCGGCCGGGGGTTCCCGCCAAGAAGCCCTTGGCCTAATTCTGCCGCCGGGGCAGGAAATGTTCGCTAATATAGCGAATACTCCAGTAACCTGTTTCGAGTGAGGTGTTATTGATGCGGGAAGGTATTAATAAGTTTATCCTGGGCGCCACCAGCGCCAATCCCGATGAAGCTAAAAATCTCAATTGTGCTGAGATAAGCCCCAACCCCTTTCAACCCCGACAAAATTTTAACGAAGAAAATCTTCGGGAGCTGGCCCAGTCCATAAAGACCTATGGTCTGTTACAGCCAATCCTGGTGAGGCGGGTCCAGGGGGGTTACCAGCTGGTGGCTGGGGAAAGGCGGCTGCGGGCCTGTCAACTGCTGGGCTGGCGGCAAATCCCTGCGGTCATCCGCGAGGTCAATGACTCGGCAATGGCAGCCATGGCCTTGATTGAGAACCTGCAGCGGGAGAACCTGGACTATTTTGAAGAGGCCGAGGGATACCAAAGGCTCCTGGAGGAGTTTGGCCTCACTCAAGAGGTATTGGCCCAAAGGATTGGGAAGAGCCAGTCCACCATTGCCAATAAGATGCGCCTGTTAAAGTTGGCAAAATCCGTCCAAAGCAAGTTGTTGGAGGCGGGACTTTCTGAACGCCACGCCCGGGCTCTGCTCAAACTGCCCGACAACGATTCGCGGGAGAAGGTCCTGGAGAAGGTAATAAAGTTAAACCTCAACGTCCGCCAGACAGAAAGTCTCATCGAGGGGCTCATGGAAGATAACGAGCGGCCACAACAAGCTTCTGCGCCCAAGTTTGTAATCAGGGATTATCGCATTGTCATGAACACCATACGGCAAGCTGTGGCGACTATGGAGCAGGTTGGCTTAAAGCCGCAGGTAAGCCAGAATGAATATGACGACTATTACGAGGTGACAATTCGATTACCCAAGTAATATGGCCACATGTTAAGGAGAGTGAGAAACAGATGGGGAAAGTCATAGCGGTTACTAACCAAAAGGGCGGTGTGGGCAAGACGACCACCGCCATCAATTTGGGCGCCTGCCTGGCAAGGAAGGGGAAAAAGGTTCTCCTCATTGATATCGACCCCCAAGGCAATACCACCAGCGGCGTCGGCATCAGGAAGCCGGCGGTAAAGCGGTGCATTTATGATGTCCTGGTATCGGGTTTGCCTTTGGATGCCATAATTTTGCCCACCGATGTGGAAAATCTCTGGATCGCCCCCGCTTCCATTCAGCTGGCTGGGGCAGAGATAGAATTGGTGCCTTCCATGTCCCGGGAAGAAAAGCTGCGTCAGCATATGCAGGGCGTCAGGGAAGAGTTTGACTTTACCCTGATTGACTGCCCGCCTTCTCTGGGCCTGCTGACTGTCAACGCTTTGACCACTGCCGATTCCGTTTTGGTGCCCATTCAGTGTGAATACTATGCCCTGGAGGGGCTCAGCCAGTTGGTGAACACCATCAAACTGGTGCAGCGCCATCTCAACAAGGGGTTGCGCCTGGAAGGCGCCTTGCTGACCATGTATGATTCCCGGACCAATTTGGCTGCCCAGGTGGTCTCGGAAGTGAAGGCCTATTTTGGCAGTCAGGTATACAACACCATCATCCCCCGCAATGTTCGCCTCAGCGAAGCTCCCAGTCATGGCAAGACCATTCTCGATTACGATCCCCGTTCCAAGGGCGCTGAAACATATATGCTGTTAGCGGAAGAGGTATTGGCCAATGAATAAGAGGGGTTTGGGGCGTGGTCTCGGCGCACTGATCCCCGGAGCTGAAGAGGAAAGCAGCGCAACTGAAATTGCCCTGGACAGGATCGTCCCCAATCCTCATCAGCCCCGGCGCAATTTTGACCAGCAGGCTTTGGAGGAGTTGGCTCAGTCCATCGCCCAGCACGGTCTCTTGCAACCCATCGTCTTGCGGCCATGGCAGGGCGATTATCAGTTGGTTGCCGGTGAGCGTCGGTTTCGGGCGGCGAAGCTGGCCGGTCTCTCAACCATACCCGCCGTTATTCTGGAGCTCAGCGATCGCCAAGTGGCGGAAATCGCTCTTGTGGAGAACCTCCAGCGGGAAGATCTGAATCCAATCGAAGAGGCAGAAGCATATAAGAGGCTGATTGAAGAATTCAATCTCACTCAAGAGGCTTTGGCTTCTCGAATAGGCAAGAGCCGCTCCGCCATTGCCAACGCCATGCGCCTGCTGAACCTGGCCCCGCCGGTGCGGAATTTAGTTGCCCAGGGGCGGCTTACCCCTGGCCATGCCCGAACCGTCCTTTCCTTGCCGGAAGCTGAACAGGTGCGGGCGGCCGAGGCCATCCTGAGCCAGGGGTTGACGGTCAGGGCTGCCGAGAAGGCCAAAGGTGCTGTGCGGAAGAAGCGGACTCAGCCTGGCCACGACCCTAACAATGCAGCGGTACAGCTGCAGCTGATGGAGCGCTTGGGCACCCGGGTGCATTTGGAAGAGAAGAATGGCAAGGGGCGGATTATCATAGAATTTTATTCGTCCGAGGATGCCAATCGGATTATCCAGAGCATCCTTGCCTAGCGAATGTGTTTCACGTGAAACAGCATTTTTGATGTTTCACGTGAAACAAAGGAGGGTGACCATGATATACCTGGACAACGCTGCAACCAGTTGGCCTAAACCGGAAAGTGTATACCGGGCCACAGATCAGGCTCTGCGCAGGGCAGCAAATCCGGGGCGGGGAGGTCACAGGTTTTCCCGGGATTCTGCCCACTTGGTTTTGCAGAGCAGGGAGGCTGTGGCTCGTTTTTTTGGCATCAGAGATTCGAAACAACTGATTTTTACTGCCAGCGCCACCGCCGGCCTGAATCAAATAATTTATGGCCTGGGCTCCCGGGTCAAGCGAATCCTCAGCCTTGGCCTTGAACACAATGCCCTGTGGCGCCCCCTGCAAGATTTGGCTGGGAATTATGGCGTGGCGGTGCGGTGCGTTAATTGCCTGGAACCGGGGGGCTTTAATTGGGAGACGTTGGCGGAGGAGTTACAGAGGGGCCCGGATCTGGTCGCCATCACCCATGCATCAAATGTCACGGGTCAGGTCTATCCGCTGGCGGAAATTGCCGGCAGGGCGAGAAGGGCAGGCGCCCTGGTCTGCGTTGACCTATCCCAGACTGCAGGAGTGTTGCCGATAAACCTGGAAGAAATGGAGGTTGATTTTGCCGCCTTCCCCGGGCATAAGAGCTTGTTGGGACCTCAGGGGGTGGGCGGCCTCTATATTCGGGAAGGAATCGATTTGCGCCCCCTGTTTCGCGGGGGGACTGGGACCCACTCAGAGACTGCCGAGCCACCTTTGCACTTGCCCGACCGGTTTGAAAGTGGGACCTTGAATGTGCCTGGAATCGCCGGCTTGGCCGCCGGTGTCGCCTATCTGGAAGAACGGGGAACGGACAAGGTGCTGGCCCATGAATTGGCCTTGCGGCAAAGGGTCAGGGCAGGGCTGGAGGAGTTGGGAGCAATAATCTACGGTGACAACGGCCCTTCAGTGGGAGTGCTCTCTTTTAACCTCCCTGGCCTGGATTCCACCGAGCTGGCCTATATTCTCGACGACAAGTACGGAATATGCTTGCGGGGTGGCCTCCACTGCTCCCCCCGGGCCCACCTAGCCCTGGGCACTGTGAAAACCGGAACGGTGCGGGTCAGCCCTGGCCCGTTTAACACCGAGGCGGAAATCGATGAACTGTTGGCGGCGCTAAAAGAGATCGCCCGGATGGAGAGGTGAGGCTTGTGATGGGGACTGTGGTCAATGCTCTGGCGATCTTTGCAGGCGGATTGTTGGGCTGGTGGGCTGGAAGCTTGCTTTCAGAAAGGCTCAAGGGCACCCTGGTTTCTGCCCTGGGAATAGTGGTGCTTGCCCTGGGAGTTGAGATGATTATGGACTGGGGGCCCCATGTGCTCCCGGTGATTTTATCGGTGGTCATGGGCGGGATAATTGGCGAGGCCCTGGATCTGGAGGGGAGGTTGCAAAGCCTGGGGGATAAGATTCAGGCAAGTCTGGGCAAACGGGTCAAGGGCAGCCTGGCTTCAGGTTTTGTCTACACCACACTTATCTACTGTGTTGGCCCCATGGCCATTTTGGGTGCACTGCAAGGCGGCCTGGAAGGAGAGCACGGTATTCTCTATGCCAAGTCGGCCATCGACGGCATTACCGCCATTGCCTTTGCCTCCACCTTGGGCCCCGGGGTAATACTATCGGGAATATCGGTGCTCCTCTATCAGGGCCTGCTGGCGCTGGGCAGCCAGTTGCTGGCCGAGGCTGTCGGCATGGCCTCTGCTCAGCTTACCGCCACCGGGGCCATATTGATTATGGGGATAGGCATAAAGATATTGGGACTCAAGGAGATCCGGGTGGCCAATTTGCTCCCCGCCCTGCCTCTGGTGGTTTTGCTGGCCTGGGGAGTGCAGTGGGCATCCGGCCTCTAAGAGACTAAATTTAGTGAGGGGGAGTTGGGTGGACACTCCATATATATTGATAGACCTGGCGCAACTGCAGGAGAATATCAGGGCCATGGCGGAGTTTGCAACTGCCCGGGGGATCAGACTTCGCCCCCATGTCAAAGCCCATAAGATTCCAGAGATTGCCCGCATGCAAATCGCCGCCGGAGCGGCGGGAATTACAGTGGCGACGTTGGGTGAGGCGGAAGTGATGTTTGCTGCCGGAATCGACGATATCCTGGTGGCATACCCCCTTGTCGGCGCCATCAAGTTGCAACGGGCTCGGAATCTCTTAGAACATGGCTGCAAGCTGACTTTTTTGGTAGACTCGCAGATTGGCGCGAAAGCCCTCAATGAATTAAGTTTACCGGGTGGCGCCTCAGTCCTGGTCAAGGTGGACAGCGGCTTGGGACGGTGCGGCCTCCTGCCCGGGAGCGGTTTGGAGGATTTTGTCCGCTGGCTGTCAACCTTGCCCGGCCTGAAATTTAAGGGGCTCCTCACCCATGCCGGACATGCATACGGCAGCCGGACCCCCGAAGCTGTTGCAACCGTGGGTCGGCAGGAAGGCGAGCTGATGGTGTCGGCAGCCCAATCCCTGCGCAGCAAGGGCATAGCCGTTCAAGAAGTCAGTATCGGTTCAACTCCCACAGCTCGTTGGGGCGGCTCCGTCCCCGGAGTTACGGAAATTCGCCCGGGCAATTATGTGTTTTATGATGCCACCCAGGTGGCCTTGGGTGTGGCGAGGCCAGAGCAATGTAGCCTCAAGGTGAGGAGTACTGTAATCAGCAGGCCTGCTCCCCGCAGGGCAATAATTGATGCCGGGGCCAAGGTTCTAGCCTTGGATCAAGGGGCTCATGGCGGCGGCGCCGTCAAGGGATACGGTTTGCTGGAGAAGGAAAATTGGGTCTTGTCCCGCCTCTCCGAGGAGCACGGGGTCATCGAGGGAGAGGGCTTGCCAGAAATTGGAGAAATAATCGACATCATCCCCAACCATGCCTGCCCTGTGATCAATTTGACCGATGCCGTTCAGGTCAGCGACGGTTCCACTTGGCGGGTTGCCGGCCGAATGCGCTGAGGGAATAGACGGGGCTGTCGACGGGCACCCTGTACGGGGAGGTGCCTCAAGTGGATAAAGATAAGCAAAGATTCCCCCAATATCCCCACGTGCGCAATGCCTTCGCGATGAATATCAATCGCCAGGAGTTTTGCCAGGTAACGGGCCTGTCGGATATGGAGGAAATTCACCATATACCCGGCATCGTTCAGGGCGATTGGTCCAACAACTGGGTCCCCGGCCTGGAGTTGGGAAGGCGGGAGATAGATAGGGAAAATCAGGATTGAAAATTGTTCACCGGGCGGTGGACTTTTTTTGTTTTGGGGAGGAAAATCAGGTTTTGTGGCGAATATAGAACACTTGAGGGGCAGGGGGAGGAATATTAATGACCATACAGACCATTCTCGAGCTCTATTGGTTTGAATTGACCGCCGGAGCAATTTTACTGGGCCTGCTGATACATACAGCCATTTTATCCAGGAGACTCAAAGCCTATAAAAAAATGACCGCCTTGGTCAGAGGCGGCAATATAGAAGAACATATCTGCAATTTGGAGGAGCGCTTTGCCGAGCAGCAGAAGCTCCTGGAAAGCCTTGGTTTGAGTATCGAGGCCGTTAAATCTGAACTGAAGTCTTTTCCCCGGCATTGGCATCTGGTGCGCTACAATGCTTTTGACAAGACGGGGAGCGATCTGAGTTTTACTTTGGCCCTGTTGAATGATCAAATGGATGGATTTGTCCTGACCAGTATTTTCGGCAGAGAGGACTCCCGGGTGTACGCAAAACCCTTGCTCGGGGGGAAATCACAATACGCCTTATCCCAAGAGGAGCAGCAGGCTATCAAGGCAGCCATGAAAAATAACCGGTAAGGCGCCGGTTAGGGAGGGGGGATGCTGATGCCAAAAACGAGAAACAAAAAATTTACAATCATGGTCGTGCCTCATTCGCAGAAACCCCCGATCAGTTTCAGGTTTCCTCTTGCACTTCTGCAGAGCGTGGGCCTGGTCTTTATCTTCGTGCCCATTTTCCTGGTCAGCTTTTTCAACAGCTACAGTTCTGCCAAAGCTGTCTATCCCGAACTGGAGCTCTTGCGCAATGACAACCAACTCAAAAGCGAGCAGATCGGCCAGTTGGCCAACGAGACGCAAAAGATGTTGGATAACCTTCAGCGGGTGCAAAACCTGGAGAGGAAGCTTCTGGAAATGAATGACCTGGACGACACCACTTCTCTCCCGCCAGCCTCCGAAGACGTGGGGCAAGAGTCCAACAACTTTCGCAGTTACCTGGCCTCCCGCAGTTACACCACTGTAGACAGGACCATGTCCGGAATTGAGGTTTTGCAGACAGCCCTGCCCAATCAAGAAGACCGCATGGTCACCCTCAAAGAGACCATCGAAGAGCAACAGCGCCGAGAGGCGGCGACACCTTCCCGGTGGCCTGTATGGGGGCGGATCACCTCCTCCTTCGGTTGGCGCCGTCACCCCATTACCCGGCGGCAAGACTACCATACGGGCATAGATATTGCGGGCAGCGGAATCTACGGCAGCCCAATTTACGCCACCGCCAAGGGGACTGTAGCCTTTGCAGGCTATAGATCCAGCTACGGCTACCTGGTCATCATTGAACATGGGTATGGATTCAGCACTTACTATGCGCACCAGAGCAGAATCAAGGTAAAGGCGGGACAAGCCGTCGAAGCAGGCACCCTGGTGGGTTATGTGGGAAGCAGCGGCGTATCCACCGGCCCGCACCTTCATTACGAAGTTCGCCGTTGGGGCACCCCGGTCAATCCCGTCAACTACCTGCCTTAGGGCTTGGTGCGAGAAAGCATTTTACCGAACAGGGGGGCTAATATGTTCAGAAAAAGTGAAGAGATTGATACCACCAAGATAGATACCATCATCGGCAAAGAGACATCAATCAATGGTACCATCGAAGCCAAGGGCATCCTCAGGGTGGAAGGCAAGATTACCGGTCAGCTCAATACCAACGGCGATATAATAATTGCTGCCGGCGGCACAGTCGAAGCGGATATCCGGTGCCGTAGCATCTCCATTGCCGGAAGCCTCAAGGGCAACGTCGAAGCCACAGGGCTCCTGGAGATCGAGCCTTCCGGCAAGCTGGTGGGCGATATTACCGTTGCAAAACTGGCCATTGGCGATGGTGCGGTTTTTGATGGCTCCTGCAAAATGCAATCTCAGGTAAGGCAAGAGAAAACCAATAAACAGGCATAAGCAAAGGCCGGACATCAACGATGTCCGGCCTTTACTTCCGGGACGGAAAAGGCCGCCAGCAGGCCCGCACAGATTACCTCTGCCATTTTGACCACCAGGGAGAGCCGGGTGTTCTGAAGGACAAAGTACTCCATAAAACCGCCCACATTGACGACGCCGGTGATGTAAACGTCCCCAACCTGTGGGAGGTTCTTGTTGACGCCTGCCCCGGGCTGCAGAGAGCCAGCGCCAATATTGACGGTGCCGACGCCGTCGATATTGCCCAGGGAAGCGTCGATGGCCACCGTCCATCCGGGCGGTTTTTCCTGAATCTGTTCCAGGGTCTGGGCCAGGTTGGCTGCGTGAATAGGATGTTCCAGACAACCAAGGACAGAAAAAGGCGCCCGGGACTCAATCAGCTTTGTCCCAATCAGAGGCCCCAGGCTGTCCCCGGTGGACCTGTCAGTGCCGATGCAGAGGACCAGAATTTCTTCGGGCGTGACGATGGGCTGCCGGTACAAGGCTAACAGCGCCTGGCATATGATACTGGCGGCATCGGGGTGACTGTACTTGACCCGGGCGAAGTGCTGAGGAGCCGAATGCTTTTTGGTCATGACATCCTCCGGTAACACGGTGGTAATGGTAATCTTTATGTCGAACTCTTACATAAAATTCCCGTGCCGCGAATAAATTGCGGTGAGGTGAGGGAATTGCCTAAGAATAATATATTCCCTGTAGCGGCGGCATATTGCGGAGCTGTCATCGGAGCGGGTTTTGCCACCGGTCGGGAAGTGGTTGAGTTCTTCGGCGTCTACGGGAGCCGGGGGATATATGGCGTCGCCCTCGCAACGGCGCTGTTCATGTGGGCGGGAGTTACGATATTAGATGTTACCCACTGCCATCCTGTTTATTCCTATCTTGACTTTTTGCACCAACTTCTTCGCCGGCGGGTATTGGTGGCGGCGGCGGATATCCTCTTCTTGGGAACATTGTTGGCGGGGACAGGAGTGATGGCCGCCGCCGGGGGCGCCATTCTCTCTCGCTGGGGGATGCAGTACACCTGGGCCTGTGCGACCTTCCTGGCCCTATGTGTCCTGATCTTGGTTCGGGGCAACAAGGGCTTCCTGCTGGCAAACTCCTGGTTGGCGCCGGGCATGGCTGTTATCATGGCGTTATTGTGTCTGGCCCGGATAACCATACCCGCCGGGACAGGTTTTCCGGGGCCCTATGGGTCTGCCTTCCTGTACGCAGCGTATAACACGGCAATTGCCGCTGTTGCCCTCTCAACCCTCAAGGAACATCTGACCGGGAAGACAGTGGTGTGGGGAGGTCTACTGGGGGGGCTGAGTTTGGGGCTCCTCTTGTTCCTGGTCTACTTGGGGGTTGCCGGCCTGCCCGGACAAGCGGAGATTCCCATGGGAGAACTGGCGGAATATTTTTTGGGCAGGGGCCAGTGGATTTATGAGCTGGTTCTGCTGGCGGCAGTTTTGACCACTGCGCTGGCCAATATGCACGGATTGGCCAGCCGGGTGGCCGCCCGGGGCAGGTATTGGCCGATGCTGCTCTTGACGGCGGCCCTGGGTTTGGCTGTATCCCAATATGGCTTCGCTTCCCTGGTGCGCCTGCTCTACCCTCTGTTGGGAGCGTGCAATATAGTGCTTTTGCTGGGATTATGCTATTATAGTTTTGGCCGAATACGGGGCGGGTTCAGAAAGAGATGAGGAGGGGACGTCATGAAGGCGAGAGGCAGGGCGGTCCTTGTCAAATTCTTAAACTTTATCGGTTTTTTGATTTTGGCTGTATCCATTGCCGAGGTCGTCGCCCTGGTCCAGGTCCCTCCTTGGTTCCGAGCCGGCCTGATCTTTGCCGGAACAAAGATTCTCGGCGATGTCATCATCGCGGTTTTTCGCCGGGAGAGAAAATACCTATACTTCGAGGACTACCTGCGGGAAATCTTCTTGTTCGCAATTGTCGCCGCTCTGGGTATCCTGGGGGTGACGGCCATCGAGGAGTATTGGGGCGGCGTCGTATGGATTCCTCTGTTAGCTGCCGCCCTGGCATTAATCTGGCGCTAGCAGGTCTATTTCTTTCCCCTGGCCCGTAATAATTAGCCGGGGGTGATACGATGTTTCCTTGGTTGGACTTGCTCTTGGCGGGAATTTTGCTTTGGACCGCCGTCGCCGGCTATGTCGCCGGGACGAAAAAGGCCGGAACTCGCATGGGAATGGCGGCAGCCGCCCTGGTTCTGCCCCTGCCCTTTGCAGGCAATTGTGCAGCTAATTTGCGCCCCCTGGTTGAGCCTGTCCTGCGGGCAGCCATGGGCGATACGGTTGTGACGGCCAGTACCGGGGCCTGGGAGCTTTTCGGCCCCTGGCAGGTGGTCTTGGACCTGCCGGTGACGGGAGCCGGCAATCCCGAGCAGGGAATGCGCCTGGTCCTCAATCTGCTGGGCTTGCTCTTTTTGGTGGCAGTCCTGGCATTGGCCTTTGTCCTGGTTGCGCGGCTCAATCCTTCGGAAAACCGTTCCATTATGGGCGCTGTGCTGGGCTTTGGGCAGGGGTTAGTGATTATTTCTGCCATTATTTTCTTCTCTCCTATTGGAATCCTGGCCGAAAAGGGACCATTGCTTTCCTCCGCCCTAACCGAATCGGTGATTGTCAAGCTCTTGATGCCTTTGCTGAAAAGGCTGGCGCGGGTTATTGCCCCCTTTGTCTTATAGGAGGTGGCGGAAATTTATAATCTCGGCGACATTGTTGAATTAAAAAAACCCCACCCCTGCGGTGGGAATCAATGGAAGATCTTGCGTATCGGCATGGACTTTCGCTTTCAATGTTGTAAATGCGGGCGCAGTATCCTTGTACCAAGAAAAAAAGCTGAAAAATCGATTCGCAGGATTTTGCCCAACTCCTAAACTTGCACGGGCAAGTCTTTGTGATATAATATAACAATGTCCCCCTGCTTCAACATGCGTTGAAGCCGCCAGTCCATAGGAGGAGGTGAAAAAAATGCGCAAATATGAACTGCTCTATATACTCCAGCCCGATTTAGATGAAGAGCAACTGCAAGCGCTCCAGGAAAAGGTCACTGGTCTCATCGCCGAGCAAGGCGGTCAGAATACCGAGGTCAAAGAATGGGGCAAGCGGCGCCTGGCCTACGAAATCGCCGATTTTCGGGAAGGTTACTATGTAGAAGTTCACTTCGAAGGAACACCCCAAGTTGTTGAAGAGCTGGATCGCGTTATCAAGATTACCAGCGGTATCCTGAGACATATTGTCATCCGGATCGAAGAGTAATTTTGGGGGAGAGTGAGTGCATGTTAAACCGCGTTATTCTGATCGGCCGCCTGACCAGAGATCCTGAACTAAAGTACATCCCCTCGGGAACGCCCGTTGCATCCTTTACTCTGGCCGTTGACCGGCCCTTTACCAACAAGGAGGGTGAACGGGAAACTGACTTTGTCCCCGTCGTCGTCTGGCGCAAATTGGCGGAAACCTGCGCCAACTATTTAGGCAAGGGCCGCCTGGTAGCCGTGGACGGCAGATTACAGGTGCGCTCCTACGAGCAAGACGGACAGCGCAGATATGTTACCGAAGTGGTGGCTGATGACGTGCGCTTTTTGGACAGGCGCGGCGAATCACCTTCGCAGCGGGTTGAGAATTCGGGATTCGAGCAGTACGGAACCGATGTAAGTTTTGAGGATGACGATATACCATTCTAGATTGGAGGAGTATCCATGCGCAAGGACAGAGGCAGAAAGCGCAAACGCGTTTGCAGTTTCTGCGTCGATAAAGTAGCGGAAATAGACTACAAGAGCGCAGACAAACTGCGGCGCTATATTTCCGACCGGGGCAAAATCTTGCCGCGGCGGATAACCGGCAACTGTGCAACCCATCAGCGCCAGCTGACCCTGGCAATAAAGCGTGCCCGGTTCATGGCTCTGATGCCTTATACAACAGAATAATATGGCTTTGGGGGCATTCGTGTCCCCTGTTTTGTATGGGAGGGGAAAAGCATGTCGGAGCGATATGACATTGCTCGCAACCTTAAACTGCTGGAAGGCCTCAAAGTGCAGCTGTTGGCTGTAATCTCGGAGCTCTTTGCCGGCCTGTATCGCGGGGCCGAGGAACATGTTCTGGATGCCCTCAGCGCCGCCATGGTGATACTGTTCAGCATTGCCAGCCGGGTGGGCGTGAGTATCCGCAGTCTGGACAAGGCAGTCGAGGAAAAGCTGGCCGAGAGGGTCAGAAACCCCGATAACAGTCTCCGGGACTTTGAACAAGAACTGCTGATTTATTGGCGCGGCAGGAGCGGCGCAGGCAATAATTAGATTTTAGGGGGGTCTTTTATGAAGGTGATTCTCAAGCAAAATATCAAGGGAGTTGGCAATGCCGGCGAAGTAAAGGAAGTATCCGACGGATATGCCCGCAATTACTTGTTCCCGCGGAATTTGGCGGTGATTGCTGACGCCGGCGCCCTAAAAAAGTTGGCACAGGAACGGGAAACTGCCAGCAGAAAGGATGCCCGGGAGCTGAGTCGGAGCAGAGAAATCCAAAAACAGATTGAAGAGCTGCAACTGACATACATCGCCAAGGCCGGCGAAGGCGGGCGCCTGTTTGGCTCAGTCACCAGCAAAGACATCGCCGACCAACTGGCCCGTCAGGGGATCAAAGTGGACCGGCGCAAGATCCTCCTGGATGAACCGATTCGCCAACTGGGGGATTTTGAACTGGAAATCCGCTTGCATCCGCAAGTCACCGCCAAACTGCGCCTGAAGGTGGCGGCGGATTCTTAGAAAAAATCACAGAACGATTTAATCTTGACAGAATCCCACTTCTGTAGTATCCTCTATAAGTGTTTCGAGCCATTAGCTCAGTTGGCAGAGCACCTGACTTTTAATCAGGGTGTCCCGCGTTCGAGTCGCGGATGGCTCACCATCCGTGGCCCCTTGGAGAAGCGGCTTAACTCACCAGCCTTTCACGCTGGCATTCAGGGGTTCGAATCCCCTAGGGGTCACCATTTTTTTTTGGAGCTGTGGTGTAGTGGCCTAACATGCCTGCCTGTCACGCAGGAGATCGCGGGTTCGACTCCCGTCAGCTCCGCCACATGCCGCGGTAGCTCAGTCGGTAGAGCAGTGGACTGAAAATCCACGTGTCGGCAGTTCGATTCTGCCCTGCGGCACCACTTTTGAATATATGCCGGCGTAGCTCAATTGGCAGAGCAGCTGAATCGTAATCAGCAGGTTGCGGGTTCAAGTCCCATCGCCGGCTCCATTCTTTTTCCCCGCAAGGGGTTTTTTTCAATCTCACTAATTTCCAAGAGGATTTTTTTCGTTCCTAACGAATACAAAAGGTAGCGTAAAAAGGCAGATAGGGCGAGAGGAGAGGCCTATGAAGAAAAAAATATACATTTTGACCAGTCTGTTGCTGTTCATCGCACTTGCGGCTGCCTCTGCTGCATATCTCTTGGTTAAGCCAGGCTTTGTGTATCACGTTTACCTGGACGGCGAGTTCATCGGCACCGTCTCCGAGATGGAGGAGTACACGGGAATTTTGTCTGATATGTTGACCCGGGAAGAGGCCCGGGTCGGCTTGAGCCTGACTTTCGCCGAGGACGTCTCAGCCCGGAGAGAATTCCAGTGGCAGCCTGAGGCCGATTGTGAAACAGTCAAAGCGATACTGGAGGCCAATATATCGTATATCACCATTGGCTGGGGCATTTTTGTCGATGACGAATGCCTGGCCTGGACTGCCGCTGAGCAGGACGCCCAGGCCGTTCTCGATAGGGTGGCCGGACATTATGTCAGCGAATCCTCCAACCGAAAGTTGGTAGCCACCGAAATCGTCGACGATGTGGAGATATGTTCCCGGGAAGTCCTCCCCGAGGATATCATAGATGTGGATTCGGCCGTAGCTTTAATCGTTCAAGGCCGGGAAAAGATAGAAACCTACACCGTTACCAGGGGGGACAGCATCTGGTCCATTGCCCGTTCGGCCAATATCAGTCAGGCAGAACTGAGGGAAGCAAACCCCTCTCTGGCTGAGAGCAGCATCCTCTACACTGGACAAGTTCTCAATTTAGTCAAAGCCGAACCCAAGATATCGGTGCGCACCATAGAGCACGTTTTCGCCCAGGAGTCTATTTCCTTCTCGACTACTTACCAGAACAGCTCCAACCTCTGGTACTATCAGTCCAAGACCGTCCAAAGCGGCAGCAAGGGCAAGCGGGAGGTCACCTACGAGGTAGAATTTCTCAATGGTGAGGAAGTAAAGCGCAAGGCCATTGACTCTAAGGTCATATCTCAGCCGGTGACCAGGATTGTCCAACGGGGGACTTCCCGCTGGCCCAGTCAGGCCACGGGAATGTTCCGTTGGCCCCTGAACTCCGGTAAAATAACCGACCGCTTTGGCGCCTTCCAATATTGGCGGAACGAGAGACATCGGGCTGTGGACATCGGGGCGGCCCGGGGGACCGCTATTTACGCTGCGGCCTCTGGAACTGTAACCGCTGCCGCCTACAACAGTTCCTATGGAAACTACGTCGTCATCGAGCACAACAACGGCTACTCCACTCTCTACGCCCATGCAGACACCCTGTTGGTTCGGGAGGGACAACGGGTCTCCAAGGGGGACCTCATCGGCCGGGTAGGCAGCACCGGCTTCAGTACCGGCCCCCACCTCCATTTTGAGGTACGGCGGCATGGGACCCCCGTCGATCCCCTGCAGTTCTTTAAACCATAATCCCGCGCGATGCGCGGGATTTTTCAGTTGAGACATGCTATAATAGGATTATGTAAACTTGGGAGGGGATGCCGGTGCGCAGGCTTTACCCGGCCATTTTGCTGTTGATGCTGGTGTTTCCCTGGCAAAGGGGGATATATTGGGCTGGCGGTCTGGCGGTCCCCGCTTATTGGAAGGTGGAGACGCGAAATTACAGGGTGCTTACCGACTCGGACTATGAGATACGGGTTGCTCCTGCCCTGGCGGATTCGCCGGCAGCGGCGCAGGTCATGGCGGCAATGGAGAGTTTTGAAAAGCTGGGAGAGTATTTTGGCGCTTCCCTGCCGCCGCCCCTTGTCATCGTCATGGAAGCCGAAGTCCTGAATAATTATGTGGGCGGAGGCTATAGTCTGAACAGCGCTGGGGTTTACCAGAATGGCGTAATCCTGCTGGGAATTCGCGCAGGGACAGGGGACTTAAAGGGGACGCTGATTCACGAATTGGGGCATCACTATGTCCATGGCCTTACCCGGGGCAACTGCCCTACCTGGCTCAGCGAGGGGCTGGCACAGATGCTGGAGGAGCGGTTGAGTGACAGCCTTTGGTTTGACGGAAAAGAGCATAATGACTATTATAAATATAGTATCAGCGAGTTGTCCGGGGACTTTTATGGCCTGCCGGATCAGGTTTCGGCCTATAATCAGGCCCTGGAGCTTGTCAGGGTGCTGGAGACGTCGGCAGGTGGACAAGCTATTTCGGCAATCCTCGGGGATTTGGGCCGGGGTATGACTTTGCCCCAAGCCTTGTTGCGCCATGCCGGCATGGGGCTGGAGGCTTTGTCCGAAAGCTTCCCGGGAAGAGAATAAAAATGAAGAAGGGGGATGAACATGGTTAGTGCTCCTAAGATCCTGGTGGTAGAAGATGAGAAGCCCATTGCCGACATCCTGGAGTACAATTTGGTCAAGGAAGGTTATGATGTTAAAGCTGTTTACACGGGGGATGAAGCGGTGGATGCAGCCCTGGAGTTTAAGCCGGATTTGATTCTGCTGGATATCATGCTGCCGGGAATTGATGGTCTCAACGTCTGCCGTCAAGTGCGTCAACATCTGACCTGCCCGATAATCATGGTGACGGCAAAAGACGCCGAAATAGATAAAGTGTTGGGGCTGGAGCTGGGGGCAGATGACTACGTAACAAAACCCTTCAGCACCAGAGAGCTGCTGGCCAGAATCAAGGCGCAATTGCGCAGGAGCAAGCACGAAGACAGGGAAAAATCCCAAACCGCCGACTCGGACAATAAACCTCCCTTGGAGATCGACAGGGATTTCTTTTCTGTAAAGCGCGCCGACAAGGTGGTGGATCTGACCCAGAGGGAGTTTGAACTGCTGGATTTTCTCTCCAGCAACCCCGGCAAAATCTTTACCCGGGAGGACCTTTTGAAAAAGGTATGGGGATACGATTACTTTGGTGATGTGCGCACGGTGGACGTCACCATTCGCCGCCTGCGGGTTAAGATAGAAGAGAATCCCAGCAACCCGCAGTTTATTCTGAGCCGGAGGGGATTGGGCTACTACTTTAAGGGGTGAGGGGGCTTGAAGAGCATCCAGTGGAAATTAGTCTTGGTCTATATTCTTCTCCTGGTCTTTGCCCTGGAGCTCTTTGGCGTGTACATGCTCTCCTCCACCGAGAAATATTTTATGGGCGATATGAAAGAAGGGCTTCACAGTCAGGTTCAGCTCCTGGCCTCCCTTTCTGAGCGCTATTATTCGCCCCTTCCCGATGCAGAGGGTCTGCGGCAGCTGATTTGGGAGTTCAGCAATTTGATTGGGCGGGACATGTTTCTCCTGGATAAATACGGGGTGGTAATGGCCACATCCCCGGGTTTGGAACACATGGAAGGCAAGCGAATCGTCCAGCAGGAAGTGGTCTCGGCCATGCAGGGGGTGGCAGCCGATTCGGTGCGCTATGAACCCGATTCCGGACATAGGGTCTACTATTACGCCCAGCCAATCCACACTTCTGGGGGATTGGCTGGAGTTGTCTACGCATCAACTTCCCTGCGCCAAATTGATGCATCCCTCAACCAATTGCGGACAATCTTGGTGACCGGCGCCGCCCTCACCCTGGTCCTGTCGGCGCTGTTGGGACTCAGCTTGTCCAGCGCAATTACCCGGCCCCTGAAAAAGATAACCAGACAAGCGGCGGCCATGAAATCCGGGGACTTTCGCCAGACCATAGACATTCATTCACGGGATGAAATCGGGCATTTGGCGGAGACTTTCAATGACCTGGCCGCGCAGTTGCAGCACAGTTGGGACGAATTGGTTCGCGAAAAGGATAAGGTCGAGGGAATCCTCACCAATCTCAGCGATGGCCTCATAGTCTTTGACCACAGAGGCAAGGTCATGCATATTAATTCCACCGCCTGTAATTGGTTCGGCAAGAACAGGCAGACCATGATGGCCCAGGGCAGCATCGCAGACTTTCCCGAGTTGGAAAGCGATAAGGGGATTATCTACCTGGGAGGGGACTTCGGCCTGGTCCTGCACCAGCAGCGTTTGCCCATTTTGCAGGCAGGGAAAAAGCAAGGGACCATCGTCGTCCTCAGCGACATTACCGAACAGTACCGCCTGGATCAAATGCGCCAGGAGTTTGTGGCCAATGTCTCCCACGAGTTGCGCACTCCCTTGACGACGATAAAGACATACTTGGAAGCCCTGTTGGAAAACCCGGATGAAGATATAGAAATCCGGGACCGCTTTTTGCAGGTGATCAATTCCGAAACGGAGAGGATGGTCCGCATGGTCGAGGACCTGCTAATCCTCTCCAGGAACGAAAACAGATCCCGGGAGTTCAAACTGGTCTCGATTGGCGACATCATTGCAGACCTGGTCAAAGGCGTCGAGGTTCAGGCCGCCAACAAAGGCCTCACCCTGCAGACCAAAATTGCCCGGCACCTTCCCCCGGTCTTGGGGGACAAGGACATGCTCTACAGGCTCTTTCTGAACATCGTAAACAACGCCATAAGCTATACCAACACCGGAGGAATTCGCATTTCAGTTTACAGCAGAAATAAATGCGTGGAGGTAAGCATCCGCGATACCGGGATAGGCATCCCCGCCGACGCCCTCGGCAGGATATTTGAACGCTTCTACCGCGTAGACAAGGCCCGGAGCCGCAAGGCGGGCGGGACGGGCTTGGGGCTGTCCATTGCCAAGCAGATTGCTGAAGCCCACGGAGGCACAGTCAATATAAGCAGCCGGGAGGGGCATGGCACCGAAGTTATTATTCCCCTGCCCATTGCTCCGGGTGCAAATCCCTATGGCACAGAAAGGGGGAGCGCCGATGGCCAGATTTAAAACAGGTTTGCTGATCGCCCTGGTCATTATCAGCGGCTACCTGGCCACATTGTTGATGTCCGGTCAGCCCGTCTTCGGCCCCCCGGGCCCGGGAGGCAACGTCTGGTTTGGGCCGGAGCCCGCCCTTTTTGAGGCAAGTCTTCCGGGAAGGATTTATATAATCGATGCCCAGGAAGAAGTCCTCCTGGTAGAGACATTTTCCGGTATGTACGATGACCTTACCACCATCCTGGCCCTCCTCCAGTACGAGTCCGGCGGAGGCGAGTGGTCCCCGGGCGAATACAACAGGGCGGGATTTCCCCCTGGGATACTCTTTCGCTACGATTACCAAATTTCCCGGGAAATGCTGGCCAGCTGGTTAAAGATGATCTATGAAACGGATTTCCCCTTCGCTGCCATCGACAGTATATTTATTCCCCTGGAAGCGGGGCCGGTACATTTTATCAACTCTTCCACCGAGGAAACGTGGTTGCTGTCGGTTTCCCTGCCGCGTGAGGTCCTGGAGTTGGCGGTGACCAATCCCCGCGATACCTTCGGCTATAAATGGAATGCCCTGCAGCCCGGGGATAACTTTGCCGCCGCTGTCGGCGTCTACGATATCGCAGGACCGGAAGTGATGGTGGTCCCCGCCTGGGGCCATGAGGAAGTCGATTACGATGCCCTGGTGCACTCCTTCTATCTGACTCCTTCGCTGATAAAAGAGCCCGACGGCACAGAAATCTATACCGATGGGTTGCAGGCTTTGCGGATCTACCCTTCGGGGGCAGTGGAATATACTTTTGCCGGTTATGAAAGAGACCTGTCGATGCCAATTCAGAAGGACCTGGTGAAAGCCTCTTTGCGGTTTGTCTCCGCCCATGGCGGCTGGCTAGGCAATACTTTGCTCACGGAATTGGGAGTCCATCCTGCGCAGAATGTGCGGCTGGAGTTTTCCAGTTACGGATTAGGCCTGCCGGTGCTGGGCGATACCGGCGTGGCGATAGAGATGAAGGGCTTGGCCGTCAGCGGATATTACCGCAATCTCATCGCAATTCGGCCCGATCAGATTGAAGATTATGTTGAAATCCTGCCCTTGGCCCAGCTTTTGTCCAGTCCCTCCACCCAAGCGGCCAAATTCTTTTCCGAAGCAAGGCTGGAAATTACCGACCTGGCCTTGGTCTACTATCTGAGTGGAGAACAGCTCATCCCCGCATGGAGGGTCTGGTCGGAACGACAAGCGATTTTTGTCGGGGCCGCGGACGGGAGAATTCTCAATATAAAAGAGCAGACAAGGGGGGAATGAGGTGGATTGGGAGCGGACCAAAACAGTCCTTATACTGGCCTTTCTCTTATTGGACATCTTCTTTGTCTGCCAACTGTGGCTGGTGCCCACATTCTTCGACTCGACTATGTACATCAGCGCCGAGCAAATAGATACAAAACTGACGGAGCTCCAGTATAAAAACATCAAGGTTTCGGCAGAAATTCCCCGCAGGATGCAATCCTTGCGCATACTCTCCCTGCGCAGCCCCGGATTGGATTGGGAAGTTGTGGCGAGAAGAATCCTGGGTTACGGCATGGCTACCGTCCCTATCCCGCCCAATTCCCATCCAGTGGTCCGCCGGTATTTATCGGCCAAAGGAGAGGTAATCGTGCGCAGCGATGGGAGCATGCTCTATTCTTCGGAGCTTGAGAGCAGCGGCGGGGTTTTGACCGCCGAAGAGGCCGTGGCCAAAGCCGAGGAATTTTTGCAGGTGACGGTGGGCAGACCTGAGGGCGCTACCCCCGACAGGATTGAGAAAATGGGGGACGGGACATATTTGGTGGAGTTCAGTCAGCGCTGGCGCAGGCGCAAAATTGAGACTTCCTGGATCTGGGTAACCGTAGATGCCGAGGGCATATTGGGGATGGAGTACTATTGGGCAGATGTGGTGGGATACAGTGGGGAAAAAATCGCCACCATTCCCGCAACCGGCGCCCTGACGACAATCGCCGATGCCCTCCCCCAGGGGAGCACCATAACCAAACTCTATTGCTCGTGGTACAGCAAACCGGTTTCAGCCCAACAATGGCGTGCTTATCCAGCATGGGTTATCGAAATCAGCGATGGGACCAGGTATTATATCAATGCTTTTACCGGCGACCTTGAGGGAACCAGAAATTTTCGGCAGGAAAACCCGAACAAAAGTTGAATACAGTAATTATCACAAAGTGGCTGGGGGTAAATATGGAAAATATTATAAAAATAGCTAAATCCGTTCCCCTGCAAGGGGAAGTAAGATCCAGCGGCGCCAAAAATTCAGCGGTGGCAATAATCCCCGCCACTGTTCTGGCCTCGGGGCCCTGTGTGTTGGAAAACGTTCCTCCCCTTACCGACGTGCGGACACAGTGCGAAATTTTGTCCTGCTTGGGGGCTGACATTCAATGGCTGGATACCAGCACGGTGAGGATTGATCCCAGGGGGATCCAAAACTTAACGCCTCCCGAGCATCTTGCCAGCCAACTGCGGGCGTCGTACTACCTGATGGGGGCGATGCTGGGAAGGTTTGGCCAGGCAAAGATAGGTCTGCCCGGGGGATGCAAGATAGGCCCCCGCCCAATAGACCAGCACCTCAAGGGCTTTCAGGCTTTGGGCTGCTCCTGGTCAATAGATAATGGAAATGTGTCCTTGCAAGGCGCCGGAATGGGCAGCGGCAATGTCTATTTTGACCTGATTACGGTGGGGGCCACAATCAACGTAATGTTGGCGGCGGCCGGTGTAGAGGGAACCACCACCATTGAAAACGCTGCCAGGGAACCGGAGATCATCGACCTGGCAAACTTTCTCAATAAAATTGGCGTCCTGGTCAAGGGCGCCGGCACCGGAACCATCCGGATTACCGGGGCAAAAGACAGGGGACAAGCCGATCACTGTATAATCCCCGATCGAATAGAGGCGGGGACGTTCATGATTGCGGCTACCGCTACCGGCGGCGATGTCCTGATCAAGGATGTCATCCCCCGCCACCTGGAATCCGTCACCGCCAAGCTGCGGGAGACGGGAGTTGTGGTAGAGGAAGGGGATGACTGGCTTAGGGTCATCGGACCGGAGCGGGGAAGGGCCATCGACGTCAAGACCCTGCCCTACCCGGGATTTCCCACCGACCTTCAACAGCCCTTTGGCGCATACCTCTCACGTTGCCTGGGCACCAGCATCATCACAGAAAATATCTTCGAAAACCGATTCCGCTATGTGGACGAGCTGAAGCGCATGGGCGCCCAGATCAAAGTGGAGGGGCGAGTGGCAGTGGTGGAAGGCGTTGAGGAGATCAGAGGAGCTTCGGTGCAGTCCTCGGATTTGCGGGCCAGCTCTGCCCTGGTTATCGCCGGTCTCAGCGCCCGGGGGGTGACCAGGATAAAGGGCATCGAGTACCTGCAACGGGGTTATTATGATTTTGTCGGCAAATTGAAGAATCTTGGCGCAGAAATAGAATTGACTTGAGGCGGGGCGTTGCCCCGTTTTTGTTGGAGGGAAGGCTTTGAAGGTGGTAAGTTTGGCCAGCGGGAGCAGCGGAAACGCCTACCTGGTGGTACATAATAAGCAGGCTCTGCTGCTGGATGCGGGCTTGAGCGGGAAAAGAATTTGGGCAGGTCTGGCGGAGACGGGAATTGATCCCGGTTGGCTCAGAGCAATTCTCATCACCCACGAGCACAATGACCATATTGTCGGGGCCGGGGTGGTCTGCCGCAGGTGGCGCCTGCCCATGTACATGACGGCGGGAACTTGGGCGGCAGCCCAGGGCAAGCTGGGAAAGATCTCTTCTGAAAAGCTGAACCTACTGGATTCCGGCTCCACCTTTGTGTTGGGAGATCTGGAAATAACGGCGATCCCCATTTGCCATGATGCCCGGGAACCGGTTAACTATGTCTTTGATACCGGCAAACACAGGGCGGCGGTGTTGACGGATACCGGCTGTATAACCCGGTCCATGCTCCAGGTGCTGGAATGCTGCCATGCCCTGGTCCTGGAAGCCAATCACGACCCGCACATGTTGGAGACCGGTCCCTATCCCCGACCCCTGAAACAGCGAATTGCAGGTCGCCAAGGCCACCTCTCAAATATGCAGGCGGCCCGGGTGGCCGCTTATTTGGCCGAAAACGGCAAACTCAGGCGCATGATGCTGGGGCATCTCAGCGCCATCAACAATACACCGGCGGTGGCCAGGGAAACAGTGTTGACATACCTTGCCCGACAGAAATTGGAGGGCGAGCCCCTGTGTGCCGACCTCCAAGTGCTGCCCCGCCAGCAGGTGGGGCCAGTGTTGCAGGTGAAATAAAAAATCTGTTACAATTCACTCGGAGGTGCAGGAAAAGATGGAAGAATATTATCTGGCAGACTCCCCCCGTCAATCCCGCCCGCTCTCCTTTCTTCAGCTCCTGGCGGCGGCATTGGTGGGCGGCTTGATTGTCTTATCTTCATTGCCCTTGATCTTGCCCTACCTGCTACCGGAGCAAGAGCCGGTCTTGCCGTGGCAACAAGAGGTGCAAGAGCCTCCCGACTTGGACCTGGAATATCAACAGACGGCCATTGTAGCTGCAGTCAACAGGGTTTCCCCGGCTGTGGTGGGCATCACCCGCATATCTCAGTCCCGGGATTTCTTCGGCAGGCTGACACCTCCCCAACCCAGCGGCTATGGCAGCGGTGTGATTATTAGTCCGGAAGGGTATATAGTCACCAATTACCATGTGGTGGAGGGGGCAGTTGAGGTCATTGTCACCCTCAGCGACGAAAGTGAGCTGGAAGCAGAAATTGTCGGCCAGGACCAGGGAACAGACCTGGCGGTGCTGAAGATTGATCCCCAGGGCAGGAGTCTGCCTTGGGCGGAAATGGGCGATTCCAACCTGCTGACGGTTGGTGAATTCGTCATCGCCATTGGCAATCCCCGCGGCCTCGAATTCAGCCGTTCAGTCACCCTGGGCATTGTCAGCGCTACCGAGCGCAGCTTTGAAGTATATGATTGGGTGTTCGGCCTGATTCAGACCGACGCTGCCATCAACCCCGGCAACAGCGGCGGTCCCTTGGTCAATATGCAGGGTCAGGTGGTGGGCATTAACAGTGTCAGGCTTCTCGATACTGAAGGGCTGGGCTTTAGCATTCCCAGCAACCTGGTCAAAAGCGTAGCCCAGTCCCTAATCGCCAACGGCAGGGTTATCAGGCCCATGTTGGGGGTGACCATTTCAGAAATCTCCCCATCCCTGGCCGAAGCCTATAACTTGGCCAGCGATTATGGTCTCTGGGTGGTTAGTACACCCGATGGCCCGGCCAAGAGGGCGGGGGTCAGGCCCGACGACATAATTATCGAAGCCGAGGGCCAGAAAATTACGAGTCTCCGGGACTTGCGCAAGGTAATCAGCGCCAAGAGTGTCGGCGACGAGATTAAAATAGTAGTGAGGCGGGGGAGGGAGACCCTGACCCTGAATGTGACCTTAGCCGATCTGAACCCTCAGTAAGAGGAGGACCGAGGAATGTATGTGGTTTGCCCCCACCATCTGGATGAGGCCATCGATGAATTTGTCGAGGTCTATGAAATGCCGCCGGATCTGTACTTGCTTGACAAGGTATCCTTCAGCGATTGGAGCGCCCCCCGCCACTGCGATTTTTGCGGGCGAGCTCCGGTCTACTTGGTGGTCTGATGCGGGTTACAGTACTTGCGGTGGGAAAACTCAAGGAAAAATGGCTGCACCAGGGGGTGGCGGAGTATGAAAGGCGTCTCCGCCGCCTGGCCCAAGTTAAGGTAGTGGAAATCCCGGATCAGCCCTGTCCTTCGGGTCAGGCAGAGCAGGCCCAGGCGCTCCAAAGGGAGGGGGCGCAGATCCTGGCCAAGCTCAATCCCCGAAGCTTCGTCATCGCCTTGGATGTCCAGGGAAAGAGCCTGGATTCACCCGGTCTTGCCCGCCTGATTTCCGAGATAAATCTCGGGGGGACCAGCGATTTAACCTTTATCATTGGCGGTTCCCTGGGCTTAAGTCCGGAAGTCCTGGCGCGGGCCGACCTTCGCTTGAGCTTCTCGGCCTTTACCTTTCCCCACCAGTTGATGCGGCTGATCCTCTTGGAACAGATTTACCGGGCATGTAAAATCAACGCTGGTGAGGTTTATCACAAGTAAGGCCTGGGCAGGAAATGGGCTGCCCGCCGACGAATATACCGGGGAGGGGTGATATTTTGAAGGATTATTATCAGGTGCTGGGAGTCAGTCCCGGCGCCCCGGCAACAGTTATAAAGGCGGCCTACCGCGCACTTATGAAAATACATCACCCTGATGTCGGCGGGGACCCGCAGCGGGCAAAGGAAATAGAAGAGGCCTACCGCATGTTATCACAAGAATCGCCTCTTCGCGGAACCGGCTCGCGGCCGCAGACAAAGGCTCCGGCACATTATGACGCGCCGGGGGCTGTGGTCCCGCGCACAATCCGAGGCAAACACCTGGAGATGCAGATCCTTGAACTCCAGTCCAACCAGGTCTTTACTTGTCCCCGGGAGTGCAGCTACCATCGCAGAAGATGCCGGTATAAGCAACAATTGTCCCTGGAGAGCAAAGACCTCTTTGCCTTCAGGGCCACCACCCTGCTCTTGCGCCTGCGCAATCCCTCTCCCTATGCTCAGCAGGTGGATTGCCGCAATGGCCGGGCAGTGTTAATCGACCAAATGGGCGACTTCTACGCCTGCCAAAATGTCTGCACCTGGCAGCATCCTCCCAAGTACAAGGAGGCGGCGGTGGAAATGTTTCCCGATACCCAGGCAACCATGATGCTCTGGTTTCCCCAATTGCCACCTGGCCGCTATGCGAAGCGCTTTGTCTACAAACATAAGGTATTGGTCCGGGACCTGCAAGGGGATTGGCTGGACGAAGAGCTGATAGAATTGGCAGTGAACTAAATACTGAGGAGGCCCAAGGGCCTCCTCGTTCTGTACTGGCAGCAAAGGCTCGGGATTCTGCCCCGGCTTACTTTCTCCAAGGCCAGGTCTGCTCCCCGTCGTTGTGGACCTGGGAATGAAAAATGGCATCTGCATCAACGTTCCCAGGCAGGTATCTCAACTGACTGACCACCCGGGTGACTCCCCTGGCCCTGCGTGCGGCAGCCACAGCCAATTCTTCCTGCCGGCGCTCCTCAATATCCCCTGTCAGGAAGACGGTCCCCGCCAGGCATTGGACACCGATGCCCAGATCCGCCAGGCGCGGATCAGCCTCCAACTCTTCCTGGACCTCGGTGGCCACGTGCTCATCCAACACTTGGCCATCGGTGCTGATGCTGACGGCATCGACAAACTCATAAATGCCGTGTCCGGACAAGAGTTGTTTTAAATTGACTTTGTCGGCCAGGGTATCGACGATGCCGGTAATCTGCAGCTTTTTATTGGCGTAACTGGCCTTTAGGCCGTACCCGGAAAGATTTTTGTCGGCATCCAGGCTGCGCTGGATTTCATAAAGCGTAGGGTCTATGGCAGTGCCCGCAAGGGCGGTATCGTCTACCGAACCTGAATCATCCCTGATGCCATCCTTGACAGCCATGGGCCATTTGACACCCTTCTCGCTGCCGTGGGAATGGCTTTCCTGCTGGGACAATTGGGAACGGGATTCCCTGGGCACCGGTCTTCCCTTGGGCTTCGTCAAGCTCATCCACCTCCAAAAATAGTATGCCCGAGGGGATAAATGCTATAATAGCACTCAGAGGTGGCAGAAATGCATAAATGGTTTTCCCCGAAAATAAGTGAAGAGATGCGCCGGGAGATTGCCGTAGCCAGCGGCAATGAAGTTTTCTTCTGCGCATATTTGGAAGAGGGACGATTGGCCCGGGTAAAGGTGCTGGCCAAGGGCAATAGGGAAAGCGTGCCGGCGGTGGTGCGGCCGGAGCCCGGAAAAACCATGCTGGTCTTGCACAACCATCCTTCCGGCGATCTCACCCCTTCCGGTGCCGATATTACTGTCGCCTCTCGCCTTGCCCGGGAAGGCATAGGCTTTGCCATTGTCGACAACCAGGTCAGCGATTGTTACGTGGTCGTGGAACCGTCAGAACCCGTGATAACCGAGGCGGTCATCGACGCTGAGGTGGAAGAAATCCTCGCCCCGGGGGGGCAGATAGAGCGTGCTATGCCGGGATTCGAAAACCGTCCCCAGCAGTTGGAGATGGCGGTGAGCTTAGCCCAAGCCCTGAACAACCGCCAACATGTCCTTGCCGAAGCGGGGACGGGAACGGGCAAGAGCCTCGCCTACTTGGTCCCAATTTTGCTTTGGGCAAGAAAGAACAAGCGCCGGGCGGTGGTATCCACCAATACCATCAACTTGCAGGAGCAGTTGCTGTACAAGGACATACCTTTGCTGCAAAGGGCAATGCCCGGCGGCTTTAAGGCGGTGTTGGTCAAGGGGCGGGCCAATTACCTCTGTCGCCGCAAGTTCCGCGAGTTGCTGCAGCAGGGCGAGGGCCAGGTGGATGAAAAGGACATCCCCGCGCTGGAGGCGATGGCAGCTTGGGAGCAGCGCACCCGGGACGGATCCAAGTCCGACCTGGGCTTTGCCCCCAGCAGTCACTTGTGGGAGCTGGTCTGCTCCGAGTCGGATCTCTGCCTGCGGTTAAGCTGTCCCTTCTTTAACGAGTGCTTTTTTCACAATGCCCGCCGTTCTGCCCTGGATGCGCAGTTGCTCATCGCCAACCATTCTCTGCTCTTCGCCGACATCGCCCTGCGCAGCCGCGGCGCCGAGACGGGAGTGCTGCCCGAATACCATACCATTGTCCTGGACGAGGCCCACAATATCGAAAATGTCGCGACCAATTGGCTGGGGGCACAGATCACCAGGCAAACCTTGAGCAGATTGCTGGCCAGGCTTTGGTCAAGCCGTCACAACAGAGCCCGGGGATTATTGGTGGTTCTGGGACAAAAATTGGCCATGAGCCCTGATTTGGATGAAGTTCTGGCCCAAGGCCTGCGCGATGCAATCAGCCAGGATTTAGTACCCGGCGTGATTCGCCTTAACCAGGATGTGGGCGAGTACTTTACGGGTCTGGAAACATACCTTGGCCAATTGGCAGCCCGGGATTTTAAGGCGCGCCTGACCGAGGACTTCATCTCGGCTCCGGGCTGGCAGGCCCTGGTCGGCAGGGCAAGGGCGGTCCTGTGGCAGATGGAGGAGTTGGGGCGGCAACTGGCTTCCCTTTACAGCCGCTTGGAAAACCTGGGACCCTTGGGTTTCGAGCATGTTTTGGCTCAGGCCCTGGAACTGGCCGCTTTGGCCAAGAGGTTGGCCGAACAAGAGACCGCCCTCAAAGAAGTGCTCTTCGGAGATGACCATTCTCTGGTCCGCTGGGTGGAGCTGGCAACGTCCCGGGGAACCCCCAGGGCAAGCTTAAACTACGCACCCCTTTCGGTGTGTCAAGTGCTGCGGGATAATATCTGGGAAAAGTACGATTCGGTGATTCTCACCTCGGCGACCCTTTCGGTGGGGGGCAGTTTTCAATTTGTCCGGGACCGACTTGGTCTTGATCAGGACCTGCCGGTGCAGGAACTGCTCTTCGCTTCCCCCTTCGATTTTCAGAGCCGGGCGATTTTGGGAATCGCCATGGATATGCCCGCTCCCGATGAAAGCGCCTACGCCCGAAAGCTCCCCCAGGCGATTCTCGCTTCGCTGCGCGCATCCCAGGGCAGGGCCCTGGTTCTGTTTACTTCCTTTTCCCTGCTCTACGCGACGGCAGAGCAGATAAGAGCTGAGCTTGCGGCCATGGATATCGCCCTTCTCTGTCAAGGGGACATGCCTCGGCACGCTTTGCTGGAGAAGTTCAGGGCAGACACGCGTTCGGCCCTGATGGCCACAGCCTCTTTTTGGGAAGGGGTGGATGTGGCGGGAGAGAGCCTCAGCAATGTTATCCTGACGCGCCTGCCCTTCACCGTTCCCGATGAACCCGTGGTTCAGGCGCGGATTGATGCGCTGCGCCGCCAGGACAAGAATCCCTTTTACGCTTATCAGGTTCCCCAGGCGGTTCTTCGCTTTAAGCAAGGCTTCGGCCGCCTGATCAGAACCAAGCGGGATATGGGCGTCGTCCTGGTATTGGACAAGCGCATCATCACCAAGAATTACGGCCGCTATTTTCTGGAGGCCTTGCCCCAGTGCCCCACCCGCCACCAATCCCTTGAGCAAGTGCTTTCCTGGCAAAGGGATTTCCTGGAGAAAAAATAAAGCCCCCGGGGGCTTTATTTTTTAACAGCAACCGTCGATTAATGGACAGTCTTGCTTGCAGCTGCGGCATTGCTCAAGGGTGCAATTGTCCTTAAAGGGGTCGGGGCTCCTTCTGATAGCCTTACGCAACCTGTTCATTACCATCTGCTTCCCTCCTTCCGCTTACTCATAGGTTGCCCTAATCGCGATTATTATCTTCCCGGCCGCCCTGAGAGTTCTCATCCTGAGAGTTTTCGCCCCCATCTTCCTCCCCTTCCTCATCTCCCTCATCGTCCACACCCGGCTCCTGGCCAGGGGGCGCAAAGGGGGAGGGGCCGTGAAGCCAACACTGCAAGTTATTCATCCAGGGTTCCCGGGGCACTGGCCGGCGCAGGTGCTGGGGGCAATGGGTATTGGCCGGGAGACCGGTGGAGGAGCAAATTTCCACCGTATCTCCGGTGTGGGCCTCGCACCTGGTCCTGGGGGCTGTGCCGGGCATATAGTATTCTACATAGGTTTCAGGACAGAGATAAGTGGCCAACTGGCCGCTGACAGTGCAGACCACCGCCTCCTCCACCCCCGCCGGTCTGGAAAAGGGCGGGGGCGGGCCGTCGGCATAGACGCGATTGATAAAATCCCGCCAGGCCGGCGCCGCCACTGTAACGGCGTTGCCCACATCGCTGGCCTGGCTTGGCTTATCAAAGCCAAAAAAGACCGTGGCCACCATTTCACTGGTATAGCCTACAAAGACGGTGTTTAAATTGTCGCTGGTTCCGGTTTTGCCGGCCACATCGAAGGTCATATTGCGGATTCCCTGAACCCCTTGAAGCATTTTCGTGACAATATAGCCCAGGCGTTCATCCAGCACCGGCTTTCGCTGAGGCCAGGCCTGATAGAGGATATTGCCGTCCCTGTCCCGGATTTGCTGGACGTAATAAGGGCTGACGGAGTAGCCTCCATTGACCAGAGGGGCGTGGGTCAAGGTAAGGTTCATGGGAGATGCGTCTGGCCCCAGGGGCAGTTGCAGTTCATTGGCCTTGCCGATGTTCTTTTCGGCAAGGCGGGGATTTAGTCGGGCAACCAGGCTCAGGAATTTTTCCAGCCCCATCTCCTGACCGATGCGCACTGCCGCCACGTTGCAGGAGACTTCCAGAGCTTCCCGAATCCTCAGCGCCCGGTTATGCCAAGTCTTATCGAAATCCGAAGGCACATATGGGTTGGGCTTGCCGCCGGGGTTGGGAAAAGCAGTTTCTTCGCAGAGAAGGGTGCTGGACGCCGTGTACCCGTTTTCCAAGGCAGCGGTGTAGAGGATACCCTTAAAGGATGAGCCCAGATCGTAAACCCAATCCGCCCGCCGGGTTGTCCCGGTCAGCTCAATGCTTTCCACCAGGGCCAGGATGCCCCCGGTATTGGCGTCCAGGGCTATGATGACCCCCTGGATATTGGGATTTTTTTCCCGCAGCGCTTCGCCCCGCTGCTGCATGACCTGTTCAGCTGCAGCCTGGATGGAAAGGGAAAGGGTGGTGTCTATCCGCAGGCCCTGGTTATAGATGAGGTTGGATATTTCCTGTTCATTCATGCCGGGGAAGCGCTGCTTTAAGATGCTGCGCACTTCACTTTCCACCCGCTGCCGGAACTGGCTGGCCCTGGCCACCCGTTCCTGGTGTACCACTGCCTCAAGAACGCGAGCCTGGGCCTCCTCCCTCTCCTGGGCAGTGATATAGCCCAACTCCTCCATGCGGGCCAGGATGATATCCCTTCGCTTGTGGGCATTCTCGGGATTGTCCCGCAGGGAATAGAGGGCAGGCCCGTTGGGGATGCCCACCAGCAGTGCCGATTCCGACAAATCCAGTTCGGCGGCTGACTTGCCAAAATAGTACTGGGCGGCCGCTTCCACGCCAAAGCGGCCGTGGCCGAAGTATATCCTGTTTAGATAGCGCTCCAGGATTTCCTCCTTGGTAAAGGTCCTTTCCAGCTTGATGGCGTAAATGGCTTCCCTGATCTTTTTATCAAGGGTGCGGGCGGGGCCGGTGACCCCGAAAAAGTATTCGTTTTCGGCGAGCTGCTGGGTGATGGTGCTGCCGCCCTCCACCACCTTGCCCTTGCGCAGGTTCTGGAAAAGGGCCCGGGCAATTCCCCGGGGGTCGATGCCATGATGCTGGTAGAATCGGGAATCTTCAATAGCGATTACGGCATCGATGATGTAGGGGGACATCTGGTCCAGGCTGATGACCTCACGGATTTCTGAAGAAAACCTTCCGATTTCCTTGCCCTCCCGGTCGTAGAGCAAGGAGGGCTCCTCCAACTGCCTGTTTAAATCCAGGCTGTGATAAGTAAACACAAAGTAGGCTCCGCCGGCAATGGCCAGGGCTAAGGGCAATAGAACGAAGATAGTGATGAATAGTCTTACCGGCCTGCGCTTTTTCAGTCTGCCCACCTCCGGCTAGAATCTGGGCTTAGTATTTGGATTTTCCCGGGAGATTATAATGAAAAAATACTGACCTCCGCAGGTACGGTATTGGCTGAGCGCCAGAGCAGGCCGGAATACCTCCTGGCTACAGCTAATTAGGATTCAGAGTTCCGGAAAAGCTATAGGGGAACCGTGCCGCTGTGATATAATGGTATGGTCCAGAATAAGCCTGAAAAGCAGTTTACACCTGGGAACAATTTGGTATAATTAGGCTCAGTCTGAGACAAAGGAGGTAATTTCAATGTTACCAACACCGAAAAAGTTCAAAATCGTAGCAGGCAGCGCTGAGGGTAAGACAATTCTCAACTCCTTTGACAACGCCTTATTGGCAGCTGGTATCGGCAATGTCAACTTGCTGCGGGTCAGCAGTATCCTGCCCCCCGAGTGTGAATATGTACCCGACCTGGTTCTGCCCCCGGGTTCTCTGGTTCCCACCGCCTATGGCTATGTAATCAGCGAGAAGCAGGGTGAGAAGATCGCAGCCTGTGTCGGCGTGGGCTTTAGCAAGGATTCCTTTGGCGTCATCATGGAGTATGCCGGCCAGGGGACCAAGGAAGAAGCAGAAGCGAGAATCCGGGAGATGCTCCGGAACGCCTTTGAGACCAGGGGAATTCCCCTGATTGACATGAAGCTGGCCTCGACGGAGCATGTGGTGCAGGGCATTGGCTGCGCCTTTGCCGCGGTGCCCCTATGGTACTAGGAGGGAAAGCATGGAGCTTTGGTACACCGAAGAACAGACCCCGACGGTAAGGTTCTCCTGCAAGGTTAAGGAAACGGTGCACGCCACCAGGACTGCCTTCCAGGAGTTATCGGTCATAGATACCGAACCCTTTGGGCGCATGTTAATCCTGGACGGCATGGTTCAGACCTGCATCGGCGATGAATTCGTCTATCACGAAATGATTGCCCATGTCCCCCTCTTTACCCATCCCCGGCCCAGGCATGTCCTGGTCATCGGGGGCGGTGACGGAGGCGCCATCCGGGAAGTTATCAAGCATCCCCAGGTGGAAAAAGCCGTCCTGGTGGAAATCGACGCTGAGGTAATCGCCAGCGCCAAAAAGTATCTGCCTGAGATTGCCTGCGCCCTGACCGATCCCAGGGTAGAGGTTAAGGTGGAAGATGGCATCGCCTATCTGAAGCAGTGTCGGGACCAGTTTGATGTGGTCTTGGTGGACTCCACAGAGCCCGTCGGGCCAGCCATCGGCCTCTTCAGCCAGGAATTTTATGCGTCAGTGCACAGGGCCCTGCGCGCCGACGGCATCCTGGTGGCTCAGACCGAATCCCCCTTTTTTAATCGGGACATCCTCCAGCGGGCCTACCGGGGCATGAAGGCGGTCTTTGCCAAAACGGCCACGTACTTGGCCAATGTCCCCACTTATCCCAGCGGCCTGTGGAGTTTTACCCTGGCCTCCAAGCAGTACGATCCCATACTGAATCAACGGCAACCAAGTTCTGACTTTGGCTTCCGCTACTACACTCCTGAGCTCCATCGGTCCTGCTTTTCCCTGCCCCGGTTTGTTCAGGATATCCTGGGTGATGCGTAATGGAATGGGGTAAAGACAGTTTTCGGGGGCAGCCCTTTAACGGAGCCGTGGACGACGCCCAGGCGGCCAATGTCCTCTTGGGGGCGCCCATGGACTTTTCCGCCTGTTTTCGGCCGGGATCCCGTTTTGGTCCAGAGGCTATTCGGCAACTGTCCTATAACCTGGAGGATTACAGTCTGCAGTTGGAGAAGAGCCTTGAGGACGTCGAGTATTACGATGCCGGCGACCTCTTCCTCCCCTTCGGCAATATCACCCGGTCATTGGCGATTATCGAAGCTGCCGTGGAGCAGCTCCTGTCCCGGGGGCAGCGCCCCTTTGTCATGGGGGGCGATCACCTGATTACCCTGGCTTGTCTGCGGGCCTTTGCCCGGCACTACCCGGGTTTAAAACTGGTGCACATCGACGCCCATGCCGATTTGCGGGACGAGTACATCGGCGAACACCTCTCCCACGCCACCGTGGTGGGCCATGCCGTGCGCTCGCTGAATTTAGGAGGCGTGTGGCAATTCGCCATCCGCTCTGCCACCCGGGCAGAACACGAATTTGCCCGCAAACACACCAATTTCTTCCCCTTTCACCTGGTTGAACCCCTGAACCGGGTCTTGTCCAGCCTTACCGGCCCGGTCTACATCAGCTTGGATATCGATGCAGTAGATCCAGCCTATGCTCCGGGAACGGGCACCCCGGAAAGCGGCGGCATTTCTCCCCAGGAGTTGTTGCAGGGCCTGCAGCTCTTGGGCCAGTGCCAGGTGGTGGGCTTTGACTTGGTGGAAGTGGCGCCGGCCTATGATGTCTCTTCCATCACCGCAGCCCTGGCGGCAAAAGTAGTCCGGGAGGCACTGATTCTCTTTGGCAAGCAACCGTAAGGTTGCTTTTCTTCCCTTCCATGTGCCCGTTTTTGGGCGCATGCGCCAGAAATTTAGCATAGGGGGCTTGAGCTATGGAAGCTGCTGTGCTTGATGTGGTCCTGCACCACAGCAATGAGGGCATACATATGGTGGATACTGAGGGAATAACCAGGTATTACAATGATGCGGCGGCAGCCATGGATGGTTTGGCTGTCCGGGAGGTCTTGGGCAAGCACATCCTCGACGTGTTTCCTTCCTTGACCAAAGACACCAGCACCCTCCTCAAGGTAGCCAGAAGCGGACGCCCCATCGTCGACCAGTTGCAGGTTTACACCAATCTCAAAGGGGTGGAGATAGCCACCGTCAACACAACCCTGCCCGTTTTTGGGCAGGAGGGAGAGCTCCTGGGGGCCGTGGAAGTGGCCAGGGACATCTCCCAGCTGAGAAAGCTGGCTGAGCAGGTCGTCGACCTGCGCCGTCGCCTGCACGGGGGAAAGGAACTTGCCATGGCCAGGGAGGCGGCAATCTACCATTTTGATGATATAATTGGTTCCAGCAAGCCCCTCAAAGATCTGCTGGCCCGGGCAGTCCTGGCAGCCCACACCGATTCGCCAATTCTGGTGGTTGGAGAGACGGGAACCGGTAAGGAACTGCTGGTTCAGGCCATCCACAACGAGAGCCTGCGCCGGGGAAAACCCTTTGTCCCCCAGAATTGTGCGGCTTTGCCGGAAAGCTTGCTGGATGCCATTCTCTTTGGCAGCGTCCGGGGCAGCTTTACCGGGGCCCAGGACCGTCCAGGGCTGTTTGAACTGGCCCATGGCGGCACGCTCTTCCTCGACGAGCTCAATGCCATGCCCCGGCAGCTGCAAGCCAAGCTCTTGCGGGTGTTGGAGAGCGGTGAACTGCGCAGGCTGGGCGACACCAAGAGCCGCAGGGTGGATGTGCGGATCATTGTCGCCATGTCCGGCAATCCCGAAAAATACCTGCGTCCCGACCTTTTTTACCGCCTCAATGTCGTCACCCTGACCCTCCCTCCCCTGCGGGAAAGGAAAGGGGATATTCCCCTCTTATGCCGACATTTCCTGGAGCGCTTCAACGAGAAGCTGGGCACCCGGGTCAGGGGCGTCTCTGATGCAGCCATGGTAAGGCTGGAGGCATGGAACTGGCCGGGAAATGTCCGGGAGTTATCCAACGTCCTGGAAGGGATTCTGAACTTTCGCAGCAAGGGGCAGATAACGGTTGGCGACTTGCCCGACTACTTGCTCTCCGCCCCGATCCATTCCCTGCGCCGGCAATTGGAGATATACGAGCGGGAAGCGATTCTGCGGGCCATGGAGCAGAGCGGGGGCAATATCAGCGGTGCGGCTCGCCGCCTGCAGATACCACGGCAGACCTTGCAGAGAAAACTTCATAAATATGATTGGCATAAGACTTGCAATGAAAAGAGATAAGCGACGAATAGGAGGGATAAGTATGCACAATAAGAGTAAGGGTAGTCCCTATGGCGTACATCGGAGTCTCGAGCCCGCAGGTTCCCTGCCCCAGCCGGCCTGGAAACTGGATAACACCATGGAAATCTGGGACAATGAGATCCTCATCGATGTTGAGACCTTGAATATCGATGCGGCCAGTTTCCGGCAGATGTCTGAGCAGGCTGGAGGAGATTCCCGGGGGATACAGGACATCATCCTCAAGACAGTGGCTGATCGAGGCAAGCAGCATAACCCCGTCACCGGTTCCGGCGGCATGCTGGTGGGCAAGGTGGCCCGGATTGGGGAAGCACTCAAGGGCAAGATCGACCTGGCAGTCGGAGATCGCATCGCCACCTTGGTCTCATTATCTTTGACTCCCTTGCAGATTGCCGAGATTACCGCCATCCGCACCGAAACCTGCCAGGTGGATGTAACAGCCCAGGCAGTCCTCTTTGAAAGCGGGATCTATGCCAAGCTGCCCGAGGATATGCCCGATAAGCTGGCTTTGGCGGTGCTGGATGTGGCGGGTGCCCCCGCCCAAACTGCCAAAATTGTCCAGCCCGGCGACACAGTGCTGGTAATAGGCGGTGGAGGGAAATCAGGGCTCCTCTGCCTGCATGAAGCCAAGAAGCAGGCAGGTCCCCAGGGCAAGGTAATTGCTTTGGATTTAACTGGTTCTGCCCTGGCCAGGATTGAAAGGGCAGGCTCCGCCGACATCATCCTTCAGGGCGATGCCAAGGATTCGGTGGCTGTATTGACCAAGGTTTCCCAGGCAACCGAGGGGCGCCTGGCGGATATCACCATCAACTGCGTGGATGTGCCCGGTACAGAAATGAGCTCGATATTGGCCACCAGGGATGAAGGACTGGTTTACTTCTTCAGTATGGCCACCAGTTTCACCGCGGCCGCTCTGGGAGCGGAGGGCGTGGGCAAGGACGTGCAGATGTTGATCGGCAACGGCTATACCAAGGGACATGCTGAGATAGCTCTCAACGTCCTGCGGGAAAGCGCCGCCCTGCGCGAAATCTTTTTTGACCTATATGCTTAAAGGGGGAAAATAAGTTGGCCGATTATAAAAGGATTGAACTGTTTCGGGATGTCACCGAGGAGCAGTGGCAGGACTGGCACTGGCAATTGCAGAATCGGATTACCGATGTGGAAACGCTGAAGAAGGTAATAAAGCTTACCGCCGAGGAAGAGGATGGCATTCGCCGTTGCCTGGAAACCCTGCGCATGGCCATTACCCCGTACTATGCCAGCCTGATGGACCCGGAGGATCCCGGCTGTCCCGTGCGGCGCCAGGCCGTTCCCGTTGCCCGGGAACTGCACATGGCTGCATCCGATATGGAAGACCCCCTGGCCGAAGATGTGGATTCTCCCGTCCCCGGCCTGACCCATCGCTATCCCGATCGGGTTCTGTTCCTGGTGACCGACCAGTGTTCCATGTACTGCCGGCACTGTACCCGGCGGCGCTTTACCGGCACCACCGATAAAGCGCTGCCCCAGGACCGGGTGGAGCGAGCTCTGGACTATATCCGCAAGACGCCGCAAATTCGCGATGTCCTGATTTCCGGGGGCGACGGATTGCTCATCTCCGACCACCATTTGGAGTCCATAATCAGGCGGCTGCGGGAAATCGAGCATGTGGAAGTCATCCGCATCGGCACCAGGACGCCGGTGGTGATGCCCCAGCGCATTACCCCGGAATTGGTGGCCATGCTCAAGAAGTACCATCCCATTTGGATAAATACCCACTTCAACCATCCCAAGGAAATGACTCCTGAGGCATGCGCGGCGCTGGCCCGAATGGCTGATGCCGGCATTCCCCTGGGCAACCAGTCGGTTCTGTTGCGAGGGGTCAACGATTGCGTGGGCGTCATGAAGGCCCTGGTCCACCTCCTGGTCAAGAACAGGGTGCGCCCTTACTACATCTATCAATGTGACCTGTCCAAGGGAATCGAACATTTCCGCACCAGCGTCGCCAAGGGAATCGAGATAATCGAAGGCTTGCGGGGCCACACCTCGGGATTTGCCGTCCCCACCTATGTCGTCGACGCCCCCGGCGGCGGCGGCAAAATACCTGTCATGCCCCAGTACCTCATTTCCCAATCCCCGGACAAAGTAGTCCTCCGCAATTATGAAGGCGTGATCACCACATATACCCAGCCCGGCGACTACCATTCTCCCGATTGCAGCAGCTGTGAGTACTGCACCCAGTCTGATGGGGTCCACGGCCTCATGCAGGGTAAGGGGATCAGCTTGGAGCCCAATAACCTCAAGCGGGGGCGGCGGCGCAAGTGAGGGACCTCTTGGCTCGGGTCCTCCCCTTTGGGACGGTAGCGGTGGTGGGATTGGCCAAAAACACAGGCAAAACGGTGACCGTCAATTACCTTGCTGCCCAGGCTCATGCAGTGGGCTTGCGCCTGGGCCTGACCTCCACCGGCAGGGACGGCGAGACAGAGGATGTCATAACTGCACTGCCCAAGCCCGAGATAGCCTTGCCCCCGGCTGCCGTACTGGCCACAGCCCGGGGCAGCCTGGACCGGGGCACGGCCAAGCTGGAAATATTGGATACCATGGGAATCAGCAATCCCCTGGGAGAGATCGTCCTGGCCCGGGTCCGGGAGGCAGGGTCGGTGGAAATCAGTGGGCCCGAGCGGACCCGGGACTTAAAGAAAGTCATCCAAAGCTTGCGGGCTCTTTCCGACCTGGTCATCGTCGATGGCGCCCTGGATAGAATCGCCGCCTCGGCCCCGGCAGTGACAGGGGCTACGGTGCTGGCCACCGGGGCGGCGGTGGCGCCAACTCTTGAGGAAGTTGTGAAGACTACCGTGCACAGGGCCAAGGTCCTGATGACGCCGGCGGTTCGCCTTACCGGAACCGGACGCCGCCTTTTGCTTGAGGGAAGGTCGGGTATTCAAGGCCCTCAAGGGGTGGTGGCCCTGCCTTTTCCCACAATAATCGACGCCCCCGCCGAGCTCACAGGCTATCTGGAGGGGGCGGAAACCCTCTTTTTAGGCGGGGCCCTGAGCGATGAATTGGCCGCCCTCCTCATCAGTGCAACCCGAGGGCGGCGGTTTGAGGTCATCCTCCGGGATGCGACCCGCATCTTTGTGCAGCCAAGGCAGTGGCAGCGCTTGCTCCGGAGCGGTATCCATGTGGCGGTGCTGGAGCCCATCAACCTGGTGGCCATCACTGTCAATCCAGTGGATCCCCGGGGGCGAAGGTTTCCCCCGCAAGAACTTGTTGCCAACCTCAGTAAATTATTGCCAGAACAGCTGATCCTGGATCCCTTGGCAGGAGGAGGCGAGGTTATTGGTATTCATCGATGAAGCCAGCGCCGAGAGGATAGGCCTAAACCACATCAGGCAGCGCCTGCAACCCCTGGGGCCCTATGGCAAGCTGATGAAGCAGAAAATGCCGGTGTACTTGCCCGGGACTGAGCCGCAACTGAAAAGGGAATGGATTCTGGTCCGCTCTATCCTGGAGCTGGAGGACTGGTCGGCCCTGAGGGATTTGGAACTGGTCCTTCATGGTCTAAGGGACATTCGGGCCATAATCAGAAAGGCCAGTCTGGGCAACGTCTTGGAAGATATAGAGCTCTTTGAGGTGAAGCGGTTTCTAGGCGCTGCGGCGAGGGCAAGCGAGCTGGCGGCGAAACTGGAAATCCCCGCCAGGCTCCGGCCTCCGGCTCTGTCGGAGTTATCCGCCACCCTGGCCCGGGATAATTCTCCCGGCTTTTACCTGGCCGATAGCTACGCGCCCCGGCTGGCAGAATATCGGGAGGAGCGGCGCCGGTTAAAGAGCGCCCTTTCCCGCAAAAGGGAAGAGGCCCAGGCCGCGATATGCAAGAAGACCGGCAAGGGCTTTAACCACCAGGGATTATTGCCCATCGACAAGCTGGAGGAAGACTTAATCCGGGAATTGTCCAACTGCCCGCAGCTGGTCCTTGCAGCCGAGACTTATACCCAGGTTGAATTCAAGCTTCGGGAGAGTCCGGAAATGTCGGCCTTGCAGCGGCAAATCGAGGCCCTGGAGGCGAGAATTCAGGACTTAGAACACCAGGTCAGGATAGTGCTGAGTAAAGAAGTTGCCTGCGCCCGGCGCCTTCTCCTGGCGGCCTGTCGCCGCCTGGGCAGGCTGGACCTGGTGCTGGCCAAGGCGCGCCTGGCCCGGAGTACCACCTGGTGTGTGCCGGAAATCGTTGCGGGCCCGCGCCTGTACCTCCGGGATTTTATCAATCTCCCGGTGGCAGAGCACCTTTCTCAACGGGGGCTGTCCTTCCAGGCTATTTCCCTGTCCCTGGGGGAAACGCCGGTTACTGCCATCACCGGCGCCAATATGGGGGGAAAGTCCGTCTCGCTAAAATCCACCGGCCTGGCAGTGGCCATGGCCCAATTGGGCCTGCTGGTACCGGCCCGGGAATTTAAATTTACCCTGCGCGACTTTATCTTCTACTCCCAGCAGGACGAGGATCCGGTCCAGGGACTCAGCACCTTTGGCGCCGAGATCAGCGCCTTGGCCAAGGTCTTACGCCAACGGGATAAGGCCGGCCTGTACCTGCTGGATGAGCCGGCCAGGGGGACCAACCCCTGGGAGGGCAACGCTTTGGTCAAGGCCATCGCCCACTGGCTGGGGCAGGGAAAGAGCTTAACCCTCATTGCCACCCACTTTCCCGGCCTTTCGGAGTTGACAGATATAACCAGGCTGCGGGTGGCGGGACTGACCCTCGAAGCTGGCTTTGACCTGTCGGGCTCATCGCTGCGGGGTGGGTTGGAGCAGATCAATAGACTTATGAATTACGCCTTGGTGCCCAGCACCGGTGAAGTGCCCCAAGAGGCCCTGAAAATTGCTGCTTTACTGGGGCTGAGTCCCGAGATTCTGGCCAAGGCGAGGCAAGAAATGGGGGCGTCGTCCCCCCAAGAGGAGTTGATGGAATGAAATTAGAGTTAGATGCCGGCTTGGTCCAGGACTGCCGGGCCGCAGCTAAGAAAATTGCCGCCGATGTCCAGAGCTTCATCGAAAGCCGCACCACCGAGGCGGTGGAGAGGGCAGTCCTGCGTCTCCTCGACATAAATGAGGCCTGGGACGATGTGCCCATGGCCAATATAATTGTCGAGATATTAGCTGCCCGGGGTGAGCTGGGTCAAGGCGCCGCCTATTGGCTGGGCAATGCCTGCAAGGTTTTGGGCCTTTCTCCCCAAGAGGTTGCCCGGCAGGTGGTTGCGGGCGAGCTGGACCTCTTTGCGCTGCCCCGGGAGACCCCCGAGGACCTGGAGCCATTCCTCCGGGAGTTGGCGCGGCCGGGCCTGGAGAGAATCCTCTCCAACCGGCGGCGGCGCCAGGAGCTGATGGGCGAACTAAAGCAGGGGCCCCCGCCTCTCCTCTACGTCATCGTCGCCACCGGCGACATCATGCAGGATGTGATCCAGGCCCAGGCCGCAGCCGAGCAGGGAGCGGACATCATCGCCGTCATTCGCACCACTGGCCAGAGCCTTCTGGACTATGTTCCCCACGGGGCGACCCGGGAGGGGTTTGGAGGCACCTACGCCACCCAGGAGAACTTCCGGATTATGCGCAAGGCCTTGGATGAAGTGGGGCAGAAACTGGGGCGCTATATAATGCTGGTCAACTACTGTTCCGGTCTTTGCATGCCTGAGATTGCCGTCCTGGGCGCCTTTGAACGCTTGGACATGATGCTCAACGACGCCCTCTACGGAATCCTCTTCCGCGACATCAATATGCAGCGGACCTTGATCGATCAACACTTTTCCCGGGCAATCAACGCCTACGCGGGAATCATAATCAATACAGGGGAAGACAATTACCTCACCACCGCCGATGCCGTTGCCGAAGCGCATACTGTGACGGCCTCCCAATTTATCAATGAACAACTGGCCCTGGCGGCGGGTTTGCAGGAGTGGCAGATGGGCCTGGGCCACGCCTTTGAAATCAACCCCGATTTGGAGGATGGCCTGCTCCTGGAAATCGCCCATGCCCAGCTTTCCCGGCAGCTCTTTCCCAAGGCCCCTCTGAAGTTCATGCCCCCCACCAAACACATGACGGGCAATATCTTCAAGGGGTACTTGCTGAACGGTCTCTTTAATCTGACCTCGGTTCTGACGGGTCAGGGAATCCACCTTTTGGGTATGTTGACCGAGGCAATCCATACCCCCTTCATCCAGGACCGCTACCTGGCTTTGGAGGGCGCCCGCTACATTATGAACAATGCCCGGCGCCTGGGCGAAGAGCTGGAAATCAAACCCGGGGGCAGGATTCAGCAGCGGGCAGGGGAGGTGCTGGAAAAGGCCGGAACATTGCTGAAGGAAGTGGCCGAAATCGGCCTCTTCGCAGCCCTGGAACGGGGTTATTTTGCCGATGTCAAGCGCTCCCGGGATGGGGGCAAGGGTTTGCAGGGCGTCGTCCTCAAGGCTCCGGGCTACTGCAATCCCTTCGAAAAGGCAATCGACGCTGAGTTAAAGGGGGGAATATGATGCCGGATTCTAAAATTATCAGGGCCTATGGCGATGCAATGGACGATGGCGCCCTTCAGCTTTCCTTTACCCTCCCCGTGGAAGCAGGGCCCCTGGCCAAAGCCGCCGCCCTGGCCCTGGCAGAAAAAATGGGTTTGGAGCAGGCCGAGGTCGTGCACATGGCCCGGCAGAGTTCGGGATTCAGCTTTTTTGTGGTGTACGGGCATTGTCGCCACTCTGTGGACCTCTCCTCCCTGCAGGTGGCAGAGGTGGAAGTCGAGGAAATGAGCTTTGATGAAATCAACGACTATATCCGGGAGCAGATTGGCAGGAAAATCAATGTGGTTGCCGCCTGTACCGGAACCGATGCTCACACCGTGGGAATCGATGCCATCATGAATATGAAGGGCTATAATGGCGAGTACGGCCTGGAGCGCTATCCCTGGATTAACGCCTGGAATCTCGGCAGCCAGGTGGCCAATTCCAGTCTGGTGGCAGAGGCGCGCCGGCGTAAGGCCGATGCCATCCTGGTTTCCCAAGTGGTGACCCAGAGAGATGTCCACATCGCCAACCTGACCGAGCTGGTGGAATTGCTGGAGGCGGAAGGAATCAGGCATCAGGTGGTGTTGGTGGCGGGGGGGCCGCGGATCTCCCACCAGCTTGCCCTGGAGTTAGGCTACGATGCCGGTTTCGGGTCTGGAACCACGCCGCGGCAGGTGGCCAGCTTCATTGCTCGGGAAATGGTTGAACGCCAACTGGGTATTCTATAGAGGATTCTTTTATTTGCCTGCTCTGGGAAATCGGGTTAGAATAGACTGGAAAGAAGTCGCAGCAGGAGGTAATACTATTTGGCCAAATACATTTTTGTAACCGGCGGCGTCGTCTCGTCTCTGGGAAAGGGCATTACCGCGGCTTCCCTGGGACGCTTGCTCAAGGCCAGGGGACTGAAGGTGACAATCCAAAAGTTTGATCCCTACATCAACGTGGATCCCGGAACCATGAGTCCTTATCAGCATGGCGAGGTCTTTGTCACCGATGACGGGGCAGAGACAGATCTGGATCTGGGGCATTATGAGCGCTTTATCGACAGCAATTTGTCCAAGACCAACAATGTCACCACCGGCAAGATTTATTGGTCGGTAATCAACAAGGAGCGGCGGGGAGAATTCCTGGGCAAGACGGTACAGGTCATCCCCCACATTACCAACGAAATCAAGGAACAAATCCTGCGGGCAGGAACAGAAAAGAAGGCAGATGTCGTAATAACCGAAATCGGTGGCACGGTAGGAGATATTGAGAGTCTGCCCTTTTTGGAGGCTATCCGCCAACTGCGCAGCGATATCGGCAGGGAATCCGTCATGTACATACATGTGACCTTGATTCCCTGGTTGGAGAAGTCCGGGGAACTCAAGACCAAGCCAACCCAGCACAGCGTAAAGGAATTGCGAAGCATCGGCATCCAGCCCGATATCATCGTCTGCCGCACCGAGCACCCCCTCAACGAAGAGATTAAGGCCAAGATTGCCCTCTTCTGCGATATTGATCAGGGGGCGGTAATCGAAAACGCCGATGTTGAGCACATTTACGAGGTGCCCCTGCTCTTGGAAGAGCAAGGCGTAGCCGACTTGGTTTGCCGCCGGCTGGGGTTTGAAATTCGCGAGCCGGACCTGGCGGAGTGGCGGCAATTGGTGGAGAAATCCCGCAACCTCCAGGGAGAGGTCAAAATCGCCCTGGTAGGCAAGTATGTTTCCCTCCACGACGCCTATCTCAGCGTGGCGGAAGCCCTCTTTCATGCCGGTCTCCACCTGGGCGTCCAGGTGAATATCAAGTGGATCGATTCCGAGGATATCGAGGCCAATGGTTGCGCACAGCTGGAGGATGCTGCGGGCATCATCGTTCCCGGGGGTTTCGGGGACCGCGGCATTGAGGGCAAGATTGCGGCCTGCGCCTTTGCCCGGGCCAAAGGGATTCCCCTCTTCGGAATCTGTCTGGGCATGCAATGTATGGTCATCGAGTTCGCCCGCAATGAGGCGGGTATAGCCGATGCCCACAGCTCAGAGTTTTCTGACACCGCCCACCCGGTTATTACCTTGATGGACGAGCAGCGGGCCGTTGAGGACAAAGGAGGCACCATGCGCCTTGGGCTGTACCCTTGCAAGGTCAAGCCGGATAGCCGCCTCAAGGATATTTATGGAGAGGAGATTATCTACGAACGCCACCGCCACCGCTACGAGTTCAACAACCTTTACCGGGAACAGTTGGCGGCCAAAGGCCTGGTGTTCAGCGGCCTCTCTCCCGATGAGAGCCTGGTGGAGGTCATTGAGCAGCCAGGGCATCCTTGGTACATCGGCACGCAATTTCATCCGGAGTTTAAGTCCAGACCCAATCGCCCCCATCCCCTCTTCAAGGACTTCGTCGCCGCCAGCGTGAAGAATTCCCAGACGGCAGGAAAAATATAAAAAATCTAGAATTAGGTGAATAAGTCTTAGCGGAGGGGGGAGGATTTTGGCCACCAAACTCATTCTCGTTGCCGATGATCAACAGGGAGTCAGGCGACTGTTGGGAGAAATGTTGGACGTGGACAAGTATACTTTGCTGGAAGCCGGCAGCGGCGATGAGGCCCTGGAGATTTTAGAACGGCAGCATGTGGATCTGGTGTTCCTGGACGTTAAGATGCCCAATCTGGACGGGGTGATGACCCTGAGACAAATGGTCCAGAAGCCAGGATGTCCTCCGGTGATTATCATTACTGCCCAGGCCCAGGCCGATTTAGAGAAAAGAGTGCTGAGCATGGGAGCAAAGGCATATTTGGAAAAACCCTTCGATATCAATATTGTACTGCAGCTTGTCGAGGAATTGACATAAAAGGAGAGTCAATAATGGAGTTCAGTTTGCGCGTACGGATGAGTTCACAGGACGCCCATTACGGCGGCAATCTGGTTGATGGCGCCAGGGTCATGGGCCTCTTCGGCGACGCAGCCACAGCTTTGCTGATCTGTCACGACGGGGACGAGGGACTCTTTGTCGCCTATGAGAATATTGAGTTCAAAGCGCCGGTATATGCCGGGGACTTCCTGGAAGTGGTGGCAAAGATTGTTAAGGTGGGCAATACTTCCAGGACCATGACCTTTGAAGCCCGAAAGATCATCGCTTCAACCCCGGATAAGGGGGAATCTGCTGCCGAGCAACTCAGCCCCCCCCTGGTGGTGGCTACTGCCCAGGGCACCTGCGTTGTCCCCAAGGACAGGCAGCGAAAGGTGGTATAGACGTGGATAAGTTAATAATAACTGCCGCTCTCACCGGCGCCGAGACCACCAAGGAGGCCAATCCCGCCCTGCCGGTAACTCCTCAGGAAATAATCGAATCGGCATGCCGCTCCGCCGAGGCCGGAGCCAGCATAGTCCACCTGCATGCCCGCAATCCCGATGGCTCCTCTACCCAGGCCGTCGAGGTATATGAGGAGATCATCACCGGAATCAGGGAGCGCTCCGATGTCATCGTCCAGGTTTCCACCGGCGGCGCCGTGGGCATGACTTCCCGGGAACGCCTGCAGCCGGTAACCCTGAAGCCGGATATGGCCACCCTGTCCACGGGAAGCGTCAACTTTGGCGATGACCTCTTTGTCAATACCATGGAGGATATCCGCATCTTTGCCAAGACCATGGTGGAGTTGGGAGTCAAACCGGAAATTGAGGCCTTTGACACCGGGATGGTTCAAAACGCCCTTACCCTGGTTCGGGAGGGGATCCTTGAGCTACCCCTGCACTTTGATTTTGTCCTGGGGGTACCCGGGGCAATGCCGGGAACTCCTGAAGCTTTGATGTATATGCAGAGCTTGCTTCCCCCCGGTTGCACCTGGACCGTGGCCGGAATTGGCCGGGCCGAGCTTCCGCTGGGCGTCATGGCCATAATTTTGGGCGGTCATGCGCGTGTTGGTTTGGAAGATAATATATACTATAAGAGAGGCCAGCTGACCAAAGGTAATGAAGAGCTGGTCGCGCGCATTGCAAGGTTGGCCGCGGAGCTGGGGCGGGAGGTAGCGACCCCTGCCGAGGCCAGGAAAATATTAAATCTTGGAGGGAAGTAAATTGGCTCTGGTCCCGATGTCCCACCTGCTGGAGCAGGCAAGAAAAGGCGGCTATGCTGTAGGCGCCTTTAACACCAATAACCTGGAGATCGTCCAGGGAATTGTGGAAGCCGCAGATGAATTGGAATCGCCGGTAATCCTCCAGGCCAGTCAAGGTGCAATTAAGTATGCCGGCCTGGACTATATTGTGGCGATGGTGAGGGCCGCTTCCGAGAGGGTCAAGGTTCCTGTTGCCCTGCACTTGGATCATGGAACCAGCTTTGAACAGGCTGTCCAATGTATTCGGGCAGGATTTTCTTCAGTGATGTTTGACGGCTCCAAATACCCCTTTGGGGAAAACATCGCCAAGACATTGGAAGTTGTCAAGGTCGCCAAGCCCGTCGGCGTCAGCGTAGAGGCCGAACTGGGCAAGATTGGCGGCACCGAAGACGATATTGTCGTCTCTGATCGGGAAGCCTCAATGACCGACCCCGGCGAGGCCAAAGAATTTGTAGACCGCACCGGCGTCGATGCCCTGGCGGTGGCCATCGGCACCGCCCACGGTCCCTATAAGGGAGAACCGAAGCTGGATTTTGAGCGCCTCCAAAAGATCCGGGACATAGTCGACATTCCCTTGGTCCTTCACGGCGCTTCCGGTGTTCCTGAGGAGGCGATAAAAAAGGCCATCGGTATCGGAATCTGTAAGATCAACATCGACACCGATTTGCGTCAAGCCTTTACCGCTGCCGTGGTCAAGGTCCTGGCCGAAAAGCCCGGCGAGTACGATCCCCGCAAGCTCTTGGGCCCGGCTCGAGAGGCCTTAAAACAAGTGGTTAAGCAGAAGATTGCTCTCTTCGGCAGCGCCGGTCGAGCTTAGGAGGTAGATTATGAGGTTCTTCATCGATACAGCGAATATAGCCCATATCAAAGAGGCATGGGACCTGGGGGTGGTGGAGGGGGTAACCACCAATCCCAGCCTGGTGGCCCGGGAAGGCAAGGATTTCATCCAACTGCTGCAGGAGATCATCGCCATCGTCGACGGCCCCATCAGCGCCGAAGTTATCAGTCTCGACAGCCAGGGCATGGTGGAGGAAGCGGAAAAACTGGCCGTTCTCTCTCCCAATATTGTCATCAAGATCCCCATGACCGCTGAAGGGCTCAAGGCCACCAAAATCTTAACCGCCAAGGGAATCAAGACCAATGTCACCCTGATCTTTTCCCTCAACCAGGCGGTGATGGCTGCCCGGGCCGGGGCGACCTACGTCAGCCCCTTTGTCGGGCGTCTGGACGATGTTAATGCCGATGGCATCGCCTTGGTGCGGGATATTGCCGATGCTTTCACATATTTTGACCTGGACAGCAAGATAATCGCGGCGAGCATCAGGAGCGTGGACCATATCGCCGACGCCATTCGGGCGGGCGCCCACTTTGCCACAGTGCCATATGCCACACTGATGGCCGCCGCAAAACATCCCCTCACCGACCAGGGCATTGAAAGATTTCTCAAGGATTGGGAAAAACTAAAGTAGCCGGGAATTATTCCCGGCTTTTTTTGCAGGAATTAAGGGCGGAGTTACAGAATAAGTATGTCATAAATGGCATATATGCTATACCAAAGAGGAGTGAGGATCAAGATGGAACGGGAACTGGCCCTGGAGATGGTCAGGGTGACCGAGGCGGCGGCCCTGACCTCAGCCCGCTGGATGGGGCTGGGTAAGAAAGACGAAGCTGATGGGGCGGCGGTGGACGCCATGCGCAGGATGTTTGACACCGTCCAAATCAGCGGCACCGTGGTCATCGGCGAGGGGGAAATTGATGAGGCTCCCATGCTCTTCATCGGCGAAAAAGTGGGCTTGGGCGGTCCCGAGGTGGACGTGGCCGTCGACCCGGTGGAGGGCACCAACCTGGTGGCCAAAGGCCTGCCCAACGCCATCGCCGTCATCGGGATTGCTCCCCGGGGCTGTCTCTTACATGCACCCGACATGTATATGGACAAAATTGCCGTGGGGCCGTGCGCTGCAGGCAAGGTGCATTTGGATAATCCTCCGGCCCAAAATCTCGAGGCCCTGGCCAGGGCCACCAATAAGTCGGTCCGGGACCTGGTGGTGGTAATCCTGGATCGGCCCCGGCATCACGAGCTCATCCGCCAAGTGCGCCAGGCCGGTGCCAGGGTCAAGCTGATTACCGACGGCGACGTCGCGCCGGCGGTTTCCGCCGCCGTGGCCGGCTCCGGGGTCGATATGCTCATGGGAATCGGCGGCGCCCCGGAAGGGGTGTTGGCCGCCGTGGCCTTAAAGTGCCTGGGCGGGGAAATCCAGGGCAGGCTTTGTCCCCAGACGGAAGCCCAGGAAAGGCGGATTCGGGAAATGGGTCTGGAGGATCCCCGGCAACTTCTGACCATGGAGGACTTGGTCCGGGGAGATGACTGCTTCTTTGCGGCCACGGGGATTACCGATGGGGATCTCCTGCAGGGAGTGCGCTTCCATGGCGAAACCGCCAGCACCCATTCGGTGGTAATGCGCTATAAGACCGGGACCATCCGCTATATCGATGCCACCCATAACCTGCACCGCAAGCCCCATGTCTTCGAACCCTAGGCGCGACACCGGGGACGTTTCGATCTGTCGCAGAAAAGGCCGATGCCCCCAGCGCATCGGCTTTTTATTATAACCCGGATGGTTTCCTGAGCTTTGGCGCTTTGAGGCCCGTATAAAATCACGCATATTCCGAAAACTCGGGGTTATAATAGGGCTGAGCTGGAAAAATACGCTATTCCAAATGAGGTGATCTCGCATGTTCAAGCTCAGCCTGTCTGGCTTGGTGGCAATTGCCCTGGTTATGGCATTGCTTCCCGCCGGGACAGCGGCTGCCCAGTCCGTCGAGGCTATCGAGGATGTGGAAGCCATGGTAGCTGAACTGGCAAATTCGGACTACCTTTCACCGGAACTGTGCTTGCGCTATAAGCACTACAAAGACCAGCGAGTAGAAGTCATTTCCTATACAGTAAAAAAGGGGGATAACCTGATTTCCATTGCTGCAGCCTTCGGCGTCAGTGTGACGACCATCAGCCAGAGCAATGGCATAACCAACCCCAACTTGATTTACCCCGGCCAAAAACTGGAGTTCCCCGGAGTTGACGGCTTGTTGTACACCGTTGTCCCTGGCGACGAACTCTCGGCCTTGGCTGCAAAATACCAGGTCGATGAAGAGACCATATGGTTTGCCAACTCCCTGGACAGCGCCGATTTAGAACCCGGCACCAAGCTGGTGTTGCCCGGGGCAAAGATCCCGGAGCCGCCGCCGACGGTCAAGGTAAGCAGTCGCGGCGTCTCCACCAGCTCAGTAAATTTGGCAAATGTGGCTTTCCCCGGGTTCATTTGGCCCCTTCGGGGCAATATCTCTTCGGGTTTCGGGATGCGGGGCGGGAGGCTTCACAGGGGTATAGATATCACTGGCAAGACGGGCAAGACAATCTATGCCGCCGCATCAGGGACAGTGGTAGCCAGCGGCTGGCGAGGCTCATACGGATATATGGTGGAAATCCGCCATAATGATCAGGTGGCCACCCTGTATGCCCATGCCTCAAAGCTCTTGGTAAAGCGGGGCGATTATGTCGAGCAGGGCCAGCCCATCGCCCAGGTGGGTTCCACAGGTTATTCCACCGGCCCTCACCTGCACTTTGAGATTAAGGTCGACGGCAAGCAAATAAACCCCGTCACATTGTTGCCCTAGGTAATGTGAAAATTCTATGCAGGGAAAATTCCCCCCGGCAGAGAATATCATAATCTGACTGACTCTTTGCTGGGGGGAAATCTAATGTATCGAATGAAGGATATGGGATGGTTAGAGGTAATCTGCGGCAGTATGTACAGCGGAAAGAGCGAGGAACTTATCCGCAGGGTGCGGCGAGCCAAGATTGCCCGCCTCAAAATCCAGGTCTTTAAACCTTTGCTGGACGACCGCTACAATCAGACCAATGTGGTTTCTCATAACGGGGAGTATGCCGAAGCCATTGCCGTCCCCGATTCGGGAGTGCTGTATTCCATGGTCCAGGAGGATACCGAAGTGGTTGCCATCGATGAAGCTCAATTCTTCGACATGGGCTTGGTCAATGTCTGCAAGCGCCTGGCCGATCAGGGCAAGCGGGTAATAGTGGCCGGCCTGGACATGGATTTTCGGGGCCAACCCTTTGGTCCCACCCCCATGCTCATGGCTATAGCCGAGTATGTGGACAAGCTTCAGGCCATCTGCATCAAGTGCGGAAATCCCGCCAACCGCACCCAGCGCCTGGTCAACGGCAAGCCTGCCCGGGCCAGCGAACCGACAATTTTGGTCGGCGCCTCCGAGTCATATGAGGCGCGCTGCCGGCACTGTCACGAGGTGCCAATGTGAGCAAGATAAATATCGGCGGCCAAGCCGTATTGGAGGGCGTGATGATGCGCAGCCCGGAACTCCAGGCCATCGCCGTCCGCACCCCCGATGGCGCCATTGTCACCGAAGTGGATAAGCTCAATCCCCTGGCCAAGCGCTGGCCCATCTTGGGTTGGCCCCTGATCAGAGGGGTAACAGCACTGTACGAAGCCATGGCCGGGGCCATCTCAAGTCTCAACCGCTCTGCTCAACTCCTGGCTCCCGAGGAGGAAATCCCCGCCTGGCAAATGGCGCTGACGGCTGTTCTGGCCCTGGCCTTGGGAATCGGCTTGTTTTTTTTGTTGCCGGCAGTGCTGGTCAACCCCCTGAGCCGCTGGGCCCCTCCCCTGGTGCTGAATATGGCCGAAGGATTGGTCCGGGTCCTCCTCTTTGTCGGCTACCTATTTCTAATCGGCCTGTCCCGGGATATTCGGCGAACCTTTGCTTATCACGGGGCAGAGCATAAGTCTATCAGCTGTTGGGAGCAGGGAAGACCCCTGCTGCCCGAGGAAGCGGCCACTTGTTCAAGGCTGCATCCCCGGTGCGGGACCAGTTTTTTGCTCCTGGTTGTGGGCTTAAGCATTCTCTTGTTTTCTCTGTTTACGCCGGTCAATATATTGACCAAGTTGCTCTTGCGCCTGGCTCTGCTCCCCCTCCTGGCGGGAATCGCCTATGAATTGACCCGATGGACGGCTAAGAGCAAATCGTCTCTGGCCCGGCTGGTTTTGGCGCCGGGACTGCTCTTGCAAAAGCTGACAACCCGGGAACCCGATATGGAGCAACTGGAAGTCGCCATCGCCGCACTGAAGGCAGTGGTTGACCCTGGGGAAAGCTAAAGTTATAATGTTTTAGAAAAATCTCAGGGCAAAAAGGTGTGATATTATGCTGGACAAATTAGAAGCCCTCTTGCAGAAATACCAGCGCCTGGAAAAAGAGATCTCCGATCCCGAACTGGTGAACCGGGACCAAAAGCGCTGGCTGGAATTGACTAAAGAGCATGCAGCCCTGACGGAAACAGTGGAAACCTACCGTCGATATAGGGAGACAGAAGCGGCTTTAAAGGAAGCAAGAGAAATTCTCGAGGAAAAAGCCGATCCTGACTTGGTTGAGTTGGCCAAGGAGGAAGTGGATGAACTGACAGCCACTCTGGCAGATTTGGAGAAACAACTCAAGCTCCTCTTGATTCCCAAGGATCCCAATGATGAGAAGAACGTCATCATGGAAATTCGAGGCGGTGCAGGCGGCGAAGAGGCCGCCCTCTTTGCCATGGATATCTTTAAGATGTACACTCGCTACGCCGAGACCAAGCGGTGGAAGACGGAGATCTTGGACTCCCATTACACGGATATTGGCGGGATAAAGGAAATCATCTTCGTCATCGAGGGGAAGGGCGCCTACAGCCGCCTCAAGTTCGAAAGCGGCGTGCACCGGGTCCAGCGCATCCCCACCACCGAATCGGGCGGCAGAATCCACACCTCCACCGTGACGGTGGCGGTGCTGCCGGAGGCTGAGGAAGTCGAGGTGGAGATCAATCCCAATGACCTGCGCATAGACCTGTTCTGTGCCACCGGCCCCGGGGGCCAAAGTGTCAATACCACCCAATCGGCCGTCCGGATTACTCACTTGCCCACGGGGATTGTGGTATCCTGCCAGGATGAAAAGTCTCAACTCAAAAACAGAGAAAAGGCCATGCGGGTCCTGAGGTCCCGCTTGTACGAAAAATTCCAGGCCGAGCAACAGGCCGAGCTGGCAGCCGAAAGGAAGAGCCAGGTGGGGACAGGGGACCGCAGCGAGCGCATTCGCACCTATAACTTTCCCCAGAGTCGGGTGACGGACCACCGGATTGGCTTGACCATTCACAGGCTCAATGAGGTGCTGGCCGGGGATATCGACGAGATCGTGGACAGTCTGATTACCGCCGATCAGGTCGCCCGCCTTGCCCAGCTGGAATAAGATGGGCAGCCGCCGGGAGGCCGTTGCCCGGGGGGCGCAGGAGCTCCGGGCAGCGGGGATAGAGAATCCCTGGTTTGAAGCACAAGTGCTCCTGGCCCGTACTTTGGGTCTCGATGCTGTGGTGGTTATGGCCCATGGAGAGGTGGAGCTCTCAGCTGCCGAGGCCGGGCGCTTCAATCAGGCCCTGGCCCAGCGGGCGTCGCGCAAGCCCATGGCATATATTATAGGCGTCAAGCCCTTTATGCACTGGGAATTTATCGTCACTGAGGATGTGTTGATCCCCCGCCCCGAAACCGAGGTCTTGGTGGAGAAGGCGGTTTTCGAACTCAATCGGAATTTTCCCGACTTGCCGCTGCGCCTGGCTGATATAGGAACCGGTAGCGGCGTCATTGGCCTGAGCATGCTGGCCCTGTTGCCCTCGGCCCGCCTGACGGCAGTAGACGTATCCCCGGCGGCCCTGGAGGTGGCCCGGCAAAATGCCCAGTTGCTGGGGGTGAGGGACAGGGTTATCTTCAGTTGCGGCGATTTGCTCTCGCCCCTGGAAGACATGGAGGAACAGGGTTTTCACTGTGTTACCGCCAATTTGCCCTACATTGCCGCCGGGGAGTACCCCGGGTTGCAGCCGGAGGTCCGTTGCCATGAACCCCGCGGCGCCCTGGTATCCGGTCCCGACGGACTCTGCCATTATCGGCGCTTGCTCCGGGAAGTTGGGAAATTCCTCGTCCCCGGTGGCATGGTCTTTATAGAGATTGGCAGCACCCAAGGAATCCAAGTCCGCCAGCTCTTTGTGGACGGAGGCTTTCCCCATCCCCAGGTGGAAAAGGACCTGGCGGGCCACGACCGGGTGGTCTGGGCCAGGAAAGAATAAAAATGCCGAAAAAGAAGCGTTCTCTTAGGGATTGAAGAAAAACTTAAATGAACAGCTTCAAGCGGGGCAAAAAAGACCAGTCACTTCAAGCATTCATGCCTGATTGTGACTGGTCTTTTTATAAAGATATTATTTTTTGAATTAGCGATTGATATTAATCTATATCAACCCTAAATACTTCTCGATAGTGTACAATTAAGTTCGCAAAAGTAAAAAGGAAAAACCATCGGCAACCCCGAAATGGTAAGTGACGAGCAAACCAAAAGGAGTTGTTACCGATGGCTTACTCTTATTCTACTGGAAACTTCGAGAAAATGCTATTGCAATTCATGTCAGAAGAAGACCCAATGCTCTCGATGCTGAAGTGGCTGTGCGAGCAACTTATGGAAGCCGAAGTAACATCTAAGGTCAATGCTTCCAAGTCAGAGCGTAACTCAGAAAGGTCCGGATACCGCTCCGGGTACCGTGTCCGCCGGTTCGACACTAGAATGGGGACCCTGTATTTGTTTGTCCCTAAGTTGCGCAAAGGCGGCTACATTCCCTTCTTCGTAACTGAAAAGAAACGATCAGAAGTTGCCCTTATGAATGTTATCCAGGAGGCCTATGTTAACGGAGTTTCCACCCGCAAGATTGAGAAGCTGGCCAAGAGCCTTGGCATCGACTCAATCTCCCGAAGCCAGGTTTCTCAAATCACAAGGGAATTAAACGATCAGGTGGAAGCTTTCCGGAAACGTCCGTTGAAAAAGACGTATCCTGTCCTATGGGTTGATGCATTATACGAGAAGATTAGGTATGACCGGCACGTGAAGAACATGGCAGTCCTTGTAGTTGTCGGGCTTGATGAAAGCGGCAGGCGCGACATATTAGCCATTGAGCCGATGCAGGATGAGTCTGAGGCTACCTACAGGGAGCTGTTCCAGAGGCTAAAGGACAGGGGCCTCAAAGATACATGGCTGGTAGTGTCCGATGCTCACAAAGGGTTGGTAAAAGCTGTTCAGACGTCATTTATCGGTTGCAGTTGGCAGCGTTGTAAAGTGCACTTCATGCGTAACATCTTGGCTCACCTGCCCGCCAAAGGCAAGGCAGCTTTCGCTGATAGGTTGAAGCAAATCTGGTTGCAGCCGGATCTTGAAAGTGCTAAGAAATACGCCGATGCATTGATGGACACCTACGAAAACCAATACCCTGGAGCAGTAGAAGTTCTTGAATCTGGCTTGGAAGACTCCTTACAGTTCTACAATTTTAACCGGCTAGATGACAGGAAGATATCCTCAACGAACATGTTAGAGCGGCTCAACAGGGAGATTCGTCGGCGGACATCTGTTGTTGGCATCTTTCCAAGTATGGATTCCTATATCCGTCTTGTTACGACATACCTGATTGAATATGCCGAGGATTGGTCGTCAGGGAGATGTTATATAAAGCCAGATATTATCCAGTTAACAAAGGAAGATCGAATGCAGGTGGCATAATCCATTTACGGAGTGCAGATGGATTTTGCGAACAAAACTTGACACAAACGGCAATAAAATCGCCAGGCTCACTCCTTATGTGACAGATATTGAGCAGTATTTTATTGTAAGAGAAAAAGCCCTGGACTACCAATATGGCCGGAAAAAAGTTTCCTATGAAGAGTTTATGGAGATCAATGAAAAGAGCATGCTGAGGATGGAGCTAATCAATGGCGAGATCTATTTGCTGCCATCTCCCAACATCATGCATCAGGAGATCCTAGGCCGCTTGTACCTATTATTTACTGATTACTTCAAAGTCAAGAAATCCAGAGTTTTTCTTGCACCCTTTGATGTGCATCTAATAAAGAAGGAAATGAAAACTCCCGACGTTGTCCAGCCTGATGTCTTGGTAGCCTGTGACCTGGAAAACAATGTAACAGAGCAGGGTCGGTATATGGGAACGCCAGACTTGGTTGTTGAGATCCTGTCCGATAGCACGAGAAATAAGGATATGATTGACAAGTTGAACTCTTACATGTTGTCCCGGGTCAAGGAATACTGGATTGTCGACCCCAAGCAGGAGACAGTCATAATATATAGCTTCGAGAATAATGAAATTGAAAGGCTGAGGGTATTTGAGAGGGGAGCCGTTGCCCAATCCGTTATATTTGACGGGCTCTCCGCCGATATTAACAACCTGTTTAGCGACCTAATATGATGCTGACAATAGATTTATTTTTTTAGATGCCTCGATCCAGTAATGCTAGAATATTAAAAACGCGACTGGAGGGATTGGGAGTGGAAGCTGCCAAAGTCGCTGTGCCATTGGAGGACATAAGCTCCCAACTCCGGGCTCTCGGTGCTGGGCTGCAAATGCTAAACGAGAAAATTGATGCCCGGGGGCAGAAGTTAAGCGGGCAAATTGACTCTTTGGATCACCGCTTGATTCGCTTGAGGTCTCAAATTCCAACGAACATCGCCTAATTCTACAGATGATCAAGGAGTTGAGCGAGGAGCAAGAGCAACTAAAACGGGCGAAATAAGGGGCTGTCGCAATACTGACAATCTGCCATATTTCTCAATTAGACATTCATGTGAGTCGGGCGGCCCCCCCAACATTGGATTATCCATGTAGGGGGCATTTTGGCCCTTACCCACAGAGAATTTCTTCAGGTAATATGCGCGAAGATTTAGTTTCACGACAGCCCCGCTTCTTTTACAAGTTAAATTCATCAAGGCCAAAGGCCAAAAATTTATAATATTACACATTTGTGTTGTGTTATAATATGTGTAATCTCATGGTAAAGGAGTGATTAGGGTGAGCAATACCAATTATAAGGTAACCAGCAAGTCTCTAGAGTTTGTTAAAGAGAATACGCTGAGTGTTACAGAGTTGACCAGAACTCCTAAACTGACAGAGATCCTGAACAAATACGCAGGGAATACCAGCGAAGAAATTTATATCATCCGTAGCAATAGGAATAAAGATGCGGTTGGGGTCCTGGTGGATTATGACAGATTTTTGCGCTTGCTCAAGGCGGAGGAAATTATAGAGGAAGTAATAGACAACCACATGTTCCAGGTTGCCCTTGAAAGGCATAAATCCAAGCGGATAGAACAGATTCCTTTGAGTGAAGTTGTCCAAGAAGATGATTTTGACATTGAGTCTCTACATGCAAACCTGGATAAGTTCGAACTGGATGATGAGTAATGCCCAGCAAAATTGAAAAGTTGGATCAGCTGCTGAGTCAGGTTGGCGTACGTGTTGTCTTTACCCAGGAAGCAGTTAGAGATTATAAATCCTTTCCCCTGAGCAGCAGACAATTAATCCTGGAGATGATAGTCAAGCAAGCCCAGAAAGGGGCCAAGCTAAAACCTGACGGTACCGGAGTCCCGCTTGCGTGCGCCTTTGCACTTCTTTGGCAAGATAAAGCGAACATCTACAAACCTACGCATTATATACCGGCCAACAAGCCTCAAGGATGGTTCTCTTCAGATGGAGATCATTGCAATTGGCCCCCGGGATAAGGCCGAAGTATACAAATTAGCAGAGGAAAGACTGTCGCGTTTCTTCGCGAAACCCTCACCTTAACCATTTGGCCGCATCATCCTGCAACACAAAGTAGTAAACTGGATCAGAAAGGCCGGGGAAAACTTAACTAAGCACTCCCATATTGTAGCGGTAAGCGGAAGACTATAGTGTCATTTCTGTTGGGTTTGTCCCACATAAATGGTATAATTCCCTTGGGGTTACATAAAACCGCGGGGGTGGAATCGTGGACGACCAATTACTAAAGCCGATAATTGAAGCCAGTTACCTGACGGTAGCCAATGCTTGGCGCTATCGGGCGATACTGCGCTTTTTTTACATTCAGCATGAAAGCATGCGGCATCAATTATTTCCCGGGGAAATCCTGGAGCACCTGCGCCAAAATCCCCATTTTCAAGACTACAATGAAGACCAATTGCAGCAGGACCTGAACCAGCTGGTGGAGTGGAAAAACATCATTGCCAGGCAGGAGACTTCCCGGGTTGGCAGCATCGAGGAGTTTAAGAAGAAACGCTTCCGCTACCAGGTCAGTCCCTACACCATTGAGATTGAGCGGATGGTAAAAAGCCTGGAGCAGCTGGGCTCATCCTTTGGCGGCTCTTTGGAAAAGACCCTCTTCGAGCGCCTGCTCAATGCCCTCACCAGTCTAGCCCAGTCCCCCGAAGCCCAGGGCGAGGAGCTAAACGCCCTCTGGGAGGACGTCTTCGCAGCCTTCCGCAAGCTCACCGAGAACGCTACAGATTATCTTGCCCACCTGCAAAGCGAAAAGGTGGAGGAGCTGATGAAGACCGAAGCCTTCCTGGCTTATAAGGACTCCCTCAGCGATTACCTGCGGAACTTTGTCACCGCCATGCAGCGGGTGGCCATTAGAATTGAGACCATCTTGGACAAGTTCCGGCAAGAACGTATAGACGGCATCTGCAATGAGCTGGCAGATTACCAGTTAAGCATCCCCCGCCTGGATGTGGCCCCTTCTCGGGAGTCTCTGGTAGATAGGTTCAGCCTGCAATGGGAGAACCTAAATACTTGGTTCTTTGGCCACGCCAGCCGCCCCAGCGATATTCAGGAACTAAAGCGGGAAACCCATGAAGCAATCCGGCGCATCACCAGATTTGCCCAGCGCCTGGGGGAACGCCATCACAACCACAAAAGCCGGCGCCGGGATTTCCTGCATCTGGCCCAGCGCTTCAGCCAATGCGCCGATCTCGACGAAGCCCATATCCTCTCGGCCTGTGTCTTCGGCATCGCCAATACCCGGCACTTCTATGCTCCTGTCAAGGATACCGAAGATATTTATGCCGAAGTATGGGAGAGGCCGTCAGTGGAGCTGACCCTGACCCCCAGGATCCGAAATTACCGGGCCAAGACCCGGCCCAACGCCATAATCGACCGTAGTAGAGACAAGAACGCCATGTTGGCCAAATACCTCCAGGAAAAAGAGGCTGAGGCCAGGATGCTTACTTCCCTGATATCCGATGAGAAGATAGAGCTCAGCAGGCTTGGCATTATTGAACCCCATGTCCGCCGCACCCTCCTGGTCTGGATATCCAGGGCTCTGGCCAATGACCAGAAGCTGGTCAAGACCGAATCCGGGCGCAGGTTTCAGCTCCAGGGAGGGCAGGGGCAGATCTCCCTGCGCTGCACCGACGGCAGCCTCCGTATGCCGGACTATATCCTCAAGGTGGTGGATTAGATGGAAGAACAAAATACCAACGCTGTCTTTGATGATGTGGCCCGGGATGCCGCCGTGGACCTTCTGGAGCAGTTCTGGATCCTTCGGGAAAGAGAGCCGGAAAAATACCTCCAGGTCCGAAACCGGGAGCAGGCCCTCAGATCCTGGTTTCGGGATAAGGCCGGCCTTCGCCTGATCACCCACCGCTACTTTGTGAAGCTGGAGAAAATCCCTGCCCAGTTGGAGCCTTGGATGGGAATCAGCCCCTTCCAACGGGTCCGGGACTATGTGCTCTTCTGCTGCCTCCTTGCTTTCTTGGAGGGGCTGGCGGTGGAGGAGCAGTTTCTGCTGTCCAACCTCTGTGAGGGCATTGAAGGCTTCTACCCCGGTCCTGGCCAGCTCCACTGGAACAATTTTGAGCACCGCAAGTCCCTGGTCCGGGTGATGCGCTATGCCGAGGATATGGGAATCCTCCTCAGCATCGAGGGGGAGATTGAGAATTTCGGTACCGGTGAGACTGAGGTCCTCTACGAAGTGCCGGTGGCGGCCCGGTATTTTATGCGCTCCTTCCCCCGGGAACTGGAGAGCATGAAGGACCCTGAAGAAATCCTGGCAGCCGAACAGCCCGCCGACCAGGGGGTGGCCCGGAGATACAAAATCTATCGGCAGTTGCTCTTTGGACCGGTAATGTACAGCCAGGACGCAGCTGATCCCGACTTCCTCTATCTCCGCAACCGCCGCAACCGCATCCGCGACGATATCGAGGACAATTTTGAGTTTCAGTTTGAGCTATATAAGAACGCCGCCCTCCTCACCACTCCGGAGCGCAGGGCCAAGCTGACATATTTCCCGGATAACCGCACCATCAGCGATATCGCCATCCAGTTTGCCGGACTGGCCCGGGACATTAAAGAGCAAGAGGATATCCCCATTCAATATGACGGCAGCATCAGCCTGCCCCGGTCCGCATACATCAGCTGGGTCGGACAGCTCCGGGAAAAGTTCAGCCACGGTTGGTCCAAGCAGTACCGGGAGCTGGATACCCAGGGGGTGGCCCGGGAGCTCCTGGCCCACCTCAAGGATTGGAAGCTGGCCCAAGAGGACAAGGAGACCCGGGTCATCTCCCTTCTGCCGGTCCTGGCCAGATTCAGCGGACACTATCCCGAAGATTTCAGCCCGGAAGGAGAGGATACAGATGACAGATAGACTGCAATTAAACAGGGCCGGGCTGCTAAACTTCTGGTACTACGATAATGAAGTCTTCGACTTTACCGACGGTAAGCTGCTCCTCCGGGGCAGCAACGGCTCCGGTAAGTCTGTAACCATGCAGAGCCTCATCACCGTTCTCCTGGACGGCAGGAAGAGTCCCGATCGCCTGGATCCCTTTGGTTCTCGGGCAAGAAAGATGGAAGATTACCTGTTGGGGGAATCCGGGATCAGCAAGCTGGATGAACGCACCGGCTACCTGTGGCTGGAGTATAAGCGGGAGAACAGCGACCGCTACATCACCACCGGCATCGGGCTCCGGGCCCGCCGCCATTCCACCATGGATTTCTGGGGCTTTGTGATCACCGACAACCGCCGGGTTGAGGTAGATATTAACCTGCACCGCCAGGAATACAGCCCCGAAGAGGGCAAGGAAGTGACCGCCCCCCTAACCCGCCTGGAACTGACCAACCGCATCGAACCAGGAGGCCGGGTTGTCCGGGGCCAGCGGGAATACATGGAGCTGGTCAACCGCTATGTCTTCGGCTTTGAATCCATCGAGGCCTATGAAGACCTGATCAAGCTCCTGATCCAGCTGCGCAGCCCCAAGTTATCCAAGGACTTTAAACCCACCGTCATCTACGAAATCCTCAACGAGTCCATCCCGCCCCTTTCCGACGATGAGCTGCGCCCCTTATCCGAGACCATCGAAAATATGGACCAGATCAAGCAGCAGTTAGAGCAACTGGAGCGGGACCGGGCATCTCTGAGGAAACTGACCATTGCCTACGATGCATATAACCGCTTTATGCTGGCAGAAAAGGCCAGCGGCCTGGTAAAGGCCGTCGCCAATCAAGATAAGCTCAGCCGGGATATGGCCCAGCTGGAAACTGACCTGGCCCAAAAACAGCAGCAGCTGGAAGCAGACTGCCAGCTTATTACCCGTTTGGACCAGGAGCAAAAGGTGCTGGAGCAGGAAAAGCGGGAACTGGAACAGCACGATGTCTTCAGGGCTCAGGAGCAGCTCAAGGAAACCGAAGATGAGCTGGCCCAGGCAAAAGAGTCCCAAACCAAGAAAAGGCAGGAACTGGAAGGCAAGCAGCGCCGGGAGCGGAGGCTGGAGGCAGAGGTCCGGGAGCAGCAGAGCAGAATCGACCAGTTCCAAGCCCAGACCGAGTCCTGCCTGGAGGAGATGGAAGCAATTGCCGACGCCGCTTCCTTTAACGCCCACGGGGAATACACCAAGGATTTCCGCCGTACCCAGCCCTATGATTTCACCCTTTGGAAGGACGAAGCTCGGGACTACTCCCAGCAGCTAAATACCATCCTTATAGCGGCCAGGAAATACAGCTTCGCCCTGGAGAGACATCAGGATGCGGAAGATGAGCATGCCCAGATTACCCGGGAGTTGGACCAGCTAATCCACAACCACAAAACACTGGAGGAGCAACAGGACTCTCTAAAGGAGCAATGGCTGCAGGACTTCCATCACTGGGAGGTATGCACCCAGGAACTAAAGCTCACTCCCCAGGAGAAGCAGCAGACTGCCCACTTCCTGATGGACATCTTCGACCTGCACAAACCCCAGACCGTTACCCAACCGGTGCGGCAGGCCCATGATCGTAACGGCAAGGCCATTGCCGATGAACTGGCAATTCTAGCTGCCCGCATCCATGGCAAGGATCAAGAAATAGCCCAAACCCAGGAAGAAATCCAGGAATGGCGGGAAATGCAGGAGCCAGAACCCCAGCGCCATCCAGATACCACCGAAACCAGGGCTGCCCTGCAAGCTGCCGGGATAGCCCATGTCCCCCTCTATGCTGCGGTGGAATTCCGGGATCATATCCCCGAAGAGGAAAGGGAGCGCCTGGAAGCCGCCATTACCCAGGCTGGCCTTTTAGACGCCCTAGTAGTCCCCAGGGAACATCTGGCCTCGGTAAAGGGCTGGGATAAAGTAATCCTTCCTAATCCCAGGGTGCTGGAATACACCCTGGCTGATGTGCTGGAGCCCGTGCCCTGCCAGGGTGTGGACGCCCAGACCATTGATGATGTCCTGCGCAGCATCCTGATGAATCCAGATAGCCTGGAGTCAGGAGATATAACCGTAGATAGCCGGGGCAATTACCGGATAGCCCTGGTCAGCGGCCAGGCCCCCCGGGAGGAGGCCTCACGGTATATCGGCAGGGAGGCCCGGCGCCGCTTCCGCCTCAGCAAGATTGCCCAGCTGGAAATGAAGCTCTCCCAACAGCAAGGGGAAAGGGAAGAGCTGGAGGCAAGAAAGCAGCAACTCGACCAGCGCCGAGAAATCCTGGATCAAGAGCTAAGCGCCCTGCCCGAATTTACTGCCCTGGAGGAGAACTGGCAGCAAATCACCGAAGTCGAGGGCACCCTCAGGATTACCAGAAAGGCCGAGGCAGAGAAAAGCGCCAAGGTGAAGGACACTTACGCTGCCATGCAGGCAGCTAGGCATCAGCTGCAGGTGCTGGCCCGAGAGCTGAACCTACCGGAATCTGAAGAGGCCTATGCCGAAGCCATCAAAGAGATGAGTAATTACACCAGTCTGCTCCGGGACCTGGAAGGCTACCATCAGCGCATCACCCACTGCCGGGAACTAATGGCCAACCATTCTGAAGAGCTGGAGGAGGTCCAAGGGGATGTAGACACCCTCAAGGGGGATCTGAATGTCAGCCATGCCAGGATCCAACAGCTGCAATTTTCCATCTCCAAGATTAAGGAGCGCATGCAGGAGCTGGGGGCGGAGGAAATCACCGCCCGCATCCAGACAGTTATTCAGCGCCTCGACGAAATTCCCCAGGAAGGTAAAGACGCTTACCAGCGAACAGTTAATCTCAGCCGGGATATAGAAGACGGACAGGCCAGGGAAAAGGGCCTGAAGGACCAGCTGGAATTCTCCCAAAGGATATTGTCCTGCTGGCAGCAGTATTTCAGCCATGAACTGAGCTTCGGGTTCGTCTTAAAGGACACAGCCAGCGAAATTACAGACCTACTGGCCCTAGCCCGCAAGGTGGTCAAGGAGTACAGCAGCGCCCTTAATACAGACAGGGAACGGATTTCTATCCGGCTAAACAAGGCCTTCTTCGAAGAGCAACAGTACCTGGTGGAGTACCGCCCAGAGCAAAGCGAGCAAACCCTTGCCGGTGACCTGCCCACCCTGGACCAAGATTGGGCCCAGTACCTGCTGACCCCTCTGGCCCAGGCCAGGCACCGACAGATTATTATGCTGGACTATGACGGTCAGAAGAAGGATGTCTATATTGTCCTGGACAAGATGGAGCAGGACATCCAGGTCCAGCAGCACCTCCTCAGCGAAAAGGATCGAGAGCTTTATGAAGAGATAATTCTCCACAGTGTTGGGGAAATTATCCGTCGGCGCATCAACCGGGCGGAAAACTGGGTGGAAGAGATCAACAAGCTTATGGAGCAGCGGGACACCTCCAGCGGCCTCACCTTCTCCCTGCGCTGGAAACCCAGGACAGCCGAACAGGAAGACGAGCTGGACACAGAGGAGCTGGTGGCCCTACTCCGCAAGGACCCCAACCTCCTCAAGGAAGAAGATATGCTCCAGATAACCCGCCACTTCCGCTCCAAGATTGACCGGGCCAAGGCCGAGCTGGCAGATACCGAAAAGGGTGAAACCTTCCACTCCATCGTCCGGGAGCTCCTGGATTACAGGACCTGGTTCAAGTTTATGCTCCTGTTCCGCAAGGGCAAGGAGCCGAAGCGGGAGCTCACCAACAATATGTTCTTTACCTTCAGCGGCGGCGAGAAGGCCATGGCCATGTATATCCCCCTCTTCTCGGCAGCCTATTCCCGCTACCAGGATGCCAGGGGAGATGCTCCCCGCATAATCTCATTGGATGAAGCCTTTGCCGGGGTTGACGAAACCAATATCCGGGACATGTTCGACCTCATGGAAAAACTGGGCTTTGACTACATCATCAACTCCCAGTCCTTGTGGGGCGACTACGATACAGCAAACCGTCTGTCCATCTGTGAGCTGGTCCGGCCCAAAAACGCCCCCTGGGTAACAGTGATCCGCTACCTCTGGGACGGCCATACCCGGCGTCTATTAAGCAACTAAGAAGCAGCCGCAACCCAAACCAAAGATTGACCCCAATTGTAGGGGCGCCCAACCCAAACAACGGCCCCTCGATATGTAGGGGCGTCCTCAATGGCGCCCCACCCCAAAAAAGGCCCCAAATCTGCGTCCCCATGGCGCCCCGCCCATACGACGCACACACACAACCCATATCAAACGGGGGGTGACAACATGGACCCAATCACTTACTTTTCCCAACCGGGATTCCAACGGCTCATCAAACTAATGGCCCAACGCTACCGGGGGCTTGGCCGAATCGGCGGCAACGCCGTCCTCAACAACCTCACCCCCGATGAACGGCAAGCCATCGGCGGACTTTTGGGAAAGGACCTTTCCAAAAAACGCTCGGTTTTGGTAGGCCTCCTCCAATTCCAACAAGCCCTGGAACAAACCAGGTACGCAGGAACAGACTTAATTGAACTCATGTCTGCCATACTGGGAAAGGATTTAATCCCCAAGACCGAGGAGGAGCAGGCCCAGCAAAGGGCCCGGGAGAAATTCTTCTATGGTCTGGCCCAGGAACACCCCCACGCCCTCTGCCAAGACTGGATCCGTCACATCGAAGCAGGAGGTCCCGGCACCCGGACAATTAACCAGGCCTACACCCAAAACCCGAAACTGCTGAAAACACAACTGGGCCAAGCCCTAACAGCCCTGGCCAAATTGCCAAGCAAGGATAGCTACCGCCGACTCCCCCTGTGGGCGGCGAAGATCATTGGAGACCCCCACGGTTTTGACCCCAATACCAGCTGCGGCAAATACCTGATCTCTGCCCTGCAGTTTGTCAGAAACCAGCAAGACGGGACGAGAATTATGTCCAACCTCACAGGGGAACAAACCTGGGAGCTCCTGGACCAGTTTGGCATCATCCGAGATGACCTCCTGAACTTCGTTACCTGCTGTGGACTAATTTCTGACAACCCAATGTGGGAAACTGCATATAGCAATGGAAGTGTAATTAACGCCCCTGTGAGGGAACTGGCAAAATTGCAATATATCCGGCCGGTCAAAGGGGATAGGGTATTCATCATCGAGAATTCTGGTCTCTTTTCCCACCTGACCGATGCCGATAATTTCAGTCCCATGGTTTGCACCCACGGCCAGTTCCGCTTAGCTTCATACATGCTCCTGGACAAACTTGCTGAAACCGGTGTGGAACTATGGTATTCCGGGGACTTTGATCCTGAGGGTCTGCTCATGGCTCAGCGCCTGTGGGAAAGGTACCCGGACCAGGTTAAATTGTGGCGATACAGTCCCGAGGATTATAGAAGGTGCCTATCAAATATCTCGATACCGCCCAGGAGACTGAAACAATTAGAAAAGATCCATGTCCCAACTCTTATACCAACTGCTGAGGCTATAATAAAAGCAGCCAAGGCCGGCTATCAGGAGAATATGGCAGACAGCTTAGCTGCTGATATGAATAATCAGCCACAAGGCCCAATGGAATAGCAAAGCCGATGCGCGGTCTCCCGCCATCGGCTTTTGGTTTTTTTGTTGTAAATACAGTGCTCTATTTGCCGATGAGCTCAAACACGATGCCCGCCTGCATCTTCATGCCGGTGGGGACGGTCTCGGGATCGGCATCATATTCAGAACTGTGGGTGGGAGCAGTAAATCCCAAAGCCTCATTGCGGCTGCCCAGCTGGTAGAAGGCGCCGGGAACTTCGGTGCAGTAGTAACAAAAATCTTCACAGCCCAGGAAGGGATGCTCTACATAGCTGAAGGCCCCTGCCCCCAACACTCGCTCCGCCACCGAGCGGATTACCTCGACGCATTCTGCCGAATTGTGCATGCTGTCGTAGCCGGGATTGGTTTCCACTTCAGCGCTGACACCGTGCATGGCGCAAGTATGGTCGATGATGCTGCGGAGGACTGTGTTTGCCCTTTGCCGAGCCTCGCGACAGGTGGTGCGCACAATCATCGACAGGGTGGCCTGGTCGGCAATGACATTGCCGGCGACGCCCCCAGATATCTTGCCCACGGTGATGACGACGCTGTCATGGGGGGAAACGCGGCGGCTATTGCAACCTTTTCGACCAATCCCACCGCCGGGAACAGATGTATGGCAATACCAATAAGAGGTACCAGGTTATTAAGACCTGCATTGCTGAATTGGCCAAGAAGTTTAAGGAAACAAAGATTCTGGACCCCAAAAATGCCAGCTTCCTCTTGGATGAGATTGACTGGATCCGCTCCTGCAATTATCTGGAGTTATCTGAGTACCAGAATGTTGACCGCCTGGGCCGCCAGAGCCTCAAGCAATCGGAAGGTCCCCAGCGGTTGCGCAAGAACTCCGAGACCCGCCAGGCTATCTATGAGCTGATGCTGGCCTTTGATGCCCGCCTGGAAGAGGAAGGCCTCATCGATCCCAAGGCCAGAGACATCCTGGTATTAAAGAAGGCTCAGGAGAAAACTGAGCCCAAATACACCCACATAATTGTCGATGAGAGCCAGGACCTGACCCGGGTGCAGCTGGAGTTCCTCAAGCTGTTATACAAGCCCGGAGACTATTCCAGCCTGCTCTTTGTGGCAGATACTGCCCAGAGCATCTATCCCCATTCCTGGCTGGTCCGGGGGCGGAGCTTCACCAGCCTAGGCCTGGACCTGACAGGCAGGGGCAATGTTCTTAGTAAGAATTACCGGACCACCACCCAGATAGCCCAAGCCGCCTACAGCCTCATCGAGGAGAGCACAGATATTGTAGAGGACGAGTACTATGTGGAACCGGCCCTCCTGGACAAGCAGGGCCAGTACCCGGTGTACAAGCACTTCTTCTCCGAGAAGGAGGAAGCGGAATATGTTGCCCGGGAAATAAGCCAATTACTCAATACATACCGCCCCGGAGAGATCATCGTCATCGCCCGGCTCAACCGGCAGTTGGAA
>JBMNFF010000008.1:0-13171 GCA_050949165.1 Bacillota bacterium | reverse complement strand
ACGGTTAAAATATGTCCGGCCTGTCAAGGGTAACAGGATATTCATCATCGAGAATTCTGGTCTCTTTTCCCACCTGACCGATGCCGATAATTTCAGTCCCATGGTTTGCACCCACGGCCAGTTCCGCTTAGCTTCATACATGCTCCTGGACAAACTTGCTGAAACCGGTGTGGAACTATGGTATTCCGGGGACTTTGATCCTGAGGGTCTGCTCATGGCTCAGCGCCTGTGGGAAAGGTACCCGGACCAGGTTAAATTGTGGCGATACAGTCCCGAGGATTATAGAAGGTGCCTATCAAATATCTCGATACCGCCCAGGAGACTGAAACAATTAGAAAAGATCCATGTCCCAACTCTTATACCAACTGCTGAGGCTATAATAAAAGCAGCCAAGGCCGGCTATCAGGAGAATATGGCAGACAGCTTAGCTGCTGATATGAATAATCAGCCACAAGGCCCAATGGAATAGCAAAGCCGATGCGCGGTCTCCCGCCATCGGCTTTTGGTTTTTTTGTTGTAAATACAGTGCTCTATTTGCCGATGAGCTCAAACACGATGCCCGCCTGCATCTTCATGCCGGTGGGGACGGTCTCGGGATCGGCATCATATTCAGAACTGTGGGTGGGAGCAGTAAATCCCAAAGCCTCATTGCGGCTGCCCAGCTGGTAGAAGGCGCCGGGAACTTCGGTGCAGTAGTAACAAAAATCTTCACAGCCCAGGAAGGGATGCTCTACATAACTAAATGCCCCTGCCCCCAACACTCGCTCCGCCACCGAGCGGATTACCTCGACGCATTCTGCCGAATTGTGCATGCTGTCGTAGCCGGGATTGGTTTCCACTTCAGCGCTGACACCGTGCATGGCGCAAGTATGGTCGATGATGCTGCGGAGGACTGTGTTTGCCCTTTGCCGAGCCTCGCGACAGGTGGTGCGCACAATCATCGACAGGGTGGCCTGGTCGGCAATGACATTGCCGGCGACGCCCCCAGATATCTTGCCCACGGTGATGACGACGCTGTCATGGGGGGAAACGCGGCGGCTGACCACTGTCTGGAGCTCCATGACAATGCTGGCCGCCGCGACAATGGCGTCATTGCCCAAATGGGGAGCGCAACCGTGGGCCTTTTTTCCGTGGATGGTAACCTTATAGGTGTCGCCGCTGGCATTAAAGGCCCCGGCCTTGGTGCGCAATGTGCCGCAGGGAATGGCTCCGTCGACGTGCAGGCCAAAGACATAGTCGACATCGGGGTCCTTCATACAGCCGGCGGCTACCATCCGCTTGGCCCCGCCCCTGGTCTCCTCGGCGGGCTGAAAGAACAACTTGACATTGCCCCGCAGGTGCTCCCGGGCATCCTGCAGCACCCGGGCGGTGCCCAGAAGGATTGCGGTGTGGACGTCATGGCCGCAGGCATGCATCACCCCTTCGTTCTGGGAGCGATAGGGCTTATCCGATTTTTCCGTCAGGGGCAGGGCATCCATATCGGCTCGCAAGGCGATGGTCTTGCCCTGGCCGGCTCCCCGGATGATTCCCACCACCCCAGTCATGCCCGGCACTGGATAATGCTCGATACCCGCCTCCTTTAAGCTGGCCTGAATGAATTTAGAGGTTTCAAATTCCTGGTCGCTGAGCTCGGGATGGCTGTGTAAATGCTCCCGGGCAGAGATAGCATAACTGCGGTGCTTTTCCACCAATGAGTGCAACAAACTGTTGTCCATGATTCACCTCTCGCCTTTCCTCTGGATAGCAACATTTTACCATATACAGCTCTCGGGGGGACTGCCAAACTTCAGTTTTTTACCCAGCGAAAGTAGGGCAACGGGAAAGCAATAACTTCCTAAGCAGGGATTATATGAAAATCGTCGAATATTGTAGCATCTCAGATTTCTGGAGGGGATCCCATGAACCTTAACCTGGAGCAGAAGAGACTGATCACCGCCACCCCCAGCGGGGCCATGCTGGTTCGCGGGGTTGCCGGCTCCGGAAAGACCACTGTTGCCGTGCACCGGGCGGGCTATCTCTTGAATAATTACTGCCTGGACGAGTTTGACCGGGTGCTTTTGGTTACCTATAACAACACCCTGGTCAAGTACCTCCGCTACCTCTATGAAAAGGTCAATGTCGAGGGGGAGGGGTATGTCAGCCTCTTTGGCCCCAGCCAGTCTCAAGTTGACATCATGACCATTGACAGCCTTTTCTACCGCTACTATTGCAACCTTTTCGACCAATCCCACCGCCGGGAACAGATGTATGGCAATACCAATAAGAGGTACCAGGTTATTAAGACCTGCATTGCTGAATTGGCCAAGAAGTTTAAGGAAACAAAGATTCTGGACCCCAAAAATGCCAGCTTCCTCTTGGATGAGATTGACTGGATCCGCTCCTGCAATTATCTGGAGTTATCTGAGTACCAGAATGTGGACCGCCTGGGCCGCCAGAGCCTCAAGCAATCCGAAGGTCCCCAGCGGCTGCGCAAGAACTCCGAGACCCGTCAGGCCATCTACGAGCTGATGCTGGCCTATGATGCCCGCCTGGAGGAAGAAGGCCTCATCGATCCCAAGACCAGAGACATCCTGGTATTAAAGAAGGCCCAGGAGCAACCTGAGCCAAAGTACACTCATATCATTGTCGATGAGAGCCAGGACCTGACCCGGGTGCAGCTGGAGTTCCTCAAGTTGCTGTACAAGCCCGGAGATTATTCCAGCCTGCTCTTCGTGGCAGATACCGCCCAGAGCATCTATCCCCATTCCTGGCTGGTCCGGGGGCGGAGTTTTACCAGCCTAGGCCTGGACCTGAAGGGCAGGGGCAATGTGCTGAGCAAGAACTACCGGACCACCACCCAGATAGCCCAAGCTGCCTACAGCCTCATTGAGGAGAGCACAGATATTGTAGAGGACGAGTACTATGTGGAACCGGCCCTCCTGGACAAGCAGGGCCAGTACCCGGTGTACCAGCACTTCTTCTCCGAGAAGGAGGAAGCGGAATATGTTGCCCGGGAAATAAGCCAATTACTCAATACATACCGCCCCGGAGAGATCATCGTCATCGCCCGGCTCAACCGGCAGTTGGAGATGGTCCAGCTCCACTTGGAGGAGCAAGGACTGACCTGCCAGCTCCTGAAGGGCAGGGAAGCCAATTTTGACGATGACTGCATAAAGCTCTTGACCATCCATTCCATCAAGGGCCTAGAGTTCAAGGTGGTCTTCATCGTTGGTCTTAACGACTCGGTCATTCCCTACAATTCCTACGCGGAAATGGATGAAGACATGCAGGAGATCACTGAGCGCAAGCTCTTATACGTGGGGATGACCCGGGCCTCGGAATGTCTGTACCTGAGTTCCTGCGCCAAACCATCCCGCTTCATCAACAGCATCTCCCCCAAGTACCTGCGCCTGTCCAGTGCCAACAGGTTCAGCCATATGTACAATATCCGTCCCGATGAATACCAGTATGGCGAGAAAATCCTGGACATCTACAGCAAGGAAGAAAAGGTAAGGCAGTGGCTGCTAAGGGAGCTGCAGGATAAGTACAACTACCCCCGGGCCTTATTGGAAGTGGAGTACAAGGTCAACAACATGTCCCGCACCGGCTCAGTAGACATCTGCATCCAGGTCAGTAGGGATGGCAGACTGGTACCCTATATCTTCTGCGAAGTGAAAGCCCCCGGCAGCGGCGCCCAACAAGCCCTGGACCAGCTCAAGAGCTATATGAGCAATGCAAAGCACTGCCAGTACGGCCTGGCCACCGATGGCCGGGAAATGGCTATCATCGATGCAGACTTTAATCCCATTGACGATATCCCAGCTTTTAACCAGTTCATGCTGCCCACCACCATGGAAAAGTACAGCTTTCACTGCTTCACCAGCAAGCGGAAGTTCAAGCTGGTCAGGGACTGCAACCTGTCCCAGGAAGTAATAATAGAAACCGCTGCCGGCAGCGAAGCCTACAGCGGAGATAAGCTAAAGCTGATTCCCACCTATGAGGGGATTGCCGCCGGCCAGCCCATCTACATGCAGGGCAAGAGCGAGGCCAGATTCTACCTGCCCACAGAGTGGCTGCGAAACAGAGAGAACTGCTACCTCCTTAAGGTCCAGGGGGATAGCATGATCGATGCAGGCATAAATGACCAGGACCATGTCCTGATTCAGCAGCAGTCCACCGCCCAGAACAGAGATATTGTTGCCGTTGCCATTGATGATGAGGCCACCCTGAAGCGGTTCGTCCGCATGGGAGATTCGGTGTTGCTGATGCCAGAAAACCCCAAGTACGAGCCCATCCAGCTCTCAGATAACCAGGCGAGGATTGTGGGGGTAGCCATTGGGCTGCTGAAGAAAGAGATAGGGTAGTTGTTAATGCTCGCCCCAAAACCACATATCTAGAGTATGATTACATTAGAACAAGTCAAGGTACGAGAGGGGCAGAACTTTACTAATGAGAGACTTTACCATTCGCTTTGCCCGTTTAATCTTAGGCCTTTTCCTGTATGCGTTGGGGATTGCTAGCACTTTAAAAGCCCAGTTAGGCTATGCACCCTGGGATGTTTTCCACGTTGGTGTTGCCATGACCACGGGTATAAGCATTGGCGCTGCAACAATTTTCGTCGGAGTCGTTATTATAGCACCGTCATGCTGCTAAAAGAAAAAATCGGCCTCGGAAGCCTGGCAAACATGCTGCTGGTTGGCGTTTTCCTGGATGCAATCCTTCTGCTTAACATTTTACCTTCTGCAAACCATTTGTTTCCGGGGCTCCTTATGCTGATTGCGGGCTTATTCTCCATTGCGTTTGGTTCGTATTTCTACATCAGTTCAGCCTTTGGTGCTGGACCACGGGACAGCCTCATGGTCGCTCTGGCCAGAAAGACCGGGTTGCCCATAGGGGTATGCCGTGCTGCTGTTGAACTTGCTGCCTTGTTCTTTGGCTGGCGCCTAGGCGGGATGGTTGGCATTGGCACAGTCTTATCTGCCCTGCTAATTGGGTTTTGCGTCCAGTTGGTATTTAAGATATTAAAGTTTGATGCAACCGTAATCCGGCACCAGACCCTCAGGGAAACCTATAGCGCTGTCCTATCACTCCGCGTGCATGACAAGAGCCAAAGCTGATGGTTCTGTGGGCTAAGCACCGCAATCCCTGAGGAGGGGGACATGATAACCAGCTTTGGTTCCATCAAGAAGCTGCGATCAAAATCTTTGTCATCCAAGGTCTTTACAACCGGGAATAGTAGTCATCGAATGATCCTGTAGTCCTCTGGACGAAAGGTCTGTGAACCTATGCATTTAACTTCCTGAAGGACAGGGTGGCCAGTGTTGGGCAGTTATTTATCCTGACCCACAATCAAGAATTTTCCCGACAAGTTCAGGCATGGTTTAAAGATAGCATGAACATAAATGCATCAGTCAGCTATTATAAGTTAGACTGCGCAACGACAGCGGTCGCTACTCTAAGCTGGTGTTTCTGGATGATTAGCCATCCAACCTAACTCAAGGGAGGGAAGAAAGTGATATCTGTCGCTACCTGGAACATATTACTCAGTTAGGACAGGGGGGAGTTAGGCTACACGGAATAGTAAGGAGTTTTATCAATAGCAAGGTGCTTTGCTTGTCGTGGTTAGCTTCGAGTGTCAGCTCTTTTCTAACTTAATATAATAAATATCTCGTACCGATATGTCATATGCCGAACTGGTAATTGGCCAGAGCAGATTTTCTTGGATACCATCGAGCCACAAAGTAATTAATATTGTATGCAATCTTGCGCGGCGGGGGGGCAGGTGCCTTATACACCAACGTGACTGCCTCGCTGGAAAAGCGATATTAGTGTGATAATAATTTATTGGTAGGGTTAGAACGTTTAGTAATTTAAAAATCGGGATCGTCATTTCCTAGTACAAACAATAATTACTTAAATTGCTGGAGAGGTGTTTCCTATGTTAAATCGCTTAACAGCACTTAGATTGTATGAAGCGTTTTCGATTCAGCGGTGGAATGATCGTATTAGGCCGATAGACCTTTGTGAAATGGATAAACAAGCATTTAAGTCTGTGTTAACATACATTTTTGGAAAGATTGAAGAAGAAAAAAAAGGGGTTTCGCTGGACTGGGAATACATGACCTATGTATCTTTGTTTTCACTGCTAAAGAATATAGTACTGTCGGATATAAAGGCACCAGTAATTAAGAAGATTAAAGAATTACACCCAACCGAATTTAATGAACTGAATAAATGGGTTGTGGATCAGTATAGAAACATTATAGAAGACGGTGAACTCCTAGACTTGTTTTTAAATTCAATTCAAAATGAGGATGATAGAATAGAGTTGCGGATTGTACGTGCTGCACACAAGTATTCTACTCTTCGAGAGTTTGAGATTATCAAACCTGCAAATAAATCTTCTCCACAAATCTATATAATTGAAAGAGAATTGTTAAAAGATATTGGTAAATATTACGATCTTGAGGCTGTTGCAAGGCTTTTCGCTAAAGATGATTTGTATGAGGCAATGTGTTTAGTTGAACAGCTTAGATTCCAGATTAGATGGAGTCAGACACCCAGAATCCCAAAAACATCTGTACTGGGGCATAGCATGATGGTTGCCTGCTTAATGATTTTTTTATCAAGGGAATTAAAAGCATGCCCAAAACGTATAATTAACAATTTTTATGCTGGCCTTTTTCATGATCTTCCTGAAGCCGTAACTAGAGATATCATTTCCCCAGTAAAGCAGGCAACGACAAGTTTGCCAAATATCGTAAAAAGTATTGAAAAGCAGGTTTGCCAAGAAGAATTATATCCACTCTTTCCAGAATGCATTTTAAAAGATTTGAAGTATTATAGTGGGGAAGACTTAGGGGTAGATGAGTTTACTGATAGAATTATTGACAATGGTAACCCAAGGGCATTACGGGATAATGAAAATATTAATGATTATAACCTCGACAAGTTTTCCCCTGTGGATGGGAAACTATTAAAATTAGCAGATGAATTTTCTGCATTTCTTGAGGCCGATCAATCTATTAAACACGGAATTTGCTCGCGACATCTGTTAGATGGAATGTCGGCAATACGAAATAAATATCTTCAGATGAAAAATGTAAGTGGAATTAACACTACAAAACTCTTTATGTGTATGGAGTAACGAATATCCGGGATTAGAAAAGTAAATCTAGAATTTGCTGTAAACGGAAACCATTTTCATTTATTTAGCTAAGATTCTAAAGGGAATTCATATTCTGACGGATTAGGTCTTGGGCAGTAGAAACCGCACTAGCTTTAGGATAACAATTGGGCTAATTAAATCTGGGGGAGATTTTAGATGGATATGGATAGGGCTGTTATTGGATTTACTATAAGAACCGATGAAAATAAAAGGGTTAATGCCGAAGAATTGCTTAGACTATCTTGCAATGTGCCAAAAAGCTTAGAAACTACACTTTTGGCTAGTATCATTATCTTGCTAATCGCTGCTCTTGAACAGGGGACAAGAACCTGCCTGCTATACCATGCTGGAATGCATGCTTTAGAAAACAAACTAAAAGTAACCTCTACAAAGTATTATAAATTCATAAACTCTTCCATTCGACGTAGATTAATTGCTATACCTGAATTACTCTCTGATAATGAGTTAAGATTAAACAATTTCAACAAGCATGTAAGAACGCTGCATAGTTGCATAAGTTTAAGGAATAACTTAGTGCATTGTACCGACTATGTTTCAACCAGTAAAGTGAGCGAAGTAACTGACTATACTGTTGAATGGGGCGAGCAGAGCAAAATTCGTCTAGCCATTCCTACTGAGCTCATTAACAGTACATGGGAAAACGTCTCACGGAAAGAATCAGAGTCTTGCTTAGCGGCCGTTAATAAATATTTCGAAGATATTATTGATCCTTCCTACGACAGCCGCTTAGATATTGCTGAAAAACTGAGTGAAAGCGAGCTAATATGTGTATAAAATAAAGAAAATCTTTGCAGGAACCGTTAGGTAGTTAGTGTCAAGTTTTGTTCGCAAAATCCATCTGCACTCCGTAAATGGATTATGCCACCTGCATTCGATCTTCCTTTGTTAACTGGATAATATCTGGCTTTATATAACATCTCCCTGACGACCAATCCTCGGCATATTCAATCAGGTATGTCGTAACAAGACGGATATAAGAATCCATGCTTGGAAAGATGCCAACAACAGATGTCCGCCGACGAATCTCCCTGTTAAGCCGCTCTAACATGTTCGTTGAGGATATCTTCCTAGCATCTAGCCGGTTAAAATTGTAGAACTGCAAAGAGTCTTCCAAGCCAGATTCAAGAACTTCTACTGCTCCAGGGTATTGGTTTTCGTAGGTGTCCATCAATGCATTGGCGTATTTCTTAGCACTTTCAAGATCCGGCTGCAACCAGATTTGCTTCAACCTATCAGCGAAAGCTGCCTTGCCTTTGGCGGGCAGGTGAGCCAAGATGTTCCGCATGAAGTGCACTTTACAACGCTGCCAACTGCAACCGATAAATGACGTCTGAACAGCTTTTACCAACCCTTTGTGAGCATCGGACACTACCAGCCATGTATCTTTGAGGCCCCTGTCCTTTAGCCTCTGGAACAGCTCCCTGTAGGTAGCCTCAGACTCATCCTGCATCGGCTCAATGGCTAATATGTCGCGCCTGCCGCTTTCATCAAGCCCGACAACTACAAGGACTGCCATGTTCTTCACGTGCCGGTCGTACCTAATCTTCTCGTATAATGCATCAACCCATAGGACAGGATACGTCTTTTTCAACGGACGTTTCCGGAAAGCTTCCACCTGATCGTTTAATTCCCTTGTGATTTGAGAAACCTGGCTTCGGGAGATTGAGTCGATGCCAAGGCTCTTGGCCAGCTTCTCAATCTTGCGGGTGGAAACTCCGTTAACATAGGCCTCCTGGATAACATTCATAAGGGCAACTTCTGATCGTTTCTTTTCAGTTACGAAGAAGGGAATGTAGCCGCCTTTGCGCAACTTAGGGACAAACAAATACAGGGTCCCCATTCTAGTGTCGAACCGGCGGACACGGTACCCGGAGCGGTATCCGGACCTTTCTGAGTTACGCTCTGACTTGGAAGCATTGACCTTAGATGTTACTTCGGCTTCCATAAGTTGCTCGCACAGCCACTTCAGCATCGAGAGCATTGAGTCTTCTTCTGACATGAATTGCAATAGCATTTTCTCGAAGTTTCCAGTAGAATAAGAGTAAGCCATCGGTAACAACTCCTTTTGGTTTGCTCGTCACTTACCATTTCGGGGTTGCCGATGGTTTTTCCTTTTTACTTTTGCGAACTTAATTGTACACTATCGTTGTTAGGTATCCTGCATTTTATTAGAGGGAATAAATGCCTCAATAGCGAAACAGTATGTTAATATAGTGTGTTTTTGGGGATAGCAGTGGATATAATATCTTTAAAAAAGCATATCGCTGATGCTTCAAACCAATACAATCGGTTGGTTATCATAGCTGGTCCTCCGGGTAGCGGGAAATCTCGGTTACTGCGTCAAAGAAAATCTCCATGCTTTTAACGGCTCAATGAGTGAAGGTTCCTGCTATGCTTGGATCCCTACAACTACTGCTATTTCCCCGGCGAGCCATGTTTGCCGGCGAAATGCCCATGAACATTGCTGACTACTTGAAAAATACCCGTAGGGAAGATCAGCTGTGGAGGCTATTTTGGGCAATCATCACCTCGGTAAGGCCAACGTTTACTATGCCAAATCTCTTGGACAAGGCAACGTAGATGAGGACCTAGAAGCCCTCACCGGCCCACGGGTACAGGTTGCTGGCTTAATTGTAGATACTATAGACCGGCTGGCTCATGGTGAAATCTTAGGCGGCAAGGGGTTACTGTTACTGCTAGCCCATAATGGCCAGTGGTAGACGTTGTTAATTGTCCGCGAACTGCCGGACCTAGTGACCAAGGAGGGAGAGCTAGAGTAGCTCCCCCTGGATGACCAACTTCACCATATGATCGTCAATAATCCGTTTTCCGTTTTGCGCACCGTAGAGCAGGCAGTGGGTGCATACCTTATTCACCAGTCTAGCCGCCCCGCTGGAGAAACGGTAAATCTCTTCAATAGCCCCGTCTGAGAAGGTTTCGTGCTCAACCCCCGCGTAGGCAAGGTGTCTTTTTATGTATTCCCCTACCTGCGCCCGATCGAAGTGCGGCAGCTTGCACTGCAGGTCAATCCGCTGCCGGATGGCTGCGAAGGCCTGCAGCTGAAACTTGTCCCAGAGCTCGCTCTGACCGACGAGAATTAATGCCATGGGGCTCTCTGCGTCCATCTTGAAATTGAGTAGGAACCGAACTTCCTCTAGCATCTCCCTATCCAGTAGATGGGCCTCGTCAACAATAACCACAGGCAGCAGGCGGTGGATGCCCCGCATTAGTTCAATCTCCCGGTGCAGCTGCCGTTTGGCATCCCCCCTGTAGAACTTAGATTCACAGCCCAGCTGTTCCAACAGTCCCTTGTAGAAATGGCGGGGAGTTAGCTTTGAATCTGCTAAGTACATCATCATAAACTTGGATGGGTCGAGGGTATCCCTTAACCGTCGCAGGGTGGTAGTCTTGCCGGTGCCGCAATCTCCGGTGACCACGGCGAACAGCTGTCGCTCTGCAGCGTGCTGCAACCTCCCCAGTACTTCTTCCATCATCACCGAGGGGTAGAGCTGATCGGTGGGAATGTCCCTGGAAAACGGCGTATTGGTGAGTCCGTAAAAGGCCTCATACATCCTGCTCACCGCCCTTCCTGACTATCCTGTAAGAAACGGCGGGTGCTTGTTGAACCTTGCGCTCCTCATTCTGCCTTGCAGCTGCAGCCAACAGCCTAGAGGTATTAGCAGGCTCTCGCTGCATGTGGGGTGGCAGCGCAGGCTTGGGGCCCGTCTTCTCGCCAATGACCAGCTTCTTGGCGGTCCAGGAAGGATGTCCCTCATATTCGATGGTCAGCTGAGAAGTATCTGCGGGATCATAGACCACATTCACTTTACAGCCAATGAAGGGCAAGCCTACTTCGTACTTTTCACCTTGGAAGCTTATGCAGCCGGACTTATCTACCTTCCGTTCCTCAAGATGGAGAAAGGCATTTGCTATTGTTTCTGGATCCAGGAATTTCAGTGCTTTCTTGCCGCTATGGTATGTGGCTTCCGGAGACAAATTATTAGCTAAGCTGCTGTGGGGCTTATGCTGGTAACACTCGTCAAGCCAGACCCAGAACAACTGGTTAAATTGGTCTAAGGTTTGGGGGTTCTCCAAGGCAGCTTCCTGGAGGAAGGAGTCTACCACCCTGTTAAACCGTTCAACTTTGCCAGTTGCTTCTGGGGAATAGGGCTTGGCAAAGAGTAGCCGGATTCCCATTTTGGCACAGGCTCGGTTCATCCACTTGGTCTTGTATTGGCTGCCGTTGTCAAAGAAGACAGCTTCTGGTATTCCATACTTCTGGATTGCCTTTCGGAAACAGTCCTCAATAATGACCTGGTCTAGGGTCGGGTAGAACTCGCCATGGAGGATAAAGCGAGTAGCGTCATCCATGAAGGTGACCAAGTAGACTTGTTTTTTAGTGCCATCTTGCCCCACAGGTAAGTAGGGGCCATACTTTATGTCCGAATGCCATAGCTTATTCCGGTACTTCTGCTGAAACCTCCTGCTGGCTACACCTGAGGATTCATACAGCTTCATGTGCCGGGTACTGTAGCCCCGCTGGGATAGCCTGTCTTGGAGGGTGCTACGCTTAATCTGTCCTGGCGGGACTAGGCCTTCCCACTCCAATACCTGAATGATCTGGGCCACGCTACGGCTAGGCACCTCCCGGCGCAGCAGTATTGCCTGCTCCATAACATGTTCAGGGATGGTTTCTTGGGATTTTCGAGGCCTTCCCTTGGGTTTGAGCGCGTTAAAGCCCCCAGCCCTGTACTGAGCCAGGTACCGGCGCAAGGTGCGGTCAGAAATGCCTGTTTGAGTACAAATCTGGGTCTTCAATTGCTTCATCATGGCCGGGTCTAGCCCTTCTGCCAGCAGTGGCGCCAGAAGCTGCATACGTTCTTGTGCTATTGCCTCTGCTTTCTTCTGGTCTCTCATGTTAATTCCTCCTCATTTCGGTCTTAACATGAGTCTACTGCTTGTCTACCCGGACAGTAATGCAGAACGGGTATGTACCCAATAATTAGCGTTTACCACCGGACGGACAGTTCTCGCTAGCCAACGAGGGGCGTTCCCTACTAGCTGCCAGATCCTTTGGAGCGGAGACTGAGGGAGGTTGGATTCGCCTCCCGCAGACTGAAGACAATAACGGATTGCAATGGACACCAGAGCACTGGCTAGGTAATTGCAAATCTCCTGAAACCAATGCTTCCAGCGGGTAATTGTAGACTCATCTGCGGCAACGGTTAGTTCACTCTCGCCGCTGACCACTGCTTCAATGCTTTCACTCCCATACCGCTTGTAAGGGGTGAGGATGTCTGGAAGCTCATGGTGAACTTTAGAGCAGTGAGAACATTGAAGCCTGCGGATTACCAACACTACTTTCTCACCAATACCGTTTATGTACTTGCGTTCCCTGCTGCCAACGACTTTCAAGCTACCACCACAGCAGGGGCAGGGGTTCTGCTCTCCGCTCCGAACAAAAAACACCCGTGTTAGGGTTTTCAACCAGCTCGTAACTTGATATAATGACCATGGTTTTGAGTTGGGACGCCTTGGTGCTACTTGTGGTGTAGCACGCTAACGGGGCGTCCTTTCCTTTCCTTTCTTTAGATACGGTCATTATATATGGCAATCCGTGGACAGGCAATACCGTCAGCATAGGGACTATATGGTTTAGCTAAAACAACGTGTAACCTCCTTTGCCAAAGACCATGAACAGGAATTCATCCGTATAGTAATGAATAATTCAGAAAAGGAACTTGCCAAAGAACTCCGCCAAAGTCAAAAGGAGTACGAACAAGCACAGACTCGCATTGCTGACATAGATAAAATCATTCGAAAGCTATATGAAGACAATGTGATGGGCAAAATTCCCGAAGAGCGTTTTTACAAGATGTCGGCTGAATATGAAACCGAGCAGAAGGCACTGGAAGAAAGGATAACCAAATTAAAGCATACCATTGATACAGTAAATGAACAGTCCCTCAATACCGACCGCTTTTTGGCACTGGTTAAAAAGTA
>JBMNFF010000007.1:0-13522 GCA_050949165.1 Bacillota bacterium | reverse complement strand
ACCACTGTCTGGAGCTCCATGACAATGCTGGCCGCCGCGACAATGGCGTCATTGCCCAAATGGGGAGCGCAACCGTGGGCCTTTTTTCCGTGGATGGTAACCTTATAGGTGTCGCCGCTGGCATTAAAGGCCCCGGCCTTGGTGCGCAATGTGCCGCAGGGAATGGCTCCGTCGACGTGCAGGCCAAAGACATAGTCGACATCGGGGTCCTTCATACAGCCGGCGGCTACCATCCGCTTGGCCCCGCCCCTGGTCTCCTCGGCGGGCTGAAAGAACAACTTGACATTGCCCCGCAGGTGCTCCCGGGCATCCTGCAGCACCCGGGCGGTGCCCAGAAGGATTGCGGTGTGGACGTCATGGCCGCAGGCATGCATCACCCCTTCGTTCTGGGAGCGATAGGGCTTATCCGATTTTTCCGTCAGGGGCAGGGCATCCATATCGGCTCGCAAGGCGATGGTCTTGCCCTGGCCGGCTCCCCGGATGATTCCCACCACTCCAGTCATGCCCGGCGCCGGATAATGCTCGATACCCGCCTCCTTTAAGCTGGCCTGAATGAATTTAGAGGTTTCAAATTCCTGGTCGCTGAGCTCGGGATGGCTGTGTAAATGCTCCCGGGCAGAGATAGCATAACTGCGGTGCTTTTCCACCAATGAGTGCAACAAACTGTTGTCCATGATTCACCTCTCGCCTTTCCTCTGGATAGCAACATTTTACCATATACAGCTCTCGGGGGGACTGCCAAACTTCAGTTTTTTACCCAGCGAAAGTAGGGCAACGGGAAAGCAATAACTTCCTAAGCAGGGATTATATGAAAATCGTCGAATATTGTAGCATCTCAGATTTCTGGAGGGGATCCCATGAACCTTAACCTGGAGCAGAAGAGACTGATCACCGCCACCCCCAGCGGGGCCATGCTGGTTCGCGGGGTTGCCGGCTCCGGAAAGACCACTGTTGCCGTGCACCGGGCGGGCTATCTCTTGAATAATTACTGCCTGGACGAGTTTGACCGGGTGCTTTTGGTTACCTATAACAACACCCTGGTCAAGTACCTCCGCTACCTCTATGAAAAGGTCAATGTCGAGGGGGAGGGGTATGTCAGCCTCTTTGGCCCCAGCCAGTCTCAAGTTGACATCATGACCATTGACAGCCTTTTCTACCGCTACTATTGCAACCTTTTCGACCAATCCCACCGCCGGGAACAGATGTATGGCAATACCAATAAGAGGTACCAGGTTATTAAGACCTGCATTGCTGAATTGGCCAAGAAGTTTAAGGAAACAAAGATTCTGGACCCCAAAAATGCCAGCTTCCTCTTGGATGAGATTGACTGGATCCGCTCCTGCAATTATCTGGAGTTATCTGAGTACCAGAATGTGGACCGCCTGGGCCGCCAGAGCCTCAAGCAATCGGAAGGTCCCCAGCGGTTGCGCAAGAACTCCGAGACCCGCCAGGCCATCTACGAGCTGATGCTGGCCTATGATGCCCGCCTGGAGGAAGAAGGCCTCATCGATCCCAAGACCAGAGACATCCTGGTATTAAAGAAGGCCCAGGAGCAACCTGAGCCCAAAGTACACCCATATCATTGTCGATGAGAGCCAGGACCTGACCCGGGTGCAGCTGGAGTTCCTCAAGCTGTTGTACAAGCCCGGAGATTATTCCAGCCTGCTCTTCGTGGCAGATACCGCCCAGAGCATCTATCCCCATTCCTGGCTGGTCCGGGGGCGGAGCTTCACCAGCCTAGGCCTGGACCTGACAGGGCAGGGGCAATGTGCTGAGCAAGAACTACCGGACCACCACCCAGATAGCCCAAGCCGCCTACAGCCTCATTGAGGAGAGCACAGATATTGTAGAGGACGAGTACTATGTGGAACCGGCCCTCCTGGACAAGCAGGGCCAGTACCCGGTGTACAAGCACTTCTTCTCCGAGAAGGAGGAAGCGGAATATGTTGCCCGGGAAATAAGCCAATTACTCAATACATACCGCCCCGGAGAGATCATCGTCATCGCCCGGCTCAACCGGCAGTTGGAGATGGTCCAGCTCCACTTGGAGGAGCAGGGACTGACCTGCCAGCTCCTGAAGGGCAGGGAAGCCAATTTTGACGATGACTGCATAAAGCTGTTGACCATCCATTCCATCAAGGGCCTGGAGTTCAAGGTGGTCTTCATCGTTGGTCTTAACGATTCCGTCATTCCCTACAATTCCTACGCGGAAATGGATGAAGACATGCAGGAGATCACCGAGCGCAAGCTCTTATACGTAGGGATGACCCGGGCCTCGGAATGTCTGTACATGAGTTCCTGCGCCAAACCCTCCCGCTTCATCAACAGCATCTCCCCCAAGTACCTGCGCCTGTCCAGTGCCAACAGGTTCAGCCATATGTACAATATCCGTCCCGATGAATACCAGTATGGCGAGAAGATCCTGGACATCTACAGCAAGGAAGAAAAGGTAAGGCAGTGGCTGCTAAGGGAGCTGCAGGATAAGTACAACTACCCCCGGGCCTTATTGGAAGTGGAGTACAAGGTCAACAACATGTCCCGCACCGGCTCAGTAGACATCTGCATCCAGGTCAGTAGGGATGGCAGACTGGTACCCTATATCTTCTGCGAAGTGAAAGCCCCCGGCAGCGGTACCCAACAAGCCCTGGACCAGCTCAAGAGCTATATGAGCAATGCAAAGCACTGCCAGTACGGCCTGGCCACCGATGGCCGGGAAATGGCTATCATCGATGCAGACTTTAATCCCATTGACGATATCCCAGCTTTTAACCAGTTCATGCTGCCCACCACCATGGAAAAGTACAGCTTTCACTGCTTCACCAGCAAGCGGAAGTTCAAGCTGGTCAGGGACTGCAACCTGTCCCAGGAAGTAATAATAGAAACCGCTGCCGGCAGCGAAGCCTACAGCGGAGATAAGCTAAAGCTGATTCCCACCTATGAGGGGATTGCCGCCGGCCAGCCCATCTACATGCAGGGCAAGAGCGAGGCCAGATTCTACCTGCCCACAGAGTGGCTGCGAAACAGAGAGAACTGCTACCTCCTTAAGGTCCAGGGGGATAGCATGATCGATGCAGGCATAAATGACCAGGACCATGTCCTGATTCAGCAGCAGTCCACCGCCCAGAACAGAGATATTGTTGCCGTTGCCATTGATGATGAGGCCACCCTGAAGCGGTTCGTCCGCATGGGAGATTCGGTGTTGCTGATGCCAGAAAACCCCAAGTACGAGCCCATCCAGCTGTCAGATAATCAGGCGAGGATTGTGGGAGTAGCCATAGGGCTGCTGAAGAAAGAGGTAGGGTAGCATCTCTTGATATAACATAAATACATTATCTAATAGCAACTGCCCCTTGGGGTTTGTTGCTATTTCTATATAGGGGAGGGAGACCATGATAACCCGTTTCATTCAATTATAAATTAATATAAGATTTTCGCTGGACTTCGACCTTGAACAACTTCTCTGAGTTCAATCTGATCTAAGGTGGACACGCGGCATAATCAAGAATTGAAAGTTTCTAATCGCAACTTCGCTTCTTTTTCCTACTATCTAATATACCTTAGGCATGGCGGCTGGGTGTATTGCTGTGCCACTTTATGACAGAGGCATATGGTATGCTTAGGTTAGATTCTTGTGGGAGGTAATGGTTTGAAAGGATGCTTAGGGGTTATAGTTGTATGTATCATAATCATTTTAATGATACTTATGTTCTCTTGAATTATTTTCTCTTTACGGAACTTTGCTGGCTGCAGTGGTATACAAAATTAAATGTGGGGGGAGGAGCCTGATGAACCAAGACACAGTCTCGAGCACATTGGTAGAGAAATTAGTTGAAGATTTGATACCTGGATATAGGCAAAATGCGAAAGGTTTGGCAACCAAACTACAGAACGTTATTGATTCCTTATCTAGGGATGAAATCGTTTCTACAGAATTGCTCCAAGATGGCCTTGAATCGATAGGTATCCATGTTGAAAAGCAGAACGATCTATGTAAAACAATTGAGCAGATATTACCTTTTTGTGGTGAAAAAAGATTAGGGGTTATAGAGGATCTTTTGGCAAGTTTACATGAACAGAGACGCTTATGTGAAAATGCAAGAAGGGTTTTGCAAACTTTCCAATCTGTAAAAGTTGAAAACGACTATAATGCTCCCATAGGGTGAGACACGAAATTTCAAAAGTAAGTTATACTAGAGACATGAAAAAGCGAAATCAGTATTCAGCAGAGTTCAAATGCAAGGTAGTTTTGGAGGTGCTCCAAGAGGCCTCTACAATTAGCGAGATTGGGGCTAAGTATGGCATAAGCCCTGTAGTCATCGGACGCTGGAAAAATGAGTTCCTAGAACGAGCTCCAGGAGTGTTTAAGAAAGGACCCTCCGCAGCCGAAAAGGAGCTAATAGAAAAGGAGAATATGGTAGCCCAGCTTGAGCGTAAGGTCGGTCAACTCACCTATGAGGTTGACTGGCTGAAAAAAAAATCTGAGGAAATCATCGGACCCAGCTGGAAGAAAAAGTCTCGTTGATACCGACTTCCCTATTACCATCAAGCGCCAGGCAGAGCTCCTAGGGATTAACCGTACCAGCTTTTATCGCCAGGCTCGCCCTAAAACCATTAGTGCTGAGGATTTGCATATAATGCGAAGGATCGACGAGCTCCATACTGCCTATCCTACATGGGGGTATCGCACTATCACGAGGATTCTGAGGAGGGATGACCACCTAAAGATTAACCGCAAAAAGGTGCGCCGGATGATGCGCGCCATGGGTATCTACACCATTTTTCCTAAGCCAAATCTGAGCAAGCGGTACCACGCCCAATATGTTCAGCCATATCTTCTAAGAAACCTGGACATCAACCGTGCAGACCAGGTGTGGGGGGTAGATATCACCTATGTCCCCATTAAAAATGGCTTTATGTACTTATTTGTGATAATCGACTGGTATAGCCGGTGCATAGTAGACTTCGAGCTATCCAGCACCTTGGAGAAGAGCTTTGTCATGACCTGCTTAAAACGCGCCTTTAGGACCAGGCGGCCAGAGATAATGAACAGTGATCAGGGGTCACATTTCACCAACCCAGACTATCTGAGCCTGCTCGAGGCAAACGGGATTAAAATCTCGATGGATGGAAAGGGACAAGCCCTAGACAACGTAAGGACAGAAAGGGTGTTCCGGACAATCAAATATGATTGCGTTTACATCAATGAATTTAATAGCCCCAGAGAGCTCAGGATCGCCCTCAACGATTACATACACACATACAACACCTACCGGCCCCATTCATCGATTAATGGTTTTTGCCCCGCGGAAGTTTACAATGGCAGCATGGCTGCCTGAAAATTCAAATGTAGAAAGGAGGACAACTTACAAAATAAATTTTGTGTCTTGATTGCTGAGTCCATGGATTCATATAGTACCAGGAAAAGGGACCTCAATTCCGCTCAGGGTACATTAAAGGATTGTCAGACTTCAATTTCTTCTCTGCAGAACAGCATTAACAAGCTGGAAGTAGATATAGTCAGTCATCGTCGCCCTGCAGAGGAGTTAAACCAGGACCTTCAGTTCTTTTTGGGTCATAATGCTTTGAGGCTAGAAGCTCAGGACTCCGGCTACCGAATCATGAGAGGCAATGAAGTGGCAGCCGAGTTAAGCCAGGGGGAAAAGACTGCAGTAGCATTTCTGTATTTCCTCAAATCCTTAGACAGTAAAGATTTTGATCACCATAACGGTATAGTCATTATTGATGACCCAATTGCTAGCTTAGACTCAAATTCCATTTTTCATGCTTTTAGTTACATGAAAGAAAGGATCCACGATGTTGGGCAGCTATTTGTTCTCACCCACAACTTCCAGTTCTTCAAGCAGATCAAGAACTGGTTTAGAAATGATCAGCTAATTAGCTCAGTATCTAATTTCTACATGCTTAGGTGCACAGAGAAAGGCGGTCATCGCTCTTCAGAGCTACTACCGCTAGATGATTTGCTTCTAAAACATGATTCGGAGTATCATTACCTTTTCAGCCAGCTTTATAAACACGCCTATAAACCGACTAAGAACCTCGAGCCCCTACAGTACATACCCAATATTGCTAGGAGATTGCTAGAGGCATTCTTAGACTCTCGACATCCAGCAGAATCTGGGAACTTCTATCGCCAGCTTGAAAGCGTGTCCAAGGATAAAACCATGACAACTAGCATTTACGACTTCTTAAGCAGCACTCTTAACAGTACTAAGTCCTTTGAGCCTGCAGAGATTCCACAAATTCTTATGGACATCCTTCGTTTAATTAGGGAGGAGGATGAGAACCACTACAACAAGATGGTGGACTTGGTTAAGATCACTTGAGCAAATTATGTTGGGTAAGTGAGGTGTAAGAGAGTGTCAGAGTTGGAGAAGGTCAAGTCCAATTTTGTCTGTAAAATTGCCTCTGGCAAAACTGTATCTATGCACTTATCCGGCAATCGTTTTTACCGGCTGATTCTTGCTCTTTTTTCCAAGACCAGTACGAGCTCATGTCAAAGTATCGTCGTCCTTCGCTCCACTCCTCATGGTGTTCCATCAGTACCGCTCCTATCAGCCTTACTGCCGATTCAGGATTTGGAAATATCCTTATGACCCTTTCCCTGCGGCGGATCTCTTCGTTGAGCCGCTCCACACTGTTGGTGGTCCTTAGTTTTCGCCGATAGTACTCAGGTAGTGCCAGCACCGCAATGGCATCCTCAAACCCCTGGTCCAGAGTCTCTACAGCCCTAGCGGCTTTATCAGCATATTCTTCGTGAATACCCTTGGCCAACTTCCGTGCCGTTTCGGTGTCGTTCGCCTCAAATACTGTACGGAGCCTGGCTTTCAATTCAGCCTGTAATGATTTTGGGCATTTATCCAGTATGTTCTTGGTAAAGTGAGTTTGGCACCTTTGCCAGGTTACCCCCTGGAAACAGGTCTGTACGGCGTTTACAAGCCCTCTGTGGTCATCGGAGACAACCAGGTCTATCCCAGATAGACCTCGGTTTTTTAGGGAATTAAAAAAGTCTGTCCAGCTGGACTCTGACTCACTGTCTCCTACTTGAAACCCCAAAATCTCTCTGTTGCCCTCGGCGTTTATCCCGATTGCCAACATAGTACTATGAGGACGAACTCGGCCATTATCCCTAAGCTTTATGACGAGGGCATCCACCAGGACAAAGGGGAAGGCTTGTCCAGCCAAGCTGCGGTTTTTCCACCCCTCCACGATGGGGTCTAATTGCTTGCATAAGCTAGACACAGTTGAAGCTGAGAACTCAGTTCCACATAGCTCCTCGGTGATTCTTGCCACCTTACGGGTAGATACCCCATTAACCACCATTTCCATAAGGGCAAGCACTAGAGCCTGCTCACTACGCTGGTATCTTCTAAACAGCTCGGTAGAAAAAACGCCATCCCGTATTTGGGGAACCCGAAGGTTTAGGGTCCCTACCCGGGTGTTAAGTTTTCTAGGCTTGTAGCCGTTCCGCAAACCCCGACGAGTTTCGGTTCGCTCATAACGGGCAGCCTCAATCTGCTCAGTCCTTTGGTGCTCTAGAATCTGGTTCAGGGCCTCTCTCAGCAACATAGAAATTCCTTTATCATCCCCGGAAATTAGGTGGTGCAAAGTTTCCTCGGATAAGGTAAGATTAATACGGGTCATCGCAATCCCTCCAGTAATTGGTTGTTTCTGACACTTCCATTTTACCAGAGCATGTAGGTCCGTGTTCGGCAAGTTCGTATGGACAAGTTTTGGCTATTAATACGTGGCATGGATACTCTCCACCAATTTTACCTTTACCAGACAGAATATATATGGATAAAGAAGATAAAGAGCTCCCTGGACTTGAATATCTGCTAACAGGTGTTCCAAAGTATGTTCAGGTAGTTCACGCACATATGGATTCGATTGATGTTGATGTTAACGACGTTGTAGGAAGGTATCAGTTCGTGGGCAATATGGGGAAAACTGGAACAACAGCAGTTCACTTACATCTTGAAACAAGGCTTATTAGTCATTTATGGTCCTCATTTGTCACAAATCCTTCTGGAAGCGTTTATGTCAATCCCTTAAGCAGAAATCAAGGATTTTTTAGTAGTGGAACCCTTACTCAAGTCGCGAACGTTATGAATTCCTGTAGCTTACCAGGTGAAGACTTTTTTGGCGACCCGGTTTATGGAACGAAGCCTAACAATTGTACTAACAGTTGTGTAGATTCCCTGAATGGCTCAGGCTACACGAATTATGGCGTTAACGGTACTATCGAGGGGGTTGCAGGAATATTAAAAGGGGATTACTTTATTCCTGTAGGGTGGTTAGCACAATTAAATGCCAATGAGCTATCAGGATTAGGAATTACATTAGATGACCTATCAAATGCAAAAGTGGACGCAAGCAACGAAGAATTAGTTATGATAGACCAGTTAACCACAAAATTAACAGAGCACTTAAAGGGAGTTGAATAAACTTAACTCATTATTTTGAAGTCAGGGTTAGGTTTCGCTTGTAATTGCTTAAAGGTGAAAAAATTGGATAGACAATGGAGGAGAACGGAACATGAAGAAAAGCATTATGCTTTTATCGGTGGTGTTAATTGCTACTTTGATAACTGCTTGTCATATTGACGAAGCTGCAGAATATACTGTCAACCCGATCCTAACATTGGAAGATGAGGATGCTGTTAAGGCAAAATTAAACGAAATTACAGCAGATGATAGGCATATTTACATTCCATTTCAGGGGTATGACCCAGAATTTGAGGAACAACGGCCCCAGGATGGCGGGATATTCAAAATGTGCAAGGATAGCGGAGAAATAGTTAGAATATCTTACGACAGTGCCTTTGGATTAATTGAATGCAACGGGTACTTGTATTATTTTAATGAGCACGATTCCAATCATCTATACAGAATGAAAACAGACGGCACTGAGCGCTCTAAGTTCGTTGAATTAGAATACGGAACTGGAAGGGCCTATAGCTATAATGGCTGCCAACTCTACTTTTCTCCAGGTGAAACTGATTGGAACGTAGGTGGCACATCTATAGGAAAGACTTATGTAATGGATCTTGTCACAGGCGAGTATGAAGAAATACTGCCCATGCATGCTTTAGATTTTCATGTTAGTGATCCATGGATTTACTTTACACCTGCCAGTGATTATCAGCAGATTATGGATGGACTAATTTGGAGAATAAAGGGAGACGGGACGTCATTGGAGGAAGTCGCTGAAGGCATAGAGTTTCCCAGGGTGATGATCGATGATGAAAATTATCTATATATGAAGTATATACTAAGGAATTTCGGTGAGGGAGGGTATTCAAAACTTATCAAATTCAATGTTGAAAGCGGAGAGGAAGAGGATCTCTATACATTTCCTGAAGGTGTACGATCATTCTTCTTCAATGACGGTTGGCTATATTGGGGAAGTTTATCAGGTATTTTTAGATCGGATAAAGATAACACTGAAGAGATACAATTACCATCTGAACACACTACTGATGTGACAAGAAGTGTGTTAGGGGTTGAAGGAGAGTGGCTTTTCTATACAGTGTCAATAAGACCTCCACATAAGGATTTCGAAAGTTATGTTAGTAAATTTGGCCAGCACAAACAACTGCATGCTGTGAAAGTCGATGGAAGCAAGCACGTAGTGATTAATCCTGATTTTGATTATTAGCGTCAAGCCTTGACATGAAGGGACCCCGAAACGTCGGGGTTCTTTAAGTCTTGCTATTACTTGCTGGAGGACCAGCAGGTCACCGCTTAGTAACCGATGACAATCAAGCTTTCCAGGGTATTATTGTTCTATCAATAAAAGGATTCCCTGGCTCAGTTTCATCTCAGGAACCAGACAAAGCCTTAACTGTGGATTTTGATGGTCACCAAACGGATATGCAATTGAGTAATATTGATCCTTGGTCCATCACAGATGGCTGGGAGGCTGGTATTACTGCTGACAGAATTAAAAAGGCCCTCGCTTCATTTGAGGCGGATGCCCTCCCTGGCGGATACTACCGTCTAACTAGGCCTATGGGTGATTTACAGTTGATTTTTGACGCTTTGGATCTCAAGGCCAACCTAAAGCTGCCAACGGTCAGCGAGCTAAGGCAACTCAAATACAGCTTTGACAAAGCGCAAGTTATATACCTATAGTTTTATTCTGCTGTACTAGGCCGAAGACCCCAGCGATCTCAGTGTTACTGCTAGCCCATAATGGCCAGTGGTAGACGTTGTTAATTGTCCGCGAACTGCCGGACCTAGTGACCAAGGAGGGAGAGCTAGAGTAGCTCCCCCTGGATGACCAACTTCACCATATGATCGTCAATAATCCGTTTTCCGTTTTGCGCACCGTAGAGCAGGCAGTGGGTGCATACCTTATTCACCAGTCTAGCCGCCCCGCTGGAGAAACGGTAAATCTCTTCAATAGCCCCGTCTGAGAAGGTTTCGTGCTCAACCCCCGCGTAGGCAAGGTGTCTTTTTATGTATTCCCCTACCTGCGCCCGATCGAAGTGCGGCAGCTTGCACTGCAGGTCAATCCGCTGCCGGATGGCTGCGAAGGCCTGCAGCTGAAACTTGTCCCAGAGCTCGCTCTGACCGACGAGAATTAATGCCATGGGGCTCTCTGCGTCCATCTTGAAATTGAGTAGGAACCGAACTTCCTCTAGCATCTCCCTATCCAGTAGATGGGCCTCGTCAACAATAACCACAGGCAGCAGGCGGTGGATGCCCCGCATTAGTTCAATCTCCCGGTGCAGCTGCCGTTTGGCATCCCCCCTGTAGAACTTAGATTCACAGCCCAGCTGTTCCAACAGTCCCTTGTAGAAATGGCGGGGAGTTAGCTTTGAATCTGCTAAGTACATCATCATAAACTTGGATGGGTCGAGGGTATCCCTTAACCGTCGCAGGGTGGTAGTCTTGCCGGTGCCGCAATCTCCGGTGACCACGGCGAACAGCTGTCGCTCTGCAGCGTGCTGCAACCTCCCCAGTACTTCTTCCATCATCACCGAGGGGTAGAGCTGATCGGTGGGAATGTCCCTGGAAAACGGCGTATTGGTGAGTCCGTAAAAGGCCTCATACATCCTGCTCACCGCCCTTCCTGACTATCCTGTAAGAAACGGCGGGTGCTTGTTGAACCTTGCGCTCCTCATTCTGCCTTGCAGCTGCAGCCAACAGCCTAGAGGTATTAGCAGGCTCTCGCTGCATGTGGGGTGGCAGCGCAGGCTTGGGGCCCGTCTTCTCGCCAATGACCAGCTTCTTGGCGGTCCAGGAAGGATGTCCCTCATATTCGATGGTCAGCTGAGAAGTATCTGCGGGATCATAGACCACATTCACTTTACAGCCAATGAAGGGCAAGCCTACTTCGTACTTTTCACCTTGGAAGCTTATGCAGCCGGACTTATCTACCTTCCGTTCCTCAAGATGGAGGAAAGGCATTTGCTATTGTTTCTGGATCCAGGAATTTCAGTGCTTTCTTGCCGCTATGGTATGTGGCTTCCGGAGACAAATTATTAGCTAAGCTGCTGTGGGGTTTATGTTGGTAACACTCGTCAAGCCAGACCCAGAACAGCCGGTTAAATTGGTCTAAGGTTTGGGGGTTCTCCAAGGCAGCTTCCTGGAGGAAGGAGTCTACCACCCTGTTGAAACCGTTCAACTTTGCCAGTTGCTTCTGGGGAATAGGGCTTGGCAAAGAGCAGTCGTATCCCCATTTTGGCACAGGCTCGGTTCATCCACTTGGTCTTGTATTGGCTGCCGTTGTCAAAGAAGACAGCTTCTGGTATTCCATACTTCTGGATTGCCTTTCGGAAACAGTCCTCAATAATGACCTGGTCCAGGGTCGGGTAGAACTCGCCATGGAGGATAAAGCGAGTAGCGTCATCCATGAAGGTGACCAAGTAGACTTGTTTTTTAGTGCCATCTTGCCCCACAGGTAAGTAGGGGCCATACTTTATGTCCGAATGCCATAGCTTATTCCGGTATTTCTGCTGAAACCTCCTGCTGGCTACACCTGAGGATTCATACAGCTTCATGTGCCGGGTACTGTAGCCCCGCTGGGATAGCCTGTCTTGGAGGGTGCTACGCTTAATCTGTCCTGGCGGGACTAGGCCTTCCCACTCCAATACCTGAATGATCTGGGCCACGCTACGGCTAGGCACCTCCCGGCGCAGCAGTATTGCCTGCTCCATAACATGTTCAGGGATGGCTTCTTGAGGCACTTTCGAGGCCTTTCCCTTGGGTTTGAGCGCGTTAAAGCCCCCAGCCCTGTACTGAGCCAGGTACCGGCGCAAGGTGCGGTCCGAAATGCCTGTTTGAGTACAGATCTGGGTCTTAATTTGGATAGCCTTGGCAGGATCCAGGCCTTCTGCAAGTAGCGGCGCTAGGAGTTGCATACGTTCCTGTGCTATTGCCTCCGCTTTCTTCTGGTCTCTCATGTTAATTCCCCCTTAGTTTTAGGTCTTAACATGAGTCTACTGCTTGTCTACCCGGACAGTAATGCAGAACGGGTATGTACCCAATAATTTGCGTTTACCACAGGACGGACAGTTCTCGCTAGCCATTGAGGAGCGTTCCCTACTAACTGCCAGATCCTTTGGAGCGGAGACTGAGGGAGGTTGGATTCGCCTCCCGCAGACTGAAGACAATAACGGATTGCAATGGACACCAGGGCACTGGCCAGGTAATTGGCAACTCTCCTGAAACCAATGCTTCCAGCGGGTAATTGTAGACTCATCTGCGGCAACGGTTAGTTCACTCTCGCCGCTGACCACTGCTTCAATGCTTTCACTCCCATACCGCTTGTAAGGGGTGAGGATGTCTGGAAGCTCATGGTGAACTTTAGAGCAGTGAGAACATTGAAGCCTGCGGATTACCAACACTACTTTCTCACCAATACCGTTTATGTACTTGCGTTCCCTGCTGCCAACGACTTTCAAGCTACCACCACAGCAGGGGCAGGGGTTCTGCTCTCCGCTCCGAACAAAAAACACCCGTGTTAGGGTTTTCAACCAGCTCGTAACTTGATATAATGACCATGGTTTTGAGTTGGGACGCCTTGGTGCTACTTGTGGTGTAGCACGCTAACGGGGCGTCCTTTCCTTTCCTTTCTTTAGATACGGTCATTATATATGGCAATCCGTGGACAGGCAATACCGTCAGCATAGGGACTATATGGTTTAGCTAAAACAACGTGTAACCTCCTTTGCCAAAGACCATGAACAGGAATTCATCCGTATAGTAATGAATAATTCAGAAAAGGAACTTGCCAAAGAACTCCGCCAAAGTCAAAAGGAGTACGAACAAGCACAGACTCGCATTGCTGACATAGATAAAATCATTCGAAAGCTATATGAAGACAATGTGATGGGCAAAATTCCCGAAGAGCGTTTTTACAAGATGTCGGCTGAATATGAAACCGAGCAGAAGGCACTGGAAGAAAGGATAACCAAATTAAAGCATACCATTGATACAGTAAATGAACAGTCCCTCAATACCGACCGCTTTTTGGCACTGGTTAAAAAGTACAC
>JBMNFF010000006.1:0-10790 GCA_050949165.1 Bacillota bacterium | reverse complement strand
ACCACTGTCTGGAGCTCCATGACAATGCTGGCCGCCGCGACAATGGCGTCATTGCCCAAATGGGGAGCGCAACCGTGGGCCTTTTTTCCGTGGATGGTAACCTTATAGGTGTCGCCGCTGGCATTAAAGGCCCCGGCCTTGGTGCGCAATGTGCCGCAGGGAATGGCTCCGTCGACGTGCAGGCCAAAGACATAGTCGACATCGGGGGTCCTTCATACAGCCGGCGGCTACCATCCGCTTGGCCCCGCCCCTGGTCTCCTCGGCGGGCTGAAAGAACAACTTGACATTGCCCCGCAGGTGCTCCCGGGCATCCTGCAGCACCCGGGCGGTGCCCAGAAGGATTGCGGTGTGGACGTCATGGCCGCAGGCATGCATCACCCCTTCGTTCTGGGAGCGATAGGGCTTATCCGATTTTTCCGTCAGGGGCAGGGCATCCATATCGGCTCGCAAGGCGATGGTCTTGCCCTGGCCGGCTCCCCGGATGATTCCCACCACCCCAGTCATGCCCGGCACTGGATAATGCTCGATACCCGCCTCCTTTAAGCTGGCCTGAATGAATTTAGAGGTTTCAAATTCCTGGTCGCTGAGCTCGGGATGGCTGTGTAAATGCTCCCGGGCAGAGATAGCATAACTGCGGTGCTTTTCCACCAATGAGTGCAACAAACTGTTGTCCATGATTCACCTCTCGCCTTTCCTCTGGATAGCAACATTTTACCATATACAGCTCTCGGGGGGACTGCCAAACTTCAGTTTTTTACCCAGCGAAAGTAGGGCAACGGGAAAGCAATAACTTCCTAAGCAGGGATTATATGAAAATCGTCGAATATTGTAGCATCTCAGATTTCTGGAGGGGATCCCATGAACCTTAACCTGGAGCAGAAGAGACTGATCACCGCCACCCCCAGCGGGGCCATGCTGGTTCGCGGGGTTGCCGGCTCCGGAAAGACCACTGTTGCCGTGCACCGGGCGGGCTATCTCTTGAATAATTACTGCCTGGACGAGTTTGACCGGGTGCTTTTGGTTACCTATAACAACACCCTGGTCAAGTACCTCCGCTACCTCTATGAAAAGGTCAATGTCGAGGGGGAGGGGTATGTCAGCCTCTTTGGCCCCAGCCAGTCTCAAGTTGACATCATGACCATTGACAGCCTTTTCTACCGCTACTATTGCAACCTTTTCGACCAATCCCACCGCCGGGAACAGATGTATGGCAATACCAATAAGAGGTACCAGGTTATTAAGACCTGCATTGCTGAATTGGCCAAGAAGTTTAAGGAAACAAAGATTCTGGACCCCAAAAATGCCAGCTTCCTCTTGGATGAGATTGACTGGATCCGCTCCTGCAATTATCTGGAGTTATCTGAGTACCAGAATGTGGACCGCCTGGGCCGCCAGAGCCTCAAGCAATCGGAGGGTCCCCAGCGGTTGCGCAAGAACTCCGAGACCCGTCAGGCCATCTACGAGCTGATGCTGGCCTATGATGCCCGCCTGGAGGAAGAAGGCCTCATCGATCCCAAGACCAGAGACATCCTGGTATTAAAGAAGGCCCAGGAGCAACCTGAGCCAAAGTACACTCATATCATTGTCGATGAGAGCCAGGACCTGACCCGGGTGCAGCTGGAGTTCCTCAAGCTGCTGTACAAGCCCGGAGATTATTCCAGCCTGCTCTTCGTGGCAGATACCGCCCAGAGCATCTATCCCCATTCCTGGCTGGTCCGGGGGCGGAGTTTTACCAGCCTAGGCCTGGACCTGAAGGGCAGGGGCAATGTGCTGAGCAAGAACTACCGGACCACCACCCAGATAGCCCAAGCCGCCAACAGCCTCATCGAGGAGAGCACAGATATTGTAGAGGACGAGTACTATGTGGAACCGGCCCTCCTGGACAAGCAGGGCCAGTACCCGGTGTACAAGCACTTCTTCTCCGAGAAGGAGGAAGCGGAATATGTTGCCCGGGAAATAAGCCAATTACTCAATACATACCGCCCCGGAGAGATCATCGTCATCGCCCGGCTCAACCGGCAGTTGGAAATGGTCCAGCTCCAACTGGAGGAGCAGAAACTGACCTGCCAGCTCCTAAAGGGCAGGGAAGCCAATTTTGATGATGACTGCATAAAGCTCTTGACCATCCATTCCATCAAGGGTCTGGAGTTCAAGGTAGTGTTCATAGTTGGCCTTAACGATTCCGTCATTCCCTACAATTCCTATAAGGAAATGGATGAAGATATGCAGGAGATTACCGAGCGCAAGCTCTTATACGTAGGGATGACCCGGGCCTCGGAATGTCTGTACATGAGTTCCTGCGCCAACCCTTCCCGCTTCATAAACAGCATCTCACCCAAGTACCTGCGCCTGTCCAGTAGTAACAGGTTCAGCCATATGTACAATATCCGCCCCGATGAATACCAGTATGGCGAGAAAATCCTGGACATCTACAGTAAGGAAGAAAAGGTAAGGCAGTGGTTGCTAAGGGAGCTGCAGGATAAGTACAACTACCCCCGGGCCTTATTGGCAGTGGAATACAAGGTCAACAACATGTCCAACATCGGCTCAGTGGATATCTGCATCCAGGTAAACAGGGATGGCCGACTGGTACCCTATATCTTCTGCGAAGTGAAAGCCCCCGGCAGCGGCGCCCAACAAGCCCTGGACCAGCTCAAGAGCTATATGAGCAATGCAAAGCACTGCCAGTACGGCCTGGCCACCGATGGCCGGGAAATGGCTATCATCGATGCAGACTTTAATCCCATTGACGATATCCCAGCTTTTAACCAGTTCATGCTGCCCACCACCATGGAAAAGTACAGCTTTCACTGCTTCACCAGCAAGCGGAAGTTCAAGCTGGTCAGGGACTGCAACCTGTCCCAGGAAGTAATAATAGAAACCGCTGCCGGCAGCGAAGCCTACAGCGGAGATAAGCTAAAGCTGATTCCCACCTATGAGGGGATTGCCGCCGGCCGGCCCATCTACATGCAGGGCAAGAGCGAGGCCAGATTCTACCTGCCCACAGAGTGGCTGCGAAACAGAGAGAACTGCTACCTCCTTAAGGTCCAGGGGGATAGCATGATCGATGCAGGCATAAATGACCAGGACCATGTCCTGATTCAGCAGCAGTCCACCGCCCAGAACAGAGATATTGTTGCCGTTGCCATTGATGATGAGGCCACCCTCAAGCGGTTCGTGCGCATGGGGGATTCGGTGTTGCTGATGCCGGAAAACCCCAAGTACGAGCCCATCCAACTCTCAGATAACCAAGCGAGGATTGTGGGGGTAGCAATTGGGCTGCTGAAGAAAGAGATAGGGTAGTTGTTAATGCTCGCCCCAAAACCACATATCTAGAGTATGATTACATTAGAACAAGTCAAGGTACGAGAGGGGCAGAACTTTACTAATGAGAGACTTTACCATTCGCTTTGCCCGTTTAATCTTAGGTCTTTTCCTGTATGCGTTGGGGATTGCTAGCACTTTAAAAGCCCAGTTAGGCTATGCACCCTGGGATGTTTTCCACGTTGGTGTTGCCATGACCACGGGAATAAGCATTGGCGCAGCAACAATTTTCGTTGGAGTCGTTATTATAGTCACCGTCATGCTGCTAAAAGAAAAAATCGGCCTCGGAAGCCTGGCAAACATGCTGCTGGTTGGCGTTTTCCTGGATGCAATTCTTCTGCTTAACATTTTACCTTCCGCAAACCATTTGCTTCCCGGGCTCCTAATGCTGATTGCGGGCTTATTCTCCATTGCATTTGGTTCATATTTCTACATCAGTTCAGCCTTTGGTGCTGGACCCCGGGACAGCCTCATGGTCGCTCTGACCAGAAAGACCGGGTTGCCCATAGGGGTATGTCGTGCTGCTGTTGAACTTACTGCCTTGTTCTTTGGCTGGCGCCTAGGCGGGATGGTTGGCATTGGCACAGTATTATCTGCCCTGCTAATTGGGTTTTGCGTCCAGTTGGTATTTAAGATATTAAAGTTTGATGCAACCTTAATCCGGCACCAGACCCTCAGGGAAACCTATAGCGCTGTCCTATCACTCCGCGTGCATGACAAGAGCCAAAGCTGATGGTTCTGTGGGCTAAGCACCGCAATCCCTGAGGAGGGGGACATGATAACCAGCTTTGGTTCCATCAAGAAGCTGCGATCAAAATCTTTGTCATCCAAGGTCTTTACAACCGGGAATAGTAGTCATCGAATGATCCTGTAGTCCTCTGGACGAAAGGTCTGTGAACCTATGCATTTAACTTCCTGAAGGACAGGGTGGCCAGTGTTGGGCAGTTATTTATCCTGACCCACAATCAAGAATTTTCCCGACAAGTTCAGGCATGGTTTAAAGATAGCATGAACATAAATGCATCAGTCAGCTATTATAAGTTAGACTGCGCAACGACAGCGGTCGCTACTCTAAGCTGGTGTTTCTGGATGATTAGCCATCCAACCTAACTCAAGGGAGGGAAGAAAGTGATATCTGTCGCTACCTGGAACATATTACTCAGTTAGGACAGGGGGGAGTTAGGCTACACGGAATAGTAAGGAGTTTTATCAATAGCAAGGTGCTTTGCTTGTCGTGGTTAGCTTCGAGTGTCAGCTCTTTTCTAACTTAATATAATAAATATCTCGTACCGATATGTCATATGCCGAACTGGTAATTGGCCAGAGCAGACTTTCTTGGATACCATCGAGCCACAAAGTAATTAATATTGTATGCAATCTTGCGCGGCGGGGGGGCAGGTGCCTTATACACCAACGTGACTGCCTCGCTGGAAAAGCGATATTAGTGTGATAATAATTTATTGGTAGGGTTAGAACGTTTAGTAATTTAAAAATCGGGATCGTCATTTCCTAGTACAAACAATAATTACTTAAATTGCTGGAGAGGTGTTTCCTATGTTAAATCGCTTAACAGCACTTAGATTGTATGAAGCGTTTTCGATTCAGCGGTGGAATGATCGTATTAGGCCGATAGACCTTTGTGAAATGGATAAACAAGCATTTAAGTCTGTGTTAACATACATTTTTGGAAAGATTGAAGAAGAAAAAAAAGGGGTTTCGCTGGACTGGGAATACATGACCTATGTATCTTTGTTTTCACTGCTAAAGAATATAGTACTGTCGGATATAAAGGCACCAGTAATTAAGAAGATTAAAGAATTACACCCAACCGAATTTAATGAACTGAATAAATGGGTTGTGGATCAGTATAGAAACATTATAGAAGACGGTGAACTCCTAGACTTGTTTTTAAATTCAATTCAAAATGAGGATGATAGAATAGAGTTGCGGATTGTACGTGCTGCACACAAGTATTCTACTCTTCGAGAGTTTGAGATTATCAAACCTGCAAATAAATCTTCTCCACAAATCTATATAATTGAAAGAGAATTGTTAAAAGATATTGGTAAATATTACGATCTTGAGGCTGTTGCAAGGCTTTTCGCTAAAGATGATTTGTATGAGGCAATGTGTTTAGTTGAACAGCTTAGATTCCAGATTAGATGGAGTCAGACACCCAGAATCCCAAAAACATCTGTACTGGGGCATAGCATGATGGTTGCCTGCTTAATGATTTTTTTATCAAGGGAATTAAAAGCATGCCCAAAACGTATAATTAACAATTTTTATGCTGGCCTTTTTCATGATCTTCCTGAAGCCGTAACTAGAGATATCATTTCCCCAGTAAAGCAGGCAACGACAAGTTTGCCAAATATCGTAAAAAGTATTGAAAAGCAGGTTTGCCAAGAAGAATTATATCCACTCTTTCCAGAATGCATTTTAAAAGATTTGAAGTATTATAGTGGGGAAGACTTAGGGGTAGATGAGTTTACTGATAGAATTATTGACAATGGTAACCCAAGGGCATTACGGGATAATGAAAATATTAATGATTATAACCTCGACAAGTTTTCCCCTGTGGATGGGAAACTATTAAAATTAGCAGATGAATTTTCTGCATTTCTTGAGGCCGATCAATCTATTAAACACGGAATTTGCTCGCGACATCTGTTAGATGGAATGTCGGCAATACGAAATAAATATCTTCAGATGAAAAATGTAAGTGGAATTAACACTACAAAACTCTTTATGTGTATGGAGTAACGAATATCCGGGATTAGAAAAGTAAATCTAGAATTTGCTGTAAACGGAAACCATTTTCATTTATTTAGCTAAGATTCTAAAGGGAATTCATATTCTGACGGATTAGGTCTTGGGCAGTAGAAACCGCACTAGCTTTAGGATAACAATTGGGCTAATTAAATCTGGGGGAGATTTTAGATGGATATGGATAGGGCTGTTATTGGATTTACTATAAGAACCGATGAAAATAAAAGGGTTAATGCCGAAGAATTGCTTAGACTATCTTGCAATGTGCCAAAAAGCTTAGAAACTACACTTTTGGCTAGTATCATTATCTTGCTAATCGCTGCTCTTGAACAGGGGACAAGAACCTGCCTGCTATACCATGCTGGAATGCATGCTTTAGAAAACAAACTAAAAGTAACCTCTACAAAGTATTATAAATTCATAAACTCTTCCATTCGACGTAGATTAATTGCTATACCTGAATTACTCTCTGATAATGAGTTAAGATTAAACAATTTCAACAAGCATGTAAGAACGCTGCATAGTTGCATAAGTTTAAGGAATAACTTAGTGCATTGTACCGACTATGTTTCAACCAGTAAAGTGAGCGAAGTAACTGACTATACTGTTGAATGGGGCGAGCAGAGCAAAATTCGTCTAGCCATTCCTACTGAGCTCATTAACAGTACATGGGAAAACGTCTCACGGAAAGAATCAGAGTCTTGCTTAGCGGCCGTTAATAAATATTTCGAAGATATTATTGATCCTTCCTACGACAGCCGCTTAGATATTGCTGAAAAACTGAGTGAAAGCGAGCTAATATGTGTATAAAATAAAGAAAATCTTTGCAGGAACCGTTAGGTATCCTGCATTTTATTAGAGGGAATAAATGCCTCAATAGCGAAACAGTATGTTAATATAGTGTGTTTTTGGGGAGGGTTAGCAGTGGATATAATATCTTTAAAAAAGCATATCGCTGATGCTTCAAACCAATACAATCGGTTGGTTATCATAGCTGGTCCTCCGGGTAGCGGGAAATCTCGGTTACTGCGTCAAAGAAAATCTCCATGCTTTTAACGGCTCAATGAGTGAAGGTTCCTGCTATGCTTGGATCCCTACAACTACTGCTATTTCCCCGGCGAGCCATGTTTGCCGGCGAAATGCCCATGAACATTGCTGACTACTTGAAAAATACCCGTAGGGAAGATCAGCTGTGGAGGCTATTTTGGGCAATCATCACCTCGGTAAGGCCAACGTTTACTATGCCAAATCTCTTGGACAAGGCAACGTAGATGAGGACCTAGAAGCCCTCACCGGCCCACGGGTACAGGTTGCTGGCTTAATTGTAGATACTATAGACCGGCTGGCTCATGGTGAAATCTTAGGCGGCAAGGGGTTACTGTTACTGCTAGCCCATAATGGCCAGTGGTAGACGTTGTTAATTGTCCGCGAACTGCCGGACCTAGTGACCAAGGAGGGAGAGCTAGAGTAGCTCCCCCTGGATGACCAACTTCACCATATGATCGTCAATAATCCGTTTTCCGTTTTGCGCACCGTAGAGCAGGCAGTGGGTGCATACCTTATTCACCAGTCTAGCCGCCCCGCTGGAGAAGCGGTATATCTCTTCAATGGCCCCGTCTGAGAAGATTTCATGCTCAACCCCCGCGTAGGAAAGGTGCCTTTTTATGTACTCCCCTACCTGCGCCCGGTCGAAATGGGGTAGCTTGCACTGCAGGTCAATCCGCTGCCGGATGGCTGCGTAGGCCTGTAGCTGGAACTTATCCCAGAGCTCGCTCTGACCGACGAGAATTAATGCCATGGGGCTCTCTGCGTCCATCTTGAAATTGAGTAGGAACCGAACTTCCTCTAGCATCTCCTTATCCAGTAGGTGGGCTTCGTCAACTATTACCACTGGCAGCAGGCGGTGGATGCCCCGCATTAGTTCAATCTCTCGGTGCAGCTGCCGTTTGGCATCCCCCCTGTAGAACTTGGATTCACAGCCCAGCTGTTCCAGTAGTCCCTTGTAGAAATGGCGAGGGGTAAGTTTTGAGTCTGCCAAGTACATCATCATGAACTTGGATGGATCGAGGTTGTCTTTTAACCGTCGCAGGGTGGTAGTCTTGCCGGTGCCGCAATCTCCGGTGACCACGGCGAATAATTGCCGTTCTGCGGCGTGCTGTAACCTCCCCAGCACTTCTTCCATCATCACCGAAGGGTAGAGCTGATCGGTGGGAATGTCCCTGGAAAACGGCGTATTGGTGAGTCCGTAAAAGGCCTCATACATCCTGCTCACCGCCCTTCTTAACTACCCTGTAAGAAACGGCGGGTGCTTGTTGGGTCTTGCGCTCCTCGTTCTGTTTTGTAGCTGCTACCAATAGCCTGGAGGTATTAGCTGGCTTTCGCTGCATGTGGGCTGGCAGTGCAGGCTTGGGGCCCGTCCTCTCACCAATGACCAGCTTCTTGGCAGTCCAGGACGGGTGCCCCTCATACTCAATGGACAACTGAGAAGTGTCTGCAGGATCATAGACCACATTCACCTTACAGCCAATGAAGGGCAGGCCTACTTCATACTTCTCACCTTGGAAGCTGATGCAACCGGACTTATCTACTTTTCTTTCTTCAAGGTGGAGGAAAGCATTGGCTATTGTTTCCGGATCTAAGAACTTCAGTGCTTTCTTGTCACTGCGGTAGGAAGCGTCAGGGGTGTTATTATCCAAACTGCTGTGGGGTTTATGTTGGTAACACTCGTCAAGCCAGACCCAGAACAGCCGGTTAAGCTGGTCTAAGGTTTGGGGGTTCTCCAGGGCAGCTTCCTGGAGGAAGGAATCTACTACCCTGTTGAAACGCTCAACCTTGCCAGTAGCTTCTGGGGAATAGGGCTTGGCAAAGAGCAGTCGTATCCCCATCTTGGCACAGGCCCAGTTCATCCACTTGGTCTTGTATTGGCTTCCGTTGTCGAAGAAGACAGCTTCTGGTATTCCATACTTCTGGATTGCCTTTCGGAAACAGTCCTCAATAATGACCTGGTCCAGGGTCGGGTAGAACTCACCATGGAGAATAAAGCGAGTTGCGTCATCCATGAAGGTAACCAGGTAGACTTGCTTTTTGGTACCATCTTGCCCCACAGGTAGGTAGGGGCCATATTTAATGTCTGAATGCCACAGCTTATTCCGGTATTTCTGCTGAAACCGCCTACTAGCTACTCCTGAGGATGCATACAGCTTCATGTGCCGGGTGCTGTAACCACGCTGAGACAGCCTGTCCTGGAGGGTGCTGCGTTTAATCTGTCCCGGCGAAACAAGACCTTCCCATTCCAAGATCTGAATAATCTGGGCCACGCTGCGGCTAGGTACCTCCCGACGCAGCAGTATTGCCTGCTCCATAACATTTTCAGGAATGGCTTCTTGAGGCACACGGGCCTTTCCCTTAGGTTTGAGCGCGTTAAAACCCCCAGCTCTGTACTGAGCCAGGTAACGGCGCAAGGTGCGGTCCGAAATACCTGTTTGAGTACAGATCTGGGTCTTAATTTGGATAGCCTTGGCAGGATCCAGGCCTTCTGCAAGTAGCGGCGCTAGGAGTTGCATACGTTCCTGTGCTATTGCCTCCGCTTTCTTCTGGTCTCTCATGTTAATTCCCCCTTAGTTTTAGGTCTTAACATGAGTCTACTGCTTGTCTACCCGGACAGTAATGCAGAACGGGTATGTACCCAATAATTTGCGTTTACCACCGGACGGACAGTTCTGGCTAGCCATCGAGGAGCGTTCCCTACTAGCTGCCAGATCCTTTGGAGCGGAGACTGAGGGAGGTTGGATTCGCCTCCCGCAGACTGAAGACAATAACGGATTGCAATGGACACCAGGGCACTGGCCAGGTAATTGGCAACTCTCCTGAAACCAATGCTTCCAGCGGGTAATTGTAGACTCATCTGCTGCAACGGTAAGTTCACTTTCGCCGCTGACCACTGCTTCAATGCTTTCACTACCGTACCGCTTGTAAGGGGTGAGGATGTCTGGAAGCTCATGGTGAACTTTAGTGCAGTGAGAACATTGAAGCCTGCGGATTACCAACACTACTTTCTCACCAATACCGTTTATGTACTTGCGTTCCCTGCTGCCAACGACTTTCAAGCTACCACCACAGCAGGGGCAGGGGTTCTGCTCTCCGCTCCGAACAAAAAACACCCGTGTTAGGGTTTTCAACCAGCTCGTAACTTGATATAATGACCATGGTTTTGAGTTGGGACGCCTTGGTGCTACTTGTGGTGTAGCACGCTAACGGGGCGTCCTTTCCTTTCCTTTCTTTAGATACGGTCATTATATATGGCAATCCGTGGACAGGCAATACCGTCAGCATAGGGACTATATGGTTTAGCTAAAACAACGTGTAACCTCCTTTGCCAAAGACCATGAACAGGAATTCATCCGTATAGTAATGAATAATTCAGAAAAGGAACTTGCCAAAGAACTCCGCCAAAGTCAAAAGGAGTACGAACAAGCACAGACTCGCATTGCTGACATAGATAAAATCATTCGAAAGCTATATGAAGACAATGTGATGGGCAAAATTCCCGAAGAGCGTTTTTACAAGATGTCGGCTGAATATGAAACCGAGCAGAAGGCACTGGAAGAAAGGATAACCAAATTAAAGCATACCATTGATACAGTAAATGAACAGTCCCTCAATACCGACCGCTTTTTGGCACTGGTTAAAAAGTACAC
>JBMNFF010000005.1:0-8471 GCA_050949165.1 Bacillota bacterium | reverse complement strand
CTCGGGACTGACCAGGCGTTGCCCCCAGACCTGGCCGCTGAAGGTGATTACAGTGGCCACCACAGCCAAGTACAGCAAGCTCAGCCACATCTGCCCCGAAAGGGGAACGGGTGTCTCCAGAATCGAGGTGGCAAGCCAGCATACGACGGCAATGACTGCGATCTGCAAGGTTGTAAGCACACCCACCCGGCAGCGGGGGGCGAAATACCCCAGACACAGGATGTTGAAGGCAAAAGCCACGGCGCAGGTGAGGAGGTAGATCTCCCCCAGGCCGATGCTCCACCCCTCGCTGGGGTCCAGGGTAAGAAGGGCCAGGCCGACGGCAGCCACGGCTGCGGCTATGTACACAAAAAAACCAGGGCGTCGCCGGAAGAAGATTGCACCTACCAGGGGTACCAATACCACGGCCAGCCCCGTGATGAACCCTGCCTTGGCGGCGGAGGAATAAACCATGCCCACCGTCTGGGTTATGTAGCCCACCGTCAGGGTCATGCCCATGACCAGGCCGCCCAGGAGCTCTTCCCAGGTGACGGAGGGCAAGGCCCGAAAATTCAGGGCCGCCAAGACTGCAGCGGCGATGCTGAACCGCCAGGCCAGGAAGTACAGCGGCGGCACATGATCCAAGGAGGACTTGGTTACTGCAAAGGTGGTTCCCCAAATTAAGGTAACGGCTATCAGGACAGCGTGGCCCTGCCAATGTCTGCGCTTCATGGTCTACCTCCCCCGACAATTTCCCCCTGATTATACCACAGTAGCTGGAAAAGGGGGCAAGCACATTGCTCACCCCCGATTGGCAACAACCCTTATAGAATCAGAAATCGCGCCAAAAAATAAGCTAAGCTTACGCTTAGCTTAAATCATGATCCGGGAATAAGGAAATCTGGGTCCAGACTATAGCGCAGGGCAATGGGATTATCGGGATTGTGAAAGTTGCACCTGTAGTTCAGCAACCTGACCGAAGAATCCAGCGAATAGGCCTGCCCTCCGCTTTCCCCGTGCAGGGTGAAAAGCACGGTGCTGACATTGCCAACGAAGGATACATCGGTAATACTATTGCTGGACAGGGCATGGCTCCCCGTATCATCGATCTGAACTATGGTATTGGTACTGCGATCCAGGTAAATGTAGCTGTATTCGCTGGTATCTATTGCCTCAATATCCCAAACGCTCTCATCCAATATCTCAAGATAATAAGCAAAGCGCAATTCCCGGATGATTTTTTCCGCCGTCAGGCGAAGGTCGTTATGCAAACCGGATTGCTGAGAGCCGGCAACATAAAGCCTCTGAGCGGTGATGAACACAAAGGATACTGAAAAAATTAAGAGCATGAAGATGACCAGCACTGCCAGCAGTTCAATTAAAGTAAACCCGTGTTGGTTGCGAAGCATTGCCATCAATCATCTACGCCTTCATCGGGGACGAAAGTCAAGTAAATAACTTGTCCTTCGGGCAATCCCGGGGCAATCTTCTTGACGGTAATCAGCCTGCCCCTGACTTGAATGCCAAAATTGTCGAATTGCATATAGTAGGGATATACCTCGTCCACAATGACTTCGGCATCGGGATCTTCTCTTTGAATTACCGCTTCAATATCCTTCTGGGTAGAGTGGAGGGCATCACTTCTGGTCTCTGCTGTGGTCATTGCCTTGTAGCCGCGCATCAATATCCCACTGACTGCCAAAATGCCGATGACTAAAATCAGCGAAGCAGCCATGACCTCAATAAGGGTATAGCCGGACTGTCTCCTAAGATGTTTCAACAGTGCGCACCCCCCGACAGGTTAATTAGACCAGGAACCCTTGATATATTTAATTATCTCAATGGGCTCAGGGTCTTCCTTTTCGAAATCAATATCCGGAATCAGGTCCCAAATGCCCGTTATATCTGGAGCATATTCCACAACGCTGTAGTTTTTAGATTCATATTGCTTGCAGACAATAGCTCCGAGGACATGGGCGGAATTGTGCACGGTCACCAGGGCGTTGGGAGCATAGATAACCTGGACAACGGCTTTACTGGCATTGGACAACTTGACGTCCACACCGCCGGTGAAGATGCTGCCCCATACTTCACCGCCGTTGGCCAAGTCGATGTCGGCTGTCTTTGCGTAAATGGAACCATTGAAAATGGTGCTGTTGCGCAGCTTGAGTTTATTGCTGGCGCCGGCGTAATACAAGAGAGCTTTGTCCGGGCTGCCGGATTTGTTGAAGGTGCTGCTGTTGCTGAACTCGAAATCATTCTCGATATAAAGGACTACCTTGCCGTCGCCGTTGATAATTACCTCGGAACTATTGTTTAGCTCCAAGCTCTTGGCCCGGATTCTTATGGTTTCGCCAGAAGGAGCATTGATGATGAGCTTGCCGGAGTTGGTCACGGTGATCTTGTTATAGGATCCGCTTTCAGAGATGGTTGCAGTAGAAGTGCTGGCAGTTAAGTTGCCGCGAGAGGGCAAATTTGGAAACTCGGGAAAAATAGGTAGCGGATAGTGGCGTTCTTCATCTAAGTTGGTGATGATGCCCTCAACATAGGCTGCATTCTTCAGGTGGGCTACTTTGTTGGGATTTCCGCCTATCCCCACTTTGACATTGCCATACATTCCGTTCTTTTTCTTCACTTTGGCGGCGTTGCTGAGGTAGACATCTTTATCTTTTACCGAATGGGTCCCGATGTCGCCAATTACTTCAGCCGAGTTGCCCAGCTCAATACTGCCTTCGGCAAAGATAGCCATATCAAAGACCGGGAAATAGAATTGGGAATCGGGACTGGGGTAAACCAATTCCGGCTTGGGTTCCAGGGAAAAAGTCAGCCTTTCGGAATGCTCCCCGGAATAACCGGTTGAACTGACATATATTTTTCCATCCTCATCCTCTGTGACTTCCACCACAAACCTTGCCCCATTGGGCAATATTACTTCGTCTTGCCCTCTGCTCAACAACTCGGGAGCTGCTTCGGGGTTATGCAACAGGTAAGCGGCCACGGCTTCGGCGCCGCCCCGGGCAATATACATTGCCTCGGCATTCTTCTGTTGACGTGCGGCCTGCCTTTGGTCATGGATACTCAAACTGGCCATGGCTGTACCCAACAAAACAAGACAAACCATAATAACTATAACAGTGACAAGGATTGATCCCCTTTGATTGCGAAGCAAAATGCACACCACCTTTCATAAAAATCAATATTCCATGCCGTTGAATAAGTCGGAAAAGTCCTCGGCATCAGGAATATTTTACCACGTGCCCAGCATGAATACAACTGAAATATAGAGGTCCAGCAGTCGATGGCCAAAAAACATCGCCAGCCAGGCGCCGATTGCCAAGAAGGGCGCAAAGGGTAACGCCTTTTTGCGCTGCCCCATGAGCAACATAACTACCGACACCACCCCACCGGTCAAAACGGCCAGGGCCAGAGCCAGCAGGCCCAGGCGCCAGCCCAGGCCCAACCCAATAGCCAGAGCCAGCTTAATGTCTCCGCCGCCCATACCTCCTTTGCTGAGGACTGCAATTAAAAACAAGATGCCAAAGAGCAGAACCCCGCCCAGGAGATTTCCCCACCGGCCCAGGATGAGGGCGAGGAAGGCCAGCACGGCGGATGCGCCCAAGCTAACCTGGTCGGGGATCTCACGATGACTAAAATCAGTTGCCACAGATATTATTAGAGCTAATGACAATATGCAGTACTGCAGGGACAGTACCGAAGGGCCCCAGGTATAACCTATGGCGGCAAAGATCACTGCCGTTGTTGTTTCCACCAGTGGATAGCGCAGAGAAATTCTGCCGCCGCAGTGACCGCATTTGCCCTTGAGCAATAACCAGCTGAGGATTGGCACCATCTGCCAAGGGCTTAACTTTTTCTGGCAACGAGGGCAGTGGGAGGGAGGCCAGATTATTGACTCTCCCCGAGGCAGCCGCCAAATGCACACATTGGCAAAACTGCCCAGCACTGCGCCCAGGAGAAAAAGCAATCCGGTATTCAGCGCCGTCATCATATCACTCAAAGGGATTCGCCCTGCCCGGCGCATCGTGGGGCGTAATGGGGTCGAAGTCCTCGGCATAGATGACCAGGTCGATACTGCATTCCACGCCGGACTGTTGCCGGCTCAGCCTGAATGTATCAATAAAGAGCAGGCGGGGATGGTTCTCCAGGGCGATAATGTAATCCATAACGTTAAAATAATTCCCTTTCAAACTAAAGGTAATAAATACAGCCAGGTACGGGTTCCGGGGAGAGGGCTCGGAAATGTTTATCCTGCCCAGTTCCAGGCGGCGGCTTGCGGCCATGGCCTCCAGTTCGGTGATGAACTCCCGCAACAGTCCCTGCTGGGGGATCTGGACGTCGTACTGGGCCATTTGCTCTTCCAGGGCCTCGGTATCGATGGCGTTCAACTGTTCCAGGCGCTGTTGCAGGCGCCTGGCTTCTTCTTCGCGCCGGCTCAGGGCTTCCCGGGCGGCCTCCACCTTGCCAATGGCAGGAGACAAGCCGTACATCCACACGGCGACGTTGACCAAAATAACGCCGATGATGGCCAGTATCCACTTCTGCTGGGTGGTAAGCTTAGTCTTCATCCTTTTCTTCCTCCGGTTCCCCTTCTTCTTCCGGCTCGGTGTCTTCCCCCTGCTCCGTTTCTTCCTCCGTTTCTTCCTCCGGTTCCTCTTCCTGTTCCAGCGGCCAGCCATCAGATCCGCGCAGGATCATGTTAAAGGAACTCTCGGCCTGGACGGTGGTCAGACGCACGATCTTCAGGCCGGTTTCGGCCTGGATGCTGCCCCAGAAGTCGGCGGCCAGCTTGACTGTGTCGGTCCTGCCGGTAATGTTGACGTCGCCCGAAGCCAGGAACTGAACGGTATCCAGCCTGACGCCGGGCACCATGGCTCTTTCCAGAGCGGCCACCACCGGGTGCCAGATGAAGTGTTCATCAACGGCGCCCTGTATGTAATCGCCTTTCTTTTTGACGGCCAGCTCCAAATCCGCCTTCCACTGGGCTTCGTCGACCTGGCGCTGCAGATTGGCGACCTCCTGCTCCGCCGTGCGCAGGTTGGTCTGGGTCTCGGTTAAATCCAGGTACAATGTCAGCCAGTACACGCTGATCAGTAACAGGTTGACCACGAGGGCAATGGTAATGATTACGGGCCACAGGCGCACCGGCGGCTTGGGCCGATAATGGACGGGTAACAGGTTAATCTGCATTTGCACCTATTTTCGCCCCCACATTCCTGCGCCCAGGGCGACATTGTACATAATTTTGTCCCGCCGGGGGCGACGATCTTTGCTAAAGAACTCAGCAAACCCAGGCTCAACCCCGGTAACTTCACCGATGAAAGAATCCACGCCTCGGGTCATGGCCGCACCTCCTGAGAGAATTACCCTCTGGAAAGAATCCTCCGCATTCTTGCTGAAGTTCCCCCGATAGTATTCCAGAGAACGCTGCACTTCCCGGCCCAGTTCCCGGTACCACGAATCCAGCCAGTCTTCCCGGTACTTGCCGCGCAACTTCATCTCTTCGGCTTGGGCAAAGGTAGTGTTGCTGGCAGCAGCAATAGCCTGGGTAGCCTCAGCTCCTCCTACAGAAAAACTGCGGGAAAAAATCAGTTTGACGTCCTGAAAAAAGTGAACCTGGGTGGATTCGGCGCCGATGTCGATGATGAGGGAAGATCCCTGAGCATTCTTGAGCAACCAGCGTCCCAGCGCCATGGGGGAAATATCCAAAGCTGCCACCTTCAAACCTGCTCCCACAATGGCCTGGACATAGCGCTCGACAATGGTATCCCGCACCGCCACCAAGAGAATTTCCTGCATTTCCCCTTCCTCGCTGATGACAGTGTCCTGAACCAGCCAATCCAGCTGGGCCTCTTCCAAAGGAAAGGGCAATACCCGTCGCGCCTCCCACTCGATGGCTTCAGCAATGTCCCTGGGCTTCATCCGCGGCAATTGAATGTGGCGGAGGACTATGGTAACTGGCAGGCAAGGTGGCTACCACGTAATAATGATCCAATTGGTTCTTGCTTATCCACTGCCGCAGGTGGTCAGAAATCCCTTCGGGATCTTGGAGCACGCCCTTGCTCACCGTCCCCTCGGGGGTGGGTATACGCAGCACCTCGAGGCGTCCAGCCCTGCGGGGCAAACATACTTTAATCAAGGAGCTGCCTATATCCAGCCCCAATTTGTATTTTTTGGAATACCTGGGCATTGTCCGTCCTCCTCCTCAGCAGGTTGGCAGGTCAGTGAATCGGAAAAGATGGGTTTGCCAGACAGGGCAAGGCCCTGTCTGGCAACAGGAATTAATCTTCTTCGCCGGGATCGACGGGTTCGCCGTCTTCATCGACGACGTAGAACTTCCACACTTCAGTGCCGTTGGGCTCTTCGCCGGGGGCAAAGGCCTTGATGATGTAATCACGGCTGCGGCCCTTGATTACCATCCCGCCGTCGCCGCCCACTGTGTCGTTGTCATTAGGAGGCTCGGCGATAACAGCACCGTCTTCCAAGTACTCCTTCAAATCTTTCCAGGGAATGTCGGCGGTGGTCCAGCGTTCGGGGTACTTGTCGGGATTGACGGTGTAGTCCAGCTCGATGGTGACGATGGCGTCGTTGAGCACCTTGGCGGTTGCCCGGTCGCTGTTGATCCGCGCGTCTTCAATACGCCGGATGACCCGGGGTGCGGCCAGGGCAATCAGGATGCCGATGATGGCCACAACAACCAGAACTTCGATCAGGGTGAAGCCCTTCTTGTTGTTGAGGGCACGATGGAATAAGTTTTAGCATCTCACTACCTCCAATTTAATTTATTTAGTACCTCCATGGTTGAAAAACAGCTGCTTATGCCTGAGCCAACCACCTCCTCAAAATAATCCTCTAGCCTTTATTAACTCTATCTCCTAACTGTCCACGACAGTTGGATGCCTATTGAACCATGTTGCCCATGTCGAACATCGGCAACATTACCGATGCCAGCATGATTCCCACTATAACGGCCAAGCCAAGAATCATTATGGGCTCGATAATTGAGCTGAGCCTGTCCACTGTGTACTTGACTTCAGCCTCATAGAAATCGGCCACCTTGGCGAGCATGTCGTCCAGGGCGCCGGCCTCCTCCCCCACCTTGAGCATGTGCAGCACCAAGGGAGTAAAATGGGGCGAGTTGCTGAGACCCTGGCTGAGGGTCATGCCCTCGGACACGCCCTTGCGGGCGTGGAGAATGGCGCTGGAGTACTCCACGTTGTTGACCACCCGGGCGACAATCTCCAATGCCTGGATCATGGGCACCCCGCTGGCCACCAGGATGCTCAGGGAGCGGCAAAACCTGCCGATGGCCGAGTTCCGGAAGATGGTGCCAAATTTGGGCAGGCGGATGGAAAGGCGCTGGAGGGTATGGCGTCCCTTGGTGGTTGCCGACCACTGTTTGAAAGCGATGGCGGCGACAATTAAGGCGGGGACGATGATGTAAAAGTACTTCTGCATGAAGTTGCTGGCCGCCATCATCGCCACCGTGATTCCCGGCAAATCCTGACCGCCTTCGGCAAACATGCTGGCGAAACCGGGAATTACGGTGGTCATGAGCACTATTACCACCGCCACGGCCGCTACGCCGATGAAAGTGGGGTAGGTGGTGGCGGATTTGACTTTTTCCCGTATCTCGCTCTGGTTTTCAAAATACTCAGCCATCCGTCCCAGGACGTCGTCCAGAGCGCCGGAAGCTTCGCCGGCCTCCACCATGCTGATAAATATATTGGGGAAGAAATCCTTGTGCTTGGCGCAGGCCTCGCTGAAGGTCTTGCCCGACTCCAGCTCCTTGCCCACATCGGTAAGCACTTCGGCCAGCAAGGGGTTTTCGGCCTGGGCGGCAATGGCGGAAATCGAAGACATGATGGTGACGCCGGCGTTGGTCATGGTGGACATCTGCCGGCAAAAAACTGCAAATTCCTTAAGGGGAATGGTCTTCTTTTTAAAGAGAGGAAATTCTTTCTTCCGTGTCCGGCCCGGAGCCAGCTCCAGAATGACCATTCTCCTGCTGCGGATGAGCTCGGCGGCGCGGTTCATGTCATCGGCCTGAATTTGCCCCCTGACAACTTTGCCGCTCATATCCCGGGCCCGGTGAACTGTATACGTTGGGCATTGACTTCCCCCCTTTTGCCCGGTTGCACTAGAATTTGACCGGATCAATCAGGCCCATGTCCACCAGGCGCTGGAGCGACTGGTCAAAGGTCTGCATGCCAAACTTGGAACCGGTCTCCATGGCGGTGGGAATCTGATGGAGCTTGCCCTCCCGGATCAGGTTCTTCACCGCCGGGGTGCCGATGAGGATTTCACAGGCCATGACCCGGCCGCTCTCGCCCTTCTTGGGCAACAGCCGCTGGGCCACCACGCCCCGCAGGGTATCGGCCAGCTGCACCCGGATTTGTTGTTGCTGGTGGGCGGGGAACACGTCGATAATCCTGTCCACCGCCGCTGCGGCGCTGGGGGTGTGCAACGTCGCCAGC
>JBMNFF010000004.1:0-11155 GCA_050949165.1 Bacillota bacterium | reverse complement strand
CAAGTCGAACTGAGCCATGCAGGTCAGTCTGTCGGGAACCAGATAGAAACAGCTTCTGGCCCGAGATGAAAAAAGAATATACTCCTGCAAGTAGCAGAAGAAAGATAGCCATAACAGCTAAGACTTCAACCAAAGTAAAGCCACGCAGGTTCTTTACCATCATTCCAATTCCTCAGTGTCGGGAATAAAGGTAACATATGCAATCCCCCCACCTGATTGCCCTGGATAGGTATACTTGACTGTTATTAAAGTTCCTTTAACAGAAATGCCAAATCCTTCAAAATCCATGTAGTAATCTTCTTCCCTAATAACTTCGACATTTTCAGTGGCATCTAAATTCTGAATAACTGCCTCAATCTCTTGCTGAGTGTAGTGGAGAGCAACACTCCTCTTTCCTGCAGCTCCCATTGCACGGTAGCCTTGCATTAGAAGCCCACTGAGCGCCAACACCGCAATAAGAAAAATAGCAGTGGCAGCAATTACTTCCACAAGAGTATAGCCTAATTGATGCCTCAGATGATTCACAGCGTGCACCTCCTATCTAATTGGACCATGAACCCTTTAGATAGCTTGGGCGTTCAACCTCCACGAGGTCAAATTCTACGTCAGGAATTATGTTCCAGATGCCGTCTACATCAGCATGGTAATTAACCCTGGATTTATTTTTTGCATCAAATTGCCAACAAACTATTGCGCCATCAACATTACCACTATTATGCAAAGTAACTGTGGCGTATGGGGCGTAGACAACCCGAACATGACTACTATTTTTCAACTCAACCGCCGCACCTCCAGTAAATATACTTCCAGCAATATCTCCGCCATTTGCCACATCGATATCCGCAGTTTTCGCATACATACAGCCACATAGCACACTCGAATTGGCGGTCTTGATCCTATTAGTTCCTTTGTAGTAAACAATAATTCTGTTAGGATTGCCTCCTAAGTTTATAGAAGCACTATTCTTTAAGTCAAATGTATCTTCAACATAAAGTATTAATTTACCATTACCGACTAAAGTAATCTTACCTGAATTACCAATCTCTAATTTATTGACATAAATCTCGATCTCCGACTCCGAAGCACCAGTCGCAACCTTTAACTCACTATTTTTATCAAGACTAATCGTTCCATACTTTCCGCTTGCAGATACAGTAGTTGTTCCGTTTACAGTCAAATTTCCTCTGCCAGGCAGATATGCTGGGAAATCGGGGAAAATAGGTAACAGGTATTTACGTTCCTCATCTAGGGTACCGGTATTTCCTCGAATATACCCTCCATTGTTTAATATTTCATTTATATTCCCACCTGCCCCACCAAGAACATCTCCATAAATCTTTCCTTGTGACTTAATATTAATGCTATTCTGTTTAATTGAATTTGTTCCGATATTACTGGCATCAGCGCCCCCATCACCGATTATCCCGTGAATATTGATATTGCCCTCAGCAAAAACCGCCATGTCTAACACAGGATTTAAAGGAACGGTTAATTTTTCTGGGCTATAATCAAGGGATAATGCGACCATCTCTGAATAGTTTCCAGAATATCCGGTAGACTCAATTCTTAATTGTCCAGTTTCGGACTCGGATACCTTCACAACAAATCTAGTCCCATTTTCAAGTATTACTTCGTCTTGCCCTTGAGCGATAATACCCGGAGCCGCTTCAGGATTTTTCAGAATGTATGCTGCGACTGCCTCAGCACCACCACGAGCAATGTACAGTGCTTCAGCGTCCTTCTGCTGACGAACAGTTTGCCTTTGATCATTCAAACTTAATCCAGCTAAGGAAACTCCAATAATACTAAGGCAGAAAACAACTACTAATACTACAACTAAAATCGATCCCCTTTGGTTTCGGACTAACATCTGGCACACCGCCTTTCATAAATTCATTCACTTTTGTCAGACAGGTTGTACACTTTAAGTATTATATTAATTGCCTGTTCCTGTCAAGAATAATCTACCAACTCCAGAGTGACAGGGAAAAAGTAATATATAGGTCAATAAGAATATCGCCGAAAAACATTGCGATCCAAGCTCCCAAGGCTAAAAAGGGGCCAAAGGGCAAGGCCTTTCCTCGTTTGCCCCGGATTAGTAAGGCTATGGCAAGAATTCCTCCTACCATGAAAGCAACTGCCAGGGCAACTAGACCCAATTTCCAACCCAGGGACAAACCAATCCCCAGGGCAAGCTTTATATCTCCGCCGCCCATGCCGCCGCGACTGGCTACGGCGATGAGGCACAGATAGGCCGAAGAGCACCGCGCCGCCTATCATATTGCCCCAACTGAGAGTGACCAGGGCAATGAGTCCCAATATGGCTGATGCGCCTAAGCTTACCTGGTCAGGGATCTCCTGGTGGGATAAATCAGTCCCCACGGAAATAACCAAGGCCAAAGTTAATATACAATAACGCAAGGTCAGTAAAGATATCCCCCATTGCCAGCCAATGGCGCCAAACAGCAAGGCGGAAGCTAATTCCACAACAGGGTAGCGGAAGGATATACGCCCGCCGCACATGGCGCACTTACCTCCTAGAAACACCCAGCTCAGTATTGGGACAAGGTGCCAAGGTTTCAGCTGCCCTTGACAGTGAACGCAATGGGATGGCGGCCAAGCAATAGACTCCCCCCTAGGTAAACGCCAAATACAAACATTGGCGAAGCTACCCAGAATCGCGCCTAAGACAAATAGTAGGATAGCAGATAGCAGTGGCATTATTGCACCTCAAAGGGGTTGTCCCTGCCCGGAGCTTCATAGGGGGTCAGATGCTCAAATTCCTCGGCAAAGATAGTAAAACTTACGGCGCAACTGAGGGCATCTTCGGCGCCACTAAAACTATAGGAACGAACTAAAATCAGGCGTTCATGTTGCTCCAAAGCGATAAGGAAAGCTTTCAGCTGTTCATAGCTGCCGGTAATGCTGGTGGAAAGGGTTACGGAAAAGTAAGGTTCCTCGGTGGCAGGGGAGCTGATCGATACTGAAGGTAAGGGTAGTCCCATCTCGTCGGTCATATCCACAAGACCATGAATAAATTCACGAAGCAACCCCTTATCCGGAACCTGGAGGTTTATGGCCTCCCACTCCTGGTTGAAAGCGTCGGCATCGATGGCATTGAGATTGTCCAACTCCTGTTGCAGCTTGTCCTTGCGTTGCTGAGACTGATCCAGCTCTGCCCTAGCCGCTTCAACCTTATCCAACGCAGGGGCCAAACCATACATCCACACCGCGGCATTGACCAAGACGAAGGCCAAGAGGACTAGAATCCACTTATGCTGAGTGGTAAGCTTACTCTTCAACCTCTTCCACCTCCCGTCCATACCATCCTGTCATGCTGATGCTGATGCCGCCCTCTGCCGGGGCGTTGCTCAACCAGATTCCTTCTAGCCCCGTTTTAGTCTGGACACTAGCCCAATAGTCTACTGCCGTCTTAATACTGTCCACAGTTGCGGTTATGCTAATACTCCCATCTCCGGAAAAGCTAATGCTGTTAATAACCACGCCGGGAATCAGGGAATCCTCAATGACGTCCAAGGCAGGGCTCCAAAGAACAGATCCTAAGACCTGGCCGGAAATGTAATCGGATTTTTGCGCTACGGCTGCCTTTAAATCTGCTTTCCATTGAACATCATCGATGCGCCGTTGGAGATTGGCGATATTATTTTCCAGGGACTGAACGCTAGCTCGAGTAGCAGACAAATCTAATTGAAGGGTAAGCCAGTAGGTGCTAATTATTATAAGGTTAAGCATCAGGGCTATGGTCAGAGCGATGGGCCATAATCTGACCTGAGGCTTAGGCCTATATTGGGCAGGAAGTAAATTAACTTGCATCTGCATTTATCTTCCCTCCCACATTCCTGCGCCCAGGGCGACATTGTACATAATTTTATCATGGCGGGGACTGCGCTCTTTGGAAGAGAATTCGGCAAAGCCGGGCTCAACACCGGTTGCATCCTTAATCAGGCTGCTGACCCCCCGGGTTAAGCTGGCGCCACCGGTCAAAATCACACGGGAAAAGTTCACATTGGTCTCGTCAGCAAAGTTTGTGCGGAAATAGTCCAGGGAGCGCTGCAACTCCCTGCCCAGTTCCCTATACCAGGCGTCCAACCATTCCTCCCGGTACTCGCCCCGTAGTTTGCTGGTCTCCGCCTCTTGAAAGTCACAAGCCTTTATTGTGACTATCGCCCGAGTTGCTTCCACTCCGCCTATGGAAAGGCTACGGGAGAATATGAGCTTGTTCCCGTTGTAGAAATGGACCTGGGTGGTCTCGGCACCCATGTCGATTATGAGGGAAGTGTCTTGAGCACCCTTCAATAGCCAGCGGCCAAGGGCCATGGGAGCGATGTCCAGGGCCAGCAACTTCATCCCTGCATCCTTGATTGCTGTGGCGTAGCGCTCGACGATGGAATCCCGAACTGCCACCAGGAGGATATCTTGCATCTCACCTTCTTCGGAGACCGTGACATTGTGGCTGACCCAATCCATTTGGGCCTCTTCCAGGGCAAAGGGCAGCACCCGCCGGGCCTCCCATTCCACAGCCTCAGCAGTATCTTTGGCCTTCATCCGCGGCAGCTGAATATGGCGTAGGACCAGCGTACTGGCCGGCAAAGTGGCCACCACGTAATGATGTTCCAGCTGACTCTTTTTTATCCACTGGCCCAGGAAGTCTGAAATCCCCTCGGCACTCTGGAGCACTCCCTTGTTGACCACATTGGGAGGGGTTTCCATGCGCATAATCAGCGGCCGTCCCTTGGAGGAGGGAAGGCAGACTTTAATTAGGGATGAGCCGATGTCAAGACCTAGTTTGTATTTTTTAGAAAAAAAAGGCATATTCCTGCCCCCTGTCATGTCACATTATGGAGAAGTAAGGATTGGGGCGGCGGCAAGCCGCCGCCCCTAAAAATTAATCTTATTCGGCGTCATTAACCCGGGGATCCAGGACTACTAGGTTGTAACTATTATCGTCTTCATCCACTTCATAAACGATAGTTAAGACCCGTCCTTCGATTATTGTAGCAATATTATCCCCCGTAACCTTGCCTTGTTCGGTACTTGCAAGTTCGTCGTAACCTTCGATATCATCAGTTGTCAAGCCCCCCTCCCCAGCTACCTTCATCCTGCCGTCAGAAAGAAATGATACCGTACTGTTATCCAGATAAGCTGTAGTAGTCGTAGCTTTATTTAATACTACATCGCCGTCACTTACTTCAGTCTCATAAATCAAATACTCAAGAGTGTCCGGGAAGTTGACATCAGCGCCGGCTACATCCTGGTCAACAATCCAAGCAGCTATGGCATTGTCCAATGTCTTGGCCAAAGCCTCGTCACTGGCAGCCCGGGATTGCTCAATTCTACCCAGAATACTGGGTGCGGCCAAGGCAGCGAGGATACCGATGATAGCTACAACAACGAGAACTTCAATCAGAGTGAAACCTTCCTTGTTACTAAGGGCACGATAAAACCAATTTAACATGTTCTTTTTACCTCCTTGATATTTTAAGAATTTCAATTGACACAAATTTCTAAACCACACCACCTCCCATCAATACTTTCAGGTTACCATCCAATAAAGCAATATCGGTTGCGTCTCCCATTTGGAACATGGGTAGCATGACTGCGGCGAGAATTACGCCGACAATTACTGCCAAAAAGAGAATCATCATGGGCTCAATAATTGAGCTAAGCCTGTCCACTGTGTATTTGACCTCATCTTCATAAAAATCTGCTACCTTGCTGAGCATCTCATCCAGAGCCCCAGCCTCCTCCCCTACCTTGAGCATGTGCAAGACCAGAGGGGTGAAATGCTGGGATCCACCGAGGCCTTGGCTCAGGGTCATGCCTTCAGATACACCCCTTCTTGCATGAAGAATAGCACTGGAATACTCCACATTGTCCACAACCCGGGCCACAATTTCCAGGGCCTGAATCATGGGCACGCCGCTGGCGACCAAGATGCTCAGGGAGCGGCAGAACCTGCCGATGGCGGAGTTCTTGAATATTGTTCCGAACTTAGGCAGTCTTAGGGAAATCCTCTGAATGCGATGGCGGCCCTTGGTGGTTTTTGCCCATCTTGCTATGATGAAGAGCACAACACCTATAGCCGGAAAGACGATGTAGAAGTAATTCTGCATTACCTCACTGATTGTCATCATCATTTGCGTTATCATTGGCAACTCCATCCCGAATTCAGCAAACATGGAGGCAAACCCGGGGATAACCGTCATCATCAGGACGATGACAACCACTATTGCAGCAACCCCAATGAAGCTGGGATAGGTGGTGGCGGACTTCACTTTTTCACGGATTTCCGCCTGGTTCTCAAAGTACTCGGCCATGCGCTCCAGGACCTCGTCCAGGGCGCCGGAGGTCTCGCCAGCCTCCACCATACTGGTGAAGATATTGGGGAAGATGTCCTTGTGCTTTTGGCAAGCTTCACTGAAGGTCTTGCCTGCCTCTAACTCCTTGCCGATGTCCGACAAGGTCTCGGCCAGTAGCGGATTCTCCGCCTGAGCAGCGATTGCAGAAATGGACGACATTATCGTTACTCCGGCCTTGACCATGGTGGCCATCTGCCGGCAAAAAACGGAAAATTCCTTGACGGGGATACTCTTTTTCTTGAAGAGAGATGCCCTCTTTTGTTTTGTCTTGCCCGGGGCCAATTCTAGGATGGTCAGCCGTTTGGTGCGAAGGAGCTCGGCGGCGCGATTCATGTCATCAGCCTGAATCTGACCCTTTATAACCGAACCGGAAAAATCTCGGGCCCGGTAGCTGTACACATTGGGCATCTAGCTCCCTCCTTTGTGTATTGCTGTTGTCTTAAAAAGTAGTTGGTTCAATCAGCCCTTGTTCTGCCAGTCTCTTCAGGGACTGCTCGAAGGTCTGCATGCCGAACTTGGATCCTGTCTCCATGGTGGCGGGGATCTGATGGAGCTTGCCTTCCCGGATCAGGTTCTTTACCGCCGAGGTCCCCATCAGGATTTCGCAAGCCATGACCCGGCCGCTCTGGCCCTTCTTGGGCAGCAGCCTCTGGGCCACCACGCCCCTCAGGGTCTCGGCCAACTGCACCCTTATCTGCTGCTGCTGGTGGGCCGGGAACACGTCGATGATCCTGTCAATGGTGGCTGCGGCACTGGAGGTGTGCAGGGTAGCCAAGACCAGGTGGCCAGTTTCCGCCGCAGTTACCGCTGTTGAAATAGTCTCCAGGTCCCGCATCTCCCCCACCAGGATTACATCGGGGTCCTGACGCAGGGCAGCCCTGAGGGCATTGGCGAAGGAATAGCTGTCGCCGCCGATTTCCCTCTGGTTGACAATGGCCTTCTGGTGTTGGTGTATGTATTCAATGGGGTCCTCCAGAGTCAGGATGTGGCAGGCCCTGGAATGGTTAATCTCGTTTATCAATGAGGCCATGGTGGTGGACTTGCCGCTCCCGGTAGGGCCGGTGAAGAGGACCAGGCCTTGATGGAGGTCGGCCATTTCCCGCACTGCCTGGGGGATACCCAGTTCTTCAAATCTGGGAATCTTCTCGGGGATGAGACGTAGGGCCGCCGCCGGCACGCCGCGCTGACGATAGATATTAACCCTCAGCCGGTTATGGGGGGCCTGGAAGGTAAAGTCTATCTCGCCCCGCTCCAGAAACTCGTCATAGCGTTCCTGGGCCAACTCCCTGGTCACTGCCTCCAGGGCTTGGGGGCCCATATTATCTGCACCCACATTAATTAGTTCTCCGTCTACCCGGATCAGGGGAGGCCTGCGGTCGGTGAAGTGAATATCCGAGGCGCCCCTTTCCCTTGCCAAATCGATAATAGATAATAGATCCATGCTTGTCCTCCTGTGTCAGTCAGTTTAAATATAGTCCAGGCCGACGACCCTAGCCACTTCTTCTCGGGTGGTCAGGCCCTTTTGCACCTTGTCCAGACCGTCTTCATACATGGTGACCATACCTTCCTCCCGGGCCAGCTTGCGCAGCTTATTGGCGCTCATTCCCTCCAGGACGGCCTGACGCAGGGAGTCGGTGAAGGTCAGGACCTCATGCACCGCTAAGCGGCCCTTGTACCCCGTCTTGTTGCACCTGCTGCAGCCCCTACCCATACAATCCTTGCACAGGCGCCGGACGAGACGCTGGGCAACAATGCCGTTGGTGGCCGCCACCACCAGGAAGGGGGGCAGGCCCATCTCGATCATCCTGGTCAAGGTTGAGGGGGCGTCGTTGGTGTGGATGGTGGAGAGGACCAAGTGCCCGGTCAGGGCGGCCCTGACTGCCGTCTCCAGGGTCTCGGTATCCCGAATCTCGCCGATCATGATGATGTCGGGGTCCTGGCGGAGCAGTGCCCTGAGGCCCGCGGCGAAGGTCATGCCTATCTTGCTGTGGACGTTGACCTGGTTGACGCCAGCCAGGCGGTACTCCACCGGGTCCTCCACGGTGGATATGTTAAATTGAGGAGAATTGATAAAGTTGAGGGCGGAATACAGGGTGGTGGTCTTACCGCTGCCGGTGGGGCCGGTGACCAGGACCATCCCGTAGGCCCGGGTGATGATGTCCTTGAACTTATCGTAATTATAATTGCTGAAACCCAGATCGGTGAGCTTTAACATGATCGACTCGGGGTTTAGAATACGGAGAACGACCTTTTCCCCGTAGATTGTGGGCATGGTGTTCATCCTCAGGTCCACACTATTTACTTCGTCAATCTTGAACTTAATCCTGCCGTCCTGGGGGACCCTGCGCTCGGCGATATCTAATTCTGCCATAATCTTGAGCCGGGATACCACCAGGGGATGGGTGCTCTTGGGCGGATTCATGCGCTCGTGGAGGATGCCGTCGATGCGGAACCTAACCACCAGGTCCTCTTCCCGGGGCTCGATATGGATATCGCTGGCGCCCTCGTTGACGGCCTGGTCGATCATATTGTCCACCAGGCGCACTATCGGGGCGTCGTCCACCATCAGGGCCAGTTCATCGGGGTCGATATCGTCCTCGGGCTGAGTTTCTTGAACAACCCTTTCCATGGACTCTCGCATGGTGAAGTGCTGGCGGATGACCTTGTCCAATTCCTGCTTGGCTGCAATCACCGGGATGACCTGGCAGCCGGTGGCCATGGCAATGTCGTCAATGGCCACCACATTCTTGGGATCGGCCATGGCCACGGTGAGGCGGTCGCCGGTCTTCTCGATGGGTATTGCCTTATAGCGTTTGACCAATTCCGGGTCCAGGACCTTTAACACGTCTTGTTTTAGCTGGTAATTATCAATATTGACATGGGGAACACCCAAGTGGAATTCCATAATCTCTATGTACTGCTGCTGAGTCAGCACGCCAATCTCGGTGAGGGCCTCGGCAATATTGCTTCCCTTCCCAGATTTGCGGGCTTCGACAATTTGGGCCTGGGTCGCCATGCCCGTTTCCAGTAAGAGTTCCTCCAGCGATTGGAACATTCGCTCCCCACCCCTATCCAGCAGACCATCAGATTAAAGAAGATAGTTCGCCAAATTCTAACTTGTATATTTCCATATTCTACATAAAAACCGTTTGTGTCAAGTTTTGTTCGCAAAATCCATCTGCACTCCGTAAATGGATTATGCCACCTGCATTCGATCTTCCTTTGTTAACTGGATAATATCTGGCTTTATATAACATCTCCCTGACGACCAATCCTCGGCATATTCAATCAGGTATGTCGTAACAAGACGGATATAAGAATCCATACTTGGAAAGATGCCAACAACAGATGTCCGCCGACGAATCTCCCTGTTAAGCCGCTCTAACATGTTCGTTGAGGATATCTTCCTAGCATCTAGCCGGTTAAAATTGTAGAACTGCAAAGAGTCTTCCAAGCCAGATTCAAGAACTTCTACTGCTCCAGGGTATTGGTTTTCGTAGGTGTCCATCAATGCATTGGCGTATTTCTTAGCACTTTCAAGATCCGGCTGCAACCAGATTTGCTTCAACCTATCAGCAAAAGCTGCTTTGCCTTTGGCGGGCAGGTGAGCCAAGATGTTCCGCATGAAGTGCACTTTACAACGCTGCCAACTGCAACCGATAAATGACGTCTGAACAGCTTTTACCAACCCTTTGTGAGCATCGGACACTACCAGCCATGTATCTTTGAGGCCCCTGTCCTTTAGCCTCTGGAACAGCTCCCTGTAGGTAGCCTCAGACTCATCCTGCATCGGCTCAATGGCTAATATGTCGCGCCTGCCGCTTTCATCAAGCCCGACAACTACAAGGACTGCCATGTTCTTCACGTGCCGGTCGTACCTAATCTTCTCGTATAATGCATCAACCCATAGGACAGGATACGTCTTTTTCAACGGACGTTTCCGGAAAGCTTCCACCTGATCGTTTAATTCCCTTGTGATTTGAGAAACCTGGCTTCGGGAGATTGAGTCGATGCCAAGGCTCTTGGCCAGCTTCTCAATCTTGCGGGTGGAAACTCCGTTAACATAGGCCTCCTGGATAACATTCATAAGGGCAACTTCTGATCGTTTCTTTTCAGTTACGAAGAAGGGAATGTAGCCGCCTTTGCGCAACTTAGGGACAAACAAATACAGGGTCCCCATTCTAGTGTCGAACCGGCGGACACGGTACCCGGAGCGGTATCCGGACCTTTCTGAGTTACGCTCTGACTTGGAAGCATTGACCTTAGATGTTACTTCGGCTTCCATAAGTTGCTCGCACAGCCACTTCAGCATCGAGAGCATTGGGTCTTCTTCTGACATGAATTGCAATAGCATTTTCTCGAAGTTTCCAGTAGAATAAGAGTAAGCCATCGGTAACAACTCCTTTTGGTTTGCTCGTCACATACCATTTCGGAGTTGCCGATGGTTTTTCCTTTTTACTTTTGCGAACTTAATTGTACACTATCTAAAAACCAAAAATCCTTGTTTTCAAAAACAATTTTTCTTCTATCTTATAGATAAATAAAGTGCAATGCCATGGATATTTTTTACTTCATACACATAATACGGGTGGCGAAGTATAAATTTGGGGGTGGAATATAATAGCTTTACTATTAAAACTTACCAGAATAGCTGTAGCACCTGGCCCGCAATATCAAGAACCGGAGCACCCCACTCCGGTTCTTGTATTATATAACTTTTGCCCAGTATTTCAAGGGGTGGGGCGAATTTTTCCCGCCAGAAGGTAGTAGATTAC
>JBMNFF010000003.1:0-347757 GCA_050949165.1 Bacillota bacterium | reverse complement strand
AAGCAGGGGCTGTCGCAAAACGTTTAATTAATAACGTTGGGCGATAGCCCTTTTTTCTTGGTTCTAGCTGAAAAATGGCCTCTTTCTAGGGCATTTTCCGTGGTTTCGGCCCATTTTTGGGTATGACAAAATAGGGGAAGGGGGCTTCCCCTATGGATAACCTGTTATTTAGGCTTAAGCCACCTTAGGATTATGTAAATATGCTCCACAGCGTCCAGATCGGATTTTGTTGTGGAGTTTATTTATGTTGAATGCCATAGCCAACAGCAGGAATTCTGTCTGTACTTTTACCTGGCCACGTAAGAGGAAACGCCGAAATCCCATGTCTTGTTTCAGCACACCGAAGGCGCCCTCAACCTGAATGGAGCGGTTCATGCGTAACAGAACACCTTTCTCACTGTTAATGCGTGCCTCCATCTCAGCGCGCTGCCTTTGAAAAGACTTAGAAACGTGGAGATTCTTGCTCCGCTTTTCGAGGGGTATTTTACTCGAGCCTTTTATGCATTTGGCCTTATGAGGACAACCGGCACAGCGAGCGCAGGAATACACGGTTGTTACTGTGGGATATCCAGACTTGGTTTTGGCTTTCTTCTCATACGCTGCCTGGATTTTATTGCCTGCGTAGCAAATGTAAGCATCGCTTTCTGCATCATAGAGCATATTTTCTCGTTTGCCAATGTCGCTTCTGTATTTTCTTGTCTTGGCCCGGTCATGGTTTGCAGGTTTAATAAAAGCGATCTGGCCGTTTTCCTCGCACCAGGTATAATTCTCTTCGCTTTCGAAGCCAGCGTCAGCTACCGGCTCTGTGTAGCCCAGAGGAAGCAGCTTTTCCATTATGGGAATAAATGTGGCCATGTCGCTGCGTTCTTGTGAAATCATCGCAGCTACTATGTATTCTGCATCAACTGCTATAGTAGCATTGTAGGCCGGTTTCAACTGACCGTTTCGCATGTGGTCTTCTTTTAAACGCATGAAGGTTGCGTCTTTATCTGTCTTGGAAAAGCTGTTTCTGTCGCCAAAGATGTGGTTATGGCCATCATACCGTCTCTGGCGGGCCAGGTACCCTTCCACGGTTTCCACAGCTCTTTGTAAGGGAGTTTTCCGCTTCCCTTTGCCCTTGACGAATTTTGTGTCCCCTTTGAGAGCATATAGCCGTTTTCGGAGCTTCTTTAAATCCTTAGCCCGAATTTTTTCCCCTACACGAAAGCGTAGGCCAAACTCGGCTGCAATTTTTGGCAGTTCGACCCTCATCTTCGCCTGCATCTTGGCTTCATTCTTTTGAGTAGACTTCTTCCACACAAAACTGTACCGATTGGCGTTAGCCTCGAATTTCGTGGCATCTATAAATGCGTTGCGCAGTGACAGCTCCCCTGCTTCTGCCAAGTAATATACCAGCTGAGAAAACAGGTCATCCATAACGCCAGGCAGTCGCTCACTTCGGAAGCGGGCGATGGTAGAATGATCGGGTGCTGAAGAACGTCCCAGCAGATACATGAAGTTTACGTCGCGCTTACAAGCTTGCTCTAGAGCTCGGGAGGAATAGATGCCATTCATGTATCCATACACCAGAACCTTGAACAGACTTTTGGGAGGCGTCTCGATTCTCCCTAAACGGGAGTACGCAGCGTGCAGCTTTCTATAATCCATCCTTTCAAGCACGGCGTTGAGTAGTCTCACCGAATCGTCTTCCGGGATTAATTCGCCAATGTCCATGGGTAGGACCAGTTGATATGCACCCCCGGTTGGTGTATAATCTGGTCGTAAAATATTGTTTTGCATAACTATATTTTACAGCAAAAGACGGCTTCTGGGTACTACCAGTCGCCGTCTTTTGTGTGTTTTTCAAGGGCTGTTAGTGCAACAGCCCCTTGCGAGAGGGGCCTCCCGGCCCCGTCATGGCAGCTACTTAATTGTCGCCAGAGAGGAATTTGGCAAAGTCCGAATCGGCATCGATGACCAAGGTGGTGTTGCTCCCCAGGGTCTTGCGGTAGGCCTGCAGGGTCCGGTAGAACTGGTAAAATTCGGGGTCCTGGTTGTAGGCTTCGGCATAGATTCGCAGGGCTTCTGCCTCGCCCTCGCCACGGATCTTCTCGGCTTCGGCGTAGGCCTGGGCTTCGATGATGGTGGCCTCCCGGTCGGCGTTGGAGCGGATCTTCTGGGCTTCTTCCTGGCCTTCGGAGCGATACTGCATGGCCATCCGCTCCCGCTCGGTGCGCATGCGGTTAAAGATGTTGGCGTTGTTCTCCTGGGGCAGGTCGGTGCGCTTGATGCGCACGTCGATGATTTCGATGCCGTAATCCCTGACCTCGGCATTGGCCAGGCGGACGATATCGGACAGCATTGCCGCTACATGGTCCTTGTCAGAGATCAGGACTTCGGCGTCGATCTTGCCGATATGCTGGTTGAGTTGCGAGTAGATGATATCCTCCAGGCGCACATAGGCGGCGGATTCGGTGCGCATGGTTACACGGAAGAGGACGGGGTTGACGATGCGCCACTGTGCATAGTTGTCCAGGATGACCTTTTTCTTGTCCCGGGTGGTTACTTCCCGGGAATCCACGTCATAGGTGAGCATGCGGTCATTGTAATAATCCACCTTGTCGATGAAGGGAAGCTTGAAGAAGAGACCTTTTCCCTCCACGATATCGATATCCTTAAAGCGAGGATTGTCTTTGAGCCCTTTCAGGGCGTCGGCGTCGCCGACAACCGCCTTGTGGATTTCACCAAATCTGGTCACCACGGCATGCTCGGTCACATACACCCGGAAGGTCAGCAGGTTAAAGACGATTATCCCTGCCAGGACAATGCCCAAAACGGTTATCCAGCTCTTAAGAGTTTTAGTCATTGATGCCACCTCCCAAGGGCAGCCACTTCAGGGTGTTGCCCTGTTCATCCACGATGTACACCTGGATGTCCGGGAGGATTTCTTCCATGACTTCCAGGTAGAGGCGGGTGCGGGTGACTTCCTTGCCCAGTTTGTACTCGGCCAGAATTTCGTTAAACAGGGCGACATCGCCGGTGGCCTCCGCTATCCGCTGTTCTTTAAAGGCCTGGGCTTTATTGATGAGCTCGGCGGCATTGCCCCGGGCCCGGGGGATGACTTCGTTGGCATAGGTCTCGGCCTGGTTGATAAAGGATGCCCTGTCTTCCCGGGCGCTGGCCACGTCCTTAAAGGCGGCGTTGACCTCTTCGGGGGGATACACATCCTGTAGCTGAACGGCGGTGATCAGGATTCCCAAGCCGTACTTGTCCGAGATGGACTGGAGGTCGTCGCGGATTTCCTGCTGGATTCCCGACTTATTTTCAGTCAGGGAAGCGTCCATGGGATGGTTGGCGATGACCCTGCGCACTGAAGACTCGGCCGCAGCTCTCAGGGCCGCCACGCCGTCATCTATGTCGAAGAGGAACTTCTCGATGTCCACAATCCTGTATTGGACTATGGTCTCCACATTGACCAGGTTTTCGTCACCGGTCAACATCAGGGACTCCTGGGGGACTTCCTTGTACTGGGCATTGGCGCCTTCTTTCACCGTCCGGAAGCCTAATTCCAGGCGCTTGACCTCACTGACCTTGACCTTCCACACATCGTCGATGATGGGAATTCTCCACTTCAGGCCCGAGGTGACCACGGTGTCCACATGCCTGCCAAAGCGCATCACGACAGCTTCTTCCCCCGAGTCGACGGTGTAAAAACCCGTAACCAGGATCAGGGCCGCTAATGCCGCCAGGCCCAGGGGAATCAGGACGCGGAACTTGGCGGCAAGGGATGGGCGCGCCTCCCTGATATCGTAGACATTATCCAAGACAAACCACCTCTCCCTTGAATTACTTCACTTTAATTATACACCTATTCGCCGGCCTTAGGTGAAAATAATATTACATAAACCAAGGCAGCCCAGCGGGCTGCCTAATTATCCGCCTGATACACTTCGGCCGCGGCCTGTTCCTGGGTGATATAACCCTGCTCCGCCATCCGGCTGAGGACGTACCGTTGCCGGGCGATGGCCAGCTCCCAACTCTTGACGGGCGCATAGGCATTGGGGGCTTGGACCAGGCCGGCCAGGAGAGCCGCCTCTCCGACGGTCAAATCGGCGACTTCCTTGTCGAAGTAGGCCCGGGCCGCCCGGACCACCCCCCAGTTGCCGGCGCCGAAGTTGACCTGGTTGATGTACATTTCCAGGATCTCATCCTTGCTGTACTTCCGCTCCAGCTGCAGGGCGATGCTCATCTCGGCCAGCTTGCGGACCATGTTTTGGTCCAGGTTGAGGAAGAGGTTCCTGGCCAATTGCTGGGTGATGGTGCTGCCCCCCTGGGCGATATCCCCCGCGTTCAAATTGACCAGAAAGGCGCGTCCCAGGGCCCAGGGGTCGATGCCCCAGTGGGAATAAAAGCGGCGGTCCTCCACCGCCACAAAGGCGTCCACCAGGTGCTGGGGCATCTCGGAAATGGGCAGGTATTCGATCCGGTGCTCCTGGAGATTGGCCACCAGCTTGCCGTCCACATATTCTATTGATACCACATCCCCTTCCAGGAAGGGGGCGGGATCATCCCAATCGATGGTCCATATGCCCAGGCCATGGCTGAAGGCCCAGATAAAGAGGATTCCGGCCAGCAGGCAGAATGCGAAAAAGCGCAACAGGCGTTTCAGTTTCATCTGCATCTCCTCCCATCGGCTAACCCAATTATAGTCTTTTCTAAAGGATTAGACTACCCGGAAGGAAGGTTACCCTGCAGGGGCGGGGCGCCACAGCTTACAAGCCGGCCATATAGCTTTCTAAGGCCAGTTTCAACTCCTCATGCTCGACTTTTTTCAGCAAGGTGGTGATGGGCTCCAGATAGTCCAGTTCCAGGGAACCCCACAATTCTTTCTGGAAGGTCGGGTAATCGAATTTGTCCCCGGCGGTTTCAGCGATGGCGTCCTCGTACATCAAGAGGGTGTATTGCTTGCGGATCATCTTGGCAGCCTCGGGTTCCTGCTCGGCGGGCTCGCTGAAGGCGATCTCCTGAAAGCGCTGGATATAAGCGATATTGTCCTGAATATCCTTTTCGCCCACCCGGCCGGAATGGGCTGTGATCATGACCCGGGCTTTCAGCTCCCCAATGCCCTCCAGGGTCTCGATATAAGTCTCCAGGTCATGGGCCTGTATTTCCGGGTGGGGCACTTCCACCAGGTCCCCCAGGTACAGGACCGAGTCCCGGCGGTCATGGCAGATGGCCGAGTCGCTGGTATGGCCGGGAGCGAAGATGAATTCCACCCCGTCCCGGCAAAAGGAGAGCTTGCTCTCAAAGGTGATGGTGGGATAGACCAGCCTGACATCCCCATTCTGGTACTTGGCATAGCGCTGCAGTTCCAAATGGCCATGGTCATACAGTCTCTTCAACGTCCCGTGCTGGGCCACCACCGTGGCCTCGGGAAAGGCGCAAGCGCCCCAGACATGGTCCCAGTCGGAATGGGAGAAGAAGATGACCAGTTCCTTTTTATCCAGCCCGTTTTCCCGCATGTAGTCCCCAATGGGCTCCATGGACTTGGGCCCCACGTGGGTATCGCAGAGGTAGACGGTGTTCTCCCCCTCGATCAGGTAGACGCAGTAGTCGCTGGCAAAGGCGCTCTCGTGGGCTCTTCCAGGGTAAAGAGGACGCCGCGGCTGCCGATTCGCTCAGTCTTCATTTCTTCAACTCCTTTGGGGGCGCGCCGATAAATAAGCTCAACCCATTCACTATCGATTCCCAGAAAGGGGCAAAATAACCTGCTAAGTGACAACCAGGCATAATCATGATAAAATAATGATAAAGAAGGGAGTGAATAATATGCCCGAAATTCGTCCAATTTCTGACCTAAGGAATAAGTTCGCGGAGATATCGAAGATTGTCAAGGAGTCTGGAGAGCCTGTTTACTTAACTAAAAACGGCTATGGAGAAATGGTTGTTATGAGTATTGAAGCATATGAACGTAAGTTATTCGAATGTGAAGTACTATACAAGCTGAAAGAAGCGGAAACAGAAGCCAGGTCAGATTCAAAACGGCATTCTCATACGGAAGTAATGTCCAAATTGCGTGCCAGAGTTGCCGAAAAGCTTGATGATAACAATGAGTAGGCAAGTAAAGTATTTGCCTTTGGCCTTACAGGATTTAGAGCAAATTACAGTGTACATTTCGAATGTCCTAAAAGCACCAAAGGCTGCCCTGGATTTTATTAACGCTTTTGATCGGGCAATTTCCCAGCTTCAGCAGTTCCCTTACTCGGGAAAAATATATAGGGCCTCCCAAAAGCTGGACAAAGTGTACAGAGTTATATCGGTCAAAAGCTATCTAGTGTTTTATGATGTCACTGAAAACGAGGTTGAAATTTGCAGGGTAATATACGCTAGAATGCGTCTTGACAGTATCTTAACTAAATAGCCCGTCCCTGCGAGACAGCCAGGCTGCATGGTTCTGTTTTCCTATGGAGCCCTTAAGTTTTCTGCTAATCATTGGAGACAGATTTATAAGAGTCTAAGGCATCTCTCAACATTTCTTGAATTTCCTCTATTTTCTCCATTAATGGTAAGAGTCTATCCTGGAAGCCGCCCTGCCCGTAATTATTAACGTACCCAGGAATTCTTTCAATATCCGTTTTATCTAAAATGATGAGTCCGTCTTTTCGGGAATATTGATTTTGCAGCTTCCGGATAAACGATTGATAACCACCTGTCCCGTTTACTTCGTTCATCAGTGGTTCCATTTCTTCGGGAAATAAACCCGGAACAACAATCTTGAACATGTTATTTTTCCTCCTTTCTGCCAGAATATGGTTACCCTTAAGTAGCCTTCTCTCAGAACGGATTCTCTCTTGTGCAATTTCAGCATATTCGTTATCTATTTCAAACCCAATATAGGACACTCCTAATTTAACGCATGCTAGTGCAGTAGACCCTATACCCATAAATGGGTCAAGCACTACTTGGGTTTTATTTATGCCATGAGTTTTTATACAGTACTCTGGTAACTTTACAGGAAATGTCGACGGATGAGGTCTAGATACTCGGATAGTCTCGTAGGGTATAAACCAAGTGTTTCCTCTGTCCCGGATATCTCCTGCCCCAGTTTTCCACCTTTTAACATTCGATTTATCTTGGTATTCAACTCCTATAGCCAGCTTATCGATTTCTACGGATCCGCTTTTTGTAAAATGGAAAATATACTCGTGGCAATTATTAAGATAACGCTTGCTGTTAACAGGTTTAAAATGGCCAACGGAAACGCTGCGAATCATGTGAGGATAGTCTCCAACATCCTCGATGGGAATAGCGATAGACTTTATCCAGTGTATCGTGTTTTGCAGTGTCAAATGCTTAGAACAGGTCAGAGCTACCTCTAGGGGCCAAAGTGGCTGCGAGGGTTTACCACCAATATTTAAGAATAAAGAACCATCTTTTTTTAGGACCCTGCTTATCTGCTTAACTATGTCCGAAACCCAGGTAAGGTATGCATCTTTATCTAAGTTATCTTCATAGGTATTATAATTAATTCCAATATTGTATGGTGGCGAAGTCACAACTACATCTATCGATTCGTCATCTAGTTTCATCATGCCCTTAAGGCAATCTTCAATATAAATAACGTTTGTTTTCACTTTCATCCCCCTAGATTGCTTGATCACAAGATCGCTTGAATGCATGATTACTTGAATACATGAATGCTTGAACACAAATATTATAGCATTTAGCTTTACTCCGTACAAGAGGGTATAGTTGCCCCGATAGAGAATGGGGGGTTGTTGAGACAATTTATCACAGATTTCTTGCAGTCAACCAATAAAAAAGCACCGGTAGAACCGGTGCCCTACTCCTGCCACCAGGCCGGGGAGCCGGCGATGAGCTCGTGCAGTCTCTCCCAGCTCTTGGGCTTAACCACGGTGTACAGCTTGCCGGACATGATCCCAGTCAACGGCCGCGCAGAAAAACTCCACCACAGCCGCCATTCCGTTGTGTATAATGGTTGTACCACTATGTTGCGGCGGGCAATTAGTTACGGAGGAAGGACATGCGAAATCTATCCGCTTATAAAATCTACCTTATCTATGCAGGGGTATCTGCTTTTTTATTTGAGATGGTCTTTACCGTCAATGAGCTCTACCGCATAGAGGTTGCCGGGTTTAACCCCATGCAATTGGTCCTGGCGGGGACGGCTCTGGAGTTATCCTGCTTTATCTTTGAAATACCCACGGGGATTCTGGCAGATCTCAAGAGCCGCAAGCTTTCCGTCCTCATCGGCTTGGCCCTCATCGGCCTGGGCTTTTTTATCGAGGGGCTCGTGCCCAGCTTCTGGGTCATCTTGCTCTGCCAGGTGCTCTGGGGCATCGGCGCCACCTTTACCAGCGGCGCCGATGAGGCCTGGATTGCCGACGAGATGGGAGGCCGGGGCCTGGACAAGCTCTTCTTAAAGGGCGCGCAAATCCGACAGATTGGGTCTCTCCTGGCAATTCTCGTCAGCACCCTCCTGGGAACCCTGATGATTAATCTGCCCATGCTCCTGGGCGGCGCCCTCTTCATCGCCCTGGCCCTCTTCTTGCTTCGCTTCATGCCCGAGACGGCCTTTCGCCCCGCTCCGCCCCAGGAGCGCAGCTCCCTTCAGCAGATGCTCCATACCTTTCGCCAGGGCCTGGGCTCTATCAGGAAAAAGCATTTTCTCATGGTGATGGCGGCTATCGCCCTTTTCTATGGCCTGTACAGCGAGGGTCTGGACAGGTTGTGGATTGCCCACATCCTGGACGATGTGACCCTGCCCGCCCTGGATATCCAGCCCATTGTCTGGGTGGGACTGATCAATGGCGTTTCCATGGTGGCCAGCATCCTGGCCGTGGAATATATTAAGCGGAACCTGGACAGGACCGGCAAGCTCCAGAAGGTTTGGCTCCTCATCGCCATCAACTTCTTTATGCTGGCTGCCATCGTCAGCTTTGGCCTGGCCCGGAACTTTCCCCTGGCCGTATCCACCTATCTGACCTACTACATCCTCAGGACCACCAACGGACCCATCTACCGGGCATGGCTCAATGAGAGCATAGAATCGGGGGTGCGGGCCACCGTCCTCTCCACTTACGGCCAGATAGACTCCCTGGGCCAGATAATCAGCGGGCCTCTAATCGGCTTCATCGCCCTCAGGTCCGGCATGGCTGTGTCTCTGGTGGTCTCCGGCCTGATCCTCGCGCCGGTGGTTATCCTGTACTTCAGCCTGCTCCGGCGGGTGCGGGAAAATAGCCGCCCCTGACTGCTTGGAAAAAGGCGACTCTCCTGGACCTAATAAAGTGCTATTCCCAGCTTTGACATTACCCGGGAAATTATGACTGAATCCGACAGCGCCGAACAATAAAAGAAAGAACCCGGGAACAATCGCCCCGGGTTCGGTTTGCGCTAGAATGAAGGCACTGTTATGCCATACTTTTCTTGAGTAATCTTCCGATACTCCTCCAGCAGGTTGGGAATTTTAACTGCTTTTAACAAATAAAAGGCAGTGATGATAGAGTCCATATAATCTTCTTGATTCAGGAGATACAGAGCGACTCCCTTGCGGTAATATAGCATATACAAAGCATGGTTTGTCTTCTTTTCCAAGCAAAAAGCGATCCCGGCATTGGCTACCTCAAGCGCCTTAGCATGGTTGTCCATTCTGTGGAAATTATAGGCGATATTAAAATAGACATTGATGATCAGGTAGTCGATGTACTTGGTGCTATACTTCTTATCCGAGATTTCGTCCAGGATGTAATAGAGGATGTCGTTGCTGAAGGCAAAGTTGCCCTCCCTTGCGATGAGGAGGCTGATGAGGAGGAGGATTCGGAATTCGATATATGTATACTTATACCTCCTGAACCCCCTCAACCGGTAGTTGGGGATGGTCAGGCGCAGGGCGTCCACCAGCTCATCCCGGAGGGAGCGGCTGTTGGCGGCGCCGGTGTGAAACTGGTCGATGACTTCCACGAAGATGAGAAACTGATCAAATTCCCTTGGATTTACCATGGAGTGGCTGTCATCTTGGGAAAAGTTTTCCTGGAGCTTTTCCTTGAGGTTGGCGGCGGCTCCCCGTTCATAGCAGGTGATGATATAGTCCAACTCGTCGTGGTACTCCATGAGGAACTTATTGGACCGGGAGTTTTTCAGCAAATCCAACAGGTCTTCTTTATAGGCAACCGAAAGCAGCTCCAAAGTGTCGTACCTTGGAACGACGCGCCCGCTTTCAATCTTCCGGATGGTGTCGATGCTGACCCCCACGATTTCCTGAACATAGGCTTGACTGAAACCCAGGCTTGTCCGTATTTTTTTGAGCTCCTTGCCAAAATGTTCCAAATTGTATGTCACAAACATCGATAAGTCCCCCAAAAACCCAGAAAAACATCTGGGTTTTTCTTCTTTATTCCATTGTATAATAAGAGATGAACAAATCCAAGTAGATGAAAGGAGTAGAGCAATGAAAGGGTTAGTAAAGAAGAGTGTAGGGTTGGTATTGGTCTTGGTCGTGTGTGCAATGGTGTTGGTCCCTGGTATGGTGCAGGCTGCCGATGAGGATATCCCCCGTATCTTCAAATCAGCATACGTCATTACTCCTAATGCCGACGAAGACATTCCCCGGATTTTTACTCCTGATGCTGATGAAGACATTCCTCGGATTTTCAGTTTCCCCATCACTACAAACGCCGATGAGGACATTCCTCGGATTTTCAAGTAAAGATTCCATCCGGCGAAGGGGACGTCCGCTTAGTTGCATTCCCTCCGTATTTACTTTTAGAGGTGCTCTTCCACCAATTGCTTGTCCTTTCTACTTAGTTGACATACAGGGGTTTAGCCATGAAATCTGGTAGGTTCAAGACGAAGCTTTTCTTGCTCTGCTGTACATCATTTCTGCTGCTGATTGTCCTAAACCTGTGGATCGATGAATTTTATCTGCTTGAAAGTGCCAAAGTCCTCCCCTTGTTAGCGGCCCTGTTATTATCCCTGGGCCTATATTTCTCCAGCACCCTAATTAGAGAGAAAACACCCCCCAAACCCTCTGATGGAACCATAAAGGCTCCATCAACTTTTATTGGCCTTGCTGTAAAGCAAGGGGAGGCACTTTTCCCTTACCTCAAGGTATGGACAAGGCTGCTGATTATGGGAATAACCTGGAGTATAGCCTACCGGGTTAATCTCTGGCTTTCTCTGCTGCTTCTGAGTTTGGCGCCCCTAGATATCCTGTGTCGCAAGCTCTTGTATCAAGAGCTTATTTCACTCTCTGGAAGGACCTTCTCTGCCTTCCAGGAGATCGCTGCGTTCCAGCAGTATCGGCATTTTGTACCGGCGACACCGCCAAAGTATGCGCCGGTCTGCAGCAGGGTGCTGCATTGGTCAAGCAAGTTGACGAAAGTTGCCAGTGCAGTGCTTGCCCTGGCGGATTTTGTCAGGCGGGATTTTGATCCCCTGCTGCCGGCATTATACCTCGTCATCCTGCCTCTGTTTTTCTCCTGCCTGGGAGAAACCGTGTACGGCAACCTCTGTCGAGGAGATCTGATCAACAGCATCAAGTACCTCAAAAAGGTGCACGGCGAAAGGAAGCTCAATTCCTGCCAATAGCGCACTAGGATGTGATATCGTGGTCAATCTGTACGAGTTCTACAGTGAAGAGCGGGCGGCCCTGAGCAGTACCAAGTCTCAGTTTCTGGCCAATATGAGCCATGAAATCCGGACGCCACTGAATTCCATAATCGGCATGGCCGATCTCCTGGCCGAGACTCCCCTGACAGATGAACAGAGGGAGTATATCCGGATATTCAAGATTGCCGGGGAGACTCTGCTCAGCCTGGTCAACGACATGCTGGACATATCCAATATAGAGTCCGGCAAGATCCAACTGGACTGCTGCCCCTTTAACCTGCGAAAATTAGTTTTAGATGCCGCAGATCTCATCTCGGTGCGGGCAGGACTCAAACAGCTTTCAATCAACTGCACCCTGGACCAATCCCTGCCGGAAATCGTCTGTGGGGACCAGGGCCGCCTCAAGCAGATATTGTTGAACCTGCTGGATAACGCCGTTAAATTTACCTGCCAGGGCCAGATATCCCTGCAAGTCTCCCTCGCCCAAGAGCAAAGCCCCGCGGCCGACGAAGTCTGCCTGCTCTTTTCCGTCAGCGACACCGGGCCCGGCATCCCCAAGGATTCCCTGAAGGAGATCTTTGAGCTCTTTACCCAGATGGATCAATCGTCCACCCGTCAACACGGCGGTATCGGCCTGGGCCTGACCCTTTCCAAGAAACTGGTCAGCCTGATGAAGGGCGAAATGTGGGCGGAAAGCACCCTGGGCAAGGGCAGCACCTTCTATTTTACCGCCCGCTTTAAGCTCCTTGAGCAGGAACAAGGCCTGAATGGGCAACAAGATTCCCAGCCAACTGGCGCCTGCGATACCAGGCCCTTAAAAATTCTGCTGGTGGAAGACAGCCCGGATAACCGCTACCTCATCCAGCGTTATCTCAAGACCACTCCCCACCAGCTGGACATCGCCGTGGACGGCCAAGGGGCCGTCACCAAGGTTCAGGCCAAGAGGTACGACCTGATCCTCATGGACATCCAGATGCCCGTAATGGACGGGTATGAGGCGACCATCCTGATTCGCGCCTGGGAAAATATGAACGGCAAGGTCCCCGTTCCCATCATCGCCCTGACCGCTTACGCCATGGCCGAAGATGTCGAGCGGGTCCGCCAGTGCGGGTTTACCAGCCATCTGGCCAAGCCGATAAAAAAGCTGACCCTCCTTAAGCTCCTGGAACAATATTCCGCCCAAGAAACCCAAGCCATCTGAATAGAAAGTTAGCCCGGGTCGCCCCGGGCTTTTAGTTAACCCCAAATCACTGCCTAGCTATTTTCCACTTAACTCCCTGGCCCGGGTAGCATGCTCCCGGGCCTTAACAGTGTCCCCCTCAGCCAGATAACATCTGCCCAAGGCCCTATGTCCCGCAACAGAATTCGGCGCCCTCCTCACCAACATCCGGGCATACTTCTTCAGCTTGCCAAGCTCTTCCAGGGCGGAATACAGCTCCACAAAATCTGCTTCGCCAAAGTCTACTTGCGCCTCTCCCGGGATATGTTCCAGAGGCATAAAAAATTGGGTTTCCTGACTGTATAGCGCCTTCTTACGTTCTGCTACATACGCAGCGACCAGCCGGTAAGAACAGTTGAATTCAGGACCATAAATTCCAGCCAGCCGATCGAAGACTCTGCGCGCAGTGTGGCGCTGTTTCTTGCGGGCCTGCTTATCTGCTTCCAACCAGCTATCTATCTCCTCTTTATACTTGTCCAACTTAGACCCGCGTTTTTTAGCTGGTTTGGGAAGCGGTTGAGTAAAGTCCTTCATGTTGATGTATTTCTTAACTGTCTTTACATCATGTCCTGTGGCTCTTGCTATGCTGGCATAATTCATGCCTTTCTCAAAGTACATTTCTCTGATACAATTAATTTGCGCCATTGTAAGCATCCTCCTAATTACCTCCCTCGTGATTGGCGTTACAAGGGTAGGTTTCTATGGGGCTGCTGCAATGGCCTTCTCTATCTGCAAAAACAGGGAATTTTACTTTGCAATTTCCGGGAATCCTATCTTGCAATTCCCGGTAAAACTAGTCTACAACAAACATCTTGATGGGCGGTTCTTTTCTATTTATACTTGGGGATAATCTAATAAGTGAACTCGTTTCAGCAAGCTGAAACATCGGGGAATCAGATGGAGAGTCTACTCCACCTGATTAAAACCCACCTACGCTGCGCTTAGAGGTGGCGGTCTTGACCGTAAAGCTAAAAGATAAACACACTTGAACAATTACTCATATGTTTTTATTGACAAACGGAGAATTGAGGTTTATATTATATATGAAAGCTTATTCAAGTGTTCAATTGAATGATAAAGAGGTGATATAAATATGGCAAAAAAAATTCAACCAATTGAAAGATGCGACTGTGATGTAATACATGAGGAAATTGTAAATAAAGTGCGAGAAAAAATGCCTCAAGAAGAAACTCTATATGATCTAGCAGAACTATTTAAAGTTTTTGGAGATTCAACAAGAATTAAGATACTCTGGGCATTAGATGAATCAGAGATGTGCGTTTGCGATATTGCATTCTTATTAAATATGACCCAATCAGCAATTTCACATCAGCTAAGAGTCTTAAAGCAGGCTGAACTAGTAAAGAGCAGAAGAGAAGGAAAGATTGTATTCTACTCTCTTGAAGATGAACATGTAAAGCAAATATTTGACCAGGGATTAATTCATATTTCAGAAGAAAGTAAGTAAAGGAGGGTCAGTAATGTTAAAGAAGGAAGTAATTTTAGAAGGTTTAGATTGCGCAAATTGTGCAGCTAAAATTGAAGATGAGGTTAATAAATTAAATGGAGTCAAAGCCTATATGAACTTCATGAACAAGACATTGACTTTAGAAACTGAATCAGAGCAAGAGTATAAGAATACATTACAGCAAGTTAAAACCATAGTGCACAAGCACGAACCGGATGTGGTAGTGAAAGAAAAATCCGTTAACAAGAGCAATAAAAAAGTATTAATACTTGAAGGACTTGACTGTGCGAATTGTGCTGCAAAGATTGAAGCTCAAACACAAAGCCTTGAAGGAGTAAATAGTGCGACCGTTGATTTTGTATCTAAGAAGCTGACAATTGAAGCGGTCGATAAAAAGGAATTTGGTAAAATTCTTGGAGAAGTAACATCCATTGTAAATAAACTTGAGCCGGATGTTAAAATAGTTGATGCAGAGAAGAAAAAGGTGAACAAAAGCATAGTAATGCTTGAAGGACTTGGCTGCGCGAATTGTGCAGCTAAAATGGAAAAAGAAATAAGCGGTCTAGAAGGAGTTGAATTTGCTGCAGTAGATTTTGTTTCGAAGAAACTAACACTGGAAATAAGTCCGAAAGTCAACCGCTCTGAGTTAAATGAGAAGATTGAAGGCATAGTAAAGAAAATAGAGCCAGATGTAAAGGTCATTTTTGAGGAGAATAACTCCAAGACCAAAATAAACGAAAATAACGAAGAGGAAGAAGAAGGTGTCAACAAAAAAGAAATCATAAGACTTGTGGTCGGTGGAGCAATATTTGCCGTGGGAATCATCTTTAATTTCCAAAATTGGCTTGAGCTTACCTTGTTTATTATTAGTTATATCATAGTTGGTGGAGAGGTTGTCTTAAGAGCAATAAAAGGTATTGCCCGCGGTCAGGTATTCAGTGAGCATTTTTTGATGAGTATTGCTACCATTGGTGCTTTCTTCGTTGGAGAGTATCCAGAAGGTGTAGCAGTTATGCTGTTCTATCTGGTAGGTGAATTGTTTCAGGATATAGCTGTAGGTCACTCCAGAAAATCAATAAGTGCTTTGATGGATATTCGTCCTGACTATGCAAATCTTAAAGTTGGCGATGAGATCAGGAAAGTATCTCCTGAAGAGGTAAACATAGGTGACATCATTATTGTTAAGCCAGGAGAAAAAGTTCCCCTCGATGGCAAGGTTATAGAAGGAAACTCAATGGTTGACACTGCAGCGTTAACAGGGGAATCTGTTCCTCGTGAACTCGAGCCAGGAAACGATGCATTGAGCGGATTCATTAATAAAAATGGCGTTTTGACAATAGAGGTAACAAAGGATTTTGGTGATTCAACTGTATCTAAAATTTTGGATCTGGTTCAGAATGCCAGCAGTAGGAAGGCTCCTACAGAAAAATTTATAACAAAATTTGCCCGTTCCTATACTCCGATTGTAGTCTTTGGAGCATTAGCCTTAGCAATCATACCTCCATTGGTGATCCCCGGTGCAACTTTCTCTACATGGATATATCGAGCCTTAGTGTTCTTAGTTATATCTTGTCCATGTGCGTTAGTAATTTCAATACCATTGGGCTTCTTCGGAGGGATTGGTGGAGCATCGAAGAGAGGTATATTAGTAAAAGGCAGTAACTATCTTGAAGCGTTGAACAATGTGGAAACAGTTGTTTTCGATAAGACGGGAACGCTAACCAAGGGTGTATTTGAAGTTGTGAATATCAACTCTCAAATTGATTTTACAAATGAGGAATTGATTGAATATGCAGCATTTGCTGAAAGTCACTCAAGTCATCCAATTGCACTATCCATTTTGAAAGTCTATAACAAAGATGTCGATATCACTAAAATTGAAGACTATGAGGAAATTGCAGGTCATGGGATTTTAGCTAAAGTTGGTGGTAAAGAGATTCTTGCCGGAAATAGCAAACTGATGAATAAAGAAAACATTAAATATCAGGAAGTTGAGACTCTGGGTACAATAGTACATGTTGCAGTAGACAAGAAATATGCAGGCAATATTGTAATCTCTGACGCAGTGAAGGAAGATTCAGCTGATGCGATTAAAGGATTGAAGGCATTAGGTGTTAGAAATACTGTTATGCTTACTGGTGATTCGAAGGCAGTTGGGGAAAAAATAGCAACCCAACTTGGAATTGACAAGGTGTATACTGAATTGTTACCGGCCGACAAGGTAGAAAAAATTGAGGCTCTGGATGCTAAGAAATCTCATAAGGGGAAAATTGTATTTGTTGGAGATGGTATCAATGATGCACCAGTACTTGCGAGAGCTGATATTGGCATGGCAATGGGCGGCTTGGGGTCTGATGCTGCAATTGAAGCAGCTGATATAGTTATCATGACGGATGAACCATCAAAAATTGTCACTGCAATTAAAGTAGCAAAAAGGACTAGGAAAATTGTGATGCAAAACATTGTGTTTGCATTAGGGGTTAAAGCCATATTCCTTGCACTTGGTGCGGTGGGAGTTGCAACTATGTGGGAAGCTGTATTCGCTGACATGGGTGTGGCAATAATCGCAATATTAAATGCAATGAGGGTAATGAATACAAAAAGTATATAGGACTACATGATTTATTAACCCCTTGATTTATTTCCTCAAAGATAAAATCAAGGGGTATCTGTATTTAAATTTATAAGGAGGAGAAAATGTTCTATATTTTTATTATCACAATATTGACAGGGAGGTCAAGTCCAATTTTGTCTGTAAAATTGCCTCTGGCAAAACTGTATCTATGCACTTATCCGGCAATCGTTTTTACCGGCTGATTCTTGCTCTTTTTTCCAAGACCAGTACGAGCTCATGTCAAAGTATCGTCGTCCTTCGCTCCACTCCTCATGGTGTTCCATCAGTACCGCTCCTATCAGCCTTACTGCCGATTCAGGATTTGGAAATATCCTTATGACCCTTTCCCTGCGGCGGATCTCTTCGTTGAGCCGCTCCACACTGTTGGTGGTCCTTAGTTTTCGCCGATAGTACTCAGGTAGTGCCAGCACCGCAATGGCATCCTCAAACCCCTGGTCCAGAGTCTCTACAGCCCTAGCGGCTTTATCAGCATATTCTTCGTGAATACCCTTGGCCAACTTCCGTGCCGTTTCGGTGTCGTTCGCCTCAAATACTGTACGGAGCCTGGCTTTCAATTCAGCCTGTAATGATTTTGGGCATTTATCCAGTATGTTCTTGGTAAAGTGAGTTTGGCACCTTTGCCAGGTTACCCCCTGGAAACAGGTCTGTACGGCGTTTACAAGCCCTCTGTGGTCATCGGAGACAACCAGGTCTATCCCAGATAGACCTCGGTTTTTTAGGGAATTAAAAAAGTCTGTCCAGCTGGACTCTGACTCACTGTCTCCTACTTGAAACCCCAAAATCTCTCTGTTGCCCTCGGCGTTTATCCCGATTGCCAACATAGTACTATGAGGACGAACTCGGCCATTATCCCTAAGCTTTATGACGAGGGCATCCACCAGGACAAAGGGGAAGGCTTGTCCAGCCAAGCTGCGGTTTTTCCACCCCTCCACGATGGGGTCTAATTGCTTGCATAAGCTAGACACAGTTGAAGCTGAGAACTCAGTTCCACATAGCTCCTCGGTGATTCTTGCCACCTTACGGGTAGATACCCCATTAACCACCATTTCCATAAGGGCAAGCACTAGAGCCTGCTCACTACGCTGGTATCTTCTAAACCGCTCGGTAGAAAAAACGCCATCCCGTATTTGGGGAACCCGAAGGTTTAGGGTCCCTACCCGGGTGTTAAGTTTTCTAGGCTTGTAGCCGTTCCGCAAACCCCGACGAGTTTCGGTTCGCTCATAACGGGCAGCCTCAATCTGCTCAGTCCTTTGGTGCTCTAGAATCTGGTTCAGGGCCTCTCTCAGCAACATAGAAATTCCTTTATCATCCCCGGAAATTAGGTGGTGCAAAGTTTCCTCGGATAAGGTAAGATTAATACGGGTCATCGCAATCCCTCCAGTAATTGGTTGTTTCTGACACTTCCATTTTACCAGAGGGCGATGGCCCTTTAAATTAAGGATCCACTTTTACAGACAATATCACACACTACTCGACGCATGGGCAGGCCAAGGCGCTTAGGCAAGAAATTGAGCGGCGCTCAGCAAATATGTTTGGAAGCAATATTATTGGGTATTATTATCCCGGCCTAGTCCCCGAGAGTTCTGACGAAAGTGCAGACAATATTTTTGAAACTGCCCAAGATATCTGCTTGAAGTTAAAGAAGATCATCGAATCCATTGTCGAAGAGAACGAGGGTATCTGAGCCTTACAGGCGGGGGTGAAAACACCTGACCCGATGAGCGTATGTCCATCTATTCTTTGATGGGAGGGGAAGAGAGTGAATATCACCCGTTTCGCCAGCCCCCGGGTTGCCGCCAGTTCTGTAGTGGGCTTGTTGGAGGACAAGAGAAGAAAGCTTACCTTGCGTCCCTGGAATCGTTTTGATTCTGACCACACAACGTGGTGGATTGTCCCGGGAACGGAATGGCCTGCTTATCGCTATGGTAAGTATGTTTTTGCCCCCATTGGGGACATGATTTCGTGTGGGCTATATGTTGAGAAGGGTCTTGGTGCGTCAACCTTGGGAATGTACAGCCCAAATCTGGTGATGGACGCTGGTTGGCAGTGGCATCAGTTTATCCGCGACATTGAAACAGGTAAAGTTTTGGAAGCAGCCAATAAGGTTGGAATGCCTCTATTCTTAACCTTAAGCTCCGATATAGTGAGGGGAGAATTTGATCCCTTGGCACCTAAATCGGATGAATTAGTTTTCCGGGTTGAAGATGGGAGACTTGAAAAGATACGGGAGCGGTTAGATGTGGGTTGCCTCCCCCTTTGGCCAAGCTAGGGAGCTTAGGCGAGCTGCCAGGAACACTATCTGAGATGAAGAACCTTGACTGGGTATGGATAGGCCTTGTCTTGGGCACACAGTTGCAGTGTCCAAAAGTGGGAGCGGATTTAACTGATGCTGTGGACGGTTGGGTTTTGGTTAATGATTTGTTTGCGCATATGGAACTCTGGTTTTTATTGATTTGCATTTCTTTAGACAAAGGGTGACTCAGGGCGCCGTCTGTTTTTCAACCAATGATTGATGTATGTGCTTACCCAAGAGGTCAAACGGGCAAGCAAAATTACCGTAAACGGGAGGAAGGAGAATTGGGTTTGTTTTTGTTATAGAAGGATTACCACCTAGCACATTCACGCCTGTGTCCTATCGTGAGATTTTGCAGAATACAACACTACCCCGGGGAAGGGATGTTCCTGGTTTATTCGTTTCAAGAATGCAAAGACCTTTTAGTTAAAAGAGTGGAGGCGAAATAGATATGTTGGCAGTAAAACCAACCCAGGAGGAGATCCGGACTATACTGGGCGCTGAGGTATTTGGTGCTTGGGAAGGTGTCCGCCATTTTATCCTGGACCATTACAATATGGATGTTACTTGGGATGACGGTGGAAAGTACGGCGCCTATGAATGCAAATTCCGCAAAAGCGGGAAGACCTTATGCACCCTATACGTAAAAAAGGAAGAATTAGTGGTGTTGATTATTTTTGGCAAGGATGAGAGGGAAAAGTTTGAAGCTGAGCGAAGAGAATTCTCTCCACAATTGCAGCAGATTTATGATGCCGCCAAGACTTATCATGACGGCAAATGGATGTACATAAGCCTCCGGGATTCCCGACTGGTCCCGGATATTACCAGGATGCTTGTTATCAAGAAGAAACCCAACAGAAGGATTACCATGTGCGGGTATATCTGTGATCATTGCAAAGCATATGCCAGGAATATCAAGAAGCATGATGAACGAGAGCGCCTTTCTGCCCTATGGGGGAAGTATTATGGGCTGGATATTCCCGCCGGAGCTATCTATTGCGATGGCTGCAGGAGCACAAAAAAAGATGCCAGGCGCATAGACAATAATTGCCCCGTTCGAGCTTGTGTGTTGGAGAATAAGGTTGATAATTGCAGTGAATGCAGCAAGTATCCCTGTGCAGTATTTTCTGAGCGAAAGGGCTTATCTTGTGCCGAAGCAAGACAAGTGCTGGGAGAGTCCTTCTCTGAAGAAGAATATGAGGAATATATGCTTGCCTACGATAACAAATCCAGGCTTGATAGAATGGTGCGGGCTAAGTAATTTTGTGATGGGGGGCCTTTCCCTTTCTGAGGAGGAAATCTCTTTCTCCCTGTAGAAGACTAGCCCAGACTACTAATTGGTATGGAGGATTGCAATATGAATCAGAGCCGCTCCAATGCCGAGGCCTTTTTGACCATCTATAATGAGCTGGATAAGTACATGCGGGTCACGTTGGAGAAGGAGACCTGGGTATCCCACCCCTCCCTGCTCCGGGAGATGGCGGAGACCAATAATCTGTTTAAAAGATACTATAACCTGCTTTGTGACATGGCCGAGCTGCGGAACGCCATTGTCCACAACCCCCACAGTGGAACAATAGAGCCCATTGCCGAGCCCCATTCTGAAATCCTCAAGCTATATGAAGATATTAAGGAGGCTGTTCTGCATCCGCCCCTGGCCTTGGAGATATTGGCGGTGCAGAGGGAGGACATCTTTACAACTACTATGGATGCCAATGCTCACCATGTGATGCAAACTATGATCAATAACTCCTACACCCATGTCCCTGTCCTGCAGGGGGATACTTTGCTTGGGGTTTTTAGTGAGCACACCGTCTTTTCTTACCTGGTCAGGAATCATATCTTCGCCCTGGACAAGGATATCCTGATTGGGGAGTTTTCCGAACTCATCCCCTTGGACAAGCACGAAAGCGAGTACTTCGAGTTCGTCCCCAGGGTGGCGACGGTGGTGGATGTGGAGGAGTTGTTCATGGAAGACATTAAGAATCAGAAGCGGCTTTCAGCAGTATTCATCACCGAGACCGGAGAGCCCAGGGCAAAGATTCTGGGGATGATTACCCCCTGGGATTTGGCCAGGGATAACCTGATATAGTCCGGGCTGCGCTTCCGTCACAGGTGAAGGGACTGTTTATTGCGTCCTACGGGAGAAGTGCTGTGGGCCTGATATGCTAAAGAAAAGATGAGAAAGAGCTGCAGGGGCAGCACTTTTGTATTATACGTGCGCGGGTGCCCATCCTATGGCGCCAGCACTTGATTCCGTGTCCTTAGATTCTCTATCGCAGCGAGAAAATCTATGGCTTTGATTCCACAACACTGCCAGTTCACCCGTGTGCCCGAAAATTATGCCGGGGGCTTTTTCCAGTATCACTTCTGCTGCTGCATCTGCAATCCTTTCCCTCATGTTAATGTGGAGTATTGCCCTGTTCTTGAGATGGAAGGTAAGGCAATATGTTTTGCCCACAGGGATGAAATTTATGGTGTGCTTGGTGACGTGTTTGTACATCCAGAGCACATCCGGCAACGGAACCAGGGATAGACCGAAGAACTTCTTCTTAACGAACCACACATCGGAGATAGTAATGCCTTGAGGCATTGGTATCCCGCTACCAGAGATATCATTATCTATGTCTTTAGCCACCGATTCGGGTTTCCCGAAGGCGGCAAGTTTTTTGTAAATTGGGTGACTGGAGGGGTCGGCCACCCTCTGACCGTACCGTAACAAGTTCCAGCTGGAAATCAGGAAAAAGGGCGCCAGGGCGAACAATGCGACGTAGCCCTCGGCTCTGTTAACCTGTGTGTCCAGCAGGAAAGGCAGTACGATTTGGTTAAAGGCCATGGCGGGGATATCTTCCTCCTCCGCCAGGCTTAGCAGTTCGGATTTGACTTCCGCCGGCATCTCCTTCAGCCATCCAGTATAGGAGAAATCCGTGGCTCCAGGGGGCGCCTTGACCACCAGCAGCTTGCCGTGAACAAAGAGATAGAGATAATCGGCTATGACCTTGGTGTTGACAACCTTGTTTGATCCCTCTTCATAAGTGACTTCATAATATTGCAGGCCAGTGTGGCCGACGTCGTCGCCTGCGACGGTGATATAAGTATGAATCTGGGCCTTAAGGTTAGTGATGGCGGTTACCGAAGCTGCATCCATTTCAAAAGGACCGCAAAGGGTATTGTAGAAGTAGTTGTAAGAAAAGACCGCTATGAGGATTACAGCAAAAAGAATAAATAAGTTCACCAGCAATATGTTCCGGTTGCAGCGCCTTACCTGGCTGAGTAAGAATTCTTCCTGCACGGATCTGCCTCCTTGTAATTTCGGATTGGCGGGAATGCGGGCTCTCTTTTTTTAACATTCTCTATCTTGGCGCAGCAATCCTCTTATTGGTGCTTTCTTGGAACCAGAATTGAGAAACAGCAGCCGTGCGGCTGCTGTTTAATATAGGTGTTCTGTAGTTTGCCCACTGGCGTCAGCCATAGGCACCACAGACGTTATTTGCATTGTGGACCAGGATGACATCTTCTCCATCGGCCAGGGCTTTCCGGATTGAAGCGACAATTTCTTTAGTCTTTTCAGCCCTGGACAAGAGGATAATGAGCTCTTTGGCGGGGACAATCTCAATGCCGAATATCTGTTGGGTGTCGCCGATGCCCAGACCGCGGCCGCTGACAATTGTTCCCCCGCGGGCGCCGGCCTTGTTGGCGGCGTCAACAACCAGTTCTCCCTTTCCTTTATCGACGATGGCAAGGATGGAATTGTACACACCTGCACCTCCCTCCTCGATATAATAGCTATCCCGGCAATGGTCAATAAACTTTGCCAACGGCATGGCAAAGCGGATGAGCAAGTCCTTGGGCGGCAATCCATTGCTGATTGCATCGAGAACAGCTTTCGAGGAGTTTGGACAGACCAATAACACTACTTCTGTCTGCATTTTGTTGAGTCCGAGAAGATTTAAAAGGTCGTTATTATTTTTGTATGTCCCATAGACCACTGTACCCTGCAGGATTCCGTTCTGCTCTGCGATTTTGACCACCTTGTTGGCCATACCATACTTGACGATGACGCATGCCAATTCAGTTTCTCCTAAAAGCACACCTCAAACCCCTTTCTCGAAAGAGTTTTCCAGGAGCCTTAATCGGTCTCAAGGTTTAAGGCGCTGACACCCTCATCCAGGCAATGCAATACAGCGGGTTTATCCATGTAGCGAACGAGAACAAAGAGGATGTCCCCGGCTTTTATTTTCGTGGCACCCCGCGGAGTAATAATGTCGTTATCCCGCACGATACTGACCACCAGGGCGTGCTTTGGCAAACCCAGTTCCGCCATCTTTCTCCCAACCAAGGGCGAAGTTTGCTCGATATCCCATTCCATCAATTCCACCTGGGATTTTTCCAGGGATATCAGCTCCAGAGAATGGGGGGAACTCTGCTTTGTCCCTATATATAAGTCAGTCTTCTTGGCAAACCAATCGATGGTGGAACCTTGAAATATAGTAGAAATCAGGACCACAAAGAAGACGATGTTGAAGATATAGGCTCCTGATTCCAGTCCGGCTGCCAGGGGGTATGTTGCCAGGACAATGGGAACGGCGCCCTTTATGCCGGCCCAGCTGAGAAAGAGCCTTTCCTTAAATTCGTATTTGTTAAAGGCCACCGTTAAAAATACAGCGATTGGCCTGGCCACAAAGATCAAGATCAGCGAAACGATGAGCCCTTCCCGCCAAACCAAGATGGCCTCGCTGGGATAAACCAATAAACCCAGAATCAAGAACAAGGCTACGTGGCAAAAAGTAGAAATGCCCTCTGTGAATAAATCAATGCCCCGCTTGAACACATATCTGGAATTGCCGAGGATAACGCCGGTGATAAATACCGCCAGGAAGCCGTTGCCCTTTACCAGCTCGGCCAGGCCAAAGCTGATGAGCGCAACACCCAATGCCAGTACATAATAAAAGCTCTGACCTTCAAGGCGGATCCTGTTAAATAAAATTACTGCAGCTTTTGCCACCAGGATGCCAATAACGCTTCCGATAATCAGCTGCAATAGCAAGTTCAACACCAGCAGGCCCGGGCTGCCCATTTGTCCTTGAATGAACTGAATCATCGCCGTGGTCAAAATGATGGCCATCGGGTCGTTGGAAGCCGATTCGGATTCGAGGGTCCCCCGGACCCGGCCCTTGAGTATCTTGTTTTTGAGGAGGGCGAATACTGCAGCGGCATCGGTGGAAGAAGGAATCGCACCAATGAGCAGGGCATAGGGTAATGGCACATCGAGGATCCAATGAATGCAAAGACCCACGACCAGAGCGGTAATAATGACCCCAAAGGTAGCCAGCAGCATCGATGGAACCAGGACATCCTTTAAAACTTCCTTTTTAGTGTTTAAGCCGCCTTCGAACAGGATAAAGAGCAGGCAGATATTGGCGATGCTTTGAGCGAGCAGCGGGTTGTCAAAATGAATCAGTCCCAGACCGTCGCTACCGAAGAGCATTCCCAGGCTTAAGAAAACTACCAGTCCCGGCACGCTGAGCTTGGTTGCTATTTTGGTAGAGAATGTGGCCAAGAGGAGCAGCAGCCCGATTAACAGGACCATAGCCTCCCTCCTTTTCCGCTTAATCTTTGTATATCATGGCTTAATAGCGCATGGATAATACTAGCATTTGGGCAACAAAAAAACGCATAATAGCTCAGAGAGTTATCATACGCTCGGTGGACTCCTATGGGGTTAGCTGACGGGTTAGGGCGCCCAAGTCACCCTTCGCAACCAGGGTTGCGATTCACCCCTGAAGATTGGGTCCCCCACTGCGGGTCTCGCATTCGGAGATTTCTTAATTTATCATATCAGAGTCCCATGACCCCGTCAACCGCGGGGCCCGCCGGGGAACTGACTGACGGGGAAGAAAGGTCACCATTATCCCATGGGATCCAAGCTCTCTATTGCAATGGTTATCGCCTGTGGAATCATATATTGCGTAGACGGTCTGCTTCAGGAATAAACGCCGGCTTATGGAAATATATAGCCTATTATTATGGAAAACATAAAAAAGGTTTTTATATTGTTGCAAAAACCCCTTGACATTATTAGTAACAATTACTATTATTAATATAACATATCAATGAGGAGGATATTTTAATGGAAAACACCGAGTTCACCCGCATGCCGTTAATTGGGGATAAGGCTCCTGCCTTTAAGGCCGTCACCACCCAGGGTGAGATCAACTTCCCCGAGGATTATAAGGGCAAATGGGTAATCCTCTTTTCCCATCCCGCCGACTTCACTCCCGTCTGCACCACCGAGTTTATGACCTTTGCCACCATGGCTGATGAATTTGAAGAACTGAACACCCAGCTGGTAGGTTTGTCGGTGGATTCCCTCTACGCCCACATCGCCTGGTTGCGGAAGATCCAGGAGCTTGAGTGGAAGGGAATGAAGAATGTAGAGGTCAAATTCCCCCTAATCGAGGACATTCGCATGGATGTGGCCAAGAAGTATGGCATGATCCAGCCCAACCAGTCTAACACCCAGGCAGTGCGGGCAGTATTTATCATCGATCCAAAGGGAATAATAAGGACTATCCTCTACTATCCCCTGAGCACCGGACGCAATTTTGACGAGATCAAGCGGATTATTCTGGCTCTGCAGAAGGCCGATGCCGACAACGTAGCCACCCCCGCCGACTGGCGTCCCGGCGATGATGTGATCATCCCCACCGCAGGTTCTTGCGGCACCGCCAAGGAGCGCATGGATAATCAGGGCGGCGACACCTATTGCCTCGACTGGTTCATGTGCTTCAAGCGGGAAAAATAAGTATAATCATGGCAGTTTAATATTGGCGGCCCCGGGGTCCCCCGGGGTCGCTGTTTTTACTTTAGAACGGCTGTGGCCGGAATGAAAGGATTTTCGGGGGCTATGCAGAATTGTTCTAGGTGTGTGTATCCTGGTGAAAACGAATGGTGGAATGGAGTGGCGCCCTTGCCTAAGAAGAAAAAGCTATCAATAGTATTATCGGCGGTTTTTGCCGGTCTCGTCCTGATAGGAGTGGCTCTGGCCCTTACCACTAATTTTTGGTACATGACCTTTTTGGAGCCCCGTTTTCCGGAATTTACTGAGTACCCCAACTTCCAGAGGGTTCTTTCCACTGAGGAGATGCAGGAAGACTTAAGACAGCTGAAGGCCGACCTGGCTGCGGTCCATCCCTCGACAGCAGCAGGCTTGCCGGCCGAGTTGGAAGCAGCATTTGCCGATGCCAATACCCAGGTTAGTGATCAGCTGACGGTGGGGGAATTCTCCATCATTGTCTCTTCCCTGGCCTGTATGTTGGAAGATGCCCATACTGCAGTGTCCCTGAGCCTCAGTGACAGGCCGCTGCCCGCGGAGGTTAAGATAATCCAGGACAGGTTCTATGTCCTGGGCGGGGTAAACCTCGTTCCCGGGGATGAAATCCTCTCCCTGGGCGGAGTCTCTACTGAGGAAATACAGGCCTTTGCCGAAAAGGTTATACCTGCCGAAAACCCCTATTGGCGGCAGCACCGAATAGCTTCACTGCTGAACCAATCAGCCTTAACTCAGATGGGGGCGGAGATTGACGACAGGCGCAATATCGATGTGAAAGTCAGGAGGGGCCAGGAGATAATAACCGCCCAGCTGAACTTTGGCTACACCTACAGTCCCCAGCCCAGTTCAGAGGTTGAATACTATCCTCCCAATGTCCATGAATATGGCTATCACTTAGACCTGGAGAACAAGACCTGTGTTTTTAAGCTGAGCTTGTGTGTCTATGACCAAGGCTATACCCAATTCGTGAGGACCATGTTTCAGGATATCAAGGACAATGGGATTGAAAACATCATCGTCGACCTGAGGGGCAATCCCGGCGGCAACAGCGCGGTGGTGGATGAGTTTCTCAAGTACCTGGATATCGAGGAGTATAAGTCCTTTGGCGGCACCAGGAGGCTGTCCGCGGCTGCTGCAGAGCAGAGGGGCTATCTGTTTAAGCGCGGATCCTTCACCAATAAGCCTGGGGTCAGGAAGAACAGGAAGGTAGAGGAGCTGCTATTTCACGGCGAAGTATACGCCCTTATAGATAACGGCACTTTCTCTTCAGGCAACTGGTTTGCGGTTGTGTTGGCCGACAACGATATTGGGACCATAATTGGAGAGCCTACCGGCAATGCCCCCAACAGTTTCGGAGATATCCTGTCCTTTCAGTTGGAGAACTCGAAACTGATCTATTCGATCTCTTATACCCAGTGGGTGCGCCCCGATGCCGCGCTGGCTGATGCCGATGCCCTCTATCCCGACTATCCGGTGACATATACCATAGAGGACTATATAAATAAGCGGGATCTGGCTATGGAGGAAGCGCTAAGGCTGATTCAGGAAGGAAAGTAACAGGTCCATCTCGCCAAAGCTTTCCTCCTGAGTTGGTCCCTTAAAGGGGGAAAATAATATTCAGCAATCAAGGGGATGCCGTAGCAGCGGCGTCCCCTTTGATTCCGTTGGGGGATAAAAGGATTTATGGGGATTGCAGCAGAATGACATAACATGCCTGGCGCCTGGTTCAATGAAGGGGGGCTGCCCTGAAGCGGATGAATCGTGTCTGATTATGCGACAAAAATTGCCCTTTACCGACAATTTCCTTTGCCGTAATATCACTTTAAGGGGGAAAGGTCTATGTCAACAATGATTGGACCTGCCGAGCTAGAAATTGTCGCCAAGCTGCTGGAGGATCGATGCAGAAAAATAGATGTCCTGGCCGCAGAATTAAAGCGCTCCGAGAGAAGCGTCAGGTACTCCTTGGGCAAGTTGAATGAGTTTTTCCGAAAACAGCACGGTGAAAATCTCGTCGCCATGGAAGGCCAGCAGCAGCTGGAATTGTTGCCATCCACTGATGCCATCGTCAAGGCAATGGGCAAGATCAGTAAAAACCACTATTACATGTCGATGGAAGAAAGGGTGGAGTTGACGAGCTTTCAATACCTGGCCGGCTTTAACTTCACCATCGACGAGCTGGCTGATTTTATGAATATCAGCGTCAGCACCCTGAAGCAAAGCATGCCAATGGTGCGGCAGAGGTTAGAAGAATATAATATCTCCTTGGTTAATGTCCACAGGATTGGTCTTAAAGCGGTTGGCAAGGAAAAAGATATTCGCAAGGCCCTGGCCAACCAGATCTACAGAAACTTTGACCTGATTTGTCATCCCACCGGTAAAAGGGTTCTGTCGTGCTTTAAAACCAATCCTTATTTTAGAATCTTGTTGAGGTTATTCCTGGCGAATATCCCGGCCGACCAATTGCTGGAGATAGTCGACGCCTACAACGCAGAATACAAGATCTTTCAAAACGACGAGTACTATAAGCTGGTTTTGGCCGAAATGGCAGTGCTGTACCAAAGATGCCTGATGGGGCGCTTTTTGGAGAAGGACCTGGAATTCGACGCCGTCGATAAAGACAAGGCGCTCTTTCTCAAGACCGAGTTTATATGCCGCTTCAATATGGATTTGCCAATCCAGGAGTTTTCTGACCTGATAAGGGTCATGGACGATACGTCGGCGGCCAATGTCGTCCCCTTGAACATCTTGTTGACGGAGATGCTGAATAAGCTCATAGAAACCCACTTGAAGGGGAAGAGCTGGGACCTGTCCCACCCCCGGATTGTCGAGGCCATAGGCATTTTAAACAGGCATTTCCAATACGCCGTCAGCAGGATCAGAAAGGGCATTTCTGTAGAGAATCCCTTGCTGGCGGAAATAAAAAAGTCCCACGAAAAGCTGTTCAACGACATTAAAGCCCAGTTAAAGGGGATTGAGCAGTATGCCGGCCGTGCTTTTTCCGAAAGCGAAGTGGGTTATTTTACAATCCTGATCGAAAACATTTTCTCCATTATCGTTGCCGAGAACAAAAAGATTAAGAACATCATAGTGGTCTGCGGCATCGGCTATGGAGCTTCTCAATTGTTGACCAATAAGATCAAGCAGTATTTCCGGGTGAACGTCGTCGATGTAATCCCTTATCATAAGCTGGGCCATGTTCCCGACGCAGACATCGACTTGATAGTTACCACCATCCCCTTAAGGGAAAAGGTGACCGATATCGCCGTGGTCCAGGTCAGCCCTCTCATGTCCGATGCCGATATGGAGAAGCTGAAAGCTGCCGGCCTGATGCGGGAGAGGCTCTTCCCCCCGGACTTGATGCTTACCGTCATCCGCAAGTATTGCACGGTCAGGGATGAAGAGGGATTAATCAACGAGCTGAACCTGCTTTTCAGCGGCGAACCTGCCGCTCCGGAAAAAGGAAAATATGTCAGGTTATTAAGCCTCCTCAAAGATAATATTCTATTAAAGAAAGAGGTTTCGAGTTGGCAGGACGCCATCAAAGCTGCGGGCTCGCTCCTGGTAAGGAAAGGGTCTGTTGATGAGACTTATGTAGCCGACACCATAGCAAATATCGAGACATTCGGGCCCTACATGGCAGTGGACAGCGTTTTGTTGCCCCATGCCAAGAACAGGGGAAACGTATTCAGAACTGACTTTAGTTTGGTGACTTTGACGAAGCCTGTCAAGTTGACGGACGGAAGGCTGATAAACACTGTCTTTTGTTTCTGCAGTGTTGACGGCCTCGAGCACGTGGATGTACTGATCAGTTTCATGGACCTGGTTGAGAATAACGGCTTGCTGGCAGAGATTGAGCAATTTGAGCAGGTTGAGGACCTCCTGAACTTTATCAGAAGCAAGGGGTAACACGCTGATTAGGAGTTGAGAGCCATGATTGACGAAAAGACAATTTTGCTGAAGATAGATTTGCAGACGCCGGAAGAAGTAATCAGAGCCGCCGGCCGCGCCCTGTTTGAGGGTGGTTATGTCCAGGAGCGGTATATAGATTCCATGGTCAATAACTATTTGAAGAACGGTCCGTACTTCGTATTGGCGCCGGGGCTGGCCTTGCCCCATGGTCGGCCGGAAGACGGGGCCCTGAAAACCGGGATGTCGGTGGTAACCTTAAAAGAAGCCGTTGAATTTGGCAATGCCGCCAATGATCCCGTGCGAGTGGTCTTGGGCATCGCTGCCATGGACAACGATGACCACATACTGCTGATGAGCAAGCTTGCCAAGGTCTTAAATGAAAAAGACATCGTTTCCAGGATAGCGGAAACCGATGACAAGCAAGATATATTGGCCTTAATTCAAATAAAGGAACAGGAGATGAGCGGATGAAGATATTGGCGGTCTGTGGGGTTGGGATGGGGTCCAGTTTAATTTTGCGAATGAATATCGAAGCGGTCCTCAGGGAAAACGGCGTAGACGCATCGGTGGAACACAGCGACGTTACAGGAGCCAAGGGCGCCGATGTCGACTATATAGCCACAAGCAAGGACCTTGCCGATACCTTTGATGGCGATGATGAACGCATAATAGTTATCAATAATTTTATCGACAAAAACGAGATCAAGGAGGTGCTGGTACAGGCAGGGATAATCAAGTAGGGGGACTGAGATGGCAAAATACAAAGGGAAAGGAGATCGAGTAGTATGACCGGCGTCATGAATGTTATCAACTGGGTTGTAACGAACCTTTTCGGCCAGGCTGCAATCCTCCTGGGCATCATCGTGCTCCTGGGATTGCTGTTGCAAAAGAAGTCGGCCAGTGAAGTGGTTCAAGGGGTAATCAAGGCAATTATCGGTTTCCTGATCATCAATGCGGGCGCAGGTATTATCGTAGAAGCACTGACAGCTTTTGAACCCATGTGGGCCGAAGTCTTTGGCCTGGAGCCCCAGGCCTTCACCAACTTCATGGGGCAGGCAGCCTTCCTGGAGAAAGTGGGTTCAGTGGTTGCCCTGTCCATGACCATTGGTTTTATTATCAACGTCCTCTTGGCCAGGTTCACCAAGTTGAAGTACATCTATCTGACTGGCCATATGATGTTCTGGACATCGGCAATTATGGCGGGAATCGTAGTCCACGCCGTTCCCGATGTAGGCTCTACTCAGCTGACCATTTTCCTCTCGATTCTGCTGGGCGTTTACTGGACGGTCCAGCCGGCGCTGACCCAGCCGCTGATGACCAAGATTACCGGCAACCCGAATATCGCACTGGGTCATACCTCAGCCTCTGTGGCGCTATTGGGCGCCCTGCTGGGCAAAATATTTGGCAACCCCGAGAGAGATGCCGAAAAGATAGAGGTCTCAAAGAAATGGGCCTTTGTCCGGGATTCCAACATCGTCACCGCCCTGACCATGACGATCCTCTTTGTGGTGGGAGCTATCTTGCTCTTTGCCAAGGGCACACCGGGGGCCAAGGAAATCATCGCATCTTCCGGCGATACCAACTTCATCATCCACGCCATTCTGATGTCCTTGAGCTTTGCCGGGGGTATTGCAGTGGTCCTGTACGGGGTGAGGATGTTCATCGGGGAAATTGTCCCGGCCTTTAACGGTATTGCGACCAAGATCGTCCCCGGCGCCAAGCCGGCTCTGGACTGCCCCATTGTGTATCCCTATGGTCCCAATTCTGTGATCATCGGCTTCTTGGGCACCTTTGTGGGGATCATCCTCTGGATCGTAATCCTGGGCAACGTAACGGGCTATGTGGTGGTGCCGACGATGATCGTGCTGTTCTTCCACGGCGCCACAGCCGGCGTATTCGGCAACAAGACCGGCGGTGTGGTAGGGGCCTTCCTGGGCGGCTTTATCACGGCAACCGTAGTGGCTCTGGGCCAGTACTTAACCGTCACTCACCTGATTTCCTCGACAATTCCCGATACGGCGATGTGGGCGGCCGACTCCGACATGTTCATACTGGGGCCCTTGGTCCGCTGGATTGCCATGCTGTTATTCTAAGAGATCAAGGCCTTTAGCCGGATTAACTTCAAAGAGATTCCTCTTGCTTGAGACGCCAAGGATACCCTTTGCGCCCTTGAGAGGAATCTCTTTATTAGTCAGCCCCGGGCGGCCCAGCGGCTATCTTCCCTCCCGGGGCCGCCCGGGGGCACTAACTGGAGGGATAATGTGAAGATTATAAGGGAAGCCTGCGTGGAAAATTACGACCAGGCAAAGAGGGCGGCGGAATTGGGGGCGGATCGAATTGAGCTCTGCGACAACATGGCAGTGTTGGGCACCACCCCCAGCTATGGGACCATAGAACTGGCCAGGAAAAACCTCGGCATCTCCATCTTCCCCATCATCAGGCCCCGGGGAGGCGACTTTGTCTACACCGAGGAAGAGTTGCAGATCATGGAGCGGGACATCGATGTCTGCAGAGAAATAGGAGTGGACGGCGTTGTCTTTGGCATCCTTACCGAAGCAAGGGAAATCGATATTGCAGCCATGGCCAGGCTGATAAAGAGATGCGGAGAGCTGAAGGTCGCCTGCCATCTGGCTTTTGACGAGACCCCAGACAGAAATAAGGCCCTGGATGCCCTTATCGGCCTGGGGGTAATAAGGGTGGCGACCAAGGGGAGAAGGGAGAGAACTCCCGCCCTGAGCAACGCCGGAGCCATCAAGGAATTGATTGAGTACAGCGCAGGCAGAATCACCATCATGCCCGCCGTAGGCGTCACCGTGGACAATTATCTCGAGGTGGCGGAAAAAACCGGGGCCAGGGAAGTGCACGGCACAAAAATAGTAGGCGATTTAACCCGGTAAGCGGACAAAGGAGAAATTCCCATGAAAATTGTGAGAACCCTGCTCAAAGACATAGACCCGGCGGAGTTAGGCCTGACCTACGCCCATGAACATATAGTGTGCAGGCCCATGTATTGGCAGGAAAAAGGCGAAGACGACCTGTTGCTGGACGACAGGGAAAAGTCCAAGCTGGATATTCTGGATTTTAAGGCGCTGGGCGGCAGATCAATAGTCGATGCCACCGCCATCGATTACGGCCGGGATGTCCAGGCCGTAGCCGAGCTGGCCAGGGAAACGGGAATCCACATCATCGGAACGGCCGGCTTTAATAAAGAGTTCTTATGGCAGGCCAGACTTACTGAAAGTTTAAGGGAACTGGTAGGGGATTATCGCACCTACGGCGAGTGGATAGAGAAAAGTTCTCTGGACACTTTGGCGCGCCATGTGGTCAGGGAAGTGGAGGAGGGCATGGAGGGCACGCCCTATAAGGCGGGCCAAATAAAATTTGGCACCGGGTACAACACCCTGTCCCCCCTGGAGGAAAAGACCATAAGGGTTGCCGCCATGGCCCATCATGAGACCAACGCCCCGATACACTGCCATACCGAGGCGGGGACCATGGCTTTGGAGCAAATAGAGATACTCAAAGAGGAAAATGTCGACCTGGAGAGGGTATCCTTCGGCCATATGGACAGGAATGTCGACCTGTACTATTACGAAAAGATCTTGGCCACGGGGGCCTACCTCTGTTTTGACGGAATCGGCAAGATAAAATACGGACCGGAGAGCATGAGAATCCAGGCCATCCTCCAGCTCTGCAAGAGGGGCTATGCCCACCGCATTCTGATCAGCGGCGATATGGCCAGAAAGTCGTACTACAAGCATTACGGCTACGGCTTGGGGCTGGAATTTATCCTCAAAAAATGGCGGCCCAGATTTATCGAAGAGGCGGAAGCGGCAGGTCTCGATGGCCAAGGCTTGATTGAGCAATTCTTTGTGACCAATCCAAGGCAATTTTTTGCTTACCAACCGAGGCGATGAAGATGAAGTTCAACGAGCAATCCGATTATAAGTTGGAGGAGAAGATAAGAAGGGAGAAGATCGCCCTGCTGCCCATCGGGGCAGTGGAATCCCACGGCGATCACCTGCCCCTGGGCACCGATTCCATCCTCGCCGAAAGATTGGCGGCCAAGGTGGTGGAAAGAGTCGGAGGCATGATCCTGCCCACCATCCACTACGCCCAAGTCTGGAGTTTGGGCCGCAGGCTGGGCTCCATTGGTATTTCCAATGACCTGTTGCGGGAGACCATCAAGGAGATTGGCCTGGAGGTCAAGCGAAACGGCTTTAAGATCTTCGTCATCATCAATGCCCACCTGGGCAATTTGAGCGCCATTAAGGAAGCGGTGCGGGCTATCTACGATGATGAGATGAAAATCTATTATTTCACATATCCCGGCGCCGATAGGGCCATCGGCGAAGTCATGGAGAGCGGCAAGCTCTATGGCGAATTCTTCCACGCAGAAGAAATCGAGACCTCCTACATGCTGTACTTGGCCGAAGAATATGTGGACATGAGCAAGGCAATAGCCGGCTCGCCGGAAGTCCCGGCAGAGATAAGCTACACGCCCATCAGATGGGACGAGTTCTCCGAGACCAGCGTCATGGGCGATGCAACCAAGGCTACCAGGGAAAAGGGGCGGTATGTCATCGACAGCGTCGTGGAGTATATTGCCGAGATATTAAAAAGGCACTTGTAGGGGGCGGAAGATATGAGTAAAGAGCAGACAGTGGCGGCCCTGTTTGAAGCGGGGCTGGTGGCGATAATCCGCAAACTGGAAACCAGGTACATCGGTGATACGGCGGTCAGCCTAAAGCGAGGCGGCTGTAAGTTCATCGAGATCACCCTGGATGGCGGCGAAGCCTTGGAACAGATCGCCATGCTGGCAGAGGATGAGGAGGCAGTTGTCGGCGCCGGGACGGTCCTGGACGCCACCGCCTGCCGCTCAGCCATCGGGGCGGGCGCCCGGTTTATCGTCACCCCCACCCTGGAGGAAGGTGTAATAAGGGCCGCCCAAGCCCATGGCATCCCGACGATTATCGGGGCCCTGACACCCACTGAGATACTCCATGCCCACAGAGCTGGGGCCGATGTTGTCAAATTATTTCCTGCAGGGTCTTTGGGCCCCGCCTATATTAAGAACGTCCTCGCCCCCCTGGCTGATCTTCCCATAATGGCCACAGGCGGCGTCGGCCTGGACAACTTGCAGGACTTTAAGGCCGCCGGCGTCAGGCTTTTCGGCATCGGCTCCAGCCTGGTCGACAAGAGGTTGATCTATGCCGGGGAGTACACCAGAATAGTTGAGCTGACCAGAGACTACATTCAGTTGATCCAAGGGCAATAAAAATCAGGAAAGGCGGGAGTTACCGTGGATTACGGCTGCAGATATCTGGATGCTGCCATCGCCATTCTGGAAAGGATTAAGCAAGAGCAGTACGGCAAGATAAAAGAGGCGGCGGAAAAGGTCGCCGAGGTGGTAATGGCGGGCAAAAGCATATTTGCCTTCGGCTGTTCCCATGCCAGCATCGTCAGCCAGGAGCTGTTTTACCGGACGGGGGGCTTTGCCCTCATCAACCCAATCTTCAATCCCACCCTGATGCTGGACACCAGGCCGGCTACCCTGACCTCAAAAGCAGAACGCCTGCCGGGCTTTGGCAGGGAAATCATCAGAGAGAGCCCCCTGGCAAGCGGAGATTTGCTCATTATTCACTCGGTATCAGGCAGGAACCCTGTGGTCATCGACGCCGCCTTGGAGGCCAAGGAAAGGGGCGCCTATGTCGTGGCCATAACAAATATGGAATACTCCCAAGGCGTCACTTCCCGCCACGACAGCGGCAAAAAGCTTTATGAACTGGCGGACCTGGTTATCGATAACTGCGGCGACTTTGAAGACGCAGCCATCAGCATCGACGGCTTTGCGCAGAAGATCGGAGCCACATCGACGATAGCGGGGGCGGCCATCGGCAACGCCATCGTCGTAGAGGCGGCCGCTATTCTGAAAGCCAGGGGAGTGGAACCGCCGATATTTCACAGCGCCAACGTAGACGGCGGGGATGAATTCAATAAAAAGATCTTCGAAAAGTATAGGGACAGGATTTTTTACTTGACCTAGCTCCGCCAATCCCTTTTCGGTTTACTACATGACATGTTGAGAAAGCAGTATAGCAGGTCCCGGGACCTGCTATTGTCTTCGGCTGAACATGCTTGAAGGCAGTTTTTCTGAATACGGGGCCTTTTGCCACCACCTGCGAAGAATTGCAGGAGGTAATAGGGCGGGCATCTGTTTTGCGACAGCCCCGTTTTGTCCGGACATTTAGAGGAAGATTATGGCAACCTGTAGAATTAAGACATTAGCATAAATAATGTCAGTAGGAGGGGTTGCATGTTTAAGCTCTATTGCAGGGCCTACCAGGGCGTATTTAGGATTGCCGCCCACTTCTTGCCCTGGCGGCGTCCGGAACTCTTGCAGGGAGAAGGCAGCCTGGAGAAATTGCCGGGCTTCATGAAGGAGAAGGGACTGGACAATGTCCTCGTTGTCACCGACGAGGGTTTGATGTCCCTGGGTCTGCTGGATGGCATGCTGGCGGGCTTTGATGCAGCAGGGATAAGGTATGCGGTCTATGATGGGACGGTGCCCAATCCCACCATCGACAATATCGAAGAGGCCCTGGAGATGTACAAGGTCAATAAATGCCAGGGGATTGTCGCCTTCGGCGGCGGCTCGCCCATGGACTGCGCCAAGGGGGTGGCGGCCCGGGTGGCCCGGCCCAACAAGAGCATCCCCCAGATGAAGGGCCAGCTCAAGGTCCTCAAGAAGACTCCGCCCCTGGTGGCCATCCCCACCACCGCCGGCACCGGCAGCGAGACCACCCTGGCGGCTGTAATAACAAACGCCAGGACCCATGAGAAGTACGCCATCAACGACACCGCCCTGATCCCCGGCTATGCCGTGTTGGATCCGCTGCTGACCGTCAATCTGCCGCCCCAGATAACCGCTACCACAGGGGTGGATGCCCTGACCCATGCCGTGGAGGCCTATATTGGCAGGAGCAACACCAAACAGACCCGCAGGGATGCTCGGGACGCCGTCAAGCTCATCTATGATTACCTGTACGCCGCCTATACCGACGGGAGCGACTTGACGGCCCGGGCCAAGATGCAGGAGGCGGCCTTCCTGGCGGGGGCGGCCTTTACCCGGGCCTATGTGGGCTATGTCCACGCCATCGCCCATACCCTGGGGGGTTTTTATTCGGTGCCCCACGGTTTGGCCAATGCGGTAATCCTGCCCTATATCCTGGAATACTTTGGCTCGTCCATTCACCGGCAGCTGGCAGAACTGGCTGACCTGGTGGGACTGGGTGGCGGGGAGGAAACCCTGGCCGGAAAGGCCCAGCGCTTTATCGAGTGGGTCAAGGATTTGAACCGGCGCATGGACATCCCCACCAAGATCCAAGGCATCAAAGAGCAGGACATTCCCCTGATGGCGGAAAGGGCATATCAGGAGGCCCATCCTCTGTACCCGGTGCCCAAGCTCATGTCCCGGCAGGAAATGATCGGGATCTATCATTTAATTAAGGAGTAGAGGCTGATGTACGGGTATGCAGGCAGAATTGCCAAGGTGGACCTGACCACCGGTCGGGTCGAGGACTATCCCTTCTCGGACCGGGAGCGGGAGCTGTTCCTGGGCGGCAAGATCATGGCCGCCAAGATAATCTACGATTCCCTTTCCCAAAAGGTAGACCCCCTTTCGCCCGAGAACATCATTGTGATAAGCACGTCGCCCCTGACGGGCTCTTCGGCGCCCTGCTCTTCCAGGTTCAATGTATCCACTATTTCTCCCCTGACTGGACTTCTGGTCTCATCCAATTGCGGCGGCAATTTCGGCCTGCACCTGAAGCGGGCGGGGTACGATGCTCTGGTCATCGCCGGCAAGAGCCGGGACAAGGTATATCTGGATATCGATGAAGAGGGTATCGAGATCAAGGACGCCGCTTCCCTCTGGGGCAAGAAGACCGGCGAGACCCAAGCGCTGCTGGGCGCCAGGCGGGGGACCCTGGTCATCGGTCCCGCCGGGGAAAACCTGGTCCGCTATGCCGCCCTGGTCAGCCAGGAGCGGGTGGCAGGCCGGGGCGGCGTGGGCGCCGTCTTTGGGTCCAAGAACCTCAAGGGCCTGGTGGCCAGCGGCAACAAGTCCGTTCCCATCTACGACAAAGAGGGACTGCGGGCCCTGAATCGGGCCTGGATCAAACAGCTTCGCGCCCACCCCCTCACCGGAGAGGTGCTGCCCAAACTGGGTACCGCCAACCTGGTCCGGCCGATGAACCGGCACCACCTCCTGGCCACCAGGAACTACGCCCGGGGCAGCTTTGAGGAGCACGAGAAGATCAGCGGGGAGACCCTGCGGGAAAAATACCTGGTGGCCAACCGGGGTTGCATTACCTGTCCAATCCAGTGCGGGCGGGTGGTGAAGGTCGACGGCAAGGAGGTCAAGGGCCCGGAGCTGGAAACAATCGGCCTCCTGGGCAGCAACCTCATGAACAGCGACCTGGAAACCATCATCAGGGTCAATTACCTCTGCGATGAATACGGAATCGATACCATGTCCTTTGGCAGCAGCGTGGGCTTCGCCATGGAGCTCAATGAGAAGGGCCTCTGGGACAACGGGCTCGAGTTTGGCCAGGCCGGGCAACTGGAGGACCTGGTGGAGCAGGTGGCCACCCGGCGGGGAATCGGCGCCGACCTGGCGGAAGGGACCCGGCGCATGGCCGAGAAATACGGCGGTCACGAATTCGCCATTCAGGTTAAGGGCCTGGAGCTGGCAGCCTATGAACCCCGCTCGGCCCAGGGCATGGGCCTGGGCTACGCCACCGCCAACCGGGGCGGCTGCCATCTCAACGGCGGCTACCTGGTGGTCCTGGAGGGGTTGGGTCTGAAGGTCAGCGGCGCAACCACCTCGGGTAAGGCGGGCTTTGCCATCTTCTTTCAGGACATGATGGAGGCGGTCTCAGCCGGGGGCACCTGCCTGTTTACCACCTACGCCTTGTTGCCGGCCCCCCTGGTCAAAAAGCCCGAGAGTTTCACCGCCAAAGTCGCAAATAAAGTCGTGCCCGCGGCGGGGGGTATCGTCGGACTCCTGCACAACCAGGCGGGGCTGATGAAGTTAAATCTCAAGGCGGTACTGCCACACCCCTACGCCGTCAAGTTGGCCACCGGCTTCAGGATGGATATCGGCAGCTTCCTCCGGGCAGGGGAGCGGGGCTTTAACCTGGAGCGGCTGATCAATCTCCGCCAGGGCCTTAAGCCCCAGGATGATACCCTGCCCAAGCGGCTGCTGGCAGAATTGCAGCGGGCTGAGGATATGCACAGCCGGGTCAAACTGGCCGACATGCTCAAGAAATATTATAAGATCCGGGGCTGGGACGAAGAGGGCAAGCCAGGGAAAAGGCGTCTGCAGAGACTCGGTTTGCCGTGCTGAAAGGCGGCCCAGTGAGGATTGTACCGCAATTCACTAACCAGGAAAATGTTGACATTTTCCCCCCTGGGCCCTATGCTGTAATCAGATAAAGCGATGCAGTGGGATTTTATTTCTGCCTCTTGGCAGGGAGATAGAAAATACCTGGGTATAATCGCGGGAATCTAATATTTGGGAGAGCCGATCCCCCTGGGGTCGGTTTTCTCTGTATTTCAGCAGGATTGACCCTGTCGGGTATGGAATAATGTGGTGATACCATTGAGATTGCGGAGGGATGAAGCATGCTGCAAATCGATATAGCCCGGCTGCGCCGGGATCTGGAAAGGATGGCGGAGTTCACTGCCACTCCGGGCCAGGGGTGTACCAGGTTTTCGTACAGCCCCGAGGATCGCCGGGCCCGGGACTACCTGCTGGCGCAACTGGCGGAGCTGGGGCTGACTGTGAGCACTGACGGCGTCGGCAATATTCGGGCCAGAAAGGAAGGCAGGGTCCCGGGCCTGCCCCCGGTCCTGGTGGGCTCCCATATTGACAGCGTCGGCCACGGCGGGAACTTCGACGGGGTTTTAGGCGTCCTGGCCGGACTGGAGGTGCTGCGGACCATTGCCCGGCACAACCAGGAACATGACCACCCCCTGGAACTGATCGTCTTCGCCGAAGAAGAGGGTTCCAACTTCGGCAGGTCCCTGGCGGGCAGCAAGGCCCTGGTGGGGGCCCTGCAGGTGGAAGACCTCAAGGGCTTTCGCGACGGCCAGGGCAGGTCCATGTACCAGCTGGCCAAGGACTTTGGCCTGGAGCCCGACACCATGGCGGAGAAAACAATAAAGCCCGGAGAAGTAAAGGCACTGGTGGAACTGCATATCGAGCAGAGCGTGGTATTGGATCGGCAAGGGATACCCCTGGGCATTGTCGAGAATGTGGCCGGCAACAAGTGGCTGGGGGTACATTTGCGGGGAGAGGCCAACCACGCCGGGGCCACGCCCATGAAATTCCGCCGCGACCCTCTGGCCGGGGCGGTGGAAATCATGGCCTCGGTGGACGATATCCTCACCCGCTTTGGCAGCGCCGCTGCGGTGACCACTGTGGGCAGGATCCACTGTTCCCCCAACATACCCAATGTCATCCCCGGGAAGGTTTACTTTACCCTGGACGTCCGGGATACCAATGACGAGGGCCTGGGGGCCGTGGCCATTGCCCTGGTCGACAAGGTGCACGCAGTGGCCAGGGCCCGGGGACTGGAGGCCGAGATCGAGGTACTGGGCGACACCAAGCCGGTGACCTTCGCCCCGGGAGTCATCGGGGAGCTGGAGAGGGCAGCCAGGGAGCTGGGTATCCCCACCCTGAAGATGAGCAGCGGCGCCCTGCACGATGCCTGCGTGATGACGGCGGTCACCGATGTGGGCATGCTCTTCGTCCCCAGCGTCGGGGGCAGGAGCCACACTCCCGAGGAATTCACCCGGTATGAGGATATCGAGAAGGGATGCAATGTGTTGCTCCGGGCAATCCTCGGCCTGGCCCAAAGTTCTTGAGGATAAAAACAGCCCAGCCGATTTGGCTGGGCTGATTATTATGCATGAGGCGCTTCACTAGCTGCCTGTTGAGGCCGTGGGGGGAACCACAGCCTTCTGTTGTGGATGATGGCAACGACAATGAAGACCAGCAACAGGATGTTGGAATAGTACGTGGCGTTGGCGGTAATTGGGAACATGGTAAAGGAAAAATTGACCGAGGTGTGGAGCAGGACGGCCAGGAAGAGACTGCCCTCGCTCTTTAGATACAGGTGGGTAAAGAAAAATGTCAGGGCGATGTTGGCGGGGAAACGGGCAAGAAACCCGGGCAGGCCATCGCCGTAGAAGCTGGTGAAGTGGAGCGGGGCATGCCACACAGTCCAGATCGCGCCCAAGATCAGGGTGGCCGCCAGGGGGCGAAATCTCTTGAGCAGTCTCGGCAGGGCGAAGCCCCGCCAGCCAACTTCCTCGTTGAGGGAGCCTCCGAAGAGCCCATAGCCGAGGAAGGTCAAGACCTGCAGGTAGATATATCGGGCCAGGCTCCCGCTGTAAAGGGAAATTGCAGTGCCCGTCAGGTATGAATCCAGCAAGGCGCCGAAGACAACTGCAGCCGGAAAGAGCAGGAGGGAAAGGGCATACCATTTTCCGGGAACCCGGAGTTCAACCAAGGACTTGAGCATGCCTGCCGCCGGATTGCGGGAGAAGGCCAGGGCGAAGAATGCGGCGGCTATTGCCGAAGGCAGGGCCAAAAGGGCGACATTTTGGAGCTGGAACCTCGCTTGAAATACCGGGTTCAGGGAAAGTACTGCCAGGGCATAGATGAGCGGGAAGGAAAGGAAAAAGGCCTTTCCGTTCAGGCAGTCCTTGTCAGAGCCCCCCAGCAGAAGGGAGATAAGTACTGCCGCCGCCGACGGCCCAAAGGCGCCGACGCTGCTGATTATTCTCTGGGCATCCTCACCGCCTCCGAGAATTGGCGACGCCGCCCAGATACTCCATGAGAGCAGAAAAGCTGTGATGGTAAAGGCCAGCACCTGGTTGTCCTTGACCCATCTTAGCATGTAATCACCATTCCTTTCCTGGCAGGCCTGCCGTCACCGGTCAGGGCCCTCTTGCTTTAGCACCCAGAGCAGGGCCTTGGCGCGGGTCATGGCGGTGTAGCAGCGGGTGGCGTATTCCCCTTGGGTGCTGGTGACATCGGTGAGGATGACCACGGGAGATTCCAGTCCCTTAAAGCGGTGGACTGAGCTGAACTTCACCTTGTCGGAATCCCACTCTTCAGGGGGAAGGTCGGTAAGATGTTGAATGGGGAACTTGCCCGCCTGGGGGTGGCCCTGGAGCACGGACTTTTCATAACTGGTCAGGGAGACGATGCAGATATCGGCAGGGGGCACCTCATCCTTCTTCAGCTGTTCCAGGGCCTTGACCAACTTAATCCGCTGCTCCCGGAGGTCCTGATAAAAGTCCTCCCGAATCTTCAGGCCCGGGCTCTGGATCAGGGCATTGACCTGGGGGTCGATGCCGGTGTTCTCGATGGTGTACTCGATTATCTCCGGGGCATTTCGATAATTATCCTCCAGGGTGAGGGTGGCAGGGTTAAGCCTGTTCAATTGCTCCAGTCCGTCAGCCAATTGGGTTTGGTAGAGGTTTTGCCTGGGATCCAGGGCGATGAGCCAGCGCCCCTGGCCGAGGCCGCCCTCTACCAGCTTGTCCAGGCATTGGAGGAGCAGGGGGTTCAGGAGGTCCTGGCCCTCATCGATGACCAATACGTCATGCCGGGGCTGGAGGTCTGCCCCGGCCAATTCCAGAAAGGCTTGGGGGATATCGTGCTGCCAGTACTTGCTATAGGCTTGTCCATCGGATTGGGGCGGACGGGGGGGCAGGTGTTGGCCCGCCTCCAGGGTGCGGAGCAGGTACTTATAGATGGCGTCCACCTGGAGGCGGGTGTCCGCCACCTCGGGATCCTGCACCCGGATTCGGTGCTGCAGGTGAAAGGTCAGGTTGTGGTTATAACAGAGGAATAGGACCTGTTGGCCTTGTCGAGCCAGCCGCCGGGCGTGTTCAAGGCTGAGGATGGTCTTGCCGGTGCCGGCGCCGCCGGTCATGAGGATGCGGGGGTTCAGGGCGACGTAGTTGAGGACCCGCATTTGACTTTCGGTGAGGCGGATGGTTTCCTGTTTGACCTGGTCGACCCGGGCGCCCACGGTGTAGACGATGTCGAAGTCGTTGCAGAGATATCTTTCCAGCTGGGTGCGGGCAATGCCGGACAGGCCTGTCAACTCATAATCGTAACGGCGGCGGAACTCATCCTTCCAGTACTCAAACACCCTTTCTATGTAGGCCATGAGGTCGCCGCTGTTCTTGTCATAGACGATTTCCGGGCGAATCTCCGGGCCCCGCTCGCAAAAGGCGATGTCGGGAAAGGCCACCCCCGAAGCAAAGCAGGCGCCCACAATGTTGCGGTTGTTGCGAAAGTAGTCCTTGATATCATCGCGCAGGGCCATGGCCGCAGTCTGGGCCTGGGTAAAGGGGTTTTGGATGGGCCGGGAGCCCTCCTGGCCATAGGAGTACCACTGGCGCTCATGGCATTTGATACTGCCCCCCTTGACCTCCAGGCAGAGGACGCCCTGGGGGCCGAGGACGACGAAGTCTATCTCGGCAAAGAGCTTGCTCTCATGGCTGTTCAGGGCCAGGGAATGAAAGACGGTATAGGTGTCGGGCAATTGTCCCATAGCTCTAAAGATCTGTTGCTCACCATAACTGGTGGTCTCTGGGTTGTACTGGGAGGGAACCATCTTGGCCATGCTATCACCTCCGGAATGTTGATAATAATTCGTCTCTGGAGGGCGGTTATCCTGCAGAGAAAAGCTTGCCGGCCCAGATGCCGTCTGCTATCCTATTTTTGTCAACATATGCCAGGGGGGGGAGACCATGGAGTACGCCGGCCTGATCGCCTTAATCCTGATTTTGGTTTATTCCGGCCTGCCCGGGAAAGTTAAAAGGCTCGCTGCCCGGGTAAAGAGATTGGAGGCCAGGGAGAGAAAAGGAGGGGATCTGTCTATGTCCAAATTGTTAAAGGAATTGGAAGGGAAGCAATGCACCCTTGTCCTGGAGAGCGACTTTCCTTCGGAAATAAAATGCACTGTGCTGCAGGTAGAGGATGAGTGGCTCAAGGTGGTTGAAAGGGATAAAAAAGGGCGGGAGAATATCCGCCTGTTGAGGACTGAGAATATCAAGGAAGTTCAGGAAATAGTGTAGGTTCATTGACTGGTCTCTATTGATATTATGCCGGCAGTTTGAGGTGGTGCCGGCGCCTGGAGATTAGGGGTCTTGCAGCGGGTGCGGAGGCGCCTCGAGAAGGACCCTTTTAATGATGGCGCTATTTGCCGCCCTTTGCCGCCGGGCTAAACCGGCTATTGGCTCCATGGATGACTTCCTGGGGATAACCCATATATTCCAGGAGTTTTATGGCATTGCGGGTGGTGGCGATTCCCTTCTTGAGGGTGTAGTCAAAGCCGAGGTTGTTCTTGTCAACCTTGTCTGAGAAGTGGTAACAGAGGTATGCCGACCCCAGGCTTTCGGCCAAATCCAGGTCGTGGGTGGCGACCACCACCAGGGCGTCCTGGCCCTTGAGATAGTCGAGGATGGCCGCCGAGGCCGCCAGCCGCTCGGTGTAATTGGTGCCCGAGAGCAGTTCATCGATGAGGAGCAATCTGGGGATGGAGAGGGGCTGGGGGCGGATAATCTTGAGCAGCCGTTCCGCCTCTGCATAGTAGAGGCTTTTCTGCTGGGAAATATCGTCGGCTTTGTTTATCGAAGTGCATACCTGCAGGAAGCAGGCCGTATAGGCTGCCGCCGTGCAGATAAAGAGGGATTGAGCAAGGATTGCGTTGACCCCCAGGGTGCGGAGGAAGGTCGACTTTCCCGCCATGTTGGAGCCGGTGATGAGGATGCCCTGGTTCCGGATTTCGATGGAATTGGGCACCGGATTTTCCAGGAGGGGGTGCCGGATCTCCACGGCTTTGAGGCAAGCTTCCTGACAGAACTCCGGTTTGACATGGTCCAGCCCCACCCGGTAAGAGGCGACTGCCTGCATGGCGTCCAAGGCGCCGACCTGGGTAAAGAGCTCCCTGAGCGCCTGGAGATTGCCCCGGATTTCTGCCAGGGCGCCATAGAAGCTCCGGACCTCTACCAAGAAGAGGATCTGTACATACTGAATCAGGAAAAAGGCGTCGGAGCCCTTCAGCGAATCGAGAAACAGGGCCCGGAGTTTGCGGTTCAGTTTTCTGGCAGCAGCCAGGCCCTTTCTCAGCTGTTTCTGCTCCGGCTCCAAACCAGGCAGGTTGGCCTGGGTCAGGGAGCGGGCGGCCCGGAGCAGGCCGGATAAACTGGTAATAGAGGGGATGTGGTAGGAATACCTTTTCCGGACCTGGTAGTGGACCAGGGAATTCAAGGAGAAAGCCAGCATTACCAAAGACAGCCCCGGAGTGCCCAGAAAAATCGGGGCGGTCAGGGACAGGAGGGCGACCAGGGCCAGGAGAGAGTAGATAAAGGTCAGGGTAGGTTTGTCTGGAAGGGGCTCCCACAACAGGCGGGTAAGGGTATGGTCCTTGTCCCTGCCCAGGCGGAGGAGGGCCATCTGCAGCGCCTCCCTGGTCTTGGCGTCTTGCTGTAATACCGAGATTATCTCATCGCGGCGCCTCAACTCGGGGAGGCTTTCCCCGGTGCAGGGAGTGCGCAGGATCTGGTATAACACCCCTTCTCCCGGACCGGTCAGGGTGCGGTCGATTCGGGTGTACAGTTCGTTCATGTTCAAATCCTGCCAGGTGGTGTCGTCCACTGGGGCCTTGCCTGGCAGGTGGGGGCAGAAGCGGTGGTAGAGAGAGATGTTGTCGAAGTTCCGCTTCCGCTCCAGGACCTTGCCCCATTGTTGGCGGATAAACCGGAGGTCCTTTAGCCTGCCCAGGCGGTAGTGCAGGAAAATGCTGAGGCCGAACAGGGGCAGGGCGGCCAAGGTTCCATAAAAGTAGCTGGGGTCGCGGCTATCGCCCAGGGCCAGAAAGATGAGGAGAGCGGCAATTCCCAGGGCGGCAGTGGCGTAGACCAGTATCCTGACCAGTTTTATAAGTTTTCCTATATCCATTTCGGTACCTCCTATCGTTCTAATCTTAGCATGGAGGAGGTTGACAAAAAAGGGCCGGCATTTTGCCGACCCTTTCCGGGGCTCCTAGGCTTCTTGAGAAGGGGATTTGCTCCGGCGCCGCAGCCGGAAGATCAGCCAGATTACGAGGCCTATGGGAACTGCAAAGGGCAGGAGGGCTGCCAATATGATAAAGATGTAGCTGAGGATGTCCAGGAACAGGGTGGAGCTGTTGATCAGGGCCCGCAGGGAGCGGCGCAGGGTTTCCCCTATTCCCACCGGTTTAAGTCCCGGGACTTCGGTTTCGCCGGGCTTCTGGATGAGTTGGATTTCCACAGTGGCCATGGAAACCCGGTCAGTCAGGTAGCGCAGGCGGCCTTCGATGATCTCGATATCCTCCCTGACCCGGGCCAGTTCCCGTTCCACCGCAAGCAGTTCTTCGATGCTGCCGGACTGGGTAAAGAGCTCCAGCAACCTTTCTTCGTGAACCCGGCGGTTAGCCAGGCGGGCTTCCAGGTCCAGGTACTCTTCTGTGACATCGGTGCTGTCCACCTTCTCCTGCCCCGGTTCACCTTGCTCCCGGGCATATTGAAGAAATTCCTGGTACCTGGCCTGGGGTATGCGGAAACTGATCCGGGCGCTGGGCTTTTCGCCGCTATTATCCCGATAGGAGTTGGCAATATACCCGCCCAGGGCCGCCGCCTTCTGGCTGAGGGCGACAATGGAGCTGTTCAGATCGGCGACGGATACATCCAGGGAGGCCTGGTAAATTACCTGGCGGGGACTGCCCTTGCCATAATCTTCACCATTATAAGGAGCTTCGGAGTTGGAATCCTGGGGGTCGTACCCTGCTTTGTCGCTGCTGCCGGCACTGCAAGCGCCGACCAGCAACAGGAGGGCCAGGCCCAGGGCCAGGGCGCGGAAAAAGCGGACCATACAATTACCTCCATATATCAAGATGAGGAGTAATTCGTCAGAATCGCGATATAATCCTCTAATTTTTGCCTGGATTTCCTCGGGCGCAAGAGAGGGGCCTTTAGACTGCCCTTGCCATTGGGGAGATGTATGGATTAGAATAAGGCGATACCAATAAATAGAAACAGGTGATTGCGGTGCGAGACATGCTGCGAAGAATATACGACTTTCTGCACAGAAAGGGAGTAGACCTTTCCCTGCGCACTTACTTTGTTACCGCCATGAGTTACATGGCCCTGGGACTCTTTTCATCACTGATCATCGGCTTAATCGTCAAGACGACCGGCGAACAATTGGGTGTGGACTTTTTGGTGCAAATGGGCGGGCTGGCCATGAATGCCAACCTGATGGGGGCTGCCATCGGCGTCGCCGTCGCCCAGGGGCTCAAGGCGCCAAAGTTCGTGCTCTTTGCCTCGGCCATCACCGGCGCGGCGGGGGTCCAGCTGGGCGGACCGGCCGGCAGCTTTGTCGCCGCCCTACTGGGGGCGGAGTGCGGCAAGCTGATATCCGGCGAGACCAAGCTGGACATCATCCTCACTCCCCTGGTCACCATCGGTATAGGATATGCGGTGGCCAGTTTCGTCGGTCCCCCCATCGATTCCGGAATGAAGGCCCTGGGGGCAGCCATCGAGTGGGCCATGGTGCAACAACCCTTCAGCATGGGCATTCTGGTGGCCACTCTGATGGGGTGGGCACTGACGGCGCCCATTTCCAGCGCTGCCATCGCCTTGATGATCGGTTTGGACGGCCTGGCTGCCGGGGCGGCCACCGTGGGCTGCTGTGCTCAGATGGTAGGCTTTGCCGTGGCCAGTTTCCGGGATAATGGCATCTCCGGCCTCATCTCCCAGGGCATAGGCACCTCCATGCTGCAAGTGGGCAATATTGTCAAGAATCCCCGCATCCTCATCCCCCCCACCCTGGCGGGAATCATCCTGGCCCCCTTTGCCTCGGTGGTCTTTAAGATGACCAACAATCCCGCGGGAGCGGGGATGGGCACCAGCGGCCTGGTGGGGCAGTTGATGACCTTTGCCGACATGGGCTTTACCGGCACTGTCAAGGGATTGCCGGTCTGGCTGGTGGTCCTCCTCTTGCACTTTATCGGCCCGGCGATTCTCAGCTATTTCTTCTCGGAAATCCTGCGCCGACTGGGCTGGATCAAGCCTGGAGATATGAAACTGGAGCAATAAAAATATTGAATGATAATAAATCCCGCTTATGAAGCGGGATTTGATTTTATTTTGTCGCTATGTTTCGGAACATGAGGAGCAGTTCTGCCAGCAGGTAGAAAAAGACCAGCAGCACCAGGGCATATACCTGGCTGGCAATTATCAGAATCAGGCCTTGGACAAAGGAAGAAGCGGGGAATAGAAGAGCGTGCACGAAGGGAGGACTTAAAGAAGGAATTGCCGGGTAAACTCGGCCAAACCAAATGAGAATGCCGGCGAATAAGCCGCTGCCACCGGCAAACAGGGTCAGCAACTCGCCAATGGTTTTCAGCAGCAGCGAGGCGATGACGGCCAAGGGGTACTCGTATTCAGTTTGGAGCAGGAGCCCTTTGGCCCGGAAGAGGAGGATCTTCACTGCCACAAAGAAGACAGCAACCACTATCGCCAGAGCAAAGAGCAGCCCCAAGGCTTCAAGGACATCGGTGCGGACAGCAATAACTATCTGACCCAGAACATACAGAAAGAAGAAGAGGCCTGTGCACCCTGCAAGCACTGCCAGCACCCTTAAGACCAAGGCCAGGATTTTGCGGAGCTGAGGACCTTGGGATAAGGATTCCACAAAAGGTTCTATTTGAGAGATTTTCACCGTTCCACCTCCAATAGTTGGTTTCCTATTAACTAATGCGCGGATTCATGGAAAAAACTGTAGGTGGAACCGCAATTCTACCTTTTGGTTTTCAGGGGCAGTTCCCGGAGCAGCAGGAGCAATTCTGCCGCCAGGTAACAGGCCAGCAGCGACAGGGCGGCCTGGAAGACGCTGGCGAGGATGGCGATCAGACCGGAGATGAAGGGCGGGAAGGCGGCGAAACCGAGGATCCTCCACATCAGGCTCTGGAAGTAGGGCAAGCTAGGACGGCTGCCAAACCAGAAGGCGATGCCGGTAGCCAGCCCCGCTGCAAGGTGAAACGCCGCCAGGCCCTCCCCCAGCAGGCGCAGGAGCAGGGCGACCAGGTGGATCACCGGGTAGTCTGGGGGGGATGTGCCCCGGAGGTCGGGCAGGTGGTGGAGGATGGTGAGGACAATCAGGGCCGTCCCTACCGCCGTAGCGAGGGCGGCGATGATGGTTCCCAGCACCGCCGCCGGGTGTTCGGCCTGGGACAGGGCCATGAACATGTCGATGATGAAATAGAGGCCGGCAAAGATCGTCAGGGCCGCCAGGACCCAGAGGAGCACCGAAAAAATCTTGCGCAAAGCGGGGCCCCGGGGCAGCTGTTTCAGGAAGGTCAGCCTGTCGGAGAGCACGGAATTCACTCCTTATATTCTTGCTCCTTAAAATACTATTGGCAGGCGCTGGCCTTTATGCATGAACAAAAAAACAGCCCTGAGGCTGTAAGAAGAGCAGGGCACGCCCTGCTGGCGGTGTCATCTAAGTATTTGACATCCGGGGCAAAAAATCCTGCCTCCGGCGACAAGAATGCAAATCTGCCCCGGCGTGGTCATACAATAAAGGGGAAAACCTTGACAGTTTGCCGAGGGCAAAATAAAATTAAACCAGGAAAAGTCCGGACATTCGGATATATAGGAGGGGAGTGAGATGACTGGGCTGAAGGCAGTGAGAAGGGCATTGGCGCGGGAAGGGCTGGCGGAAGTTGAAGCCCGCCAGTGGCGCCAGTCCGTGGTCCTGGAGGGCCGGGTTCAGAGTTGGCAGCAGTACATCGCCGCCGGGTATGCGGCCGCCGGCCACGGCTACAAGGGAGTGGTCAACGATATCCAGGTGGAGGGTGTCAGCCCGCCGGAGGAATACAGCCCTCCCCTTACGGACCAGGCCCTGGCGGGGCGGGAATTCGACGTCGCGGTTGTGGGAGGGGGCGTCATCGGCTGCGCCATCGCCCGGGAGCTGACCCGCTGGGACCTGAAGGTGGCGGTGTTGGAGAAGGAGGACGACGTGGCTAAACAGGCCTCCAGCCGCAATAACGGCATGATCCACCCGGGTATCGCCCCTTCCAGGGGGAGCAAAAAACTCGCCTACAACATCCGGGGCAACCGGATGTACACCCAGGCTGCCCGAGAGCTGGGGTTCAAGCTGGAGCGGTGCGGCTCTCTGGTCTTGCTGGAAAGGAGCATCTATCAGCTCCTCCTGCCCTGGGTGCGCAAGCAGGCCCTGGCCAAGGGCGTGGACGGGGTAATTCCCCTTTCCCGGCGAGAGGTGTTCCAGCGGGAGCCCAATGTCACTCCCGCCCAGAAGGGCGGGGTGCTCTTGCCCTCGACGGGGGTGGTGGCCCCCTATGAGGTGACGGTGGCCTATGCCGAAAACGCCGTGGAAAACGGCGCCCAAGTCTTCCTGAACACCATGGTCCAGGGGTTTGTCATGGAAGGAAACCGGATTGTGGAGGTAAGGACCAACCGGGGCAGCCTCAGGGCCAAGGTGGTCATCAATGCCGCCGGAGTGTGGGCGGATAAGGTGGCAGGCTTTGCCAATGACCGGTTCTTCACCATCCACGGCCGCAAGGGGACCATTGCCATTCTGGACAAGAAGACCCGTCCCCTGCAGAGGGGCGTCCTGGCCATACCCAAGCTGAACAGCAAAGCCCATACCAAGGGCGGGGGCCTCAACCCCACCGTGGAGGGCAACCTCCTCATGGGGCCCAATGCCGTGGAAGTGCCCCAACGGGAAGACTGGTCCACGGGGCCTGAAGATATAGAGTTTCTGCTCTCCCGGCACCTGCCCCTCAATACCCGGCTCCGGCCGGGGGATGTCATTACCTATTTTGCCGGGGTGCGGGCCTGCACCTTTGAAGAGGATTTTGTCATCGAACCGTCGGAGTATGTGGCCAACCTGGTTCACGCGGCAGGGATTCAGTCTCCGGGACTGGCCTCGGCCCCGGCCATCGCCCAGGATGTGGCGGAGATGACGGTAAAACTGCTGGCAAAGGTCATGGAGGTTCGCCTCAATCCCCGCTTTGACCCCGTGCGCAGGCCCAACCCTCGCCTGGAGGATTTGAGTCTGGAGGAGCGGGCCCGACTGATCCGGGAAAACCCTGCCTACGGCAGGATAGTCTGCCGGTGCGAGGCCATTTCCGAGGGAGAGATAGTCGCCGCCATCAGGAGTTCCGTTCCCGCCGCTTCCCTGGATGCCATCAAGCGCCGGGTGCGGGCGGGGATGGGGCGCTGTCAGGGCGGATTCTGCACCCCTGCCCTGCTGGAGATCCTGGCCCGGGAGACGGGGACTGCTCTCACCGGGGTGGTGAAGGGCAGGCCGGGCTCCCAGCTGGTGCTGGCGCCCACCAAGGAGCCCAGGGAGGTGGCCAGAGATGGGTAAAGTATGGGATACAGTAGTCATCGGTGCGGGTCCGGCGGGGCTGGCGGCGGCCATAGCGGCCCACGAGGCCGGGGCCGGGGTCTGCCTGATCGAGCGGGAGTCGCGGCCCGGGGGCATCCTCAAGCAGTGCATCCACGACGGCTTTGGCCTGGTGCGCTACGGCGAAAAACTCACCGGCCCGGAATACGCCTGGCGGGATATCCAGGAGGTCCGTCGGCGCGGAATCCCCATCTTCACCGAGACCTTCCTCCTGGAACTGAGGCGGGAAGGAGAAGGGTTCGCCCTCATCCTGCAGAATCGGGAGCAGGCGGTGTTTCAGCTCCAGGCCCGGGCCCTAGTGGCGGCCACTGGCTGCCGGGAGCGCACCTCCCGCCAGGTCTTCATCCACGGCCAGCGCCCGGCGGGAATCTACACCGCCGGCACCGTCCAGCACCTCATCAATATCGAGGGCTTGCTCCCGGGGCGGCGCTGCGTCATTCTGGGTTCCGGGGATATCGGCTTGATCATGGCCCGGCGCCTGGTCCTGGAAGGGGCCCAGGTGGAAGGGGTGTACGAGATCAAGCCCGAGCCATCGGGGCTCACCCGAAACCTGGTTCAGTGCCTGCAGGACTACAATATCCCCCTCCACCTCAGCGCCACCGTAACCCAGGTCCTGGGCCGGGAAAGGGTGGAGGGAGTAATGGTCAGCCCGGTGGATGAGAGGCTGCGGCCGCTGCCGGGGCAGGGCCGCCTTGTGCCCTGCGATACCCTGGTCCTCTCGGTGGGGCTGATCCCCGAAAACGACATCCTAGCCCCTCTGGGGGTGGAGCTCAACCCCCGCACCGGCGGACCCGCGGTGGACCAGCACCTGGCCACCAATGTGCCGGGACTCTACAGTTGCGGCAACGCCCTCCATGTCAACGACTTGGTGGACTATGTCTCGGAAAGCGGGACCACTGCCGGTCGGGCCGCCGCTGAGTATGCCCTGGGCCAGGGAAGGGAGCCCCGGCATCTGGAGCTGAGCCCGGAGGGGGATATCCTCTATGCCGTGCCCAGCCGCCTGGATGTGGCGGCGGGGGGGCAGGCGGTGATTTACCTGCGCTCTGCCCGCACCTTGCGCAATGCCCAAGTGGCGGTCACTGTCGGCGGGGAAACCTTGATGCGCAAGCGGTACCCGGTGATGCGGCCGCCGGAGATGGAGCGGCTCGTCCTGGATTTGACCGCCATTCCCGCCGGGGCGGAAAAAGTAATCTTGAACTTGAAGGGGGAGGAAAATGGCTAGGGAAATCATCTGCATCCAATGTCCCCAGGGCTGCCGCCTGCAGGTCAGCTCCCGGGGGCAGGACCTGGTGGTCCAGGGAAACAGGTGTCCCCGGGGTGTGGCCTATGCCGAGAAGGAACTGACCAATCCCAGCCGCACTCTGACCACCACCGTGCGCACCAGCTTCTCCGATTATCCCATGCTGCCGGTGCGCACCCAGGGCGAGGTGCCCTTGGCCCGAATCTTCGCCTGCATGGGGGAGATTAACTCGGTGCGGGTGGAGCGAAGGCTGCGGCCCGGGGATGTGGTGATCCCCCGGTTGGCGGGCACCGACGTGTCTTTGATTGCCACCGCCGACATGGGTGAAGAACAGTCCGCTTACCATTGAGGAAAAAAAGATGGGGAGGAGTTAGCATGGCCGAGAAAAAGCCCTTTTATCCCGATTGGTACGAGAAGGTGCCGCCGGAGCAATCATACAGATCCATATTTAAATGGGGTTATCCCGACCGCTTCAAGCATCCCAACAAGCGCCTCTATGCCCTGATGAAGGAAACCTTTGCCATGACCGATGCAGACTTTCAGGTCAAGCAGAATGTGGGAGAGGAAAAGGTGGAATACGACATTCCCTCCCGCCTCAGCCAGGAGCAACTGCAAGAGCTGCGGGCCCTGGTGGGGGCCGAGAATGTCCACACCGATGATTACAACCGCCTGCGGGTGGCTTATGGCAAGATGATATACGACCTCATCCGCCTGCGGGAGAAGAAGATCGAAAACCTGCCCGATGCCGTGGTCAGCCCCCGCAATAAGGAGGATGTCCGCAACCTGGTGCGCTGGTGCCGGGAAAACAAAGTGCCGGTGACGCCCTTTGGCGGCGGCTCTTCGGTGATGCGGGGAACAGAGTGCCCCCGGGGCGGCATCTCCCTGGATATGCGGGTGCATATGAACAAGATCATCAAGCTCAACCCCATCAACCAGACCGTAACCGTCCAGCCGGGAATGATGGGCCCCGATTACGAGGCCGCCCTCCGGGATGCCCCCAATTTGTTTGGCGCCAAGGAGCGCTACACCGGCGGGCACCTGCCCCAGTCCTTTGATTCCTCCACCATCGGCGGCTGGATCGTCACCCGGGGGGCAGGGCAGAACTCCACCTATTACGGGAAGATTGAGGACCTGGTTATCTGCCAGGAATATGTGACGCCGGTGGGGGACATCGTCACCAAAGAGTATCCCGCCGAGGCCATCGGCCCCGACATCGACCAGATTATGATAGGTTCCGAAGGGACCTATGGCATCCTGGTGGAGGCCACCCTCAAGATCTTTAAATACCAGCCGGAAAACACCCGGCGCTTCAGCTATATCTTCCGGGATTATATGAGCGCCCTGGAGGCGGTGCGGGAGATCTCCCAGGGCGAGTTCGGCCTGCCCTCGGTCTTCCGCCTCTCGGACCCCGAAGAGACCGAGGTGGGGATGAAGCTGTATGGGGTGGAGGGCACCATTCTGGACACCATGCTCCGGGCCCGGGGCTATAAGCCCAATCAGCGCTGCCTGCTCCTGGGCACCGCCGATGGCGATGCCGGCTATACCCGCTTGGTCGCCCGGCGGATTCGCCAGATTGCCAAGCGGTATGGGGCCATGTCTACCACCGGTTATGTCACTCGCAAGTGGGAAGAAGGGCGCTTCCTGGATCCCTACCTCCGGGAAGACCTCCAGGACTACGGCGTCATCATCGATACCCTGGAATGCGCCGTGCCCTGGGACCGCCTGGAGGATGTGTGGCGGGAGGTGCGGGCCTTCTGCAAGTCCCGGCCCCAGACCATCTGCATGTCCCACTCTTCCCACTTCTATCCCCAGGGCACCAACCTTTATTTCATCTTCATTGCCCGCATGGATAGTGAGGAGTACGTGGACTATCAGGCCAAGGTCATCGACCATATCTGCAAGACCGGCGCCGCCCTCAGCCATCACCACGGCATCGGCCGCATGCTGGCCCCCTGGTATGAGGAGTCCCTGGGCACCAATGAGCTGGAGCTGCTTCGGGCCATCAAGCGCCACCTGGACCCCGACAACATCCTTAACCCCGGCGGCACCCTGGCCCTGGACCTGCCCCCGGAAAAAAGGCGCTGGTAATCAGGAAACAAACCACCCCCTGGTTTCAGAAGAATCCAGGGGGTGCTCTCTTTTAGGCTGCTCCCATGTCCTGGGCGGCGATAATCGCTTCGGCGGCGCCCCAGAAGATCATCTTTTCGCCAATGCTCTGGGTGAGCGAACTTTTCTGGAGCATATTGGCCACCTGGGGCTGGAGCCCGCAGAGCATCAGCCTGCGATTCTCGCTCTGCAGCATGAGGTGCAGCTCCTCCAGGCACTGCAGGCCGGTGGTATCAATCATGGGAACCCCTCGCATGGACAGGATGATGACCTTGCCCTTGGCCAGATTGGCCAGCTGGGCCCTTAGCTTTTGGACATTGGCAAAGAAAAGCGGGCCCGTGCAATAGACGACGCGGATATGCTCCAAAGGCTTGTCGGCAGAGGCAATGTGCCTGCCCATCAGCCTTTTTTCGTCCACAGATTGGACAATAATCTCTACATTGGCGATTTTGAGCATAAATAACAGGCTGGCGAAGGCAACGCCAATGATGATGGCCTGGGTGAGGTCGAAGATAATGGTGGCAAACATGGTGATCAGGAACAGGGAAATTGCGCCTACCAACCTCTTGCTGAACATGTACCTGATGCTCCGCCACTCATTCATGCGCCAGGCCGTTACCATCAGCACTCCCGCCAAAGCGGCCAGGGGGATTTGGGACATCACCGGCGCCAGCAGGAACATGGCAATCAGCAGGCCCAGGGAGTGGAAAATGCTGACCAGCCGGGTCTGTCCGCCGGATTTTATCCCCACGCTGGACCGGGCGATGGCGGCGGTAGACGGGACGCCCCCGAAGAAGGGGATGATGAAGTTGCCAATTCCCTGGGCTACCAGCTCGCGGTTGGCATTGAGCTGCTCGCCCTTCATCTTTCCGCCCACTTCTCCGCAGAGAAGGCTTTCTATCATGCCCAAGGCGGCGATGGACAGGGCGGGAAAGAGCATGTTCTGGAAATCGCCAAGCTTTATGGCTGCTAAGTCCAGGCGGCTTTCGGAGAGCAGGGTCTTGGGAATTTCACCAATTGTAGCCACCGGAAATTTCCAGACCATGCTGACCCCCAGGGCGAGGATCAGCCCCGCCAGGGAGGAGGGGAAGATGGCATTCCATTTTTTCGGCCACAGGATCATCACCGCTATTACTATGGCGCCCAAAAGGACAGCTGACCAATTAGGGTTTATCCCGGTCTGCAAGTAATTGACGAGTTTGAGAGCGGCGGACCCGGCCGGGGCCGACTGGACGCCGAAGAAGTTGTCAATCTGGCCGATGGCGATTATCAGGGCGATGCCCGAAGTAAAACCGGTGACCACCGGGGCGGGGATGTAAGAGACGATTTTGCCAAATTTCATCAGACCGGCGATGATCAGGATGATTCCCGACAGGGCTCCGGCCAGCCAGATTCCATTTAAGCCGTATTCTTGAGCTAAGAGGAGCAGGATTGCCGTCATGGCGCCGGTGGGGCCGGAAATCTGGTAAGAGGCGCCGGAAAGCCCCCCTATTATATAGCCGGAAAGGATGGCTGTTATCAAACCTGCCGCTGCAGTGGCCCCGCTGCCTACGCCAAAGGCCAGGGCCAGGGGAAGGGCCACGGCAGTCACCGTCAAACCGGCCAGCATATCTTGCTTTAACTTCTGCCCGGAATAGCCCTTGAACTCCCTCTTGAGATCATCAATGAAGTCCTTAAGCATGCAATTCACTCCATTTGTATAGTAAACACCTTTACTATTGTAGCGCGAGGGGAGAATTAAGTCTAATGGGGAAGGTCCTTGCCAGGGCCGCGGAATCATCGGTGCTGGCAATGGCTGCCGCTTGCGAGGCCTGCGGTAAAAAAGTCCGGGGCGCCTGGTGGATATGGTATAATTGGGGAAGACGGGAGGTGGGGCAATGGTATTTATAGAGTGGCACTTGATTATTACCATCAGTTTCATCAGTTTGGTAATCATGATATGGTTTCGGATCAGGATAATCCTCGGGGGGACCCTCATGAAGGTGATGCCACCCCGCAAGAAGTGGAGCCTGATCTTGGGAGCAATTTCCGCCCTGATTTCGGCAATGAACCTGATTATCCTGATCAGGCAGATCCCCGGGGGCGCCTCCCCTGAGTGGGTTATGGAATATTACCGCCAACAGATGGTCATGACTGCTTCCACTGCAGCTGTTGCTCTCGCCGGCATTGCTGGCAGCGCCCTGGATGGCCAGGTTCGCAGAGAGGGGATTTACCTGGGGCGCATTTACACCTGGGACCAGATCCTGGAATACCGGACCGAGGGGACGGTGGTGTACATCAGCACCACCAGGACAGATTGGCGGGGCCGCCCCAAGCAGCTAAAATGGGATCTCCACGACCGATTTGCTGTCCGGGAGTTGGCGGCCATCCTGGAGAGTCAGGGAATAAGCAGGCAGCAGTAAACCCCCTGGAAGCCACTCAGGAGACCTGCTCCCTTCAGGGTCGGAAGACTATCAGCCCAGGTAATAGACAATAAAAGACCTTATCGCAGCGCGATAGGGTCTTTTTTCAGCGGTCAGATAGCCTAGGCGAAGTCCAGCTTGGTCTTGATGGAGTAAATATCGCCCCGGTAGCGGAAGACCAGCCAGAAGAAGGGAGTGCCGTCGACGGTATACATCATCCGGGAGAGCTGGAGGATGGGGTGCCCGGGTTCAACTTCCAGGAGATTAGCTGTTTCCGGGTCGGCCAGGCCTGAGCTGATTTCCTGGACGATCTTCCCCGGCTTGATTCCTTTGTCATAGACCAGGTAGTCGTAAAAGGATCCCCCCAGCTTGTCGGGGTCCAATTCCCCGAAGACGTCGGTGCGCAGGAAGGATTCTTCCAGAGCCACTGCCAGTTGATTAGCGGTGCGCAGGCGCTTGATGTACAAGATATCTTCAGAGGGGGCAGAGTTCAGGAGCCTGGCGGTTTCCGGGTCGGGCTGTTGCCGGCGGTGGACCAGGACCTGGGTGCCCGGCCGGTAGCCCCGGGACAACATTTCGGCGGTGAAGGAGACCAGCTGCTCCAGGCCGTCCTCGGGGCGCCGGCGGCAGACAAAGGTGCCCTTGCCTCGCTGTCGGAAGAGGTAGCCCTCGTTGACCAACCTCAGCACCGCCCGGCGCACCGTCTCCCGGCCGACGCCGAAAGTCTTCATCAGGTTGGCTTCGGTGGGTATGGCCGACTCTTCGGGCCAATCCCCGGCGGTTATCTTCTGCTTCAGGGCTTCGTATACTTGCAGATATAAGGGCATCCCGGAGTTCTCCAACATTTATTATCACCGCCACAGATTTTTACCCAATTATACCATGGGGTAAGAAAAGGGAAAAGGTGCGGGGTATTGAGGGCCAATACTATGCCGGGTCACCGGCGCTTGCCTGCCGGGAAAACTGAAGCTCATAGAGCCGGCGATAAACCCCGCCTTGGGCCAGCAGTTCAGCATGGGTTCCCTGTTCAACTATTCTCCCCTGATCCAGGACCAGGATCTGGTCGGCATTGCGGATGGTGGAGAGGCGGTGGGCTACCACCAGGGTTGTCCTCCCCTCCATCAGGGTCTCCAGGGCTTGCTGGACCAGGTGCTCCGACTCGGCATCCAGGGCGGATGTGGCTTCGTCCAGGAGGAGGATTGGACTGTCCTTGAGGAGGGCCCGGGCGATGGCAATGCGCTGGCGCTGACCCCCGGAAAGGCGGGAGCCCTGCTCCCCTACCGGCGTGGCGTAGCCCTGGGGCAGTTTCATGATAAAATCATGGGCATTGGCCGCTCTGGCTGCCGCCTCCACCTGGGCGGCGGTGGCGCCTTCCCGGGCGCAGGCGATGTTTTCTGCGATGCTGGCGGCGTAGAGCCAGGATGACTGGGGTACATAGGCGATCTGTTCCCGAATGACGGCAGGGGAAGTTGCGGCCAAGTCATAACCGTTGATGAGGATTTCCCCCTGCTCCAGGGGGTAGAGACCCAGGAGCAGCTGCAATACCGTGCTCTTGCCGCTGCCGCTGGGACCCACCAGGGCATAGACCTTGCCCGGAGGGACTTCGAAGCTGACCTTGTCCAGGACGGGGGCGTCGGCGCTGTAGCGGAAGGACAGGTCCTTTACCGAGATGCCCCGGGAATCGCCGGCCTGGGCGGCTGGGGCGCCGTCCCGGCGCTCCTGGGGGACTGCCAGGATTTCCAGCACCCGGTCTGCCCCGGCCAGGGAGGCCTGGAGCCTGCCGAAAACCGTGCCCAGGGTAATGAAGAGGGCGCTGACCATCTGGGTGGTAAAGGCTATTTGGCCAAGGCTGATCTGGTTGTTCAGGGCCAAGTAGCTCCCCAGGGAGATAATGCCAATTTGGGAGCCGAGAAAACCCAGGACGCCCAGGGCCGCCAAGCCGGCGCTGAGGGCCGCCCTGGCCAGGGACAGGTGCAAGACCCGGGCATTTTTTTGCCTGTAGTCTGCGGTGACTATGTCCTTCAGATTAAAGATTCGAGTTACCGGGACGCTGGCCAGGATATCCGAGAGGGCCTCGGTTATTCGCCCCAGACCGGTTTGAACTTTGGCGCCGATCAGGCGCAGGGATCTGGAAAGGGGGAGGCTGGCCAGGAAAAACACCAGCGCCATGAGGGAAGAGGCCAGGCCCAGTTGCCAACTGAGTGCGAAGACGATGGCCAGGGAGATGACCGCTCCCAACAGGTCGGAAACCAGAAGTTGCAGGTTGACCCCATAGGCCTCTTCGGCAGCCTTGATATCGTTGGTGGCCCTGGAGATGATGTCGCCGCTGTGCTGGTTATTGCTGTATGCGTAGGGCAGGCGCTGGGCATGGTCGAAGACGCGGCGGCGAATTGCAGCTGTGGTCAGGGTCACGCCCTTTTCCCAAACATAGTTAAAGAAAATTTGATAGAGGCTGAGGAGAAGCATGGCGGCGAAGCCCCAGGCGGTACCCCTGATTATCCCGGGGACGTCGCCGGCGACTGCTGTATCGATGACCGTCATCAGCCAGATGGCGACGATGAGGTTGCGGAGCATGGGTTCCAGGCCGGTTCCGGCCAAACCCGCCCAGTACCAGCCCTTTCCCTCCACCATGGACAAGAGGCGAGCCAATGTATGTCTTTTCACGCTCCCACCTCCTGCCCTGTTAGATTTTGCTCCGTCTCGGAAGCCAGTTGGGCCTGGTACAGTTTTGAATAGACCCCCTGCTTAGCCAAGAGCTCCTGGTGGCTGCCGGATTCCACTACCCGGCCCCCATCGATGACCAGTATCCGCCGGGCGTTTTTGATGGTGGAAAGCCGATGGGCTACGATAATGCTGGTCTTGCCGGCCATGAAAGAGTCCAGGGCCTGCTGGACCGAGCGTTCTGATTCGGCGTCCAGGGCGGAAGTGGGCTCGTCCAGGAGGAGCAAGTCGGCGTCGTTGAGGATGGCCCGGGCGATGGCAATGCGTTGCCGCTGCCCCCCCGAGAGCTTTGCGCCCAGCTCGCCCACCTGACTTTGATAAGCCCCGGGCAGAGCAGTGATGAAATCATGGGCGTTGGCCAGCTTTGCCGCCGCTATTATCTCCTCCAGGGTGGAGCCGGGCTTGCCCCAACCGATGTTCTCTGCGATGGTGCCAGGGTAGAGGTAGGTGTCTTGAGTGACCATGGCCATATTCTCCCGCAGGGCATTGAGTTCCCATTCTGTCAGGGAGTGGCCGTACAAGCGGATTTCGCCTCGCTGGGGCTGATAAAAACCGGCGATGAGTTTGAGGATGGAGGACTTGCCGCCGCCGCTGGGGCCCGCCAGGGCCACCTGCTCGCCCCGACGTATCTCAAAGCTGAGGTTGTCGAGAACCAGCTTATCCCCATAGCCGAAGGAGACATTTCTTACTTCCAGGAGCGGGTCCTGGCCGGGAGCGAAAGCTTGGCCGCCTGTCCGATCAGTTTCGCCGGCCAGGATTTCGGCAATCCGTCCGAGGGCGGCCCGGGTAATCTGGATTTCTCCCAGCAGGCGGGGGACTTGTTGCATGGGGTTGGCCAGGTAGTTCAGGAAGTTCACAAAGGCGATGAGCTGCCCGGCGCTGATCTCACCGCGCCCGACCAGGATGCCTCCATAGAACAGGCAGATTATGAAGGGACTGATGTTGAATATACTGGCCAGGCCGCTGAGAATGCTGCGCCCTCTGGCCAGTTTCAAGCTGCTCTTGACAGTGGCCTGGACCCTGGCGGCAAAGGCTGCGTTCTGGCGGTCTTCCAGATTGAAGGCCTTGGTCACCAGGATTCCGCCCAGGGAATCTCTGGCGGCCTCGTTGACCGCGCCCAATTGCTGTTGGAGTTCGCGGCTGCTCTTGGCCATGGCCGAACTAATTCGCCCGGAAACCCATCCCATTATGGGGATCAGGAGGACGCTGAGGAGGGTTAAGGGCAAGCTTACCCAGACCATATAGGCCAGGGCAAAGACGGCCATCAGGGGAATGGTGAAGAGCCTGGTAAAGGAATTGGCCAGGAAGTCCCTTACGAGATTGACATCATTGGTCAGTCGGGACATGATGTCGCCGCTGTGCCGGCCGTCCAGGAATTCCATGGACAGCTCCTGAATTTTTACGATCATCTGGTCGCGGATTGCCGCGGTGCCTGCCTCGGCAAAGCGCCCGGAACTATAGCGCAGCATGTACTCCACCGCCACGGCGGCCGGAACCAACAGGCATAGGATTTTGGCGTTGGCGATAAAAAGCGATCCGTCACCGGCCAGGACAACGTCCACCATTTGCCGAAACCGGTCAAAGGTAACGAGGGTCAAGACCGAAGCGGTTATTGCCCCCAAAACGGCAATTACCAGCCAGCTGCCCTGCCCGCTAAGCCGGCGCCAGAGCAGGCGGAGTTCGGATTTGTAAGACATATAGGTCACCCCTTTATTAAATATTTTATGGGATTGATTAAAATTGTCAAGGTGAAAGTGTAACTTTCTGTATGCAGGGGTGGGGGACAGTTTTGTTTAATAATTATGGCAGGATTTTTCCCGGGGTGTGTGGAATATTGACCGATGAAGGAATTGAATATGGGGAGGGTATATACATTGGCAACGGTTACCGCGCAAATCTTGATTGGCCGCGGGCATCCCTACCATGACGGAATCGAGCCCAGTCACCGCCTGTATTTTTTGGAGAACACCAGGCCGTCCCTGGTTCTGTTCCCCGAGGTGCAGGGAGAGGGCGAACCGGTCAAGGTCACATGGATTCCCACCCTGGAAAATGCTTTGGAGGATGCCCTCCTGATGATAGCGATTCACGTCATAAAGGACCCGGAAATTGTCGAACTGGCCAGCCAGTTTCTCCGTAGCCAGGAAAATAATTGGGTGGTCCTGTACGAAGATATTTCCCCCCAGGACCTGGAGGTCCTTTACCAGCGTTGCCGGGCCCTGGACAACACTTTTAAACTGGTGGTTACCGTGTTGCGGGGCAGCCATATCGAAGAGCAATTAAAGATCTTGCACCAGTACAAGATGGATTTGGAGGTCTGCCGCCCCAATTTTGTCCGCCTTTACTCCAATTGGCTGGACCAGACGAGAATTGAGGGAGAACTGTAAGGACTGCTGCGGCAGTCTTTTTTGTCGGGCGTTGCTGAAAATCCCCAAATCATCGGTTTCAGGAGCGAATATAGCATAAAGGAGGGCTGGCGCAGTGGACTATCTCGAGGCAAAGGGCGATCCAGTCAGCCGCAATCTCTTTTTGGAAAAGTACAGGGGCTTTGTTCGCAAAGTGGCCTCGGCTCATTGCCGCAGGTTGCTGGAATGGGGCAGGGATGAGGAATTGAGCATCGCCCTGCTCGCCCTGGATTCGGCCATAGATATTTACCAGCCTCAGAAGGGGGCGGGCTTCGATACCTTTGCTTCCCTGGTAATCAAACGCCGCCTCATCGACTACCAGCGCACTCTGCGCCGGCGGGAGCGGGAGGTGTGCGTGGAAGAACTTCCTAGGGGGGCTAAGCTATCCCAAACCGGGGAAGAGTTCCTGCGCCTGGAAAGGGCGGCGGAGCTTGAAGAATTCTCCCGCTTGCTGGGCAAATACGGGATCAGCTTCGCCGATTTGGTTAAGGAGTCTCCGCGCCAACAAGGCGTGCGGGAGAGGATTCTACGGGCAGCAAGGATTATTGCCGCCCAGGAGCAACTCCTGACCCTGATTCTGGAAAAGGGAAGGCTGCCCTTGGAGCAGCTTTCTCAACTCACCGGGGAGAGCAAGAAGGCTTTAGCCAACCGGCGCCGCTACCTACTGGCCTTGCTGGCAGTGGCTGCCAGGGCCGGGGATTTTCCCTTTATCGCTACCTACTTGGGCCTGGGGAGGGAAGAAGCATGAGTAAAATCGGGATTATCTGCCAGCTGGAAAGGGACCGCTATTATGTCCTGACCCCAGAGGGGGACTTTCTCCTGCGCCGCGGCTCCCCCCCGGCCGGGAAAGGGTTGGGAGACAGGATCAAGCTTGCCGATGCCAGGGGAGCATGGCTCCGAGGTGTGGCCGTGGCGGCGGTCCTGACTTTGGCCATAATTTCCTCCCTGCACCTGCTTCCCGGGGCTCCCGAGCCTGCCAGTTACTGTCTGGCCCTGGACATCAACCCCAGCCTGGAGTTTGTCTACGATGAGGACCAGCAAATGCTGGATTGGCGCGCCTTTAACGAAAGGGGCAGGGAGGTCCTGGCGGACTTGGCCATGCCCCAGGATCTCTATGCAGCCCTGAACAGTGTTTTCCTCCGTTGCCTCGAGCTGGAGCTGGCCCAGGATGACCAGGATATCTTTGTCACGGCTCCGGCGGAAGTTCCCCTGGACATGGACCGCCTCCTGGGGGCCTTTGAGGGCCAGGGCGCCAAGGCCAGGTTGCACCTCGTCCGCTTGGAAGCCAGGGAATACAATTCCCAATCCGGTTCCCCCCTGCGGGGCTACTTAAATCGCAGGGCGGGAACCGAACTCAGCGAATCTGCGCCGGTGGCCGAAGCCGCCCTGGAGAATTTGGGTTCGGAGCTGGCTGCTACCCTGGAAGTAATGCCCTGGCACAATAACCCCATTGTCCAGGCTTTTGTGGAGCAGTACTTGGTCAGCAGCCAACTGGTGGAGGATATGCTGGAGACGGGGCTGGAGGAAGAAGAGATTGCCGACCTGCTGGAATTGGCCGCCAAGGAAAAGCTGACCCCCGGGGATATTTTTAAGGCCTTCAAGGAGTCAGGACTTCCCCCGGGCCAATTCCTCAAGGAGCACAAGAGCCAGGGCGGTGCCCAAAAACCGATTCTGGCCGGGCCCGACTGGCTGGCCGACTTTCTGGCCCAGGAATTTGGCCACCCGGCGGGACAGCTCTCCAGCAATCTCGGCAAGGGACTGGACCCCTCCGACCTTCAGGCCATCTTGGTGCTGGAGGAAATGGGGGCCGGCAAGCTGCAGACCCTGATCCGCCGGGGCAAGGAAGTTGGCATCCAAGCCCTGCTGGAGGACTTGGATGTAGATACTTCTGAGTTTGAAAGCCGGCGTCAGCGCCTGGAGGGACTGGTGGCGGCAGCAGAACGGTGGGAAAGTTCCCCTGCTGTAGCGCAGCTCAGTTCAGAGTATAAAGTCCCCCGGGGCCAGGTCCTGTATATCCTGGCCCGGGGTTGCGACCCGGAAGAGACCGCGGAAATCCTCGGGAAAAAACCCAAATCCCTCAAGGATTACCTGGATGGCCAGGGAGCCGGCAACGGCAAGCCAGGGGGACAGAAGAACCCACAGGCTCCTGGCCAGTCCAAGGGCAATGGCCCGCCGGGCCATTCCGGTCCCCCGGGCCAGTCCAAGGATAAACGCCCGCCCGGACATTCCAAGGGCAAAGGCAATGAATAAAGTGGCGGCGCCGCAAGGCGCCGCTAATTTTTACCTTTTCGGATACAATAAAAGGAAAATACAAGGTGGGGTAGAAACTAGGTAGCGAGAGGTGAGATTCTCGTGATTATCGGAATTGGCATAGATAGCATAGAAATCGACCGGGTTGCCCGGGCCGTTCGGGGGCGCCCCCGCTTGCGGACGCGCCTCTACACTGCCAGGGAGCTGGCCCAGCTTCCCTCGGGGGACAAGGCCTTTTCCCGGATGGCAGCCCTCTTTGCCGGCAAGGAAGCGGTGCTCAAGGCCCTGGGCACAGGGCTAAAGGAGCACAGCTGGCAGCAGGTGGAGATTCTCCACGATGAGTTGGGGGCGCCGGGAGTTCACTTGCACGGCCAGGCCGCGTCTACGGCGGCAGCCCGGGGTATTGTCGCCATTCACATCTCCCTGACCCACGATCAGGGCAGGGCGATGGCATTTTGTGTTGCGGAGGGGATGAAATGATCTACTTGGCCGACGGCGAGCAGATGCGCAATATTGACAGGCAGGCCATGGCGGAATATGCCGTGCCCGGCCTGCTCCTGATGGAGGCGGCCTCCAGCTTTGCCGCCCGGATTGCTCTGGAGGTCTTTCGGCCCCAGGGGCCAGTAGTGGTGGTGGCCGGAGGCGGCAATAACGGCGGCGACGGCTGGGGCGCCGCCCGCCACCTGGCGGCGGCGGGGCGGTCCGTCAAGGTGGTGACCTCGGTGGATCCCGCCGAGCTACAGGGAGATGCCGCCGCTCAGTTCGCCCTCTATCAGGGATATGGGCTCCCCTGGGAGATGTACCGGGGGCGGGAGCAATTTGCCCACTGCGCCCTGATTCTCGACGCCTTGTTGGGGACCGGGGTCAAGGGAGCGCCCCGGGGACAGGCGGCGGAGATAATTGCCGCCATCAATTCCGCCCCGGCGCCGGTGCTGGCAGTGGACATTCCCTCTGGCTTACCCGCCGGATGCCTGCCCGCCGCCGGCGAGGTGGTCCAGGCGGAGGCAACGGCCACCTTTGGCCTGGCCAAGGCCGGCCTCTACACCCCGGCGGGGCGCAGAGCAGCGGGCACGGTCTTTGTGGATGCCATCGGCTTGCCGCCCCAGCTCCTGGCCGATACCGGTCTCGTCCTAAATGATGCCGCCAATGCTGCCCGGGGCTTGCCCCGCCGGCCCCCTGACAGCCACAAGGGGAGCTTCGGCCACGGTCTTCTGGTGGCGGGTAGCCGAGGTATGGCGGGGGCGGCCATTCTTGCCGGCAATTCCGCTTTGCGCAGCGGCATCGGCCTCCTGACCATCGCCTGCCCCCACCCGCTCAACGCCACCATTCAGGGCAGCCTCTGGGAAGCCCTCTCCCTGCCCCTTCCCTCCACTGAGGCGGGGACCTTTGCCCCCGAGGCAGCTCAGGATCTGGATTTGGAGAAATACAGCGCCGCCGCCATCGGCCCCGGCTGCAGGGTCTGTCCCGGCACCGCGGCCTTGGCGGAGAGACTCATCCGCTCTCCCCTGCCCCTGGTCCTGGATGCCGACGCCCTCAACACCCTGGCGCCGGGTATCCCCGTCCGGGACTACCCCACGGTGATCTCTCCCCATCCCGGAGAGATGGCCCGACTCTTGGCCTGCAATACAGAGGATATCCTGGCGAATCCCCTGGATACCTGTCGCAGGGCGGCCCGCCAGTGGGGGTGCACGGTAATCCTCAAGGGCGCCAGCTCCTACATCTCCGACCCCCGGGGCAACGCCGCAGTGAATATAACCGGCACCCATGGCCTGGCCACCGGCGGCTCGGGAGACATCCTGACAGGGTTGCTCTTGGGCCTTTTGGCCCAAGGGGCAGAGCCCTTTGCCGCCGCCTGTACGGCGACCTGGCTGCTGGGCACTGCTTCTGAATTGGCTGAGACAGCCAGTCTCGCTTCCCAGTTGCCCCGGGATGTCTTGGCCCAGATCGGTTTGGCCCTTGCCCGGTTGGAAGCGGTTTCGACATAAAATTGCCCGGGGAATATTTTTTGTCGAAATAAATACAATGTGTATGTGGAGGGATGTCTATGAAGGTATCCGAAGTAATGACCAGGGATGTGTTTACCCTAAGGCCAGATCAGACTTTGGATGAGGCGGCCAGAATCCTTGTGGAGCAGGGGATCAGCGGTGCGCCGGTGGTTCAGGGCGAAGAAGTGGTAGGGATCCTCAGCGAAAGGGATTTGTTGGCGGCCAGGACTCCCCCCAAACCTCCCAGATACCTGGAATTGTTGGGAGGGATAGTGTTCCTGGACGATGTCATGGAATTTCAGCGCCAGTTGGAAAAGACCGTCGCCACCCGGGTCGAACAGCTGATGACCAGGGACGTGGCGACGGTGGAAGCCGATGCGCCCCTGGAAGAAGCAGCGCAGATAATCCTGGAACGGGGTGTGAATCGCATTCCCGTCCTGGAGGGAGGTCGCCTGGTGGGTATCGTCACCCGCAGTGATGTCCTGCGAGGCACCGTTGGCCGATGAGAGGCAGATTGGTCATCTTGCTGGTTTTGGGTTTGTTAATCGCTGGCTGCTCTCCCGCATCCAGGGCAAAGACCTGGGCCGAGAAGGCGGCGGCCGAAACCTGGGTGGCCCGGTACCGGATTGACTTTCATCAGCAAGACGGAGACTTGTCCATGGAAGTTTGGGAAGCCAGGGCCGAGGCCCTGGTCCTGGACATAACAATGCCCTCGGGGACATTGCGGTTGGAGTATGGTCCCGACAACCTGCTCCTCAACCTGGACCAGGGGGAATTGGAATGGGAAGACTTCCCCCGGCAGCCCCCCTACTATTGCCTGGCGGAACTATCCCGACAGATTCTCGCTGCCGGCGAGCTGGCCAACTTCCAGGATTGGGCGGAATTTCAGGGCTATTCCCTGAAAATAGAAGGAGGAAAGCCCCTCGAGGTCAAGTACCTTTCGGAATGGACCCTGTATGTAGAAGAATTTTACTGGAATAATCATCCACTGGGGACGGTTCCCAGTGGATGATTATTTTCATCTGCCGAGCGCCGCTGGCCCATTATCCGGGTCTGGCGGCAAGGTTCCGGGGATTGATTTTTTTCATGTCCCTGGAGAATTGGGGTCTCCAACCCATGCTTGTGGCTCTCAGCAGCCGGGAAAGGATTGTGGACGGTCCGGTGATTCAGGGAAATTGGGGGCAAATAAAAAAGCGGGCCTTGAACTTCTCCCGCTATAATTATTCCTCGCCGCCCCTGGCTCAGCTAATACCTGATAAAGAGTTCCGCCATGCCGTGAGGGTCTCCACCTACTTGGTAATCCAGAGCCAGGTTCAGGAAGCCCTGACGGGTAGGCTGGTTTGGGCCCGGGCCCGGAAAACCCAGGTGAGCCTGGCCTTTGTAGTGGAGGACGGCATGGAGCGCAGCACCGTGCCGGGACCGGTAATCTCCCAAAGGCAGGATCAGGATTTCGGCGATACCGCCGCCCTAACCCAACGGGGCATGAAGCGCCGGCGCTGGCGCCTGCCGGTGGGGCTGCGTTGGCACTAAAAATCATCCATTTAGAACCGTCCCCAGCGGCGGACAATCTGCAGCAGGGTCATTTTCTCGGCTTGGGGCAGATCTTCACTGAGTCGGGCCGCGGCAACCGGCAGCATCCAGGCGGCAACCTGCGCAGGGTCAATACCGGAAATTCGGCAGTATTCCCGGAGATAGGCCGTAAAAAAGCCCTTGCGGAAAATGCTTATGAGCTTAGCCCTCCAATCGGTGGTTTGCGACAAGGGGCTGGCATCCCGCAGCAACAGTACGGAACGAGCAACATCCGCGGCAGGGCTGCCAATGCTGGCATTCATCCAGTCCAGGACCACGGCTTCCCCGGAGTTTACCATTACATTATCTGGGTGAAAGTCGCCATGGCACAGTCTATTTCCCTGGGGCAGAGCCTCTAAATAGTCGAGGATTGTCTGCTTGTCCTGGTCGGAAAGAGTCCTCACCTTGCTTATACTTTCAGCAAGGACCTGCTTTTGTCCCGGCAGATTATCCGCCGGGTGCTGATGAATAGAGTGGTGGAGCCGGGCGAGCCTGCGGGCCTGGCCCAGAAAAGACAGGGGCCTCCGGGCGAGAAACTCCAACATTGTCTGGCCGGCTATCCTTTGATAGACAATGCCCCAGCGCCCATCCGCTGTGACCATTTCATAGACTGCAGGAGCGGGAACCCCTGCTTCGAAAATTGCCTGGGCCAAGGCGTATTCCTTTGCCACCGCCTTTTGGGACATGTTCGCCCGGAATAGCTTCAGGACCCGCTCATCCCCTTGGGCAAAGATTTCTGCCGTCCTCCCTTGGGCAATTGGCCTGCCTGTCTCCATCACATCACCCCGCCTTATATTCCTCCGGCCTAAAAATCATCCACTAAGAACCGTCCCCAGTGGGTGATATTTGCTGTGTCGCTCTTGACGCCCCGGATCAGGGGCTTTTTGCATGTGAAGAGGGTGGTGACGCCGGGGCCGTGGCCGGTGATGACGCAGTCGCTGTGGACGACAACCCCGACCGAGACCGCTCCCTTGAGGTAACCCCGGCCGTACTGATTGTCGCAGTCCTGGAGCAGGACCAGGTCGCCCAGGCGCAACTTATCCAGGCCGCACTGTTCATAGGCCTCGGGGTCGTGGGTCATGATGTCATAATCTCCGGTGTGGCAGGTGGAGGCGCCGATGCCGGAGCCCATGAGGTAGGGAGGGATGAAGGTGGTTACCGGCACCTCCAGGACGCCGTCCACTACCTTCAGGTCCATCTTTTCCAGGAGCTCCGGGTCCAGGTTCATGACCGTCACTTCCGGGGCCTCCAGGATCTTGAGGCCGGTGCCCCAGCCCCGGATCTGGACCTTGTCGCCGATGGCCATTTTCTCCAGGGTTTCCCGGTCAAAGTGGACCAGGACATGGTTGATGCCGCCGTGCTTGCCGGTGACGAAGCCCTTGGCTCCTTTGGCCTCGCCGCTGACCACGGTGGCGACGTTGCCCACGCAGGCCAGGGTGTGGAGGCCGGCGTTTTCCTTCTCGTCCTTGTGGCGGAGGCTGACCCCCGGTTCCACATGGTCGGCCACCCAGCCGCAGGCCGGGTCCCCCACCTTGACATTGTAGGTGATGCCCCCGGTGCCGGGCAGGGTGATGGGGGTGCCGTCGGTCTTGATTCGGTAGGGAGAGCTTGCCATGGAGTGGGCCACCGGCCCGGAAACGGCGATTTGTACCAGTCGATCTTTATTGGTGGTAAGCATATTTCTATGACCTCCTTAGAGAATGCCCAGCCAATAGCCGATATTGGCCTTCTCGCTCTTGATGCCCCGGATCTTCGGGGTCTTGCAGGTGAAGAGGGTGGTGATGCCGGGGCCGTGGCCGGCCAAGAGGCAGTCGCTGTGTACCACAACGCCTACGGTGATGGCCCCTTCAAGGTAACCGCGGCCATAGGTGGTGTCGCAGTCCTGGAGCAGGACCAGGTCGCCGAAGCGGAGCCTGTCCAGGCCAAACTGCTTATAAGCCTTGGGGTCTGCAGTCATGATGTCGTAATCGCCCCGGTGGGCGGTGGCTGAGCCCATCCCGGAACCCATGAGGTAGGCGGGCACCGTGGTGACCACCGGCACCTCCAACACCCCATCCTTTATCTGCAGGTCCATCTTGGCCAGGAGCTCGGGATCCAGGTTCTTGATCTTGATATCCGGCAGCTCCTCCAGGGCAAGGCCGGTGCCCCAGCTCCTGATCTGGATATTATCCTCGGGACCCAACTTTTCCAGGGTATCCTGGTCGAACCAGACCAAGACGTGTTCGATGCCCCCGTGCTTGCCGGTGACGAATCCCTTGGCCCCCTTGGCATCGCCGCTGACCACGGTGGCGACATTGCCCACGCAGGCCAGGGTGTTGAGACCGGCATTTTCCTTATCATCCTTGCGGCGGATGCTCACCCCCGGCTCCACATGGTCGGCCTCAAAACCGCTGGCCAGGTCGCCGATCTTTACATTGTAGGCGATTCCACCCACACTGGGCAGGGTGAAGGGCCGGCCGTCCTGGGCAACTTCCCAGCCGAAGGAACGGGCGAAGGCCACTTGGCCGGCCACAGCGATCTGGACCAGCCTTTGCGAATTGGTTTTTAACATTACTACACCTCCTGACAATGGTTAAGATATTCGCGGTGGCAAACAGACATTCCTGCCAGGAAGGAAATTGTTGCGACTTCCGCGAAGTATATTGAGGGTAAGGTGGAATTGTTTATTGGGGGGAATGCTTGTGAGTTTCAGCAAACTGGATCGCCAGCTCTACCTGCTGCGGGCTCTGGATAGCTGGAGGCAAGGCCGCACTGCCGAGGACCTGCACCGGGAGCTGAAGGATCAGTTGGGTGTCGATGTCAGTTTGCGTACTGTCTATCGTGATCTGGACGATCTTTCCCTGCATTTTCCCATCACTGAAACGGTAAGGGAGAATAAGAACTACTATTACCTGATGGACCATTTTAAGCTGGAAGGGATGCAGTGCTCCTTTGTCGAGTTGATGGCCCTGGTCTTTATCAACAGGCTCCTGGAGGCCCTGGGCAGCGACCCCGTTGTCGATGCAGGGATTGAACTGACCCGTCGCCTGATGGCCAGCCTGCCGGACTTGCAGCAGCGTTATTTACAGGGAATCTATCGGCTTTTTCGGGTTGAGCTTCCGGGCAACCTGAGCCGCGGGGGACCGATAATCCAGACCATGATCGAGGCGATGCGTTGCCATCGGGAAGTGCGCATTCTTTACCATGCCTTCGCCAGTGACGAGATCAGCCAGCGTACAATTCAGCCTTATACAATTTACTTCCGCCAGCAATACTATATTGTGGCCTGGTGCAAGGCGCGAAACTCCATCCGGGAATTCCGTCTGGACAGGATATTGGAGGCGGAGCCCCTGGAAACCGAATTTCAACCCGATCCCAATTTCAAGTACGAGGACTATAAAAGCCGCTGTTGGGATGTCTTCAAAGGCGAGGAAAATTACCAGGTGGTCCTGCACTTCAGCCCGGAGTACAGCAGGTTTATCCGGGAATACCACGGCAACAAGGCAGACGAGCTTAAGGAGCTGGACAATGGCGGCCTGGAGTTTTCCAAGACCGTCAGCGCCCTGGAGGAAATATTCCCCTGGGTCCTCAGCCACGGGGCCGAGGTTAAGGTGGTTGAGCCCAGGGAGCTCCGGAAAATGGTCCGGGAGACCATCCGCCTGCAAGCCGAAGTTAACGGACTGATTTAGTTACCGCTTCAAAGACCTCCGCGTATACTGGAACATCAGGTACGGGGAGGTTTGGGGAGTGGATAGCAAGGGCAAGGTTTCGCTATTGGCCATTGCCGCAAATTTACTGATCATGGCCCTGCAGATTGCCATCGGCATCCTGGCCGGCTCTGTGGCCATGATTTCCGATGGCATTCATACCGTCACCGATTTTATGGCGGCGGTGGGGGCCTGGATAAGCGTGAGGGTTGCCCTGAGGCCCGAGGACGCCTGCCATCCCTGGGGGCACGGCAAGTATGAAAACCTGGCCGCCTTGGGCCAGGGAGTCCTGATCCTGATATCTGCCGCCATCATCGGCTGGGAGGCGGTGGAGAGGTTGCTGGCGCCAGCTCCCCTGGAAATAGCGGGGGTGGGGATGGCGGTCACCCTGGTGGCCATAATCCTGCAGGGCCTTGTCAGCTGGCGCATGTGGCAGGTGGCAAAGAAAACCGAATCCCTCGCTGTGCTGGGAGGCGCCTTGCACATGCTCACCGACGTGGCTTCCTCGGTGGCGGTTCTGGTTGGGCTGGCTATCGCTCACTTTTGGGGAATACTGATAGCAGACGCCATCGCCGCCCTGGCGGTTACCGCCCTCATTGCCGCAGGAGGGATAAAGCTAATCTATTCGGCCAGTCTGGATCTGGTAGATTCCAGCCTTCCCCGGGCCGAGCGGGAGAGCATAGAGGAAATCTTTACCCGGCATATGCCGCCCCTGCGGGGATTCCACAAGTTGAGGACCCGCAGGGTGGGGAGATTCAGATACCTGGAAGTCCATTTGCTGGTGGACGGAGCGCTTTCTGTAGAACAGGCCCATGATATTTGCGATCACCTGGAGGAGCACCTGCGGCAAACCTTGCCGCACAGCCGCTCCGCCCTGCACGTCGAACCGGATAATTTATAGGGGGGATTTTTGAATGCTTACGCTTTCATACCTGGGGCATTCTTGTTTCATCCTGAAATCTGAGCAAGACAGCCTTATCTTCGATCCGCATATCAATGGCAATCCCGGTGCGGGGGAAATCGATCCTCAGGACATCAAGGTGGACTATGTTCTGGTCAGCCATGCCCACGCCGACCATCTGGGGGACGCCGTGGAAATCTGCCAGCACAACAATGCCGTCCTGGTCTCGACCTTCGAAGTGGGCAATCTCTGTCGCAGCCAGGGGGTCAGCCGCATTCACACCGGGCACATTGGCGGGAGGGTTAACTTCCCCTTCGGCTATCTGCGCTTCACCCCGGCCCTCCACGGCGCCGGCGTAGCAGGGGGGCTGGCCTGCGGCTTTTATGTAAACTTTCATCAGCGGGGAATTTACTTTGCCGGCGACACCGGCCTCTTTTCCGACATGAAGCTCCTGGGGCAGCTGGAAGATATCGACTATGCCCTCCTGCCCATCGGTGACAACTACACCATGGGCCCCGCCGACGCCGCCCTGGCGGTGGAAATGCTCCGGCCCCGGGTGGTCATTCCCATGCACTACAACACCTTTGAGCTGATTCGCCAGGACCCCTACCAATTCAAGGTCCAGGTCGAAGGCCGGGGCTTTGCCCGGGTGGAGGTAATGGACCCCGGCGCCGAATTGACGCTGGAGTAAAAAAGAAACCTCCTAGCGGGTTTCTTCGCCGGAGGTTTCGCTGCTGGAAAAAATGGGCAGGTTGTCAATCCATTCTCCCAGTGGCAGTGGCTTTGCTTGGCCACGGACAGCTGTGGCCAGGCCCATGGCCAGATGGAGGAGAAAGAGGATGCCGAGGCCGATGCTGACCGGCCACTTGCCGACGGCAAAGAGCGGTCCCGGCAGCAAGGAGATAACATAGGCCAGACCCAGGAAAATCCATGTCACCAGCGCCTGTTTGGCATGGGAATAGATCAGCGGGGTCCTGCGCTTAAAAAAGAGCAGGGGCAAGAAGAGGGGCGGCAGGTAGCAGAGTGCCGACCATATCTTTACTTTCTGGTCTTGGCTCATGACAAGCCCTCCTGGTCAGATACTCCCCGAAAACCGGGTCAAGTATAGTTTCTGCGGGAAGCGGGTCTTTTCCTGCTTGCCTTGCAGGAGCTTTACCGTATAGAAAGAATTGGGAGGAATTATTTATGAAGGTCAAGGCTGACCTGGAAGCCATTACCGATGTCAATTCGGTCTTGTGCCAGCAAGCCATGTCGAGATATACATCCTTTCAGGTGGGAGGGCCCGCCGAGTACCTGGTGATGCCCCGGGATTACAGCCAGGTGGCTCAGATAATTACCTACTGCAATGAGAATGGCCTAAAGTGGTATGTCATGGGCAAGGGCACCAACCTTCTGGTCAGCGATTCCGGCCTGGAAGGGGTGGTCATGGTCCTGGAGGCCAACCTGGCCGAGGTGCGGGTGGCCGATACCCTGATCGTGGCCCAGGCCGGCGCCTCCCTGCCTCGGGTCAGCTCCATAGCCCGGGCCAACTGCCTGACGGGTTTGGAATTTGCCAGCGGCATTCCCGGTACCGTCGGGGGCGCGGTGGTAATGAATGCCGGTGCTTACGGCGGCGAGATGAAGGATGTGGTGCGCCGGGTTCTGGCAGTCACCCCCCAGGGAGAATTCGTCACCTACTGCGGCGGCGAATTGGAAATGGGTTATCGTTCCAGTATCTTTCAGAGCAACGGCAATGTTGTCCTGGAGGTGGAGATGGAACTGGCCCCCGGGGACTGTGACGAAATTGCCGCCAAGATGCAGGAGTATACCCGTCGCCGCAAGGAAAAGCAGCCCCTGGATAAGCCCAGCGCCGGCAGCACCTTCCGGCGTCCGCCGGGCCATTACGCCGGTCAGCTCATCGAATCCTGCCAGCTCAGGGGAGAGCGCTTGGGAGGCGCGGCAGTTTCTGAAAAGCATTGCGGCTTTATCGTCAATGAAAATAAGGCCTCAGCCCAGGACATCTACGACCTGATCACCTTGGTCAAGGCGAAGGTCAAGGCCAAGCACGATGTTGATTTACAGACCGAGGTAAAAATCTGGGGTAAATTTAAGGATTAACACCCCTGGGGCGGTGAGGACAAGTGGAGGACTTTTTGGCGACATTGGAAAAATACCGGCTTGGGCGCCTGCTGATTCTCTGCCATGACGATGCAGACAGCGACGCCCTGGGGGCGGCCCATGTCCTGGCCAGGGTCCTGCAGGCAGATATGGCTGTGCCCCGACTCATCAGCGAGCATGCCCGGGAACTGGAGTGGAAGCTGGGCATGCAGGTGCTATTCCAGCCGGACACGAGCAGGTACGACATGACGATCCTGGTGGACACCGCCGACGCCCAACAGCTCCCCGGCTGCATGCCCCAGGAATACCTCCTGGTGGACCACCATGCCAAAAACACATTGGTCGCAGGCGCCCTGGCGGCAGTCCATGACTTGACGGATTCCACCTGTCAATTGGTCTGGCGCATCTGCCGCAGGCTGGGCGTTACTTTGGATGAGAACATGGCTCTGGCTCTGGGGGCCGGAATTATGGGCGACACCAGATATCTCGCCACCGCCGCCAATGCCAGCATCGGCGACTTAGCGGCAATCCTCGAAGAAGGGCAGACCAATTACCAGGCCTTGCTGCGGGTGCTGCAAATCACCAGCAGGATTGACCGGGAGGTCCGCCTCCATGCCGCATTCTCGGCCCAGCTGCACAGGGTGGGCAATTGCCTGGTGGCATCCACCAGGGCGGAGCGCAACTATGTCTACTATGTGGCCATGATGCTGGTGGAATTGGGTGCAGATGTCTCCGTGGTGGGCTATCAGCAGCAGGACAGTTGTTTTATCAGGCTGGCAAAAAACCCTTCCACTGCCCACCATCTAAACCTCCACACCATTTTAGAAGCGTCAGTCCAGGCATACCCCCGCACCAACTTCTGGGGGAATGCAGATTATGCTGGCTTCAACGGTCAGGGCAATGTCCAGGATATCCTCTCGGCAATAATCCGGACAATGGAAACGGCCCAGGTGGACCTGGGCCTGTGTACCTGCAGCCATACTGCGCCAGTAACACCCTAAATAAAGGGGCTGTCGCAAAACGTTTAATTAATAACGTTGGGCGATAGCCCTTTTTTCTTGGTTCTAGCTGAAAAATGGCCTCTTTCTAGGGCATTTTCCGTGGTTTCGGCCCATTTTTGGGTATGACAAAATAGGGGAAGGGGGCTTCCCCTATGGATAACCTGTTATTTAGGCTTAAGCCACCTTAGGATTATGTAAATATGCTCCACAGCGTCCAGATCGGATTTTGTTGTGGAGTTTATTTATGTTGAATGCCATAGCCAACAGCAGGAATTCTGTCTGTACTTTTACCTGGCCACGTAAGAGGAAACGCCGAAATCCCATGTCTTGTTTCAGCACACCGAAGGCGCCCTCAACCTGAATGGAGCGGTTCATGCGTAACAGAACACCTTTCTCACTGTTAATGCGTGCCTCCATCTCAGCGCGCTGCCTTTGAAAAGACTTAGAAACGTGGAGATTCTTGCTCCGCTTTTCGAGGGGTATTTTACTCGAGCCTTTTATGCATTTGGCCTTATGAGGACAACCGGCACAGCGAGCGCAGGAATACACGGTTGTTACTGTGGGATATCCAGACTTGGTTTTGGCTTTCTTCTCATACGCTGCCTGGATTTTATTGCCTGCGTAGCAAATGTAAGCATCGCTTTCTGCATCATAGAGCATATTTTCTCGTTTGCCAATGTCGCTTCTGTATTTTCTTGTCTTGGCCCGGTCATGGTTTGCAGGTTTAATAAAAGCGATCTGGCCGTTTTCCTCGCACCAGGTATAATTCTCTTCGCTTTCGAAGCCAGCGTCAGCTACCGGCTCTGTGTAGCCCAGAGGAAGCAGCTTTTCCATTATGGGAATAAATGTGGCCATGTCGCTGCGTTCTTGTGAAATCATCGCAGCTACTATGTATTCTGCATCAACTGCTATAGTAGCATTGTAGGCCGGTTTCAACTGACCGTTTCGCATGTGGTCTTCTTTTAAACGCATGAAGGTTGCGTCCTTATCTGTTTTGGAAAAGCTGTTTCTGTCCCCAAAGATGTGGTTATGGCCATCATACCGCCTCTGGCGGGCCAGGTACCCTTCCACGGTTTCCACAGCTCTTTGTAAGGGAGTTTTCCGCTTCCCTTTGCCCTTGACGAATTTTGTGTCCCCTTTGAGAGCATATAGCCGCTTTCGGAGCTTTTTTAAATCCTTAGCCCGGATTTTCTCTCCTACCCGAAAGCGCAGGCCAAACTCGGCTGCAATTTTTGGCAGTTCGACTCGCAACTTCGCCTGCATCTTGGCTTCATTCTTTTGAGTAGACTTCTTCCACACAAAGCTGTACCGATTGGCGTTGGCCTCGAACTTCGTGCCATCGATAAACGCATTGAGTAGTGAGAGTTCCCCCGCTTCAGCTAAGTAATACACCAGTTGTGAAAACAGATCATCCATAACGCTAGGTAGTCGCTCACTTCGGAAGCGGGCGATGGTAGCATGATCGGGTGCTGAAGAACGTCCCAGCAGATACATGAAGTTTACGTCGCGCCTACAAGCTTGCTCCAAGGCACGGGAGGAATAGATGCCATTCATGTATCCATACACCAGCACCTTGAATAGACTTTTGGGAGGCGTCTCGATTCTCCCTAAACGGGAGTACGCAGCGTGCAGCTTTCTATAATCCATCCTTTCAAGCACGGCGTTGAGTAGTCTCACCGAATCGTCTTCCGGGATTAATTCGCCAATGTCCATGGGTAGGACCAGTTGATATGCACCCCCGGTTGGTGTATAATCTGGTCGTAAAATATTGATTTGCATAACTATATTTTACAGCAAAAGACGGCTTCTGGGTACTACCAGTCGCCGTCTTTTGTGTGTTTTTCAAGGGCTGTTAGTGCAACAGCCCTTTTATTTGTTCTGCTTTTGCTTTTTACGATGCCAAACCATCATAACTATGTTAATCAACAGGGCAACCATGAGGACCGCAAAGATTGGATAATAAAGGCGGAAATTACGGCTCGCCAACTTCGTGCCGATATACATTCCCGGCGCCAATAATAAGAGCATGGGCGCCAGCGCAACGGATTTATTCATGTCCTCTCCTCCGTTTCAAAAAATACCTGACCTAATTATAACATATCCATTGAATTTGGTTATTACCGATTCATGATGTGATTATTGTTAAACAGTTATTAGATCTTTTGGCGATGGTTAACAAAGGAGAACAAGTCAAGTAGATATAAATAGTCTTGAGTAGGAGAGGGGTGATGGTCATAAACCTTTGGGCAGAACGATGCGGCTGTGCTCCGGGTACCTTATTAAAGGGACCTGGAGTCGTTGATACTGTTTTTAGCCGTGCTATTAATGTACGAATGCCAGAAGGGCTTTGTTTAAGCCTTGTTGACGCGGGTCTAGATTCTGCTCCCAATAGAGTTATTCTGCCTCCCGGGGCCATGGAGAGGATTAGGTTACACCCTGGCGATATTGTCGAGGTCAGGGAAGGAAGATGCTTCTTTCAAGATACAACAATTTACTTCAGTCCGTCGAATGATGAATTTTCGGGCACCCCATTATTGGTTGATACCACTATTGAGGTTCTGCAGAGAACTTTATCGTGGGGGAGTGGGGCTTGCTTAACCTTTTTAGGTTTGGACAAAGGGGAGCTTATCACGCAAAAAGTTGCATTGGCTGCGCGGTCGCTTATTAATAATCCCCAAGCAGGGTACAATCTAATCGGGCTTGGTTTTGGGTTTACCCCGGCAGGTGACGATATTCTAACAGGTTACTGCGCCCTAATGCGAAGACTTGGTGTTTTAAATATGGAGTGGTGTGACAATCTGATAGCTAAAGCCTTGGCTGAAAGCACAATTCTTAGCGCAACTTCTATTTATTTTGCATGTTTGGGACTTGTCCAGGAGCTCCTCGACAATGTCTTGGTACAGTTGGACAATCCGGCAGCGCTGGAAACTGCTTGTCGAAGGGTGATTAATGGTGTTGGTTCAACTTCTGGAAGTGATCTGCTTCTTGGCGTTCTTATCGGCGCTCATTCGCACTACTTAAATATTTCAAGGACAATGGATGTTTAAAAGGGGCCGTCGCAAAACTGACATTCTGCCATATTGCCTCGGTTGGTCAATCTTGTGCGCCGCGGGAAAACCCGCCAAGCTGTAGGGGCCTATCGGCCCCCACCCACAGCGATTATGCGAGGTAATATACATGAATACCTCGTTTTGCGACAGCCCCAAATAATAAGGAGTGATGACTTATGTCGTTAATTGTTGTGGCATTAGGGGGTAATGCCATTCTTCGCCCTGGGCAAAAGGGAACTTATCAAGAGCAGATTGCCAACATAGAGCTAACAGCAAACTCTATAGTCAACCTATTGAGAGAAGGGCATAGAGTAATTGTTACCCACGGCAACGGTCCTCAAGTAGGGAATGTCCTTATACAGCATGAGGCTGCTAAGGGACAAGTTCCTGCGCAACCGCTGGATGTGTGCGGTGCCCAAACTCAAGGGCAAATCGGGTACATGATCCAAAATTGCCTGGATAACCACATCAATAAAATTGGGATAGATATACCGGTTGTAACTATAATAACCCGGGTAAGAGTTGATTCAAACGACTTGGCTTTTGACCATCCAACCAAGCCAATTGGCCCTTTTTTTGATAAAGATCATGCCGAACAAAAGATAGCTGACGGAGAGTCTTGGATGGAAGATAGCGGCCGAGGCTGGCGGCGAATAGTTCCTTCACCTGAACCAATTGAAATTATTGAATTAGAAATGATCAAGGTGCTAACGAATTCTGGTGGGCTGGTTGTCGCGGGTGGTGGAGGCGGCATCCCTGTTATCGAAAAAAATGGGGAGCTTGAAGGTATAGAAGCGGTAATAGATAAAGACTTTGTTGCCAGTCGGTTGGCTTGCGATATAGATGCAGACTTTTTTTTAATCCTTACCGATGTAAATAAGGTTGCTTTGAATTATGGCGCGCCTGAGCAAAAGAATTTAGATTGTCTATCAGTGAAGGACGCCATAATATATTTAGAAGAAGGTCAGTTTGGCATTGGGAGCATGGGGCCCAAAATCCGCGCTGCAGTAAATTTCGTAAAAAACGCCAGCGGCACCGCAATTATTACTTCTCTGGATAAGTTAAACTTGGCCCTTCAGGGACTAGATGGGACTAGGATAGTCAAGGAGTAATATTATAGAGGATTTAATGTTTAACGCGTTGAAGTATTATCATATGTGATATTGCTGATTTAATATAGATAGTGTACAATTAAGTTCGCAAAAGTAAAAAGGAAAAACCATCGGCAACCCCGAAATGGTATGTGACGAGCAAACCAAAAGGAGTTGTTACCGATGGCTTACTCTTATTCTACTGGAAACTTCGAGAAAATGCTATTGCAATTCATGTCAGAAGAAGACCCAATGCTCTCGATGCTGAAGTGGCTGTGCGAGCAACTTATGGAAGCCGAAGTAACATCTAAGGTCAATGCTTCCAAGTCAGAGCGTAACTCAGAAAGGTCCGGATACCGCTCCGGGTACCGTGTCCGCCGGTTCGACACTAGAATGGGGACCCTGTATTTGTTTGTCCCTAAGTTGCGCAAAGGCGGCTACATATAATGCTCCCCGTTGTCAAGACACAAAATTTATTTTGTAAGTTGTCCTCCTTTCTACATTTGAATTTTCAGGCAGCCATGCTGCCATTGTAAACTTCCGCGGGGCAAAAACCATTAATCGATGAATGGGGCCGGTAGGTGTTGTATGTGTGTATGTAATCATTGAGGGCGATCCTGAGCTCTCTGGGGCTATTAAATTCATTGATGTAAACGCAATCATATTTGATTGTCCGGAACACCCTTTCTGTCCTTACGTTGTCTAGGGCTTGTCCCTTTCCATCCATCGAGATTTTAATCCCGTTTGCCTCGAGCAGGCTCAGATAGTCTGGGTTGGTGAAATGTGACCCCTGATCACTGTTCATTATCTCTGGCCGCCTGGTCCTAAAGGCGCGTTTTAAGCAGGTCATGACAAAGCTCTTCTCCAAGGTGCTGGATAGCTCGAAGTCTACTATGCACCGGCTATACCAGTCGATTATCACAAATAAGTACATAAAGCCATTTTTAATGGGGACATAGGTGATATCTACCCCCCACACCTGGTCTGCACGGTTGATGTCCAGGTTTCTTAGAAGATATGGCTGAACATATTGGGCGTGGTACCGCTTGCTCAGATTTGGCTTAGGAAAAATGGTGTAGATACCCATGGCGCGCATCATCCGGCGCACCTTTTTGCGGTTAATCTTTAGGTGGTCATCCCTCCTCAGAATCCTCGTGATAGTGCGATACCCCCATGTAGGATAGGCAGTATGGAGCTCGTCGATCCTTCGCATTATATGCAAATCCTCAGCACTAATGGTTTTAGGGCGAGCCTGGCGATAAAAGCTGGTACGGTTAATCCCTAGGAGCTCTGCCTGGCGCTTGATGGTAATAGGGAAGTCGGTATCAACGAGACTTTTTCTTCCAGCTGGGTCCGATGATTTCCTCAGATTTTTTTTTCAGCCAGTCAACCTCATAGGTGAGTTGACCGACCTTACGCTCAAGCTGGGCTACCATATTCTCCTTTTCTATTAGCTCCTTTTCGGCTGCGGAGGGTCCTTTCTTAAACACTCCTGGAGCTCGTTCTAGGAACTCATTTTTCCAGCGTCCGATGACTACAGGGCTTATGCCATACTTAGCCCCAATCTCGCTAATTGTAGAGGCCTCTTGGAGCACCTCCAAAACTACCTTGCATTTGAACTCTGCTGAATACTGATTTCGCTTTTTCATGTCTCTAGTATAACTTACTTTTGAAATTTCGTGTCTCACCCTATGGGAGCATTATAACATTCCCTTCTTCGTAACTGAAAAGAAACGATCAGAAGTTGCCCTTATGAATGTTATCCAGGAGGCCTATGTTAACGGAGTTTCCACCCGCAAGATTGAGAAGCTGGCCAAGAGCCTTGGCATCGACTCAATCTCCCGAAGCCAGGTTTCTCAAATCACAAGGGAATTAAACGATCAGGTGGAAGCTTTCCGGAAACGTCCGTTGAAAAAGACGTATCCTGTCCTATGGGTTGATGCATTATACGAGAAGATTAGGTACGACCGGCACGTGAAGAACATGGCAGTCCTTGTAGTTGTCGGGCTTGATGAAAGCGGCAGGCGCGACATATTAGCCATTGAGCCGATGCAGGATGAGTCTGAGGCTACCTACAGGGAGCTGTTCCAGAGGCTAAAGGACAGGGGCCTCAAAGATACATGGCTGGTAGTGTCCGATGCTCACAAAGGGTTGGTAAAAGCTGTTCAGACGTCATTTATCGGTTGCAGTTGGCAGCGTTGTAAAGTGCACTTCATGCGTAACATCTTGGCTCACCTGCCCGCCAAAGGCAAAGCAGCTTTTGCTGATAGGTTGAAGCAAATCTGGTTGCAGCCGGATCTTGAAAGTGCTAAGAAATACGCCAATGCATTGATGGACACCTACGAAAACCAATACCCTGGAGCAGTAGAAGTTCTTGAATCTGGCTTGGAAGACTCTTTGCAGTTCTACAATTTTAACCGGCTAGATGCTAGGAAGATATCCTCAACGAACATGTTAGAGCGGCTTAACAGGGAGATTCGTCGGCGGACATCTGTTGTTGGCATCTTTCCAAGCATGGATTCTTATATCCGTCTTGTTACGACATACCTGATTGAATATGCCGAGGATTGGTCGTCAGGGAGATGTTATATAAAGCCAGATATTATCCAGTTAACAAAGGAAGATCGAATGCAGGTGGCATAATCCATTTACGGCGTGCAGATGGATTTTGCGAACAAAACTTGACACTAACTTTAATATAGGGAGGCTTATTCATGGAAAGCCGTAGACTTCTCGGGATCACAGTAAGAAAAGCCCTGCAGATGGATTCATTGAAAGATCTAATAGTACTTGGTGGAGAAAATGGCTTAGACCGGCCTATACTAAGTGTTAATGTTATGGAAGTGCCGGATATTATACCTTGGGTTAAGGAAGGGCAGTTATTGTTAACTACAGCCTTTTCAATCAAGGATGATCCCGTGGCGCAAGAAAGTTTAATTCCTGCTTTAACAGAAAAAGGCCTTGCTGGGTTGGTTATAAAAACTAAACGATATCTGGAAGAAGTTCCTCAGGTGATGATAGATGCTGCAGACGTGAATGATTTTCCCCTATTAGAAATGCCTCAGCATCTTTCTCACCCCATAATATTAGAAACGGTGTATAGTGCTTTAGTAAACAGGCAGGCGGCTATTTTAAGGCGTTCAATTGCAGCTCACCAAAAGCTAATGAAAGTGGCTTTGGAAGGCGGAGGTATTCCTGCCATTTGCGAAAGTTTATTCGAAATTACCGATAATGTGGTTTTTATTGTGGGAACGGATTCAAAAATTCTTGGCGAGGCTCCGTTAAGTCAGGTCGCTTATGTCAGGGACGATTTGATTGAAGTAATGAAAACAGGTCAAGGATATTACTCAAGCTCAATGTCCAAAGAAATTTTAACCCTCGATGGCAAGAAATTTAACATTATTAAATACCCTATTCATATTTCCGGCAAGTGGCATGGAACCATCATAATAATTGAGATTAATCGAGTTTTGCACGAAACAGATTTCATTGCCATGGAGCAGGCCGCTACCGTCGCTGCTTTAACTTTGATAAACCAATTTGCATTAACCGAGGTGGAAAAAAAATATAAAAATGAGTTTATCTTTGATTGGGTAAGCGGCAAAATTACGTCTGAAATTGAGCTAGTTTCCCGGGGAGAGCTTGTGGGGCTAGAGTTAAGGTATCATTTTATGCTAATCGTATTTGAAATTGACGACTATCAGAAACTCTGGCAACAGGATACAAAAAGCAAGTCGAGTATATCCTACTTGAAAAACCGCCTTTACGAGTGTATTGAACAGGTCGCCAGCGGTTGCTGTACTTATTTTATTATTGGTGAAAGGGGCGGCCGTTTTGTTCTTTTGCTTAGAGCAGAACATGACTCTGGAAATCGGGAGAACCATAAATTAGCTATGGATGTTGCAGGCAGAGTACGAAAGATGTTTGGTAGAATTACTAAGCATACTTGTTCCGCCGGGATAGGCAGGTTCAGGGAACCTGTAACCCAAATTCCTAAGAGCTATCTTGAAGCCAAGAAGGCCCTTGAGGTAATAAGGCAGTTTGACAGTAAAAATGGAATACTATGCTACGATGATTTAGGAGTGTTAAGGCTTCTGAACAGTAGTAATTTAAAAGAAGCAAATAAGATTGTCAACGAAATCTATATGCCCCTAATACAACATGACCAAGCTACAAACTCCGAACTTACCAATACTATACGGGTATATTTTCAATGTAACGGTAACGTCAGCAAGGTAGCAAAGACCATTTTTTCCCATTACAATACTATTGTTTACCGGCTTAATAAAATTCAGGAGATAACAGGATTAAGTCTTGGGGATAGCAATGATAGGTTTAATCTTCAGCTAGCAATAATATTGGGGGATTTATTGTCGGAAGCAAAAACATTATAACTTATTGGGCTTTGCTTTGTGAAAAGGTCATAAAGGTTTTAATAGGCTATTTAGCTAATTGGTTTACTTAAAGAAGTAAGCCAATTTTTTTATGAAGGAGGTCAGTTATAATGCTCCCATAGGGTGAGACACGAAATTTCAAAAGTAAGTTATACTAGAGACATGAAAAAGCGAAATCAGTATTCAGCAGAGTTCAAATGCAAGGTAGTTTTGGAGGTGCTCCAAGAGGCCTCTACAATTAGCGAGATTGGGGCTAAGTATGGCATAAGCCCTGTAGTCATCGGACGCTGGAAAAATGAGTTCCTAGAACGAGCTCCAGGAGTGTTTAAGAAAGGACCCTCCGCAGCCGAAAAGGAGCTAATAGAAAAGGAGAATATGGTAGCCCAGCTTGAGCGTAAGGTCGGTCAACTCACCTATGAGGTTGACTGGCTGAAAAAAAAATCTGAGGAAATCATCGGACCCAGCTGGAAGAAAAAGTCTCGTTGATACCGACTTCCCTATTACCATCAAGCGCCAGGCAGAGCTCCTAGGGATTAACCGTACCAGCTTTTATCGCCAGGCTCGCCCTAAAACCATTAGTGCTGAGGATTTGCATATAATGCGAAGGATCGACGAGCTCCATACTGCCTATCCTACATGGGGGTATCGCACTATCACGAGGATTCTGAGGAGGGATGACCACCTAAAGATTAACCGCAAAAAGGTGCGCCGGATGATGCGCGCCATGGGTATCTACACCATTTTTCCTAAGCCAAATCTGAGCAAGCGGTACCACGCCCAATATGTTCAGCCATATCTTCTAAGAAACCTGGACATCAACCGTGCAGACCAGGTGTGGGGGGTAGATATCACCTATGTCCCCATTAAAAATGGCTTTATGTACTTATTTGTGATAATCGACTGGTATAGCCGGTGCATAGTAGACTTCGAGCTATCCAGCACCTTGGAGAAGAGCTTTGTCATGACCTGCTTAAAACGCGCCTTTAGGACCAGGCGGCCAGAGATAATGAACAGTGATCAGGGGTCACATTTCACCAACCCAGACTATCTGAGCCTGCTCGAGGCAAACGGGATTAAAATCTCGATGGATGGAAAGGGACAAGCCCTAGACAACGTAAGGACAGAAAGGGTGTTCCGGACAATCAAATATGATTGCGTTTACATCAATGAATTTAATAGCCCCAGAGAGCTCAGGATCGCCCTCAACGATTACATACACACATACAACACCTACCGGCCCCATTCATCGATTAATGGTTTTTGCCCCGCGGAAGTTTACAATGGCAGCATGGCTGCCTGAAAATTCAAATGTAGAAAGGAGGACAACTTACAAAATAAATTTTGTGTCTTGACAACGGGGAGCATTATAAGTTGGTTAGTAGTTCAAGTTATTTAACAGGAATAAAGGAGGATACACATGGATCAAGTAAAGGCGATGGTTCTAGAAGCTCCAAGGAAAATGGTAATGAAAACGTTCCCAATGCCTGATATTACACCAGAAGGTATGATTATTAAAATTGATATGGTGGGTATCTGTGGTGGAGATCCGATCGAATATGAAGGTAAGAACCAAAAAACTCACTACCCTTTAATATTAGGTCATGAATTAGTTGGAACGGTATATAAAATTGGTTCAATAGCCAAGCAAATGTATACAGCGGATGTTGGTGACAAAGTTACTATTGAACCATATATAGTTTGTGGGAAGTGCTACTACTGCTTAAATAGCCTATATCAGTTCTGCGAACATAGTAAGGTATACGGTGTAAACATTACCTCATCTGAAGAGCCGTACTTGTGGGGAGCATATGCTGAGTATATGTATGTTGCACCTGGGTCAAAGGTTCATAAAATTGAAACTGATGTTCCTGACGAAGCAGCATGTATGTCCTCTGTTTTGGGAAATGGCGTACGCTGGGTTCGAACATTGGGTCAAGTTAAATTTGGCGAGTCAGTAGTAATTATTGGTCCTGGTGCTCAAGGATTAACATCAATTATCGCAGCCAAAGAGGCGGGGGCATACCCGATTATAATACTAGGACGGACCCGAAATCCTGAAAAATGGGCTTTGGCCAAGGAATATGGTGCTGATTACGTAGTCGATATTACCAAAGACGATCCCGTTGAAATGGTAAATTGTCTCACTCAGGGAAAATTAGCAGATGTTGTGATCGAGACAACAGGGGCAGAAGCAATGATGGAATTAGGTATCCACTTAGCGCGCCCTGCAGCGAGATATATTATGGTAGGCACATGCGGTTTCGAAAGAAATGCTCTGACGACTGACATTATTGTCTTTAAGGAGCTAAAGGTTATTGGTGGTTTAGGCCAATCATGGGATACTGAGCCAGCTGTTAAAATTATAAACTCACGCAAATATCCCGTAGAAAAATTGGTTACTCATGTTTACCCATTAGAAAAAGCTGATGAGGCAATGAATTTTTATATGAACAATAATGGTAGCACCATTCGTGTAGCAATTAAGCCATAAAGTTTAGTTCAGGGATGAGGGAATAGGAGGGGAAACACATGGCAGCTGAAAAAAAAGAAGGCAAGAAAGGTTTCTTTAAGGCATTTACTACTGGCGAAATTGTTATTTTAGCAGTAGTAGGTATTGTCTTTGGCGTTGGTGGAACCCCTATGGTATTCCTAGGCAGATTTTTTATGACTGCTCTTGGGACATATGGTTGGATAGGATTCGCTCTAATTTTGGGGTGGTTTTATCTGGCAGGTGTTCTGGGGGGATATATTGTCAGAAAACCTGGTGCTTCCACGCTAGGAGAAGTGATTAGCGGTGTAGCCCAAGTTTTAACAGGAAACCCCAATGGTGTGATCGTTTTGATTACAACATTCTTACAAGGATTTGGAGCCGACGCTGCGTATGCAATTTTCGGATACAAAAAATGGGGCCCGTTTCAGGTTGCGCTAGCAGGTGTCTTTAGCTCTTTTCTTGGCACATGGATTGATGCATACTTTTTCGGAATGCTAGAAATTAGCCTTTGGTTTAATATTATAGCCTGGGTAGTTAGGGCTATAAGTGGGGCTGTTTTTGGCTTAGTCGGTATGGTTATATTCAATGCAGTTGCTAAAGCCGGTGTCCTACGTGGAACCATGTTAGATAAAGAGGTTAGAGGCTAGTTATTAAATAATCTAATTTTTTCTCTCATCCCTGTTCCTGTTATTAAGTTTGTTGAGGAGAGAAATCCATGACAATAGAACCAATCATAAAGATCGAAAATGTCAGTTTCACATATTTAGGCGATTCTAGTCCTTCCTTAAAAGATATCAACTTAGAAATAGACAAAGGAGACTTTGTATTAATCCTGGGACCAAGTAGCTCAGGAAAGAGTACTTTAGCAAATTTACTTAACGGCTCGATTCCAAATTTGTTTGAAGGTGACCTGCAAGGAGATGTCATCATTTCGGGGTGTAATACAAAAGAGGTCGCGTTAAGCGAACTCGCCTCCAAAGTTGGGCTTGTATTTCAAGATCCAGAATCCCAACTTATAAATGTTATGGTGAAAGATGAAATCTATTTTGGCCCAGAAAATCTTATTTTCCCTAGGGAGAAAATAATTGAGAATGCCTCAAGGGCTATGAAGCTGGTTGAAATTACTTCTTTAATGGATGAAGGGCTTTTTCAATTGTCGGGTGGTCAAAAACAAAAAGTTGCTATTGCAGCTATCTTAGCTATGGAACCAGAGATTATAGTATTGGATCAACCGACCGCTAACCTTGACCCTCAAACTAAGCTTGATGTGTTTAATATTTTGGAGAAGCTAAATAAAGATTATCAGATGACTGTAGTAGTTATCGAACATGAGGTTGACCATCTTGCACGGATGATTAACAAAGTTGTTGTAATGAAAGACGGCAGGATATTGGCTGTTGGTGAGCCGCGTCAAATATTTAGTAAAGAATTCAGTAAAGCATCTAAAGAACTAGGACTTTGGACACCACAAGTTAGCGAGTTAGCCATTAGAGCTGGCAACATTATTAGTTTTGAAAAGGTTCCTCTAACCGTAGATGAGGCAATACCTTCAATTGATTCTGCTCTCAAATCTCAAACCATCATACCAAGATTAGACTATGCAATTACAGAATACAAGGAACCAGATGAGTTGCCTTTAATAGAGGTTAAAGATTTGACCTTTATATACGCCGCAAATGAAAGGCAAGCCCTATCAAATGTAAACCTGCGTGTCTTTCCCAAAGATTTTTTGTCAATTCTAGGAAAAAACGGCTCCGGTAAATCAACCCTTGCCAAAGTGCTAATGAAAATAAATAAAGTTCCTCGGGGCAAGGTCTTTATAAAAGGTAAAGATATTGTTGATTTATCAAATTTCGAGCTTACAGATACCATTGGTTATGTGTTCCAAAGTCCTGATCACCAGTTTGTAGCCGATACTGTCTATGATGAAGTAGCGTATAGTTTGCGGGTGAGGAAAACATCTGAAAACATAATCGAAGAAAGAGTTAATTCAGTATTAGACCTGTTTAACCTTAGTAAACACAAGGAGGCATCACCATTTTCTTTAAGCATGGGACAACGGCGACTTCTCAGTGTTGCGACCATGCTAATCCTTGATCAGGATGTGATTATTCTCGATGAACCAACTATTGGGCAGGATCAGACTAGTTCAGACCTTTTAATGGGTTACCTTGATAAGCTTAATAAATCTGGAAAGACCATAATAATAATTTCACATGATATGAGACTTGTTAGTAAATGGGTTGATAGAGCATTTGTAATGTCTGAGTCCAACGTCTTATATGATGGCTTAATTGACAATGTGTTTATCCAGGAAAGCTTATTAGAGAAGGCCTGTTTATTAGCGCCACCGGTTTCTACATTGATGCACAAACTTGATAAATCGGGTCATAATTTGCCAAAAACGGTCTACACAGTAGACAACTTTATGAAATTGTTTTCGATTGAGGGTGAATAAGAATGGAAGTAATATTTCAGTATCGGAAGGGCAATTCCTTTATTCATCACATGGACGCTGTAACTAAGACTGTAGTGTTGCTTGCAATATCTTTTCTGGCATTTGGTAGCTTCATTGGGGCAGTTCAATTTGCTTTTTTGCTCTTTACCTTAATTTGTGCATTTGTTTTTGCTAGATTATCGTTTTCAGATGTTTGGCGGGCAACTAAGTGGTTAATTTTAGCCTGTGTTGCGTTTTTCTTAATCCAAACGTGGATGCTAAAAATACAAGGCGATATTGAACTACTTCGCATTGGAAATAAGATAATATACTACGAAGTAGTTGACTACGCGGCAGCTGTTTCCCTAAGAATCTTCACTATATTTCTCGCCTCTTTCATTTTTATCCGCACAACGCATCCAAGGGACCTCGTAGTATCATTTGTACAGATACTTAATATTCCCTATAAAATTCCTTACGCATTCTTCATAGCGTTAAGAATTATACCTCTTATTGAAAAGGAGGCAAGGTGTATAAATGAAGCACACTCAGTCCGAGGTGTTGGGAATAAAGCAGGAATAAGAGGTAAACTGGAGAACATTAAGCGTTTTACGGTTCCGCTGTTAATTAGAAGTTTGCGGGGTGCATCGGTAACTACTCATTCAATGGAGAGCAGAGGATTTGGTGCGCACCCCTACAGGGTTTATGTTGATGAGATATCGATGACATCTACATGTAGACTAATCTGTATCATATGTGCTGTTGCCGTTGTTGCATGGTACACGCTAGTTTTTACTGGGATTATTCCATTCCAGTACTCGCTAGCGTAAATTAATTATAAGCGTGGTGAATAGTAGTGGCAGTACAAGTATTAATCAAATCTAACATGTACCAGGATTCAGTTGCATTAATGCGCATATCGTCCCACGTCAGCAAACTGCCTGGAATAAATCAAGCTGCAGTGGTAATGGGCACTCCCCAGAATAAGAATGTCTTGAAGGAATCGGGACTGTTCTTGCCAGAGGTGCAGGATGCTAAACCCAGTGATTTAATAATAGCCTTTGACGCAGAAAGTAAATCAGTTGCTAGCAAAGCCGTTGAACTTGTGGACAAGCTTATGGCTGCTCCTGATCTTGATACCAACTCTTCTCAGCCAGGGGCTAAATTGAAATATAGTAGTATTAGGATGGCGGTTCAAGAGCATCCTGAAGTAAATATGGTGGCAATATCCGTCCCGGGTGAATTTGCAGCTGCAGAAGCCTTAAAGGCATTAAAAAGTAACTTAAATGTTTTTTTGTTCAGTGATAACGTATCGCTAATGGACGAGATCCAACTGAAAAAGTACGCATGGCGCAAGGGATTAATCCTAATGGGTCCTGACTGTGGCACAGCTTACATTGACGGTGTCCCCTTCGGCTTTGTAAATCAGGTCCGTCGGGGGAGCATTGGTATCGTGGGTTCCTCTGGCACCGGTATTCAGGAAATTATGACTCAGATTCATAAACAGGGTAGTGGAATCTCCCATATCATCGGGACCGGTGGACGGGACCTGACTGATGCTGTCGAAGGTCTAAGCACCCGATCGGCCTTGGCCGCACTGGAGGCCGATGATAGTACCGATACTATTATTCTGGTTTCTAAATTCCCGTCTCAGAGAGTGGCAGATCATATTTTAAATGAGTTTGCTCAGTGTACCAAAAAGGTCATTGCCTGTCTTCAGGGGATGGCTCCTGGACAGAGGTATGGAAAGGTTCAGTTTGCCAACACTTTAGCAGAAGCAGCTAGCTTGGCGACTGGTATTGAGGCGGAGTCTTGTTTCTATGGGGATAGCGACGCCAAGGCCCCGGGCAGGTATATTCGCGGGCTATTTTCCGGAGGTACTTTGGCAAATGAGGCCTATATGCTTCTCAGTAAAGAATTAGGCAGTATTGCGACAAATGCAGAATTTATGCGCCGGGAATCGGACAATATGCATTTGATACTGGATATGGGCAGTGATGAATTCACTAGAGGGAAACCTCATCCCATTATCGATTTGACCGACAGGTTGGCAATGTTTAAGAAAGAGGCGTCCAATCCAGATGTTGGCGTTATCCTGTTGGATGTTGTCCTTGGATATGGAGCCCACTCGAATCCGGCCTCGGAGCTAGCTCCCTATATAAGGGAATTTTGTCGGCCTGAAGGGCCAAGGGTTGTGATTAACCTCCTGGGTACTGATTTAGATGTCCAAGGTTACGCTTCCCAAGCAGAAAAACTATCGACAGCCGGAGCGGTAGTTTGTAACAACAACTACGATGCCGTTATGACTGCCCTTAAACTAGTTGATGGGGCTGGGAAAGGTGGAAAGTAATATGAGCAAATTCCAGGGTGTACTGACCAACCGCCCCAAGGTGCTGAATTTAGGGCTAAAAAGTATTGGCGAAACAATTGCACAACACACAGATATGCACTTAATTGATTGGAAACCACCTGGATGGGGCAACTCAGAATTAGCAAGGATTGTTGCTACTTTGTTACCTGATTCTACACCTGGGACGGTAGCTGAAAAGGTCCAGCATGCTAATCAGACCGCCCTGTCAAGGATGTTGGAATCTGAGCCGGTACTAGTAGACGTCAAGCCAGCGTTAGAAGTGCTACCCGGTATGACCGAGAATACCATTTTACACGCTGGCCCCCCTGTTGAGTGGGAGAATATGTGCGGCCCCATGAAAGGTGCGGTTATTGGCGCCCTGATTTACGAAGGGCGAGCAAAAAACGCGGATGAAGCAGTGGCCTTAGCAGGATCCGGAAAAATCAAATATGCGCCATGTCATTCGAAAAATGCTGTGGGGCCAATGGCGGGAGTTATATCTCCCTCAATGCCTGTTTGGGTGGTAAAAAATAAAACCTTCGGCAATCTAGCCTTCTCAACGATGAATGAAGGATGGGGTCGAACCCTCAGGTTTGGAGCATATGATAAGGACGTTATTGAGCGCTTAATCTGGATGCAAGAGACCCTCGCACCGGCCATGAAACTTGTTATTGAAAAACTGGACGGTATCGATCTAAAGAACATGATCGCCCAGGCTCTACAGATGGGTGATGAATGTCATAACAGGGACATCGCCGTCACTAATTTATTCTTTAAAATTGCTACGCCAGTATTGGTAGACAGCGACTTCCCTCAAAATAAAGTAAGACAGGTTGTTAAGTTCTTAGGCGATCACGAGCATTTCTTCCTTAACCTGGCCATGGCCGCCTGCAAAGCTTGCTTGGTCGCTGCTCAGGACATTCCCTACTGCTCAATGGTTACTGCAATGGCCCGTAATGGAGTAGAGGTTGGAATCCAGGTAAGCGGAATGGGAAACCAGTGGTTTACCGAAACTGCTTCAGTTGCCCATGGTCTGTACTTCCCAGGTTATTCTGAAGAAGATGCAAACCCGGATATTGGGGATAGCGCAATTACCGAAACCGGGGGAATCGGAGCCTTTGTTATGGGATCATCGCCGGCCATCGTTCAGTTTGTTGGCGGGACCCCAGAAGATGCTTTGGCAATGACCAGGGAAATGTACCAAATTACTCTTGGCAAAAACAATAACTACAGGTTGCCGGGTCTTTCTTTTGCCGGTTCCCCTACCGGGATAGACATTGTTAGAGTCGCCGATACAGGGATTCTTCCCATTATCAATACTGGAATCGCCCATAAGGAGCCGGGCCACGGACTAGTGGGTGCAGGAATTGTACGAGCTCCCCAGGGTTGCTTCGAAAAGGCTTTGCGCGCTTTCGGGGAAAAGTATACCGACAATGACTTGGTTGCCATTGAGGAGAGTTAAATGGTAGATAAGGGGAGACTGGTTCAAACGCTAAAGGACCTCTGCTCAATTCGTGGAGTTTCGGGTTACGAGCAACAGGTGGTCCGCGAAATGAAGCGATTGTTAGCAAAATATGCCGACGAGATTAGTGTAGATGTATTTGGCAATGTCGTTGCCAAGAAGAATGGTTTGGGAATAGGCCCAAGCGTTATGTTGGTTGCTCATGCCGACGAAGTCGGTGGCGTGGTAAACGAAGTTTTGCCCAATGGCCTTTTGCGGATGAGGAAAATCGGCTTTGTCAGTGAGACTGTGCTGCCCGCCACCAAGGTTTGGGTTGGTGAAGTCCCTGGAGTGATTGGGGCAAAACCTGCTCACCTGGAGCTCCCCGGTGAGCAGGGTAAAGTAACACCAATAAATCAGCTGCATATTGATGTTGGAGCTGCCTCTCCTGAAGAAGTACGGAGGCTTGGGATAGATATCGGTTCCCCCGTTTCCTTTGCCGGCGAACTTACAGAGCTTGGCATTTCCGATAGGTTATGCGGCCGAGCCATTGATGACAGGGTAGGTTGCGCCATTTTGCTAGAGTTATTGCGGGAAATGAAGGATACACCTGCTGGGGACGTCTATGTTGTGATCTCAGTAAGGGAAGAGACAAATATGAGCGGTGCGGCTATGGTTGCCGCGGGGATCATGCCAAATTTTGCCGTCGCGTTGGACACTGTTCCTGCCGACGATATTGAACCTGGACGAAATAAGTTTGCTATCGGTGATGGACCAGTTCTTCAATTAATTGAAGGCGTGCAAACCGCGTATGTGGGGACTATTATTCACCCTGCAGTAAAAGCCGCGATACAGGAAGCTGCTGAAAGAGCCAAAGTACACCTTCAGCTCTCTGCTGAAGTAGGTTATTGGACCACTGATGCTGCGGCTATTCATACCAGCGGCAGGGGGATTCCCACGGGTTTTGTCTCAATTCCCCGGAGGTACGCTCATTCCCCTGGCGAAGTAGTGGATATTAATGATGTTGTGGACGCGGTATCTCTCTTGGCTAGTTTAGTCAATAACCTGTCGGGAATTCGCCTCGAATTTATTGATGACGAACAATAGGAATCTGGAGGTGGATATATTTGATAGACCTGGCAATCAAAAATGGCAAGATCGTTGAGTCCTTTGGGATTTATGAAGGTGATATATGGGTTAAGAACGGGAAGATCGTCAACCTTGCCCGACGCAATTCAGATGTGGCAGCTAAGAAGATAGTCGATGCCCAGGGTAGATATGTGTTGCCGGGTGGCATCGACAGCCATTCTCACATCGGTCAGATGCCCGGTCCTGGTCAGCCCCGTTTATTTAGTAGGGAAGAATATTACAAGTCTGAAAGTGCATCTGCTCTGTATGGCGGAATTACCAGCGTGGTGAACTATATTTTTTCTCAAGAATCCATGGGTGCGGTACTGCCGGGTCTGGTTAGAATGGCTAAGGAGCATAGCAGGGTTGATATGGTCTATCATGGCTCCTTGATGAATGACCTGCACCTTTCTGAAATAGACAAGTATGTTGAATTGGGATTGCGGTCTTTCAAGATTTTTCTTCCGTATAAAGGTGAAGAGGCTCTAAAACTGGGTGGGCTTAGCAGCTTGGATGACGGCCAACTTCTAGAGGCATTCAGTAAGCTAAAGCAGTACAATGCTCTGCCTATTGTCCATGCGGAGAACCCGGAGATGATTGACTACTACATGGGTAAATTTTATGACGGATCCCGCCATGATATGGGAATATGGGAAGCTACACGCCCAGCAATTGTTGAGGGGGAAGCTGTAGCCAAGGTAATTTACCTGGCTAAAAAAGTAGGATGCAAACTGTGCATTGCTCATGTCAGTTCTGCTGATGCCACAGACTTAATCGTTGAAGCCGGGGATGATGTAATCTTGGAAACCTGCCCTCACTACCTTGCCCTGACTACAGACTCTGGGCTGGGAAGTTTGGGTAAGGTCAGTCCTCCTATCAGAAAGCAGCAGGATCAGGACAAGTTATGGGAAGCCATTCTTTCCGGCCGCCCAGTAATTATGGGTTCAGATCATAACCCCTGGCGCCGGGAAAACAAGCAAGATCTCTGGGAAGGCTTAGCTGGCCTCCCCGGCAATGCTTACATCTTACCGATCCTTTTCACCGAGGGCGTCCATAAACGTGGCCTAAGGCTGGAAGACGTTGTTAGGATTAGTAGCACTGAATCCGCTAAGCTATTTAATCTATACCCTCAGAAAGGTACACTGCAAATTGGTAGCGATGCTGATGCAGTGATTATGGATACGGGGATTAAAAGGCTAGTTGATCCAGACGAAATTCCGTCAGCAGTAGATTATTCGCCCTACAAAGATGTAATTTTTACGGCATGGCCATACAAGGTTATTAAATCAGGTGTGGTTCAAACATTTTAGGGTAGGAGGTAATCAATATGATTATTAAAGATACTTGTATAAAGTGCAGGAAATGTATTCCCTATTGCCCAGTCCAGGCTATTTACGTAGCAGAAGACAAATCGGTGACAATTGACTTAGACAAGTGCGTCGAATGTGAAATCTGCAGAAATGCTAAGGTTTGTCCTACTGATTCCTTACAGATGCAGGAGTTAGATGAGTATAGAACCATCCGCAATCAATTTTCCAATCCCTTAATCAGTCATCCGGATACCGGTGTTCCCGGCAGAGGAACGGAAGAAATGAAGACCAATGAAGTAACCGGACGTTTCAAGAGGGGACAAGCTGGCATCGCAATTGAAATGGGGCGACCAGGGACAAGCACTACCTTTGCCGATGTGGAAAAGGTGGCAATGGCACTAGCCCCCTTGGGAATCCACTTTGAACCTTATAATCCGGTTACAAGTTTAATGACAGATAAGTCGACTGGAAAACTGAGAGACGATGTGCTAAATGAGCGAGTTCTGTCAGCTATAATTGAATTTGACCTCCCGCAAGATAAGGTTGTCCCTGCCTTAGAAGTAATACGCGATGTAAGCACTGAAATCAGCACTGTCTTCAGCCTTGATTTGGCTTGTAGGCTTGAGCCGGACGGCCGCAATCCCGCCGTCGAGCTGGCTAATAAAGCTGGGTTTAGATGCTCTCTTAACGGCAAAACAAACGTTGGCCTAGGACGGCCTCTTGCTAAGGAGGAATAGAAATGACACACACATTGCACCGGAAAGGAACCCAGGAAAACTTAGCTAATGATTATGTGGTCTTTGCGATTACCGCTCAGACAGTCAACGCAAAGGGTACAGCCCCTCTATTTAAACAGTTTGCTGACATTGTCTTAAAATATAACCCGGTTAGTTTTGGCGACATGAAGACTGGAAACCAATTTGGAGTCGGCATGGAGGCAATCGCAGAAGGGTATAGGGATAACTCAATAGTTCATGCCGTCTTTACAGATGAGAATACTGTCGCAGAAGTTCTCAATGAACTGCGCCAAGCTGATTTAGGAGCTTCAATAGTTGTATCAGGACTAGTTGAACAGGTCAGGGAATGCTGCCACAAGGCGGGAATTGAACCCCACACTGTTGAACATTCACTGGGCATTTTTGGCCGGACAGAGCTTCTTCCCGAGGATGAGGTGCTGGAAATAAGTACAATGTGCGGTCATGGCATGGTAGCATTTTCCTTAATCAAAGATTTGGTCACCAAAGTGGAAAAAGGGCGTTTAACATCTAGTCAAGCGGCGGAAAAACTTGCCGGGATGTGTCATTGTGGGGTATTTAATCCTGCAAGGGCAGAGAAAATAATTGACAAAATGCTCAATAAGCGATAATTAGAACAAGAAGCCGATAGCATTTTCCTTATCGGCTTCTTTTTAATTATTAAATTTGGGTTGACAAAGTCCAGCCCTGATAGGACAATAATGATACCATATATAATATATGAGGGGGTTCCAATTAATGCTTGTCAAGAACCGTATGACTCAAAAAGTGGTTTCGGTGACGCCGGATGTATCGCTGTACCAGGTCCTGAAAATCTTGGAGGACAACCAATTTGACGGTGTGCCCATTGTAGATAAAGGTAGAATCATCGGGGTCGTGGACGAAAAGATTATTATGCGGGAGTTCTGCGCCTGCTGCGCTCAACAAAACCAAGAGGCCGGTATCGATACCGATATGCCCATCCCCTTTGCCTCCACCAAGGTGACCATTGAGCCCGACAAGCGCCGGATCGCACATTTCCTCCATCGCCGCACCGTCAGCGAGCTGGTCCTTCCCGACGAAGAAGTTGTGGTAGTACATTAAGGCCGACGAACCCATCGAGCAGGCTTCCTACCTGATGTTCCGCCATTCTGTAGATATCCTGCCGGTGGTCGACGACGATAACCAGTTGGTGGGGGTCCTCACCAAGGGCGACATCCTCCGGGTGTTTGACGAAATCTTTCGGTTACGGACCCAAGGGCGGCGACCGGGTCATGATTGCCGTTCCCGATGTGGTGGGACGCTTGGCGGATATTACCGGTCTGATGAAGAAAAACGACATCAGCATCGAGACCATCATCTCCACCCAAAGCCGCTTCGCCTACACGGTCATGGTCATAATGAAGGTGGAAAAGGGCAAGGGCCCGGAGGCCAAGAGGCTGCTGGAGCGCAATGGGTTTAAACTGATAAAGCCGGGGATATCTGAATCGAATTCAGCCCAGGGAGTTCCATCGGCCCTCCTGATGGCTTTTTGGTTAAATCCTTTTCACAAAATTACCAAAATACCACAGGGGAAAAGGTAAATTTATTTACCCTGTCGAACTAAGTCGGAGGAGAGGGGGTGAGGTCGATGAAGGACCTCAGCGCCGGCTTGGCTGGCTTGGTGCCGGCGCTGATCTTATGGCGCCTGGGCGCCATAGAACAGTGTGTTCCCCAATTTTTCTGTGCCGGCGCCGTCACCGTCGCCGCAAGCCTTAGCGTATATTACATATTGCGGGTCTGGCAGCACCCCGCCCTGCTGACCTTGCTGGGCCTGGGAATTCCCCTGATGTTTTATGTCTATGTGGCTGTGCTGAGACCCATCTTCCTGCCCCTCTTCTATGGCGCCGCGGGGCTAATCCTCCTGGCCAGTTGCACAGGCGCCCTGGTTACCGAGAACTGGACCTGGACCGGGGTGGGGAGCAATATCGCCTTTTTCTGCACCGTGCTCCTCCTGGTGCTGGCCATAGGCAGGGTCGAGCTGGTCTACACCGAAGCGGGTTTGCTGGCCGCCGGCGCCTTTGGAATCACCCGCCTCTGCGATGTGGATTTGCTCAGCTGGTGCGTGCGCATCCCCCGCTGGGTATATTCGGGTTTGGAAAAGCTTTGGTCCTGAGGGCGCCGAGACTGTCGTTTCTCTGAGCTTGCGATAGACAGCCCACCCTACATAGGCCAGGACAACGGCCGTCCAGTTGGCCAGGAATACATGGCGACTGCGCCAGTGCACCCCATCAAAATGGAACCCGCTCAAGGGGAAGAGGAATTTTGTCGGGAAATTGTCGGCCGAGTGGGTGGGTATGTCCATGAGGATGTGCAGGGGCCAGGCCAGAAAGGGAATGGCCAGCCGGGGACGCCAGCGCCGAAGGACGATAAAGATCAGTCCCGCTGCCACCAGGCTGTGGCTGGAATTGTACAGCAGGAGCACCCATTGGGGGTAGGACCGGGGATGGACAAAAACGTCCGGCAAACCGCCCCGGACGGCTCGAAGGACCAGGTAGGGAGCGAAGGCCAGGACATCGGGCAGCAGGCCAAAGAGGGCCGCCCCCAAGAAACTCCGCCTCCGCCCCAACACCAGGCCGCCCCAGAGGCCATGGGAAATTAAATCCATAAGAACCCTCCTCTTCGCTTAGTATTTGCGGGGAGGGTTTTTTCTAGCCAGAGAGGAGGCCCGGAGCCTCCTCTCATTATTTCAGTTTCAGCAACCTCATTCCGTTCAGGGTGACCAGGACGGCGGCGCCGGTGTCGGCCATAATCGCCAACCAGAGGGTCAACCAACCGGGGAAGACCAGGGCAACGGCCAAAAGCTTGACGGCGACGGCAAACCAGATGTTAAAGCGAATGGTGGCCAGGGCCCTGCGGCTGAGCCGGAGCAGGAAGGGAAGTTGACTGAGATCATCGGCCATCAGGGCGATATCCGCCGACTCCAGGGCAGTATCGCTGCCGGCAGCCCCCATGGCCACCCCTACATCTGCCGCCGCCAGGGCGGGGGCGTCGTTGATGCCGTCTCCCACCATCATGGTGGCGCCCTGGGAGCGGAGGTCTTTTATTTTGGACAGCTTTTCCTGGGGAAGCAGGTGGGCGTGAAAATCGGCGATTCCCGCCTCCCGGGCAATCTCGGCGGCGACGCCCTGGCTGTCTCCGGTAAGCATTACCGGATTGGCGCTCAGGGCCTTCAGTTGTCTGATAATCTCCCTGGCCCCGGGCCGCAGGGTGTCCTGAAACTCCAAATGAGCCAGTTCCTTGCAATCCTTGGCCAGAATAACCTGGGTCTTGCCCGATGCGGCCAGCCGGGGAGATAAGCCCAGCTCCCGCTGGGCGAAGGTGGGACTGACGGCATAGACATTTGTCCCGTCAATGGTGGCCATGGCCCCGTGGCCCGGCAGGGTCTTGTATTCCATGCCCGCAGCAGGTTTGAGTTGGCGGTCCCGGGCGGCGGCGATGACGGCCGCAGCCAGGGGGTGGCTGGATCCCTGCTCCACCGAGGCGGCCAGGCGCAACACTTCGGTCTCGCTGTGGCCTCCGGCAGGGTGTATGGCCACCAGGCGAGGCTCGCCTCGGGTCAGGGTCCCGGTCTTGTCCATGGCGATGATGGAAATGGCGGCGGTCCGCTCCAGGGCGGCGCCGTTTTTTATCAGGACGCCGCGGCGGGCGGCATTGCCCAGGGCGGAGACGATGCTGACGGGAGTGGAGATTACCAGGGCGCAGGGGCAGGCCACCACCAGGAGGGCCAGCCCCCGGTACAGCCAGGGTTGCCAAGCCTGATGGAGGAAGAGTGGCGGCAGCACCGTTATCCCTATGGCCAGGGCAATGACCAGGGGGGTGTACCAGCGGGCAAAGGAGTCGACGAATTGCTGAACCGGCGGCCGGGAAGTGGCGGCCTCCTCCACCATGGCGACTATCCTGGCCAGGCTGGAATCGGCGGCGGCCTTACTGGCGACGACTCTAATTTGCCCGCTGCCGTTGACGCTGCCGGCATATACCGCATCCCCCGGTCCCCGACTCATCGGCATGGATTCGCCGGTGATCTGGGCCTGGTTGACTTCGCTGACCCCGGCGAGGATCTCTCCGTCCACGGGGATGCGCTCGCCGGGCTTTACGACTATCTGCTGTCCCGGCTGCAAACTGGCGGTGGGGACGGCGATCAGATCTTCCCCTTCCTCTATCCAGGCGGTGTCGGGCGCCAATTCCATCAAGTTGTGTACCGAGCGCCGGGTGCGCCCCATGGTAAAAGCCTCTAAGCTGTGGCTGAAGGCAAAGAGCAGGACCACCGTCGCCGCCTCGCCCAATTCGCCGATGGCCAGGGCGCCGATAACGGCTATGGTCATGAGAAAGTTGATGTCAAAGGTTCTGGACCCGAGCAGGTTCTTGATGCCGGACAGGGCGGGAAACCAGGCGCCCAGACCGGTAGCGGCCACCAAGAGCCAGGTTTTTACTGGTTGGGGACTGAGGACGGCGCTGAGGATTAAAAGCGCAGCCCCCAGGGTGGAAAGGGTTCTGGGCTGTAGCCAAAAGTTGGTCCGGTCCCGCTTGGCCAGGTAGCCCTGACGGGCCAGCAGGGCGCGAATCGGCCCCTCGTTGCCCCGGTGACGCACGGTAATTTTCGAAGCGATGATGTTGACCTGAGCTGTTTCCACCCCCTCCAATTCCCGGACCGCCTTTTCCAGTTTGGCGGCGCAGTCGGCACAGTGTAAATTTTCCAGGGCGAAAACTGAGGTAGCACTTACTGGATGCACAGATGTCCCCCCTTCTAGGTATGGGCTACGTGCAGGAAACCCTGCTGGATAATTGCCTCCACATGATCATCGTCCAGGGTATAGTAGACCAGTTTTCCGTCTCTGCGGTACCTCACCAGGCGGGCATTGCGCAGCAAGCGCAGGTGGTGAGAGACATTGGAAGCAGTGCTCCCCAGGACCTCGGCAATATCGGCGACGCACAGCTCCTGCTGAGCGAGGATGTAGACGATTTTCAGCCTGGTCTCATCGGCCAGCACCTTGAAAAGGTGACTCAGCCTGTCAACTTCCGGCAATCCTTCTTTGAGCCGGCTCACGGCCTCGGGATCGAAGCAACTTGGATGATCAGTCAAAACGCAACCCCCAAACAATTAAACATATGTTCATATGTCAATAATAAATGGATTCTCAGATAAAGTCAACCGTAATATTTTTTACGTACCAGAATAAGTGACATTTTTCGCAAGCATGCTGTGTTACAATGCCCCTTAAGGATGATTCCAGAATAAGTTTTGCGGGGGGAAAGAAGTTGGCGGTAAAAGTATTTTTAGTGGACAAAACCTGGGAGGCCGATGTCAAAGCCTGGATTACCAGGGATCGGCGAGAAGCTCAGATGATTGCCTATCCCGTTAAAGAACGCTGGGATGCCCAGACCAAACTGTACCTGGTGCCTCGAAAGGAGGAAGCTGAACTCAAGGTGTTTTTGGCCAAAAGTGTTACGGAAACCTAAAAAAAATCCTGCAGGAAGGAATTGGCTGCATTCATGTAGAATTAGGAAAACCACTATTCACATTGGGGGGGGAAGTAGATGTTCTGTCCTGAATGCGGTACAGAAGTGGTGGATACTGCTAAATCCTGTACTAAATGCGGGCGCTCATTGGTCAAGATTAAAGGCGCTGAAGGCGGCAGAACCGGCCTGGTTACCGTACTATTAGTTGTGTTAATTGTCGTTCTCGTGGCCGGAGGAGGTTACGCTTATTGGTCCCAACTGCCCGGGGATAAGGATCCGGTTCAGGGTTACAGTCCCGAGGGCAGGGAGTGGGTGCCCATGAAGTTCGACCCCTATGGCATTGCCATGGAGATTCCGGGCACCGGGTGGTATTTGCACTACGATGCTCAGTCCCAGGTTATCTTCAGGGATGAGCTGCGCGGAGTGCTGGAAATCAACATCCTCGGCCCCGCCATCCTGAACCCGGACAGTTATCGCATCGATAACAAGCCACAGGTCTTTACCATCATCAAGCAGGAAACCATATTCCTGGAAGGATTCGGCGAGGCCTCCTATACCATGGCCCAGGGCAACGAAGGCGGTTACCTGGTCACCAAGTATCAGCTGTACTTCAAGCGCACCTTGTCGACGCCCAACGGCCTGACTCAGACCTATACCTACCTGGTCACCCTGACTTGCTCCAGCGGTACCTCGGCTGGTTATACGCCGATCTTCGAGCACATACTGGATACTGTCCAGCTCTATGAGTATAATTAAGGGTCGTGTGCGGCCCTTTTTTTCTGGGCAAGATAAGAGCGAGAGGTGACAGGATGCAAGAGGTTCGCTTAATAGCCACGGCGGCCTTCGGCTTGGAGGCGGTGGTGGCTCGGGAATTGAAGGATCTGGGCTTTGCAGACCAAGCAGTGGAGAACGGGCGGGTGCTGTTTAAATCCGACCTGGCCGGGATAGCCAAGGCCAATCTGTGGTTGCGGTCCGCCGACCGGGTGCAATTACTGATGGGGGAATTTGAGGCCCGGAGCTTCGAAGAGCTCTTTGAAAAGACCAAGGCCTTGCCCTGGGAAGACTGGATTCCCCTGCAGGGAGAGTTTCCCGTCCAGGGCAAGTCCGTCAAATCGCAATTGCACAGCGTTCCCGACTGCCAGGCCATCGTCAAAAAGGCCGTGGTGGAAAGGCTGAAGCAAAAATATAAAGTGCAGTGGTTTGAGGAGACCGGCCCCCGCTACTCCATTCAGGTCGCTCTCCTCAAGGACCGGGTTACCCTGACCGTAGATACCAGCGGCGCCGGCTTGCATAAGCGGGGATACCGGGAAGGGGCAGGCGAGGCCCCCATCAAGGAGACCCTGGCCGCAGCCCTGGTTCAACTCAGCCATTGGCGGCCCGGGCGGCTGCTCTTGGACCCCCTGTGCGGCTCCGGTACAGTCCTCATCGAGGCCGCCCTCTTGGGGGACAATATCGCGCCCGGCTTGACCCGGCGCTTTGCCGCCGAGGACTGGCCGGTGCTGGGGCGGAGTCTCTGGACCGACGCCCGGGCCGAGGCCAGCGCCCAGATCCAGGACAATCCGCTGGAACTGCAGGGTTCGGATATCGACGGGCGGGTGCTGGCCCTGGCCAGGAGCAATGCCGACAATGCCGGCGTCGGCGATAAAATCCACTTCCAGCGCCGGGCCCTGGGCGAGGTGCGCTCCTCCCGCAAATACGGCTGCGTCATCACCAACCCCCCCTATGGGGAGAGGCTGGAGGATGCTGACAATGTGCAGAAGCTGTACCAGGAGATGGGGCGGATATTTGCCCCCTGGGATACCTGGTCCATCTATGTGCTTACCAGCAGCCGAGACTTCGAAAAGCATTTTGGCCGCCGGGCGGACAGGAAACGCAAACTCTACAACGGGAGAATTCAGTGCGACTATTACCAGTTTATAGGGCCTCCGCCCCCCAGGCCCAAGGAGGATGAAAATGCGTAAAGCAATAGGGATTATCGTCCTGACCATACTGGTCGGCTTGGCGTTCTTATATCTCTGGGCGGGCGCTCAGACCCGGGCTGCCCGCAGTGGGGCAGAGGAGTATTTCAGCGCTTTGGCCCGGGGCCAGATTCCCCCGCATATTGAGGGTGAAGCGCTGCAGTTGGCAGAAAACCTCTTGGAATTCGGCATGCCCAAGGTGACGGTGGCAAGAGTTCGCCTCGTCGCTGTAGGCAAGGCCCGGGCAAAAATCCGGCTCCAGGGCGCAGAAGGCGGAGACTTTTTCCTGCCCCTGGAGCGGGTGGGGGGCAAGTGGCGGCCTGGGGGAATACAGTCCAGCCTGTCCGTTGTCGCCGATACTCTGCCCCGTCTGGCCCTGAAAGTGGGAGATGCCACCCTGAGAAAGGCGCTGCAGCCCTTGGGTTCAGACAAGCTCTTGACCCTGCAGCCCGACCGGGTGGAGGGGTTAAACCAGGGCTGGCTGGAGATGGCCCCGTATTTTGCCGCCTTTCATGATGATCAGCCCACCGACCTGATAGTGGGAATGACGGACCTGGCCCTGTACCAACACAATGGGCGCCTGGCCGCTGCCGTTGCCGCCGAGCCCTATGTCCCCCGGCTCATCCGGGTCAACCTCAGCACCACCGGCCATGGCAGCATCTATCATGAGAAGGTTAAGCTGAGCTCCAGCCGCGGCTGGCAGGTTACCGAAGCGGTCACCGGCCGCCAGATTTCCCTGCCTCCCGGAACAGTGGAGTTGCAGGCCAGGGATGAGAAAATCCTCATGGATTCTCAGGAGTTTGCTCACCGCTTGCTCTTTGCCCCCGGGAACGGGGACGGCCAGCTGGAATTTTCCTCAATAAGCCGTTCCGGCGGTCCTCCTTCCTACTACGGCACTCTGGAGGTCGCCAATTTCGGGGGGAAACTGGTGGTGGTCAATGAGGTCCCCCTGGAGCAGTATCTGTACTATGTTGTGCCCGGGGAGATGCCAGCTTACTTCGGGCCCCAGGCCCTGGAGGTCCAGGCCGTGGTGGCCAGGACCTTTGCCCTGGGCAATCTCTACGCTTCCCAATGGCGGAGCACCTCCGCCCATGTGGTGGACTCGGTCCTCAGCCAGGTCTATAACAACGGCGGCACCAACAGTTCCGCCATTGCCGCAGTGGAAGCCACCCGGGGAGAATATCTGGCAGCCAACGGTTCCCCCGCCGCAGTCCGCTTTTTTTCCACCAGCTGCGGGTATACCGCCAATGCCCACCAGGTCTGGGCAGGCAAGGATGGCTTTCCCGGGACACCTATTCCCTGGCTAACCGCCCGCCCCCAGCATCCCCGGGAGCCCATGGACTTGGCGGGGGAAGAGGCCTTTGCTTCCTTTATCAAAAAACCCCCGGCGGGGGCCTATGATGCCAAATCCCCTTGGTTCCGCTGGCATGCGGCCATCCCCGTCGGGCAGTTGGAGGAGATAATCCGGGAAAATCTTCGGCAGGTTTTTGCCGACAACCCGGAAGTTCTCTTGGTGCAGACCGGGGATGGGTTTGCCCCGGTCAGGACAATGCCCGATGACCCCCTGGGAGAACTCCTGGATCTCATCCCCGCCCAAAGGGGAGCCGGGGGACTCCTCATGGCCGTGGACATTGTCGGCAGCCGGGGAACCTGGCGGGTTCAGAGGGAGTACTACATTCGCCAGGTCCTCCGTCCCCAGGCCCTTGGCGGGCCAGCCATTGAATTGGTTCTCCATGACGGCAGTAAGAGGGTGAATTTTAACCTCCTTCCCAGCGCCTTTGTGACCTGGGAGCTGGAGCGGGAAGGCGAGCAATTGAAGGCGGTGCGGTTTTTTGGCGGCGGATTTGGCCACGGGGTGGGCATGAGCCAGTACGGGGTCAGAGAATTGGCCGCCCTGGGTTGGAGCCGCAAGCAGATACTCGAACATTACTTCCCCGGGACGGTGGTAACAAAAATGCCCTGATGGGCAGGTAAAACTGGAAAAATTTCTCTGGAGAGATTACACTGGGTGTAACCAAGCGAAAGGGGTGGTATGAATGTTAGACATGGCCATTATCGGCTGTGGCCCTGCCGGCTTGTCGGCGGCCATCAACGGCCGGGCCCGGGGCAAGGAGGTCAAGGTCTTCGGCGTCAAACTGTGCAGCCCCGCCCTGCACAAGGCCCACCGCATCGACAATTACCTGGGCTTTCCCGAGATTCGGGGGGATGATCTGCGCAAACTCTTCCTGGATCATGCCCGCTCCATGGGAGTCGTTCCCGACACCGAATCCGTCACTGCTGTCTACCCCATGGGCGACTACTTTGAACTGCAATTGCGCCGGGAAAATCTGCAGGCCAGAACCCTGATAATCACCACCGGGGTCAGCGTCGCCCGGCCCATTCCCGGGGAAGAGGAGTTCATCGGCAGGGGTGTGAGCTATTGTGCCACTTGCGACGGAAACTTTTACAAGGGGAAGAAGGTCGCGGTCATCGCCGATAGCCCCGAGGGGGAAGAAGAGGTCAATTTTCTGGCCGAGCTGGCCGCGGCGATCTGGTACATACCCCTGTACCAGGGCGAGTATAATTTGCGGGGCAATGTGGAGGTGCTGGAGGACAGGCCGGTAGAAGTTGTCGGTGGCCAGCGCCTGGAGAAACTGGTGCTGAAGTCCGGCAGGGAGTTGTCGGTGGACGGCTGCTTCTTCCACAAGGAACAGCTGCCGGCAGCCAGGATAGTGCCGGGCCTGGAACTGGAGAAAAACCACATCAAGGTCAACCGGGACATGTCCACCAATATCCCCGGCCTCTTTGCCGCCGGCGATGTAACCGGGCGCCCCTACCAGCTGGCCAAAGCTGTGGGCGAGGGCCAGATCGCCGCCCTCAGCGCCGCCAAATACCTGGACTCCCTGGCCTAGTATTCCCAAAGAAAGCAAGGGGCTGTTGCACTAACAGCCCTTGAAAAACACACAAAAGACGGCGACTGGTAGTACCCAGAAGCCGTCTTTTGCTGTAAAATATAGTTATGCAAGACAATATTTTACGACCAGATTATACACCAACCGGGGGTGCATATCAACTGGTCCTACCCATGGACATTGGCGAATTAATCCCGGAAGACGATTCGGTGAGACTACTCAACGCCGTGCTTGAAAGGATGGATTATAGAAAACTGCACGCTGCGTACTCCCGTATAGGGAGAATCGAGACGCCTCCCAAAAGTCTATTCAAGGTGCTGGTGTATGGATACATGAATGGCATCTATTCCTCCCGTGCCTTGGAGCAAGCTTGTAGGCGCGACGTAAACTTCATGTATCTGCTGGGACGTTCTTCAGCACCCGATCATGCTACCATCGCCCGCTTCCGAAGTGAGCGACTACCTAGCGTTATGGATGATCTGTTTTCACAACTGGTGTATTACTTAGCTGAAGCGGGGGAACTCTCACTACTCAATGCGTTTATCGATGGCACGAAGTTCGAGGCCAACGCCAATCGGTACAGCTTTGTGTGGAAGAAGTCCACACAAAAGAATGAAGCCAAGATGCAGGCGAAGTTGCGAGTCGAACTGCCAAAAATTGCAGCCGAGTTTGGCCTGCGCTTTCGGGTAGGAGAGAAAATCCGGGCTAAGGATTTAAAAAAGCTCCGAAAGCGGCTATATGCTCTCAAAGGGGACACAAAATTCGTCAAGGGCAAAGGGAAGCGGAAAACTCCCTTACAAAGAGCTGTGGAAACCGTGGAAGGGTACCTGGCCCGCCAGAGGCGGTATGATGGCCATAACCACATCTTTGGGGACAGAAACAGCTTTTCCAAAACAGATAAGGACGCAACCTTCATGCGTTTAAAAGAAGACCATATGAGGAACGGCCAATTGAAACCGGCCTACAATGTCACTATAGCAGTTGATGCAGAATACATCGTAGCTGCGATGATTTCACAAGAACGCAGCGACATGGCCACATTTATTCCCATAATGGAAAAGCTGCTTCCCTTGGGTTACACAGAGCCGGTAGCTGACGCTGGCTTCGAAAGCGAAGAGAATTATACCTGGTGCGAGGAAAACGGCCAGATCGCTTTTATTAAACCTGCAAACCATGACCGGGCCAAGACAAGAAAATACAGAAGCGACATTGGCAAACGAGAAAATATGCTCTATGATGCAGAAAGCGATGCTTACATTTGCTACGCAGGCAATAAAATCCAGGCAGCGTATGAGAAGAAAGCCAAAACCAAGTCTGGATACCCCACAGTAACAACCGTGTATTCCTGCGCTCACTGTGCCGGTTGCCCGTACAAGGCCAAATGCATAAAAGGCTCAAGTAAGATACCCCTTGAAAAGCGGAGCAAAAACCTCCACGTTTCCAAGACCTTTCAGAGGCAGCGCGCTGAGATGGAGGCACGTATTAACAGCGAGAAAGGCATTCTATTACGCACGAATCGCTCCATCCAGGTTGAGGGTGCCTTCGGTGTGCTGAAACAAGACATGGGATTTCGGCGTTTCCTCTTACGTGGCCAGGTAAAAGTACAGACAGAATTCCTGCTGTTGGCTATGGCATTCAACATAAGTAAACTCCACAACAAAATCCGATCTGGACGCTGTGGAGCATATTTACATAATTCTAAGGTAGCTTAAGCCTAAATAACAGGTTATCCATAGGGGAAGCCCCCTTCCCCTATTTTGTCATACCCAAAAATGGGCCGAAACCGCGGAAAATGCCCTAGAAAGAGGCCATTTTTCAGCTAGAACCAAGAAAAAAGGGCTATCGCCCAACGTTATTAATTAAACGTTTTGCGACAGCCCCTTACTGTTTAACTTCTCAGGGAGAAAATGGACGGGGTGTCGGGATCGACATCGCCGTAGAGGAAGTAGATCAGCAGTGTTTCCACAAAGGCGATACAGTACAGGACTAAGGTCAGTCGGGTCAAGAGGGTGGTGTCCAATATAAAGGACAGGATGATCAAGCTGTACACCAGGACAGCGCCAATTTTTAAGAGCGTGGTGTGCATTATCAGCAGCTTCTTAAAAAGGAAGACGGGAACCGACAGGGATAGAACCAGGAGGACGAAAAATACGTATAAGTACGGGAGGTTATTGGTCAGTACCGGGGTAAAGAGAACGTAGAGGAAGTATGCCGAGCCCAGGTAGAGAAAGACGTCCCCGACGGAATCGAATTGTTTGCCAGCCTCGGTAACCCAGTTGTATCGCCTGGCCAAGAGCCCGTCAAAGTAATCGGTGGCGCCAACCAGGATGTACACCGCCAGGAACGTGGCGGGCCGGCTATGGGCCAACCATATCAAGACCGGCAGCATAAAAATTCTGCTCAGGGATAGGAGGGTTGGCAGCGTCAACCAGGGATACTTGCCCACTCTTTCACCTCCTTCCGGGCGCTGTAATCATTATAGCATATGCTTATTCAGGGCCCCTTTAGTCCCCGGCCCGGTATGCCATACCGGAGGACTGGCGTTGGCCCGGTTGACGGATGAGTGCCAGAACTGCCTCAGACAGGGCGAGGGCTCAATTAGCGCCCTTGCTGTATTTTCGTTTCGGTACCTGTGTCCTGGGCGGCGCAGCTGGAAATACTGTAGTGGGAGGTGAGGGCATGGAGCCCTTGGTTTTGACCTATCGGGATGTCATCCTCCGGGACCGCATCCCCGGCGACCTGGCCGACCATCGGCGCTGGCTGACCACCGAGACGGCCTGGCTGGATTGGGATGCCCCCTGGGAGCAGAACGACCCGGAGTTTGTGCGCCAATACCTGGAGCGCATGGAAAGGCGCTTGCACCAGCCCCTGCCCCCGGTCCGCACCACCCTGGAAATCTGTTTTCGGGACGGTACCCACATCGGCATGGTCAATTCCTACCATATCGACGGGGACCCTGAGAAGCTGGCCTTAGGCATCACTCTGCGGGAGTCCGCGTACTGGGGCCGGGGCCTGGGCAGCCAGGCCTTCCCCCTCTGGGTGAAGTATCAGCTCGAGAACTCCGGGCATAAAGAGGTATACAGCCAGACCTGGTCGGGCAATGTCAGGATGGTTAAGCTGGCCGAGAAATGCGGCTTTCGCCTCTGCCAACGCCTCCCCGGCGTCCGGATGGTGAAGGGAGAGCGCTACGACGCCCTGACCTTCGTCCTGTCCGCGACACCGGGGACGCTTCTCTTTGTCGCAGATTGATCAGCCGCGCGACACCGGGGACGTTTCGGTTTGTCGCAGATTTGCTGTTGCGAGATAGGGGGAGCCCCTTACCCATCACTTTGGCTAGGCGGCGAAACCTGATGTCGTGGATTGGCAGCTGGAGGGCTGGAATTGGGGACTAGGCAAAGAGGACACTGATGGCCAGTGTCCTCTTTGCGTTATTGGGGGCGCAGTAGCCGCCGCTGCCAGTATAAACGATCTACGCGGGCAGGCCTGTGGTTTGCGACAGCGAGGCGTCCCCGGTGTCGCGGTCAGCGGAAGTTGACCAGGGTGCTGTCGCTGGCAAAGCTGGAGAGGTTGTACAGAAAGAGGGCTTGCTGGATTCCCTGCTCCTCCAGGTACTGGCCCAGGTCGGCATCGAAGAAGCGCAGGTCGATGACGTGGATTTCCTGGTAGTGCTGGGCCAGGAAGGGGAGGAGGGCATGGGCAAAGGAGTCCTTGATGACGGCGAGCTTGCCGCCCTGGGCCCTGTCGGTGCTGATGACGGCCAGGGGGTGGTTGCCGTCCAGGAAATATGCGTACTTATCCCTGGTCTCCAGGTGATGGGGGAAGTAGAGGCTGGAAAAGCTCCCTTCCCGGTCGTTGAAGCGGACTTCCACCTGGGCGGGTTTTTTGGGCAGCCAGACCTCGATCTCATCTCCCTTGAGGTAGCGGTTATTGGCCTTGGAATAGTAGGTCCCCCAAAAGTCCTGGGCCACCTCTTTACTTTCGAAATCCTGGGGGACCAGGGGCTGAAAGCCCAAGGCCGCCGCCAGCTGACGGTAGGCCAAATAGGCGCCTCGCACCGTCCAATGGTGGTCGGTGCGGAAGTAGATATACTGCTCCCTCTCGGCCTGCAGGGCCGTGAGGACGGGGATGAACTCGATCCCTGTCGCCAACTCCCCCTTTACCCGTTCCAGAACCTCGGCCTGGTCCTGCACCCGGGCAAAGGGGGGCAACTTGTCGGGATATATAGCTACCGAATTGGGGGTCAGGAGCAGGTGGATCTTGAGGTGGGGAAAGGCCTGGGCAAAGGCGTTGATCCTGTCGAGATTCCTGGCCAGGGCCGGCCCCGGCGGGGGGAAATCCTCCAGGAGGTAGCCATCCCGGCCAAAGAAGATGCCGTTATTCTCCCGGCGGAGCAGGAGCATTTCCAGGTCCCCCTTGAGGAGGACCCATTGGTCCCGGAAGGCGAATTGATCGGTGATATACTCCTCAAACTGGCGGGAAAAGCGCCCCTTGAGGATGTTCTGTACATCGAATCGGGGCCTCTTGGCCAGGTAGCGGTTTTCCCGCAGGGAGTAAGCTCTGTCTGGGGTGAGGAGGTTGAGGAGCATGGCGCCGCCCAGGAAGAGGATGAAGGCCAGGATCAGAATCTTTTCCGCACTTTTCGTCATCAGATCACGCTCCTAAAACCTGAAGTAGAGGAAGGGGTTATAACTGGCATCCACCAGGTAGGCAGTGGCGGCCACCAGCATCAGGAGGTAAGGGATGGGGGAAAGGGCCCCGACTCCCTTATCCTGCAGCCAGGCAGTGAACCGCTGCCACAACCTGTCGGGCAGGGGCGTCGCCCCCAGGCCCATAATTATCATGAGCAAGCCGTTGCTGAGCAGGTGGTAGAGGAAGTCTGTGTCCCAGATGGCATTCCCCTCCAGGCCCAGCATTGCCCTGAGATAGCCGGAGCCGGCGGCGAAGCTCTCGAATTCAAAGAGCACCCAGCCCATACTCACCGCCAGGAGGAGGTAGAGGTGGCCTAATACGGCGGGGGCCCGCTCCAACACACGGCGGAGGAACAGGCGCTCCAGCATAATCAGGAGGCCGAAGTACAGACCCCAGAGGACGAAGTTCCAACTGGCTCCATGCCAGAAGCCGGTGACAAACCAGATGATAAAGAGGTTGAGGTAGGTCCTGGCGTGGCTCCGGCGGTTCCCCCCCAGGGGGATGTACAGGTAGTCCCGGAACCAGGTGCCCAGGGAGATGTGCCAGCGCCGCCAGAACTCCGTCACCGAGCGGGAGATGTAAGGGTAGTTGAAGTTTTCCAGGAAGGTAAAGCCAAACATCTTGCCCATGCCGATGGCCATATCCGAGTAGCCGCTGAAGTCATAGTAGATCTGAAAGCCGAAGGCGATAATTCCCAGCCAGGCTGTCAGCACCGAGAGCTCCGCCGGGGCGGCGTCCTTGATGTGAGACCAGAGCAGCCCGATATTATTGGCCAGGAGGACCTTTTTGCCCAAGCCTACGGTGAAGCGCTGGATGCCGGCGGCGAACTTGTCCACGCTTTCCTGGCGGTGATCCAGTTCTTGGGCCACGGTCTGGTAGCGCACAATGGGCCCGGCAATCAACTGGGGAAAGAGGGTGACATAGGCGGCAAAGGAGATGAAATTTCGCTGCACCGGGGTCTCCCGCCGGTAGACATCGATGGTATAGGACATGGTCTGAAAGGTGTAGAAGGAGATGCCGATGGGGAGGGGAAGCTTCAGCAAGGGAATTGCAGTGCCCAGAAGCCCGTTGAGGTTGAGGATAATAAAATCGGCATACTTAAAGAAGCCCAAGAGCCCTAAGTTGATGAGCACCGATGAGACCAGAAACAACTTGGCCCAGTTGCCGCGGTGCCGGTATTTTTCGATGAAGTAACCGTGGCTGTAGTCTACCACCGAGGAGAAGAGCATGAGGGTGATGTAGACAGGTTCTCCCCAGGCATAAAAAAATAGACTGCAGACAAAGAGCACCAGGTTTCTATATCGGCGGGGCGCCAGGTAGTACAGCCCCAAGACGGCAGGCAGGAAGTAAAAGAGAAATAAGAGGCTGCTGAAGACCATTGCTACCACTCCCAGGATTAGTATAACAGGGCGCCTGGCGGCGCCCATCTCTTTACACTGCTTCGTCGAAAATGGCCTCGATGCCCTCGGCGTCGGGGTAGATGATCAAGATGACAAAATCCCCCCGGGCGGAGATGATGGCGTTGTGGACCTTTTCGGCCTGATCGGCCAGGTAGCTTTCCCACAGCTGCAGTTGGGCAGCCTGCTCCGCTTCCAGGGCTTGCCGGACGGCGCCGACCTTGCCGGAGACAGCCTTGATTACGACGATCTGGTCCGAGTTCAGCATCATGCTGGCTTTGATGACGAAACCGGCTTCCACCAGGTCTTTATCCAAATCTGCCAGGACATGCTCGGCGCCTTCGCCTTTGAGATCTGTGACGGTGTAGCCAGGCAGTTCCTCTGCTTCAAAATCTGCATCTTCATAGCCGGCGTCCTTGAGGTCTTGCACCATCTTCTCCTTTATGAATGCGAAGATATCTTCTACTGAAGCTGTTTTTCCAGCCCCGCCGGCGCAACCTGCAGTGGCCATGATCAGGGCTGTCAGGGCCAGCAAGGCGATTGTCCTTTTCATACTGCAACTCCTCCCTGTGTTTTGTGACAAAGGTATGAGAAGCAGGGAGGAGATTTGGTTCATTTTCAATTTGTGGAAGGCGGGAGCTTTTACCCCTGGGGGCGCTCTTTTTTTTGCCTGTGCAAGTACCAGTAAGCCCCCGCTCCCAGGGCGCCCAGGAGCAAGACCGTGCAGGCAAAGCCCAGCGGATTCCACTGGTCCGCCTCCACCAGTACTTCCTTGGCCTGGCCGGGCGCCAGTTGCCAGATCAGGGTCTTGCCCCCATCGCGGGCGGAGTCGGCATTGTGCTCTGAGGCCGGGACGGGCAGGGTCAGGGCCAGCTCATAATCCATCCGGGCCAGGAGGAAGGCTTCCAGCCCGTCCAGTTCCCGGACCGGGGCAAAGGCCGCGGGATCGATTTCCGCCTCAAAGCGGTAGCGGTTGCGAAAGAAGCCCGGTTGGACCTGGATCCCAGGAGAAGTGGCGGCTGCTGCCGGCGCCGCGGGCAGTCTTGCCAGCCCCATCCCTTGCGGCGTCAACTTCGGCACATGTTTGCGGGCGATGACCCCCCTCTGGTTTGCCCCCCGGATGGAGGTGACGGTGTAACCATCCGCTTCCAGCACTCCCTTAAGGGCGGCCAGGGGGTCGGCGCCGGCCTGCCCCAGCAGGTCCAGGGTTAGGTTGTCCAGGGCAACCCTCAGGTCGATATCGCCGCTGCCGTCGCGGTTTACCGTCAGGTGGTAGCGGGCGTCGCCGCAACCGGCGGCAATAAAGAGCAAGCAGACCATGATCAGGATAATTATGCGTCGCATGGGCATCCCCCCTGGTAATTATTATTCCTGGATTGGGGCAATCTTTCCGGTTTTAGAGGAATACCCTGGGGGAAAGCAAAGGCATCCCGAGACGGATGCCCTTGTTGGATTAGAAGTGGCCGATGATTCCCAGTTTGCGGGCCCGGGTTTCGCAGATCTTAAACACCGTCACGCCCACAACTAAGCTGGCCAAGGCCGCCCCCATCATTATCAGCCAGTCCTGAAGGGGGATGTGGGCCAGTCCCTGCCCCTGGACCAGGACATCGCGCATCCAATTGGCGGGCAGGATGACGGGCAACCAGCGCAGGGGGGCGGTGGCCGGGGCTGCCACCAGGATGATGATGGCGAACTGGACGATTTGCAGGTAGGAATGAATGCGCTTGAGGAGCAGAGTGATTCCCCCCAGCAGGAAGCCCAGGCCGCTGCCGCCGGCGATGACCAGCAGCAGGAGGGGCAGGAGGGAAGGTATGTCCAAGTGGAGGCTGGTTCCCGTGGTGCCTATGATGACCAGCAGGAGCAGGACCACCAGCACCATGTCCACCAGGATTTCAGCTATCAGCTTAAAGGCCACCACGGCGCCGAAGTTCAGGGGTGCCATGTAGAGCTGTTCCAGGGTCCCCTGTTCAGCTTCGCCGAGGATTGTGTAGGGAATGGCTTGATAGGTGAGGAGGAGGACAAACCAGGTGATATAGCCCACCACCAGATTGTCCAGGCCGTCACCCAGATCCGCCCCCCCGGCAAAACCCTGCACGCCCAGGAACATCAGCATAAAGACCAGGTAGAGGGTGATCAGGGTGCCGATGGAGTTGACGAAGTACCTGGACCGCAGGATTACTTCTTTTTTTAACATCGCCATAAAGGCCAGCGCCAACCTCATGCTCCTTCCCTCCCCAGGATCTCCATGAAGACCCCTTCAAAATTTAACTCCCGGCGGCGGATCGCCTCAATGGAGGTGTGCCGGGTGCGGAGGATATCCAGCACCTGCCAGAGAAGGGAGTGGTTCTCCACCTCCAGGGAAATCCGCCAGCTACCGTTGATTTCTTCCAGATGCAGGTGGGGGATGCGCGCCAGGGCCTCCCGCTGTTCGGTGGCCAGCTCCCCCACCTCCAGGTCGTAGGACCGAAAGCGGAAGAGCTTGAGGAGGTTCTGGGTGCTGTCGTCGGCCACCACCCGCCCGTTGTTGATGATGACAACGTGGGCGCAGATATCCTCCACCACGTGCATATCGTGGGTGGTGACCAGCACCGTTCGCCCTTCCTCCTGGGCTATGCGGCGCAGGTGGTTGCGGATTTCCAGGGAGGCCTGCACATCCAGGCCCAGGGTGGGTTCGTCCAGGAGGAGGATGGGGGCCCCGCTGATCAGGGCCACGGCCAGGGCCAGCTTTTGCTGCATGCCCCGGGACAACTTGCGGGCCGGCGTCGTGGCCTTTTCCGTAAGATCCATGAGGCTCAAGAGCTCGTCAATTTCCCTTTTCAGGGTGCGGGGACGGCGCCCCCGCAGGGCGGCAAAGAATTCCAGATTCTCCCGGGGGGTGAGGCGCCAGTAGATATTGCGGTTGCCCTCCAGGACAGCCGCCACCTGGTTCAGGGCGGCATGGCGTTGCCGCTGGATACAGTAGCCGCCAACGGTGACGGAACCGGAATCGGGCCTGATCAGGCCGCAGGCGGTCTTGACGGTGGTGGTCTTGCCGGCGCCGTTGGGGCCCAGGAGGCCGAAGATCATGCCCGGCGGAACCTGAAAGCTCACCCCGTCCAAGGCCTTGACCGGCTTGTTCCGGGCCGTATAGGTCTTGCTCAGGTCCCGAAACTCCAATACAGATTCCATATTATCCCTCCCTCAGGTAAATTGCGACATCGGGGACGCTTCATACTGTCGCGCGACAAGGAGTTCACCGCTTGCCAACCAAATGGGCTTACGGTGCCCCGATATCGCGGTTTAGCCGGCGTTTTCCAGGTCCTCCTGGAACTGCATGTCGTGGAGGCGCCGGTAAATGCCCCCGGCTTCCAGGAGTTCCTGGTGGTCGCCCTCCTCGGCGATTCTGCCTCGATGGATGACCACGATTCTGTGGGCGTCCCGGATGGTGGAGAGGCGGTGGGCGATGACCAGGGTGGTCCTGTTCTGCATCAGCTGTTTGAGGGCCAGCTGGACCTGCTCCTCGGATTCGGTGTCCAGGGAGGAGGTGGCTTCGTCCAGGAGGAGGATGGGGGCGTCCCGGAGGATGGCCCGGGCGATGGCGATGCGCTGGCGCTCTCCCCCCGAGAGGTGGCTACCCCTTTCTCCCACCAGGGTTTCATAGCCCTGGGGCAACTGGCTGATGAACTCGTGGGCATAGGCGGCCCGGGCCGCTGCTTCGATCTCTGCCTGGGTGGCGCCGGGCTTGCCGTAGCCTATATTTTCGGCAATGGTGCCGCTGAAGAGGTAGGGCAGTTGGGGAACGTAGGCAATCTGTTCCCGCAGTTCTTCCAGGGTGTACTGATTCATCCCCTTGCCCAGGAGGGATATTCCCCCCTCACGGGGCGCATAAAAGCCCAGGAGCAATTTAAACAGGGTGCTCTTGCCGCTCGCCGCTGGGTCCCACCAGGGCTACGGTTTCTCCCGGCGCCACACTAAGGTCGATATTTTCCAGGACGGGTTCTTCATCGGGGGTGTAGGCAAAGGTCACCCCTTCCAGGGAGATTGCCCCCTCTCGCCGGGCGGGGGCGGTGGGGATAACCAGGGGCTCCTGGTCGGCCTGGATCACTTCCAGCACCCGCCTGCTGCCGGCCAGAGAGGTCTGGAGCTGGGTGATGAAATGGCCCAGAGCCCCGAAGAGGCCGTTGACGCCGTTTTGGAGCTGGAGGAAGAGCATGATGGTGCCGATGCTGTACCAGCCTTGGAGGACCAGCCAGGAGCCTGCCGTGGCCATGCCCAGAAAGGACATCCAGCCACTGAAGCTGCCAAAACCGTTGGCCAGGGCGGCATACTTGACCCGGTTCATGCCGTGGCGCACCGCCAGCTCATTCTGGGCCCGGAACTTTTCCCGGATGGGTTTCTGGTAATTATACATGCGGATGACATGGCCGCCGTTGGCGATGTCTGAGATCCGTTCGGTAACCGTTCCCAGGGTCTTTTGCACCTGGGTGGCCGCCTTCTCCAGGGGCTTGGCGAGGAGGGTGTTGATCCCTACCCGCACCAGGCCGATGAGGACGATGACCAGGGCCAGTTTCCAATCCACATACACCATGGCGGCCATGCAGCCCAGCCCCCCCAGGAGGATCTCCACCAGGTTGACGACGTCGGTGGCATACGCCTGCTCGGCGGTTTGGATGTCGGTGGTGCCCCGGGAGGTCAGGTCGCCGCTGTGGCGCCTCTCCAGCCAGGAAGCAGTCAGGCGCAGGGCCCGCCGGAAGAACTGGCGGCGCAGATTGGCCGTGCTGTGGGCCACGGAGGTCTCCACCAGCCAATAGCCCAGGGGCATCAGCACCATCAAGGTGGCCATGGCGGTCAGGAGAAAGATCATGCTGTTGACCAGCAGGGTCAGGTCCGCCGCCTCGGCGGCATTGACAAAGAGCATCAGGGCCAGGCCGAAGAAGATATTGATGCTGGCCGCCACTATCCCGATGATGATGAGCCCCGCGCTGTAGCGCCCGGGCTTTTTAACCATGGCCAGCAATTTGCGAAGACTGGCGAACATCAGGCAACACCTCCCTTCTCAGCCGCAGTGTTGAACTGGCGCAAGTAAAGCTGCCGGTAGAGGCCGCCTTGCTCCAACAGGTCTTGATGCCTGCCGCTCTCGACAATCCTGCCCTGGTCCAGGACGAGGATTCGCTGGGCATTGCGGATGGTGGAGAGGCGGTGGGCGATGACCAGGGTTGTGCGCTCCTGGGCCATGTTGTCCAGTGCGTCCTGGACCAGGCGCTCCGACTCCGTATCCAGGGCCGAGGTGGCCTCATCCAGGAGGAGGATGGGGGCATCCAGGAGGATGGCCCGGGCAATGGCCAGGCGCTGGCGCTGTCCCCCAGAGAGGTTGGCCCCCCGTTCGGCCAGGACATGGTCATAGCCCTGGGGAAGTTCCTGGATGAACTGGTGGGCGTTGGCCTTTTTGGCCGCGGCGATGATTTCTTCCCGACTGGCCCCGGGCTTACCCAGGGCGATATTTTCGGCGATGGTGCCGGGAAAGAGGAAGGTGTCCTGGCTGACCACCGCCATCTGGCGGCGCAGGGCGCTCAAGTTCCACTCTTCCAGGGGGCGGTTATACAGGTTGATGTTCCCCTGGGAGGGTCGGTAGAAGCCGGTGAGGAGCTTAAAGACGGTGGACTTGCCGGCGCCGCTGGGGCCCACCAGGGCCACGGTTTCGCCCCGGCGCAGTTCAAAGCTCAGGCCCTGAAGGACGGGGCCATTGTCATAGCCGAAGACCAGGTCCCGGGCTGACAGGATTACCTCCTGCCCATTGCCGAATTCCTCTCCCGAGGTGCGTTCCCGGGGTTCGTCGATGAGCTGGAAGATCCGGTCCAGGGCGGCCATGGCCTTTTGGTGGCCGGCCATGGCCCGGGGCAGGCGCTCAATGGGCGCCGTGACATTATTGATTAAATTAAGAAAGCCCAGCAGGGAGCCGGTGGTGATGCGGCCGATGATGGCAAACCAGCCCCCTATTCCCACCGGAATCAGGAAGGGCGTAATTGCCGCCAGCACCGAAGCGCATCTCACCTTGACCTGTTGCCTGGCCAGGTCCAGACTGGCCCGCACCACTCCCGCCAGGGATTCTTCACAGCGGGCTTCCATTGCCTCCTGCAGGTTAAAGGCCTTGACCACCTCGGCGCCGCCCAGGGCATCCTGGGTCAAGTTGTTGACCTCAGCCAGCTTTTCCTGGAGGCGGCCGCTGATCTTGCCGACGGGGGCGGCGGCCCGGGTGGAGAGCAGGACAAAGAGGGGAATCAGGGCCAGGGTTACCAGGGTCATAATCCAGTCTATATATAGCAAGTAGGCCAAACCCAGGACTGCTGCCAGGGGCAGGCTTATGAGCCAGAACAGCTCAAAGTACAGGTAGTGGCGCACCACTGCAGCGTCATTGGTCAGTCGGGAGAGGTGGTCGCCGGAATGGATTGCATCCAGGCGGGGCACTTCCATCTCCAGCAAGCTCTGGACGGCCTGGTCCCGCAGGTGGGCGCTCCCCCGCTCCGACAGCCAGCCCAGCACCCAGGAGCGCGCCCAGGCAATCAGGGCGATGGCTACAATCAGAAGGCCAATGGTCAGGGAGTTGTTGAGAAGGGACTGCTGGTCCCCTGCCAGGAGGCCGTCGATCAATTGGCGGATGATATGGGCCTGGACTGGAGCAAAGACGGCTTCCATAATGGCTAAACTCAAGGCTGCCATGGCCAGGCCGGTAATGCCCGGGGTCTGTCGCAGGAAGCGGAAGAGGGGCTTGAAATTCATTATCTTAAACCTCCCCTGTCTATGTTTAAGGAAATATTAGCATATTTCCGGTAACCATTCAAGGGTAATTCTGAAATATTTTAAGTCCAAGCTTAAATAATTTAAGATAAGGGCTATAAAAGGATTTTCTCCCGCCGACAGGGAACTCTATTGCTTTAGCGAATTTAAATCATGAGGTGAGAAAAATGGCGATCCGACCCATCATCGAGCTGGGCAATCCCCTCTTGCGCCAAGCCAGCTGCCCGGTGCGGCAAGAGGAGTTGGAGGAAATTCACAAACTGGCTCTGGACATGTACGACACCCTGCTGGACTTCCGCCAGCGCATGGCTTATGGCCGGGGCATCGCCGCACCCCAGGTGGGCGTGCACAAGCGGCTGGTGGTCCTGCAGCACCAAGGCATGCCCCTGGTGCTGATCAACCCCAAGTTCACCGAGAAGAGTGAAGAGATGTTTACCGTCTGGGACGCCTGTTTCAGCTATCCCGGCATCTGGTTTCAGGTCCGCCGCCACCGGCGGGTCAAGGTTAGCTATCGGGATCTGAACTGGCAGGTTCAGACTCTGGAGGCGGAAGGGGACCTGGCGGAGCTGCTGCAGCACGAGCTGGAGCATTTGGACGGGCATTTGGCCATCGATTTGGCCGATTCCAAGAGTTTTTGCACCACCAATGAGTTTTTTAGCCGCTACTGGGAGGATGGGGAGACAGAGTAGCAGTATCTCCTTGTGGGCCAGAAAAGCGCCACCCTTGCAGGAAAACCCTTTCTAAAAATAGAATTCTTAAAGGTTAGAAAATGACAAAAATGGGGTGAGTGTGGTGGCAAAAAGGCTGTTGCTGCTGGTCCTGATCTTGTCGCTCTGGCCGGCAATCGCCCTGGGGCAGGGCGAGGAATTGCGGGATACCGAACGGATAGAGTCCTTTACATCCAGGGTTTCCCTGCTACCCCAGGGCGATATCGAAGTTATGGAAACCATCGTCCTGGTCAACCATGGGGAAAGGGTCAGCTGGGGGATTGAGCGCCTGCTCCCCCGTTGGGTGGAAACCGGCCAGGGGCGGGAACAGGCGCTGGCGTATGAAATATTGGAGGTGCTGGTGGACGGCGCGCCCGCCCCCTACGGCCTTGTCGATACGGCAAAGGGACTGGCGGTGACGGTGGGTGATCCGGCCCTCACCCTTCCCCCCGGGCGCTATGTGTTCACCCTTTCTTATCGTTGCGGCCCCATAATTGAGTTTCATGCCTTTTCCCAAAGCCTGACCTGGAACGCCACCGGCACTTGGCCCCTGCCGATAGAGCGGGCGACGGTGCGGGTGGAATTTGCCCGGGCTCCCCGCCCCGGCTTTGAGGAGTGGGGCGCGGTGGTGGGGGTGGCCCCCGGGGAGAGTTGGAGCAGCGTTCTGGAGGAAGAAAATTGGCTGCGCTTCGAAGCCACCCGGCCACTGGCGGCGGGAGAGGCCATGGTCATAAGGGCTTCCTGGCCCCAGGGCTATGCCCAGGCGCCGCCCTTCACCCCGTTGTTGGACCTGGATTGCCGAGCCAGGCTGGGCAGCGACAGGATTCTTTCGGTGCGGGAACAGGTGAGGCTGCGCAATGACGGCAGTCTCGGCCCGGGGTTTGCCCGGGACTTCCCCGACCTCTATCACCGGGGCGGCCGGCGGCGGATTTCCGCTCTGGAGATTACCCGAGTTCAGGTGGATGGAGAGGATTTTCCCTGGCTTCTCACCGCCATCCCCGGCGGGCAGCGCCTGCAGGTGGGAGGGCCCGATAATCCCCTTCCCCCCGGAGAATTTCTCCTGACAATTGACTACACCCTGGACCGCCAGGTCGAGGCGATGGGGGAGCTGGAGGAACTGGACTGGCAATTGCCGGGATTCCCATGGAGCCAGGCAATAGGCCAGGCAAGATTTACCCTGGAGTTGCCGGCAGAACTCGTGGAAGTCCAGCCCCTGCGCACAGCCTTTACCAGGAAAGGAGGCGCCGCCGGCAGCGATGTCTTCCACTATGAAGACGGGTACGGCCGCCTTGTCTTTGCCTCGGCGGGCCCCCTGGATCCGGGAGAGAGTATGCAAATCTCGGCGGCCTGGCCGGCCGGGCTGCTGCCGCCGGTACCCTTAACTGACCAGGCGTTGTGGCTGTTCCGGGATAACGCCGCCGGGGCGGCGACTTTGCTGGTATTCGGCCTGTTTCTGGTCGGGGTTGCCTTCGCTGCTTTCCGGCAGCAGCGCACACCCCGGGTTGCCGCTTCGGCGCCGCCGGCCAAGTGTTCCCCCGCCCTGCTCCGCTACCTTCGCCTGGGGACCTACGACAACCGGGCCTTTACAGTTGCCGTTCTGAGCCTGGCTGTCAAGGGCAACCTGATGATTGTGGAGGAGGGAGGAAATTACGCCCTGGTCAACAGTGGCATTCGCTCCTACCTGCCTCCCGACGAGGAGGTCCTGGCCCAGGTCCTCTTCGCCAAGAAAATGGCGGTGTTCCCCGCCAAGGATCGGTCCCTGCTCAGAGAGGCCCGGCGGGCCCATGGCCGCTCGGTTTCAGGACAGGCCAGGGACTTGCTCCGCCGCAAGCGCGGCATCGCCTTTGCCCTTGCGGTCCTGGGCGTTCTGGCGGCGATGGGCAGCGGCTGGCTGCTGCCCGCCTCCCTGGGCGTGCGGATTGGCCTGGTGGGGTTTGAGCTTTGGGCGGCGGTGCTGGCTGGAGTTGCTCTCAGGACCGGGACCTTGTTCCCGGCCCTGGTGGACGAGTGGGGGGGGAAGGCCGTCGCCCTGGTCCTGGTCTTGGAGTTGGCAATTGCCGGCGCCATCACCTACCTTTGGGGCGACTGGCTGGCGGTCAGCTATGATTGGCCGGCCATCCTGGCCATCTTGGGCATCATAGCCCTCTCTGTCGCCCTGTTCCGGGTGCTGCCCGCTCCTACCAGCCGGGGCCGGGAACTCCTGGCTCAGGCCCGGGGTTTTCGGGAATGGCTCCTGGAGAAGGAGCGGCCGGGAGGACCGTCTCAGTTTGAGAAATACCTGCCCTACGCCGTGGCCCTGGACGCCGCCACCCGTTGGGGGCGCAGGTTTGGTATGCCCAAGCGCAAGGACAGCTTCGCCCCCCGCTGGTACCAGGGAAGCCGCTGGCACACCATCAACGCCGAAACTTTGGCCGCATCCTTGTCTCTGCTGGAAGCGGGAGTGAGAAACCAGGGAGGGGAAGCGGCCAAGTAAGAATGGCAGGAGCTGGTGGTCGGGGCTGAAGCTGGTCGGCAGCTGGTTCCCGACCCCTTATTTTTGCGGGATTCCCCGCCGGAGGCTCGTCTAACGAGGGGAGATTCGCCCTTCCGGGAATTTGCATTGCAGGGGAAGGGGGAAAGGGTGTAGAATTACACCTAAGCGAGGTGAGAAGGATGGCGGTGACCGCAAGCCTTGAAGAGATGGAGACCGCGGTCTTCTCGAGCGTAAATCTGTCAATCCTGGCCGGCAGAGCCCGGCGGCGGGAAGCGGTCGGCCAGGGCAACGGGCAGAAGAGGTTTTTCGGTAATGGCAATCAGCGCCGGTGCAGCTCCCGTGACCTGGCGGAGCCCCTTCAGGGTATGGTTCAATTGATCCAGGGGAGGGAGCTGTCTTGCTGACGGCAATTGTTCTGGCCGCCGGCAAGGCCAGCCGCATGGGGACCCTGAAACAACTCTTGCCCTGGGGAGAAGGTACCATCCTGGAGGTGGTGCTGGGGGCGGTTCTGGCCTGTCCCCTGGTGGACGATGAGGTCCGGGTGGTGCTGGGCGCAGGCCGGGAGAGGGTGGAAGCCCTCCTGGAAGACATCGCTGACCCCAGGCTGCGCCGGGTGCACAACCCCGAGTACCAACGGGGCATGCTCAGTTCCATCCAGAGGGGAATCCAAGACCTGCCCCGGTCCAGCCAGGGCTTCATGATCCTCCTGGGCGATCAGCCCCTGATTGGACCCGGGCTGATAAGCGAGGTGGCAGGGCATTGGCTGCTGACCCGGCCCGACTTCCTGGTCCCCGTTCACAGGGGACGGCGGGGGCACCCGGTCCTGGTCGCTGCCAAGTACGCCGGGGAAATCCTGGCCCTGGAGGAAGCGGAGGGGGGCTTAAGAAATCTGTTGCGCCGATATCCGGAGCGGGTCTTGGAGCTGGCCATAGACAATCCGGCTATCTGCATAGACATAGACTACCCAGAAGAATACCGGAGGTATCGGCCCAAGGGGGAAGGCGAATGAGGACGGTTGTAATTCGTGGCGCCGGCGAAATGGCAACGGGAACAGCCCATCGACTGTTTCGGGCGGGGTACCGAATCATCATGTCGGAACTGCCCCGGCCCTTGGCTGTGCGCCGAACGGTGTCCTTTGCCCAGGCAGTTTTTGACGGCAGCTGTGTCGTGGAAGGTGTCACCGCCCGGAGGGCAGAGTCTCTGACGGCTGCCCGGCGAATCTGCCAGGAGGGTTGCATCGCCGTTTATGCCGGCGAGATTCGGGGGGAAGAGTTAGCCGCCCTGGACCCCCTGGCCCTGGTGGATGCCACCGTGGCCAAGGAGAACCTGGGCACCGACATCCGGGAAGCGCCGGTGGTAATCGCCTTGGGCCCCGGTTTTACTGCCGGGATTGATGTCCATGCTGTAGTAGAGACCCAGCGGGGGCATGACCTGGGCCGGGTCCTCTATACCGGCGCCGCCCAGAGCAATACCGGCGATCCCGGCGAAATCTGTGGATACACTCGGGAAAGGGTGCTCAAGTCCTCCAGGGCGGGGGTTTTCCGTTCCCACCGGCAGATTGGCGAGAGCATACTGGCCGGCCAGGAATTTGGCTCCCTGGACGGCAACCCGATAGCGGCTGCAATCAGCGGCGTGATCCGGGGTTTGCTGATGTCGGGAACCTGGGTCCCTGCGGGGACCAAGCTGGGGGACATCGACCCCCGGGGTCGTCGGGACTATTGCTATACCATTTCCGATAAGGCCCGGGCCATTGCCGGCGGTGTTCTGGAAGCGTTGCTCTTCTTGAGTAGGGGGAATGAATAGATGAAACTCATCGAGGCCTTGGATATAGACGAAGAGCGAATAATTGCTCTGGTGGGAGCTGGGGGCAAGACCACCAGCTTGTTTTTACTGGGCAGGGAACTGGCGGCCCTGGGCCGCAAAGTGGTGCTGGCCACCACCGCCAAACTTTACCCGCCCCCACCCGGCCAGATACCCCTTGTCCTGGAGAGTGAAGCCAGTTCTCTGGAAGGAGGGGTCGCCGCTGCCCTTGCCAAAGCAGATCAGGTCTTGGTGGGCGCGGGACTGGCGGCGGGCAAAATAACGGGGCTGGCCTGCGGCTCCTTGCTTAAATTAGCTGCCCTGCCCCAGGTAGACATGGTGGTGGTGGAGGCCGACGGCTCCCGGGGGTTGCCCCTGAAGTTTCCCGGAGAGCACGAGCCGGTAATTTGCTCCGACGACACCCTGGTGGTGCCGGTCCTGGGCATGTCGGCCCTGGGCGCTCGCCTATCGGCGGCAAATTTTCATCGCCATGAGCTGGCCTGCCGCTACCTGGGAGTGGAAGCGGGGAGCGAGATTACTCCGGACCTGGCGGCCCGGCTCCTCTGTCACCGGCGGAGCTATGGCAGATTTTTGGGGCGCAATCGCGTCGTTCCCCTCCTCAACCAGGTGGATAGCCGGGACAGGGAGGACCCCGCCTGGGAAACGGCCAGGCTGCTCCTCGCCCATGGGGAAATAAACCGGGTTGTCATCGGGGCTGTCCAGACCGAACAACCGGTGCGGGCGATAATCCATCGCAATGGAGGGTTGCATCATGAAATTAAAACTAACGGCAGTTTTGGCCTTGGTGATTTTGTTCCTGGCCATGGCGCCGGGCACTGTTAAGGCGGAAGGGATTGAACTGGTTTACGATCTGAACTTCTCCCGTTCCCTGATCCACCAGGAGTCCTGGAACAGGCTGGAGGTCACCGTTGCCAATAATGATCGGGAGGACCTGCAAGGCGTCGTCACCGTCAGCGCCGGCGGCGCATACAGCCAGGAGGTCTTTGTGGAGGCGGGGAAAAAGGCCGTCTTGATCTTCTACCTGCCCCCCAACAGCCTGGATGGGAGCTGGAGTGGTTCCAGCGCCTATATCACCGTGACCAATTCCCGGGGCAGGGAATTAAAGCGCATCAGATTCACCGTGGGAACTCATAACAGCCTCACCAATTATATCGGGGTGTTGGGCGGCGAGCTCCAGGGCTTAACCGAATTGGCCAATATCTTTCCCAACTCACAGAGGGTGGGGATAAAGCCAGAACATCTGGACAACCTTCCCTTTGCCGAGAACTTTACCATTATTGTCATCAACGATCCCCAACCGGTTATGATCAGCAGCCAGCAGAAGGAAAACCTTCGGCTCTGGGTGGAGCAGGGGGGAACCTTGATCCTGGGCGGAGGCAGCGGTTGGCAGCGCACCTTGGACTTGGTGCCGGCAGATTTGGCGCCCATTAAGCCCCAGGGCGTTGGCGCCGTCAGCGCCCAGGACCTGGAAGCGCTAAAGCTCCCTTTGCCCATCCCCCAACAGCAATACACCGTGGCTCTGGGGGAGAGTCTGGGCACGGTGCTGCAGCGGACCGGGGGCATCCCCCTGCTGGTGCAAAGGAATTTTGGCCAGGGAGTAGTGCTCTGGTCGGCTCTGGATTTGACTGCTCCTCCCCTGGATACCGAAGGCAACAGCATCGCCTTCTGGCGGCAGCTGGTGCAGTCCCAGCCCGGCATGGCAAAACCGGAACTTTCGCGGCAGTCTTGGGTTTATAATAATATATTTAACAACATCTCCCAGGGCCAGGTGGCATCGGCCCTGTCTCCCCTGAAGATTTTTCTCGTGCTCCTGGCCTATATAGTCCTGGCGGGACCGATAAACTGGCTGATCCTGCGCAAGCTGGACCGCCGGGAATGGGCCTGGCTGACCATACCCGTCCTGGCAGTGCTCTTTACCACAGGGACCTTTGCCGTGGGCAGCTTGGGCCGGGGCAGTGAGCGGGTGCTCTACCAACTGAACTTAATCCAAGTGCAGAGTGAGAATTTGGCCAAGGTCGAGTGCCATGGCGGCGTGTTTGTGCCGGGCCGGGGAAAGGTGAGCATCACTCCCCAGGCTGCCGCCCTGGCTCCCATGGCCGGGGGCGTGGTTACCCAAACCGGTAATGGCGCCACCTTGATTTATGACAACCCGCCCATGTGGTCGGTGCAGCGCTTCTTCGCCTCGGACTACCTGGAACTGCCGGGGGATTTTAGCGTGGCGGCAAAAATGGAGGAGTATAAGACCAATTCCCTGGCCGTTGAGGTCCTCAACGATAGCAACCAACCCCTCTTCGACAGCTATCTGCGCCTGGGCAATAGCTGGTACCAGGTGGGTCCCTTGGAGGCTGGAGAGCGCAAAACAGTTGCCGCTTCCTCCCTGTCTCACCTTAACTTTAGCGGCATCCTCCAGCGCTATTCCGGTTCCGCCCCCTGGGTCGACGTCGAAGAACTGCTGCCCAACGCCCCCTTCCTCTTCCTGGGTTTTGGCGACACCGGCGTCATTCCCGCCACCGGGACGGAAGCGGTGGTGGCCCTGGATATGTGGGTTCAGCCCCTGTCAATGTCCAATATTGACTTCAGTCAGGAGACTGTCGACATCCCTCGGGGAGTCTTAACTCCCGAGGTCTTGCCGGGGCTAGGCGGTTTCAGCGACCGCTGGGGCAATCAATATGAGTTCCGCGGCCAGGGCAGCTTTGACCTGGTATTTTCCCTCCCCGCGGGCTTGGATTATAGTCAAGGTGAGTACTACCTCAACCTGAGCCATTTCTGGGGAGACGCCGTGGGGGACCTGACGGTTTACAATTACCTTCTGGGGGAATGGCAGGAGCTCTCCAGCTTGGACGCTCTGTACAGATCGCCCAGAGCCATAAGGCTGGAAGATCTAGGCGCCGTGATTGAGAATGACCGGCTGCTGGTGCGGGTGAACTATGAGTCGGGCAGCCTGGGCTTCTATGTCGGAGACCTGGACATAACAGTGGAGGGGGGCAGGTTCAGTGATTAAGGTCCGCAACCTGACCAAGTATTATGGAAACTTTGCCGCCGTCCGGGGTATCAGCTTTGAGGTCAGCCAGGGCAGCATCTACGGCTTTGTCGGCCCCAACGGCGCCGGCAAGACCACTTCGCTGCGGATAATGGCCACCCTCATGGCCCCCACCTCCGGCGAAGTGGAGATCGGCGGGGTGCCCGTCTCCCAAAATCTGCGCTATACCCGCAAGCTTCTGGGCTACATGCCTGATTTCTTTGGAGTCTATGATGACCTCAGGGTCAATGAATACCTGGAGTTTTACGGTGAGGTCTCGGGCCGCACCATTGCCGATGTGCGCCGGGATATTCCCGGGCTGCTGGAGCTGGTGGGCCTGGCCGACAAAACGAACAGTTATGTAAACAACCTGTCCCGGGGGATGAAGCAGCGCCTGTGCCTGGCCCGGTCCCTGGTCCATCGCCCCGAGGTGCTCCTCCTGGATGAGCCGGCTTCGGGCCTGGACCCCCGGGCCCGGGTAGAGTTCCGCAACATCCTCAAAGAACTGCAGCGCATGGGCAAGACCATCATCATCAGTTCCCACATCCTGGCCGAGCTGGCCCAGCTCTGCACCCATGTGGGCATCATCAATCAGGGCAACCTGCCCCTGAGCGGTCCCGTCCACGAAGTCCTGGCCCGGGTCCAGGGGGATGTGGTCATAGAGATTGCCGTGGCCGACCGCCTGGAGGAAGCCAGGCTTTGGCTGCTGGAGCAGCATGGGGTGCGGGAAGCGGCGGTAACCAACTCCGGCATCCTGGAGGCAGTCTTCCGCGGAGACAGGGAGGCCCAGGCTCGCTTGCTCCGGGAGATGGCAAACAACTTTACCCTCTTCTCCTTCTCGCCCAGCAGCGGCAATCTGGAGCAGCTCTTCATGGAAATCACGGAGGTGAACGGCAATGCAGATGCCAAGAATTAACCCCTTGCTGGCTAAGGAATTGCGCATCCGCATGCGCACCTGGCGCACCTTTGCCATGATCTCCCTCTACCTCCTGGGGCTGGGGATCTTTGCCCTGATTTACTTCAGCGCCGTGTTCAGCATGGTGCGCATGGGCTATGAGAGCCTGGCCGAGATGGGCCGGGGGTTGTTTGCCTTTCTGGCCTTTTTGCAATCGGCGCTGGTGGTCTTTACCGTACCCGCCCTGGTGGGCAATGCCGTCAGCGGCGAGCGGGAACGTCAGACCTTTGACCTCCTGGCCTGTACCCAGTTGACGCCCCGGGGGATTGTCCTGGGCAAGCTTACCGCCGCCCTCAGCGCTGTGGTGCTGTTGATGGTGGCCAGTCTGCCCCTGTATGGCTTTGTCTTCCTCATGGGGGGCGTTTCCCCGGCAGAATTGGCAGTGCTCTTCTTGGCTCAGCTCCTCACTGCCTTCTTTACCGGCTGCTGGGCGCTGATGTTTTCCTCCCTTTTCCGGCGCACCGTGTCGGCCATCATCGCCTCCTACGCCCTGACCCTCTTCCTGGCGGGAGGCACGCTGATTTTGTCCCTCCTGATAGCTGAGATCTTCTGGACAGGTAGCGGGTCGGTGCTGGCCTACCCCCTCTTGATCCTCAATCCCTTGGTCTTCTTCGAATGGGTCTTCCCCGAACCGGTAGGGGATATACTCAGCTTCGTGCTATACAAGTATCCCTTTGCCAACAGCTGGCTCAAATTTTCCCATTTGGCTTTGCTGGCCAATATCGCCTTTGCCCTGCTCTGCCTGTGGATTGCCAGCCTGGCCGTCAACCCCCTCCGGGGCAAGCGCAAGGGGTAAACAAAAGCCGGCTCCCGCGCGTCTTACTGTACAGCAAGGAAAATTCATGGCCAAAGGAGGGTTCTGCCATGGCTTGGCCGCAAGAACTGAATGCACTGAAAGGTGTCCGGCGCAAGTGTCGCCGGGAATATTGGCTGGCGGGTCTGCTCTTCCTGATTGGGGTGGGGTTGGCCGGCTTTGCCGTCCTCACCTTTGCCACCGCTCCCTTTCCCGCCCTGGGCAAATGGCGGTGGCTCATCAGCCTGGGGGCAATGGCGGCCGGGGCGGTCTTCCTCTTCCGGGGGCGGCCTGGAGACCTGGATATTGCCCGACGCCTGGATCGGGACCTGAACAGCCGGGAGCGGATTCAGACTCTGGTCCAGGAGCAGGGCCGGGAGGGAAGGGTCCTCGCCCTGCTCCGCCAAGAGGCCGGCGCCTACTTCCGGGCAAACGCCCCCAAGTATAAGGTGGATCGGCGGCGCTTTCGCCGGCCGGCCATGTTGGTCCTGGCTTCGACGCTTCTCCTGGTTGCGGCCATCATCCTCACCCCCGGGCTTGCCCGCTCCTTTGACCGGCTCCGGGAGTTTCAGGAGCTGCGGGAGGAAGCGGCGGAGACCATAGAGGAAATCCTCCAGGAGTTGCCCCAGGAGGAGCCCCTGCTGGAGGAAATCGGCCAGGAGCTGCGGGAATTGGCTCAGAAGGCCCTGGAGGCCCAGTCCCCCGAAGAGCTGGAGCTCTTGGCCCGAGAGGCCCAAGAACTTCTGGACGCCAAGGCCCAGGAGCTGGAGTCCCTGGCTGCTGCCCTGGCGGGGCTGGAGGCCCTCACCCAGGGCATGTCCCCCCAGGAGCTGGCGGAAGCAGTTGCTGAGGACCCCCAGCTGGCCCAAGAGTTGGAGCAAGGTCTTAAGGACCTGGCCGATTCTTTGCCGGCCCAGCTTCAGGGGCTGGGCGACACCCTGCGGGAGCTGGCCGCCGACCCCGCCGCCGCCCAACCGGGCCAGTGGCAGGATCTGGCCCAGCAACTGGAGGGTTTGGATCCCCAGGCAGTCCAGGGGGCCCTGGCCCAGGCCGGGCAGGCCCAGGGGGGCAAGCCCGGGGAGGGAAGCTCTCCCGGCCAGAACTCCGGCGAAGGCTCCGGAGAAGGTTCCGGAGAAGGCTCTGGTGAAGGTTCTGGTGAAGGCACCGGTCAAGGTTCCGGTGAAGGCTCCGGGGAAGGGAGCGGAGAGGGCTCGGGAGAAGGCTCGGGCCAGGGCTCCGGTCAGGGAACGGGAACCGGTCAGGGGTCGGGTCAGGGACAAGGGACCGGCCAAGGCTCCGGCGCAGGCCAGGGCGGCGGCGCCGGTTCCAGCGGCTCTGGGGCCGCCCCCCATCAATATGTGCACATCCCCGGCCAGGGCGAAGTTGAGCCTGGGTGGGGAAGGGGATGGCGGGGAATATACCCTGCGGGACCTGATCCGCATGAATCCCGGCTTGGGCCAGGATTATGGAAATTACTTCAGCGGTTATCGGCAGCGGGCCCTGGGCTCGCTGGGACGGGGGGAAATCCCCCGGCCGCTGGAAGACTATGTGCGCAGCTATTTCGAAGCCATTGCGCCGCAAGGGGGCAATTGATATGGATACAAAACTCATAGAAAAACTGGCCCAGGTCAAAGAAGAGATCGGCCGCGTCCTGGTGGGTCAGGAAGAAGTGGTGGACCTGACCCTGACGGCCCTGCTGGCCGGCGGCCATGTCCTCCTGGAAGGGGTGCCGGGTCTGGGCAAGACCCTGCTGGCCCGGACCCTGGCCCAAGTCCTGGACGTGGAGTACAACCGCATCCAGTTTACTCCCGACCTGATGCCTTCGGATATCACCGGCACCAATTTGATCCTGGCCGGGCGCGACGATTTTGAATTCCGCCCCGGCCCGGTCTTTGCCAACTTGGTCTTGGCCGACGAGATCAACCGGGCCACCCCCAAGACCCAGAGCGCCCTGCTGGAGAGCATGCAGGAGGGCAAGGTCACCGTCTTTGGCCAGACCCGGGATCTGCCTCGGCCCTTCTTTGTGTTGGCCACCCAGAACCCCCTGGAAATGGAGGGGACTTATCCCCTGCCCGAGGCCCAGTTGGACAGGTTCCTCTTCAAGGTGCTGGTGCCCTATCCCAGCGTCGACGAACTCAGGGAAATCGTGACCCGGACCACTGGAGTTGCCGAACACCAGCCCCAGGCCATAATGTCGGGAGAGGAAATCCTGGCGGTAAACCGCCTGGCCCGGGAGGTGCCGGTGGCCGACAAGGTCCTGGACTATGCCCTGAAAATCCTGGTGGCCACCCATCCCGACGCCAAGGCCCCAGCCCTGGTCAAGAGGTATGTCCAGGTGGGCGCCAGCCCCCGGGGGATCCAGAGCATCATCCTGGCGGCCCGGGTGGCGGCCCTCCTGGCCGGGCGCTTTAATGTCAGCTTTGCCGATATCCAGCGGGTGGCGGCGCCCGCCCTGCGCCACCGCCTCTTCCTGAACTTCGAGGCCTTGGGGGCTGGCGTCAGCGCCGACGCAATTATAGGCGAGATCATCGCCAATGTCGAAAGGGGTTAGGGTCATGGCCCTGCCCTTTGATTTGGATTTGGAGCGCTTGGACCGGCTGATTCTCAAGAACAAGGGGGGGCTGACGGGCAGCAGCTCCGGCAAGCGCCTGACCAATAAGTACGGCTCTTCTTTGGAGTTTGCCGATTACCGGCCCTATCTGCCCGGCGACGATATCCGCCGCATCGACTGGTCGCTGTACGGGCGCAGCCGTCGCCTCTACACCCGCCTCAACCGCGGGGAGTTGGATGCCACGGTGAACATCGTGGTGGACGGAAGCGCCTCCATGGACTGGGGCGAGCACAGCAAGGGCTATCGTAGCCTGGGGCTGGCCCTGGCCCTGGGCTACATCAGCATTCAGGCCTATGACCGGGTGACCCTGGCGGTGGGCACCAAAGACGTAGACAGCTTCCTGCCGCCGGTCCACGGCCGGGCCGCTTTGCCCCGGCTGATTCAGTTTTTAGAAGGGCAGCACTTCGGCCATGCGGGAGACCTCTCCACTTTGCTCCTCTCCTTGGGCCGCCTGCTTCGCCCCCAGCAGCTCACCGCGGTCATTTCCGACTTCCTCAGTCCCTGGCAACGGGGACTGGAGAGCCTGCTCTCCGCCCGCCAGCAGGTCCTGGCCTTTCACGTCATCAGTCCCGACGAGCTGGAGCCCGACTGGCGCGGGGCCATCACTCTGGTGGACTCGGAGACCGGGGCCAAAAAGGACGTGGACCTGGACCAGTTCACCCTGGCGGCGTATCGGGAGGGCGTCGGCCAGCATGTTGCAGAAATCCATGATTTCTGTCGCTCCCGGGGCATCGCCTACTTTCAGTACAGCCCCGCCGACAATCCCGTGGACTTTCTGGCCGGAATCGCCCCGGCCATCCTGAAACCTGTATAGAAAGCGAGGTAAGGCGCCATGGCACTGCTGACGCCCCTGGCCCTGCTGGCAGGGCTGGTCATCCCAGTCATCATCATCCTCTACATGTTAAAAAAGCGCACCCGGCCCCAGATCGTTTCCAGCATCTTGCTCTGGCAGCGCCTGGAGCGCCTGAATATCCCTGCCCTGCGCCTGTCCAGGCTGCTGCGCAGCCTGCTCCTGGCCCTGCAGATCCTCACCGCCCTGGTCCTGGTGCTGGCCCTGGCCCGGCCGGTGTTGAACTTCATCGGCGGCGCGGCGCGCACCAGCGTGGTGATCATCGACACCTCCATGGCCATGGCCGTTTCCGAAGGGGGAGAGACCCGCTTGGAGCAGGCCAGAGACCAGGTTCGGGCCCTGATTCGGGGCAAGGCCCCGGGGGACCGCCTGGCCCTCATCGCCATGGGGGAAGAGGCCGCCGTCCTCAGCGGCTTCACTGCCGATGCCGCCGCTTTGACCCGGGCCCTGGATGGGGCCCAGGTCAATTCGGGTCGGGCCAATCCCGACGCTGCCCTGGCCCTGGCAGATAATATGGCCAAGGCCGAGGAGGGCGCCCAGGTGATGCTCTTCAGCGCAGGCTGCTTTGGCTCCTTTGCCCGTCCCCCCGAGGCCGAGTTCAGCTTCATCGCCCTGGGCAGCGACCAGGTGGGCAACCTCCTGCTGGAGGATGTGGTGGCCGACGGAGAGCGGGTGTACGTCAGCGTCTATAATAATGGAACCCTGCCCCTTTCCGCCCAGGTGGAGGTGCGGGATCAGGACGACGTCCCGGTGGGGCGCCGGGACCTGGACCTGCCGCCAGGGGAGCGGAAGGTGCTGGTCTGGCGCAATCTGCCCAACAGCCCCTGGTACAAGGCGGTTTTGCACAGCGCCCAGGACCAGGTGGCATTGGACAACCAGTTCTATGCCCTGGCCCAGGCCCCTGCGCCCGGCCGCCTGCTCCTGGTCAGCCCCGGCAACCTCTTTTTGGAGCGGGGGCTGCTCCTCTACCCCGACCTCTCCGTCAGCCGCGTCGCCCCCGAGGGCTACACCCCGGGGATGGCGGAGCTGTACGATATCTTTGTCTTTGACGGCTTCCTGCCCGAGGAATTGCCGGCGGCTCCCATCCTGGTCTTTGACCCGCCTCATCCCAATCCCCATTTGCCCACGGGGCCGCCGGTTCTGATTGAAACCCTGCGGCCTTTGGCCCACCCCCTCCTGGCCCATGCCGATTTCAGCGAGGTCAGCATCGGCTACGGCAAGACGGTGGTGGGGGGAAGCGGGATTCTGGAAAGCGACCAGGGCCTGCTGGCCAGCGAGTATCAGCAACAGGGCCAGCCCCTGGTGGCCTTCGGCTTTGCCGTGCAGGCCGGGGACTTGCCCCTGCGCCCCGCCTTTCCCATCCTGCTCCGCAATATCCTGGAGCGCTTTGCCGGTCACCGGCAGCAACCGGGCCTGCTCAAGTTCGGCCAGGCCGTCCCCGGCGGAGATATCACCCTGCGGCCCCTGGGCAGCGCCCAGGCTCTGGCGGCAGGGACGTGGCTGGAGCCGGGAATATACGAGTTTCTCGACCGGGACCAGGAAGAGCTGGTGGTCATCAACGCCCCGGCGGTCACCGATTCCCTGGCCGCCCGCCGGGAACTGGAGTCCACCGCCGGGACGGTGGCGGGGACCAGGGGTGTGGGCAAGACCCCGCTGCTCTGGCCCCTGCTCCTGGCTGCCCTGATCCTGGTCGGGCTGGAATGGGGGGTGGACAATTATGGCACTTAGTTTCGCCAGTCCCTATTATCTCTTGCTCCTGCTGCCCGGGGCCGCCCTCCTGGCGGTGTTCAACGGGCGCCGCCGCTATCCTCCGGGTTCCCGGCGCCTGATCCTGGCCCTCAGGGGCGTCATGATCGCCCTCCTGGTGCTGGCCTTGGCCGGTCCCCACCTGGTGGTGGCGGCGCCGGGGGTCAGCGTGGTCTACCTTCTGGACCGGTCCCACAGCGCCCAGGGCGAGGACCATCTGACCTGGATCAGCCGCAGCCTTCAGGCCATGGCCCCGGAAGATCGGGCGGCTGTGGTGGCCTTTGGCCGGGACACCCGCCTGTTTAAGCCCTTTGCTATGGCCGGGCTCCCTGGTTCCGGGGCCGACGTCGACCCGGAATTCACCGACATCCAAAGGGCTTTGGAGACGGCCTACAGCCTGCTCCCCGGCAGCGGCGGTCGCATCGTCCTGATCAGCGACGGCCTGGAGAACAGCGGCGACAGCCTCAGTCAGGCCGAATTGCTGGCCCGGGCCGGCATCCCCGTGGACGTCCTGCCCCTGGCGGCAGAACAGGGAGCGGAAGTGGCCCTGGGCAATATCTCTCTGCCCAAGAATACCTGGCCGGGTCAGGAAGTGGTGGCCGAGGTGACGGTGGAATCCACTGTGGCCACTACGGCGGAACTGATGGTGTTTTGGGGCAGCAACCTGGCCTTTCGGGCTCAGGTGGACCTCGCTCCCGGCAGCCAGTCCTTTTCGGTGCCCCTGACGGTGCAGGGCCAGAGCCTGCAAAGGATTCGGGCCAGCATCGAGCCGGCTGTGGACACCGAAGCCCGCAACAACTATATCGACGGCCTCACCTTTGTCCAGGCCCCGCCCCGGGTCTTGGTTGTGGAAGGCAGCGCCGGCAAGGGGGAAGCCCTGGCCGGGGCCCTGGCCGCGGCGGGCCTGGCTGTGGATAGGCTCCCCGCCGGTCAGGTCGACCTCTCCCCGGTGACCCTGGCCGGGTACCGGGCAGTGGTGCTGGCCGATGTCCCGGCCTACGCCCTGAAAGAGGCGGAAATGCAGACTTTGGAAAGCTACGTCCGGGTGCTGGGGGGCGGCCTGGTAGCGGTGGGGGGCAAGACCTCCTTCGGCATGGGCTTGTACCAGGACACCCCCTTGGAAGAGGCGCTGCCGGTGTCCATGGCAGTGGAGCAGAAGGAAGAGCTGCCCGGTCTGGACATGGTCCTGGTCATCGACAAGTCCGGCAGCATGAGCGGCGAGAAGTTGAATATGGCCAAAAACGCCGCCCTGCGCTCCCTGGATGTGCTCAAGGAGAGGGATCGCCTGGGCGTCATAACTTTTGACGACAGCTTTTATATCGAGACTCCCCTCACTTCCCTTGCCGATATAGAGAAAATCGCCCAAGCCATCGAGGGCATAGGGGAGGGAGGCGGCACCGTAATCTACCCCGCTTTGGAAGAGGCCGTGAAAATGTTGGAGGGCAGCACCAAGGCCAAGCACATCATCCTCCTCAGCGACGGCCAGGAGGGGGCCCAGTTCAGTTACCAGGGCCTGCTGGAGCGGGCCCGGGCGGCGGGAATATCCATCAGCACCATTGCCCTGGGCGATGGCGCCGATGCCCAGCGCATGCAGTATCTGGCCGAGATGGGCAATGGCCGCTACTACGAGGTAAGGGAGGGCCAGGACCTGCCCGAGGTCTTCCTCCAGGAGACGGTGCTGGCGGGTGGCGATTGGCTGGTGGAAGAGCCCTTCGTCCCCACCCTGCTCCATCCTGCCGCCCTGGCCATGGCCGGGAACACTCCCGGTTTCGGCGGCTACATCGCCTCCACCGCCAAGCCCCTGGCCGAGGTACTGATGAGCACTCATCGGGATCATCCCCTCATGGCCCGGTGGCAGTACGGCCTGGGCCGGGCCGTGGCCTTTACCAGCGATACCTACGGGATGTGGAGCCGGGAGTTCCTGGCCCATCCCGGCTTCGCCAGCCTCTGGCTGGATACCCTCAACTGGGCTGCCCCCAGCGGTCAGGGTGGGGACATCGCCCTGGAATCCCGCCTGGAGGGCGCCGGAGTAGAGATATCGGCCTTGACCAGTTCTCTGGAAGAGGGAGAGAGCCTGGCGGTGACACTGGTGGATGCCCAGGGCAGCGAAGTGGTTCTGGAACTCCTACCCGCCGGCGGGGGGATGTACACCGCCCATCTGGACCAAATAGGCCAGGGGGTCTACCTCCTCAGCGCCACCCGCACCCGGGACGGCGCCGTGGTCAGCCAGGCCCTGGGCGGTTTCGCCGTGCCCTATCCTCCGGAATTCCGGATTCAGCGCTACTCGGGCCGGGGCTTGCTGGAGCAAATTGCCGCCGCCGGCGGCGGCCGCATCCTCAGCCAGCCTCAGGAGGTCTTCAGCGCTCAGACCCCTCCGCCCCGGAAACTGACCGACATTACCTGGTGGTTGGTCCTGGCCGCCATCATTATCTGGCCGGTGGACATCGCCCTGCGCCGGATGGGTGGCTTGCCAACCCGCAAAAAGCGGCCGGGAAAAGCCAAGGTTGTTAAAAGGGAAGAAGCTGAACCCGACGAGACCATGGAGCGACTTCTGTCGGCCAAGCGCCGAAAACGGTAGGGGACCGATTACAAGCGCATCAATATGCAAAACCCGCGCATTGGCGCGGGTTTGCTATTGGCAAAAGCTGTGGCGGCTGGCGGCCTGTGGGGTGGCGCCGTGGTTTGGAAGCAAAAGAACCGTCCCCATGCTTCCTCGACTGTTCTATAAATATAGATTATAATACCCATAGTTGAACCTGAATTCGTCAGGAGGGGTTTACTGTGAAGGATTTGCTGAGCAAGTTGCCCAAGGTGGGCGATCTCCTGGACAGCGCCGCCTGGGCGGAACTCCTGGCCCGGTACAGCCGCCCCCAGGTCAAGGGCGCTTTGGAGACCGAGCTGGAATCCGCCCGCCAGGCTATCCTGGCCGGAGGCAAGAAAGTGCCCCTGCCCGAGGAACTGCGGCAGCGGGTGCAGTCCCGGCTGGGCGCCCTGACCCAACCGGGCCCCTGGCGGGTGCTCAACGCCACGGGAGTGATCATCCATACCAATCTGGGTCGGGCGCCCCTGGCCCGGGAGGCCGTGGCGGCCGCCACTGCCGCCGCCGGCTACTGCAATTTGGAGCTGGATATGGCAAGTGGACAGCGGGGCTCCCGCCACAGCCATGTGGAAGAATTGCTCTGCCGCCTCACCGGGGCCGAGGCGGCCATGGCAGTCAACAACAACGCCGCCGCCGTGCTCCTGGCTTTGGCGACAGTGGCTCAAGGGCGAGAGGGGATTATTTCCCGGGGGCAACTGGTGGAGATTGGGGGCTCCTTCCGGGTTCCCGAAGTGATGGCCCAGAGCGGCGTGCGCCTGGTGGAGGTGGGAACCACCAACAAGACCTATCTGGAAGACTATCGCCGGGCCATTTCCGCCGAGACCGGAGTCCTCATGCGGGTCCATCCCTCCAATTACCGGGTGGTGGGCTTTCAGCAGGAAGTGCCCCTGGCCGACCTGGTGGCCCTGGGCCGCGAACACGACCTGCCGGTGCTGGACGATTTGGGCAGCGGCACCCTGGTGGACCTGACGCCCTGGGGCATCGATGAACCCACTGTGCAACAGAGTGTCCTGGCCGGGGCCGACTTGGTCTGCTTCAGCGGTGACAAGATGCTGGGGGGACCCCAGTGTGGCATCATCGTGGGCAAGGAGGCGTGGATCGCCCGGCTCAGGAAGCATCCCCTGGCCCGGGCCCTGCGCTGCGACAAAATAACCCTGGCCGCCCTCTCTGCCACCCTGGCACTGTACATAGAACCCGAGGGCTGGCGCCGGGTGCCGGTGCTGGCCATGCTGACGGAATCCCTGGCCGAGATCGAGGCCCGGGCCCGGAAACTGGCTACCGCCCTGGCCGGCCTCCCGGCAGCGGTGGAAGTGAAGGCAGATATCAGTCCGGTGGGGGGAGGGGCCCTGCCCCTGCATCAGCTGGAAACCCGGGTGGTGCAGGTGCGCCCCCGGGATAGAACGGCCCAGGACCTGGCCGGGGCGCTGCGGCAGGGCCGGCCGCCGGCGGTGGCCCGGGTGCGGGACGAGGCCGTGCTCCTGGACGTCCGCACCCTCCGGGAGGAGGAGATTCCCTTCCTGGCCGCCGCCCTGGCTGAGGTGATGGGAGGTGGCGATGATGAGTAACGTGATAATCGGCACCGCCGGCCATGTGGACCACGGCAAGACCACCTTGATCCGGGCCCTGACGGGAATTGAGACCGACCGCCTGGCCCAGGAAAAGCAGCGGGGCATCACCATCGAGCTGGGCTTTGCCTGGTTTGACCTGCCCGACGGGCGCCGGGCAGGGATCATCGATGTGCCGGGTCACGAGCGCTTTGTCAAGAATATGCTGGCGGGCGCCGCCGGCATCGACCTGGTCTTGCTGGTGGTGGCCGCCGACGAGGGGGTCATGCCCCAGACCCGGGAGCACCTGGCCATTCTGGAGCTCTTGGGGGTGCAAACAGGGATTGTGGTCATCACCAAGACCGATTTGGTGGAGGCGGAGATGGTGGAGCTGGTGGAGGAGGACATCGCTGAGGCCCTGGCGGGGACCTTTTTGGCTACCGCCCCCCGGGTCCGGGTATCGGCCCAGACCGGCCAGGGCCTGGCGGAGCTGCGCCGGTCTATTGCCGAGGCCGTCAAGGCTGCGCCTCCCAGGCCCCGGCGCAACTTTTCCCGGCTGCCGGTGGACCGGGCCTTTGTCCTCAAAGGGTTCGGTACCGTCGTCACCGGCACCCTCCTGGACGGTCCCCTGGAGGAAGGGGACCAGGTCCTGCTGATGCCGGGGGAGATTCAGGCCCGGATTCGCCAGCTCCAGGTGCACGGCGCCCATGTCCCCGTAGCCGAACCGGGACAGCGGGTGGCGGTAAACCTGGCCGGCATCGAGCGCCAGGACGTCCGGCGGGGACAGGTCCTCTTTCGGGGCCGGGGCCTGGAGGCGGCGGACAAGATTGCCGCCCGCTTTCAGCTCCTGCCCACGGCGCCGCCCTTGGTAAGCAACACCCGGGTTCGCTTTCACGTCGGTTCCAGCGAGACCCTGGGCCGGGCTGTGATCCTGGGGAAGGATCAGGTGGAGCCCGGCGGCGACGCTCTCATTCAATTCCGCCTGGAAGAACCGGTGGTGGCGGTGCGGGGAGATCGCTATGTCATCCGCTCCTATTCGCCGGTGACCACCATCGGTGGCGGCGAGATTATCGAAGTGGGGCGGCATCGCCTCAGCCGCCGCAAGGAGGCTGTCGTCCAGAACTTACTGATCCGGGAGGGGGGAGAACCCCGGGACCTGGTCCTCTCCTATCTCAACGAGGGGAAACGGCCTCTGACCCGGAGCCAGCTCCTGAACAGGACCACCATGGCGCCGGCAGAATTGGAGGAGGCCCTGGCACAACTGGGCGACGAGGTGCTGAGCTTCGTCGCCGATGGGGAGACTTGGTACTTGAGCTGCCGGGAAGAACTGGCGGCCAGGTTCCAGGACCTGCTCAGCCGCTGGCATGCCGCCAATCCCTTGCGTCAGGGCATGCCCCGGGAAGAGGTGCGGGCCCGTTTGTTGCCGGAGTTGAGCAGCCGCGGCTTCGCCGCCTTGCTGGAGCAGGCCCTGCCGGGGACGGATATAGAAATTCGCGGCCAGGAACTGGCCCTGGCCAGCCACCAAGTTCAGTTGAATGAAGAACAGCGCCGCCTGCGCGATAAACTGATGACTGTGCTCCGGGAAAACCCGTTCTCGCCGCCGGAACGCCAGGAACTGGATGGCCTGGGCGATCTGGAACCGGTGCTGAAGTTCCTCCAGAGCCAAGGGGAACTGGTGCAGGCGGGAGGCCTGGTCTTTGCCCGGGAGGCCGTGGATGGGGCCATCGCCATATTGCGCAGCCATTTTGCAAAGGAGCCTCAGCTCACCCTGGCCCAATTCCGGGACTATCTCGGGACCAGCCGCAAGTACGCCCTGCCCCTCTTGGAATACCTGGACGGCGCCGGCATCACCCGGCGCCGGGGCGATGTGCGCATCGCCGGTCCCAATCTGCGGAGGTGATGGGATGAACCTCAACTTGCTCAGGACCTTTGTCACTGTTGTGGAGGCGGGGAACTTTTCCCGGGCAGCCGGCCGCCTCCACCTTTCCCAACCGGCGGTCAGCATGCAGATGCAGTCCCTGGCCCAGGACTTGGGGGCCGAATTATTTCGCCGCACCGGCCATCGGCTGGAGACCACCGAAGCCGGCGCCATCCTCTACCAGGAGGCCAAGGAGTTGCTGCGCCATTGGCAGACCACCGTCCACAAGCTGGACAGTCTCCGCCAGCGCCTGCGGGGGCGCTTGGAATTGGGCGCCAGCACCACCCCCGCCGACTACCTGCTCCCCCCATATTTGAGCCAATTTTACCGCCTCCATCCGGAATTGGAACTGCACATGCAGGTTGCAGCCAGCGGGGAAGTGCTGAGTGCTCTGGAGTCCGGCCGTCTGGACCTGGCTGTCATCGGTTACCGGCCCCAGAATCAGGAGCTCCAGTGCTCCGTCCTCTTTGAAGATGAATTGGCAGCGGTGTTTTCGCCGGAGCATCCCCGGGCCGGGATCAGGAATTTCAACGTCGAGGACCTGCTGGCCCAGCCCCTGCTCCAGCGCACCGGGGGTTCCGCCAGTCGTCAGGTCCTGGAGCAGGCCCTGGTGGAAGCGGGTTACGACCCGGGCAAGCTGAACATCGTCATGGAATTGGGCAGCACCCGGGCCCTCCTGGAGGCGGCCGCCCAAGGGTTGGGGGTTGCAGTGGTTTCCAAACTGGCCGCCGCCGATTATCTCCAGCAAGGTCGCCTGCGCTGGCGCTCCATCGCCGGCTTGACGCTGAAGCGGGATTTCTGGCTGGTCGAGAGCCAGAGGCCCCATTCCCCCATCCACAAAGCCTTTGTCAAATTCTTGCAGAGGGGTGATTATCATGGCTGAAGAAGTGCGTTTGACCCAGATGGTAGAGGCCGCCGGCTGAGGGGCAAAACTGGGTCCGGCGGACCTGGCTCATGTCCTTGCTCAACTGAACCTCAAGCCCGACGCCAACCTCCTGGTGGGTGCAGACACCAACGATGATGCGGCCGTGTACAAGCTCAGCGAAGAGCTGGCCCTGATCAGCACCCTGGACTTCTTTACGCCTATGCTGGACGATCCCTATTCCTTTGGCCAGGTGGCGGCGGCCAACGCCCTCAGCGACGTCTACGCCATGGGCGGGCGGCCCTTTCTGGCCCTGAACATCGTCGCCTTTCCCCGCTGCCTTTCCCTGGACATCCTGGAGGCCATCCTCCAGGGCGGCGCCGACAAGGTCCGGGAAGCGGGGGCGCGCCTGGCCGGGGGCCATTCCATCGCCGACGACAGCCCCAAATACGGACTGGCCGTCAACGGTCTGGTCCACCCCGGGCGGATCTGGACCAATGCCGGAGCCCGGCCGGGGGATGTCCTGGTCCTGACCAAGCCTCTGGGCAGCGGCATCGTCTGCACCGCCATCAAGGGGGGGCTGGCCGCTCCCCAGGAGATTCAAGCTATTACCGAAATCATGACCACCCTCAACGCCGGGGCCGCCCAGACCGCCCAGACCATGTCGGTGCACGCCTGCACCGACATAACGGGCTTTGGCCTCCTGGGCCACCTGGGTGAAATGATGACGGCCAGCGACACCCGGGCGGAATTGGAATTTCACCGAATTCCTCAGGCTCCCGGCGCCCTGGCCCACGCCAGCATGGGCATGGTGCCCGGTGGGGCGAAGCGCAACCGCCAGTTCAATCAGGAACTGGTGGAATTTGGCCCGGAAATATCCAGTACAGACATGGATCTGCTCTTTGATCCCCAGACCTCGGGGGGGCTGCTCTTCAGCATCGGCGAGGCCGAGGCCCGGAAACTCGCCGATGCCGGGCAGGGCTGGATTATCGGCCAGGTCGTCCCCCGCCGGCCGGGAGAGAAACCGCTGCAGGTGGTCTAGCTTGCCAGGGCAGAGATTTGTAGTATAATATTAGCGGGAATGGAGGAGTCCTGGTGGGCTCTCTGGACTTCAAATCCAGGAGCGGGCAGGGTATGTCCGCGGTGGGTTCGATTCCCATGCATTCCCGCCATTTTTTTAATACTACAGCCTGCTTTGGTTAGGGGGGACTTGCCTTGGACCAAAAGGAAGAGCGTCTGGTGCTCACTGTAACCGGGGGACAGGCCAGAGAAAATCCCGACCTGTTGGCTAAGGAGTGGCCGCTGACCCTGGTCGTCAACGGCCGGGAGCACGCCACCCTCTATGCAAGCCCCGCCAATCTGGAGGAGCTTGCCGTCGGCTATGCGTATAATCAGGGTCTCCTGGCCGCCAAGGGGGATATTCAATCGCTTATGCTGGTCGCTTCCCGCCACCAGGCTGTTTTGAAACTGACACCGATGCCTCCCACCTGTTCAGGACTTAAATGCCCCGAAAAACTGGTGGGGGGCATCAAGCTTTCTCCGGCTCAGATAACCGGCCTGATGAAGGATTTTTCCTCTGCCTCCAGCCTGTTTCGGGAGACCGGGGCGGTGCATGCAGCAGCCCTGGCCGGAGAGGGGATCCTGGTCTTTCGGGAGGATGTAGCCAGGCACAATGCCCTGGATAAGTTGGCAGGCAACCTGGTTCTGGAGGAACGGGACCCTGCTGCCTTGTGCCTGCTGACCAGCGGGCGGGTTTCCGCCGAGGTGGTGGGCAAGTGCCGCCGCATGGGGATAGGCCTGCTTGTTTCCAGGGCCGCACCCACCTCCCTGGGAGTGGCGATGGCGGAAGAGGCGGGGATAACAGTGGTGGGCTTTGCCCGGGAGGAGCGCTTTAATATATACTGCAATCCTTGGAGGGTGGAGATATAGTGCAAAGGACCATTTTGAGCTTCTTGTTCCTGGCGGGGGTTGGCCTTGCTTTATTGGCAGGCAGTCTGGTTACGGCCGGTGGCTGGGTCTTTTATCCCCTGGGGGCCATTGGATTATTTTTTTGTCTCGCCCTGGTCCTGCACATACTGGACCTGAAAAAAAAGCCCGGCGCAGTTAAGGGCGACAAGTTGCTGCCGATTCTGGCAACGGGGGTAATCGGCGCCGCGGCGACCTGGGCCTTGAGGATGGCCCTGGGCCTGGATGCCTGCGTCGCCTCGGGGCTGGTTGGCATCGTTGCTGCCCTGGTCCTCCCCGGCAACCTGGCAGCCGTAGCCTATGCCGCCTCCTTCGCCGGTATGTCTTCCCAAGCGGTATTGACCGGGTTGCCCATGGTGCTCTGTGCGGGAATCCTTGCGGGCGGCATCTACTTCCTGGTTCTCCCCGTCTACGAAGGTGTCGGCGGCAAGCTGGGCACCATAGCCGCAGGTTCGGTGCTGGCCGCCACGCTTATTTTCAGGTTTTTTGGGGGGATGTAAGGTGTTCTTTATCCAGACTCTCCTGGTCTCCCTCGTCGCCGGGTCTCTGACCTGGCTTCTCAACTGCCGCCTGAACCGGGGCCCGGTGCTGTCCTCCGCTGTGGTCACATTGACCGCCGGGCTGGTGCTGCCGGCGCTCTTTGCCCAGGGGGGAGCCTTGGCGCCTATGGCGGCTTGCGCTTCCTACATCGGCATGTCTGCCGACAGCCGCCTGGGCAATCTCTGGCAAATCCTGGCCGCCCTGGGTCTCGCTGCGGTGCTCTATGTGGCATCCCAAGAGACCTTTCTCGGTGTCGGCGGCAAGGGGGGCACCATCGCCGCAATCTGCGTAATGGCAGTTTGGGGAAGCATCAGGCTGATAAAGATCTTGTCCCGCAGGCAGGATACCGGTCTCGCAAATTCCCCCTGAGGTCCTGCTCCCTGCACTCACCTGCCCGAATAAATGTCCCGAAAAGGGTTATACTGGTATGGTGGCAAATTAAGATATAAGAGGGCATATTTTCGAGATATTGGAAGCACGGGGCAGGTATTCACTAATAACCGCAGTTAATTGGGAAATTCAGTTCTTGCCTCCGGCAGCGGCTAACCGTAAAATTATTACTGTGATTAGCACTCGTCGCGAACGAGTGCTAACAATACAAAAACTTTTATTAAGGGAGGTACATATATGAACATCAAACCTCTTGGCGATCGCGTGGTAATCAAGGCATTGGAGCAGGACGAAGTGACCCCCAGCGGCATTGTCTTGCCAGAAAAGGCCAAGGAGAAGCCCCAGGAAGGCGAAGTCGTGGCTGTAGGCCCTGGCAAGGTCCTGGACAACGGCACCCGTCAAGAACTGGAAGTCAAAGTTGGCGACAGGGTGATATATTCCAAGTATGCCGGTACCGAGATTAAAAAAGATGGCCAAGAATACCTGATCCTCAGCGAACGGGATATTCTGGCAGTGGTTCAATAAGTCTATAAAGCCAAAGGAGGTACATGATCATGGCAAAGCAAATTCAACATAGAGAAGAAGCCCGCCGGGCCCTGGAGCGGGGTGTAAACACCCTGGCCGATACCGTCAAGGTAACCCTGGGACCCAAGGGCCGCAACGTCGTTTTGGATAAGAAATTTGGTTCTCCCTTAATTACCAATGACGGTGTAACGATTGCCCGGGAAATCGAGCTGGAAGATCCCTTTGAGAATATGGGCGCCCAGCTGGTCAAGGAAGTCGCCACCAAGACCCAGGACGTAGCCGGCGACGGCACCACCACCGCAACCCTGCTGGCCCAGGCGATTATCCGGGAAGGCATTAAGAACGTAACTGCCGGCGCCAATCCCATGATTCTTCGCAAGGGTATCGAAAAGGCCGTCAAGGCAGTAGTAGAAGAGATTAAGAAGATAAGCAAGCCCATCGAAGGCAAGGACGATATCGCCCGCATTGCCGCCATCTCCGCCGACGATGAAGAAGTCGGCCAGCTGATTGCAGAAGCCATGGAAAAGGTAGGCAAGGACGGCGTCATCACCGTGGAAGAGTCCAAGGGCTTTGGCACCAGCCTCAACGTCGTGGAAGGTATGCAGTTTGACCGGGGGTACCTCTCCCACTACATGGTCACCGACACCGACAAGATGGAAGCGGTTCTCGAGGATCCCTACATCCTCATCACCGACCGCAAGATCAGCAGCGTTCAGGACATCCTGCCTGCCCTGGAAAAGATCGTCCAGCAGGGCAAGCAATTGCTCCTCATCGCTGAAGATGTCGAAGGCGAAGCCCTGGCCACCCTGGTTCTCAACAAGCTGCGGGGCACCTTCACCTGCGTCGCCGTCAAGGCTCCCGGCTTTGGCGACCGCCGCAAGGCTATGTTGGAAGATATCGCCGTTCTGTCCGGCGGCCGGGTAATCTCTGAAGAACTGGGCCTGGAGCTCAAGAATGTCGAACTGAGTATGCTGGGCCGCGCCCGCCAGGTCAAGGTCACCAAGGAAGACACCATCATCATCGATGGCAATGGCGACAGCGAAGAGATCCAGAAGCGCATCGCCCAGATCCGCGTGCAGATTGAAGATACCACTTCGGACTTTGACCGGGAGAAGCTCCAGGAGCGCCTGGCCAAGCTGGCCGGCGGCGTAGCCGTCATCGAAGTGGGCGCCGCCACCGAAACCGAGCTCAAGGAGAAGAAGCTGCGCATCGAGGACGCCCTCTCCGCCACCAAGGCCGGGGTTGAAGAAGGTATGGTCCCCGGCGGCGGCACCGCCTATATCAACGCCATGAAGGCTCTGGACAATGTCAATGCCCAGGGCGATGAGCTGACCGGCGTCAACATCATCCGCAGGGCTCTGGAAGAACCCGTGCGCATGATCGCCGAAAACGCAGGCTACGAGGGCTCGGTGGTCGTCGAACGCCTCAAGAACGAACCCGTCGGCGTCGGCTTTAACGCCCTCACCGAGGTATACGAAGACATGGTCAAGGCCGGCATCGTCGACCCGGCCAAAGTCACCCGTTCTGCCCTCCAGAACGCGGCCAGCATCGCCGCCATGTTCCTCACCACCGAAGCCGTCGTTGCCGACATCCCTGAAAAGGAACCGGCTGCCCCCGGCGGCATGGGCGGCGGCATGGGCATGATGTAATAGTATAGGAGGACCGTCCTTTGGGCGGTCCTCTTTGCTTGTCTTTCCTTGTCCGGGGAGGAATAGCCTCGGTTTTTTGGACTTTTGCAATAGTTTTGTTTAGGCGAAGGTAAAAGGGCCTGTTTTGTAGAATAAACAAATTGAGAAATTTATCCGGGAGGGAAAGCCGTGCCCAGTTTGAATCGTCAATTTTGGTTGTTGCCGGTCTTTGCCGGAATCTCCCTGGCCTACGCCGGCTGGAGCGGTTATACCCTCCTCTGGTTCTTTTTTTATCTGTGCCTGGCCTGCATTGCCCTGGCCCTGGTGTACAGAGCCCGCAACTGGAGGCTGGTGACGGTGACCAGGGATTTCCGCACCGCCGAGAAGATCCTGGAGGCCGGCTCGGACCTGAGGATCGTCCTCCTGGCCAAGGTTCACGGGGTTCTGCCCTGGCCCTGGCTGGAACTCAGGGACAACCTGCCCAGAACCCTGAAGGACCATATCCGGGGCAGGTCCGGGGGGCACTTGGCCTGGGCCAGGAGGGGCTCGGTGCAGTACGTGCCCTATACCTTGAAGAACCTCCCCCGGGGGATTCACCAGTGGGAAAACGTCGGCATTAGTTCCGGGGACCCCCTGGGGCTGGTAAACTTTCAGAATCGGATCGGCCTTCCCGATCAGCTGGTGGTCTATCCCCGGACGGTGGAATTGCGGGCACAAAACTTCTTCCCCCTGCGGGTCGAGGGAGCTGCCACCGCCAGGAAGGCAGTCAGCCAAGGGGCGACCCAGCTGGTGGGAATCAGGGATTACCGGCCCGGGGACCGTCTCAGCCTCATTCACTGGAAGTCCACCGCCAAGACCGGGGAACTCCAGACCAAGGAATTCGATCCCCTCCTGCTGAACTCCTCACTGCTGGTCCTGGACTGCTCTTACGACGCCTGGGCTGCCGAAGCGGATTCGTCCTTTGAGGAGGCCGTCAGCGCCGCAGCCTCCTTTGCCAAGGCTGCCCTGCTCCAGAGGGTTCCCCTGCGCTTTCGCAGCAATTTTGGCCGGAGGCCCCTGGAGCTGGCAGTTACCACCCATGCCCAGTACTATCAGCTGCTGCTGCGCTTGGCGGCCATTGCCCCCACCGGCCGAAGCCTCCTCAGCCAGTCCTTGTACCGGGAGCTCTTCATCCAGGACAGCAATGTCATCATCATCACTTCCGGGCATGGTGAGGAGATTATGCAAATACTGTACCGCCTCTCGGCCCGGGGCAATGCCGTTGCCGTTATTCAGGTCGCTCAGGGAGCGGGAACAGAGTTGCTCCGCCCCCGGCCCGGATCAGCCCTGAAATTGATCCGGATCCAGCGGGCTCAAGACCTCAGCCCCGGCCAGGGGAAAAGGGGTGTGGTTTGATGGATACCAAAACCAGGATTGTCCTCCTCTGCTTGTGCTGGCTCTGGCTCTTTGCGCTGTTCACCGGCCTCAATGCCGGCTTGTATTTTCTGTCTCCCGATACCCTCTTCATCGCAATGATCTTTTTCCTCTTGGTCGATTTGGTCTTTCCCCGCTGGGGAATTCTCCTAAAAATCCTGGCAACCCTGATCCTCATTCACAAGAATTACTATGTAGGCAGCATCTTTGACCCCACATGGCTGGGCTGGCTGGCCGGCGACCTCATCGGCGATTTGGCTTCCCTCCAGGGGGTGGGAGGCACGGTGCTTCCCATTACCTCCATGTTCTTTTCCCTCTTGACCATCGCTTTCGCCCAGAAGCTGTACTTCGCCCTGCTCTCCCGGGGCCGGGGCGCCCTCTTCCTGCTCTTCCTGGGTTCCGGCCTCTTGACCGGCGTCTACATGCTGACCGGCCGGGATATCACTCGCCATGCCGTCGCTTATGCAATTCTGGGCCTGTTGGTAATGGGGACCAGCAAGGTCCAGGTAAGATTCTCCTTTCCCATGGGACGTTGGCTGAGCATCTTGCTGATCTGGGTCCTGGTTATTACCTCGGTAGCCTGGGCCCTGCCCGATGGGAAAATTGAACTCTCCCAGTGGTGGGAAGAGACCCTGTCCTGGAGGATTAAGGGCAAAGGCGGCAAGGGCAAGGTGGGGTACGGGCGCTATGACGGTTCCCTGGGCGGTCCCCTGGAGCCCGACGATACCCCCTTCCTGCGGGTCACCTCCCCCCATCCCGTTTATCTCATGGGGGAAGCCCGCTACACTTATACCGGGCACAGCTGGGAACCCGACACCATAACCAGTGCCCAGGATTTCCACAATTTCACGGAAGTGGAAGGCGAGGAAGTCACCATCACGGTGGAATTCTTGAGGAGCGAGGGGCAGACCCTGTTCGTGCCCCGATACCCCCTGTTCATCAGCCTTTCGCCTGAGGCAAACAATAGCTTTTCCTACCTCCACTCCCAGCAAACCTTTGACGTGGTTAGCATTCGCAGTTCCAAGCCGGTAAAGGAAGGGGATACCTATACCGTCACGGCCCTCTTGCCCTACGATGACCCGGAGCAGCTGCGGGAATTGACCGGCAACAGGAGCGGTTTCCGCCTTTTGCAACTTCCCCCGGGGACGACGACGAGAACCTTTGAACTGGCCCAGAAAATTACCGAGAGCGCCGACAACAACTACGACAAGGCTGTGGCCATCGTCAATTACCTGCGCCGGGGCAGGTGGCAGTACTCCCTGGATACCGAATATCCCCCCGATGACCAGGACTTTGTCGATTGGTTCCTCTTTGAAGCCGACAGGGGTTACTGCGTGCACTTTTCCACTGCCTTTGTGGTCCTGGCCCGGGCGGCGGGGGTGCCCGCCCGCTGGGTCAGGGGGTACTCCTATGGAACCCGGGACGCCGACGGCAGCTTTATCATCCAGAACCAGCATGCCCATGCCTGGGCGGAGGTGTGGTTTGATGGCTACGGCTGGGTCCCCTTTGAACCCACTCCCGGGGCCAGCCTGCCCACCGTCCGGCGGGGCTCAGACAATCCCCTGGAGCCCGGAGCTCCCGGTGGCCCCACAACCCCTGAGGATCCCCTTCAGCACGACCCCGGCATCGAACCGCCGCCTGGACCCAATGAGCCTGGCCAGGAAGAGCCGGCCGGCATCTCTCCCCTTGCCATTGCCCTGGTGGCCGCGGCCCTCCTGGGGCTGGCGGCAATTATCCTGCTCGGGAGCAGAAAGGTCGGCGTCATCAAGCTCTATGCCAGGCTCCAGGCCCGGTTGCGCCTCTTTGGCTGGCAGCGCAAAGAGTGGGAGACGGCCCGGGAGCATTTGGACAGGGTTCAGGAATTGCCCGATCGCCAGGCCTTTGCCGGCTTTGTCCGCCGCTTCGAAGAGTCGGCGTACGGAAGTCAGGCTGAGAAGAGAGAAACGGAAAGGCGGCAATTGGGCAGGGCATATTCGCTCTTAAATCTCGCCTGGCATCGCATTGTCGGCAGGCGCTAACATAACGGGATTAACTGAAGAGAGGGGAAAGTGAATGGCCAGATTACAAGCTCTTTCCGAGAATTTAAGTACAGTATTGCTTGGAAAACCAGAAGTCGTAGAGATGGTGGAGGTGGCTCTGCTCTGCCAGGGCCACGTGCTGCTGGAGGACGTGCCCGGCCTGGGCAAGACCATGTTGGTCAAGGGCCTGGCCAAGTCCCTGGGCTGCAAGTTCAGCCGGATTCAGTTTACTCCGGACCTCTTGCCCTCCGATGTGGTGGGCGTGACGGTCTACAATCAGAAGACCATGGATTTTCAGTACCGGCCTGGCCCGGTCATGGCCAATATTGTCCTGGCCGATGAAATAAACAGGACTTCTCCCAAGACCCAATCCAGCCTCCTGGAGGCCATGGAAGAAGGGCAGCTCACGGTGGATGGGGAAACCTGGCCCCTGCCCAATCCCTTTATGGTCATGGCCACCCAGAACCCCATCGAGTACGAGGGGACCTTTCCCCTGCCCGAGGCGCAGCTGGACAGATTCCTGCTCCGCCTGGAGATTGGCTATCCCGGCCCCATGGTCGAGGAGAAGATCATCCGCTCTCAAGAGAAGGGCCAGCATCCCCTGAACGACATCCAGCAAGTCCTGGACAAGGCCGAACTTCTGGCGGCCCAGGAGGAAGCCGCCAACGTCACCCTGGGGGATAATCTGCTCTCCTACATAGTCGAACTGTGCAACCGCACCCGCCAGCACCCTTCCCTGTACTTGGGGGCCAGCCCCCGGGGCTCCATCGGCTTGGCCCGCACGGCCAAGGCCCTGGCCTGGCTGCGGGGGCGGGACTATGTCATCCCCGACGACATCAAGACCATGGCGGTGCCCGTCCTGGCCCATCGGGTCCTCCTCAAGCCCGAGGATAACCTGCGGGGAATCACCAGCCAGGAGATCATCGCCAAGCTCATCAATAGCGTGCCCGTTCCCACCCGCTAGGCAGAAGAAGGGGCAGGCGCAAAGCAATCAAGCGATAAGGGGGCCTTTTGGCCCCCTTCCTCATGGGTAGGGCTGGCATACCCGCCTCTACATAGAATTGTTCCGGCTGTAGGAGGGTCGTTGGGTCCGCTAGACCTACAGAGATAATCTAAAAGCGCATGGAAGCCTTTTTTTGCGGCAAGCTCTTCGTTGCCGGAGGAGGTTAACTCTTCCGATTTGTCGAATATTATATGAGCCACGAAAGCAAAGGAGGAACCGGGCATGAAAAAAAAGGCATTATTGCTCTTATCTTTTCTGGGCATTGCAATCCTGCTTGGTGCCTGCAATAAGGATCTGGCCCTGGATCAGGAAGAGTTGCAACTGGCGGTGGGCGAGACTACCGTCCTGGCGGTCCAGGGAGCAGACCCGGATGCGGTGGAGTGGAGTTCCAGCAACCCGCAAGTCGCCACCGTGGATGCCCAGGGCCAAGTGACCTCAGTCGGGCCGGGGAGTGCGGTAATCACCGCCAAGGCTGGAGGCAAGAGCGCTACCTGCCAGGTGGTGGTTATTGCAGAACCGGGCCTCAGCGCAGACAGCATTATCATCGGCCTTGGGGATACCCGACAGATAAAAATATATCCGGCGCCGGAGGGGCAGCCGGCAGTCTGGCAGTCCCAGGATCCGGAGATTGCCCAGGTGGACCAGGCCGGAAATATCATCGGCCGCGCCCCGGGGAACACCCAGGTCACGGTCGATATTGGTGAGGAAAAATTAGCCTGTCAGGTCCATGTCTTTGCCCTGGATTCAGATAAACTCATCCTGGCGGCGGGAGAAGCGGCTGCTCTCCAAATTACCAATGCACCTGCTGGTGAACCCGTGGACTGGAAGTCCAGCGATCCTCGTTTGGTAAGCATTGAATCCTCGGGGGAAATTTTCGCCGCTGCCCAAGGGGAGGTGGTGGTCACCGCCACCATCGCCGGCGGCACCGCCAAATGCGCCGTGACGGTGCTGGGCCTCAATCCCCACTACCTGGCCCTGGATGTCGGCGATACCCAGCAATTGCAGCTGAACCCCGCCCCAGAGGGAGTGGTTTGGAGTTCTGAGGATGCCGGCGTCGTCCAGGTGGATCAATCGGGACAGGTCACCGCTGTGGCGTCAGGATCAAGCAAGGTCTTTGCCAGCGTCGCCGGTAAGAAAGTGGAAGCTACCATCCTGGTGGCCACCGACATCAGCCGGCATAGGACCGCTTCTCTGACGGGAACCATATCCCAGCTGCGTTCCTTTAACGCCGACGGCAGTATGCTCATTTCCTATTTCCCACCCTTCGGTGGCGCCAATGAAAACAGAGCAGTGCTGGTGGATGGTCAGGGCAAAGAATACAGTCTGCCCTTTGCGCCGTGCTCCGATGTGCGTTGGTTTTGCCAGGCCAGTTGGCGGGGAAGCCGGTTTACCTATTCCGTCGTCGAGGACAGGGAGCATGGCGATAAGGCCGCTATCTATGTCTACGATGCCGCAGACCACAGTTACACCGACATTACCCAGGGCTTTGACTGGGGGAGGTACAAGGACCTCTATATCTACGACCTTTCTCCGGTCTTTACCGCCCAAGCCAAGGTTTCGGTGGTCTTCCCCGACGGCTTGTGGGAGTACGACCTGGCAGCAAAAGCCTGGACGCAAGTCGCCGAGTTTCAGCGGGGTCTGGGGCCGTACAACTCCTATCCCACTTTCTGGAGTCCGGACTTCAGCAAGGTGGCCTGGCTGGAGGAAGTCCAGGGGAATAATAAGTTGACGGTGTTCGATGTTAAATCCGCAGGTCTGAGCAGTTACCCCGTCCCCGGAACCATGGCGGACCTTGCCTGGTCCCCGGACAGTGCCAAACTGGCCTGGGTGGATGAAATATCCTTGGGCGAAGTGGAAAAGCTGGTGGTTCTGGATCTCGATTCTGCCCAACGCACCATCGTTCATCAGTCCGAAGACATTGCCGGTTTCGTATGGCCTGACAGCAAGACCCTGGCGGTGGCCGATTGCCGCCCTGCCAAGGACTGGGGGATGATCTGGAATCGAATATCGGTGGTCGACTTAGCGGGGAAAGAGTTAAAGTCCTTCCCCGATCCGGGCAATACCTTATATGGGAGAGGGCTCGATACCTCTCTGAGTTTGGTGCTGGGACAGAAGCTGGTGGCCTACGACGCCGATGCCGGCTTGATCTTGCTGAGGCTGACCGACGGTAAGCGCTGGCTGATCCGCCCGCCCCATCCCTCAGAGGAAACCAAGGCCCATGAACTGTACGAGCCTGACCAAGAATTGCCCATGCGCTATACCTGGCTGGAAAACGGCAACCTGGCCATGGTCATTCACCTTGGCGATCGCTTAACCCACGGGACCCTGGAAATATATAAGATAGACTGGAAAAATTGGCGGTAAGGATTCCCCCGCTGAATAAGACCTGGAGGTTATCAATGCTTAAGAAACTGCAACATTTCTTGGTGTTGTTACTGGGTTTGGCCATGGGGCTGACGGCCTGTACTGGAGAAAGCAATGTAGGCCAGGAGGACTTGCAGCCGGTGGTAGTAAGCGGTCCCATCTCCCGGGTCGAGTCCTTCAGCCCTGACGGCAGCATGTTTGTATCCGTTGAGGAGCGGGTTATGGCCGGCCCGGTCAAGAGGATAATGGATCTGGAAGGAAATACCTATGAACTGCCCTGTTCGCCCATCAGCTATGATGAAGCTAATTTCGGACCGGTGTTCTGGCAGGGGACCAGGCTGGTGTACAGTGTGACGGGCTGGGGGCCCGGCGCCGCCATCTACGTGTACGACTGGAAAGAGCAAACTTCCGTCAACATCGCCGAAGGTTTCAACTGGGATAGCTCAGAGCCCCCCTCGGTTCGGCCGGTATTCAGTGGCGAAAATGCAGTAACGATGCTGCAGCCCGACGGAATCTGGAGCTATGATCTCCAGCAACAGCGGTGGGAGCACAGGAGGCTTCAGCTCCCCGCAAGGAGGGGGCTGGAGACCTGGAGTCCCGATCTCGGCAAGGTTGCCTGGGTGGAATATGGTCAAGAGGAAGCCAGGTTGGTGGTCCTGGAGGTCCAGTCGGGACAGCTACAGACTGTCTTTGAGGGTCAGGGAATTGCCGGCTTTGCTTGGGCCGAGGACGGCGTCCGCTTGGCAGTGTTGGAGCAACATGAACCTGATGGAGCCGGTACCAAACTCCCTTTGACAGTCCTGTCTGTGGACGGCCAAGTACTCAAGTCCTTCGCCGACCCCGGCGTCAGATTCCCGGGCAATGCTTACGCTACCGAGATGACCTGGGTTCCCGGTCAGGAAAAGGTCGCCTACAATTCCGAGGATGGGGTCGTCATCAAGGACTTGGATGATGGTGGGCGTTGGCTCATCCCACCGCCTGCCATACCTCCGGAAATGGCCGCCACGGTCCAAAAGGAGTTTAGTAGCGACGCCGAATTAACCATTGGGCACACCTGGCTCAATAACGGCAATCTGGCTATCTCCCACTCCTATCTTTGCCTTGCGTCGCCCGGCCTTGGGGTAATGGAGATCTACAGTCTGGATTGGGAGAAGTGGGATAAGTAAGATGGCAATCCGACCCGGTACAGGGTCGGATTTTATTCCCCTCCGATTAGCGGCTCCCACCAAGGGGGAAAATAAGCTAAGCCTCAGGAATTCATAGTTTTGTATTTGCCATCTGCCCCTGTTGGGGTTATCATTGTCAGGTAGAAGCAAGCGGACTCATACTGAGCGAGGTGGAACAAATGAAGAGGCCTGTAATTATCATAGACTTCGGCGGGCAGTATAGCCGCCTCATCGCCCGGAAGATCCGGCAACTGAAGCTTTGGTCGGTAATCCTGCCCGGCACTGTTTCTCTTCAGGAAATCCAGGCCCGCAACCCTTTGGCCCTTATCCTGGCTGATGGCTCGGACACCCACAATTTGTCTCCTGAGTTGCTGAATCAGGGATGGCCGTTGCTGGGCATTGGCGAGGGGATGGACCTTTTGGTCCAATGGGCGGGGAGCCGAGTAAGGCCGCCAGAAAAGCTGGGCTGCTCCTCGGTGGCGGCCATTGGCAATACGGACAGGAAGCTGTATGGGATTCAGCACTATCCGGGGGACGAGGAACTGCTGGCCAACTTTCTCTTTAATGTCTGCGGCCTTGAACCCAACTGGACCATGGCAGATTACATTGAAGAAACCATTGCAGCTGTGCAGAGGCAGGTCGGCCAGGAAAAGGTAATCTGCGGCCTCAGCGGCGGCGTGGATTCGGCTGTAGCCGCCGCCCTGGTCCACAGGGCAGTGGGCGAACAGCTCACCTGCTTCTTCGTTGACCATGGCCTGCTCCGCAAAGACGAGGCGGAGGAGGTAATGACTGCCTTTTCCGGCAAGGGGATAAAAGTTATCAAAATTGATGCCCAACAAAGGTTCCTGGAGCGTCTAAAGGGAGTAACTGACCCCGAGGCCAAGCGCAAGGCCATAGGGGACCAGTTTATCCGGGAGTTCGAGGCCGCGGCCCGGGAATTGGGGGCTGCCAAATTCCTGGTTCAGGGCACCGTCTACCCCGATGTCCTGGAGAGCGGCACGATAAAGAGCCACCACAATGTCGGGGGGCTCCCGGAAGATCTGGAATTTGAGTTGTGCGAGCCGCTGCGGGATCTCTTTAAGGATGAGGTAAGGGAGGTGGGCGCCCTCCTGGGTCTGCCCGATTCGATAATCTGGCGCCAGCCCTTCCCCGGGCCCGGTTTGGCCGTCCGGGCGGTGGGGGAAGTGACAGAGGAGCGCCTCCACATCCTCAGGGAGGCCGATGCCATAGTGCGGGAGGAAATCGCCGCCGCAGGCTTGCATCGGGAGCTCTGGCAGTACTTCGCCGTCCTGCCTGGTGTGCAGAGCGTCGGCGTTGCCGGAGGGCAGCGCACCTATAAAGAATTGGTGGCCATCAGGGCCGTCGCCAGCACCGACGCCATGACCGCCGACTGGGCCAGGCTGCCCTGGGCGGTCCTGGAGCGCATCTCCACCCGCATCATCAAGGAAGTGGACCATGTCAACCGGGTGGTCTATGACATCACCGCCAAACCTCCGGGAACCATCGAATGGGAATGATTTGTTCAATCCATGGAAGCCGCATAAATGCTAGATTAACCGGTTAATTTTAGCGGTGGCAACGTATTGGCAACACTAATTGCATTATTCATATGAAAAGAGCTAACTGATTTTGAATGTCAGTTAGCTCTTTTTTTATGTTGTTTTATGTCCAGGCCACCCCGGAAGACCTCCAGGAGGACGTTGAAAGAATAAATTGGGAGTCACCCTTATTACCGTCCAAACAACCCGATTATTTGCCCTTACAGCGTTTTAATAACGGGTTTGCCTTTATATCAATTTACTTGTAAATGATTGAAAAATCCTTGTAAGTTCTTAAATAGTTATATACATCAAGCATCCACTCAAAAGTGCCATGAGTAGTAGGTAAACTAGCTATTTTATCTGCAAACTTTTCAACTCCTATAAGGTCTGTTACATCAAAAATTAGTATTTTTTCATCCTCGTAAACTGTAAATTCTTTTAAATCAACTAATGAGCAATTGATGTCAGCACCAATTTTAATTGAGTATTCAGGTTCAGGATCTGATGGTTTAAAAGTACCTGTTAGGTATAATGCATCCATATACTCTAGAGAGAGACGTTCAATACAGTACTCAAAACTTAATATACTGGTATTAGGAATTTCAGAGTTGGTACTAACCATATAGTCTGACGGATAGGGTACATTTCTGTTGGGATCAATAAAGGACTGCAACTTATCAATATCTACTTTGACTCCCAAGTCTTCTAAGTTGAGACATTCTAATATCTTTTCAGGTGAGGGGTTATCTTCTCCAGGAATTTCTCCTCCCTCATTAACCTGGTCTCCATTATGTGAACCGTTTTCATTATCAAAGTATATAACTGAAAAATCTTTGTAGGTTCTTAAATAGTTATATACATCAAGCATCCACTCAAATGTACCATGAGTAGTAGGTAAACTAGCTATTTTATCTGCAAACTTTTCAACTCCTATAAGGTCTGTTACATCAAAAATAAGTATTTTTTCATCCTCGTAAACTGTAAATTCTTTTAAATCAACTAATGAGCAATTGATGTCAGCACCAATTTTAATTGAGTATTCAGGTTCAGGATCTGATGGTTTAAAAGTACCTGTTAGGTATAATGCATCCATATACTCTAGAGAGAGACGTTCAATACAGTACTCAAAACTTAATATACTGGTATTAGGAATTTCAGAGTTGGTACTAACCATATAGTCTGACGGATAGGGTACATTTCTGTTGGGATCAATAAAGGACTGCAACTTATCAATATCTACTTTGACTCCCAAGTCTTCTAAGTTGAGACATTCTAATATTTTTTCAGTTGAGGGGTCTTCGTCTTCAGGAATTTCTTCTCCCTCATTAGTCTGGTCTCCATTATTTGAACCATTTTCACTATCATTATTAGACTCAATAATACATCCGGGGACAAACAATATCAGTAAACAAATGGCGATAATAGTTAATTTCTGCATACCTGTGCCTCCTTACGCAATCTTCCTACTAATTTATATTATAACATTGTCATACTATAAGTGAAAATTTATCCAAATATAAATTAGAAAGCGGCGCAACAAATTAATTTAGGTTAAGAGTTACGCCGCTCAAGTATGTCAGAAAAAAGATATGTCAGGTAAGTACTTATTCATATACTCGAATATTAATCATTACCCAACCTTTAGCATAGAAATCGCTGATACAGTCATAATTAATGTTGGTGGAAGGATCATTAATATAAAATTTTTCATGTATTGACCCATCCAGTTCTTTATATCTGACATAACCTGTTGCTACGACAAAGTGAGGTGTGGAGCCCTTTTTGAAAAAAAGAATACACGGTGTTCTGTTTCGAAGTGCCCCCAAAACAATGGTCTCCGCGGTTGTCCTGTTACTTACTGGCGTAGAGCCTCCATATGTTAGGCCATACTTATCCCCAGCTACAATCCAGTTTATTGGACATGCCTTTTTATCAAGAGTCTGATTTACCTCTCCCGGGTGATCATTGGAACCATAATAGTTAGCAATCATTGTAAAACTTGTCAACGCGCAACCAGACTCACCAATGGTATAACCTTCTGTAAGCATAGGGTCATTGCTCCAAGATTGACCATCTTGTCGATATAGGGGGACAGGCAGAGCTATATATTCGAGCACCTCAGGTACATAAGCTAGCGCAAGATCATCCAATTCGTTTGTTTCTAGTACTATCGGGGTTCCGTTTTTTCTCAATCCATCGAGATAATACTTTTTAAAAGTTTGGGCATTCTTGCTGGTATCCTCTTCCTCCACAGAAATATTATAATGCTCCCCGTTGTCAAGACACAAAATTTATTTTGTAAGTTGTCCTCCTTTCTACATTTGAATTTTCAGGCAGCCATGCTGCCATTGTAAACTTCCGCGGGGCAAAAACCATTAATCGATGAATGGGGCCGGTAGGTGTTGTATGTGTGTATGTAATCGTTGAGGGCGATCCTGAGCTCTCTGGGGCTATTAAATTCATTGATGTAAACGCAATCATATTTGATTGTCCGGAACACCCTTTCTGTCCTTACGTTGTCTAGGGCTTGTCCCTTTCCATCCATCGAGATTTTAATCCCGTTTGCCTCGAGCAGGCTCAGATAGTCTGGGTTGGTGAAATGTGACCCCTGATCACTGTTCATTATCTCTGGCCGCCTGGTCCTAAAGGCGCGTTTTAAGCAGGTCATGACAAAGCTCTTCTCCAAGGTGCTGGATAGCTCGAAATCTACTATGCACCGGCTATACCAGTCGATTATCACAAATAAGTACATAAAGCCATTTTTAATGGGGACATAGGTGATATCTACCCCCCACACCTGGTCTGCACGGTTGATGTCCAGGTTTCTTAGAAGATATGGCTGAACATATTGGGCGTGGTACCGCTTGCTCAGATTTGGCTTAGGAAAAATGGTGTAGATACCCATGGCGCGCATCATCCGGCGCACCTTTTTGCGGTTAATCTTTAGGTGGTCATCCCTCCTCAGAATCCTCGTGATAGTGCGATACCCCCATGTAGGATAGGCAGTATGGAGCTCGTCGATCCTTCGCATTATATGCAAATCCTCAGCACTAATGGTTTTAGGGCGAGCCTGGCGATAAAAGCTGGTACGGTTAATCCCTAGGAGCTCTGCCTGGCGCTTGATGGTAATAGGGAAGTCGGTATCAACGAGACTTTTTCTTCCAGCTGGGTCCGATGATTTCCTCAGATTTTTTTTTCAGCCAGTCAACCTCATAGGTGAGTTGACCGACCTTACGCTCAAGCTGGGCTACCATATTCTCCTTTTCTATTAGCTCCTTTTCGGCTGCGGAGGGTCCTTTCTTAAACACTCCTGGAGCTCGTTCTAGGAACTCATTTTTCCAGCGTCCGATGACTACAGGGCTTATGCCATACTTAGCCCCAATCTCGCTAATTGTAGAGGCCTCTTGGAGCACCTCCAAAACTACCTTGCATTTGAACTCTGCTGAATACTGATTTCGCTTTTTCATGTCTCTAGTATAACTTACTTTTGAAATTTCGTGTCTCACCCTATGGGAGCATTATAACATGCCTATAACAGAAATATTCAGTTACACCGTAATTTAGTTCATCGTAGGTTTCACGCGTGTTATATTTTTTACAGTTGCTGCATTGTTCTGCAGCCATGACAGAAGATGATGAAAACAAGGATAGCAGTATAAGTGTCACAGCGATGACCCCAAAGAACTTCCTCAAAGCGAATCTCCTCTCTAAATATGGTAAATAAGTTCCCTCTCTTAAAGAAGTTACTTGCCAGGAAATATTGCCTTTCAAATGTTAGTTTTATTTTAGTTCTAACGAGGCAATATTTTTCCTCCTTGGAATACTTTCGTTGCAACTAAGGTAAAGCTGTCTCTAATCTGGCATAAACTGTTTTAGCTAAACCATATAGTCCCTATGCTGACGGTATTGCCTGTCCACGGATTGCCATATATAATGACCGTATCTAAAGAAAGGAAAGGAAAGGACGCCCCGTTAGCGTGCTACACCACAAGTAGCACCAAGGCGTCCCAACTCAAAACCATGGTCATTATATCAAGTTACGAGCTGGTTGAAAACCCTAACACGGGTGTTTTTTGTTCGGAGCGGAGAGCAGAACCCCTGCCCCTGCTGTGGTGGTAGCTTGAAAGTCATTGGCAGCAGGGAACGCAAGTACATAAACGGTATTGGTGAGAAAGTAGTGTTGGTAATCCGCAGGCTTCAATGTTCTCACTGCACTAAAGTTCACCATGAGCTTCCAGACATCCTCACCCCTTACAAGCGGTACGGTAGTGAAAGCATTGAAGCAGTGGTCAGCGGCGAAAGTGAACTTACCGTTGCAGCAGATGAGTCTACAATTACCCGCTGGAAGCATTGGTTTCTGGAGGTTGCCAATTACCTGGCCAGTGCCCTGGTGTCCATTGCAATCCGTTATTGTCTTCAGTCTGCGGGAGGCGAATCCAACCTCCCTCAGTCTCCGCTCCAAAGGATCTGGCAGCTAGTAGGGAACGCCCCTCGTTGGCTAGCGAGAACTGTCCGTCCGGTGGTAAACGCTAATTATTGGGTACATACCCGTTCTGCATTACTGTCCGGGTAGACAAGCAGTAGACTCATGTTAAGACCGAAATGAGGAGGAATTAACATGAGAGACCAGAAGAAAGCAGAGGCAATAGCACAAGAACGTATGCAGCTTCTGGCGCCACTGCTGGCAGAAGGGCTAGACCCGGCCATGATGAAGCAATTGAAGACCCAGATTTGTACTCAAACAGGCATTTCTGACCGCACCTTGCGCCGGTACCTGGCTCAGTACAGGGCTGGGGGCTTTAACGCGCTCAAACCCAAGGGAAGGCCTCGAAAATCCCAAGAAACCATCCCTGAACATGTTATGGAGCAGGCAATACTGCTGCGCCGGGAGGTGCCTAGCCGTAGCGTGGCCCAGATCATTCAGGTATTGGAGTGGGAAGGCCTAGTCCCGCCAGGACAGATTAAGCGTAGCACCCTCCAAGACAGGCTATCCCAGCGGGGCTACAGTACCCGGCACATGAAGCTGTATGAATCCTCAGGTGTAGCCAGCAGGAGGTTTCAGCAGAAGTACCGGAATAAGCTATGGCATTCGGACATAAAGTATGGCCCCTACTTACCTGTGGGGCAAGATGGCACTAAAAAACAAGTCTACTTGGTCACCTTCATGGATGACGCTACTCGCTTTATCCTCCATGGCGAGTTCTACCCGACCCTAGACCAGGTCATTATTGAGGACTGTTTCCGAAAGGCAATCCAGAAGTATGGAATACCAGAAGCTGTCTTCTTTGACAACGGCAGCCAATACAAGACCAAGTGGATGAACCGAGCCTGTGCCAAAATGGGAATCCGGCTACTCTTTGCCAAGCCCTATTCCCCAGAAGCAACTGGCAAAGTTGAACGGTTTAACAGGGTGGTAGACTCCTTCCTCCAGGAAGCTGCCTTGGAGAACCCCCAAACCTTAGACCAATTTAACCAGTTGTTCTGGGTCTGGCTTGACGAGTGTTACCAGCATAAGCCCCACAGCAGCTTAGCTAATAATTTGTCTCCGGAAGCCACATACCATAGCGGCAAGAAAGCACTGAAATTCCTGGATCCAGAAACAATAGCAAATGCCTTTCTCCATCTTGAGGAACGGAAGGTAGATAAGTCCGGCTGCATAAGCTTCCAAGGTGAAAAGTACGAAGTAGGCTTGCCCTTCATTGGCTGTAAAGTGAATGTGGTCTATGATCCCGCAGATACTTCTCAGCTGACCATCGAATATGAGGGACATCCTTCCTGGATCGCCAAGAAGCTGGTCATTGGCGAGAAGACGGGCCCCAAGCCTGCGCTGCCACCCCACATGCAGCGAGAGCCTGCTAATACCTCTAGGCTGTTGGCTGCAGCTGCAAGGCAGAATGAGGAGCGCAAGGTTCAACAAGCACCCGCCGTTTCTTACAGGATAGTCAGGAAGGGCGGTGAGCAGGATGTATGAGGCCTTTTACGGACTCACCAATACGCCGTTTTCCAGGGACATTCCCACCGATCAGCTCTACCCCTCGGTGATGATGGAAGAAGTACTGGGGAGGTTGCAGCACGCTGCAGAGCGACAGCTGTTCGCCGTGGTCACCGGAGATTGCGGCACCGGCAAGACTACCACCCTGCGACGGTTAAGGGATACCCTCGACCCATCCAAGTTTATGATGATGTACTTAGCAGATTCAAAGCTAACTCCCCGCCATTTCTACAAGGGACTGTTGGAACAGCTGGGCTGTGAATCTAAGTTCTACAGGGGGGATGCCAAACGGCAGCTGCACCGGGAGATTGAACTAATGCGGGGCATCCACCGCCTGCTGCCTGTGGTTATTGTTGACGAGGCCCATCTACTGGATAGGGAGATGCTAGAGGAAGTTCGGTTCCTACTCAATTTCAAGATGGACGCAGAGAGCCCCATGGCATTAATTCTCGTCGGTCAGAGCGAGCTCTGGGACAAGTTTCAGCTGCAGGCCTTCGCAGCCATCCGGCAGCGGATTGACCTGCAGTGCAAGCTGCCGCACTTCGATCGGGCGCAGGTAGGGGAATACATAAAAAGACACCTTGCCTACGCGGGGGTTGAGCACGAAACCTTCTCAGACGGGGCTATTGAAGAGATTTACCGTTTCTCCAGCGGGGCGGCTAGACTGGTGAATAAGGTATGCACCCACTGCCTGCTCTACGGTGCGCAAAACGGAAAACGGATTATTGACGATCATATGGTGAAGTTGGTCATCCAGGGGGAGCTACTCTAGCTCTCCCTCCTTGGTCACTAGGTCCGGCAGTTCGCGGACAATTAACAACGTCTACCACTGGCCATTATGGGCTAGCAGTAACACCTATAACGGGAAACGAGGCAAACCGTTGAAATGGATCTTCTATATATACTATCCTGCACATCTGCTTATATTTGCCTGTCTGAGTAATGTTTTGCAATAACAAAAATAAAGCCGCCGATCAATCGACGACTACAAGCGAACACGGTGGTACTGAAAAAAGTAAAGGGTGTGATTGTATGAAAAAGTTGATAGCACTTGTTTTGGCATTGGTCTGTGTCCTCTCTTTGGTTGGTTGTAACAAACCTGAGCCTAAACTCATTCATAAGACATACACAGGAGAAGTCACAGAGATTACTGATACAACCATTACGATTATTTACTACGGTGGTGCAAACAGAGAGGTCACTTTTGAGATTACAGATTTGACAATTTCAATCCCATCTGACTTAGCTGTAGGTGACGAGGTTATTGTGGAGGCTGAATATACCACAGATACAGATGAGCCGTATCCGTTTGTAATGATAACTTACAATAACACCGATTAAGCCAATAAGAATTTGACAAGGAGTGTGATTGGATGAAAAAGCAGAATGTTGGATTTGCATTTTTGCTGTTGGGACTTATCTTTGCAGTAACACAAGAAACATTATTTTGGTGGATAGGTGTTTTGTTGGGAATAGTCGGTTTTATGATCGTGCTGTGCAATTCCAAGAAAGACAATTAAGCCAATTCCAATTTGACGAAACAAATAATACATCCGCCGATCAATCGACGACTACAAGCGAACACGGTGGTACTGAAAAGGTATCGCCGTGTCTTGCTATCACAAAAATATTTTGAAAATTTCTCTTTCCATGTAGTTTTCCGGGCGAAAACCGTAGTATATAGGTGAAAGGAGGCGGTGTTATTGATGGAAGATGAAAAAATCATAGAGCTGTTCTTTGAACGATCCGAGCAGGCAATCAAAGAAGTGGATACAAAATACGGTCGGGCTTGCCATAACATTTCCTACAACATTCTGCATAACGATTTGGACGCAGAAGAATGTGTGAACGATGCCTATCTGGGCGCTTGGAATGCGATCCCACCGGCCAGCCCCAATCCATTGCTCACTTTCCTGTGTAAGATCGTGAGGAACATTTCTCTGAAACGCTATGAGCTGAACACGGCCATCAAGCGAAACAGCACCTATGACGTGGCTATGGAAGAATTAGAAAACTGCCTGGCGTCGCCTAATACTGTTGAGGATGAAATCGCCGGAAAGGAATTGGCGCATATCATTGAAGGGTTCCTGGATACTTTGTCTGTTGAAAATCGAGTGATCTTTCTGCGGCGCTATTGGTTTTCCGATACATATTCGGATATAGCACAGCGCGTAGGTCTTACGGAAAAGAACGTATCCGTCCGGCTCACCCGTACCCGGAATAAATTACGGGAATACCTATTGGAAAGAGGGGTTTTAGTATGACACCAAAAAAGTTTTCTCACGCTCTTGGTGAGATTGGCGATAAGTATGTGAGTGAATCTATTAACTATACCGCCGCAAAGAAAAAGAATGCTTGGATAAAATGGGGGGCTATGGCGGCTTGTTTAGCGTTAGTTATTAGCTTTGCAATTCCGTTAACTCAACTATCCCAAGATAAACTACCTACCGAAGATATACAGAGGATTGAGTACAATAACGCTTTTTACGAGGTTTGCGAAGAAAAATCTGTGCTGAAAAGATTAGGTATCAAAGCACCAATTAACGAAACAGACGCAGGTGATATGATTACCTATTTGACAAAAAAGAACCCAGGTGGAAAGAGCGAATACATCGCAACTGTCGAAAAGACAGACATCGTTTTATATTCCTATGCAGCTGCTCCTTGTGAAGCTGTCTATGTAATTTGCGATAATGGAGAATATAATGCGGTTGTCTTTAACAATTATGTATTACCGGATACTGAATCTATATCTTTGGAAATGCTTTACTCAATCTATGCTGTAAAAAATGCTGAGAACATTTCCTCTATATCGGTTGTTAATGATTGGTTTGAAAAGAAAGTTGTCGGTCCTAAAATAACTGATAAAGAAATGCTTGCTGAGTTCTATTCTTATTCCATTGCCTTAAAAGATTACAGCAGTGATGATTACCACGAGATGAATTACGGACACATTGCCACGGAGGAAGAATTGCTACAAGCCTATGATCAGACAAACGAAAACAAAATGACAATTATGCTTGAAACTGCTGACGGTCTTCGCTTTTGTTTAGAGTATGACGCAGCGGGTGGCTGGATTTATAGCAATGACACCTTGCGCTATTATCGAGTTACTGAGGAAATGGAAGGATGGTTTTCAGTATTAAGCAAAGATTAAGCGACATTCAAAAATAATACAGCCGCCGATCAATCGACGACAACAAGCGAACACGGTGGTACTGAAAAGGTATCGCCGTGTTTTGCTATATTGACACATAAGAAATCTGCCGAAAGGAAGTGAAAAGATGAAAAAATTGATACGCCCGAAACCTCCAAACTTAATATACGAGCTAAACGCCCGACTTGAGATTAACAAAATCTTGAGTCGGGCGTTTTGTTTTGTCTTGCGAAATTTGTTGCTTCTTGACGAGCGAGCATTTTTCGCTGTGGAGGATTCGTAACAGTTGAATTACTTATATTTACAACACTGAATTTTCCTTAAGAAATTCGGCATACTTATGGTGTTGATGAAGCTGCTGATATTGCCAGTATTACTATTGGGAATGATAAAATCACAGACACGATAAGATAAAGGATTTGTTTGACATTCTGTATCATTCCTACGCTATGGGAAATGACGATTATCAAAATACTGTTTTTAAGGGCATGAGTGAAGAAGAACAGCAGACATTGAGCATCGAACTTGCCGACAGCATGGTGGAGATCAGCATTGAAACAACAGAGGGAATTGTCATCAATAATATAAGATACCAGCCGACCATCCAGTTTGTATCTTGGGCATTAAACTATTATAGAGTAGATTCCAATTTGTTAGCTGAATAGCGCATACTGACCGATAGAAGCAAGGGTGAAATACCCCTTGCTTCTTTATGTTTGTTAGTGGTGGGAGCCTCATATCATATCCGGCGATGATTCTCACATCGAATTTACTGCAACATCTTGATTTTCCGGTCAATTTTGCGTATAATATTTATATCAAGGTAACAACCACCCGGAACAATTACCTCGATCTGCTCCCAATCATTTATCACCGCTGATAAGATTTTGATAAGCATCCATAGTACAGCTATGATAATATGGACAATCAAAATAATCAGAATAGCAGGTATCATATTCACTAAGCGATTTTGTTTAAGTTAAAGAGATCTGCAACGAATGGGAATAATACCAGGAAAACCAAAAACCCCGATGTTTTCGGGGTTTTTGTGCTGTTATGTATTCCTGGTAATGATATAAAAAAGAACATGGAAAAGGTTTGCGCGGAAATGGGGCTTTCTATGACTGCTGCTTTTACGATTTTTGCAAAAACTGTTGTCAGAGAGAGGCGGATACCTTTTGAAGTCTCCGCCGACCCTTTTATTCTGAGAGCAATATGAAGCACTTGGAACAAGTTATAGCAGATATTGCCGCAGGGCGTGCGAAGTTTGTTGAACATGATTTGATAGAGGAAGCTTGATGCGGCTCTTATGGGAAGAAAGGGCATGGGAAGAATACTGTTATTGGCAAACCCAAGACAAGAAAGTTTTGAAGCGAATAAATGCGCTTATAAAAGATGTTCAGCCAAATCCCTATGATGGCATCGTAAAGGGCAACTTAAGCGGCTGGTGGAGCAGGCGCATTGACGGAGCGCATAGGATTGTTTATTGTGAAAAAGATGGAGCTAGTTAAATCGCTTCGTGCAGAGGCCACTATGAGGAATAAAAGAAAGGGTCTATTCATGGCCTTTTTTTGCTTTAAGCTTGTATTTTCGCTGTTAAATTACAGTCACTAAAAAACAGAAAATAAAATACAGTTTAACGGCAGGATTTTTCCCGGACAATGTCGAATAATGTTTCAAGATGCACAAGGGCGACTAGGTCTACTTCTAATAAATGGCTTGACCGCAAGCGGGCAATGGTCTATGATTAGTCCCGTGGTCACAATATAATATGGCAGCTCGTATAATGTCGGGAATACGGCCCGAGAGTCTCTACCAGGCAACCGTAAATTGTCTGACTACGAGGATTTACCCAGGTGATATCCGGGGCCCAGCAGCATTTGTCTGCTGTATTTGGCGTGGGATAAAATCCAGAGGTAGGTTGTCGTCGTCAACCTGCCCCTGGATTTTTTAAATACAACCTAATATTTTAGGAGGGGAACGAATGTTACAGAAGTTCTTTAAGCTTAAGGAGCATGGCACCAATGTCCGGACCGAAATAATTGCCGGCGTTACTACTTTCATGACCATGGCCTATATCATTTTTGTAAACCCTGATATTCTATCAGCCGCCATCGACACACCCAATGCCTTTAACGCCATCATGACGGCAACCATTTTGGCTGCGGCCTTCACCACCATCCTCATGGGTTTTGTCACCAACTATCCCTTTGCCCTGGCCAGCGGCATGGGCCTCAACGCCTTCTTTGCCTTTTCCGTAGTGATTGGCATGGGAGCGTCCTGGCAGGCCGCTCTGGGCGCCGTGGTCATCTCTGGTATCGTCTTCTTTGTCTTGGCAGTAACCGGAATCATCGACTGGATTGACGCGGCAGTTCCCGGCTCCCTGAAAAAGGCCGTTGCTGCAGGTATCGGTCTCTTCATCGCCCTGATTGGCCTTTCCAACGCCGGCATTATCGTCCAAGGACAGGGGACAATCCTCGGCCTGGGCGCTGTGGCTACTCCACCGGTCTTCCTGGCCCTCCTGGGTTTGGTCATCACCGCCATCCTCATGGCTGCCCGGGTTCGCGGCGGCATCCTCCTTGGTATCCTGATTACCACAGTTCTGGGCTGGTTCTTCCCCAGCGCTGCCGCCTATGAAGCCGGCGCCCCCTTTATCGGCTGGTTCTTCGGCACCGGTACCGCAACAGTTACTCCTATTCCCACCGGCATCGGCGACTTTGTCTCCCTGGATATCGGCAAGAACTTTACGGCACTGAGCGAAATCGCCTTCAAATTCGATTTTGCCGGCGCCCTGAAACTGGGCTTTATCACCATCTTCAGTCTGGTCTTTGTCGACCTCTTTGACACCATGGGCACCGTGTTGGGCACCGGCGCCCGGGCCGGTTTCCTGGATGAGAAGGGCCGCCTGCCCAAGATCAAGCAGGCCATGATGGTCGACGCCTTTGGGACAGTCTTCGGCGCCTTGCTGGGTACTTCCACCGTCACCACCTATGTGGAGAGCACCGCTGGCGTATCCGAGGGCGGCCGCACTGGTCTGACTGCAGTGGTTGTCGGCATCCTCTTCCTGCTGGCTCTCTTCTTCACTCCCTTGGCCGGCATGGTCCCCGGTGTCGCCACTGCCCCCGCCCTGATCATCGTCGGCGTCTTGATGATGGGCGCCATCACCGGCATCAATTTCGACGACTTTACCGAGGCTTTCCCCGCTTTCCTGACCATTGCCTTCATGCCCTTTGCCTACAGCATCGCCAGCGGGATTGCCATCGGCTTCATCTCCTATCCCATTGTCAAGTTGGTTTCCGGGAAAGGGTAAGGAGCTGAACTGGTTCATCTACATCTTGGCCCTAATCTCCCTGGTCCACTTCTTCCCCAGCATCGTACCCTTCTAAAGAACGGCCGGCCTTCGCCGGCCTTTCCCTCTTCGCTTGACTTCGCCTCAGGGCAGAGTTATGATGGGGGTACAAACTGAATAGGCGCTCGTATAATCCCGGGAATAAGGCCCGGGAGTCTCTACCAGGCAACCGTAAATTGCCTGACTACGGGGAAAGTGTACCTAGGGTTCCCATTTGGGTCCGAGTGGTACAGGCTGTGCTGTGCACAGCTACACCGAAGGGATAAAAGCCCAGGCGGGTAGGTTTCTGACCGTAAACCTACCTTAGCCTGGGCTTTCCTATTTGTAGAAAAAACTGGAGGTGCAGAGATGCAAGTGGCGATTATCATGGGCAGCGATTCCGACTGGCCCAAACTGGGCAAGGCCCGGGACCTGCTGGAGGAGTTTGGCATCGATGCAGAGGTGAGGGTGCTGTCGGCCCACCGCACACCGGCGGAATGCGTTGAGTATGTCCGGCAGGCAGAGGCGGCGGGGGTGCAGGTCTTCATCGCCGCCGCCGGCCTGGCCGCCCATTTGCCGGGGGTGGTGGCGGCCCATACCCGGCGGCCGGTGATTGGCGTGCCCCTGGCAGCGGGGCCCCTTTCGGGCCAAGACGCTCTGTATTCCGTGGTCCAGATGCCACCGGGAGTGCCGGTGGCCACCGTGGGGATAGACAACGCCCGTAACGCCGCCCTCCTGGCCATTGAGATTCTGGCCCTGGCCGACTCCAGCTTAGCTGCCAGGCTGGAGGAGTATCGGGATGAGCAGCGCCGACAGGTGCTGGCCAAGGATCAGCAGCTGCGCAGGCAGTTGGAGGGCAGGCATGATTGAGCGCTATTCCCGTCCCGAGATGGCAAGGATCTGGACCCTGGAGAATAAGTTCAAATTGTGGCTGGAGGTGGAGATCCTGGCCTGTGAGGCCTGGGCCCGGCTGGGCAAGGTTCCCGCCTCGGCGGTGGAGGAAATCCGGGCCAAGGCCCGCTTCAGCGTCCAGCGGGTTTTGGAACTGGAGGAGACCACCCGCCACGATGTCATCGCCTTTACCCGCTGTGTGGCCGAGAGCCTGGGGCCCGAGTCCCGGTACATCCACTACGGCCTCACCTCCTCCGATGTGGTGGACACCGCCGCCAGTTGCCAGCTGGTTCAGGCTGTGGACCTCATCGATGCCGGCCTGGAGGGACTGCTGGCAGTCCTGGCCGCCAAGGCAGATCAGCACCGCCATGTCGTGATGATGGGCCGCACCCACGGGGTCCATGCCGAGCCCACCACTTTGGGTTTGAAATTCGCCCTCTGGTATCAGGAGTTCTTGCGCCAGCGTCAGCGGCTGGCGGCGGCCCGCAAGGATGTCGCCGTGGGCAAGCTCTCGGGGGCGGTGGGCAGCTTCGCCAACATCCCCCCAGAGGTGGAGGAATATGTCTGCGCCCGGTTGGGCCTGGAGCCGGCGCCGGTCTCCACCCAAATCCTCCAGCGGGATCGCCACGCCGCCTTGCTGACCACCCTGGCCCTCATTGCCGCCTCCATGGAAAAGGTGGCCCTGGAGATTCGCAACTTGCAGCGCACCGAGACCCGGGAGGTGGAAGAGCCCTTCTATGCCGGGCAGAAGGGCTCCTCGGCCATGCCCCATAAGCGCAATCCCGTCAACTGCGAGCAGCTCTGCGGCCTCAGCCGGATTGTGCGCAGCAACAGCCTGGCCGCCCTGGAAAACATCGCCCTCTGGCATGAGCGGGATATCTCCCACTCTTCGGTGGAGCGGGTAATCTTCCCCGACAGCACCATCCTGGTGGACTATATGCTCCATAAGCTTACCGGGATAGTGAGGGATTTGCATATCTACCCCCAGCAGATGCAAGCCAATCTGAACTTGTCCCGGGGCCTGAGCTTCTCAGGCTCTGTGCTCCTGGCCCTGGTGGACAAGGGCCTGACCCGGGAGGCGGCCTATGACCTGGTGCAGAGGGCGGCAATGAGGGTATGGCAGCAGGGCGGCCAATTCCGGGATGCTCTGGTGCAGGAGCCGGAACTGCGGGAGTATATAACCCAAAAAGAGCTGAACGATATCTTCGATTATAACCGCCTGCTGGCCCGGGTGGATCAGGTCTTGGACCGAGCCGGCATTGGCAGAAGGATGGGATGAGGATGGAAAAGACTAGTATGCTGCACCAGGGAAAGGTCAAGGCCATTTGGGCCACCGCCGACCCCCAACTCTGCATCGCCCAGTTCAGCGATCGCATCACCGCCGGCGACGGCGCCAAGAAGGCGGTGCTCCCGGGCAAGGGGGCGCTGTTGAACAAGATTTCTTCCCTGCTCTTTATCCGTTTGGCCGAGAAGGGGATTCCCAGCCACTTTGTCCGGGCCCTGGACGATACTTCCATGCTGGTGAGGCGGGCCCGGCTTCTGCCCCTGGAAGTGGTGGTGCGCAACCGCACCGCCGGCAGCATCTGCCGCCGCCTGGGCCTGGCAGCCAACCTGGTCATCGACCCGCCCCTGGTGGAGTTCTTCTGGAAGAATGACGCCCTCCACGACCCCCTCCTCACTTGGGACCATATCGCCATGCTCAAGCTGGCTACGCCGGCTCAGTGCCGGGCCATGGCAGAGCAGGCCCTGGCGGTGAATGGGGAGCTGCGGCAAATCTTTGCCGACGTGGGCCTGGACCTGGTGGACTTTAAATTGGAGTTCGGGCTACTGGGTGATGAGGTAATCCTCATCGATGAAATATCTCCCGATACCTGCCGGCTCTGGTTGGCGGGGACCACCCAGGGCCTGGACAAGGACCGCTTCCGCCAGGATAGCGGCGACGTCCTGGAGGGGTACCGGGAAGTCCTGCGGAGATTGGAGGGGGAGCAGGGGGAATAAAGCCCTGCTTGGTGGCAGCGACTACGGCATTTGCCAACATCCTCAAAAATGGGAGGCCAAAGAATGAAAACTTGGCAGAAGTACGGACTTACTGACAGTGAGTACCAGGCGATTTTAGACCAGTTGGGCCGGCGCCCCAATGAGCTGGAGTTGGCCCTCATCGGCGTCATGTGGTCGGAGCACTGTAGTTATAAGCATACCCGCCACCTGCTCAAGACTTTGCCCACCCAAGGGCCCCAGGTGGTTCAGGGCCCCGGGGAGAATGCCGGGGTAATCCGCGCCGGCGAAGGGCTGGGAGTTGCCTTTAAGATTGAGAGCCACAACCACCCCTCGGCGGTGGAGCCCTACCACGGCGCCGCCACCGGAGTGGGGGGGATTGTTCGCGATGTCTTTGCCATGGGGGCGAGGCCGGTGGCCGTCCTCAATTCCCTGCGCTTCGGGGACTTGAGCCTGGAGCGCAGCCGATGGCTCCTCAAGGGGGCTGTCAGCGGCATTGCCGACTATGGCAAAGGCCTGGGCATCCCCACCGTGGGCGGAGAAGTCTATTTTGACAGTTGCTATAACAAGAACCCCCTGGTCAACGCCATGTGCATTGGCCTGGTTCCCCTGGAAAGGCTCCAGAAGGGGACGGCGGCGGGGCCTGGCAATCGCGTCCTGGTGGTGGGGGCCAAGACAGGCCGCGACGGCATCGCCGGCGCCGCCTTCGCCTCCACCCAGCTGGCCGAGGGAGCGGGGCAAGGGGCCTCCATGCCAGTGGGGGATCCTGCTCTTGAAAAACTGCTGCTGGAGGCCTGCCTGGAATTGGCGGAGCACCCTGCGGTGGTGGGTGTCCAGGACTTGGGCGCCGCCGGCCTCACTTCCGCCAGCTGCGAAATGGCCTTCCGGGGCGGTTGCGGTCTGGAGCTGGAGCTCTCCCAGGTGCCGGTGCGGGAAGAAAATATGACCCCGGCCGAACTGCTCCTCTCGGAAACCCAGGAGCGGATGCTGGTGGTGGTCCGGCCCCAGGGGGTGGCAGAAATCCGGGGAATCTTTGCGAAGTGGGGATTGGAAGCGGCGGATATTGGCCAGGTGACCCAGGGGAAGGACTTGGTCATCCGCTTGAATGGCCAAGAGGTGGGGCGTCTGCCCGCCGCCCTCCTGGCCGACGGGGTCCCCCGGCGCAACCCACCCCAGGCGCCGGTGCCGCCTGCTCCGGTGGGAACAGCCTGGCAGCAACTGCCTGAGCCCGATTATAACCAGACTCTGCTGACCCTCCTGGCCAGCGCCAATATCTGCAGTCGGCGCCCCATTTGGCGGCAGTTCGACCAGGAGGCCGGCGCCGATACCGTCCTACAAGGGCCAGGAGCCAGCGCTGCGGTCCTGCGCCTCCCCGGTGGCAAACAGGGAATCGCCGCCACCACCGACTGCAATAGCAGGTATTGCCAGCTGGATCCCCGTCAGGGCGCCATTCGCGCCGTGGCCGAAGCCGCCCGCAACCTGGCCTGCACCGGGGCGAGGCCGGCTGCCGTCACCAATTGCCTCAACTTTCCCAGCCCAGAAATTCCAGAGCAGTATTGGGCCCTGGCCCAGGCCATCGAGGGAATGGGGGAGGCCTGCCGGGTCCTGGATACGCCTGTGGTCAGCGGCAATGTCAGCTTGTATAACGAGAGCGGCGGCACTGCCATCCACCCCACCCCCATCATCGGCATGGTGGGAATCCTGGAGGATGTGGAGAGGGCCTGCACCATCGCCCCGGGCCCGGACCAGTCCTTGGTCCTGCTGGGGGAAATCCAGCCCCTGCCGGGAGGCAGTGAATACCTGGCCTTGGCGGGGGGTATCCCCGGGCCGGTGGCCCAGGTTGACTTGGAATTGGAGGCCAAGCTCTGCCGCTTCTTGCCCCAGGCAATTGGGCAAGGACTGATCAGCGCTGCCCACGATGTCAGCGAAGGCGGCGTCGCCGTCACCCTGGCGGAAATGGCCATGGCCGCCGGTTGCGGCCTGGAGGTGGCAATCCCCGGGGAAGGGCGCCCCGATTTCTGGCTCTTCTCGGAATCCCCCGGCGCCGTGGTGGCAGCTGTCTCGCCTGGGAGTATCGAGGTTCTCAAGGAAATGGCCCGGGAATATGGCCTTCCCCTGTCCCAGCTGGGGCGCACCGCCGACACCGAAAAATTGCTGGTGCGGGGCTGGATTGAGCTTTCCCTTTCCCAGCTGAGGCAGGCATGGAGCCAGACCCTGGTGGGGGTATTGGGCGGTGAATAGGTTGATCTACGAAGAATGCGGGGTCTTCGGCGTCTGGGCGCCGGGGACCGAAACCCTGGACACCGCCATCATAGGCCTCATTGCCCTGCAGCACCGGGGCCAGGAAAGCGCCGGCATCTGCTGGAGCAATGGGGAACTCCACCACCTGCGGGGCAGCGGCTTGGTGGAGGACGTATTTCGCAGCCTGCCCACACTGGCAGTAACTGCCAAGGCGGCCATCGGCCACGTGCGCTATTCGGCAAGGGGGAAGGGGGGCGCCGTCCAACCCCTGGTCTTCAGCGGCCGCCTTGGCCCTGTAGCCCTGGCCCATAACGGCAACCTGGTCAACGCCCAGGAGATTCGGGGCCATTTGGAACAGCAGGGTTCCATTTTCCAGACCGACAGCGACAGCGAGGTGGTGGCTCACCTGCTGGCCCGGGCCACCACCACCGACCCGGACAGCGCTCTGCTCTCTGCCCTGGGCCAGGTGCGGGGGGCCTATGCCATGGTGATTCTCACCCCCCACCGTCTCTTGGCGGTGCGGGATCCCCACGGCATTCGCCCCTTGGTCCTGGGCAGGCTGGGTGAGGGCTGGGTGGTGGCTTCGGAAACCTGTGCCCTGGATACCGTGGGGGCTGAGTTTCTCCGGGAAGTGGAACCGGGGGAGATGGTGTCCATCAGTGAGGAAGGCCTGGCATCTTGCCCCTTGCTGCCTCCCCGGCAACGCGCTTTCTGCAGTTTTGAATACATCTACTTTGCCCGCCCCGACAGCGTCTTCCTGGGCCGCAATGTGCACATGGTGCGCCGAAAGCTGGGCCGGGCCCTGGCCCAGGAAGCCCCGGTGGACGCCGACATCGTGGTGGGAGTGCCCGACTCCAGCCTGTCCGCCGCCGCCGGCTATGCCGAGGGAGTCGGCCTGCCCTATGAGACGGGACTCATCCGCAACCGTTACCTGGGTCGGACCTTTATCCGGCCCGGCCAGCGCCGGCGGGAGCAGGGGGTGGCCCTCAAGCTCAACCCCATCCGGGGAGTGGTGGCGGGCAAGCGGGTGGTGCTGGTGGACGATTCCCTGGTCCGGGGTACCACCGGTTGCAGGCTGGTCAAGTTGCTGAGAGCTGCCGGAGCCCGGGAAGTCCACCTGCGCATAGCCTCGCCCCCGGTGGCCTTTGGCTGCGGTTTGGGGATGGCAGCCAAGGACGAGCTCATTGCCGCCCGCATTGGCGTTTCGGAGATTGCCCAACATGTTGGGGCCGACAGCATAGAATTTTTGTCGGCCCAGGGAATGGTGGATGCATTGGGTTTGCCGGCGGAGGAGCTGTGTTTGGGCTGCTTCACTGGCGCCCATCCCGTGAGGAGGGAAGAGGGATGAAGCTGACCTATAAAGAGAGCGGCGTCGATGTGGCCGCGGCGGAACTCCTGGTGGAATCCTACAAAAATTTGGCCGCCGCCACCAGCACCCGCCATGTCTTGAGCGGGGTGGGCGGCTTTGCCGGATTTTTCAGCCTGCCCCAGGGCTATGCGCATCCGGTGCTGGTGGCCTGCACTGACGGAGTGGGCACCAAGCTGCGCCTGCTAATCCAGGCAGGTTGCCCCGAGGTGGCCGGCATGGACGCCGCCGCCATGTGCCTCAACGACCTGGCCACCTGCGGCGCCCAGCCCCTGTTCATGCTGGATTACCTGGCGGTGGGCAAGCTGGAGGAGGGAGCCGCCAAGGCTGTGGTTTCGGGATTTGCCGCCTACTGTCGCCAGGCGGGTTGCGCCCTCCTGGGGGGCGAGACCGCTGAGATGCCGGGCTTTTATCCTCCGGGGGATTTTGATGTGGCGGGCTTTGCCCTGGGCGTGGTGGAGAAGGAGAAGCTGGTGGATGGCAGCCGCTGCCGCCCCGGAGATATTGTCCTGGGCTTGGCCAGCTCTGGCCTGCACAGCAACGGTTTTTCCCTGGTGCGGCTGCTCCTGGAGCGGGGACTGCTGGATGCCGAGGCCACTTACCCAGGTATGGGCGGTCTCCTGGAGGAGGAGCTGCTCAAGCCCACCCGGCTCTACCTGCCCCTGGCCCAGGGCTTGGCGGGCCTGGGGGCGGGGGCCATGGCCCATATCACCGGGGGAGGGTTACCGGGCAATGCCGCCCGCACCCTGCCCCGCCACCTGGATATGGTCCTGGATACCGGGAGGTGGCCCCAGCCCCCCATTTACGCCGTCATGGCCCTGGCGGGGGTGAGTCGGGATGAACTCCTGGCCACCTTTAACATGGGCATAGGCTTTACCGTGGCAATGGCGCCGGACCTGGCCCAGGAAGCCCTGCGGCTCTGTGAGCGGGCGGGAATTCCGGCCTGGCAAATCGGGAGGCTGGTCCCGGGGACGGGGAAGGTGAAGATTGATGGCTGAGTGCCGCGTGGCAGTGCTGGCTTCGGGGGAAGGCAGCAACCTTCAAGCCCTGATCGATAAAGTTCACCAGCCGGGGATTGCCCGGATTGTCCTGGTGGCCTCGGATCGGGTGCAGGCCCGGGCCCTGGAGCGGGCCAGGGCCCATGGCATCCCCGCCCAGGCCCTTCCTCCCCGCGGGGGCGAGGGAAGAGAAGATTATCATCGGCGTCTGGCGGAAATAGTGAGGGGCGCCCAACCCAATCTGCTGGTACTGGCGGGCTATATGCGCCTTCTGCCCCAGGAATTCATCACTGGCTTTTCGCCGATAATCAATGTGCATCCCTCGCTGCTCCCGGCCTTTCCCGGCAAAGATGCCCCTGGTCAGGCCATTGCCCGGGGGGTGAAGCTCAGCGGCTGCACTGTGCACCTGGTGGATGCCGGGATGGATACCGGGCCCATCCTCCTCCAGAGGGCGGTGCCGGTGCTGCCCGGCGACACGGCGGAAACCTTGCACAACCGGATCAAAGTTCAGGAGCACAAGGCCCTGGTGGAGGTCGTGACGGCCTTTGCCGATCATGGAAAATTGGAGGGAAGTCATCATGCAGGTTAAGCGGGCCATCATCAGCGTCTACGATAAGAGCGGTGTAGTGGAGTTTGCCCGGGGACTGGCGGAACTGGGAGTTGAGCTGATATCCACCGGGGGCACGGCCAGGATTCTCAAGGATGCGGGACTGGCGGTGACAATGGTCCAGGATGTCACCGGCAGCCCCGAGCTGATGGAGGGCCGGGTCAAGACCCTGCACCCCAGGATCCACGGCGGCATCCTGGCCCGCCGGGATGAAGGCGGGGACATGGCGGAACTGGCGGCGCAGGGCATCCAGCCTCTGGACATGGTGGTGGTAAACCTCTACCCCTTTGCCCAGGCGGTGGCGGACCCCAACTGCTCCCTGGCTCTGGCCCTGGAAAATATTGATATCGGCGGCCCCACCATGCTCCGGGCCGCCGCCAAGAACTTTCCCTGGGTACTACCCATCTGTCGCCCCCAGGACTATCCCCTGGTCTTGCAGGAGCTGGGGCAAGGCGATATTAGCATGGCCAGGAGGAGGCAATTGGCCCTGACTGCCTTTGCCCACACCGCCCAGTACGATGGAGCCATTGCCGCCTGGCTGGGCGGGGACGAATTGCCCCGGGAACTCGTCCTCACTGCCGGCAAGGCCGCCAGCCTCCGCTATGGGGAAAATCCCCAGCAGCGGGCCGCCCTGTACAGATTCGCCGGCCAGGAGGGCGCCCTGGCCTGGGCCCAGCCCCTGCAGGGAAAGGAACTCTCCTATAATAATTACAATGATGCCGAGGCGGCCCTGGCCCTGGTCTCGGAATTTGAGGCGCCGGCGGCGGTGGCGGTGAAGCACGCCGTGCCTTGCGGGGTAGGCCTGGGGCGGACGGCCCGGGAGGCCTTCCTCCGGGCCCGGGAAGCTGATCCCGTCTCCATCTTCGGCGGCATCATCGCCTTAAACCGGCCGGTGGATGAAGCGGCAGCGGCAGCCCTGGCCGAGCTCTTTCTGGAGGTAATCATCGCCCCGGGTTTCTCTCCCCAGGCCCGGGCGGTGCTGGCCAGGAAGAAAAACCTGCGCCTCCTGGCTTGCCCCAACAGGCCCCAGCAGGGCCTGCAAGTGCGGTCCATCGCCGGGGGGCTCTTGGTCCAGGAAGCGGATTCCTGCCCAGACCAGGAGTGGCAACAGGCCGGCGCCGTGGCTGCACCCCAGGGGGAGTGGATGGAGGACGCTCTACTGGCTTGGCTCACCGCCAAGCACGCCAAGTCCAACGCCATCGTGGTGGCCTCCGGGGGGATGACCCTGGGCATTGGCAGCGGCTGCACCAGCCGCATCGATGCTGCCCGCATCGCCCTGGGGGCGGCAGGAGAAAGGGCCCGGGGGGCCGTCCTGGCCTCCGATGGATTCATTCCCTTCCCCGACGTAGTGGAGGAAGCGGCCCGGGCCGGCATCGCCGTCATCCTGCAGCCCGGTGGGTCCAAGGGGGACGACGCCGCCATTGCCGCCGCCGATGAGCACGGGATAGCCATGATCTTTACCGGAACTCGCCACTTCCGGCATTAGGAGGCGAAGGAAAATGCGCGTACTCTTGATTGGCAACGGCGCCCGGGAGCATGCCCTGGCCGAGAGGATCCTGGAAAGCAAGAAGCTTGAAGAGCTGTTCTGGCTGCCCGGCAATGCCGCCCTGGAAGGACGGGTCAGCAAAGTCACCGACCTCGACCCCTGTGACGGCCCCCGCCTGGCCACCTGGGCCCAGCGGCAAGGCATCGACCTGGCCGTCATCGGCCCAGAAGGGCCCCTGATGGCCGGGGTCAGCGACTGCCTGGAGGAGGTGGGAGTCCCCTGCTTCGGGCCCAGCAAGGCTGCAGCCCGCCTGGAGGGAAGCAAGGCCTTTGCCAAAGAGCTGATGGTAGCCAACAACATTCCTACCGCCCGCTACGCCAAGGTGGATGGCCCCAGCCAGGCCCTGGCCGAACTGGAGAAGTGGGAGATTCCGGTGGTAATCAAGGCCGATGGCTTGGCTGCCGGCAAGGGGGTCACCGTGGCCATGACCCGGGACCAGGCCCGGCAGGCGGCCCTGGCCCTGACAGGGCCGGCGGTAATCGAGGAATATCTGGAGGGGCAGGAGCTTTCCTTTATGGTCCTGGCCCAGGGGGCCCAGTACCTGCCCCTGGTTCCCAGCCGGGACCACAAGCGGGTGGGGGACGGGGACACCGGCCCCAACACCGGAGGCATGGGCGCCGTGGCGGGCTTCGCCCTCATCGACCAGAAGCTGTATGGGGAAATCTGCTCCACCATAATCGCCCCGGCCCTGGCGGCCATGGTTCGGGCGGGCCATCCCTTTAAAGGGGTCCTCTATGCCGGCCTGATTCTCACCCAGGCGGGGCCCAAGGTGCTGGAATTCAACGCCCGCTTCGGCGATCCCGAAACCCAGGCCATTCTGCAACTCTGGGAGGACGATATCCTGGAAGTCCTGGCAGCCATCGCCCGGGGGGGAATGCCCCGGGGCCTGACCTGGTCTCCGGGCTATGCCCTCAGCCTGGTTCTGGTCTCGGGGGGGTACCCCGGGCCCTACCAGAGCGGCTACGTCATCCAGGGGCTCGCCCGGGCCCAGGAGCAAGTAAAGGTCTACCACGCCGGCACCAGGTTGGTGGACGGCCAGGTCGTCAGCGCCGGCGGCCGCGTCCTCACCCTGGCCGCCGCCGCCAGCAGCCCGGAGCTGGTCCGGCAGAAAATCTACGCCGCCGCCCAGTCCATCTCCTTTCCCGGCATGCATTACCGCCGCGACATCTGAAACGCCGGGGACGGGACTTTTCGTTTCACACTTTCAGGCCGCAAGGCCTTTTTGTTTCGCTACATTTGCCTATTACTCTTTTGCCCTCCCGCTCATATGATGGTACGACAATAAGGAAGGGAGGTACTATGTTTATGGATGAAAGGATTCAGAGCGGTTGCTGTAGCTGGTGTGATGAGCCTTCTCCCATGGGGTTCCGGGGCGGCAGAGTTCCCGCCAGCTGCCCGCCCGGTTTCCAGGGCCGGTACACCGTAGTTCCCGGCGACACCATGTTTTTCATCGCCCAGCGGTTTGGGGTCAGTCTCAACGCCCTGATCGCCGCCAATCCCCATATTTCCAATCCCAACGAGATCTTCCCCGGCGATGTGCTCTGCGTGCCGGGGATGGGAATGCCGCCCACCGGCAGGGTTCCCGCCAGTTGTCCGCCCGGTTTCCAGGGCCGGTACACCGTAGTTCCCGGCGATACCATGTTCTTCATCGCCCGGCGGTTTGGGGTCAGCCTCAACGCCCTGATTGCCGCCAACCCCCATATAACTAATCCCAACGAAATCTTCCCCGGCGACGTGCTCTGCGTGCCCGGCGCCCAGGCCTGCAGGATCCCTGCCAGCTGTCCGCCTGGCTTCCAGTGCCGGTACACCGTCCAGCCCGGCGACACCATGTTCTTAATCGCCCAGCGGTTTGGGGTCAGCCTCAACGCCCTGATTGCCGCCAATCCGCAGATCACCAATCCGGCGGAGATCTTCCCCTGCGACGTGCTCTGCGTTCCCTGCGAGCCCGAGTGCCGTATGCCTGCCAGCTGCCCTCCGGGCTTCAGGTGCCGGTACACCGTCCAGCCTGGGGACACCATGTTTACAATCGCCCAGCGGTTTGGGGTCAACGTCAACGCCCTGATCGCCGCCAACCCGCAGATCACCAATCCCAACGAAATCTTCCCCTGTGACGTGCTCTGCGTGCCCTGCGAACCGGAATGCCGGGCGCCCGCCAGCTGTCCTCCGGGCTTCAGATGCCGGTACACCGTCCAGCCTGGCGACTCCATGTTCTTAATCGCCCAGCGCTTCGGAGTCAGCCTCAACGCCCTGATCGCCGCCAATCCGCAGATCACCAATCCGGCCGAGATCTTCCCCTGCGACGTGCTCTGCGTGCCCTGCCTCGAAGAGTGTCGGGAGCCAAAGCATTGCCCCAAGGGCTTCCAGGGCCGGTACACCGTGCAGGCCGGGGATACCATGTTTACAATCGCCCAGCGCTTTAAGGTAAGCGTCCATGAGCTCATCGAAGCCAACCCCCATATTGAGAATCCCATGAAGATCTTCCCCTGCGATGTGCTCTGCGTGCCCAAACACCACAAGCGGGAGGACGGCGAAATCGTCCTGGAGCAGGAAGAGGAAGAGTAGCCTTGCAGCGGTTCCCCCCGGGGAACCGTTTTTCAATGGGAAGGGGCAAAGGGCCCCCAAAAATTAAAGCCGCACAGCTTGTGCGGCTAAATATATTTCTGGTAGCGGGAGGGGCTAACCCCTTTTTTGCGCTTGAACACCGTGGAAAAGTGACTGGGGTTGACGAAGCCGCAACTGTAGCAGACTTCGGTAATGCTGAGTTCCTTGTTCTGGAGCATCTGGGCGGCCTTTTCGATTTTCACATCCATCAGGTACTCATAGGGGGTCTTGCCGGTGGCCTGTTTAAAGAACCTTATGAAGTGGTAAGAGCTGTAGTTGGCCACCCGGGCCAGTTCTTCCAGCTTGAGGTTTTCCTGAAAGTGCTGGTGGATGAATTCCTTTACCCGCTCCACCGAATGCCTGTCCATTCCTTCGGCCCGACCCAGCTTCAGATCCTGGTTGTTGGGCAGATGCCTGAGCAGGGTCACCGCCAGCATGGTTTCCAGGCTGGATATGCTCAGGACGTTGCCGGGCATGGCTTTGGCTGTTTCCTGAAAGAACAGCTGGACAATGGTCAGGAGTTCGGGAGGCGTTTCGCAGACGCGGTTCTCAAAGCGAACTTTTCCCTTCCCCCCCATTTCCCTGGCGACAGTCTCGATGAGTTCCGAATCGATGAAGAAGGGGTTGTAGAGGCTGGCAGGCCCGGAAGTTTTGGCCAAGTGGGGTTGGCCGGGATTGACCATGACTGCGGAATGCAACCAGGGGGAGTAATCCTTGCCATCAATGCTCATGGTGGGGAAGCCGGTGTGAATGATCACCAGTTCATAGCAATGGGGAAAGACGCCCACCGTGGGGAAGATATAAGTGGCATGGACGGAGAGGACTCTTTGCCCTACGGCAAAGGGACAGTCGACCCCCGGCGGCAAGGGCGGCAAATTCCGGCGAACTTTGTCCAAGATGTGCAAGGTACATCCTCCCTCCAAGTTTACCTTAAATTATACAATGGATAACGTTCCCAAGGGCCGGTCCACCGGGCAAATCGCAAAATCAGAAAGCAATGAAGCAATAAGGAAAAAGCGATGGTGGCCCGGCCGCGATATGCTTAGGGTAATCTATGAATAGGAGGAGGATATTTGTGCAACCCCAAGTCAATTTACAAGCTGATCCGGCGGATGTCGAGAAGAACAAGATCATGGGGATACTGGCCTATATAATTTTCTTTATTCCCCTGCTGGCAGCCCGGGATTCCAAATTTGCCATGTATCATGCCAATCAAGGCCTGGTCTTATTCCTGGCTGGTATCGTAGTGAGCATCCTCGGCTCAATCATCCCGCTGCTGGGTTGGTTTCTCATTCTTCCCTTGGGCATGCTGGCTGTCACTGTCCTTGCCATCATCGGCATTATCAATGCTGCCAAGGGCTTACTCAAACCCCTGCCCGTCATCGGTGGAATCAGCATAATTAAGTAACTCCTTCCTGAGCTGCCCCTGTGGGGGCAGTTTTTATGTGCAGGGAATTTCCGGCAAGCGCTCTCTTTCTATGCAGATCAGGACTATGTTGCGGGGGTTGGGCAGGTAAATGCCTTGGCTGTGGGGCTTTCCTATCAATTTGGCATGTTCCAAAGCCTGATCCCGGGGAATGCGCAGAAAATCGCTGAGGAATTCCCCGGCTTCCAGCCAATCCATGACGGGCTGGCCGAAGTCCATCAGCAATTCCTGCTTTGCCGGGGCCAGGCCCATTTCTTCCAGGAGGGCCAGAGTGGCGTCGGCATCGGTGTGGGTTTCCCGGTGATGGGGCCAGGCGAAGGGAGGCCTGTATTGCCCTGGCGCTACCAGGTAGATAATCTCGGCGCCTAAATTCATGATTTTGCTCAGGCTTTCCCGGCGGTTCATGACCCGGGGCCCGCTGAAGGCGGAGATGACGATGTCCACCGGCTTAGGAATTTCTGCCTGGGGCCAGGTCGCCTCCAGGCAGCGGATATTGGGCAAGTTGCGCTTCCAGGCAAGCTCGCCGAGGGTCTGCAGGACCATGCCGCTGCAGTCCAGAGCCAGTACCTGCTTGACCAGAGGGGCGATGGCCAGGGCGTAAAGGCCGGGGCCGCAGCCGATGTCCAGAACTGTATGGTGGGGGCGCAGCCGGGGAATAATCTTCGCCAGCACCCCATCGGGATACTGGGACCACTGCCCCGCCTGCAGATACCAGCGGAGGTTCTTCTCAGTCCAGCCACGCATATTCCCTCACCTCCCTGAGAAACCCGGCGACCGTTGCCGCGACCCCGGAAGCGGGGTAGCGGATGACGGTCACGGCGGGGTGGCGGCGGACCCTGTCCAGAAAAGGGCCGGCCTTATCCTTTATTACTCCCAGCACCGGCAACTCCCGGTCCAGGGTCGCCAGCACGCTGGCCTGGAATGCTGCGGCATCCCTTTCAAAGATACCAAGTTCATCCATCAGTACCAGGACCTTTCTGCCCCAGCAGGACTCCAGGGCGTTTCTGCCCTTGCTGTCAAAGACCCGGGCAACCCCCTGCCACTTGCCGGGAGAGGCCATGTAAATTGCGATGTCTTCGGCCTCGCGTTTGGTCTCCCAGTGGGAAATATAGGCCTCTTGGCTGAGGTCCAAGAGGCGGAAGGCCCAGGTTTCTCCCTTCCAGGTCAGGCGCTGAACGGCAAAGCCGCCCAGGGGGAGGGGGAAATCTGCCAGGTGCGTTTGAATCAGGGTAGATTTGCCGCAGCGGGGACGGCCGGTGAGGAGTATCTTTCGCATAGAAATTCTCCTTGTACTGGATTATGGTAATATTCGCTACTGTGCGGCTTATGTCCTCTATGATAAGAAATACTTCTTGCCAATAAAAAGGAATTGTCCTTTAATTGGAGAAATAGTCTACTGACAAGTTTCGATTCGTGTCGGCTAAGGCACGGGCGATGCCGGCACGGACGATAGGGTGTGGGGGGAAACCCCTGCGCCTCCCGGTGCGGAAAGAAACTTGTTCCTTGGCATGTAACCGCGCGCCGGGCGTGGTTTTTTTATTTTTGATTGGGGGCGTGGGAATGAAAAAACTTATTCGGGCCGGCCTCAGTTTCCGGGTGTGACCCATGTCGGCTGGGCTACTGAAATATCTGGTTGCCCTGTTGGTCCTGGCCTGCTTGCTGGGCGCCTGCACTGAAGAAGTACCCGATTATGTCCGCCAAGCCTTTCCCGAAGCGGCTTCGGTGGAGCGCGTTAAGGGAAGGCATCCCCATTCGCTGGCGGCGGTGTGGCGGGTATTGGATGGGGAAAGGGCGCTCTTGGGCTACTCGGCCCTGGCCGAGGGCCAGGGCTTTAACGGTCCCGTTGAGGTAGCGGTGGGCTGGGTCCCGGGCTGGGGCATTAGCCACGTCCAGGTGGTTCACCAGGAAGAGAGCCCCGATTACGGCGGCAAGCACTTGCACAGCGCCTGGTTTACCGAACAATTTCTTGGTAACCCCGAGGGCCGGGAGTATAACCTGGTCAAGATGCGGCGCCAGGAACCCCAGGATGTGGTGGTCATCACCGGCGCCACGGCGTCAAGCCAGGCGGTGCTCTCGGCGGTAAATCAGTGCCTGGCGGTATTTAAAGAGTTGTCCCCAGAGGAGGAATAATAGGATGAAAAAGCTGGTAGTCTTAGCGTTTGCCCTCTTGTTGCTGCTCACTGCCTGCCAGGGCAAGGAAGCCGGTCCTACGGACCAGGGGACCCTGACCCTGGTGGGCCTCGGTTCGGAGATTGAGCTGACCCTGGCTGAATTGCGGGAGCTGGACACCTACAGCGGCGAGGCCAACACCATCAACTCTGCCAATGAAGAGACCCGCAGGAGCTTTACCGGCGCCCGGGTGGATAAGCTCCTGGCCCACTTTGGCGCGAATCTGGACCAGTACGCCACCGTCACCGCCAAGGCCGGCGACGGCTACAGCGTGCAAATTCCCAAGCCGATCCTGGAGAGCCGCCAGTTGATTCTGGCCTGGGAGCTCGAAGGCAAGCCCTTGGAGGGAAAAGACGCTCCCTTGAGGATGGTGGTCCCCGAAGAGCGCACTTTATTCTGGGTGCGCAATGTGGTGGAGCTGGTCTTTTCCAAGGAGGAGAGCGGAACCGCGGTAGCGGAACTGGTCTTTTTTGAAAACCTCTTGCCGGAACTGGCCACCGAAATCTACACTCATTACGGCAGCGAGGACCAGGCCGTCAATCTTGCCCAATTGGTGGAGGAGGAAGCCCAGGCGACCATGATTGCCAAAGACGGCCTCACGAAACACGAGTACCTAAAGGCCGGCATCGACTACTATATCAAGGTGGACGGGGAGGATGCCCCCCTGTTCTTCGCCCCCGATTTGCCCAAGGGCATGTTTGTCAAGGACCTGGCCCTGCTCATCCACGGCAATCGGGCGATTCTCTTTGCCGCTTCCTTTGAGCGGGCCGGCCAGGTGGATATGGCGGGGCTGATGGACTTGCTGGACCCCTATCTGGGCGAGACCGTAACTCTTACCCTGGCAGGAGAGGAAGTCAGCGGCAGCAGGGAAGAGCTGGCAGCCCTGAGCTTGAAGATAACGGAGCAGGGTGTCGTTCGTGACTAGAGTATTCCGTGCCTTTACCACCATGGACCTGGTGGTCATCGCCCTGATGGCGGCCTTAGGTGTGGCCATCAAGCCCATCGTCACCCCCCTGGCCCAGATCATCACCGGGCCCATGATGATTCCCGGAGGGGCGGTGGCAGGGGGGTTCTACATGCTCTGGCTGGTGCTGGCCTACGGCCTCACCGCCAATAAACCCGGCTCCGCCCTCCTGGTGGGCTTGGTCCAGGGCATCATCGTCCTGCTCCAGCCCTTCGCCAACCACGGCGCCTTTAGCCTGGTCAGTTATGCCGCCCCGGGTTTGGCCGTAGAGTTGGTCTACTTCATTCTCCGCCCCGGTCCGGTGACACCAGTCCGGGCCTTTGCGGGCGGGGTGGCGGCCAACCTCACCGGGACCTTCATGGTGACGGTGGTGGTAATGCGCATAATGTTCTGGCGCCTGCCTCCTGTGCCCTTTCTGCTCATGGTCTGCACTGCCTCCCTGGCCGGGGGGCTGGGGGGGCTGGTGGCCTACGGTCTGCTTAACAAGTTGCGCCAATTTAAATTGCTCAAACTCGAGGAGGGAGACGGCCATGGCTAGAACGAAAAACATGCTGGTGGTGCTGGTCATGCTGGCGGCGCTGGCCGGCTGCGCTGCCCAGCCCTTTGAGGTCCCGGTAATCTCGACTTCCGGCGACCTCCCTGCCCTGGAGGGGGAGTCAGGGGGCGGTATGACCCTGGCAGATTTACTGGCTATTCCCCCCCAAACGCCCCTTGCCCTGTACACCCAGGAGGGGGGCATAGTGGCGACCAGCGCCGAAGCTCAGGTCAAGGCCCGGCGGGGGGAGTTGACCTACCAGGGCCAGGCCCTGTTGGGAATAGTTCAAGATCCACCGTCTTTCTATACCACCGCGGCTTATTCCTGGGCCTTGGAGCAGGTCGAGGGGGGAGAGCGGGCCCTGGTGATCCTCATCGACGGCCTGGGCTATGGGGTGTATAGCCGCGCCCTGGCTGAGGGCATAATCCCCAACCTGGCCCAGGGCGAAGGGGAAGTCGCCCTCGCGGTGTACCGCCCCGTCACCAACGCCGGCCTTGCGGCCATCGTCACCGGACAGACTCCCGACAAGAGCGGCATCCACGACCGCAGCAACCGCCAGCCCCAGACCCCGGATATCCTGGGGATTCTGGCCGGAAAGGGCAGGCGGGGCATCCTCGTGGAGGGGGCCATCAACATCCTGGACCTGGACGGCGAAGTGAGCCTCAACTCGGATATGAACGGCGATGGCTTCAGTGACGACGAAATCCACGCCTCTGCTCTGGCCCGGATCAGAGAGGGCTATGACTATATGCTGGTGCACTACCATTCCCTGGACGACGCCGGCCACGATTATGGCCCCTGGGCCTCGGAAGCCCAGGAGCGCTTGGCTGTTCTGGACCAGTACGTGGGGGAACTGCTGGCTGCCTGGCCGGGGCCGGTGCTGGTGGTGGCCGACCACGGCATGCACGCCACTGCTGATGGGGGGAGTCACGGCGACTTCTGCCATGAAGATATGCTGGTGCCCCTGATAACTTTTCCTGGGAGGTGAGGGAGATGAAGAAGAACAGATTGATTATCGGCATAATCCTGGCCCTGGCGGTGGCCGTCGGCGTCCTGGCCTGGCTGAATGGACGCAGCCTGGCGGGGTTGGAGCCAGCCACCCTGGTGATCAAGGAACAGGGCCGGGAAGTGGGGAGTATCTCCCTGGAGGAGATCATGGCCCTGGGGGGCGAAGAATTTAAAGTTGTGCTGCGCTCCAGCGGCCAGGAGCCCCAGGAAAATACGTACACCGGAGTCTCCCTGGCCCGGGTGGTGGAGGCGGTAAAGCCCGGGCTGGTAACCCCCCAGTGCCAGGTTTCCGTCCGGGCCGCCGACGGCTATGCCGTGACCTACACCGGGGAAGAGCTGCTCCGGCCGGAGCACATCTACCTGGTGTGGCTGAAAGACGGCAAGCCCCTGGGCAGCAAGGCCAAGGGGGGGCAGGGGCCACTGCTGGTCATCCCCCGCCAACACGAATTCGGCCAGTTCTGGTGTAAATTCGCCCTGGAGGTAGATGTTCGGTGAACCCGGTGCTGGCGGTAAGGGAGCTCACTGTCACCTGGCCCGGGGGCGCCACTGTCCTGGACGGAATCTCCCTTTCCCTGGCCCCGGGGGAAATGGTGGGCATTGTCGGGCCCAGCGGCTGCGGCAAGAGCACCCTCTGCCTGACCCTGGCGGGGATTATTCCCCGCCAGCTGGCGGCGACGGTGGCCGGGGAAATCCGCTTTTTAGGCCGGAACCTGATGGAACTCAGCCTTCCGGAAATTGCCTCCGAGCTGGGCATAGTCTTTCAGGACCCCGAGACTCAGCTCTTTCTGCCCCGGGTCCTGAATGAGCTGGCTTTCGGCCCCGAGAATCTCTGCCTGCCACCGCCGGAAATTCGGGCCAGAATTGAGGCGGTGGCGGGGGAGACGGGGTGCCGGGAGCTCCTGGAGGCCAACCCCAACGAACTGTCGGGGGGGCAGCAGCAGATCGTCGCCCTGGCGGCGGTGCTGGCCCTGGAGCCAAAGCTCCTGATCCTCGATGAGGTCACTGCCCAACTGGATCCCGACTGCTGCCGGCGTATCCAGGCCATCATCGCCTCCCTGCGCCGGCGGGGAGTGGCGGTGCTGATGGTGGAGCACGATTTGCAGCAATTGCTCCAGGCCGATCGCATCCTGGCCCTCAGGGAGGGCAGGCTGGAAGCCGCCGCCGGCGAATGGGACGAGGCCTGGCTGGCCCGGGTCTACGGTGAAGCCCCATGACAGCCTTCATTGAGCTGGAGCAGGTGAGCTTCGCCTGGCCCCAGGGGCGGGAGGTCCTAAAGGGGGTTGACCTGGCCCTGGACCGGCGGGATACCCTGGCCCTGATGGGCAGCAATGGCAGCGGCAAGACCACCCTGGGCAAGGTCATCATGGGGATGTTGACGCCCACTGCCGGGACGGTGCGCCTGGAGGGGCGTCCCATTCAGGACTACCCCTTGGCCCAGCGGGGTCGTCGTATCGGCTATGTCTTTCAGAACCCCGAGCGCCAGCTCTTTGCCGCCACCGTCGCCGACGAGATCGGCTTTGCCCTGAAATACCGGGGCCTGGCTCCCGAGACAATCCAGGAGCGGGTGGCGGAGCTCCTGGCCCTCATGGAGCTGGACCGGTATGCCCGGACCTTCCCCTACAACCTCAGTCACGGGGAAAAGCAGCGCCTGGCTCTGGCGGCGGTGCTGGCCCTGGAGCCGGAGTTTATAATTCTCGATGAGCCCTCCACCGGCCTGGACTGGGCCCGCAAGCGCCGATTGGCGACAGTCCTGGCGCGGGTCCGCCGGCAGGTGGGCTATATCATAATCAGCCACGATGGCGGGTTCTGCCGGGAGCTATGCGATGCGGCCCTGACCCTGAAGGGGGGGCGATTGGTATGAGTTCCTTCCCCGATGCCCGCACCCTCCTGGTGGTTGTGCTCATCATCACCTCCCTGGCCATTGCCATGGACGATCCCCTCTGGCTGGCGGGACTCTTGATCTCCACCCTGGCCATTCTCCTTTGGCTCGGCGTTTCGCCCCGGCGCCTGGGGGGGCGGCTGCGGCGCTATCGCTGGCTTTTCCTGATACTGGCCCTGGTCCAAAGCCTCACCAACCCAGCTGGCCAGATCTACCTGGAGTGGCGGGACTATGTCCTCCTCTCCTCGGGAGGGCTTCTGGCTGCCCTGGCGGTGCTGCTGCGGTTGGCAACCATCCTGGCCGCAGCCCTGGCCCTGACCATTCGCAATTATCAGGAGCTGACCATCGCCTTGGTCCAGCTGGGGGTACCCTATGAACTGGCGTACATGGTCCTGCTGGCGGTGCGCTTCATCCCGGTGTTCATGGATGAATTTCGCCAGTCCCTGCTGGCCATCCAACTCCGGGGCGTGGACCTGGGACAGATTCCCCTGGCCGAGAAGGTGCGGGTCTATTCCTATATCCTGATGCCGGCGGTGGCGGGGGCAATAATTCGGGCCCGGCGCATTGCCACTGCCATGGAGGCCCGGGCCTTCCGGGCCAAGAAAAAGCGGACCTGGCTGGAGTGGCCACGCTTGAGTGCAGGCGATTGGCTTATTCTGGTCGGAGCCGTTCTGGGCGGCGCAGTGTGCGCAACAATCTATTGGGGGTGGCTATAATGAAACTTATTTCGGTTATCGGCATCAGCGGTTCCGGCAAGACCACCACGGTGGAAACGATTATCCGGGGTTTGAGAGAGAGGCGCTATTCGGTGGGCTCGGTTAAGGACATCCACTTCGAGGCCTTTGCCATGGATACCCCCGGCACCAATACCCACCGGCACCGCCAGGCCGGGGCGGAACTGGTCACCGCCCGGGGACTCAGGGAGACGGATATCCTCTATCCCGAGAGCCTGGCCATGGAGAAAATCCTCAGCTTCTATACTCAAGAATGGGTGGTGCTGGAGGGGGTGGCGGAGATAAACGCCCCCAAGATCGTGTGCGGCCACGACTGGGAGGGAGTGGACGCCCTGCTGGGCCCCGACACCCTGGCCGTCGCCGGCCAGGTGGCCAATGCCGGCCTCCGGGAGTACAAGGGCCTACCCGTCCTCAATGCCGTGGACCGGCCCAGGGAACTGGTGGACTTGGTCCTGGCCAGGGTGGGGGAGAGGCTTCCGGACTTCACCGCCGAGTGCTGCGGCCTCTGCGGCATGTCCTGCCGGGAATTGCTGGCGGCGATAATTCGCGGCGAAAAGGGGCGGGAAGCTTGCCTGCTCCGCCAGGAAGTCAAGCTGAAGATTGGGGGCAGGGAAATCACCATGGTCCCCTTTGTCCAGGAGGTGCTGGCCAGGACCCTGACGGCCCTCGCCTCCACCCTGGAGGGCTATGAGCCCGGCCAGAAGATCGAGATATCCTTTTGAAACGCAAGCGCGGGACTTTTTGTTTCAGTCAGGAAATAAGAAGTCCCGTTTTTCGCATAAATAGTTAACAAATTAACTATAATGAGGTATACTAAGGAATATAGTTAACTTGTTAACCAAGGGGGAAGGATTATGTTCAGGATCAGAGATGTCTGGGTCCACGCCAACAACATAATTCACACAGCCCGGCAGATTGTCAACCATCGCTTAAGACCCTTAGGCCTCACCAGCGCCGAGGGCAATATCCTCTTGCATCTCCTCACCCAGCCCCGAATTCTGCGCCAGGATGAGATTTCCGACCAGCTGGAGATCAGCAAGCCCGCAGTATCCCGGGCCCTGGACTCGCTGGAGCAGAAGGGCCTGGTTATCCGGGAGCGGGACAGCGCCGACCGGCGCATCAGTCACGTGGAACTGACGGCCAGGGCCAGGGAGTTGGGGCGCCAGATCGAGGCGATTTACGACGAAGTCTTCGCCATCGCCGCCCAGGGGGTGGCCCCTGCGGATATCGACACGGCGGTGAGTTTCTTTGCCCTGATTTCGGAGAACTTCTCCCGGGCCAAGGAGCAACTGAAAGGAGGGAAAGGACATGATTAATGACCTCATCGGGGCGGCCATTCTCATGGGCTATTACCTGGTAATCCTGGTGGGCTTGCCCATTATCCTCCGGGCCTGGACCAAGATGCCCAAGGAACTGGTTCGCAAGTTCCAGCATGTGGGCTACAGCATGTCCATCTTTATCATGGTGCGCTTCTTCGACACTTGGTACATGGCCATTGCCGCCGCTTTTCTGCTGGTCATCCTGGCCTATCCCGTTCTGATCCTCCTGGAGCGGACCCCCTTTTACCGGCGTGGGTTTGTGGACCGCACCGCCCGGGGCGGCGAGCTCCGCAGGCAGCTCCTCCTGGTGCAACTGACCTTCGCCCTCTTGATCTTTATTTTCTGGGGGCTGCTGGGCCGCCAGTGGCATTATCTGATCCCCGTGGCGGTGATGGCCTGGGGGTTTGGCGATGCCGCCGCTGCCCTGGTGGGCAAGTTCTGGGGCAAGCGCCATGTCCTCCATCGCTGGATTGAGGGGGCCAAGACCTGGGAAGGGACCGGGGCCATGATAGCCTTTGCCGCCGGGGCGGTCTTCTTGACCATGTTCTTCTACTGGAAGCAGACCTGGTATGTCAGCCTCTTGGTGGCGGTAATCGTCGCGCCCCTCTGCGGATTTACTGAACTCTTTTCCCGCCGGGGCACCGATACCATCACTGTGCCCCTGGCCGCAGCCCTGGCCATCATGCCCTTGGTCTACTTCTTTTCCCGCCTGGGGTGGTAGCATGGACAGCTCGAGCCAGGAAGCCGGCAAGAGCCGGGAGCGGACGCTGCTGGCGGCGGTGCTCCTCAGCGCCTGGGCGCCCCTGAGCACCGGCATTGCCGTGTATTTCAGCCGCTCTACCACCCAGTTGGCGGACTTTGCCCGCCGCACCGCCGAACTCATGGCCCTCCTGGTCTCCTGGCTGGTCTATCGCCATATCAGCCGGCGCCAACCTTCCCGGGAAGTGCGCGCCAGGCTGGAGCGCATGGCGAATATCAGCGTCGCAGTCACCCTGACCATCTCGGGTTTGGTCATGCTGGGCCTGGCCCTGTCCCGAATCAGCGAGTTCCAGCCCGGGGGCAATGTCTATCCTGGCCTGGCCATTGCGGCTCTGGGTCTGGGTGTCAACGGCTGGTTCTGGCAGCGCTACCGGCGTCTGAACAGAGAAGCTCCCAACGCCATCATCGCCGGGCAAAGCCGTCTCTACCGGGCCAAGTGCCTGGTGGACCTCTGCGTCCTGGTGGCCCTTATAGCCATTGCCATCGCTCCCGGCCATATTCTCACCCGCTACGTGGATATTCTGGGCACCGGGGCGGTGGCGGTCTACCTCCTGGTCAGCGGCGCCAAGACGGGGGGGTTGTCCGGCCGCAGGGATGCAGGAAAAGTCCGGGCCGGTGGCGAAGAGGCTTCTCCAGACAGAAGATAGGAGAGATACCATGGGACAGAAGCTGAAACAGCATGTTATCAACACCCTCCTCTATGCCCGCCGGGACTGGGACAACCTCCTCCAAGGGGTTGATGAGGCCAGGATGCTGCAGCCCGGAGTGTGCGGCAAGTGGTCGATCAAGGACCTCATCGCCCACGTCACCTGGTTTGATCGGGAAATGGAAGAGCTCTTCCGCACCCGCATCCTCAAGGGCTCGCCTCTGTGGGAATTGGAAACCGATGCCCGCAATGAGAGGATTTTCCAGGAGAATCAGTTCCGCTCCCTGGCTGAGTTAAGGCAGGAATCCCTGCGGGTATTCGCACACTTGCTCACGGCACTGGAGCAAGTGGATTCCGCCGCCCTCCTGGACCCCGGGGCCTTTGCGGGAATGCCCCCTGACTGGATGCCCCTGGAAATTCTTTCTGAAAATACCTGGGGACATTATGAGGTGCATTCCCGACATATCCGGGATTTCCTGAACAGGTGAATGGCGCCCGCGGCACAGAAGTCGCCGGGCTTTTCCCGAAAAAAGAGACCTTCTGGATTTCCAGAGGGCCTTTTTGTGTCGGGGTGCAAGGAAAGAACCCGTCCCCAGTGTTTCAGGTATATGTTATTTTTATGACAAACTCAGGAACGGGGGCTTCCCGGAGCAATGGCAGTTCTTGCCCAGCCTGGAGGGAATATCTTAGGCAATCCCCGAAATTTTGGAGTATTTGCCGGGATTAGCTGGAAATCTGCGGTTTCGACGTTTTCAATTTTCCCCGGGCTGGAGTATACTTAGTATAGATGTTGGTGATATTTTTCACGTAATTTACAAGGGGAAATATTCGGAATTTTGACTGTCTGGCTTGGCCTAGCGGCCAAACAGGTGGTCTTTTTTGCGGAGGTGCTAGTATTGCTGGGGCTTAGAGCGATTATTCAGTTTGTTCTGTTGTTGGGGTTCTGGTTCCTCATGTCGGGAAGTATCGACTGGCAACACGCTTTGGTTGGGATTGTGATAACAATCGCAATCATGGCTTTCTGGCGTCGTCCCGACACCAAGAGGGGTAAGTTCAGCCTCAAGCCTTTGGGGTACGGGCTCTGGCTGGCAGTGGTGATGCTGGTGGAAATCTGGAAATCCGCCTGGCATGTGGCGAAAATCATCCTTTTCGGCCAAAAAATCGATCCCGTCCTGGTGTGGATCGACACCCCCCTGCAGTCTTCCCTGGGCCAGGTTGTGCTGGCCAACTGCATTACCCTTACCCCCGGAACTCTGACGGTTTCCCTGGGGGAGGGGCGCCTCTTGATTCACGCCCTCACTCCGGACTTTGCCCAGGGCCTGGAAGATTGGCGGGTCCACAATTTGTTGAAGAAAATGGAGGGGTCTGTATGAGTGCAATCGCCACTTTTGTGGCAGCTACCTTCACCGCCATCATGATCTTTGCTTCCCTGGCCCGAGCCCTGACCAGCCCTTCGGTGCCCAGCAAACTGGTGGCGATGAACATCATCACCACCAAGGTCATCATTCTTATTGTCTTGCTGAGCCTCTTATTGGACAGTTGGCTCTACGTGGACGTAGCCCTGGTCTATGCCCTTTGCTCTTACGCCGGGACAGTGGCGGTCCTCAAGGGTCAACTCCGCCGACGCCTGGATGAGGGGGGAAGATAATGGATTGGATTTATCTCTTTCTATTAGCTGTTTGCTGCTTCTTTGTGTTTACAGCTACCCTGGGCCTGTTTCGCATGCCCGACGCCTTCACCCGCATGCACGCCACCACCAAATGCGATACCGTGGCGGCGGGCTGCGCCATCCTGGCCGTCGCCCTCAAGTCGGGCAGCCTGCTCGTAGCGGCCAAGCTCTTCCTGGCCTTTCTCTTCATCCTGATGATCAACCCCGTCGCCGCTCATTTGATTGCCTGGACGGCCACCGAGCTGGGCTCGGAAGAGCCTTGCAGTGAAAGGGAGGCGGAATAAATGGAAGATCTTTTGCTCTTTACCTTTCTGACCTTTCTCCTGGTCGCTTCCATATCGGTGTGCTTTATCCGCAAGCTCCTCCACGCCGTAATCGTCTTCGGCGTCTACAGCCTGACCATGTCCATTATCTGGCAGCAGTTGGGGGCGCCGGATCTGGCCATAACCGAAGCCGCGGCCGGTATCGGCGTCAGCGTGATAATGTATGCAGTGGTCACTAAATTGGGGAGGGAAGAACAATGAAAAGGTTGGCGCTCCTCTTGATTTTGCTTCCCTGTCTGGCTGCCCTGGTAGTCCTTGCGGCAGAGCTGCCCACCTATGGCAGCCCCGACAACCCCGCCCTCAACGAGGTGACCCAGCGCTATCTCGAAAAGGGTATCGAAGAGGCCGGGGCCACCAATATCGTCACCGGTATCATCGTGGACTACCGGGCCTATGATACCCTCATTGAGACCACCGTCCTCTTTACCGCTCTGATTGCGGTAATGTTGACCCTGAAGGGAGATGCAAAGCCCCATGCCTGATAAAATTCTTCGGGAAATCACCGCGCTCTTGCTGCCCTTTATCCAGATGTACGGGATATATGTCATCTTCCACGGTCACCTCTCTCCAGGGGGCGGCTTTGCCGGGGGCATGATCCTGGGCATCAGCCTGGTGCTGTACATCCTGGTCTTCGGCCTGGACAGCTGCCTCAATAAAATCCCCCACCGCCTCTCTTCGGTGATGGAGAGTTTCGGCACTCTCTGGTATGCCGCCGTGGGCTTTGTAGGCCTGCTGCGGGGGACCAGCTTCCTCATGAACCAGGGGGCCGGCATCGACCTGGGGACCCCGGGAGAACTGTTCAGCAGTGGACTTATCGTCGTCATTACCCTGGGTGTAGGTGTCAAGGTGGCGTCCACCATGCTCAGCCTTTTCTACACCTTGATCGAGGAGGACTGACCAATGGTTGAAAAGCTACTGCTTAATTACCCATACTTAATTGCCGCCCTCATCTTCATCGTGGGCTGCTATACCGTCCTCTCCCATACCAATCTCATGCGCAAGGTAATCGGCATCAACGTCATGGAGACGGCAGTGTTTCTGTTCTTTGTGGCGGCGGGCAATGTCCGGGGCGGGAAACCCCCTATCATCGACCTGGCCAACCCCGCCGAAGTCTATGTCAATCCCCTGCCTACCGGCCTCATCCTCACGGGTATTGTGGTCAGCGTCAGCGTCACCGCCCTCTCCCTTGCCTTGGTGGTCCGGCTCAAACGCCAATTCGGCACCATTGACGCCGACGAAATCGCGGCCATAAGGAGCAAAGAAAATGCTTAGCAACCTGCCTGTTCTCATCGTCGTCATCCTGCTCATGACAGCGTTCCTGGTGCCTATTTTCATCGGCAAGAACCGGCGACTTACCCAAGCTGCAGCCACTCTTGTCATGGCTCTGGCTGCCGGCCTCAGCGGTCTCCTCTTCTACCAGGTTCAACAGAAGGGCGCCATCTATTTTGGCGTGGGCGGTTGGGAAGCCCCCTGGGGCATCGAGGTCGCAGCCACGCCCCTTTCCAGTTTCGTGGTCCTGGTGGCCACCTCCATCGTCACCCTGGTCATGTTCTCTCTGCCCCGGGAGCAGCGGGACTGGCCCAGTCAGAAGGCCGGCTGGTACATCACCCTGATGCTCCTCCTCACCGCTGCCCTGGTCGGCATGACCATGGCCAACGACATGTTCAATATCTATGTGTTTGTAGAGGTCACCGCCCTGGCGACTTGGGGGATGGTGGCGGCCAAAAAGGATCGCAATGCCGCCGATGCCTCCTTTAAATACCTGGTGCTGGGGGCCATCGGATCCAGCTTTGTCATGTTTGCCATTGGTATAACCTATGTGGTCACCGGTTATCTGAACATGGGTTTTGCCGGCGCCGCCCTGGCCAGCGCCCAACTGCATCCCATCATTCCCTGGGTAATTTGCTCGTTCTTTTTGGTGGGCTTTGCCCTCAAGGCCGGCCTCTTCCCCATGCATGTCTGGCTTCCCGATGCCCACTCCTCTGCTCCCACCACCGCCAGCGCCCTGCTCTCGGGGGTGGTGGTCAAGATCTACGCCATTGCCATGGCCCGGGTCTTTTACATTCTCTTCGGCGGAGAAGCTCTGGAGGCCATGGGAATTTCGGAAATGGTGCGGATTGCCGCCGCCCTGAGCATCCTGGCCGGCTCCTTCTTTGCCCTGGTCCAGAGGGATATCAAGCGGATGCTGGCTTATTCCACCGTGGCTCAGCTGGGCTATATCTTCCTGGGCTTCGGCCTGGGGGGGATCTTGGGGATAGCCGCCGCCCTCTACCATGTCCTGGCCCACGGCTTGATGAAGGCCGTGCTCTTCCTGGCCTCGGGCAAGGTGGCGGAAGTGCGGGGCACCCGGGATATTCAGGGCTTCAGCGGAATCGGGCGCATCTTGCCCTGGCCCATGGCCGTCTTTACCCTGGCTGCCCTGTCCATGGTGGGATTGCCCCTCCTGGCGGGCTTTACCACCAAGTGGTACCTGTTCAACGCCGGCCTGAGCGCCGGCATGTACTGGGTGCCGGTGGTGGTCATCATCAGCAGTTTGCTCAATGCCGCCTACTTCCTGCCCATCGTCTGGCGTGGATGGTTTGGCGAAGGCGAGCTGCAGCCGACTGCTGACCGCCGCGTTCCCGGCCTGATCCCCCTGGCACTATTACTGGCTGCCGTCGGCCTGGTTCCCAACCCCGTCCTGGGCTTGTTGGAGCAGGCCGCCGCCTGGCTTATATCCTAAGGGGGTTTGCATATGCCTCTCTTGATCGTGCTTTCAATCCTGCTTCCCATAGTCGGGGCCCTGGCCGTGTGGCTGCCCGGCTTGCGCCGGACTCCCGTGGTCGCCCCGCTCATCTCGGCCATCCTGGTTGCCCTGGCGGTGGCTGCGATGCGCTATGTCCAAGATTCCGCCGCCGTCTCCACCTGGTGGCAGGTGGCGCCGGGGCTGGCCCTGGCCTTCCGGGCAGATAATGCCGCCTGGCTCTTTGCCATGCTGGCCGCCGGCCTGTGGGTTCCCGCCACGGCCTATGCCAACAGCTACATGGCCCATCACCCCCACAAGGTAAGGCGGTTCTTTACCTTCTATACCCTGTCCCTCACCGCCACCATGGGCATCGCCCTCTCGGCCAATTTCTTCACCCTCTACTTGTTCTATGAGATGCTGACCTTTGTCACCTGGCCCCTGGTTTTCCATAACGAAACCCCCGCTGCCAAACGGGCCGGGAATATCTACTTAATCTACAGCCTGGTGGGAGCGGCGGTGGTGCTGGCTGCCCTGGTGGTCACCTGGTGGGCCACGGGGACCCTGGAGTTCGCAGCGGGCGGCCTCCTGGCAGATGCACCCGTCAATACCATCCGCCTGGTCATCGGCTTGCTCCTGGCGGGCTTTGGGGTCAAAGCCGCCGTGATGCCCTTGCACACCTGGCTGCCCACGGCTATGGAAGCTCCCACCCCGGTGTCTGCCTTGCTCCACGCCGTGGCAGTGGTCAATGCCGGTTGCTTTGGCCTGCTTCGCACCTTTTACAGCGTCGTGGGCTTTGAGGCCCTGGAAAGGGCAGCCCTCTCCAGAATCATGCTGGTCATCGCCTCCATCACAATTCTGGTGGGTTCCCTCATCGCCCTGCGCCAGGACCACCTCAAGCGCCGGCTGGCCTATTCCACCGTCAGCCAGTTGGGCTATATAACCCTGGGGATCTTCTCCGGCAGCCCCGGCTTGCTCTTGGGCAGCCTGATGCACTTTGTCAACCACGGCCTGATGAAGATCACCCTGTTCTTCTGTGCCGGCGCCATCATCACCGAGACCGGCATCGAGAATGTATCCAAAATGGATGGGATTGGGCGGCGAATGCCCTGGGTCATGGGAGCCTTTACCCTGGCTGCCCTGGGCATGGTGGGAATCATCCCCATCAACGGGTTCCAGAGCAAGTGGTTCCTGTTCCAGGGGGCCCTGGACGCCGGCCTGCCCGAGGTCATCATCGTGCTCCTGGCCAGCGCCATCCTCAACGCCTTTTACTTCTTCCCCATCATCGGCGCGGCCTTTTTCCGGGGCGACGCCCAGTGGAAGTCGGAGCGCCTTTCCAGCGCTCTGGTCTGGGCCCCGGTTTTAACCGCTGTCCTCTGTCTGGTCTTCGGCCTCTTGCCTTCCCTCTTACATCCCTTTGTGGCCGAGACAGTCCTTTCCCTCATCAATTAAAGGAGAAGGTGAGATCATGTGGTTCTTGGTATTGGCTCCACTGGCGGCCGGTCTGATCTGCCTGGCAATCGCTGATTTGCGTCGGCAGGTGGCTCTCTCCATCGTCGCCTGCCTGGCGGCGCTGGGCGGCCTGATAGCTCTCTGGACTGGCCGGCTGACTGACCCCGGGACTGAACTGATCCTTCCCGGCATCCGCTTCGCCCTGTCTTCAGAGGGGATTGGCGTAATCCTGGCGGGATTTGCCCTTCTCCTCTGGCTGGCCTCCCTGCTCTTTAGCCTCAGCTGGTTCAAGGCCCATCAGGATAATCGTCGCTACATGCTGCTCTTGGGGGCGACCTGTACCGGCATCCTCATTACCTTTTTGGGAGGGGACTTCCTCACCTTATTCCTGGGCTTCGAAATGATGTCCCTGGCCTCCTGGGGCCTGGTCATTCACACCCAGACCGAAGAGGCATACAGTGCCGGAGGCCTCTACCTCTACCTGGGGGTGGGGGGCGGCTTGCTGCTTCTGACCAGTCTCGCCATGATCTACCACTACACCGGCAGCTTTGCCTTTAATCCCGTCTTTCCCGCCCAGGCGCCGGTGGATATCATCGCCCTCCTGATGCTGGCGGGCTTTGGCGTCAAGGCGGGGATGGTGCCGGTGCACATCTGGCTGCCCGAGGCCCATCCCGCGGCTCCGGTGCCGGCCAGCGCCCTGCTCTCCGGCATCCTCATCAAGACCGGCGCCTATGGGGTTCTCCGTACCCTGGGAATGGCCAGCAGTCTCCCCGAAGTCCTCCGTACCCTGGGCCTGACGGTCCTGCTCTTGGGAATCATCACCATGACCTTCGGCGTGATCATGGCCCTCTTGCAACATGAGGCCAAGCGGATGCTGGCCTTCCACAGCATCAGCCAGATGGGCTATATCCTCACCGGCCTGGGCGTGGCCGCTTTCCTGGGCGCCCAGGGCGGCGAAGGCCTCATCGGCGGAGTCTACCATATGCTCAACCACAGCGTCTTCAAAGCCCTTCTTTTCTTGACGGCGGGTTCGGTCTACCTGTATGCCCACCACCTCAACCTGTATAAACTGGGGGGCATGGCCCGCCTGCTGCCCCTGACCTTTGCCTTTGCCCTGGTGGCAGCTCTGGGAATTACCGGCTTCCCCGGCCTCAACGGCTTTGCCAGCAAGACCATCATCCACCACGGCCTGCTCTCGGCGGTGGAGGCTCTGCCCCGGCTGGCCTGGACCGAGAAGGTCTTTATGGTGGTCAGCGCCGGCACCGTCTGTTCCTTTATCAAGTTCATCCTCCTGATCTTTACCGGCAAGCCCAAGGAGCAGCTTCCCCAGCCTCAGGGCAAGCCCGAGACCTGGCCCATGGTAGCGGGAATGGGGCTGCTGGCTGTCGCCGTCATCACCTTGGGGGCTTTCCCCAACTTCATTTCCGAGAAGATTTTGTCGCCGGCCCTGGCAAGCCTGGGAGCCTTGGGCGCAGGCCATTTCCATGCCCACATCTACTCAGGCCAGAGCATCTTTGACATCGGCATTGCCTTTGCCCTGGGCGCGATAATTTACTGGGCCGGCATGCGCTGGCATCTCTTCCACCTGGAGCCTCCCAAGTGGCTGAGCATGCGCTACTGGGGCAGCCTGGCCCTGGAGGGAGCAGACCATGGCCTGGCCAGCACCGAAGAGAGCTTGGTAAAGCTCAGGACCAGATTCGGCAGCCGCTTCCAGAACCTGGAGCAGGCCAGCGAGGAGCTCCTGCTGCATATGGACCATCGGCCCAAGTCCCGGATCCAGCGGGCCATGTGCGTCATCAACCTGAACTTTGACACCCTCTTGGTCATGGTGGTCCTGAGCCTGATCTTGCTGATGTACTTCCCCCTGGGTTCACTATTTGCCTAGAGCAATCCCCTCCCGTTTCCGGGAGGGGATTATTGCTTAATGAATTCAGCCTGGCAGGAATTGACTGGGAATAGTTATCCCAGAGCGAAAGACAACTTGGGTGCTGCCCTCGCACCCCATGATCCCAAGCTCACCCTGGTGGACCTGACGGGACTGGAACGGTCTTGCGCATCAGGGTCTTTATCGGCACCGGGGTTGTATTGATCCTGGCTTTCTGCCCCTACCAAAAATATGTCAGCCCGAGTCTGAAGGAGTAAAGCATAGAGAAAATCCCTCCTGGCGTCAGGAGGGTTGATTATGGCAGATTATTCCCCGGGAAAGGGGCGGATTACGCCGCAGGCCAGCCTTCTTCCCGAGTTCCCGCTGGGTTGTGTCCGGTAGTCGTCGGGGTTTTCGTGGATAAGCACCGAGCGCCCGATAACTTCCCAGACCCGGAAGCGCTGGGTAAAGAAGTAAATCGTCGCCTTGCCGTCATTGGAAAACAGGACGGGGAAGTCGCCGGCATGATTGCCATGGGGTTGAGCATCGGGGTTCCAATGTCCTCCCGCCGCCTGGAAGGGATCCCGGGGATCGCCCACGGCGCAGGTCCCGTTCATGTGAATGTGGTAGCCGTGGGGGCCAATGGGGTCGCTATGGCCGTGGCCCGGACGATAAGGGGGGAGGCCTTCCACATCGGAATAGACCCAGGTTCCCCCGGGGGAAGCAAAGAAGTACACCATGCCCCGGATTTGCGGAGCCAAGGGTCCCCCCTGGATGCGGGCCAGGGCCTTTTGGGGGCGCTTTTCTTGGTGCATCTACATCACTCCTCTGCCATTAGCATATTCCCCGGCAGGAGAGGAGGAAACTGTGGAACGGCATCATGGGCGGAAGTACACGGGTCGTTCCCGGCGATATACGAAAGCTTTTTTTATTGATATAATACAGGTATTCTGAGAAGGGGGGATTGGCTATGGAATATGCCCTCAGCATTGTCATCGGCATCGCTCTCAGCGCCACAGCAGGTTTTCGGGTTTTTGTCCCCTTCCTGGTCATCAGTGCCGCGAACCTGGCCGGCTGGCTGGAGCTGACCGATTCTTTTGCCTGGATTGGGACCTACCCCGCCCTGGTTGCCTTCGCCGTAGCCACCGTTGTGGAGATCCTGGCCTACTTTATTCCCTGGGTGGACAACGTTCTCAATGCCATCAGTGTGCCCGCTTCCCTGGTGGCGGGGACGGTGCTGACCTATGCCTTTATCAGCGATATGGGGCCAGGCCTGGCCTGGTTCATCTCGGTCATCGCCGGGGGCGGCGCATCCCTCCTGACCAGGGCCGCCAGCAACGTTGCCCATGCCGCTTCTACCACAACCACAGGCGGTACAGCCAATCCGGTGCTTTCCTTTTTTGAATCCCTGGGCACCTTTCTGATGTCGATAATCACCATCATTGCCCCCTTTGTCGCCGCCATCCTCCTGCTCCTGATCCTGTACTGGGCAGTGGGCATGTACCGGCGCTTGCGGGCACGGAGGATTGGTTAATAACTGGAATGAGCTCGCCCAGCCCCTGAGCAGGAGGGAACTCTGGCCTTGCCATGGTGGGACGCCCGGGGTTTGGTCCTTTTTCCGACAGATAATCCTGTCGCGCAGGGTTGAAGGGTTTTTTACGCCGGCCCCGTCTTATAGTACAGGGTGCAGGAATTCAGGACGGAGATGGCGAATTCAAATAAATGGGACAATATTTGAGCCTTTCAGTCCTCTTGCGCTCTGACAAGTAACATTTTGGTCAGTGCTATTTTTACCACTGCGGGAACAGGAGAGTGTGCGATGAAGGATCTCACTAACGCAATTGGCAGGCATTTTGATCTCAGCTTTTCTATGTTGATGGAGGTCATCAGGGTCTGCCCCCAGGCTCTGTGGCAAGAGCGGGATGGCAGGGCGCCAATCTGGCAAATCGTCTACCATGCCCTGGCAGGCGCCTGGGTCTGGTTTCGCCCGGCGGGTCAGCCTTTTCAAGAACCTCCGGTGGGCGGGGATGTGGCGGAGCTGCAGGTAATCCCGGAGCAGGCCCTGAGCAAAGAAGAGGTGGAGGCCTTCGCCGCCCAGGCCAAGGCCCGGGCCGATGCGTTCATTGCCGGCGTCAGCCAGGAAGGCAGTCTGTTGGCGCCTTACTCCTTCTATGATAAATTGACCAACTTGGATGTCCTCATAGAACAAATCCGGCACATTCAACATCATGTGGGCTACTGTAACGCCATCCTGGGAGAAGTCGGCAGCGCCGCTCCTTGGCCTTCGCCCCAGAACTGACTGACATAAATTACCATACCTCAAACCGATGGATTTAGTTTACAATTGAGGTAATGCCGAACAGGAGAGGAGGGGGTATATGGAACTCACCCTGATCTTGCTGGTGTTTATCCTGGCAACATATAAAGACATAATCGGCTTAAAGAACTTTTCCCTGACCAGGGAAAAAGATGTGCTGTACCTGAAAATAGGGTTTGGCCTGATTGGCATGGCTCTGCTGGTGGCGGGCATCGACCGCTTTGTCCAGTGGCTGGAGCTTAGATATAAGCCGGAGCTCTTTTTTATCAACGACTGGCTGCTCAATCTGCCCTATAATGATCTGTCGGTTTACTTCCGCTATAACTCCCCGCTAATCATCAAGGCGATTCGGGGGATTTACCTTTACGGGTTTTTCGTGCCCTTCATATTTCTGATGCTCAGGGCCGTGGCCCAGCGGGATTTTCGCAACCTGTCCCTGCTGTTCTTTGGCACCTTTGCCTTTCACTATGCCGCTCACTTTCCCTTTTACTTCCTGACCGAGGGGCATCAGATCTGGTATGTAAAGGACGTCATGGTCCCTCTGTTTCGGACCATGTCTCCCTTGGACCACGTCTTCCCCAGCATGCACTCGTCCATGTCGGTGACCTCGCTGCTCCTGGCCTGGCAACAGCCCAACAAGTGGATTCGGGCCCTGTACTCGGTATTCTGTCCCCTGGTGATATTCTCCACCTTCTATCTCCAGATCCACTGGACCATAGATGCCGTGGCCGGCGCCCTCATCGGGGTGGCCGCCGTCAAATTCGCAAAGCATGCCACCGACCGAGGCTGGCTGTATACGGTAATGGGCGCCCTGCAAACACTATTTTCCCGCCGTCCCCAGCGTCAATCCCTTTCCCGCGGTTAAACCGCGGGTTTTTGTTTGGGTTACGTCGCCAACGGAGTGGGGAAGGGCCAATACAAAGCTCTAAAATTAGTTCTTTACCTGGCATCTTGAAGTTATTAATTTTAGTAAGATTTGTAAGACATGCCTTGACGGGGGTTTAAAACAACATACATAATAAGGATAAGTTGGAGGTGGTTGAGATAAAAAAATATAAATTTGCTTTCCGATGCACTAAACCGGGTACGGTGTTTGGCCATGGCGGAAGTGAATGTCACGGCTTACTGTTTGCAATGCTGGAACAGGTTAATCCTGGATTCGCACAAATAATTCACGAAGAGAAAGAAAATCAATTTTCTATAGGACCATTGAGAGGTAAGGGGAAAAGGGAAAAGGGGGCCTTCTACCTTGATGATGGTGCCGAATACTACTTTTCCATTGCATCATTGACTGCAGATATGGACACGGCATTGGAGAAATCGTTGGCTTATATAAATCCTGCTGGCAAGTTCAGGCTTGGAAGTGCAGATTGTAGCTGGCTAAGGGCTGAGAAGCTCTGCGAGGCTGTCCAAGTCCAGTTGTGTCGGGAATTACCTCCGGCTAAATTTGTTATTAATTTTCTTTCTCCTACATGCTTCCGTAGTCAGGGAATAAGCTTGCTGTTTCCTTCTCCAGAATTAGTGTTTAACAACCTCCGCGAGCGTTGGAATGCATTTGCTTCTGTACCAATAGAACTTTTTTTAGGCAATTCCTTGTATATTAGCAGGTATAACTTGAAAACCAGCACGGTTCGCTTCGCAAAATACTATATTACTGGCTTCATGGGGCGAGTAGAGTATTGTTTCGCCAAGGGCACTTCAGAAGCAATCAGAAAACAAATATGGACACTAGCCCTATTTTCGACATACTCCGGAATCGGCTATAAAACGGGAATGGGCATGGGGGAGGTGAGGGTAGAAAGGTGCGATGGGTGACACAGGTTGTCACAGGGTATTGCTATAATTAGAAAAAGGAGGTGAGAGTGTGGAAATTGTCATTAGTATAACAGGGGACCCGTGGATGGACTGGGGACTAGCAGCCTTCGCCCAACTGGCAGAAGAGAACAATCATGTCTTTTCACCAGGACTCCAATCTGGGGAATTGAGACTGGATATCTCAGCGGTAGAAGAGGCAGCAGCACTAGTCATTGATTATCTTCAACACCAGCTTAACAAGATCATTTTGCTTCCTCCCGAGGCAAAGCTGCTAGGATACCCTCGGGAAAGAACAGAGAACGGCTATTATAATCCAGATCAAGGTTGGAAACTAGCCAAAGAAGAACAAGAACAGGTCATTGAAGCGCTTCAGAAGAAACTGAAAAGAGAGGCCCCGTTCAAGCCCAATAAAGACATTCAGGTTTCTTTAAAAAGAAATTATCCTGGCCTGAAAATGGATTGGCAAAAGCTGACAAAAAGTCTCCCGGAGGATGTTACTTCGTTTTTTGGCCAATGGGCTGACCAAGAAAATATCGACAACTATTGCACTCTATGTGGTCGTAGGGCAAATAAGTCATATGATATGCGGCAAAACAAGAACCCTTTTTATAATCAACACCATAATAACAGAATTAGAGGCCATAGAAGTAACGTAGCTGTTAATGTCATGTGTCCTACCTGCAATCTCCTCAACATCTTCGCAGCTGCTTCTGCAGACCTTCCTTACTTTGTTGAGGACAGGACCCATTTGTTAGTACCCCAGGTGGATGATTTACTTACCTTGGTGGAGGTAAGGAAGCTTGTCCGGAATAACAGCTTGGATATGGATAGTCCAGGGTTAATATCCTACAAAACAAATATCCGAGAGCTTCCTGCTAGACAGGTAGATTTGTACACTTCAATAATTGGAGTATATTGGAACCTGAAGTACAAATATCATTGGGAGCCAGTCACGGGGCAGGAAGAGTGGGGGTTTGGGCTTAATCCTGAGCAACAGAAAAAAATAGGGCGTTGGACTGTGTTCCGCTACTCCAAAGGTCAGAATGTCATCTTTGCCCATTTTAGCTATTTAAATGTTGACAGTCGGCTATTTAAACTCCTGGACAAATTACCTTATGGCCATGAACAAGACAAAGAGGGAGATTTATACCGCAATTTGCTTAAGCGCATCCCGGCAGGGAAAGGCCGGGCAAAAGAGGAATTTAGCCAAGGCTTGGTCATGAAGAACTGGCATATGGTAGCTCTGTCAATATTCAGGTTGTTCAAGGATGGGGAGAATATTTATTCAGCCTTTTTGTCCAGGTTTATAGATTATGGATTGGAGGTGGATAATGTGTTGCCAGAGGAGTTATTGGAGGATGTGCGAAAAGTAGCGACTACAATTGGACAAGTTTTCGCCAATGATATCGGGCTGATGTCAGCGATTAACAATGTCCAAGATGAGGCATCGCTGCGCAAAGTTCTCAAGGATTCTTTCCTAAAGATGCACAAAATAGCTGCTACCCAGAGCCGTTTTGGCGGAGAGGAGTCACTTTGGGTACCTGGTCCCGACCGAGTGGAGAATATACTAGCTTCTGTGGACAGGCAAAATGTAGGATCCATTCGAGACACCATGCTAATTTATGCAACCCTTGCTGCTATGCGCAAGCTTCAGATGGATCAGAAAAAAACTAAAGGGGGAAAAGATGAATGAAGGCAATTACCCTTGTATGGCTAACCAGAGCAGACCTAAGCAACCTCAACTCTGGACAGGGTAGTGGTAATCTCACCGAACTAAAAACCTATGCCAACGGCACCAAACCTTATATCTCAGGACAAGCCACCCGCACTGCTCTTTTTGACACAATTGCCCGCTCCCATCCAGATAATTTCCATTGCACCAGTGAAAGGCCATGTACCGATGTGCAAAATTGTTGGAATTGCGATCTACGGGGTTTCCTTGCTACCAAGGAAGGTGAAGGCGGTGAGCGCCGTTGGTCTCCAATCAAGGTTACTCCTGGCCTGGGCCAATTGCCTAGGGAAATTGTTACCGATTTGCTAACCCGTTCCAGTGTTATTGAAAAGGATGACCGTTCCAGCAAGGACATGCGCCTGGCCAATGTACAAATGACAGACAATCTGTATCGTTTCGCCATGGTTATTGATGTTGAGAACATTGGCCTTGTAAAGGAGCCTATCCTTGAAGGAAAGGGCAAAGAGCAAAGGGTTACCGGGTGGAATGTTGCAGTAGATATTGGGGAAAATGAGAGGAAAATCCGCTTAGCGGCACTGTTGGATGGGGTTTTTAATCTTAGCGGCTTCGCAAAGCAGGCTCGCGCAGCTGCATCACTTGCTCCGGATATACTCTTGGCTATTAGCCAAGAAACCTACAACCAAAGAGGCCTCAAGGCTTTAGAGGTAGATGATGATGGCAATATCAAAATTGAGATACTGGATAATGCGCTACTTGAGAATAAGGATCTTGGCCACCAGGTGATGTTCGGGGGGCGCCCAGGGATTGTGAACAATTGGGATGAAGTAATAGAAGTATTAGGTAAGTATGGAATCGACTTGCTGCCAGTACACAAAGTGATAGAGCGCCTTAAGTCTACCCTTTAGGGGGTAGAGATATGAAAAAGATAGTATCTGCGCGTTTGAGTGTGCCCTTTTGGTGCTCATTTCGAATGCCTTACACAATTAATGTAAATTTCTCATATCCAGTTCCCCCGCCCATAACCCTGTACGGCTTAATGGGGTGTGCCTTGGGATTGCCGGCCGATTCTTATGATCTTATCTTGGACATGGAAATTACTGTGGGAATTGAGAATGAAGGAGAATTTATCGAGACTTACTCACGGATTATTAAAAGGGATCCCCGAACTCCGGACAGGCGCACTTTGGTGATTCGGCAGAAATTGCTTCAACCTGTTTTCCGCCTTTACTTGTTGGCAGAAGAAATCTTGGCAGAACAGGTGGCAATGGGGTTGGCGGCTCCAGCTTTCCCACTCTCCTTGGGCGAAAGTGATGACATTCTTGAAATCGATGACATAGGAATATTCCCTTATCGAACAGAGCAGGCTTGTGTAATTGATAGCATCCTGCCAGTGGATTGTGGCTGCCAACCCACATCTAACTATCAAACTGTGGTGCTGCCTATTGCTTTCAAACGAGGGAAAAGAGATTGGGAAGGGGTAGATTATCGTAGCTACTACGTTGGTCGCAACATCTCCCTGGCTCAGCCCATAGAAGTTGCCGAAGTAGAGGGCAAAAAGGTGGTATTCTGATGCTACTGGCAAAGACTAACCCAGAACAAGATTTGCTGGGCCATAGCCGAGATGCCTGTGCAGTCTTAGAAGAATTGCTTCTCACACGTCTTCCCATTTGGAAGAGGCGTTTACAGGATATAGGTTATAATGTAGATTATTTAGAAGATATGCTACGTCAAATGGTGGCTTTACATGATCTCGGTAAGGCAATGGAGCCCTGGCAGCGGTATATCCGCGGCCAGGGCCCCCCAGTAAACCATTCTCTATTCTCTATGATGCTAGCGGAATCGGCCTGGGTAGGGAGTAAAGATGTCCTTCAATTGGCTGCCCTGCTCGCGATGTTGTCCCATCATGGCCAACTTCATAACGACAGTTACCAGGATGTGAAGACCACTTCGTTAGGGAAGGTTGAATGCTGCAGGGAAGAGCTAAACACTGTCTTAGAAGAATTAGGGGCGTTCCGTCCAATTTGTTCGAGCTACCTGATAGGGAAGGATTGCGCTTCCAGAGTAGGCTATATTATCCACCTGGTTTCATCTTTGAAGCCAGCGGAGAAATTAAAATTTAAAGCACTCTACTGTTTTGCCCATGCGATTCTGCGGTTGGCGGACAACGAAGCCAGTGCCAGACTTGCTGGAACCAGCAGGATATTAAACCAGCACCAGCCTGCAATTGACGGGTTTAGTAAATCATTACCTGCAACATCACCAAATGATATCCAGCGTCAAGTCTTTGATGCTGGCAAATGGGTAATACTGCGGGCAGGTTGCGGGGTAGGCAAAACTGGAGCAGCCTTGGCCTTCGCAATGGAACATTTGAAGGCTGAAAGAGCTGACCGCATAATATTTACCCTTCCTACGCAATTTACATCCAACTCAATGTACTGGGACCTACCAGGAAAGTACAATATACCAAGAAACCTTCGGGGGCTCTACCATTCCGAAATCGAGGGTGTTTTAAAGCTGGAGGTCGATGATGAAAAAAGTTCCGACGTCTCTTCCCAAAAGTATCAAAATGCCTTTTACAACAAGCCTGTAACTGTATCTACAGTAGACCACTTGCTGTATTCTTTATTGCATTGCCATAAATACGCTGATAGGGCCTTTGGGAACATCTTTACATCGGTGGTTATTTTCGACGAAGTTCACTACTATGATCATTTCACCCTAAACAAAATCGGTCAGTGCATAGAATTGCTCAGGGAATTATCTGTTCCTCACATGGTAATGACGGCCACCATGCCTGCATCAATCCTCAAACGCATTCAAGCGCTGTCTGGAAATGCGTATACGGTCATTAACCAGGAAGAAAAAGATCCTGCCAGGCCGTATTCTATCGAAAAAATCCATACATCCATAGTTGATGCTAACGGAGGAGCATCAGAAGAGCTAATCCACTTGATTGGTCAGCACCGTGGCGCCAAACAAATGGTAGTTGTTAATCGGGTGGAATTAGCTAAGAGAATTGCTAAATCACTCAAAGATTTATTTCCGGAGGCCAATATCCTTTGCTATCATTCCCAGTTTTCTCGACGTGACAGGACGGAAAAGGAACGGTTAATTAAAGCGCTATTTTCTAGCAAGGATAACCGTTCAAAAGATGAGAAGAATTTGCTTGCGGATTGGCAGCTGGTTAACGAAGAGGAAGTAATACTGGTCTGTACCCAAGTTTGCGAGCTTAGCCTCGACATCAGTGCAGATGTCATGTACAGTCAGGTCGCTCCGGTAGACAGCATAATTCAACGGGGAGGACGTCTGCATAGAAAGGGCAGTAGACCACAAAAACCACAATGCGATTGTACTAGCTGCCGCACCAGGGGTTATTTGGATAGTCACCATAATTATAAGCTGTACCTATTTGCATTGGATTGGGACAATGAAAAGGATTTTCTCCCTTATAATTCTCCTGGTCAGCCCCAATTGGTTCGTGATACCTGGGAGGTTCTCCAAGGGGAATATTCATTCTCTACGGCTTCCCAATGGGTTGACGCAGTTTATACTGATGCGCCCCTGCTGTTGGATCTAGAAATGAAATCCCTAATTCTTGAGGATGTTGTTTTCGGGCGTACCCCTGCTGAAAGATATGGGGACGAAGATGAGGATGCTTCCCAGGGTAGCTTCAGGGTCAGAGACATCCAACAGACTACCGTTAATGTAATTCCTGCGTGTTATCAGGAGGAGGCATTACGCCTGAGTCAGGATGCGTACTTAGAATATGGCGTGAAGGTACCCGTCTGGCTTTTTAAACAGTTCCATCGGAAGGAAGGCAAGATTTGGTTACTAGAGCTTCCCTACTCCAAGGAATATGGATTTGAGCGAAAGGAGTAGATAATGAACGATCAGTTGATGCTGCCTGTATCGGCAGTGGCAGAGCTCCTGTATTGCCCAAGGAACTTTTACTACCGGATGATAGAGGGAGCAGAAGAAACCAATGTTCATTTAACATCAGGAAAGGTTGAAGAAGAACGAAGAGACGCGTATGCAAAAATCCAGAGGGATGATTATGTGCAATTTCGCCGTGTTCATTTGGCATCCCCCGACCTAGGACTTTCTGGCATCTTGGATATTGTTGAAGAAAAGGATGGAAATTTATACCCTGTTGAATTTAAAACTGGCCAGGTAAAAGATAAGCTTGCCGATGCTGTCCAATTATGTTGCCAGGCCATGTTGCTGGAGGAGCAATTAGGGCGGGATATTGAAAAAGGATACATTCATTACACCGGCAGCAAACGGAGAAAGCTAATTTGGTTGGACCAACAACTGCGTGAGACTGCCCGTCAGGCTATTGCTGATGCAAAACGTCTGGTTCAATCCACTGATATCCCTGCACCTGTAGCAGATGCTCGCTGCAACGGATGTAGCTTAGCTCAAAGGTGTCTAGGTGAAGAACTCAAAACACTAAAAGGTGAAGCGAAGCCCAGGCGTCCGCTACCTGGCATAAATCTGGGCAGAACTTTGTACGTCGATACGCCTGGTACCTATTTGCGAAAGCGTAACGAAAGGGTTGTAGTTACAAAAGACAACGATACATTAGCGGATGTTCCCTTAACTGATATTGATCAAGTTGTCGTAGCAAATGGAGTTAATGCATCGGTCAGTTTATTAAACTCACTACTAAATAAAGGAATCCCAACCTACTTTATTACGGGTTCGGGTAGAGTAATGGGTTGGCTGAACCCCAGCTGGAACAGAAATATCTTGCTCCGACAGGATCAGTATAGACGATCTGAGGATGAGGATTGGAAACTTACAATCGCAAAAAACATTATTACTGGTAAAGTATCCAATATGCGAACCATGCTGAAACGCTACTCCCGCAGCATTGCTGATGAATCCCTGGAAGCCAGCATAAGGCAGATTACTAGCATAGCAACAAAGGTCCCAAGCGTAGATAATATTGACACCTTAAGAGGGTATGAAGGAAATGCATCGCGAAGCTACTTTGGGGTTTTTAACATATTACTTAAGGAAAAGGCAGATTTTAACTTCGAGTCTCGCAATCGACGTCCTCCACGGGATCCAGTAAATGCGCTGTTAAGCTTCGGGTATGCTATGTTAACAAAGGATGTGACATCTGCCTTAATGCAAGCTGGTCTCGATCCATATCTGGGATTATACCATGTTGCACACTATGGAAGACCAGCCTTGGCTCTCGATCTAATGGAGGAGTTTCGCTGTATAATTGTTGATTCAGTTGTCCTTCGTTGCATTAATAATGGCATTATTGGTAAGGACGATTTTGAGGGTTACTTTGGTGGCGTGCTTTTGAAGGAAGCAGGGCGTAAAAAATTCTTTTCCGCCTACCAAAATCGTTTATCTCAAACAATAACTCACCCTATTTTCGAGTACACCTTACCCTATCGCCGCATCATTGAGCTTCAGGCGAGATTTTTGGCAAAGGTAATGCGTGGAGAACTAAATGAATATAGGGCTTTTGTGGTGAGATAAATGTTAAAGAATGTTATAATTGTGTATGATATCGCCAACGATCGCAGACGGGCAAAGGTTTTTAAACTTCTCAAGAATTATGCTACGAGGATTCAGTTTAGTGTATTTGAGGGTAATTTAACTGATGAAGACATTATCCGCATTAAGGCGGACCTAACGAAGATAATGAATTCAAAGGAAGACGGGATTGCTTTCTTTAATCTTTGTAATAAGTGTAAGAAGACTGTAACCAGGATAGGGGTCACGCCCGATGCTACTGGAGAGGGTGACATTATTGTATAGTCAGCCATCGGCTGACTATACAATCACCCATCAGATCATGACTACAGATAATCGAGAACCTCTGTTGTAATAATTCTGTGGGAGGGACTCGAATCAACTGTATCAACGCTTTTCCTAGTTTTATTATAGTGAGGTGAGGATATGAAAACGGAAATTTGGTTCCGCTCGAAAACTGCTTTATCTGGCTTAGAGTATCAGGCCGCTCCGCGAGCGCTGTCTAAACAAAGCTAATTCCCCCAGGGGAGTTGAAAGATTCCCAAAATTCTTCCTGCTTCTTTAATCCTTTTGTCTAAACAAAGCTAATTCCCCCAGGGGAGTTGAAAGGTTTGTATTGGAAGGATTGGGATTATATTTTCTACCGTCTAAACAAAGCTAATTCCCCCAGGGGAGTTGAAAGGGTATTGTGTAGCATAGAGAGAAGTACAAAGTATCTGTCTAAACAAAGCTAATTCCCCCAGGGGAGTTGAAAGGTGCAACCCTCCTGCCGGTGGCCACCCTGGCAACCGTCTAAACAAAGCTAATTCCCCCAGGGGAGTTGAAAGGACCAAGCGGATGAACATGCCTGCCCAGGACAACTTGTCTAAACAAAGCTAATTCCCCCAGGGGAGTTGAAAGGCGAATATCTGCTCGATAAGGGGCGCCACCTTGGCGTCTAAACAAAGCTAATTCCCCCAGGGGAGTTGAAAGTCAGTCGTGACTGTGGCACCTACCAGGTTCGTCCGATAGTCTAAACAAAGCTAATTCCCCCAGGGGAGTTGAAAGGGACAAAACAGGGCGCTCCTCGTACTGGGACAGGCCGTCTAAACAAAGCTAATTCCCCCAGGGGAGTTGAAAGGTTGATTAGCCAGCTACTACGTCGGGGCTAGCGACCGTCTAAACAAAGCTAATTCCCCCAGGGGAGTTGAAAGTGCCAGCCAGCGAAGGCCTAGAAGTCCGGGCCGAAGTCTAAACAAAGCTAATTCCCCCAGGGGAGTTGAAAGAGTTAATAGAGTTACGCCCATATGCTTCCATAATTTAGTCTAAACAAAGCTAATTCCCCCAGGGGAGTTGAAAGGTTGATTAGCCAGCTACTACGTCGGGGCTGGCGACCAGTGTCTAAACAAAGCTAATTCCCCCAGGGGAGTTGAAAGGTTTTTCGAACGAAGAATTAGTACTCTTTTCTTCTGTCTAAACAAAGCTAATTCCCCCAGGGGAGTTGAAAGATCCTGCCCAATCCAATATGGGGTCTTGTTGGACGTCTAAACAAAGCTAATTCCCCCAGGGGAGTTGAAAGAATGCGACACAGAGGAGGATTGAACATGGCAATCTCCATCGTCTAAACAAAGCTAATTCCCCCAGGGGAGTTGAAAGTTACCCAGTACCACCACAGCCGGGACCGAGGTCTAAACAAAGCTAATTCCCCCAGGGGAGTTGAAAGACAAAATGCGGCAGTTCCGAAAAAAAAAGATACAAAAGTCTAAACAAAGCTAATTCCCCCAGGGGAGTTGAAAGTTCCCTGGTGTGGGCTTAGGTCATGCAGTATGGCTCATACAGTTTCGTCTAAACAAAGCTAATTCCCCCAGGGGAGTTGAAAGCAAGCTGGGGCTCGCCATTGCGGGTACCCGGCGGTGCCCAGCTCCGGTCTAAACAAAGCTAATTCCCCCAGGGGAGTTGAAAGTCGTGGCCTTGGGCGTAGGCGATCCAGATGCTTTTGTAACTGCTGTCTAAACAAAGCTAATTCCCCCAGGGGAGTTGAAAGGCTTGCATGTGCTTCGGGCAGGTGCGTATCGTCAGATTCTCCAGTCTAAACAAAGCTAATTCCCCCAGGGGAGTTGAAAGGCTGCTTCACTCGTGACGCTTGTGCATCAGACATCTAGTTGAGTCTAAACAAAGCTAATTCCCCCAGGGGAGTTGAAAGTGGTAAGCCCCAGGCGGGGCCGCACATACCGGTCTTGATACTCTTCCAGTCTAAACAAAGCTAATTCCCCCAGGGGAGTTGAAAGCTCCTTATACCGTGTCTTCAAAGTGCCGGCTCGAGGCGCTCCGGGTCTCAACAAAGCTAATTCCCCCAGGGGAGTTGAAAGAAGCCCACAGTACCAGTTGTTTACATAGGTCGTAGGGTCTAAACAAAGCTAATTCCCCCAGGGGAGTTGAAAGGACGGGGAAAGAGTGTATGGAGCAGATGGCAAACGCAACGTCTAAACAAAGCTAATTCCCCCAGGGGAGTTGAAAGACCGTGAACTGCTCTTTCTCCTGCTCTATGTTGTCAATCGTCTAAACAAAGCTAATTCCCCCAGGGGAGTTGAAAGGACCGGTGCCGTTAACGACGGCTTGCAGTTGCTGGGTCTAAACAAAGCTAATTCCCCCAGGGGAGTTGAAAGGTGATTGCCATGGCTGTGACCAGCATCGGGTCTACGTCTAAACAAAGCTAATTCCCCCAGGGGAGTTGAAAGGTAGCTATTCTGTAGCTAATGCCAACGTGGGGGCACGTGCACACGTCTAAACAAAGCTAATTCCCCCAGGGGAGTTGAAAGTTTTCTGGGGCAGCCTCGTTTAACGCCGTAAATATCCGTATGTAATGTCTAAACAAAGCTAATTCCCCCAGGGGAGTTGAAAGCTTTGTGCAGTCGTCGGCACGAGTAAGCTGACATATCCTCCCGGTCTAAACAAAGCTAATTCCCCCAGGGGAGTTGAAAGTGCAATGTATCTCGCGGCGGCCATAATTTCGGGCTCATGGGTCTAAACAAAGCTAATTCCCCCAGGGGAGTTGAAAGGCAGGGTTGAGGGTTGCAGCCGGGAGGGGCAAGGGTGGCCAGGTCTAAACAAAGCTAATTCCCCCAGGGGAGTTGAAAGAGTCTGAGCGTGCTGCTTCATGTCCGCCAGACCTCGATAATGGTCTAAACAAAGCTAATTCCCCCAGGGGAGTTGAAAGAGAAATACTTGAGAGTGAGGGTGCTTGGCCTATGACCATAGTCTAAACAAAGCTAATTCCCCCAGGGAGTTGAAAGAGTTCTCCAACTGGTAGCGGATAGTCATACGGTGGATAGTCTAAACAAAGCTAATTCCCCCAGGGGAGTTGAAAGTAAAATATATTTTGGTTTTGCTTCTTGTTTAGTATATTCGAGTCTAAACAAAGCTAATTCCCCCAGGGGAGTTGAAAGACCTGCCATTCTACCAAGGTGTAGTAGCTTGTGGATTGTCTAAACAAAGCTAATTCCCCCAGGGGAGTTGAAAGGGAGTATCGGGAGTATCAAGCTCCTTTTTGCCCTTCGTCTAAACAAAGCTAATTCCCCCAGGGGAGTTGAAAGGACCTGCCACCCTGCTGGTGACCTGGTGACTCAGACCGTCTAAACAAAGCTAATTCCCCCAGGGGAGTTGAAAGCCCTGCTTATTGGTGAAGGGCCTGTCCACGGCTAAGTCTAAACAAAGCTAATTCCCCCAGGGGAGTTGAAAGCCTGTACGGCGTTTCCAGAGGGTGGGTAATACCTAGCTAGTCTAAACAAAGCTAATTCCCCCAGGGGAGTTGAAAGTTTGAAGCCGTCGGATTTCCATCCCATTGGTTTATCGGTCTAAACAAAGCTAATTCCCCCAGGGGAGTTGAAAGAGTTTGAGCTGCTGCTTAATGTGCGACTCGAAAATGGTCTAAACAAAGCTAATTCCCCCAGGGGAGTTGAAAGAGCTTGTTGATCTCGTCTTTTAAGACCCAACATAAGCGTCTAAACAAAGCTAATTCCCCCAGGGGAGTTGAAAGAGCAAATCCATCTGATATACGCTGCGCTGTCCAAAGTCTAAACAAAGCTAATTCCCCTAGGGGAGTTGAAAGACGATTGTGCGAGTGTTTTCGTACTTGACGAACATTGTCTAAACAAAGCTAATTCTCCTGGGGGAGTTGAAAGGGGTTTGTCGGGCTCTTCGCCGTAAAGAGGGACCTGGTTGCGCTTTGTCTAAACAAAGCTAATTCCCCCAGGGAAGTTGAAAGTCCGAGCAGGGATTAGCAAAATTTTGCAGAATTATAAAACAAGCCTAATTTCCCCAGGCGAATCGAATAATCCACGGACCGGCTTCATGTGTGACCTGTTCCCGGGTCATATAATTCTTTCAGGGGGCGCTACACATTAGCGAGCAAAAGTCTGTATGTAAGGAAAAAAACATTTAAGGGGGAGAAAGATGGCTAGAGTTCTTATTATCTCAGTAGGGGGTACATGTGAGCCGATTGTCACGGCTTGCATAGATTATTCGCCCGACTATATCTTTTTTATATGCTCAGGTGGGACCAAGGGAGCAAGTTCTGTCCTGGTTGATGGTCCTGGAAAACCTTGTATCGAGAAAATAAGTGTAAAATGTCCTAAATGTGGCAAGAGCAATTCGATTATTTGTTCGGAATGTAATGCGGAAATATACACTATTAACCGCCAACCTTCTTCAATTGTGTCCCAGATAGGATTTGCGAAAGACAGATATGAAAAGGTAGAGGTTGAAGATCCCGACAATCTCTATGAGCTATTTTTAAAGTTAAATCAAGTTGAGAATAGAATTAAGGAATTATATCCCCCTCCCTATGGGGTAGAGGTAGTAGCCAATTATACTGGCGGTACAAAAACCATGTCTGTGGCGTTGGGATTAATGGCTAGCATGAATAATTGGCTGCTGACTTTTAACAAAGCTCGTCGTACTGACTTATTAAAGATTACTGCTGGTGATATTCCAGAGCCGATGCAGTATTCACCTTTCTTGGAAAAGCACTATATAAGGTTATGCGGTGAGCTTTTAGAACAGTATCATTATCATGCTGTGGATAATTTGCTAAGAAATTTGCCGAGCTTCTTTGATAAAGGAAGGTTGAATAACCTTCGTCGCTTGTGTAAGGCTTTTCATCAATGGGATAGTTTTAATTACAGTAATGCTTATGCAATCTTGAAAAATAATTGTAGGAAAGACCTTGGCCAATATGTTGCTCTGGCGGCAAAACTCAGTAGAGAGAAGTTAGGTTCCCTTGAAATGGTTATTGACCTAATTCTCAATTCTGAGAGAAGGGCCTGCCAAGGGAAATATGATGATGCTGTGAGCCGACTTTATCGAGCACTCGAAATGTTAGCACAAATAAGATTGAGGGACTATGGCATTAATACGGCAAGTGTAAAACTAGATGATATGCCTAATGAATTTTTGGAGCTGTATCCAGATTTAAAAAAGGAAACTGAGGCTCAATTGGGGCTAAAAAAATCCTATATCTTGCTTTCCTGCAAAGGTGATTCCTTGGGGAAATTGTATATCGCCAAAGAGAGTCAGATTACGGAAAAACTAAAGGTACGCAATTCTTCATTTCTGGCCCATGGTTTCTCACCTGTCAGCAAGGCGAATTACGAAGAGATTTTAGCCCTATCCAAGGGAATAGTTAATGAAGTATATGGTAAGGTTAACTGGTTACAGTTGCCAAATTCCATTCTTTGCGACTGGTGTTAAAGTAGTGTGTGATATTGTCTGTAAAAGTGGATCCTTAATTTAAAGGGCCATCGCCCTCTGGTAAAATGGAAGTGTCAGAAACAACCAATTACTGGAGGGATTGCGATGACCCGTATTAATCTTACCTTATCCGAGGAAACTTTGCACCACCTAATTTCCGGGGATGATAAAGGAATTTCTATGTTGCTGAGAGAGGCCCTGAACCAGATTCTAGAGCACCAAAGGACTGAGCAGATTGAGGCTGCCCGTTATGAGCGAACCGAAACTCGTCGGGGTTTGCGGAACGGCTACAAGCCTAGAAAACTTAACACCCGGGTAGGGACCCTAAACCTTCGGGTTCCCCAAATACGGGATGGCGTTTTTTCTACCGAGCTGTTTAGAAGATACCAGCGTAGTGAGCAGGCTCTAGTGCTTGCCCTTATGGAAATGGTGGTTAATGGGGTATCTACCCGTAAGGTGGCAAGAATCACCGAGGAGCTATGTGGAACTGAGTTCTCAGCTTCAACTGTGTCTAGCTTATGCAAGCAATTAGACCCCATCGTGGAGGGGTGGAAAAACCGCAGCTTGGCTGGACAAGCCTTCCCCTTTGTCCTGGTGGATGCCCTCGTCATAAAGCTTAGGGATAATGGCCGAGTTCGTCCTCATAGTACTATGTTGGCAATCGGGATAAACGCCGAGGGCAACAGAGAGATTTTGGGGTTTCAAGTAGGAGACAGTGAGTCAGAGTCCAGCTGGACAGACTTTTTTAATTCCCTAAAAAACCGAGGTCTATCTGGGATAGACCTGGTTGTCTCCGATGACCACAGAGGGCTTGTAAACGCCGTACAGACCTGTTTCCAGGGGGTAACCTGGCAAAGGTGCCAAACTCACTTTACCAAGAACATACTGGATAAATGCCCAAAATCATTACAGGCTGAATTGAAAGCCAGGCTCCGTACAGTATTTGAGGCGAACGACACCGAAACGGCACGGAAGTTGGCCAAGGGTATTCACGAAGAATATGCTGATAAAGCCGCTAGGGCTGTAGAGACTCTGGACCAGGGGTTTGAGGATGCCATTGCGGTGCTGGCACTACCTGAGTACTATCGGCGAAAACTAAGGACCACCAACAGCGTGGAGCGGCTCAACGAAGAGATCCGCCGCAGGGAAAGGGTCATAAGGATATTTCCAAATCCTGAATCGGCAGTAAGGCTGATAGGAGCGGTACTGATGGAACACCATGAGGAGTGGAGCGAAGGACGACGATACTTTGACATGAGCTCGTACTGGTCTTGGAAAAAAGAGCAAGAATCAGCCGGTAAAAACGATTGCCGGATAAGTGCATAGATACAGTTTTGCCAGAGGCAATTTTACAGACAAAATTGGACTTGACCGGTGTTAATTTGCCTTTACCCTTTAAATCGCTAACCCATCAATCGAAGAGGAGCTGAGTGATTACCTTCAAGGTTGGGAGTAGATGCCGCATATTGCGCCTAGGGGCGTGGTTAATAAACCTTTAACAAACTGCATACAAAAAGGCCCGCAAATATAACTACGGGCCGAATTTTATGTTAGTGTCAAGTTTTGTTCGCAAAATCCATCTGCACTCCGTAAATGGATTATGCCACCTGCATTCGATCTTCCTTTGTTAACTGGATAATTTCTGGCTTTATATAACATCTCCCTGACGACCAATCCTCGGCATATTCAATCAGGTATGTCGTAACAAGACGGATATAGGAATCCATGCTTGGAAAGATGCCAACAACAGATGTCCGCCGACGAATCTCCCTATTGAGCCGCTCTAACATGTTCGTTGAGGATATCTTCCTGGAATCTAGCCGGTTAAAATTGTAGAACTGTAAGGAGTCTTCCAAGCCAGATTCAAGAACTTCTACTGCTCCAGGGTATTGGTTTTCGTAGGTGTCCATCAATGCATCGGCGTATTTCTTAGCACTTTCAAGATCCGGCTGCAACCAGATTTGCTTCAACCTATCAGCGAAAGCCGCCTTGCCTTTGGCGGGCAGGTGAGCCAAGATGTTCCGCATGAAGTGCACTTTACAACGCTGCCAACTGCAACCGATAAATGACGTCTGAACAGCTTTTACCAACCCTTTGTGAGCATCGGACACTACCAGCCATGTATCTTTGAGGCCCCTGTCCTTTAGCCTCTGGAACAGCTCCTTGTAGGTAGCCTCAGACTCATCCTGCATCGGCTCAATGGCTAATATGTCGCGCCTGCCGCTTTCATCAAGCCCGACAACTACAAGGACTGCCATGTTCTTCACGTGCCGGTCATACCTAATCTTCTCGTATAATGCATCAACCCATAGGACAGGATACGTCTTTTTCAACGGACGTTTCCGGAAAGCTTCCACCTGATCGTTTAATTCCCTTGTGATTTGAGAAACCTGGCTTCGGGAGATTGAGTCGATGCCAAGGCTCTTGGCCAGCTTCTCAATCTTGCGGGTGGAAACTCCGTTAACATAGGCCTCCTGGATAACATTCATAAGGGCAACTTCTGATCGTTTCTTTTCAGTTACGAAGAAGGGAATGTAGCCGCCTTTGCGCAACTTAGGGACAAACAAATACAGGGTCCCCATTCTAGTGTCGAACCGGCGGACACGGTACCCGGAGCGGTATCCGGACCTTTCTGAGTTACGCTCTGACTTGGAAGCATTGACCTTAGATGTTACTTCGGCTTCCATAAGTTGCTCGCACAGCCACTTCAGCATCGAGAGCATTGGGTCTTCTTCTGACATGAATTGCAATAGCATTTTCTCGAAGTTTCCAGTAGAATAAGAGTAAGCCATCGGTAACAACTCCTTTTGGTTTGCTCGTCACTTACCATTTCGGAGTTGCCGATGGTTTTTCCTTTTTACTTTTGCGAACTTAATTGTACACTATCAATTTTATTTTTCCTGGGGGGCCATTATCATGTTAAGTTTACCCTTTAAGTAACTGAAGTAATCGATTTACCCTTTCTCTGTTTTTGTTATTGGGCTTTTGCAACGTACCGGGCCTGAATTTATTGTACCAATCCTGTAGGGCTTCGGCAATTTCCAACTGATCCTTTACATTGGCTGTTTCTGCCTTGTCAAGCCAGCTGTCAATTTTGGTGATGAATTGATCACCATCATAGCCGTCCTGGATCATTTCTTTGCGCAGACTGCTCATGGACTTTAGCTCCTGCTGGCGTTTTTTTTCTGCCCGGCGGGTCTGGGCTCCCAATCGATAGCGCTCGGTTGCCGCAGCGTCCAGGATAAATCTCCCGTATCCTGTCGCTGTCTTGGCCCCCGCTCCCCATTCATCCAAAGCTGAAATGAGATGAGCTTCCACGCGGTCAAGTAATTCGACCTTATTGTCTATAGGAGCTATGGCAAACATGAATGTTTGCTCTGAATCGACAGTAAGGAAAGGAATGGGCAATGGAGATTGCCAGTCTCCTGGCGGCTTTTGGTTCTGATAATATTCTGGATAGTGGGGAGTCATTACATCAACCGCTAGATGAACAGGCCTAACCGGAAGCGCGTCGAAGAAAATGATGTTTCCTGCTCTGCCGTCCGAATCAGCAGTGCTTGTTCCGAAGACATCTTCAATAAGCTGTTTTCCATCCAGCAAGTTGCTCAACATCCAGGATCGCACCAATCCTTTAAGGGAGGAGCCTGGGAGGTAGGGGGTTCCCAATATAGGGTGGAAGGTAAAGCCATTTTCCATAGGGTTAGTATTTCCGGTCCCAGTTATGAACCTTTCCGTACTTCGGGCAAATATTATCTTACCGCCTAACTCCTCTACGAGCAGCTGGACGCGGGAAACCATAGATTTGATGATGTTAGCTTCACCAGCGGTGCCAGCAAAATTACTTAGCCACTTGACTTTTTCATTGCCAATGCTCCACTTCTCTCCCTTTTGGGTCCATACATTGCAGAATTTATCAAAGAGTAGGCCTGTATTTTTCCATAGAGCTCTTTCTGGTAAAGTAAACCCTTGGTACAGCGGACTGGTCAATCACTGCCACCGCCCTTTGCCTTTTTAAGGAAGGCAACGGCAAATTTCTTTAACCATACCATCATTGCTAAAGCTTCCGCTTGGGCGGCAAGATAGGTGTCCATCTCGGCATCAGTCAGGGCGGTCATTAAATTGGCTTGAGATGAAAATATCCCTTGGTTTCTGCACAACCACCCTTCCAAATCCCGGTACAGCTGTCCATGAGGGCTGCTCAAATCGTCGCCCGCCTTGGCCAGCAGGGATGCCATTGCTTGGCCCACCCCACAGGTTAAGATTGTCGCAGGTAAAGACTTTACATAGGAGGAATAACGCTCTTGCCAAGACGCATCTTTACTTTTATGGGAATCAATTACCCCTAGTGCATACTTGGCTCTGTTCTGTTCCGCGCTCTTATTAGAAGACATTACTCTCCCTCCCCGTACCTTGAGATGATACACCAACCCTGACCGACAGTCTCATTTCCTCCCACTTGAAGATAGGGATTGCCTGCAAAAAGGGAAGCAACCCTCTCCAGGTTTCCTTCATGCTCAGGGCGCTGGAGCATTGCGAAGTAGAGAAGAGTATCAGAGGGTAAGGATTCTTCGTACCAAAAATACTTGCTGATTTTAGTATTGATATCTAGTTGGTTGCGGGCACGTACCTGCAGGCAATAAGACGCGAAATAGTGCATGCGATCTTTGCTGACAACAACTAGATGTTTGGCGAGGGAATTTCGGACTGTTTCATGGTATATTAACGGCTTAATAGCGTCAGATATGGCGGTGATCATATCCGGCCTGGCCACTGCCTGCAGGGTCAACTCTTCCAGATATAGCTTCGCCTCTGTCGCAGCATAAACTTGGTTGTCCTCCGGCTCTTCCAATGTTAAGGTAAGGGGGTGCCCTACAAGCATCAGGTCGCGAACCAGTCTTTCAAGAATGTACGGACAAGTAACCCAGACAAAATGACTGGTCAGGGAACGTACCGGTAAGAGCAACAAACGAGCGTCGGTGATGGCAATGGTGCCTGCGCTGTCTGGTTTACCAAATAATTGTTCTACCTCTGGTTCTGACAGTACGCTTCTGGCAGCACTTCTAAGAGTACCTTTTAGACTCGAGCCAGGCAATAACGGATAATTTGTTACGGCTTCTCTAGCAACTGGTAAGTCGATGAGTCCACCCGAGGCCTCGGTGCCAGAATGAACAGCAGTCTCGGCAAGCAATCCGAATAACGCAGATTTCACTCTAATTACCCCACTTTCCAATTATTATTTGCCCATAGCCATACTCGCAGCTTTCTCCCACATGACTGCCATGGAGGGAAACTACCTCGTCCCTACGATCGATTTCGGTTTCGTAAAACCAGGTAGACCCAGGAACAATTACCGGGCGCAGGGGCCGCGGGCGACGGTTGATGATATCCCAACCGCCGACTCGGGTTAGCTTTGGTATACAGGCAGACACGCAGTCTCCAAACTGAGGCAAGGGCCCCCTGCGCACAACATTTTCAACCGCCCGTTGAACTTGGGTTAAAGGCTCGGTATCAGAGTTAATTAATTTGCCAAAATGACCGGGAGTGATTAGAGTAACGCTGAAGCGTAATTTGTCTCCGTTGGTAGGGAAATCGGGAAAGGTAGGCAGCAGGTCAAAGTAGTCTTGAATATGGACTTTTACCATTCGGGATTCACCTCCCAAGGGTACGAGATGGGGGGCTGCTTGATGCCAATGGACTGGGATTCCAGAAACAATTAGGGCCAAGCGCAGTTCCGAGTATGGGCGAATGTGGGCTAACGAATATAGCGCCCCCTGCTCTACGGTGCGAGTCCTCTCATTGATTTGGATGCCGGCTCTGTTTTCGTACCTCCATAAATCCGATGACTTGACAACTTCGTCCGCTAGAGGCTGTTGGCCGGCAAGGATTTTGGCCAGCCCTGGGCAAGTCAGCCATAACTCCCCTACCTCATTTAGGTCTTCAACTTCTGTGATTTTGGGCAGGCGGGAGTTTGCTGAAAGATCTGTCCAAGTAGCTTCTTCATCAGGCATGAGGTGCAGAAATTTATCTTTGCTTCTTACCACAGAGGCAGGGAAAGGGAACAGAAACTCGAGTCCCCTTGCCGTATTTCTCGCCAAGTATGGACCTTGTAACCTAAGATTACCCAGATTGTCGAAGGAGCCAAGTACTTCTTCGGGCCATGCGACTTCTCCATTTTTGCGCCATCCTTGCCCCATAGCCAGGGCAGTCCGCACCGCTCCTTGGAGGGTAGACATTGCCGGGGGGAAAGAGCTCATGATTCCTCTTGAATCGGTCTCGCCCATTATGAAGGGCCTGCTATCCCTAAAAAATAGGGTATCTAACGCTTCTAACAACCAGAGCTTTGCAGTCATCAATTCACCCCCTTAGTTTCAAGGAACTTGATCAGCAATGCTCCATCCAGTTTGAATTTGTTAGTCCGCTCAGGTGTGCCGTTGTTATTAACAGTAACCTGGCATATTTGCAGCAGGTTAACGATATTGGACCTTACCTGTTTGCGGAATGCGTCGTCATCTTCGGCCAACTTGCCTCTTAGTTCTCCGGATCTGATGTATTCTGCTTCCATTACCTGGCTAAGCTGCTCAAGATTGAACAAATTATGTTCATTGGCCAGGAAGTCAAATTGCCGCTGGATATTGTAGAGAAAGCTGGTTGTGAAAGAGAACAGAGGATTGGCCGTCGGCTGCAATAGCGGAAATACCGCTTTTACAGTTTCCCATGGCGCCGACCAGAGCAGGTTCGGGCCGGAATGCTTCAATACCCTAATGGCCAGGCTGTTTCGACCGGTATTTTCCTTGGCTTCCTCATCCAATATCTTGTGGCCTTCCTGCACTACATATTGCAGGGGCAGGCTGTGGTGGGAATAGATAATAGCTCCAGAAATTGTGGCCAGTTGGGTATTGTGCAGCCTTGGTTCAAGGTGCTGGGCAATGCTGAATGCTTTGCGATATTCTTTGGCCAGGTCAATTGCCGCCGGCAGGGCATCCTCTAACGGGAGCATGGCAAAGACATCATCGCCCCCGGCGTAGACGCAAACGCCATTATGCCTTGTCACTATGTGGGGGACCTTTTGGCTAAAATCACCTAAGGCTTTACTTATGGTGCTCGCATAATCGGCATTGTCCGATAGCAATCTTCCCATTCTATCCCCATCCATCAGCAGCAAGGCAAAAAAAGGGGATGGGAGACGTGAAAAACATTTCAAGCGATGGCTTAATTCCCGGCGAAGCTTGACATCAGCAAACTTCTGCTCTTCCCACAGGTTGTTGTTCTCCAGCGTGCTGGCAAAAAAGCAGTTGGGGTCTAAATTCAAGAAATCGGCCATTAGAGGTTTCTCTTCTTTCAGCTTTTGAACCACAGCAACCTTGCGTTCTGAGTTGCTACCCAGCTCTTTTGCCACCCGAGCAAATTTCAGGCAACGGTCAGGTTCATTGGTGATGACGTCTTCCAGCCAGTGGGCGATTGCCAAAGAGGGGGTGGACGGGTAAGCTAATGGAACAGTGCAGAATATGGCTTCCTGGGAGATTGAAGGAAACATCCTCTTTACAAAGGCCACCGCGCAAAGGCGTTCACCTGGCTTCAAGTCGTAATTGGTTTTTTCTCTAATCTTAGCCCAGAAGTTGTCTTGACTCTCTCTTTCATTCTTGGAGGCCGACCGGGTGTAACCTGACAGCTCCTGAAGATTGCCCATCAAGGAGCATTTGTCCCCGAGTTCAATACTGGGGACATGCACACGCCAGTTTTTACGGCAATCTAAGGTTCTCCGATCGGAGCCTACCGCCCAGATAATTTCCCAAAACCCATCAATCTGCCTATTCCAGATGGCGCGAGTGCCTTGCCCTAATGATTCCAGTGGTTCGATGTACTTTTGATATACTACAGTGGCAATGTTCTGCCAGGCTGTCAACACTGCCTTCTGGCAAATCTCTGGGTTAAAATCATCTGGTATCTCGGCCATAAAGCGGTTAGGCAGTGAAGCGACAGCAGGGAACTCTTCAGGTTGCTTGCCAATACTAAAATCTGCAAGGGCTTGCATAAGTGGATCCCCTTCGACCTCTGGAAAGATAATCTTGCCCTTAGCGGAAATTATCGCTTGCATGGCATGTCCGGTGAGCCAAGATAACAAGAAAGAGCCCACCCAAAAATCTCGGGTCTTTCGGGCTTGGGCGACGAAATCTTGGACTGGCCCCAGGGAGAAGTGTAGGGTCTTCATAGCACCACCTCCAGGGTTTTGCTAAGATGCTCATTCATCATTGAGCAAACTTCTGCAAATTCAAGGTCCATGTAGTGGAGAGTGTTTTTGTCCAGCTCCAGCCCTGCACAAAATGAGGCAGGCAGGAAAAGTATTCGCCCTTCATATTTGCCATCAACTCTCGATACGTGCATAAAGTAAGGTTTTGCCCGTCGGTGAGCCATTTTATCCGCTAAAGGTAAGGCGACAAATTTCCGTTTGTTAAATTCGTGTTTCGGTTCAAGGCTTAAACGGGCATTGCGGTAAGCTACTCCCAACTCAGCCAGGGCACCGTCCCAGCTGTCATGTAATTTTCTAGTCCGGAACAATTTTAAACCCTGTGAAAGGGCAGTATACTGCATCTTGCCTTGGGGAAGCGAAAGGGATTTGAGAAATTCCGCTGGTGGCATGGAAAAATTAGGGCTGTTGAAGCTTAGGGATCCGTAGCCATTGCGGGAGCGCGCTCCAAGGCCACCAAAATTGCTCAACATGTACAGGGAGTTATTGATTGCACTTTCAATTTCAGGTGGGTAACTCAGACGGACCTGAAACTGGCCAGGTTCGAGGTATTCTTTTATGAATTTTTTAGCCTTTTGGGTTCCGTACGCGAGGTAATCTAGAATATTGATGGTAAAGGCCTCTCTCTTACTTTCGTCTTGAGTTGGAGGCTTGGGAAAAGGTTCTTTGCTGGCCTTAAGTTGGTTGTCGATTACTTTAATGCGTAATTTACCCTGTCCTTGTCCTGCACTGCCAAACAGCTTAGCTTCCTCCTCATGGAGCACTTGAATAGGAAGTTGCCCGTTAAGGGTGCGCCACCAAAATCTCAGTACACCCTTGAGGGATGTTGCCCGCAATTCAGCCTGGTTGGGATTAGCCCCGGCAATGAACATGGGAGTAATGACTTCTCCCTCGTATACCCTGTTCAAACCTGGTAACCTCCTTCCAAAAAAATAATATTTAAGGAAGAATTCAATAAAAAATGGCTAATCCCTTTTAGTATTTAATAATTGCAAAGCTTATTATTGGGCTATTACTACTACAGGTGTATCCTGAATATTCCTATGGAGTAAGACCCTGGTTGCCTGCCGTTTTTTTGATTCTACCTCTTTCAACCAACAATTAGACATGATGCAAAAATCACCTTTTCGCAAGTGGCGCGAAGGGGATTCGTGAGGAGGAGCAAATAGCTATTCTATTGAGCTTCTTCCAGCGCCCTGGTCCAATCGACATTGACACTCGGCTTGCCCTCCAGGAGCCTGGTTTCAAAGGTCTTGAGCAGGGCAGCTCGCCTTTCTGTCAGTTGCTCGCCAAACTGTTCCCTCAGGGCACCCAGCAGTTCGCAATCCCGGAACTGCAGGAGGAGAGGGATGGTTTGGATTTGCTCTTGGGTAACGGTGTGCTGCTTCAGATACCCATGCAGAAAGTGGCGGGCAAAGAATTGGCCAAATTCATCTATCGCCTCTTGAGTTTCCAGGTCGTTGCTCCAGGCTGAGTAATACAGGGGAATGGCGATGTCGCTGGCCAACTGGTGGCGGGAGCAGTCATCGAAGTCAAAGATGTAAAGTCGGCCGGCGTCATAGTGGAAGTTGGCGGAATGGATGTCGGAATGAATCAGGCCGTACCAATCCTCAGTCTTGGGGAGCTGGGCAACGGCAGTTACAACGGCGGAGGCTTTCACGCGGAGTTCGGGGTTCTCAGGAATAAAGGGTTCCAATCTAGCCCTGAAGTTCTCTACGGCATCCCCCCGGGGAATGATTTCCGCAGGAGGGCGGTAGCTTCGAGTCAGCCTGTGCAGCTGACCGGTAGCCCATCCCCATGCTTGAAATAGTTCTGCATTTTTCCGCTCCTGGGAGATGTTAATCCTTGCGCCTGGGGCCTTGGTAAATACGCTTATATGCAAGGGGGTTCCCTGGACCACCAGGGATTCCACCAGGTTTCCCTCGACGGAGGGGAGGGGGCCGCAGACGCTGGCCCCATTATCCTGGAGATACTGCAACCAGTGCAGCTCGCTCTTAATCAGGTCAGCAGATCGGTGCTTATTGTGAACTATGCGGATAATCACCGGCTGCTTATGCCGCAAGCCTTCATATACTACGTTTTCAAACCCGCCAACAAATTGGATGGAGGCAGCGTCAATGCTAAACAGTTCAGCTACCCGGTTTAGAAAGTCCTGGTCAACCAGTTTTTTTGTTGCTTCGCTATGCATGTTTTCCATCTCCCTCTCAGTAGGCTAATCCCATTATAGCAGGATGAGTTAGTTTCCTGACCAAGGAATATTAATTTCGAATAGGGGTCGATGTGCAGTTCAGTTTCCCTAGAAAGTATAAGTTTGAAGGAAATAACCCCCGTAATAGCGAATTGGAGATTTAGTGTTTTTGGCTAGCCAAGTACTTTGAAAAGAGGCGTAATAATGAGCGTACTGGCTAAATGTGTAAAAACCCGGCAGTTAATTCGGGAGCATATTCCTGGGGCCAATATTCTAAGGCGAATATACCTGTTCTTTGATGTAGCATGGGCCTCCGTTCTGTATGGTGGGGCCATCGACGACTATTTTCATTACAGATTTTACTTGCGCAAGCATGCCGATCGCAAAAACTTTATTGTCTGGCGCAAGCGGAGGCGGATTATTAACTTATGCAATGCAATTGAGGATAGAGATATCTTCAACCTCAAACCCCGCTTTTATAAGGTTTTTAGCTCCTACCTGGGCCGGGAGTGGCTGGACCTCACCCAGGCCACCCTGGAGGAATTTGCCGCCTTTGTCTCTCTGCACCCGCGGTTCTTTGTCAAACCGGTCCAGGGGGCCTTTGGAATCGGGGCGCGCATCCAGACAATCAGCGGGCAGGATGACCTGGAGGAAGTATACCGCAGCCTTCAGCAGGAAAGAGTAGTCGTTGAAGAGCTGGTAGAGCAATGTGCAGAGTTAGCCGAGTTCAACCCCCCGACGGTAAATACTTTGCGGCTGGTTACTTTGTTGCTTCCCGATGGGACTGTCAAGGTGATGACTGCCAACCTGCGCTGCGGCAGGGGGGATCGCTGCGCAGATAATTTCCACCACCAGGGTCTTGCCGCCACCATTGATGTTGCCACCGGTACTGTCATCACCCAGGGAATGGACCGCACATGTCAGCAGTATGGGTGCCATCCAGTTACAGGAAAACTCTTTGCCGGCTTTACGGTTCCTCTCTGGGATAAGGTCCTGGCTACGGTAACTGCCGCTGCTCAAGTCGTTCCTACTATCAGGTATGTGGGTTGGGATATTGCCATTGGCAAGGATGGGAAAATCATTATCATTGAAGGTAACTGTGCCGCCGGCCAGGATGTGACCCAGATGCCGGATCAAGTTGGTAAGTGGCCGTTGTACAAGCAGGAACTGGGGTTATAAAATGGCTGTTATAGATAATTCCTTTGTTATCCCTCTAGGAAAAGAAGGGTTTTGGGGGGCGGGGGTAGAAGTATATAAGGGATTGTGAAAAAAATCGCAATCAGGAATGAAAGAGGAGGAATACCAATGGATGTCCGCGATTACCCTGCAGAACCTTTCAGGATCAAGTGTGTCGAGACAGTGAAGACTACCCTGCAGAACCCTATAGGATTAAGAGCGTTGAGACTGTGAAGATGACCACCCGGGAAGAGCGGGAGAGGATCATCAAGGAGGCGGGGTACAATACCTTCTTAATCAACTCGGAAGATGTTTACATCGACCTGCTCACCGACAGCGGCACCAACGCCATGAGCGATAAGCAGTGGGCCGGGCTCATGCTTGGCGACGAGGCCTATGCCGGCAGCAAGAACTTTAAGCATCTGGAGGCGACGGTCCAGGAGGTCTTTGGCTTCCCCTACCTGGTGCCCACCCATCAGGGTCGGGGCGCCGAGAACCTGCTCTCCAGAATTGCCATTAAGCCCGGGCAGTATGTCCCCGGCAATATGTACTTCACCACCACCAGGTACCATCAGGAGGCCAACGGTGGCATCTTTGCGGACATCATCAGGGACGAGGCCCATGATGCCGGCCTGGCCGTTCCCTTTAAAGGAGATATAGACCTCAACAAGCTGGAGAAGCTCATTGAGGAGAAGGGCGCCGAGAACATCGCCTATGTCTGCCTGGCGGTTACCGTCAACCTGGCCGGCGGGCAACCGGTTTCCATGGCCAATATGCGGGCGGTCCGGGAGCTCACTGCCAAGCACGGCATCAAGGTGTTCTATGACGCCACCCGGTTTGCAGAGAATGCCTACTTCATAAAAGAACAGGAAGAAGGCTACCAAGACAAGTCCATCGCGGAAATCGTGCGCGAGATGTTCAGCTATGCCGATGGGGCCACCATGAGCGGCAAGAAGGACGGCATTGTCAACATCGGCGGCTTCCTGGCCCTCAGGGACGAGGATCTGTTCCAGGAAGCCAAGGAGTTGGTAGTGGTCTTTGAAGGGATGCCCTCCTACGGCGGCATGGCCGGTCGGGATATGGAGGCGCTGGCCATTGGCCTCAAGGAATCGCTGGACTTTGACTATATCCAGCACCGGGTCCTGCAGGTCAGATACCTGGGGGACAGGTTGAAGGAAGCAGGGGTGCCGATAATCGAGCCGGTGGGCGGCCACGCGGTATTTCTGGATGCCCGGAGATTCTGCCCCCATCTCGAACAGGAGCAATTCCCCGCCCAAGCCCTGGCCGCCAATCTGTATCTGGAATCCGGGGTCCGCTCCATGGAGAGGGGCATTGTCTCCGCCGGCCGGGACCGGAAGACCGGCGAGAACCACAAGCCCAAGCTGGAGACGGTGAGGCTGACCATCCCCAGGAGGGTTTACACCTACCGGCATCTGGACCTGGTGGCGGAGGCCGTCATCAATCTGTATGAGCGCCGGGAAGAGATCAAGGGCTTGCGCTTCGTTTACGAACCCAAGCAGTTGCGCTTCTTCACCGCCCGATTTGAAGAAATCGATTAAGACATGAAAAAAGGGCCGTTTGGCCCTTTTTCTTTATGGAGATTTTGCCTCCGCCAGCATTTCCTGGACATAGGTCGGGAGGGCGAAGCAGCCCACGTGGAGGTCGGAATTGTAATACCTGGTCTTGAGGCCCAGGCTCTCCCAGCGCTGGCGCTGGTGGTCCCGGATAGGGTCGTAGTATTTGCTGGAAAACCCAAAGAGCCAATGGCCTGAGGCGTAAGAGGGCATGTGGTACTGGTACACCTTGCAGATATCAAAGACTTCCTTTAGCTTGGCATGGGCTCTGATCATCTCCCGGGAGTCTATCTCATAGAAGGGGCTTTCATGCTGGTTGATGAGGATCCCCTTCTCATTGAGGGCGGCGTAGCAGTCCCTGTAAAATTCGGTGGTGAACAGCCCTTCTCCTGGTCCAATTGGGTCGGTGGAGTCGATGATGATGAGGTCATAAAAGTCTTTATGCTTCTTGATAAACTCGATTCCATCGACAAAGAACATCTCCACCCGGGGGTCGTCGAGCTTGCTGGCAGTGACGGGCATGTACTGCTGGCACAGCCTTACCACCCGCTCATCAATTTCCGCCAGGTGCAGCAATTCAATGTCCTTATACCGAGTCAATTCCCGGATTGCCCCGCCGTCGCCGCCGCCGATGACCAGGACCTTTTTAATGTCGGGATTGACGGCCATGGGCACATGGACAATCATATCGTGGTAGATGAACTCGTCCCTCTCGTTGACCATCATGTATCCATCCAGGGTGAAGAAGATTCCGAACTCGTCGGAGTCAAAAAAGTCTATGCGCTGGAAGGGAGTCTGTTCCTGGTGCAGGTGCTTCTTTACCTTGATATCGAACTTGCACTGGTCGCTGTAGTACTCTGAGAACCAGATGGTCATTATTCCTACCTCCTCGTAAAGGTCTGTGTTACTAGCATATCTTGGGTGGGTGAGAATGTAAAGGAATTATAGTCAAATTCCCCCTTGCGCATTTCCGCCCGGGGGGGTATAGTAATGAAGTCAGTTCTAATGACTTGGAAAGGAGGGTGTGCAATGATCCGTCGCCTTATTATCAATGTCGTCACTGGGATTAGTGTGTACTTTTTTACCCTGTTCGGAACGGATATTGCACGGCCTTATTGGGCATAGTTTTATGCCGGTAAAGACCATGGATTCGTTCCATGGTCTTTTTTGTTGCCGACACTTGGAGGTGGACATGAGTGAACAAGGACTTACCCCTATCTAAATGGCAGGTAGTTAAGCGAATGCTTCGGGGCCACCGATTGGGCCTGCTGCTCAGCGTGCTGTTCCTGGGCGCAGGGATTGTGGCAGCCTACGCCGGCCCCCTGGTCATTGGCTTTACCGTGGACTATGTAATCGGCAGCGCTGAGAGCAGCCTGCCTGCCTGGGCGATGCAGTGGCTTGAGGCTCTGGGCGGACGGGAGTTTCTCCGCAGCAACATCTACCTCTGCGCCCTGGCTTTGGTGGCCTTTACCTTTGTAAACGGGCTGGCAACCTTCCTGCGGAGGTACTTAATAACCCGCTCCACCGAGGGCATGGTCAAGAAGTTGCGGGACAATTTGTTTTGGCACCTGCAGAATGTGCCCTATGACTATTACAAACACGTCTCCACCGGGGATTTGGTCCAGCGCTGCACCTCTGATGTGGATACCATTCGCCGCTTTATCTCGCTGCAGCTCCTGGAAGTGGTGCGGGCCCTGGTAATGGCCACGGTTGCGGCCTCGGTGCTGTTCTCCCTGGACAGGAGCCTGGCGGCCATTTCCCTCAGCCTGATGCCTGTGTTGACCGTCACCTCTTACGTGTATTTTAAGAAGGTGCGCAAGTTCTATACCGATGCCGACGAGGCGGAGGGGGCCATGAGCGCAGCCATCCAGGAAAACCTGACGGGGATGCGGGTTGTGCGGGCCTTCGGCCAGCAGCAGGCCGAGGTCGAGAACTTTACCGCCTGCAATCGGGACCATCGGGACAAGACTTACAGGCTCATCCGCTTGAACTCCTATTTTTGGGGCGCCTCCGACACCCTTGCCTTTCTGCAGATTGGTCTCTCCCTGGTGGTGGGGGTATACTTCACCGTTGCCCGGGGGATGAGCCTGGGCACCCTCTGGGTATTTTTCAGCTATACCCGGATGCTGGTCTGGCCCCTGCGCCATTTGGGAAGGGTGCTGGCCGATATGGGCAAGGCCTCGGTGGCCCTGGGCAGGATTGCCGAGATATTTGCCCAGCCCGTGGAGGTTGAGCCGGGCCTGGCCCTGGAGCCGGAAATCCGGGGGCACATCCAGTTCAAGAACGTATGCTTCGGCTATGACCGGTATGACGACGTCCTCAGGGACATATCCTTCAGCGTCCAGCCGGGGCAGACGGTGGCGATTCTGGGCGCCACCGGCAGCGGCAAGACCAGCCTGGTCCAGCTGCTCCAGAGGCTCTATCCCGTTACGGCGGGGGAGATCATCATCGACGGAGTCAATATCAATGACATCGCCCGGGGGCATCTGCGCAGGAATATCGGGATCGTCCTTCAGGAGCCCTTCCTTTACTCCCGCACCATCAAGGAGAATATTCGCATCGCCCGTCCCCAGGCTCCCGACGAGGATGTGTATAAAATGGCCAGGGTGGCGGCCGTCCACGATGTCATCCAGAGCTTTGAAAATGGCTATGACACCGTGGTGGGCGAGCGGGGCATAACCCTCTCCGGCGGTCAGCGGCAGCGGGTTGCCATCGCCCGGATGCTGATGCAGAAGGCTCCCATCCTAATCTTTGACGACTCCTTGAGCGCCGTGGATACTGAAACCGATGCGGCTATCCGCGCCGCTTTGCGGATGCGCCGGGAGAATACTGCCACCTTTATCATCTCCCACCGCATTACCACCCTGTGCGAGGCCGATACCATCCTGGTCCTGGAGAAGGGCCGGCTGGTTCAGCAGGGCACCCACCAGGAACTCCTGGAGCAGGAGGGCCTCTACCGGCGGATTGCGGAGATTCAGAATGCCTTGGAAGACGAATTGCATACAGAGGGGGGTGAGGGGTAATGGCCTTACTGGAACAGGACTTTTCCCAACACAGCAAGAAGATCGACCTGAATATCTGGAAGCGGCTGCTGGTCTATGCCCTCAATCACAAGAAGGTCTTGTATACCGTCCTCATCGTCGACTTCTTCCTGGCGGCGGGGGATATACTCTTTCCCCTGATGAGCAAATATGCCATCGATAATTTTGTTGAGAAGAGCACCACCGACGGGCTGGCTCTATTCAGCCTCGCCTATGTCTTGCTGGTGGTCCTCCAGGCCTGGGGCATTTCCGTCTTTATCCGCTGTTGCGGAAAGCTGGAGACCCACATCGCCTATGACATCCGGCAGCAGGCCTTTAAGAAGCTGCAGGATTTGTCCTTCTCCTATTATGACAAGACCGCCGTGGGCTATTTGATGGCCAGGATGGTCAGCGACATCGGCCGCCTCAGCGACATGATTGCCTGGGGGCTGATTGACCTTAGCTGGTTGTTCACCTATGTCGTCGGAGTCATAATCGCCCTCCTGGTTTTGAACTTCAAGCTGGCCCTGCTGGTGCTGGTGGTGGTGCCGCCCCTGGTGGTCATTTCCATCTTCTTTCAACGCCTGATCCTCAAGAATCAGCGGGTGGTGCGCCAGGTCAACTCCCGGATCACCGGGGCCTTTAACGAGGGGATCATGGGGGCCATGACCAGCAAGACCCTGGTGCTGGAACGGGCCAATTCCGACGAATTCCAGGTCCTCACCGGGGAGATGCGCCGGGCCTCCGTCAGGGCCACCAAGTACAGCGCCATATTTATGCCCCTGGTCATGCTGCTGGGCTCGGTGGGCACCGCCCTGGCCCTGGGGCGGGGAGGCCATCTGGTCATGGTGGCGGGGCTCTCCTTTGGCGCCTTTGCCGCCTTCATCACTTACACCATGAACCTCTTTGACCCCATTCAGCAGCTGGCTGGCTCCCTGGCGGAAATGCAAATTGCCCAGGCCAGCGCCGAGCGGGTAATGGGACTCCTGGACACTCCCTGCGAAATCGTGGACAGCGAGGCGGTGGTGGCGAAGTACGGCGATGTCTTTAACCCGCGCCGGGAAAATTGGGAGGATATCCGGGGAGATATCGAGTTTGTGAACGTCTCCTTTACCTACAAAGGCGGCGAGCAGGTGCTGGCGGACTTTAACCTCAAGGTGGAGGCCGGGGAAACCATCGCCCTGGTGGGGGAAACGGGCTCGGGCAAGAGCACCATCGTCAACTTGCTCTGCCGCTTCTATGAACCGACCCAGGGCCATATCCTGGTGGACGGCAGAGATTACCGGGAGCGCAGCCAGCTATGGCTGCAAGATCGCCTGGGCTATGTCCTCCAGACTCCCCACCTGTTCTCCGGGACCATCGCCGACAATATCCGCTATGGCCGTAAGTCTGCCAGCGACGAAGAGGTGCGGCGGGCGGCGAGGATGGTCAGTGCAGAGGAGTTCATCCTCAAGTTGGAGAAGGGCTACGCTACCGAAGTAGGGGAGGGCGGCGCCCGCCTCTCCACCGGAGAGAAGCAGCTGATCTCTTTTGCCAGGGTAATCTTGGCCGACCCCAGAATCTTCGTCCTGGACGAGGCCACCAGCTCCATCGATACCGAGACGGAACAGCTGATTCAACGGGCCATTACCCAGGTCCTCAAGGGCCGCACCAGCTTTATCGTGGCCCACAGGTTGTCTACCATCCGCAATGCCCATAGGATCCTGGTCATCAGCGACGGGAAGATAGTGGAAATGGGCACTCACAGCCAGCTGATCCGCCGGAAGGGACAGTATTACAACCTGTACACAACCCAGTTCAGGGAAGAGGCCTCCGGTCAGCTCTTGCGCTAAGAGGACCTATGTAGGCCAGGGGCGCCAGCCTCCCCGCAAATATATTCCAGGAAGCAGAAAACCCCAGGCCTGCGCGTTGGCAGTCCTGGGGTTTGTCCTTAGTCGAAGCTGGGGAATTCAATTTCGGTATTTATCTCCAGATACTCGATCTCGATATTGTAGCTGATGCGGATTTTTTCCATTTCATCTGAGTCTCCGAAGGGGACAGGAATAGGCATGTCCATGGCCATATCCATCTGGAGGCTGTGGAAATGCTTGGTTCCGGTATCCACCACCATTACAGCTTCCATGGCAACGTCCAATTGAGCGAGCAATTCGTCAACCATTTCCAGGTAGGCCGCCTGTTCTTCCTCGCTGAGCTCAGCAAATTCCGGAGGGAGATACTCCTCTTCCAGTTTCATATCTTCGGCGATCTTTTGCTTGAGCTTTTCGCCGTCCAGAACAAATTTATATGTTTTGTACTTCTTAGCGTCCAGGCCGTCGGGATTATCGATGATTTCAAAGTTGACCATATCGGCCAGTTCCATAAATGTATTTTCGTAGTCCCGGGGGTTTTCTATATCCGCGACCAGGGACTCTTCCACCACTTCCCGATATCCCGGCTCTGCTTCATCCAGGAAGGTGGAGCGCAATTTGATGTCTCCGCCTTGGATAAGGTATTCCACAGTGATTCTTTCTCCTATGCCAAAGATATCGGCGTCCATCTTCAGGTAAGATTTATCGGGCTTTTCATAGAGCATTTCATAGAGGAAGGGCTCCGTAGTCATGCCCATGAATTTGACGGTGATGCTGCCCTGGGCCTTGTAGGATTCCATTTCCTGCATATTGGCAAAGGTTTGCTCCAGCAATTCCATATCTGTAAGCACCCTGGTGCAGCCGGCAATGCCAATAACCACTGCGGTTATCACCAGTAAGGTTAATATTTTTTTCATTTTGCAACCTCCCTTGCTAAGGCCATTATAAACTATCTGAAGTATGAAAAGTAGCGAAAAATACAAGAGGGAGGAAAAATCGTGATGCCGGGGCTTGACAATACTTCGGTACCGTAGTATAATACTTAGGAACCTAAATAGAGGAGGGCGATTATGGAAAATTTACCGGATCTCATGGAGTATATCGCCAAATTAGCGCGCATGGCCCGGCGCCGGCCGCTGCTCGGGAAGGATCTGTCCCGGGGAGGGCATAGGCTATTGGCCCTGGTCCTCAGAAACGATGGAATGCGCACCACCGAGCTGGCCGAAGCAATGGATATTCGGCCATCCTCATTGACCGATGCCCTGGACCGTTTGGAGGCCAGCGGCTACATCCGGCGTCAGAGGGATGAGACAGACTCCCGTATCATCCGCATCTTTGCCACCGGCAAAGCGCGGGACGAAGCGGCAGCGCTGAAGAAAGAATACGAGTCCTACCGGCAGCGCCTGAATGCCTGCCTCACTGCCGAGGAGGCCCGCACTTTTTGCGCAATCTGTGACAAGCTCTATGAATTTATGGCCCAGGACCTGGATGGCCAGACAGCGCAAGGGCGTCGAAGAGGCGGTAAGAACAGGGGCGACCACTGGCAGAGCAAGGAGAAATTGGTGTGAACTCAAAGGGGCGTATGGGACCCCGCCCTCTGACCCCAGAGGAGCGGGGGGAAGGCGCCAAGTTAACCAAGACACTGCTATTAAGGGCCGTTAGCTACTTGGCGCCCTATTGGCCTCACCTCCTGCTGGTTACCCTGACCATTATCCTGGCGGCAGTGTTGAACATGCTGCCGGCGATTCTCACGGGAAAGATAATTGACGATGGGTTCATCGGCAGAGACTTCAACCTGGTCCTTATTTTGATCGCCGCATCCCTGGCTGTCTTGATAATTTCCAGCCTGCTGGGGGTTGTCCAAAGCTATTTGAACACCGTTGTAGCTCAGCGGATCGCCAGGGATATGCGCAATCAGATGTATGGGCACTTGCAGAGGATGTCCCATCGCTTCTTTGCCAATGCCAAGCAGGGAGAGATCATTACCCGTATGACCAGCGATATTGGCGGCGTCCAGTCGGTCATAGCCGGGACTTTGACCAGCACGCTGTCCAACATTGCCGTCTTGCTCACCTCATTGGCCGCCATGTACCAAAAGAATTGGATTTTGGCAACAGTGGGCATTATCATCGTGCCGTTGTTTATTCTCCCGACGAAATCAGTGGGCAAAAAGCGGTGGGAGTTGGCAGCGCAATCCCAGCAAGAGCGGGACAATATCAACCAAATCCTCAATGAGACCTTGAATGTCAGCGGGCAGCAACTGGTCAAGCTCTTTACCAATGAGGAGCGGGAATATGAGAACTATGCCCGGGCCAATGAAGATATGTACCGCCTCAACATTAAGGAGAGCATGGCCGGGCGCTGGTTTCGCATGACCATCAATACCTTTATCAGCATGGGACCGATGCTCATTTACCTGGTCGGCGCTCTGCTGATGCTGCGTTTGGAGTACGGGGACCTGACAGTCGGCGATATCACCGTCATGGTTGCCCTGCTCAACCGCATGTACCGGCCCGTCAATTCCTTGCTGGGTATTCAGGTTGATTTTATTCGGGCCATGGCGCTGTTTTCCCGTATTTTTGGCTATTTGGACATGCCGGCAGAGATCTCCAATAAGGCTGGGGCCCTGGCGCCCAAGGCTATCCGGGGTCATTTAGCTTTTCAGGATGTAAGTTTCCACTATACTGCAGGCAAGCCGGTTCTTGAGGACATATCCTTTGAGGTTGAGACGGGGAAAACGGTGGCCATTGTCGGCCCGTCGGGGGCTGGGAAATCCACCATCATCAATCTGATACCGCGCTTGTACGATGTTACGGGGGGGCGGGTTCTCCTGGATGGGATAGATATTCGCCAGCTGGATTTGACGGCGTTGCGCCGGAATGTCGGTATCGTGACCCAGGAGAGCTATCTGTTCAACGGAACTATCCGGGAGAATCTCCTTTATGCCAAGGCAAACGCCACCGATGCAGAAATCGCCAGGGCCTGCCGGGGCGCCAATATCGAGGAATTTATCAACTCCTTGCCTCGGGGTTACGATACCCTGGTGGGGAACCGGGGGGTCAAGCTCTCGGGGGGAGAGAAGCAGCGGCTTGCCATTGCCAGGGTCATTCTCAAGGATCCCCGGCTCCTGATCCTGGACGAAGCCACCTCCTCCCTGGATTCGATATCGGAAAGTCTGATACAGCAGGCAATTGAGCCGCTGCTAAAACAGCGCACCAGCCTGGTCATTGCCCACCGCCTCTCAACGATAATGGCTGCCGATGAAATCCTCGTTCTGGCCAACGGCAGAATACAGGAACGGGGAACCCATCTCCAGCTGATGCAGCAGGATGGAATCTATAAAGAACTGTACCGGACCCAGTTCAAGCAAGTTCTGAACCCGCCGCTAGCAGGCCAGGACAGGGCTGGCTAAAGGCAGATTGCTCTTTTATGCCGATTTGGTAATAATATAGGAGATAGATGCGAGGAGTGATTGACATGGCAAAACATGAACTGGCAACTTTCGCCGGGGGGTGCTTTTGGTGTATGGTCTCCCCCTTCGACGAGTTTCCCGGCGTCGTCAAGGTGGTCTCGGGGTATACCGGCGGACATCAGCCCAACCCAACCTATGAGCAGGTCTGCGCCGGAGGGACCGGCCACGTGGAGGCGGTCCAGATTACCTACGACCCCGAAATCCTGGCCTATGAAACCTTGCTGGAGATGTTCTGGCGTCAGATAGATCCCACCGATCCCGGGGGGCAGTTCTGCGATCAGGGCAGCTCTTATCGCACCGCAATCTTCTACCATACTCCGGAGCAAAAGGCTGCCGCCGAGGCATCCAAGCAGGCCTTGGCCGAGAGCGGCCGCTTTGACGCTCCCATCGTCACTCCAATTTTGCCGGCCCAGGAGTTCTGGCCCGCCGAAGATTACCACCAGGGCTTCTACAAGAAGAACCCGGCCCATTACAAGAACTACCGCAAGAGCTCGGGCCGGGATGAGTTTATTCGGGAACACTGGTCCTGGAAGCAAGATCCCACCGCCCTCAAGGAAAGGCTGACGGATATCCAGTACCGGGTAACCCAGGAAAACGGGACGGAACCGCCTTTCCAGAACGAGTATTGGGATGAGCAGCGGGAGGGAATCTATGTGGATATCATTTCGGGGCAGCCCCTCTTTTCCTCCCGGGACAAATTCGACGCGGGGTGCGGCTGGCCCAGCTTTACCAAGCCCCTGCACAAGGACCTGGTTGAAGAAAAGCTGGACAAGAGCCACGGCATGGTGCGCACCGAGGTGCGAAGCAAGCTTGCCGACTCACACCTGGGCCATGTCTTTTCCGACGGTCCCAGGGAGGCCGGGGGGCTCAGGTATTGCATCAACTCTGCCGCCCTCAGGTTCATTCCCAAGGAGGATATGGAGAAGGAAGGGTATGGAAAGTACTTAGGCCTCTTCAAGGATAAGGAATAGGGTGCGGAAGTCTGGAACTAGGCTGCAGGAGCAATCTGGGCATGTTTGCGCAGGACGGCGCGGAGGACAAAGGCAAGAATACTTACCGCCAGGTAGGCGATCCAGAATATGCGCGGCCGATGAACTATGCCCTTGGCAATCGGGGCAATGATGGAGTCCAAGGGGGCCACATGGGGAAGGAGCCAATTCAGGATAAGCCCGCTCAACTCTGTAACCGCTGCAACTATTACGCAGGAAACCAGAGTCGTTATGGCCAGGCCCAATACCCCGCCCCTGCGGCCAATGAGGAGCAGCAGGACGATCACTGCCAAGGCCAGAACTAGCGAGATAACCATGGCGCTGCGAAAGAGCGTGATTGCCATGCGAATATCCACGATGGTTGGGTCGTCAGCTGTCAGCATAACCATGGCGGTGGGGTCAAACTCCTCCATGTCCCCGCCAAACTCCTGCAATCCCTGTTCCTTCCATACTTCCTGGAGCGAGGACATGAACTCTTTGCTCTCTTCACTGAGCATCGCCTCGAGCTCGGGGTCGAGTTCATACCCTCCCTCCTCATTCCAGTTTTCTTGAAGGAAGGTCAGTATCGCCTCTCTCTCTTCACTGGGAATCGCCGCCAGTTCAGGCCCATATTCGGGGTTTACCTGGGCCAAGGCAAAAAACTCCGGCAAGATTTCCAGGTAATTCAGTGTCAAATTATCTGCTCTGCCATAGATCAGGTCAAAGAATTGGGGCATTGAGCTCTCGACCAGTTTTGCGAAGAGGGCGGAGAAAGCGGGACGCTCTTCTTCCGCGACGCCTTCCAGATCCAATTGAAGAAAAAAATTGGCCCAGTCGACATTCTCAAAGTGCTTGGGGAGGAAGGATTCATCGACAAGCAGCGAGGCGGCGCTTACAAAGGGCAGGATAATCAATAATACCGCTAAAGTAATCGAGAACAAGACGACGAGTACCGTGCGCATGAAATCACCTCCAAGATTTAAACACGCTAGTATATTCGTGAAAAAGGTCTGGATTCCTTTTCCTGGGCAGAATACCGGGGTAAAGCGGGCCCCGGTGGCATAAAGCCGCAGCCTAAGCAGGCGCCTCAACTCTGAGGCCGTGCGCTTGGGCTTTTTTGTTTAAATTTTTGTATAATCAGTATAGCAGAGCAATATTTTGCCTGCGGGAGAACCTTTCTGGCAGACCAACCGTTTTACCAGGTGAGAGGGGAGGAGATTGCTGTGGAGGAGCAGGAAATATTGCGGCGTTACCTGCAGGGAGATGCCGGGGGCTTGGCCGAGCTGGTCCTTGCCCATGAGAATTCCCTTTTCCGGTTTTGCTTCTACCTCTGCGGCGAGGCCGACGCAGCAGAAGAGCTCTTTCAAGATACCTGGCTGCGGGCGCTGAAGAATATTGGCAAGTACAAGGCCAGGGGCGCTTTTCTGGGTTGGCTGTTTACCATTGCCGCCAATCTGCACAGAGACAAGTACCGGAGCTATAAGCGCCGGCAAGAAATTATGAAGTCACTGTCAGTGCCGGCAGGAGCTGAAGCGGATTGGCTTAATTGCCAAGAGGCGGCTCTGGTTCGACAAGCCGTGGAGTCCCTGGACAATTCTCTGCGCCTGCCTGTGATTCTGTATTATTTTGAAGACCAGAGTGTGGAAACCATAGCAAAGGTCCTGGGGCTTCCGGAGGGGACGGTTAAGACTCGGTTGTATCGGGCGAGAAAGCGCTTGAAAAAGGAGTTGGAGGTGTTGCTGGATGGATAGAGAAAAGCGCCTGGAACAGCTGTTGCGAAAGGCGGGCAAGGTAAATATTCCCGAGCCCAACGGGGTTGGCGCCAGGACAGTCCAGCGCCTTATCAGTTCTCCGCCTTCCCCCAAAGAGTCGAAGCGCCTTACCTTTGTAAGGGGCATCGGGGGCATTGCGGCGGCCTGTCTGCTGCTGGTGGCGGGGTTTTTCGCCGCCCAGGGGACCTTGAACTGGTGGCCTGCCCACCAAGGGGTGGACATTGCCTCGGATGCCAGGGTTGTGGAGCTTCAGGAGCAATTGCCCTTTCCCCTGGCCCTGCCCACCTGGCTGCCCCGGGGTTATGAGCTCAGGGACATTCGTCTGGACTCTGAGCCCGACCCGGTGGTCCGCATGGAATTTACCGGCCCCAAGGGCGCCGAACCCATCATCATAACCCAGGCCTATACCATGGAGTTGCTGGTCCATGATCTTGCAGGTCTATACCTTCTCCGGATTGATTCTCCGGAGCGGGATTGGTGGATTGGCTCCAATGACACCGGCTGGGGGCCCGGGACCCGGGCAGATACCGGCTATTACTGCGAGGGGAAAGTAAATCAGTCCGTGGTCGAGAGGACGCTGGTGTTCATTGCTCCGGATCCCGGCGCCGGTCAACACACTTATGTGACCGTCCATTCCGGCACTCCGGTAAATCAGAGCCGGTCCCCGGGAGAAATCGCCTCTGCCCATGAGTTTACGGCCATCGCCCAGGGCATGGCTGGCGCAGAGGTGGAGCTAATCTCCCTGAGTCAGAATCCGGCTGAAAATTGGCCCCTGGTCATGCCCGCCAGTTTACCGCCGGGATACACCCTTTCCTCGATGTACCTCACCGGGTCGTTGCTGGGGGCTCCTCACTACCAGGGCAATCTGGTCTATGCCACAGATGATGCCCGCCGAATTATCCACATTCGCCAGACTCAAACCCAACAGTTTCCGGAGGACCCGGTGGGGGCAGAGGAGGTGCCGCTGAGCACCGCCCACCTTCCCCTTACCGGCCACTATCGGGAAGAGGGTTCTGTCAAACTGCTCAGCTTCTGCATTGACGCCGATTGGGTCAATTGCTTTGATGTCCTTACCGACAGCGCCGGCGTCGAAAAGGATCTTCTGTTGGAATTGGCCCAGTCCCTTGCCGGTCAATACCGCCGCCTCCCCGCTCCGACCCGGGAACTGTATACCTTCAGCCTCCTGCCCACCAGCCATTCCCTCACCTTTGGCCCCGGGGAGGACATCTTCGTCGCCTATGTCCCTGCCAACGGAGAGATTGCCGAACTGTGGGTGGGCGGCGTACGCCACGAGCTGCCGGGGGTCCCCCTGCTCAGCGACTACGGCCCGGTCCGGTGGCGGGGAGAGCGCTTTGTCTACCACGTGGCCAGTTGCTGGGATGAGGAGCCGGGTATCTTCTACATCTACGACATCCGCGACCACAGCTATATTGGGATCGAGGCCAGGGCCGACTGGGGCCCGGGACTCAAAGAACCCGTTTTCCTGGACGATGACACCATCGCCGTCCTGGCCCCCGGGGGAGTATGGAGCAGGGACCTCCGGGGCGGCAACTGGAAATTGATGTGGCCGCTGGAACACCAAGACATCCAGGAAGTTGCCTGGAGTCCCGATGCCCGCCAGGTTGCCTTTGTTGCCGGAGGAGATAAGGAGCAGCTGATGGTTCTGGACCTGGATACCGGCAGGGAGCAGCTTGTCTACAGTGCTGCTGTCCGAGAGGAAATCTTAGAACTGGCCTGGTCCTCCGACAGCCGCCGCCTCGCTGCCGTGACCACTGATATCGGCCTTGTCTGGGACGGAACAGGTCTGGCGGACCTAAAGGACAACGCCTTTACCAGGGGTCTGAGCTGGGTTCCCGGCCAGGACATCATAAGCTACACTGAGAAGAACAGTTTGACCTTGGTAAGGGAAACCGACGGCGCCTGGCACGGGACCCAGACCTTCCTGGGCGAGTACGGGAATTATGCCTGGCTGCCCAACGGAAACCTGGCCGTAGTCGACCTGTACTCCGGGGACGTCACTGTCTACGGCTGGAAATAAGCGGGGCCCTTGTGAGACTAAGGGGCGCCTGTTACTGAGAAAATCTCTGTGGACAGGGGGCCAACAGGCCCCCTGAATCTTGACAGAAGCCCCGGGGCTCAACCCCGGGGCTTCTGTATGCCCTAGCGCATTATGGTCATGTAATATCCCTGGAGCTGGGAGGGGATGTCCCCCAAGTAGAAGGCGGTGTTGTCAAAGGTGCCGATATAGTCCTCGCCCAGCATGGCGTTCAAGTGGGAACGCATGGTGAATTCCGGCAGTTTGCCGACGATGCGCTCCCCGTCGAAGAGGAAGCCCACCTGGACCGGGGCGGCGAAGCTGCCGTCGGGGGTGAAGTCCCCGCCGGAACTGATCAGGGCCAGGATTGCCGGCTGTCCTTTGAGGGCTGCGGCGATGTCCCGGGCGTCGGTCCGGAAGGTCAGGGGCAGGGAGGCATAGCGGGAACCGTCCAGGCTGGGCAGGTCGTCGTACTCGCCGCCGCCGGCGCCGGTATGCTCCAGATTATACAGGTGGGCGGTTTTCTTGTCCGTCAGCACCCGGACCAGCTTGCCCTGCTGGATCAAAGAAATGCGGTCCTGGGGCAGGACGACCCCCTCCATGTCAAAGAAGGGACGTAAGTTGTTGAGAGGGTTCCTGTTGAGCTCCAGGGTAATCCTCTCCGAGAAGAGCTGCCGGCCCATTTTGCCGCTGAAGATGGAGCTGCCGTTGGCATAGCGCTCGCCATTGAGGGATCTGATCAGGAAGCTCGTGAGGGATTCGGAGCCCAGGGTAAAGACAGGTAGCTTTTCCCCTTGGGGAAGTTCCACCTTGTTGCGGTAGGCCTCCAGGAAGGTGCGGTTGAACTGCCAAAACCGCTCCGGATCAAATTTGCGGGTCACGCAGATCAGGGCGCCGTCAAAGAGGTTGGCGGTCTGCTTTTCCTTGAGGACCAGGTTGACGGCAAACTCGGCATCCCTGTATTCCAAGTCCAGCCCATCGCTGTTCTGCATCTGGTAAACCGACTGGGTGGCGGCGATGCACTCGCCAAAACTGAAATCGGGAAACTCTTCCCGCAGGGTGGCCAGGATGGACTCGGCGTGGCTGAGGAGTTCCTGGGAAGACATGGGCTCCTCATTGTAATTGCGATGGTCCCGCAAATCCCGGGAAAGGGGATAAGGGTATTCGATGCCGGTGCTCAGGTTCTGGACGGCGCTGTCCAGGAGCGCTGTATCGGCGACATCGCCGATGGCCCCGGCAATCCCAATCCTGCCCTTCTCATAGACCCGGACGCCCTTCTTGACGATATCCTTGACTCGGATGGCGTCGACCTGACTGGCCATGATCCTGGCCGTGGTTTCCTGCTGGCGAATGGTGATGAATTCTCTTTTCACTGCGCTTACCCCCTATTGGACCTTTAGTTTTCTGACCCGGGTGTACGGGCCGCCAAATCCTATCGGCAGGGGCCACTGTTCCATCTTGCCACAGCCGCCGCCGACAAAGCTGTCCAGGGCGAATTCTTCGCTGACGGCATCCACTTCCGCCAGGGTGCTGAAGACATTGCCGGTAATCACCGAAACCTTGACGGGGGTGGTAATCTTGCCGCCCTCGATCTTGTAGGCCCGGGCCGGAGCCAGGGTAAAGGTGGACATGCCCGACCCGTGTTTGACGGTATCCACGTAGATGCCGTTGTCCATTTCGGCCAAGATGTCCTTGAGGGGCCGCTGGCCCCGGGCGATGTAAGTCGTGGTCATGCGCACGATGGGTTCGAATTCGAAGTTCATGGCCCTGGCGTTGCCGGTGGGGCTTTCGGCCAGGGCGACGCTGGTGGCGATGCTGTGGAGGCGTCCCGTCAGGAGTCCGGCCGAGATAATCTCGGTCTTCTCGGCTTTAGTCCCTTCGTCGTCGAAGGGGGTGTAGCCATTGCCGGCTAAAGAGCCGTCATCGATGATGGTCAGCAGATCCTGGCCAATCCGCTTGCCCAGGGCCCATTCTGCCTTCATGGTCTCATCCCCCACCATGAAGTCGGATTCGCTCTTGTGGCCGAAGCTCTCATGGGTAAAGACTCCGGTGGCGATGGGACTGAGGAGGACGGGGTATTCGCCGGGGACCACCGGTTGGGCGTCCCTGGTAAAGGCGATGTCCTTCTCCATTTCGGTGCGGATGAAATCTGCCAATCTCTGAAGGTCGGCAAATTTGATAGCCGCCTTGGATATGGTGGTCTGATCCTTGTTCTCCCCGCAGGCCAGTTCCAGGGTGATGCGGATGCCGCAGGTCTGCTTGTCAAAAACGATGGCAGAGCCCTTGGAGGAGTAAAAGGATTTTATCGTCTTGTTATCCACATAGTAGGAGCTGTGGTGGACCACCGCCGGGTCTTGAAGCAGGGCCAGATAACCCTCCAGCAAGGCCTGTTTGTCCTGGACGGGGATGGCGGCGACGGAATCTTCCTCATGCTGCAGCTTTGTTTCCCGGTGCACTTCAAAGGCCTTCACCACCGGGTGTTGGGCGATGTCGGGATTGGGTTGGGCCATGGCGGCCAGGGCGTCGATCTGGCCCTGGATGCCCGGGATATCCGTGGTGGAACTGTAGTACCAGCGCCGGCCGTCAAAGACCCGGATAAAGGCGCCCTTGTTGTTGCGAACCTTCTGGGCCTGCAGTTCCAGCTTCTTAAAGCTGACCTTGGTATCAAAGGTCTCCTCGATGCGGACATCGACGTACAATCCTGGGGGGAAATTATACAATTCGTTGCCTCCTTTGCCCCCGACGCTTAATAAATTTAATCGGGGCATTAATTATTCTCAGGTTAATTATACAGGATAGAATATATTCTGCAAGCCAAATCGCAGGTACAGGTGATATAATATGGGAACTTCCAGTGCTGAGTATCAAATCCTTCAGTATGATTGTACGGTACGGAGCTTTGAGTAACCCGGCGACAGTCTAGGGGCTTCCCTTGACTGTTTTTTTGCAGCGGGGTAAACTTTTAATTGGTATGACCACCTGTCCAGTTTGGAGGTGATTGCTTTCAAGCCCATAAAGGATGTAAAGGTGTATCAGCAGGTAGTGGAACAGATAAAGGACATGATCAAGTCCGGGGAGCTGCAGCCCGGGGATCGGCTGCCCTCGGAACGGGACCTGGTGGAGCGCCTTCAGGTCAGCCGCACCTCCATCCGGGAGGCCCTCTCCGCCTTGCAGATAATCGGAGTGGTGGAGAGCAGGCACGGCGAGGGCAATTACATTCGGGCCAAGCTGGAGGAAAACTTCCTGGAGCCGTTGTCGGTGCTCTTTCTGCTGGACCGGACTCCCGCCGAGGAAATCCTTCAATTCCGCCAACTCCTGGAGGCCGAGGCAGCCCGCCTGGCAGCGGAAAGGGCCACGCCCCCACAACTGGCGGAAATCGGCGCAGCGGTGGAGCGGCTGGAGCGGTATCAGCAGGATGAGGAGGAAAATATCCGCTGGGATAAGGAACTCCACTATGCCATAGCCAAGGCCGCGGGCAACCGCCTGCTCTACAATGTCATCAACTCCATCTCGGATTTGATGGACGTCAGCATCAAGGATTCCCGGGCCAAGATCCTCGCCGACCCTGCCAATCAGGACACCCTGGTACGGCAGCACAAGGGCATTTACGCCGCCATCGCCGCGGGTCGGGGAGACCTGGCCGCCGCCAGGATGCGGGAGCATTTGGACTATGTAAATGCCTGTATCGTCGGGAAGGTGGACTAGATACTGGAAGTCAGAAGGCTTGCCGCATTGCGGGGAGCTCTTCACCAAAAGGCGAGGATTTGGGGGCGCCAGTATATCTTAACTGGTCAGACCATCCTGCCAATATTTTTTAGCGCAATCTGGGGGGCAGAGAGATGAAGATTATTGTGTGCATTAAACAAGTGCCGGAGACCAGTCAAGTGGAGGTGGACGAAAACGGAGTCCTGCAGCGGGACGGCGTCGACAGCAAGATGAATCCCTATGACCTCTACGCCCTGGAGACCGCCCTGAGGATCAGGGAGGAAGTGGGGGGCGAGGTCATCGCGGTGACCATGGGGCCGCCCCAGGCCCAGGCCATCATTCGGGAAGCCTTTATGATGGGGGCCGATGCAGGCTATGTCTTTTCCGACCGCAAGTTTGCCGGAGCCGACGTCCTGGCTACCTCCTACACCCTGTCCCAGGGGATCAGGGCCATGGGGATGCCGGATCTGATCGTCTGCGGCAGGCAGACCACCGATGGCGATACCGCCCAGGTGGGACCCGCCATCGCCGAGTTCCTGGGCATTCCCCATGTGGCCTGGGTGCGAAGGCTGGTCCGGGTGGGGGCGCAGGAAATCGCAGTGGAAATGGATATGGCCACCACCGTGGCGGTGGCCCGGATGCAGTATCCCTGTCTCATCACCGTTGAAAAGGAGATCTTTCAGCCCCGGCTGCCGTCTTATCGCAAGAAATTGGCCAGCGCCCACCGGGAGGTAGAGATCCTCTCCTTCGCAGACTTTGTCGACCAGGACGAGGCAAAGTACGGCCTCAAGGGTTCCGCCACTCAGGTGGAGCGGATCTTCAATCCCGAGCCCAGCGGCCGGCGGGAGTTGTGGCAGGGCAGCGGTCCGGAGCTGACGGACAAGCTCCTGGCCAAACTGGAAGAACTGAAATTTATTCCGGGGAGGGAGTAGCTGATGGGATTGACGGTAAACCACAATAAATGCGACCTCTGTCGGGCGTGCATCGGCGCCTGCCCCTTCGATGCCATAATAGTCGAGGAGGGCAGGATCGCCTTTACTGCGGCCTGCCGCCTGTGCAAGATTTGCATAAGACAGTGTCCCCAGAGAGCCATCAGCCTGGCCCGGGAAAACCGGCCCCAGGTCAATAAAGAAGAGTGGCGGGGGGTTCTGGTCTATGTAGAGCACGAGGAGGGGAAAATCCATCCCGTGACCTGGGAATTGGTGGGCAAAGCAAGAGAGTTGGCGATTAAGATAGGCCACCCCGTCTATGCCCTGTTTTTGGGGGATAATATACAGGAGCAGGCGCCTCGCCTGCTGGAGTACGGCGTGGACAGGGTCTTTGTCTACGATAACCCCGCCCTGCGCCACTTCCGGGTGGACGCCTATACCCAGGCCTTCGCCCATTGCGTGGACAGGAATAAGCCCTGCATCATCCTGGTGGGGGCTACCGCCCTGGGCCGCTCCCTGGCGCCCCGGCTGGCCACCCGCTTTCGCACCGGCCTCACCGCCGACTGCACCGTGCTGGATGTAAAGGAGAATACCGACCTGGTCCAAATTCGCCCGGCCTTCGGCGGCAATATCATGGCCCAGATCATCACGCCCAACCACCGGCCCCAGTTGGCCACGGTGCGCTACAAGGTAATGGACAGCGCCGAAAAGGTGGCAAATCCCACCGGGGTCGTGGAAATCTGTGAGGCAGACCTCTCCTCGCGCATCGAAGTGCAGCAGGTGCGCAAGAAGGAAATCAGCCCGGGCATCGCCGAGGCCGAAGTCCTGGTGGTGGCGGGCCGGGGCATCCGGGAAGAGAAGGACATGGGCATGGTCCGGGAGCTGGCCCGGCGCCTGGGCGGTCAGGTGGCCGTCACCCGCCCCCTCATCGAAGCCGGTTGGGGGGAGTATACCCAGCAAATCGGCCTCTCGGGGCGGACGGTGCGGCCCAAGCTCATGATCACCTTGGGGGTCTCGGGCTCGGTGCAGTTTGTCGCCGGGATGCGGGGTTCGGAATGCATCATCGCCGTCAACAAGGATAAATCTGCGCCAATCTTTGACGTAGCCCACTATGGGCTTGTGGGCGACCTGTATGAAATTGTCCCCAATCTGCTGGCAAAGCTGGGCGATGGTGGGGAAATTGCAGAGGTGGTGAAATAATGCCCTATAAAAAAGTAGATGACAAGGATCTGGAATTCCTGCGCCAGGTGACCGAGGCCGCCAGGGTCTTTACCGGCCCGGCCATTAACGAGGACTACACCCATGACGAGATGCCGGAATACGGCAAGTTCCTGCCCGAAGTGGTGGTGGAAGCAAAGACCGCCGAAGAGGTGTCCTGGATTATGGAGTATGCCTATAACAACCGGATACCCGTCACCCCCAGGGGGGCGGGGACCGGCCTTTGCGGCGGCGCCGTCGCCATCCACGGCGGCATCCTCCTCTCCCTGGCCCGGATGAACAAGATCCTGGAAATCGACGAGGATAACCTCATGGCCCGGGTGGAGCCCGGGGTGCTCCTGATGGACTTTGCCAAGGCCGTAGAAGAAATGGGCCTCTTCTATCCCCCCGATCCCGGGGAAAAGAGCGCCACCATCGGGGGCAATGTCATGACCAACGCCGGCGGCATGCGGGCGGTGAAATACGGCGTGACCCGGGATTATGTCCGGGGGCTGGAAGTGGTCTTGCCCAACGGCAGCATCATCCGCACCGGGGGCAAGGTCATCAAGAACAGCTCGGGATACAGCCTCAAGGACCTGCTGGTGGGAAGCGAAGGGACCTTGGGCATTGTCACCGAAATCACCTTGCGCCTGCTGCCCCTGCCCAAGAAGACGGTGAGCCTCCTGGCGCCCTTTCCCAGCCTGGACCAGTGCATCGACGCGGTGCCCGCCATCCTCCGTTCCCGGAGCAATCCCACGGCCATAGAATTCATGCAGAGGGAAGTAATCGAGGCTGCCGAGGAATACCTGGGCAAGTCCTTCCCCGACAAATCCTCCGACGCCTACCTGCTCCTCAGCTTTGACGGCGAGAGCAAGGAAGAGATCGAGAAAGTCTACGATGGCGTGGCCAGACTCTGCCTGGAGCAGGGAGCCATTGATGTTTTGATCTCCGACACCCAGGAGCGCCAGGAATCCATCTGGTCGGCCCGGGGGGCCTTTCTGGAGGCCATCGCCAGCTCCACCCCCACCATGGACGAATGCGATGTGGTGGTGCCGAAAAGCCGGGTGGTCGACTTCGTCAAGTACGCCCACAGCCTGGAGCAGGAATTCGGCTTGCGGGTGCGCAGCTTCGGCCATGCCGGGGACGGCAACCTCCACGTCTACGTCCTCCGGGATGATACACCCGAGGAGGTGTGGAAGCCGAAAATCCGGGAACTGATGCAGCGCCTGTATGACAAGGCCGTGGAGCTGGAAGGCCAGGTTTCGGGCGAGCACGGCATCGGCCATGCCAAGGTGGATTTCCTGGAGCAGTCTCTGGGCGATCCGGCCATGGACATCATGGCGGGGATCAAGCTGGCCTTCGACCCCAGAAACATACTGAACCCAGGAAAAGTAGTGCGGATATAAAGGCAACCCGGGGTATCCCAGCAGGGCATCCCGGGTTGAATTTTGCTGGGGTTAGATAGCGATACTTTTTACATCTACCATGTTGCGGCGGTCATGGTTGACAACTTGCGTCGGCTCCTGCTCGGTATCAACCTGTCCGACAAAGCTATAATGGATTTCGATTTTCCGGGTGTTGGTTTCCCGGTCTAATTCATGTATCAAAATACGGTCGATAAACTCATGGACGTTTTCATAGGTCAATTCCTGTATGTCGCTGTATTTCCCGACAATCTGAATAAACCTTGATATATCCCTTTTTCGCTCGGTAACGGTTGCGATCTGCTGTTGTAACTCGTCTATCCTTGCGGCAAGGGATTTCTTTTCGTCCTCATAGCCGGAAGTTAGAAACACAAACCGTTCATCTGTCAGTCTGCCTAATGCGTTGTCCTCATACAGCTTGCGGAAAAGCGTGTCAAGTTCGGTCATACGCGCCTGTGCTTTGAAAAGTTCCTTTTGCTGCTGCGCTAATGCCTTTCTCGCTTCCATGTCGCCGTACTCGGTAGCTTTACAGATAAAGTCCTGTTCGTGTTCCTTAACATACCGCAAAACCCGCCGCATATCTTCCAGCACTAAATCAAGAAGTACGTTTTTGCGGATATAATGAGAGGTACACTCGCTGCCTGTCCTTGCCCTGTTGCGCCATGCGCCGCAAGAATAGGAAAACTTGCGCGGCTCGATATTTACGCCCTGTTGGTAATACATCTTATGTCTGCAACCAGCGCAAAACAGCAAGCCGGAAAAAATATCAATCTCCGCTGCTTTTGTCGGGCGGTGGCGGGTAGCAATCCGCTTTTGCGCAAGTTCAAAGGTTTCCTCGTCAACAAGCGGCTCATGGGTGTTTGGGAAGAAATAGCGTTGTTCTTCTTCGTTCTTCCGGGTCTTTTTCGACTTGTAGGATACCTTGTGAGTTTTCGCGGTTATGGTATGCCCTAAATATTCCTGCCTTGCTAATATGTCATAGAGCGTTTTGTCCGGCCAAGTATAGGGGGCGATCATTGCCCGCTGATACCGCGCCTGTCCTGTACGCTGATAGCGCAACGCTCCAATCGTCAAGACTTTGTTTTCCGCAAGCCATTTTTGGATTTCGCACATACGCACGCCGCTAACAAACATAGCGAAAACCTGTTTGACAATCGGCGCGGTTTCCGGGTCGGGTATAAGGTGGTGGCGGTTGTTCGGGTCTGGGATATAGCCGTATGGATATTCCCCGTTGACGCGCTCGCCTTTTTGCGCCTGTGCCTGTTTAACTGCGCGGATTTTCTTGCTTGTGTCGCGGGCGTAAAACTCGTTAAACCAGTTCCGCAAGGGGGTAAACTCGTTATCCTCCCGCGCTGTGTCAACTCCGTCGTTGATCGCGATATAGCGTACTCCGTTTTCGGGAAATACAATCTCTATGAGTTCGCCCGTTTTCAGATAGTTTCTGCCAAGACGGGAAAGGTCTTTGGTAATGACCGTCGCCACTCGTCCGGCTTCCACTTCCTGCAACATCGCTTGCAGCCCCTCGCGCTCAAAACTCACGCCGGAAAATCCGTCGTCCACAAAAAACTTTGTGTTCAAAAAATGGTGTTCGTCCGCATAGCGTTGAAGTATCATTTTTTGGTGCTGTATGCTTCCGCTTTCTCCGGCTTGCATATCCTCTTGACTTAAACGGCAGTAAAGGGCGGTGATTTTATTCGACTGTAACATTAGTCCTCCTTTCCGACAGCCGAATAAACAGGTATAATGTGTTGCTATCATTATACCATATCCCGCCGCCTAATGCACTACTCGGACGCTAAAAATCCCGGATTTCCGGGCTTTTTCTGCAAATCCTTTACAATGAGTTTCTCAATCTTTTTATGGATTGTATCGGTTGCCTTTTCACTCGGCAACGCTTGAACAAGATAGGTGATTTTCCCTATTTTGCGTTCGGTTGTAATTGTCTGTTTTTTATCCATTAGAAAAACCTCCTTTTCCTGTATGGATAAACTATATTCGTCAAAAGGCAAAAACGGGCGGTTGTTAGCTGCAACCTCACGGGAGTTTCACCCCGGCCCATGCTTATGGGTGCGCCGCGCAATACTTTGAGGGTGTTCAACGCGGGAGTATCATTGTGCCGCCTTGTATGTCGTCGCCCACAAGCTGCTAAACCTGTTTTACGGCGCGGTAGTTCTCGCTCGGCTTTTCCCCTATGGGGAAAAGCTGTCATGGCGTACCCGCCGACTGGCTCGGTACAGACGGAATGTACCCGTTTGCCTGTTATGCTGCGCACCAAAGGCCGCTTTCTTTGTCAAAGAACAATAGGCTTTGTCGGCCTGCAAAAGCACATCAACAGCGGATATGCTTTTGCGGAACGACAAATAGCCCATAACGGGAAGCGTGGAAAGGGGACACGCTCCCCGCATGGGCTAAAAGATTATCCTACATGAAAAGCAAGGGTGCGGGTAATAAGGCGCACTTGCAGCCTGTTACGCATTTCCTCGTCCACATAGGAATAGGTATTGCCCGCGTCGTCTTTCAGCGTGCGGGTACAAAGTTTCGCTATGTAACCCTCGTAGTGCTTCAAGATCGCGCACATGGCGGTTGTGTCGCCGTTTGCCGCTGCGGAAATGACAGGGAACGGCAACAGATTTTCAGACTTCCTAACGGTATTCATCATCTGCTTTTCCCTCCAAATACTGTTTGATTTTCGCAAGCGCGGATTTCCTGTGCCGGAAAACCGTCGTGCGTACAACATTCAGCAGTTCGCCAATTTCCGCGTCGCTCATATCCAAGAAGTAGGACAAAAGGATAATGTCGCGTTTCCTTTCGGGCAAAGCGTTAAGGGCTTCGGCAAGCAGTTCATTTTTGACGAGTACATCAAAGCCGGACACTTGAAAACGGAAATAATCGCTTTCGTATTCGTCCGTTGTGAAAAGCTGCGCGAGTTCGCTTTCGCTCAAATCCGAAAAAGTAACTTCGCGTGCTGCGCGTTTCGCAAGAGTGCGGCGGTGGCTTTTCGCTTCGCCGACCAAAGTTTTCTTTGCTAATGCGTCGTACTGATGTTGTATTCTTTCCTTGTCGGAAGAAGATAGCTCCATAGAGTTCACCTCCTTCCCGCGTGGAGTAGAGGACGGGAGTTAAGGGCTTGTCCTCTCTGCCCCTTTCGCTCCGTACCCGTTCGGGAGATGGCTCTTGAGTGCGCTTTTCAGAAAAAAGTTGAAAAAAGCAAAATGCGCCCGTCCGCAAGACGCGGACGGGCGCAAAGGAAATGTAAGCAGTAGCTAAATGTATTGACAGTTCACATTCATAGCCGGAATATCCCGCTTGCGGAGCATAGCTTTTTTTGACCGCAAAGCATTAGGCGGGTTACAGTAAATAAAAATGGACACGGCGATACCTCCCCGATACCGCCGTATCCTTAAAAAAGGGCGACTTTAATACACTACCCGCAATCCATTCTATAATAGGGAACAGCGGCTTTTGCGCAATATTAAATAAAAAAGCCGATAACACATAGGTTTTTTGACCTAATGCGTTATCGGCTCTGCGTCTATGCGTCTGGCACTTTTAATCATTTTTTTTTGAATTTATTATATGTGTTAGCTAACTGTCCACAAGCCGCGTTAATCTCTCTGCCATGAGAAACTCTCATAGTAACTTCAAGTCCTGCTTGCTCTAATTGATGTTTGAATGCAACTATTTCCCGTTTCTGTGGTGCTTTAATTCTTGAATTGCTTGTTGGGTTGTATTGTAACACGTTAATCATAACTTTTTTGCCCCGAAACCATTTTGCAAGTTGTCTTACATCTGAGGGCCGGTCATTTATACCCGGTAAAAGCAAATACGCAAAGACAATTTTGCGATTATGCCTTTCAGAATAGGATAAGGCTTGCTTAACAACATCTTCAATAGCATATATGCGCATGTGAGGAATAATACGATTTCTTGCAGATTGTGTTGCTGCGTGTAAAGATATTGTCAACTGAATTTTAAGATGTTCCTCGCGCAATTTTTTTAATTGATCGACCGGACCAACTGTTGATATGGTAATGCCGTCGGTTGGAAAGTTGAGCCCATATCTATCTCGGAGAATATGGATTGCTTTTATCAAGTTGTCATAATTGAATAAAGGCTCTCCCATACCCATAAAAACGATACGGTTTACTTTTCGACGCAACAATATAATCTGTTGTACGATTTCTGACGATGTTAGATTACGAACAAAGCCATTTCGCCCGGACTCACAAAAAATACAACCAACAGGACAACCGACTTGTGTGCTCACGCAAACAGTTCCACCATCTCGCCGCTTGATAAAAACCGTTTCAATGTATTTGTTGTCTTTCAGTTCGTAAACATACTTTTCAGTATCACTGCTTTTGCAAATATTTTTTACCAACATTGATAGATTTTTTTTGCGTGGTAATTGCTTATATAATTCTTCATATAAGGCTTTTGCTTCATTCTCGCCAATAACTTCCGACATTTCTTTGTAAGTAAATCCGTATGGATCATTCCGTACTTCCGCAGGCGTATATTTAGGTAAACGTTTCATTTTTATATCCTTTCTTCTAAATAATAAAAGTTTGTTTTTCTGTATTTTTGATTACAATCTCTAATTTTTCTACATCAATGATATGCGTCAATTTGCATTTAGGGCAGAAAAGAGGAAAATCTTTTAATACAGTATTATGAAATACTTGAACTCTCGTCTTTCCGTTACAAATCGGACATTTTATCCAATATTTTTTAAGCATTATATTTCACTCGTCCTTTTTACACAAAAAAATGCAGGTCAATCCGCAACATGAGCATTGACCTGCATTTATAATGCACAGAGCAGTACAACAAAACTAAGGCATAGCTTGCACTATGTCTATACTATATCTATACGTCGTTAGTTTTTTGTATAGCATCCGCAAAATAAGCATGACAAAAAAGCCCATGTTGAAAATGGGAAAATCCTTTTTTTCAATGCTTATCTAATACGCATGCTATGCAACATAAACGCCGCCTCCTTTTACATAAATTTTATTTTATCAGAAAATCAGTCTACTGTCAATACACAACAGGAAGTATTTAACCTAATGATATGAATTGTGTGGACATATCCAAAAAGAAAGGTGAACTGTAAAATGTAACAGGGTGAATGAAAATGGCAAAAAGACCCGTACCATTGTACGACTTTAAGGCTTTCGGGGCAGCTATAAAAGCCGCGAGAAATGAATACGGCGAGAGCCGCAAAAAGGTAAGCGACGAGTTATATATTTCCCCGCGCTACCTTGCGAATATCGAGAACAAGGGACAACAGCCGAGTTTACAGGTATTCTATGACCTTGTAACCCGGTATCATATTTCGGTAGATCAATTTTTCTTCCCGAACAGCAATGCGGAGAAATCCACCGGGCGGCGGCAGCTTGACGCGCTGCTGGACGGTATGAGCGATAAAGGCATACGGATTGTAACCGCAACAGCAAGGGAGATAACGGAAGTCGAAAAAGCAGAGGATTAACCTCACAATATGAGAAATCGGGAGATTGCAGCGCATGGCGGCTGCAATCTTTTTTTGCGTCCAAAATCAAAGGAACGCGCAACAAATACCGCCTTTCGGTGGGGGTATGGAGTAGATAGCAAGCACAGCAAACGAGTACCCGTTTGCGGAAAATGCTTGTTGGGATAATCCCAAACCCTTATACCGAAAGGCGGTGCGGAAATGGAAAACCGAAAGAGAAATATACAGATGAAGTTTTACGTTACGGAAGAAGAAAAGCGGCTGATCGACGAGAAGATGAAGCAGCTTCCCATAAAGCAGTATGGGGCATACTTCCGTAAAATGGCGATAGACGGGTATATTCTTGTCGTTGACCGAAGCGACACAAAAGCATATATCCGGGAACTGCAAGCGGTGAGCCGGAACATCAACCAAATTGCAAAACGCGCCAATGCGACGGGGACGGTTTACAGGCAGGATATAGAGGACATTAAAAAGGCGGTGGACGAGATATGGCGGTTACAAAGACGCACCCTATTAAATCAACCTTAAAGGCTGCGATAGACTATATCTTAAATCCCGAAAAGACAGACGGGAAGCTGCTTGCGTCCTCTTTCGGCTGCGGGCTGGAAACCGCCGATATTGAGTTTGCATGGACGCGGGAAGCTGCCGGAGATCGCGGCACACATTTAGGGCGGCACTTGATACAATCCTTTGCGGTGGGAGAAACCACACCGGAAGAAGCGCACAAAATCGGCATGGAACTTGCCGGGGCGGTATTAGGCGGCAAGTATGAGTTTGTTTTGACAACTCACGTCGATAAAGACCATCTGCATAATCACTTGATTTTCAACGCGGTTAGCTTCGTTGACTACAAAAAGTACCATTCCAACAAGCAAAGCTATCACTTTATCCGGCGCACCAGCGACAGGATATGTAAAGAGCATGGGCTATCCGTCGTCGTACCGGGACAGGACAAGGGAAAAAGCTATGCAGAATACACCGCCGAAAAGCAAGGGACAAGCTACAAAGCAAAGCTGAAAACGGCGATAGATACTCTCATTCCCCAAGTGAAAGATTTTGACGAACTGCTGCGCCGCTTGCAGGAAATGGGGTATGAAATCAAACAGGGCAAATACATTTCCTTTCGCGCTGCCGGACAGGAACGGTTTACCCGCACAAAGACGCTCGGCGCGGCCTATACGGAAGAAGCGATAAAGGAGCGTATCAAGGGCGTGTATGTTGCCAAAACAAAAACGCTGCGGGAAGATAAGAAAATCCGGCTTGTCGTCGATCTTGAAAACAGTATCAAAGCCCAACAGTCGGCGGGCTATGAACGGTGGGCAAAAATCCATAATCTGAAACAGGCTGCTAAAAGCATGAACTTCCTAACCGAAAACAAGATTGAGTATTATAGCGAACTTGAAAGCAAGATAGCCGATATTATGACCGCTCATGACGCGGCGGCAAAGGCGGTTAAGGAAGTGGAACAGCGTATGTCTGATTTGTCGCTGCTTATCAAGCACACCACCACATACCGACAGTTAAAACCGATTTACGATGAATACCGAAAATCGCCGGACAAGGAAAAGTATCTGCGGGGGCATGAAAGCGAAATTATCCTGTTTGAAGCTGCGGCAAGGGCATTAAAGGAAATGCAGATAAAGAAGCTGCCCGATCTCGCCGCGCTGCGCAAGGAGTATAGAAGCTTAAACGACAGGAAAACCAAATTGTATGAAGATTATCGGCAAGCCAAGAAGCAAATGCAGGAATACGGCGTTGTCAAAAAGAACGTCGATAGTATTCTTTACCCGTCCCAAAGCAGGGCGCGGGAGCAGGAGCGATAAGGCGCAAAACATGGGGTGGCAAGTGGAATGTTAAGGGCTGAAAACGCCTGTGTTTCTGCGGCTTCCAGCGCATGAAAACGACATAGACGATAAAGTATATTCAAACCCGCAAAAACGGCTTTCTAATTGTCCACGCAAGGACAAAAAAAGAACAGGGGCGCGGTGCCGGAAATCGGCAACCGCGCCCCTGTTCTCTATGGGCTATTCCTCGTCGGTCAAGATAAACTCCCTTTCGGAAAACTCGCTGTCCGTCATGGCTTGCAGCTTGTTCACCGCTGCGGCGGCAAGCTGGCGCATATCCTCGTCCATGTAGGGCATGGCGGCAAGGATATTTTCAAGCGTTGTTTCCCGGCTGTCCTCGGCGTAGATCGCAACAATGTTTTCTTCCTCAATGGTAAAGCGGGTATTCATGCTATCAAACCTCCAAATCCTTTTTATGCTCTTTCTGTTTATCTTTCGGCTGCTGCGCCGCCTGTTTCTTGTATTCGTCCAGCTTCTTCAAAATGGACGGTTTTTTCTGCGGCTGTTCCCGTTTCTCGGCTTTTACCGCTTTTGCAAGGTCGGTAACGGAAATCGCTTCCCCCGCCTTTGCCCGCTGCTCAAAATCTGCAACGGTGGGCGTTTGCGGCGTATTGTTGATAAGCCCGTCAAAATTGTTGTCGTTCTGCTCTATGGTGTCCTCGACGTGCTTTAAGGGATTATCCCGCTGCGGCTGCTCGGCGGCTATGGCATAAGCCTGTGTGCCATTCCCCATAATGAGATACTTCCCGTCCTCCGACGCATGGTGAAAACCAAATCCCGCCGCTTCGATCTGTTCACGGCTCATATCGGTAATATGAAAATTGCCCCTCGGCGTTCTAACGGTTTCACCCGTCAAAAGGCTGTCGGGGGTCGCTTCCGGCTGCTGCTTTTCAAGCTGCCCGTCCTTGTAGGAATATCCTTGCGCCGCGATTGCTTCAAGGGTCTTGCCCGTAACGTCGCCATAAATCCGCTTGTCTGCGTCAACCAGCATTTGCAAAGTGTCTTGTACGGTGTCGGACAAGGCTTGCTGCTGTTCGGGCGGCAGCTTGTCAAATACGGGGGTCTGCTGCTCCTGCAAAAACTCCGGCACTTGCTGAAAACCGATACTGTCTACATAGTGGGCGGTGTCCTCGTCGTTCTGATGAAGCACAACAATGTCGGAAACGGAAAGGCTATGCCCCTTAAAGTCGGCGGGGTGGTCGATATTAAACCTTTCCCAAATGTCGCCCAGCGTCATATCCTTTGTAAGCGGTGCAGTATAGACGAGTTCATAATTTACCCGGTCAATGGTAAGTCCAGCCGCTTGCAGACGGTCATAAGGCTCAAAGCGCAAGTCCCTTGTTTCGTCCCCGCGCTTTAACTGATAAATGGAAAAGGTATCGCCCTGCTCCTGCTCGGCTTGCCGCTGCTGCTGCAACTCGGTAAAATGCCCCTCAATCTCGGTAATGAGTTCCTTTGCGGTGGTCTGTATTGTTTCAAGGGACGCTTTTAACTCGGTCATTTCCTTGCCGCTGCTCCAACCAGCCACATAGCCGAAAGAGTAATCGGAAGTATCAAGGCCGAAATGCTGGCAAACCGTATAAGCGACGCTTTCCGCTTCTACCTCGCAGGTATGGCGGTCAACGCGGTTTTGCTGCTCCGGCGGGGCGTTTAAGTCTACGTCGTGCAGCTTCGCATGGGCGATTTCGTGAATGGCGGTCTTTACCGCCTGTAATTCACTCACGCCCTCTTTGATTGCAATACGCTTGTCGGTCAAACTGAAATACCCATTTGCGCCGTTTGTGATCTGCTCAAATGCAATCGGGACGGGGGACGCTTTTTCAAGGGCGGCGAAAAAATCCTCGTACTGCTCCACATCGGCAAGCAGCGGTTTAACGGAAAGGTCGGGAAACTCCTTGCCCTCGGTCTGCGAAATATCAAAGACGGTTATAACCTTAAAGGCGGGGACGGTGATTTCCTTTTCTTCCTTTACCACTTTTCCCTCGCGGTCAAGCATGGGCTTTCTCGTTTCGGGGTCGATTTTATCAACCAGCTTTTTCACCTTGTAGGGCGCGGGGGCAAAGATTTTAATGCCTTTCTCGCCTTTCTTTACATGGCGGTCAAACTCCTTTTCCCATTGACGGAAGCCCATTACCAAATTGCCGCCCTGCATAGCAATTAGGATAGTGTTATTCAAACTATAATCATGGAACTTTGACATAGCGGTTAGAAACTCTTTGTAGCGGTCGCTGTCAAAAATCGCCTGTACGCCCTGTTCCAAACGCGCGGTGATCTCCTTTACCTTTTCGGCGGGCTTTTCGGAAGTAAGGATAATGGGGACGACGGGGCGGGGCTGCTGCGGCTCTGCGGCCTGTGCGTCTGCTTGCTGCGTTTCGGCTGCGTCCATATAGGCTTTGTCCTGTTCGCCGCGCTCCGGCTGCGGGTAACTCATAATGCGGTATTCTTCCGGCACTTCGCGCCCCTCAAACTGCCGTTCCCACTCGTCGCCGCTTTCCACGATATAGCCGTACTCGGTAAACGCGCCTTTTTCCTGCGCGGCAGCGTTCCTGCCAAAAGTAGAAAGGTCAATGCCGCCTTTCCATTCTTCGGGCATTTGTACCATGCCGGATTGATTTAAGTAATAGTCGCCCAAATCGTGGTAGTTATGTACTTCGGGGATATGGACGTAAAAATCCACGTTGTAGGTGAAGTCAATTACCTGTCCAATATTTGCAAGCCCGTTTTTCTGCTGCAAAGCTGCGTTCAGCTTGCCAACCTCGGCGGGGTCAAGCTGTTCGAGCCGCGCCGCAAGAAAATTGAGTTCGTCCACGTCGGCGGCGCATACCATTTCATAAGGCAAGGCAATATGTTTCTCCGGGTCGTCGGAATAGCCGCGAATGGAAAAATCCTGCGGGTTGTCGGCGGTAATGCCGACGTTCCGCATAGCTTCGTGCAACTGCTCCTTTGTGGCGGGCATATCCAACCAATAGCCGCCGGGGTCGCCCGCGTCAAAGCGGCTGCGGTTGCCTATCATAATAGAAAACTGTTCGCTCATGTGTTCACGCTCCTTTTCCTGCCCGGTATTTTCGGGGATAGCTGCCGCCTGTTGCTGCTGCGGGGGTTCTTCGCCCTCTATGGTGTAGTCCGGCATGAGCATACCGTTTACTTTGAAATAGTCGGCGTACTCCTGCGGGATAGGCGGGGAGATTTCCGTAAACAAGCGGTCATACGCTTTGATACGCCCATTCAGATACTTTTCCATAGCTGCCTTGTCGGTGAAAACCTTTCTATCTTGTCCGGCAATCTTCGCTTGGGTTCTGCTTGGGCTGTTGGTGCGCACGCTCCATGTAAGCGTCCATGAATACGGGATAGATTTCTGCGCTTCTTTGTCGTAGCGGGTATTCTCGTAAATGTAGTAATTCATCTGATATACCCGGTTGCTGCGAATATGGCGGTTATGCTCGGTGGTCTGCCACTCGTTAGCGGTGTGCTGGACGTGCGGCGTTCTCACATATTCAAGTGTTTTATCCAGCAAAAGCGTTCTTCCCGCCTGTTCTTCCCATGCGGCGGCGCGTTCTTTAAGGTCGTCAAAAATCGCCTGTTCTGCCGCCGCGCTTTCGCTGCGCATGGAAAGTAGCTGCGCAATCGGCAAGGAAGCATAAGGGGCAATCTCCCTGTCCTTTGCTTCAAAATATATCCGGCGTTCTATCCGCATGGTTTCGGCGGCTTCTAATTTGTCATGGTCGTATGAGGAATACGGCATATTCTTTCATCACGTCCTTTCTCGGTCATATAAGGGTTTGGGACTATCCCAACAAGCAAAATGCCCGCGCTCTCTATGGGAAGCGCGGGCATTTCTCGCAAACGGGTACTCGTTTGCTGTGCTTGCTATGTAGTTGTTTTTATCCGTAAACGCCTGTTTCTCTCGCTTTGGGCTTTCTGTCTGCGGCGTATCTTTGCCGCGCAATCGGGGCAGTATTTCGCCCGGTTGCTGCCCGCCGCAAACGTGCTGCCGCATACCGCGCAACGCTTCAAATCGGTTTCCCCGCTGCGGGTGATCTGTTCGCAAAGCTGCCTGTCGGCGGGTAATACCGCTTCGCGGAAATAGCGGCATAGCAGCGAATAGCTGATACTCTGCACACAAACGCAAGTTTCCCCGTCGTCCAGCAGCAGACAATTCCCGCAATCGTTGTTTGCACAAGCGGCGCGGGTCATTTTCTTTACGGCGCGGTATTGCTTTTCATCAAGCCTTATCATTTTCGGTTCTGCTCGACGCGGAAGTTTACATACTTGCCGCCTGTGTCGGCAAGCAGCACAACTCCGTCAAAGGTCTTTCCCGTCTTGGTCGAGTACATACCTTTGATTTTTACCTTTCCGTCTTTCAAAAGGGCGGCGGCAATCGCCTTTGTGAAAGCCTTTTTGCGCTGCTCAAAAAAGCGGTCATTCTTCCACATCACAAAGCTGCAAGCCCTGTCGGAGCAGTAAAAGTTTTTCTTGCCCTCGTAAACCGCCGCGCCGCAACGGGGGCAAGTGCCGATTGCTTCCCGCTGCGGGGTAAACAGCTTCGCTTTATCCTCGGAAATCGCGGAATAGGTCTTGACAAGCCCCGCTGTCATTTCCTCAATCCCGCGCATGAAGTCGGCGGGGCTGTCGCTGCCCTTTGCAATCCCGGTAAGGCGCGTTTCCCATTCTGCCGTAAGCTGCGGGGACGTAAGGCTGTCGGGCAGAATAGCGACAAGGTTATACCCGTCCTTTGTGGGGATTAGCTTTTTGCCCTTGCGCTCGGCAAAGCCCGCGCTAATGAGTTTTTCAATGATACCCGCCCGCGTCGCGGTGGTGCCTAACCCTTTGCGCTCCGCGTCCTCCGGCGTGTCCTCCTTTCCCGCACTCTCCATAGCCGAAAGTAACGTATCTTCGGTAAATGCCTTTGGGGGCTGCGTGTAACGTTCGGAGATCTCCGCTGCCGGATTGTCAAAGGTCTGCCCCTCGGCAAGCGGGGGTAAAACCGCTTCCGGCTCTGCGTCCTCGTCCTGTTCCCCGGACGCGGCGCGGGATAGTCTTTCAATCTCGCGCCAACCCTCGCAAAGCGTCGTCCTGCCCTTTGCGGTAAAGGTATAGCCGCCGCAAGTGAAAACCGCCGTAACCGCTTCATACTCATAGGGCGCGGCAACGGCGCAAAGCAGTTTTGCGCACACAAGGGTCATTAGCTTTTTCTCACTTTCGGCAAGGGAAGAAAAGCCCGTTTTCACAAACTCCGCTGTCGGCAAAATGGCGTGATGGTCGGTTACTTTGCTGTTGTCGCAAATCCTCGCAAGGTCGGCTTGCAGCTTCACGCCCTGCATAAAGGGGAGAGCAGCGCAAAGGCCGGTGATAAGTTCCTTTGTGCTGCCCTCCATATCGGAAGTGATATATTTGCTGTCGGTGCGGGGATAGGTCAAAAGCCGTTTTTCATAAAGGGCTTGCGCATAGTCAAGGGTCTGTTTCGCCGTAAACCCATACAAACGGTTTGCTTCCCGCTGCAAGGCGGTGAGGTCAAACAGTTTCGGCGGGGCTGCGGTCTTTTTCTCTTTTTTAAGGGAAGTACAAACGGCCTGCGATTTCTCGCAAGCCGCTTTCATCTGCCGCGCCGCCGCTTCGTCGTCCTGCCTTTCGGAAAGGGCGGCAACGCCGCCAACGTCCAGCCGGACGACATGATATTTCTCTTTCTTAAAGCTGCTGATTGCATAGTCGCGGTTTACCAGCATAGCAAGGGTGGGCGTTTGCACTCTGCCGACATTCAATGTTTTATGGTAGAGGATAGAGAAAAGGCGGGTCGCGTTAATGCCAATGAGCCAATCGGCCTTTGCTCTGCAAAGCGCGGATTGATAGAGGTTGTCATAGCCGCGCCCGTCTTTGAGATTTGAAAAGCCCTCGCGGATTGCACTTGCTTCCATGCTGCTAATCCAAAGGCGGGAAAAGGGCTTTTTGCAATTCGCCTGTTCATAGACAAAGCGGAAAATGAGTTCCCCCTCGCGCCCGCTGTCGCAAGCATTGATAATCTCGGTAACGTCGCTGCGGTGCATAAGGTCTTTGAGAATGGAAAACTGCTGCTCCTTGCCGCTGGCAACAATAAACTGCCACTCCTGCGGGACAATGGGAAGATCGTCGTACTTCCATTTACGGAATTGTTCATTGTAGGTCGCCGCGTCTGCAAGGCTAATCAAATGCCCGATACACCACGACACAAGGTAGCCGCCGCCCTCAAAATATCCGCTGCGCTTTTCATTCGCGCCCATAACGGCGGCAATCGCCGCCCCGACGCTCGGTTTTTCTGCAATTACAAGTTTCATAGATTATCGTCCTCCTGCTCGGTCTGTTCGGTTTCGACTACTTCCGTTTCCTCGTCGTCCTCGTCAAAATCAAGGTCGTCAAGGCTGCTGCTGCCTTTCGCCGCGTCCTTTTTGGGCTTCAAAATCTTAAAGTAGTAGAACGCGCCGCCGCCCGCTGCGGCAACAAGCAGCACGACAAGCAGAATACCCATGCCGCCGCCTTTTTCTTCTTCCGGCGGCTGCTCGGTTTCTTCCGGCTCCGGCTCGGCTTCCACACCCGCGCACTCGCTCATGTTGACGCTGCAAACCGGGCAAGCGGTGTTGACGCTTCCGGCAACGCATTTATCGGTGCAGCTACAAACGGGGGCTTCGGTCTGCCCGTCCTCCATAAGGGCGGTTAAATCCGCTTCGTCCACTTGGTTAAGGAAATGGACGGTATTTTCCCCGTCCTCGGCGCGGTCAATGATGATGTAAAAATAGTTGCCACTTTTGGTAACGACGGTGATAAACTGCTTGTCGCCGGACGCTTCACCCGTTATATCGTCCACAAGGGACATATTCCCGTCCGGGGTAAGGGGCTGCGGCTCATAGCCGCCCGTCGTTTCTTCCGGCTCGGTTTCCGGCGCGGGGGTTTCCTCGGTTACGGGGGTAGGCGTGTCGTCGCTTTCATCGCCACCGCCCGCATAAGCGGTAACAGAAAAGCCGCACATGATAACCAGTGCGGCAAGCAATACGGTAAACTTTCGGATTATCTTTTTATTCTTCATTGTCGTTGTCCTCCTGTTCGGCGGGGTAAGTGGCTTCCGGCTGCGGCAAGGTGATTTCGCCGCTGGCGTAAGCGGAGAGGAACGCGGCAAGCTGCGTCCCGTCAAGGTGTACCGCCTTTACCATTTGCACGATCTGCGCGTTTTCTTCCTCGACTTTCTGCGCTTCAAGGTCTTTCAGCTTCTTTTGCTGTTCAAGGATTTTTGCCCTCGTTTTCTCAATATCCCTTTCGATACGGTCAAGTTTCGTGTTCGCCATAGTCATTTACTCCTTTCCAAACTGTTCTTTCCATGAATAGCTGCGCCCCAATCCCTTAACGGTTTTAAGATAGGGCATAGCGTTTTCTTCCAAAGTCGCCGCCCGGTTAAATAGATCGGGATAGTGTTCTTTGAGATATAAAATCTCTTGTTTCTTCATGCTCGGACAAAAGAAACAGGACGATTTACCCGGCTGCGGCAATCCTGCCGCTTTGATTTCCCGGATACAATCGTCCCTGTTCCAGCCCCATTCTTCAATGAGGGGGTAGCGGTTATGATATTTTTTGTCGGCTTCGTTGTACTTGCGGGAATGTTCATACCGTTTCACTTCTCCCGCGTCATAGCCGATATAGCGGTTGACTTTCTCGCCGCGCTGCCATACTTCGCGGCAAGGCGCATAGTGGTTGCAAAACTTTTCCTGCGGTGCGATTTTGTGTTTCTGCGAACAACGCTTATGCCCGTAGGCAATCGACGGGAGCGTATGAGAGCGCAAGCACTCGGTTTCAAGAGATAGGCGGTTGCCGTAGCGGTCAACATACTGCACAACGGTAATCTGCGGCATACCGTGTTCCGCAAGCCATTGATTGATTATCTCGATAAATTGATAGGTATGCGGGTGTTCCGCGCCCGTATCGGCAAAGGTGATAAGGTCAATCGGGATTTTGTGCTTGTATAGGCCAATAAGTAAGGCGGCACTATTCGTGCCGCCGCCAAAAGATACAATATTCATTTTTCAACTCCTTTTAATTGTAATTTAACCGCCCGTAGGCGTAAAAGTGGGATTGCCAATAGCTGGTGTCCAGCTTTGAATACTGGATAGGGTCGCCACAATGCAGCATGACGGGGCTTCCGTCCCCGTCCTCGCCCACATAAATCCCCACATGGGAAACGCCGGGGGTGTCGTATGTACCCGTAAAGAACACCAAATCCCCCGGCTGCGGGTTAGAAACAGGGGTTGAGATGTTGTAAAGCCCTTGCGCCCCAAGTCTGCCCGTATTGTATAGGCCGCTGTTCGTCAACACATAACTCACAAAGCCGCTGCAATCAAAAGAGGTTTCCGGGGTGCTGCCGCCCCACACATAGGGAAAACCGACGTATTTATCTGCTTCCTCCATGAGCCGCGCAAACTTTTCATCGGAACCCAGCAGCGCGGCGGGTACTTCATAATCGGCGGGCGGGTTTTCATAGTATTTAGACACATAGCCGGATTGCGGGAAAAGGTCGGGTCTGTTTCCCAGCGACGACATATACATAGCGTACATGGATAGCTGTTCTTCGCCCATGATGTAAACGGGGACATGGGAGAGGTTGAAGTTTTCCAAATCCACATGAAGAATGTAATAGTTATAGGGGACTTCAACCGTATAGGGGTTGCCCTCGCTGTCCGTCCTTGTTTCGGTGCGGTAGCGTACCTGTACTTCTTCCTCGACCGTCAAGATATACTGTTTCTCAAAGAGCATTTCAAGGGTGCTTTGCACTTCATCGAGTGTAAACACGCCCTCATGCCACGCGGAAAGGATAGAAATTAGCACATAGGGGTCATGCTCGATCTCGTCCGCGTTTACCCGGTATTCGTCATAGCCGGGGTATTCGCTTTCGATATTGTCCAGCATATCTTGTAACTCGGCTTCCATAGCGGCATACGCGCTTTCCGCGCCCGTTATATCCGCGTCCTCGGAGAGATAGGACGACGCAATCAAGCCGCTGCCGCTGTTGCCGCCAAAGAGGGAGCAAGAGGACAGCCCGCCGAAAAGCAGCAGCACGATAAAGGCAATCCCGCCCACAATCAAGCAGCCTTTCCAATGCCGGACAACAAAGAACGTCGCCCGTTTGGTTTCCTGCGCGGTTTTCTTCGCCGCCTTTGCGGTGGCTTCAGCGGTTTTTTTCGCTTTGCCGCCCGCTTTCAGCGTTTTTGCATACTGCTTTTTAATGCGCTGCTTCTGCCAAAAACGGGAAATGGGGTTGGAGTGCGCAAGCGCGGGGTTATCGTGCAACGCCTTTTGATAGAGAAAATCTGCGTTTGCCTTTACCGCTTGTTTTTCCGCTGCCGCCGCTGCCCGGTAGGGTTTCAGCTTATGGCGGCGTATGCCGCCCTTAACTGCCCGCGCCGCCATGCCGCCCGCTTTCTCTCCGGCAAGTTCTACCCGGTGCCCGCTTTCCACACCGACGTTTTCTTTCTCTACCTCGTAGATTTTCCCATGTACGGTACTGTTTAACTCCTGTGCCGGACGGGATAAGGGGTTATGCCGCAACTTGCCGTTTGGGGGCTTATCCGTCTTTTCAAAGGAAAGGCGCGTCTTTGCCTTGCCTTTCGCTTCGTCAAAAACGCGCTCTTTCTTGATTTTGGTCTGCTTGGGGATAGCCGCCCGCGCTGCGTCTAAACAGTCTGCCGCCTTATCCGATTTCTTGATCGCTTTTTGAAGTTCCGGCGTTGCCCGTTCCGCTTCGGAAAACTGCAAGCGGGAAGAATGGGTTTTAGGCTGCGTCGCGTCAAGGGCTTTTTTCTCCGCGCCTTTTGCTGCGTGTCGCTCAATCTCTGCGCCGATATGCTGCACAACCTTTTCCGCTGCCACCCCTGCGGGGGCTGAATAGTTTTCTTCCTGCGGCCTTTCGCTGATACTGGACGTTTCGCCCGTCGTGAGGTTTTCCGCAACCGCACCGTCGCGGGTCATTTTTTGCGTTACCTTGTCGGGGGCTTTCAGTTCCTTGCTCAATCTTCATCACCTCCAATCCGCTGTTTTGCAAGTTCGCAATAGTCGGGGTTTAACTCAATGCCGATATAGCGGCGGTTAAGCCGTTTTGCTACCATGCCCGTCGTGCCGCTGCCGAAAAAGGGGTCAAGGACAATCCCGCCGATGGGACAGCCCGCCAAAATGCACGTTTCCGCAAGTTTCGGCGGGAACGCTGCGAAATGCCCGCCATGATAGCCGACATTGTTAATCTGCCAAACGTTGCGGCGGCTGCGGACGGGAGAAATCAACTCGTCGGCGTATGCGCCCTTTTCGCGGGGGCGGTTGATTTTCTGCGGTTGGTTTTGCCCCGGAACAGTAACGTTATACTTATTTCCTTTGCTAACTCCGCTTTTCAGCCGCCCCGCCGTTGTGGGGGCTATCGGCTCGGCTACTGCTTGCCAATCGTAATAATACTTCTTTGACTTGGTAAGCAGAAACACATATTCATAGCAGCGGGTCGGCCTGTCCCGCGTGCTTTCCGGCATGGGGTTTGTTTTGTGCCAAATGATAGAACTGCGCAAATACCAACCGTCGCCCCGCAAGGCGAGGGCTACAAGCCACGGAATACCAATTAAATCTTTGGGCTTGCAGCCGGGGGCGCGGTGGTTAAACGCCACTTGCTGCCCGTTCCTGCCTTTGGGGTATTTGGGGTCTTGGTGGTCGGCTTTGCTGCCTGTGCCGCAATAAGTGTCCGCGATATTCAGCCAACAAGTACCCTCCGGCGTAAGCACCCGCTTTACCTCATGGAATACCGCCGTAATACGGGAAACATATTCCTCCGGCGTTGCTTCCCGTCCGATCTGCCCGTCTGCGCCGTAGTCCCGCAAGGCATAGTAGGGTGGGGACGTTACGCAACAATCAACTGCATTTTCCGGCAAGGTTTGAAGCACCTGCAAGCTGTCGCCGCAATAGATTTTGTCCATTTCTATCCTCATGCCGACACCTCGCCGGGTTTGGTCGTCATTACACGATAGAGTTCCGTATCTTGCGGGAAACGGTCAATAAAGGGCAAAATCACGTTGCCATAGAAGATAAGCCCCTCGCCCGCGTCGGAATGGGTTACATAGGTCATTTGCTGCTGCGAAATGTTAAGCTGCTTTGCAAGGATTTCCCTGTCGCCCTGGGCTTGGTTGAGCATATACACAAAATCGCTGTTTTCAAAAATGTTCTCCACCTCGCGGGACGATAACAAATCTTTCACGTTTTGGGTGATACCTGTCGGAATACCGCCCCATTTTCTAAAACGCTTCCAAATCTCAACGCTGTACGCTGCGGTCTGTTCCTCTTTGAGCAGCAAATGAAACTCGTCGATATAGTACCGCGTCGCCTTGCCTTCGCTGCGGTTTATGGTAACTCTGTTCCAAACTTGATCTTGGACAATGAGCATACCGAGTTTTCGTAGCTGGGTGCCGAGTTCTTTAATATCAAAGCAGACAAGGCGGTTGTGAATGTCAACGTTTGTTTGGTGGTTAAACACGTTCAAACTGCCATTTACATAGAGTTCCAATGCCGACGCGATACGCTGCGCTTCCTTTTCCGGCTGCTTCTTGATTTCATTGTAGAGGTCGCCCAAAATCGGCATATTCTCCGGCTTCGGGTCTGCAAGGTAGCTGCGGTACACGCTGATAACGGCGCGGTCAATCAAAGTCTTTTCAACCGCTTCCAGCCCGTTTTTGCCGCCCATAATCAACTCGCAAAAGGAAAGGATAAAATCGCTCTTTAAGGCTATGGGCGTGTCGCCCTCGCTGTAATTGAGGTTTATATCCATCGGGTTAATGTACTGCGTGCTGTTCTGCGAAACCTTGATAACCTGCCCTTTCAGCCGTTCCACAAGGGGGTAATATTCCGCTTCCGGGTCGCAAATGATAATATCGTCTGCGGTAATGAGAAAAGCGTTGGTGATCTCGCGCTTTGCCGAAAAACTCTTGCCGCTGCCGGGTGTGCCGAGTATCAAGCCGTTAGGGTTCTTCAGCCTTTTCCTGTCGCACAAAATCATGTTATTCGATAATGCGTTTAAGCCGTAATACAACGCTTCGCCGCTTTGGAACAGCTCTTGTACCGTAAAGGGGACGAAAATGGCGGTGCTGGAAGTCGTCAAGCCCCGCTGGATTTGGATTAGGTTTTCGCCCAATGGGATAGAGGACATAAGCCCCTGTTCCTGCCGGTAGTCAAGGCGGGTGAGCATACAGTTGTATTTCTGTGCGATACTTGCGGCCTGAAATACGTCGTTGTCCAATTTCTGCTTTGTGTCTGCCACATTCAAAACTAACAGCGTAAGCAAAAACATTCGCTCGTTCCGGCTCTGCAAATCCCGCAAAAGGTTTTTCGCTTCGCCGCCGTAGGTGGCAAGGTCGGACGGAATTATATCCATATCGTAGCCGCTGCGGATTGCCTTTTTCTGTTCCTCGATTTTCATACGGTCAAGGTCGGTGATTTTCCGCTTGATCGTCTTGATCGCTTCGTTGTGGTCGATACTCTGAATGTGCAGATTGACGACAATCCCGTTTTCCGCTTCCATGAAGTCGGCAAGCATACGGTCTGAAAGTTCCGGCGCGGCAATCTGCAAAAAGGAAACCGCGCCAAACTTCCCGCCCATTTGAAACATTCGCCCGTCGCCAAAACGGAAAGAGGACGGGGCAATAAAGTCTTTGACGGAAAGGCCGCTTACGGGTAGCCATTCCCACGCAAAGTTGAAGCGTTCCCCGTCCGGGTGGAAAAGCCCATGCAGCACTTCAAGCCGCTGCTTCCCGTCCAATACCCGCGCCGCCGCGCCGATCACCTTAAAATGGTTGAGGGTGTCCGTTTCGATACGGGCAAGCCGCGCCCGCGCCGATTTAATATCTTTTGCTTCAATGGTAAAGGTGAGAAACTTTGTCTTGATAAGCCCGTTGTTGCCGCGTTCAAGCTGTGTTTGCAGCATTTCGGTGTATTCGGCTCTGATACTGTCAAAGTCGTCATTCTGTGGGGCAATCGTGATACTGCTCTTGAAATCCTCCTTGTTCGCATGGCGGCTGATTAAGGAAAGCTGCACACTGATAGAAGCGTCAAAAGAGTTATACATATCGCAAAGGGCTTCAAAAATGGCGGTCTTGTCGTCCGGCTGCGCAAGCTGATAGTTAATATCTTCAAACTCAATGCACTTGGAATACCGCCCGTTTGCAAGGCGGCAAATCCCGTCCTTATACATTCGTTCAAACGGTATGCTGTCCTGCGCCGTATGGGGCTTCCCGTCGCCCTTTGACTGCCGGATAAGCGCGTCGATCTGTTTCTTTTCCTGCCGCGTAAGTTTACGCTTTTTGTTTTGGGTCTTTCCCTTTTCCTTTGACAATCGCCCGTACCTCCTTATCTAATCGCTCCTGCCGCGCAAGGGCGGTATAAAAATTGTTGGTCTGATAAGGTCGCTCTTTGGGGCGAAGAAACTTCACTTCCACAAATTGCCGTATAATCACTTCCAGCGGTTGCCCGTTCTTCTCGTACATAGCGAGTAGGAACATGGGCAGCATGGCAAGCACCATGCACAAAGCCGCCGTTGTCGTTCCCGCGCTGTCCTTTGTCAAAAAGAATAGCGGTAGCCCGATAGCCACCGCCGCGCCGAAACAGAGTAATTGTCTTTTGGTAAGGTTGAACATTACCTTGCTCTTGATTTTGGTTAAATCCTTTGGGACGGTTACATACGCCATTTCAAACCTCCTTTCCGGCAAACCGTATGTCGCTTTTGATTTCATTTCCCCATACGTCCCAACCAGGGGTATGCTGCCTTGCAAACAGTTCAATACGCGGTAGGTCGCCCATAAGGGCAAGTATCTTTTCCCGCGTTATATCCGGCTTTTTGCTGTGCTGCTCAACAGGGGAAATAATAAATTGATGTACCTTGTTTGATTGTCGCTTCGGGTGTCCTTTGGTAGCAAGCAAGCAGATTTCCGCATTTCCTCGCGTCCAAAAGCCCAAGCCATAAAACCAAGTGGGCGATTTCCGATTTTGCTTTAACCATACAAAGGCAACGGATTTATAGGTAAATCCCCAAGCCTTGATTAACTGCAACGCTTCTTTAAGCTGCGGGAACGTCGCCCATAGGAATAAAATACAGTCCTTATCCGCAATTTCTTTGACGGGTAAAGCGCAAAGTTCCTCAATACTCATAGTGGGATAGTGCTTTTCCGCTGCGCCCTGTACCTTGCTTCTCGCGTATCTCCAAGGGGGATCGGCGTAAATGATTTTGTATTTCTTCATCTGCACCCCCTTAATGCGCGCTGAATACGGATTTTGCAAGGCTTCCCGTTTTGAAAAGCGTAAAACACAAGAGGACGGTATAGCCCATGCAAGACCAGATCGCGCCGGATATGTCATCGGTTGCTGCGATTGTCTGTATCAAAACCGCATAAATACCGACGCACACAAGAATTAGAAAAGCCTGAAAACCGAGGGCAAGCAAGGATTTTAAGTAGTTCTGTCCCATGCCGCCCCATTCACGATTTACCATTGTCGCAACGGGGATAGGGGCGATACTCGTTACAAGGTATATTTCAATCATGCGCCCGTACACCACCAGCATGATACAGATAGACAACGCTTTCATGGTAAGCCCCACAAAGAGTGATTGAAACCATAGCCCCAAAAGCCCGCCGACGCTCATAGCGTCCAGCTTTGCTTCTATATCGGTGATAACGGTTGCAATATCTATGCTTGTGTCGGATATGATAACGCCCGCGCTGTCGTTGACGACGCTCTGTGTAATGTCAAATACGCCCATGACGATGTTCCAAGTATTTGTTACCAGCAGCACCGCAACAAAGGTTTTGAAAATCCACTTGAAGAAAATCCAAGTGTCGAGATCGTGCAGATTGTTTTTCTCAATTACAAGCTGGATTAGTTCGTAGCACATGACAAAGGTAATGATAACGCCCGCAATCGGCACAATGACGTTTTCCGATAGGCTGCGTATCATATTGAATATGCCCGCGTTCCACCCGGCGGGGGTTGTGCCGACTTGCGTTGCGATTTCTCCAACCTCTGTATTTACGCTGTCGAACAGCCCGGAGAGATTAGAGAGTATTCCGTCTGTCAAAATGCCGCGAAACCAATCTTCAATCATCTGCCATATCAAAAGCTAATCCCTCCTTTCCCGCGCCCTCCCGCGTGAAGCGGGAGAGCGCGGCGGGTAGTGTTAGTTTGTGGCATTATCCAAACAGGCCGGAGAGCAGCGGGACAAGGGTAAGGCCGATAAGGGCAACGCCGCCGCCCGCCATCAACTGTTTCATGCCCTGCGACTTCGCGCCGGGGTTATCGTTGCCGTACCCCTCCATGAGGTTAATGCCGCCCCAAATGCCAAGTCCTGCGCCAAGCGCGATTACCAAAGTCTGCAATACGTCAACTGCGCTGTTGAAAAAATCCATATAAACCTCGCTTTCTGCCGCTAAAACGGCTCAAAAAATGTTGTTGGAAATAAAAATGCCGCCGTTTTTATTCGGCGGCTGCGTCCTCGTCGGACAAATCTATTTCGTATATGTCAAAGGGTTCGTCGGGCTTTACGATTGCCGGACGGGTGGACATATACCGTTCAACGTCAAAAGCGTTTTTCTTGTCGAAGTCGGAAAGGTATTTGTAGTTCGGGTGCTGCGTTATATCGTACTTATCGCTGAAAAAGGGGCGCACGCCGCGCAACTGCAAAATACATTTTCCTCCGTCCATAACTGCGATTTCGTCCTGTGTCATCAACTCCTTTCCCAATTTCTGATAATTGAGGCCATGAGAAACCTGCGTGCCGCGATTTTCGGAAGTGTTGAAACTGTCGATTGTTTCACGTCCCAAGTTCTCCGAAATATCCTTTGCATTTTTCCCGCGCCCTCCCAAAAACAAGGTGCTGTCGGCATTGTCAAGTATGATTTCTGCCGCGTCCTTGTAAATGGCTTTTAGCTGGCTCTGCGATTGCAGAATGATAGAAGCCGAGATTTCCCGGCTGCGGATTGTGGCAATCAATTTTTCAAACTGCGGGATTTGTCCAATGTTTGCAAACTCGTCTAACAGGCAGCGAACATGAACCGGCAGCTTGCCGCCGTATTCGTCGTCGGCCTTGTCGCACAAGAGATTAAATAACTGCGATTGCAGCATAGCGATAACAAAATTAAACGTGCTGTCCGTATCGCTCATAATCAAAAACAAAGCTGTTTTTCTGTCGCCTAACGTGTCAAGTTCTAATTCGTCGTAGGACATAAGATCGCGCAATTCCTTTATATCAAAAGGAGCGAGCCTCGCACCGCAAGAAATGAGGATTGATTTTGCGGTTTTGCCCGCCGCCAATTTATATTTTCGGTACTGCTTCACCGCGAAATGGTCGGGGTCGCGTTCTTCCAAGTCGGCAAACAGCAAATCGACGGGGCTTTGATATTCCTCGTCGTCCTCGCGGGCTTCGCTGGCGTTGATAAGTTCCAACAGGGTAATAAAGTTCATTTCCTCGGCGGGGGCTTCGTACCAGATGTAGCCCACCAACGCGCAATACAAAAGCCGTTCTGCCTTTACCCAAAAATCCTCCGCGCTTTTTTCTCCCTCACCTTTGGTATTCGCTATCAACGTATTTACCAGCTTCAAAATATCTTTCTCGCTGCGGATATACACAAAGGGGTTGTAGTGCATAGATTTTTTGAAGTTAATCGTATTCAGTACCTTAATGCGGTAGCCCGCCCGTTGCAGCAGCTTCCCGCACTCAATCAAAACCGTACCTTTCGGGTCGGTTAAGACGTAAGAGGAATGAAGCTGCATTAGATTAGGTTTGACAAAAAATCTTGTTTTTCCGCTGCCGCTGCCGCCGATCACGACGACGTTCTTATTTCTCGCGTACTTCGGCTGCTTCGGGCGGCTGTTCATGGTAAGCCGTTCCGTCTGCGTCAAAATGATGTTGTTTTGGAAATCCGGGTCTATGTAGGGCTTTATATCTTCGGCGTTTCCCCATCGGGCAGAGCCGTACTCCGCGCCCTTGCGGTATTTCTTCGCGTTTTTCCCTTTGACATAGACTATCAAGCGGATAATCACCGCACCGACAATGCCGACAAGCAAATCCAACGGGTAAACGCTCGGCAAGGCGTTTTCAAAGGCTGCGGAAAATCCTTGTGTGATATTCAGTATCTTTGCAGAAATATCCGCGCCGGGGGCAAGCCGCACCGCCTGTCCGACTTTATCAAAGAGATAGACAAAGAACACATAGGGGATATTCGGAAGTATCAGCTTTTTGTAGTTGATCTGCTTCATATCTCGCGCCCCCTGTCCATTTTCTTTACCTTGTCGCGGGCGGCGTTAAGCTGCTTCGCCTTGTCCTTTGCAGCGGCAAGGGCTTTGCGGATAGAGGGCTTTTTCTCCCGGTTCAGCTTCTTTGCGGAAAACTCTTGAAACGCTGCGGTCATAACGTCCGCGTCCCGGCCTTTGAAAAACACAAGGTAACGGGTCTGCTCGCCCTTAACCTTTTTTAGCGAAAAATCTATGTTGTATTTCTTCGCCGTACTCTCAAAGGCTTTAATATTGCTGTCGGTGATCTCGATGTTGGAAACACCCGCGTTCTGCTTCATAAGCTGCCGCATGGTCTGTTTCCCATGCGCGGGTTTGCTTTTCTGCTCCAAAAACTTTTGGATTGCTTTCTGTAACGCCTGTTCGGTAAGCCGCGCCGCGCCTTTTCCCACTTTGACGTATAGGGCAATCGTTTTTTGGGTTACTTCCTCCTGCAAGGTATCAACTCCTTTCCCGGTAAAGTGCGGCTATGCTCATTCGCCGCCGTATAAGTCGTGATTGACAAGGGCGGTATAGTAGCTGTCAATGGTACTCGGCGCGTTGAACAGCACCGCTTTTAGATACTGCTTGATGTTGCGCACTTTGGTTGTGTTCTCCCTCATGCAATCCAAAACAAACTCAATATGGCTGCTGTTCAGCTTCAAAAACTTGGATTTCACCAATTCGGCGGGGTAGTCGTCCCCGGCAATACGGATTGTCTTTCGGGCTGTGCAGACGGTTTCCAGCATAAGGTCAACAATCTCGTCCAAACGGTCTTTGTCAATTTTGCAGTTTTGAATGAGATGGTCGTATTCGATATTGTCCTTGATAATCTCCCTGTAAATCTCTACTGCGCTATTGCTTTTCGCTTCCGTTCTTTTCCTTTCCGGCGGCGTAGCCGCTTCGCCATGCGCAAAGGGCAAGGGGTTTAGGGAATGGAAAGGAATGGAATCGGTACTTGATAAATCAGTAATTGATTGTTCTTTACTTAATATATCTTTATTTAATTGCGTTGGATTTTCCAACGTAGGTTTTTCCTGCGTAGGTTTTTCCAACGTTGGATTATCCAATGTTGGATTTTCCAATGTAGGTAAATCCAATATAGGCGGCTGTCCGCCGCTGGTAGCTGCTTCCGGCTCTCGCGGCTGCGGCTGCTCGTATATGACGTAATCTGCGCCCCGCAAGCGTCCCTTTTCGTCGCGCTCCCGGCTGCGCACGATATATCCGGCTTTTTCGAGTTCCTTTACCGCTTCGCGGATTGCGTCGATCTTCTCCCGGTTGATATGGGATAAGCCCGCAAGGGTATAATCCCAATCTTCGGGCAGCGAAAGCATTTGCGACAACAAGCCCTTTGCCTTTAAGGACAATTCCTTGTTTCGCAAGTGGTGGTTGCTCATAACGGTATATCCCGTATTTCGCTCCACTCTGAAAACTGCCATATTTCCTCACTTCCTCTCTTGGTATGCGTGGACAATTAGAAAGCCGTTTTCGGCTGTTTTGGTATTGCAATATGCCCTTTGCCGTTTTCGCGTCTGCAAAGCCGCATGGCACAAGGGCTTTTGCCCGTCTATTTGTCCATGCTGGCGTGCGTTTTCCGCGTCCTTTTGCCGGGGCAATAGGGACACTCTTTGAAAACGCAAAACTCATATTTCCACCCGGGGCGGTAGAAACGGCAAGTGCCGCAATCTTCATCATCTCCGGCACAACCGGATTGATAGCGGTCAAATCCCGGCTTCTGCTGCATGAGCAATTCAAACGCCCGCTGCTTGCCCTTTGTGAAATACATTCCGGCTGCACCTCCTTTCCTGCGGGCATAAAAAAACGGCGTTACTTTCTCCCCCAAAGGGGTTAAGGTAACGCCGTTTGTATGCGTATTCAGTTTTTAACACATTCCCTGTCTATCCGCTGTCCGCAAAACCATTGATTTTATTAGCTTTTTGCCGCTATCGCTATCACACCTCATTATTTTGTGCGCCGGTCTATTCAGTTGCCAACCACTCCTCATAGCCGCTGGCGGCAAAGAGCTCCGAGGACTTCATTTCCGTCCACTCATCGACGCTGGCCTGGGGATTGTTTTCCATGAAGATCTGGACGATGTGGTAGCCGATGGCATAGCCGGACCAGTATTCATCTTGAGTGATTTCCTTGGCATAGTCCAGATCAGTGCTGTAAATTTCCTCGCGCAGGAACTGCCACACCCGCCGCTCGTGCTCTTTGGGCAGAGAGTGGGTCCAGGGGACTGTCAGGCCGGGGTAGACGATGTCGGCGAAGGCGTCGGCCCTGCCCTCCATAACCAGCACATCCAGGATATTCCCTTCCCAATTGTGGAGGTGGCGGATGCCCCAGGTGACATGATGGTATTCGTGGGCCACCACATAGGGCAGGGTCTCCTGCCAGCCAATGCCTTGCGGGTTGACGGCGATGATGGTATTGCCGCAGCCCAGGCCGGAGACGCCCCGCACCCCGCGCATGCTGTCCCGGGTAAAGGCATCGTCGGGGTTGCAGGGGATGATGTAGACGGTGGTATCGGAGCCCTGAAAGTGCTTAGCGCTCTCCAGGAGGGCGGCTTTGACGATGCCGGCCACATTGGCGGCACTGAGCTGGTTCAGGGCATGCTCCAGTTCATCCAAGTTGCGGATGGTCTGATGGTACTTGGTTATGTCAATGCCGCTCTCGGTCTGGTCCAGCTCCCATTGGATGGGGCCCAGGACATTTTCCCAATACAAGGTGTCCAGGTCGCCGGCATTGGCCCGGGCCAGCTCTATATAGTTCTGGAAGTTCCGCACGGGAAACACTATCCGGTACTCTGGGTCCGGCTGGGACGGCGGTCCCGAATCGTCGGTGAATTCGATGACGCAGCCGGGCAAGAGAAAAGTAATCACCAGCAAGAGGGCGATAAAAGATTTTCCTCTCATGTGCTACCCCCGCTCAAAATAAATTCACTCTATTGTAATTATACCATTTTCCCCGGCAAGGATGGGAAGATTTATCCAGGTGTGGAGGTATTTTTTCCCTGCCCGTTGAAATACGTATTATAGGAAATCAGTGCAGGGGTGGGATTTTACATGGGGAAAATGCTCAGCATACTGTGCATCGTCATTCTCCTACTGCCCGGCATGGCGCAGGCCAGTGAAGTCTGCGGCCTGCCCGAGGCCGGCGTGCTGGAGCTGAAATCAGAAGCCGCTTTTTTGCTGGACCTGGGTACGGGCAAGGTCCTCTATGAAAATAATGCAGATTTGCCCCTCTTCCCCGCCAGCACCACCAAGATCATGACGGCCCTTATCCTCCTGGAGAACGCCAGGTTAAACGATGTCATCACGGTGGGAGAGGAGATAAACCGCATTGGCCATGACAGCAGCACGGCCAAACTGAAGGTAGGCGATCGTCTGACGGTGGCGGACATGGTCTATGCCCTGATGCTTCCCTCCGGCAATGACGCCGCCTATGCCACGGCGGTGTTCGTGGGCCGAAAGGTCAGCGGATTTGAACGCATGAAAATCGACGAGGCCATTGGAGTGTTTGTCGAACTGATGAACCGGCGGGCCAGGGAACTGGGCGCCGTAAACACCCATTTTGTCGGCCCCGATGGCTACCATGACCCCGAACACGTGACCACCGCCAGGGACTTGTCCATAATAACCCTGGCCGCCCTGGAGCAGGATTTTCTCTGCCAGGCAGTGGCGGCGGAGGAGTACTTTTGGCAGGACAAGCGCTGGCCCAACACCAACCGGTTGGTGCGCCATGATTTCCCCGAGGAATACTATCCCTGGGCGACGGGGTTTAAGACCGGCTATACTCCCGAGGCGGGCAACTGCTTTGTCTTCACCGCCAGCGGCGGCGGCCGGGACCTGCTGGGGATAACCCTCAAGGCGCCCAAGGGAGCCATCTGGGAGGACGCCCGCACTCTCCTGGAGTACGGGTTTGGTTCCTGGCAGAACTATGTTATGCTGGTGGAAGGAAGGCAAATTCTCTCCGTGCCCGTCCATGGCCAGCGCCGTGGACAACCGGATATGTTGCAGATCCTGGCCGGGGGCACTTATTCTGATCTCCACTACATCGCCGATATACGCCGCCTGGAGCTGAACTTCGATTGGGCCCGGGGCATCGTCAAGGAGGATGAACAGGGCCTGGTACTCAAGGCCCCTATCCGGAAAGGCCAGGTCTTGGGCATGGCGGTGATCAGCCTGGATGGAGAAATACTGGCGGAGGTAGAGATGGTGGCGGCCTACGACATAGAAGCCTTTAACTGGCTTTGGCCCGCCGGCGCCGTCGCCCTGGGGATTGTCCTTCTCTTTCTTTTTCTAACAATGCGGCGCAAGCGGGCAAGGCAGGCGGCCGGCTGAGCCTGGCAGAGGAGTGTATTCATGGACGCGAGAATAATCTGGATCGCCAGCTTAATTGCCGGCATCTTAGTGGCTATCTTCTTCAGGAGACGGGGGAAGCTGGAATTATTGTTCTGCCTGTATGCAGCCTTTTGCTTTGGGTTTGTGACCAAGGCCGGTCAAGGGGGCTTTGAGGCGCGGCTGATATTGCCGATTCTGGCGCTGGTCCTCCTTTCGCTGGTCCTGGCGGCCTCATGGGTGTCAATCAGTAAAGCCAAGGGCAAGTCACTGGCCAGACCTGTGCTGGCCCTGGCCATTGTCCTGGTCCTGGGGGCGTACACCATACCTGTGGCCGAGGAGGCCTTGGGCTTTCAGCTTTCCGCCCTGTTCAACCAGCCCGATGGCCAGCTGCAAGTTCACTTCATCGATGTGGGCCAGGGGGATTCGATTCTCATTCATGCCGGTGGTACCGCCGTCCTCATCGACGCCGGTCCCAGGGCGGCTGGGGAGACGGTGGTGAATTACCTGCGCTCCCAGGGAATCGCTGAACTGGATCTGGTCATCGCCACCCATCCCCACGAAGACCATATTGGCGGATTGCTGGAGGTGCTGAAGCAATTTAAAGTCGGGGAGGTAATGGACCCCGGCGTGGTCCATACCAGCAGAACCTTTGAACAGTACTTGGACCTTATTGACAGCAAGGGCATTGAATTTACAGTTGCCCGGACGGGGATGAGCCGCGACTTGAGCGACGGCGTCAGGTTGGAGATATTGCACCCCACCAGGCCCAAGGCGGACCAGCTGAACGATGCCTCCATCGTCGCCCGCGTCAGTATTGGGCGGGTGGCATTCCTCTTCACCGGCGACGCCGGAATCGGCGCTGAGCGGGAAATTTTGGCCTCCGCCGGCAGTGTGCGGGCCAATGTCTTGAAGCTGGGCCATCACGGGAGCAGCGACTCTACATCCCGGGAATTTTTCCAGGCCGTCCGCCCGGCATATGCGGTGATAACGCTGGGGGCGGACAACCCCTATGGCTATCCCCATAGGGAGATAGTGGCGCTGTTGGCGGATACAGATGTATTGAGGACAGATTTGCATGGGCACATAGTGTTCAGCACCGATGGCAGCGCGCTGGATGTAAAAAGTACGCGAGGCGGGGGCGAAAAGTAAGTGGAACTGTACACCGTGGATTCTGTAAGCGATGGGATAATCAGGTTGCTGCTCTGCCGGGACGAGACCGTCAGGGTGGAAATTCTCCAAAGCGCGCTGCCGGGCGTCCAGGAGGGCGATATTATTTCCGCGGAAATAGTCCAGGGCGCCCTGGTCAACTGGGCTAAAGATCAGGAAGCAAGGGCGGCTGCCATGGCCCGGATCGGGGAAAAGCTGGAAAGGCTGAAGAACAGGGCGAGGGATTAGCTCAGTGCCCCCGGGCCGCTGGCATAAATATGGTCTTTTTATTGTTTTTTCCAATTATCTCTGATATAGTTTCCTTAGCAAGGTTATTAATATCGATTATTATTATGAGAGGAGAGAGGGTATGACAAAGCTGAGCGTTATTGAGGGAATCGGTGAAGTCTATGAAGAGAAGCTGGAAGCTGTCGGCGTAAAGTCCATGGAGGAATTACTTGAAACTTGCGCCACCAAGAAGGGGCGGGAAGAACTGGCCGAAAAGGCTGGAATCTCCGAAAAGCTGATTCTCAAGTGGGCCAATCACGCCGATCTGGCCAGGATTAAGGGCGTCGGCGGCGAGTACGCCGAATTGCTGGAAGCCGCCGGGGTTGACACTGTGCCCGAACTGGCGGGGCGCAGGGCGGACAATCTTTACCAAAAAATGGTGGAGATAAACGAGGCCAAGGCCCTGGTCAGGAAGCTCCCCAGCGAAGACCAGGTTAAGGATTGGATTGAGCAAGCGAAAAAACTGCCCCGGGTTCTGCAGTATTAAAACGCAGGAGCCTTTGGGAAGCGACTTCCCAAAGGCTCCTTTTTTATTTCTTTGTACCCTTTGCAGTGGTTTTCTTAGCGGCGGTTTTCTTTGTCGTGGTCTTCTTGGCCGTGGTCTTCTTTGCAGTAGATTTCTTGGCGCCGGTAGACTTTTTGGCGGTTGTCTTCTTCGCCGTTGTCTTTTTGGCAGCCGGCTTCTTGGCCTCACCGCCCAATAATGAACCGAGAATGCTGCCCAGGGCGCCGCCGCTGCTGGATTTCTTGCCGGCCTTGCCGCCGACCAGCATGGAACCCAGTCCTTCTACCAGGACCTCGCCCAGGCTGTCGTCGCCTCCTTTCCCGTCGTCAAACAGAGCCGAGGTGAGAAGGTCCAGGAGCCCGCCGGACTGGCTTTTTTCCTGCTCTTCCTTCTTCTGACCCAGCACGTTTAACAACAGGGGCGCGGCGGCGGAGAGTATGGTAGAGACTTGGTCCGAAGACAAGCCGGATTTTTTTGCAACTCCGGACTCCAGGACATTTTTGTTTTTCCCCAGTATGTGGCCGAGGATTTTGGCCCCGTCCTCCAGATCGGCGTTCTTAAGGAAATCGCTGATGTTGCCGGTGTCGTCCTTGGCGTGGTCTGACAGAGCTTTGGCCAGGGATTTCTCCCCCGATTTTGTCGAAGCGTTCTTCTGCATGTTCTGAATCAGGGTCGGCACCGCATCCATGAGGACTTGCTTTACCTGATCCTGCTTGGCCCCGGTGGTCTTGCTCAGGGTGCTTATGCTGTCGCTCCCCAAGAGGGTGTCTTTGAGCATTTTCGCTAAATCCATCATTTCGCCCCCTCAATATATTCTTGTTCCAACCGACCTTGGCAGTAAATCAAAAGTAATCAAACCTCCTGTTAGATAACAGGAGGTTGGGTTGACAGGTTATTCGGCCTCAGCGCCGCCGGCGCAGAAGTCGCAGGGGTCGTGACGGTTAGCCTCGAAGGCTTCTTCTATAGAGCCCTGATAGACAATGGAAGAATTCAGCAGGGTATGGCAGTCCGGGTCCAGGTGATAGGAACGGCCCCAGCGGGTCCAGTACACGATGCCGTCGCCAATTTCGGCAACCGCCTGGTCCAGTTCTTCCTGGGACACCGGGTCATAGTCTATGGAGAATCCGGCTGCTGCAACCAGCGCTATGGCTGCGACGACGGTGACGATCTTCTTGGTTTTGGCATCCAGGTCCTTGTTCTTGAGCAGGATAATTATCAGGGGGAGGAAAGCGATGATGGATGCGATTACGCCCAGATTATTCCACAAGAAGAATTTGAGCTTGTTCTTTGCCGACGCGGGATCGATGCGATTGGCCTTCTTCCACAGGAGTGAACCGATGATTACGCAGACGAGGTCAAGGGCGATTCCGACGATGAGCCATACCATCTGGTCGCCGGGTATGTAGAGCATACCATTGAGAAGGGATATTACCAACACCTCAAAACCGATGGCGACCAGCCACAGGACTATGGCAAAAATCCGCATTCCAGTTGCTCTGCCCTTAGGAGCCTTTTCGGTGGTGCCGGAAGGGTCGCTGACAGACACAAATTTGCGTTGCTTTGGGGTCTTTTCCCCTGCCATTACTCCATCCCCCTTTACAATTGATTAGCTGTATAATACCATGACTAGAAATTTATTACAATAATAATATATCTAAATAGCTTTGAGTATCCTCCGCTCGCGGAGAATTCCACCGTCTCCAGTCTGAAGGGCAATAGCTTTTCGGGGTACCGGATTGGGGAAAATATGTTACTATTGGCTTGGATTGCAGCGCCGGCGAGATTTGCCGGCAGGAAAGGGAGGGTTGATTGTGCCCAGGGTGTATATATTGGACGGTTATTTGGATGAGCCCTCTTGTCTGGGGGTGCCTCCGTACATCGCCCCCCATGTCCGCTATACCTACGGCGCCCTCAAGGCGGCAGGCATAAGGGCGGAGGATATCGGCTACGGGACCATCGACCAATACCGCAAGCAGCCCCAATTGCTGGACCTGCTTCAGGAGGCCGAGCTGGTGGTGATCATCGCCGGCGCCACCGTGCCGGGGAAGTACCTGGGGGGCATGCCCATCTCCCTCCAGGAGATCCGGGAGCTGGCAACGGCGCTGCGTCGGCCCAAGACCATCCTCAGCGGCCCCATCATCCACTGCTCCTTGGATGTAGGCCCCGTGGATTACCTGGCCAAGGAGGTCCCCGGCCTGGTGGCTTACCAGCTCCTGACCGGGGAGGACCCGGAGAAATCCTATTCTCCCCCCCAGTTGGTGGACTGGTGGGCGCCCCTGGGGGCCGAGGTCACTATTAAGCACCTCCGCTATCCCCACTTGGTCTGCGAGATCGAGACCTTCCGGGGCTGCCCCCGGAGCAGCCACTGCTCTTTCTGCAGCGAGCGCTTTAAGAAGGTGGTCTACCACCGCAGCGTCTCCGGGATCATTGCCGAGGTCCGGGCCCTGGCGCAATTGGGCAATCTGCACTTCCGCCTGGGCGCCCAGACTGACCTTCTGCTCTTCCAGGCGGTGCGGGAGGGGCATGCCCTCATCCCCAACCCCAAGGCCATCGAGGAGCTGTATGCGGGAATCAGGGAGGCGGCGCCCAATTTAAAAGTGCTCCACATGGACAATATCAATCCCGCCACCATCGCCGACCATCCCAATGAATCGGCCCGGGCCCTGGCGATAATTGCCAAATACAACACACCGGGGGATACCGCGGCCTTTGGCCTGGAATCCGCCGATCCGGCCGTGCTTCGGGCCAATAATATCGGGACGGATGTGGAGAAGACCTTCCGGGCCATCGAGATCATGAACGAAGTGGGTGGCTGGCGGGAGCAGGGCATCCCCAAGCTCCTGCCGGGCCTGAACTTCCTCCACGGCCTCGAGGGCGAGGGCAAGCAGACCATGGACCTGAACCTGGAATTCCTGCTCCGGGTCCGGGATGCCGGCCTCATGGTGCGGCGCATCAACATTCGCCAGGTCAACCCCCTGGGAAGCTACCGGAAGGGCAAGCTCAATCCCTATCTCTTCCAGCGGTACAAAGAGGCCATCAACAAGGAAATAAATAAGCCCATGCTCCAGAAGGTCTTTCCCCTGGGCACCCTCTTGCAGGACGTGGTCGTTGAGGAGTCCCAGGGGCTGACGGCTTACGGGCGCCAGCTGGGCACCTATCCCATCCTGGTGGGCATCCCCGGCAAATTCCCCGTGGGGAGCAGCCTGGACGTCAAGATTGTCGACCACGGCTACCGCTCCATCACCGGGCTGCCCTGGCCCCTGGACATCAACCGGGCCAGCCTGGAACAGCTGGAGGCCCTGCCGGGCATCGGCAAGAGCCGGGCCAGGAAGATCTTCCTGGCCGGCGAACTGAAGAGCATGGCCGACCTCCAGGCCCTGCTGCCCGACGCCGACCTCTCGAATCTTGAAACGCTGGGGACGGGACTTTTCCTTTCACGGGACTGCCCCGCGGGCTAGGCCAGCCGGGCTATGTAGTCGATGAGCAGCTTGTAGTAATGGATTTCGTGCCAGACCATACGCCGGAGCACCTGGTCCTGGCAAATCTGGCAATAGGAAATTCTTATTACTGGGGTCCCGGCAATGGCGTATAATTAAGCTACGGGCCAACGTAGAAAATACAAGCCAAGGGGTGAAAAGGATGCACGTCGGCTTTATCAGCAAAATCGGCGCCACCGAACTTGTCCTGATTCTATTGGTCGCCTTATTGGTGTTCGGACCGTCCAAACTGCCTCAGATCGGCAGCGCCATCGGCAAGGGTATCCGGGAGCTAAGGAATGCCGCCAAGGATATCAAGGACCAGGTGGACGTCGGTTTAGAGGACGAATCCGGAGAAGGAAGTAAGAGCTAATCCTGGGAGGGAATTGAACATGGTCCTCGCTTTTTTCCGTATAGGCTGGCTGGAAGCCCTGCTCATCCTGGCGGTAATAATTCTGGTCTTTGGGACAAGCCGGTTCGCCCAACTGAAAAATTCCTTTGTCAAGGCTGTCAAGAACTTTCGCCAGGAGGCAAAGGGCGGCGCCGACGACTAAAGTCAACCAGATCCGGTCCCAGCGGTAATCCTGCCGGGGCCTAATTTTTAACCCGGGGGGAGAATCTTGGCAAAGACCAGCAAGTCCATGTCGATAGTCGACCACCTCAATGAGCTGCGGAGGCGAATCCTTGTAAGCGTCGCCGTCCTCTTGATAGCCACCATCGCCTGCTTTGTCTATGCCGGCCCAATCTTGGCGCACCTGACCCGGGGGGTTAACCTGATCTATATCCGCCCTCCTGAGGCCATGATGGCCCATATTCGGGTGGCCTTCACCGCAGGCCTGGCAATTTCCAGTCCCCTGATCCTCTACCAGATTATCGCCTTTCTGCTGCCGGCATTGACCCGGAAAGAGAAGAAGGTCCTCCTGGCCGCGGTATTTCTGATGTTCATCTTGTTCTTTGCCGGCGTCGCATTTGCCTGGTTTGTGGCCTTTCCCTTCGCCATAAACTTTTTCGCGGAGTTTTCCAGCGATCAGCTCTTGCCCTACTACACAGTCGGCGAATACGTGGGCTTTGTCACCGGCTTTCTTCTGGGCTTTGGCCTGGTGTTCCAGCTGCCCCTGCTCTTCTGGCTGCTGGGCGCACTGGGACTGATTACGGCATCCTTCCTGCGGGCCAGCAGGAAGTACGCCTTGATCCTGATCCTGATCGTGGCCGCCGTTATCACGCCCCCGGATGTGGTTTCCCAGGTGCTGATGGGAATCCCCATGCTGGCACTGTACGAGCTGGGCATCATCCTGGTGGCAATGACGGAGCGAAGTAAAAAGAGGGTTCAAGAGAACTAGAGTAAAGTACAGCAGAAAGAGGCGCAGGGAGCGCCTCTAATTGCTGTACTTGTCTATCCGCCGCCGCTGGTTGCGGTCCAGGATTTTTTTGCGCAGGCGGATGTTCTCAGGGGTTACCTCCACCAGCTCATCATCATCGATATAGACCATGGCCTGCTCCAGGGTGAGGATGGTGGGCGGGGTGAGGCGGATGGCCTCTTCGGAGCCAGCGGCCCGGAAGTTGGTCAAATGCTTCTTCTTGCAGACATTGACATCGATATCCTCTTCCCGGGAGTTCTCGCCGATGATCATGCCGGCATAGACCTTGGCTCCAGGATTGATGAAGAGGGTTCCCCGGGCTTCTACACTGTGCAAGCCATAGGCCGTGGCCTCTCCCGGCTCCCAGGCCACCAGGACGCCCCGGCGGCGGCTGGGGATATCTCCCTTCCAAGGGCCATAGTGCTCAAAGAGGTGGTGCATGATGCCCTCGCCCTTGGTTTCCGTCAGCAATTCCGAGCGGAAGCCGATGAGCCCCCGGGCAGGGATGAGGAATTCCAGCTTGACATGGTTCATGCCCGCAGGCTGCATGCTCAGCATTTCCGCCCGGCGGGCGCCCAGAATCTCGATAATCTTGCCCGAATAGGTTTCGGGCAGGTTGAGGAAGAGCCTTTCGTAGGGCTCCTGAACTTTGCCCCCCACTTCCTTGAGAATGGCCTTGGGCTTGGAAATCTGCAGTTCGTAGCCTTCCCGGCGCAGGGTCTCCACCAGGATGCCCAGGTGCAGCTCGCCCCGGCCCGAGACCTGGAAGGCATCGGCGGAATCGGTTTCCTCCACCCGCAGGCTGACATTGGTTTCCGCTTCCTTAAAGAGGCGGGCCCGGAGCTGGCGGGAGGTGACGAATTTTCCTTCCCGGCCGGCAAAGGGGCTGTCGTTGACCATAAAGGTCATGGTCAGGGTGGGCTCGTCGATGCTGAGGAGGGGCAGGGGGGCGGGATTTTGAGGATCGGTGACGGTTTCCCCAATATTGATATCTCCCAAGCCAGCCACAGCCACGATATCTCCGGCCAGGGCTTGCGGGGTGTCAACGCGCTTGAGGCCGTCATAGGTCCATAGCTTGCCGACCTTTTGCACCTGAACGCTGCCGTCCTGTTTGCACAGGCCCACCTGCTGGCCGGCGCTGAGGGTTCCATTTTGAATGCGGCCGATGGCGATCCGGCCCACATAATCATCGTAATCCAGGGTGTTAATCTGGAGCTGGAGGGTCCCCTGGGGGTCTGCAGTGGGGGCGGGAATCTCCCGGATGATCATGTCGAAGAGGGGTTGGAGGTCCTTGCCGGGCTCATGGAAGTCCAGAGTGGCGACGCCCTCCCGGGCAATGGTGTAAATGACTGGAAAGTCCAGCTGCCAGTCGGCGGCGTCCAGTTCTACAACGAGGTCAAAGACCTCGTTTAGGACTTCATCGGGCCGGGCGTCGGGCCGGTCGATCTTATTGATCACCACGATGATGCGCAAGTTCCGGGCCAGGGCCTTACGCAGGACGAACTTGGTCTGGGCCATGGGACCCTCGAAGGCATCCACCAGGAGGAGGGCGCCATCCACCATGCGCAGCACCCGCTCCACTTCGCCGCCAAAGTCGGCGTGGCCTGGGGTATCCACGATGTTAATCTTGGTATCGCCGTAAGTAACGGCGGTATTCTTGGAGAGGATGGTAATGCCCCGCTCCCGTTCCAGGTCGCCGGAGTCCAATACCCTCTCCACAACCTGTTCATTGGCCCGGAATATACCCGCCTGACGCAAGAGGCCGTCCACCAAGGTGGTCTTGCCGTGATCGACATGGGCAATTATAGCGACGTTCCTTATTTTTTCTTGGGTAAATATCATTTCTCACCAAAGCTTTCATTTCGGTTTAGGCAGCACAAATTACTATACTACTAATGCTTTCATCTGTAAACTTCCCTGTTTTTAAGATAAAATTAGGACCTGGATATAGGCCAGTCAGTAGTATCAGCCTGGGGTCTTTGCTATACTGGGTGATATATGGCTTTGTGTGCAATAGGGAGAGTGACTAGAATGAGAGCAACGGATCTCAGCGTTGGTCTAGATATAGGTTCGACAACAATAAAGGCAGTTGTACTGCAGGACGAGAAATGGGTCTATCATCAGTACCGCCGCCATCATTCCGATATCCATACCTCTTTGGTGCAGATCTTTGGGGAGCTTGCAGAGGAAATCGGCCAAAATCCCGCCAGGGTTGCCATCACCGGCTCCGGTGGGGTCAGTATTGCCAATAATCTCGGCCTCCCCTTTGTCCAGGAGGTCATCGCCGAAACCGAAGCGGTGAATAAATATTACCCCGCTACCGATGTGATCATCGAGTTGGGGGGAGAAGATGCCAAGATCACTTTCATGCGCCCCAATCTGGAGCAGCGCATGAACGGAACCTGTGCTGGGGGAACGGGTTCTTTTATTGACCAGATGGCCAGTCTGCTCAAAACCGATGCCCAGGGTTTGGACAAGCTGGCGGCCCAGGCCAAGACCAAGTACACCATTGCCTCCCGGTGCGGGGTCTTTGCCAAGAGCGATCTCCAGCCCCTGCTCAACGAAGGGGCGGCCCGGGAAGACTTGGCCGCTTCCATCTTTCAAGCCGTGGTCAACCAGACCATCGCCGGCCTGGCCTGCGGCCGTAAGATCCAGGGCAATATCGTCTTTTTGGGCGGCCCCCTGTTCTTTCTGCCCCAGCTCTGCCGGGCCTTTGAAGTCAGTCTCAGGGAGAGCGCCACATCCTTTACCCTGCCGGAGCAGGCCCAGCTCTTTGTGGCCCTGGGGGCGGCCCTGCTGGCCTCGGGGGAGCCGGTGGCCCTGCCGACACTGCTGGAGCGTTTAAAGGGCGCCAAATATGTCTCATCGGAACTGCATTCCCTGGGACCGATTTTTGCCAACCAGGCAGAGAAAGAAGAGTTTATGGCCAGACACTCCCGAAATCGGGTGGCCCTTGCCGAGCTCAAAGCCCAGACAGGGCCCCTCTTCCTGGGCATAGATGCCGGCAGCACCACCACCAAGGCGGTGTTGATAAACGAGGCAGGGGAGGTAGTGTTTTCCCATTACGGCCTCAATAACGGCAGTCCGGTAAACAGCGCCTTAGCCTTTATGCGGGAGCTGTACGCGGACATGCCCGCCGGGGCGTACATTGCCGGCGCCAGTACCACCGGCTATGGCGAAAACCTGCTCAAGACAGCCCTCAAGGCCGACACCAGTGAAATCGAGACGGTTTCCCATTATAAGGCCGCAGCCCACTTCTGCCCCGATGTGGATTTCATCGTGGATATCGGCGGCCAGGACATGAAGTGCATGCACATTACCAACGGAGTCATCGACAGCATCATCCTCAACGAGGCCTGTTCTTCCGGATGCGGTTCCTTTATCCAGACCTTTGCCGAGACCCTCTCTTTGGATACCGAGACCTTTGCCACCCTGGCCCTGGATGCAGAAAATCCCGTGGACCTGGGCACCCGCTGCACGGTTTTTATGAACTCCCGGGTCAAACAGGCCCAGAAGGAAGGCGCCACGGTGGGGGATATCTCCGCCGGCCTTTCCTACTCGGTGGTCAGGAATGCCCTGTACAAGGTGATAAAGCTGCGCAACCCCGAGGAAATGGGTGAGAAAATCGTGGTCCAGGGGGGAACCTTCCTCAACGACGCCATTCTCCGCTGCTTCGAGATCCTCTCGGGCAAGGAGGTCATCCGCCCCAATATCTCCGGGTTGATGGGCGCCTACGGCGCCGCCCTGATTGCCCAGGAGCGCTGGACGGGAGGGCCCTCCGGCATTCTCACGGCCCAGGAGTTGGCCGCCTTTGCCATGGACTCCCGCACCACCACCTGCAGGGGTTGCGGCAATAATTGCAAGCTGACGGTATCCACCTTCAATGGCCAGCGCCGCCTGATCAGCGGCAACCGCTGCGAGAAGGGCGCGGGACTGGGGGAGGCAGCTAAGGAGCTGCCCAATGTCCTGGATTACAAGTACCAGCGCCTCTTTGCCTACCAGCCCCTGCCCCTGGAGCAGGCGCCCCGGGGCGAAATCGGGATCCCCCGGGCCCTGAACATCTATGAAAATTACCCCCTCTGGTTCACCGTCCTGACGGAGCTGGGTTTCCGGGTGGTACTTTCTGGGGAGTCCAATCACCAGGTCTTTGAGCTGGGCATGGACACCATCCCCAGCGAGAGCCTGTGTTATCCGGCCAAGCTGGCCCACGGGCATGTGGTGGACCTGATCCAGCGGGGGCTGAAGACCATATTCTACCCCTGTCTGCCCTATGAGCAGCGGGAAAATGAGAATGCCAATAACCATTACAATTGCCCCATCGTCATGTCCTACCCCGAGGTCATCCGCAACAATGTGGACGCCATCAAAGACAACTCTGTCCGCTTCCTCTGCCCCTTTCTGCCCATGGACAACCCCGGCAAGCTGGCCCGGGTATTGGCTGCCGAACTCAAGGACTTTGGCGTCACCAGGAGTACGGTGCAGCGAGCCCTGGCCAAGGGGTTCGCCGAGTATGACCGGTTTAAGGCCGATGTCCGCCGGGCAGGCCAGGAAGCCCTGGCGTACATGGATAAGACAGGGATAAGGGGAATAGTCCTGGCGGGGCGCCCCTATCATCTGGATCCCGAAATAAACCACGGCATCCCCAAGATGATCAATACCCTGGGGCTAGCGGTTCTCAGCGAGGACAGCATAATCGATCCGGAGCAATACATGCAGCGCCCCCTCCGGGTGGTGGACCAATGGGTGTATCACACCCGCCTCTATGAAGCGGCGGCCCAGGTTGGAAAATTCCCCTCCCTGCAACTGGTCCAGCTCAATTCCTTTGGCTGCGGGCTGGATGCCATCACCGCCGACCAGGTTCAGGAAATCCTCCTGGCCCAGAATAAAATCTCCACCCTGGTCAAGATCGACGAGGTCAACAATTTGGGGGCCGCCCGCATCCGCATGCGCTCCCTCAAGGCGGCCATGGATGAAGCAGATGCAGCTGGGGGGCCCGCCGGGGAAGAGGCCGCCGCAGCCCGGGACGGGGACTATGTTTACCGGCGCCGGGAATTTACCGAAGCGATGCGGCCAAAGCATACCCTCCTGGTCCCCCAGATGTCACCGGTTCACTTTAAATTTATCGAACCGGTCTTCGCCAGCTGGGGCTACAAAGTAAAAGTTTTGGAGCAGGCCAGCCGGGAAGATATCGAGGTGGGGCTAAAGTATGTAAATAATGATGCCTGCTATCCCTCCATCATCGTAGTGGGGCAGTTGGTCAACGCCCTCCTCAGCGGGGAATTCGACCTGGATAACACTTCGGTGGTCATTTCCCAGACTGGCGGCGGCTGCCGAGCCACCAATTATGCAGCCATGCTGCGCCTGGCCCTGAAGCAGGCTGGCCTTTCCCATGTGCCGGTCATCGCCCTCAGCGTCAACGGCATCGAGAAGAATTCGGGCCTTAAGCTGACCTTGGGGATGATGGACAAGATTATCAAGGGCTTGGTGCTGGGGGATGTCCTCACCACTGTCCTGCTCCGCACCCGGCCCTATGAACTGGAGCCGGGCAGCGCCAACCGCCTGTATAATCATTGGTTGGACAAGCTCAGCCATGACCTGGCCTTTAAGAAAGGGTTCAGTTATCGCCGGGCTGTGAAACAGGTGGTGGCGGACTTTACAGCCTTGCCCAAAGCAGATATCCCCCGCAAGCCCCGGGTGGGCTTGGTGGGGGAGATCCTGGTCAAATACCATCCCGATGCCAATAACCATGCCATCGAGGTCATCGAGGCCGAGGGCTGCGAGGCAGTGCTTCCGGGCCTCCTGGACTTCTTCCTCTACTCCTTCGCCAATGTGCGCTGGCAGTATAAGCACCTGGGCAGGAAGCCCCGCTCGGCCCTGATTGCCGCCATCAGCATCAAGCTCATGGAGCTCTACCGGCGTCCTGCCCAGAGGCAGCTGGCCAAGCATGGCTACTTTGTCTCTGATTCCATCGACCACATGCTGGAGAAGACGGAGTCCATCCTCTCGGGAGGCAATCTCTGCGGGGAGGGCTGGTTCCTCACCGCCGAGATGCTGGAGCTCATCGAGTGCGGCGTTCCCAACATCATCTGCGCCCAGCCCTTTGCCTGCCTGCCCAACCATGTCACCGGCAAGGGCATGATTAAAGAGCTGCGCCGCCGCCATCCCGAAGCCAATATCGTGCCCATCGACTACGACCCCGGCGCCAGCGAAGTGAACCAGCTGAACAGGATTAAGCTGATGATCGCCAGCGCCCTGCGCAACAAGGGCTAAGGGCCAGGCAGCCTGTGAAAGCTCTGGCATGGGACGGGCCGTCCTGATAGGGGAGGGATTTCCTCCCCTTTTTGCTGGTCCGAAAGGAATTTCAGACAATTAAGGAGAATAGTTTGGTACAGTATTTGAATGGAGCTTCCCCCTCCTGGAACCAATGCAGAAACTGAAACCATGGCAATAAATGAAAGCGGCGAATACTACTTGTATCTGTATGAGTTCCATGATTGATCCCCAGGGAACCAGGGTATCCTTGGTTAGGCCAGTGAAGGGAAAGAAAAGGGCCAGGCCTGGACCTATGTTCAGCCTGGCCCTTTTTGTCTGCTTACCAGCGGGCGAAATGTTCCTCGGCCCAGCCGACGATGTCCTGAAAGGCGTACTTATGCCCTTTGTCGTTAGTGACGGTGCCGCTGAAGCGGCCGATCATCTGGTGGACCTCCGAGCGCAGGACCCAGACATCGGTCTTGGCAGTGCGCTGGAAGAAGGGGACAAAGGTGATGTCCACCTGACCGTCCTCGGTCTGTAATTTCCACGGGGCCATGAGGTTTTTACTGTCGTACACAAAGGCCACGTCCTGGTGAATCTTGGTGAGGACTCCATCGATGCAGATGCCGTTTTCATTCATGCCGGTGCCGTCGGTCCAGCCGGCCCCGAAGTTGAGGCCGATGGTATGGCCGCCGCTGACCCCCGAAGCTCCGGCCCAGTTCCAGAAGCTGGAGTAGGGCCAGATCCCCCGGCCCAGGTCCAGGCAGGCGAAGCCACCTTGGGCGTCGTATACAGTGTCGCCAATTTGAACAGAACCGGTGGTGGGCAGGGTGTTCTGCTTGGAGGTAAACTGGAATTTCCGCCGGCTCCAGGGAATTACTACATTGAGGGTCTCATGATTTTGGGGACGGCTGACATCTACTCTCGCCTTCAGGGGCTTGCCGCCAAAGTCGGGGATGTCGACTTCGATCTTTACACCTTGGGCATTGCCCAGGAACCTTGCCTTCAGCTTGGGGCTGGAAAACTCCACATCCCCTTCGGCAGTGGGCGGCAGGTTGAATCCCCTGCCCAGAAGGGTGCTTACCGTCTGCTCGTGGAAGTAGCCGGTCTTAAAGTCCAGGAAGTAGACAAAGGCCAGGCCCAGGTAGTCGATATCCGAGATGGTGGCGGAAAAGAGGAAGTCCTGGGTGGTGATGCACCAATAATTCCACCGCTTCTTGCGTAAGTGCCGACCCCGCAGGTTGCAGGTGTGCAGGGGCCGCCGGGACCAGCCAACGGCATTGGGGTTTAGCGTTCCCCCTTCTGTGCAAAGGTCGACGGGATTGGTCAATTCCCGCTCAGGATATGTCATTCTCAACACCTCCTGCCCTATAATTCTCGGTCGGCCTGGGTTTTCCTGCCATTCCGGGCGGAGTTGAATGTCCAGTAATCCCGATTGATTTAATCAGGATTATGTGCAATACTATAATTACCAGTACGAAGAGGGGGAGCCCTATGATTGGCATGAGAATAATCAAGACGGCTTTGGCCATCACCATCAGCGTCTACGTGGTCAAGTTGCTCAACCTGGATGCGCCCTTTTTTGCCGCCGTGGCAGCCCTCATCGCCATGCAGGGCAATCTGGCGGAATCCCTGACCATGGCCAAGTACAGGATGTTGGGCAGCGTATTTGGCGGCGCAGTGGGGGTGGCGGGGGCGTACCTGGCCCCAGGCAATCCCCTGGTCCTGGGCCTGGGTGCGGCTCTGATAATATTTGCCGCCAACAAGCTCAAGTGGCAGAAGGCCATTGTCCTCTCCACTGTGGTCTTCGCCTCGATAATTTTAAAGGATTCCGGCGAAACTGCCATCGCCTCCAGTGTCAGCAGGGTGGTGAACACTCTGGTGGGAATCGTGGTGGCGGTGGTGGTCAATTACTCCATATCCCGGCCCCGGAGCTGGGAGCGGGTCTTGGCCGGCGCCCGTGACCTGGCCCAGAGGGGCAAGGTCGTCCTGGGTATGTTAATCTGTCATGAAGAAGCCGACCTCCAGGTCATTGCTGAAAGGGTTCAGGCAATTGAACGGGAACTCCCCGGGGTGGCGGCGGAGCTGAAGCTCCCCCTCTTCCGTAGGAATACCGGTCCGGACTTCACAGCAATAAAAGCCAGGCTGGATATTTTCTATCGTCACCTGGCTCTGCTGGCCGGCATGGAAACCAGAGCCAGCTTGAGCGAAGAAAATGCCCGAAGGGTAAATACTCTATATGGCGCTGGGGTGCCCGGGGTTGCAGAGCTCAGCGAAACAGAGGTGGTGTACAACTATCACCTGCAGCACAGCCTGGATAACCTGGAAGCGCTCTTTGCCCTCCTGGACCTGAATCCATACTAAAGTCTGGGGCTGTCTCATTACCTGAGACAGCCCCATATTTTATACGGTTGGCAATCCCCCACTATTGGCGGTGTCGCTGTATTTCACAATCACAGTGGTTCCTTGACCCGGACGGGAGCGGATCTCGAATACCCCCCCGCTCTGGCGGGCGCGGTTTGCCATATTGTGCAGGCCATGGCCACCGGCCACGGTTTCCACGACGAACCCCTTGCCGTCGTCTTCGATGGTGAGGATGGTTTCGGCGCCGTCCCTCAGGCTCACTCTTACCCTGTCGGCCGCGGCGTGCTTCTGGACATTGGTCAGGGCCTCCTGGGTGATGCGGTAGAGGGCGACTTCCTGGTCGGGCTGGAGTCGGCCCCGGTAATCCAGGTCCAGTTCCAGTTCCAGCTGCTGGCGCCGGGCAAAGAGGTCGCAGTGCAGGCGCAGGGCGTCTTCCAGATCCTGATCCTCCAGGGGAGAGGGGGTGAGCTCCATGACCAGGCGGCGCAGTTCCTTGAGGGTGTCGGCGGCCGTCTCCTCCAAATGGCCGAGGATTTCCCGGCCCCGGGGATTGTCGGCGAGAACAGCGCGCAGGGAGCGCAGGGAGTAGACGATGCCATGGACCCCTTGGGAGATGGAGTCGTGGAGCTCCCGGGCCATGCGATTGCGCTCTTCGGCCACCGCCAGGTTGCGGGCCGCTTCCCGCAGCAATTCTTCCCGGGAAGCCAGGTCAGCCAGGTGGCGGTTCTCCAGCTCCAGGAGCTGGATGCGCTGGCGGATTGTCTCGGCCCGGTAGTTAAAGAGGGCGAAGATGGCGCCAAAGGTTATCCCCGCCGCCGCTCCCAGGAGGGTGAACTGGTTCATATCGGATATGAATGAAAGGTCCCCCAGCAGGGATGTCCCGGCAAAGGTTATGGCCAGGGTCAGGAAGGCCACCAGGGTAAAGCTGATGGCCAGTCGGACCAGGCCACCTTTTACCCCCCAGCTGGCCAGGCGGCTTTCCAGCAGCGCCCCCACCAGGCCGGCTCCTCCGGCAAAGGAGGCTGTGGCCAGGGTAATCGCGGGCACAAACAATATGGGGGAAATGGGGACGAAGCCCTGTTGGACGATGATTATACCGGCAATGAGGCCGAAGACCGCGCCGGCGCCGGCGCTGACGAGGAAGGGTTTGCTCAGTTCTTTGGGAGTAAGGGATTTGGGTCTAGACATCATCCTGCACTTCTCCTATGAGGTTTTCCCGCATGGCATAGAGGGCCGCCTGGGTGCGGCTCTTGACATCCAGCTTCTGCAGGATGTTGGCCACATGGGTTTTGACGGTCTTTTCGCTGAGAAAGAGGGTTTCGGCGATTTCCCGGTTCCCCATGCCCCGGGCAACTAGGCTCAGCACCTCCTGCTCCCGGCTGGACAAGGGCTCGGGCAGCCGGCTGGGCTGGGGTTTGCCGTCTCTGTCCACATGCTCCAGGAGGTCGGCCGCCACTTGGGCCCCCAGGTAACTGCCTCCGGCTGCCACGGCTTGGATGGCCGCCGCCAGTTGTTCTGGCTCTGCGTCCTTGAGGACGTATCCCGCCGCCCCGGCCTTGAGGGCAGAATAGACCTTCTCCCAACTGCCAAAGGAGGTGAGGATGAGGACCTTTGCCTCCGGAAAGCGCGCGGCAATCTCCCGGGTGGTCTCGATGCCGTCCAGGCCCGGCATCTGCAGGTCCAGGAGGACGACATCCACCGGGGCCTCTGCCAGGCGGGCCAAGGCGGCTTTGCCGTTCTCAGCCTCTCCCGCCACCTCCAGGCCGGCAACGGTTTCCAGAAACAACCGGACCCCCTGTCGGAACAGGGGGTGGTCATCGACTATCAGGAGTTTTATTGGCTCATTCATCAAACCGCTCCTTTCGCTGCATAGGGGAGTCAAAGATTATATTCTTTCTCACTCCCCTCAATACCTTCTCAGACCAGAAAGAGGGCTCCCGCCAAGTAGGGAAGCAGGGCCAGGGCAGCCGACAGGACGGGTCGCCTCTGCAGGCTTCGGCTGTCCCAGGCGAAGAGCCAGGCGGCCAGGACAAAGGCCAGGACCCCTCCAGCCGTCAAGATTGCCACAGCCAGCATCGGGCTATACAGGATTTCCTGGCCATAGGCCAGGCCGAGAAAGGCATCCATGGCATAGGTGGCGGGCAGGATGTGCCCTATCCTCACGAAGAGCTCCGGGAGCATGTGGCCGGGGACCATCAGCCCCCCCAAGAGCATGGAAGGCAGGTAGATTAGCTGCTGCCAGAGGATGGCTGAGCGGCTGGTGCCGGCCACCACGCCAATCAGGGAGCCCAGGCCGGTGCAGGCCAGCAGAAAGGCGAAGAAGACCAGGATGAAAGCGGGCCAGTGCAGGGGCAGGGGGCCGCGGAAGAGGATGGGCGCCGTCGCAACAATGATGGCGCCGGCGATGACGATGTGCACCGAGGTGGAGAGGGCGGGGACTGCCAGCAGGCGGCGGGCGGAAACCCCGTTGATGCGAAAGCTGCGGAGAATCTCAGCTTCCCGGGCCTCCACCAGCGGGGCAGGAAGGCCCAGGATGGCGCTGCTCAGCACCGCAAAGGTGACCATGGCCGGGACAATCAGTTGGCTAAAGAATGGGTTGATCTCACTCATCATGGCGCCCATCAGGGCATAGAAGCCCAGGGGCAGCAGGTAATTCATAAGGAGCAGGGAGCGGTTGCGCAATCCCCCCAGGAACTCAAAGGAAAAGTGCCGGGCAAAGGCCTTCATCTACATTACCTCCTCTGAACTAGTTGTGGTAAGCTCCAGGAAGCGTTCCTCCAGGGAAGGGCGCTCAACCCGGAGGTCGACCAGTTCATCTCCCGCCGCCTCGACATGGGCGATTATCTCGGCTACGGTGGGGCCGGGAGAACTGGTGAAGTACACGGCATATCCGGCTTCGGCATCCCTCTGCTCGACGCCGGCGAAGCTCGCGCCCTCCAGGCTGGCGCCCAGGGTCCGCACCGACACCTTGGTCAGGCTCTGGCCGGCGGCTGTCAGCTCCCGGGGCGTCCCCGCCGCCGCCAGACGCCCCCGGAGGAGGATCGCCACCCTGTCGGCCAGGATCTCTGCCTCGGCCATGTCATGGGTGGAGAGGATGATGGTGGTCCCCTCATCCCGAAGCTCTTGCACCAACTGGTGCAGGGCGATGCGGGTGGCGACATCCAGGCCGGCGGTGGGCTCATCCAGGAAGAGGATCCGAGGCCGGTGTTGGGCGGCCAGAGCCAGGGTCAGGCGGCGCTGCTGTCCGGTGGAGAGGGAGTGGTACTGGCTGTTCAGCTTCTCTTCCAGGCCCAGCCGGGCCAACAGGGTCATATCTGGATGGACCTGGTGGTAGGCGGCGAAGAGCCTGACGGCTTCCCCCACGGTGATGTGGCCCGGCAGGGCCGCGGTCTGGAGCTGGACGCCCATGGAATGCACCAGCCGGGTAAAGTCTTTGGCCGGGTCCAGGCCCAGGACTCTGATTGTGCCGCCGTCGGCCCGACGCAGTCCCTCCAGGCATTCCAGGGTGGTGGTCTTGCCGGCGCCGTTGGGACCCAGGAGGCCGAAGATCTCTCCCGGGGCAACGGTGAAGCTGATGCCGGCAACTGCCGTATGGTTTCCGTAGGACTTGTGGAAATCTCGCACTTCAAGGGCTGGCGTGTTCATACAAAAACCTCCTCTGCTTCTCGCTGACTTCAGCTTAGCAGAGGAGGTTTTGGAAGTAATCGGGCTATGGGCTGAAAGGGACTAGGCCAAAAGGCTGATTATGCGTGAAATGAAAAGTCCCGCCCCTTTTCTAGCCGATGAACATCTGGGTTATATAGTACTGCCCGTTGCCTTTGCGGCGGATGCCGATGCCGATTTCCGTGAAGCTGGGATTGAGGATGTTGGCCCGGTGGCCGGGAGAGTTCATCAGGCCCTGGTGGGCTGAGTGGACGCTGGGATGCATGGCCAGGTTCTCGCCGGCAGTCCGGTAGGAGATGCCGAATTGCCTCATCATCTCGAAGGGGGAACCGTAGGTCGGGGAGTCATGGGCAAAGTAGTTGTTGTCGATCATATCCTGGCTCTTGAGCCGGGCCACTTCAGTCAGCTCAAGGTTGAGCTTCAGGGGCTGGAGGCCGGCCGCTTTCCTCTCTTCGTTGACCAGGTTCAGCATCAGGAGCTCGTCTTCCGTTGCCCCGTGCTGGGGCTCGGTTACAGTGACGGTGGCTTTGGCTTTTTTTCCGCCATCCTTGGTGGTGACGGTGATAACTGCAGTGCCCAGGCCCTTGGCCGTCACCAGGCCCGCGGAGTTGACGGCGGCCACTTCCGGCTTGCTGGAGGACCAGGTCACTCCCTTTTCCGAGGCGCTGGCGGGATGGATGGCAGCAAGCAGCTGGAAGGTCTGTCCGGGTTGCAGGCTCAGCTCCGCCTTGTTTAGAGTTACACCAGTGACCAGGGTGGTTACGGTAACCTGGGCGGTGGCGGTGAAGCCCCCATCCTCGGTGCGGACCGTGATGGTTGCTATGCCGTTGCCCTTGGCCGTCACCAGGCCCGTGGAGTTGACGGCGGCCACTGCCGGCTTGCTGGAGGACCAGGTTACTCCCTTGTCAGAAGCGGTTTTGGGCGAGATATTGGCCGTCAGGGCCCGGGCCTCGCCTACATGGAGGTTCAGGACAGAGGGAGATAGGGACACCCCTGTTACCGGCGCCACTGCCGATTCTGGCTGGGGTTCCGGTTCTTTCTTATGGTCGTCTTGGGGTATGTCCACAGGAGAGGGCTGGCCATCTTTGGGCTTGGCAGCCGGCGGCGAGACTTTTTCCGCCTGGGCCGGGTCTTGCTCGGGCTGGATTTCAGCGCTCTCAGCGGGGTCTTGATCTGGGGGGTCGGTTTGTTGAGGTTCCCGCCGCTCTTCCGCAAAGGGCTCTTGGCTATGTTGAGTATCCTGGTGCGTTGGGTTCTCCAGCTCTTGACCGGGGTCTGGAACCCTGGATGCGCAGCCGCTTAGCAGCAATGCGGCCAGGAGCAGGAGGGAGATCAGTTTCTTCATGGCGCAGCTCCTCTCGGCACGGTCTGTCTTTCCTCTCAGTTTATCAATGACCTGGGCCCTTGTCTACATAATACCTTGCTCCAGTTTTTGGTAAACCGGGGCTATGGGGTCTATATTTCGGGCTCGGCTGACCCTCCAACAATCTAGATAAATATGGTGTCAGAAAGGCCCCCGGATTGGGCCGGGGGCCTGCGGTTACGAGTTGTAATAGTGGTCGATGACCTGTTTGGCAATATCGCCCATGCACCTTTCCGCCGGCTCCGGATCCACTTTGGCCTCGTCATTGCCATGGATGAACATGGTCAGGACCAGGGGCTTGCGGTGGGGGAAGAAGAGGAGGGCCGAATCACCCACCACGCTGTTCAGGGTGCCGGTCTTATTGGCGACAACCACGTCTTTGGGGGCATGGCGGCCAATCCGCTCTTTATTTATCGTCTTCTTCATCAGGTCGATGGCAAAATCGTAGAGCCAGCCGTCGATGAACTGCCTGGATTCCAAGGCTACCAGGACCTGGGCCATATCGTCGGCGTTGCTGTGATTGTCCCCGGGAATCATCTGCTTGATTTTGCGGACGATGCGGGAATCCTTGAGGCCGTATTCTTTGATCTTGGCGTTGAGCTTGTCCTTGCCCAGGGCTTCCATGAACAAGTTGGTGGCCAAATTGTCGCTGATGCTGATCATCAGCCCCATCAATTCTGCCCAGGTATACTGAAGTCCGGGCTCTTTAAACTGCAGGATCCCCGAACCGTCCACCTTGGAGCCGGGGCTGCCGTAGAAGTCTTCTTCCTTGAGGGTGTAGACCTCGTTGAGGTCACGCTTACCCTCCTTTACCTCTTCCAAATAGGCCAGCATGTACAAGGTCTTGATTACGCTGGCCGGGTGAATATTGATATTCCCGTTGTACGATACCTTTTCGCCGGTGGCAAAATCGTGGATGCTGACCATCAAGGTGGTGTTGGGGGGGAGAGGAGCCGCTTGAAAGACGCTGGTGAGGTCGATGGAAATTTGAATCACATCCTTCTGCTTTTTAGCTTACTAATTCAACAGAGGCCGGGGATAATCCTTTTCCGCAAAAGTCAAGTATGAGCAATGTTGATGCCGGCAGAAGCTGGACACTCATAATTTGTACCAAACGGGAAAGGGAGGAGAAGGAATGACACCAATCCTTGGCGGAAGGAATAACTCTTTTATATGGATAGTCATCCTGGCCATCCTGTTAATCTGCTTCTGCAATAACGATTGAGAACAGCTTGGCCGCTAAACCGGCGCGGACCTTTGTCCAGTGGGTTTAAGTCCATGACCGCATCGCAACTAAGTTCATAATCTATAATATATCGCTGGAAGGGAGGAGAGATTAGATGTTCAACGAGTTTGACGACCTCTTCTTGCTGCTCATTATCATCATCATCCTGCTGTTCTTTTTTCTGTTTTGGCAGGAGGATGGCAAGAAGCGTGCTTAAGAAGCAAGTTCAGGACGAAGCCCAGCTTTAGCAGCTGGGCTTTAGTTTCAGTGTGACCCGTCAACCCTTTTATTCATAGACTAATTCAGGACAAAAAAGGGGGAATAGAGCGTGACCAACAGACCCGTCGACCCGGAGTCGATTCCCAAGTCAATCCAGGAAATCTTGTCCAAAATGGATCCGGCCGCCTTAAAATCACTGCTGGCGTCCCTGCCCAAGGAGAAGGTCAAGCCGATGCTGACCGAGGCCATGGGCTATGTGAAAAACATGCCCCAGGAAGAAAAAGAGGCCCTTCGCCAACTGGTAAGCGGTTTTACCCAGGGCAAGGATTAGCAGGCTACGGCAAATGCACTAATTGGTATGGATAGAATCAGCGGATAAGGAGGTGTGGAACCGTGTCTGAGCAAATGGATAAACTTGCCCGCCTGGAAAACCTCATGGAGAAGATCAACCAGATAGAAGAGAAGACCCCGCAGGATACCGAGACCGAGCGCATCGCCAACACTCTGGAGCAGATAATGCTCAAGATCGAGGCCATTCACAACCAAAAACTAAAGCAGGAAGCGGCCAATAAAAAACTGGAGCAAATCCTCAACCATATGGAAAATACCATAGGCGAAGGCGTCCTCCCCCAGGAGCAGCAGGGGAAGCCTCCCCTGGAGGAAACCATTCGGGAGTTTCTCAAAACTGCCCAGTCGTCGGGGAAGGTCCTGGATTTGCTTGCCGGCAGCCTGATGATCGTCCTGGAGGCCGCCGTCAAGGTAATCAAGTCCGGCAGTTCGTCGCCGTTGTCCCTGGCAAGTCCCGCCAAGTCCAATCCCCAGCCTGACTTCTCCAATATCCTGGCCGCCCTCAACAGCTATGTCCAGAGTCTGAATTCCGAGGGCGCAAAGTAGGCGGTCCCGGCCAGGCAGAAGACACTAAACGACCGGCAACCCAGGGGTTGCAGCGGTCGTTTATTTTTATTCTTGGCGGGCAAAAAGGAGTTGGCGCCCATCTGTGGAAATCTCATATAGGCAGCAAGCGCCTGCGGTATAATAGTGGATAATGAGCGACGAGGAGGATGAGTATGCGCTTTGAAACCCTGCGCTGGGATGGAGATGCCCTGCACATTCTGGATCAACGCAAGCTCCCCCAGGCGGTGGAGTACTATCAAGCCAGGACTTATAGAGATGTGGAGTATGCCATTGCCGACATGGTGGTGCGGGGCGCCCCGGCCATCGGCGCCGTGGCCGCCTACGGGGTCTACCTGGCGGCGGTGGAGTTCCAGGATCTGCCCCGGGAGGAATTTCTGGCCCACCTTCGGGAGGCCAACCGAGTTCTGGCCGCATCCCGGCCCACAGCCGTCAACCTGATGTGGGCCATAGAGCGCATGGAGGAACTGGTTGACTGCCTGGAGGCCAGTCCCGTCCGGGACATTGTCGCCGCCCTGCTCCGGGAGGCCGAGACAATTGCCCGGGAGGATGTGGAGACCAACAGGGCCATGGCTCGCCATGGCAACGCCCTGGTGCCCCAGGGGGCCACCATCCTCACCCATTGCAATACCGGCGCCCTGGCCACCGTGGGTTGGGGCACCGCCCTGGGTGTGATCCGGGAGGCCCATTATTCCGGCAAGAAAATCAAGGTCTATGCCGATGAGACCCGGCCCCGTCTCCAGGGCGCCAACCTCACGGCCTTTGAGCTGGTAGAAGAGGGCATCCCCGCCACCCTGATTGTGGACAGCGCCGCCGCCACCCTGATTCGGGAGGGCAAGATCGACTTGATCCTGGTGGGCGCCGATCGCATTGCCGCCAACGGGGACACCGCCAACAAGATCGGGACCTACATGCTCTCGGAACTGGCGGCCCGGTTTGGGGTGCCCTTCTACATCGTGGCTCCCGTCTCAACCATTGACTTCTCCATTCCCGATGGCAGCAGGATTGTCATCGAGGAAAGGGCTCCCGAGGAGCTCACCCACATCCGGGGGGTGCGGGTGGCGCCCCCGGGGATAGAGGTCTACAATCCGGCCTTTGATGTCACGCCCCATGAGAATATCACCGGAATCATAACGGAAAGAGGTGTGCTCCGGCCGCCCTATGCCGAGAGCATTGCCAAATTGAAGTAGGGGCGGCTTTTGTCACCCGGCTTCCAGAGGCCCCGAAGCCGGGCAGGCTTTACAACCGCTAATATCCAAAATAAGGAGGGTACATATGACTGAACTGCTTCCCATTATAAAAATTCCCCCCGATTCCTTGCCCCCCGACGTGCTGGTGTGCGGAGATCCCTTCCGGGCCGAACTGATCGCAGGCATGCTGGAGGATGCACGGGAGGTGGCCTGGAATCGGGAGTACAGGATATTCACCGGCGCCAGCCGGGGCGTGCCCCTGGCGGTGTGCTCCCACGGCGTGGGCGCAGCCGGGGCGGCGGTGTGCTTTGAACTGCTGATCCGGGCGGGGGCCCGACGCCTCATCCGCATCGGCACGGCGGGGTCGCTGAACCGGAAGATTCGGGACGGGGCCTTGGTAATTGCCACCGGCGCCGTGCGGGAAGAAGGGGTGACCCGGCAACTGGCGCCCTTGTCCTATCCCGCCGTGGCCGATATGGAGGTGACCCTGGCCCTGCAGAAGGCGGCGGCCGGGCAAAAGAACTTCCCTGTTCATTCCGGCATCGTCCTCACCCTGGATGCCTTCTTCCCCGCCCTCCTGGACCTGCCCAACAACCTCATGGCCCAAGCCGGCGCCATTGCCGTGGAAATGGAGTGTGCCGCCCTCCTGGTGGTGGCTTCCCTGCGGGGAGTGCAGGCCGGAGCCATCCTGGCCATAGACGGGATGGCCATAGACTTCGATGCCGACGCCTATAATCCCCACCGGGACCTGGTGGCCCAGGCCATCGAAGCCGAGGCGAGGATCGCCATCCGGGCGGTGGAAATCCTGTGCGGCAAGGGGGGATGCTGATGCTTTACCGAGAGGAGCGGGAGGCGGTGGCGGCCGCCGGCCGGGAGATGGCCAGGGCCGCCCTGGCCATCGGCACTTGGGGCAATATAAGCTGCCGCCTGCCCCGGGGCGATTTGCTGGCCATTACCCCCAGCGGCATGGACTATTTCTGCACCCAAGCTGAGGACATCCTGGTCATGGACCTGGAGGGCAATATCGTCGAGGGCAACCGCAAGCCCTCCACCGAGCATCCCCTGCACCGGGCCATCTATGCCGCCCGGGAAGATGTCCACGCCATCGTCCACACCCACAGCGTCTACGCCACGGCCATGGCCGCCGCCCGGGTGCCCATCCCCGGCGCCGTGGAGGATCTGGTCCAGATTGTCGGCGGCGACGTCCGGGTGGCCCGCTATGCCCTGCCGGGCACGGCGGAGTTGGGAGAAAATGTCGTGGAGGCTCTGGAGGGGCGGAACGGCGTGCTCCTGGCCAATCATGGGGCCCTGGGCGCAGCGGCGACCCTGGGCCAGGCCATGACCGTCTGCCAGATCATCGAAAAGAGCGCCATGATCACCATCGCCGCCCAGACAATAGGCGGTGTGGTGGAGCTGCCCCAGGAAGATATTGACGCCATGCGCCAGTACTTCCTGAACAGCTATGGCCAGCGTTAGGAGGTTAGGAGAATGGAATCTGTATTGTTCAGAGGCGCCCATGTGCTGGGCCTGGGTCCTGCCGATGTGGGGGTGCGGGACGGACGCATCGATTTGGTGGGAGCCGGTCGGGAAGAGGACTATGACCGGGTCATCCCCGCCGAAAACTGCGCCCTGCTCCCCGGTTTTGTCAACACCCACGGCCACGCCGCCATGACTTTGTTGCGCTCGGTGGCCGACGACCTGCCCCTGAAGCAGTGGCTGGAGGAGAAGATCTGGCCTCTGGAGGCCAAGCTCAATGCCGACCGGGTGTACTGGGGGACCATGCTGGCCATTGCCGAGATGATCCGGGGCGGCGCCACCACCTTTACCGACATGTACTTCTTTGAAGATGCGGTGGCCCGGGCGGCCGAGGAGACGGGAATCCGGGCGGTGCTCTCCCGGGGCCTGGTGGCCCTGGGCCCCAACTTTGCCCAGGCCATGGCCGAGACCCGGGAATTTGTCCGGGCCTGGCAGGGCAGGGGCCAGGGGAGGATTACCACCATGGTGGGGCCCCATGCCCCGTACACCTGTCCCCAGCCCCATTTGGCAGAGGTCCTGGACCTGGCCCGGGAGTTAAACCTCCCCCTGCAGATCCATCTGTCGGAAACCCCGGGAGAAGTGGAAGATAGTTACAGGCAATTTGGCAAGAGTCCCGTGGCGGTGCTGGAGGAGGCGGGAATGTTTGAGCTGCCCGTGCTGGCTGCCCACTGCGTCAACCTCAGCGAGGAGGATGTGGACATCCTGGCCCGCCACGATGTGCGGGTGGCCCATAATCCCAACAGCAATCTGAAATTGGGCAGCGGCATCGCCCCCATTCCCGCCCTGCTGGCCAGGGGAGTCACCGTTGGCCTGGGCACCGACGGGGCCGCCAGCAACAACAACCTGGATATGTTGGAAGAAATCCGCCTGGCCGCCCTGATCCACAAGGGGGTGCACAATGATCCCACCCTGATTTCCGCCGGCCAGGCCCTGGAGATGGCCACCGCCATGGGGGCCCGGGCGCTGTTTCTGGAGGATGTCGGGGCAATTCGCCAGGGGTTAAAGGCCGACCTGATCCTCCTGGACCTGGATAAGCCCCACCTGACGCCCCGGCATGATCTCGAGGCCCATGTGGTGTACTCGGCCCAATCTTCCGATGTGGTCCTGGTCATGGTGGACGGCAGGATCCTCCTGGAGGACGGCCAGCTCACCACCATCGATGAAGAGCGGGTGCTCTTTGAGGCTGCCCGCTCGGCCAGGGAGTTGCTGGACTGATGGCCAAGCACTTTCAGACCCTGTCCATCCATGCCGGGGGCGAGGAGCAGAATCCCAAGCGGGCCCTGAACTACCCCATCTTCATGACCTCCACCTTTACCTTTGATTCCCTGGACCATGCCGACGCCACCTTCGCCTTCGAGACCAGCGACTATGTGTATTCCCGGGGCAATAATCCCACCCTCCGGGTCCTGGAGGAGCGGATGGCGGTGCTGGAAGGCGGCGCCGCCGCCGTGGCCTTCGCCTCGGGGATGGCGGCCATCAGCTCGGTGCTCTTGTCTCTGCTCAAACCCGGGGATGAAATCATCGCCCACCGGATTCTCTACGGCTCGGCCTGGAACTTTGTCAAGAACATCCTGCCCCAATACGGAATCCAGGCCCGGCTGGTGGATCTCACCGATCCCCGGGCCCTGGCCGGAGCCATAAATGAAAGGACCCGGGTCGTCTACTTCGAGACACCGGTCAATCCCAGCCTGCAGATAATCGACATTGCCGCCGTAGCCCGGGCTGCCCGGGACCGGGGGGTAAAAGTGGTGGTGGACAATACCTTTGCCACCCCCTACTTCCAGCGCCCCCTGGAGCTGGGGGCCGACGTGGTGGTGCACAGCGCCACCAAGTACATCAGTGGCCACGGGGATGTCATCGCCGGTCTGGCCGTGGCCAAGGATGCCGACTACATCCAGCATTTGAAGTTCGGCTATCTGTGCGAGTTTGGCGGGGTTATGAGTCCCTTCACTGCCTGGCTGCTGCTCCGGGGCCTCAAGACCCTGGCGCTAAGGATGCGGGAACATGAGAAAAACGCCCAAATGGTGGCTGAATTTCTTGCCCGACACCCCCGGGTCACCAAGGTGTACTACCCCGGCCTTGCCGATTTCCCCGGCCATCAAATCGCGGCAACCCAGATGCTGGGATTCGGGGCCATGGTCAGCTTTGATGTGGACGGAACGGTGGAGCAGTCCAAGGCGGTTGTGGACGGGCTCAGGCTCTTTAAGCTGGCGGTGAGCCTGGGGGACTGTGAAAGCCTGGTTCAGCATCCCTTCGCCATGACTCATCGGGGCTATTCCCATGACGAAATCGCCCAGGCCGGGCTGACTCCCAGCATGATTCGCCTCTCCATAGGTCTGGAGCATGGGGAAGATATCATCGCCGATCTCCGCCAGGCCTTGTCGGTCCTGGACTGAAGCCCAGTCCAAGGAGACGCAAAATTATACAATTAAAGCGCAATTACAATACGGCAACGGAGGGAGAACTGTAATACCCTGTATTTAAAAAGGGGGTATGAGTTTGAAACGATTTTTTGCTCTGTTGCTCATAGCCGTTCTGGTGCTGTCTGTCGCCGGCTGTAAATTCTCCATTGGCAATGTGGATCCCGGCGATCCCAACCAAGACCCCGGCGCTGACCCTGGCCCGGATCCCAGCGCTGACCCTGATCCGGATCCCGGCTCTGGAGATGGCAAATGGAGGACGGTGGATGGGGAATTCTACACATTTTCCCAGGACGTGGGCCTGGGCTTTCTCCTCTCTTTCCGGGAGCTTGAGTTTACCTATTCTGACCAAATCGAGACCTATGCCTTCAGGGCTATTTACCTGGGGGACGAGGAAGTGCTGGGCCAGAATGCCCGGCGTTATGCCCTTACCGCCAACAGTGACGATCTTAAGGGCGATATGGATTTCTGGATTACCGAGGCAGGAGAAGTAATCCAAGTTGGTGCGCTGAACGAAGAAGGTGTATTAGAGACTATAAACAACGATCCTTACACCCTGGAGTGGTGGACCGAGGAATGGGTTGACACCTTGTGCACCGAGTTCATCTGGCAACACAGTCGTTTTGAAGGTTATCATTTAGGCGATATCTACACAGATCCCAGTGTGTTTGCAGCATTTGACGATCTCCAGGTCAACGAAGTCGGCACCCGCAAGGCGGATTTGGGGGCCGGGATGGTGACAATTCATTACTATGATTATGGTTCCGAGGGCAACTATGCCACGGTGGAGGAAATTGCCAAGATCGGGGATAAGTACTTGTTCATTTCCAGCACCACCAGTTATGCCGGCAGTTCCCCGATGGAGCTGAAAGTGACCAGGGCAGTTCCCTTCTAGAATCCCGGCCTTGAGGGCCGGTTTTTTTGTGCATTTTCGCAATTAGAGAAAAGGAAAAGGCATTACCACAAAAGCAGAGGGGGCAGCTTTGTCATACCCTATACTTGACTATGTCAAAGGGGGAAATAGAGTTTGAAACGTTTACTGGCTTTGCTGCTGATAGCAGTATTGATACTTTCTGCTGCCGGCTGTAAAATTTCCTTTAAGGCCGGTGATCCCGTAGATGACCCCGGCAATGTCAGCGAGCCCGGCGATGATCCCGGCGATGATCCCGGCGATGATCCCGGCGAGGATCCCGGTGAAGATCCCGGGGAGGACCCCGGTACTGCCGGTCCCGCCGTCCCAGGGGAGTTCTACTCTTTTTCTGATTATCCCGATGTCTTCAAAGCCTTCAAGGAACTGCAGTATACCTTTATCACTGACCCTGCTGACGATGAGGCCAGCGAGTACACCTATTCCCATGTCTATGTCGGTGAGGAGGAAGTGAGCTACACCCTGAATGAGGTCGACAGCACTGAGGTTTGCCCCCAGTACAGGATTACCATTCTGGAAGGCGGCGAAGAGTCGGTGGTTGAAGTGTGGTTCAACGAGGCCGGGGACTTGGTCAAAGCTGGATCCAATGGCGAATACACCACCGGCGATCTGGCAGCGCTGGCCCTGTTTGGTTTCGCCTTCCACCTCATTCCCTTCTATGCTTATAGCGAAGGCTATGCAGAAGTTTTTACCAGTGAGGATGGGTTTACCAACTCCGGCTGGGTTGTCAAGGATCACAGCACCACTACCAAGGATTTCGGCTTCGGCAGCATCCCCGTGGAACGCTACCGCTTCAGCTGGATCTGGGTTGGAGAAGGTGTAGAGTATGACTGGGAAGTCGCCACAATCGCTGGCAAGCACATCTTTACCAAGTGGAAGATGGCTATCAGCGACAATGTCTCAGAATTGATTGTCGAGAGAGCAATCCCATTCTAAGCTGTCAGCCCGGCCGGTGCGGCCGGGCTCTGCCTTATCTGCATACGCATTCCCGGCCCAGGGGCCGGGCTTTCTTTTTTTGATTTGCAGGAAAATCCATGGGCAGAGTGGAAAAGATACGAGCAGAGGGCGAAACTGAGGACAGGAGGGAGAAGCGTATGGCGAAAGCAATTGCCCTGATTGCCCATGACAACCGCAAGGACGAGTTGGTGGCCTGGTGCAGGGTGAATAAAGAGGCGTTATCCCGCTATTGCCTATGGGCAACGGGCACGACGGGTACAGTGGTCGCCCGGGAAACGGGCCTGGAGATTGAGCGCGTGCTCAGCGGCCCCCAGGGCGGCGACCTGCAGATCGGCAGCAAAATCGTGGCTGGAGAGATAGATATCCTCGTCTTCTTCTGGGACCCGCTGACAGCTCAACCCCATGATCCCGATGTCAAGGCCTTGCTGCGGGTGGCGGCCCTGAAGAATATCCCCGTGGCCACCAACCAGGCCACGGCGGACTTCATCATCACTTCACCGTTTTTGGATGGGGAATAGAGTTCGCTGTCCAGTGCCGGCAGGAAATCCTGGAATAGGCAGAGAATAAAGATACCGAAACTTCAAAGGGGGGTTATCATGGATATACTGGTAAAGGAATTAAAGGACTACCTGGACGATTCCATGCGCCTCAAGACCTGGCCATGCCGCCGCAAATACAGGGATTTGGCCCTGGAATATGTCGCCTCGAGGTTTGTGACGGGCAGGAGCTATTCCTTGCATGAGGTAAATGCAATTATCAATAAGTTACATTCCTTCGACCAGGCAGCGTTGCTCCGCACCGAACTATTTGAAAACGGTCTGTTGGACTGCACCTCTGACGGATCTGAATACTGGAAGGTCGGTCCCTAGCCTTCGCAGGTTTACCCCTGTTTCTCCGTTGAGGACGGGGGATTTTTGTTTTGGTTGCAGCGTTTCTATATGATAAAATGAACTAAATGTATCGAAAACACCTCTTATTTATGTCACAGGGAGTGAATACTGTGGATGTCAGGAAACAGGTTGCCCTGGCCAAGGCCGGCGACAAAACTGCTCTCCTCGATTTGATCATGGCCCGGGAGCAAGAATTCTATGGGTTGAGTTTCGTTTACATGCGCAATGAACAGGACGCCGCCGACGCCCTCCAGGACATGATTGTCATCCTCTTTTCCCGCATTCACACCCTAAAGAAGGATAGTTCTTTTTATGCCTGGGCCAAGCAGATTCTGGTGCGCTGTTGCCTGACGAAACTGCGCGAGAAAAAGCGCTGGCAGCCAATTCCTCCTGGCCATGAGGAGGCCAAGGAGTATCACGCCGAAGTTGGCCTGGACCTATTGGAGGCAGTCCACCAACTGCCCGAGGCTCAAAGGGATGTAGTCCTCCTCTTCTACTATAATGACAGGACCTTCGAAGAGATAAGCGAAATTCTCCAGTGCCCGGTGGGGACGGTTAAGTCCCGGCTCCATCAGGCCCTGAAAAAATTAAAAGGGAGGTTAGGCGATGAGTATCGACAAGAGGCTTAGAGAAGATGCTGCCAGGTTTACCCGGGTGAAGCCCCCCGCAGATTTGCGGGCTCGCCTCCAGGCCAGTCTGGACGCCGTGCCTCCCCTGAGTATCAACAGGGCGCACAGGCCGGTGCGCAAATGGTTTATGCCGGCGGTTGCCATGTTGGCCATGGCCATGATCTTGGTCCTGCTGCCCCCGCAGAACTGGGGCGCCTCTTGGCAAGAAGGGACTATTCTCTCTCAAGGTGTTCCCCCCCAGGAAGGAGAGACCGATGTTACCACCGATAATGTCCCGACCAGGTGGGCCAGCGGGACCGACTACGAGGCAATGGAGGCCGACGATGCCCTGCGTCTGCTGACCAATGGCGATAGCACAGAAAGAGAACTCCCCTTGGGAAGGATCGGCATCTTCGCCGGCCTGGCCCTGATTACCGGCTTGCTCTGCCTGACCGAGCTGAAAGGGCGGCCGCGTCTCCTGATCCCCGCCTTGGCAGGGTTGGCCCTCTTTGTAGCAGTCAGCCTGGCCTACATTTTCGGCATAATCTGAAAAGCCCCCAGAGGGGCTTTTTTTGTGCCGGGGAAGGTCCTCCGGCGCAGCATATATGGTATATTGTAGGCTGAGGGGGCGATGAAATGCCAATAGAATATAAGGAGACCGCAGTTCTTCCGGAACCGGCGGTCAGAGAACTCTATGCAGACAGCAATTGGTCGGTTTACACCCGGGATATGCCCAGGCTCATGGCGGCCATCGGCAACTCCCTTAAAGTCATATCCGCTTGGGATGGGGAAATCCTGGTGGGCCTGGTGCGGGCGGTGGGAGACGGCCAGACCATTCTCTACATCCAGGATATCCTGGTCCTCAAGGCCTATCGGCGACGGGGCATCGGCACTGCACTGCTGAAAGGGGTGCTGGCTGCCTGCCCCGATGTGCGTCAGAAGGTGCTCTTGACCGACGACAGGCCCGAGACCCGGGAATTTTACCAGGCAAATGGGTTCCAGGCCTGCGATAAAGGGGAAACAGTGGCCTTCGCTCGCTTTGATTAGCCTACTGCCGGTAACAGGCCACTATTTCGCCAAAATACAGGGTATGATAATCCCGGTCCTTATAAAACCTGTCGTCGATGTCGAGGTCGAGGAGTCCCGGTTCCATGACCTGCTTGTGGATAATCCTGCATTCATAGTGCAGGGCGCATTGGCCAATGACGGGAGTGGCCACCACCTGGCCCGGTTGGGCGGTGAGGTTGCACTCCTTAAATTTATCGATATCCCGACCCGACTTGGTTCCGCACAGGGCCAGCTCTTTTTTGAGGTCATTGTCCAAGGGGAAGCTGACGGTGAATTCATCGCTCTTGCTGATGATTTCATAAGTGTAGCGGCTGAAGCGGACAGCAACAACCAGGACGGGCCTGTTCCATATGCGGCCTGCGACGGCCCAGCCGATGGTCATGGTGTTGAGCAGGTCGCCGCTCCGGACGGTGAGGAAGGCGCCGGCGGGTAGCTGGGCCAGGGCCTGGGGCAGGTATTCTGCATGGTGCACGTGCTTCATACTATTCTTCCTTTCTGTTCCTGTATTTACTGTCAATATACCCCATCTCGCCTCTCCCCTCAAGGGAAGGTGTAAAGGCGCGGAAATTTGCTGGAAGTAATCAGGTAAAGGAGGAGACAAGAATGCAGCCAACCAAGATGGAGTTAAATGCACTGATCAAGTACATAACCCAGATGAAGAAACGCCGGGGCTTCGATCACACCAATATCGAGCAGGAAATGGTGCTCTTTACCGAGGAAGTGGGGGAATTGGCCCACGAGGTCTGGGAAATTGTGAAGGCGGGCGAGATAACGGAAGCAAATCGCCGGAGCCTGGCCTATGAAGTTGTGGATTGCCTGATATTCTTACTTTCCATTGCCGGTATGGCGGGAATTGAGGATATCGAGGGGTACTTGCTGGAGAAAGAGGCAATCAACACCCAGCGCTTTGGCTAGGGACGGGAGGGACGGTATGGGGACCATTCAGAAACTGACCATAGTCGGAGGAGCGCTGGGGAGTGGCGCCGGCTTGTTCCTCCTGGGCCGAGGAGCGGCCGCCGGCCTCACCCTGGAAGGGGTGGTTCCCGGCCTTTTGACCCTGGCCTTTGCCGCCATCGGTGGCTGGGGCGGCTTTCTGTTTGCGGACAATCCCAAGGCGGCCCTGCGGGCAGTGCTGGGTGCTGTCGTCGGCGGCCTGATTATTGCCGGCTGGCGCTTTTTCCCTGCAGCGCTGCCTCTGCTCTTTGCTGCCTACTTGGGACGGGCCCGATAATAAATGCTCTTGGATTCGGGCAAGATTTGCATAGACTCTCCTGAGATGGGGGACCTCTGTGCGAAAACTATGGCAGCAACGGATTGCACCGTATATAAAGGACGATGTGCGCCGGACTGTGCTGGCAGTCATCTTTTTTTCCATGCTGTTCCTGGGCCTGGCAATGGGCAAGGGCGATGTGTTGGCGGGACTGCTGACCATCATCACCCATCCCAGTCAGCTGGTCAGCGACTATGTTGCGGTGGCGGGTCCAGGGCCAGCCTTGGTCAATGCCGCCCTGGTTGCCCTCATCGGCCTGGCCCTCCTCACCCTGCTCCAGGTGGAAATCACCGGCCCCTCCACTGCGGCGGTGTTTACCATGGCGGGGTTCGCCCTGTTCGGCAAGAATGTCTTTAATATCCTTCCCATCTTCGCCGGGGTCTGGCTGTATTCCCGCTATAAAGGTGTCAGCCTGCGCAGTTACATACTTCCGGCTCTTTTTGGTTCGGCCCTGGGTCCCATCGTCTCTCAAATCGCCTATGGCGCCAGGCTGGGGTTGCCGCAGGCGGTTTTGGCCGGGGTTGCCGCAGGCTTTATTATCTCGCCCCTGGCCGCCCACCTTCTCCGCAACCATCAGGGCCTGAATTTGTACAACTTAGGCTTCACCGCCGGCATGGTGGGGATGCTCTTTGCCTCCATGCTCAGAGGCTGGGGCAACCCGGTGCCGGCACTGCTGATCTGGGATCGGGATTATACCGGGCTGTTCTCCAGCCTGCTTCTCTTTCTCTGCCTGGGCCTGATCTTTACCGGCCTTCTCCTGAATCGGGGAAAGCTCAGCGGGTATCGGGAAATCCTGGCTCATCCCGGCACTCTGGTCACCGACTTCATGACATTGGCTGGATTTGGCGCCACGCTGATCAACATGGGTTTGGTGGGTTTGATGGGGCTGAGCTATTTGCTCTTGGTGGGCGGGGATGTAAACGGGCCCACCGGCGGCGGCGTCTTGACGATGATAGGCTTTGGCGCCTTTGGCAAACATCCCCGCAATATCTGGCCCCTGATGCTGGGGGTGTGGCTGGGGGCCATGGTCTTTCACTGGCCGGTCACCAGTGCCGGCGTGCTGTTGGCGGCCCTCTTTGCCACCACCATGGCGCCGATATCCATGCAGTTGGGCTGGCCGGTGGGCATCCTGGCGGGTTTTCTGCATCTGGCAGTGGTGCATAATGTGGGAATAATCCATGGTGGCCTCAATCTGTATAATAACGGCTTTTCCGGTGGCCTCGTCGCCACGGTTATTTTAGCAATTAACAGGGGGTTGAAGAGGGATGGCTAGGAATGAAAGCAATATGTCTGGCAATAAGCGGCGGATCCGCGGCATCGTCGACGAACTGGTGAAGAATGCCCTCAATGCCGGGGCCAGGCAGATTAAGATTCAAATCGATACTCCTCCCGACTATTTCCAGATCACCGTGGAGGACGATGGCTGCGGCATGGACCCGAAACAGGCCGAAGAGGTGCGGGCAAAGCTTCAGCAGCCGCGCCGGGAAGAGCTGGAAGAGTACTATGGCGGCCTGGCGGGCGTCACCGGATTTAGTTCGGGCCTGAACATTGTGGGGATGATGGTGGATGAGGCCCAGGTGGACAGCGCTCTGGGCCGGGGGACCAGGGTGCGGGTAAAGCGTTGGCATAATAAGGTCTAGGCGGGCAACCGCCTTTTTTTATGCAGGAAAAAAGAGAAAAATCCAGAAACTACTAAGGGGAGGGATTGCGATGAACCTGAAAAGGGTTATGGACCTTTCTGCCACCCGGGGGAAAATGGTCCTGGCGGGAGTTGTACTCCTGGCCTTCTCCCTCTTGCTGGCCATTCCCGGAAGAACCGACTGTGAAAAACTGCGAAGCCTTCTGGACAGGGGCCATTACAGCGCAGTCAAGGATATAAGCCAGCAGGTCCTGGCCCTGAGCCCGGAAGCCCATGAGCACCGGGAACTTCTGGCCAGGGCTGAGCTGGCCCTGGGCAATCCGGAGATAGCCCTGGAACATGCCCTGCTCCTGATGGAGGCAGGTTGGAATATCCAGGCTTTGGAGGAGGATTTTGTCGGGCGCCAACCTTATATCCAGGCCGATCGCCTTCAGACCAACCGGGTTTTGGACGTGGCCGAGCGGGGACTGGCGGCACATCCCGACTGGGTCTGGCTAAAGCAATTTGCCCTGACCCTGCTCTTCCAGGGCGAGGCCCTGCATCGGGCGCCGGCAGTATTGCAGTATTTTACCCAGGCGGATATGGATACCTTTGCTTACCTGGTGGACAAGATTTGGGAAAGCGGAAAAATGCGCTTGCCCGGGCCTGTCCCGGGCGAGGAGCAATAGGCATGTCATGAGGAGGGGTGGGGATGAAGCTGAAAGTTAACGCCGGCAAGGGGCTGGCCCTGGCGGCGGTTCTCCTGTTCGTTACCCTGGGGGTGTTGATTCCCGGCCAGTCGGACCTGGATAAACTCCAGGCTTTAATGGACCGGGGAAATTATTCGGCTGTCATCAAGGGAGCGGAGCGATTACTGGCCAGGAAGCCCGAGGCCAATGAGTTCCGGGACTGCTTAGCCCAAGCCCAGTTGGCTGTTGGCGATTGGGCCGGCGCCCTGGTCAATACCGGCGTCCTGCACGCCGCCGGCTGGGATACCGAACCGCTGGAGAGCCAATTCCCCGTGGCCATTATCGTCGCCGACGCGGCCCGGGCCGGTGGCGTTCTGGCTGCAGCGGAGGAAGTACTGTCCCGGCGCGGGGGGTGGCCCTGGCTGGAACAATTTGCCCTGAACCTGCTCCTGCAAAGCGGGGCGGTGGAAAGGGCGCCGGGGGTGTTGTCCCATTTGTCCAAGGCGAGAATAGAAGCCGCCCTCGACCAGATTTGGGAGCAATTGGTCATGGCCACGGACAATCTGGATGCGGCCTGGCGCACCGCCTCTCTCTTGGATGAGAGGGGTATAGCCGTGTATGGATCTAACGGATCCCGGCAGCTGCTTTTCTTCCTGTACCAATGCCCCCCCGAAGCTTGGCTGCAGCTTCAGGAACGGTATCCCGACGATTCTATACTGGCGGCAATCCGCAGCCAGGTGATGCCCCAGGGCGGGCTGGACTGGTTGGCCGCCTGGGAAGAAAACCGCCGGCTGGAGCCCACCGGGGCATACTGCACCCTAAAAGGAAAGGCGGTGGCTCAGGCCCAGCAGGTAGAAGCAAGGCACCTCAAATACTTGCCACCCCTGGAGATATTGCGGGCGGCCCTGATGGATGCAGTCAATAAGGAAAAGCTGGATTTTATCCTGGGCTACCTGGCCGACCTGCCCGAGCCGGTTGCCGATATGGAAGTCCTGAGCCTGGCACTGACGGCCCCGGAACCGGTTGGGGTCTTCCCCCGGGGTCCGTCGGGAGAAAGCTATACCTTGAGCGGAGACTGGCTGTGTATCAGCAAGAGGAGCGACAGCCAGGAAAATGTCTGCGCATACTATAACCTGGTCAATGGGGAGGAATATGAATACCCCGGATATTTCGGATGCTGGTCTCCCGATGGGTCATACCTGGCCCAGCTGGGCCAGGGCAAGCTGAGAATATACGACGCCCACGGGAAAGTGGTTCACGAACTCTCCGATACCAGCTTTGCTATTGATATCGGCTGGCGGGATGAGAAAACCCTTTGGGTTCCCCTACTGAATTTCACTGCCCAGGGGGGGATAACCCTCCTCATGCATACGCTGACGGTGGAGGACGGCGTTCTCAGCCAGACCGGACTCTCGGAATTCTCCTACCACAGAGTACAATATGGGCCCGGGGGCAGGCTGGCCTGGCAGGAGGGCAATCGCTTCTTTGTGTACGACGGCGAGGTTACCCATTCCCTGGAGGCGAACGGGCGATATAGCATCTGGGGGTGGGCCCCTGACGGCAGCGCCGTGATTTTCGGCCAACAGAGATACCTTCTGGAGGATGGAACCATCGTCGGGAAATCCCTGTACTATGAAATTGGCGGAGAGGTTACAGAGCTGGATTTGTCCCCGGCCTGGGAAGGTGTTGTATCCTGGCTCAGTGCTGAGGAGATAACCTGGCCCTTCCCACTGGTTACCGGCCAGAGCATGCTGGGAATTTATAACCTGCAGGCCCAAGCGGTCACCATGACGGGGATTGTCATGCCCGGCGTTGTATCGTGGCCTTGGGTGCTGGTCACCGGGGCCGACGAGGTCTACGTCTATGCATTGGAATAGGGGGGAGAGCAGGTGCAGAAGAAGCTGACCGTGATTGGAGCCGGTGTAATCATCCTGGCCCTCTTGGCATTGCTCCTGATCCCTTCGGCGCCCGCTGCGGAAAAGTACAAGTATGCCCTGGAGCAGGGCCAGTACCACCGGGTATGCACCGGGCTGGCCAGGGAACTGGAGCAGAACCCCCGCTGGTGGGAGGGCCGGAGGCTGCTGATAGATGCCGCCCTTGCCCAGGACAGGCTGGACCTGGCCTGGGAGCAAATCCTGAGCTTGCGGGAAGGCGGCCAGGACATCGACTCACTGCAGGTTCAACTGGACGCCTGGATTTTGGTCAACGACCTGGACCCCGAGTGCGCCGATGCCGCCCTGACCTTGGTCGAAAAGACCCTGGAGGTAGAAGATCACTGGGATTGGGGCTGGGAGTTCTACCTGCAAATACTGGTCAAGCTGGGCAGGGGAGAAGACATTCCCGGCGCCTTTAAACATTTTGTCGCCGGGCATTCCGGATTGCTCAGCGATAAATCGATGATGTCCCTCTCCGATGCCTACAGGCTGATGCTCAATACCTGCAGTGCCAGGGAGCTCTGGGAGGCCAGCGTCCTCCTGGACGGGTTGTCGCCGGTCTTTGCAGCGCGGCAATGGACCCTGGAGGTCGTCGGCCAACGGGGCCAACTTGACTCGCTCCAGGAGGAGTTTCCCGCCGAGGCCCTGGTGGCCGCCGCCTGGGCCAGGGAGCTGGACCCCGACCAGGGGCTGGCCTTTCTCCGAGAGTGGGAGGGAAAGAACACCGTCCCCGAGGACGCTCTTCCCCTGTATGGCAGCATGAAGGCGGAGCTCATTGCCGGCGCGGGCAGCCTGGTCCCCGACGACCTTCGGCACTTGTCCTCCGAGCACCTTTTCCAGGCGGCAGTCGAGACGATGGCTAACCGGGAGAATTGCCGGGTGATTCTGGCCCGCATGGAGGAGCTGGGGGCGGAGGAGGACAGGCTGGAGCTGGTTCACAGTGCCTTGACCGGGCCCGAGCCTCGCTTCAGCCTGGCTGCAGGAAAGATTGCCGTCCTGTCCCCCGATGGGAATTGGCTGGTTCTCAACCGGGGAGCCCAGTGGATTCTCTGCGACCTGAACACCGGCGCCGAAATCCCCTTGTTCAGTCAAGAGGAATACGTGGTGTGGAAGTGGGCCCCGGACTCCGGCAGGGTTGCTGGAGCTATTTGGTCCGGGGCGGAGGAAATCGCTGTCTTTGACACCCGGGGGCGGGCCGCTTTCCTAAGGCCGGGCCCGGAAGCCTATGTGCCCGTGGGCTGGTATGATGAACTGACCCTTTGGGTTCAGCCGGCCCGGGTTTCGTATGTATATATGCACTGGCTGGGACAGCCCCTGCTCTGCAATGTGGAGACGGGAGAGGTCAGGGCCCATGCCGTCATGGACAGGATAGACATCCGCCTGGCCCCCGGGCCCCAGGGCGCCATAGCCTGGCATGACGCCAATGGCGCACCCTGCCTGCTCCAAGGAGAGGAAACGGTGGCGCTTATGCCGCCTTCCCGGTATATTGAGAGCTGGGTTCCCGACGGCAGCGGCGTCATCCTGGCCGGTGGCGGCGGATTGGGCGTTTGGCGCCAGGGTTCACTCCAGATGTGGATTTCCAATGCTTATTTCCTGGGCTGGAAGGACCAGACACATTTTTACTGGAGCCGGCCACTATCCGAGGAGTACTATGAGCCAGCGCCCCAGGTCATCTCCTATGACTATCCCTATGGCATTGCCATGCAGATGCCCGCCGTTGCCAAGGCCAGCCTCCACACCTATGACCTGGCCACCGGCAGGACAGAAGCGGTGGGGATTGTGGGCGATGTCCTGGCTGCAGCCGACAATACCGTCCTGATCCTCGTCGGCGACCGAATCTGGGTCTATTCCTTGCCCTGAGGTATGGACGTTATTTCTGCCGCATACTCTAATACCGACGCCCCGACAGAGGTTGCAGCGTAGAAATTATTCAGAATAAAGGTCAACAGTCTGCAGGATTTTACAGTAACACAACGAATATAAAAGATAGGGGAAATTTTTCTCATAATCATTGGGGAGGGTAGTGTATGCAACTTGAGAAGCTTGAAGAAAGACATATAAAGCAATTATTTCAATGTATACTGGCCCTGCAAGATATCGATGAGTGCTACCGCTTTTTTGAGGATCTCTGCACAGTCAACGAGGTGAAATCCCTGGCCCAACGCCTTGAGGTGGCTCGGATGTTGCGGGAAAAGGCAACCTATCACAAAATAGAGGAAGCTACCGGCGCCAGCACTGCCACCATCAGTCGGGTCAAGCGCTGCCTGGAGTACGGTGAGGGCGGCTATGCGGAACTCTTGCAGCGGATTGATGACCAAGGTAAGTAAAATCGATATGGGCCCATGCGGCCCATTTTCCTTTGCCGCCATGACAGCGGGGCGGAGATATGTTATAATAAATAAGATTGGTTCCTATAAATAACCAGGGGCAGAGAAGGAGATTAGCATGAGCGCAAAATATAAGATTGTCTGTGATTCCATTCAGCAGGATATTGAAAGCGGAAAATACAACGAAACGGGCAAACTGCCCACCGAAGATGAGCTGATCATTCTGTATCGGGTCAGCCGCAATACCATTCGCAAGGCGGTGGACCTGCTGGTCAAGCGGGGAGCTGTAATGCCCATTCAGGGCAGCGGAATCTTTTTGCGCAAGGCGCCCACCGACGGGTGCGTCAACCTGGAAGTTTTTCACGGCCTCACCGCCGGCTTTCGCGGAAAGCGGGTTGAGGCCCAGGTCATCGACTTTCAACTTATTGAAGCCGACGACAAACTGGCAGAGATCATGCAGTGCCCGGTGGGCACCCCCATCTATTATCTTGAGCGCCTCCGCCTGGTGGAAGGCAAGCGCTTTGTGGTTGAGTACTCCCATTTCAACAAGGATGTCATCCCCTACCTCAGCCGGGAAATAGCCGCCGGTTCTATCTACCAGTACATCACGGAGGATCTGAAGAAGCAGATCGGCTATGTCGACAGGGTGATAGAGGCGGGCAGGCTGAGCAAAGAAGACGCCGAACACCTGGGCCTGGAGGAGGGAGACCCCGCCCTGATCTCCATTAACCGGGCCATGCTCAAGAGCGGCGTTGTCTTTGACTACTCCATCGATATCCACAACTACAAGCACACCAAGTTTCTCAAACTCTCAAATTTCGTGTAGTCAACAGGAAGCCCTGAGCCCCCCTGAGTACTGCAGCCCACTTGGGCGCTGTACCCAGGGGGGTTCTAATGTTACAGGATGGTATCTGAGGAAGGGTTTTCCATCCATGCCCTGAATATTAACATATCGCCAAGTAGCATGGCGATTGCGGCTATGCCAATATTTTTCTACCAGGAGATGATTTGGAGAATGCATTGCTTGCGCAAGCTGGCAGTTCTATCTGTGCTGGCCTCCCTGCTTTTACTGGTTGCTTGTAACACAGCTCCTGAGGATCCCCAGGAGCCCCTGGAGCCAGACCCCATCGAATACCCCAGTCATGAGCCCTTTGTCCCGGAATATGGCCCCGAGGACTTTCGGGATTTCCCCGGCAATTATTATCCAGAAGCAGCGCCGGTGGTGGACTATCATGAAGATATCGAAGATCTGTTCACTCAGTACTTTGAAATCATGATTGCCCAGGATCCTCAGCTCATTGACTCCCGACGCTTTCCCCCAGCGGTGACGCCCCGACAAGGGGACAGGCTCACCCCGGTTTCCTTTGGGTATAACGCCTGGAAAATAGAGCTGGCCAAGAACACCCTGGCGGCGCTGGGGCAGTATTCCGAAGCTGACTTGACAGAGGAAGAGCGGGTTAACAAGGCCATCCTGGAGTGGGCCCTGAAATCCCAGGTTGATGGAGAGAGGTTCCTCTACCACGATGTCTTGAACCTGGACCACATCCTCGGTTTGACCGTTTTCTTGCAACTCAACCATCCCATGGGGACTGAGGCCGACGCCGAGAATTACCTGGCCCGGCTGCAGCAGCTTCCCATTGTTCTGGGTCAATTGGAAACCAACCTCAAAATCCAGGAGGAAATCGGCTATCTGCCGCCCCGGGCTGTGCTGGAGGTTGCCTCGAAACGGGTCAATGCCTACGGCGATATGCTGCTGGAGGACTTCAGCGCCAAGGTTGCAGGCCTGGAGGGGCAAGAAGACTTGGTGGCCAGGTGCCGGCAAATTGTAACCGATGATGTTAAGCCGGCCTTCAGAAAGTTGGGCGTCCTGATTCAAGGGGTGCGGGCCAAGGCCGTCAATAATGTCAGCGAGCTTCCTGGCGGCAGGGACTATTATGCGTACTTGCTTCGGGAAAACACCAGCCTGGACATGACACCGGTGGAGGTCCACAAGGTCTGCCTGGCCGAGGTGGCCCGCCTCCAGGAGGAGATGCGCCGGGTCATGGCTGACTTGGGATATGAAGGCGACGATTATATCCAGGTTGTTCACCAGATATCTGCCAAGGCGATTCCCCAAGCTCAGGTCCTGGAGTGCTACCAGGAGTTAATAGACATGGCAGAGGAGCTGCTGCCTCAACTCTTCGGCCGCTTGCCCCAGACGCCGGTGGCAATTCAGTTCAGCAATCTGCGGACAGGCTATGAAATCCCCACCCGGGATGGCGCCCTGCCGGGGATTTTCCTGACTAACCCCGACGCCCATCATCCCGAGGCCGGGGCCAAGTGGTTTGTCTGGCATGAGACCATCCCCGGTCATCATCTGCAGCTGGCCCTGGAGTACGAGGCCGGTACGCCCTATTTTCGGGATTTGCTCTTCCTGACGGGCTATCTCGAGGGTTGGGGGACCTATGGAGAGATGCTTTTCTTTGAGTATGACCTGGTGGATGATGCCGAATCCTACCTTGTTTCCCTAAATCGCTACTTGACCTTGGCGGCGCGGGTGGTTATCGATACCGGGATAAATTATGTCGGCTGGAGCGAGGCCGAGGCAGGCCAATATTTCCGGGAGGTGACCGGGCAGGATCCCAAGGCCTGGATCGAAGATGTGCTGACCAGGCCGGGACGCTCGGCAGCATATTACATGGGCATGTACAAGATTCGCCAGCTCCGGGAGCTGGCAATAGAGGAATTGGGCCCTGCCTTCGACCTGCGGGAATTCCATGATCTGGTGCTCAAACACGGTTCCATGCCCATGGCTGTGCTGGAAGCTCTGGTCCAGGATTATATTGCCGAGAAGAGATAGCAGAAAGGCCCGCAGCTAATCCTGCGGGCCTACCCCTTTTGCTTTATACAAGTCGATCAGTTCCTGGGCCATGATTTTTAGGGTTTCCGCCGACATCATCAAGTCGGCGGCGTGGAGCAGGAGGAGGCTGACCTTGAGCTCTTCCCCGCCGGCTTCCTTTTGAATCAGTTGGGCGTGGGCCCGGTGTCCTATTTGGAAATCTTTTTCACCTTCGGCCATCTTGGCTTCGGCCGCGGCAAAATCTCCCTGCTTGGCCGCCCTGATTGCTTCGATAAAGTGGGAGCGGGCGCAGCCGTGGTAGGCGATCATTTCAAAGCAGATCAGTTCCAGTCCTTCCATATTAGCCTCTCCTTCCCTCGATACAGATGGCTCCATTGCTGGCAATCACCTGCTGGTACCAGTAAAAGGAGTCTTTTTTTGTTCGGGTGAGGGCGCCGGATTCGAAATCTACATGCACCAGGCCATAGCGCTTGGCATAGCCGTTGAGCCAGCTGAACAGATCGGTAAAGGACCAGGTACAATAGCCCCATAGCTCCACCCCGGCCTGGATGGCCTGATGGCAGGCCAGGATGTGCCGCTGCAGGTAATCAATCCTATACGAATCGTGAATTTGCCCTGCTTCTATTTTATCATAGGCGCCCAGGCCGTTCTCGCTGATTAAAATAGGCAGTCCATAGCGCTGGTGCAATTGGAGGAGGCCATGGCGCAAGCCGTCGGGGTCAATGGCCCAGCCCCAGTCGGTGTATTCGATGCTGGGATTGGCGACGGTTTTGTACAGGCTGGAGAAAGCCGCCGCCTCCGGGCCTTCCAGGTCAGTTTCGGCGGGGGGAGCGTGGGCAATCATGGCGCTCTGATAGTAATTGAGGCCGATGAAGTCCGTCATGGCCGCCCCCTGGCGCAGCAAATCCTCATCCTCCCCGGTCATGACGGGGGCGGCTCCCCATCGGGAATAGAGCTCAGTCCCCAGGGCCGGGTACTCTCCCCGGTGATAGATATCCAGCGCCCACCAGCAGTTGGTGGCATAGTAGTTTTCCAGCGCCTGAATATCTTCCGGCTTGTCGCTGGCGGGGTAGGCCGGAGTAAAGGCGATGGAAGAGCCGATATAGCCGGGGTAGCGGTTATCCTTAAAGAACTTGACCACAGCGGCATGAGCCAGGGCGGTGTGGTGGTAAGTCTGCAGATAGGTCCTGAGGTCGGTTTTCCCCGGGGGATGAAGGGCCAGCAAATATCCCAGTTGGGTAAAGATATTTGGCTCGTTGAGGACAATCCAGTAACGGACCTGATCGGCAAAGGCGTCAAAGCAGGTTCTGGCATAGAGCAGGAAATCCTCGATAATCTGTCTGGACTCCCAACCGCCGTATTCCTCCTGGAGGGCCAGGGGCAGGTCCCAGTGATAGAGGGTGACGATGGGCTCAATTCCTCGACTTTTAAGGGCAGCGATGAGCTGGGCATAGAAGGCCAGGCCGGCGGGGTTGACCCGCCCCCGCCCCCGGGGGAAAAGTCTTGGCCAGGAGATGGAAAACCGGTAGGCGCCCAGGCCCATTTCTCGCATCAGTTCCAGGTCTTCAGGATAGCGGTGGTAGTGGTCGGCGGCGATATTGGCGTTGGTCCCCTGATAGGTTTTGCCCGGCAGTTGCACCCAATGATCCCAAATGGACGGACCCTTGCCGTCTGCCTGATGGGCGCCTTCCACCTGGTAGGCGGCTGAGGCGCTTCCCCACAAAAAACCCGGAGGGAAGGCGGCCCTATCCATGGGTCACCCGGAAGAACAGGGCCGGCCCGAACTCCGACTCCTTGATAACTCTTTTGGCGACCTCGGCCGCCCGTTCGGCGTCACCGCTGTGGGAAAAATACATGCTCATTCCCTCCTGCCGGGCAAGGGCAAAGGAAACGGAGTCGATGGTTTGCCCATCCAGGAGGGCGATAATATAATCCCGCTTGAGGGCGGATTGGACGAGGATCATGCGCCGTAGCCCCCTTCCGCCTCAATGAGTTGTTTAAGACCTTGCAGCTGCCTGGCCAGGCGCTTCTTGGCGCCGCTGCGCAGCACTGGCAGGCTCATGAGCCGGTAGTTCCAGGTTCGGAGTATGCTGCCCTGATTCTTTCCCTCCACCGAGAGCACCACCTTGGTGGCGCCGGGCTCCAGGGCTTCCACCCGGTACCTGGTGGTAACAATATCCTTGCGGTTCTGGGATTGAATGGCGATGGACTGCGGGGGGCTAAACTCTGTTACCTTCTGGGTGACCTGAATGGGGTTGCCCCAGTAGTTTCGGGTTTTAACGGTGATGGTTCGCCCCAGCAGGTCCTCATCCCGGCAATTGAAGGCCTTGCAAAACTCCTCCTGGATTTTGGCCCAGACAGTCTCTGCGTCCAGCTGCAGGATAATGGAATTGGAAACCATGATCTCACCCCTTACACTTAAAGAATAGTCCCGATTGAACAATCGGGACTACCCTGAAAAATACTGGGAGTTCTAGCCGGCGAGTTTGGCCTCTTCCTCGGCTTCCTTTGCCTGTTGCCGGTTTGCGGCCAGGACAAAGGGCAGGTAGATGATAAAGGCCAGGAAGAGGTTGACTATCGAGACCAGGACGGCGCCCAGGGAGCCGTTGGTGGCCAGATAGGCGTTGATAATGGGCGGTGTCGTCCAGGGTACCGAGTTGACGATGGGGCCGGCAATTCCCAAAGTAGTGGCATAGTAAGCGACAATTGTGAGGATGGGCTGAACCACGAGGAAGGGAATCAGGAAGATGGGGTTGAGGACGATGGGAATTCCGAAGAGGATGGGTTCATTGATCATGAAGATGCCGGGGGCCACCCCCAATTTGGCGATTTCCCTGTGCTCCTTGAGCTTGGAGAAGAGCAAGAAGGCGAGGATCAGCGGCAGGGTGGCGCCGGAACCGCCCATGAATACGTAGGCGTCCCAGGAGCCGCGGACCCATACGGCCAGTTCATTGGCGCCGGTGCCGACGGCGGTGATTCCCTGTTGGAAATATTGAATGTTCAGCTGTCCCAGAGTCCCGTACACCGGACTCATGACGGCTTCCAGGATGTTGGCGCCATGGAGGCCAAAGAACCAGAAGAGGGGTATCAGGAAGGAAATAATTACAATGGAGAATACCCCTTGACTGAGGGTCATCATAGCCTGGGAGAAATAGTTTTCAAACCAGGTGAAGATGTTCATCTTGACAAACATGGTGAAGATGTAACCGACAATTGCCCAGGCCAGGACGGTGAGGAAACCGGGGATGACTGCCATAAAGCCCCTGGTGACGGCGGGAGGGACTTGCTCCGGCATCTTGATGACCCAGTTCTTTCTGACAAATAAAAAGTAAAGTTCGGGAGCTATCAGTCCGACAATCAAAGCGATGAAGATCCCCTGAGCGCCCAGGAAGTTGGTGACCCAGCTGGCGACATCGGGGTTGTTCCGGGACAGAGCGCCCAGGAGTATGAAACATGCGACGTTGATAAGTCCGGTAGAAAGGGCGTCCTGATTCTCTCCCCTGGCTCGGTTATAGCCCAGTGAGAAGACGAGACCCAGAGCCAAGATTGCCAGGGTTCCGCTTTCCATCAAGCTGAAAAGTGGAGCCAGATATTGATTGGTGAAGTTAATAAAACCGCTTTCTGCACCGATGAAATCTGCCAGCAGGGACCAGGGAACAAAGAAGACGTTGTTGATCAGGACTGCAAAGGCGCCTACCATTACCAGCGGCATCAGGCCGGCAAAGGCATCACGGATGGCAACCAGGTGCTTTTGACCGCCAATCTTGGCGGCGATGGGAACAAACCGTCTTTCCAGAAACGCGACAAGACCAGACATTATTCTCCCCCTCATAAAAAATTTAGGAAAGCATATGTCAAAACTCCGACCCGGGCCAGGATGCCGCTAACCCGGTTCAGAGAATTGGCCCTCTAGGCTTGGCCCAGCTCTTTTAAGGCGTCTTCCAGGACCCGGGCCCCATCCATGCGACCGTAGGCCCGCATGTCGATGACCTGGACGGGGACGGTGGCCGTCTTGGCTATCTCAGCTTTGAGAAAGCGAACTTGGGGACCCAGCAATACGATATCTACCTGATCCAGAAATCTTTTGGCTTCGCTGGCGCCGTGGGCCAGGATCTCCAGTTCTATCCCCCGTTCCTCTGCAGCCTTGGTCATCTTGGTAACCAGGAGGCTGGTGGACATGCCCGCCGAACAGATCAGGAGGATTTTCACACCCCTCGCTCCTTTCTTTTGACGTTCCGCCTGATAATTTATTGGTATGTATTTCAGTTATAATTATATCTTGCCATTGTCAACCTGTAAAGAGATTTTAGAAAGTTTTTCTCGATAGTTAACAATTTGTACCAACCTTTTGCTATAATAGTAATAAATTATATGGTTTGGGAGGGGACAAAATGCTAAAACTCGCAGCAATTGGCGGGGGATCCAGCTATACTCCGGAGTTGGTGGAGGGCCTGATCTTGCGCCAGGATGAATTCCCGGTGGGGGAACTGTGGCTGGTGGATATCCCCCAGGGGCAGCGTAAACTCGAGATCGTCGCGGCCCTGGCCCGGCGCATGGTGGCCAAGGCCGGCGTGGACATGAAGATCTATTCCAGTTTAGAGCGGGACAGGGCCCTGAAGAATGCCGATTTTGTCATCTCCCAGTTTCGGGTTGGACAGATCGAGGCCCGCATTCTCGATGAAACCATTCCCGGGAAATACGGCCTCCTGGGGCAGGAAACCAACGGGGCGGGGGGACTGATGAACGGGTTGCGCACCATCCCCCAGGTGTTTCAGCTGATTGAGGACTGTCGGCGCCTTTGCCCCCAGGCCTGGATTATCAACTTTACCAATCCCGCCGGGATGATTACCGAGGCCGTCTTCCGCTACACCGACTGGAAGCGATTCATCGGCCTCTGCAATGTGCCGGTGGGCATGGAGATGGCCCTGGCCGGGATGCTGAATGTAGAGAAGGAAAGGCTGCGAATCGACTTCGCCGGCTTGAACCACATGGTCTTTGGTCTGGATATTTTTGTGGACGGGGTCAGCCGCCGGGAAGAGATCCTCGCCCTGCTGGGGCAGGGTTCTCCTTCCCTGACCATGCAGAATATCCAGGCTATCCCCTGGTCCCCGGCCTTCCTCCGAGGGTTGGGGGCGATCCCCTGTCCCTACCATCGCTATTACTTTCAAAAGGACGAAATGCTGGCGCTTTCCCTGGAGGATTACCGCCGGGGCGCCTGCCGGGGCCTGGAGGTCAAGGCCATCGAAGAGCAGCTCTTTCAAAAGTACGCCGACCCCCAATTGGCTGAAAAGCCCCGGGAGCTGGAGCAGCGAGGCGGCGCCTACTACAGCGATGCCGCCTGCAACCTCATGGCGTCGATTTACACCGACAGGAGGGATATCCAGCCGGTGAATACTCTCAATAACGGGGCTATCCTCGATCTTCCCGACGATGTGGTGGTGGAGGTGTCATCGGTCATCACCAGGGAGGGCCCCCGGCCCCTGGCCATGGGCAGTTTGCCGCCGGCAAGCCGGGGGCTGGTCCAGCAGATAAAGGCCTTCGAGCTCCTGGCCTGTAAGGCGGCAGTGTCGGGGAAGTATGAAGACGCCCTGGCGGCCATGGTCATCAACCCCCTGGTCCAATCGGAAAAGCTGGGCAAGGCCGTTCTGGATGAACTGCTCTTGGCCCATGCCGATTATCTGCCCCAGTTCGCCGGGGCCATCGAGGCGGTGAGACGCAATGCGCCTGATAGTTAACGGCGACGACTTCGGCTACTCTCCCGGCCAGAATTACGGAATCGTCGAGGCTTACCAAAAGGGCATCCTGCGCTCCACCTCCCTGATGGCAGGGGGGATGGCCGCCGCCCAGGCCCTGGAACTGGCCCGGGCCAACCCCGGGCTGGGAGTGGGGGTTCACCTGGTCCTGGACCACGGCCGGCCCCTGTCTCCGCCCCAAGCTGTCCCCTCCCTGGTTGCCGAGGACGGGACCTTTCGGCGCCCGGCCTTTGAGGGGCCCCTGGACTTATCTCCCGCCGAGGTGGAGCAGGAATGGCGGGCCCAGATTCTCTGGGTGCTGGACCGGGGCGTCCAGCCCACCCACCTGGACGGCCACCATCACTTCCACCTGCATCCCCAGCTCTTTCCCGTCACCTGTCGGTTGGCCGGGGAATTCGACCTGCCCATCCGCACTCTGCCCTTCCGGTGGGCGGACGGTGGGCCCTTTGCGGAATTGGCAAAGCTGCGCCATCCCGACGTCAGCCTGGTGGATTTTTATGGCCCCGGCGTCGAGGAGGGATTCTTTACCAACTTCTTTGCCGCCTATCCCCAGCTTCGGGACAAGACGGTGGAGGTAATGTGTCATCCCGCCTATCTGGACGATTATCTCCTGGAGGCGAGCAGTTACACCCTGCCCCGGGTCCGGGAACTGCAGGTCCTGAAATCCTCCGCCGTGGCTCAATGGGTCAGGGAGAATGATGTGCAGCTCATCAATTATCGGGAGCTCTAGATTTCTCCCGAAGGGGTCTATCGGCGTAAGTGAAGTAATAAAATAGCACCGGAGGTGGTTTCCGGTGCTGTTCGGCATTATCATTATGGTCTTGGCCATTATTCTCGTAGTCCTCAGCGCCTGGCTGCGCCTGGGGAATATCAAAAAGAAGCAGAGACTTTCGGGGTTACCAGAGCCCCAGGACAGCTTTCTGTCCAGGGAGATAAAAAATGTCATCGCCAACGCCGGGGGGATTTACGTCAGCTTGAACCTGGCAGCTTCCTTCCTCAAGCTGGACGTCAGCCAGCAGTTTGGCCTGCTGGGCGTGCAGTTTGACGTCCTGGCGGCCATCGCCCTGGCGGCGGCGCTGCTCCAGCCCATTGTCTGGCCCAACAGCAATTAGACCAGGGGTTTGAAGGTGTTTGCCAAAGGAGAGCGGAGTTTTACCTCCCCGCTCCCGGCGCTGGACAACCCCAAAGGTGAGCAATCCCTTGTTGAAGGCATCTTCCGCAGGGGATTTTTATTATTGCCCTGCTCTCCCTCGCTGTTGCGCCGACCAGCCAAATCCCGTATTATTAATGCGAGGGGGAGTAGAATTGGAAAATCTCGCAGCACAACTTAACCCACAACAGCTGGAAGCGGTCCGACATACTGACGGACCGTTACTGATAATTGCCGGCGCCGGCAGCGGCAAGACCCGGGTCCTCACCTATCGCATTGCCCATCTCCTGGCCACCGGCAAGGCATCGCCCTGGGAAATCCTGGCCATAACCTTCACCAATAAAGCGGCCCGGGAGATGAAGGAGCGGGTAGAGAAGCTGGTGGGCAGCATCGATGGTCTCTGGATTTCCACCTTTCATTCCGCCTGCGTGCGCATCCTGCGTAAACACGGTTCCCTGGTGGATTGCCTGCCGGGCTTTACCATTTACGACGATCAGGACCAGGTGCAGGTGGTGAAAGCCTGCCTCAAGGAACTGAATCTGGACGACAAGAAGTTTCACCCCCGGGCGGTGCTCTCGGCCATCAGCACCGCCAAGAACCAGCTCCTGGGCCCGGATGGGTTCCGGGAGCAGGCTGGGACGGACTACTTTCAGCGCCGGGTGGCCGAGGTGTACAGGCTCTATCAGCAGAAGCTGGGGAGCAGCAACGCCGTGGACTTTGACGACCTCCTGCTCAAGGCGGTGGAGCTCCTGGCCAACCACCCCGATGTCCTGGCCTATTACCAGCAGAAGTTCAAATACATCCATGTCGATGAGTACCAGGACACCAACCATGTCCAGTACCGCCTGGTCAAGCTCCTGGCTCAGGCCCACGGCAATATCTGCGTGGTGGGCGACGACGATCAGTCCATCTACCTGTTCCGGGGCGCCGATATCGGCAACATCCTGGACTTTGAGCGGGATTACCCCCAGGCCAAGGTAATCAAGCTGGAGCAGAACTACCGCTCCACCGGCAATATCCTGGGGGCTGCCAACTCCGTCATCGCCAATAACCGGCGCCGCAAGGCCAAGGCCCTGTGGACTGCTGCCGGCGAAGGAGATAAGGTCAAGCTCTACACTGCCCAGAACGAAGCCGACGAGGCTGCTTACATCGTCAGGGAGGTGCAGCGGGAGGGGCGTCCGTTAAAGGATTACGCCGTGCTCTTCCGCACCCGGGCACAGTCCCGGGCCCTGGAAGACGCCATGATCAGGGCGGGCATCCCCTACCAGCTCATCGGCGGCCAGCCCTTCTACGGCCGCAAAGAGATAAAGGACATGCTGGCCTACCTCCGGGTGCTGGTCAATCCCTGGGATGCGGTGAGCCTCGGCCGGATCATCAACGAGCCCCGTCGGGGCATCGGCGACCGCACCCTGGATGCACTGTTGGCTTATGCCCAGGCCAATAACCTGGCGCCCATGTCCTGCCTGGAAGCCGCCGCCCAGGAAATTGGCGGCCGGTCCGGCTCGGCATTATTGGACTTTGCCCGGCTCATGGCCCATTTGGAGGCCGTGGCGGCCGAGTCCGCCGTCACCATCACCCTCCAGGAGGTCATGCATAAGACGGGCTATGCCACCGCCCTCACCGCCCAGGGGAGCTTTGAGGCCCAGAGCCGCCTTGAAAACCTTCAGGAACTGCTGACGGTTACCGAGGATTATGACCGCCGGGTGGGGGGAGACCTGGGCCTGTTCCTGGAAGAGGTTTCCCTGGTGGCCGATGTGGATAATCTGGAAGAGGGCGCCGACAGTCTCACCCTGATGACCCTGCACAGCGCCAAGGGTCTGGAATTCCCCGTGGTCTTCCTGGTGGGCATGGAGGAGGGCCTCTTTCCCCACTCCCGCTCCCTGGACCAGGAAGAAGAACTCCAGGAAGAGCGGCGCCTGTGCTATGTAGGCATGACCCGGGCCCAGGAGGAGCTCACTCTGATCTGGGCCAGGACCCGCCACCTCTTTGGGCGGGTGCAGTCCTGCCGCCCCTCCCGCTTCCTCCAGGAGACCGAGGAGAAGTTCCTGCACTTCGTCAACGGCTCGCCCTTCCAGATCAAGATGTGGGGCGGTCCTGAAATCAGGCCCCAGGCTGCCGCTGTCAAGACCCAGTACAGGGTCGGCATGGTGGTGGAGCACGCCAAATGGGGGCGGGGCACGGTGGTAGAGACCTCCAGCCTGGGGGATCAGGCGGTGATTCTGGTGGAATTCCCCGGCGGCGACCGCCGCCGCCTCATGGCAGACTTCGCGCCCCTGACGGTGGTGGAGGGCTAATGAAATAAAGGGTTTGAACCACATTACCCTGGCCGTCGCCGACATCCGGCGGGCAGAGGATTTCTACACCCAGGTCCTGGGCGCCCGGCTCTTGCTCCGGGGACCCCGGACGGTGTACATGGACCTGGCCGGCATCTGGCTGGCCCTGAACCTGGAAGCCGGGGCCCGGGCGGCGGAAACTTACACCCACCTGGCCTTTACCGTGGAGCAGGAGGATTTGCCCGCCTGGCGCCGGCTCCTGGAGGAGCGGGGGGTGGAACTCCGCCCCGACCGGAACCGCCATCCCGCCGAGGGCGAGTCCCTGTACTTCCGGGATCCCGACGGCCATCTCCTGGAACTGCATACAAGAACCCGGGCAGACCGGGTAGAATACTACCGAGAGTCCAAGACGGACATGGAGTTTTTTGATGGAGGGAAAGAGCATGGATAAGAACACTGCCCAGAAGCGCCTGGAAGAGCTGCGTCGGGAAATAAATCGGCATAACTGGCTGTACCATACCCAGGATGCCCCGGAGATCAGCGACGCTCAGTACGACCAGCTGATGCGGGAACTCCTGGAGTTGGAGGAGCAGTATCCCGAGCTCATTACCCCCGATTCACCCTCCCAACGGGTGGGCGGGCAGATCCTGGAAGGATTTACCCCGGTGGTCCACCCCGCGCCCATGCTCAGCCTGGACAACGCCTTCTCTCCCGAAGACTTGCGGGCCTTTTCGGCGCGTCTGCACAGGCTCCTGGGCGTCCGGCCCGCCTATGTGGTGGAGCTGAAGATCGACGGCCTGGCGGTGGCCCTGGAGTACCGGGACGGGGTCTTTGTCCAGGGGGCGACCCGGGGGGACGGCAGCGTCGGCGAAGACATCACTGCCAATCTGCGCACCATTCGCACCCTGCCCCTGCGCCTCACGGAGCCGGTGAGCATTCGGGTCCGGGGCGAGGCTTTTATGCCTCGGCCGGCCTTCGAGGCCCTGAACAAGGTGCGGGAGGAGCAGGGCCAGCCCCTCTTTGCCAATCCCCGCAACGCCGCCGCCGGTTCCCTGCGCCAGTTGGATCCCAAGATCGCCGCCTCCCGGCAACTGGACCTCTTTGTCTACACCCTGGAGCAGGCCCAAGCGCATGGGGACAGCCACTGGCAGGCCATGAACTGGCTGGAGGAGCTGGGCTTTAAGGTCAACCCCCAGCGCCGGCGCTTTGAAGATATAGAAGAGGTCATCGAATATGTGGAAACCTGGCAGGTTAAGCGGGCGGAACTGCCCTATGCCACCGACGGCATGGTCATCAAGGTGGACGACCTGGCCCTCCAGGCCAGGGCAGGGTCCACCGCCAAAAGTCCCCGCTGGGCCATTGCCTGGAAATTCCCCGCCGAGCAGGGCCGGTCCCGAATCCTGGACATCACTCTCAATGTGGGCCGCACCGGGGCCATCACCCCCACCGCCGAGCTGGAACCCGTCCAGCTGGCCGGAACCACCGTCAGCCGGGCCAGCCTCCACAATGAGGACTACATACGGGATAAGGACATCCGCATCGGCGACTTAGTTCTGGTCCAGAAGGCCGGGGACATCATCCCCGAGATAGTGGCCTCCCTTAAGGACAAGCGGGACGGCAGCGAGCGGATCTGGCAGCCCCCTGCCCAGTGTCCCGCCTGCGGCAGCGACTCGGTGCGGGTGGAGGGGGAGGCGGTGCGCCGCTGTCCCAACCCCAGCTGCCCCGCCCAGATCCGGGAGCGGGTCATCCACTATGCCAGCCGCGGCGCCATGGACATCGACGGCCTGGGCCCGGCGGTGGTGGACGCCCTCTTCCGGGCCGGACTGATCGAGGACGTGGCCGACCTCTATGCCCTCAAGGCCGAAGAGATTGCGAAGTTGGAGCGCATGGGCGAGAAGTCCGCCGCCAACCTCGTCGCCGCCATAGAAGAGACCAAGAAGCGTCCCCTGGAGCGCCTGCTCTTTGGCCTGGGCATCCGCTTTGTGGGGGCCAAGGCCGCCAAGCTCCTGGCCCAACACTTCGGCAGCATTGAGGCCCTCCAGGCCGCTAGCCAGGAAGAATTGATGGCGGTGCCGGAAATCGGCGAAAAGATTGCCGAGAGCGTGGTCCGGGAACTGGCCGACGCCGATATGCGCAACTTGATTCGGCGCCTGCAGCAGGCCGGCGTCAACACCACCCAGCCAAAGCGGGCCGGCGGCGGCCCTCTGGAAGGCAAGACCTTCGTCCTCACCGGCACTCTGGATAGCCTGACCCGGGAGGAGGCAAAGGCCCTCATCGAAGAGCGGGGGGGCAAGGTCGCCGGTTCGGTCAGCGCCAAGACCGACTACGTCGTCGCCGGCGAAAAAGCCGGCTCCAAGCTGGAGAGGGCAAGGCAATTGGGCATAAAAATCCTCAACGAGAAGGAATTCCAAGAAATCATCCACTAGGGACGGTTCTCAGTGGATGAAATCGGGAAAATTCCCCCTGAGGGGAGGAGGTGTCGTTTTGAAAGTCCATGAAGCTATCGAGAAGCGGAGAGCCTACAGATCCCTCAGTCCTGTGGAAATTACCCCGGAGCTCCTAAAGGACCTGGCCGAGGCAGCTTCTCTGGCCCCATCCTGTTTTAACAAGCAGCCTTGGCGCTTCGTCGCCGTCCATGATGCGGAAATCCTGGCCCAGGTTCACCAGGCCCTGTCCAAGGGCAACGAATGGGTCCAGGAAGCCTCGCTGATTATTGCAGTGTGCTCCCAGCGGGAGCTGGACTGTGTCCTGGGGCAGCGGGAATACTTCCTCTTTGACACCGGCATGGCAACCGCCTTCTTGCTCTTGCGGGCGACGGAACTCGAGCTCGTTGCCCATCCCATCGCCGGGTATAAACCCAAGGCAGTGGCGGAAATTCTCAACATCCCTGAGGAGATGACGGTAATCGCCCTGGTGGCGGTGGGGGCCCACAGCCCCGAAATCAGCCGGCGGCTCTCCGAAGACCAGGTCCAGGAGGAAAAGAAGCGCCCTGAGCGGTTGGGCCTGAACCAGTTCTTTTTTGAAAACCGCTATCCCAATCAAGGCCAATGAATTAATAATTGGCGGGGGTTGTTGCCAAACAGGGCGACAGCCCCCTTTTCCTTTCTGAAATCTTCAAGGTCTTCCGCTGTCGTCTGCTCCACCACGGCCCAAATCGAGGCTGGATATGTAAGCATATACTGAAGGGACCCGAGTATTCATGACAGAAAAGGGCGGTGAGATTAATGGCTAAAAAACTTGTTGGAGTGCTGCGCAGAAAGGCAAAAGAACTTCGCCTGGAAAAAGATGCAGATGCGCTGGGAATTGATGTGCTGGTATTCAGCCCCAAGGAAATTCAGTGGCGGAGCAAGCGGATTCGGGGGTATCTCTACAGCAAGGGAAGTTGGTCGGAGACAGAGAGCACTTTCCCGGCAGCCGTCTACAATCGGATTTACACCTCCGAGATCAAATTGGCTGCCAAGCTGGAAAAGGCCATTGGCGAGAATACGGTATTTAACAGCGTGACCTGGTTTGATAAATGGGAGGTCTACACCGCCCTGCGGAAAACCAAGGCAGCGTCAGCATTGCCGGAAACAATGTTGTACAGCCTGGATGGCCTCAAGAAAATGCTGGCCAGATATCGAAAAATAATAGTCAAACCCCGCCGGGGCCAGTTTGGCAAGGGCGTCTGTCGCATTGAGGCCTCGGAATCTGGGTATGAGCTGTACCAGAATCTGAGCATTCCCAAATTTGTCGAGGCAGACCTGGAAGAGTTCTTAGCCAAGGCAGGCCGGTTCTTTACGGGCAAGTCCTATATCCTTCAGCAATTTATTCCCTTTGCCCGGTATAATGGGCGAATCTTCGATATCCGGCTGTACGTCCAGAAGAATGGCCGGGGTCAATGGGCTGTTGCCGGGGGATTCTCGCGGCTGGCAGTAGCCGGGGCTTATCTTACCAATCAAAGCAGCGAGTTGGTCGGTATTCAGGAGATGCTGACAAGACGGCGGGCGATAAATGCCCGCCAGTATGAAGAAATGAAAAAGCTGGGCATGGTGGTGGCCAAAGCCCTGGAAAAGAGCATGGGGCACCTCGGTGAAGTGTGTGTTGACTTCTGCGTCGATACCAGTGGCTCGATATGGATTATTGAGGTCAATGGGCACACCCAGAAGAAGCTGCTCTTGCGGCTTGGCGATGCCAATCTGGAGAGGATAAGGTACTACAATCCCCTCGCCTATGCACAACATTTGGCTATAACAAAGAATGCCTATCCCAATTAGGATTCTGGCACAACACACTTTCCTTGCTCTGTTAATATAAATAACTATCAACAGGTAAGGGAGGTAGAAAAATGGGTGTAATAACTACTTGCTTAGTAACCTTGACCTTAGACTCAATAGTAATCCTGGAAGGCGTTCCTATTCCCATTGGAGTAGATTTGCTGACAAGCGTACCCTTCCCAGAGATAGGTGGAAACGTAGAAATTGATCTGGAACCTTTACTTGGCGTCGATGAGACCTTAATTGTACCGTGTCCCAGCGAGGACTTTACTGCAGAAGTAGCTCTTTCTCCAATTGTTACCGCTAACTTGACGATCCAAGTCGTGCCTGCCTAAGCCATAAGGTCTACCCTCCTCTCATAAAAATTCGGGGCTATCGCCACATTGGTCGATAGCCCTTTTTACTCACAGGCAGGACTCAGGACCTGGGCAGTTAACTGCTGACCGCACCGCCGGCAGACCATCGCTCATATACTGATAAGCATAAGGGAGGCCTTGAGAGTGAGAAAATCCGGGGAAAGCAGACAATTACCGATAATTGGCGTCTTGGTTAGTCGCCGCACCATTGCAAACCTCAACAGCCAGAGGACCAGCAATCATATGCGGTTATTGCGCCAGGCAAATGAAGTTGTAAAGGCCAGATTGTTCTTCTTCGCAGTCTCATCGGTTAACAGCAGCATTGACAAGGTTGTTGGCACGTATTGGGATGCCAAAGCTATGCGTTGGAAACAGCAGTCCTTTCCTCTGCCCAATGTGCTCTATGTTCGCGGCGGAGGCGATCAAAGGATATTGGATGCCTTGGTCAATGAAGTGAGGAAAAAGGGCGTAGTCATAAATTATCCGCCCTTCGATAAATGGACTGTTTTTCAAAATCTTAGCCGCCAGGATTACATGAAGGATTACCTTCCCGAGACTGTTCTCTATCGGTCTGAAGAAGATTTAAAGGCCATGTTGGCCAAGTACGACGAAATATACCTGAAACCGTCCAGAGGGAGAAAGGGGCGCAATGTCATCCGGATCAGGCGAGATGGAAAGGACTTTCATCTAAGCTTCTTCGTAGACTGGGGTCCGGGCAGAGGACTGAAGCAGTTCAACATTTCAGGCCTGGAGTCTGTTGTAAAATATATAACCAGTTTGTACAGGGGCAACTTGTTTCTCGTCCAGCAGGCCATCGACCTGGTCACCTATAATGAGAAGCTGGTCGATCTGCGGGCAGAAATGGTAAGAAATTCAGCAGGCCAGGTGGAAATAATTGGCGTTGCTGCCAGGATTGGCGGATACCAATCCCCGATTACCACCCATTCGATGGTTACGTCTCTGGACTACTACCTGTCGGCGATCTGCAATTATTCCAGAACAGAAATACATGCTGTCAAGGAGAAAATCAGGGAGTTTTTAATTGCCGCCTATCGCCACATTGAACTACTCACAGGCAGGTATGGAGAAATTGGCATAGATTTCGGCATCGACAAGCAAGGGAAACTATGGTTCATCGAATGCAACTCCCAGTCCGCCAAGGTATCCCTGGCCAAGGCCTATGGGACAGAAGCAGTGTACAAATCTTTCTTGGCAGTCCTGAGTTACGGGGTTTATGCCCACCGACAGCGTCAACGGGCAAAGCATATTCGGCACATAGCCAAAGCGACGGATGTTAAAGGCAGCTCTGTTTTCTTAAATTAGCCAAGGGCAGGGAATTGTCCGGGCTCTGTCGAAATAATTCGGTGCATAACACTGGGCGGAAGCATGGGGACGGTTCTTTTGCTTCCTGCCCAAAGGCCAAGAAACAAAGGAAGCAAAAGAACCGTCCCCATGCTTCCTGGGAGTGAGTGGGATGAATGATTTTAACGCCAGAATTCAACAGAGCCCGGTGGTGGCAGCTGTCAGCGACCTCGCGCGGCTTTCTGCCGCCGTCCGATCCCCCAGCGAGATAATCTTTCTCCTCAAGGGGACCATCCTCACCATTCCCCAGGCGGTGCGGGAGGTGCAGGCGGCGGGCAAGGCCGTGTATATTCACCTGGACTTGGTAGACGGGTTTTCCCGGGACCTGGTGGCCCTGGAGTATATCAAGGAGATGATCAGACCCGACGGCATCATCACTACCCGGGTCAATCTTGTCAAACACGCCGGAGAAATCGGGTTGGCGGCAATCCAGCGCGTTTTCATGCTGGACTCCCTGTCGGTGGAGACGGCCATCAAGTCGGTGTCCCACACCCGGCCCACTGCCATTGAGCTGTTGCCAGGTATCATCCCCCGGGTGGTAAAGAGGGTCTGCAAGGAAACCCGCTTGCCTGTCATTGCCGGGGGCCTGATCGAATCCAAGGAGGATATTATCTCGACATTGCAGGCGGGGGCGGTGGGGATTTCCACCAGCAAGGAAGAACTCTGGTATCTTTAAGGGAGGGAGTATTGTGGAAAGGCGCTATGTTATGGCCCTGGACCAGGGGACGACCAGTTCCAGGGCAATCCTCTTTGATCATAGCGGCAACATCGTTTCCATGGCGCAAAAGGAGTTTGCCCAGCACTACCCCAAACCGGGCTGGGTGGAGCACGACCCCATGGAAATTTGGGGCACCCAGAGCGGGGTGGCCCGGGAAGCAATTGAAAAGGCGGGGATCTCTCCCCGGGAGATTGCCGCCCTGGGAATCACCAATCAACGGGAGACCACGGTGGTCTGGGACCGCCATACCGGTAAACCCGTGTATAACGCTATTGTCTGGCAGTGCCGGCGCACCGCCGCCATCTGTGACGAGCTGAAGTCTGTCCCGGGCATGGAGGCGTACATACGGGAGAACACCGGCCTGGTGGTGGACGCTTACTTTTCAGCAACCAAGCTCAAGTGGATCCTGGACAATGTGGAGGGGGCCAGGGAAAGGGCCGAGGCGGGGGACCTCCTCTTCGGCACCGTCGATACCTGGCTGATCTGGAACCTCACCAAGGGCAAAGCCCATGTCACCGATTATTCCAATGCCTCCAGGACCATGCTCTTCAACATCCACACCCTGGACTGGGATGCAAAGATTCTGGAACACTTGGGGATTCCCGCAGCTATGCTGCCACAAGTCCGGCCCTCCAGCGAGGTATACGGTCACACAGCTCCCGATACCTTCGGCGGGGCGGAAATTCCCATCGCCGGGGCGGCGGGAGATCAGCAGGCCGCCCTCTTCGGCCAGGCATGCTTTCAACCGGGAATGGCCAAGAACACCTACGGCACCGGCTGCTTCATGCTGATGAATACCGGGGAACGGGCAGTCCCCTCCAAGGCCGGGCTCCTCACCACCATCGCCTGGGGAATGGAGGGCAGGGTGGAGTATGCCCTGGAGGGGAGCATTTTCATCGCCGGGGCGGCGGTCCAGTGGCTGCGGGACGAGCTCAAGCTGATTCGGGACGCCCAGGACAGCGAGTACCTGGCCACCAAGGTTCCGGATTCCAACGGCGTCTATGTGGTCCCGGCCTTTGTCGGGCTGGGGGCGCCCTATTGGGATATGTATGCCCGGGGGGCGATTCTGGGCCTGACCCGGGGGGCCAAGGCCGAACACATCATCCGCGCTACCCTGGAGTCGATAGCTTACCAGGTTCGGGATGTCCTGGAGGCCATGCAGGATGATGCGGGAATTGAACTCCAGCTCCTCAAGGTAGACGGCGGCGCCGTAGCCAACAACTTCCTCATGCAGTTCCAGGCTGATATCCTCGATGTGCCGGTGGAAAGGCCTCAGGTTATCGAGACCACCGCCCTGGGTGCAGCCTACCTGGCCGGCCTGGCGGTGGGCTTCTGGCAGAGTCGGGAAGAAATCGCCGCCAACTGGCAGGTGGAGCGCAGGTTTGAAGGGTCCATGTCCCGCCAGGAACGGGAAGCGCTGTATGCCGGCTGGAAGCGAGCTGTCGGGCGCTCCCGGGATTGGGTCGAATAATATCGGCAGGGGCGGGAGGCATACTAAAATCAACACCTTGTGAGGGAAGTGTTGATTTTGGCCCGTTTCTCCCATTCCCTGGCCCTGGTTTTGCTGTTTTCGGCGCTGGCAGGAGTGGGCAGCGGAATTATCACTGCTGCCACCTTTATGCCGGCCTATTCCCGCTGTTATAATTGGCGCCGCTGGGCGCCCGGAGTCGAAGAGATCCTGGTCTTGGGAAAGCTCGCCGGCAAACCGGAAAGCAGGGTAATCCATGCCGGCGGCTGGGAAGAGCTGCAGGAGGCAGGCCTGCCGGCCAGCCGTCTCTGGCTCTTTGATGCCAAGGCGGCAGAGCAGCCCGCCTTTGCCCTGGCCTCCCACGGATTCTGGCTGGAAAAGGACTTGCGCCTGGGGGATGTCATCCTGCTGGATTTGCCAGGGGGCACATATACCGTGCCGGTGGCGGGGGTGTGGCATCCCTTTCACCCCCAACTGGGTGATGACTGGGTTGTCCTGGTGGGAGAGGCCGAGCTGGGCGCCGGCGGGAATTCAATCCTGGAGCCCCTTGCCCCCGCCGGGGATTGCCCCCAATTGCCCGAAGAATTCCGGGGCAAGAATCTAATATCCTGGTTGCTCTTCAACGCTTTGGCGTTTATTTTCTACGGCGCTTTGGGCTTTGTAAATGCCAAGGGAAGATGTGCCTCCTTCAGTTGGGCTGTAAAGCTCTGGGCTGGAGGAGGGTTGGCGGTGTTCACCGGCCTGGTGACGGCTGCCCTGGTATTCCGGGTCCGCTTGTCCTTGCCCCTCTTTTGCCTGCTCCCGGCTACCCTGGGCATATTGGCGGCCAGTTATTTTTTGGCTATGCTCCTGCTTTCGGGACTCTGTCTTCTTGTGGCAGGCTGCAAATAAGGACCGTCTCCAGTGCCGGGACGGTCCTTGTATTTATAGGCAGATGCTTAGAACTGCTTGAACAATCGGGATATATGCTTGTAGAGCAAAAAGGTTACCAGGGAGACCAGGATTCCCTTCAAGAGGTTGAAGGGCGCTGTGGCATAGATGACAAAGGTTCGCAGGTCGACAATCAGGGGGTTGAGCTTTGCCCCTGCTTGCACCACTGCGTCCAGGGGATAACCCATTACCTTGGCAAAGAGGGGGATGAAAATATAAAAATTGGTGACAGCCATGACCAGGGTCATGGAAACTGTCCCCACCAGCATGCCAATCAAAGCCCCTTTTCTGGTGTGGAGCTTCTTGTAAATGAGGGCGGCGGGCGTCACCAGGGCGACCGCAGTGAGAAAATTGGCAGCGGTGCCGACGCCGGCAGTGGAACCCTTGGTCAGGAAGTAGATTACATTGCGGATCAGGGATACCAGGATTCCGCCCAGGGGCCCCATGGCAAAGCCGCCGACCAAGGCTGGGACATCGGCAAAGTCCAGTTTGAGGAATGAGGGAAAAATCAATGTGGTGAGGGGCAGGAATACCTCATCCAAGTACATGAGCGCGTAGGACAGGGCGGCCAGCAGGCCAATCTTGACTATGTCGGTGGTGGCAAACAATCTCTTCTCCATCAGATAAACCTCCTAAAATAAAAGATCCTGAAGGAAATCTTCAGGAGGAGGGGCAAGCCAAAGAGGCTTGCAAAAAGTCCCTTCTCCCATCCAGACTTTAACTGTCGGCCTTGGAATTTCACCAAGTCAACCCCTGAGGGGCTCGCGGGCTCTACCGCCGGTGGGGAATTTCACCCCGCCCTGAAGGTAACCTTCGTGTTCAGTTCATGTTAATTTTAGCACCAACCCTCTGTATTGGCAACGGCTTGGCACAAGATTCCCCAAAAGATTTTTTCTTTCCCAAATGGTATAATATCCCTGTTTGGAGGCTGATCAAATGCAAATTACCGGTGAACAGGTTAAGAGAACGGCGGCCATGGCCAAATTGAGTCTCAGCGATGAGGAAGTTCCCCAGCTGCGTCGACATCTCCAGGAGTTCTTGGCTCATGTGGCCATGGTCCCGCCGGTGCCAGAAGATACCGAGGCCGTTACCCTCGACGCCGTTGAGGGGTTCCTGCATTTTTCCGGGCCTGGGCAGGGGCTGAGGCAAGAAGAGGTCTTGGCCCTGGCTCCCGACGCAGAGCAGGGATTTATCAGGGTTCCCCGGGTGATGGGCCATGACTGAGCTGATGACCCTCTCCTTGGCGGAGCTGAAGAAGCTCTTGCAGACCAAGGCCCTGAGCAGCGTCGAGCTGACTCAGTACTATCTGGAACGCAGCAAAAAATACCAAGGGGACATAAACGGCTACATCGCCATAACCGAAGATCTGGCCCTGGCAAAGGCCCGCCAGGTGGACGAACAGCTGGCCAAGGGAGAGTCGGGCCCCCTGGCAGGGATTCCCGTGGCCGTCAAGGATAATATCGTCACCCGGGGAGTGCCCACCACCTGTGCCTCCCGGGTGTTGGAGGGCTATAAATCTCCCTTTGACGCCGCCGTGGTGGAAAGGCTGGCTTCCAGTCCCCTGTTGGGCAAGGTAAGTTTGGATGAGTTTGCCATGGGCAGCGCCAACAAGACATCGGCCTTCGGCCCCGTCCGCAATCCTTGGGATTTGCGGTTCGTTCCCGGCGGGTCCAGCGGCGGCTCTGCTGCTCTGGTGGCTGCAGGCTGTGCTCCCTTTAGCCTGGGTTCCGATACCGGCGGCTCCATTCGCCAACCCGCCGCCTTTTGCGGGGTTACCGGTTTTAAGCCCACCTATGGCCTGGTCTCCCGCCGGGGTTTGGTGGCCTTCGCCTCTTCCCTGGACCAGATCGGACCCATTGCCCGTTCCATAGCCGATTGTGCCCTGGTGCTTCAGGCCATTTGTGGTCACGACCCTGCTGATGCCACCTCGGCTGCCCGGGAGGTCCCGGATTTCTCCGCCTCTCTGGTGACGGATGTGCGGGGGCTGCGCCTGGGCCTGCCCCGGGAGAACTTTGCCAATTGCGACGGGGAGGTCGCCGGCGCCGTTGAAAGGGCCGCCGGGGAATTGGAGAAAGCCGGCGCTCAAATTAAATGGGTTTCCATGCCCTATCAAGGCGAAGTGCTGACGGCTTACATGCTCATTGCCGCAGCAGAAGCGGCCTCCAACCTGGCTCGGTTTGACGGCGTAAAATACGGGTATCGGGGAGAAGGACAGACCCTGGAAGAGATGTACACCTCCAGCCGGGTATTTGGCACGACGGTGCGCCGGCGCCTGATGCTGGGAACTTTTTCCCTGGCCCAGGAGGAATGCAGTGAATGCTATGAGCGGGGGCGCCGGCTCGGTCTACTGATCGCCCGGCATCTCAGCGGTCTCTTTCAGGAGTGCGATGTCCTGCTCCTGCCCACCTCTCCCACCACCGCCTTTGCCCTGGAGGAGGATCAGGATTCTCTGGCCTCATACTATAATGACATCTTTACCATTCCCGCCAATTTGGCCGGGTTGCCGGCGGTATCATTGCCTTGCGGTCTGAGCAAGGGTCTGCCCATCGGCATGCAGCTCATGGCCCCCCGGTTCCGGGAAGATTTGCTCCTCCGGGTGGGGCATACATGGCAAACTATAACTGATTGGCATTTGCGCCGCCCCCAGGGGGTGAATTAGATGAAATACGATATTGTGATAGGTCTGGAGGTCCACGTGGAGCTCCAGACCCAGACCAAGCTGTTCTGCCGGTGTTCAACCCGGTTCGGAGCGCCGCCCAATTCTCAGGTCTGCCCCATCTGCCTGGGGCTGCCCGGCGCCCTGCCGGTCCTGAACGGTGAGGCGGTGGAGCAAGCCCTTAAGGCTGCCCGGGCCCTCAATTGCCGCATTAATCGGGTCAGCACCTTTGCCCGCAAGCACTATTTCTACCCCGACCTGCCCAAGGGCTACCAAATCACCCAGGCCCGGCCCCTGGCCGAGAAGGGCAGCGTGGATATCGGTGGCGCCCAGATTGCCATCGCCAGGCTCCATATCGAAGAAGATGCGGGCAAGTCCATCCACACCCAAGAACATACCCTGGTGGACTATAATCGCAGCGGGGTTCCCCTGGCCGAGATTGTGACCGAGCCCTGTATCAAAACGCCCGCCCAGGCCAGGGAGTTTCTGGAGGCCCTGAAGCTGATTATGGAGTATGCCGGGATTTCCGATTGCAAGATGGAGGAGGGCAGCCTGCGCTGCGACGCAAATATTTCTTTGCGGGGACCGGGTAGCACCGGCGCCCCGACGGAGATCAAAAACCTCAACTCTTTCCGGGCCCTGGAAAGGGCTCTGGATTATGAAGCCCGGCGCCAAAGCGAGCTCCTGGAACAGGGGGGAGTTGTCACGGCCCAGACCCTGCGCTGGGATGAGGCTGCCAACCGGACAATTCCCATGCGTAGCAAAGAGCAGGCCGCCGGCTATCGCTACCTGCCTGAACCGGACCTGCCGCACCTGGTCCTGGATGAAGCGGCGATTGAGAGGGCTGCCAACTTGCCGGAGCTGCCCTTGGCGAGGAAGGCTCGGTTCGTCAGGGACTATGCACTACCCGAGGCCGATGCCGATATCTTAATCAGGAGCAGGGACCTGGCCGATTGGTTTGAAGCGACGGTGACGGCCGGGGCCGAGCCCCGTCCGGCGGCCAACTGGCTGCTGGGGGAAGTGGCGCGGCTGTTGAAGGGGACCGGTCTTGACCAAGTACCCTTCACTCCCAATGAGCTGGCTCGCCTGGTAAATTTAGCCGAGCGGGGGGCCATCAGCGGGACCAGCGCCAAGGAGGTGCTGGCAATCATGTTTGCCAGAGGCGGGGATCCAGACCAGATTGTCCGGAGCCTGGGGCTGGCCCAGATCAGTGGCCGGGAGGAACTGGCGGAGCTGGCAAGTCAGGCGGTGGCTGCAAATCCCGATGCTGTCAGGGACTACCGGGCCGGCAAGGAGCGGGCCCTGAAGTTTTTGCTGGGTCAGGCCATGAAGCTGAGCCAGGGCAAGGCCAATCCCCGAGTTCTTCGGGAGCTGGTGCTGAAGGCCATGACCGATGACCACCTCCCTCAATCCGAGGAGACTTGAGTAGCTTATCGAAAAAAAATGAAGGGGTGCTTATGATGGCCTTTGATTTCAAAAAGGAATTCAAGGAGCTCTACTCTCCCGGCAAAAAACCCGGTATCATTCTGATCCCGCCTATAAATTTTATTGCCGTCAGGGGCAAGGGGGATCCCAATGAGGAAGAAGGGGAATATGCCAAGGCGGTAAATCTGCTTTACGCAATTGCCTATACCATTAAGATGAGCCATAAGAGCGACTATAAGATAAAGGGTTTCTTTGAATATGTCGTGCCCCCTCTGGAAGGGTTCTGGTGGATGGATGGGATAAAAGGTGTGGATTACAGCAGGAGGGACCAGTTCCAGTGGATCTCCGCCATCCGCCTCCCCGATTTTGTTAGCAAAGAGGACTTTGCCTGGGCTGTCGGAGAGGCTACCAGGAAGAAGAAACAAGATTTCTCCAAAGTCAAGTACATGACCTATGACGAGGGCCTGTGTGTCCAGTGCCTGCACATAGGACCTTATGAGGATGAGCCGGCTACGGTCCAACTGATGCATGAATATGCAAGCTCCCAAGGGTACATAGTGGACATCAGCGAGACCAGGCATCATCATGAAATATACCTCAGCGATCCCCGCAAAAGTGATCCGGCTAAGCTTAAGACCATCATTCGCCATCCCATCAAGGAAAGATAAACCGGCGCACGTTAATTAAATTACTTGCAGGAAAAGAACTCCCCTGCGGCGAAATATACAGCAAGAAGATGGGAAGGGGGAGTTCCAACTGAATAGACAAATTGAAGAACTCACCCTGCTTCTGTTGTACCTGACAGCGTGGGATGAGGAAGTGCCTCTTTTGGGCGTCCACAAGCGAAGCATGAAGGACTACAGTTTTGCGGTCCTCAGCCAGCTGGAGGAAGACGGTCTGATCGTCGGCAGCAACAAGTCCAGATCCGTTTTCCTGACCGATGAAGGCGAGGCCAAGGCGCAAAAATTAATGAGGAAATACTTGGGTGATGCGGCAAATTTGCTACCCAATACCGCCAGCGGGACATAGTCCCGCTTTTTTGTTAGGCGGCATGAATTGTTGGCAGGAAATGTGCGAAGGGTGCAGAAAATGTTTAAATACAGTGCTGTCCCATTAATAATCAAGGGGGGATAATTTTTCGATGGCATGGCATGAGTCTTGCATAAGAAAAGGGCGAGTAGGTGAGCTGAACTCATGGATAGGAAGCTGAGACAATTATTAGCCCAAGAGGATAAGCGCAGTCCTCTCACTGACCAGCAGCTGGCTGAAAAATTAGGAGTTCGCCGGGAAGAGATTACCCTGCTTCGCAATCAGCTGGGTATCCCCGATTCCCGGGAGCGCCGGCGGGAGATGCTGACTGCCGACGCAGCCGATATTCTCAGTAAGGAGCCGGACATTTCTGCCCGGGCCCTGACCGATCGGCTTCAAGCTTTGGGTTATGAGGTCTCCCGCTATGTTGCGGGGCAATTGCTCAGGGAATTGGCGGAGAACGATAGCGAGTCCGGGATGGCATCCCTTTCGGAACCTGAGGCCTTTTCAAATCTAATTGGCTGGGATGGCAGTTTGCGCACGCAAATCCAGCAGGCCAAGGCAGCAGTGATTTATCCTCCAAATGGGTTGCACACTCTGATCCTTGGTGAAAGCGGCACAGGGAAAAGCGAGCTGGCGGAGGCCATGTACAGGTATTCTCTGGAATCCGGACAACGCACCGAATCCACACCGTTTATAGTCTTCAACTGTGCCGATTATGCCGAGAACCCGCAACTCTTGATCTCGCAGCTCTTTGGGCACATTCGGGGCGCCTATACCGGCGCCAATGAGGATAAGGAGGGCTTGGTTGAAAAGGCCAATGGCGGTTTCTTGTTCCTGGATGAGATTCATCGCCTGCCCCCGGAAGGCCAGGAAATCCTCTATTCCATCATCGATAAGGGCAGCTACCGGCGCTTGGGAGAGTCCGATTACCAGCGCAAGGCAAATCTTATGCTCATCGCCGCTACCACAGAAGATCCTGAATCCAGCTTGCTGGTACCCTTCCGGCGCAGGATTCCCATGGTCATAGAAATGCCGCCTTTGCGCAGCCGCCCCCTGGCCGAAAGGCTGGAGATTATTCTTCATTTTTTTCGCCAGGAGGCTACCAGGGTTGGGAAAAAGCTTATGGTGCGCAGGGATGTCCTCAGGGCCCTGATGTCTGGAGATATGCCAGGCAATGTAGGTCAAATCAAAAGTGACATTCAGGTGGCATGCGCTCGTGGGTTTCTAAATCACTTTGGTTCCCATTCAGCTGATGAAATTGAGGTTTCTCTGAATGAACTTTCATCGAGTTCCCGCCGTGGTCTTTTAGGCAGTAATAATCGCCAAGAATTGGCGGAGTTCTTGCCCGGGGACGAGGTCTTTTATCCCAATAACGGGGAGCAAAAAGCCCATTATTTTAAGGATAATTTCTACTCGGTGCCTGATGAGATTTATACTCGAATTGAGGAACTTGTTGAGGAAGGGCGGAGACAGGGGCTTCCCCCAGATGAGGCCAGTAAATGGGTATCGCAGCAAATTGAAGAAATATTGTCCAGCATTATCAAACGCAATAAAAATTTAAAAGCGGATTTGACCAAGTTTGATTTGGAAAAAGTAATTGGTTCTGAG
>JBMNFF010000002.1:0-18913 GCA_050949165.1 Bacillota bacterium | reverse complement strand
TTTGCGGGCTTCGGCGGCCAGGGCGTCATGTCCATGGGCATGATGTTGGCCTATGCCGGAATGCTGGAAGAAAAGAACGTGTCCTGGATTCCTTCCTACGGACCGGAAATGCGGGGCGGCACCGCCAACTGCGCCGTGGTGGTCACCGCAGATGAGATCGGCTCGCCTCTGGTCACCGATCCCGACGTAGTGGTGGCCATGAACCTGCCCTCCATGCTGAAGTTTGAACCCAAGCTCAAGAAGGGGCGGCCTCCTGATTTACAACTCCTCCCTCATCGAGCGGGAGGAAGGCAGGGAAGACATCACCGTCGTCGGCATCCCTGCCAATGAAATCGCCACCGAGCTGGGCAACAGCCGGGTGGCCAACATGGTGGTCATGGGCGCCCTCCTGGCCAAGACCGGCGTGGCAAAGCCCGAATCCATCAAGGCAGCCCTGCGCAAGGTCCTGCCCGCCCACCGCCACGATTTGCTCCCCGTCAACGAGCAAGCCATGGAGCGGGGGCGCCGAATACGCGAGTAAGGATAGATAAATAAAGGGGCTGTTGCACTAACAGCCCTTGAAAAACACACAAAAGACGGCGACTGGTAGTACCCAGAAGCCGTCTTTTGCTGTAAAATATAGTTATGCAAATCAATATTTTACGACCAGATTATACACCAACCGGGGGTGCATATCAACTGGTCCTACCCATGGACATTGGCGAATTAATCCCGGAAGACGATTCGGTGAGACTACTCAACGCCGTGCTTGAAAGGATGGATTATAGAAAACTGCACGCTGCGTACTCCCGTATAGGGAGAATCGAGACGCCTCCCAAAAGTCTATTCAAGGTGCTGGTGTATGGATACATGAATGGCATCTATTCCTCCCGTGCCTTGGAGCAAGCTTGTAAGCGCGACGTAAACTTCATGTATCTGCTGGGACGTTCTCCTGCACCCGATCATTCTACCATCGCTCGCTTCCGGAGCGAGCGGCTTCCTGGCGTTATGGATGACCTGTTTTCTCAGCTGGTATATTACTTGGCAGAAGCAGGGGAGCTGTCACTGCGCAACGCGTTTATCGATGGCACGAAGTTCGAGGCCAACGCCAATCGGTACAGCTTTGTGTGGAAGAAGTCCACACAAAAGAATGAAGCCAAGATGCAGGCGAAGTTGCGGGTCGAACTGCCAAAAATTGCAGCCGAGTTTGGCCTGCGCTTTCGGGTAGGAGAGAAAATCCGGGCTAAGGATTTAAAGAAGCTCCGAAAACGGCTATACGCTCTCAAAGGGGACACAAAATTCGTCAAGGGCAAAGGGAAGCGGAAAACTCCCTTACAAAGAGCTGTGGAAACCGTGGAAGGGTACCTGGCCCGCCAGAGGCGGTATGATGGCCATAACCACATCTTTGGGGACAGAAACAGCTTTTCCAAGACAGATAAGGACGCAACCTTCATGCGTTTAAAAGAAGACCATATGAGGAACGGCCAATTGAAACCGGCCTACAATGTCACTATAGCAGTTGATGCAGAATACATCGTAGCTGCGATGATTTCACAAGAACGCAGCGACATGGCCACATTTATTCCCATAATGGAAAAGCTGCTTCCTCTGGGCTACACAGAGCCGGTAGCTGACGCTGGCTTCGAAAGCGAAGAGAATTATACCTGGTGCGAGGAAAACGGCCAGATCGCTTTTATTAAACCTGCAAACCATGACCGGGCCAAGACAAGAAAATACAGAAGCGACATTGGCAAACGAGAAAATATGCTCTATGATGCAGAAAGCGATGCTTACATTTGCTACGCAGGCAATAAAATCCAGGCAGCGTACGAGAAGAAAGCCAAAACCAAGTCCGGATACCCCACAGTAACAACCGTGTATTCCTGCGCTCACTGTTCCGGTTGCCCGTACAAGGCCAAATGTATAAAAGGCTCGAGTAAAATACCCCTCGAAAAGCGGAGCAAGAATCTCCACGTTTCTAAGTCTTTTCAAAGGCAGCGCGCTGAGATGGAGGCACGCATTAACAGCGAGAAAGGCGTTCTGTTACGCACGAACCGCTCCATCCAGGTTGAGGGCGCCTTCGGTGTGCTGAAACAAGACATGGGATTTCGGCGTTTCCTCTTACGTGGCCAGGTAAAAGTACAGACAGAATTCCTGCTGTTGGCTATGGCATTCAACATAAATAAACTCCACAACAAAATCCGATCTGGACGCTGTGGAGCATATTTACATAATTCTAAGGTAGCTTAAGCCTAAATAACAGGTTATCCATAGGGGAAGCCCCCTTCCCCTATTTTGTCATACCCAAAAATGGGCCGAAACCGCGGAAAATGCCCTAGAAAGAGGCCATTTTTCAGCTAGAACCAAGAAAAAAGGGCTATCGCCCAACGTTATTAATTAAACGTTTTGCGACAGCCCCTTTATTTTGGGGACAGACCTTAGAAAAGGGGCTTCCGTGCGAAAAGGTCTGTCCCCTGGCCGACGCCTCCTCTTTTGCTTGGGGACAGACCTTGGGGACGCTTCCCGCTGTCGCGTCAAATAATCCGCCCCGTCCGGGGCAGATTATTGCTGGGTGAAGAACATGCGCGATACACTGATTCACTACTTTAAACTCCTGACCTCCATCGACAGCCCCTCGGGGCGGGAGGGGGAACTGGCGGACAAATTGTCCGAGCTCCTCGGCGCCCACCGCTTCTCCCTGGACCGGGACGGCATCGGCAATATCATCGCTCGCCGGGGCCAGGGGCAGCCTCTGCTTCTCTGCTGTCACATGGATACCGTGGAGAGTAGCAGCGGCCTCAAGCTCCGCTTCGACGGCTGACTACATAACCACCTCTGGAGAAACCATCCTTGGCGCCGACGATAAGGCGGGAATCGCCATCCTCCTGGCCGTCCTGGACAATCTGGCCTGCGACCCGGCCCTGGAAATTCTCCTCTCGGTTCAAGAGGAGGACAGGGATGAAGGGGACCAAGGTCATACAGCCCGGCGCCCTTAAGTCCCAGTGGGGGCTGGTCCTGGATGCCGCCGAGCCGGTGGGGGCAGTGATTAATCAGGCCCCCGGGGAGATGGAGCTGGACATTACCATCCATGGCCGCGGCGCCCATGCCGCCGCCGACCCCGAGAAGGGCATCGATGCCATCCGCCTGGCGGCAAAATACATAGAAAGCCTGCCCCCGGCCCGGATTGCTCCGGGCACGACCTTTAACCTGGGAATCATCCGGGGAGGCAAGTCCACCAACACCATCTGCCCCCGGGTCCGGCTCCAGGGAGAAATCCGCAGCTTCGAGGACGTAAGGAGGCGGGAAATTGCCCGACAGCTGGAGTCCCTGTTGGAGCGAGCCCTGGCGGACACCGGCGGCAAGTACGAATTTGTCTCTGAGGACAGCTATTCCGGTTATGCCATTCGAGGAGATCACGGCCTGATTGAGCTCCTGAAGAAGACCGGGGAGAGGCTGAAGATCAGCATCGACACCCATCCCCGCTTTGCCGGCAGCGACGCCAACATCCTCAACAGCCTGGGGGTTGTCTCGGTGAACCTGGGTATAGGTGTCGAAGACGGGCACAGCTTTCAAGAGCGGGTCTCGGTGTCCGCCATGGTAAATATGGCAAAATGGCTCCTGGCCATCCTGAAGGAGTGGTGTCATGGCCGGCCTGACGCTTAAAGCCGCCGTGGTCATCGGCATAGATTTTGAGAGTCCCCAGGTTCAGTTTGTGCGGGTTGAGGTGGAGGGAAGGCCTGCCCGGGCCGTCAACTACCCGGCCCTGGGCGACCGGGTCTCTTTGGGGCAGAGGGTCCTGGTCAATACCACCTCGGTTGAACTGTCCCTGGGGAGCGGGGGCTATCATTTTATCCTGCCCGCTGGGGGAAGCTTGAGTTCGGGCTGGGGACATCAGATGAAGCTGCGCTACACCCCCTTGCAGCTCAGGGTAAATTGTGCCGAAGAGCAGGACAGCCCCTGGCATGGGCTGTTTCAAGATGCCGGCGGGCTGGAGGGGATTCCCGTCCTGGCCGCTGAGCTCCACAGCATGGCGCCGCCTCTGGCCTTGGGCATAAGGCATTTGGACCCCGAGGCCCGAATTGCCTATGTCCTCACCGAGGGCGGCGCCCTGCCGGCGGGGTTTAGCAATAATATCCGCACCCTCAAGGAGTCGGGGGTCGTCGCGGCGGTGATCAGCTCGGGCCACAGTTTTGGCGGCGACATCGAGACCCTGAATATTTTTACCGGCCTCCAGGCGGCGGCCCGGGTAGCGGAGGCCGATTATATAATCGCCGCCATGGGGCCCGGCATCGCCGGAACGGGCACGGTGTACGGTTTCTCAGGGCTGGAGCAGGGCTTTGTCCTCCAGGCCGCTTACGCCCTGGGGGGGCTGCCCCTGCTGGTTCCCCGGATTGGCTTCTGCGATCCCCGGCCCCGGCATCGGGGAATCAGCCATCACACCCTTACCATCTTGACCCGGGCCTACCTGGGGCCGGCTTGGATTCCCCTGCCCCTGTTGCCCCTTTCGCGCCGATCGCTTTTGCTGGAGCAGGTCCGGCGCCTGCCCGGGCGCTACTGGCTGCACTGGCGGGAGGGAAGCTTTATCGCTGGGCTTGCCCGAAGCCAGGAGGAGCTCTTTTCCAGTATGGGCCGCAGTTACCGGGAAAACCCCGAATTTTTCATAGCCTTAGGGGCGGCTGCCCGCCTGGCCGTCGAATTGTACAGGTCTAAACGCCGCCTTCGCCGCATAGCTATTAAGTAGCCTGAAACGGGGGAGGGGAGGACTTGGGTATACGGCAATTAATTTTATACCCCAGGGAATGCCTGGGGGTCTTTCGCGTCTCAGCGCTTATCTTGCTAGCCGCCCTTGCCTTTGGCGTGGTCTTCGGTTCGGTCTATGTAGGCTATATGGATTACTATGATCTGGAGGAACTGGAAAACGGACTCAATTACTTTGTCCAGATAACCGATGAAGGGGGGCAGGTGTCCCGGGCCAAGGTGGCCACCAACTCACTTAATACCAATGGGCTCTTTATCCTTTACACCACCATCTGCGGGCTGACGGTGATTGGCTTGCCCCTGGTGGTGGTGATGATGGCCCTGCGGGGCGCCCTCCTGGGCTTTACCACGGCATACCTGATCCAGCGCCTGGCCTGGCGGGGCCTGGCCTTCGTCCTGGTCACCCTCTTTCCCTTTTCCGTCATCATGGTGGTCACTTCAATCTTTTCCGGCGCCAGCGCCATGTCCTTCAGCTGGCTGATGCTCACCAAGCTCTTCGGAAAGGGGGATCGGCAGCCCACGCCCATCCTGGGCTTTTTGCTGCTGCAATTTGGAGCGCTGCTGGTGATGTTTGCCCTGGCCATGCTGGAGGCCGTCAGCGTTCCCTGGCTGTTTCAGCGCATGCTGCCCTGGGCCTTGTCGGGCTAGGAGGGTAATCATTGAGAGGCAATATCCCTTGCGGGGTACTGCCTCTTTGTCGTATGCCCTTTACTGGATTGAAGCCGCATTGTATGATGATATATGAACAATCACAGGACACGGGGGCAATAGCAATGTTACGTGCATTTTTCATCGTCCTTGCTGCACTGGCAGCGGTATCGGGCATAGTACTGGCAGCTTTGTATTACAAGCTGAAGAAGTTCGTGGCAAATACCGGACAGGATGAGAGCTGGAGCCAGGAGGATGGGACAAGCTACCTGGATATCGTCTACGATGCAGAGACGGGCAACAAACTGGACATCTTTGTCCCCGCCCACTTAGATTCAGCCCGGGTCAACGGCGTGATTCTCTTCGTCCATGACAATGAAGGTAGTGAAGGCTGCAAAGAGTGGGAAAGACACAATTGCTACCGCTATGCCAAGGCGGGTTATGTCACGGCGGCGGCAGGTTACAGCTTACACACCGAGGAAAACCCTGTGACGATGTATGCCGTGCTGGATGAGTTAGAAGCCGCAACCCGCAAGATAAAAGAACTGTCTCGGCAGCATGGGTGGAATATCCAGCGCCTGGCCCTTTCGGGAACATCCGCCGGCGGCCACCTGGCTCTGCTCTTCGCCTATTCCCGCCATGCCGCTGCTTTCCCGGTGGAATTTGTGGCCGTCGGCTCCGCGCCCATAGATTTCCATTGGTCCAGCTGGGAGTTTCCGGGCAAGCATAAGCCCGAGATTGCGGTGACCCTGGTCAACCGGGGCACGGGCAATGCCTTCAACCGCTGGGAGTTCAGGCTGGGAGCGGCCGAGGCGGCCATCAACTCCATTTCTCCCCTGGCCATGGTCGATGAGCACACTGTTCCCACCCTCATGGCCTACGGGGGCAGAGATAGGGACCAGAATCCTCAGAATGGCCAAATACTGAGGAAAAAGCTGAACGAGCACGGGGTCAAGAACGACCTGGTGGAATTCCCCCACTCAGATCACTACCTGGCCGGGGATGAAGAAGCCTCGCAGCTATATATGGAAAAGTTCCTGGAATACCTGCGAACCCACTTTGGCTACTAAGGGCAGCACTCTTTTTCCTTATCCAGGCAATGAAAAGGGCCGCGGATTGCGGCCCTTTATGTTCTCCACTATTCTTGTGGAACTGCCAGCACAGAGCTGGCATCTGAATGCCGGATGATTTGTTTCAGCTCGCCCGTCGCCGGGTCCAGGCGGTAGACTCCATCGCCGGCATTATCCCCCCGTTGCCAGGCGGCAAGGTAGATAATGCCGTCGGCAACGGCAATATCTTCGGCGCCGAAATCGTCGGGCAAGGGGATGGTGCGCACCGAATCGCCGTCAAGGATGGTTACGCTGCGCTCAGCATTGATGCGGGTTGAAGACCAGATTCTATCGAGGATATAATACTTGCCTTCTTCGGCGACGCCCCGAAAGGGAATGCCGCTGCCGATATATTCCCAGATAATTGCCCCTGCCCGGGGATCAAAGATCAACAGGTCCGAGACCATAACATCTCCCTGCCTCCCTTCAAAAGCGCTGTTGTTGAGGAGGAGGAAGTTGCCATTTGGCATTGGCACCATGGACCAAATTGCCGAATTTACCCCCAGGTACTTACTGCCACAGAGGTTAAACTCCCTGTCAAACCACCAGATGCTGGAGTGGGATGAATTTGCGGGTCCGGGGGCGTCGTGAATGGCGGCGGCGACCAAGTAATCTTCGTTGGCGGCGATGGTGGTGAGGAAGAGGAAATCCCTTTGCTCCTTGTCGACGGCGACAACTTCCCTGCCCTCGAGGGAGCGGGGATTAACTGACCAAAGGCTAAAACCCATGCCATCTTCGGTGCAACCAGCAACCATTTCCCCGGCGAAGGGGATAATTCCGGCTTCCGGTTGCATGCCCACCTCGACTTTTTCGATTAGCTCATCGTCATCCCAGATCAGCAGCAGGTTGCTGGACTTGGCATCGTTCCAGGCCTGCCCCAGCCAGAGGCGCCCTTGGCTGTCCAGGGCCAGGCTGGATATATGGTAGTGCGGCAGATTAGCCTTGACCGCCAGTTGTCCGGCGGCGTCATACCCCCGCAGGCTGTTGCGGGCGAAAGACTCGCCGCGGTTGGTGCCGGACACCACCCAGAAGGTAACGCATTTATCTTCTTGGGGGTTGGCGCAGCCCCCCAGGATGATCAGGGCGAGAAGGGCAATGACGGCTGCGGTGTCCCGTATCTTGGCCGATTTTGATAGACCCATCTTTAACCTCCGTAATTTTTATACATTTTGCCTCTATATGGATTATACAGTGTCTTGGCCGTAGCGGCAATTGATTATGGCAGGTCGGCTAGGCTCAGCCTTCTCTGGCAGTCCTTAAGAGCCCGGAACCCCCTTGTATAGTGCAGATAATAATTGGTATGATTAGGGTAACAATTTAGAGTTTGGCTCAGACCTTGGGGGTGGAGATATGGAGATCTTTGATAATGTTAATAAAGTGGTTAAAGATGATTTAGCTGCTACAGTGGGCAGGGGTTGTCGGGTATCTATAGCCGCTGCCTGTTTTTCTATCTATGCTTATCAAGTCTTAAAGAAGCAGCTGGATGAAATAGACGAGTTGCGGTTTATCTTTACCTCACCAGCCTTTGTTACTGAAAAAGCTCCCAAGGAAAAACGTGAATTTTACATTCCCCGCCTAAACCGAGAGCGCAGCCTATACGGAACGGAGTTTGAAATCAAGCTACGCAATGAACTAACCCAAAAGGCAATTGCCCGGGAGTGTGCCGATTGGATTAGAAAGAAGGTTACTTTTAAGTCCAATACCACCCACGAGAACATGGGTGGCTTCCTCAATATTGAATCTGGCAATCAACAGGTTACATATTTGCCCCTGGCCGGATTTACCACAGTAGATATTGGCTGTGAGCGAGGCAACTACAGTTACAATATGGTCAACAAGTTTACAGCGCCCCATAGCCAGGAGTACATAAAGTTGTTCGATGGAATTTGGGATAACAAGGTTAAATTGCAGGATGTTACTGATGAGGTAATAGACAGCATTACCGCTGCTTATAATGAGAACTCTCCAGAGTTTATGTATTTCGTGGCTCTGTACAATATATTCAATGAGTTCTTAGAAGACATCTCGGAGGATGTGCTCCCCAATGAGGCAACAGGGTTCAAAGAGAGTAAGATTTGGCAGCTCTTATATGATTTTCAGAAGGACGCAGCACTGGCTATAATTAACAAGCTGGAAAAATACAATGGCTGTATTCTCGCTGACAGTGTTGGATTAGGTAAGACCTTTACCGCCCTCTCTGTTATTAAGTACTACGAGAACAGAAATAAGTCAGTGCTGGTGCTTTGCCCAAAGAAACTGGCAGACAACTGGAACACGTACAAGGACAACTATGTAAATAACCCCATAGCTGCTGACCGGCTGCGCTACGATGTCCTCTATCATACAGACTTGTCCAGGGCTCATGGCTATTCCAACGGGTTGGATTTAGCTCGCCTGAACTGGGGCAACTACGACCTGGTGGTTATCGATGAATCCCATAATTTCCGCAATGGTGGTCAAACCTATGGGGACGATGCCCGAGAGAATCGTTATCTCAGGCTGCTGAATAAGGTTATTCGCACTGGCGTAAAGACTAAGGTCCTGATGCTGTCTGCGACGCCGGTGAATAACCGCTTTACAGACTTGCGCAATCAGCTCGCCCTAGCCTATGAAGGTGACGCCAGTAACATTAACGAAAAACTAAATACAAGGAAGTCCATCGATGAAATCTTCCGCGATGCGCAAAGGGCGTTTAATGCTTGGAGCGAATTAGCGCCGGAACTACGAAAGACGGCTACGCTATTGAAGATGTTGAGCTTTGACTTCTTTGAGTTGCTGGACAGTGTGACCATTGCTCGTTCCCGCAAGCATATTGAAAAATACTATAACATGGATGAAATAGGTAAGTTCCCAGAAAGGCTAACGCCGTTATCCCTGCGGCCCAACTTGACCGACTTAAATGATGCCATAAACTATAATGAGATATATGAAGAGATTATTAAGCTGAACCTTGCTATTTATATTCCAACGGATTATGTTCTTGCCAGCAGGCGAGAAAAGTACGTTGATCCCGAAGTCAACATTAACCGGGCCGGGCGAGAGATGGGCATACGCCGCTTGATGAGCATTAACTTACTCAAGCGACTGGAAAGCTCTGTCTATGCCTTCAGTCTTACTCTCCAGCGGATAAGGAAGTTAATTGACGATACCATTGCCCAGATTGATGAGTTTGAGGCTGGTGGAAATGCCGATGTCGAAATGGTTGATATTGAGGACACTGATTTCGATTACGATGACCAAAATACTGATTTCTTGGCAACCGATAAGCGGACGAAAATCGACCTGAGAGATATGGACTACATTTCCTGGAGGGCGGCATTACAGCAAGACTCGGAAATCTTGGAATTGCTGACCCTGATGATTGCCGACATCACTCCAGAGCACGATACCAAGCTACAGACCTTACTGCAGCTACTCACGGATAAGATTGAGCATCCAATTAATGAGGGCAACAAAAAGGTTCTCATATTCTCTGCCTTCGAAGATACTGGCCGGTACCTGTACCAGAACATAAGCGAGTATATAAAGGCTAAGTATGGCCTAAACACTGCCATGATAACCGGTACAGTGGATGGCGTGACGACAATTCCGAAATTCCGGGCCACCTTCAACAATGTGTTGACCTGCTTTTCCCCAATTTCTAAGGACAAAGCGCTACTCATGCCCAATTCCAACGATAACATTGATATACTTATTGCAACCGATTGCATCTCTGAAGGGCAAAACCTGCAGGACTGTGACTACCTGGTCAATTATGATATCCACTGGAACCCTGTCCGTATAATCCAGCGGTTTGGACGGATTGACCGGATTGGCAGCAAAAATGCCAGAATTCAGCTGGTGAATTTCTGGCCGGATTTGACCCTGGATGATTACATCAATCTCAAGTCTCGGGTAGAGACTCGAATGAGGATATCAGTCATGACCTCCACCGGAGATGATGATCCCATCAATGTCGAGGAAAAAGGCGACCTGGAATATCGCAAAGCTCAGCTCCAACGCCTGCAAGAAGAAGTAGTAGATATAGAAGAAATGTCATCAGGTATCTCTATAATGGACTTAGGGCTCAATGAGTTTCGCCTGGATTTATTGGACTACATTAAGGCTAATGGAGATATGGACAAGGTCCCCCTAGGACTCCATGCCGTTGTTTCCACTCAAGAGGAGGCCCCTCCTGGTGTAATCTATGTGCTGAAAAATATAAATGGCGGGGTAAATATTGATAACCAAAATCGCCTTCACCCCTTTTACATGGTGTACATCTCTGATGATAGTGAAGTTGTCTGCGACCATCTTTCTCCCAAGGAAATGCTGGATAAGATGAGGCACCTTTGCAAAGGGAGGAACGTACCCCTGGCAGAGTTATGTCGGGCCTTCAATCAGGAAACAAATGACGGCAAAGACATGCGAAGATTATCGGAGTTGCTGAACGCTGCTATTAGCTCCATTATCCACGTAAAGGATGAAAGGGATATCGACAGCCTATTTAGGGGTGGCGGTACTTCCGCCCTCAATACTACTATCTCAGGTCTGGATGATTTCGAGCTTGTCTGTTTCCTTGTAGTACGTTAATTCAGGGGAGGGGGGATTGCATGCTTGCCTTGCCTAAGAGCACAGTCTTTAATCGTAAAATACCCAAGCAGAAGTTCTACGATAACCTGCCCGTAACCCCTGAGCTTAAACGGATATTCATCGAACAGATCAGCGCAATATACTGGAGAAACAAAATTGCCCCCAGCACGGTTAATATTGCCGCGGGCCAAGCTGTAACGGAGATTGAGGTCATTGAAATTCATCTTAACCAACTCAGCCTGGACAAACGGGTGCTTCACCTAATTGACAAGGAAATCCCCTACCACATACTTTTTCTCTTAATCTATCAAGAAAGGGCCCAAGCCTGGATCAGTTATAAGGAGCAGAGTCAAACAGGAAAATTTAAGCTCAATGCCTATTACCATACCCAGTGGCAGACAATGGACAAGCTACCTCTAAAACTGGAAGGCCTGAATATGGATGCAGTATATGAAAACTTCGTCCGTCAGATTGCCGGAGAGAGGCTACAGGACCAGCCTGGCGATTTACAGGAAGCGGTGGAACGTGATGAACAACGACAAAAGCTGCAACGGGAGATCGCAGCACTAGAGAATAAAATACGCCGCGAAAAGCAATTCAACATCCAAGTCGCCCTCAACAGTGAGTTGAGGGGGCTTAGGAAAGAATTGGAGGGGTTAACGTAATGACCCATCAAGAGTATGTTTTAAGTGTAATTAGCAACGTCAGCTCCGCTGGTTACATAACGAGTCGTGAAAGGAATGATTTGGAATACAAACAGTCGTTTGGCCAAAAAAGTTGGGCCAAATACGCAAAAACTATGGCAGCGTTCGCAAATAACCGTGGTGGCTATATAATTTTCGGGACCAAAGATAATCCACGGCAATTGGTTGGGGTAAACTCTGCTTTCAAGGACTTTGCACAGGAGAGGTTTTCTGAGTATCTAAATTCATTATTTGCTCCTGAAATCATGTACGAATCTGGTATTGTAGAAATTGGAGAAAAATCGGTAGGATTTATTTATACTGAGGAAGCAGAGAGCAAGCCAATTGTAGCACAGAAGACAGAGAGCTCCGAGAAAATTGCCAGCGGTGATGTGTTTTACCGGTATAGAACAAGAAGCGAGAAGATAAAGTGCGCTGAAATGCATAGAATCATAGCTGACCGAGTGGCTAAAGAGAGGGAAAATATCTTAAAACTATTCGAGGTCATACGTAAGAGCGAAACTGCTAACCTAGGGATTATTAATTACGACAAGGGTTCGTTTAGTACGCCATCAGGCGTTGACGTAGCAGTAGATAGGAGACTTATAGTACAGGTTTTGCGCAAGGCTAAATTTATAAAAGAGGGCAGTTTTAGTGAAACAGACGGACAGCCTGTTTTAAAGGTCACTGGAAACATTGATTTAGCAGAAGAAATTCCTGTGCCGGATATTGAACCTGATATTCAGTATCCCTATATTCAGAAAAACCTTGCACAAAAATTGAATATTACACCATATGAAATACAGGCTCTAGTGTGGAAGTATAAAATGAAAGGGCAGAAGAAATTCCATCTGGAGATTACTACATCCAAGAGTGGTAAAGTGCATAAGTTCTCGGATATTGCATTGCAGTTTCTTGCTGATAAAATCAATGTAATGAAAAGTAATCCAGGCACATTGAACCAAATCAAAGCAGAGTATACCCAGAGAAGATAGATATAAATTGGACTACTGCTAATGCTACCCGGAAATAGATTTGGAGTCTGAGCCATGCTTTGCTAATATCACTTTGGTAAGATTACATGACTAACCAAGCGAAAATGGTCTAGGCAGGAAGATGTAAGATAGAGCGTCAAGAAAAAGGTAAACAGTCGACAGCAAGTGTTTGAGAAAAAATTAGGGAGGGCTATCATGAGGTTTATCCATTATGATTTAGGATATCTTGAAAAAGGACGAACTGTAGAGATTACTTTAGCAGGAAACGCTGCTAATGTCCAATTACTAGACAGTTCTAATTTTAACAATTATAAAGCTGGACGAAATTACAGGTATATCGGTGGTTTAGCTACGAAATCGCCAGTGCGACTTCAAACGACACATTCCAGCCATTGGCATGTTGCAGTTGACATGCGTGGTTTAGGGGGATCGGTAAGAGCATCTGTTAACATTCTACCTCAGCATTTACCAACAATAAATACTAGACCATTATCTTCTGTACCTTCGCTAATTCACAATAGCAGCCGGGGTATTAATTCAGAAATTAACGGTGAACCTGAATACGATGTTTTCATATCACACGCATCAGAAGATAAGGATGAGGTTGTGCGACCGCTAGCTACTGCACTTCTAGAACGGAATATCACCGTTTGGTTTGATGAATTTGAATTAAAAATAGGTGATAGCCTTCGCCGGAAAATTGATAAAGGCTTGGCAAACAGCAGGTTCGGGATAGTTGTGTTGTCAAGACATTTTATTAGTAAGGGTTGGACTAATTACGAATTGGATGGAATCATAACAAGAGCAATATCCGGAGAACAAATTATGCTGCCTGTTTGGCACAACATTACTAAGAGAGAAGTTCTGAACTTCAGCCCATCTTTAGCGGACAAGCTTGCTAGAAACACTGCGATTAACACCATTGATGAGATTGCTGATGAAATAGCTGAATTGATAGATGCAAACCGCAATTAGGAGAGGAGATAAATGCAAAAACTACGTTTTGAGTCTGTTGATATTACAGCTAAAAATGTTGAGAAAATATCTCAACTATTCCCTGGTGTTGTTACTGAAGGTAAGGTAAATTTCGATCTGTTGCGCTCATTGTTGGGCGATGAAGTACACGGGGATGAAGCATATGAGTTTACCTGGGTGGGGAAAAGGGCAGCTATTGCCGAGGTAGGCAAGCCTATCCGCAAGACTTTGCGGCCCTGCAAAGAGGAGAGCAAGAACTGGGACACGACCGAAAATCTATATATTGAGGGCGACAACCTCGACGTGCTGAAGCTCCTGCAGGAGAGTTATCTAGGTAAGGTTAAGATGATATACATTGACCCTCCTTATAACACCGGCAATGATTTTGTATATCGGGATAATTTTTCTCGAGATAAGAGTGAATATGATAAGGAAGCGGGCGTCTATGACGAAGATGGTGACCGCCTGTTCCGAAACACAGAGCGCAATGGGCGCTTTCATTCTGACTGGTGTAGCATGATGTATCCCCGCTTGGTGTTGGCAAAGCACCTTTTGTCAAATGATGGTTTAATTTTTATCTCGATTGGTGACGATGAAGTTAACAACCTACGAAAAATATGTGATGAGATTTTTGGGGAATCCAATTTCCGAAATCAAATCGTTGTCAGGCGCGGTATGAAATCCGTCCAAGCACAGTTTGAGACTTGGGATAAGCTTGGTCAGGGTTTGGAGTATATACTCCTCTATTCAAAAAACCAAACTTATCGATTCCCCCGTCAAATGAAGCCTTTAGCTGAAGAAAAAAAAGGGGCATGGAACAACCATTGGAGAGGAACTGATCGTCCTACAATGCGCTATCCTTTATTCGGTATAACTCCTGAGAGCGGGCAATGGCGATGGGGCAAAGAAAGAAGTGAAAGGGCAATATTAAATTACCAGCGAATGTTGTCGGAGCTCGGAGTTTCTGAAGGGCAAATAACAGATATTCAAATAGATGAATGGTACGCTAAACAGCAGGATGAATCTCTCGATCTCTTGCGCTTATCAAAGAATGGTAAACCTGAGCATTATATTGCTCCGACAAACACAACCTTGCTTAATAGTTCGTGGGTTGATTTACTTGTTGGTAGTTCATCTGAAATATCTGCATTATTTGATTCGAAGGTTTTTGATACAGCGAAGTTAACACCTGTAATAAAGCGAATGCTGAATTTTGTCCCAGATGATTCTATAGTGATGGACTTCTTCTCTGGCTCTGCTACCACCGCTCATGCGGTTATGCAGCTCAATGCTGAAGATGGGGGCAAGCGCAAATTCATCATGGTGCAGCTTCCAGAGGTTTGCGATGAAAAGAGCGAGGCTGCTAAAGCTGGCTATTCCAACATCTGCGAAATTGGCAAAGAGCGAATTCGTCGGGCCGGGGAAAAGATTAAAGCTGAAGCTGGGATGATGGCCCAGGACTTGGACATTGGCTTTCGGGTCTTCAAGTTGGATTCTTCAAATATGAGGGATGTTTATTATTCCGCCGGAGAGTATAGCCAGGACATGCTTTCGGCCCTGGAGGATAATATCAAGGAAGATCGCAACGATATGGACCTGCTCTATGCCTGTCTGCTGGATTGGGGTTTGCCCTTGTCTATGCCCCATACCCAGGAGCAGATTGATGGGTTCACTGTTCATATCTATAATGATGGGGACCTCTTCGCTTGCTTTGATAAGAATATAAGCAGTGATGCAGTTAAGGAAATTGCCCGGCGCTGCGGCAGCCCCGAAAGGGCAGGGCTGGCTACCCGTGCAGTATTCCGGGATTTGAGCTTTACCAACAGTCCTGCGAAAATCAACGTAGAGGAGATTTTTAAACTTCTGGCGCCCAATACCAGCGTGCGGGTGATATAGGATGAAGCAAGAAGATAAAATTATCCTCTATACCACCGATGGTGGTAATGTGGCTGTATCGGTGCGCTTTGAGGATGAAGATTTTTGGATGACGCAGAAGGCAATCGGAGAGTTGTTTGATACTACAACAGCAAACATCAATATCCACATAAAGAACATTTTGGCTGAAGAAGAGTTAGACGCGGAGTCAACTATTAAGGATTTCTTAATAGTTCAATCTGAGGGGAAACGTAAGGTCAGTCGTAAGGTACAGTTCTACAACTTGGACATGATTATCGCCGTGGGTTACCGGGTCAATTCAAAAAAGGCGACCCGGTTTCGGCAGTGGGCGACTAAGACTCTGCATGAGTATATCCAGAAGGGCTTTGTCCTCAATGACGACTTGCTGAAGAATGGAAAGCCCTTTGGCCGAGATTACTTCGATGAGCTGCTGGAACGCATTCGGGAGATTCGGGCCAGCGAGCGGCGGGCATACCAGAAGATTGCTGATGTCTTTGAACAGTGCAGCTATGACTACGACAAGAACAGTAACCTGACCCGGGAGTTTTATGCCTTTGTCCAGAATAAGCTCCACTATGCCATTACCGGCATGACCGCCGCAGAGTTAATTGCCCAGAGGGCCAGCCTTGAACACCCCACCATGGGACTGACAACTTGGAAAGCAGCCCCTGATGGAAAAATCCTCAAGAGCGATGTGGTAATTGCAAAGAACTATTTGAACGAGCAAGAGCTTTCCCGCCTTAACCGGATTGTAAACATGTTCATTGATCACGCGGAATTAATGGCAGAGGACCAGGTGCTGATGAGCATGGCGGATTGGCTGCAGGAGACCGATAATTTCTTGGCGAATATCCGCCGGAAAGTGCTTAAGGGCAAGGGGAGTATTTCCCATAAGGAAGCGACTAAGAAAGCCGAGGAGATATATGAACAGTATCGCGTTAAGCAGGATAGGGACTATATCTCCCAATTCGATAAAGCGATGGCAAAATATTTGAAGGGTGAGGGAGGGGGCCAGGAGCAATGATGAAGCTACAATTTAAGAGCCAGAAGTTCCAGGCAGATGCTGCCAAGGCTGTCTGTGACGTGTTTGTCGGGCAGCCTTACCTCACCCCCAGCTATAGGATGGATAAGGGTTTTGTTGCGATTGAACAAATTGCTTCAGATGATACCGAACGCTTCACCGGTTTTGGCAACGCTAAGCTGGTACCAGAACTGACTGATGAGGTTATCCTGGATAATATCAACAAAGTTCAGAGGCGAAACCAGATTGAGCCCTCAAAACAACTGGAAGGGCGTTACAACCTGACAGTCGAGATGGAGACCGGTGTCGGCAAGACATATACCTATATTAAGACCATGTACGAGTTGAACAAGCGCTATGGCTGGAGCAAATTTATCGTCGTCGTGCCCAGTGTAGCTATCCGGGAAGGGGTCTACAAGTCCTTTCAGATAACCGAGGAGCATTTCGCTGAGGAATACGGCAAGAAAATAAGATATTTCATCTATAATTCAGCTCAACTTACCGAGATTGACCGCTTCGCCTCCGATAGCGCCATCAATGCCATGATAATCAACTCTCAGGCCTTTAACGCCCGGGGTAAGGATGCCCGGCGCATTTACATGAAACTGGATGAGTTCAGGAGCCGCAAACCCATTGACATCATCGCCAAGACCAACCCCATTCTGATCATCGATGAGCCCCAGTCGGTTGAGGGAAAGGCCACTAAGGAGCGCTTGAAAGAGTTTAACCCGCTCTTTACCCTGCGGTATTCTGCGACACATAAGAAGGACAGCGTTTACAATATGGTTTACCGCCTGGACGCCATGGAGGCATATAATAAAAAGCTGGTCAAACGAATTGCCGTCAAGGGAATATCCATTTCAGGCAGTACGGCTACAGAAGGGTATGTGTACTTGGAGAGCATCAATCTGTCCAAGGGTGACCCCACTGCTACCATAGAATTTGACATTAAGCGGGGAAAGGGTGTTGGCAAGGCGCGGCGTACCGTCGGCGAGGGGTTTAATCTCTATGAAAATTCCGGTGAGCTGGAAGCATACAAAGACGGGTACACCGTGATGCGTATCGATGGGCGGGATAGCTCAGTTGAGTTTCTCAATGGCATTAAGCTATTTGCCGGGGATGTCATAGGGGAGGTCAGTGAGGATCAGCTTCGCCGGATTCAGATTCGGGAGACCATCCTTTCCCATATTGAGCGGGAGCGGCGCTTATTTTATAAGGGCATTAAGGTGCTATCCCTGTTCTTTATCGATGAGGTGGCAAAGTACAAGCAATACGACGAAAACGGACAAGCCCGTAATGGCATTTATGCTGACATCTTCGAAGAAGAGTACCAGCACATCATCGACAACCTGCAAACTGAATTTGGCGATTACCAAGGGTATCTTGAGTATCTTAGGGGCATAAACGCCGGGGAAACCCATGCAGGTTATTTTTCTATCGACAAGAAGAGTAAACGTATGGTGGATAGCAAGCTGGGTGACAGAAAGGAACGCACTTCTGACGATGTCGATGCCTACGACTTGATCATGAAGGATAAGGAGCGCCTCTTGGACCGCAGGGAACCGGTGCGGTTTATTTTCTCCCACTCCGCCCTCCGGGAGGGGTGGGATAACCCCAATGTCTTTCAAATCTGCACCTTGAAGCAGAGCGGCAGCGACGTCCGCAAACGCCAGGAAGTTGGGCGGGGCTTACGTTTGTCCGTCAACCAAAATGGCCAGCGCATGGATACAAGTCTTCTGGGGGAGGATGTACACAATGTAAACGTGCTGACCGTTGTCGCCAACGAAAGCTATGACAGCTTTGCCAGAGCCTTGCAAACCGAGCTTGCCGAGGCTGTGGCGGATAGGCCGCGCAGGGTTTCGGTGGAGTTGTTTGTGGACAAGGTCATCAGGGACAATCAAGGTGTTGAGCAGGTCATTGATCTTGACCTGGCCCAGAGCATTTATGAGGGGCTTATCACCAGCGGATATGTCAAGAAAGGCGTTCTCACCGACAAATATTATGAAGACAAAAAAAGTGGCAGCATTGAGGTTGCTGAGGAGGCCGCTGACTTTAAGGATTCAGTAATAGCAATTTTGGATTCCATCTATGATAGCCGCGTAATGCAGCCGGAGAATGCCCGTAAGAATAATGTTGAGCTGAAGCTGGACAAATCCAAGCTGGGCTTGGCGGAATTCCAAAAGCTTTGGGGACAGATTAATGCCAAATCCGTGTATACAGTTGAATTCGATGAGGATGAATTGATTGCTAAAGCGATAGCTGCCCTAAACAAGGAGC
>JBMNFF010000001.1:0-1138505 GCA_050949165.1 Bacillota bacterium | reverse complement strand
AAAAAGGGGCTGTTGCACTAACAACCCCTGAATTAAAACACAAAAGACGGCGACTGGTAGTACCCAGAAGCCGTCTTTTGCTGTAAAATATAGTTATGCCAACCAATACTTTACGACCAGATTATACACCAACCGGGGGTGCATATCAACTGGTCATACCCATGGACATTGGCGAATTAATCCCGGAAGACGATTCGGTGAGACTACTCAACGCCGTGCTTGAAAGGATGGATTATAGAAAACTGCACGCTGCGTACTCCCGTTTAGGGAGAATCGAGACGCCTCCCAAAAGTCTATTCAAGGTGCTGGTGTATGGATACATGAATGGCATCTATTCCTCCCGTGCCTTGGAGCAAGCTTGTAAGCGCGACGTAAACTTTATGTATCTGCTGGGACGTTCTCCTGCACCCGATCATTCTACCATCGCTCGCTTCCGGAGCGAGCGGCTTCCTGGCGTTATGGATGACCTGTTTTCTCAGCTGGTATATTACTTGGCAGAAGCAGGGGAGCTGTCACTGCGCAACGCATTTATAGATGCCACGAAATTCGAGGCCAACGCCAATCGGTACAGCTTTGTGTGGAAGAAGTCTACTCAAAAGAATGAAGCCAAGATGCAGGCGAAGTTGCGAGTCGAACTGCCAAAAATTGCAGCCGAGTTTGGCCTGCGCTTTCGGGTAGGAGAGAAAATCCGGGCTAAGGATTTAAAAAAGCTCCGAAAGCGGCTATATGCTCTCAAAGGGGACACAAAATTCGTCAAGGGCAAAGGGAAGCGGAAAACCCCTTACAAAGGGCTGTGGAAACCGTGGAAGGGTACCTGGCCCGCCAGAGACGGTATGATGGCCATAACCACATCTTTGGCGACAGAAACAGCTTTTCCAAGACAGATAAAGACGCAACCTTCATGCGTTTAAAAGAAGACCATATGAGGAACGGCCAATTGAAACCGGCCTACAATGCTACTATAGCAGTTGATGCAGAATACATCGTAGCTGCGATGATTTCACAAGAACGCAGCGACATGGCCACATTTATTCCCATAATGGAAAAGCTGCTTCCTCTGGGCTACACAGAGCCGGTAGCTGACGCTGGCTTCGAAAGCGAAGAGAATTATACCTGGTGCGAGGAAAACGGCCAGATCGCTTTTATTAAGCCTGCAAACCATGACCGGGCCAAGACAAGAAAATACAGAAGCGACATTGGCAAACGAGAAAATATGCTCTATGATGCAGAAAGCGATGCTTACATTTGCTACGCAGGCAATAAAATCCAGGCAGCGTATGAGAAGAAAGCCAAAACCAAGTCTGGATACCCCACAGTAACAACCGTGTATTCCTGCGCTCACTGTTCCGGTTGCCCGTACAAGGCCAAATGTATAAAAGGCTCGAGTAAAATACCCCTCGAAAAGCGGAGCAAGAATCTCCACGTTTCTAAGTCTTTTCAAAGGCAGCGCGCTGAGATGGAGGCACGCATTAACAGTGAGAAAGGCATTCTATTACGCATGAACCGCTCCATTCAGGTTGAGGGCGCCTTCGGGGTGCTGAAACAAGACATGGGATTTCGGCGTTTCCTCTTACGTGGCCAGGTAAAAGTACAGACAGAATTCCTGCTGTTGGCTATGGCGTTCAACATAAATAAACTCCACAACAAGATCCAATCTGGACGCTGTGGAGCATATTTACATAATCCTAAGGTGGCTTAAACCTAAATAACAGTATATCCATAGGGGAATCCCATTTCCCTATTTTGTCATGCCCAAGAATGGGGGAAAGCGAAGAAAATGCCCTAGAAGAGGGCATTTTTCAGCTAGAACCAAGAAAAAAGGGCTATCGCCCAACGTTATTAATTAAACGTTTTGCGACAGCCCCTGCAATAAAAATTAGACTCTTTCTTTTTAGATGATAAGGTAATACATTTAATATGCCTTGCAATAATTCTTTCTGGGGGGAGAAGGTTGAAAAAACTCTTTTGGGGAATAGCATTATTGGCATTGATTTTGATCCCTTTAACTGCTGGCGCAGCGGGAGACGAAGGTGAGCTGGCGTCTGTAACCAATAACTCTATTATGATAGGCATGGACGTCTTTCAGCTGGGCAACACCGCTGGCTTTACCAGGGAAAATGTCTTCGCGGCTTTGGAAACAGGTTCTGAAATGTACTTTAAATTTGGTGGTGTCTGGCATAACCTCAATGAAGTAAATTCTGTTTATGATCTGTTGGATAAGAAATATACAGTCGATGTGGCAGATAAGCCCCTCCGCCGCTGGTTTCGGGCAGGGACTGAGGTCAGTTATTTTACCAGCTATGTGGAGGCGGCCCTGGAAGCTGTCAATAGCTCAGAAGAGTCATTGCAGTTATGCCAGCGTGTTATTTCCGATGCTGAACTCTTTGGCATTTCGGAAGAGGCGATGTGTTTGTTTAGCTCAATGGGGTCCCTATCAGGCAGCTGTCGGAGAAGCGATACTGGCAGAGCGTCAGGGCTTGGGTTCACTGGGATTGGCTGAGGTTAAGGACTCTTTTGAGTTCTTCGTCAGGAAGGAATATGACAAGAAGTCATTTATCGACGCCGTAAATAATGCTGAAGATTTGGCTACCATGGAGGCTGCCCTAATGGAGTTCATTCCGGCGCTTCATGCAAATCGCCAGGCTTTAATTGCTAGGGGCACGGCTGAGTTGGCATATGATAGCTACACTTTGATTTTGACTGAGCTAACGGATCACCTGGATACAGCATTTTTGTCCCTGTTTGCGGAGAAATTGCAGACAGAGAGAGGCTCAGGCAGTTTCGCCGGTGTGAATTCGGTAGTTGAGTCCTTAGGGATTGAATTTGCTCAGCTACTGATAACCGCCCTCCCTGAATTCGATGATTTAACCTATCAGGACAAAGGCTTGGTGGAAGATGCCCGGAGAATCATTGACGCTTTAGGCAGTGAGCAGCAGGGACTAGTGGAGAATCTTGAGAAACTGCTTGGATTAGAAGACAAGATGGCGGCTCTGGACACTATCTACCACGCTACGATAGACTTCTCCAACACTATTAATAATCAGGCGCCCAGGACTGATCCTCCCAATAAATTATTGGTGGAATTGGACGCAGAAAATATGGCGATGACCTTCATATTCTCGCCGGAAGCGCAGAATATGGGGCCCTACACTGCACTGCAGGCCACAGGATTAAAGACTGCTTTTTATAACTTGGCCGCTATCCCTGAAATTCAAGGTGTTTCTGCTGGCGGCTCCACTGTCAAATTCAAGAATGAAGATGGAACTCCCCGAAGTGGGCAGTGGTTTGAAATTGAATTAGCATTGTTCGGCAGTGCCCTGGTCGGCAATCCTACATGGGTATATGAGATAATTGGGCAGAGTGAAGTAATGACCATGAATTGTACTACTATAAATGGTATGTCTTTTACCTTGGAAATTGAGTTCAGTTTTGTTGGGGCTGACGGATAAGGCACATGGTCTGGAGGAGGTTTACTGTGAAAAGAGATGGCTTTCTAAAGGTATTTTCGTTGCTCTTAATATCTATGATGGTAATTGGGATGCCCTGTGAGTTAAAGGCCCAGAACGAGCAAGTAGACCGCATCAATGGTTCAGACAGGTACGCCACGGCAGTGGCTATCTGCCAGGCGGGGTGGCAGAGTTCTGAATATGTAGTGTTAGCCCGGGGCGATGAATTTGCCGATGCCCTGGCAGGGGTTCCCCTGGCCTATAGCCTGGATGCTCCTATCTTACTTACCAAGCCCAGGGAGCTGCCCGATGTCACCCGCCAGGAGATAGTGAGTTTGCAGGCCAAGCGGGTAATTATCCTGGGAGGCACTGGGGCTGTATCTGCGGAGATTGAGAGTTTGCTTGAAGATGAAATTGGTTTAACGGTCGAGCGGCTATCTGGGTCCAACCGGTATGCCACCGCCGCTGCCATTGCTCATCGTATGCAGGCTGAGGGCAAGGTTCAAGGTAAGGCGGTTATTGCCAATGGCACAGTCTTTCCCGATGCCTTGGCCGCATCCGCCTATGCTGCCAAGGCAGGCTATCCAATCTTGCTCTGCCAGCGGGACGAAGTGCCTATGGCAACCAAACAGGTTCTTGCCGAACTGAATCTGGGAAGCGTCTATGTAATCGGCGGTACTAGTGTAGTTGGCACCGAGGTAATGGGTTCGTTGCCGAATCCTCAGCGGATTTCCGGGGCCAATCGCTATGCCACCGCCGTAGCTTTGGCAGAAAACTTTATGCCCCAGGGGAAGAAATTTTTTGTGGCCACCGGCTTGAGTTTTGCCGATGCCATTTCGGGAGGGGTGTTGGCGGCAAAGAACGATGCAGGATTGTTGCTGCTGGGCAAAGATGTCCCCGAAGCGGTCAGGAATTTGTTAACTGGTATTGCTCAGGGCCAGCTCACTATCCTCGGTGGTAAGGCGGCAATAAGCGATAAAGTTCAGGGAGATCTGCAAGCCCTGGTCAGTGGGGAAATAGATCCAGAGTCAGAACCGATTGGCGATGGGACATGGACCAGCTCCCCCAGTTGGGAAGGCGCCATCACTTCGGATTTTAAACTCGGTAAATTGGGGGGGCTTCAGGGCGCCACTCACTATGAACTCTATGTGGATAACGTTTTAATTGACTCCCGGGTTGCCATTAATCAATCGGTAACCACCCTGAGTTTGTTTTTCCAGGAGCCGGAGATTCTGTTGGTCAAGTTCTATGATGGTCCTAACACTGTTACCCCCATTGCTACGGGGAGATGTTATTCCGATGGAACCATGAAGATTAGCAGGTAAGGGGCGAGAATTCGCCCCTTTTTACTGCACTTTTGGCTGAGGGAAATTTTACCGCCAATGGCAGGATAATGGCTGGGGGAGGTTGAATTATCCGTTGGAAGGAATATGAAAGGGGGGTTGGTCATGGCACAGTTTTTCAATTGGTTGAGGTTTGGCGGCACGGGCAATTTCGCCCTGGATTTTGCCCTGGCCTTGATTATTTCGGCGGTGATGGCCTGGCTGGTGTCCATACTGTACAAGCGCACCCATCGGGGTCTGAATTATGAGCACTCATACATATCCAGCCTGGTCCTCATCGCCCCGATAGTGACCACGGTGATGTTCTATATCCAGGGGGACCTGGTCTTGTCCCTGGGCTTGGTGGGTTCGCTCTCTATTATCCGCTTCCGCACTCCCATCAAGGACACCCGGGATATGATCTTCCTGTTCTGGTCCATAGCCATCGGACTGGGGGCAGGGACCTATAACTGGCTGCTGGTGGGCATCGCGACGCTGTTCATCGCAATTTGCGTCACCCTTCTCTACCTGTTGGGGTATGACCGGGTGCGCCACAGCGATTATGTCCTGGTGCTGACGGGAGCGGAGCCCTTGGATCTCGGCGAGGTGAGGGAGATCGTCAAGCGATACGCCCGCACCTACCGGGTCCGGTCCCGGGAATACCAGGATGACTCCTGGGAGTTGGTTCTGGAGCTGAGCTTCCTCAGTCCCTGTGGACAGCAAGATCGAGGCGATGCTCTCGGGCATCAGGAGGCTGCAGGGCATCGGGCGGGTTTCCCTCCTGGCGCCGCAGCTGGCCCTGCCGATGTAGCGCGGGGAGGAAAGAGTATGGAGAGCTTGGATAAGTATTCACCCGACGCGCTCTGGCGGTATGAATTAAAGTACCGGATAAATATGTGGCAGTACAACCAGGTCAAACTTGCCCTGGTTCCATACATGAAGATGGATCCCTATACCTTGCGGGCCCCGGACAGGAAATACCTGGTCCGCAGCCTCTACTTCGATTCCCCGGACTACCTGTCCTACCGGGAGAAGATTAACGGGGACTTTGGGCGGATTAAGTTTCGCCTTCGCACCTATACCGACAATGCCGCTGAGGCCGCCCCGGTGCGGGTGGAGTTAAAGACCCGCCGGGGGAACACCATGGTCAAGTATGCCACCTTTGTCTCCGCCGCCGAGTGCGATGAGTTCCTCAGGACCAGGCATTGGCCCAATACAGCGCATCCCGTGCTCAGTGAGTTTGAGCGCCTGGCTCTGGTTCGCAACCTGGAGCCCAAAATAATTGTGGAGTACCGCCGGGAAGGGTATGTGCCCCGGGATAAGAGCGGGTACCGGGTCACCTTTGACCACTGGGTGCACAGCGCCGCCAGCGACTGCCTGTACCCCCGCAACCCTTGGTTCCGCCAGCACTATGCCAATGAGGTGGTCCTGGAGGTAAAGTGCCGCAACCAGCGGCCGCCCTGGCTGGCCAATTTGATGCTGCGCTATGGCCTCAAGTTTACCGCCAACAGCAAGTTCTGTCAGGGCATTGAGCTGGCCTGTCCCGATGTGGTTACCCCAGCATGGAGTTATGTATGATGAAAAAACTGGTGCTTTGCTTTATGTTGGTGATGTTGATGGTAGTCCCGGCCTGTTCTGGAGGCGCCGGTGTGTGCATCAATGAGTTCTCAGCTTATAACGACGGGCATGTGGCCGATGCAGATGGAGATTATGGGGACTGGCTGGAGCTGTATAATGGCGGGAGCAGGACCATACGCCTCGAGGGCTATTACCTGTCCGACGATGAATCGGAGCCCTTAAAGTGGCGATTCCCCCAGGTGGAGCTGGCGCCGGGGGAATACCTGCTGGTGTGGGCCTCGGGCAAGAACAGGGTCCAGGGAGAACTGCACACCAACTTCAGCATAAAACAAGAGGGCGAACCTCTGATACTGTCCAGTCCCAAGGGCAATGTGGTGGACTGGATAGAACCGGTGCCCGGCCGCCCCGAAGCAAGCGTCGGGCGGATACCCGACGGCGGCAGGGAGTTGCACTACCTCTTTACGCCCAGTCCGGGAAGCAGCAACTCGGTCAGTGACAGCCGCGAGTACATTTTGTCCATCGGGGCAGGCGCCGGTACGTATCTTTGGCTGCTTGCCATCGTTGTCGTCGTGTTTATACCGCTGTTCATCTGGTTCTGGCGGAAGACCCGGCGTTAATTGAGCAGTTGGGGCGGGAGCAGGTGGAAGTTGCCGACCTGCTTCCGTCCCTTTATTGCTTTGTCGCGTTCCCTGGACACCGTCCCGTCAAGCAAAATAACTGAATCCATTACCCCTGATTGAGCAGGGGTTTTTATAAATAACGGCCCCCTCAAGTGGAGGGGACCTTGGGGAGGGGTGCTAATAATCGTCGTCATTCTCCATGCGAGCGCCCATCATCTTGCCGGCGAGGTAAGCCGCCACCGGCAGGGCCACCAGCAGCACCTTGGCGGCGGTGCCCATCCCCCGCCTGCGACGGGGCAGCATTCGCCGGATATTCGGCAGTTTCATTTTAATCCCTCCTCAGTTTAGTATTTTATTGGGCGAGGCCTTTTGATACTGGCAATTGTGGGCAAAGCGATAGAGAAAGATTTGTTACAGCTGAGGTCGGAAATGGGATTGGGGGCGGGGATTTACTCAAGACTTCCCTGTTAGTACAGAAAATATTTGCATTCTCCGGGCCATATGGGTTAAAATAGGGGAAATATATCGCTTCGATGAAGGGGAGCAGTAGCAGTCCTGGCCTGCACAGAGAGCCGGCGGGCGGTGGAAGCCGGCGAGGCAGTGCTGTGAATTCCGCCCCGGAGGATTCCGGCGAGGAGTCGGACCGACCACGCGGTTATCGTGGCTTGAGTGAACCGGTTTTTCGGTTAATTTGGGTGGCACCGCGGGCAATCCCGTCCCTGTTTGTAGGGGACGGGTTTTATTATTTTTTGGAGGTGTTATGATGCTGGATATCAAGTTCATCGTCAACAATCCCGATGTGGTCAAAAAGGCAGTCAGGGACAAGAACATGGAGGTGGACATCGACAGGCTGCTCTCGGTTTATGAAGATGTGCGGGCTGTGACCTCTCAGGTCGATTCCCTGCGGGGCGAGCGGAACAGCCTTTCCCGGGAAATACCCAAGCTTCAGGGAGAGGAGAAAGAAAAGGGAATAGCCCGGGTCCGGGACCTGAAGGATGAGATCGGCGAGCTGGAGGGCAAGCTGGCCGCCCTGCGGGAAGAGTATGAGGAGTTGATGCTCCTGGTCCCCAGCGTGCCCCGGCCAGAGGTGCCGGTGGGCAAGGGAGAAGAGGATAATGTGGAAATTCGCCGGGTGGGGGAAATCCCCAAGTTCGACTTTGAGTTCAAGGACCACCTGGAGTTGGCCGAAGCCTTGGGAATAGTGGACATTCCCCGGGCCGTGAACATTGCCGGCAGCCGCTCGTACATGCTCAAGAACGAGGGGGCCCTGTTGGAGCTGGCGGTGACCCGGTTCGTCCTGGACCGCCTGTGGGCCAAGGGCTTTCAGCTCCTGACGGTGCCGGTCCTGGTCCGGGAGCGGGCCATGACGGGGACGGGCTACTTCCCCCTGGGCAGGGACCAGGCCTATGCCGTGCCCGAGGACGAACTGTTCCTGGTGGGGACCTCGGAGGTGTCCCTGGTCTCCTATCACCAGGACGAGATCCTCTCCTACCGGGACCTGCCCCGGCGCTATACCGCCCTCTCCACCTGCTTCCGCCGGGAAGCCGGGACCTACGGCAAGGACACCCGGGGGCTGTACCGGGTCCACCAATTCCAGAAGGTAGAGCAGGTTATCTTCTGCGAGGCCGACGACGAAGTGGCGGAGAAATTGCACTATGAACTGCTGAATAATGCCGAAGAAATCCTCCAGGCCCTGGAACTGCCGTACCGGGTCTGCCTGGCCTGTACCGGCGAGATCGGCGCCGGTCAGGTCCGCAAGCACGAGGTGGAGACCTGGATGCCCAGCCGCAATGCCTACAGCGAGACCCATTCCTGCTCCACCCTCAACGACTACCAGAGCCGGAGACTGAATATCAAGTACCGGGATGCCGACGGCAAGTCCAAATACTGCTATACCCTGAACAACACCGCCATCGCCTCGCCCCGAATTCTGATTCCCCTCCTGGAGAATCACCAGAATGCCGACGGCAGCGTCAACATTCCTCCGGTCCTCAGGACCTATATGAACGGCTTGGTAAAATTGGTGCCCCAGAAGAGGTAGACATGGGGCTTTCGCAATGACAAGCAATGGGGCGGCGATTACCCGCCCCTGCTGGCAAAGGGGTTGGCGGCCCATTGACGCCGGCCCCTCCTTGGTTCACTGCCAGGGAAGTGCGAATATTTTACTGACAGCGTGGACAACCTTTATATATTTCTGAAGAAGGATGATGAAAGTGAGTGTCTTGATCAGCGGTATTACTTCTATTACCCTTCCCCAGGTGGTCATGATGGTATTGGGGGGCGTGCTCATCTTCCTTGCCATTAAGAAGGATATGGAGCCCGCCCTATTACTGCCCATGGGCTTTGGGGCGATACTGGTCAATTTGCCCCTTTCCGGCGTGCTCAACCAGGTGATGCCGGGAATCGGGGAGACCACCGGGATCATTGCCTGGTTGTTCGAGGTGGGAATCGAGGCCTCCGAGGCGCTGCCCCTGCTCCTGTTCATCGGCATTGGAGCCATGATCGACTTTGGCCCGGTGCTGTCCAATCCCCGGATGCTGCTCTTTGGCGCGGCAGCTCAGTTCGGCATCTTTCTGACCTTTGCCGTGGCGACCTTGCTGGGCTTTGACCTCAAGGATTCGGCCTCCATCGCCATAATCGGCGCCGCTGACGGACCCACCGCCATCCTGGTAGCTAACATATTCAAAAGCAACTATCTTCCGGCCATTGCCGTGGCCGCTTACTCGTACATGGCCCTTGTCCCCATCATCCAGCCTTTCGCCATCAGAATGGTCACCACCAAGAAGGAGCGGGCCATGAAGATGGAATATAACCCCAAGGGGGTCTCCCGGACAACCCGAATCCTCTTTCCCATAATTGTCACCATCGTCGCCGGGCTGGTGGCGCCCGCTTCCATCGCCCTGGTAGGCTTCCTGATGTTCGGCAACCTGATCCGGGAATGCGGCAAGTTGGATACCCTGTCCAAGACTGCCCAGAATGTGCTGGCCAACCTGGTCACCCTCTTCCTGGGCATCACCATTTCCTTTAAGATGCAGGCGGCGGAGTTCCTCACAATTGAGACCCTGCTCATCATGTTGCTGGGCCTGTTCGCCTTCGTCTTTGACAGCATCAGCGGCGTCCTCTTTGCCAAACTCCTCAACCTCTTCGTCAAGAGCAAGATCAATCCCATGGTGGGCGCGGCGGGTATTTCCGCCTTCCCCATGTCGGCCCGGGTCGTGCAGAAAATGGGTCTGGAGGCCAATGACCAGAACCATCTCTTGATGCATGCCGTGGGCGCCAATGTGGCGGGACAGATTGCCTCGGTGGTGGCCGGCGGCATCATCCTGGCCCTGGTGCCAACCTTATTCTAGGAGGGTGGAAAAGATGTTTGCCAATTATAGTTGGGATGCTGCCTGGGGCAACTTCCTGGATTCCCTGCAGGTGATGGGCCTGGGGATGCTGGGCATCTTCCTGGTCATCGGGGTAATCTATGCAGCGGTCAACCTTTTGGCCGTTCTCACCAAAGAATAGAAAAAACCGGGGATTTCCCCGGTTTTATAATTCGCTCTTTAAATACACCCAGGCCAGGTTGGCGGTGGCCATGATGCTGTCCTTGTGGGTGCGCTCATAGGAATGGGAGGCGTCTACCCCGGGCCCGATGAGGCCGACCACGAAGTCGTGCCCCGCCCGGAGGGAGGCCGAACCGTCGGAACCGTAGAAGGGGTAGATATCGACCTTGTAAGGGATGTCGTGCTCCTGGCACAGTTTCACCAGCTTTTCCTTCATGGACCAAGAATAGGGTCCCGAGGAGTCCTTGGCGCAGATGGAGACGCTGAACTCGTCGGACTGCTGGCCCTCGCCGGGGGCGCCCATGTCAATGCAGAGCAATTCCCGGGTCTGGGCCGGGATGCCGGCGCTGGCGCCATGGCCAACCTCTTCGAAGTGGCTGAAGAAGAAATTGGTGGTGCAGGGCAGGTCGATATTCTCTTCTATAATGGCCTTGAGGATTCCCAGCATTACGGCGACGCCTGCCTTGTCGTCCAGGTGCCGGGACTTGATGAAACCGGATTCCGTCACCCGGGTGCGGGGGTCGAAGAACACGAAGTCTCCCACGTCGATGCCCAGCTTGCGGGTGTCCTCCCGGGAACTGACCTTCTCGTCCAGGCGGACCTGCATGGTGTCGGCCTTGCGCTCGCTGGTGGCAGTTTCGGATCCGTGGACATGGGAAGACGCCTTGTTCAGGAGCAGGGTGCCGGTGTACTCGGCGCCGGAAGAGGTGAGGATGGTGCAGTTTTCCCCTTCCACATTGGCCCAGCCCAGGCCGCCGATATTGGTCAGCTTGAGCATGCCGTTGCCCTTGATTTCCTTGACCATGGCGCCCAGGGTGTCCACATGGGCGGAGATGGTGCGCTGATTCTCCCGGTCCCGGCCGGGGACGGTGGCGACGATGGCGCCCTTGGTGGTAGTGGTGTACGACGCCCCCAAGAGGTCAAGTTGCTCGCTGACGTAGCCATTGACCTGGTAGGTGTAGCCGCTGGGGCTGGGAATGGCCAGGAGCGCCAAGAGAGTTTCCTTTATGTACGGCCAGTACTTTTCCATGGAGTTCCCTCCCAAGTGTTTTAATAAAGTATAGCAGAACGAGCTGCAAATTGAAACGAAACGAAGGGGACGGGACTTTTCGTTTCAGGCGGGGACGGGCTGGGAGTTAATCGAAAAGTCCCGTCCCTTTTATTTGACATGAGGCGATGAATATTATATAACGTTAGTAAATGATAATCATTTACAAGAGGGTGTCATAAAATGGATGCTCAAGCGATTCTGGCCGGGTTGAGCAGGTTGGGACACCGGATAACCCGGCAGCGCACGCTGGTGGTGGAGGTGGTCATGGGATCCCACTGCCTCCTATCCGCTGAGGAAGTCTATGAAAGGTGCAAAGAGGCCGACGCGAGTATCAGCTTTCCCACCATCTACCGGACCCTGGACATGTTGGTGGAGGCGGGGGCGGTGCGGAGGCTGCACTTTGGCCAGGGCCGCAGTTGGTTTGAGCCGGTCAAGCAGGAAGGGCACCATCACCATTTGATCTGCCGGGAATGCGGGGCCAAGGTGCCCATTGCCCTGTGTCCCGAAAGGTTGATCCAGGAGGCGGCCCAGCGCAACCAGTTTAAGGTGTTGGACCATCAGTTCGAGATCTTGGGGATCTGCAAAGGATGTCAGGATGAGGGCCGGCCCGAGTCGGAAGCAAGAGATCGGTAGTCGGAAATGACGGTTTGGAGGTTTTGGATATGAGTCATTTGCACCTGCCCGACGGGGTCCTACCCTGGTGGCTTTGGTCAGGGGGACTGGCGGTTACGGGGATCCTGGTTTTTATAGCCCTGAAGCGGCTGGAGGCCCGGCGGCGCTTGCTGCCCACGGTGGCGGTGATGGCGGCAGTTTCCCTGGTGGCCATGAACATCCCCCTGGGCTTGCCCCTGCATGTCAATTTAGCCGCCCTGGCCGGAATAATCCTGGGCCCCGTCCTGGGATTCCTGGCCGTGTTCATCGTCAATCTCTTCAATGCCCTGGTTAGCCACGGCGGCCTGACCATGCTGGGGGTCAACGCCCTCCTGGTGGGCAGCGAGGCCCTGGTGGCGGGGGGGCTCTTCCTCCTCCTGGGCGGCGGCAGGCGCCTGCTGGTAAATGCCGGCCTGGCCGTCCTGGTCGCCCTGTTGGTTTCCACCCTGCTGGTGCTGGCGGTGGCGGCAATTGCCGGGGTGGAGCTGGAGGCCCTGGCCCATCATGACCACGACAAGCCCCATGCCCCGGGAGAGGGCGAGGGGCGCGGATTCTTCGGGACCTTTGTGTTGCTGGTGGCGCCGCTGGCGGCTGTGTGGGCGGCGGTGGAATTGCCCCTCAGCTTGCTGGTGGTGGCCTATGTAGATAAAGTGAAGGGCGGCTGGTTCGCCCGGGGGTGATGGTGTGAATCTCGCGACCCTGGATAATTTGGCGGTAAATCACAGGTGTTGGCTGCAGGGCTGTTCGCTGCCGGCCAAGGCCCTCTTTGTCCTTGCCCTCTTGGCCTCGCTCTTGACCAGCAGGTCCTTGGTCTTTATGGGTGGGTTGGCACTGTTGCTGGTGGCGGCGGCCATTTCCAACCGCTTGCCCCTGAGGATCCTGGCGCCCCTGGTCCTGGCCCCCATGCTCTTTGCCTCTATCTTTGCTCTCAGCCTGGGCCATTGGCAGGTGGGCCTGGTAATTATCGGCAGGGCGGGGATTGCCGCCCTGGCGGTGGCCCTGGTGTTTGTGACGACGCCGCCGGTGCAGGTGTTGGGCCTGCTCTCGGCGCCCATGCCCCCGGTCTTCGGCGAGCTGCTGTACTTCACCTACCGGTCCCTGTTCTTACTCTGGGGGGCCCTGGACAACACCCTGACGGCGGTGCGCCTGCGCCGGGGCCGGGAGGGGTTGAGCTGGGGCCGCTTCCGGGCTACAGCCCAGGTCTACGGGATGATTCTGCTCCGGGCCTGGGATATGGCGGCGCGCCAGTATTCTCTTTTGCGCCTGCGGGGGCTGGGTCAGGGCCTGCGGGTTAACCGGGACTGGCGGTTGCGCAGGGCAGATTGGGCGCTGCTCTTGTGTATTCTGGTATTGGCTGCGGGGTGGTACTATGTCTGAGGCAATTGTCCAGGTCCGGGGTCTGTCCCATGTCTACCCCGACCGCACCGAGGTTTCCTTGCGGGGGGTGGAGCTGGAGGTCAGGCCAGGCGAAATAACGGCGCTGCTGGCGGCCAACGGCGCCGGCAAGACCACATTGCTCCAGCACATTGCGGGGCTACTGCAGCCCACCCAGGGCAGCATCCGGGTCTTTGGCCGGGACCCGTTCCGGGACTTTGAGGAGGTGCGCACCCGCCTGGGCGTGGTCTTTCAGAATCCCGCCGAGCAGATCATCGGACCCACGGTCCGGGAGGATGTAGCATTGGGCCTGGGGCATCTGAAGTTGTCGCGTCGGGAACTGGAAGCAAAGGTCATGGCAGTCCTGGAGAGTCTGGAGATCGCCCATTTGGCCCAGCGGATTCCCCACTACCTCAGCGGCGGTGAAATCAGGAAGGTGGCCCTGGCCGGAGCCCTGGCTGCGGAACCGGAACTCCTGATCCTGGACGAACCCTTCGCCGAGCTGGATGCCCGGGCGGTCAGGGAATTGACGGCCCTGCTGAAGCGAATCAATGGGGAGCGGGGGATGGCCATTATCTTTACCAGCCATCACCTGGAGCCCGTGGCCATGTTGGCCGGCTCGGTCTATGTCCTTGACGGCGGCGGGGTTGTGGCCCAGGGCCCTCCCCTGGAAGTGTTCCGGCAAACGGAGTTGCTGGCCCGGAGTAATTTGCGGCCGCCGGATTTATTCGTGCTGGCAGATTTGCTGCGGCGCGGGGGATTAAATGTCGAGCCGGATTGGGACGCCGCGCAGATGGCTGCAGAGATTTTGGCGGCGTTTGGCATTGAACAGGCCGATCCCGGCGTACAATAAGGGTAGCTTAGCTGCCCTTATTTTGCCTTTGGGGTAGAAATATCTCCTGGGTTAGGGTAAACTGATGGTAGTTGAAAAAGATTTTCAGTGGGATTGGAGGACGAGTATGCAGGAGATGCTGATTATCAGTGCCATTGCCGGACTTGCCACAGCCTTGGGCGCTGGTATCGTAGCAGTGGTAGGGAGACCGTCCGCCCGGGTGCTGTCCTTGCTGCTGGGCTTTGCCGCCGGAGTTATGCTGGCCATTACCACCCTGGAATTGCTGCCTGAGGCCATAACCATGGGCGGCACAGTCAAGGCGCTTATCGGATTTATTTGTGGGGTTATCTTAATGAATTTATTGGATCTTCTCATCCCCCACCTGCATTTTATGAACGGAGACTGCTGTCATCCCGAAAAAGTGGAGATGCTCAAGGTCGGCTACCTGATCTTTCTGGGGATTGCCGTACACAATGTTGCCGAGGGCATGGCCATTGGCGCCGGGATGATTGCCCGCCCCGAGCTGGGCCTGGTCATCGCCATCGCCATTGGCATCCACAATATCCCCGAGGGCATGGCCACCGCCGTTCCCCTGAGCATCGGCGGAGTGCCCGCCGGCCGCCTCATTGTCATGGCAGGCGCAGCGGGGCTCATGACGGTGGTGGGCGCCTGGATTGGCGGTCTGGCCTTTCAATCCAGCCCCGGTTTGGTTGCCGGGGCCCTGGGCTTTGCCGCCGGGGCGATGTTCTACATCGTCGGGGATGAACTGATCCCCCATGCTCGCAACTACCACCATTACTGGGCAAATATCGGCCTGGTGAGCGGGTTTATCCTGGGGGTGCTGCTGTAATTAAAAGACGGAGCCAGCGGGCTCCGTTTTTCTCTTTATAGCAGGGGCTGAATTGTCGGGGGGGCGCCGGTCTGGGCGAGGATTTTGCCCATGATCTCGATGCCCCGGGAAATTTCCTCCTGGGTGACGGCGGCATAGCTGAGGCGGAAGTACTGGCGATAGCTGCCGCCGGGGGAGAAGTAGCTGCCGGGGGTGATGAGGACCTCCTCCCGCAGGCAGTGGCGATACAACTCATCGCCGTTCATGCCCTGGGGCAGCTGCAGCCAGATGTGGAGGCCGCCGCCGGGGGCGGTAAACCGGAGTTGGGGCAGGTGCCGCCTGAGTTCCGCTTCTGCCCGCTGGTAACGGGCGGAGTAAATTCGCCGCAGTTTTTCCAAATGGGCCAGCCAGGCCTCTTCCCGGAGATAGAGGTCCAGGGTGCGTTGAAGGAGGCCGGAGCTGGAGATATCGGAGAACTGTTTTGCGGCGCCCAGGCTTTGATTGAGGTGTGCCGGGGCCACCAACAGGCCCAGGCGCAGGCCGGGCATGAGGATTTTGGAGAAACTCTTGATGTAGACGACCTGATCCTCCTTGTCCATGGCCTTTAGGGTGCGGGGAGCTGGTGGGCCTTGGAAGCTGAGCTCGCTGAGGTAGTCGTCCTCCACCACGGCAAATTGATGTTCCCGGGCCAGGTCCAGGAGGGCCTGTTTTTTTTGCCTGGAATAGGAGTAGCCGGTGGGGTTTTGGAAATTGGGCATGGCATAGAAGAGCTTGGGCCGGTGCCGGCGCAGCTGATGGCGCAGGATTTTGAGGTTGGGGCCGTTGTTCTCCAAGGGAATGGGGATTATCCTGGCGCCCCGGGATTGAAAGGAGGCGATGGCCCCGTGGTAGGTGGGCTCTTCCACGAAAATGGTGTCGTTCTGATTGACGAGAATCTTGGCGGCCAGGTCGATGCCCTGCTGGGCTCCGGAGATGATGTGGATGTTTTCCACCGAGCTCCGGATGCCGTTCTTGGCCAGGTACTGGGCCATGGACTCCCGCAGGGGCGGCCAGCCCTGGCTCTCCTGATAGCCGAAGGCGTGGCCTCCGTCCCGGTCCAGGACCTGGTTGAGGAGGCGCTTAAAGTCGTCTGCCGGGAAGATCTCGGGCGTAGGGGTGGCGCTGGCGAAGTTGATGCCGTGGTGGGGGATGTAGATCTGCCGGGTGGTCTCGGCGGGAGGGGCGGTGCGGACAAAGGTGCCGCTGCCCACCCGGGACCAGATATATCCCCCCAGTTCCAGCTCTTTATAGGCGGTGACCACGGTGACGACGTTGACCTCCAGGCGGCGGGCCAGGGCGCGGATGGAGGGGAGGCGGGCGCCCGGGGCCAGGACCCCGGAGTCTATGGCCTGGGAGAGGGCGGCGACGATCTGGGTATAGAGGGGCTGGTGGGAATCTCTCTGGAGGTGTATGGGTACATTATTTAAGGCGTCTGACAATTTCACTTTCCCCCTTTGAACTTATTGACAGCGCGTCAAGCCAGTGCAATAATGGTAGTAGGAACAATCTAAATGATTGTATCGATACATTTATTATATCCCGGTTTACCGGGATAGTAAAGGACATATTGAAGGAAAGGTGAAAAAGATGAAAAGAATCGCTTTGGTACTGGCTGTGTTGCTGGCAGTTCTGGCAGCGGCCGGATGCTCCGGTCAGAAGGAGGAAGTGCTGGTGATGGGTTTTGTGCCCATGAAGGACGCCGAGGCCCTGATCGAAGAGGTGGAGCCCCTGGCCGAAATGCTCTCGGAGGAACTGGGCATCAAGGTCAAGCCCTTTACCGCCGTCAACTACGTCTCGGTGGTGGAGGGGCTCGGTTCGGGCAAGGTGGACTTTGGCTTCATTCCTCCCTTCAGCTATGTCCTGGCCAATAGCGAGAGCGGCGCCAGGGTAATCCTCACTGCCCTGGGCAAGGACAATCTGCCCTACTACCGGTCTCAGTTCATGGCCCGGGTTGACAGCGGTATCGCCGATCTCAGCGACATCAGGGGCAAGAAGGTGGCCTTTGTCGACCCCTCTTCCGCTTCGGGGTATCTCTATCCCGCCGCCCACCTGGTCGGCCTGGGCTACGATATCGATAAGGATATCGATTCGGTCTTTGCCGGCGGCCACGACAAGTCCCTGCAGGCGGTGCTCAACGGCGATGTGGACGTGGCGGCGGCCTTTGTGGACGTGCGCGACCGCTATTCGGCAGATTTCCCCACCGCTAAGGAAGAAGTGGCCGTCATCGGCTACACCAGGGAAATCCCCAATATTTCTGTGACGGTGCGGGGAGATATGGATGAGGAACTGGCGGAAAGGATCAGCGCCGCCCTCCTGGCCATTGCCGAAGATCCCCAGGGAGCGGCCATGCTCAAGGAAATGTTCAATATGCACGGCTTTGTCCGGGCCACCGATGCAGATTATGACGTGGTCCGACATACCGCCGAAGCCCTGGATGTGGACCTCCGGGGCGAGTGAGTCGGATTTGGGGTGAGGAGATGCTGGAACTGCATGGAGTAAACAAGACCTTTCCCGGCGGGGTTCAGGCCATGAGCGATGTGAACCTGAGCATCCAGCCGGGGGAATTCGTGGTTATTGTGGGCGAAAGCGGGGCCGGCAAGTCTACCTTGCTCCGCACCATAAACGGTTTGGTCAGGCCCGACTCCGGCCAGGTTGTGGTCCGGGGTCGGGATATCTCTTCCCTGGGGAAGCGGGAACTGCGGGAGTTGCGCCGGGGGATCGGCCTGATCTTTCAGGATTTCAACCTGGTGGAGCGTTCCACCGTGCTGACCAATGTCCTGGCCGGCCGCCTGGGCTACCTGCCCGCCTGGAAGACGGTGCTGGGGTTCTTTCCCCCCGCCGACGTGGCCCTGGCTCAAGGGGCCTTGGAGCGGGTTGGGTTGGCGGACAAGATGTTCAACAGGGCCGGTGACCTCAGCGGTGGGCAAAAGCAGCGGGTCAGCATTGCCCGGGCCCTGGCCCAGGAGCCCCATACCATCCTGGCCGATGAGCCGGTGGCCAGCCTGGACCCCCCCACCGCCCGGGATATAATGGACTGGTTTCGCCGGATCAACCAACAGGAGGGGATCACCGTCATCGTCAACCTCCACGACATCGGCCTGGCTGCCGAGTATGGCCGCCGGTTGGTGGGCATGCGGGAGGGCAGGATTGTCTACGACGGCCCCGTGGCTGAGGTGAACGGGGAGACCTTTGCCCGGATTTATGGGCGTCCTCCCCGGGGAGAGGCCCATGCGTAAGCTCAGGTGGCTGCTGGTCCTTGGGGTTTTGGCAATCAGCGCCTGGCAGGTGGGCCTGGATCCGGTCAAGATCTGGCAGGGCCTGCCGGATATGGGCAACCTCCTGGCGAGGATGGCCTCGCCCCAGTGGAGTTATGCCGCCGAGGTTCTGGTCACCCTGGTGGAGACCCTGAAAATGGCGGTGGCCGGGGCGGTGTTGGGCACGGTCATTGGCCTGTTCCTGGCCATTATCGGGGCGGGGAACATCTCCCCCCATCCCCTGTTGCACCGGGGGGTGCGCGGGCTGCTGGCGGGGGTGCGCACCATCCCCCACGTGGTCTGGGCGGCGCTGCTGGTGACGGTGTTCAGCATTGGCCGGGGCGCCGGGGTGATGGCCCTGACCATCACCGCCGCCAATATTGTCGCCAAACTCCTCAGCGAGTACATCGAGAATTTGGAGGGACGCCAGCTGGAAGCCCTGACCGGCGTAGGAGCTGGCTGGGGCGCCATGGTGACCTACGGCATCCTGCCCCGGATTGCCGGGCAGGCCTGGTCCCTGCTCTTCTTCACCCTGGAGGTCAATGTGCGGGCGGCCACCGTCCTGGGACTGGTGGGGGCCGGGGGAATCGGCCAGCTCCTGTGGCGGGATCTGAATTTCCTACGCTATGACCGCCTTGCCACCTTAATTCTGATCCTCTTTGTCACGGTAGCGGCCATCGACGGCTTGAGCTGGCTGGCCCGGCGGGGGCGGAAACTGACCTTTTCCGGCCTCAGCTTTGACAGCTATAAGTCCTTTCGAATCTGGCAGGGGCTGAAGCTGGGGCTGGGAGCAATTTGTGTGGCCGTCGCCGTGGTCTGGGGGATTTCCCTCCTGGGCCTCAGCTGGGAGCGCTTCAGCATCGGAATTCGGCAGGGGCAAGCCATGGTGGGGAGGATGCTCTCTCCCGACTGGGGCTACTGGCCCCGCTTGGCCCAGGGCCTGGCCGAGAGCCTGGCCATCGCCGTCTTCGCCACCCTGGTGGGGAGCATAGCCGCAGTGCCCGCGGCCTTCATGGGAGCCATGAACCTGTGGCGCCGCAAGGTATGGCCCATGCTGAATAAACTGGCGGTCAACGTAATCCGGACCTTTCCCTCTGTGGTGCTGGCCATCATGTTCTTCCGGGGGGTGGGGCCGGGGGCCCTGGCCGGGGCGCTGGCCCTGACCATCTATACCGCCGGAGTCCTCAGCAAGCTCTATACCGAGGCGGTGGAAGCCCTGGACCGCAGGGGCTGGGAGGCAATCGAGGCCACGGGAGCGGCGCCGTTGCAGGTCTGGTTTTTTGGGGTGCTGCCCCGGGTGCTGCCGGATTTCCTCTCCGCTTCTCTCTACCGCCTGGAATCCAATGTGCGCACGGCGACGATTCTGGGGATCGTGGGCGCCGGCGGGTTGGGGACCTGGCTGATGATGAATCTTTCGGGCCGGAACTGGGAGCGGGTGGGCCTCCTCCTCCTGGGTATGGTGGTCATGGTGATGTTGGTGGACAATTTGAGCGGAAAGCTGAGAAGGCGAATCAGTTAGAGGCAAGGAGGTCGGAGCCCGGAATTGATGCGGGTTGCTGACCTCTGTTTTTTTATGCCTTAGGAGGGTCGTGGGTGTCAGGCGGCCTGGGGTCAATGTCTAGCACCATGGGGCGAACCAGGTAATAGAATAAAGCAGGCAGGAGTTGCCCCCACTATTTCCTTCCCCCAACAGTCAGGACAATTTCCTGCCACCAAGCGCCCGTTCGGCGATTTCTTGCCGCCATAGCGGTACCCGCGGCAGGTTGCCGAATCGCTGGACATCAGGGCGCTTGTTAATATAGGGGCTGTCGCAAAATGATATCTCTGCATATTGCCCGCTGCGGGACATTCCCGGCAGGGCGGGCTTTCCAATATGACAGGGGGACATTTTGCGGCAGCCCCGTTCTTTATGAATGAACCAATTGCCCGGCTTCGGCGTCCTATTGTAAACTGGCGTGAAGGAGGAAAAAACATGAAACGCTTGTTGGTTCTTACCGCTATTATCCTGGTGCTGGCCGTCGCCCCAGCCTCCGCCGTCTTGCGGATATTGCCCGAAGAGGTGCAGAATCGCCTGCATGGGCTGGCCCTGGAGGAATATCCCGGCTACGAGGTTTCGGAAAGCTGGGTCCAGGATTTTGTCGCTCTGGGCCGGGAGGTCTTCAACATCGTCCTGGTCAAGGACGACCAGTCGGTTACCGTCCATGTCGATGTGCCCCGGGAGGTCATCCTGGGGGAGGAAGAATATCAGCAGCTGGTCCAGGCCGAGGCCGATGCCCAGGCGGAGAACCCCATCTTTACAATCCTGTCCGGCGCCGAGGACCTGGATGTAGAGCTGGATGATGCCGAACCGATTGAGGCGGCGCCTATTTCCAATTCCAATGGGGCATTCATCTGGGCGGCAGGCGGTCTGGCGGTATTGGCTGTGGTCGGAGGCCTGGCCCTGTATTTGAAGAGAAGGTAATATCCATTTAAACTCTTCATGCTTTAGAAAAAAATAAAATATTTGGCCTTCAACCCCTGAAAACTATGGGTTTTCCGCGTATAATATTGTACGGGGAGCAGAAAAAAAATCCTGCCGGGGGTTGAACTCTTTTCCATTTTAGGGCATCATAGTAAATGAAACTATTTTGGAAGCAGGGGTGATGAGGACGGGTTACCCGGTATTGCTGTGTCGCCAGCTTATGCGCGGCTGTGGCGTAGCAGATCGGGAGCCCAGGTGCTTGGGTCGGGATTGGTTTCGGGTGACAGGAATCAAGTCCGGACAGCCTCTAATGGCGCCATGCACTGAGATCGTCAGACCGGGCCCTGTAGCGGGCAGCTTCCCCGGTCCGGACTCATAATCCGGAAAATAAGCGCAAATAACACCCACGCAAAAACCTGCGGTCACCCGCAGGTTTTTGCGTTTTATTTATGGCCCACAGGCGCGGCATAGAGAACAAACCGCTCTTTGCCGTCCAGGCCCAGCAGTTGGTTGAGGGCGTCGTCGTCGAAGGCGTCGACGGCACAACAGCCGGCGGCGACGGCCTCGCAGGCCAGGTAGAGGTTCTGGCAGATGTGGCCGGCATCCAGGAAGATGTAGCGCCAGCCCCGCTCGCTGTAACGCCAGGTGGTGCGGTAGGGAACGGCTGCCCAGAAAAAGGTCGCCGCCGCCTTGGCAATCCACTTCTGCTTGATGCAGGCAGTTGCCACTTTCTCCCCGATTTGACTGTCTTCCCTGATCAGGACCAGTTTGTGGGTCAGGGCCAGGTAGCGGTAGAGGCCGGGCTTCAAGCCGGAGACATTGGCCACTGCCAGGTATGTATCAAAGGGGTGGCGGGCTCCCGCCGAGGGGACGGTGCGCAAGGTGGCATGGGACAGCTTTTCCTTGACCCCCTGGGTGGCCCAGAGCAGCCAGGACAGCTCTTCCATGCTCAGCGGAGTGGTGCTGAATTTGCGCAGGCTGCGCCGGTTGTTGATGGCCGTCTGAATGCTGATTTCGGCGAGGCTGATGCTCTCGGGGCCAGGCAGGTCTATCTGTTCACCGCTCTCCGGGGTCTCCAACTGGGGGCAGGGCAGGTCCTTTTCCTGATCCGACTCGCTGAGGTGAGGGTATTTGGTCAGCTCCAGGAACTCGAGACCGGTATTCTTCATTTTTCTTCCTCCTTCTTAAAATCGCTTGTGTTAATTATATCTGTTATCGCCTCGGGGGGACAAGGCCACGCTTTTTATATAACGCAAACGGGCTCTTCCCTTACCGGGGAACAGCCCGTTTATCCTGTATTGCGGTGTCTTGCGGTGCCGATAACCATGTTTCCGCGTGTTTTCATCAGCGCATCTTTCCCGGCAAGGCGACGTCGTGGCGGATGCGGACGGCAACTTTTCTTTTCATTGAATTCACCTCCCAGTGGGTTTTTAGCAGTGACGCGGGGGCAGATTAACTGGCCGCGGCGCCGGATTCCTCTTGCTGGAAAGGCCGGTGGACAGATAGGGGAAAGTTCTGTTCATGGTTTTACCTCCTTTTATGGCTTTGGTTTACCGGGGTGGAAGCAGTTGGATGGGAAAGGGGGGACGGGTTGGGGGTTTGCCCTTGCCGGTGGAGAGGCCGGTGGGGCGATAGGGGAAGGTTTCTTTCATGGAATTCACCTCCTTATTTCGTCTCGCTGGTATGTCCGCTACCTTCCGCCATAATTATACAGGGTTCAATTTTATTTTGCAAGCCCTTACCTTAATTTCTTTAATAAGTTATTTTAATATATTTATATAGAGGTTTACCAAGGTAATGCATCGGCTTGGCAAACGGGTAACAGGTCAGCTGGCTTCTGCTCAATAAATGTGACGCAGCGGCGCGGGTGGCAGTTCGGTCCGGGAATGAGTATAGTCATTCTCTACCCGTTGGCATGCCGTCGCTGGTGGGATGTCAACCCGTCAGGCTATTTTCACCATGCAGGGCGTCATTATTCTTAGCATGTAGAAGGAAGCGGGTTATCCCATAAGCAAAGAACCCGCGGCTCTTAACGCGGGTTCTTTTTGGGCTTCCACACTCGCAGCCGCATGGCGTTGAGGATGACCAGCATGACGCTGGCTTCGTGGGCCAGCATACCTGTGGCCAAGAAGACCTTCTGGCCCAGGACGCCCAGGACCAGGAGGAGGACCACTGCCACGGCGAAGGCGACGTTCTGGCGGATATTGCTCAGGGTGGCTTTGCCCAGGTGCAGGGCCCGGACCAGCCGGTTGAGGTTATCGCTCATCAGGGTGAGGTCGGCGGTCTCGATGGCGGCATCGGTGCCGGCAGCTCCCATGGCTACGCCCAGGTCTGCCTCGGCCAGGGCGGGGGTGTCATTGATGCCGTCTCCCACCATGGCCACCATGTGGCCCTGGCGGCGGTAGTCTTGAATGGCCTTGACCTTGTCCTGGGGCAGGAGATTGGCCTTGACGTCGTCCAGGCCCAGTTCGGCGGCAATTGTCGCGGCGGTGCGGGGATTATCCCCCGTCAGCATTACCACCTTTTTGCCGGACCGGCGCAGGACGGCGATTGCTTCTCTGGCCTCGGGGCGCAGGGTATCGGCGATGGCAATTGCTCCGCGAACCTGGCCGTCGACGGCCACCGGCACTGCCGTTTCGCCCCGCTCCTCCCGGGTAGCCATCCAATCCTGGACCTGTTCCGGCAGGCCGACGCCCCTCTCGGCCAGGAGGCGGGGATTGCCCACCAGGATTTCTTCAGCCTCTACCCGGCCGGAGATGCCGCCGCCGGGGAAGACCTCGATGCCTGAGGCCTGGGGCAGGGTCAGGTTTTCGGCCCGGCGCACTATGGCCCGGCCGATGTGATGCTCCGAGCCCTTCTCCACTGCCGCCACCTGGCGGAGCAGATCTTCTTGGCTGCCCACCAGGGCCAGGACGGCGGTGACCTCGGGTCGGCCCACTGTGAGGGTGCCGGTCTTGTCAAAGGCCACCAGGGTGACTTTGCCGGCCTTTTCCAGGAATTCGCCGCCCTTGACCAGGACGCCGTTCTTGGCGGCGTTGCCGATGCCGGCCACCATGGAGATGGGGGTGGAGATGACCAGGGCGCCGGGGCAGCCGATGACCAAGAGGGTCAGAGCCATGTGCAGGTTGCCGGTGACGAGGCCTGTGACAATGGCCAGGCCAATGATGGCAGGGGTGTACCAGCGGGCAAACTTCTCGATGAACTTCTGGGTGGGGGCCTTGCGCTCCTGGGCTTCTTCCACCATGTGGAGGATGCGGGCGAAGGTGGTGTCCTCGCCCACGCGCTGGGCTTGGATCTCCAGGTAGCCAGCCTCCACCAGGGTGCTGCTGAAGACCTGGCCGCCTGGGGTGAGCTCCACCGGCACCGACTCGCCGGTGATGGCGGCCTGGTTGACCGAGGCGCTGCCCTTGACGACGATGCCGTCTACGGGGATTTTGGTCCCGGAGCGGGCCAGGACGATCTCTCCCTTCCGAACTTCATCGGGGTCTACCTCCACTTCCCGGCCGTCCCGGAGGACCACGGCTGTGGCCGGGGCCATGCTCATGAGCTGCTGAATGGCATCCCGGGTCTTGTTCAGGGTCCGGGCTTCCAGGTAGTTGCCCAGGGCAAAGAGGAAGGTGACGGCGGCGGCTTCCCACTGGTCGCCGATGAGGACTCCACCCACGGCGGCGATGGTGACCAGGAGCTGGATGCTGACCACCCGGGCCCGGAGGGCGTACCAGGCAGTCTGGGCGATGCGGTAGCCGGCCACAATTGCCGCAGCCACCATGAGGATGGCCCTGGCTTGGGGAGAGAGGTATCCCGCCAGCCAGCCCAGGATGATGAGGGCGCCGGAAACCAGCAGTATCAGGAACTTTTCATTTTTCCTCAGCCAAAGGCCGGTGGGCTTGGGCATGCGGTTTGTGGCCACGGCCATGCTAATCCCTCCTCTCGCTCTTGCCGGTAACGGCGTAACCCAGCTTGGTCACGGTATCTTCTATTTCATCCCAGGCTACAACAGCGTCGTCATAGGTGACCAGCAGCTTGCTGGTGGTGTAGCGTACTTCCGCTTCCTCTACGCCCTTGATTTTCCGGACTACATTGACAATCATGTCGGCGCAGCTGGGGCAGGACAGTTGTTCCAGACGGGCGGTTACCTTTACTGCAGCCATTCTACCAGCTCCTTTACTTCCGGGACCCGGCGCAGGGCCTTGACTTCCCCGTCGACGAGCACGGCGGGCAGACCGCCGGCATTGATTTCCATTATTTTCGCGGGATCGGCGATCTTCTCCACCTCTACCGGGGCGGCCAGGGCGGCCACGGCCTCCTGAACCTTTGCATCCAGGCGGGCGCAGGTGGGGCACCCTTCAACTCCTAACAAGGTAATTTTTTTCATCCTTCAACACTCCTTCACCTTTGTTCTGTCTTCATTATGGAGGAGCCAGAAAAGGGAAAACATGATAAAAATCAAATTAGAAATTTATTTTTTCAGATGCTATACTGGGAAAAAGCGGTCGGGGAGCCGAGGTTGGGATGCGCCCGCGCAGAACTGTTCTTTGGCAGCCGGCCCTTTGTCCGGGCAGGAGAAGGCTGAGAACAGTGCAGGGACGTCTATCATTTCCCTGGGGGTGAAACATGAGCAGCTTACACAGGATACTCTGGATTGACCAGCAGATTCGCCATGGCAGGTATCCCAATTGCCGAATTATTGCCGAGGAATTTGAGATTTCTACCCGCCAGGCTTCCCGGGATATTGAGTACTTGCGCTACTCCCTGGGGGCGCCCGTTGCATATTGTCCCAGGAACAACGGGTATTTTTACCGAGGGGGAGCTTTTATCCTGCCGGCCAATTTTATTTCGGCAGAAGAAAAGGCCACCCTGGATTACCTGGCCTTCCACTACCGAAACAGGGAAGGTGGACAGGCCCGGCAGTTGGCCCAACTCTTTGCCCGCTTGGGCGGGGAAGGAAACTGCGAAGGCGAGAGGAATTTACCAATTATCAATCCCGGTCCCCGGGAGGTCAGGGCATATAAGCTCCTCAGCAAAGCCATGCAATCGAGGCATAAAGTTGAGATAGAGTATGTCAGCGCCGCGGGGGTAAAATCCCGCAGGATCATCTGCCCCTATAAATTCTTCTGTCAGGGGGATGGCAATTATGTGGTCGGGTATTGTGAACTCCGCGGGGAGGTCCGCATCTTTAAACTGGAGCGGATAAGAGGCGCCCTGGTTCGGGACGAGGAGTTTACCATCGTTCCCTGGTTTGATCCGGAGGAATATAAAGATGACTTTAACTACCGCAGGCCTTATGTGGCCCTTGTAAAAACCCAGGGGGAGAATCAGTTGAGAAAGGCGGGGCTGCGGGTATCTCCCTCTGGAGAGCCTCAGGTCTACAGAGTGGAATTCACAAATTCCAGCAAATTTCTGGCGGCAATTATAGCCGGGGTAGAACAATTTACCCTTCTTTCACCCCGCTGGTTACGGCAGCGCTTCTGTTCCAGGCTACAAAAGATGATTTTGGCAAATATGCCTGAGGGGTGCGACACTTTATGTCCTACCCCGTCGATTATAATGGAGCCACAACCTGTTAAAGGAGGTACTGATGCGGCAATGCGACTGGGTGCGAAGATGGGAATGACCTGGAACTCATATATCGCCAGCGTGGACGGCGCTTTGCGCAAGGTGGAGTGGTGGCAGGACGAGATCTATAAACTCATGGGCATGACGGGGATGGCCTTTCACTTCATCGTGCACGAAACGGCCTGCCCCAGCTCGGTGACGGTGTACGACTGGGGGATGGAGCATTTCACCATGCTGGACAGGATTGGCGTGCACAGCGAAATAGTCCTGGTCTTCAGGGACCCCAGGCTCAACACTTTCCATATGATTCAGGAGGATGCCCTGGCAAAGATCAAAGCATCCATAGCCAGGGGGGTGCCGGCGATCACCTGGGCGCCGACAGGTCTCCTGGAATTTGGCCTGATTGACGGTTATGATGACGGCGATGAAGTTTTGTTTGTTCAAGATTGCCTCAACTCAGATCCGGATCCCTTGAGCTATGGCAACCTGGGCATATCCGAGGTTCCATACCTGTTTGTGCAGATTCTCAAGGGCAGGGTGGAGGTCGACCCGGAGAAGATCTATCGGGATTCCCTGGAATACGGCTTGAGGGAGTGGAATAAAGAGCAGCACTCGACTCCCGGGTATGCCTGCGGCAGAAAGGCCTATGCCAATCTCATAAGCACTTTGGAACGGGGAGATTACGACCCCTTCGGCCTGGCCTATAATCTCAACGTCTATGCTGACTCCAAGGCCTGCATCGCCAAATACCTGGAGTATGTTGCCGCCCGGTCCGGTGAACTAAAGGGCCTGGAGGGTACAATTGACCTCTACCGCCAGGTGGCAGCGAATTACCAGGAGATAACCCGCTTGGTCCCCTTTACCGGGCCCGGGGGCCAGGCCTTTGACCCTGGCAAGGCTCCGGCGGTCCTCGCCTTGGTCCGGCAATGCTGCGACCTGGAGGAAAGGGCCATGGCGGAAATAGAAAAGGCCTTGGCGTAAAAGCAAGGGGCTGTCGCAAAACTGGCAATCCGCCATATTCCCCAATTAGCCATTCTTGTGAGTCGGGCGGGAAAACCCGCCCCTACATTGGATTACCTTTATAGGGGGATCTTTTGGCCCCCACCCACAGAGATTTTCTTGAGGTAATATGCGCGGAGATTTAGTTTTGCGACAGCTCCTTCTTTATACTTTCGGCCCCTACCCGGAGAGATTTTCGGGAGAATATGTACGAATATCTCATTTTGCGACAGCCCCACCCGCTTAATTGGAGACTCTATTTCTGCTACCATCAGAGAAAAGATAAGCTAGACAGGGAACACGTGTTCCTATATTATATTATTGGAAACTGTGCTAACATTATTATTAAGGCGGCGGCTACTATGTCCTTAGCCTTGGTTAGGGAGCCAGACCAGGAATATGCGGTCCCCAGCAATAAGCATGATACGGGGTACAAGTATTTGCTGGCCAATAAGTCGACCTTTCTGCAATTCTTGCAGACCTTTGTTAAGGCAGAGTGGGTCAAGGGCATTCAGGCGAAAGACGTAATGCTTATTCCAAAATCCTTTATACTACAGGACTTTCGGCACCAAGAGGCCGATCTGATCTACAGGCTTCGTTTGGCCGAGCAAGATGTATACTTCTATCTCTTGCTGGAATTGCAATCTACCGTCGATCAAATGATGCCCTTTCGTTTATTGATGTATATGGTGGAAATCTGGCGCAATTATTGGTTCAATGAGGTTGCCTGTAAAGGGAGTTTCGCTCTGCCGGTTATTGTCCCGTGCGTGCTATACAATGGGAAAGGCAAATGGACGGCGGGGACAAGCTTTAGCCAATGTCAGGCAGGATTTCAGTTCTTTAGCAAATACGCATTAGATTTTAAATACATCCTCGTTGATGTAAATAGATATGGCAAGGGCCAGCTGCTTGCCCTGGGCAATTTGATGGGTAGTGTCTTCTATATGGAGCAACACAGAGGGATGGATGAGGTGCTGTTTGGAATCGGTGAGCTTGCTGCAGTCTTGGATCAGATGCCGGAAGAAGATGTACGGCGTTTTTCTAGGTGGACAGGTAAGGTACTCTTAAAGGGAATGGAGAAACACGACCGTGATCGAGTCCTGATCCATTTGAGAAGGAAGGGGGGAAAATCATTGATAACTAATTTTGAACGAATCTTGCAGGAAACCTGGCAGAAGTACCGGGTTGAAGGCAGGGCAGAAGGCAGGGCAGAGGGCAGGGCTGAAGGGATTCTGGAGGCAAAGAGACTAGCAGCCAGAAATGCGCTCCGGCTGGGATTTACTCCTGAGCAAGTGGCGCAAGTGTCTGAGCTTCCCATATCTGAGGTCTTGCAGCTTAGGGCGGAACTCAGCAATTAAAGAACAGGCCAATCCTTAGAAGATTGACCTGTTCTTTTTTTATGTCAGCTTCTCCAAGCTCTCCAAGTCCTTTATAACTAACTTTCTGCGCCCTTGGGGAGTGATCAGTCCCTGCTCGGTGAGCTCGCTGAGTTTGCGGCTGAAGTTTTCCACCGTCATGCCGGTGAGGCTGGCCAGGCCCTCCCGGCTCAGGGGGAGGGTGACGATTTTGTCCCCTTGCTCCCGGGCCAGGTCCACCACCAGGCGGGCCACCCGCTGCAGGGTGGTGCGGGTCCCCAGGTATTCTATCTGCTCCTCGGCCTGGGCGAGGCGGAGGTTGAGGGCGGCAATGAGCTTGCGGGCGATTTCCGGATGGCGCTGGATGATCTCTTCGGCCTGGGACTTGTCCAACTGGCAGATCTTGGTGGGGCCCAGGGCCTGGGCCGAGCTGGTCCGGGTTTGCTGGCTGAAGAGCACCGCTTCCCCGAAGAAATCCCCGGGACTCAGGATGCGCAGGACCTGTTCCTTGCCTTCGGGAGAGGTCTTAAACAGCTTGACCGCTCCCGAATTGACGATACAGAGAACCTGGGCTGGACTGTCCTGGGTGTATATTATCTCGCTATCGGGATATTCTCTGGTGGTGAGGATATCGTTGAAGCGGCCCAACTCATGGGGAGTGAGCCCCTGGAAGATAGGAACCCGGGACGCGCATGTGTTATTGCAGGGGCATTTGTGCACGGCAATCACCTCTTAATAGAGCATAGCCAATTGGCCGGCGCCATGCAAGATATTTTCTTGACAGCAGGGCGCCCATGGTGTATAGTTAAGCAGTAATCATTACTGATAAGGAGGATGCCAATAATGGATGAGAAGACTTTGCAGAACTTAAAGGAGGCCTTTGCCGGAGAGGCCCAGGCAAACCGCAAGTACTTGGCTTTTGCTGCCAAGGCGGAGCAGGAGGGGTATAAGAACGCCGCCAAAATGTTCCGGGCTGCCGCCGAGGCAGAGACAATACATGCCCATTCTCATCTGCGGGCCATGAAGGGAATTGGGAGCACCGCCGAGAACCTCAAGGAAGGTGTGGCCGGCGAGACCTATGAATACGAGAGCATGTACCCCGACATGGTCAAGCGTGCCGAAGAAGCCGGGGAAAAGGAAGCTGCCCGCTCCTTCAGATTTGCCATGGAAGCCGAGCGGGTCCACGCCGGCCTCTACCAGAGGCTTTTGGATAACCTGGATTCCCAAGAAGAACTGACCTTCCACCTGTGTACGGTGTGCGGCAATATCGAGCTGGCCCCGGTGGACAAGTGCCCCATTTGCGGAGCAGGCGCCAAGGCCTTCAGGATTGTTGAATAATAATAAAGACCGCTGCGGCGGTCTTTATTATTTTATTTCCTTTTCTTGCCTGTGCTTGTAACCAGCTCTACCCTTAGGCCCTTAAGGCTTTGCCGGACGGTGGCCTTCATGAAGCTGAAGAACACAGCCAGCCAGAGGGACAAGGTGAAGAGCAAGCCTAAGCCTATGCGCGCCGCAGGCGGCCAGCGCAAGGGAGCCAGGATGAGGAAAAGTAAATAGATCAAGGTTTCTGGGAATCCCCAGACAAAGGGCGCCGGCGGCAGTTCCCCGACAAAGGCCAGCAATCCCTGGGGCGGGAAGGTATAGACCAGGCAAAGTGCCAGCACGCCGATGAAAAGGAGGTTGACCAGGTACATCAGCAGGGTGGCGCCGGGGGCAATTCTCTGCTGGGGGGCGTCGGGATTGTAGCGGCAGTTATTCACCGAGTAGTAGAGACCGATGGCGCTGGAGCCCACCGAGATCAGGGCTGCCCCCACGGCCATGGCCACCAGGATGTTGGGAGGAAGGCCTATGGCCAGGCCGGTGCCGGTGAGGAGCGCCTCCATCAGGACCAGGGTAGGCAAGACGGAGCCTATGAGCTTGCCCCACACCACCGGCCATCCGGCCAGGGGCACGCTGTTCAGGAGCCAGTCCGATTCACCTTCCCTGCCAAAGGATTGCAGGGCAATGTTGCCGCTGAACATGATGGTGTACATAATCAGGACCATAACCAGGCTCTGCTCGGCGCCAGGCCCGGGAAAGAAGAGGACCCGGGCGGTGAAAAAGAACATCAACAGGAGAGGGGTCAGGTAGCCGAACCATTCCCTGGTATCCCGCTTCATGTAGAGCAGGTCCTTCCTGGCCACCGCCCACATCCCGTTCCAGGGTGAGGTCAGAGGCCAGGGCTGAGTTTGGGGAAGGACGGGGATTTCCCCGCGCCTTTTCCGGGCCTGGGTTTGCTCCTCCTTAGTTTGCCGGTCCTTGCGGCGGCGACCACCACCCTGGCTCAAGGAGATCCAACCCCGGCGAAAGCCTCGCTCCACCAGGAGGAAGGCCAGGGTAAAGATTCCCGCTCCCAGGGCCAGGACCAACAGGGTCCAGCCCAGGGCAGGCAAGTATCGGCCTGCGCTGGCCTCAATCAGGGCCTGGGCGCTCCACCCCCAGGGGAAGTAGTTCATGACATGCAGCAGCTGTTCCTGGGCGGCCAGCCACTGGTCCAGATTTATATTTGCCTGATTGCTCAGGAGCAGGTTGGGAATTTGAAAGACTATGGCGATGAGGATTCCCGATACAGCCCCGATGACGCCTACCGCTTCCTTGCTGCGGTGGGGCGGGACGATGCGCATGACCACCATGTTTAAGAGCTCGGCCAGGGCGGTGCCGATGGCCAGCAGGGCCAGGGCAATCACCGGCAGCCAGAGGAAAAAGGCCAGGGAGGCCTTGAAGAGCAGGCCGTAAAAAAGGCCGGGCAGGACTATTAAGACTGTGGTGGCCAGGAGGTTGCTGAAGGCTATCACCAAGGTTTTTACGGCAAATACCGCCCGGGTGGAGATGGGGGCTACGAAGAGCAACTCCAGATCCTCGGACATGTACAGGGTGGTGAAGGCCGCGGTAATGCCGAAGAACATCTCGGCGGCAACGCCAACCATAAAGAGCAGGGACAAAAAGCCTTGGGCGGTGTCAGGCGAGAGTTGGGCAAAGGCGCCGAAGGCCAAAAATCCTAAACCCGTCAGCATTCCCAGAAAGCCCAGGCTGGATATGATGATGAGAATCCAGATCTTGGCCGGCCAATGCCTGAGCTTGTTCCAGGTCAGGCGCAACTGGGTGGCGGCGAGGAGGCGAAAATCCTGCCAGAAGCCGCGGGGGGGCGGAGCTTGGGTCAGGGGAGGGGGCGCCTGAATTTTCACTGGCCGTTCCCCTCCAGACTCCTGATCAGTTCAGTCTGTTCGGCGCTCCCCGTCAGCTCCAGGAAGATGTCCTCCAGGCTTTCGCTATGTCCAACCTGCTGGCGCAGTTCCTCGGGGCTGCCCAGGGCGATGAGGCGACCCTTATTGAGAATTCCCACCCGGTGGCAGAGGCGTTCGGCAATCTCCAGGATATGGGTGGAGACGAAGACGGTGGCGCCCTGGCGGGCCAGTTCCTGGAGCACGTCCTTGAGGAGCCGGGCGCTGGCGGGGTCCAGGCCCACGGTAGGCTCGTCCATGAGGAGGACCCTGGGTTGGTGAATCAGGGCCCCGGCCAGGACCACCTTCTGGCGCATGCCGTGGGAGTAGCCTTCCAGCAATTCGTCGGCGCGGTCTTCCAGGCCGAACATTGCCAGGAGTTGCTGGCTGCGCTCCCGGGAGATCTCCCGGGGCATGCGGTAGAGGTCCGCTATCAGGGCCAGGAATTCCCGGGCGGTGAGCTTGCCGTACACCTTGGGTTGGTCGGGGACATAGGCCAGCAGGGCTTTGGCCTGGGCGGAGTTCTTGGTCACGTCGTGGCCGCAGATATAGGCCCGCCCTGCGCTGGGCTCCAGGAGGCCGGTGAGCATTCTGATGGTGGTGGTCTTGCCGGCGCCGTTGGGGCCCAGGAATCCGAAGATCTCTCCGGCCCGGATTTCCAGGTTCAGGTCGTCGACCACGGGTACGGATCCGTACCGCTTGGTCAGGGCTTCGGTCTTAATCAGGATTTCCATATCATGCAACTCCCTATGACTTAAAATATTACTGGTAATATACCACATATTGGCGGAGTGGACCATGTGAAGAAAATAATAAATAAGGGTGGATTGGGTGCTTAAATCGTAATATCCGCGCATTGCTTGTCCCCTGGGGCTTGGCAAGGGTGTTTTCCCTGGCTTTGTCCCAGGGGTTTTCTTCGATTAGGCATTTTTATCACACCTCTTCAATATATTTTACCAGTAATCCCATGAGGTGAATTGTATGGAAGAACGCCTGAATCAGCTGACGGAAAGAATCGCCCAACGCATCAACCGCCATGGTCTGACCATTCCCGCAATAATGTTTCTGGAAATGCACAAGCCCCTGGCTGGTGTTGGCGGCGCCCTGATCCAGATTGCGGCGCCAGGGCTGGACTGGATCTTCGGCGAGGCCAATACCGAGGACTTCGCCAACCTCATCGGCGACCGGGAGCAGGTGGAGAGGCTGATCTCCCGGCTCGAGGAGTTGGATAGAAACAAAGGCAAGGAGGTGAAAACCCAGTGTTAGAAGAGATCTTTGTGGTCAATCGCTTGGCGCTCTTGGTGTTTGCCCTGCTGATTGCCGTGGTGCTGCTCATCACCATCAAGCAGGCCAAAAAGGGCAAGAAGTTCTTTATCCGCCGCATCAGCGGTCTGGAGGCCATTGATGAAGCTGTAGGCCGGGCCACCGAGATGGGGCGCCCGGTGCACTTCAGCCCCGGCATCGCCGCCCTCAGCGAAGAGACGGCAGCCCAAACCCTGGCAGGGCTGGCGGTCCTGGGCTATGTGTCCCGGCTGACGGCCAAGTACGACACCGATCTTATCGTCACCAACAGGATGCCCGAGGTCCTGCCTATCAGCGAGGAGGTGGTGCGCCAGAGCTACCTCACCGAGGGCAAGCCGGAGTCCTATAACCCCGATAATATCCGCTTCCTGTCCGACGAGCAATTCGCCTATGCCGCCGGATGTATGGGGATCATGGCCCGGGAAAAGGTGGCCGCCAACATCATGATGGGAGCATTCTGGGCGGAATCCCTGATCTTTGCCGAGGGCGGCTTTGTGTCGGGCTCCATCCAGGTGGCGGGCACTGCCAATACCCATCAGCTTCCCTTCTTCATTGCCGCCTGCGATTACTGCCTGATTGGAGAAGAGCTCTTTGCCGCCGGCGCCTATCTTTCCCAGGATCCCATGCAGGTTGCAGGAATCAAGGTCCAGGACCTGGGCAAGATCGCTGCCATCATCCTGATCGTGGTGGGCACCATCACCACCACCTTCAACTGGCCGGTAATCTGCGACTTCCTGGTCAAGTTCTCGTCATGATGAGCTGAAAAGTCCCTGCGGGAAAGCGGTTCCCGCAGACATCTGGAAGAAGAGGAGGTGAAAGAAGTGCGTCGCGAAGTTCCAATTGCCATTACCTTTGTGGCGGGCATCCTGTTCTTGTTGGACTACTTTGTCAAGATTCCCTTCCTCTCCGAATATGTGGTTGGTCACTTCCTGGAATGGGCAATAGTCATCGCCGCCTTTGCCCTCTTGCTGGGGGCAGCCAATCTCCTGCGGATTCACGTGCAGAGGATTGTCAAGCGCAAGAAGGAATGGTGGAACAGCCTGATCCTGCTGGTGGCTATGGTGGTCATGGCCGTAATCCCCATTATCTGGACCCAGCAGAACGCCGTTTACCAGTACCTGTTCAGCAATATCTTTGAGCATCTCAACGGGACGATGTTTGCCCTGTTGGCCTTCTATATCGCTTCGGCTGCGTACAGGGCCTTCCGGATCAGGACCAAGGAGGCCACAGTGCTCCTGATTTCCGCCGTGGTGGTGATGTTGGGAGCGACTCCGGTGGGAGCGAAAATATGGAGCGGCTTTCCCGAATACTCGGGCTGGCTGCAGACGGTGTTTACCACCGCCGGCATGCGGGGAATCATGATCGGCGCCTCCCTGGGCGCTATAGTGACGGCCCTGCGGGTAATCTTTGGCATCGACAGATCGTATTTTGGCGGGCAGTAGCCGCCCCGGATTAATATGCATACAGGGAGGTGAAATCAGTGAAGTGGTTGGAAAAACTGCAGACCATCGACCGGCGGATTATCTACCTGCTCCTGTTCCTGTCCATCGTCCTGCCCCTGCTCTTCCCATTGGGACTCCCAGTTGACATCACCGCAAACACCCAGGCGGTGTATGACCTGGTGGATAGGCTGCCCGCCGGTTCGGTGGTGTTGCTGTCCTATGACTGGGATGCCGCCAGCGCTCCGGAGCTCCTGCCTCAGGCCGAAGCCGTGACCAGGCACATCCTGGAAAAGAAGCACAAGTTAGTGGCCGTGGCCCTATGGAACCAGGGCGCCACCTTTGCCGACAGGGTCCACAATGCCGTCGCTCCCGAACTGGAGGCGGTGTACGGCGAAGACTATGTCAACCTGGGCTATCGCCCGGGGCAGGCCGTGGTCCTCAATTCCCTGGCCCGGGATATCCACGCCACCTTCCCCGAGGACGTCACCCGGACCCGGACGGGCAGCATCCCCATGATGAAGGATATCAAGACCATCGAGGACATAGACTTGATTATCTGCCTTTCTGCCGGTGATCCCGGTCTTCGGACCTATATCGAGCAGATCGGTTCTCAGTATCCCGTCACCATCACCGGTGGCGTCACTGCCGTTTCCGTTCCCGGCATGCTCCCCTATCTCCAGTCGGGAGACCTGGTGGGCCTGCTGGCGGGTATGAGCGGCGCCGCTCAGTACGAGGTCTTGGTGGACCGGCCGGGGCTGGGTCTGGGCGGAATGGATGCCCAGTCCATTTCCCACCTGGTGATAATTGCCCTGATCCTCATCGGCAACATCGCCTATGTCGCCGTGGGCAGGAAGAAGAAGGATTAGTCCGGATTGAAAAGAGCTGCAAGGAGGTGAAATTATGGAAACCTTGGGAATTTGGATAGGCGCCCTCTGCACTTTGGCTATTCTCAGCTACCTGCTCCGAGAAAACCCCTTTTACCGCACTGCTGAACACCTGTTTATCGGGTTAGCGGCGGGGATCGGCATCTTTTATGGTTACCAGTCCATAGTCACCAACGCGTGGAATCCGCTCGTCAATCCGGCCGAGGGTGAGCCCCGCCAGTGGATTATGATCGTGCCCCTGGTCCTGGGCGTGCTCCTCTACACCCGCTTCTTAAAGACGGGGAAGTGGATCAGTCGTATTCCCCTGGGCTTTGTCGTCGGGGTCGGCAGTGCCCTGGCCATCCGGGGCGTAATCGGGGCTTCCTTTATGAGCCAGATTACCTCCACCATGGCCCTGCCCCTCTGGGGCGTGATGTCCAAGTTCGGCATCGACTCCCTGCTCTTTATCCTGGGTGTGTTGGGGACTCTAATCTATTTCTACTTCTCCCGGGAGCAGAAGGGCCCCTTGAAGGTCGGTGCCAGCATCGGCAAGTGGGTGATGATGATCGCCTTCGGAGCGTCTTTCGGCAACACCGTCATGGCCCGAATGTCCTTGCTGGTAGGCAGGATCTACTTCCTGCTGGGTGAGTGGCTGTCGATTCTATAAGCTGAACGGGCCCGCTCCGGCGGGCCCTTAACTCTGGGAGGTGGTAAGATTTGAATAAACCTGTTCAGGTAATCCTGGCTGTGGACTGTGGAAGCACCACCACCAAGGCAATACTCATTGAACTGGTCCAGGGGGAGTACCGTCTGCAGGTGCGAGGCGAAGCTCCCACCACGGTGGAAAAGCCCTTTGAAGATGTGACCATGGGGGTCAGGAATGCCATCCGGGAAGTGGAGGAATTGACGGGACGCGTATTTATGGATTCCCGAGGCATCATCACTCCCGCCCGGGATGAGCGGGGCGTGGACTTGTTCCTGGCCACCAGCAGCGCCGGGGGCGGCCTCCAGATGATGGTGGCCGGGGTGGTCAAGAAGATGACCGCCGAGAGCGCCCAGCGGGCGGCCCTGGGGGCCGGGGCCATCGTCATGGACACCATTGCCGTGGACGATGGACGCCTGGCTTACCAGAAGATCGAGCGCATCCGCCAGCTCCGCCCCGACATGGTTCTGGTGGCGGGGGGCATCGACGGGGGCACCGTCTCCCATGTGGTGGAGATAGCGGAAATCCTCGCCGCCTCGGATCCCCGGCCTCGTCTGGGCAGCGGCTACAATTTGCCGGTAATCTACTGCGGCAACACCCATGCCCAACCCCAGGTGGGAGAACTCCTGCGGGATAAGACAGACCTGCGCTTTCTCCCCAATATCCGGCCGGTGCTGGAGAAGGAGGAGCTGGGTCCTGCCCGGGAGGAAATCCACAATCTCTTCATGGAGCATGTCATGGCCCAGGCCCCGGGCTATAAAAAGCTGCTGGACTGGACCCATGCCCCCATCATGCCTACGCCGGCGGCGGTGGGCAAGATTATCCAGACGGTGGCCAGGGAAAACGGAATCAATGTCATCGGCGTGGATATCGGCGGCGCTACCACCGACGTGTTCTCCATGTTTGCGGGGATCTTTAACCGCACCGTCAGCGCCAATTTGGGCATGAGTTACAGCGTGTGCAATGTGCTGGTGGAAACGGGGATAGACAATATTCTGCGCTGGCTGCCCTTCAGCATCGCCCCGGCGGAGCTGAAGAACCGCATCCGCAACAAGATGATCCGCCCCACCACCATTCCCCACACCCTGGAGGACCTCTTAATCGAGCAGGCCATCGCCCGGGAGGCCTTGGGGCTGGCCTTTGCCCATCACAAGACCCTGGCGGTGGGGCTCCGGGGAGTACAGCGCCAGCGCTCCATCGGCGATGCCTTCCAACAGACCAGCGGCGAGGAAACCTTCATCGACATGCTGGAGCTGGATCTCTTGGTGGGCAGCGGCGGCGCCCTTTCCCACGCCCCGCGCCGGGTCCAGAGCGCCATGATGATGGTGGACGCCTTCCAGCCCCAGGGGGTGACCCGGCTGGCGGTGGATAGCATCTTCATGATGCCCCAGTTGGGTGTGCTTTCGGAGATTCATCCCCAGGGAGCCACCCAGGTCTTCGAGAAGGACTGCCTCATTTACCTGGGCACCGTAGTGGCGCCCGCAGGCAGGGGCCGAATTGGCGAGCGGGCAATTCGCGGCGCCGTCAAGTGGGACAAAGGCAGTGCCGCTGTGGACGTGGCTTGGGGAGAAATCCAGCTAATTTCCGGGGAGGGCCCCTTCCAGGTGGAGCTTCATCCCCAGGGGGGAGCCAATATTGGCGCCGGCCGGGGCCGCACCTTGCGCCGGAAATTGGCTGGGGGCGCGTGCGGACTCTTCCTGGACTGCCGGGGGCGGCCCCTGCTCCTGGCGGAAGACGAGAAAACCCGGGTGCGCCAGCTGCTCAAATGGTATGAGCAGGTGGGAATGTACCCGATGCTGGTGGGGGGAAAATTATGAGCGACGCGTATTTGCCAGGCTTGACAGTCAGTGAGGGAACCATTATCCGCAAGGCCAGGCGCCTGCCCCTGAAGGGGGAGGTATTGGTCGAGCGGGGCATGAGGGTAGAGCCGGAAACAATTGTGGCCCAGGCCTTTATTCCCGGCCGCCCCCACTTGGTGGCGGTCTCCAACCAGCTGAATATAGAGCCCTCGGAAATTGATGAGGTCATGGTCAAGTCCGTAGGAGACAGCGTCCGGGAAGGGGAGGTAATCGCCCGTTATTCTGCTTTCTTCGGCCTTTTTCGGGGGCAGTGCCAGTCCCCGGCCACGGGAACCATTGAGCACATATCCTCCGTAACCGGCCAGGTCACCATTCGGGAACCGGCGGCGCCGGTGGCAGTGAAGGCGTATATCTCCGGCACCGTCACCGAGGTCCTGCCCAGGGAAGGGGTGGTGGTGGAGACCCCCGCCGCCCTGATTCAGGGCATCTTCGGCATCGGCGGTGAAGGCTGCGGCACGCTGCGCATTGCGGTGAAAAAGCCCACCGATACCCTCACTGCCCGGCAGATCCTGGACGGGGATCGGGGCCGCATCTTGGTAGGCGGAGCCCTGGTCACCGCCGACGCCCTGCAGCGGGCCGGCGAAGTTGGCGTGGTGGGTCTGGTCAGCGGCGGCGTCCTGGACCGGGACCTCCATGAATACCTGGGCTATGAAATCGGGGTGGCCATCACCGGCCACGAGGACATTCCCCTTTCCCTGGTGGTCACCGAGGGCTTCGGCAAAATACCCATGGCCGAGAAGACCTTCGCTCTTTTCCAGAAGCTGGCAGGCGAGACGGCCTCCATCAACGGGACCACCCAGATTCGGGCCGGGGTACTGCGTCCCGAAGTGGTGGTGGCGCGGCCCGGCGGAGCAGCGGTCCAGGCAGAGGCCGCCGCCACCGGGCTGGAAATAGGGACCCGGGTCCGGGTAATCCGCACCCCCTGGTTTGGCCGCCTGGGGGCGGTCAGCGCCCTCCCGGTGCAGTTGCAGAAAATCGAGAGCGAGGCCAAGGTCCGGGTCCTGGAGGTCACCCTGGATACCGGCCAGCGGGTCACCGTGCCCCGGGCCAATGTAGAGATATTAGCGGAATAAGAAACGAGGGAGCTTACACAAGCTCCCTCAATCTGTTTGGCCATCAGCAGGTCCTACCAGCTTAACATCTGTAAAATATCAAATATGTATTGCAGAAGGAAAAACTTCTAGGGTTTGATATTATTCGTTTGAAAGATTATAAGCAAAGGTTTTTTGTGTCCGAGCAGTTTAAAGATGTTTTCGAAAAGAATAGGTTTACCGGCTATTCATTTAAGGCAGTAGAGCTAGTTTAGAACCGCAGGTTGCGCATTCTCTGGCTGATGCAAAAATATCTTTTAAGACAAAACTTATACCCGGCTACTAAGTAAAACGGTAACCGGGTTTTCTTTGTATTCATGCTACCCCGACGGGACGGTGGTAAGCTACACCTATGATGAGTTGGATCGTCAGATACAGGTTCAAGAAGAGGAAGACATCACCACCATATCTTACGATGCACGGGGCAACCGCTTTTATGAACCCGTGGATTTATACCTGCTGAGCCCGTAGCGCCAGAAGGCGTAGGCAGGGATGGCAAAGGGAAGGGCCAGCAGGGGCGCCAGCATGTAGAGGATACTGTCTTTTCTGTCCAGAAGGTAGAGGAGGGGGTAGTACTGAAACAGGGCCAGGGGGACGACGTAGGTCAGGAAGCGCAGCACATCATTGCCGTACACCGAATAGGGATAGCGTCCGAACTCGCGGCCGCCATCGGTGAGGACATTCATGAATTCCAGGCCTTCAATGGTGAAGAAAGAAAAGGCGGCGTAGATCAGGAAGAGGCAGAAAAAGACGATGCTGCCGCAGAGAATCATCAGGATGAGAGTGATGATCTTGGCAATGGTCCAGTGAATCTGGCTGGCGGGGATTGCGTAGCTGAAGACCAGGACGGCCTGGATTAGGCGGCCCAGGCGGGAAAAGTCAATTTCTGCCGCCAGCACTTGGGGCACCACCGGCCAGGGACGCACCAGCATCCTGTCCAGCTCGCCATTGCTGATAATCCGGGGGAAGCGGTCAAAGCCGCGGCCAAAGCATTCCGCCAGGGAAAAGGCCATCAGGGTGGTGGCAGAGCATAGCAGCACTTCGGGAAAGCTAAAGCCTTCCACTTCGTTGAACCGGATAAACATAAACCAAATTCCCAGGAGGGCGGTAAAGGAGACCAGGAACTGGCCCAGGGCCGTGAGGAAGAAAGAAGCCTTGTACTGCATCTGACTCTGTATGTGCATGGCGACAAACTTCAAATACAGCCTCATGTTAGCCCCCCTGTACCACGACTTTGCCCAGAGCCTTGTTCATCATTCCCTTGCCGATGCCGATCAGGGCCACCAGCCAGAGCACCTGCAGGCCGATGCCCCATCCGGCGGCGCTGCCAGCGATATTGCCGCTGTAGATGCGCAGGGGCATGTTTTGCATGGCAGCAAAGGGCAGCAGTTCGGCGATGCTCCTGAAGGGCTCGGGGAAAAAGGGCAGGGGGATGATTGCCCCGGCCAGGAAATCTGCCAGCACCGCCGAGATAACGCGCTGGCCGGTGGCGGAGAGGGTATAAAAGGCGGATATGTAGACCAGCATGGTAAAGGCCACCACCACGCCCAGGCTGAGGGCGGCAGAGATCAGAAAGAGGGCGAATTGACCGGCATTGGGCGGAGGGGACAGGCGAAAGGGCTGGGGCAGCAGCAGGGCGACCATCAGGATGGGCAGAAAGCGCAGTACCGCCTTGGCCAGCCGGTTGGCCGCCGCTTGACAAAACCAGCGGGTGTACAGGTCTGCCGGGCGGGCCAGTTCATAGGCGATGCCGCCGCTGGTAATTGAAGCAAAGATTTCGTTTTCATAGAACCAGACCATGAACAGGGCCAGGAAGGCCTGCTGCATCCAGATGTACGAGACGGTGTGGGAAAATTCCATGGGGAAGGCGGCGGGATTGGCCCGGTAAAAAGCCGAGAAGGCCAGGATTTCCATGAAGCCCCAGGCAAACTGGGTGGCCATGCCGGCCAGGGCGGCGGCCCGGTATTGAAGGCTGTTGATAAAGCGGATGCGGAAAAGTGCCAAGTATGCTTTCATATGCGGTACTCCTGGTACAGGCCCGCCACCATCTCTTCGGCGCTGATGCCGGAAACCGAAATATCGGTGATATCCACCTGGGCGGAAATATGGGCGATGGCCCCGGATACCGGGCAAAGGTCGGGCTCCAGCTCGATTACCAGCCGTCCTGGGCGATCCTCCACCGTGGTCATACCTTCACAGGTAGCTGGGGTCAGGCCTTTATACTCGAAGACTATGGTTTTGCGTCCTGACCAGCGCTTCTTAAGCTCGTCCAAGCTGCCGTCCAGGAGGATTCTCCCCTTGCCGATGAGGAGAATGCGCTCGGTCAAGGCCTCGATATCCTGCATGTCATGGGTGGTCAGGATAACGGTGGTTCCCTGCCTGGCGTTGAGTTCCCTGATGAATTGACGCACCGCCAGCTTGGATACGGCATCCAGGCCGATGGTGGGCTCGTCCAAAAAGAGGATTCTGGGGCTGTGGAGCAAGGAGGCGGCCAGTTCGCAGCGCATGCGTTGGCCGAGGCTGAGGTTGCGGGTGGGCGTCTTGAGAATCTCGGCCAGGTCCAGGAGGCTGATCAGCTCATCCAGGATGCGCCGATACTGCCTTGTCTCCACCTTGTAGATATCCTTGATGAGATCAAAACTGTCGCAGACCGGGACATCCCACCATAGCTGACTGCGCTGGCCAAAGACCACTCCGATGTTGCGGACATGGGCGATTCTGTTCCGCCAGGGGGTGCGCCCGTCGATTTCACATCTGCCGCTGTCGGGGGTGAGGATGCCGCACATAATCTTGATAGTGGTGCTCTTGCCGGCGCCGTTGGGGCCTATGTACCCCACCATTTCTCCGTCCTTGATGGAGAAGCTGACATCGCTGAGGGCATGGATTGTCTCATATTCCCGGGAGAAGAGCGCCTTTACCGCCCGGCCAAATCCGGACTGGCGCTTGGCAACCCGAAAGGTCTTGTTGATTCCCTCCAGTTTTATCACCGTATCACCCGCTTTCAACACGCTCTGGGCTAGATTGAAATTATACTTCTTTACCAGTGGTAAGTCCACGGGGGACGGTTCTCAGTGGGTGATTTTCAGCGGCGAAATATTTTTCTACCAACCTTGCCCAGTAGCTGGCCGCCGTAGCTCAGGCCCGGCAGGGGGTCCCGCCAGTCCCAGATTGAAGGGACCTTTTTGCTGAGCAGGGACCTGGCAACCTGCCCGGGAGTGAGCTGGCCCTGGCGCAGGTAATCCCGGAGGGCGAAGGCATCCTCCAGGGCCGACCAGAAGTGGAGGCCGGTATCCCAGGTGATGGCCTCAGGAGCCAGGGAGTCGCCGATGAGGTCCCGGTACATGATATAGGGGAAGTTGAGGCCGGCCCGGTGCAGGAGGGCGTTGAGGTTGCTGAGGCGGACATTGACTTCAATCATATAGTACTTATTCCTGTCTGCATCGTACTTGAACTCGATTTCGCCAAAGCCCCGGTAGCCGATGCGCCGGAAGAATTCTGAACCCAGCCGGTGCAGCTCGGGGACGTGCTTTTGCTGGGTAAATACCGAAGCCCCGAAATTGATGGGATACTGGCGCTTTTTCTGGCAGGTGGTCCAGTGGGTAACATTTCCCTTCCCGTCGACATAGGCGTCGTAAGTGTGCATGTGATCGTCGAAGCCGGGAATTATCCGCTGGATGATTGTCTCCAGGCCGTGCTTCTGGGCCAGGGCGATGGCCTCTTCCAACTGGGCTCTTGTCTGGGCCACCAAGACCTTGACCCGGAAGATGCGGACAAAATCCGGAGAGGTGACGGGTTTCAGCAGGCAGGGGTAGCCAATCTCCCGCTCCACCCGGTCTATATCCCGCACCGACAGGGATTCGGGCATCGCCATGCCGTGATGGATTCCCAGCCGATGGAGGCGGTTCTTGTCCAGGAGCTCAGTATAGAAGCCCTGGCGGGGGTTGGGCAGCAAGAAGTATTCCCGGAGGGCGTAATAATTTTGGTCCAGGATTTCTGCATAGGCGTCGGCGGTGGGAAACAGTACCGGCTTTGAGCTCTGCCTTTTCCCGTACTCCAGGAGGAAGTCGATGAACGCCTGGGGTTGCCGGCGGTAGTTGGGCGCCAACAACTGCTCCCGACACCAGCGGGATTTGAAGGCATAGGCTCTTTCCCGGGAATAGTCCACCGCCGCCACCGGCACCCCCTGGCTGCCCAGGCAGCGGATGGCGCTGAGCCCGATATAGTAATTGGCCCCGATGACCAGGGCTTTGTTATTGTACATGCTCACTCCTCCAAATGGGACGGTTCTTTTGCTTCCTTTGCCTTCCAAGGCGTTGTTGGGGAAGCAAAAGAACCGTCCCCATGCTTCCCCATGCTTCTGCCGCAGGTTTGCGGCAATTTTGCTTGCCCGCTGCGGTGATTTCCAAGTCGCCCCCCAGGTAAATTATAACTGGAGAAATCAAAAAAAGGGGGATGCTGATTGACAAGAGCAAATAAATTTTTAACCATGGGTTTAATTGCTGTGATACTTTTTGGTGGTTTGGGAATGGCAGCGGTGAAATCAGACTATGATGCAAGATTCCAGGAGTTGATGGAAAGCCTGGAAAGGGTTGGGGAAGAGTTACCCAGCTTGACCCCCGTGGACTATCCTGCTCCTGGCCTCAGCACCGCCGACATCGCCGAGAAAGCCGGGGCCTCGGTGGTGGGGATCACCGTCACTACCAGACTTGCCAATTCCAGTCCCTTGGGATTGCCTCAAACCAGGGAACAGACCAGCAAGGGCTCGGGGATTATCGCTTCCCGGGATGGTTACATTATTACCAACTACCACGTGGTCAAACCATTGCTGAATAACAACCAGGCCCAGCTGGAGGTCTATCTGGCCGACGGCCGGTCGGCTGAGGCCACCTATGTGGGCGGCGATGAGCAGAACGATCTGGCGGTAATCAAGATCGAGCTGGACAACTTGCCGGTGGCGGAGTTTGGCAGCTCTGAAGAGGTCCGGGTGGGGGATTTTGCCATGGCCATCGGCAATCCCCTGGGCATGGAAGGATCCGTCACGGCAGGGGTCATCAGCGGAATCAACCGCCAGGTGGCGGGGGAAAATGTGGCCGAGCGTCTGATCCAGACCGATGCCGCCATCAATCCCGGCAATAGCGGCGGCGCCTTGGTCAACGCCCAGGGCAAGGTCATCGGCGTCAACACCATTAAGATCGCCGCCACCGATGTGGAGGGCATCGGCTTCGCCATCCCCATCGACCTGGTCCTGCCCATAGTTGAAGACCTGATTGAGCACGGTTATGTCAGGGGCCGTCCCGCTCTGGGAATTTTCTGTTCGGAAATCAGTCCCATGGCAGCCCTGTATAATAATGTGCCCCAGGGGCTGCTGGTAAATGAAGTGGTCGAGGGCAGCGGGGCTGAGGCGGCAGGAATCAAGGCCAATGATATCATCCTCTCCCTGGCCGGAATCAAGGTCCGCTCCCTGAAAGATGTCACCGGCATCCTGAAGGAGCACAAGGTGGGGGATACCGTGGAAGTGGAAATCTACCGGGATGGCGGCACCCATACTGTGGAGCTCACCCTGGGAGAGAGGAAGTAAATTTGCTATACTCTGGAAGTAGACTGTCATAGAACTTCAGCAGGGGGTGCGGCTGATGGCGAGGACAATTTACCTGGCCGATGACGAAGAGAATATCCGCGAGGTGGTCAAGGCCTTTCTGGAGAGCGAGGGGTATGAGGTCACTGCCTTCGAGGACGGCGATGCGCTCTTGGAAGCATTCCGGGTAGCGCCGGCGGACCTGGTTATTCTGGACGTCATGATGCCCGGCAGCAGCGGGTTCGAGATCTGCCGGGAGCTGCGGAAAATCAGCACCGTTCCCATCATCATGCTCACTGCCCGGGACAGCGACCTGGACTATGCCACGGGCATCAACCTGGGCAGCGACGATTACTTTACCAAGCCCTTTTCTGCCATGGCCCTGGTCCTGAGGGTCAAGGCCATCTTCCGCCGCATCGACTACGAGGCCGGGAGGTCCGCCCAGGACGTCCTCACCTTCGCCGACCTGGTCATCGATCAGAGGACCAAGACCGTCACCGCCCAGGGCAAACCCCTGGACCTCACCCCCAATGAATTCAACCTCCTGGCTTACCTGGTGGAGCACCAGGAGCGGGCGGTATCCCGGGAAGAACTGCTGAACAAGGTGTGGGGCTTTGACAGCCCGGTGGAGACCCGGGCCGCCGACGACACCGTCCGGCGCCTGCGCAAGAAGATCCAGGATACCGACACTGTGGTGGAAACGGTGTGGGGTTTCGGTTTTCGCTTAAAAAGGCGGGATGGCCGTGGCTAGCCGGGGAAAAATCAGCATCCGCGCCCGTATCTTGATCTCCATCCTCCTCCTGCTGGCCGTGACCTTTCTCCTGATCCAGGTGGCCTTTAACTACCTGGTTCGGGATTATATCTTGAGCAGCGTCCAGGCCCAACTGGGGGAAGTGCTCCGGATAACGCCCGGGCGCAGCACCATCGGCCTGCCCCTGGGCCCGGCGGGGTCGGGGCAGTTCATCATCGTCACCAGGGACTACGACTTGGTGGTGCCGGATCTGGGCCTGACCTATTTGGAGAACTTCAAAGAGGTCTACGTCCTGGCCAGGGCGCTGGCGGCGGAGAAGGTCAACCTGGACAGTAACAAGATTATGAACCTCCGGGCCTCGGGTCGGGACTACTACTTTGTCTCGGTGAACCAGCCCGGGAGTTATTACTATTATATCTTTTACTTCGATATGACAGCCATCTCTGCCTTTGCCGACCGTATCAACACCACTTTGGTCTGGGTCATGGCGGTGGCGGGCTTGCTGGCGGTGGGCCTGGCCTTCTTCCTGTCCGGGGTCATCGCCCGGCCGGTGCGGGAGCTGACCCGCTTTGCCACCCGCCTGGGGCAGGGGGATTTCCGGACCAGCAGCCCGGAGTACCGGGATGCCGAGCTGGCAGAGTTGGCCGAGAGCATGAACTGGGCGGCGCAGCAGCTGGAAAGCTATGATCGGGAGCAAAAGACCTTCTTTCAGAATGTCTCCCACGAACTGCGCACCCCCCTCCAGGCCATTCGCAGCAATGCCGAGGGCATCCAGCACGGCATCCTGGACAGCCAGCAGTCCAGCGGTGTTATCATCGACGAAGCCGATAGACTCAGGGAGATGGTGGATGGTCTGCTCTACCTTTCCCGGATGGACAGCAGCCTGGGCACGGCAAAGAAGGAGCGGTTGGACCTGCGGGAGGTCATCTCCAACAGCGCCGAGACCCTGCGCCCTTTGGCTGAGAAAGGGGGAATATCCCTCACCTTTGAGTTCGACCCGGAGCCGGTGGAGGTGGTGGGCGACGAGGAGGGCCTGTCCCGGGCCTTTTCCAATCTCATTGCCAATGCCATCCGCTATGCCGACAGCCGCATCACCCTGTCCTGCCGCCTTGTCCAAGGCCGGGCGGTGGCCCGGGTGGCCGACGATGGTCCTGGCATCAGCGACCAGGACCTTCCCCATATCTTTGACCGCTTTTACAAGGGCCTGGGCGGCAAGCATGGCATCGGCCTCTCCATCGCCCAGGCCGTGGTCCAGCAGCATGGGGGAGAAATCCAGGTGCATAATGACCAGGGGGCGGTCTTTACCGTAACATTGGAAGCATAGGGACGGTTCTTTTGCTTCACACCCGGTGTCGGAGGGGCGATTACATGGTTCGGCTGCTCCCCCTGGACCTGCGGGTGGCGGCGTTGCAGGGGCGGCTCTTGCCGCCCGGCTTCGTCAGGATGGCTAAAAGGCCTTGCATAATTTAAGAAAGGGTTACCTGTCATTTCCGGTAACCCTTTTTTATTGGGTGCTATAGATATTTCTCGATCATCTCCTGGGTCACTGCCTTGCGGCGGCAGATTTCCCCATAGAAGCGGCCGCTCTCGCGCATGGTGCGCTCCTGGGTCTCGAAATTGCAGTGGATGAGGCCGAAGGGGGCGCTCTCACCCTCTGCCCATTCGAAATTGTCCATCAGGGTCCAGTGGTAGTAGCGCTCCACGGGGATCCCCTCTTGGCGGAGCCGGGCCACCTGCTCCAGGTGGCGGTAGATGTAGCTTGGGCGCTGATCATCGTCGGCGTCGCAGATGCCGTTTTCGGTGATGTAGATGGGGACCTTGTACCGCTGATAATACTCCTTGCAGATGCTGTACAAGCCCTCGGGATAGATATCCCAGCCCAGATCGTTCTTAGGAAGGGTGGGGTCGGTCCTGAGCTGAGCGAAGAGCATGCCGGGGTTTTTCCAGGAGAAGGCCACGATGTCCCGGGAATAGTAGTTGAGGCCAAAGAAGTCCATATAGAACCCCTTACCCAGGGGGTAGCCCCCGGTTCCCAGGGGGAAGGAGAGCTTGCCTTCCACCATGCCCCGGACCACCATGGTATGAAAGAGGTAGTCCAGGCGACGGGCGGCGCCGCGGGCCAGGGCATTGTCCTCGGGGGAGAAGACCCGGATGTGGTTGGCCACGCCCACCCGGGTGGGACCCGGGAAGCCCTGGGCCTTGCGGATGGCATGGATTTCCTGATAGGCCAGGATGTGGCCCAGGACCATGTTCTTCAGGACCCGGAAGTACGCAGGGATGCTCTTCTTGCCCGGGGGCCATTCCCCGGTGAGGAAGCTACCCATGGCGTAGACATTGGGCTCATTGATGGTAATCCAATCCTGGACCAGGTCGCCCAAATTTTCCACCACGGTGCGGGTAAAGCGACGGAAGAGTTCGGGAGATTGGCTATTTTCCCAGCCCCCCATATCCTCGAACCAGAGGGGGTGGGAGAAGTGGTGGAGGGTGACCAGGGGAGTGATGCCAGCGGCCAGGAGCAGTTCCAGCTCCCGGCGGTAATGGTCCAGGCCTTCCTGGCTCCACTGGCCGGGAGCGGGCTCAATTCTGCTCCATTCCAGGCCCAGGCGATAGGTTTCGTTGTGCATGGCCTGCATCAGGGCGATGTCTTCTTCCACCCGGTTGTAATGGTCATTGGCCCGGAGGCAGTGAGCCCCGTCCTTGATTCTGCCCTGTTCGCACCAACGGTACCAGTTGTTTTTGCGGTCGCCCCCTTCGATCTGGAGGGCGGCGGTGGCGGTGCCCAGGAGGAAATCCTGTCCCAGCTCAAAACCCTTCATACTATCACCTCACCCGGCCAGCTTGGCCGCTTTTTCGTCCAGGTAGCGATTGACATAGTCGATGTCCTTCCTGATGGTCCAGTAGATGGCCAGGAAGATGAGGCCGCAGGGGATCCACATCAGGGCGGAAAAATACACGGTGAAGGTGTAGCCAATTTTGGTGATGAGGAGACCGCCGATGAAGGGGCCCACGCCCTTGCCGATAGAGTCGAAGATATTGTGGAGGGCAAAGACGGTACCCCGGTGCTCCGGCGGGTTGACATTGAGGAGGATGGACTTGATATTGGGCCCGGCAATGGTGATCAGGGCTCCGGAAAAGATAGCAAAGGCCACCGGCAGCAGCCAGTCCACCAGTCCGGGGTCGGTGGGCCAGGAGATGTTGAGGAGGAACATGGTAGGGATGATGCCGGCCAGGACGGTGCCGCCGGCCAGCAGGGGCATGTAGCGGGGGTCCTTTTTGTAAACAACCTGGCCCAGCCAACCCCCCAGGATGCCGCCGATGGTGGCGCCAACGCCGAAGAGGAAGAAGATGGTGGTGCCCATTTCCTTGCTGAAGCCCTGGACAACCTCGTAATAGGCGATGAGGTAGAAGGGTAGGATGCCCCAGGGCAGAGAGCCGGGGACTCCCTGGAGGTAGCCCAGGATATTGGTCTTGTTGGTGAGGACGTACTTGAGGTCTTTGAGGCGGATCTTTTCGTTGTACTCGATGCCCTGGGCCATGAGTTCCTGGACTTGCTCTTCCTGGGCGCCGCGGGCCGGTTCCTTGGCGATGAGGAGGAAGAGGGGCACCAGGAGGAAGTTGGGGGCGGCGGCGACGATGAAGGGCAGGCGCCAGCCGTAGGGGCCGGCCAGGAAGCCAGCGATAATGCTGCCGGCAATTTCGCCGATGCCCCAGGCCGCTCCCACAAAGGCCGTCGCCATGGGGCGGTGATGGGCGTGGAAGTAGTCGCCGATGAGGGAGAAGGTGATGGGGAAGATGCCGCCCACTCCCAGACCGGTCAAAATCCGCAGGAAGAGAAGCTGCTCATAGGTTTGGGTGAAGAACTTGATGCCGGTGAGGAAGCAGGGGATTTCCCCCACCAGGACCACAAAGGCCAGCAGCCATTTGCGGGAAGTGCGGTCGGCCAGGAAGCCGAAGACGATGCTGACGATGGCGCCAATCAGGGTGAAGGCCGAGCCCACCAGGCCGATGTCGCTTTCGCTGATGCCGTACTCGGCCATGATGTCGGTGACCACGGGAGTGATGGCGTTCATGTCGGCATAGAGGAAGACAGACATCAGGACCAGGATGGCCAGGGTGATCTTATCGCGGGTGGTCATGCGGGGTTTTACCAGGGTGGACATTTCAATGCCTCCTTTTAAAACAAAAATTTATTGTATATAAATACTTGAAATGTTAATCAAGTAGCAATATAGTTAAATTATAAAATAATAAGGAGTACAATATTCTGGAAAACTTATTATGACTATAAGGTAGCTCAACACACTAGCAACTATCATGCTTGGACAAGTAGTTCCGTAAACGGCTGGGAGAACAATATCCCTAAGTACGCTAGGGTTAGAAGATAGAGGCTAGTGGCCAAGAAATATTTCTTGGCCATATCTAATGATTAAGGGGAAATATAATTGTTACTAAAACGCAAACTGTTGTTCTTTGGTCTGGTTATTTTGGTTGCGTGGACCATACTATTCGGAGTGGACTATTACAGATTTCTGGCTAATAAAAATCCGATATTCAGCATTCGGACTTCCGATACTGATGAAGCAATTATTTACATCGGCCTAGGCTATAAGGTTGCGAAAAAGGGTAGAAACGTTAGTGAAATGATTACTTTATTTGGCAAGCAAAGAAACATGTCCTTTGCTGAGGATAATATCAAAGTTATTCAGGAATATTTGACAGCGGGGCATGCCAAATCGGATAATGCAGAAAGCTTTGCATCCTTTAGAATCTATGGATACTCTTTTATTTCAGATGAAAAGGTGGAGGTTTACCTCTGGGTGCTGGAGGAAATTTATTTTCCCCAACAGGGAAGAGTCGTGAAGGAAAGCGGTTCATCCATGCCCTGTTTGGTTACAGTGGATTTAACCAACGGCGGATTTACGGTAATCGGGAAACAGTTTCCCAGGGACGGCTCTTTGTATGCCCAGGACATGAAAGAGATATTTCCGGCTTGGGTTAGGTATAGATTAAATAATATCCACCGATCCAATGAAATAACTAAGCTGTCACAAGAAAATAAAAATAGGGCAATGCAGCACTTTTTCCCTTCGCAATGATACAGCGGGGACGCGTGCACCTGTCTCAAATTTGTTTCCGTTGTGTTATGGGCGCCGTCTCGAGAGCCGATTACCTCCCTGGTTCCGGGAGCGTGCGGAGATGGATTTTGAGACGATCTGAAACATCCCTGTTGTCGCAGGTTTAGATTTGCGCCACTGGGAACCGTCCCCAGTGGATGATTTCTGGGCGGGTGCCGTTGACCACCAGTTCTTCCATCCCTTCAGGCAGGGCTATCCAGACCCGGGTGTGGGGGGAAGAGTAGGATTTCAGGGTCAGGGTCCAGCCATCCCCTTCCCGGGTAAAGGATTCTACCTGGGCGCCGGGGTACAGGTGGCCGCTGCTCCCCAGCACATAGGGCTGGGCCTGGGGCTTGACCTTGGCCAGGCAGAGGGTCTGGTGGGGCTGCAAATCCAGGTGGCCGGTGCAGACTTTAAGCTCCGGGTGGAACCACTGGCCCGGGGGTAGGTCGAGGTAAGCGGGTTTGGGGCTTAAGTTTACCAGGGCGACGTATTCCCGCTCCTCCACCTGGAACTCAATTACAAACAGTTCCCCCTGGTAATGGAAGCGGGTTATTTCTGCTTCCAGGCTGGGGAACATCTCGGCCAGCTGGGCCTGCTGCTCCGGGGTGTACTCCCCCACATGGTCCGAGAGGAAGACCAGGCCGCCCAGGAGGTTGTTGAGGAAGAATAAAGTATGGCGCTCGGCGAGGCTGAGCTTGTTCTCATTGACCTTGGGGACGCCGTCCCGGAGGAGGAAGACATCGGGATCGTTGCGGAAGAACCGCCTGTCCAGCATATGCCGGTGCAGGGTGCTGGCCAGGGAGTTGCGGGTGGAGACCCGCTCCCGGTAGCCTATCGTCCGCAGGAATCGGTCTTCCCAGTAGGGGGCCACGTCGGCGCCGATGCGACAGAAGTCCACCCGGCCCGCTGATTGGGCCAGGGGTACGCCGCAGCCCAGGATGAAATTGTCTCCACAGATTTGGTGCAGGAACTCCATGGCCTCGGCCATGATCCGCCCCCGGCAGCGGCCGTGGTGGGGGCGCAGGGCCACGGCATAGAGGAAGTCCAGCTTGACCATCTGGAACCCCCATTGGTCCAGGATGGTGGCAAAGACCTCCTTGAGCCAGGTCTGAAAGCCCGGGGCATAGAAGTCCAGGGCGTAGAACCAGCCATTCCAGCCGGGGTTCCAGCCGGCCTTGACAGGACGACCCTTCTCGTCCTTGAGGACCCAGTCGTAATTCTCCCGCCACAGGCGGGATTTTTTATCGCAAATGAAGGGGGAAAGCCACAGGCCGGGGCGGAAACCCCGTTGGCGAATTGTCCGGGCGAGGCTGGCCAGGCCCGAGGGGAATTTTGCGTTGATATCCAGCCAGTCGCCGATGGCCTCCTGCCAGCCGTCGTCGATTTGGAAGATCTGGAAGGGGTGCCCCGAGGTCGAAAGGGCCCGGAGGTTGTCCAGGATGATCTCCTCGTCGATCTTTGTATAGTAGTTGTACCAGCTGGTCCAGCCGGTGCAGCGCCGGGCGTTGGGACGTCGGCGGGTCAGCAGGGAGGCATATTCATCCCACACCTCACCTTCACCGCCCCAGCCGTAGTAGAGCTGGAGGAGGGGGTAGGACGAGGTTATTTCGCCCTGGCAGTCCCGGCGGATATAGAGTTTTTCCTGGCGTCCATCGACCTCAAAGAGGGTGTATCCCCAGTCTTCGGCGTCGGAACCCAGCAAGAACCAGTTGCCCTCCTGCTCAAAGCCTGTCCAGGACCAGGAAAAGAAATGGCCGCGGCGGCCGCTGCGCCGAATCAGGGAGTAATCCCCGTAAGGACTGAGCAGGGGCCGGGCCAGGGCGAAGAGGGGAGCCATATATTGGTCGGGGCGGTAGAGCTTGGTTCGGGACCAGGATTGGTAACCGTTGCTGAGCATATTCCCCTTGGGAAGCTGGGCCTCCAGGATGAATTCTTCCAGTTCCACCGGCTCGGAAGCGGTCAGGGTCAAGGTGAGGACGGCGCCGTGGCGGAGTTTTTGCAGGTGAGGGGAGACCTGCAGCCGGGGGTGGCTGCAGCTCAGGTCAGAGAAGGTCACTGTCTCTGCCCTCCCTGCGTCGCGGAAGCTGAGGCGGGCTTTGCCAAATTGCATTCTCTAAACCTCCCGTCTGCGACATCTGGGACGCTTCGGCCTGTCGCGGCCGCCGGGGGTGCGACAATCTGTAGCGTCCCCGCTGTCGCGCTTTAGATTTCGGTGATCTCTACCTGGGGCAGCAGCTGCTCCAGGCGCATTATGTCCACATGGCCGGTCTCGGGATGCATGGCGCTGGCGGCGCCGCTGGCTACGGCCAGGGCCAGGGTTTCGGGCAAGCTGAGATTCCGGGTTATTGCTACGCAGAGGCCGGCGGCGAAGGCATCCCCTGCCCCCACGGGGTTTACGACCTCTACCCGGGGCGGGCGGGCCAGCCAGAGCTTGCCCTGGGCGGCGGCCATGGCGCCCTCCGCCCCCAGGCTGACGGTGGCCAGGGCCACGCCGGCTTGGGCCAGCCGCAAGAGGGCGGCGGCGATGTCCGCATCCGTCTCCAGGGGCGCCCCTGCCCAAGTTTCCAGTTCCCTTCGGTTGGGCTTGACGGCAAAGGGGCGGCCCTTGAGCCCTTCTTGAAGGTGCCGGCCCCGGGCGTCCAGGACAAAGGGCTTGCCAAGGCGCCGGGCCAGCTCGCCCAGTTGGGCATAGACGTCGGGGTCCAACCCCGGGGGAACGCTGCCGCTGGCAGCGATAACCGCTGCCTGGGGGGCCATTGCTTCCACCTGACTGAGGAGGCTCTGAAAGTGTTCCTGCCGGGCGGGGTAGCCCTGCTCCAGGATTTCGGTGACGCTCTTGGTATCGGGGTCGATGATGTTGAGGCAGCGCCGGCTGGGGGAGGGGAGGGGGGTGAAACGGGGGCTCACCCCTTCGGCCTCCATGGCTTGGGTAAAGAAGTCCAGGTCTCTTTCCCCCACCAGGCCCAGGGCGGTGACGGAGGCGCCCAACTGGGCCGCCACCCGGGCCAGGTTGAGGCCCTTGCCCCCGGCGGTGACGCTGGGCGGGGCCACGCTGTGGATGCCGCCCTTTTTAAAGCCGGGCGCGGTGTAGCGGGTGTCCAGAGAAGTGTTGAGGCAGATGCTGAGGATCACTGGCCCATCTTCTCCTTAAAGAGGTTGATGATCGCCACGGGGGTGGGGTCGATGCCCCGGACTGCCGCCACATACAGGCTGACAAAGTCCCCCAGGTAGGTGAGGGAGAAGAGGCGGGCAAAGCGGGACCGGCCCTGGGCCCAGACTTCTTCTACCCCCCCCATGCGCTCCCTCAGCATCTGGGCCGTGATTTCCTTGCGCTTTTGGACCTTGGGAAGGTCCAATTGGTCATCCCGGAGTATGATTAAGAAGAAATGGCGCAGCAACTCCGGCTCCATATCCCAGCCCACCGCCTCATCGTGGTGGAGGTGGGGGATGAGGTTGTAGAAGGCCATCAGCTTGCCGTTCTCGCCGAACTGGTTCTTCCAGCGCCAGGCCGGGGCCTGGAGGTAATCGCTGGAACCGTAGATCAGGGGGATGTGACCCCGGAGCCTGGCGGCCAGCTGCTTGGCCGGGTTCTGCTCCAGGGGAGTGTCGACGCCGTACTGGTTCTTGAGATCCGCCATCAGGGCAATGGCCTCCCGGATGTCGGCGGAGATGTCCGGGACCAGGCCCAGTTGGGCCAGGGCCAGGACCAGGGGCGGCACTATGTAGCCCAGGTTCCGCCGGGGATGGCCGATGTCCCGGGGGACGATGATGTGGGGGATGTCCTCGGTCCGGCAAATATCCCCCAGGGCGCCGCCGGCGGTGATGGCCAGGGCGGGACAGCCCCGGCGCCGGGCCTGGCCCAGGGCTGAGAGGATCTCTTCGGTGTTGCCGGAATGGGAGAGGGCGATGACCAGGGTGTCCCTGTCGGCATGGGCGGGGATGTTGTATCCCTGGTTGATAATTACCGGCTGCTTCAGCTGGTCAAAGAAGAGGGAGGTGAGGAGGGCGCCGGCGATGGAGGAGCCGCCGCCGGTGCCCAGGACCAGGATTTCGTGGTACTCCCGCTTAAAGCAGGGGGGCAGGGAGAAGTCGGCGGCAAGCTCCAAGCCCAGGGCAAACTGGCTGGGATAGTCTTCGGTGGCGGCCAGAGAACCCAGGCTGTCCAATTGGCGCAGGGCATGGGGGTCATTGAGAATCATAGCAGCACTCCTTTGCGGTGGTTTGGATCCAACACATGGCCACCTTGACGGCGGCGATTTTCTCCACCGCTTCCCGGGCGGCGGCCATGTACCGGCGGGGATCGCTTTCCTCCGGGGAGCGGTCGGCCAGATGGACCAGCTCCTGAACCAGGGTGCGGGTGAAGGGCAGCTTCAGCTCGGTGGCGATATTGACCTTGGCGATTCCCAGGGCGATGGCCTGGCGAATTGCCGGGGCCGGCACCCCGGAGCCGCCGTGGAGGACCAGGGGCAGGGGCACCTCCCGGGCAATTTCGGCAAGGCGCCCAAAGTCCAGATGGGGTTCGCCCCGGTAGAGGCCGTGGGCCGTTCCCACCGCCACCGCCAGCATATCTACGCCGGTGGCCCGGGCAAATTCCCTGGCTTCCTGGGGATCGGTGTATTGTTCGTCATCGGGGCTTAACCCGCCGCCTCCCACCTGGCCCAACTCTCCCTCCACGGCGGCGCCGTAGCGGGCGGCCAGTTCCACCACCTGTCGGGTGTTGGCGATGTTTTCCTGCAGGGGCAGGCGGGAGCCATCATACATCACCGAGGTGAAGCCGGCCCTGAGGCATTCCTCAACCAGATCAAAGTCCCTGGCATGATCCAGGTGCAGGGCGACGGGAATCTGCCAGTGGCGGGCGGCGGCCCGGGCCATGGCGACCAGGTAAGCTGCGCCGGCAAATTCCACCGTTCGGGGCGAAGCCTGAAGCAGGAGGGGACTGCCGGCCCGGGCTGCGGCGGCGGCCACTCCCTGGAGGGTCTCGAGATTGTAGATGTTAAAGGCCGCCAGGGCCCGGCCCTGGGCCCTGGCCCTAACCAAGAGACGGGCAGGGTTGATGAGCATGGGTTTATCCTCCTCAACCCAGGCGCCGGCGCGCCAGCTCCAGGGCGCCGGCCACCCCGGCGCTGTCGTCCAGGGCCGAGGTGGTGACGGTGACGGTTTCCTTTTGCACCTCCATGCAGTAGCGCTGAACCTGGGCCCGGACCGGGGCCAGGAGCTGCTCTCCCGCCAGGGAAACGCCGCCGCCTATGACCACCAGCCGGGGGTTGAAGATGTTGATGAGGTTGGCCACGCCTATCCCCAGCCAGTTCATGGCGGTATCCACCACCTGGCTTGCGGCCGGGTCGCCGGCGGAGGCTGCCTCAAAGACCTTGGCGGCGTCGATTTCCTCGGGGGAGCCGGCCAGGGTGTTGAGGAGGCTGGCGGGGTTCGCTGCCGCTGCGGCGCGCCCTTCCCGGGCTATGGCCGTGGCCGAGGCCAGGGCCTCCAGGCAGCCCTGCCTGCCGCAGGTGCAGTGGGGGCCCTGGGGGTCCAGAATCATATGGCCTACTTCCCCGGCTGACCAGCGGGGTCCCCGAAGCAGGCGGCCGTCGATGAAGATTCCGGAGCCGATGCCGGTGCCCACCGTCAGATAGATAAAGTCCTTGCAGCCCTTGGCCTTGCCTTGGGACAGTTCGCCCAGGGCGGCCACCCGCACGTCATTGTCCAGAAAGACGGGGGCCCCCAGCTCATCGGAAAGGGGCTGGGTGAGGGCAACTCCTTGCCAGCGCAAATTGCCTGAGAAGAGGCAGATTCCCCGCTCCAAATCCAGGAGCCCGGGGGCGCCCAAGCCTATGGCGGCAATTTCTTTGCCCTGGGCCAGTTCCAGGGCCAGGGCGGCGATATCCGCCAACACTGTCTCCGGGCCCAGGGCGGCCCGGGTGGCGATCTTGCCCCGGCGCAGGATTTCCTCGCCGCTGGCGGCGGCTCCCTGGATGTTGGTCCCGCCCAGGTCGATGCCGATTAGCACCTTGTCCATAATCCTTCCCTCCAGATTTTTCTTTGCATATGTATTCGACAATGGAGGGGGGCAGTCCTACTTTTACAACAATTCTTCCGGATTTATCCGTGCCGGGAAGAAAGAGCGGCGGGGCAATTGACATTTCTCCCCTGCTCAGATAAAATGACCCTAACTGCATAGAGCTCTTATCGAGAGAGGTGGAGGGGCGGGCCCGATGAAACCCGGCAACCGGCCACGGGGCACGGTGCCAATTCCCGCAGATGAGGGGTGACGAACCCTTTCAAACCTGAAGGGGTTTTTTGTTGCCAGTTTGAGCAGAATATTTGTGGAGGTGTTGGAATTGAAAGCTGACAGGTTCTTGTTTACTTCCGAATCAGTTACCGAGGGCCATCCCGACAAGGTCGCCGATCAGATATCCGATGCCATCTTAGATGCGATACTAGAAGCCGACCCCTATGCCCGGGTAGCCGCCGAGACCATGGTCACCACCGGCCTGGTCCTGGTGACGGGAGAGATTACCACCGAGTGCTATGTGGACATCCCCTCCCTGGTCCGGGACACAGTGCGCAAAATCGGATACACCCGGGCCAAGTACGGCTTTGACGGGGATACCTGCGCCGTCCTCACTGCCATCGACGAGCAGTCCCCGGACATCGCCCTGGGGGTGGATACAGCCCTGGAGGCCAGGGAGCAGAAAGACGGCGAGCAGGTGGGGGCAGGGGATCAGGGGATGATGTTCGGCTTTGCCTGCGCTGAGACCCCGGAATTGATGCCCATGCCCATCGCCTTGGCCCATACCATGGCCCGGCGCCTGGCCGAGGTGCGCAAGGAGCGGATTCTCCCTTACCTTCGTCCCGACGGCAAGACCCAGGTCACCGTGGAATATATCGACGGCAAGCCTGCCCGGGTCCACACCGTGGTGGTTTCGGCCCAGCACAAGCCGGATATTCCCTTGGAGCGGCTGCGGGAGGAGATCATCGAAGAAGTGGTCAAGAAGTCCATCCCCGCCGACCTCCTGGATGCCGGGACCAAGTACTACATAAACCCCACCGGCCGCTTTGTGGTGGGAGGACCCCAGGGGGATGCCGGACTCACCGGGCGCAAGATCATCGTGGATACTTACGGCGGCTATTCCCGCCACGGCGGCGGCGCCTTCTCGGGCAAGGACCCCACCAAGGTGGACCGCTCCGGGGCCTATGCTGCCCGCTGGGTTGCCAAGAATGTGGTGGCCGCCGGCCTGGCCGACAAGTGCGAAGTGCAGTTGGCCTATGCCATTGGCGTGGCCCAGCCGGTTTCCATCAGCGTGGAGACCTTCGGCACCGGCAAGGTGCCCAATGCCAAGATAGAAGAGCTGATTGCCAAGCACTTTGACCTCAGCACCGGCGGCATCATCCGGGACATGAACCTGCGCCGCCCCATCTACCGGCAGGTCGCTGCGTACGGCCACATGGGCCGCACCGACTTGGACCTGCCCTGGGAAAAGACCGACAAGGCCGAGGTGCTGCGCCGGGAGGCAGGACTGGAAGAATAAAATTAGGGCCCGACCATTTGGTCGGGCCTTAACAGTTTAGATTTGGTTATACAGGACATTGACCCCGCCAGCCTGCTGCTCTTGAATGACGAGCATTGCCGGAGAGCCCGGGGAGATATCCAGGGGGTTGCGCCGGATAGCTTCCTTTTGTCCCTCCCAAACAACTTTCTTCCTCCCTCCGCATATATATAGAGTGCGGGGGTGAAGGGCATGGATACCGTACTTTGGCTGCTGGCCCTGTTCGGACTTTGGCAGTTGGCTTTGACAATCTGGCGCTGGTTACTCTCCTTCCGATTTGTCCCTCCCCAGGTAAGTTTGTTATTCCTGGTCAAGAACAATCAGGATAGTGTAGAAGGCCTGTTCCGCCAGCTGGCCCTGGACTGTTACTTCTTAGGGGGTTATTCAGTTCCGGGCCGGGTGCTGGTTGTCGACCTGGGTTCCCAAGACCAGACACTGGCAATTCTGCGCCGACTGGTCAGGGAATTTTCTTTCCTTCACCTCCGCACCCTGGAAGAGACTCAAGTGGGCGAAGTCCTGGAGGAATTTCGCCAAGGCGTCCTGATCCTGGATTTGCGGGTGCTGCATGTAAAAGAAGCCCTGAAGGCGGCCCGCTACATCCTTCAGAAAACGGCTCCCAAACACAGCAGTGGGCAAATGGCAAGGCGGGCAGATGTCAATACCGGTTGAGGCCGGTATTTTTTTTGCCTTTTTTCGGCTGAGGGCCTATTCCCCGGGCGAGAGCGCGATTCCCGCGCCCCTGCCGCCGGCGGGGGCTGCTGGGGGCGCGCTCTTCCCTTTGCACACCCCGGCCCTGACCCTTAAACTTAAACTCCCCGGGGAAAATATGGCCGGCCGGGGAGGCAGTAAGGATGGATGAGCTTTGTCAGTATACCCCCTTGGTCCGGGCCATGGTCAGGCGCTACCGGGGCCCGGGGCTGGAGGGGGAGGATTTGGCCCAGGAGGCCTGGTTGGCGCTTATCAAGGCCCGGAGGGATTACCGCCCGGAGTTGGGGGCTCGTCCCGCCTTTTATCGGTGCCGGGTGCGGGCGGCCCTGGCAGATGTCCTGCGCCGGTATCGCCGGGATGCCCTGTTCTGGCGCTCTTCCAGCCTGGTGGAGGAAATGCCCCAGCCCGGACCGCCAAGGGACGGGTTTGACGAGCTGGTGGCGGGTTTGACCCGACGCCAGCGGCAGGTCCTGGCGATGTACTATCGAGACGATTTGCCCCTGAGGGAAATAGCCCGGCAGCTGGGGCTATCCCTCTCCGCCGTTCACACTCATAAGCAACGGGGTCTGGAAGCCCTCAGGCGCCAGTCCCGTAGTAAAAACTGAACCCTCCCGGCACCTGGTAAAGTGAAGGGAGGTGACAGGTATGCCTGTGGAGAGAGTTGCGCTTAACTCGCGCCTGTCTGTTCGCTACCAGGTAGGGGTGGACGAACAGGATCAGCCGATTTACAGCACCCGGACCCTGGCCAATGTCAAGTCCGACGGCAGCGACGAGGCCCTGTGGGCGGTTGCCGCTGCCATTTCCGGCCTGCAGAAATATCCGGTGGCAGAGGTGCGCCGGATAGACAATTCCGTGCTCGCCCAGGCCTAGGGCCGGGAGATTTTGGCGAGGGAGGTGATGCATGTGAACAAAACCCTGCAATTGGTGTTTTTGAACCTGGCGGGGAACAGGGTGAGCTTGAACATCCCGGATCCCCTGGATGAACTGGACCCCCAGGCAGTAGAGCAGGCCATGGACCAGATCCTGGCTGCCGATGTGGTGATTACTTCCGGCGGCGGCCTGGTCAGCAAGGTCAGGGCGGTGGTGGTCTCCAGGGACGAGGATGCGATTATCGAGTTTTAGGCGGCCAAAGCTTTGGGGCGGGGAGGAATCCCCGCTCCCTTTATGTCTGCCTAGCCCTTTTGTCCGGCGGGAGTCTGGCACAGAAACATGTCCCGGGCCGGCCATATACTGTAGCAGGGGGAATTCGCAAGGAGGGTTCAGTGCTTGCAGAAAATACCCACACCTGTATTTGCCGCCAACTTAACCGCCATGCGTTCTGTCTGCCTGGAGGGTCAGGGGCGGGTCAGCGAGCTGTTCCTGCTGGATGGAAAGCGCGTGTACGACCCCCGGCGCAACCGGGCCATTTTGGAAGCCATGGCCCGGCACTATGCAGTGGACCTGGTGGCCCTGCGCCAGCGGTGCAGCAGGTTGCTCCATGGCCGCAACTACCTGCCCCTTCCCCTGAGTTCAGAAATGGTTCTGGTTCCCCTGGCCCTGGGAAAATGCGGAGAGAGGACGGGTTATCTAAATTTGCTGGCTGTCCGGGCTGTTCACCCCCAGGGCAAGGGTAGCAGAGTGGAATTAGAGGGAGGCAATGTGGTGGAATGCGCCCTCTCGGTGGCCAGCCTGCGCAATCGCCTGCTCCGGGCTCAACTGGTCCTGCGGGAGCTGGAGCGCGGAGGGATGCTGTCCCGGCAGGGGAATCCAAGCTTGCGCCAAATGCTCGACTTGATCCGGGCCGTCCTGGCCCAAGAGTAATATCTTTCATACCGTGCCCCCCTGTCACATAAATTGTATGGAAAAGGGGGGCTGTACTATGGGTAGAAATTTCCTGATTAACTTGGGTTTCTTCCTGGCAAATATCGCCTTGGTCTGTCTGCTATTGTATCCCCATGGCCTTGCTGCCATGGAGAGCAGGGCCGTCAAGGCCGACGGACAACCTCTGCCCGCTGCCAAAAGCACCGCCCCCGGCCTTCGGGATGTGATGGTGATCTTGCATCCCCAGTGGAATCACGAGAGGATCCCCGCTCCCCGGCGGCTGCCCGCGGCCGAGGGAATGCAGGAAGAGGCGAAGGCAGAAGGTCAAGGGACCGGGGAGGGGAGTGTTGTCTTCCGCAGTCTGCCCACCGACGACAAAGTAATTGCCCTGACCTTTGACGATGGTCCCAGGTCCACCCTGGGGAAGTTGCTGGCCATCCTGGAGGAGAAGGAAGCGCCGGCTACATTTTTTCTCCTGGGCTCCCATGCCCAAAAGCGGCCGGCCTTGGTCCGGGCCATCGTCGAGGCCGGTTGTGAGATTGCCAACCACACTTGGTCTCATCCCCACCTCACCGGGCTGGGGCGGGAGGAGATTATCGCCCAAGTGGACGACAGCGCCCAGGCCTTGGCAGCCACAGGTGCGGTGGCCCAGCCCTATCTGCGGCCACCCTATGGCGAGTGGAATGAAGAGGTCCGCCAGGTGTCCGAGACCCTGGGCTATCGGCTGGTCCTCTGGAATGTGGACACCCGGGACTGGCAGTACGATGATCCGGAAATCGTCCTGAACAGGGCCCTCTCGGGGCTCAAGCCCGGGTGCATCGTCCTCTTTCACGACGGTCCCCAGGTTACCCTGGAGGTGCTGCCCCGATTTATCGATGAGGCCAGGGCCCGGGGCTATGAATTTGTCCTGATTTCCGACTACCTGGAATAGTTTGGCCAGGGGCAGGATTGACGGCGGCGGGTGGAGAATTACCTCCGAAAGATCAGGTGGAAGGGTGATGGCGATGGACGCCCTGTTTCCGCCACTCTGCTTGAATTGTCGCCGGAATGTCCGGGAGAAGTTCGGCCTCTGCTCCCAATGTCTGGCCCAGGTGGAGTTTACCGGGCTCAGGGGTTGTATTCGCTGTGGGCGAATCTGCGGGGGGCGCACCTGCGCCCCCCTGGATCACAGATATAGCCGGGTGCTCTCCCTGGCCCATTATCTGGGGCCCTGGCGCAAGGTGGTCCAGGCCGCCAAGTTTGCCCGGGACCGGAGGGTAACGATGGAGCTGGCCCGGGAGTTGGCCAGGCTGGCCGGGGAAGCCGGCTTTCCCAAGCCCCAGGCCGTGACGCCGGCGCCGGCGGCGGGGAAGCACTGGCGCTATTTTGACGCCGTGGGCTTAACGGCCCGGGAACTGGCCAGGAATGTCGGCGCACCGCTGGTCCGGGCTCTGGCCCGGCGGCCGGGCAGGCAGCCCCAGGTATTTCTGAGCGGGCACCAGCGCCTTCAGGGTCTGGAGGATTATATCCATGCCCGCCGACAAGACCTGACGGGAAATATCTGGCTGGTGGACGATGTCTTTACCACCGGCGCTACCGCCGACGCCTGCGCCGGCGCCCTCATCAGAGCCGGGGCCAGGAGGGTGTTGGTGCTGACCCTGGCGGCCTGATGGAGATGGGAGCGGGCCTCCTGCCGCGGGAAGGGGTAATGGGCTGAGGACCGTCCCTAATTCTGACCAAAATTGCTTTTGCAATTTATGGGACGGGCCTCCTGCCGTGGGAAGGGGTAATGGGCTGAGGACCGTCCCCAATTCTGACCAAAATTGCTTTTGCAATTTATGGGACGGGCCTCCTGCCGTGGGAAGGGGTAATGGGCTGAGGACCGTCCCCAATTCTGACCAAAATTGCTTTTGCAATTTTGGTCAGAATACGTTACTCTAATGATGTCTGACAGGTCTGTGGTTGAAAGTCGAGGCCAGTCGCAGGCGAAACGACCCACGTAAGGCAGCAAAAAAAACCAACTGCCGAGCATGGTGCGGCTTAGAAGTAAGTCCTGCCGGGAAAACCGAGAGAGGCAGTAGTTAGCGCGAACCCTCCAGCAGGCGAGTGTGGGGGCAAAGACCAGGTCAGCTGTCGGACTTCATTGACAGTTTTTTCGGTAAAATTGACATTGGCCTTTTTACTATGGTAGGATGAATCGAGCTTTACAAGCTACATCATTTTTGGAGGTAAGTTTTAGTGCAAGGAAAGGTCAAGTGGTTTAATCAGAAAAAGGGTTGGGGTTTCATTCAGCGCGAGGATGGCGACGACGTGTTTGTACACTACAGCGCCATTCAAGGCGAAGGTTACAGAACCCTTGACGAAGGCGACGTTGTCGAATTTGATTTGGTGGACAGTGACAAGGGCCTGCAAGCTGCAAACGTTGTAAAACTGTAGACTAACCATCCCGCTTCGGCGGGATTTTAGTTTTTACTGGCAGGATTTCATGGGGATTTGGGGAATAAATATAGTACAGCACTGAAAGGAGTTGGTTGTATGCGGATTACTACTCGGGGTAAGAATATCGAAATAACAGACGCGCTCAGGGCTCATGTGGAAAAGAAAATAGGGAAGATAGCCAAGTACTTTGATGCCAACACCGAAGCTCAGGTCACCCTCAGTGTGGTCAAGGAATCCCACGTGGTAGAGGCGATGCTCTTGCTCAATGGCGGAATGCTGATCAGGGCAGAAGAGGAATCGGCGGACATGTATGCCTCCATCGACCTGGTGGTGGAGAAACTGGAGCGCCAAATCCGCAAATACAAGACCAGAATCAACCGCAAAGCTAGGCAAACCGGCTTGGCTGCCGGTGAAGACGGCAGAATCTGGGATGAAGACGAACCGAGGATTGTCAAGACCAAGCGCTTTGCCATCAAGCCCATGCTTCCCGACGAGGCAGTGCTGCAGATGAACCTGCTGGGACACGACTTCTTCGTGTTTACCAATGCCGAGTCCAACCAGGCCAATGTCGTCTACCGGCGCAAGGACGGCAACTACGGCCTGATCGAGCCGCAGGTTTGAAATCATGCCAAAGGGCTGGTATTACCGGCCCTTTTGTTTTATCATTGAGGCAAAGGACAGATGTTCCGAGAATTCTATTGAGAAGTTTGTGACTCCGGGCTCAGACTTCCAGTTTGGGGGGTAGTCAGTTGGACTCGTACCAGGCAATTAAATTTATCTATCAGTCGTATGTGAGAGCTCAACCCCATATAGATCCCAACTTATTGGACGTTCACAAAAGGCATCCCGAATACTGCCGCCAACTCCTGGAGGAGCTGGGTTTAAGCCGAAGTCAGCCCCCGTCGGTTTTGATCGCCGGCAGCAAGGGCAAGGGCTCCACCAGCGTCATGCTGGCCCGGTTGCTCCAGGCGGCGGGACGCCGGGTCGGCCTCTTCACCGGTCCCCATCTGGTGGACTTCTGTGAAAGAATCCGCGTCAACGGGGATAAGATTCCCGAACCGGACCTGGTCCGCCTCATCGAGCTGGTCCGCCCCCAGGTGGAACAGATTACCGGGTCCATGCCTCCCGACCACTATATGGGGCCGGTGGGCACCGTGCTGGCGGTGGCCCTCTTGTGGTTCCGGGAGCAGGGCACGGATTTTCACGTCCTGGAATGCGGGCGGGGCGCCCTGGCCGACGACGTCAATGTCATGGCCAACCGCTGGTCGGTCCTGACCCCCATCATGCTGGAGCATCCGGGCAATTTGGGCCCTACCCTGCTGGACATCGCCGCCAATAAAATGGCCGTCATCAAATCCGGTCAGGAACTGTGCGTCAGCTATGACCAGGCCCCGGAAGTGGTGGACCTGCTCAAGTCCATGTGCCGGCGCTTTGGCGTGCCCCTGAAATTGGCCGGCGAAGATTTTCAGGTGGAAGTCCTGGAGACGGGGCTGGCTGGCAGCAAGTTCAGCTACCGGTCCCAGCGCCGGCAGGGCATCTTCACCGTGCCGCTGCCCGGGGCGTTTCAGGCCTATAATGCGGGGGTGGCCCTGGCCCTGGCCGAGGAGATCGTCCCGGACAGCAGCGACGAGCTCCTCCAGGCCGGTCTGGACACCGTGCGCTGGCCGGGGCGCTGTGAGCTGCTGCCGGGGGACCCCCTGATCATCCTGGACGGGGCCATCAACGCTCAATCTGCAGGTTACCTGCGGGAATTGCTGCAGCAAACCGGCAAGCCCTTGCATATGATAATCGGGGTGCCGGCCGACAAAGATTGGCGGGGCGTTATCGGCACCCTGGCGCCCCTGGCCAGTTCCTTGATTCTGACCCGGGCCAACAACAAGCACCTGGTCTTTCCCGGGGATGATGCCGTGCTGGCCGAGGCCAATAAGTACAATTCCCAGAGCGGGGTGGCCGATAGCATGGGGTCTGCCCTGCCCCGGGCAGTAGAGAGTGCCGGGGAGGATGGCGCCGTGGTCATCGTCGGCACCCAGTCTCTGATCAGGGACGCCAAGATTGAAATTCAAGAGCAGTTGGGAAGAAAGTGGGAATAAGTTGCAAAGGAGGTTGTCCCTGTGGCTGAAAAGCGCCTGTATCGCTCCCGGAGCAATGTCATGCTGGCCGGAGTGTGCGCCGGCCTGGCTGATTATTTTGGTCTGGACCCCTCTTTGGTTCGCCTGGGCTACGTCCTGCTGACAGTATTCACCGCCTTCAGCGGTATTCTGGTGTACATTATTGCCGCGCTGATAATCCCCCAGGAGTAAATTGGGACGCTCCTGCGGCAGGGGCGCAAGGCAAGGCGGTGATTCCATGAATTTTGACATTGTGATTCTGGCGGGTGGCCGCTCCCGGCGCATGGGCAGGGACAAGGCCGGCATAAAGCTCGCGGGCAAGACCTTGCTGGAGCATGCCTTGACCAATGCCGGCGCCTGGGGTGGCCGGCGCATCCTGGTGGCGGGACAAGCCCGCCCCTGGGTGCAGGCTCGGTACATACCAGACCCCCCCGGCCATGAACCCAGCTCTCTCCTGGGCATCTATGCCGGCCTCCTGGCCAGTTCCTCTCCCTGGGTCCTGGTCTGCGCCTGCGATATGCCCTTTATCTGCCGGGAAGTGGTGGAATTGCTGTGGGCCGCCAAAAACCGGGGCGGAGCCGTGGCCCGCTGGGGGCGCCTGCAACCTCTGCCGGGCCTGTATCCCCGCTGGGCCGCCGGGGTTATCGAAGAAATGTTTGCCGAAAGGCGCTATCACCTGGCCCGCTTGCTGGACCGCCTGGAGCCTGCCGTGGTGGACCAGGTCCAGATTGCCGCCCGGGATCCACTGGGGAAGAGCTTCTTTAATGTCAACAGCCTGGAAGAATTGGCCGAGGCGGAGCGCCTGCTGCGGGATGAAGATTAGCCGATTGGGCCTGCCAATGCTGTAACACTGTTACAGGAAGCTTAGTTTTTGGCAACAAGGGGGCAAATGCGGAAAATTATGGTATAGTTATTGTGGTTCCGCTACAGTCGATAAACGTCAACATGTTTTCCATGCAGCTCATATGTCCCACATGTACCAGTCCCCGCCCAGTACTCAGCAATCGCGGAATCTGCGGACAGACCTTTGCCCCGTACCGGGGTAAGGTCTGCTCCAAAGGATAAGTATGGGAGGGTTTGATTTGTTTAAGGAGTTTTCCCGTTGTTCCCCCAGGGGGTTCATGCTCTCTCTCCTGGCCGGCGCCGCCGTCATCGGGGTTTTCGCCGTCCTTGCCTCCGCACTGGGAAATTTCAACTTGCTCAAGGCTGGGTTCATCCTGGGCCTGATCGGGGCCCGTTTCGCAGAGGGGCTGTTCAGCCGCAGTTGCTCCCCAGCCAAGGTAGGTTTAGAAGGCGCGGTCCTGGCCCTGGTCGGCGTCGGCCTGGTAATTGTCGACGATCTGCTGATCGGCCTTTTTACTTGAGGAGGGATAACATGGCTATTGAGTGGACTGAAGATTTGTCGGTGGGCGTAACTGAAATCGACAACCAGCATATGGAGTTGTTCCGGCAAATCAACATGCTGATCGAGGCATGTCACCAGGGCCGGGGAGCGCAAGCGGTTGGCGAAGTCCTGTCATTCTTGGACAGCTATGCCCGCCTGCACTTCGGCACCGAGGAAGACTATATGCAGAAATACCAATTTCCCGGAATGGAAAGCCACCGCCGACAACACCAGGAATTCATCGCTAACCTGACCGAGGTCAAGGAGCGCTTTGCCCAGGAGGGACCTGGGGTGCACATCGTGGTAATTACCAACCGGATACTGGCGGGCTGGCTCAACAACCACATCCGGCGTTCAGACAAAGTCCTGGGCGCACACATCAAAGCCCATTCGGGAGCATAATAAGAGGAGGATAGCGATAACCGCATCCTCCTTTTGCTATGAGCGGGGTCAGGTTGCCACCTATTTGCCTTGATGATAGAATGAAGAATAGCCATGGAGACAGGATTGAGTGAATGGGGTGGAAGGATGTTTAAGTTCATCAAGGGGCTGCTGACCGGGGATGACGCCCGGGAAATCAAGGCGCTGATGCGCATTGTGGAGAAAGTCAACGCCCTGGAACCCGAATTTGAGAAGCTGAATACCGACAGCCTGGCGGTTAAGACCGGGGAGTTTAAAGAACGCCTGGCCCGGGGAGAAACGCTGGACGCCCTCTTGCCGGAGGCCTATGCCCTGGTCCGGGAAGGGGCCAAGCGGACTTTGGGCCAGCGCCACTACGATGTCCAGGTCCTGGGCGGCATTGTCCTCCACCAGGGCCGCATCGCCGAGATGAAGACCGGTGAAGGCAAGACCCTGGTGGCCACCATGCCTACATATCTCAACGCCCTGGAGGGCAAGGGCGTTCACGTCGTCACTGTCAACGATTATCTGGCCAGCCGGGACAGTGAATGGATGGGCAAGATTTACAGACTGCTGGGTTTGAATGTGGGCCTGATTGTTCACGGCCTCGACCCGGGCCAACGCCGCCAGTCCTACCTGGCTGATATTACCTACGGCACCAATAATGAATTCGGCTTTGACTACCTGCGGGACAATATGGTGCTGTACAAGGAAAACCTGGTGCAACGGCCCCTGCACTTTGCCATCGTCGACGAGGTGGACAGCATCCTCATCGACGAGGCCCGGACCCCCTTGATCATATCCGGCGCCGTCGATCAGGATACCAGCCAGTACTACCGCTATGCCCGGCTGGTGCCGAGGCTCCGCAATGAAGTTGACTACATAGTTGATGAAAAGGCCCGCAACGTCGCCCTGACGGAAGAGGGCGTGGCCAAAATCGAGCAGGCCTTGAATATCGAGAATCTGTATGACCCTGAAAATATGGAAGTTTCCCACCATGTCAACCAGGCCCTGCGGGCCCACGTTCTGATGAAGCGGGACCGGGACTATGTGGTCAAGGATGGCCAGGTCATCATCGTCGACGAATTTACCGGTCGCCTGATGTTTGGGCGCCGCTATTCCAACGGTTTGCACCAGGCCATCGAGGCCAAGGAAAATGTCAAGATAGAGCGGGAGAGCCAGACCCTGGCCAGCATTACCCTGCAAAATTACTTCCGCATGTATAAAAAGCTTGCCGGCATGACGGGAACGGCCAAGACCGAAGAGGACGAGTTCCGCAAGATCTACGGCATGGATGTGGTGGTAATTCCCACCAATCGGCCCATGATCCGCCAGGATTTGCCCGACGCCGTCTATCGCAGCGAGGCAGGCAAGTTCAAGGCTGTGGTGGATGAGATTGTCCGGCGTCACAGTACCGGGCAGCCGGTGCTGGTGGGGACCATATCCATCGAGAGGTCGGAGCTCCTCAGCGCCATGCTCAAGCGGCGGGGGGTCCCCCACAGCGTCCTCAACGCCAAGCATCACGAGCGGGAGGCGGAAATCGTGGCCGGGGCCGGTCAGAGGGGCGCCGTGACCATCGCCACCAACATGGCGGGTCGGGGCACCGACATCGTCCTGGGGGAAGGGGTTGCCGACCTGGGCGGCCTGCACATCCTGGGCACCGAGCGCCATGAGGCCCGGAGAATCGACAACCAGCTCCGGGGGCGTTCCGGGCGCCAAGGGGATCCCGGCTCGTCTCAATTCTTCATCTCCCTGGAAGACGACCTCATGCGCCTCTTCGGCTCGGAGCGCTACATGGGCATGTTGGAAAAACTGGGCATGGACGACTCTATGCCCATCGACCATCCCCTGCTTTCCAGGGCCATCGAATCGGCCCAGAAGCGGGTTGAGGCCCGCAACTTTGACATCCGCAAGCATGTCCTGGAATATGACGATGTCCTCAACCAACAGAGGGACATCATCTATCGGCAGCGCCGCCAGATCCTGGAGGGCGAAGACCTCAAGGGGCAGATCCTCAAGATGATGGACGAAGTGATTGCCCGGGCGGTGGATACCTGGGCCAGCAAGGAAGTGTACCCCGAGGAATACGACCTCAAGGGGCTGGTAGAATATATCGAGAACAGCGTCCTGGTCCCGGGCAGCGTCAAGGTGGAAGACCTGGAGGGCAAAATCCACGACGAGATCCGGGAGTGGCTGGAGGCCAGGGCTCGTTCCCTCTACGAGTTCCGCGAGAAGACCATCGGCTCCGAAGCCATGCGGGAATTGGAGCGGGTGGTGGTGCTGCGCACCGTGGACAGGAAGTGGATGGAGCAGCTGGACGCCATGGACGACCTGCGTCAGGGCATCGGCCTCAGGGCCTACGGTCAGAAGGACCCCCTGACGGAGTACAAGTTCGAAGCCTACGATATGTTTAACAATATGACCGAGAGCATCCAAGAAGAAGTGGCCCGCTTGATCATGCGGGTGCGCCTGGTCAGCCAGCCGGTGCGCCGTTCAGTGGCAGTGGCCAATCCCACTCCGCCCAGCGGCGGCGCCGCAGTCCACGGGCCCAAGCAGGCCGCCAAAAAGGTGGGTCGCAACGATCCCTGCCCCTGCGGCAGTGGCAAGAAGTACAAGCGCTGCTGCGGGCAGTAGGCGCGACAGCGGGGACGCTTCTCCCTGTCGCGTCGGCGGCGATGAATGACAACCGCGACAGGGAGAAGCGTCCCCGTTGTCGCGATGCTCAGGAAAGCGAGGTGTTTTTTTGCTAAGCGAATACAGGTCTGAACTTCAGCAGCTTGGCAAGAGAATCGAGGAAATGGGGGTCTCCCTTTGACCTCCCCGCCAAGCTCAGGGAAGTAGAGAAGCTGGAAGCCAAAATGTCCGGGGCCGACTTTTGGGATGATCAACAGCAGGCCCAAGCCGTCATCAGCCAGGTCAATTCCCTGCGCCGGGTTACCGATGCCTGGACCAAGCTCCAGGGGGATTGGCAGGAATTGGCGGAGCTTACCGAGCTGGCCCTGGCCGAGGACGAGGCGGAACTGGCGGCCGAGATCGGTCAGGGCTTGGAAGCGCTGCGGGCAGAGCTCAGCCAATTGGAGCTGACCCAACTCCTGGGCGGCAAGTATGACCGCAACAACGCCATCATCTCCCTGCATTCCGGGGCCGGGGGCCTGGAGTCCCAGGACTGGACGGAGATGCTGATGCGCATGTACACCCGCTGGGCGGAGAAGCATAAGTTCGGGGTGGAAATCCTGGACTACCTGCCCGATGAAGAGGCGGGAATCAAGAGCGTGACTCTGCTGATCAAGGGCGAGTATGCCTTCGGGCATCTCAAGGCCGAGAAGGGAGTCCACCGCCTGGTGCGGATTTCTCCCTTTGACTCTTCGGGGCGGCGCCACACTTCCTTTGCCTCCCTGGATGTCATTCCCGAGGTCAGTGAGGATTCGGAAATCGAAATCAATCCCGACGACCTGCGCATTGATACCTTCCGGTCCAGCGGCGCCGGGGGGCAGCATGTCAACACCACCGACTCGGCGGTGCGGATCACCCACCTGCCCACGGGGATAGTTGTCTCCTGCCAGAATGAACGCTCCCAGCACGCCAACCGGCTGGCTGCCATGAAGATTCTCCAGGCCAAGCTGGCCGACCGCCAGCGCCAGGAGCAGGAGGCAGAATTGGCCAGGATTCGAGGCGAACAGCGGGAAATCGGGTGGGGCAGCCAAATTCGCTCCTATGTGTTTCATCCTTACAGCCTGGTCAAAGACCACCGGACCAATGTGGAGGTGGGCAATGCCAACGCCGTCCTGGACGGAGATGTGGATGTGTTTATTGACGCCTGGCTGCGCTGGCAAGCAGGCTACGGGGAGGGGCAGTAGATGTATGGCAAGAAGGCGTCTCTTTACTGCGATTACTTTGCCGGCAGGGAAGATATCCCCTTTTTCCGCCGTCTTGTCCTGAGTACGGGAGGGCCGGTGCTGAACCTGGGGTGCGGCACCGGCGCCCTGGCTTTGGACCTGGCGGGAGCCGGTCTGGAAGTGGTGGGGGTGGACAGTTCCCCCTATATGTTGGACATTGCCCGGGACAAGGCGGACAAGCTCCCTCCCAGCAGCCGGGAGCGCCTGCACTTTGTCGAGGGAGATATACAGGACTTTCCCTGGGAGAGCCAGTTTACCACGGCTCTGTTGGCCCGGGGCAGTTTCGCCCGCCTCCTCAGCAGTGAAGAACAGCTGCGCTGCCTGGCCAATCTGCGTAAACTTCTGGTCCTGGGGGGAAAAATAGTGTTGGACCTGTACCCGCCCAGGCTGGAATTGCTCCAGGGCGGGACCAGCGTCGGGCGCAGCGTCAACCTGGATGGCGATGTCAAGCTGCTGCGCACTGTCCATTCCCGCTGTGATCTCATCAACCAGCGCTGTTACCTGACCACCATCTATCAGCAGTATAAAGGCGGCGTCCTGCTGGAGCAGGTCCTGGAAGAGTCGGCTGTCAGCCTGCTCTTTCCCCGGGAAATCATGCTCCTGCTCCGGCATAGCAGATTTTCCGTAGAGGAGGTCTACGGCGACACCGGCGGCGGCAGTTTTACCGCTTCTAGCCGCCGCATGATAATTGTTGCCAGCAAGGCATGAAGACTCTGTTTCGAGGGTTCCGACTCAAGAATATCTTGGGAATCGCCCTGGGCTGCCTGGTGACGGCCCTGGCCCTGAACCTGCTCCTGGTGCCCAACCAGATCGCTCCGGGCGGCGCAGGCGGGCTTGCGGTGGTCTTGACCCATCTTTTGGGCATTCCCGTCAGCATCCTCTTGCTGGCCATCAACATTCCCTTGTTTATCCTGGGCTGGTTTGTCCTGGGGCCCCGGTTTGGAATCAATACCCTGGTGGGGTCCCTGTTGCTGCCGGCCTTTGTCGCCCTCACCGAGGGCTATGGTCCCGTGACCGAGGATCTCTTGCTGGCAGCCATTTACGGCGGCATTACTCTGGGCGTCGGGGTGGGAATAGTCTTTCGCGCCCAGGGCACCACCGGCGGCACGGCCCTGGCCGCCCAGATAATCCACAGATTTACCGGCCTCACCGTCGGCCAGTCCCTCCTGGGGGTGGATTTTCTGGTGGTGGCCCTGGCGGGCATAGTCTTTGACGCCGAGCTGGCCATGTACGCCCTCATCGCCCTGATTGTGTCCATCTGGGTCATCGACCTGGTCCAGCAGGGGCTCAGGCGGGCCAAGGCGGCCTTTATCATCAGCGAAGCCAGCAATGCCATTGCCAACGCCGTGTTGGAGCAGCTCCAGCGGGGAGCGACTCTTCTGGACGGTCGCGGCGCCTGGAGCGGCCGGGAGCGGGAAGTCCTCCTGGTGGTGGTCAGCGCCAGCGAAATCTCCAAACTCAAGGCATTGGTAGCGGAGCAAGACAGCGACGCCTTCGTAATCGTCACCGAGGTTCACGAAGTGCAGGGCATGGGCTTTGCACCGCTAAATATAATAAAGAGGTGAAGAAGAGAGTGGAAGGATATGCAAATCTGAAGGCTGTTGCCCAGCGCATGCGCCGTCACATCGTCTCCATGGTAACCGAAGCGGCGTCGGGTCATCCCGGCGGGTCGCTATCGGCGGTGGAAATTCTCGCCGCCCTGTACTTCAAAATCATGAAGGTGGATCCCACCCGGCCCCGCTGGCAGGAGCGGGATATTTTCGTCCTCAGCAAAGGCCACGCAACGCCGGTGTACTACTCCGCTTTGGCGGAAAGGGGCTTTTTTGCCAAGGAGGAGCTCCTCACCTTTCGCAAAATTGACAGCAGGCTCCAAGGGCATCCCGACCGCAAGCTCACCCCTGGCGTGGATATGACCACCGGCTCCCTGGGACAAGGGCTTTCCGCGGCCAACGGCATGGCTCTGGCCGCCAGGCTGGATGGACAGGATGAGCGCCGGATCTACGTGCTCTTGGGGGACGGCGAGCTCCAGGAAGGCCAGGTCTGGGAGGCAGCCATGACCACGGCCCATTATAAACTGGACAATGTCATCGCCTTTGTCGACTATAACAACTTGCAGATCGACGGCGCCGTCAGCTCCGTCATGGAGGTGGCGCCCATCAAGGACAAGTTTGAAGCCTTCGGCTGGCATGTGCAGGAAATCGACGGCCATGACTTCGCTCAGATCTTCGCTGCAGTGGATGCAGCCAAAGCCGCCGCCGGCAAGCCCTCGGTAATTATTGCCCGGACAATTAAGGGCAAGGGCGTGTCCTTTATGGAGAATCAGGCGGGCTGGCACGGCAGCGCACCCAGCCGGGAACAGGCCGAACAGGCCCTTAGAGAATTGGAGGTGGAGTAGGATGACCAAGATAGCTACCAGGGAGGCCTACGGCAAGGCTCTGGCCCAGCTGGGGGCCGAGGATGAACGCATCGTCGTCCTGGACGCCGATCTCTCAGGGTCTACCAAGACTGCCCTCTTTGCCAAAGAGTTTCCCCACCGCTTTTTTAATATCGGCATTGCCGAGGCGGATATGATGGGCGCCGCCGCCGGCCTGGCAGCCGCGGGCAAAGTCCCCTTTGCCAGCACCTTCGCCATCTTTGCCGCCGGCCGCTGCTATGATCAGATTCGCACTTCCATAGCCTATCCCAATCTCAATGTCAAGATTGCCGCCACCCACGCCGGGCTCACCGTGGGGGAGGACGGAGCCACCCACCAGATGAACGAGGACATCGCCCTGATGCGGGCGTTGCCCAATCTGACGGTGCTGGTGCCCGCCGACGCCCCCGAGGCCGCAGCCATGACCCGCTGGGCGGCAGAGCACCAAGGCCCGGTCTACTTGCGTTTAGGCAGGGCAGCGGTGCCCACCGTCAACGGAGAAGATTACCAGCTCCAGCCGGGCAGAGCGCAGGTGCTGCGGGATGGCGACGACCTGGTCATCTTTGCCTGCGGCTACATGGTGCACCAGGCTCTGGAGGCGGCGGCGGACCTGGCGGATCGGGGAATCAGCGCCGCCGTGGTCAATGTCCACACCATCAAGCCCCTGGATGCCGAGACGGTTGTCAAGTATGCCCGGCGCTGCGGGGCGGTGGTCACCGCCGAGGAACACAGCATCATCGGTGGTCTGGGCGGCGCCATCGCCGAAGTCCTGGGCGAGGAACATCCCACGCCCCTGGTGCGCATCGGCGTCCGGGATACCTTCGGAGAATCCGGTAAACCCGGGGAGCTCCTGGAGAAGTATGGCCTGACGGCCAAGGAGATCATCGAGGCCGGGCTTAAGCTGAAGAAGTAGAAACAACGGGGACGGGGCTTTTCGTTTCAGGTCGGTGAAACGAAAAGTCCCGTCCCCTTTCTTTGGGCAGGAATTCACATTTCTCTTGTCGTATTCTTCCAAGTGAGCCAATAGTAATAGGGTGACAAATCTTATTCGAGGAGTGGTAACCTTGGTTGACACTATGAAGGCTCTGGTCAAGCATGCCCCGGAGGCGGGCGCTCGACTGGAGCAGGTTCCTGTCCCCATACCCCGGCGCGGAGAGGTATTGGTAAAGGTCACCGCCGCCGCCATCTGCGGCACAGATGTGCATATTTACAGTTGGGACCCCTGGGCGGCGGGGCGGATAAAGCCTCCCCTGGTCTTCGGCCATGAGTTCTGCGGCGAGGTGGCGGCCTTGGGGGAAGGGGTTGAAGACCTGGCCCTGGGGACCCGGGTCAGCGCCGAGGGCCATTTTGTCTGCGGCAAGTGTTATTTCTGCCGCACCGGTCAGGCCCATATCTGCCAGGATGTGGAGATCATCGGCGTGGATACCGACGGCTGCTTTGCCGAGTACGTGCGGGTGCCCCGCAGCAACATCTGGGTGTTGGATGAGGACATTCCCACCGAGGTTGCCGCCATCCACGACCCCTTTGGCAACGCCGTGCACACCGCCCTGGCCGACACCATCACGGGCAAGACGGTGCTCATCACCGGTTGCGGTCCCATCGGCGTAGCGGCGGCGGCCATCGCCAAAAAGGCAGGCGCCACGAGGGTTTATGCCAGCGACCTCAATGATTATCGTCTGGATCTGGCCCTCAAGCTGGGGGCGGACAGGGTTTTCAAAGTGGGCAGGGACGATGTGGTGGCCCGGATTCTGGAAGAGACCGAGGGCCTGGGCGTGGATGTGCTCCTGGAGATGGCGGGGACGGCCCCGGCCATCAACGAAGGTTTTCGGGCTCTGCGCAAGGGAGGTTGGGCCGCCCTCTTGGGATTGCCGTCAAAACCGGTGGAAATTGACCTGGCCGACGGGATTATCTTCAAGGGCGCCAAGGTATACGGCATCAATGGGCGCAGGATGTATGAGACATGGTACCAGATGCAGGCCCTGCTCCGGGCAGGGCTGGATTTGACACCCCTGATTACCCATCGCTTTAAATTTGAGGAGTTTGAAGAGGCCTTTGCCCTGGCCATCAGTGGCAATAGCGGCAAAATCATCTTATATCCATAAAGAGGGAAGGGAGATAGTATGGGAACTTTGGATTTTATCAAGCCGGAACTGGAGGAACTGAAGGAAAAGGGACTGTACAAAAACATCCGCACCATCGAGAGCGCCCAGGGCGCCTGGGTGCAGATTGGCGGCAGGAAAGTTCTGAACTTCTGCTCCAACAACTACCTGGGCTTCGCCGCCCATGAGCGGATCCGGGAGGCAGCCAAGGCCGCCATCGACAAGTACGGAGTAGGGCCAGGCGCCGTGCGCACCATCGCCGGCACCATGTCCATCCACGAAGAGCTGGAGCGGGAACTGGCGGAATTTAAGGGTGTGGAGGCTTGCCTGACGGTTCAGTCCGGTTTTAATGCCAACCTCTGCGCAATTCCCGCCCTGGTGGGCAAGGGCGATACCATAGTCAGCGACGAGCTCAACCACGCCAGCATCATCGACGGCGCCCGCTTGAGCAGGGCCCAAATCAAGGTCTATCCCCACAACGATATGGAAGGTCTGGAAAGAGTCCTTAAGGAGGACCTGGAGGGACGGGTACTGGTGATCTCCGACGGCGTCTTCAGCATGGACGGAGACATCGCCAAATTGCCGGAAATGGTCGAGCTGGCGAAAAGGTACGGCGCCATGACCTATGTGGACGATGCCCACGGCGAAGGCGTCCTGGGCCGCTCTGGCCGCGGCATCGTCGACCACTTTGGCCTTCACGGCCAGGTGGATGTGGAAATTGGCACATTTTCCAAGGCTCTGGGCGTCATGGGCGGCTGCATAGCGGGCAGCGCCGAAATAGTGGAGTATATCAAACAGAAGGCCCGGCCCTTTACCTTCAGCTCTGCCCTGACGGTGCCCGATACTGCCGCTACTCTGGAGGCAGTGCGCATCCTCCAGGAGAGCGGCGAATTGGTGGAAAGGCTTTGGGAAAACGCCCGGATCTTTAAGGAGGGCCTGCAGGGACTGGGCTATGACACCGGCGTCACCGAAACCCCCATCACCCCGGTGATGATCGGCGATGCCCGGGATGCTTCGGAATTCAGCAAGCGCCTGTTTGAAGAGGGCATCTTTGCCACCAGCATCGGCTTCCCCCTGGTTCCCCACGGCAAGGCGAGGATCAGGGTTATGCTCTCGGCTGCCCACAGCAGGGAAGACCTGGACTTTGCCCTGGATGTCTTCGGCAGGGTCGGCCGGGAAATGAAACTGATTTAGTTGGAGCGCGGAGGCCGGAAAGCAGCGGTAAGATTTTCTCCCGCCTGGATCCGGCCTCCGGCCTGCCTGCCGATATGTTTCAGGATTGTTTCAAGGCAGGAGAGGCGGCGACCTTTGTTGAATTTAGTTGCGATATAGAGCTCTTTGACAACTGAATACCGGTGTGTTTCCATCCCCACGGACTTTGCTGGGCTGTACAAGGAAATTGAGAACAAAATCCACTTTTGTTCATGCGTCAAGGCTTGACTGCGCTAAAGTATCAAAGTATAATTGTTGAAAATCCTCAAAAGCACTTTGGCTCAGCCTTGACTATTGTTTTCATTGCAGTATAATATTTGCAAAGCTGATTGGACAAGCTCTGGCGGCATCTGGAAGCGGTGGGACCGTTTTTTGGCGCTGGAAAGCAGGAATTTTGTCTTCCATGTAGAATATAGATAAATGGAAATGATGCCACCTTTTTGTTCGGTTTTAGTGCGGCTACTGCCGCCTAAAATATAGTGTTTTACACTAAAATTTTTTAAAGGGAGGAAACAAAATTGAAAAGGCTTTTGGTACTAGTGCTGGTGACAGCTCTGGTGGCAGCCGCTTTGGTTGGTTGTATCCAAGAAGGCGGCGACAAGAAGACCCCCACCGCTCAAAACACGCTGATCATCGGCAGCCCTGCCATTTCCGGAGACTTTATCTACGGTTTTGGCAACAGCTCCTATGACAAGTGGGTAAAAGACTTGACCGGTGGCTACTATTCCACCTACGAAGTCACCCCTGGGGGCGAGTTCATCATCAACCCGACTGTCGTCAAGGATTATAGCGCTGTGGTGGACGGCGCGGGCAACAAGACCTATACCTTCGAAATCCACAACGACCTGAAGTGGAATGACGGCACACCGATTACCGCCAAGGACTACGTCTTCAACATCCTCTTCTCCGCTTCCGACGAGTGGGTAGCAGCTGGAGCAGGTACTTCCGCCGGCGACGGCTTGCTGGGTTATTCCGCCTACCATAGCGGCGAAGCCGATCGCTTCGCTGGCGTCAAGCTCATCGACGACTATAAGTTCTCTCTGACCATCGATGCAGAAGAACTTCCCTATTTCTTCGAAGTAACCTATGTTGCATACGGTCCCCTGCCCATGCACAGCTGGTGTCCCGAAGCTGACATCGATTCTAATGACAACGGCGCAATGCTGGTCAGCGACAATCCCGAGTGGACCCTGGCCTTCAATGCCATGCGGATCGCTCAGATCGAGCGCTACGCACCCACAGTTACCTGTGGCCCCTACAACTTTGTGAGCTTTGAAAACAACGCTGTCACCCTGCAAAAGAACGAATACTTTAAGGGCGACTGGAAGGGCGACAAGCCCAAGCTCGAGTTCATCATCATTCGCTACATCAACCAGACCACCGACGTTGACCAGGTCATCAACGGCGACGTTGATGTCGTAACCGGCGTCATCGAAGGCGAAAAGATTGAAAAGGCCAAGGTTGCTGATACCACCGATGTCACCTTCTATCCCCGTAACGGTTACGGCGGAATCTTCTGGCACTGTGACTTCGGTCCTGCTGCTGACAAGAACGTCCGCAAAGCCGTCGCTTACCTGATGGACCGTCAGGAAATCATCAAGAACGTCCTGGGCGGCTATGGCTCCGTGACCAACGGCATGTACGGTCTTGCCCAGTGGATGTACGAGGACAACAAGGCCGAAATCGATGCCCTGCCCAACTTCGTCCTCAACACCGACAAGGCCAACGAACTCTTGGATCTGACCGAGTGGAAGTTCGAAGCTGACGGCAAGACTCCCTTCGATAAGTCCAAGGCTGGCCCGGACACCGGCTACTATCGCCACAATGCTGCCGGTGAAAGACTGGTTATCCGGCACCTGGGAACCGAAGACAACAACGTTACCGACAACATCGAAATCCAGTTGCTCGCCAATACCCCCTATGCCGGTATCGACTGGTCTGTAACTCGTTGCGACTTTGCTCAGTTGCTGGACCACTACTATGATGGTTACATGATGGGGGACGAGCGGCTGTACCACTCCTTCAACCTGGCAACTGGCTTCTCCGCTGCCTTTGACCCCTACTACAGCTATCACAGCGATATGCTGGATCGGTATGGCTACAACACCGAGCGGTTTAGTTCTCCCGAAGTGGACGAAGTAACCGTCAAGATGCGCAGCCTCGATCCCACCCAGACCGAAGAGTACTCCGCATTGTTCCTGGAGTTCCAGAAGCTCTTTAACGACGAGCTACCTGTTATTCCTCTGTATTCCAACCAGTACTACGACATCTACCGCAAAGAGGTTAAAGGCTTCAACACCACCCCGTTCAAGCAATGGGCCGAAATGATTTGCGACATCTCTAAAGGCGAATAGGGGTACGTCAGCCAATCACTAAGTGCTTATAGGAAAGAGGGATGGCTTGCGCTGTCCCCCTTTCTTTTACTAAAATAACTTTTTATACCATTCAGTGGATTTTGTCTTCTCTCTGTGAGTGGCGTTGGCTTATTAGTGCAATCTTATTTTTTGTTATCACCGCTACTCTGCCAAGCTTGTAAGCAATATTGAGCCTTCGGGTTCATTTAATATAGATTTTTCTTCGTCTTGGACAGCCCAGTCCTTTCGACATTCTTCTTACTAGAAAAACCGGTTAAGCCGTACAAAGGAGGCTGTGTTGTGTGTTAAAGTATATCGCAAAAAGAATCATATCGATGATACCGGTAGTAATTATGATCACAATGATTATCTTCGGCCTGGTCAAGGCCATGCCCGGGGACCCCGCTCGGATGATGGTCAGCCCTGCCCTGAAAGCCGAAGCCTTCGAGGCTGCCTATCAGGAGATGCGGTCAAAATTGGGCCTGGACAGGTCCTTGCCCGAACAGTACGTGCGCTGGCTGGCGGCCATCCTCCAAGGCGACCTGGGCTGGTCGTCCATGAACAACCGTCCCGTCAAGGACGTCATTGGCGAGCCCCTGCGCAATACCATCATTTTGAACATCTTTGTGACCATCTTACAAATCTCAGTTGTCTTGCCCTTGGGGATATGGATGGCCGTTAAACGGGGCTCCCTCTTTGACAAGGTGGCCCAGGTTGTCTCTCTGGTCGGCTATTCCATGCCTTCCTTCTTTATCGGGCTCAGCTTGATCTATATCTTTGCCTTGACCCTTAAGTGGCTACCGGCAGGGGGGATGCCCCTCACTGCCTATGGAAAGGACTTTAGCTACTATCTGTCTTGGCTCAAGTATGTCCTTTTGCCCACCTTTACCCTGGTCTTCATCAGCATCGCCAGTTCTATCCGCTATGTCCGCAACGCCATGCTGGAGGCCCTCAACCAGGATTATATCCGGACTGCGCGTTCCAAAGGGCTTTCGGAAAAGGTGGTCATCTATTCCCATGCCTTCCGCAACGCTCTGATTCCCATTTCCACCATCCTGATCTGGACAATTTTTGCGATGTTGAGCGGGTCGGCTATCACCGAGACCATCTTTGCCTGGAACGGCATCGGCTCCACCCTGGTCAAGGCCCTGAGCAACCGGGACTATATGTTGGTCATCTCTTTAAACTTGATGACAGCTTTAATTGCAGTCAGCGCAAATATCGTCGCCGATATCACCTACGGGATCGTCGATCCCCGGATTAAGCTGGAATAGGGAGTGATACAATGGATAACAAAACGGTGAAGACACCTACTACAGAGCAAAAGGTAAGCAAGTCCTTTTTCTCCATGTTAAAGAGACTTTTCGTCAGGGAAGATAAGCACCTTTCCGTCCTGGAAGAGGAAGCCCTGATGACACCGGGCAAAACCGTTTTACGCAACTTCCTGCGCAGCAAACTTGGTATTATCGGCGTCATCGGCTTTATCCTGATTCTGGCCTTTTCCTTTGTCGGCGCCCAGTTGCGCCCGATTAACTTGACTTATCAGGAGCCGGCTCTGTCCAATATTCGCCCGGGCTGGAACTACCTGGACTACCCCCAGGAGCTGGTCAAGGAAGGGGTTAAGGATATTTCTTCAGGGGTCTCCTTCTCAGTAGCCCTTTCCAAAGCAGGCAAGCTCTACATTTGGGGCAAGCAACCGGTGTACATCCGGGAAGGCATGTCCAACTCGATTTTCACCTATCCCAAGGAATGGAATGAGATAACCTTTACCCACATCGCCGCCGGCGACCGTCACTTCGTCGCCCTGGATGCCAATGGCAATCTGTATGGCCGGGGCTACAATAACTTTAAGCAGTTGGATCTTCCCCAGGTGGTTTCTATGAAGATGAGGAGTACCGCCGTCAAGGATATCATAGCCGGCGAAGGCGTAACGGGTATCCTCTTTGAGAACGGCGAGCTCATACATTTGGGGCAGCACCCTGGCCACCCGTCAGGATATCGTCCCCCTGGATTATCAGGGGCGGATTATCAAAGCTGAACTTACCCCCGTCAATGTGGTGGTCCTCCTGGAGGACAACACCGTCGGCGTCTTTGGCACCGAGGGCAACGAGCTGCACACTGTGCCCACCGAGCTGACCGATGGTTCTATCAAGGTCGTGGACATCGCCGCTTCGGGCCGGGCCGCCATGGCCCTGGACGACAAGGGCAAGCTCCATGTTTGGGGCAGCACCATGCACGGCCTCCTCAATGTTCCCGAGTTTGACGGCAAGGTTGTGGCCATGGCAGGCAGCAAGAACAACCATGCCCTGCTCCTGGATAATGGAAAAATCGTGTATTGGGGTGCCAACCACTTTGGTCAGATGAAAATGCCCAAGGAAATGCAGGAGAAAAAGTATGTGGAGATTTATTCGGATTTCTTCCAGAACTATGCAGTGGCTGAGGACGGGACCATTACCGCCTGGGGCCTCAAGGGCTTTATCTTCGGGTCCGATGAGTTCGGCCGGGATAACCTCACCCGCCTGATTCATGGCGGCAAGATTTCCTTGACCGTCGGCGCCATCGCCATGGTAATTTCCGTCATCATCGCCCTCTTTATCGGGATGACTTCCGGTTTCTTTGGCGGTATCGTCGACAACCTGTTGATGCGCTTTACCGACGTGGTCATTTCAATTCCCTTCTTCCCCTTAGCTATAACCCTTTCGACCATTGTCGTCGGTCGAGTTTCGGAGATGTACCGGATCTACATGATCATGGTGATCATGGGTATCCTGAGCTGGCCAGGCTTGGCCCGGCTGGTGCGGGCTCAGATCCTCCTGGAGCGGGAAAAGGACTTTGTCTTGGCAGCCAGGGCCCTGGGGGTCAAGCAGCACAATATCATCATCCGGCACATCCTGCCCAATATCTTTAACCTGGCCCTGGTCAATATTACCCTGGGGTATGCCTCTTCACTGCTCACCGAGGCCGGCCTTTCCTTCCTGGGATTTGGCGTCTCGGCGCCCACACCTTCCTGGGGCAATATGCTGACCGGAGCCCAGAGCTCCGCCGTCATCGAGTACTACTGGTGGAGATGGATTATTCCCGGCGTATTTGTGATTCTTGCCGCCCTGAGCGTCAACCTCATCGGAGACGCCTTGCGTGACGCAATGGATCCCAAAGCCAATGAGAAATAGGGGGTAAGAAGATGAGCTTACTTGAAATAAGAAACTTACACACCTATTTTGAAACCCGCAAAGGTTTAATTAAGGCCGTCAACGGGGTCTCATTAAGTGTGGATGAAGGCAAGACTTTGGGCGTCGTCGGCGAGTCCGGCAGCGGCAAGAGCCAGATGGCCCTGAGTATTCTTCAGTTGTTTGAACCCAACCAAAAAATCTATGAAGGGGAAATTATCTTTGATGGCAAGGTAATTTCCACCCTCAAGCGGGAAGAACTCTATGAAATTCGGGGTAACGCCATCTCCATGATCTTTCAGGAACCAATGACTTCCCTGAACCCGGTCTTTACCGTCAGCAGGCAGATCAGCGAGGTGCTGATGCTGCACCAGGGCCTGACCAAGAAGCAGGCCCACGAGCACTCCATTGAAATGCTGCGGGCTGTCAAGATTCCCAACCCCGAGGAAGTCGTGCATCAGTATCCCCACCAACTTTCTGGCGGTATGCGCCAGCGGGTGATGATTGCCATCGCCCTGGCTTGCCGGCCCAAACTGTTGATTGCAGACGAGCCCACCACCGCGCTGGACGTCACCATCCAGGCCCAGATCCTGCGCCTGATGAACGAGCTCAAGGATGAATTTAACGCCTCCATCATGTTCATCACCCACGACCTGGGCGTTATCAACCAGATGGCTGACGATGTTGCGGTCATGTACTGTGGGGAAGTGGTGGAAACTGCACCTGTCGATTATATCTTCAAGGATCGCAGTGACTTTTCTCATCCCTACACCGAGGCGCTGTTGCTCTCCATTCCCCTTCTCAGCAGCAACCAGGGCGACCGCCTGGAGGCTATTCCAGGCGCGGTTCCCCACCCCCTGGATTTGCCCGTAGGCTGTAAATTTGCTCCCCGCTGCAAGTACGCCACCGCCAGGTGCCATCAGGAGGCGCCAGATTTGACCGCGGTCAGTCCCGTGCAGTCGGTGAGATGCTTCTATCCTCGGAAGGGAGTGAGAAACAGTGGAGAATAAGCAAGCTTTAATTCGCGTCGAGAATTTGACCCATTATTTTCCCCTGAAGAAGAGGTCCATCTTCCAGAAAGAGCAGCTGTACGTCCGGGCCAATGAAGGCATCAACATGGAGATTTACAAGGGCGAGACCTTCGGCCTGGTCGGCGAGAGCGGCTGCGGCAAGTCCACCCTGGGCCGGGTAATTCTCCAACTGTATCGCCAGACAGCCGGCACCGTGCTCTATTACGGAAGGACTCTGGAAGAGTTCAAGCCTAAGTATGTCAAGCGGACCATCAAGAATTTGGCCAAGATCGTCGCCAGGTACAAGCAACTGGCCGCCGAATTGGGCGATAAATTTGAGGAAAAGGCCAAGGAAGACAAGCATGTGCGCAAGGCCGTGCAGAGATATGCGGATGCCGTCCGCATTGCCGGCGGCCTGGTCCTGGCCGATGACCTGAATCTGGTGACCCGGGTCCTCCTGGAAGAGTTCGATGCCGCCGCCTTGCACGTCGACCTGGCGGATCAGCTGGCGGACCTGACCCTGAAACGGGATACTCTGGCCGCTAAAGAGGGTATGACCGAAATTGACAAGCGGGATTTGGCCAGGTTTGACGAGGAAATCGCCAGCCTCAAAGAGAAACTGGCCCCGGCAGAAGCCGCCCTCAATGAAAAGCGGGCGGCGCTGGAAGAACTCCGGGCCAAGTATGCCAATCTCGAGGGCTTCCAGCAATTGGAGGAACAACTGGACGAGGGCATTGACCTGGCCCAGTTGACCAATGGCGAGATGCGGGTGCTGCGCCGGGAACTGCAGGTTATTTTCCAGGACCCCTATTCTTCCCTGAACCCCCGCCTTACCGTCGGCCAGCTGATAAGCGAGGCCCTGACTGCGCATAATATCTTTAAGCGGGGCAGCGAAATCCTGGAGAAGTACGTCCTGGAGCTCATGGAAAAATGCGGCCTTCAGCATTATATGATTCACCGCTATCCCCACCAGTTCTCAGGGGGGCAGCGGCAGCGGATCGGCATCGCCCGGGCCCTGTCCGTCATGCCCAAGTTCGTGGTCTGTGATGAGGCCGTCAGCGCTCTGGACGTCTCCATTCAGTCCCAGATTATCAACCTGCTCATAGACCTCAAGGAGCAAGAGGACTTGACCTATCTCTTCATTTCCCACGACCTCAGCACCGTCAAGTTTATCAGCGACCGCATCGCCGTCATGTACCTGGGCGCCATGGTGGAGCTGGCCAGTTCGGATGTAATCTTTAAAGATCCCCTGCATCCCTATACCGAGGCTCTGCTGGAGGCGATACCCACCACCGAAGACGAGTCTAAAAAGCAACTGGTCACCATCGAAGGGGATATCCCCAGCCCGATTTTCCCGCCCAGCGGTTGCAAGTTCCACACCCGGTGCAAGTATGCCACCGACAAGTGCAAGACCATCGTGCCTGAGTGGAGAGAGCTGAAGCCCGGACATTTTGTGGCCTGCCACTATCCGCTGGACAGAGGTGAAGGAGTTGTTCAAGAAACTAAGGGAGCGTCTGCCTAAGAGTAAGACTCCCCAAGAGATTGACGAGCACTACCGCAGGATAGAAGAGACGGGTCTGGAAAAGGGCGACCTTCCAGCCATGCTCATCGCGGCCTTCCTCTCCCTGGGATTGCCCCTGCTGGCCATGTTGGGAGTGTTCTTTGGCCTGATCTATCTGCTCTTCCTGCGCTAGTGTCGCCACCTGTAAACCCACATCGTGCCTGCACGGTGTGGGTTCTTTTTTTAGGACCTTCTCTTTCCGCTGGTGCCAAATAGATATTGTAAAATTGTCGCATCTATAGTATAGTACTAGGGCAGTAAAGAATCCAAAATAGGAGGGTGTATTTTGAAGAAGTTCCTTGTTGTGCTGCTGGCATTGGCATTGGTGCTGCCTCTTGCCGCTTGTGGACCCAAAGATCCAGGTACTGACCCTGGTACCGACCCCGGCACCGACCCCGGCACCGATCCCCAGGATGAGGGCTATGAATTGGCATTGGTCACCGACATCGGGACCATCGACGACAAGTCCTTTAACCAGGGCGCCTGGGAAGGCCTGAAGAAGTACGCCGAGGAAAAGGACATTACTTACAAATACTATCAGCCAGCAGAAAAGACCACTACCGCTTATCTGGACGCCATCGATCTGGCGGTTGAGGGCGGAGCCAAGCTGGTGGTTTGCCCCGGCTTCTTGTTTGAGCCCGCTATCTTCGAGGCCCAGGACCTCTACCCCGATATTCAGTTCATCATCCTGGACGGCTATCCCCACGCCGGCGACTACACTCCTGTGGTCAACGACAATGTCTACTCTGTCTTCTATGCAGAAGAGCAGGCCGGCTTCCTGGCAGGCTATGCCGCTGTCAAGGACGGCTATACCAAGCTGGGCTTCATGGGAGGCATGGCTGTTCCCGCCGTTATCCGCTTTGGCTACGGTTTCGTCCAGGGCGCCGAATTGGCGGCAGAAGAATTGGGTATCGGCTCCATCGACCTGTTCTATCACTATACCGGCGGCTTTGATGCCACTCCCGAAGCTAAGGCTCTGGCCGCTTCCTGGTACAACTCTGGCATCGAAGTAATCTTCGCCTGCGGCGGCGCCGTTGGAAACTCCGTCATGGCCGCTGCTGAAGAAGCAGGTACCGCCGTCATCGGCGTCGACGTCGACCAGTCCGCCGAATCCCCCACCGTCATCACCTCTGCCATGAAGCAGCTGGCCATCTCCGTATACGACGGCATTGCCGCCTTCTATGACGGCTCCTTCCCCGGTGGCGAAATCGTCACCCTGGATGCCGCTGTGGACGGCGTGGGCCTGCCCATGGAGAACTCCAAGTTCAATACCTTCACCCAGGCAGATTATGACGAGATCTACTCCAAACTGGTGGACGGCTCCATCTCCCTGCTCAAGGATACCGATGTTGAAGACGCCACTGGGCTTGGCACCAAGATCGTCAAGGTCACCTTGGTGGATTAGATAGTATTTTCTGGGACTTGGCCAGCCAAGTCCCAGATTTTTTTCGCTGCTGATGCTTCCCCTCTTCTCATTGATGTTAATTGGGGTTCGTGATATTATTAATTTGGCTTAATAAATACTCAATTGTATATTTGCATGGGGTCAGGAGGGATTATGTGGATTATATTATTGAAATGCTGGACATCACCAAGGAGTTTCCCGGCATTGTTGCCAACGACGACGTAACGCTCCAGGTCAAAAAAGGGGAAATTCACGCCCTGCTGGGTGAAAACGGAGCGGGCAAGTCGACCCTGATGAACGTGCTCTTCGGACTCTACCAACCGGAGCGGGGCCAGATCAAGCTCCGGGGCAAGGAAGTCCAAATTGCCGGCCCCCGGGAGGCCAATGCCCTGGGAATAGGCATGGTCCACCAGCACTTCATGCTGGTGGAGAATTTTACTGTCCTTCAGAACATCGTCCTGGGCGCCGAGACTGTCAAGGGCGGCATTCTCAAGATGGATGAGGCCCGGGAAAAGGTCCTTAGCTTAAGCGAACAGTACGGCCTGCGGGTGGATCCCGATGCCCTGATTTCCGATATCTCAGTGGGCATGCAGCAGCGGGTGGAGATTCTCAAGATGCTGTACCGGGAGAACGAAATCCTCATCCTGGACGAACCCACGGCGGTGCTGACGCCCCAGGAGATCGAAGAATTGATGAATATCATGCGGAGCCTGGCGGCGGAGGGCAAGTCCATCATCTTTATCACTCACAAGCTTAACGAAATTAAGGCGGTGGCCGATCGCTGCACCGTCCTGCGCCGGGGCAAGCTCATAGGCGTGGTGGACGTGGCCGTCACCGACAAGGAGACCCTATCGGAAATGATGGTGGGGCGCAAGGTCAACCTGAACATCGAGTTGGCCGCCAAGGAGCCGGGCGAACCGGTGCTGCAGGTGGACAAGCTCACCGTCCATTCCCGGCGCCAGGGCCAGACCAAGAAGATGGTGGACGCAGTCAGCTTTATGGTGCGCCGGGGCGAGATTGTGTGTATCGCCGGCATCGAGGGCAACGGCCAATCGGAATTGGTCTACGCCCTGACCGGTCTCATTGCCCCCGATGGCGGCAGCATCGAGCTATTGGGCCGGGATGTGACCAGGAAGAGTATCCGCTATCGCAACACCCACGGCATGGCCCATATCCCAGAGGATCGGCATAAACACGGTCTGGTCCTGGATTACAGCCTGGCGGAAAACCTGGTTCTGCAAAGCTACTTTCAACCCCAGTTTCAGAGGTACGGGTTCCTGCGCTATGACAATATTTACGCCTATGCCGATACCCTAATCGATAAGTTCGACATCCGCAGCGGTCGGGGGGCTTACACCTCCGCCCGGAGCATGTCCGGGGGCAATCAGCAAAAGGCAATTGTCGCCCGGGAAATCGACCGCAATCCCGATCTCCTCATCGCCGTCCAGCCCACCCGGGGCCTGGATGTCGGCGCCATCGAATACATTCACCAGCAGCTGGTCAGGCAGCGGGATTCCGGCAAGGCCGTGCTCCTGGTCAGCCTTGAATTGGACGAGGTCATGAATCTCAGCGACAGAATCCTGGTGATTTATGAAGGTTCCATCGTCGCCGACCTCAATCCTCAGGACATTACCGCCCAGGAGTTGGGCTTGTACATGGCCGGCTCCAAGCGCCAGACCGGCGTCGTCGAAGGGGGTAAAGCCATATGAAAAAGCGCAGCTTGAATCTGGAATTCTTATCTTCCATCTTTGCCATCGTCGTCGGCCTCCTCTTTGGCCTGGTCATCCTCCTGATCAGCAACCCGGCCCAGGCCGGCGGCGGCTTTTGGACCATCCTCACCGGCGCCTTCCGGGATATGCGCAGCATCGGCCGGGTCCTGTATTTCGGGACGCCGGTAATCCTCACGGGACTCTCGGTGGGCTTCGCCTTTAAGACCGGGCTCTTTAACATCGGCGCCTCGGGACAGTTCATCGTCGGAGCCTACCTGGCTGTCCTGGTGGGGATAAAGGGCGCCGGTCTCGGTAGCTTTCACTGGGTGGCGGCCCTGCTGGCGGCGGTTGTGGGCGGCGCCCTCTGGGCCCTGATTCCAGGGCTGCTCAAGGCTTTGGCCAATGTCCACGAAGTCATCGCTTCCATCATGATGAATTATATCGGCATGTACCTGGTCAATTACATGGTGGTGCAGACCATCTTCGATAAACTGCGCAACCAGTCCCTGCCGGTGGCCAGGAGCGCCATCATACCCAGGATGGGCCTGGACAAGATTTTCCCCCGCTCCAATGTCAATGCAGGCTTTATCATCGCGGTGCTGGCTGCCGTGGCCATGTACGTCATCCTCAACAAGACGAGGTTCGGCTTTGAGCTGAAGGCGGTGGGCTATAACCGCGATGCCAGCAAGTATGCCGGCATCAACGAAAAGCGCTGCATCGTCCTCTCCATGGTCATCGCCGGAGGGCTGGCCGGCCTGGGCGGCGGCCTCCTCTACCTGGCCGGATCGGGCAAGTACATCGAGGTGGTCAATGTCCTGGCCGCCGAGGGCTTTACCGGGATTCCCGTTGCCCTTCTGGGCCTTTCCAACCCCATCGGCATCCTCTTCGCCGGACTGTTTATCGGCTATATAACCGTGGGCGGCGACTACCTGCAACTCTTCGATTTCGCTCCGGAAGTCATAGATATCATTCTGGCCGCCATCATCTACTTCAGCGCCTTTGCCTTAATCATCAAATCGTTCATCCAGCGCCGAACCATCAGAACTGGGGGAGGTGGAGCGAAGTGAATATCGTCTACTTTGTCTTTCAACAGACCATGGCCTTTGCCATCCCCTTGCTGATCGTCGCCTTGGGGGGCATGTTTTCCGAGCGCAGCGGCGTGGTCAACATCGCCCTGGAGGGGATTATGGTCTTCGGGGCCTTCACCAGCATCCTCTTCATCAACCAGGTCCAGGATAAAATGCAGGGCCAGCTCTTGCTGATTCTGGCCATTCTGGTGGCTGGGGTGGCCGGGATACTGATTTCCCTGCTCCACGCCTATGCCTCCATCAACATGAAGGCCGATCAGGTCATCAGCGGCACCGCCATCAACATGTTGACGCCGGCGGTGGCCATATACGTGGCCCGGATGATTCAGAACGTGCAGCAAATCAGCTTTAACAACACCTTCCGCATCGTCTCGGTGCCCCTTTTGGGCAAGATCCCCATCCTCGGGCCCCTGCTCTTCCAAAACACCTATATCACCACGTACCTGGGGTTGGGCCTCCTGGTTCTCTCGGCCATAGTCCTGTATCGGACCCGCTTTGGCCTGCGCCTCAGGGCCTGCGGCGAGCATCCCCAGGCCGCCGACTCGGTGGGCATCAATGTCTACAAGATGCGCTATGCCGGCGTGATGATCTCGGGCCTGCTGGGGGGCATCGGGGGCTTGGTCTTCGTGGTTCCCACTTCCACTAACTTTAACGCCACCGTGGCCGGATACGGGTTCCTGGCCCTGGCGGTGCTGATCTTCGGCCAGTGGAAACCATGGCGCATCCTCCTGGCGGCCTTCTTCTTCGGCCTGATGCAGACCATCGCCGCCACTTATTCTGGGATACCCTTCCTGGCCGATTTGGGCATCCCCAACTACTTCTACCGGATGACCCCCTTCATCGCCACCCTGGTGGTCCTGACCTTTACCTCCAAAAAGTCCCAGGCACCCAAGGCCGTGGGCGTTCCCTACGACAAGAGCGCCCGCTGACCGCGACATCGGGGACGTTACGTACTGTCGCGACGGGCCCCCTTTGGCATGATGACGGGCTGCCATCACGGCGGCCCGCCTTTTCTTGCCCTGGCGGGTCTGCGGGTATTAAGCGACCGGCGGAACAGGACCTGAAATTACCGGCCTGGGGCAGGAATAATTATACTGATGTCTAACTATAGATTGGGAAGGAATCTTCCAAGTTAGGAGTGGATAGCATGCACGATCCCCGGATTGATAAGTTGGCCAAATTGTTGGTTCACTACTCCCTGGGCCTGAAAAAAGGCGATAACTTCGTCCTTAAGGGCACCCTCCAGGCCCAGCCCCTGCTGGAGGCCGTCTATAAGGAGGCCATCCTGGCAGGTGCTCATGTCACTTCCATGTTGGGACTGCCCAATGCCGCCGAGATATTCTACAAGAATGCCAGCGACGAGCAGTTGGATTATGTCAACCCAGTGGATAAACTGATTACCGAGGAATTTGACGCCTACCTCAGTGTCATGGCCAGTTACAATACCAAGGCCCTTTCCAATGTTGATTCCCAGCGCATTGCCAGAAGCCGCCGGGCCGGCGCCGAGCTGGATAAAGTCTTTATGGAGCGGGCGTCCAAGGGCGAATTGCGCTGGACCTTGACGGCCTTTCCCACCAATGCCGCCGCCCAGGATGCCAATATGTCCCTGGCAGAATATGCCGACTTCGTCTTTGGGGCAGGGCTTCTGGACCACGACGATCCTGTGGCGGAATGGCGGCGGATAGATGCCGAGCAGGACAAGATCTGCCAGATTCTCAATACCAAGTCTGACTTGCGCATCGTCTCCCATGACACCGATATCAGCATGAGCATCGAGGGGCGCAAGTGGATTAACTGCAGCGGCCACGAGAACTTCCCCGATGGTGAAGTCTTCACCGGACCGGTGGAGGACAGCGTCAACGGCCATATCCGCTTTAGCTTCCCCGGCATCTTCTCCGGCAAGGAAATTGAGGACATCCGTCTGGAGTTTAAAGACGGCAAGGTGGTCAAGGCCTCCGCCGCCAAGGGCGAAGACCTGCTCCATGCCCTGCTGGAGACCGATGCCGGCGCCTGCTATGTAGGAGAAGTGGCTGTGGGGACCAACTTCGGCATCCAGACCTTTACTCGGAATATGCTCTTTGACGAGAAGATTGGCGGCACAGTGCACATGGCCATCGGCGCCTCCTTCCCCGAGAGCGGCGGCAAAAACCAGTCGGGCATTCATTGGGATATGCTCTGCGACATGCGCCAGGGCGGAGAGATTTACGCCGACGGAGAATTGATATACAAGGACGGCAAATTTCTCCTGGACCTGTAAAGAAGGGCAAAATACCCGATATAAGAGAAATTGGCAAAAAGACCTTGCCAATACCTGTGCTTTCCGGTAAAATCTAAGAGTGCAATAAATCACAAGAAGGGAGGTAATACTGATGATCGTCGTCAAGGCTTTCAGTGCAAACAAAGAGCAAAATAGGGGGTTTAGCATTGGAATATTTAAACGCCCGGGAGGTATTACCTGCCCGCCTGATCGCTGAACTGCAACAGTACGCCTCGGGCAAGCTGGTGTACATCCCCATAAAGGATTGTGACCGCACGGGCTGGGGACAGCGCAGCGGCACCCGCCGGGAGTTGGACCGGCGCAATCGTCAGATTCGCGCTCAGTTCCGGCAAGGGGTCGATATCGACACCCTGGCCAGTCAATTCTTCTTAAGTCCCGAAACCATCAAGAAAATAGTGTACACTCGAAAATAGCAGCGAGCTTTGCTCACTGCTTTTTTGCATATAAAGGCCGGGGATAAGAGAAATTAAAGGTGAAATACAAATCGGAGGTGAACCAGATGTTTAAGCACTTCAAGGATTTGGAATACACCGTGCGGGTAGACCGGCCTGATCCCCGCTTCGCTGTCCTCCTTCTGGAGCAGTTCGGCGGCGCCAATGGCGAATTGAAGGCAGCGATGCAGTACTTTAGCCAGAGCCTGGGCTGCAACGACCCCAAGCTCCGGGATCTCCTCCAGGACATTGCCGCCGAGGAGCTGAGTCACCTGGAGATGGTAGGGGAATGCCTGGCCATGCTCCTGGGGGATATGGATCGGGCGCCCATGGACTACCAGGCTCCAGCCATGGCAATTCTGGGCGGCGGCCCCTTGCTCTACAATTCCTCGGGCCAGCCCTGGACGGCGAATTTTGTCAACTCCACCGGCGACCTCTATGCCGACCTTCGCTCCGATGTGGCGGCAGAGCTTCGGGCCAAGTTGGTGTACGAGCGCCTGCTTCAGCAAACCGATGACCCCGGGGTCAAGGACATGATTCGCTTCCTCCTCAGCCGGGAGGAGTCCCACGGCACATCTTTTACCAAGGCCCTGGAGAGCATTGCCGGCTCCGGGGTTATGGAAGACTTTCGGGATAGCGAGTTTTCCAAAATCTATGTCAACACTTCCACCGGCCGGGGGGATTACCGGGGGCCCTGGAATCAGGGGAACGAATTCCGCTATATGCACAATCCCCAGGAAAAGTTTGGGGGCAAGCCCCAGTATGGCCATGATCGTCCGGCAGATAATCCCCGGGAGGTGGGGCCCAAGTACAGCGACCACACCCGCAACCGGCATCATAGCAACCCGCCGCGCCCCAATTAAGGGGGAGTGGGAGAAGGAAGTCGAAACTCAGGAGCAGGTAGCAGCGTAAATGCCCCTAGCAGCCTGAGTTTCGGCTTCTTTACATATTCTCCCTGACCAATTGCTTCAGCTCATCGGCCACGGTTCCCACCACGATCTGCAGGGCGCTGCCCTTGCCAATCAGCCCGGCGGCGCCCAGGGCCATGATTTGTTCCCGATTGACCTTGTCGGGGTCCCGGACCACCACCCGCAGCCGGGTCAGGCAGCTGTTGACCTGGGCCAGGTTGGCGCCGCCCCCCAGGGCCTCGATAAGTGCCCGGGCGGTTGCCGGGTCTGCCTGGAGGGATGCGGCCTGCTCCCGGGCAAGGCGCCCGGGAGTAGGCAGGTTCAGCCTGGTGATGATGGCGGTGAAGGCAAAGTAGTAGATGAGGGCAAAGCCCAGGCCCAAGGGCAGGAGGAGCCAGGCCCTATCGGCTAAGTGCAGGTTGACCAGGTATTCCAGGATGCCTGCCGAAGAGCCGAAGCCGTGGCGAAAGCCCAGGAGCTGGCTGAGCAAGAAGGAGGAGCCGGTGAGGAGCACGTGGACGCCGTAAAGGAGGGGAGCTGTAAAGAGGAAGGCAAATTCCACCGGTTCAGTTATCCCCGTGAGGATGCTGGTGGCGGCTGCGGCCACCAGGAGGCCCTTGACCTTGTCGCGCTGGTCGGGCCGGGCCGTACGGTACATGGCCAGGCAGGCGGCGGGCAGGGCAAAGAGCTTGATGGGATAGGCGCCGGCCAGGAAGGCGCCGGCATTGGGATCTCCGGCCAGGAAGCGAAATACCTCGCCCCGGATGACCTCGCCGCCGGCGCTGGTGAATTCCCCCATGACGGCCAGGACGAAGGCGTTGAGGACATGATGCAGTCCCAGGGGGAGGAGCAGTCGCTCCAGGGCGCCGTAGACATAGACCCCCAGGCTGCCGGCAGAATGGACCCACTGGCCTGCGGTTCGGATTGCCTCCTGGAGCAAGGGCCACACCAGCCCCAAGCCGACGCCCAGGGCGGCGCTGACCAGGCTGGCGATGATGGGCACAAATCTGCGTCCGGCAAAGAAGCTCAGATAGGGATGGAATTGCACCTTATGAAAGCGATTGTAGAGTAGGCCCGCCGTGACAGCGGCGATAATTCCAGCCAGGATGCCCATATCCAGGCTGGCTGGGCTGCCCAGGGAGGCCACTCCGGTGATGATACAGTAGCTGATGGCCCCGGTAAATCCGGCAATGCTGGCATCGTCGGCCAGGCCGATGGAGAGCCCCACGGCAAAGATCAAGCCGATATTGCTGATGAGCAACTGGCCCGCTGCTTCCAGGGGCTGGGCCACGGCGGGGATGGGGATAATATTGCCCAGGGCCAGGAGCAGGGCCGCCGCAGGCAGGACGGCGATGGGTGTCATGGCCGCCGCACCGAACTTCTGAAAACCGCCTCTTGCCATTTCATCTACCCCCCAGATTTTTCTAACTGTTAAATTGTATGCCCGGGGCAGAAATTCCTGCCCGGGCGCAAAAAAACCGCCTATATCGGCGGATTGGCTCCAGGCTGCCGGGTTTTGGTTTTCTGGGGCGGCATCTTGGCGGTGGGGGGGACAAAGGTGTGGATGTTGTGGAGGCTGCGGAAGGCTTCGGCATAGCGGTAGCCGCTGCCCCGGGCGGTGATGGCCGCCAGGCGCCGGGTCAGGAGTTCTGCCCCCCGGCGCCGGTAGCCCGGGAGATCGCCGGCTTGCTTGGCCAGGGCCCAGGCCTTTTGGCGGATGACGGGGCCGATATCCACCAGCACATTGGGCTTGGCGCTGGCGTAGAGGTAGACCAGGGCATCGGAATCCTTTTCGTTGAGGGCGTGGACCACCGCCTCTCCCAGGGCAATGTGCTCCCGGCGGCGTAGCCAGGGGTGGATGTGGGCGTGGTCGAAGGTCAGGACCAACTGGGGCTCTTCCCGGTCGATGAGCTCCCGCACCTGCCCTTTTAGGCCGTCTTCGCCCGGGGTCCGAGCGGGGAGGCGCAAGTGCCTGACCCCGGCATAGCCCATAATACTCCCGCTCAGCCCATATTGCCGGCGCCGGGGGGCCTGGTCTTGGCTGTAGCGGCTGTCGTCTTCACTGCAGTCCACCACGGTGATGCTGTTGCCCAGGTGGTGCAGGCGCCGGAGTACGCCGCCGGCGAATAATTCCAGTTCGTCGGGGCGGGTAAAAAAGGCCAGCACCTTCTGCTCGCCCTGGAGGAGGATGTGGGCGGCATCCTTGGCGTCCTTGGGTCGGGTGGGGGCAAATTGACGCAGCCTCTGCCAGATGTACAGGCCGCCCGCCGAAAGGCCTCCGGCCAGGAGCAGAATTAAACCTGCTTTGCCAGTTCGTCTCACTGCGTTCACCTCATCCCTTAGTGTGCCAGGGGCAAGAAGGCGATATACGCAAATCCGGTTGCAATGGACGCTGTCTATGGGTTAGGATAAGCCCAGGAGGATGAATATGGATAAGCGCCAAATCAAAATACAGCGAACCCTGCAAATGGCAATGCTGCGCCTTCAGGACAGCACCGCCCTGCAGCGGGTGGAGGTGGAGGCGGGCCAGCGCTCCCTGGTCCTAAAGGTCGACCCCGCTCAACCCCAGACCCTGCAAGGAGAGGGGATCCGGGTGCAGTTAAAGGATTTGCCAGCTTACCTGCTGGCTCAGGTCGAGGCTGAACCCCGGGCCGGCATCCGCTTTTTGGAGCGGGGGACCCAGGTCAATATCGAGCTCTATCCCGGAGATGTGAAGATGAACATCAGCACTCTGGATTCCCCGGCGGACCATCATCAGCCGGTGGAGTTCGGCACCCGCCAGCAGTTTATCCAGGCCGGGGAGGCCATGGAACTGCTCCAGGCCCTGGGGATAGCCTCTTCTGAGGGCAAGGTTCGGGCCGATCGCCGTCGTAAATACTACCAGGTGGATCGATTTGTGGAATTGGTGGACGAGATCCTCAAGGATTGGCGGGAGCGGCGTCCCCTGGTAATCCTGGACTGCGGCTGCGGCAAGTCCTACCTCTCCTTTGTCCTCAACTATTGGCTGACGGAGAAGCGCCGCATTCCCTGTAAGATAATCGGTATCGATGGAAATGCCCAGGTCATCGAGGCCAGCCGCAGGGTTCAGCGTCGTCTCAACTATCGGAATATGGAATTCCTGGTCAGCAGCATCAGGGATTTTCGGCCCCGGGAAAAGGTGGACATGGTCCTCAGCCTGCATGCCTGTGATACCGCTACCGACGAGGCCCTGGCTTTGGGAATCCATCTTAACTGCCAGTACATAATCTCGGTACCCTGCTGCCAGGCGGCTCTCCGGGACCGCATCGATTACGGCCCCTGGCAGGCGGTGGCTCGCCACAGCATCTTTCGCAACCGGCTCTCGGACGTGCTCACCGACGGCCTGCGGGTTGCCGCTTTGGAAGCCCGGGGCTACAAGGTTTCGGTGGTGGAGTATGTCTCGCCCTTGGACACCCCAAAGAACATCATGCTCAGGGCGGTGGCCCGGGGCGGCCGGCCGGAGGAGGCAGAGTACAGGCAGCTACAATCTCTGGTGGAGGGAGTCTTGCCCCTGGAATCCATGTTGCAGATTCTCAATAGCAGATAATTGCTGCCGTCAGTGGCATACTAGTAGCAAAAATATGGAGGAGCCCAAGTGGAACGCATCTGCCCCATCTGCAACGGTCTGCAAAGTTTCCGCAGATTTTGCCCGTACTGCGGCCAGGAAATGGAGGAAAGGGGAGCGCTGCAAGACTTTATCGACGAGTACAGCCCCTACCTCAGCCGGGAAATGGGGGAAACCCTGACCCGGAGCCGGGATTGCGTGCACCTGTACTACTGTCCCACCTGTCACCAAGACATCCGGGTGTCAACGCCCATGTGGACAATTTAGGGGAGGAGCGGCACTTATGGAATACACAATTCTCTTATTGCCCAGGAACGACCAGCTCTACTGGGAGCAGGCTCAAGCCCTGGCCACGGCAGAGCTCCAGGTCCTGAACCAGCGAATAATGATGGGGAAACTGGCGCAAGTTTGGCCCGGGAAAGTGGGGGACATGCCCTGCATCAGCTTTCAGGCCCCGGAGCTCGGCCAGGACGAGCTAAAGCTGCTGGCGGCCCTCTCTTTTTGTTATGGAGCCTTTGCCCGAGCGGGGGAGCTCCTGCTGCCTCTTAATCTACCCCGACCGGATTACTTTCCTGAGGACATCCTTTCCCATAACTATTCCAGCCGGGCCAACGGGGCCTACATCGCCATGCTCTACAACGTCACCCTCTGGTCCGGGGCCTTTGCCCCCCAGTTCACATCCCGCCTGCGGGTCTTGGCTCCCCTCTGCGGCCGGGGCGCCCTGTTGCGCTATGGCCTATACCGGGGTCATGATGTGGACGGCCTGGAGGCGGACAAGGCCGCAGTCCAGGCCGTGGACGAATTCTTTTCCCGCTACCTCAAGGAACACCGGTTTAAGCACAGCTTCCACCGGGAGCGCTTTAAGCGGAGGCAAGGGGGAATGGGCAATAAGTTCCTGGTCCAGGGAGCGCCGGATAAGGAACGGGCCAAGGGCAATCCCTTTGCCAGTATGGTGGTGGGGGATGACCCCACCGCTGCCAACGACCATTATGCCAAGAACACCTATCATGCCATTGTGGCAGAATTGCCAAAAGGGGAGGGCCAGAGCAGCCAAGACTTGCTCCAACAAGCCTTGCCGGCCTGGGTCAAGGTCCTGCGCCCCGGCGGGAGCCTGGGCCTGACCTGGGATCTCAGCTCCCTGCCCCGGGAAGCCATGAGTTTGCAACTCAGTCGGGCCGGCCTCAAAGTCCTGGACGAGGCGCCATATTCGGACTTTGTCCATCAGGTTGGCGCAGCGGCCCGGCGGGATTTGGTGGTGGCTCAAAAGATATGAGGGAAGTGAATGTAATCCTGGCTCATCATGCCGGAGCCAGGTTGTATCGTCATAGGGCGGGCCGGTATCCCTCAGCCGAGGAATTGGCCCGCCTTGTCAGTGGTGAAGCGGGGTTGATCCTGGAAGAGTTGGCGGCCTACCGGGCCCGGGGTTGCCTTGAGGTGGCCCAGGCTGTCCTGGAGTCCCCGGGGGGCCTGGCCCAGGATTTGGGCCAGCTCTATCAAAAGCTGCGAAGGATCCAGGAGAAAAAGAGCCTGGGCCAGGTCTTTACCCCCGACCATGCTGTGGAGGCGGCCCTGGCCTTGTTGGGGTCCGGGCAGCCCCAGAGGATCATCGACCCGGCCTGCGGGGCGGGGGAATTCTTGCTGCGGGCCGCCCGCTACTGGCCCCAGGCGCAAATCTTGGGCGTGGACATAGATCCCCTGGCTCTTGCGGTGGCCAAGACCAGGCTAAGCTTGGCCGGCACCCCAGGGGTGGAATTGGTGCGGGGCAACGCCCTGGTATTGCCCCTGGGCGGGGAATTTGATTTGGTCTTGGGCAACCCGCCTTGGGGCGGGCAGCTGGACCCGGACCATGTCCCGACCTCGGCCATTTCACCGGGGAAGGTGCTCAATTCCTTCGTCTATTTCTTGGAGCTGGCCGCTCGACTCCTGAAACCCGGGGGGCGGATGGCCCTGGTTCTGCCCGAGGCCTTTCTCAAGGTGTGGAGCTATAAGGACGCCCGGCAATGGTTTCTGGCCAACTTTCACCTCATCGGCCTTCATTACCTGCCCCATCTGTTCAAGGGCTACTATGCTCCCGCAATTATCCTGGCAGCGGTGCGGCAGCCGGCGCCTTCACCGGCAGGGATTCCCATCTGGTGCCAGCGGGGGCGGCGGGGGGAGAAGTTCCTCTACAATGCCTTGCCCGGCCCGGCCGTGCAGGCCCAGCGCATCAATATCAACTGGCGGCGGGAAATGGAAATACTCTGGAGTAAATGCGCCAAGAATGCAGTCTACCTCCGGGAGGGACAACTGGGCGCTCCTCTGCCGCCGGGGGAGGCGGTGGTCGACTTTTCCATGGGAATTGTCACAGGAGACAACCGCCGTTTTATCAGGGACAAGCCCCTTTCCGGCTGCCTGCCCCTCCTCACCGCCAGAGATGTAATGCCCTTCCGGGTGGAGCCGGCCTCCCGTTGGCTTTCATACTACCCAGCCAAGCTACAGCAGGTTGCTCCCCCGGAGAAATACATGGTCCCGGCCAAGATCGTCTATCGCTTCATCTCCCGGGAAATAATCGCCGCCGCCGACTACAGCGGCTCCCTCACCCTGAACAACCTCAACATCATCATCCCCCTGCGCCTGCCCTTTCCCCTGGAGTACCTTCTGGCCCTTCTCAACAGCAGGCTCATCAATACCCTGTACATGTACAAGTTTTTTACCGGCAAGGTCTTGACCCGGCACCTCAAGCAATTGCCCTTGCAGGTGGGGAGCGGGGAGGAGAGGGAAAAAATAATCGCCCAGGTCCGGGCTCTGGCGGCGGGTCAGGGCGATGCCCGGCTCTTGAATGCCATGGTCTATGACCTCTATGGGCTGGGGGAGGCAGAGCGGGATTTGGTTTGTCACCAATATCGGCGGCTTTCCGATGTGTTTTTCGTATAAAGAAACCAGCCCCGGTTGCCATTGGCATAGGGCTGGTCTTTCTTTACTTTTTGAACAGGATTGCCCCCAGAATCAGAAAGACCACAAGGGTTCCGCCTGCCCAGAACCAGGTATTATCTCTGGCCGGAGCGGTTGAATCGGCGGCCAGGAACTCGCCTTCGCTTGGGGCTTCACCCTGTCTCCCCGCTGTTGAATCTGTTGCGATTTCGGCGTCATCAAAGGCAGGAGCTGGGGCCAGGGGCAGGTCTATCTCCGCGTCCCACCGGTATAAACTGCCAACCCACTGAACATCTTCCCGCCTGGCCAGGTTCTGAATCTCCGCTGCAGGCAAGGTGGCGGTAATCAGATAACCTTCCACGGTATAGGCGGCGCCGATGCTGTCCAGGTATTCCGTCAGGCTGGACAGGGCCTGGGCATAGCCCTGTTGGCGCAGGTGTTCCAGGGCGGCATAGAATTCGTCGGCGGGGTAGGGCAGGTATATTTCCCGGGGCTGTCCGTCACTGGAGACTGGCTCATCCGGCGGCGCCACACGATCATCGACGGGATCTACGGGATCGATAGTGTCCGGAGCAGGGGCAGGCAGCGGGGGTGTCGGAGCTGTCGCCGGCTGACAGCTGTCGATGCCGCTGCCACTGCCGGCGCTTCCAGGCTCCTGGGGCGGGACGGCGGGTTCACAGCTGCCGCTGCCATCAATGCCGTCAGGCCGGCTCAGAAAATCTTGGCGCGGTTCCAGGCCGTACTCCCGGTACAGTTCCTCAATCTGCTCTTGCAGCTCCTGGCTGAACTGGTATAGGGGCAGGATATAGATTTCGTATTCAGCTTCGGGGTTGCCCTGCAACAGTTCTTTGTACAGGTCGATTTCCATCTTGCCGGCCTCTGCCTGGAGTCGCCGGTATTCCTCGGTCATCTTCAGTCTCTCTTCTTCCATGAGGGCGGCAACTTGGCCATCGGCCAGGTATTCGTCGGTCTCTTCCACCCATGCGACCATGCCCTTCCGGTACTCGGGACCCTGGGTAAACCAATGGAGCAAGCTGAGGTGGAGATCGATATGCTCCAGATGAACCTCGTAGAACTCTGCCCAGACAACCTCTTGGGGCTGAAGGCCGTAATGGGAACAGACAAAATCCTCTAATTGAGACCGCTTGCTTTGAGCCAGGGCCGGCTGGATCAAGACCATGGATAAGAGCAGCAGCAAGCAAGCCTTGGCTATGAGTTTTCGCATACTCTCCCTCCTTTACCGGTAAGATGCAATGCATGGGAAAATGGTTTGGCTGAAGACAAAAAAAGTGGCCAGAGGCCAAAAAATCTCAGGTGCTGATGATCATGCTGGCCACAGCCAGGATGGCGGCCAGGGGGAGGGCAATCTTCACAGGCTTGGAAATCCTGGTGAAATTATTGCCGTGCAGAAAGACAGCTGCCCAAAGAATCCCCAGGACCACCGAGGCGCCGGCGGAAATGCCGGAGATATGAAACCAAAGGGGATTGGCAGAATACAGTCCCATGATGTTGCTTAAGGCCTTGACCAGCAAGGCGAGGATTACTGCCAGATGGAGAAGGACATAACCCATATATTCACCTCCGCACTTTTACCTTCGCCGTAATCTTGGCATTTTCCTGCCAAGTGGGACAAGTTACTTTTTGCACTTACCATGAGCTATAATAGGTTAAAGGACGGGTTTCTCCGCATCCGGCCGCCGGCGAAAGGCGGGGGAATGCGGCTGAGTTCACAAGGAGAGGATTGGGCTATGCTTATTAATATTCGCTGCATTCAGCTGGATGACCGCTGCCGCCAATTTTTTCGCGCCAATTGGCCCCAGGCCAACCGGGAAATCTTTGGCTGGCAAGAGCAGGAACGCTGGCAGAAGGAGTATGGAGTGGTGATTGCGGAGGAAGACGGGCAAATACTGGGGGCCGCCTTGTTTTGGCGCATGGGCGGGGTGGGCTATCTCAGCCAACTCCTGGTGGCCGCCCCTCGGCGGAGGCAGGGAATTGGCGCCCGTCTTGTCGCCGCCTTTGAGGAACAGTGCTCCGCCTGCCACAAGTTGGCCCTGAAGACATACAGGAACAGCCCCAGTCAGGTGTTTTATGAGAAACTGGGCTATCAGGTGGAAGCTGTGATAGAAGAAGATATCCACCGAATCGATTGGGTGTATATGCGCAAGGGAGGGAGAAAGAATGAAGGTAAATGAAATCCTGGATATACTGGCAGAGCTGTACCCCCAGGCTGCCTGTGCCCTGGAGCACCGCAACGCCTTTGAGCTCCTGATTGCCACCATCCTCTCGGCCCAGTGCACCGACGTCCGGGTCAATATAATCACCCGGCGCCTCTTTGCCCAGGCCGCTTCCCCTGAGGAGATGCTCGCCCTGGGGGAGGAGGGAGTCAAGGAGTTGATCCACGGCTGCGGCCTCCACAATAACAAGGCCGCCAATATCATCGCCACCTGCCGGGAATTGATAGAGAAGCACGGCGGGCAGGTGCCGGATAATCGCCAGGATCTGGAAGCCCTGCCCGGGGTGGGGCGGAAGACCGCCAATGTTGTCCTCAGCAATGCCTTTAACGTCCCCGCCATCGCCGTGGACACCCATGTGTTCCGGGTGGCCAACCGCATCGGCCTGAGCCGGGCAAATACTCCCCGCCAGACCGAGGAGCAACTGATGGCGGCAATCCCCCGGGAGCGCTGGAGCCATGCCCACCACCTCCTGATCTTCCACGGGCGCAATTTGTGTAAGGCCCGCAAACCCCAGTGTGAGCAGTGTCCCCTGGCGCCGGCCTGCGCTTACTTCGGAGGGAATAAGGATGAAGACAGTTAAGATTAGGGATGGCAAGGGGGAGAGGCGGGAAGTGTTGGGGGGAATTGCCGTCCAATCCAGCGGCGGTGTGCCCCCGGCCTGGGCCGCCCTGACGGCGCAGCTGCCCCGCCGGGGAAGGGTCCTGGACTTTGGAAGCTGGCAGGGATTGGCCGCTCTCTGGCTCAAGGCTGCCGAGCTGAGCGCCGAGGTGGAGTTTGCCCATACCAGCGCCGCCCTCCTGGCCCAGGTCGGCGACAATGCCCAGGCTAGCTCCCTGGCCCTCAGGCGCCGGGCAAGCTTTCCCCTGGCAAGTACTTGGGAGACCATTGCTCTGGCTGCTCCCCCCCAGAATGATGCCCTGGAGATGCTGGCCGTTCAGGGGGCGTATTGCCTTGCCGACGGCGGCGGGATGCTGGTGGTGGATCGGCAACTGCGCCGGGAAGTCCTCTGCCGGGCCTTTGCCTGCGTAGAAGAGGTGGATCGGGGCGAGAATTGGTCCATTGCCCGCTGCACCCGCCCCCTGGGCCAGGGAGAGTTGCTGCCCTGGCAGCGAATCTCAGTTCGGGTGCGCGGCCTGGAGCTTGAATTGCATAGCCTGCCGGGCAATTTTTCCTCCCAGGGCCTGGATCAGGGCACCCGGGCTCTGTTGGAGACGGCGGCAATACCTCCCGGGGGGCGGGTGCTGGACCTGGCCTGCGGCTATGGCGTCGTCGGCATAGTTGCAGACAGGCTGGGGGCAGGAGAAGTGGTGTACATCGATGACGACCTCATCGCCCTAACTGCCTGCCGGCACAATCTGGAGAGCCTGGGCCTGGAGGGAGAACTGGTACACAGTCATGAACCCGGCCGCGCCCAGGGCAAGTTTGACTGCATCCTCACAAACCCCCCATATCATGCTGATTATGGAGTCGCCCGCTCCTTTGTGGAATTTGCCGCCGCCAGCCTCGAGGATGGGGGTTGGCTCCATGTGGTGGTGAAGAAGCCGGACTGGTATGTCAACAAGATTCGGGCCCTCTTCGGCGGCTGTAAGGTACTGGAACAAGACGGGTATTCCGTGATATCTGCCCAACTGCGGAGATCACGGCCCCGAACCGCAAAGGCCGTCAAGACCACCCGCAAACACGCGCGCCGCCTGGAGGCTGCCCGGGGAAGGAGGAGAGGTAATGTCTGATATCCAAAGACTGGCTGCCATGCTGGCCCAAAGCAAGGATACCTTGGTCCTGACCGGAGCCGGAGTGTCTACCGAGAGCGGGATCCCGGACTTTCGCAGTCCCGGCACGGGGCTCTGGTCCACCATGGATCCCATGGAACTCTTTTCCCGCTCAGTCCTGGTCCGCAATCCCCGGCAGTTCTGGCAGCGGGCAGAGCCGATTTTTCGCGAGATGGCCCGGGCCAAGCCCAATCGCGCCCACTATGCCCTGGCAAAACTGGAAGAGGCAGGTTTAATTCGGGGGATTGTGACGCAAAATATTGATAGCCTGCACCGTCAAGCAGGCTCCAAGGTTGTCTTGGAGGTTCATGGGCACTTGCGCACCGCTCACTGTCCCGGATGCGGGGCGCAGGCGGACATGATTTCCGTTCTGGACCAGGTGGCAGCGGGTAAGGTGCCCCAGTGCAAGTGCGGGGAAATATACCGTCCCGATGTGGTCCTCTTCGGCGATCCACTGCCCCAAGACTTCCAGACCGCCTGGCGCTGGGCCCGGGTCTGCGACCTCCTCTTGGTGATAGGCTCGAGCTTGGAAGTGGCGCCGGTGTGCTGGTTGGTCCCGGAGGCAAAGAGGGTAGCAATAATCAACATGGGAAAAACCCAATGCGATGACCTGGCCGAAGTAATAATCCGGGGTAAGGCCGGAGAGGTGCTTTCTGCTCTGGCAGAGGCGGCGATAAAATGACCTCCAGACAAGAAAAGACCTCAATCTGCAGCGGCGGATTGAGGTCTTTTTCCAGCTGGATTATGGGGATGGAGGCAGCGAACCGGGCCGCCGGCGCCGGTTTCCCAACCGCCAGCCAGATCAGGAGGGCAAGGCCAAAGGTAACGAGGCCGATGAGGATGATCTGGGCACCCAGGGCCAGGCCGGATCCCTTGCGCCGGGAAAAGAGCAGTTTGAAAATGGAGTAGAGGAGCCCCAACAGCACCAAGGCCAACCCGCTGACGGCGCCCAGAGTATAGGTCCAGAGGCCAAATTCTTCGCCAAACCCCAGGTAGTCCAGGAGGGCCAGCAGGGCCGTCAAACCCAGGGCAATGAGCAGGGAGTAGAGAATTCGTTTCAAAGAAACACCTCCGGGAATAGTGTATCCGGGAGGTGGCAATTAGTTTCAGCTTCGCCGCAAAAACATCCAGATTCCGGCCACTGCCAAAGCTCCTCCTGCCAATTGCAAGGGCCCGGGTATTTCTCCATAGAAAGGGAGGGCCAGAATTGTGGCGATTATCGGCTCGCCCAGGACGCCGACGGAAATTGCCGAGGCCGGGAGATACTTCAGAGCCCAGTTGAGGAGGGTGTGGCCGCAGAGGGTAGGAAGTACAGCCAGGCCTGCGAAGGCCAGCCAGTCTGTGGCGGGAAAGCCGCTTAAGGGGGCGGAGGAGGCCAGATTATAGGCCAGGAGCAGCAAGGCGCTGGTGCCGTAGACCAGGAGCGAGTAGGCGGAGATGGAGATCCTGGCCCGGGCTATCCTGCCCAGCAAGTAATAACCGGCCAGCATCGCTGCCCCGGCGGCAGCCAGGAGGTTTCCGGAGAGCGCCGTTCCCCCCGACTGAAAATCGCCCCAACCCAGGACCGCCATGCCTGCCACGGCCAGCCCTGCCCAGGGCAGGGCGGAGGGGCGGAATTTTTCTCCAAACAGGCGCCAGCCGGCGCCGACCACCAGCAGGGGATGTATATTGACCAGCAAGGCGGCGCTGCTGATGCTGGTCAGGCCCAGGGAGGCAAACCATAAGACGAAGTGAAAGCTCAAAAACATTCCGCTGAGCAGGCAGAGGAGCAGATCCCCCTTGTTCAGCGCCCGAAATTGGCGGCGGTTCCGAAGGGCCAGGGGAGTCAAGAGCAGGCAAGTGAAGAAGAGCCTGTAAAAGGCGGTCACGGTGGCAGGAGCGGAAGTCATCCGCACAAATATCGCCGAAAAGGAAACACCCACCACTCCCAAGGCCAGGACCAGCAGGGGGTTGATGGGCGGTGAATTGGCAGGTTCCATGGCGACTCCTCCCCAGCATTGCTATAGCCAGTATAATCACAATTTCCGGTCCCTGGCAAGAAAAATAGCTCCCGGTGGGAGCAACAACACATATTATATCATAGCCTGCCTCCAATTTCCAGACTTGAATTTTCCGGATGGTTGCGATAGTCTCATCATGAGACAAGTCCGGCCGGGTTAGTGAAATCAATCACATGTTTGGGGGAGGAGGTTACAATGTCTGATTGTACCAGCGTTGGCGCCTGCGGGCTCTACTGCGGGAGTTGTCCCCACTATTTGGCTCGTTCCCATCCCGAACTCATGGCTCGCTTGGCCAAGACCTTCAATTGCCGGGAAGAAGAAGTGGCGTGCAATGGCTGTCGGGAGCTGACCAAGGCCTGTTGGGGCTATCACTGCAAGATCAGGCTGTGTGCTGAAAACAGGGGATATGCCTATTGCACTCAATGCCCACAATTGCCCTGCCAGAAGCTCAAGCGGCTGTCTGCCGGCTATTGGGATATGCCTCTCCAGCAGCTTCAGGAGCTGAAGGGAATGGGCGAGCTGTCCTTTCTGAAATTGATGGGGGAAAGGTGGACCTGTTCCTGCGGCGGCTCCATTTCCTGCTCCACAAATAAGTGCGTAACCTGCGGCAAAGAAATTCTGGAGATGGTACCTGGCAGCTAAGCTGCTTTTTTTTTTGCTCAATCCCGGAAGCCGAGAAAAACCGGGCCCGTAAGCCCGGCTACTTCATTCCCTTAGAAAGCATTTTCCCGCCCAGGCCAATATCGGCCCCGACTTCGTGGATTCCAATGGTAAAGGCTTCTTCCCTTATCTTTGTGACCCGGCGGTGAGCTCGCGGATAAACTGCTTCTTGGTCTCTTTATCCATGGCCGCGCCGGAATTAATTGGCATAAAGTCACCTCCTCGTAGATAATATGCCTGGGAAGGCCTTAATCCAATTCTGGAAAGAAACAGAAGACTCCCCCAAGGGAAATCCCTAAGGGGGAGTCTCTTGATTTATGGTTGCGCCGCCAGCATCTCGATGGCCTCGACAATATCTTGGGAGATGGCAGCTTCGCCTCCCAGGAGGCGGATTTCCTCCGACCCGTGCCTGAGGATGAATTGGCTGACGGGATAGGGGACCACATCCCCCACCAGGAGCAGGGCCGCATTGTCCCGGGCGGCCAGGCCTGCGCCGCTGATGGCATCGGCAAAGTCCCGGCCGGTGGCCAGGTAGAGCCGCTGAGTCTGGGGCCGGAAGTACTCTGCCAGGGCCACTGCTGTGTGATAGCGGTTCTGGCCCTCCAGGCGCAGGGGCAGCGGGAGCTGGTTGTGGACGGCATTGCTGACCACTCCCGTCCCTCCGGCGATGAAGGTCCGGGTAATCCCCAGCTCAGCAAGGGCCTGGGCGGTGTCCACAGGCACTTCCGCTGTCTGGGTGAGGAGAATGGGCATCCCCAGCGATGCGGCAAAGGGGGCGGCTGCCAGGGCGTCGGGGAAGTCGCCGCCACAGGCGATGACGGCGGCATCAAAGCTCTTGAACTCCGCCAGGCGCCGGGCGATTTCCGCCGCCGTGGCGTACCTGTTGGCCCCGAAAATCCGCTGGGTGCCGAGGCTTAATTCCTGGGTCAGGACCGTTTCCACTGCAGGGGAAATGGCGCCGTTGCCCCCCAGTAAGTAGACCTCCTTTGTCCCGAGGCGAGTCAGTTCCTGACGGGTCACCTCCGGCAGCATGTCCGGTGAGGTGAGGAGGATGGGGGCATCCAGGGCGGCGGCCAAAGGAACCCCGGCCAGGGCGTCGGCATTGTCATCCCCCCGGGCCAGGACCACCGTCTCCGCTTGGCTCCAGCCCTCCCTGCTGACGGCGGCGGCTGTGGCATATCGGTTGCTGCCGCTGAGGCGCAGAAAGGAAAAGCTCAGGGGTTCCAGGGTTAAATCCAGCTCCACCGTTTCGCCGGGGCTGAGGAGGACCTCCTGCTGCCAGGGCCGGTAGCCCGGGGCTTCCACCCGCAGGGTCAGCTCTTCTCCGCTGCCTGCAGGGTAGAGGATGAGGAAACTGCCGGCAAAGATCCCGTCGGCATAGCCGGTGCGGGTAGTAGCCTGCGTTTCCAGGATGGTGACGGTGGCCTCCAGGGGAATCGACCCGGGCCCCTCTATATATTGGAGGCTGGTCGCTGCCTGGCTTTGCACCTTCCCCTCCCCGCCAACTTCCAGGCTGAACAGGTCGATGAACCAGCCGGGCCTGCCGCCCCCATCGGCCCGGGCTAAGAGGTCAAAGCCAACGATTACAGGGGTGGGGCAGTTTTCCCAGGCGCTGAGATCCAGCTTGTAGGTCTGCCAGCCTGAGCTGGCGCCGGTGAAGGTCGCCAGGACATCCCAGCTTGCCAGGTTGTCGGTGCTGACAATGACCTGGGCGGTATCCCCGGGAGCCAGGTCAAACCAGTGGACAAAGCGCAGTACAGGCTCGCTGATCCCCCGCAGGTCAAAGGGCGGGGCGTAGAGGGAACTCCAGGAATCGGGGCTATAGCTGCCGCCCAGTTTGGTGCCGAACAGGGCCTGCCCATATTGAGGCTGGGGACTGCTCTTGCCCCTGCCCCATTCCCAGTCTCCATCCCAGATCCAGCCCAGGGGGAACTGGCCGAACTCTGTGGTATAGGGGGGGATGAGGCCGGGAATCAGGCCGACCAGGTGAGGGCCGCTGCTGCTCACCAGCCCCGCCCGGTTTTCGGCATGGATGGAATACTCCAAGCTGGGGGGGACGACCAGGTCAAAGGGCAGCCAACACAGCCAGCGGCCGGAGAACTTGTCTCCGTCCACCAGGGCCAGGGGGTAGGCAAGATACTCCTGGCCGGCGCCTTCCCAGACTATCACTTCGGCCCGCACGATGCCCAATTGGTCTTCCAGGTCGACGTAGATGGGCAGGCTGGCGCCTTCATAATACTCGTGGACGGGCGCGTGGGTGATGACGGGGGCCTCGGCATCGGGGATGGGAGTGCTGACCCGCCCCTGGATGATGCCCACCCCGTTCCGACCCAAGGCCAGGGCAGCATCGGCCTTGACCAGGCCCCAACCGTAGCTGTGGTTGGGGCTGTCGGGGTGGCGGGCATCGGTCAGGGGCTGGGCGGTCTGGCGCAGGGCGGCCTCCAGACTGTCGGGTTCCAGGGCGGGGTTTTCGGCCAGGAGCAGGGCGGCAACTCCGGCGACGTGGGGCGTTGCCATCGAGGTCCCGCTCATCAGGCCATAGCCGCCGCCGGCCTTGGTGGAGGGGATGTTCTCCCCCGGGGCGACCAGGTCGGGCTTGATTATTTCCGGATAGGGGGCCGGCCCCTGGCTGGAGAAGGAACTGCGCTTTTTGCTCCGATCCACCGAGGCGACGCTCAGGCTCTCGGGGTAGTTGGCGGGATTGTAGATGGAGCCTGCCCCGGAGCCGTTTCCGGCGGCAAAGACCGGCAGGATACCTGCCGCCCGCCAGGCCTGAACCATGGGGCGGAACCATTCGTCCATTCCCGCTTCCCGCCCCCAGGAATTGTTGATTATATCCGGGGCCAGTTCCGGATGGGGATTGCCCGCGGCGTCCACCGGCGCCAGCATGTATTCCCCGGCCCTCAGGAGCCAGTCGGAGTTGGCGTCGCCGAATTCGTCAAAGGCCTTGGCGGCGATCCAACTGACGGCAGGTGCCACGCCGGTGCCGCCGGTTCCGGCAATGATTCCGGCCACATGGGTGCCATGGCCGTCGTCGTCATAGGGCAGCTCCCTGCCGTTAACCACATCCAGCCAACCGAGGCTGGGGGCCTGACCCCGCCAGCCGTCCCGGAGGTCGGGATGGGAATAGTCCACTCCGGTATCGATGATGCCCACCACCACTCCTTCCCCGCGGATCCCCTGCCGGTGCAGGGAAGGAACGCCCAGCATCTCCAGATTCCAGGCACTGGTTGCCTGGGTGCCGGCGACTTCGCTCCGTGCTCGGGAAATGCGGGTATTGGGCAGGATGGCCTGAATGTCGCTGCGCCGGGCCAGGGCGGGAATCAGGGAGGGATGGACCTCGGCAGAGACGAGGTTGACGATATAAAAGCTCTTGATATTCCTGGCCCGGCCAGCACAGGCGGCTGTGTTGAGGATGGCCAGCAACTCCTTCTGACTGGAAGCGGCAACATCCCGGAGTGCTTGGACCACAGCCTGGCCTGATACCAGTTTGCGCGCTCTGAAATCTCCCGCCGCCGTTTGGGCCAGGGCAGACCTGGCTGCAGCTTCGGGATCGGCTTGTTGACTCAGCTTGATGAGGATTGGGACAAATCTTTGCTCTGCCTGGGCGGTCACTAGGGGGTGAATCTTTTCAGCCCCGGCTGTGACCCGGGGCAGGGGTGCGCAGAGGGATAACAGCAGGAATATTATCACGGCCCAGGCCATGAATCTGAATTTCTTCAGGATAAACACCTCATTTCCCGTTTGGGTCTGGTCTAACTATTCGCCCACTTTGTGGAAACTCCTGCCAGGGCAAAGGAGGTCGGAGGTAAGTAGTCGGCGGTTGGCCATTCAATAAAAAAATGCCCCGGAGGGCATCAGGGGTTTTACAGTTTTTCCGGCTGGGGATACTCCTGACCAAAGGTTTCCACGGTAACGGTCTTCATGCGCTGATCCTGCAGGGGACGGTCACCGGGAGTGCGGGGAACATTGACGATCTTGTCGGCACACTCCATCCCGGAGGTTACTTTGCCGAAGGCCGCGTATTCTCCGTCCAGGTGGGGGGCGTCGGCCACCATGATGAAGAATTGCGAGCCGGCGGAATCAGGGTGGGCCGCCCGGGCCATGGAGATGACGCCTCGCTGATGTTTCAGGGGATTGGGGCGACCGTTGCCGGCGAATTCTCCTCTGATGGAGTAGCCGGGACCGCCCATGCCGCTGCCCCGGGGGCAGCCGCCCTGGATCATAAAGTCGGGGATGACCCGGTGGAAGATTAAGCCGTCATAGAAGCCGTCTTTAACCAGGCTGATGAAGTTATTGACGGTGTTGGGCGCAATCTCCGGATAGAGTTCAATCTCTATTTTGTCGCCGTTTTCCATCTCAATTGTCAGCAAGGGATTTGTCATTTTCTTACCTCCTGATTTTTTCCGCAGGCGGGTAGCTGCGGCCAAAGGTGTCGATTCTTACAGTCTTGATGCGCTGGGGCTCCAGGGGCTTGTCGTCTTCATCTTTTTCCACCAGGGATATCGTCTCGGCCACCTCCAGTCCCGACACCACCCGGCCAAAGGCAGCATAGTCGCCGTCCAGGGAATCGGCGTCGTCCACGGTAATGAAGAATTGCGAACCGGCCGAGTCGTAATCATCGGGAACCCGGGCCATGGAGATTACCCCAACCTGATGGCTGAGTTCATTTTCAAAGCCATTGGCGGCAAACTCTCCTCTAATGGTATAGCCGGGGCCGCCGGTGCCGTCGCCCCGGGGGCAGCCGCCCTGAATAATATAGCCGGGAATAACCCGGTGAAAGATCAGGCCGTCGTAAAACCCGGCCTCCGCCAGTTCAATAAAGTTGTGCACGGTGTTGGGGGCGATGTCGGGATACAATTCAATTTTGATGATGCTTCCGTCCTCCATGGTAATGGTAGCCACGGGGTATTCTTGTCCCGGTTCCGGTTGCTGGGGGCCACAGCCCAGAAGAAGCAAGGGCAGCAGGACCAGGATCAATAGTTTCCTCAACTTAAACCCTCCCGACAATAAAATATATGTTTATTATCCCGGTAGTCTGAGAAATTTGCAAGGAGTTCGGGAAATTTATTCTCCGGCAGGGGGAAAATAGTTTAAGCAGAACTTATTCTTGCCCGGGGTGGAAAAATATAATAGACTTTAGGGCAGAATATCTGAAAGGAGGCTGTGAGGGTGATTTTAGGAATGTCCGGCGGTATGGGAGAGGCGGTCATGCTTCACAGCCACTGTGGTTTTGTGTCTGAGGGGCCCTTTTCCCATTGCCGGGAAGGGGGCCTTTTTGTTGGCTCCTTTGAGAAGGCAAAGTTGGGAGGAAACTGAAATGAACAGCATCCGTATAGTGGAGTACCACAAAAAGTATGCCGCCGGCCTGGCCAAGATGTGGAATATGAGTGCAGACAGCTGGGGCGGCTTTGACGTGGTGGAAACGGAAGAGTCGGTGATTCGGAATTTGGAAGGCTCGGAAAACCTCAAGACCTGGGTGGCCTTGGACGGCGACGAGGTGGTGGGGTATTGCAGTTTCTCGGAGTACAAAGAAGACAGGGGGGCTTCGTACATTCCCCTGCTCAACGTGCGCCCCGATTACCACGGCAAGAAAGTCGGCAAACTCCTGGTCCTCCGAACCGTGGAGGAGGCCTGCCGGCATCCCTGGCCGCGGCTGGACCTGTATACCTGGCCCGGCAATACCAAGGCCGTGCCCCTGTACAAGAAGTGCGGCTTCTTCTGGGAAGACCGGGATGACAGCACCCACCTGATGAACTTCATCCCCTATGTCCTGGGGACCGAGGCGGTGGCGGACTTCTTCCAGCAGGCCGACTGGTATGCCGACTCCGTCAGGGAAATCCAGGTGCAACCCGATGGCCGCCAGGAGAACGGCTTTGAATACTATGAGTACCGATGGCGGCATGGAGGGAGCATGCTGCGCATGGAATTTGAACGCCGGGGCCGGGGCCTCCGCCTCATTGAGACCGAGGACTGGCTGGTGGAAGCTGCGGTGGAGGACATGAATTTGGCCTTTGGCCGGAGTTATACAGTCCGCTTCCGCCTGGTCAACAAGAGCGGCCAGCCCCTGCAAGTTGGCATCCGGGGCAAGGATGATGAGAACATAAGCTTCTCTTTGGAGCGCTCCCTTACTGTAGAAGGGGAAGAGGTAGTGGAAGGCAGGTTCCAGGTGGGAGAAATCAACGAGGAACAGAATACCTGGCGCACCCACCCCGGAGTCTGCGCCGACATCTTCATAAATGGCAAGCAGGCTCAGTTCAAAGTGGGAATAGTGCCCAAGTTCCCCGCTGCCATCCAGGCGGTCCTGCCCGAAAAGGAGCACTGTGTCGGCAGTGCCGGCACCCTCTTCCTAAACGTGGAGAACGGGTTCAATGAGCCCGCTAGTTTTAAGCTGACCCTGCCCCAGGCAGATTTCGTAGATCTGGACCGGCAGGAAGTTGAGCTGGACCTGCAGGCGGGGGAGAAGAAGGCTGTGCCGGTGGCCTATACCCTGAGAGACTTGGGGCTGTTGCAGGGGACGGTGAAGATTTCCGCCCGGCCCGGGCAGGGAGGGACAATAGAGTTTCAGCGTCCCTTTACAGCCCTCTTCTCCGGGTGCGGCGCCGCCTTTACCGGCGAGGACGAGAAGCGCTGGTTCGCCGTCAATGGCCGCTTCCTCCTCAGCCTGTCCAAGTTCAACAACCTCCTGGAGGTAAGTTCCCTGGAGCGAGAGCCCTATTATACCCGCTTTTTGCGCCCCCAGGTGGGGCTGCCCTATTCGGTGGAGTTCGCCAAGGCCAGACCCCGGCGAGTGGAGCAGGGGGTGGAAGGGGGAGCCGCATATATCCGCGCCACCTATTTGCCCCAATCCCATCCGGGCCTGGAAGTAGAGCGGCGGGTCTGCCTCCAGGCCGACGGCCTGGCCTGGCAGTCCTGGTCCTTTAGAAATACCGGGAAGAGCAGGCTGGAAAAACTCTGGTTCCGCGCCGCCGTTCACATGGATTTATCGGGGGCGGTTCTGCCCCTGGCCGGCAAGGCCGTGGAGGTCCGGGACGGATATGGCCAGAACTTGGCCAACTTCCCCATTGACCAGCTCAGCGAAAACTGGATCTTCTCCAGGGCCGGCCGGGGCCGAGGCCTGTGCTGGTCTCCCCAGCTTAAGCCCATTACAACCCAGGGGCTGCTCTGCTTTGACCACGACCTGGGCAATCTGGAGCCGGGAGCAGAGGTGGCATTGTCGCCGGTTACCCTGAGCCTGGGGACCTACCGGCACTGGCAGGATTTCCGCACATTCGCCTTAAAACAGAATGCCGAGCACCTTATGAGCAGCGACAGCACCGAGGTCCAGGTCAACGGGGGCAACCCCTTCGTGCAGGAAGACTATGAGCTCAGGGTCCGAGAGCAGAAGATCTTCCCCTTTGCCGGAGAGGTGAAGGCGGTTGTAGGGAACAGGCAGCCAATGACTGCATCCATCCAGGGCAGCTGCGCCGGCCTGAGCTTGCCTGCTCCGGCCCCTTCGGACATCGACCTGGTCCAGGTGGAGGCAAGCACCGAGAGCGTCCTGCTCCGGCGCCGGGTTGCCGTATTCGGAGTGGGCGGCCGGGTCAATGAGAGCCGGGCTCAGCGGCAAGGGATGGAAGTCCTCACCGTGGACAACGGCTGCCTCAGCTTCGCTGCAGCTCCTGACTTTGCCCCCGCCCTCATCAGCCTCAAATACCGGGGCAGAGAATGGCTGGATTCATCCTTCCCGGAAATTCGGGCCAAGTCCTGGTGGAATCCCTGGCCCGGCGGCTCCTTCCTGGAAATCGACGACCTGTCCATGCGTTCGCTGCTGCGGCAGCCCCGGAGCATTAGCTTCATCACCCTGGCGGATAATTTAGGCAATGAGTGGCAGGGCCTGGAGATCCAGGCGGATGTCAGGGAGCATGAGAAGTTCCAGGGCCTCAGGCTCAGCCACTATGCCCTCACCCTGCCGGGCTTGGCGGGCTTGTGCATGTTTGTAAAGGTCCAGCACAGCGGGCTGGCCGTTGAGGATGTAGAGTGCTGCAACTTGGTCTTCCTGGCCCCGGGAGGGGAAGTGGCGGACAGCTGGGCGGAATTTACCTCTCCTCAGGGGGAAAGGGTCCGATTTAAGCAGGGATGCGGCCTCCAGTCTCCCCGCCTGAAGAAGTTGGTCTACGGTTCTCCCCGCTGCCAGGAGCAACTCCTGACCTTCAGCGCCGCCGATACGGATGCTTACACCAATAAGGAAGTCATCCTCTTCGGTAGCTTCGATAAGTTCATCCTCCTGCCGGGGCGGACGCTGGTAACCCCACCCCAGTTCTTCCTCTTTGTCCAGGAGGACATCCCCGCCGGGGCCCTGGAGCCGCTGGCCAAGCTCAGATTCTGACCCTGGCCCCGACCCCGAGGGGGCTGCTCTGGCCCCCGCTGCGAAGAGGGAAATAATTGAAATGGAAAGAGCTGCTAACCGCGGCTCTTTTTTTCTTGCCCCCAACCATGGGGGCAGGATTCCCCGGTGCCAATACAGAATTGAGACCTAAAGAGGGCGACCCTATCCGCAGGGGCGGCCCTTGCCGCCCGACATTGGATACCCTGACCGGAAGGAAGGAGAAAAGCAATGAAGCAACGCCTCTTAAAGCAGGTGGAGTTCCTGGTGGAAATAGACAAACTCAAGACCATCCTGCGCCAGACCAATTTAATTCACCGAGAGCGGCGGGAAAATGATGCCGAACATTCCTGGCACCTGGCCCTGGCCGCCCTGGTCCTGGCGGAGCATGCCAATGAACCGGTGGACCTGGCCAAGGTAATCGCCATGGTCCTGGTCCACGATTTGGTGGAAATTGACGCCGGGGATACCTTCTGCTACGACTATGAGGGCTATAAGGACAAGGCCCAGCGGGAGGAACTGGCGGCGGAGCGCATCTTCGCCCTGCTGCCCGAGGACCAGGGTCGGGAATTACGGGCTCTGTGGGAAGAATTCGAGGAAAGGGCCACCCCCGAGGCCCGCTTCGCTACGGCTCTGGACCGGTTTCAGCCCGTCCTCCACAATCTCCACACCGATGGAGGGACCTGGAGGCGCTATAATATCACCCGGCCTCAGGTGGAGGAACGCAACGCCCCCATGGCAGAGGGTTCGCAACTGCTCTGGGAATACATATCTTCCTGCCTGGATGAGGCTGTTGTCAAGGGCATGCTAAGTGAAGGGAGGGATGAATGATGGGATATCCCATATACCAGGTGGACTCCTTTGCCGAGCAGCCCTTCGCCGGCAACCCGGCGGGAGTGTGCCTGCTCCTCAATGGCGGGCAGGCTGAGGCATGGATGCAGAAGGTGGCCATGGAGATGAACCTGTCGGAGACGGCCTTCCTGACACCCCGGCAGGATGGCTGGAGCCTGCGCTGGTTTACCCCGGAGGTGGAGGTTGACCTCTGCGGCCACGCCACTTTGGCCAGCGCCCATGTCCTCTTCAGCCAAGGCCTGGCAGAGGCTGGGGAGGTCATCAAGTTCTATACCCTCAGCGGCCTCCTCACCGCCCGGCTGGCAGGGGAGTGGATTGAACTGGACTTTCCTGCAGAACCGGCCTGGGCCGAGGAAATAGATCCGGCCATCATCGAGGCCTTGGGGGTAAAGCGAAAGCCCTTGTTCACCGGGCGCAACCGCATCGACTACCTGGTGGAGGTGGCCAGCGAGGAGGAAATCCTGGACCTGAAACCGGATCTGGCCAGGCTGGCGAATCTTACCGAGCGGGGAGTGATGGTCACTGCTCCCGCCTCCCGGGCGGGTTACGACTTTGTCTCCCGCTTTTTCGCCCCGGGCATCGGCATCGACGAAGACCCGGTTACCGGCTCGGCCCACTGCTGCCTGGGCCCCTTCTGGCAGCAGCGGTTGCATAAGTCCACCTTTCTGGCCTGGCAGGCCTCTCGGCGGGGCGGGGCAGTGAGGGTGCGTCTGGACGGGGACCGGGTAAAACTGGGCGGCCAGGCGGTCTTAGTCTTCCGGGGTGAAATATTATAGAGTCAGGAGCTTGAGGGATTTGGGGAAGAATAACCAGGAGGGAATTCTCTTGGAGGAGCGATGCTATGCGACGGGTTCTTGTCCTGGTTATATTGATGGCAATGACGGTGGTTCCGGCGGAGCAAATGCCCCCTGGGGTGCGGGAGGCTACCCGGGAGGAGGTTGAGGCCGAGCTGGATGCCCTGAGGGCGGAGAATGCCCAGTTGCGCAGCGCCCTGCGGGCCGTCCTTGAGGCCAGCGACTTGGTACGGGTGGAGGATATCGATTCGGCCATTGTGCTGGACCTTCGCTATGCCACCAAGAACAATCTCACCGGCCGGGCGGTCTATCCCGCCCATGTTGCCCTGCTGCGCCGGGAGACGGCCCGGAAGCTGGCCGCCGCCAATGCCGAGCTGATAGAACAGGGTTACCGCATAAAGCTCTGGGATGCCTACCGGCCCTATCATCTGCATGTGCAACTTTGGCAGGCCGCCGGGGATAAGCGCCATTTCTTCGCCGACCCCCGCTACGGCTCGGTGCACAACCGGGGGGCGGCGGTGGACGTCACCTTGGTGGACGCCCAGGGCCGGGAGGTGGAGATGCCCTCGGATTTTGACGACTTTTCCGGTGCAGGGCATAGAAGGGCCCCCATGTCCCAGGCGGCCCGGGCCAATCTGGATCTGCTGACCGAGGTCATGCATCGCCACGGCTTTGTTTCCATAGATTTTGAGTGGTGGCATTTTGAGGACAGCACTTGGTGGCGCTATCCAATTATTGACGTACCCCTGGAATTATACGATATTATTACAGGGGGTGATTGAATGAAGCTTACCGATATACGGATAGAGAAGGGGGAGTTCGGTCAGGGCTACCCCTTTACCGTTGCCGCCATCCAGAGTCTGGACAGGCTCAGCTTGACTCACCCCGTCACCATCTTTGTGGGGGAGAACGGGACCGGAAAATCCACCCTTCTGGAAGCCATAGCTGCCGCGGCCCAGTTGCCGGTCCTGGGCGGCGCTCAGGCCATTGGGCCGGTGCGGAAACTGGCCGACTGCCTCCGCCTCAGTTGGAAGCAGAAGACCCGCAGGGGCTTCTGCCTGCGGGCCGAGGACTTTATCTACTTTTCCCGGCGTCTGGACGCCACTCGCTCCGGTTTGGAGGAGGACCTGGAGCAGTTGGCCGGGGAGTTCAGCGGCCGCTCTCAATATGCTCATAACCTTGCCCGGATGCCCTTGGTAGGCCAGCTCCAGGAGCTCCAGGAGATCTACGGCGGCAGCCTGGAGGAGATGTCCCATGGCGAGAGCTTTCTCCACTTGTTCCAGCGTCGCCTGGTCCCGGGAGGGGTTTACCTCCTGGACGAGCCCGAGACCCCGCTCTCGCCGGTCAAGCAGCTGGCCCTGATTGCTCTGATAACAGACATGGTCCGGGAGGACTGCCAGTTCATCATCTCCACCCATTCTCCCATCCTGATGGCCGTGCCCGGGGCAGAGATCTTGAGTTTCGACCAGCTGCCGCCGGGCCCCGTGCAATATGAAGATTTGGAGCATGTCAGGATAACCCGGGATTTTCTCAATGAGCCCGACCGCTTTCTCCGCCACTTTAGATAAGACGGGCTGAGGCCGGTGGGCAATCAGTGCAGGTTTTGGTTTTGCACTCTCCACAGCTCTTCCTTGAGGCGGGGGTGGAGGATGTTGTTCTCCAGGTGGATGTGCTGGAATAAGTCGCTTTCCAGCTCCACAAGTCTTTCATAGGTGGAGGCAAAGGTGGAGCAGACATCATCGGGAATGGCGTAATCCCGGGTGATTTCCCGCAGCTGGTGGACGATCTCCCCGGCTTCGTCATGTTCCTCTTCCAGCTTCTTGGAGATGGTCACCGCCCGGCTCAGGGCCATGACGGATTTATCCCGGTCCCACTCCTTGACCAGGGGGAAGATTACTTCCTCTTCGTCGATGAGATGGGCTTCCAGGGCCGACTTCAGTTTGTGAAAGAGCCTGTGCACCTCCCGCAATTCCTGGTGCTTGGCGCCGTGGGCCCGGAGAATGGTGGTGGTCAGCTGGCTCAGTTCAGGCAGTTCTCTGTTCAGGAAGCTGTGATGGGTGTCGATGATGTAATCCACCAGTTCCGGCAGGGGCGCCGTCTTCCAGTCGATATCCAGGTCCTGCATGTCCACAGTGCTCTCCTGGACTTCCTGGAGTTTGCTCATGATTTCTTCCTGGTCCAGGTTCTTTTCGCGAATGGCCTCGGAGAGGGGGCGGTGGCCGCCGCAACAGAAGTCAATCTTGTACTTTTTAAATACTTCCGCTGCCCGGGGCAGATGGGCGACGATATCGCCGACGCTTTGGTTGGGTGTTATATTAATTGGGATCAACCTCCTTTCTTTGGTATAGTTTTTGTCTGACAGGGCAGGGAAATTCACCGACCGGCCAGGGCCGGATTTTTGAAGAGAAGAGGGATTATATGTATCGGGGAATCATTCATCGCTATGCAGAAAGGCTTCCCGTGGGGGAGGACACGCCGGTTATATCACTGGCCGAGGGAAATACTCCCTTGATTCCCCTGAAGAATATCAGCGGGATGCTGCCGGGTCTGGAAATCTATGCAAAATATGAAGGGGCCAATCCCACGGGGTCCTTTAAAGACAGGGGTATGACCCTGGCCGTGAGCAAGGCCGTGGAAGCGGGGGCCCAGGCGCTGATCTGCGCCTCCACCGGCAACACCTCGGCTTCGGCGGCGGCCTATGCTGCCAGGGCAGGACTAAGGTGTGTCGTCCTCATTCCCCAGGGAAAAATCGCCCTGGGCAAGCTGGCCCAGGCCATCCACTATGGGGCAAAGGTCCTGGCCGTGCGGGGGAATTTTGATCAGGCCCTGGTCATCGCCCGGGAACTGGCCCAGGACTATCCCCTGACCCTGGTCAATTCCGTCAATCCCTACCGGATTCTGGGACAGCAGTCCGCTGCCTGGGAAGTGGTGGCGGATCTCGAGGGGGCGCCGGACTACCTGGCCATACCTGTGGGCAATGCCGGGAACATCACCGCCTATTGGCAGGGGTTCCTGGTCGCCAAGGAGCGGGGAGAGACTGATAAGCTACCCAAAATGCTGGGCTTTGAGGCCGAAGGCTCGGCGGCAATTGTACGGGGGGAGCCCATCCCGGAACCGGAAACGGTGGCTACGGCCATCCGGATTGGCAACCCCGTGAGCTGGCAGGGAGCAGTTGCCGCCGCATCGGAGTCCGGGGGCGGTATTGATCTGGTCAGCGATGAGGAAATCTTGGCGGCCTATCGCCTGCTGGGCGAAGCGGAAGGGGTATTCTGCGAGCCTGCTTCGGCGGCTTCCCTGGCAGGGGTGCAGAAGCTCCATCGCCAGGGTTACTTCTCCAGACCGGCCCGGGTGGTCTGCGTCCTCACCGGCAATGGCCTCAAGGACCCCGACAATGCCCTGGCGGGGGTGGAGCAGCCCACGGTGGTGGAGGCCAGCCGGTCTGAGATAGTTCGCGCCCTGGGGGTGGAGGAATGGTGAGGCTGGCGGTTCCCGCCACCACCGCCAACCTGGGTCCCGGCTATGACTGCCTTGGCCTGGCCCTGAATCTGTTCAATTACCTGGAGCTGGAGCCGGCGGACAGCTGGGAATTGGTTATCCGGGGCGAGGGGGCGGAAACCCTGCCCCGGGATAAGACCAACCTGGTCTGGCGGAGCATGGAGCGTCTCTGGCAGGAAGTTGGCGCCTCTGCTCCAGAGGTTAAAATTACCATGGAGAACGGGATTCCCCTGGGCCGGGGGCTGGGAAGCAGCGCCGCCGCCATCGTCGGGGGGCTGAGTCTGGCCAATCATTGGGCGGGCAATCCCCTGGGACAAGGCGAGCTGCTACAGCTGGCCGCGGAACTGGAGGGGCATCCCGACAATGTCGCCCCGGCCCTGCTGGGGGGCTTGTGTGTATCGGTAATGGAGGCGGGGCGGGCCGTTGCCCTCAACCTGAACCTGCCTCAACATTTGAGCCTGGTGGCCTGTATTCCGGACTTCTCCCTTTCCACCCAAGCTGCCCGGGCTGTGCTGCCGGAAACTGTGCCCCACGGGGATGCGGTGTTTAACCTTTCCCGGACCGCCCTTCTGCTGGCGGCCCTGGCCCGGGACCGCCTGGACCTGGTCGAGCTGGCCTGCCAGGATCGCCTGCATCAGGACCACCGAAAGAAGCTGATTCCCGGCTTTGATGCCGTGGTGGCCGCCGCCCTGGAGGCCGGGGCCCTGGCCTGTACCCTTTCCGGGGCCGGTCCCACCATGCTGGCCTTTGTCTCCGCCGACACCGATGGCGGGGAAGTGGGCCGGGCCATGGCTGCCGCCTTTGGCAGCCGGGGAGTGGCGGCAAGGTCGGTAATTTTAAATCCCGATCTTCAGGGAGTCAGGCCAATATAAAGAGGCGCCTCGGGCTGGGGCGCCTTTCTTCTCTAGTCCAGAAAGCGCTGGATTCCCAGCAAGTAACCGTTGGAATCCCTTACAAAGAAGTGATAGATGCCGAAGCGAGGATTTTCCATGGGAGGATGAGACGGGGTGATGCCATTCTGGCATAAGCGGGCGTAGACTCCATCCACATCCTCGGCCAGCAAGGTGATGATGGGGCACCGCTCTCCTGGGTTAGCTGGCAGGTGGGTGCAAAAGCCCAGGCGTCCTCCTCCGGGAATGTCGTAAATCCTGCACACCTCCTGATCTCTATAGAGCTTCAAGCCCAGGATGCCGGAGTAGAACCTGGCGGTGGCTTCAAGGTCCTGGGTGCCCAAAAAGACTATCAGGCCGTTGTACTCAGTATCCATGGGAAACCTTCTTTTCTTTAGGCAGCGGTTTAACACTGCTGCCTTGCCTGGATAATAATATGTACGGTAAAGTCAGTTCCTTTGGGGGAATTTTACCATATATGAGGGGGGCTAACCATGCGCATTGGAATTATCTCCGATACCCACATTCCCTCCCGGGCCCGGCAGCTCCCGGCTTTTGTGGCCCAGGCCTTTGCCGGGGTGGACCGTATCCTCCATGCCGGGGATATCAACGACTATTCGGTGCTGCGGGAGCTGAACGCCATTGCCCCTACCGAGTCTGTGGCGGGAAACACCGACCCGGCGGGAATGGTGGAGTTCCTGGGCTTTGAAAAGCTTCTCACCCTGGCCGGGTACCGAATCGGCCTCACCCATGGCCACCTGGGCCAGGGCAAAACCACCCCGGACAGGGCGTATAATACCTTTAGAGGCAAGGCCGATATCGTAGTCTTCGGCCATAGCCACAAACCCTTTCGGGCGGTAAAGCAAGGGGTTTTGCTGCTGAATCCCGGTTCGCCCACCGACAAGCGCCGCCAGCCTCGGTTTTCCCTGGCCATATTGACCTTGACAAAGCGGGTGAGCAGCGAGATATTATATTTTGAGTAACGGAATACCGCCCGGAAAGGATGAAGGCCCATGCATTCCCGAAGATTTAGCCCGGCAGATCTGCTCCTCATCACGGTGGCAGTTATCTGGGGGGTAAATGTGGTGGTGGTAAAGGCGGCCCTGACGGAGCTGGCCCCCCTGCCCTTTAACTCTCTGCGCTTTGCCCTCTCGGCCCTGCTCTGCTGGGCCGTGCTGAGGGCCTCCGGAGGGAAAATGCTTCCGGAAAGGGCTGACTTCCTGCGGATAGCGGTTCTGGGACTGCTGGGCCATGGCTTGTATCAAGCTCTCTTCATTCAGGGCACCAACCTGACTTCGGCGGGCAACACCGCCCTGCTCCTGGCAACCATCCCCGTTTGGGTTGCCGCCCTGGCAGCCCTGACCCGGGCCGAAGCTACCGGTCCCTTTGTCTGGCTGGGAATTGGCCTGTCCGTTACCGGAATTGTCCTGGTCACCCTGGGCGGGAGCAAGGGGCTGACCCTGGGCGGCAGCACCTGGCAGGGAGATGCAATGCTGGTGTTCGGCACCTTTTTCTATGCATGCTATACCCTGAAGAGCAAAGGCCTCTTGCAAAAGTATTCCGCCCTCCAGTTTACCACCTGGACCTTGACGGCGGGGGCGGCGGCGCTTGCGCTTTTCTCCCTGGGGCCCTTGGCTGCCCAGGATTGGGGTGCCGTGGGCCTGGCCGGCTGGGGCGGATTGTTCTACTCGGCAGTCTTGGCGATTGTGGCCGGAAACTATATCTGGACCAATGGAGTGCAGAAGCTGGGGGCGGCCAGGACGGCAATATACAACAACCTCACGCCGGTGACGGCCATGCTCATGGGAAGTCTCTTCTTGGACGAAGCCATCAGCCTGCCGCAGGTGGCCGGCGCGGTGCTGATAATCGGCGGCCTCTACCTCCCCCGCAGCCGGGGCAAGGCCACTCAAGCGTCTGTAGAGGTATCCAATTAATTGTGGGGAGTTCTTCGCCAGGCGAAGGATTCTCTCTTTTTTTGGAGAAAGTCTAATTGAGTACATGGACGGGAGGATTAGCATGCGCAAAGACAATATTGTGGAAAATTATCACGGTACCCTGGTGGCCGATCCGTACCGGTGGCTGGAGGACAGCACCGACCCCGAGACCATCGCCTGGGTTCAAGAGCAGAATGCTGTGACCAGGAAGATCCTGGATACCCCCCTGCGGGAAGAGCTGAAGCGGCGCCTGGAGCGGCTCTGGGACTATCCCAAGTATGAACTGCCCCGGGAGGCCCAGGGGCGCCTCTTCTTCCAGAAGAATGACGGCCTCCAGAACCAGGCCCTGCTCTATTGCCAGGACCCCGGAGGCGAGCCCTTTGTGGTCCTGGATCCCAATACCTTTAGCAAAGATGGGACGGTGGCCCTGACCAGGTTCAGCGTCAGCAAGGATGGCAAGCTCCTGGCCTACGCCACCTCTGAGAGCGGCAGCGACTGGCAGAAGGTCCGCATCCGGCGGGTGGATACCGGCGAGGAATTTAACGAGACTATCAACTGGTGCCGCTTTACCACCTTGCCCTGGACCCCTGACGGCAAGGGCTTTTTCTACAGCCGCTTTCCCGAGCCCGGCAGCGTCCCCCCAGAGGACCAGAGCAATTTCTGCCAGGTCTGGTACCACCGGGTGGGGACTCCGCAGGCAGAGGACGTCCTGGTCTATGAGCGCCCCGATGCCAAGGAGCTGGGCTTTACCCCCTTCGTCAGCGAAGATGAGGAGTATCTGGGGTTGGTGGTAACCTACGGCACCTCCTCCCGCAACCGGTTATATTACCGACCCCTTAACAGTCAGGGGAATTTTATCCGCCTGCTGGACAAGGAGGACGCCGCCTACTGGCCCATCGGCAATATCGGCAGCCGCTTCTTCTTCAATACCGACCTGGATGCGCCCCGGGGGCGGATCATCGCCATCGATGTCAATAATCCAGCCCGGGAAAATTGGCAGGAGATTGTTCCCCAGGGTGAGGATGTCATCGATGAGGCCTACTTGGTGGGGGGGAGGTTGGTTCTCGTCTACATGCACCATGCCTGCCACCGGGTCCGGGTCTTCAGCGTCCAGGGGGAGGAGGAGGGAGAAATTGAACTCCCCGGCCTGGGCTCCGTCACCGGCCTGTGGGGGAAATTTGCCCAGAGCAAGTTCTACATCGGCTTCATGTCCTTCCTCTACCCGCCCACGGTGTTCCAGGGCGATTTGGACTCCCGTCAGCTCACTTCCTTTGGCCAGATGGCTCTGTCCTTTGAGCCCCGGGAATTTGAGACCAAGCAAGTTTTCTACACTTCCAAGGATGGGACCCGGGTGCCCATGTTCATCACCCACAAGAAGGGGCTGAAGCTGGACGGCGATAATCCCACAGTGCTCTATGGTTACGGCGGCTTTAACATCAGCATGACTCCCACCTTTGGCCCGGCCCACCTGATGTTCATGGAGCGGGGCGGTATCTATGCCGTGGCCAACCTGCGGGGAGGCAGCGAGTACGGCGAGGACTGGCACCGGGCGGGGATGCTGGAGAACAAGCAGAATGTCTTTGACGACTACATCGCTGCGGCGGAATGGCTGGTTGAGAATAAATACACCCGCCGGGAGCGCCTGGCCATCCTGGGCCGCAGCAACGGTGGGCTGCTGGTGGCGGCCTGCATGACCCAGCGCCCCGACCTTTACGGCGCCGTGGTCTGCTGGGTTCCCGTCATCGACATGCTGAGGTACCACAAGTTTACCGTGGGCCGCTACTGGATTCCCGAGTACGGCGATGCCGAGACCAGCCCGGAACATTTTAAATTCCTGTATGCCTATTCGCCCCTGCACAATGTCCGGGAGGGCGTGGGCTATCCCCCCACTTTGATCATGACGGCGGATACCGACGATCGGGTCATCCCCGGCCATGCCCTGAAGTTTGCCGCCACCCTCCAGGAAAAATACAGTGGCAAAAACCCAATCCTGCTCCGGGTGGAATTCAAGGCCGGCCATGGCCCGGGCAAACCCGTTTCCAAACTCATCGACGAAGCCGCCGACATGTACACCTTCATCCTGCAAACCATCCACTAGGGACGGTTCCCAATGGATGATTTCTAAAGCGACACCTTCCTCCCTGGCAAGAATTGTTATATAATTGCGGCAAAGGGAGGAGTCGGAATGCCCAGGAGAGCCAGGGAGTTGTCGGATATCGGCATCTATCACGTCACCTTTCGCGGTATAGGTGGCATGGACATTTTCGCGGATAATCAAGATCGACACAAAATGCTGGATAGAATGGAAATGGCCATGGAGGAGAACGAGTATGTTCTCTACTCCTATTGCCTAATGAGTAACCATGTCCATTTGCTCATAAAGGCCAATGATCAGTTGTCCAGAATTGTCAAGCGTATCTGCGGACCCTATGCCCAATTCTTCAATTGGAAGTACGGCAGAACCGGGCACTTGTTTCAGGACCGATTCCATAGCCAGATTGTAGACAACGAAACATACTTTAAAGTTTGCGCTCGCTATATACACCTTAACCCCGTCACGGCTGGGCTGGTAACTAGTCCCCAGGGATACCCCTGGAGTAGTTACCGCGATTACCTGCGCCCAGGCAAAGCAAGTAACCTTGTTCAGCGGGATTACCTGTACAGTTTATTTATGCCGGACAGGCATGAGGCAGCTATGGCCCTGGCTACATTTACAAACTCCGACGATAGTAATAACGACTTTAAGTTTTTGGAGCCAGGGGAAGCAAGGGAAATGCAAGTTAAGCGCATAGAGGAGATTCTCAGTGCCCATGGACTGTCAATACTGACCTTCTCAAGAGCCCCCCAGGAGACAAAACGTCAAGTGCTGGGAGAAATAGTCCAAGCGGTGGATATAAGTGGTCGAGAATTGGAAAAGTTGTTGGGCATTGCCCGGCAAGTTGTGTATGCTGTAAGGCGAAAATTAACCACTGGGAACCGTCCCTAATGGATAGGAGGTAGATAGCGGTGAAGGTTGGCGAAGCCATGTCAAAGCGCAGAAGCATCCGCAAGTTTAAAGCAGAGCCCGTTCCCCGCCGGCTGGTTGAGGAGATGCTGGAGGCGGCTACCCTAGCCCCGTCGGGCAAGAATGCCCAGCCCTGGGAGTTCATTGTCCTGGAAGGCGAGGAAAAGGATGAAATTGCCGACCTGGTCATTGCCGGGGCCGCAAAGGTAGAAGAAATGGGCTATAACAGCGGCAGCGCCAGGAATTCGGCGCGGATAATGAAGGAATCGCAAGTAGTAATAATGGTTTACAATCCCCGCCTGGAGGCTAAGGATGCCCTTTCGGGCGTGGAGAAAATCATGTGGACAGTGGACATACAATCCGTTGGCGCCGCCATCCAAAATATGTTGCTCAAGGCCACCGAGCTGGGACTGGGCAGCCTCTGGATTTGCGATGTATTCTACGCCCAGGCAGAGATAAGCGCACGGTTGGGGCGTCGGGATGAATTGGTGGCGGCGGTGGCTTTGGGCTGGCCTGACGAGGATCCTTCTCCCCGTCCCCGGCGGCCTTGGCGGGAAGTCACGAGTTGGAAATAAAGAAAAATCATCCACTGGGAACCGTCCCCAGTGGATGATTTTGTTAGCGGTAGCGCTTGTTGCCGCCGCTCTGGCGCTTGTTGTAGTTTCGTCTGCCGTAGGGTTTGGGGCCAGGTTTATGGCCGCTGCCTGCGGGGCGCTGGCGGAAGCGGTAGGAACCCTCTTCGGTGATGCGCACCGGGGTGCTGTCGGGTTCCTTGGTCAGGAGTTTCAGGGCCGCTGCCACCAGGCTGACGGAGTCGCTTTCCTCCAGGAGCTTGCCGGCCATTTCCCGGTATTGGCCGGTGGTCCCAGCTTCAATGGTCTCCAGCAGCTTCTCGGCGGCCAGGCGCTGCTGGCCTTTGATGACATCCACCAGGGAGGGCAGGGGCGCCCGGGTAATTTTGGCGCCGGTGATACGTTGAATGGAGCGGAAGTGCTCTCGTTCCCTGGGGGTGACTAAAGAGATGGCTTCGCCGCTGCGCCCGGCCCGGCCGGTCCTGCCGATGCGGTGCACGTAGCCCTCGGCATCCTGGGGAATGTCGAAGTTGTAGACATGGCTGACGCCGGAGATGTCCAGGCCTCGAGCCGCAACATCGGTGGCCACCAGGACATCGATGGTTCCATTCTTAAACTGACGCAGGACAGATTCCCGCCGGGCCTGGGAGAGGTCGCCATGGATGCCTTCGGCGGAATAGCCCCGGCTCTTGAGGCCCTCGGCAATTTCATCCACCCGGCGCTTGGTGCGCCCGAAGACGATGGCCAGTTCCGGGGGCTGGATGTCCAGGAGGTTGCAGAGGGCGTCAAACTTCTGGCGTTCCTGGACCTCAATAAAGGACTGGCTGACGGCGGGCACCGTCACTTCCTTGCTCTTAATCTGAATCAGCTTGGGCTCAATCATGAATTTCAGGGCCAGTTCCTGAATGGGGCGGGGCATGGTGGCGGAAAAGAGCAGGGTCTGGCGCTGCTCCGGTACTTCCCGCAGGATGGCATCGATATCCTCGATGAAGCCCATGTTCAACATCTCGTCGGCTTCGTCCAGGACCACGGTGGCGACTTCGCTTAACCGGATGGTACGGCGGCGGATGTGATCCAACAACCTGCCGGGGGTGCCGACAATGATTTCCGGCCGCTTTTTCAGGTTCTTGATCTGGCGGTCGATATCCTGGCCCCCGTAGACGGGCAGGGAGCGAATCCGCTTGTAGCTGCCTATTTTATTGAGTTCCTCGGCGACCTGGATGGCTAATTCCCGGGTGGGGGTGATGACCAGGCCTTGGGGCAGTCCCTGCTCGGGAACAAAGTTTTCCACCATGGGAATGCCGAAGGCCGCGGTTTTGCCGGTACCCGTCCGGGCCTGACCAATCAGGTCTTGACCGGCGAGGCCGATGGGAATCGCCTCTTGCTGAATGGGGGTCATCTCTTCAAACCCCATGCTGCTGATGGATTTTAAGACTTCGGGGCTAAGCCCCAATTGGGTAAATGTGTTCATTGGCATACTCCTTATGTAATAATTCAATTATAGTTTTCCATTTGGTGTGGGATATATCACTGGGGACAGCCGTTATCGGAAAAACTATGGCTCCTGCGACTAAAGACGAGTCCCCAAGCAAAAAGCCGCTCCCTGGGTATGTAAAAATTACAGGGACCGGCTTTTTTCTAGCGATTTTTGCAGCGCTTGCAGACCTGGATGTCGTTGCCGCCTTCGTCCTTGGTCTGCCAGAGCAGCTTGGTGCTGGTGCGTGAGCACAGGGGACAGGTGCCCTTGCCGCGGCCGGGCTTGCCCCACAGGCCCTTGCCACGATTTTGCTTGGCCATGGGTCTCCACTCCCTTAGAAAAAGTATTAATCCCTTAAACAGGCATCTTTTAGAATTATAATGCAAAGGGGAAGGCTTTTCAAGCGGATAAATTCAAGCTGTCCTGGCTATGGGGCTTAAATGCGAGTATAATAGGATGAGCAGACATGGCCGCTGGGCCAGCTGCTTGGTTTTCGCTGATAAATCATCATTGGAAACTTTGCCGCTTGACCTAGATAATGGTCCTCCGGCACTCAGTGGATGAGAGAGGGAGTTCTACTATGCAAATGGTGTTTAAGGGAATTATCACGGGCATTATCATTATCCTGCCGGGGATGAGCGGGGGGACTCTCCTCTTGCTCTTGGGTTTGTACGAAAAACTGGTGGCAGACTTGTCCCGCCTGCGGATTTTGCCCTGGCTGCCCTTTGTTGCCGGCGCGGCCGGCGGGATTCTCGTCAGCGGCGCGGCCTTTTCCTGGCTGTTGGAGTCCTATACCAATTATGTCTCTGCCTTCCTGCTGGGGTGCATTTTGGCTTCCATCAGGGCGGTGCTGGGTGAACATTATCGCCCCAATTACCGGCGGGTCCTTTTATTTCTCCTGGGCGCCGCCATCGGCTTTATTTTGGCGGGAGAGCCCATGAGCATGGTGGAGGATACCGTTCGGCCCGGGATTGGCTTGCTCCTGATTGGCGGGGCCCTGGCCTGCGCGGCGATGATTCTGCCCGGGGTTCCGGGCAGTTCCGTGCTGATCATCATGGGCATCTACGATGATATGTTGCAGGCCCTGGCGGATTTCGATTGGCGTGTCCTCATGGTCTTTGTCCTGGGAGCCGCCATCGGAGCCTTCGGCCTTTCCAATGCTCTGGACAACATATATTCCCGGTACCGGGCCTCTATAAGTTGGCTTTTCTCGGGACTGATTCTCGGCTCGGCCAGGATGTTGATACCGGGCAATTGGGACAACCCCCTGCCCATTATTATCCTCGCTGCGGCGGGATTTGCCCTGGTCTGGTGGTGGGGTGAAAAATAGCCGGTGGTTTTCCGCCGGTTTATCTGTGTACACTAGGGGCAGGGTCGACGACGGCGCTCCGCCTTAGCCTGGGAACAATATATACTAATTAACTCGGGTATTGACAGGGACACTGGAATTGAGTACGCTATAAATACCTAGATGGGGTATAAGGGAGGTTGCAGAGAATGGCCAAGGAAATTGTCAAGACAACCTTGAAGGTTGAAGGTATGAGCTGCGCAGCCTGTTCCAATCGGGTGGAAAAGGCCCTGCAAAGGCTTGAGGGCGTAGAGACGGCCGCAGTAAACCTGGCCACGGAAAGGGCTGTTGTTGAACATAATCCCAAAATGGTTTCTCCTGCCCAGTTGGCGGAAGCGGTGGAGAAAACGGGTTATAAAGCGTTTCCAGATTTGCGAAAAGTGGAGCTGAAGATTGAAGGCATGACCTGCGCCGCCTGTTCTAACCGGGTGGAAAAGGCCCTGCAAAGGATTGACGGGGTGGCTTCGGCGGCAGTGAACTTGACCACCGAGAGGGCCAGCGTCCAATTTGATCCCCAGCGGGTGGATGAGGCTTACTTGCGCCAGGCAATAGAAAAGACGGGCTACCAGGTCGCAATTGAAACCGAGAAGCTGGAGTTGAAGATTGAGGGAATGACCTGTGCTGCCTGTGCCAATCGGGTGGAGAAGGGCTTGAAATCCACCTCAGGCGTGAAGTCGGCGGTGGTCAACCTGACCACCGAGCGGGCCAGTATAGAGTACTACCCGGTCCAAATCGGGCCCCGGGAGCTCTTGGCGGCAGTGGAAAGGGCGGGTTATCAGGGTCGCCTGGAGCTGGAGGAAGGCGCTCCGGCGGCAGATAGAGATGAGGATGAGGCCAAATTGCGCCTGGCTGCCCGGAGGATGTGGATGGCCTGGGCCTTTACCCTGCCGGCAGCGATATGGATGCTCGTTGCCATGACCCGGGGCGGCCATGAGCACGGTTGGCCCACCGCCCAGAGCTTTAACCTGGGCATGGTCCTCCTGGCCCTGCCGGTACTGATCTGGGCCGGCGGCCATGTTTACCAATCGGCCTGGCGGGCGGTGCGCCACGGCGGCGCCAATATGGATACCCTCATCGCCATGGGCACCCTGGCTGCCATTGCCACTGGGATAATGGTCTTCTTCTGGCCGGTGGAGAACTATGCCGGCGTGGCGGGGATGATCATGTCCTTCCACCTGACCGGCCGCTATATTGAGACCAAGGCCCGGGGCAGAGCTTCCCAGTCCATCAAGAAGCTTCTGGAGCTGGGGGCCAAGACCGCCACCCTCCTGGTGGACGGCCAGGAGCGGGAGGTGCCGATTCAGCAGGTCCAGATTGGCGACATTATGTTGGTACGGCCGGGGGAGAAGATCCCCACCGACGGGGTCATTGAAGAAGGGGAGAGCGCCATAGACGAATCCATGGCTACTGGGGAGTCCCTGCCGGTGAGCCGGGGCCCCGGCGATGAGGTCATCGGCTCCACCGTCAACCAGCAGGGATTGCTGAAGGTGCGGGCCACCAAGATTGGCCAGGACACCTTCCTCAGCCAAGTGGTCAGGATGGTGGAGGAGGCCCAGGGCACCAAGGTGCCCATTCAGGAGTTTGCCGATAGGGTTACCGGCTTTTTTGTCCCGACGGTGCTGGTCATCGCCGCGGCAACCTTTCTGGCCTGGCTCTTCTTCCCCGAAATAATGAGGAATGCCGGCGCCCTGCTCCGGGACGTCCTGCCCTGGGTGGATCCCGGCTTGAGCGGCGCCACTCTGGCCCTCTTTGCCACCATTGCCGTCCTGGTCATCGCTTGCCCATGCGCCCTGGGGCTGGCCACTCCCACCGCCCTGATGGTGGGCAGCGGCCTGGGGGCGGAGAATGGCATTCTCATCCGCAACGGTGCGGCCATTCAGACCATGAGCAATTTGGACGTGGTGGTCTTTGACAAGACAGGGACCATTACCCGGGGCAAGCCCGAGGTGACCGACCTGGTCCCGGCTCCCGGGGGCAGTCAGGAGCAACTATTGCGCCTGGCTGCCAGCGTCGAGCAGGGCTCGGAGCATCCCCTGGGCCGGGCCATGGTGGAAGCCGCCCGGGAGCGGGGCCTTGAATTGAGCGAGCCCAATAGATTCACCAGCATCACAGGTAAAGGCGTCAGCGCTGAAATCGATGGGCGCATGGTGCTGGTGGGCAGTCGGCGGTTGCTGGAAGAAAGCGGAATCGAGACCCGAGCCATGGAGGGCGAGATGGCCCGGCTGGAAGGGGAAGGAAAGACCGCCATGCTGGTGGGGGCCCAGGACGAGGTCATCGGCGTCGTAGCCGTGGCCGATACCATCAAGGACGACTCAGTCCAGGCCATTCAAGAACTTAAGGAGCTTGGCCTCCAGACTGCCATGATTACCGGAGATAACCAGCGCACTGCCCAGGCCATTGCCGCCAAGGTGGGTATCTCCCAGGTGTTAGCCGAGGTCCTGCCCGACGGCAAGGTGGATGAGATCAAGCGCCTGCAGGAACAGGGCCTGCGGGTGGCCATGGTGGGGGACGGCATCAACGACGCTCCGGCCCTGACCCAGGCTGATGTGGGGGTGGCCATTGGCACCGGCACCGACATCGCCATTGAGGCCGCTGACATCACCCTGGTCAGGGGCAGTCTGAGGGCGGTGGTCAGCGCGGTAAAGCTGTCCCGAGCCACCTTCCGCAAGATTAGGCAGAACCTGTTCTGGGCCTTTATCTACAACACCATTGCCATCCCCTTGGCCATCCTGGGCTTGCTGCACCCGGTCATCGCGGAAATCTCCATGGCCATGAGTTCCATCACCGTGGTGGGCAATGCCAATTTGCTGAGGAGGGCGAAGATCTGAAAAAATCCTGTTCGCTGCCCCCGCTTTTGTGGTATAATTTAACGAGTGCTGAAATCGGATCGAAGCGGGGGCCCACTGGGTGAAAATCTAAATCGGAGAGGGGGCGGCACCTCCAACTCGCCTGCATACCCCGTAAACGAGAACCACAAAAGGTTATGGCTATAATCATAATTCCTTTTGTGGTTTTTCTTTGCCGGGCAACCCCGTGACCATAGGAGGTGGTGTGGTGAGTATAAGAGATACAGTTAACGAAGTAATACGTTCTGTTTTGCCCGTCACTGCAGCGGTAGTTCTATTGCAGGTGACTTTGGTCCGACTGCCCTGGGCCACTTTCCTAGTCTTTATGTTCAGCGTCCTCATGACCATGGTCGGCCTGACCCTCTTCTTGCTGGGGGTCAAGGAAAGTTTGCTTGCCATCGGGGAACTGGTGGGGAAATCCCTGTTCCAAAGCGGCAAACTCTGGTTCGTGATTGCCTTCGGCATCGCTGTTGGCTTTGCCGTGACGGTGGCAGAGCCGGGGGTGCAGGTGCTGGCCAACCAGGTTGACACCGTCTCGGGCGGGGAGATTTCCCGCTACCTTTTGGTGGCGGTGGTCGCCTTGGGGGTGGGGATATTTCTGGCCTTGGCCATGCTCCGGATTATTTTCAAAATTCCCCTGTTAAAATTGCTCTTTGTGAGCTATATCCTGGTCTTCGGCCTGGCAATCTTTACCGCTCCGGAGTTCCTGGCGGTTTCCTTTGACGCCGGGGGGGCTACCACCGGGCCGGTCACGGTGCCCTTTATCCTCTCCTTTGGCGTTGGGATTTCGGCCTTGCGGGGGTCCCGGGCATCATCTGAGGACAGCTTCGGCTTCGTAGGCCTGGGTTCTGTTGGCCCCATCCTGGCCGTGCTGCTGCTGGGGGTGATCTTTCGGTGATAGCCCAATTGTTTGCAGGGTTTTCTCAAACCCTCTGGGACGTAACCCTGGCCTTCCTGCCCCTGGTGGTATTTTACCTGCTCTTCAACTTCTTTTATTGGAAGCTTCCCCGGCGCCAGGTGCTCCAGTTCTTCCGGGGCATATTGGTAGCCTTTATCGGCTTGACCCTGTTCATGCAGGGGGTAAATGTCGGCTTCAACAGTATGGGGGAAGCCATAGGCAATACCTTGGGCGGAGTCAGTTTTAACTGGATACTGATTCCCATCGGGTTTGTCTTGGGCTTTGTGGTAACCATGGCCGAGCCTGCCATCCAGGTATTAAATATGGAGGTGGAGAAGGTCACCGGCGGTTATATTCACAACAAGGTGATGCTGTACTTCCTCTCCATCGGGGTAGCCGTGGCGGTGGCCCTGTCCATGCTCCGAATCCTCTTGGGCGTTTCCCTATGGTACTTCATCATCCCGGGGTACTTGGCCATATTTTTCTTGGCCCCCAAGGTCCCCCCCCTTTTCGTGGGGCTGGCCTTTGATTCCGGCGGGGTTGTCACCGGGCCCATGATTGCCACCTTCCTCCTGGCCTTCACCGTGGGGAGCAGCCAGGCCGTGCCGGGAAGCAACCCCCTCTTCGACGGTTTTGGCATGATTTCCCTGGTGGCCATGGTGCCGATTCTGTCAATTTTGATTCTTGGCTTCCTCTACAGCAGGAGCGAAGCCAAGGGAAAGGAAGGCGGAAAAGATGCAATCCGGCAGCGGGCATAAGTTAATTGGCATAATCGTCGGCAAGGGGATGGGCAGCAAGATTGTGGCCGAAGCCAAAGCGGCCGGGGCCCAGGGCGGAACCATTATCCACGGGCGGGGAACTGCCGCCAAGAGCATATACGAATCCATCCTCGGCATTCCCTACCAACCCGAGAAGGAGCTGGTACTTATCGGCGTCGATGCATCCTTGCTGGATGACGTCCTGGCTGTCATTGTCGAGACCGGCAACCTCAATAAGCCGGGAAAAGGGGTATGCTTTGTCGTCAACCTGACGAAATTGCATGGGGTTGCACATCTTGGCTCGATGGTGTAATATTGCTTTAATTCAGAGGGGGTGTATGTAATGACTGCCAATAAAATCAAGTTCGACTTGATTGTGACCATAGTTAATCGGGGCGGCGCCATCGACGTTGTGGAGGCATCCAAGAGAGCGGGGGCCGAGGGCGGCACCATCATCAACGGCCGCGGTACCGGTATTCATGAGACTGCCAAGCTCTTTGGGATTCCCATTGAGCCGGAAAAGGATATCATCCTTACTCTGATTGATCACACCAAGACCGATCAGGTTCTTCAGGCAATTACCGAAGATGTCGGCCTCAACGACGCCGGAAAGGGCATCGCCTTTGTTCTGGATGTGGAGCGGACAGTGGGCATTTGCCACTTGGAGGACTGCTCCGAATAGCCAGATTGGGAGGCAAGAGGCCTCCCTTTGATGCGCATGAGGGGAGGGAGAGGGATGAGCTTTATCGGCAACTTGCTCTGGATTGTCCTGGGGGGCGGTATCTTTGTGTTTTTCTTTTATCTGGTGGGCGGGCTGGCCCTCTGCCTGACGGTGGTGGGGATACCCTTTGGCGTCCAGTGCTTTAAACTGGCGATGCTGGGTCTCATGCCCTTTGGACGCAAGATTGTAGAGGCCCCCAATGCATCGGGTTGCCTGGCGGTGTCGATGAATATCATCTGGATCTTTGTGGGAGGGATTGAGCTGGCCTTAACCCACATCATCTTCGGCCTGCTCTCTGCCGTCACCATCGTGGGATTGCCCTTCGCCCGGCAGCACGCCAAGTTGGCCGCTCTCTGTCTGGTTCCCTTCGGGAAATCTGTGGTGTGAGCATACTGAGGGAAAGAAGGTCAGGATAATGCGGGAAGAACCAGTCTCCCCCGATCTGGCTGCATACCCTTCTGAACTGAGACCGTTACTTGCAGCGGCGACACTGTACGACTACAGCTCTTCGCCGGAGGCCAGGGTGCTTTTCATCGCCAAGGACTGCGGCTATTTTTTGAAATCTGCGCCTAAAGGCGCATTAGAGCGAGAAGCTGTAATGACGAATTATTACCACGACTTGGGCTTAGCGGCGAGGGTGGTTGCATACACTTCCCAGGAGCAAGATTGGCTGCTGACGGAGAGGATACCTGGTGATGACTGCACAGCAGCCAGGCATCTCCAGCAGCCGGAGAGATTGTGTGATTTGCTGGCAGAGCAGCTTGCTCAGCTTCACGCCACAGACTTTACTGGCTGCCCCGTGAATCATACCGAAGGCTACCTCAGGGGAGCTGCGCAGAACTATCGCCACAGGACCTTTGACATGGGTTTCTCCGGCAATTGGGGCTTTGCTAATCCCGAAGAAGCGTGGGGAGTGGTTGAAAACCGTGGGCATCTGCTTCAAACTGATACGCTCCTGCACGGTGACTATTGTTTGCCTAATATCATCCTCAATAACTGGCGGCTCAGCGGGTATGTTGATCTGGGCTGCGCCGGTGTCGGCGACGCTCATGTCGATTTGTTTTGGGCGACATGGTCCCTGGCTTTCAACCTGAAAACTGACAAGTATCGGCAGCGCTTCTTCGACGCCTATGGCCGCGGGAATGTTGACGAGGACCGCTTGCGGCTTGTTGCAGCCGTCGAAGTGTTTGGCTAGCTACTCTGCAGCCCAAATTGGGGATAAGAAAAACCGGAGCTATGTCCGGTTTTGTCATTATACAGAATAGACTTCCTCGAATCTGGAAGATTCATGCTACCAAACCCATGAATAGGGTGGCAAGGTAAAAATAGATCAATAAGCCGGTAATGTCTTTGACGGTTGTGAGGATTGGTCCGGCGCCGGCGGCTTGGTCCAGTTTAAGTTTGAACAGAAGCCAGGGAACGAAGTAGCCCAAAGCTGAGCCAAGGGTGACCGTGCACAATATGGCCAGGCCCACCACCAGGCCAAGTTGGAAGCTTGCCTGCCAGATAGAGGCGATAACTCCCGTTAGGCTCCCAACGATTGCGCCGATGGTTAATCCTCGGGTTACTTCATTTATCAAGGGCTTTAAAAATTCATTGGGACGGATGTGTCCCAAGACGAGGCTGCGGGTAAATATAGTGGTTGACTGGGTGCCCACATTGCCCCCCATGTCCATGACGATGGGAAGAAAGAAGGTCAGGGCCAAAACCTGGCTGAGGGCGTTTTCAAACCTACTGATGATTACGCCGGCCAAAAGCCCTCCTACCAGGGTAATGAGCAGGAAGGGAAGCCTTACGGCTAAAGCCTGGAGGATGGAACCGTGAATCAGGCGCTGGCTGAGGCTTTCTTCCCGCTTTTGCAGGGTGATGACCCCGCCTTTTTCCAGCAGGTCCTCGGTGGCCTCTTCCTGCATGATGTCCAGGGCCCGGTCATACTCAAGGACTCCCACCAGGCGGTTTTCCGAGTCCACCACCGGCAGGCTGACCAGGTCGAACTTCTTGAGGATGTTGACGGCTTCCTCCTGGTCGGTGTCGGCGGTGACGAAGACCACGTCGTCATCCATGATTTCCCCGATTTTCGTCTCCGGATCTGCCAGGACCAGGTCCCGCAGGGTGACCACTCCCTCCAGGATCCGGTGCTGGTCGGTGACCCAGATGTCCAGGAGTACCTCCCGATCTGGCTTGAGGGTGCGGATCCTTTCCAGGGCGTAGCCAACGGTATCGTCCCGGCGCAGGCGCAGGTAGTGGGGGGACATGACCCGGCCCACTGTGCCCGGCCGGAAACCCATGAGGATGGAGGCGGACTCGCGGATCTCTCTGGGGATTGAGCGCAAGAGCTCCTTGGCCACCTTGGCCGGCAGTTCGCCCAGGAGGCGGACTTGGTCGGAGGGGTCGATGCTGGAAAAGAGCTCGATTACCTCGGCATCGGTGAAGGCCTCCAGCAAATCCCCTTGCTGGGAAGGTTCCATGAGCTCGAAGATTTCCAAGGCGGTATCCTTCTCCAGGAGGCGGAACAGGACCACCTGTTCCGTGGGGGAAAACTGCTCCAACAGTTCCGAAAGCTCCTGGAAGGACAGGTCTTCGTTAAGCAGTTCCTTGAGTTGTGTAAGTTTGTGCTCCGAGAGCAGGGTGGTGATTCTTTCGGTCATGACAATACCTCCTGTCTATATCTTGTCCAGGAAAAGATCTCTTAGTTTGCCTTCGCGGTATCTGACTGAAGATCACCACCCCCTATATAAATCAAAATTGCCCCCGGCAGGGGGCAGAATGCGCACAAAAATAACCCCCTTGTCCGGGCTTTGGCACTTGCATGCATAGAGCCGAGGGCTCAGCTGCCTTAGAATCCACCTTAAGCCGATGGGTTCTGCTCTACCCGTTGGCGTCTCTCGACATTTCCGGGCAGCAGCCTATCTCATGCAAGGAACCTCACCTAACGAAGCGTCTTTAATATTGCTTGTCACCTAAAGATTAACAGAAAACCGGGCTCAGGTCAATCACCCTTGCACAAAGTACCCGGTGAGGATATAATACAATTGACAAGTTCATATGGTCGGGTACAGGTGCCCCCCAGGGGGAGAATAGGGAACCGGGTGCAAGTCCCGGGCGGTCCCGCCACTGTAACCGGATAGCTTCGGCCATAGCCACTGCGCCCAAGGGCGTGGGAAGGCGGTCGGGGGATAAGCCGGAAGCCAGGAGACCTGCCTGTATCCTGATGTACTGGTCCTTCGCGGAGAAAGGGGGTACGTTTTATGTTTGCCAAGTGCCGGGTTGCACCCGGTTGACCCCTGACCTATGCGTCGGGGGTTTTTCGTATTCTGCGGATAAGAGGAGGAGACTGAAGATGAAGAAAACACTGGTATGCGTAATTCTGGCCTTTAGCTTTCTGCTGGGTGGATGTTCCTGGTTTTCGGGTAAGCCCGGACCGATAACCTTGGTGGACGATTTTGACCGGGAAGTGACTCTGGCGGAACCAGCCCAGCGGGTCGTTTCCCTGGTTCCCGCCACCACCGAGATAATGTTTGCCCTGGGTCACGGTGACCGGGTGGTGGGGGCCTCAGACTTCTGCAATTATCCCGAAGCCGCCCTGGCAATTCCCCGGGTTGGCGGCTTTGATGTCCCCGATCTCGAGACCATCGTCTCTCTGGAGCCGGACTTGGTTCTGGCGGCCAGCCTGCACAAGGAGACGGTGGAGGGGCTGGAGGGATTGGGAATACCGGTCCTGGCCCTGGATCCCATGACCTTTGAGGAAATCTACGCCAATATCTCCCTCGTCGCCAAGGCCTTGGGTGAAGAGAAGGCCGGGGAGGACTTGGTGGCAGATATGCAGGGCCGCCTGGAAGCGGTGGCCCAGGCTCTGGGAGATCTGAAAGAGGAAGAGCGGCCGCTGGTCTTTTATGAGAGCTGGTATCCGGGGATCTGGACTGCCGGCGAGGATACCTTCATCGATGAAATCATCGCCCGGGCCGGGGGCAAGAACCTGGCCTGGGGGATTTCCCGGTGGGTGGAAATGCAAGAGGAAGAGGTGCTGGCCCGCAATCCCGACATCATCATTCACGGCTACCCCGAGCCCTTGCCGGTGGAACCCTTTGCCCAGAGGGCCGGCTGGGATGTGGTGACCGCAGTTCAGCAGGAGAAAATTTTCTTTGTCAACCCGGACATCACCAGCAGGACCGGCCCGCGGGTGGTGGATGCAGTGGAGGAACTGGCCCGGTTCTTCCACCCGGACAGGTTTGAGTAATGCCGAGGAGGGCGATGGGCAGGGCCGGGGCCTACCTTGCCCTGGCCCTGCTCTTGGTCGCGGTTCTGGTGGTATGCGTAGGCATCGGTTCGGTGGCCATACCCCTGGCCGCCCTCTTGAAAACTTTGGTCGCGCCACTGGTCAACGCCCTGGGCAAGCTCTTGGCCATACCTGCCTGGCAGGAGTTTGCCCGGGACCTTCCCGAGACCTGGACAGCCATAGTGTTGCGCCTGCGCTTGCCCCGGGTCCTGGTGGCCATGCTGGCCGGAGCCAACCTCTCCCTGGCAGGGGGGACCATGCAGGGATTGTTTAAAAACCCCCTGGCCGATCCCTATGTCCTGGGGGTCTCCTCCGGCGCCGCGGTGGGAGCGGCGGCGGCGATGTTGGCGGGTCTGGGTTGGAATGTTTTGGGCGCCTTCGCCATTCCCCTGGCGGCCTTTGTCGGCGGAATTGGCTCCCTGGTCCTGGTCTACAGCTTGACCGGCCGGGGAGGGCGCTCGACCACCAGCGTGCTGCTGGCAGGGGTCGCCGTCAGCACCTTCCTGGGGGCAATTCTCTCCCTCCTGATCTACTTCAGCGGCCAGCAGATTCAGCAAGTGGTGTTCTGGATGATGGGAGGGTTCAGCGGGCGCAACTGGTGGCATGTCCTCAGCGTCCTGCCTTTCTTATTCGGCGGCGGCATTGTCATCCTCTGGCACGCCAGGGAATTGGATGCCCTGGCCATGGGGGAAGAGCAGGCCCATTACATGGGGGTGGATGTGGAAAGGGTTAAGACCCGCCTGCTCTGGGCCTCGGCCCTCTTGGCGGCATCGGCTGTCTCGGTATGCGGCCTCATCGGCTTTGTGGGACTGGTGGTTCCCCATGCCATGCGGCTTATTGGCGGGCCGGTCCACCGCTGGCTGCTGCCGGCTGCCGCCCTGGCCGGGGCGGCATTCCTGCCCTTGGCAGATTTGCTTTCCCGGGTGCTGCTGGCGCCCAGGGAATTGCCGGTGGGCATGATCACCGCCTTGGTGGGGGGGCCCTTCTTCCTCTACCTGCTCAAGAAGAGGGGGATTGCCTGATGGGTATCCTGACTCTGGACGGTGTGAGTTTTTCCTATAACGGCTCTTTTCGTCTCACGGATATCGACCTCAACGTGGAGAAGGGGGACTTCACCGGCATCATCGGCCCCAACGGTTCGGGAAAGTCCACCCTGATCAAGCTCATGGCAGGATATATCAAGCCTCAGGCCGGGACTGTCCTTTTGGCGGGTAAACCTCTGGGCAAGCTGGCGAGAAGGGCTGTGGCCCGCCAGGTGGCCGTGGTCTCCCAGAGGACCCAGACCAGTTTTGCCTTCACGGTGGAGGAAATGGTTCGCCTGGGTCGCCTGCCTTACTTAGGCAGATGGAGCGCCGAAGGGCCCGGCGATACCCAGGCTGTAGAGCGGGCCCTGGCCCTGACCCAACTGGAAAATTACTGCCACCGGCTGTTCAGCCGCCTCAGCGGCGGCGAGGCCCAGCGGGTCCTGGTGGCCCAGGCCCTGGCCCAGGAGCCGGAAATCCTCCTTCTGGACGAACCCACCACCTATCTGGACATGGCCTTCCAGCAGGAGATGTTTACCCTGATGACCGAGCTCAACCAGGAGGGAATCACCGTGGTGGCGGTGCTTCACGACGTCAACATGGCGGCCCTGTACTGCAAGGAACTGGTGGCCATCAAGGCTGGGAAGATCTTTACCGTCGGCACTCCCCATCAGGTCATCACCCGGGAAAACATCCTGGCGGTCTACGGCTGCACCGTGGAAATCAGCCAACATCCCCTGGCCCACCGCCCCCAAATCACCCTGCTCCCGGGCCAGTGATGCGACATCGGGGACGTTTCTCCTTGTCGCGCTGCGCCATCGGGGCTGTCCACGGCCCCGCGATGAATTTATTCTATCCCGCGACAAGGAGAAACGTCCCCGATGTCGCAAAAAAAGAGGGCCCGCTGGTAAAACAGGGGCCCTCTTTCTATTGGCGTTACTCTGTGGGGAAGAGCAAGTCCAGGCCATGTTCTATGGCATAGGCCAGGTTGCGTCTAAGGCCTACTTTGCTCAGGGCATCTTTGACGGGCATGCCGGCTTCGATTAAGTCTGGCAGTTTACTGGCCTTGGCGATGATCTCGGCATTCATCTCGTCAATCCGCTCTGGGCTGGACCAATTGGTAAACTCTCCCTGCCGAATCATCCTGGCCAGGCCCTTATCGTCCTTGGCCGGCTGGTGCAAGTCCAGGGCATAAAGCCCCAAGTGCTGGGTGTGGTGGCCATCGGAGCAAGCCACCAGGGGCAGGTCAAGCTTTTGCTGCAGGCCCCGGATGGGTTGCTGCATATAATTCCGGATGCTGTTGCTGAATATTTCAATGGCGTCCAACCGGGCATCCAGGATGTCTTGGCGCACCGAGGGCGACCAGCGGTAGGGGTGGGCGAGAATGGCGGCACCCTGATGTTGGCGAACCGCTGCCACCAGGTCCGCCGGCTTCATAAAGGGGGAAAAGAGCTGGGGATGGGGCACGCCGATAACCACGATATGTTCAGCGGAATCAATGCTGACCTCGATGCCGCTGAACAATTTTATTCCGGGGAAACGCGCCTGGAGGTCGGCCAGCTCCTCGGGGCCCCACATGTAGTCGTGTTCTGTCAGGACGATGGCATCCAGGCCGCAGGCCATGGCTGCCTGGACCATTTCCTCGGGGCTGCTGACCCCGCAGTTGGAGTACTTATTGGTGTGGACATGAATGTCTACCTTCAATTAATGTCATCCTTCCCTGTGTTTGCGGGACATCCCCAAACTTAACCACCGGGGAAACCCGGTGGTCGCTGTAGTTCAGCCCTTTACTGATAGTTTACCATATACTAGATTATTTGTCAGGGGAGGCGGATGAGGTGTTGTGCAGACTTCTCCGGGGTCTTATGCCAAATGCCCCGGACGCAGCAGTGGCTGACCCGGTAATCTTCATCCAGCACGGTGATGTCGGCGTCTTTCCCCGCCTCCAGGCTGCCCTTCCGCTCCAGGACTCCCGCCACCCTGGCCGGGTTGGTGGCGGCCAGGCGGGCGGCCAGGACGGGGCTGTGGCCCAGGGTCTCGACGATGGTCCGGAACCCTATCGGCAGCAGGCAAGTGCTGCCGGCAATGGTGCCGTCCTCCTGCCTGCTTACGCCCTGCTGGTCGATGATGATTTTACTGTGCAGGAATTCGTACTCCCCGGGGGGCAGCCCCGAGGCGCTGATGGCATCGGAGATGAGGTAGAGGTTGTCTCGTCCCTTGCAGCGCAGGGCAATTTCGATGGCCAGGGGGTGGACGTGAATGGCGTCGGCGATAATCTCGCAGGTTACCCGGTCATCGGTGAGGTAGGCGCCCAGGGCCCCAGGTTCCCGGTGATGGAGGCCGGCCATGGCATTGTACAGATGATTGGCCACAGTGATGCCGGCGTCGATGCCCTTTTTCATCAGCTCGGCGCTGGCGCTGGTGTGGCCTCCGGCCACCACATAATTCCGTCGCCGCAGTTCGCCGATGAGTTCCAAGCCTCCGGGGAGTTCCGGGGCAATGGTGATGCGCTTGATCAGCCCCGGCGCCTGTTCTTCAAAATGGGCCAGGGTGTCAAGGCTGGGCAGGAGCAGGTATTCTTCGGGCATTGCGCCCTTTTTTTCTTTGCTTAGAAAGGGGCCTTCCAGGTGAATGCCGAGTATCTCTGCCCCGGTTTCTCCGCCCTGGGACCGCTGGGCCTCGGCCGCCTGCCGGATGGCCCTCAGGCGGGCCATGAAGGCGCCGATTTCCGAAGTTGCCGGGGTGGGATAGAAGGCGGTAACGCCGTGATCGGCGAGGATCCTCGCCATGTTCAGGGTGGATTGCAGGGAGTCGGTACCCCAGCCGCCGGTGCCATGGATGTGGAGGTCGATAAACCCGGGAAGGATGAGGTTGTTGCCGACATCAATATTCTCCAGACCCCGAGGGGCGGGACCGGGATTGATAGAGATAATTTTGCCGGCGTCGACGAGGATATGTCCCGAGACGACGGCATCGGGGGTGACGATTCTGCTTCCAGAGAGAGCAAACTTGCCGGAGATAGGCTTCACTTCCTTTCCCTTAGTTGCTGTTCCCTTCCTTTATTCTGCTCCCTTTGGGGATATTCCTTCCCGGCGTGGCCAAGAGCTGACAAGGCGGCAGGCTTAGAGCCTGGTGACCAGCAAATTGCCTGACTCATACCTGCGTACCCCCAGGGCGAAGAGGCTCCGGGCTGCCAGGGTGAACCCCGTTGCCACGGCCAGCATCACTGCCAGCTTGGGCCAGGAAAAGTCCCGGATCAGGCTGACCGGCAGGTAGGTGACAAAGCCGGCGGGGATTATGGTGAAGAGCAGGCTGCGCACAATGCCGGTAAAGATATAGTCGGGATAGGTGGCAAACATAATCACCGCTTCCTGGGCCAGGCCGGCAAACCCCTGGTTATAGCCCCAGAAGAAACTGAGGCAGCCCACCATGGTCCAAAACCCCGTCAGCACCAAGGCGCCGCAAGAGAGCATGACCAGGAACAGGGCCAGACCCTGAAGATCCCAACCCAGGGCCAGGGGGGCCAGAACCAGGGCGAAGGCCAGGTCCCCGATGGCGTGAATCTTCATCCTGGCGGTGAGGAGGTTGAAGAGGGGATCCACCGGCAAGAGCAGGTAGAAGTCCAGCTCGCCCTTGGCGATTACCTCCCCCAGGTTGAGGCTGTTGCCGGCGACAATGCAGGCCAGGCCGTAGGCGCCCGAGAGCAGGGCATAGAGGAGCAGGATATGGGAGAACTCCCAGCCCTGGACGGCCTGAAAGTTGGTGAAGAATACCCACCAGAAAAAGAGCAGGAACACATTGTTGAGGATCATGAACAAGACCTGGCTCCAGAAGCTGAAGCGGTATTCCATGGCCGAGGCGATGTTCAGGCGCATATTGGCAAGGAGCAGGGAAAGATATTTAACCGCCGTGGACATTGAGCTTTTTCACCCCCCGCTGGAAAATGTACTGGGCCAGGAGCACAGCCGCTCCCAGCCAGAGGCATTGGCGGAGCAATACCGAGCGAAAGAATTGAGGGTCCCAGTCCACCAGGAGCCGGGCTGGGGCATAGACGGTGAGGTTAAAGGGAAGGATCCGGGCAAGGTCCTGGAGCCGGCCGGGAAAGAACTCCAGGGGCACAAAGAGGCCGCCGACGGTGAAGATCAACTTGCTGTAAATCCAATGAAAGGGCCTGCTTTCCTCCACCCAAAAGGCGGTGAGGGAGATTAGCAGGGTGAAGTAGTACTTCAGGGTCACCGCCAGAATCATGACCAGGAGCAGGGGCGGCAGGGAGACCGGGACCAGGGTAGGCGGCCCCACCATGATCAGGGCGGTGCAGCAGCCCAAGCCTAAATTTATCAGCATGGAGGCCAGGCTCTCGCCCCAATAGCGACCCAGCATGAAGAGGGGATAGCTGCAGGGGCGGCCCAGGAGGTAGGCAATATTGCCGGATTTAATATCCTCATCTATGCCCAGGGCGTATCCGCCGGGGGTGGAAAGGGTGATGACCTCCGTCATCACCAGGTACCAGATTAACTGGGTGCGGCTAAGGTTTATGGTGCTGCCCGGGAGGCTGGCTTTCCACAGTTGATCAAAGATCAAGAGGACCAGGACGAAGAATACGCTTCGCCCCAGGAGATCCCAGAAGTAGACCAACTTCCCCGTCAGGCTGGTGCGGGCTACGAAGAGGTACTTAGCTGCCTTGGCCATGGTCCGCCACCTCCTGGGCAGGTTTTTGGTAGATGGACTGGATTACTTCTTCCAGGGGCGGGTCGGCGATGTTGATGTCGGGGAGGCTGGCCCGGGCCATGAGCTGGGAAATCACGGCTTCCACCGGGGTGAGGGTGGTATCCACCTGAATCTTGACTCCGTGCTCCCGATGCTTGAGGAAACGCACCCCGGGCAATTGAAATTCATCTATGGGCTGGCCCAGGCGGGCGCTGATTACCTTGGTCTTCAGGTAGTGGCGCTTGAGCTCGGCCACCGAGGTGTCCAGAATCACTTCGCCGTGGTTGATGACCATGACCCGCTTGCAGATTTTCTCAATATCCCCGGTATCGTGGGAGGTGAGGAAGACGGTAATCCCCTCCAGGGAATTGAGCTGGGCGATTAATTGACGGATTTTATTCCTGGCCACCACGTCCAGGCCGATGGTGGGTTCATCCAGGAAGAGGATCTTGGGCTTGTGGAGCAGGCAGGCTGCAATCTCGCAACGCATGCGCTGGCCCAGGGAGAGCTTGCGCACCGGGCTCTTCAAGAGCTCCTGCAATTCAAAGATCTCCACCAGCTTGGCCAGGCGGCTTCGGTACTCCCGGTAGGGCACTTCATAGATTTTGGCCAAGAGGTCAAAGCTGTCCTGGGGCGGCAGGTGAAACCAGAGCTGGGACTTTTGGCCGAAGACGGTGCCGATGTGCATGGCCAGCTGCTGGCGCTGGCGCCAGGGGGTGAACCCCATGATCCTGGCATCGCCGCCGCTGGGGTGAAGGATGCCGGTTAGCATCTTGATGGTGGTGGATTTGCCGGCTCCGTTGGGCCCGATGAAGGCCAGGGGCTCTCCTCCCTCCACCTGAAAGCTGACCCCCCGCACCGCCTCCACCGAGCGGTAGTTGGGGCGAAAGAGGGAGCGGATGCTGCCCCCTAGGCCCGGTTCCTTGAGCTTGAGGGTGAACTCCTTGCGCAGGCTATCTACAGATATTGACATGGGGCACCTCCTTTGGAGATTGCTCGCCAATATACAACAATCTCGCCCTGAGAGATTTGGTATTTCTGGAATATTAGCTTAGGGCGACGGTATTGTCAAGGGTTGCCAATAGAAAACGGACCCTGAGCCGCAAGTTATTCTCGACAGGTGTACTGTCGAATTTGCGACAAAAAGGTCCGTCCCAAGTAGCTAATTTCTTGACGTTATAGCTATTATTCTATATAGTAGTGGCGAATCAATGGATGGGGGTGTTATTTTGCGGGTCAATGCAACTGACTTTCAGAACGCCTTTGGCAAGTATCTTGCGCTGGTGGAAAAGGACGAGATCATCATTGTCAAGAACGGCAAGGGGGTGGCCAGGCTCTCTCATTATTCCGATCCCGATCATTTCTATGTTTACGAAGAAGCCAAGCAATATAAGACCAAGAGAAAGATCAGCTACGAGGAGTATATGGCCCTGGTGGAGTCATCGGAGCAGAGATACGAGTTGATCAATGGCGAGATTTACCTGTTGGCTTCCCCGGACTTTCACCATCAGACTGCCATCGCCGAAATTGTCGGACACTTTTATAACTTCTTCAAGGGCAAGCCCTGTCGTTCACTGACGGCACCTTTTGATGTTAGGTTGTTTGGCTACGCCACAAAGTTTGAAGAAAACCCCAATGTCGTTCAGCCCGATATCGTCGTGATTTGCGATACTGATAAAGTCGATGAGAAACGCAAGTATTGGGGCGTGCCGACGTTGGTTGTAGAGGTTCTCTCTCCCTCCACCAGAAACAAGGACCTTGTGGCAAAATATAACCTGTATCTTAGCAGCGGCGTCAGGGAGTACTGGCTGGTGGACCCTGAAAACAAGCAGGTCAACCACTTTTCCTTTTCCGAAAACCGGGAAGTGCTGAGTTTGACTACTTGCAAAGCGGGCGAAAGTATAGAGTCGACGGTTTTCCCCGGCCTGGTGATACCCATCGACGTTATTTTTTCTTAACGGGTGCCAGTGCCCGTTGGTTCCGCTGTGCCGTCAGGGCACGGCGGGGACCAACTAATATCATGCCAGATTATCGTTACCAGTATCCGACGCTTCAGGCGTCGGAACGTCAAGTTACTGTAGGTTTTTTTGAAGAACCTCGTCGCTGCTAGCCAGCCGTGATATCATTTAGTTCAAAAATTGTGATGGGATTGCATATTTCACGCACTTGTTCACTCATTAGAACGGAGAACAACGCCAGGGTTTGGTAATAGTTATCTTAGTAAAGGGGGCGGGCAATTAGGCTTTTTTGCATGAATATTCGACTATGGTTTAGTCCTGGAATTGTAGTTCTACTTTCTCTGAGGACATTATGCGCCACCGTTCATCCGCACTTTGCAAAGGGATGGATACAGCATAGAGCGAGGCTGATTTCATCGGCGGAGCAGGTAATACTACAGAGCGGCGCAGCATGACATCTAAGCCCGACTTCCATACAAGGCAGGGCTGTTCTTCTAGCATAACCGGCTCATCATTAACGAAAAACCATGTTGCGTAAAGTCTGGGGTTGGGGTCGTAAGCACTAATGTATAAAGTGCAGGGAATGGAAGGGGCCTTCAGCTGAGTCCTTTGTTTATTGGGGATTTCGTCGATTAGATGCAACAGGGTTATCGCTTGCCCTTGGTTGACAAGGCTCGGGTCCGCGGTCTCAGTTGCTGTTAAGCTCATTTCATTAAGGCAAGAACCCTCAGCATTGTTAATAATCAGTAGCCTTCTGGTGATTGCTGAGGTAAAATCCGGGATGTGCATATCCTCACTTGGCTTGTCATCTAGACGGTGCAGGTACAAGAAGGTGATTATGTTCTCATTATACTCGATCTCTGAGCAATCTGCCTCAATAGGTATATTGATTATCCCTCCAGGTGGAAGCTCGTGGGTATAGAAGTCCTGGGCGTCGGCGCCATCGATGCTATAAGGAATCGGCCGCCCATTTAAGAAGATTAACAATCTGCTATTAGCATGGTAAGGGTTGTCGTTAAATAACGAGACGAATAACCTGACCGGCTCATTTTTATTAACTGTAATATCGGAATCAATGATGCGTTCGGAACTATACAAGCGCATGCAGTAACCCATAGAAAAATCCGGTTCCCATGCCTTGATCCACTGGAGTTCCAGTCTACTTTTAAATGCGCTTACATCGATTATTTTCAACGGCTCCGGGGAGTCGGCGCGCATAAAGACTGCCCAAATGCCTAGTGCAATTAAGGCAGAGAGGATAATGGTCCCTAAGACTTTTGCTGATCTGTACACGCTCCTTCCTCCCATCATTCTGACTTTACCCCCTGGGGGTTAATTGGCAGCTGTCATGCGCTCCTTATAATCTTCCAGGGAAATTTTCTCATGACATAAATCGATGACCTCTGGATCATGGGAGACGACGATGATTGTCTTCCCACTCTCCTGGAGCAGACGGAGCAAGCTGAAGATGGTCCGCTTATTGCCTTCGTCTAAGCTGCCCGTTGGCTCATCTGCCAGCACCAATTCACAGGGCTTAAGAAGTAACCTGGCTACGGCAATCCTCTGTTGCTCTCCACCAGAGCACTGATATACTTTCTTCTTTTCAAAGCCTGCCAGTCCTACATTTTCCAGGGCTTTGGCTATCATCCGATTCTTGTCTCCTTTGCGGTAAGCCAGGGCAACCAGGAGATTTTCCTTTACTGTCTGGTTATCGATCAGCGCAAAGTTCTGGAACAGATAACCGATTTTATGGCGCAATAACAGCATTGCTCGCCTTGTGGCAGGGTTAATATTCGATTGGTTGAAAATCTCTACCCGGCCCCGGTCAGGCCGCTCTAATAGACCGATGATATTCAAAAGGGTAGATTTTCCGGATCCCGATGGTCCAGTAATCGCGGTTATCTTTCCTGTTATAAAAGTATAACTAAAATTAGTAAGGACCCTTTGTTCTCCGTAGGATTTGCAAATCCCATCTAATTTAACAATCCCCATACTTTTGCGACCTCCTCTGTACTAGTCAATGCGCTTAACGATGTTGTGAATAGATTTCCTCTTAAAGCCATTCACCGACAGCATCAGTATGCCTACATCCAGGCCGAGAAGGAAAATAAATGCCGAGTAAACCCATTTTGGAGGTAGGTGCATGAGTTGACCCATATACGACCCTCGGAAAACCAGGTATAGGAAAGCGATATTGTCTAGGATGAGGATGAAAACGGTCATTTGCCAGAACTGGTCAAAGATAGAGTGACCATGTAAGGCCCTTACAGCTGTCTGCTGAAGGCGGGTATGGTAGAAGAAGTAGAGGGTGAGATAGGAAATAAAGATTAATAACAGCAAATAAATCATTGTTTCCCGGAGGTACATGGAAAGCATTGCTTGGTTCTCGGAAAGAACCTGCTCCAAAAGGGAGGAAACTGGCGCAAAACCCACCAATGCAGGACCAAGTTCTGCCAAAGTGCGGTTAAATGCGTCCTCATAATTACTCAGCCCTTCAATATCAAGCCAAATACTGATGCCGTTTTCGGGCAAATAAAGGTTGTCCTGGCGGATAATGAGGATGTAATTATCAACGAAAGCTTTGTTAAGCATTGATATATCTAAAGTGGGTATGGATTGATTATCTTTAATTATAATGAAATTGCCGAAAACCTCAGCTTCAATCTCGTCATCGCTCAAGGAATGTATGTCCCCAATAATAGGGGCAACGTGGTACATGGCTTCTTTATAAGCGTAGAGTTCACTCTTAAATAAAGCATAGTGTCGTTCCGGCACAAGGACGTAATCTCGGTCAGCTTTGAGAGAAACGACATTGTTCTCGGTGTCCACCAATTTTAATCTATTTACGTATTCGCTATTAGTATATCCATACAAGGTGTCCACGGATATTACTTCAAACCATTGGGAGCGATCGGAGAAGAACACCACATCATGTTCTGAATTTAGGGAGGCGTACACCCGGTTGATATAGCTTCCCCCTGGACCAATTCCCACATCTTTACCGGGGATATTGTCACCCACCACATAGACATAATTCTTGTAGAGTTCTTTGTAGGCGCTAATCTGACTGCGCTGCTCTAATGAGGTCGATAGGTTATAAGCGCTGGCTGATAGGCTGAGGATAAGCAAAGGAATTGTAATGACCTTGATAAAAAATGTGCTGCTCAATAGGATAAAATCAGGTTTCATGTGCTTCAGCAAATCCGCCGGGCGCAGGTGCATGATATAAGCCAGCGCTGCGGTTGAACAGATTGCCACCAGAGCCGATATCAGTAAGAGGGCAGAGAGGTATACCATGAAAACCGTCAAGAGGCGGGAATTGAAATAGCCGTTGTATATTGCGTGGAAGGGAAGGGTCAGCGCCAAGCTGATGGACCAGGATGGCCACAGTACCTGCCATAGGCGAGTAAAAAGAATTCTGCCGTTGGACAGACCATGAAGTTTCTCAATCAGAATGGCACGCTGTTGATTAAACATATACACCGCCGCGGTCAAGAACAAAAAGGCGCCGGAAACCAGGATGGGGGTGCGCAAACTTTGCAGAAGGCTCCGGATGTTATAGAGTAAACCGTGTCCCTCATAATCCATATAATTTAGCTGTAATTCAGGAAATGCCTCCTGCAACCCGGCGACAAACCTATCCAGCTGCGGCCCGTTCTTGCCGGATATATATATATTGCCAATGTCATGGAATCGGTCGAAGGACTGTAGGGGAGTAATACTGAAGGTCGTAGCTTTTGAAGTAATTATTAGGTGCCCGGCCTTATTTGCCGCCTCTTTGTTGGTAATAATCTGGCCAACAGCCTGGTTAAAATCGCTAGCTCTTGTCCACAGAGGCGTGCTAGTAGGGAGCCTGTCCAAGTACTCGTCATATTGTAAGTGGACAAAAAACTCCGCGCCTATTGTATTCGCATTAAATTGCTCCGCCGCCCGCAAAAATACATTTATTCCGTGGGTTTCAGACAAGTTTGTTAGGGTTTCAGCGACGGTTAGCGGAGCCTCTCCCCCTAAATCTGGCGCCAATAACAACTGATAAACCTGAAAATCCGGCTGGTGACACCATAAAACGACCTTGTCCCTATCTTGCCATTGGGAAAAGGAGAAAGCCATCCCATAAGCGGAAAAGGCAAAAATGAGGAACAGGATAACGAATAGCTTTTGCAGCGGTTTCTCAAGGATTTTTGGTAACATGTTTCTTCCCCCCTAAGAAAATGGCTTTGCATAACTAGACTTAAGGACTCATCGCTCCGGGTCCAATGAATACCCAAGTTTTTGTTAGGGAGGCCACAAGCGCCTCATCTGCTTGCCTGTAGCGGGCGCTGGTTACGGGGTAATTGACATTATACCCAACCCCATGAGCCCCCTGCATGGACTGGGAATGAGAATATCCAGTTGGTGCAGGTTGTGTATATAGGGGAACGTGATAGGCGACGACAAAATAGCCTGTTTCATACTCGTAGTAGACCTGAGCAGTGAACTGGTGTTCAAAAAGTACTGTTGAAGGATCGTCTAGCGGGGACGCCCATCGGGTATATTCCCGATAGTTTAGGGCCGCACTTACATGTAAGACACTTAAAACAGCTAGAGTAAGGATTAAGGCAATGAATACAAGATACTTCTTCATTAATCATTCACCTCCTTCTATTAAGTAATTTACTCCAGTTTTCTCGCCTATCGCGGTTTTTCGCCTCCTTTAAATAAAATGTACAGCAGAAAAAGCCTATTGAGCAGAGTATAGGCTGAGGGGATAAAGTATGGGGAATTATGTAAATATGGAGTCCGGTTACCAGAAATTTGAGTAGTTTTCTTGCTCAATTAAAGTTTTACCATAACAATCGGAAGATAGCAACTTTAAATGCAAATTGACGGTGTCAACCTACTGTACAGTAATATTACGCTAACGCCGATCGGAACGGACCCCTTATCGCCAATACCCTCGAAAGGGGCTGGTTGCGAGAAGAGGACCCTTCTCACCAAAGGGATCTAAGGGAAGAAAAAACGCCCAGAATCAGGCGTCTGAACAAGATATTATTGAGATGTTGGCGTTGCAGCCGATAGATGAAGAAGTCTGAATCTATGGAGATAATGTCCCTACTCTCGGTAATTTCTGCCGCTACCAGTAGGGTGGCATCGGCGAAATCCATGGGCAGGTCAACAAGAATTGGGGACGGAACTGCAAGCCAGCCAGGAATCTGTCTAATTTGCGGCAAAGGTCCGTCCCCGCTATTATCTAGCGATTAGTTTTAGCATTTTTGTGAGCGGCCATGAGAATACCGATGACCAGGATTGCCAATGCTCCCACGCAGCAAGAGAAAAACAAGAGGGAATTCTTCGACCAGGGGACTTGAGTTTCAGCAGGATTATCCTGGTTAACCGGTTCCTCTTCAGGAATGCGCTCCGGAAGAGATTTTGCCAGGGTTTCTTCAGCAGCATACAGTACCGAGCCAAAATCCCCACTCACTATGAATGTATTCTGGCTCCAGGTGATATCATGTAGCTTAAATTTAACGCCAGAGGAGCTGGTATACCAATTCTTTCCATCGGCAGAGATCAAGATGACGCCCTGGCTTCCAACTGCAACGAAGAGTTCATTGCCCCGGGCCACGCTACACAGAAAACTATCAGTACCCGAGTCCTGTTTAGTCCAGGTTACGCCGTCAGGGGAAGTGAGGATAATGCCCTTTTCTCCCACCGCCACATACTGGTCATCTCCCCAAATTACTCCTGTCAGGTGTTCCGTGGCACCGGAGTTTACTTCTGACCATGTAATCCCGTCGGGTGAGGTGGCAATAATCCCGCCTTCGCCGACGGCGATCAACTGCTCATTTCCTTGGGCGATGCTCAACAACCTGCCCAGGACTGGGGTTTTCTGTTCCCTCCAATTCAAGCCATCGGAGGAAAGATAGACGGCGTCGCCGTATCCGATGGCAACAAAAGATTTATCAGTCCAGATTACATCCTCCAGGAAGGGAAGGTTGGGTACAGTTGTGCCGGTTTCCAGCAAGGTGTTGCCGTCAAAAGTATAAATGTAGCCGTTGAAATCATAGTCTGACCAACCCACCGCAACCCATCTGTCCTGCCCCCGGGCGCATCCACGAATGGGTCTGTTGTTGCCCCAGTACCAGTCTGCCAATGCCCATTCCAGTCCATTGGGTGACGAATAAGCCCTCTCCCCCAGCGCCATGAACTGTCCATCACTCCAGGCGACAGTGAAGAGAGGGGCGACTGATTCTGAAACGCAACTCTTCCAGGCAGAGCCGTCAGGGGAGGTGAGAACAGTCCCTTCCCCAACAGCCACCAGCTGGTCTCGCCCCCAGGTCAGGGATGAGAGCGGTTCAGCTAATGCCGGCTTTCTCCTTGGTCCATGCTACGCCGTCCCGGGACGTATAGACACTTCCGGCGGTGCCAGCGGCGATGTAATGTGCGCCATTCCATGCGATGTCTTTTAGGTAAGAATCAAAACTGGGAGTCCTGCTTCCAGGTCCCACCGTCAGAGGATGTGAGGAGTCCATTGCCCGCGGCAAAGAATCGACCGTTCAGCCACCTGACCCTGCTCAAAGTAATCGGAGCATCCTGCTTGGTCCAATTATCCCCGTCGGGAGAGCATAAAATGCTTTCAGGGCCTACTGCTACGAATTTTCCCTGGCCAAATGTTATGTGTGATAAGTCATCAGAGCAGCCCGATTGCTGACTGATCCAATTTGCTCCGTCCTTGGAAGCGAATATTTTACCAGATTCTCCGACAGCAACAAACTGATTATCGCCCCAGGCCACACCGTAAAGATACATATTATCGGAGAAACATTCAGTCCAGTTTATCCCATCAGTGGATGTGAGGATGCCGGAACCGACAGCGACAAATATGCTCCCATTCCAGGTGATGCCGTTGAGGGCTTTATCATGGGAATATACCAGGGTCCAACTTGCCCCGTCGCTGGAAGCGAGAATATTGCCATCCCCTATGGCAAGATACTGGTTGCCGTCAAAGACTATCTCCTGAAGGTCGGCGAACGGGCCTTGGACCACAGTCCAGTTCGCTTCAACTGCATATGCTGGTTGAAAAAGCAGAAGCAGGCAGATTAAGACTAATAAACACGCCATTCTCAAGCCAAGATCAGTCACGCTTTATCACTCTCCGCTAGGTGGTGGGGGATTCGAGTATAGTGGTACTGTCAATTTAGATTATACCATAATTATCAGAACAGATAAACATACCCTGCGGGTAGCACCATTATTATCAGGAAGGTGAATGGCTCATGTAATAAAGGGCGTTGCGACGGAAGCGATCAGGGCATTGCCGACACCCCAGAGATGCAGGCAGGAATGCAGCTTTGTCCCGGCGAATGTACAATGGTATAGTAATTGTAGGCTAAGGGGGGAGCTTTATGTTAGATATGCTCCAATATAAGGATATGGACAGCCTGTATGCAGCCAACCTGGAGTGCCGGTCCTGCGGGCTGCGCCAGGGCTGTCGGCAGGTGGTTATCAGCCGGGGCAATCCTGCCGGCCGGGTGATGTTGGTGGGTGAGGGTCCCGGCGGCCAGGAGGATGCCCTGGGCCAGCCCTTTGTGGGGCCTGCCGGGCAACTTCTGGACAAGATTCTGGCGGCGGCGGAATTGCCAATGGAGGATGTGTACATAACCAATGTGGTCAAATGCCGGCCGCCGGGCAACCGCCTGCCCAAGGCCGACGAGACCAAGTGCTGTCTGCCCTGGCTGGAGCGGCAGATAGAGCTGGTATCCCCCAAACTCATCATCTGCCTGGGGGCCCTGGCGGGCCAGACCCTCATCAGCCCGGATTTGCGGATAACCCGGGACCGGGGCCGCTGGTCCAAGTACCGGGGTATAGATATCACCGCCACCTTCCACCCGGCAGCCCTGCTCCGGGATCCCAAGTTAAAGCGGCCGGTGTGGGAGGATTTTAAGGTCATTCGGGATTACTACAAGCGGTTGCTCAGGGAGGAATAAGCTTGCTGGACATTGTCTTGGTGCGGCCGGAGATTCCCCACAATACCGGGAATATCGGGCGTACCTGTGTGGTTACCAGATCCCGGCTGCACCTGGTTGGACCATTGGGCTTTTCGGTCAGCGATGCGGCGGTGAAGCGGGCGGGCCTGGATTACTGGCCCAAGCTGGATGTGGCCGTCTATAGGGACTGGGATGAATTCTGGAGCCGGCATCACCACCGCCAAATCTGGTGCATGACCACCAAGGGCAAGGTGCGCCATGTGGATGTGCAATGGCCCCGGGAGACCATGATGGTCTTCGGCCGGGAGACGGGGGGCCTGCCTCCGGAAATAATGGCCCTGGGGGAGAATGTGCGCCTGCCCATGGACCCGGATTTTCGGTCGTTGAACCTCAGCAACGCGGTGGCGGTGGCTGTGTACGAATATCTGCGCCAGTGGGATTTCCCCGGTCTGGTGTAGTTTGGGGGGAGTAAAGTGCGGGAATACCGAACTGTGGCTGCCCGGGCTGAGGCGGAGATCATCATCAAGAAGTCCCGCTTCATCGGCCAGGTCTGCCCCGTCGAGAGCGAGGAAGAGGCGGCAGCCTTTGTGGCGGAGATAAAGAAGAAGCATTACGAGGCGACCCACAACTGCCATGCCTGGATCATCGATCCCCTGAACCAGCGCTCCAGCGATGATGGCGAGCCCTCGGGCACCGCCGGCCGTCCCATGCTGGAGGTGCTGCGCCAGGAGAATTTGGAGCAGGTAGTGGTGGTGGTCACCCGCTACTTCGGAGGCGTCCTCCTGGGGGCCAACGGCTTGGTCCGGGCCTATGGCCAGGCCTGCAAGGCCGGCCTGGTGGCGGCGGGAATGGGCCGGATGTTGCCCCATCAGAAGCTCTCGGTGGCAGTGGACTATAACCTGTATGGAAAACTGGAGAACCAGGTGCGGGAACGGGAGATAACCGTCCTGGATACCGCCTTTACCGAACTGGTCACGGTGACCCTGGGCGTCCCGGTGGCGGAAGTGCAGGCGGTCCGGGACTGGTTGGTGGATCTGTCCAACGGCCAGGCCCTGGTCACCCCGGGCGAAGAATACTACAGCTTTGTAAGGGGAAAATGAGATGAAGAAACCTGTAGCCTTTGATTGGGACGGCACCTTGTTTCAGGTTCACCTGATGTCGGTGCCGGCATTCATAACCGTGTTTTCCCGCTTGGCGGAGCAGGGAATTATCGATTCCATGCCCGGTGAAGCCAAGTTCAAAAGCATCTACGGCATGACGGGAAAGGAGATCTGGGAGTATTTGTTGCCGGGGGCCGGCGACCAGCTCAAGGAAAAGGTGGCCCGTTGGGTAAGAGAGGAAGAAGAAAAAATAAAGGAGCGGGGAAAATTATTCCCCGGGGCCCGGGAGACCCTGGAGGCCCTGGCCAATATGGGGCACCCCCTGTTTGTGGTCAGCAACGGCACCGAAGAATATGTCAAGTGGGCCTGCGCCAGCACGGGCCTGGCCCCCCTCCTCACGGGGATTTACAGCGCCGGCCAGTATAAGACCGAAACCAAGGTCGAGCTCCTGGCCCATGCCATAGATGAGCACGGTCTAGAGCCCGGCTACATGGTGGGGGACCGCAGCTCGGACATCGCTGCCGGGCTGGGCAACGGCTTTACAGCGGTGGGCTGCACCTATGGCTACGGAAGCAGAGCAGAACTCGAGGACGCCCACCACATCATCGACCATATCAGCGAGATCCTGGATTTGGTCCGGAAGGAGTAAACAGATGATAAGATTCGGCACGGCGGGAAATGGCCAGGCCTTCTATGCGGCAGGCCATTCCTCTTCCCTGGATATGCCCAAGTTTCTGGCCGGTGTCGGCCTCAACGCCTATGAATACCAATGTGGGCGGGGAGTAAATGTCAAGGAAGAGTTTTGCCGCAAACTGGCTGGAGCGGCGGCGGAACACGGGATTGCCCTGAGCATCCATGCCCCGTACTTCATCAACTTGGCCACTCCCGATCCCAGGGTCCAGGAGAGCTCCCTGAACCATATCCGCAAGTCTCTGGCGGCGGCCCAGGCAATGGGGGCGAAGCGCATCGTCGTCCATCCCGGTTCGGTGGGCAAGGGCACCCGCAGGGAAGCTGTCGCCCGGGCTCTGGACCTGTTGGAACGGGTGCTGGAGGAGCTCATCCCCGACTATCCCGGCATAATGCTCTGTCTGGAGACCATGGGCAAGCTCAACCAACTGGGCACCCTGGAGGAAATAATTGAACTCTGCCAGTTGGCCGATTGCCTCATGCCCACCGTTGACTTCGGGCACCTCCATGCCCGGGGCCTGGGCGCCGTCAAGGGCAGGGACGAGTTTGAAGAGATTCTGGATCGCATTGACGCCGGCCTGGGCGCCCATGTGGTTCAGAACTTACATATACACTTCAGTCCCATCGAGTACGGCAAAGGCGGGGAAATTCGCCATCGGACCTTTGCTGAAGAGGATTATGGCCCCCACTTTGAGCCCCTGGCCGGGATTATCGCCCGGGACCGCCTGACTCCGGTGGTAATCAGCGAATCGGCCGGCGCCCAGGTGGAGGATGCCCTGACCATGCAGGAGTTGTATCGCCGCTATCTTGGACGTGAAGGAGAGGACCGGGATGAGGTATAAAGGCGTTTTCTTTGATTTGGACGGGACCCTGCTGCCCCTGGACTTGGATGAGTTTATCAACCGGTATTTTCTGGCCCTTGCCGAGAAGGTTGCCTCCCATGTGGAGCCCCGACTCTTCCTGAAGGTCCTGCTGGAAGCCACTGAGAAAATGCTCTATAACGACGGCTCCAAGACCAATCAGGAGGCCTTTATGGAGGCTTTTTTCCAGAGGGTGGACAACGAGCCCCAAGAGTTGCTGCCGATCTTTGACGAGTTCTACCGCCAGGAGTTCCGCCGGCTGGGCGAGGGTATCCAAGCCCGGCCCGAAGCCCGCCGGGCAGTGGAGCTGGCCGGGGCGGGAGGCGCCCAGGTGGTGCTTGCCACCAACCCCCTCTTCCCCCGGGAAGCAGTGGCTGCTCGCCTGGAGTGGGCGGGGCTGGCCGATTATCCCTTCCGGCACATAACGACTTATGAGAACAGCAGGTACTGCAAGCCCAATCCCCGCTATTATGCAGATATCCTGGCAGAAATCGGCCTCCGGGGCGAGGACTGCCTGATGGTGGGCAATGACACCAAGGAAGACCTGGTGGCTGCTGAATTGGGCTTTGACACCTTCCTCCTGGAGGGCTACCTCATCGACAGGGGTTCTCCCTATACTCCCACCTGGCGGGGAGACTGGGCAGACCTCTTGGAAGTGCTGGAGCGGTGACGAGTATGGAAAAACGCGTCCTGACCTTGCTGGCCAAGAACTTTTTCCGCCCCACCTCCGCCCAGGAGCTGGCCCGGGAGTTAAACTCAAGCCGCGAACAAGTGGATACGGCGCTGATCGGCTTGGTGAGCCGGGGCATCCTGGAAGAATACCAGGGGGATTATTTCTTTAATCCCGAATCCGATGTCATCGCCGGCTATTACCAGGCCCATATCAAGGGCTATGGTTTTGTCCACGTGGGAGGGGACAGGCAGTACTATGTTGCGCCCGGCGCCAGCCGGGGCGCCCTGGACGGGGACATCGTCCTGGGCGAGGTCCAGTTCCGGGAGCCGGGCAAGGCGCCCATGCTGAGGATTACCGACTTCCTGGTCCGGAACCAGCGGTTGGTGGCAGCCAGATTCCACGGGGGGCCGGGCCTGGGCAGCATCCAGGACGGCAACCGGAGGATAATGATTCCTCCCCGGGCTGCCGGCGGCGCCCGGGAAGGAGACTGTGTCCTGGTTGCCGTTTCGGGCTGGGAAGGCCGGGTGGTGAGTCTCCTGGACAGCGCCGATGCAGGCAGGCTGGATCTCTTGAACATTGCCGCCCGGCGGGGGATTACGCCCCCCTTTCCCCGGGAAGTTGAGGAGGCGGTGGCTGAGCTCTCCGACGGTCTGGACCGGGAAGGCCGCCTGGACCTGCGCTCCTGGGATGTGGTCACTGTCGATGGCGAATCCACTCAGGATCTGGACGACGGCTTTTCCCTGTATAAACTGGCCAATGGCAATTGGCAACTGGGAATCCATATCGCCGACGTCGCCTATTATGTCCCCCGGGGGAGCGCCCTGGACCGGGAGGCTGCCCGCCGGGCTCTCAGCGTCTACCTCCTGGATCGGGAGATTCCCATGCTGCCCCCCAGGCTGTCCCGGGACCTGTGTTCCCTCTTGCCCGGGGCGGAGCGGGCTGCAGTCAGCTGCCTCGTCCAGCTGACCCCCCAAGGGGAGGTGGAGAGCTACCAATTTGCCGAGACGGCAATCCGCTCCCGGGCCCGCCTGAATTTTGCCCAGGTGGATCGAGGGGATTGCGGGCCCTGGAATGAACTGATGGGCAATGCTTTGGCGGTGGTGGCCTTGCTCCGCCGCCGTCGTCAGCAGCGGGGTGCGGCCTATATCGAATTGCCTGCTCCCGCCATCAGCCTGGATGCCCAGGGCCGGCCTGTGGATTTGCGGGCCCGCCAGACCAGCGTAGCCCGGGAAATGGTGGAGGAGTTCATGGTGCTGGCCAATGAGTTGGCGGCAGATTTCCTGCATGCCAGGGGAGTGGACTTTCTCTATCGCGGCAACGCCGGATTTCAGCCCGGTCGGGGTGAATACCTCAACAGTTTCCTCACTCGCTGGGGGCATCGTTTGGACTACCCGCCTGCCGCCAAGGCGCTGCAGCAGTTCCTGGCGGCCATTGCATCCGCCCCCGAGCTGGTGCCGGTAAGCCGCAAACTGGCCCGCTGCCTGCAGAAGTCCAGGTACAGTTGCACGCCCATGGGTCACTATAATTTGGCGCTGGAGCGCTACCTCCACTTCAGCTCTCCCATTCGCCGCTATGCCGATCTCTTTACTCACCGCTTGCTCAAGCAGGTGGTGCGGGGAGGGACAACCCAGGAGCTGGAAAGGGATCTGCCCTGGGTTGCCGAGCAATGCTCTTTTCGGGAGCGCCTGGCCCAGGATGTGGAGGGAGAATGCTTGGAGCAAAAGAGGCTCCAGTTCATGGAGGCCGCCGGCGATACTGTGTTCTCGGGCTTGGTGGTGGATGTGACGGGCAGCGGACCCTGGGTTCTGCTGGACAATACCGCCGAGGGAATGGTGGTGACCGGGGCCGCCAGGGAAAGACTGGCCCAATTAAGTCCCGGTGATTCGGTGGCGGTCAGAGTTCATAAACTGGATTATAAGGGCAAACAGCTGTATTTTGCCCTGGTCGGGCTTGACAAGGAAAAGGAGTAATGCTATTCTCTTAATAAGAATCATTACTAGTTTAGGAAGAAGGGTTAGTCATGGCTCGACCCCGCAATACCAAACAGCGGCAGTTGATCCTCGACCTGCTCAGGAGCACTGAATCTCATCCCACCGCCGACTGGGTTTACCAACGGGTCCGCAAGCACATCCCCAATATCAGTCTGGGCACGGTGTATCGGAATCTGAGCTTTCTCAAGGAACAAAACATTATTCAGGAATTGCGGCACACCGGCAGCCAAAGCCGCTATGACGGCAATCCCCGCCCTCATTATCACTTTTTTTGCCTGAGCTGTGATAAGATAGATGACGTCCCCCTGGACAAATGGGAAAGCTTTGAAAGCATGCTTCGGGAACGAATGCCGGAATACGAGGTCCTGGGCCACAGCATCGATTTCTTCGGCCTGTGCCCTGAGTGTAAGGACAAGACTAATAGGGAGGAGTGAAAGCGATGGCAGTATTCGTGTGCAAGGAGTGCGGCCAGGAGAAAGAAGGTCGCTGCAAGCCCCGCAAGTGCCCCAATTGTGGTGCAGCCAATTCCTTTGACAAGAAAGAATAAGAACATAGGCCCTCCCGGACTGGGAGGGCTTTTCTGAAGGCAGGTGAGAATATGGAAATCCGCAGCATCCTGGTAACTGGCCGCCTGCGGGAAGCGCTGAGGGCGCTGGAGAAGCGGTTTCCCGGGATTCGTTTTGACTTTCAGGATGAAGGGCAACCGGTTGTGGCCGAGTACGACGGCTATATTGGGTTCGTCCTCGCCCCCGGCCTGAAGGAACAGGCCCTCAAATGGGTGCATTCCCTGGGCGCCGGAGTGGACGGCTTGCTGTCAACCCGCCAATTCTCTCCCGATACCATAATGACCCGCACGGTGGGGGATATGCCCCGGCGGATTGGCCGCTATTGCCGGATGTGCATCCTCATGGAAGATTACAGGCTTCCAGATATCCTTGCCGATAACCAAAGGCGAATGTGGCGGCAGCCGGAGTTGCCCGAACCCGCCAGGGAGATCCTGATTTTCGGGACCGGCGCCATTGGCAGGGAAATTGCCCGGCAGCTGAGCCAGGAGGGATACAGCTGCTCTGCAGTGTCCCGTTCCGGGAGCCCGAGGGCCCCTTTCCAGCGGGTGGAAAGGGAGTACAGCGCTTACCGGGGCCAAGAATTCGCCTGGCTCATCAATGCCCTGCCCCTGACCCGGGAGACCGAGAATTACTTCGACTGGGAGCTCTTCTCCGCCCTGGGGCCCGCCAATTTCATCAATATCGGCAGGGGGCGGACGGTGGTGGAGGTCGACCTGATCCGGGCCCTGGAGGCCCGGCTCCTGGGCCGCTGCTACCTGGATGTGACAGCTGCCGAGCCCCTGCTACCCCACTCGCCCCTGTGGCGGTACCCGGAAATAATAATCACCCCCCACATTGCCGGCCTCACCGCCGAGGAAGAAGCGGTGGAGGAAGCCGCCGCCATCCTGACCCGGATCCTGGCGGATCAGCCGGTTCCCAATACCATCGACCCTCAGCGGGGCTATTAATGAAAAAAGGGCTATCGCCCAACGTTATTAATTAAACGTTTTGCGACAGCCCCTTGACTGCTATAGGTTCTGGAGAGGGCCAAGAGCCCCCTTTTTACAAAATACCCTTCAGCTCGTCTTCCATGAGCTGCCTGATCGCTCTGCCGTCGGTAAACTGCTGAGCTTGCTGCCACAGTTCCCGGCAGCGGGTGCTGTCCAGGGAGCGGATTACCGCCTTGACCTGGGGGATGCTGGAGGCGCTCATGCTGAACTCGTCCAGGCCCATGGCGACCAAGAGAGGCGCTGCCAAGGGTTCCCCGGCCATTTCGCCGCACATGCCGACGAATTTTCCGTATTTATGTCCGGCGCTGATGACCTGCTCGATGAGGCGGAGCACGGCGGGATTGAAGGGGTCATACAGGTAGGACACCTTCTGGTTCATGCGGTCGACGGCGCAGGTGTACTGAATCAGGTCGTTGGTGCCGATGCTGAAGAAGTCTACCTCTTGGGCAAAGTGGTCGGCCTGGACGGCGGCAGAGGGAATTTCAATCATTATGCCCAATTTATAGTCCCGGGTGAACTGGACGCCCTCTGCTTCCAGTTCTGCCTCCACTTCCCGGAGCAGTTCTTTGGTGCGGCGCACTTCGTCCAGAATGGCCACCATGGGCAGCATTATCCAGGGATTGCCGCTGACGCCGGCCCGGAGGATGGCCCGGAGCTGTGTTTTAAACATTTCGGGGTTGGCCAGGCAGAGGCGGATGGCCCGGTTGCCCAGGAAGGGGTTGAGCTCCTGGTCCATGGGCAGGTAGGGCAATTCTTTGTCGCCGCCGATATCCAGGGTGCGGATGATGACGGGCTGCTCCCCAAAGGCTTCCAGGACCTTGCGGTAAGCCTGGTACTGTTCTTCCTCCGAGGGCATATCCTTGCGGTCCATGTACAGGAACTCGGTCCGGTAGAGACCTACACCTTGGGCGCCGTAGGCCAGGGCGCTCTCGGCATCATTGGGGGTGCCGATGTTGGCGGCCAATTCAAAGGTCTTGCCGTCCTTGGTCTGGGCAGGTAAATCCCTGAGTTCACGAAGTTTTGCCTTGCGCTCTTCAAATATTCGCTTGCGTTCCTCATATTTCGCCAGCACCGCCGGCTCGGGGTTGACTATGACTTCTCCGGCGCTGCCGTCGACGATGACGGTGTCGCCGCTGGCGATGCCTCCGAGTTCGCCTACGCCGACGACGGCGGGAATCTCCAGGGACCTGGCCATGATGGCGCTGTGGGAGGTCCTGCCCCCGATTTCAGTGACAAAGGCCAGGACCATGGACTTATCCATTTGGGCGGTATCGGAGGGGGCCAGGTCGTGGGCAAAGACCACGGCGGGCTCGGTCATGTTGCCCAGGGAGCCGGTCTCTATACCCAAGAGGTTGTTGATCCACCGGGTCCTGACGTCCCGGACATCGGCGGCCCGGCCCCGCATATATTCGTCGTCCATGGCGTCAAACATGGCGGCAAAGGTTTCGCTGGCATCGTAGACCGCCGCCTCGGCATTGTTGCCCTGGGCAATTTTTTCGGCGACGGCTTCGCTGAGCATGGGGTCTTCCAGGAGCATGAGGTGGGCGTCAAAGATGGCTGCTTCTTCTTCGCCGGTCTTGGCGGCAAGGTTGGCCCGAATCTCCTGGAGCTGCTCCTTTGTCTTTGCCTGGGCCCGGTTCAGGCGTTCCAGTTCCCGGTCCCTTTGCTCGGAGGGAACTTCATGCCGGGGCAGTTCCGGTTGAGCGTCACTGACGACAAATGCTTTTCCAATCACTATGCCATTGGAGGCGGCTATTCCTTTGATCATTAGTAATCCTCCCCATATTATACTTGAGGGTATTATATCATAAACCGGCCCAAACAATAGTAACCATTGTCATATAACTCCAGCGGGGGGAGTCCATGGTATAATCGGCTTAAGAGGAGAGTGGTAATGATGACAATTGATCTGCGTAGCGATACCGTAACTCAACCTACCCAGGCCATGCGCCGGGCCATGGAGCGGGCCCCGGTGGGGGACGATGTCTACGGCGAAGACAGCACTGTCCGGGAACTGGAGGAGAGAGGGGCCCAGCTTACTGGCAAGGAAGCCGGCCTCTTTGTGGCCAGTGGCACCATGGGCAACTTGGTTGCGGTGCTGACGGCCACCGAACGGGGCGACGAGATAATCATGGAGGACCAGATGCACATGTTCTGGTACGAGGTGGCGGGAATTGCCGCCTTGGCCGGGGTGCAGATCCGCGCTCTGCCGGGCAGGCGCGGGGCGGTGACGGTGGAACAGCTGGTGGCGGCGGTGCGGGATGAGGATATCCACTATCCCCGGACCTCCATGTTCTGCATGGAGAACACCCACAATCGGGCGGGGGGGACCGTCCTGAGCCTGGAGCAGATGCGGGCTCTGGGCAGCGCCGCCCGGGAAGCAGGTCTTTGGGTACATACCGACGGCGCCAGGATTTTCAATGCCGCCACTTTTCTGGGGGTGGAAGCAAGGGAGCTGGGGGCTTGCACCGACAGCATGATGTTCTGCCTGTCCAAGGGCCTGGCGGCGCCGGTGGGTTCCCTCTTGGTCGGGCCCCGGGACTTCATCGACCGGGCCAGAAAGTACCGGAAGATGGTGGGGGGAGGCATGCGCCAGGCCGGGGTGCTGGCGGCGGCGGGCCTCATCGCCCTGGACGAGATGCGCCTGCGCCTGGCCGAAGACCACGAAAATGCCCGGAGGCTGGCAGAGGGACTGGCGGAATTGGGCGCAGAGCTGGATCTGGACACCGTTCAGACCAATATCATTCGCTTTACTGTGCCCCTTTTGGCCCAGGACTTCGTCAGCCGGCTGAAGGCCCAGGGCATTTTGGCCAATGCCCAGGGAGCCCATTCCATCAGATTTGTCACCCATTACCAGGTGAGCAGACGGGATGTGGACAAGGTCCTGCAGGTGGTGGCCCAGATTCTGAAGTAGCAGGACAGTAGGGGTACATGGGTTGCGCTCCCACACCTTTGGTGGGCCAATGGCGCCCCTGCTTGTTCAGGTCCAATGAGGGCGCTCTTCCCCCAGGGGAAGGGCACTTTTTTTGTTGTAATTCCTCACCCTGGGACATACCTTGTACAGAAGGAGGTTGGACGGGTATGCGGTCCAAAATTTACATTGCCGGGATTATTGGTGTGGTGGTGCTCCTGGCTCTGGGCTTTCAGATTCTGCCTTCACCCTGGCAGGGCGGCACGGCGGGCTGGTTCAGCGCCCTCTGGTACCTGGTGGCCCTGGCAGCGGGGCTGGGATACTGGCACAAGTTTGATCAGGCCAAGGCCAAAGAAGAGCGGGAGAAGGCCCTGGAACGGGCCAGAAAGGCCAGGGCCAGGAACCTGGAAAAAAAGCGGCGAACTAGGGCGCGGGCATATTAGTGTGGTATAATTAGTGCAGCCAAGGAGAAGGCGGTGAAGAGGGTGACCAAGCATCAGCAAATCCTGAGACATATTGAGCAATTGCCCCTGGGGCACAAGATTTCTGTGCGCCAGGTTGCCAAGGAACTGGAGGTCAGCGAGGGCACTGCCTATCGGGCCATAAAGGAAGCGGAAGCCCGAGGGCTGGTCACCACAGTGCCCCGGGTTGGGACCATCAGAATCGAGGTCAAGCAGAAGCTGAATATCCAGCAGCTGACCTTCGCCGAAGTCGTAAACATAGTCGACGGCAGCATTCTGGGTGGCCGGGCCGGCCTGCACAAGACTCTGAGCCAGTTCCTCATCGGCGCCATGAAGCTGGAATCCATGAGCAGATATGTGGAAGCTGGGAGCCTTTTGATTGTGGGGGACCGGGAGGAGGCACAGCGCTTTGCCCTGGATCAGGGGGCGGGTGTGCTGATCACCGGGGGATTTGAAGCCTCGCCGGCCATTCGGGCCATCGCCGATGAGCGGGAAATCCCCGTCATCTCTTCCAGCTACGATACCTTTACCATCGCCACCATGATCAACCGGGCCATCCACGATCGGATGATCAAGAAGGACATCATTCGGGCCGAGGATGTCATGGTCCGGGATGCCCATGCTCTGTCGGTGGAGGATACGGTCTCGGGTTGGCTCACCCTGTCAATGCGCACCGGGCACAGCCGCTTTCCCGTGGTGGATAAGCAGCAACGGGTGGTGGGAATCATCACCGGCCGCGATGTGGTTGGCGCCAATCCCGACACCCCCATCGAGCGGGTCATGGCCAAAAAGCCGCAAATGGTAAACTTAAAGGCCTCCATATCCTCGGTGGCCCATCAGATGGTCTGGCTGGGCATCGAAATGATGCCGGTGGTGGAGAACAGGAAGCTGAGGGGAGTGGTAACCCGCTCCGATGTCCTCAAAGCCCTGCAGTTTTCCCAGCGCCAGCCCCACGTGCAGATGACCCACTCGGATACCATCCTCAGCCAGTTCAGTCAAGAGCTGGAGGAAGACCGGGTGACGCTGCGGGGAAAGATGCCCCCGGTGGCCATGGAGCGGGGCAGCGTTTCCCACGGTTCGCTGCACACCGTGATGATGGCGGCGGCAGCGGCCTTGCTCCGGCAACATCGCTTTCAGGATTTTGCCGCCGAGTCCATCAATATCTTATTCCTGCACCCTGTTCCCTTGGAGCAGGAGTTGGAGGTCACAGCCTCCCTCATCGATATCGGACGCCAGGCCGCCAAGGTGGATATCACCGTGCTTTCCGAGGGGAACATCGTCTCCCGGGCCATGGCTTCGGTGCAAAACCTCAATGAATGAGTAAGGGGTTCGCCGCCTTCGGCGGGCAAGGGCCGGGCTTCCAGCATCACTTCCACCTGGCGGTAGAGCTGGATGCCCCGGACCAGGAGCTCGAAGCGCTTGCCCTCGACCTGGACAATCCTTTCGTGGACCAGGTTGTGGACAAGCCGCAGGTCGATGCGCCCCACTTCCTTGCCAATCAGGTCCGAGAGCAGGCGCAGGGCTTCATCCTCCAAATCCAGGGCGAGGAAGGGAGCCGGGGGGTTGATGAGGCTGACCTTGACCTGTTCAACCCGGAGGGCTTGGCTCTCTTGGTCGGCCAGGGATTTTTCCAGACGCTGGATGGTGTCCAGCTGTTCCAGTACTTTGTTCTGGAGGGCCTTGCGCTCCAGATAGGCGCTGTCCAACTGTCTGCCCACCGTTACCACTGTGAGCACCGCCCCCAGGAGCACTCCCAGGACGAACAGGGCCAGACCCTTCATTTTACCGGTCCCCGGGCGAGGATGCTGATGAGGAGGTAGCCCAGATGGGCGCCCAGGAAGGCGCTGAGGATTATGGTGACCTGTCGGGCCACCACTCCCAGTTGCCCGGCAAAGAGGCCGGATTCCAGGGCGCGGATGGTGCTGAAGGTCCCGCCCAGGGCCGCCGCCAGTCCCCAGATCTTCAGACGCTCAGCCAGGTCGGCCATGATGTGCAGGGGAGGGCGTTGGGTCAAGAGGGCCCCCAGGGCGCCCATGGCGGAGCCGCCCACCACCACTCCCAGGGCGATGAGAAAGTCCAGGAGCAAGGTATATACATAATTGGTCAATTCTACTCACCTCCCTCTATATTTATGGGGAGGGCGGTTTTGTTATTACGAGGAGCACCAGGAGGGAAGAAGATGAGTAAGCAGAGAAGTGGCTTTGTCCACCTCCACAATCACACCGAATACAGCCTCTTAGACGGAGCCATCAGAGTTCCCGAATTGGTCAATACCGCCAAGGAAATGGGGATGCCGGCCATTGCCATCACCGATCACGGCAATATGTACGGGGTGGTGGATTTTTACAAGGCGGCCACAAAAGCGGAAATAAAGCCCATCCTGGGTTGCGAAGTGTACATGGCTCCGGAATCCCGGCACATCAAGCAGGGAAACCGGGATGACAACGCCTACCACCTGGTCCTCCTGGCCGAAACCGATGTCGGCTATAAAAATCTGATGAAGCTGGTCACCCTGGGGTACCGGGAGGGCTTCTATTATAAACCGCGGATAGATAAGGAATTGCTGCGCCAGTACTGCCAGGGCCTGATCTGCCTTTCCGGCTGCCTGGGGGGACAGGTGCCTACCCTCCTCCTGCGGGGGGACAAGCAGGGAGCCAAGGAACTGGCCCTGGAACTGGACGCCATCTTTGGCCGGGGCAATTTCTTCCTGGAACTCCAGGACCACGGCATGATGGAGGAGAAGACGGTAAACCAGGGCCTGGCGGAGATCAGCCGGGAGACGGGTATTCCCCTGGTGGCCACCAACGACATGCACTACCTCAACCAGGAAGACGCCGAGGCCCACGATGTCCTCCTATGCATCCAGACGGCAAAGCAGGTGGATGACGCCGAGCGCATGCGCTTCCCCGGCGACCAGTTCTACTTTAAATCGCCCCAGGAGATGGCGGAGCTCTTTGCCTGGTGTCCCGAAGCCCTGGAGAATACCCTGAGGATAGCTGAGCGCTGCAACGTGACACTGGAGTTCGGTAAATACCACCTGCCCGACTACCCCGTGCCTCCGGGTCACACCGCCGACACCTGGCTGCGCCAACTCTGCCTGGAGAAACTCTCCTGGCGGTATCCCGATCCCTCTCCCGAAGTCATCGGGCGCATGGAGTACGAGCTCTCGGTAATCGAGAAGATGGGGTATTCCAGCTACTTTCTCATCGTCTGGGACTTCTGCGACTATGCCCGCCGCAAGGGGATTGCCGTGGGGCCGGGACGGGGTTCCGGCGCCGGCAGCATCGTCGCCTATATCCTGGGGATCACCGATATCGATCCCCTGCCCTATAAGCTGCTCTTCGAGCGCTTCCTCAATCCCGAGCGGGTATCCATGCCCGACTTTGACATCGACTTCTGCTATGAGCGCCGGGGCGAGGTCATCGAGTACGTCACCGAGAAGTACGGCCGGGAGCGGGTGGCGCAGATCATCACCTTCGGAACCATGGCCGCCCGGGCCGTGGTCCGGGACGTGGGTCGGGCTTTGGGATTTCCCTTTGCCGAGACCGACCGCATTGCGAAATTGATCCCCGAAGAGTTGAAGATGACCATAGACAAGGCCCTGGAGCAGGAGCCCCGGCTCAAGGAGCTCATGGAGAACGATGCCCGGGTTGAGAAGCTGATTACCATCGCCAAGAAGTTGGAGGGCTTGGCCCGCCATGCCTCCACCCACGCTGCCGGGGTGGTCATCGCCAAGGAGGACCTGGTCAACTATGTCCCCCTCCAGGGCAACGACCAGGAGGGCCTGACCACCCAGCTGCCCATGACCACCCTGGAGGAGTTGGGTCTGCTCAAGATGGACTTTTTGGGTCTCAAGACCCTGACCATCATCGACAAGACCCGGGAGATGATCAAGGCCAATCGGGGCATCGACATCGACCTCAACCGCATTCCCCTGGATGACAAGGCCACCTACGAGTTGCTCTGTTCCGCCAACACCCTGGGGGTGTTTCAGCTGGAAAGCGACGGCATGCGCAAGGTAATCACCGACCTGCAACCCTCGGTCTTTGAAGATGTCATCGCCCTGGTGGCCCTGTATCGCCCGGGCCCAATGGAGCAGATTCCCACCTTCATCGCCGGCAAGCACGGCCAGAAGGTCAGCTATCCCCATCCCAAGCTGGAGGAATTGCTCAAGGAGACTTACGGGGTCATGATTTACCAGGAGCAGATTATGCTGGCTGCCGCCGAGCTGGCGGGATTCAGCCTGGGCCAGGCCGACCTGCTCCGCCGGGCAATCGGCAAGAAGAAGCTGGAGGTCATGAAGGAGCAGCGCAAGGTCTTTGTCCAGGGCTGCTGCGACAACGGCCTGGAGCGCAAACAGGCTGAGGAAATCTACGACCTCATCGTCAAGTTCGCAGACTACGGCTTTAACAAGTCCCACTCCGCCGCCTATGGGCTGTTGGCCTATTACACCGCTTACTTCAAGGCCAACTATACCCTGGAATTCATGGCCGCCATGCTGGGCGGGGCCATGGCCAACAGCGATAAGGTGGCCTTCTACATCGACCACTGCCGGCGTTTGGGGATCGAGGTGCTGCCCCCGGATATCAATGAGAGCGGCGTCAGCTTTACCGTGGTGGGGGACAAGATTCGCTTCGGCCTGGGCGCCGTAAAGAATGTCGGCGCCGCCGCCGTTGAGCAGCTCCTGGCGGAAAGGGAAGAGGGCCCCTTTACCAGCCTGGAAGATTTCTGTTGCCGGATGAACGGCCGCTGCAACAAGCGGATGCTGGAATATATGATTAAGGGCGGCTGTATGGACAGCCTGCCGGGGCACCGGGCCCAGAAGCTGGCGGCCATGGATGAGCTCCTGGCCCGGGCGGCGCGCCTCTGCAAGCAGAAGGTCAGCGGTCAGCTGGATATCTTCGACGTGCTAGGCGAGCCCGAGCCCGAGGTGGAGTTGCCGCCGGTGGACCCCATGGACCGCAAGGAACTGCTCAAGGCCGAGAAAGAGGCCCTGGGCATGTACATCAGCGGCCATCCCCTGGAGGACTATACCGAGCTCCTGGATTCGCTGAATATTGCCCCCATCCCCACCCTGGAAGAGAGCCAGGAGGGGCGGGAAGTGACGGTGGCCGGTATGGTGGCGGCCTGCCGCACCGTGATGACCCGCCGGGGCAAGCGCATGGCCTTTCTGACCTTGGAGGATCAGTTTTCCTCTCTGGAGGTCATTATCTTCGAAGAGGTGCTCAACCAGGCCCAGGACCTGCTGCAGTGTGAAGCGCCCCTTCTGGTCAGGGGCATACTGGAATTCCCCACCCAGGGAGAGCCAAAGATTCGGGCCGAATCCATAGAAAAGCTGGTGGCGCCCAAGGCTGATGAAAAGCTGTACCTCCGGATAAGCGATGCCGACGACGGCGATTTGCTCAATCGCATCCTCTACATCCTGGACCAATATCCCGGCGACATTCCCGTCTATATGTACTTCCCGGAAACCAAGGCCCTGCGCCTGATGGACCGCTTCCCCGTCCGGGCCGACGGGCGCCTCCTGGATCAACTCCAGGAAATGCTGGGCAGGGACAGCGTGGTGCTGAAAACTGTAAGCCCCCGGCAAGCCGCCGAATAAACTGTAGAGGGAGGTGAAGGTATGAATGGGAAAATAATCGAGATGTTGCAAGACCGGGGAGTAACCATGGAATGCATTGCCAGGCTGGTCCTGGAACTCCAGCGCCCTTATAATTCTGAACTTACCCTGGAAGAATGTTTGGTCAGCGTCGAGAAGGTCATGGAAAAGCGGGAAGTCCAGCATGCCGTCCTCACCGGCCTGACTCTGGACATCTATGCCGAAAAGGGCTTGCTGCCCGAGCCGCTGTTGGGCATTCTCACCCGGGATGATCCTCTCTACGGTATCGATGAAATCCTGGCCCTGAGCATTACCAATATCTATGGCAGCATCGGCTTTACCAACTTCGGCTACCTGGACAAGGTAAAGTCGGGGATCCTGAGGAATATCAACCTCAAGCAGGAGGGTGTCGTCAACACCTTCCTGGACGACTTGGTGGCGGCCATTGCCGCAGCGGCCGCCGCCCGCCTTGCCCACCAATAATAGAAATTAGAGATTGGAGGTTGGAATCCAGAGTTGCCATCCCCGGTGACCCTGACCCTAATTTCAAATCTCGATTCTTTAGCAATTGACACTGCCCCAGGCATGTTAGATAATGGGGTTGTGAAATTTATCGAAAGCGAGGGTGTTCAATGCGTGAAGATGCTCTTAAGCTCCACAGGGAAAATCGCGGTAAATTGGCAGTAAGCGGCAAGGTGCCCCTGCGCAATGCCCGGGACCTCAGCCTGGCTTACTCTCCCGGGGTGGCAGAACCTTGTCTGGAAATACATAGGGACAAAGACTTGGTTTATGAGTACACCGCCAAGGGGAATTTTGTGGCCGTGGTCTCCGACGGCACCGCCGTCCTGGGCCTTGGCAATATCGGGCCCGAGGCCGCCATGCCCGTCATGGAGGGCAAGTCGGTGCTGTTCAAGGCCTTTGCCGGAGTTGACGCCTTCCCCATCTGTCTGGGAACCACCGACCCGGAAGAGATCATCAAAGCTGTGAAACTGCTGGAGCCCACCTTTGGCGGGATAAACCTGGAGGATATCGCCGCCCCTGTCTGCTTTGAAATCGAAGCCCGGCTCAAGCAGGAGCTGAACATCCCCGTGTTTCACGATGACCAGCATGGAACTGCCATCGTCACGGCAGCTGCCCTGATCAACGCCCTGAAGGTAGCGGGCAAGGACATGGCCCAGATTAAGGTGGCGGTCAACGGCGCCGGCGCCTCGGCGGTGGCGGTGACCAAGCTGCTCCTGAGCATGGGCGTAAAGGACATTGTCATGTGCGATACCACCGGCGCCCTCTACAAAGGGCGCCAGGAGCGCATGAACCCCTCCAAGGAAGAGATTGCCCGGCTCACCAATCCCCAGGGAATCCAGGGGACCTTGGCCGATGCCGTTCAGGGCAGGGATGTCTTCATCGGCCTCTCCGCCGGCAATGTCCTGAGCCAGGACATGGTCCGCTCCATGGCTGCAGAGCCCATCATCTTTGCCATGGCCAACCCCGTGCCGGAGATCGATCCCGCCCTGGCCAAGGAAGCAGGGGCCAAGATCATCGGCACCGGTCGCTCGGACTATCCCAACCAGATCAACAATGTCCTGGCCTTCCCCGGCGTCTTCCGGGGCGCCCTGGACACCCGGGCCCGGGCCATCAATGAAGAGATGAAGATCGCCGCGGCCTATGGCATCGCCGGCCTGATTGGCCAGGATGAGTTGTCTCCTGAGTACATCATCCCCCGGCCCTTTGATCCCAGGGTGGCGCCGGCAGTGGCCGCCGCCGTGGCCAAGGCCGCCATGGAAACCGGCGTGGCCAGGTTAAAGGTCGATCCCCAGGAGATAGAAGTCAGGACCAGGGAATTGGCCAGTATAGAATGAGCTGATGGACGGGGCAGGTAACTGCCCCGTTTTGGTGCAGGAATATATTGGGGAATAGAGAATATAACCAGTAACAAACTATAGAGCGGGAGTGATTTCATGAAGAAGTTTCTCATAGTCGGGGCGGGGCAGATGGGCGCCGGCATTGCCCAGTCCGCCGCCCAGGCAGGTTACCAGGTCCAGTTATCCGACATCAGCTCCGAATTGGTGGAGCGGGGGATTGCCAAGATCGATAAGGCCCTGGCCCGTCAGGTCGACAAGGGGCGGCTGCAGGAAGGGGAAAGGGCTGAAATCATGGGCAGGATTAGCGCTGCTCCCGGCCTGGAGGCGGCTGCCGACGCCGACCTGGTCATCGAGGCGGTGGTGGAGAACCGGGAGGTCAAGCGCAAGATTTTCGGGCAGTTGTCCCAGATTTGCCGGGATACGACGATTCTGGCCAGCAATACTTCCTCCATCTCCATTACCGAAATCGCCGGTTACACCAATTGCCCCGAGCGGGTCATCGGTATGCACTTTATGAATCCCGTCCCGGTGATGCGCCTGGTGGAGCTTATCCGTGGCGCTGCTACCTCTGATGCGACCTTTGCCGCTGTCCGGGAAGTGGCGGAGGCCATGGGCAAGACGGCGGTGGAGGTCAACGATGCCCCGGGTTTTGTGGTCAACCGCGTCCTCATTCCCATGCTCAACGAGGCCTGTTTCCTCCTCCAGGAGGGGGTAGCTTCGGCCGAGGGAATTGATGCCGCTATGACCCTGGGGGCCAATCATCCCATGGGACCCCTGGCCCTGGCCGACCTGATTGGCCTGGACACCTGCCTGGCCATCATGGAAGTGCTGCACAAGGATTTGGGCGAAGACAAGTACCGGCCCTGTCCCCTGCTGCGCAAGCTGGTCCAGGCCGGCTGGCTGGGTCGGAAGACCGGAAGGGGATTCCACGTCTACGGGGAGGGAAGGTAAGTGGCTGTCCGGGTCCAAAGCGAGGACCGCATCGCCCTGGTCACCATCGATCGCGAGCAGCAGCTCAACGCCCTCAATATCGAGACCTTGAGGGAGCTGGAGCGGGAACTCAGTACTCTGCGGGATGATCGGGGGATAAAGGTCGTGGTAATCACCGGCGCCGGCAGCAAGGCCTTTGTGGCCGGAGCTGATATCAGCGAAATGAAGGATATGAACGAGAAGCAGGCCTACGAGTTTTCAGGTCTCGGCCATCGGGTCTTTGGCTTACTGGAGAGCATGCCCAAGCCGGTGATCGCCGCCATCAACGGCTATGCCCTGGGGGGCGGCTGTGAGCTGGCCCTGGCCTGCGACCTGCGCTTTGCCGCGGACAAGGCCAGGCTGGGACAGCCGGAAATCGGTCTGGGAATAATCCCTGGCTTCGGCGGGACCCGGCGCCTGGCCCGCCTGGTGGGCCGGGGCAAGGCTTTGGAAATGATTCTGGGCGGCGAGCAGGTCAATGCCGAGACTGCCATGAGGCTGGGGCTGGTGGAGCGGGTTTACCCGGCCGAGGAACTGATGCCCAGGACCATGGAGTTTGCCCGCCGCCTGGCCAGTTACAGCTTGCGGGCGCTCACTGCAGCCAAGGCAGCCATCGGCGGGGGCGAAGATCCCGGCCTGGCCCTGGAGCAGGAATTCTTTGCCCAGCTTTTTTCCGGAGCCGACCAAAGGGAAGGAATGTCTGCTTTTCTGGAGCGGCGCAAGCCTAAGTTCATCGAATAGAGGGGCCGAGAGGCCCCTTGCGCCTCTGCTGGACAAGGTCTAAAATATAAGGGATAATATTTGCCCCGTAGGGACATAATCTGTCCCGGGAAAGGAGCCGGATATAATGACGAAAATAGCTGTAATGACCAGCGGCGGCGACGCCCCGGGCATGAACGCAGCCATTCGGGCGGTGGTCCGGAAGAGTATATACTTGGGCTGTGAGATCTATGCTGTCAAGGAAGGATTTCGCGGGATTATAGAGGACAATGTGGAGGCCATGAACCTGGGCTCTGTAGCGGACATCATTCAGCGGGGGGGGACGGTGTTGCGCACCGCCCGCTGTGAGGAATTCAAGACAGCCCAGGGCCAGGCCAAAGGCGTTGAGAACCTGCGCCGGCGGGGGATAGACGGGTTAATCGTCATCGGTGGCGAGGGATCCTTCCGGGGCGCCCTGGCCTTGAACCAGGCCGGCCTTACCGCCGTGGGAATTCCGGGGACCATTGATAACGACATCCCCTGCACCGATTACACCATAGGCTTTGATACGGCGGTGGCCACGGCCTGTGATGCCATCGACAAAATCCGGGATACCGCCACCTCCCACCAGCGGACATTCATCATCGAGCTGATGGGACGGCATTCCGGGGCCATTGCCCTTGCTGCGGGACTGGCCGCCGGCGCTGAATCGATTCTGCTGCCCGAGCGCCCCTATGATTTGGACGAGGTCTGCCAGCGCCTGGAGAAGGGGCGGCAGCGGGGCAAACTGCACAGTATCATCCTGGTGGCGGAGGGAGTGGCCAGCGCCTACGATATTGCCGAGGAAATAAAGCGGAGGACGGGGCAAGAGAATCGGGTTATCGTTCTGGGCCATGTGCAGCGGGGCGGCTCTCCCACGGCCTTTGACCGGATTTTGGCCAGCCGCATGGCCTCGGTGGCGGTGGATTTGGTGCTCACCGGCCAGGGGGGGAAATTTGTCGCCCTGAAAAATGGAGAGTATGTCGGCGTGGATATCGAGTACGCCCTGAACCAGCCGGCTAACTTTGACGCCAAGGCTTACAAGTTGGCCAAGATTCTGTCCATATAATGGAGGTTATTGGTATGCGCAAGACCAAGATCGTCTGTACCATTGGCCCGGCCAGCGAGGATTTGCAAACCCTCAAGGAAATGCTCCTGGCCGGGATGAATGTGGCCAGGTTGAACTTCTCCCACGGCAGCCATGAGGAACATGGGCGGCGCATCCGGGTGATCCGCCAGGCTGCCGAAGAGACGGGGCTGCCGGTGGCCATCCTCCTGGACACCCGGGGGCCGGAAATTCGGCTGGGGACCTTTGCCCAGGGCAAAGTGCAATTGGTCAACGGCCAGACCTTTACCCTCACCACTCGGCAGGTCCAGGGCACCGAAGAGATCGTTTCGGTCAGCCATGGCGGTCTGCCCCGGGACGTGGCCCCGGGCCGCCGGGTGCTCATCGACGACGGCCTCATCGAGCTCAAGGTCAAGGAAGTTACCGAAACCGACATCATCTGCCTGGTGGAGAACGGCGGCGATGTCAGCGATCGCAAAGGCGTCAACCTGCCGGGCTCGCAAGTGTCCCTGCCCTCCATGGGGCCCCAGGACCGGGACGACATCATCTTCGGCATTGAGCAGGGCGTGGACTTCATCGCCGCTTCCTTTGTCCGCTCGGCGGCAGACGTCCTGGCCATTCGCCGCCTCCTGGAGGAGTATGACAGCGACATACATATCATTGCCAAGATCGAAAATCACCAGGGACTGGACAATCTGGACTCCATCCTCAAGGTGGTGGACGGCCTCATGGTGGCCCGGGGCGACTTGGGGGTGGAGATCCCGCCGGAAGAAGTGCCCCTGGCCCAGAAACACATGATTTCCCGGTGCAACCAGCTGGGTAAGCCGGTGATAACGGCGACTCAGATGCTGGACTCGATGATTCGCAATCCCAGGCCAACCCGGGCCGAAGCCAGCGACGTGGCCAATGCCATCTTCGACGGCACCGACGCCATCATGCTCTCGGGGGAGACGGCCATGGGCAAGTACCCCGTGGAATCTGTGGCCACCATGGCCCGCTTGGCGGAGCGTACCGAGCAGGCCCTGGACTGCGATCACTTCCTCCACCGCCACGAAACCAGCAAGCCCCAGTCGGTCACCGACGCCATCAGCTATGCCAGTCGCCAGACGGCCCGGCGCCTGGGGGCGGCGGCCATCCTCACCTCCACCCATTCCGGCCACACCGCCCGGATGGTCTCCAAATACCGACCGGGGATGCCGGTGATAGCCGTCACGCCCAACCCGGCGGTCCTGCGCAAATTGCTCCTGACCTGGGGAGTGGTTCCCCTCCTGGGCCGCAAGACCGAGAACACCGATGAGATGATCTACGAGGCCATCACCACTGCCCTGGACCGGGGCCTGATCGACAACGGCGATTTGGTGGTCATCACGGCGGGAGTGCCCGTTGGAGTTCCCGGCACCACCAACCTCCTCAAGGTCCACTTGGTGGGCGATGTGGTGGTCCGGGGTACGGGTATCGGCCACAAGCCGGTGGTGGGACCGGTGCGGGTTGTCCGCACGGCCAGGGATGCCAGCAAGATAAAGTTCGGCGACATCCTGGTCACCATCGGGCTGGACCGGGAAATGGTTCCCTCCTTACAGGGGGTGGAGGCCATCATCGCCGAGGAGGGCGGCCTGACATCCCCCGCGGCCATCATCGGCCTGGAGCTGGGCATACCGGTAATTGTCGGAGCCGACGGCGCCACCTCCCTGTTGGAGGACGGGCAGATTGTCAGCCTGGACACCGCCCGGGGCCTGGTCTACCGCGGCCAGGCCAATATCGCCGGGGGGCATATTTAGATATATTATTATCACTTTTGGGGCAGGGAGGACTAACTTAGTCGACGGCTGAAGGTTCAATCCCGTTCGGTTCCACTATGTCCGGAATAGCAAAATGGCCTGAACTCGATGGTTTAGGTCATTTTGCGTTTGGCTCTATGTTCTATCCATTTAACGGTAATCAGCACATGTTGAAGGAGCTGATGAAAATATGCCCAAGATTATCCCCATTCGAGATTTGAAGAATACCAGCGAAATTTCTCAGATGTGTCGGGAAGCTAATGAGCCGATATATGTTACCAAAAATGGATATGGTGATATGGTTATAATGAGCATGGAGTTGTATGAGGAAAAATTCTCTATGTTCGATGCATATAACAGGCTGGCTGCAGCGGAGAGGGAAGCAAAAGAGGGGAAGGTGCTTGATGGGGACGCTTCCCTGCAGCGCATAAGAGAAAAATACAATGTATAAACTGGTTGTGACAGAGCTTGCCCACGAGGATCTGGACAATATCGTCTCGTACATCGCCGTCCAACTCAAGAGCCCCAGGGCAGCGACAAATTTCCTTGCTGATGTGGAGAGATGCTACAAATTCCTAATAAGTAATCCGCTTATGTACGAACAGTGTAATGACCCTCGCCTAAGAAGTGAGAACTACCGAAAAGTAACCATAAACAACTGCGTATTGATATATAAGTTTGATGAATCGGCTGGGGCGGTCACCGTTTATCGATTTTTTTACGGCGCGCAGAACCATGCTTACCTCCTGTAGGTGGAGCTGACCCTGCCCTTGGTAATCAACATTCGAAGAATAAAGTAATAATGGGCCGGTCCCACTGGGTTGACGAAATAAGTGCGGTAATTTATACTTCAAGAAGTGAAGTACGAGCTAGAGCATGCATTCCGGAAATATTGGGCCTGTAGCTCAGCTGGGAGAGCGCTGCGTTCGCAACGCAGAGGTCGAGGGTTCGATCCCCTTCAGGTCCACCAAATTGTGTTCCTTAAATCCCTTCACCAGTCCTTGGGAGCTGGTCCGGGGTTTTTTATTTTCCTTCTAAGTTACAATTACCTAAAAATAGAATAACTTTAATGGCGGAGCCGTTAATGCATGCTATAATTCAGCGGTAATTGGGAGCTTATGGGAGGGAACAAGGTTGGATGATGTGTATGAACGGTGCAGGAAGGTCTGGGATGGGATATTTGCCAAGGAAAACAAAATTCAGGTTCCCAAGGACAAGGGGACCGGAAACCCTGACTTAGATGCAGGGCTGGATTGGCTCTGCGAAGGCTCTAAGGTCATTCTTGATTTTGGCTGCGGCAATGGCAGTATGCTGTTTTACTGTGCTCTGCGGGGAAGCGAAAGACATCTCGGGATTGATATTTCCAGTGAGGGCATTATGTTGGCCAAGAGAAGGAAAGAGTTAATGCCGGGTGCTGAGTTTGATTTCCGGACGGGGGATGTCAGCTCCTTGGCCACAATAGAAACCGCAAGTATCGATGCAGTGATTTTAGCCAATATTATAGATAATTTGTTTCCTGCTGATGCTGAGAAGCTCTTGGAGCATGTGCGCAGAATCTTACGACCCGGGGGCAAGGTCCTTGTAAAATTAAATCCCTACCTGGAGCAAGAACAGATCCTCGAGTGGAATATTAAAGTGCTCCAGGATAATTTGTTGGATGATGGGCTGCTCCTGTGGAACCAGACAACGGAAGAGTGGACCGAGATGTTTTCAAGGCACTTGGCCATTACAGAATACAGGGATATTTATTTCGAACGATATCATCAATACAATAGGATGTTTTTGCTTATCAAAGGGTAGTGGAATAACAAACAGGGGCGCAGGCCCCTGTTTGTTATTACCACCGGCGCCGTTTCCAGCCGCATTACATAAACACCTTTCATTGGTGTAATCATAGATTAATTCCTTAATTTCCCTGCCAAGCCGCCTAAACTGCGGATCCAAGCTCAAAATTGGGGGTCCGGTTTTCAGGGTAAATATGGTATAATCCAGCTAAAGTTCAGGAGAAATCATAATACTAATACTGTTATTGGGGGGAATGGTCATGTTTCTCAAGTTGCTGCTCTTATTTACGCTGGTTCCCCTGGCAGAGTTATACCTGCTGATTCAGATCGGTCAGGCCATCGGCGCGGAGTTCACCATCGCCATAGTGCTTATTACAGGTATAGTGGGGGTCAGCATGGCTAAATCCCAGGGCATGGCTGTCCTGGGGCGGCTGCAAGACCAGGTTGCCCAGGGGGAAGTCCCCGGCGGCGCCCTATTGGATGGGGCCTTTGTCCTGGTAGGGGGGATATTACTGATTACCCCCGGCCTCATCAGCGATATCCTGGGGTTCCTGTTCCTGATTCCCCTTACCCGGGGCCCCATCAAGGCGCTTTTGCGCCGCAAAATAGAACACTATATTGCTCAGGACCGAGCGGATATCCGCTTTCGCAGGTGGTAATATGGGCAGGCGATATACAACCTATCCAGTCGGACCCAACAACAGCATGAGTTATACATATAAAATCGTGCCGGTGTGGAGGGTGGCCGTGAATTTCATCGTCCAGAGCGTCGCCCGGATCTGCCCCAGTCTCGCTGTCAAGCGTTGGCTGTACCGGCGCCTGGGGGTGAAGGTGGGAGCCCAGGTCTCCATAGGCCTGAATGCCCAGCTGGACTGGCTCTTCCCCGAGCTCATCCGCATAGGCGATAACGTAACCATCGGTATGGATGCCTGTATCCTAACCCACGAATTCCTGCGCCATGAATACCGGTTGGGTGCAGTAGAAATCGGTCCTGACGCCGTCATCGGCGGCCGGGCAATCATTCTAGCTGGGGTCAAGGTTGGCGCCAGAGCAGTGGTGGGGGCTGGAGCAATAGTCACCAAGGACGTGCCCCCCGGGGCCATGGCAATAGGCGCCCCGGCCCGGATCCTGAGGGCGAGTCGGCGGGACTATCCTTGGGAAAAAGTCAGCTCTTAAGTGGGACAAGCCCTTTTTCGCAGATACTGAAAGGAGGAGTATGATGTTTCAGTACGTTGAGGACCTGGCCCTGAAAATTGGTCCCCGGGGGTCTACCACCCGGGCCGAGCGCAACGCCGCCAAGTACATTCAGGAGCAGTTGGAGCAGGTGGCCGACGAGGTGACGGTGCAGCCCTTTAAGTCGGTGCCCACATTTTCCTGGGCCTACGGCCTCTATTACTTTATCATGGTTGTGGTGGCAATAATCATTCCTTATTGGCCCGTAGCTGCGGCAATACTTGCCCTGGTCGATGTGGCGGCCTACCTGCTGGAGAGTCACACCTTTGAAGTATTGACCCGGGTTTTGCCCAAGGGCAAGAGCCAAAATGTCATTGCTCGCAAGCTCAATCCCTCGGAGGAGGGGAAAGGGCTGCCCAGGATAATCCTGGTGGCCCATTACGATACATCCCGCTCGGCTCTGAACTTTCACCCCAAACTGGTTTCGGGTTTCCGCCAATCCTTCCTGATGATGAACGGGTGCATTCTGTTCATCCTCGTCCTGGCCCTGGTGGCGGGAATCGCCGCCGTGGCAGGGCTGGAACTGCCCGGTTACTATCGCTACCTGCCTTTGCCCTTTGCTTTCTACCTGCTGGTTACGGTGCTCTTCCTGGTGGACCGGGAGTTGCGCGGGGTCCATGTGCCTGGTGGCAATGACAATGCCTCGGGGGTGGCAGTGATGCTGGGCAGTTTTACCCGCCTGGCCGAAAACCTGCCTCCGGGCGCGGAGGTATGGGCAGTGGCCACCGGTTGCGAAGAGGCCGGCACCGTGGGCATGCTTCGCTTTTTGGAGGAATATGGGGATAGCATTCGGGAAGATTACATCATCAATATGGACAATCTGGGGATAGGCCATGTCAAGTACATCATCGGGGAGGGCCTGTTCTTTGCCATGCAGTCCGACAAGGACTTGGTAATGGCCGCTGCGGCCTGCGCCCGGAAACACCCGGAACTGGATATCGGCCCCCATGTCTACAAGGCCTTGACCACCGATGCCACCCCGGCTTTGGCCCGGGGCTACAAGGTGATGAGCATCATGGCCTTTGACGACCAGGGCGGTTTACCCAACTGGCATTGGATTACCGATAAGGCAGAGTATGTGCAGCCGGAGAACTTGCGGACTGCCAGCATCCTGGTTCAATCTATTGCCACCCAGATTTGGGGACACTCTGTCGATGACGGCACATCTAAGATCGACGCCCGCTGAAGAGCGGGCATTTTCATGGGAGGGCAGTGACCGGGGAAGGAGTTTATTACAGCAATAGCGAAATATTGGAGAGACGAAACAATATCCGCAGTAAAGGAGCAATATCTATGACGGACATAACCAAAGGAAATCTAAAACGCAGTGTACTCTTCCTGGCCTTGCCGGTGGTGGCCAGGATGTTCTTGCAGATGCTGGTGGGGGTTGTGGACCTGGCCATGGTGGGCAGGGTCGGCCCTGCCGCCATCTCCGCTGTAGGGATGAGCAACCAGGTCTTTATTCTTTCCACGGCCCTCCTCAATGCCTTTACTGTCGGGACCACGGCCCTGGTGGCCCGGATGGTGGGGGCGCGCAAGCCTGATCAGGCCAAGGTCTATGCCCGCCAGTCCCTGGTGGTGACCTTTGTGGTGGGCTTGGTTATTGGCGCCGTAGTGTTTTTGGGCGCCGAGTATATCATGAGGTTTATGCTCATCGCATCGGACAACCCAGATCCCGACATCATCAAGTTTGGCGCCCAGTACCTGCGGATTGTTGGAGCGGCAGAACCCCTGACCTTTGTCATGGTCAACTGCTATGCTATCCTGCAGGGGGCGGGGAATATGAAAACCCCCCTGTACATCATGGGGGCGGCCAATATCTTTAATGTCGTCTTTGATTACCTGCTGATTTTCGGAATCGGCTTTTTCCCGGAAATGGGTGTGGCGGGCGCCGCCCTGGCCACTTCCGGCTCCAAGAACCTTGCCGCTATAATCGGGTTGCTCTATTTGTTCAGCAAACACAGCCCCATCCGCTTGCGCCTTAAGGAGAGTTTCCGGCCCCAAAGGGAAAGAATTATGGAGATTATGCGCATCGGCCTGCCCTCGGCGGGAGAGCAGCTGGTGCGCAGCAGCAGCACCTTCATCCTGTCCATGCTGGTGGCCGGTCTCGGGAACATCGCCATCGCTGCCAACCAGATTATCTCCAAATCCATGTCCATGTCCTTCATGCCGGGGATTGGCTTCGGCCATGCCGCCACCACCCTGGTTGGCCAGAACCTCGGCGCCCAGCAGCCCGAGCGGGCCGAGAAGGGCGGCTATGTGGCCTGTAAGATGGCGGCGGTATTCATGGGCATTGTGGGACTATGTTTCTTCTTCTTTTCCCACCAGATTGCAGGCTTTTTTACCGACGATGTCGCCGTGCAAGCTGCAGCAGGGGATAACCTGAAAATTCTGGCCATATCCCAGCCCTTCCTGGCATATGTCATGGTCATGGCCGGCGCCCTCAGGGGAGCGGGAGATACTACCTTTGTCATGCTGGTCACCTTGATAGGCACCTGGGGCAGCCGGGTATTTGTAGCCTGGTTCCTGGGGATCTTCTTGGGGCTGGGACTCCGGGGCGTCTGGATCGCCATGATCATCGATAACCTGTCCCGGGCGGTTATGATGATTGCCCGCTACCGGGCCGGAAAGTGGAAGTCCATCAAGGTCAGGTCTGTCTCCGAAACGGCCTGAGATATGGTTGTCGCACGTAAAATTTCCGCCGCTGTTTGAAAAAACAGCGGTTTTTTGTTGACAATTTTTTCCCGGCAGTGTATAGTAAATATGTCAAAGGTAATCCATATGGATGGTATAAGGAGGGTAAACAGATGATAGGTCAAGAGAAGATCACTATTAACCTTAATGCAGTGGACCTGGCCAAGGTCGATTATCTGGCTGAGCAGGGCTTTTACAGCAGCCGCAGCGACTTTATCCGCACGGCAATCCGCAACCAGTTGCGGGAGCATGACGCCGTCATTTCTGACGCCGCCCTGACCCAGTTAATTGAAAGCCAGGCGACGCCCGGCACCGTTAAGACCTTGAGCGGTGTGGGGATATTCAGCCTGAGTGCCCGGGAACTGTCGAAGTACGTAGAGCAGGGCCAGAAGTTGAGGTTATTTGTGTTCGGCGCCCTGGTTCTGGCCAGGGATGTCAAGGTGGAGCTGCTGGAACAGGCTGTGGACTCTGTCAGGATTTATGGCGCGATCAGGGGGCCCCAGGCGGCAGTTGATTATGTGCGGGGTCTGCGAAGGGAGGAGTAGGGTTGTCCACAGAAGTTTTCCAGACTGACAGCCGCGTAGAAGCCAAATCGCTACCCAACATGGTCCTGATGTTGCTGGGCAAACTGGTATCATTACTGGGCAGCTATATCTATAGTTTTGTAATGGGCTTGTACGTGCTGAAGGTCACCGGCTCGGCCATGAGCTTCGCCGCCACCCTGGTTTTCGGGACCCTGCCCCGGATAATCCTGGCGCCCTTCGCCGGGGCCCTGGCCGACAGGTTTGACCGCAAGAAGATGGTGGTGGGAATGGACTTGGTCTGCGGAGCTGTGCTGTTGTTGCTCTACGGAATCTCCAGCTCATATGGCCTGCGGATACCCTTTATATACGGTGCAGCCTTCCTGCTGGCATTGGCCAACACCTTTTTGAATGTGGCCCTGGATGCCGCCATTCCCAACCTGGTCAGTGACCGGCACCTTGTCAGGATCAATTCCCTGAGCCAGAGTATCGTCTCCCTGACCCAAATTATTGCACCCTTCGCCGGGGGACTGGTGTACGGTCTGGTGGATACCCGCATCTTTGTCCTCATCGCCGGGGGCTCCTTCATCGCCTCTGCGATATCCGAGGCGTTCATCGACTTTCGCCTCAACGCGCCGCCGGCGGCAGAAGGGGAAGCGAGGACGGAATCCATCTTTGTCCAGATGAGGGAGGGCTTTCGCTTCCTGCGCCAAAACTCCATACTCTTAACCATTGGACTCTTCGCCGTCTTTCTGAACTTCTTCGCCGGCCTGGGTTTTGGCGTGGCAATTCCCTATATCATCAACAATGTCCTGGAGATGGACCCGAGCTTGTACGGCATCATAAGCGCCTTCATGCCCGCCGGGATTCTCATCTCTTCCATATTACTCTCGATGCTGCCGGAGTTCCGCCGCCGCTATCGCGCCATCTTCCTCGGCTTGCTGGCGATGGCAGTAGCTTTGATGGCCAGCGGACTTCCTGCGGCGCCGGTGCTGATGGACCTCGGCCACGGGCCAATCTTTGTCTTCTACCTCATCCTCATGCTGGCCTCCGGCCTGGCCAACCCCTTTGTCAACATTCCCCTCTTTGTGATGATGCAGCGCCAGACTCCAGATAATTATCGGGGGCGGGTCTTTGGCTTGGTCCAGACCATGTGCATGGCCATCACCCCCGTGGCCTACCTGCTGGCGGGGGCGATTACCGAGAGGGTGCCGCCCTGGTCGGTGCCTTTGGGCTCCGGCCTGGCCATGCTGATGGTGGTGCTCCTGTTGGCCGGAAATAAAGAGATACAAGCAATTTAACCGCCCTCGGGCGGTTTTTTTGGCAATATTTCCCGGCGGGGTTAATAAGCAGTATTAGAACACCCTGAATCTTTTTCCATTTCCTGACCTTTGACTGCGGGGGCGGTTCCGTGGCATAATATATACAAACGTATGTTCGGGAGGGTCATCGATGTTGCCGCTACTCAACACCCGCAGTCATTTTAGTTTCCTCGAGGCCGTTCCTGCTCCCGCCGAGCTGGTCAAGGCCGCGGCAAATCTGGGTTACCGAGAGGTGGCCCTGACGGATGTCAATTCCCTCCACGGCGTCGTGGAATTTGTCACCGCAGCCCGCAAGGCGGGGGTGCGCCCCCTCTTGGGGGCGACGGTGAGGGTTGTTGGCCAGGGAGACCTGGCTTTGTTTCTCCGGCGGGGAGCCGAGCCGGCGCCCCTGGTGGCCGCCGTCAATGGAGCAGCCCTGGCGGGGGCGGCTCCCCTCTGTTCTCTGGAAGGGGGGAAGCTCTTGGTTTTGGCCGGTGGGGGCAGCGAGATCTACCGCTGCCTGGGCCGGGGGGACTACTCCGGGGCCTTGGCCCTGGCCCGGGAATTAAAGGGCCTGGCGGGGGAGGATTTCTGGCTGGGGCTTACCCGCGACCAGACCTTGTGGACGGCAGTGGGCGAGCTGGCCCAGGCCGTCGGCGCCCAGGTTGCCGTCAGCCCGCCAGTGCGCTGGGTGGAGCCCAGGCAGGAGCTGGCTTACCGGGCCCTGACCAGGATTTCCGGCTCGCCTGGAGCCACGGGGGCCGGGCTACTGCCCCCGGCAGAGTTGGAAAAATTTTATACTCCTTGCCCTGAGTCTCTGGCTGGGGCCCGGGCCCTGGCGGAGCGGGCGGGAGGAGAGTTGCCCCTGGGCAGGTTCTTTCTCCCCCGCTTTTGTGAGGATGATGTGCCCTTTCTGCGCAGCCTCTGCCTCCGGGGCCTGGAGCGCCGCTACCCCAAGGACCGGGAGGAGGCCGAGGCACGCCTGGCTATGGAGCTCAAGGTCATCGAGGCCATGGGCTTTGCTTCCTACTTTCTGATTTGTTGGGATCTGGTTCGCTTTGCCCGCAGTCAGGGCATCGCCGTGGGCCCGGGCCGGGGCTCCGCCGGGGGCAGCATCGTCGCTTACCTCCTGGACATAACCCGGGTGGACCCCCTGGCCTATAACCTGTACTTCGAGCGCTTCCTCAACCCCGGCCGGGTCAGCATGCCGGATATCGACATGGATTTCTGCTATCTGCGCCGGGATGAGGTCTTTGCCTACGCCGTCCAGCGCCATGGTCGGGAGCACACCTGCCAGATTGCCACTTACAGCACCTTCGGCCCCCGGGGCAGTCTCCGGGATGCCGGCCGGGCCCTGGGGTTTCCTAAGCGGGAGGTGGATGCCCTCTGCCGCCGGGTTCCATCCCATGGCAGCCTGGCAGCCATATTGCAGGAAAATCCCCAGTTGGCGGCCCAGGCAGGCCGCCCGCCCTGGCAGCGCTGGTTTGCTCTGGCCGCCCAGTTGGAGGGGCGGGTGCGCCACACCTCGGTGCATCCCGGCGGCCTCCTCATCACTCCCTTCCCTTTGAATAATCTCGTCCCCCTGCTCCGCTCCAGCGGCGGGGACATCTGCTCCCAGTGGGATAAGGATGGGGTGGAGGAGATGGGTCTTTTAAAGATGGATCTCCTGGCGGTGCGGGGCCTGACGGTAAACCAGCAAGTCACTGCCCAAATTGGCCGGGCCCGGGTGGCCCGGCGCTATGACCCCCACGATCCTGCCACCCTCAAATTGCTACAGCAGGGGGGGACCCTGGGCTGCTTTCAGCTGGAGAGCGAGGGCATGCGCACTTTGATGAAGCGCCTTTGCCCCCAGGGTGTGGAGGATGTCATCGCCCTCCTCTCCCTGTATCGGCCGGGGCCCTGGCAGGCGGGAATGGTGGAGCACTATGTCCGCCGCCGCCACGGCCGGGAGCCGGTGGAATACTGGCATCCCGATCTGGAGCCGGTGCTGGGGGATACCTACGGCGTCCTCCTCTACCAGGAGCAGGTCATGCAGGTGGCCCAGGTCATCGCCGGCTACAGTCCTGGCGAGGCCGACATGTTGCGCCGGGCGGTGGCCAAGCTGCGACGGGAGGAGATGCAGGATTTGACCCGGGAATTCTGCACCCGGGCCCAGGCGCGGGGATATTCCCGGGAACTGGCCCAGGAGCTCCTGGATATCCTGGTGGAGTTCTCCGGCTATGCCTTTAACCGGGCCCATAGCGCTGCCTACGGGCACCTGGCCCTGGCCACGGTCTTTCTCAAGGCCCACTGGCCTGCCCACTTTTGCGCCGCCCTGCTGGCCACCCGCATGGGCTACTACCCGCCCCAGAGCTATGTGAATGAGGCGATTCGCTTGAGGATCCCCGTCCTGCCCCCCTGTGTGAACAGGAGCGGCGTCAGCACCCAGGTGGAGGGAAAGGCAATTCGTCTGGGGCTGGATTATGTAAAGGGGCTGGGGGCCGATGGAGCCCGGTTGGTTCAAGCCCGGGGCAAAAGCCCTTTCTCTGATCTTCAGGATTTCCTGGCCCGGGTACAGCCCGGCGAGGCAGTTCTGCGGGGCTTGGTCCAGGCCGGGGCCCTGGACTGCCTGGAGCCCAATCGGCGCAAACTCCTGGCAGCTCTGCCCATGCTGGCTGCCGCCCGTCCCAATCCTCCGGACATGCTGGGGCAAGTTCGGGAGGCCGGGCCCCTGTGGTTGCCGGATCTGCCGGACCTGGACCCCGACCAAAAAGCGGCGGGGGTGTTTGCCAGTCTCGGCTTGGTCCTGGACCGGGATTGGCTGGCGGCTCAGCTTCCCCCCTGGGGCCTGCCCCGGGTTGAGGCTGCCGACATCGCCGCCCTGCCCCAGGGGCGGTGGGTGGCCCTGGCCGCCGCCGTGGTCAACCGCCGCTACGGCAATATCACTTTAGATGACTTCAGCGCCCAGGTCCAGGCCAAATACCCCGGCCCCATTCCTGCCTTCTGGGTCTGGGCCCGGGGGCAGGTCCAGGGCGGGCGTCTGCTCGATGTGGAACTGCGGCCCCTGGAAGGAGTGTTGACCCGATGAAATTGCTGGAAGAGAAGGTTCCCGTCACCGCCCGCTTTGATGGCGACAGCGTCCGCCCTTTGGAATTTATGTGGCGGGGGCGGCGCTGGCCGGTGCAAAGGGTGGTCAGGACCTGGCAGCACTTCCCCCTCCTGGAAGAGCAGGTCCAGGTCTTTGTGGTGGAAACCTGCAGCCGCCCCGCCCAACTCAGCTACTTTCCCCAATCCGGCTGGTGGCGCCTGGACAAAATCTAACGCGACATCGGGGACGCTTCAGATTGTCGCAACCGCGGCATCGGGCGCCGACAGCCCACGGGTTTGTCCGGTGCGAGCTACAGATTGTCCCAGTTGTCACCGTTGTTTTGGGAGCCCGGTCGAAGATCACTATTCTCCTAAAAAAGTTAACACCCCCCGCATTTCTGGCAGGGGGTGTTTTATGCGCTAAGGCTTGGTGAGACGGAAAGTCCCGTCCCCGGCGTTTCACTCCGGACGCATGATGGGGAAGAGGACTCCGTCCCGGATATTGTCCAGGTTCAAGAGGACCTGGAGGAGGCGGTCCACCCCGAGGCCCCAGCCGGAGATGGGCGGCATGCCATACTCCATGGCCTTGAGATAGTCCTCATCCATGGGCATGGCTTCGGCATCACCCTGGCTGCGCAGCTGGGCCTGTTCTTCCAGGCGGCGGCGCTGTTCCTGGGGATCCACCAACTCGGAGTAACCGTTGATGATTTCCGCCCCGTTGACGATGAGCTGGAAGCGGTCGCTGATGGCGGAGTTATGGTCATTGCTGCGGGCCAGGGGCGAGAGCTCCACGGGATGGGCGGTGAGGAAGGTGGGGCGAACCAGCTTGGGCCGGCTGACTTTCTTGTACAACACATCCACCAGGTTGCCCTTGCCCAGGCTGGGCAGGTTTTCATGCTCCAGCTGGATGCCTTCGGCTTTGATTCTGGCCAGGAGCCCGGCGGCATCGAGATAGTCATCGATATCAATGCCGGTATCCTTCAGAATCAGTTCCCGGAAGCTGACCGTCGGCCATTCTCCGGAAAAGTCCACCTCCTGATCGCCGATGGAAATGGTGGTGGAGCTGAAGAGCTCCTGAACCAGGTGCACGATCATATCCTGCATCAGTTGCATATTGTCCTTGTAGTTAAAGTAAGCGCTGTACCCCTCGATCATGGTAAAGTCCTGGAGGTGCGTGGTGCTGATGCCCTCATTGCGGAAGCAACGGGCCACCTCAAAGACATGGGTGAAGCCCCCCACCACCAGGCGCTTGAGATAGGTCTCCGGGGCTATCCTCAAGTAGAGGTCGATGTCCAGGGCATTATGATGGGTGATGAAGGGGGAGGCCAGGGCGCCCGAGGGCTGGTTGGTGAGAATTTGCGTCTCCACCTCGATGAAGCCCCGCCCTTCCAGGAAATTGCGGATTGCCCGCAACATCTGAGAGCGGAGTAGAAAGACCCGCCGGCTCTCGGGGTTGGCAATCAGGTCCAGGTAGCGCTGACGATAGCGCAGTTCCACATCCTTGAGGCCATGCCATTTCTCCGGCAGTTCCCGCAGGGCCTTGCCCAGGAAGGCATATTCGCTGACCATCACCGTCTTCTCGCCGGTCTTGGTGGTAAACACTTCCCCGGCAACGCCCAGGAAATCTCCTATGTCGGTAATCTTGTGGAAGGTCTTATAGCCTTCGCCCAGGTGGTCGACCTGCAGGCAAATCTGAGCCCGGCCCTGGATATCCTGGAGATGGGCGAAGGTGAGCTTGCCCAATCTGCGCTTGGCCACCATCCGGCCGGCGATTCTGACCTGGGCGCCGTCTTCCAGGCCGGAGATGCTTTCCAGGGTATGGGTTACAGAAAAGCTGTCGGGGTACGCAGGTATCCCCAATTCTGTAAGCAGCTTCAGTTTTTCCAGACGATAATCGGCTTGTTCCATTTCACAACCTCCATATATAAAATAAACCTTCGCCCAACTCGGGGACGAAGGCCTGTTCGCGGTACCACCCAGATTAGCTGTGTAGCCACAGCTCACTCTATTGTCCTGTAACGGTGGACAACCGGCAGGTTCGGTCCGGGCCTGGGCCCGTTTTTCTCGCTGCACTCCGCGGCTTTTTATCTGGGAGCTGATGCTGGCTTGCACCCGCCGCCAGCTCTCTGGCAATCAGCGTATCCCCGACGCTTCCGCATCACAGTTTGAGGGGATTATACCAAGGAAACCCAGGTAAAGTCAAGGAGGGCCTTTCGGAAACCATAATGTAATAATAAAACTGCTGACACCCTCCAGAGCTTGTGCTATAATTAACATTGTCATCAGCACAAAGGGGGTGCAATAAATGGCCTTTAAAATCACTGACGCTTGCATTACTTGTGGAGCATGTGCGGACACCTGTCCCGTTGGCGCCATCAGCGAAGGTGACGACCAATACATAATTGATGCCGATGTCTGCATCAGTTGTGGCGCTTGCGCAGACAGCTGCCCCGCCGAAGCAATCGAAGAGGATTAAGCTTCGCCCGTTGGACCGGAAACCGGTCCTTTTTTGTTAACCACTGGGGACGGTTCTCAGTGGTTAATTTTATGCAGAAATTATTAACTCGACCCACTGCTATCAAGATGGCCGCGCGTTTTTCAGGAAAGTATTGACATTACTGCTGGGGCGGCTATAATATAGGTATAATATCATAATGATATCATCTATATATCAGAAAGGGGTTTTGCCGATGTCAACGCCCAGCCTAAAGGGGAAACCGCAGCATGATCGGGAGATTACCCCCAGGACCACCAATGGTTTGTTTGTGCTCTTGTTGAACATTGTCCTGGTGCTGGCGGCCGTCGCTGTCTTTATCTGGGGTATTACCCTAATCAATCGGGGCAGTAATGCTCTCGGCACAGCTGCCGTCGTCCTCGGCAGCGTCTATTTCCTCATCGTTGGCCCCATCATTTTTGCCGGCCTCAAGGTGCTAAAGCCTAATGAAGCGCTTGTCTTGACCCTTTTTGGTAAGTATTACGGCACCCTCCGGGGAGCAGGGTTCTACTTTGTCAATCCCTTTGCTATAGCGTTCAACCCTGCCAGCCCCCTTACTTCCTCCGGCACCATCTCAGTTAAACAGACTGCATCGGGGACCACCTCAACCAGTATCCAGATTCCCAATAAGAAGATTTCTTTAAAGACCATGACTTTGAACAATGAAAAGCAGAAGGTCAACGACCTCTTGGGGAATCCCGTCATCATCGGGATTGTGGTAATCTGGCGGGTCGTCAATACAGTGAAGGCCGTGTTCAATGTGGACAATTATACTGAATTCCTGTCCATTCAGAGCGACGCTGCCCTGCGCAATATCGTCCGGCTCTACCCCTATGACACTTTTGGGGATGATAATGAGAAGACCCTGCGCAGCAGCAGCCTGGAGGTTGCAGAAAAGTTAAAGCAGGAAATCCAGGAAAAGGTGGAAATTGCCGGTTTGGAGATCCTGGAGGCCAAGATCACCCATCTGGCCTATGCTCCGGAAATCGCTGCCGCCATGTTGCAGCGGCAGCAGGCCGCGGCAATCATCGACGCCCGGCAGATGATTGTCGAAGGGGCGGTGGGCATGGTGGAGATGGCCCTGGCCAAGCTCAATGAAAATGAAATAGTGCAATTGGATGAAGAGCGTAAGGCGGCGATGGTCAGCAATCTCCTGGTGGTCCTGTGCGGAAACCGGGATGCCCAGCCTGTGGTCAACAGCGGATCGTTGTATTAACGATGGATAAACTGGTTAAGGGACGAGGATAAATGAATAGCAAGGAAACGGAAAAGAGTAAGAAACTGTTATTGCGGCTGTCGTTGTCCCTTTGGCAAGAGCTCGCGGCCTGGGCAGAGGATGATTTTCGCTCCATCAACGGCCAGATTGAATACCTGCTGACGGAATGCGTAAAGCAGCGCAAACGGGGAAAGGGCAAAAAAGCAGAAGAATAGCAGCAACCCGACCAGTTGGTCGGGTTGCTTTTTATTTCTCAACCTTTGGCATTGATGGCCACATCGCTCAGCACGAGGTGGGGCAGGAGCATGTTCCAGGCCCATTCCTTCTCGGTGCTGGCCCCGGCGATTTGCTCCCGGAAGGCTCGGAAGCAATCCACCGACACCATGCAGTCCTTGACTCGCCCCTTGATTTGGCCGTCCTCGATGAGGAAGCCCAGGTCGATATTGCCGCTGACTTGACCGCTGTAGGGGTTGCCGGCCCAGGCGCCCATGAGGGAGTGGATGATGACGCCCCGCTGGACGGAGCCAATTAACTGCTCCAGGGGCTGTGTTTCAGCCAATTCCAGGACTATGTTGCTGTACCCGGGCCCAGGCAGGGAATCGGGCTGGCTGCGGAATCCGTTGCCGGTGGGGTTCATCCCCAGGGCCTGGGCGGTTGCCAGGTCCAGGATGAAGCTATTGACCTTGCCGTCCCGAATGATGGCAGTGCGCCGGGCGGCAACTCCCTCGCCATCAAAGGAACAGCTGGCGGGGGCAAAGGGGAGGGTGGCATCGTCATAGAGGGAGAACTGGGGAGAGAAGAGCTTTTCGCCCAGTTTGTTCTTCCAGGGGGAAAAGCCCTTTTCCACGGCCTTGCCATCGGCGCAGGCCAAAAGGGGGCGGAGGATGTCACCCATACAGAAGGGCGAGAAGATTACGGTGTAGTTGCCGCTCTGAATGGGAACATTGGTGCGGCCATGCTGAAAGTTAGCGACCAGGCGCTGGACGGTCTTTTCAACCTGCTTTTCCAGCTTGCCGGAGCTGAAGCCCGCATACATGGAGAGCATGTTCTTTCCTTCCGTCAGATCTGCCATGCCCAGCATGGAAAACATACTCTTGCTGTATTCTCCGCTAAAGCCCTGGGAATTGACCAGCCTGACGGTGGACTTGCGGGTGCTGAGCCGGGCCGAAGCCAGGATCTCGGGATGGCATTCCCTTATCTGCCTTATGGTTTCTGCTCCGGTGGCGACCAGGGTATCCAGGTCCACCTCGGTGGAGGAGTGCTCCAACTCAACTTGGGACAATTCTGCCGGTCCCGGCAGCTCGGCATCCCAAGGGCGTCCAAATTCGGCAGTGGCCAGGGCCATCTCCAGGAGCTGGTCCAGATCTGCACCGGTGCTGGTGGCAAAGCCCAGCTTGCCATCCTTGACCACCCTCAGGGCGTTGACCTTTCTCTCGCTGGTATCAATGGTCTTGAGTTTGTTGTTTTCGTAGCGAACAGGTGTTTCTGTCACGGTGACCTGGTATAATTCAACGTGTTGAGCTTTCCGTTTCGCCTTGTCTGATAAAATCCACTACTTCTGACCCCCAATCACGACGTTTTGGATGCGCACATGGGGCGCCCATTCACTGGTGGGCAGGGGAACCTGGCCGCCCTTGCCGCAGCCGCCGGCGGATTCGTGGGGGGTAAAGTCTTTGCCCACCATGTCGATATTGGCCAGGGTGGTAAAGACATTGCCGGTGAGGTTGACATCCCGGACCAGTTCCTCCACCTTGCCGTCCCGGATCATATAGGCCTCGCCGGCGCTGAAGGTAAACATCTCGCCGTTGGTCTCGCCTCCGAAGGAGCCTTTGGCATAGACCCCCAGCTTTACGCCTCGGAGCATGTCTTCAAAGCTGGCCTCCCCCGGGGCGATGCAGGTGTTGCGCATGCGGCAGATGGGGGCAAAGGTGTAGTCTATGGCCCGGGCGTTGCCGGTGGGCCGCTCCTTGAGCTTGGCGGCAGTTTCTCGGGTGTGCAGACGACCTACCAGGATGCCTTCCTTGATTAGGTCAGTCTTTTCGGTGGCCACGCCCTCGTCATCATATTTCAGATAGCCCCGGGCGCCGACGTCCAGGCCGCTATCGTATATGTTGAGGAACTTCTCACCAAATTTGGCGCCCAACTGCATGGTCTTATGCAAGTTCGGGTTTTCATAGACAAAGTCGCTCTCGCTGAGGTGGCCGAAGGCCTCATGGGCAAAGATTCCCGCCAAATCCGGGTCGACGATGACGGTGTACTCGCCACCCCGGACGGGAGGCGCCGCCAGGAGGTTTACCGCCTTGGTGCAGGCTTCCTTTACCTTGGCGTCGAGGTTGCGGGCTACCCCGAAGTCGATGGAACTGCCAAAGCCGGTCCTGCCCATCTGGGTGGTGCCGCCGTCGCTGGCGATGGCGGTAATGCTACCGGCCAAATCCAGCTTGTGCTGAAGGATATAGGTTCCCTCGGAATTGGCAAAATGGATTTTGCTGTACTGGTCAAAGTAGTTTATACTGGAGCTGACGACCGGCTTGCCGTGGGAGAGGATGATCTCGTTATAGCCTTTGAACAGCTCGATCTTGCCGGCTAGAGAAACAGTCCTGGGGTCTTCCTTAAAGGGCACTTCCACCACATCTTCCACCACCGGCACCGGCGCCAGGATGGCGTCGCCGCCGGCCGCTCCCACCAGACGGGCCTGATGGATGGCCAGGTCGATTTTTGCTTGCAGATTGTCCAGATCATTGAAGGTTACAAAACCCCAGCCCCCCTTGACCAGGGCCCGGACGCAGCCGCCAAAGCGCTTGTTGGCGTTGACGGCTTCCAGGGTTGGTCCCTGAAAGCGCAGGCTGGACACATCAGTTTCTTCAATGCGTATTTCTAAGTAGTCAGCCTTTGCCTGGCTGACCAGGGTGCGCAGCATATCTTTCATGTTTTTCCTCCTTAGGCTTATTCCCGCCGCTAATACTTCGACAAATGTAAAAATACTCCTGCCAAGGGGTGAAGGCCATGAAGACTGATCCGGGCCAGCAGGTCCTGACCAATGTAATATTTCACTACCTGGAGGTAATCGGGCGCCCCGCTGCCCCCAGCGAACTCCGGACCCTGGTAGACGGTTTCGGCCGCAGCTTTAAGGGGCGGCCGATATTGGAGCTACTCCAGACCGACCAGCGCTTCCTCCGTCAGGGCGAGGGTTGGGGACTGGCTAACTGGCGGCTCTTCACCGCCCTGGACGTGGAGACCACCGGCCTCTCCTGCCGGGACAACCGGGTGACGGAAATTGCCCTGGTGCGGATGTGGGGCAGCCACATCGTCGACCGGTGGTCAAGCCTGGTCAACCCGGGTTGTGCCATTCCCCCTTACATAACGCGACTGACGGGGATCAGCGACGCCATGGTGGCGGATTCCCCTTCCTTCCCCGAGCTCATCGATACCATCCTTTCCTTCGTGGGGAATAGCACGCTGCTTGCCCACAATGCTCCCTTTGACCGGGGCTTTATCGCTGCAGAGCTGAGGCGGGCAGGCTGCCAGCCCCTGGCCAATCCCTGGCTGGATACCGTAACCCTAGCCAGGAAATACCTGCCCCAGCTCCCCAACCGCAAGCTGGCCACCGTGGCCCAGCACTTGGGCATCTCCACCGCCAGCCATCACCGGGCCATGGCCGACGCCCTGATGGTGGCAGGAATATTTGCCAAGATGAACAGCTTAGACGACTCTCGCTTGGCTGCGGGGTCAACGGAAGCATAGGGACGGTTCTTAAAGGGGACATTCGGAAGTTTTACGTAGTTAAAGGCCCAACTGCCGACTAACAATCGACGGTTGGGCTAAGTTATCCTGCACAAAATTTTTCGATTGACCAGAAGTTAGGGAAAACTACTGTTGAAATATACCCCGCGATTGATACTATACCCCCTCATTTTTTCCCCTCCTGTTGCTTCCCTTAGTTCCCGGAAGGCTTGTATTGGGTGATAACAACGGGAACAGAAGAAAAGTCTACTTCAGGATATATCTCCTGATAGTCATTGTACTTGTAATATTGGCGATACTCGGGGTAACGCACAGAGTACAAGCTCCCCTCGACGCTGTACCAATGTCTGACCTGGTTGGTTTCCCTGTTGTATATGGCCGTGGTGGCCTTTCCATCTGCTAAGAGCAGCGCTAACGTGTCAAATTCTATTCTATCCTCCAGGACATGCCATGGGGGCAGCATGTATTCAATCTTGTTCAGGATGGGGGAATAGCGAAGCAGGGGGCCCTGGGAGCCTACATATATCCAGCCCTCATGCTCCACCACCCATGACCGATAAAACCACATGCCATACCCGTCCTCGGCAAGCACTTGCACTGTACCTCCATCGGGTCTGTACATCAGGCGGCTTCCATTAGAGAACACGTCGCCGCTGGATACCCTATATACCATGTAGGTCGAATCCTCTTGAGGAATCCGCTCCGCCACAGTGCCAACAGGGCGGCCTTGGCTGTCAAAGAGGCCCAAGCTTTCCAGTATATCGGTCCCAGGGACCGGCTTCATGGCCCGGATTAACTGTCCTCCTTCCTCTATGACGCCAGTCTCGATGTCTACTGTGAAGGACTCGGTAATGCCCGTGGCCTCGCGGTCCATAAACCGGGAGACAATCAGAATCCCCGGCTGAGGCCATGAAAACCAATCGGGCTCAGTAAAGGGAGGAAGTAAGATCAATTCTCCGGTTTTAGTGAAATCTTCGCCATAAAAGCTGATGACCAGCTCTTGTCCCTGAACCGCCAGCACCGCCAATTCTCGGCCCCCGGGACTCCAGGCTGCCCAATCCCCCGGTAGTTGGTGGTGCTGCCATGTCTCGAAATTGAAGATGCCGATGCCACCCTGGCTGTCGGCCCAAGCCAGGATAGGCAGGGAGGGAGACAGCAGCTGGACTGCCGACTCAATAGGTCCCGGGAATTCAGGGTATTTGCCGTGGTCAAACCAGAACACCTGGGTCTTTGTTGACAGCCATTCTGGCTGAATCTTCTCCGCCAGGGTCAGCAAGTTGATAAGCTCGCCGATCTCTGGACTGCCTGACCACTTCTCTTTAAGTGCTCCCGCCTCCTTCAATAGGGCGCCGACATCTGCCTGCCACAGTTCGGGGCTTATGTCCAAACCGGAAGGTGCGCCTACCTGTTGAGGGAATCGGCCAGGGGCGTAAGCCGCACTTCCAGCCCCGGCAGCGGCAATTCTTGCCCGCAGGAGGGCTAGGGCCTCAGGCAGCAAGGAGGGGGCGTTCTCTTTCCAGGCCAGGGGTAAAACCTCTGCCAATGCCGACCTTGCTCCAAGCTCCTCCAGCTCCTGAATGAGCCAGAGGCTGTTGGTGTCGATTTTTCTCTCGATGTAGGAGACAGCACCCTGAATAAAGGCATCTTCCACTCCCGGGACGGTCAAGTGGGGATAAAGGGATTCTTCCAGGACTGCAAAGATCAGTTCATGGTCTTGGCTTTCAATGGCTGCAGCGACAAGGTCATTGGCAACGCTTCCGGAAGGATTCTGTTCCATGATGGCAACGTAAGCAGCTACCACCTCGGTATACCTGCCCTGCCGGTCCGGCAAGTCTCCAAACCAGAACACTGCAAGGGCTGCCACCACCAGGATTACAACCCCACCGATGATTAGGGGCCATTTTTTCAACACTACCACCTCCATTCCTTTTCTATGTAAGAAGACCCGATTACATCTTGGCAACAGCGACTAAGAAGAATCGAGCCTAGTTTAAGTTAAAACTAATCAAGATACAAAATTCACTTTTCAGTTTATCAACATATTGTCACTTATGCAATTCGCATTACGCCAAATCCGTAAGCAAATAGTAATTTCCAGGATCAGCCTTAGAAAAATCATCATTATCTAAATCGAAAACTCCTGCAGGACGAGTAAACTTATACCTGCGAAAAGAAGTGGATTCCATAGTTGCTACGAAAAAGAATTGAATTACTTTTCCATATAAATGTGGCGGCCGGATCCAGTACCATTGAACACTCTGAGGATCATTAGTGTCAAGTGTCATATTTACAACCGACCATGTAGATACGCCCAATTCCCGATATACTATCTTTACAATATATGGCAAGTTACTTGAGTGTCTCCACCAAACATTAATCCAAAGGCGGTTTGAAGGAATGTTAAAGTAAGGCTTGCTTACCCAATCTAATACCCATTCGCGGTTAGTTTCAAAGTAGGGTGAGCAAGTGTTAAGAAAATAGTGAATCGGGTAGAGCCTATCCTTGGTAGTTTTATCACGAATTTCAAAATGCAAATGCCATGCCCCATCCCAGGCTCCAGATACGCCAACTTTTTCACCTTTGTTTATACTCCCTACTTGAACATTAATTGAATCAAGGTGTCCATAAAGAGATTCTACATTATTTCCATGATCAATGATGACAGTCAATCCATAACCCGATTGTGTCCCCGCAAAAGTTACTACACCACCATACATAGCTAACACATCCAACCTTGTACATCCCACATCCACTCCACCATGAACAGGATAACTCGCAATGCCCCTTACTTCGCATAATTTACTTTGTACTGATTTTTCTGTTTGCAGAGGCCACCTAAACTGCTTAAATAGCCCTGATATGCTAGTGCCTTGCCTTAATCTGCCGTTGTTTTTTTCAATATCCCATACAGGGGGAAGATAAGCTCTAGTTTCATAACTTTGCAATCACATTACCTCCCTTTGTTTGCTATATAAAGTATGAAAGCTAAATATGAGTTGCTATAGACATTTTATGCTCGACAATAACTGTTAGCTCTGTGACCACGACAGGACAAAGAGACCAGAAAAGAGTGAGAACCATTGGTTAATTGAATTTGCTCCAGCTTACGGTCTACGCAATGGAAAACCAGACAGGATATGATGATTGTGCTATTACCCAGAAGATAGCCGTATTACTTCCTCATGTTTAGGGACCGTAAAGCTACTGCCGGCCCAAGCCCAGAAAGCAAGAAAGGCTAGGGAAATAGGTAGGTACACTTCCTTTCAGAATTGGGGCTGTCGCAAAACGTTTAATTAATAACGTTGGGCGATAGCCCTTTTTTCTTGGTTCTAGCTGAAAAATGCCCTCTTCTAGGGCATTTTCTTCGCTTTCCCCCATTCTTGGGCATGACAAAATAGGGAAATGGGATTCCCCTATGGATATACTGTTATTTAGGTTTAAGCCACCTTAGGATTATGTAAATATGCTCCACAGCGTCCAGATTGGATCTTGTTGTGGAGTTTATTTATGTTGAATGCCATAGCCAACAGCAGGAATTCCGTCTGTACTTTTACCTGACCTCGCAAGAGGAAACGTCGAAATCCCATGTCTTGTTTCAGCACCCCGAAGGCGCCCTCAACCTGAATGGAGCGATTCGTGCGTAATAGAATGCCTTTCTCGCTGTTAATACGTGCCTCCATCTCAGCGCGCTGCCTCTGAAAGGTCTTGGAAACGTGGAGGTTTTTGCTCCGCTTTTCAAGGGGTATCTTACTTGAGCCTTTTATGCATTTGGCCTTATGAGGACAACCGGCACAGCGAGCGCAGGAATACACGGTTGTTACTGTGGGATATCCAGACTTGGTTTTGGCTTTCTTCTCATACGCTGCCTGGATTTTATTGCCTGCGTAGCAAATGTAAGCATCGCTTTCTGGATCGTAGGGCATGTTCTCCCGTTTGCCAATGTCGCTTCTGTATTTTCTTGTCTTGGCCCGGTCATGGTTTGCAGGTTTAATAAAAGCGATCTGGCCGTTTTCCTCGCACCAGGTATAATTCTCTTCGCTTTCGAAGCCAGCGTCAGCTACCGGCTCTGTGTAACCCAAGGGAAGCAGCTTTTCCATTATGGGAATAAATGTGGCCATGTCGCTGCGTTCTTGTGAAATCATCGCAGCTACGATGTATTCTGCATCAACTGCTATAGTGACATTGTAGGCCGGTTTCAATTGGCCGTTCCTCATATGGTCTTCTTTTAAACGCATGAAGGTTGCGTCCTTATCTGTCTTGGAAAAGCTGTTTCTGTCGCCAAAGATGTGGTTATGGCCATCATACCGTCTCTGGCGGGCCAGGTACCCTTCCACGGTTTCCACAGCCCTTTGTAAGGGAGTTTTCCGCTTCCCTTTGCCCTTGACGAATTTTGTGTCCTCTTTGAGAACGTATAGCCGTTTTCGAAGCTTCTTTAAATCCTTAGCCCGAATTTTTTCCCCTACACGAAAGCGCAGGCCAAACTCGGCTGCAATTTTTGGCAGTTCGACCCTCATCTTCGCCTGCATCTTGGCTTCATTCTTTTGTGTGGACTTCTTCCACACAAAACTGTACCGATTGGCGTTAGCCTCGAATTTCGTGGCATCGATAAACGCATTGAGTAGTGAGAGTTCCCCCGCTTCAGCTAAGTAATACACCAGTTGTGAAAACAGATCATCCATAACGCTAGGTAGTCGCTCACTTCGGAAGCGGGCGATGGTAGCATGATCGGGTGCAGGAGAACGTCCCAGCAGATACATGAAGTTTACGTCGCGCTTACAAGCTTGCTCCAGAGGCACGGGAGGAATAGATGCCATTCATGTATCCATACACCAGCACCTTGAATAGACTTTTGGGAGGCGTCTCGATTCTCCCTAAACGGGAGTACGCAGCGTGCAGTTTTCTATAATCCATCCTTTCAAGCACGGCGTTGAGTAGTCTCACCGAATCGTCTTCCGGGATTAATTCGCCAATGTCCATGGGTAGGACCAGTTGATATGCACCCCCGGTTGGTGTATAATCTGGTCGTAAAATATTGATTTGCATAACTATATTTTACAGCAAAAGACGGCTTCTGGGTACTACCAGTCGCCGTCTTTTGTGTGTTTTTCAAGGGCTGTTAGTGCAACAGCCCCATTGTTAATTATTGGTGCTTAATTTCTTGCCTTTGCAGAAAAAGCCAAGGGAAAAGGCCGCTATCTGGAGCAGGGCGGCTAAAAAGCCACTAATTTTACCGTACCAAGCGGGCAGGTTTCCAAACATGAGGAAGAGGCCACCTTGCAGGAGATAGACCACAGGAATTGTATAGAGGCTGGATATGAGGGTGAGCCATTTGTTGATTATATTTGCCCCAGGTTTCCCGCCAAAGAAAAAGAGAAAGAGGAAGGATTGGATAATCGCACTATTGCCCAGGAGAAAGTTGTATAACTTACCCAGATTCAGAGTGGCAAAGCGACTGCCTGCCCACGCCCAGAAGGCCAGGAAGGCCAAGGATATCAGGTACAAGGCGACGGGGATTCCTTCTTTGAGATAGAAATAGTGCACGCTTAGCCATTCCACGATAGCCCCAGCCACCATTGGCGAAAACAGCAATGGGATTGTGAAGATTATTTTTTTACGCTCGGTTGCCATGATCTTTCACCTCCTTTGCAGCGTAATTTTTTCCGGGCCATGTATAAGGAAGCTTGCCGAGAGAGCCTTCCTAGGCGGCAATGTCTCGGCGCTGGTACAGCAGCCAGGTTGCAGCGACAGTTGCCGCGCTGGCGGCAAGGAGCAGCAGAGCGTAGAGGGGGTTGATGGTCCCGTCGGCGAAGATGTCGCCGGCGTCCATGTAGCGGAAGGGGGTCAACCAACTTAAGAATTTAACCTTCTTCTGAGAGCTGGCCAATGGTATTAATAAAGTACAGCCCCAGGACCAGGCCGATGCTCACCGACAGGGAGGACTTGCGGCGGGTGAAGAAGAGGGCAGTGAAGAAGCCCAGGGCGGCCAAGAAGAGGTGCACCAACAGGGGAGCCAGGAGCATCCAGAACAGGGTGAGCCGGGAAAAATCCTCGGCCACGAAGATCTCGAAACTCAGCCAGGAGAAGAGGCCGATGATCAGGTTGAGGGCGATGATGTTAAGAATCCAGGCCGAGCAGCTTTTCCACTATTACCTGGCTGCGGCTGACGGGCTTGGCCAGGAGGAATTCTATGGTCTTGTCATCCTCTTCCTTGGCCAGGATTCCCGAGCCCAGGATGGCGGCGTAGATGCCGCCGAAGAGCACCACCATAAAATAGGCCTCCACGCCGTAAAAGCCAATGGGGTCGGCCATGCTTAGCTTTTCCATGCCGAACATCTTAATCATGGCTTCGGGAAACATCGCCATCATCTCGTCCAAAGCGGCTTTGTCTGCAGCCATGGAGGGGTATACGGCGATGAGGAGGACATTCAAGAGGCCCAGGGCCAGGGCCCAAATCAGGAGGCCCCTGAGGTTGCTGCGCAGTTCACGGCCTAGGATATTCATTGGCTTTCCTCCTTCTCATAATAATGCATGAATACTTCCTCCAGGGGCGGTTCCTCCAAGTGGAGGCTCAGCAAGTCATATTGGGCCAGCTTTTGCACCAGCTGGTTTATATCCCCGTTAAAGAGGAGGCGCCAGGTCCCGTTTTCCCGGGTAGAGTGGATTATCCCGGGGACTTCCGGCCGGGCTGCCTCGGGGCCTGTTAGGGCCAGGCTTACTTTGAGAAATTGGCTGCCCCGGAGCTGGTCCATCTCTTCAAGTTTGAGGATCTGCCCGTTTTTGATGATGGCCACCCGGTGGCACAGGCGTTCCACCTCGCTGAGGACGTGGGAGGAAAAGAAGATGGTGACGCCCTTCTCGTTTTCTTCCCGGAGAACATCGAAGAAGTGCTTCTGCATCAGGGGGTCCAAGCCGCTGGTGGGCTCATCCAGGATGAGGAGGCGGGGCTCATGGAGCAGGCACTGGATGATTCCCACCTTCTTCTTATTGCCCAGGGACAGGGAATGGATTTTCTTCTCGGGATCCAGGTCAAAGAGCTGGAGCAGCTCTCGGATCCTCTTGCTGCAGTCCTTCTTATAAAAGCTTGCCGAGTAGGCCAGGAGTTCCCCAGCCTTCATTTCCTCGTAATAGTCCACCTCGCCGGGAAGGTAGCCCACTTGGGCTCGGATTTCCCTGCTATCCCTGACAATATCCTTGCCGAAGATGGTGGCGCTGCCGGAGGTGGGGAAGATGAAGTTCAGCAGGGTGCGGATGGTGGTGGACTTGCCTGCCCCGTTGGGGCCGATGAAGCCAAAGATTTCTCCCTCCCGGACTTCCAGATTGACATTCTCGATACCCCGGATTTTTCCGTAGTACTTGGTCAGGTTGACGGTCTTGATGATTGCCAACATACTCCCTCCCTTTAAGCTGCTGGTCAAGTCTGAAAATATTGTACCCCTAGCACAGGGGGCAGTCAATAACTGGGAGCAGTTCTTCATCCCTCCGTGCTTGAGGGGTGGTGGAGCTGCTCCTTTTTTCCCTTTCGGGTGTCTTTGCTAAATGTGGGAAAACTAATACGGGTTGTCATCATTCTCCGACTGCGGTATAATTTGATATCAAGTTTTATCATCAGTATATAGTACCTAGTGCTAATTTGGAGGGGAAGAGATGTACTCGCTGATAAAGGGAGTGGGGCATGCCGTCCCACCTCGGGTATTGACCAATGCCGACCTGGAGGCGCTGGTGGAGACCGATAATGAGTGGATCGTCCAGCGCACCGGCATCCGGGAGCGGCGCATAGCCGATGAAAACACCGCCACATCAGATATCGCCCTGGCAGCGGCCCGGGCAGCCCTGGCCAATGCGGGGGTGGCGCCGGGGGATTTGGACCTAATCATAGTCGCCACCGTCACCCCCGACCATGCCTTCCCGGCCACTGCTTGCTTGATTCAGCGAGAGCTGGAGGCCTGGGGCGCCGCCGCCTTTGATTTGGAGGCGGCCTGTACCGGTTTTATCTATGGCCTGAGCATCGCCGACCAGTTCATCCGCACCGGCACCTACCGCACCGTCCTGGTGGTGGCTGCCGATGTCCTGTCCAAGATCACCGACTATACCGACCGCAATACCTGCATCCTCTTTGGCGATGGGGCGGGGGCGGCGGTGCTCCAGGGCGGCGAAGAACCGGGCCTCCTGGCCCTGGAAATCGGGGCCGATGGCCGGGGCGGCGAGCTCCTGGTTCAGCCCGCCGGCGGCTCCCGCACCCCCGCCAGTGCGGAAACGGTGGCTGCCCGCCAGCACTTCATCAAAATGGCGGGCCGCGAGGTGTTTAAGTTTGCCGTCAAGATCATGGAGGAGTCGTCGCTGCGGGTACTGGAGCAGGCGGGTCTGGGGCCCGATGATGTAGATGTCCTGGTACCCCACCAGGCCAACCTGCGCATTATTGATTCTGCTTGCAAGCGGCTGGGCATTAATCAAGACAAGGTCTTGGTCAACCTGGACCGCTATGGCAATATGTCGGCGGCCTCAATCCCCGTGGCCCTTTCAGAAGCCTCAGCCCTGGGCAAAATAAAGCCCGGGGACAATGTCCTCCTGGTGGGCTTTGGCGGGGGGCTGACCTGGGGCGCCGCCGCAATCCAGTGGAAGTGAGGAGGGTCGGTATGCTTGAAACCAAGCTGACAAGGATGCTGAATATCCGCTATCCCATCTTTCAGGGCGGCATGGCCTGGCTGGCCACCCATGAGCTGGCCGCTGCCGTCAGTGAAGCCGGGGGCCTGGGAATCATCGGGGCGGGCAACGCTCCCCCCGACTGGGTGCAGACGCAAATCGATGAGCTGCGCAAGAAGACAGATAAGCCCTTTGGCGTCAACATAATGTTGCTTTCCCCCTTTGCCGGGGAGGTCATGGAAGTGGTGATAAAAAACAAGGTGCCGGTGGTCACCACCGGCGCCGGCAATCCCGGTCCCTGGCTGGAGCGCCTGAAGAATGCCGGCAGCCGGGTCTTCCCCGTGGTAGCGTCGGTAGCCCTGGCGCTGCGCCTGGCCCGCCTGGGGGTGGATGGCTTTGTAGCCGAGGGCGGCGAGGCCGGGGGACATGTGGGCGAGCAGTCCACCATGGCCCTGGTGCCCCAGGTGGTGGATGCCGTGGACCTGCCGGTGCTGGCCGCCGGCGGCATTGCCGATGGCCGCGGAGTCCTGGCTGCCCTGGCCTTGGGCGCCGAGGGGGTGCAGGTGGGTACCCGCTTTGTCTGTGCAACGGAGTGTATCGCCCATCCCCTGTACAAGGAAGCCATCATCAAGGCCAGGGATCGCGACGCAGTGGTCTCGGGGCGCAGTACCGGGCATCCGGTGCGCTGCCTCAAGAATAAGTTCTGGAAAGAGTTTACCAGCATGGAGAAGGCCGGGGCGCCCCCCGAGGAACTGGAGAAGTTAGGCGCCGGCAAGTACCATGCCGCCGCCATCTTGGGGGATGTGGATAATGGCAGCGTTCTGGCCGGGGAGGCGGCGGGGATGGTCACCAAGATTCAGCCCGCGGCTGAGATCGTCACCGAGCTCTTTGCCCAAGCCAGCCAGGTCTATGCCAAACTGGGGGAGGTGGTTAAATGAGCAAAATAGCCTTTGTCTTTCCCGGCCAGGGGGCCCAGTACCCCGGCATGGGCAAGGAACTCTACGCTGAACATGATCTGGTGCGGGAATACTTTGACCGGGCCGATGCGGCCCTGGGTTTCTCCATCAGCAAGCTGTGCTTTGAAGGGCCAATGGAGGAGCTTACCTTGACGGAAAACGCCCAGCCCGCCATCCTCACCATGAGCTGCGCCATGGCCGCTTTGGTGGAGGCTGAGACGGGGATTGTGCCCGAAGCCGCTGCCGGCTTGAGCCTGGGGGAATACAGCGCCCTGGTGGCGGCGAATATGTTGGATTTTGAGACGGCAGTGGTCTTGGTGGCCCGGCGGGGCCGCTACATGCAGGAGGCTGTCCCGGCGGGGGTAGGTGGCATGGCCGCCATCTTCGGTCTGGAGGCGGCAGTGGTGGAAGGGCTCTGCCGCCAGGTGGACGGGATTGTCGAACCCGCCAATTACAACAGCCCCGGCCAGCTGGTGGTTTCGGGTGAGAAGGAGGCTGTCTCTGCCCTGGTGGCCGCGGCCAAGGAGGCCGGCGCCCGCAGGGCTGTTGTCCTGGAGGTCAGCGCCCCCTTCCACTGCTCCCTGTTGCAACCAGCAGCAGACAAACTGGCCAGGGATTTGCAGGAAGTTGAATTCCGCCCCGGCCGCTTCCCGGTCCTTTCTAATGTGGATGCTGCGGAGGTCACCCCGGACCGGGTGCGGGAACTCCTGGCCCGGCAGGTGGCCAGCCCCGTGCTCTGGGAGCACTGCGTGCAAGGGCTGGCGGGTATGGGCGTCTCCACCCTGGTGGAGACCGGCCCCGGCAAGGTCCTGTCCGGCCTGGCCCGCAAGACCGTCAAGGGGCTGGAGCTTTACAATGTGGAAAGAGCAGAGGACTTGAGTAAGATCAAGGAGGAATTATCTTATGTTACTTTCCGGTCAGACAGCATTGATCACCGGCGCCAGCCGGGGTATTGGCAGGCAGATCGCCCTGGCGCTGGCCGCCGCCGGGGCCAAGGTGGCTATCAACTACAACGCCAGCAGTGAAGCGGCGGAGGCGGTGGTGGCGGAAATTACCGCCGCCGGCGGTGAGGCCAAGGCCTGGCAAGCCGATGTGTCCAAGCTGGACCAGGCCACGGCCCTGGTGGGCGCCGTCCTGGAACATTTTGGTAGCCTGGACATCCTGGTCAACAATGCGGGGATAACCCGGGACAGCCTGCTCCTGCGCATGACGGAAGAGGACTGGGACCGGGTGCTGGAGGTTAATCTCAAGGGTTATTTCAACTGTTGCAAGGCTGCCATTCGGGCCATGACCCGGGCGCGGCAGGGCAGAATCATCAACATATCTTCGGTGGTGGGGATTCGGGGCAATGCCGGTCAGGTCAATTACTCTGCCGCCAAGGCAGGGGTCATCGGCTTGACCAAGTCCCTGGCCAGGGAAGTGGGGAGCCGCAACATCACCGTCAATGCCGTGGCTCCGGGCTTCATCAGCACTGATATGACCAAGGTGCTTTCGGAAGATATTCGGGAGCAGATGTTGGAAAATATTCCCCTGGGAAGGTTGGGAGAAACGGAAGATGTGGCCAACCTGGTGGTTTTCCTGGCTGGCCCGGGGGCAGCCTATATTACCGGACAGGTAATTGCCGTGGACGGCGGCATGTCCATGTAGGAGGGAAAGTATGAAGAGGAGAGTTGTCATCACCGGCCTGGGGGCAGTTACCCCCCTGGGCAACGATGTGCAGACCACCTGGCAGGCGCTGCTGGCAGGCAAGAACGGCGTAGGTCAAATCAGCTATTTTGATGCAAGCCAATTTACCACCACCATTGCCGCCGAGGTCAAGGAGTTTGAGCCTGAGCAGTACATGGATGCCAAGGAAGTTAAGCGCAATGATCCCTTTATCTGGTATGCCATTGCCGCCGCCAAGGAGGCCTGGGCCGACTCCGGCCTGGACAAGGCGGAGCTGGATTCCCAGCGGGTGGGGGTAATGATCGGCTCCGGCATCGGCGGCATCGGCACCATAGAGCGCCAGTACCAGGCCTATCTGGAAAAGGGTCCCCGCCGCATCAGCCCCTTCTTTGTGCCCATGATCATCGGCAATATGGCAGCGGGGCAGGTATCCATTGCCCTGGGGGCCCGGGGCCCCGTCGGCGCCGTGGTCACCGCCTGCGCCACCGGCACCAATGCCATTGGCGATGCCTTCAGGCTAATTGCCCGGGGCGATGTGGACGTCATGATTGCCGGAGGGGCCGAGGCGGCCATCACGCCCTTAGGTCTGGGAGGCTTCTGCGCCGCCCGGGCCCTCTCCACCCGCAATGAGGAGCCCCAGCGGGCCAGCCGCCCCTTTGATAAGAACAGGGACGGATTTGTCATGGGCGAGGGCGGCGCCATCGTCGTCCTGGAGAGCCTGGAAAGCGCCCAGGCCCGGGGGGCCAGGATCTGGGCCGAGGTCTGCGGCTATGGCTATGCCGGCGATGCCTACCATGTGGTGCAGCCCCATCCCGAAGCAGTCGGCGGAGCCAGGGCCATGGCAGAAGCCATCCGGGACGCCGGTTGGCAACCGGAGGAGGTAGACTATATCAACGCCCATGGCACCAGCACCCCCTTTAACGATCGCCTGGAAACCAAGGCCATCAAGGATGTGTTTGGTGAGCACGCCTATAAATTGGCGGTGAACTCCACCAAGTCCATGCTGGGCCACATGTTGGGGGCCGCCGGGGCGATAGAATTCATCGTCACCGCCCTGACCTTGAGTGAGGGGCTTATTCATCCAACCATAAATTTGGAAGCGCCGGATCCCGACTGCGATTTGGATTATGTGCCCAATTCCGCCCGCAAGGTCGGGGTGCGTAAGGCCATCTCCAATTCCCTGGGTTTTGGCGGCCATAATGCAACCCTGGCCCTGGCGCGTTGGGAGGATTGAGATGCTGAATCGGGAGCAGATCAAAGAGATAATTCCCCACCGGGACCCCTTCCTGCTCTTGGATCGGGTAACGGCGCTGGAGCCGGGCAAATCTGCCCGGGGCTTGTACCATGTGGATCCCAAGGGCCTGTGGTTCGCCGGGCACTTTCCCGGCTATCCGGTGTTCCCCGGGGTCCTGCAGGTGGAGGCCCTGGCCCAGTTGGGAGCGGTGGCCATCCTCTGCCAGCCGGAGCAGCGGGGTAAGCTGGCCCTCTTTGCCGGCCTGGATAAGGTAAAGTTTCGCCGCCAGGTCCAGCCGGGGGAGGCCCTGGAAATGGAAGTGGAAATCATTCGGGCCCGGGGCAACTTTGGTCTCGGCCAGGGCAGGACCTGGGTTTCCGGCCAGCCGGTCATGGAGGCCCAGCTGAAATTTGCCCTGGCCCAGGGAGGGATGACCCTTGAAGATTGAGGAGTTAATCAAGCTGGTTGAGGCAGTCAAGGCCAGCGAATTTGACGAGTTTATTTTGGAGGCCCAGGATGTCAAGCTGACCTTGCGTCGAGGAGGACTAAAGCCAGCGGCGCCTGAGCCGGCGCCAGTGGCCCAGACCGCACCGGCGCCGCCAGCTCCCGCAGGGGAACCGGCGCCGACCCCGGAACCTGCCAGGGAAGAGGGCCTGGTGGAGGTGCTGGCGCCCATGGTGGGGACCTTTTACCAGGCGCCGGCCCCGGGGGCGGAGCCCTTTGTGCGGCCGGGTTCTCTGGTCAAGCCCGGGGACACCCTTTGCATCCTGGAGGCCATGAAACTGATGAATGAAATTGAGGCAGAAATAGAAGGAGAGGTCGTGGAGGTGGCGGTCCAAAACGGGGACCTGGTGGAGTACGGCCAGGTCTTGATGACGCTGCGTCCCCTCAAACCATGAAGAGAGTGTTAATAGCCAACCGGGGGGAGATTGCCCTCCGGGTTATCCGCGCCTGCCGGGAACTGGGCCTGGAGACGGTGGCAGTCTATGCCCAGGGGGATGACCTTTCCCCCCATGTGGCCCTGGCGGACCAGGCCTATTGCGTTGGCCCGGCCCCGGCCCAACTCAGTTACCTCAATGTCCAGAACCTGCTCACGGTGGCCCTGGAAACCGAGGCCGACGCCATCCATCCCGGCTATGGGTTTTTGGCCGAGAATGCCAGCTTTGCTCAACTGTGCGCCACCTGTGGCATTACTTTCATCGGCCCTTCCCCTGAGGCCATTGAGGCCATGGGCAATAAGGAGCGGGCCCGGGAGCTGATGGCCCAGGCCGGGGTTCAGGTTGTTCCCGGGACGGGAGCCCTGGCGGATGCCGCCGAGGCCGCTATTCAGGCCGAAAAAATCGGCTACCCCGTGTTGCTCAAGGCCGCAGCGGGGGGCGGGGGCAAGGGCATGCGCTTGGTGGAGGAGCCCGAAAAATTAGCCCGGGCCCTGGAGCTGGCTCGGGGGGAGGCGGAGGCGGCTTTCTCTGACCCCACGGTGTACATGGAGAAGTTCATCCTGCGGCCCCGGCATGTGGAGATTCAAATTCTGGCCGATAACCACGGCAATATCATCCACCTGGGCGAGCGGGACTGCTCGGTTCAGCGCCGTCATCAAAAGCTGATAGAGGAGGCGCCCTGTCCCGTTCTCACTCCGGAAATCCGGGAGAAAATGGGCGAGGCAGCGGTGCGGGCGGCCAGGGCGGTGAACTATAGCGGTGTCGGGACGGTGGAATTTCTCCTGGATGCCCAGGGTAATTTCTATTTCATGGAGATGAACACCCGGATTCAGGTGGAACACCCCATCACCGAGATGGTCACCGGCATTGACCTGGTCAAGGCCCAGCTCCTGGTTGCCGCCGGTGAACAGCTGGACATCGCCCAGGCAGATGTGGAGATCCGGGGTTGGGCCATAGAATGCCGCATCAATGCCGAAGACCCCGAGCGGGACTTTTTACCTGCTCCAGGGGTTATTGAAGAATGGCTGCCGCCGGGAGGGCCCTGGGTGCGCATCGACGGCATCGCCCGTTCGGGCTGGCAGGTGTCGCCCCATTATGATTCCATGATTGCCAAGCTCATTGTCTGGGGGCAGGACCGGGAAGAGGCCATTGCCCGCATGGAGCGGGCCCTGGCTGAGACCAAGGTTAGGGGCATTCCCACCACAATCCCTCTGCACCGCAGAATTTTGGCCAATGCCGAATTCAGGAGCGGCGATTATGATACAGGACTACTCAGCAGGTTGCTGGCCGGGGATGGGAGGTAAGGTCAATGGCCTTGTTTCGAAAAAATAAATATACCACCATGGTGGCGCGGCCGAATATTCCCAAGGATATCGCCAGTAAGTGCAAGCGCTGCAACACCATCCATATCAAGCAAGAGCTGGAGAAGAACCTGCTGGTCTGCCCAAAATGCGGCTATCACTTTCCCCTTACCGCCTGGCAGCGCATCAGCTATACAATTGACGAGGGCAGCTTTCGTGAAATCAACGCCGGCCTCACCCCTGTTAATCCCCTGGACTTTCCCGGCTATGAGGAAAAGCTGAAGAAGGCAAGCCAGGCCAGCGGCCTGGCCGAGGCCGTGGTCACCGGCAAGGGCAGAATCCACGGACAAGAGGCCTATGTTGGCGTCCTGGCCCCGGAGTTCATGCTGGGCAGCATGGGTTCGGTGGTGGGGGAAAAATTGGCCCGGATGCTGGATAGAGCCGGGGAGGAGCGGGTGCCGGCCATCATCTTTTCTGCCTCGGGAGGCGCCCGCATGCAGGAGAGCATCTTCTCCCTGTTCCAGATGGCCAAGACCTGCGCCGCCCTCTCGCGGCTCCACCAGCGGGGCGTTCTCTATATCTCGGTCCTCACCGATCCCACCACCGGCGGGGTCTCGGCCAGCTTTGCCACTCTGGGGGATATAAATATCGGCGAGCCGGGAGCCCTCATCGGCTTTGCCGGGCCCCGGGTAATCCAGCAGACCATCGGTCAGACTCTTCCGGCAGGCTTCCAGAAGGCTGAATTCCTCCTGGAGCACGGCCTGCTGGACATGGTGGTGGAACGCAAGGAGATGAAGGCCACCCTGGCCCGGTTGCTTCGCTTTCACCAGGGAGGTGTGGGATAGTGGCAGATTTTGAAGGGCAACTGACCCAGCTTCTGGACAAGATCAAGGATCTTCGGGCCTTTGCCCAGGAGCAGGGAATTGATTTGGGCAAGGAAATTGCCGCCCTGGAGGAGAAGGCGGCAGAACTGCGGGCCAAGATGTACGCCAACCTCAGCCCCTGGCAAAAGATTCAGCTGGCCCGCAATATCAAGCGGCCCACCACTTTGGACTACATTAATTTAATATTTACCGAATTTGTTGAGCTGCACGGGGACCGTCAGTTCCGGGATGACCCGGCGCTGGTGGGAGGAATTGCCCTGCTGGAGGGAAGGCCGGTCACCGTCCTGGGTCACCAAAAGGGGCGGGATACCAAGGACAATATCGCCCGCAACTTTGGCATGCCTCATCCCGAGGGATATCGCAAGGCCCTGCGCCTGATGGCCCAGGCCGAAAAATACCGGCGTCCCATCATCTGCTTCATCGATACCCCCGGCGCTTATCCCGGCCTGGGAGCCGAGGAGCGGGGCCAGAGTGAGGCCATTGCCCGCAACCTCCGGGAAATGGCTACTTTCAGGGTGCCTATCCTCAACCTGGTTACCGGCGAGGGGGGGAGCGGCGGGGCTCTGGCCCTGGGGGTCGGGGACAGCCTCTTGATGCTGGAGAATACCGTCTACTCGGTAATCTCCCCCGAAGGCTGCGCTTCCATCCTCTGGAAGGATGCCTCCCGGGCCAAGGAAGCGGCTGCAGCCCTGAAGCTCACTGCCCAGGACCTGGATGCTTTGGGGGTCATCGACGAGGTGATTCCAGAGCCCCAGGGCGGAATCCACAGGGATTGGGAGGGCGGGGCAATCGCCGTCAAGGAAGCCCTGCTCCGACACCTGGATATCTTGGGCAGCCTGCCTCTGGAGGCCCTGCTCCGGCGGCGCCATCAACGCCTGGCCAAGCTGGGCCGCTGGCAGGAACATTGAAACACCTTTCCGGTATTGCCGAGGCCTCCGCTGTGGACCTCGGTATTTTTTTGTGCTTCTGGCCCAAAAGTTCCGGCTTTGCTTTTTGCAGGGCGGGGCCGCCCTTTCAAGAGAATAGCGCCGGGCTGTCGTGAAATTTCCAATCCCCCACATTCACTCTTAGTCAATCTTGCGGTTGGGCGGGGAACCCCACCCCTTCAACCGCCGGGATGGTTTTTTCCGCCGCCCGGTCGGTAATGTAAATTCTACACAACTTTGGTAATTTAACGTAATTCTTATAATTATATAGGAGTTACCCCCTTTTTTATGGTAACATGATATACAATCCAAAGATCGTATCATTGCCGGTAGCGTAGTTTAAACATCTGAGAGGAGGACATCATGCGTTCTGGCAAATTTTTGCGTACTGCTCTTGTGCTGTTACTGTGTCTTATTTTACTTTTCCCTGCGGGATGGGGCCTGTCCAGTGACGGGGGCGGCGGGTCCTATTATTTTACTTATGAACAATTGGGTGAAGAAGTACAAACCCTGGCCGCTCAATACCCCGACCTGGTGGATGTGTCTGTCCTGGGCAATTCAGTGGAGGGCAGAAACATATGGTCGGTAACAGTAGGAAAAGGGGCAAAAAAGGTCCTGATTACCGGAGTCCTCCACGCTTCGGAATGGATCAACGCCCCGGTCCTTCTCAAGATAATAGAGTATTACGCCCAAGGCTATTACCAGGGAGGGCGGGTCCAGGGACAACCGCTCCAATACTTCCTGGACAATTATTCCCTGACTTTTCTCCCCATGGTCAACCCCGATGGGGTAACCTTGGTTCAAGAAGGAGCAGACGCCTTTCCTGACCGGGAGGGGGAGCTGAGGGCCATGAACCCCCGGGGGGCTGGACTTTTCCCGCTGGAAAGCCAATATTCGAGGGGTTGACCTCAACCGCAATTATGACGTGCATTGGGGGGAGCCGGTTACCGAGACTGTGGCCACCGAGCCCTCTTATGCTTATTACCCCGGGCCTGCCCCGGAATCGGAGCCGGAGACTCGGGTGGTGGCCGACTGGGTGCGGGAAAACCAACCGGTGCTCTTTCTGGACTATCACTCCTACGGCGAAATAATATTTTGGTACTACCTGCAAACCGGCGCTCGTCTGACCCGGGATCGAAACATTGCCAAGGTCCTGGCCGACCATGCCGGCTACAAGTTGGAAGCCGTGAACACGAAGGTCTTACCCAGTCCCACTTCAACGTACTGGGCCTCCGATGTACTGGGCATTCCCAGCATCTGCGTAGAGGGTGGAGACAGGCCGCCTTACCTCCTGACCACAGAGGATGTTCCGGAAATATTTAGCCGGGTCAAGGACTTGCCTCTGGTGGCCATCAAGAACATGCCAGGCTACAAACCCTATATTCCTGTACAGGCTGTCTCCTTGCCCCCTTCACTGGCTGTTGCCCTGGGCGGCACCGAAATATTACCTGTCTCGGTGCTTCCCGGCAATGCCAGCAACAAACAGCTGACCTGGACCTCCAATAACCCCCAGGTGGCTGCTGTGGACGCCCAGGGGAAAGTAACCGGCCTGGCGCCGGGGCGCGCTATTATTACTGCCACCGCTCTGGACGGAGGCTGGACTGCCCACTGTGAAGTCACTGTTTACCGGGCCCTGCCCCGGCTAAAGGGCGCCAACCGCTACAGCACCGCTGTGGAAGTAAGCAAGGCCGGTTGGCAAGCTGCCGAAACCGTTGTCCTGGCCCGGGGCGATGATTTTGCCGATGCTTTGGCAGGAGGGCCCTTGGCTCACCAGCTGGAGGCGCCCCTCCTCCTTACCAAAAGCGGAACGCTGCCAGGCTCTACCAGGGATGAAATCCAGCGCCTGGGCGCCAAGACAGTCTACCTTCTGGGTGGGACCAGCGCCATTGGCAAGGGGGTTGAGGCGGCGCTGAGGGAAATGGGTCTGGACACAGTGCGCATCAGCGGCAAAAACCGCTTCGAGACCGCGGCCGCCATTGCCAGGCGGTTGGAGCCCTCGGCCGCCGCCGTCCTGGCCTACGGCCTGGACTTTCCCGACGCCCTGGCGGCGGCCTCCCATGCCGCCGCCAGGGGGTATCCTATTCTCCTCACCACCAGGAAGGATTTACCCCAGGCAACGGCTGAAATTATGCAGGAACTGGACATAACAAATACCCTGGTGGTGGGAGGGGACGCGGTAATAAGCGAGAGTGTGGTCAAGAAATTGCCCCGGCCCATCCGGATTAAGGGCGCCAACCGCTATGCAACGGCGGCGGAAATAGCCCGCTATTTTCATCAGGATTCCGGCAAACTCTTCATCACCAGCGGCCTGGACTATGCCGATGCCCTTACCGGGGCGGTGCTGGCAGCTCGGGAAGGGAAGGGAATCCTCCTTACTGCCGACAAGCTTCCCCTGCCCCTGGAGGATTATATTATCACTGCCCGGCCCCAGCAAGTGGTGCTCCTGGGCGGAAGGGCTGCCGTTTCCCTCCAAGCTGAAATCGCCCTCAGCAATCTCCTGGAAGAACTAAAGGGCGTTGTTCCCAAGTAGTGAGGTCTATTGGCCCCTCCCGTGAGCTGGTGGCCCATTGGCCCCCTTGGGGCAAATAAAAAAGCAGGTCGGCGGACCTGCTTTTTTGGCTATTGGCTTATCACGATCTTGATGGCGGTAATTTGCACCGGATAGCTTTCCCGGATGCCCCCGTCGAAGGTGATGATCACCGGGGTTCCGTCGTTCAAATCCCCGAGGGAGGCTTTCCTGCCGTCGGCGAAGACCAGCTCTGTCTTTTCGGTAAGGCCCACCCAGGCGGTGTCGAATTTCTCGTAGGCCGGGCAGTGCACCAGCAGACGGCCGCCTTCTATTTCCAGGACCACCGCATCGAAGGTATCACCGCCGGTGTTTTCAGTGACCACCCTTTTCAATGTGCCCAACAACTCTTCTCCCGATAGGGGGCAGACTTCACTTTCATCGGCAAAGGTAAGGGTCAGGAGCATCTTGCCGTCCACCAAGTACTGGAGGATGTAGGAATCCTTGCCCACGTCCTTGGTAACTCCCAGGCGCTCAATAATCTCGCCATAGGTCAAACCGGCTTCCAGTTCCCGGACCTGGTCCAAGCTGACCCTGTTGGTATAGGTCAGAGCCGAGTAGTTCTTCAAAGCCCGGTAAATGTATTCGCTCTCCTGGGGCACATACTCAATTCCCATCTCATTGGCCCGCTTTTCCAGGACTTCCTGGGTGATACCCAGTTTAAACTGGTCGGAAACCATGTCGCGGTAGACATCCTTGGCCTGGGCCCGGGTCAGATCCGCTGCTTCCACGCCGATTTCATAGAGGAAGTGCTCGGCCTTTTTGTACTCGATATTTTCGGCTGCGGCGTACACGCCGTAGGTCATGGCTATAATCAGGCCCAGACTCAGACAGGCCGTAATCAATTTTCTCTTCATGGAAACAACTCCTTTCCTGGGTTCCGGTCCGGCCAGCACTTGCCGCCGGATTATTTCCTTATCGGGCAGCTTATCCTGGAGCACAAGTTTAATGAAGTCCCTTTCCCGCACTCAATTTGCCTCCTCTCGGTAGAACTTGCGAAGCTCTGCCAGGGTCCTGTACAGCTTGTGCTTGACAGTGGATTCATGGAGGTCGAGCTCCCTGCTGATTTCCCGCAATTTGAGGCCGCAATAGTAGTAGAGGTAGAAGATCTTCTGGACTTGCTGGTCCTGGCCCTGGAGCAAGGTCCAGATTTCCCGGACGGTTGCGCTGTTGACAAAGGCTTCATGGACCTGCACTTCTTCCGGGGCAGGAGGCGCATCTTCTCTGCCAAGGCTGACCCGGGGCAAAATCCTTTTCAGTTTCTCCATCAGGGAATAGTGCTTATACACCTTGGCCTTGGCCAGCTGCAGCACAAAGGCTCCTGGATTCTTGATATAGGCTGCGCCTCTCTTGACGATGGTCTGGTACAGCTCCAGATAGGTCTCCTGGACGATGTCGGCGATATCATTGGTATTGCCGCATTTGGAGATGACGTACCTTAGCACCTTGTCATAGGTCTGGTCGTATATTTCGTTAAAAAGGGTGAGGTTTTGGTCGACCACTGCATCACCGCCTCTTCACCTAATAAGTGTCGGAAAGGGGCAAAAAAGTTCCAGGCAATATGTAAAAAAGGTTGCCCGCTCAGGCAACCTCATAAATCTAGAGAATCTCAGCCAGATGGAACATGGTGCGGACGCCGGCGCCGGTGGCTCCCTTGGGGTGGTAATCCCCTGCCTTGGAGGTCCAGGCGGTGCCGGCGATGTCCAGGTGAAGCCAGGGGGTATTTTCTACAAAGGCCCCTATAAACAGGCCGCCGGTGATGGTTCCGGCTCCCCCGGTGCTGGTGTTGCGGATATCCGCCACCTCAGACTTGATCAGCTCCTTATACTCTTCATCATGGGGCAGGCGCCAGATCCTTTCTCCGGCCAGGTTCGAAGCCTGCTGGAGCTTGGCGAAAAGCTCATCATCGCTGGCCAGGACGGCAGTGGCTAAATTGCCCAGGGCGACGATGGCGGCGCCGGTGAGGGTGGCGATGTCCAGGACCTTGGTGGCCTTCTCTCTGGCCACGGCATAGTAGACGGCGTCGGCCAGGGTAATGCGCCCCTCGGCATCGGTGTTAAGCACTTCGATGCTCTTGCCCGACATGGTGCCGATGATATCTCCGGGCTTGTAGGCCCTGCCGGAGATCATGTTCTCGCAGGCGGCGATGACGCCGACCACATTGGCCTTGACCTTGAGCTTGCTGATGGCGGCCATGGCCCCAATTACCGCAGCCGCTCCCGCCATATCTCCCTTCATTCCCGCCATGCCCTGGGGATTCTTGATGCAGAGACCGCCGCTGTCATAGGTGAGGCCCTTGCCCACCAGGGCCAGGACTTCACTGCTCTCGGGATTGCCCTTATGTTCCATGACTATGAGACGGGGCGGGTTGTAGGATGCCTTGGCCACCATGAGAAAGGCCTCCATGCCCAGTGCGCGGATTCCCGCTTCATCCCGGACATTGACGGCGAAGCCGAACTTTTCGCCGGCCTTTTCAGCTTCAAAGGCCAGCTTGGCCGGGGTGAGGACATTGGCCGGCTCATCCACCAGGGCCCGGGCCAGATTGGTGGCCTCAGCCAGGATTCTGCCCCTTTCGATGCTTCGGTTCAAATCCTCTCCTTGACCCAGGAGGTTGACTTGCTGGACGGGATTGTCCTTGCGCTCGCTGACGTATTTGTCAAACTTGTAGGCGGCCAGCAAGGCGCCCTCGCTGATTGCTCCGCCCAGTTCTCCGGGGGAAAGGGCGGCGCCAAAGTCGGCGAGATTGATGTCCAATTGCGTGGCTTTTAGCTTCTGCGCCTGTTTCAGTGCTTTTCCGGCGGCCCGCCGGGCTTTTTCGGGGGTAAATTCCTCAGCCCTGCCCATGCCCATGAGGATGATGTGGCGGGGGCAGTCTCCTCCCGGTGTCAGGACCAGGGTGGAGCCAAATTTTGCGGAGAACTCTTCCCGGGCCGCTTCCTCTTGGACAATTCGGGCCAAGTTGGCATCCAGGCCGTCGGTGACCGGTTTCTGCTCCGAAAAACAGGCAATCAGTCGGACCGGTGCGCTACTCCGATCAGTAAGTACAATTTCCATGATAATGACCTCCTTATGCACCATTGATATTCTCTATAGACACGAAATTCTCCTTTTCCGATATTATAGCCCCGGGAGGGGTGAGATACCCGTTGCTGCCGGCGCTCTGTCCCCAATTTTGGCGAAAAGTGGAATACTTGTCCTCCCGGGCAAATAGAATAGCACAACAGAAGCTATAAAGGGGGAAGCCGGATGAAGGTGTACGACAAGGCGCGGGAATTGGTTGAAGCATTGAAACAGGAAGAGACCTATTCGGAATTCATCAAGTGGCAGCGGCAGGTCTTTGACAGTCCTGAGCACAAAAAAATGTTGTTGGACCTGCGCCACAAAGAATTTGACATGCACCGCCAGCAGCTGTTGGGCAAGGAGGTCAGCGAGGAACACAAGGAAAGTCTGCGCCGCCTGTATGAAATCGCCCGGCACGATCCGGTGGTGGGCCGCTACCTGGATGTGGAATACCGTTTCAGCAAGATGATGATGGACATCCAGAAGATCATCAACGACGCTGTCCCTGTCAAGCGGCCGAATGAGGTGCAGGGATAGGCGGGAAAAGTTGACAGCCCCTTCCGGGGCAAGTAAAATGGGGAAAAGAGTTTTAGTCGGCGCCAGGTCGGCAAGGGAATATTGGCCGGGGTGACCGGCCTTTTTCTGTAAGCTCAATGAATCAAAGAGAGGAGGAAGCCCCATGAACCCCAAGGCCTACAGCTTTGATAAGCTCTATCCCCGTCCCGGCGCCCCGGCTCTGGACAAGGGGACAGTGATAGTCGAGGATGGCTTAATCCGCTGGTTAGGTTCCCTTGACCAGTGCAGTATCCATGCACAGTACTTGGGAGGGACGGCCCTTCCGGGTTTCATCGACAGCCATGTCCACCTCACCGCCACCGGCCTGGACCTCCTGGCCCTGAATGCGGGGGAGTTTTCCCGTCTCGACGACCTGTTGGAGGCCATCTGGCAGTTGTCCTGTACACGAGAGGGACTGGTGCGGGTCTGGGGCTACGATGCCGACGGGTACCGGGAAAAGCGCAACCCATCTCTGGCCGAGTTGGACAGGGCCTGTCCCAGCAATCTCCTCTGGATCAACATGATTGACTGCCATGGCACCCTGGTCAACAGCCAAAGCCTGAAGGCCCTGGGCTTGCCCCCCAGCCAATCCCTGCTGGTGGGAGAGAACAATCAGCGGGCCCGTAACTACTTCCTGGCCGGAATCTCTCCCCAGGAGCGGGAGCAGGCCATCCTGGCCGCCGCAGAATTGGCCATTTCTCGGGGGGTGACCACCCTCCATGCCATGGAAGGTGGACGCCTCTTTCACGATAAGGATGTGGAGGCGGTTATGGCCCTGCGGCCTCGCCTGCCCCTGGACCCGGTAATCTATCCCCAGGTCCTGGATGTGGACTGGGCCCATGAACTGGGCCTGAGGCAGGTCGGGGGCTGTCTGCCCCTGGACGGATCCAGCGGCGTATACACTGCCGCCTTGACCAAACCCTATTACAATCGTACAGATACCGGTATCCTCTATTATGGACGCCAGGAAATCCAAGGGATGATCCTGAGGGCCCAGGAAAAGGGGATGCAGGTGGCCATGCATGCCTGTGGCGATGCCGCCATCGACTTGTTCCTGGACGCCGTGGAAGCTGCCCAGAGCAAAGATTCGGCGGGGATTCCGCATCGGGTGGAACATTTTGAACTGCCCCGGTGGGACCAGGTGGAGCGCAGCCGCCAACTGGGGGTAATCCTCTCCATGCAGCCGGCCTTTGACTGGTTCTGGGGCGGCCCCCAGGGGGACTATGCCTTCACCCAGGGACCCGAGGGCTGGCAAAACGTCAATCCCATCGGTTGGGCGGCGGATGCCGGACTGGTGGTGGCCGGGGGCTCGGACAGCAATGTCACTCCCCTGGATCCCCTGCTGGGCATCCACGCCGCCCTCAACCACCATAACCCTAAGCAGCGGGTGGACCTGGCCACCGCCGTGGCCATGTTTACCGAAAACGGCGCCGCTGCCGCCCGCCTTTCAGATCGGGGCCGCCTGGAGGCCGGCCTGCAGGCAGATATCGTCGTCCTGGCCGAGGATTTATGGGACCTTTCCCGGGACAAAATAAAGGATGTGGAGATTGTCGCCACCATCCACCGGGGCCAGGTGGTCTACCGCCGCTGACCGCGACACCGGGGACGCTTCTCTTTGTCGCAGGCTGGGCTCACGACACCGGGGCCGCCTGTCTCTTATTGCGGCCCGCCGGTGGATTTCATTGTCGCAGGCCCGTCGACCGCAATCCTTGTCCGAGGCGGGCTTTTTGGCTAAAATGCCCGGGCTCTAGGTAAGCTAAGGACAGATAGTATGAGGGAGGGCAATTATGGAATATATCCAACAAAAACTAGCCAACGGAGTATCTTTGCACTTGCTGCCCATGGACAATTACAAAACCACCTTCGTGGGGGTCTTTCTCTACTGGCCCTTGGGCGACGATGTATCGGACACTGCCCTCATTCCCCATGTCTTGCAAAGGGGCACGGCAAGCTATCCCACAGCCCGGGAGCTGAGGGCGCGCCTGGCCGAGCTCTACGGCACCCAATTCGGGGTTGGCGTCCTCAAGCGGGGAGAAAACCTGGTCCTGCAGGTGAAGATACAGATGGTCAACGACCAGTACATACCGGGTCAGTCTTCCCTGCTGGAGGAGACCCTGGACATCCTCCGGGAGGTCCTGCTCTACCCCCACACCGAACAGGGGCAGTTTGCCCTCCGCTATGTGGAAGGGGAGAAGCGCAATATCCAGTCCCGGATCAAATCTCTGCTAAACGACAAGTCCCGCTTTGCCTTTCATCGCTGTCTCCAGCACCTCTGTCCTGACCGGGGTTACAGCCAGAATAAGTACGGCTCCCTCAAACAGGTGGAGGCCGTGAGTGCAGAAAGCCTGTGGCAACAGTACCGGCGCCTCCTGGGCGCCGCCGCCGCAGATATCTATGTCTGCGGCAGGTACAACCATAACCGGGTGGTGGATGCCATTGGCAGCCGCTTTCTCTGGGAACGCCGGCAGGAGGGTGGTTTGGAGGAGATCAGGCCCTTGGATTTGAGAGAGCATAATGTGGTGCACGAGCGAATGGACATCAACCAGGGCAAGCTGGTCATGGCCCTGGCCGGAGATATCACCCAGAGCAGCGACCTGTACCCCGCCATGATCCTGTACAACGGCATCCTGGGCGGGTTTCCCCATGCCAAGCTGTTTCAGAATGTCCGGGAAAAGCGAAGCCTGGCCTATTATATCGGCTCCAGCCTGGACAGCATCATGGGCCTGCAGTTCATCAGCGCCGGCATCGACGCCCAAGCCTTTGCGGAGACCACCCAGGTGGTGGGCCAACAGCTGGAGGCCATGCGCCAGGGCAAGATCAGCCGCCAGGAGCTGGAGTGGACCCGCTCCAGCGTCAAGACGGGCCTGCTCCAGATGTATGACGACCTGGGCGAGCAGGTGGCCCTGGCCGTGGATGGCCGGATCTCCGGTCGGCAATGGAGCATCCCCCAACTGATTGAGGAAATAGATAAAGTGGGCATCGAAGAAGTGACCCAGGTCGCCAAGAGTATGCACTTGCAGACCACCTATTTCCTGTCCAGCGGAGGTGAATGAGATGGAATATATCTGCACCAATTTCAGCGGCCTGGGGGAAAAGGTCTTTCATGGCAAGCTAAAGAATGGCCTGGATTGCGTCTTTATCCCCAAACCGGGCTTTAAGCGCAAGTTTGCCGTTTTTGCTACGCCATATGGGGCTATACACCGAAAAGCCACCGTGGACGGCCAGGAATTTTCCACTCCGGCAGGAATCGCCCACTTTTTGGAGCACAAACTCTTTGAGAATCCCAAGGCCAGCATTGAGAACCGCTTCGCCTCCCTGGGGGCCAGCGTCAACGCCTATACCACCCATACCATGACCGCTTACCTGTTTTCCACTGCGGAAAACTTCTATGAGTGCTTGGACCTGCTCTTGGATTTTGTCCAGAAGCCGGCCTTCACTCCCCAGGGTGTGGTCTCGGAGCGAAGCATAATTGCCCAGGAAATCAAGATGTACAACGATCAGCCCAACTGGGCGGTGTACCTGGGCGCAATGCGGGGGATGTACCAGAACCACCCGGTGGCAGAGGACATCGCCGGCAGAGTGGAAGACCTGGAGGAAATCGACTACCAGCTTCTTAAGCGATGTCATGAGCTCTTCTATAATCCCGGCCGCATGGTCCTGGTCATTTCCGGGGACTTGGATGCCAAGGAGCTGTACCACCATGTCGCCAAGAATCAGGATCAGAAGAAGTTCCCTGCTCTGCCGGCAATCCGGTATGAAATACCCCGCCAGGACGGCGATGTCGAATCTCCTGCCCGCACCGCCGATATGGAGGTGGCCCGCCCCATGCTCTGCCTGGGCTTAAAGGACAAGGTGGCCCGGGACTGGAAAGAGTCGATACACAGGGAAACCGTGGCCAGCCTGCTCCTGGAGATCTTTATCGGTAAGAACTCCTCCTTCTACAACCGGCTGTATGACGACGGGATTATCGACAATACCTTTGGCGTAGAGTATACCTGCACCCCCTGGTACAGCCACTTTATCTTCGGTGGCGAGTCAGATAATCCCGAGCACCTGGCCAACGAGCTCCTGACGGAATTGAGCCGACTCAGGGATTGCGGAATCAGCCAGCAACTGGTGGACATCAACTTGCGCAAGCTCATGGGGTTGTTCATCATGGATCTGAACGGCCTGGAGTCCACGGTGATGGCCTATGCCACCGATTGGCTCCAGCAAAGCGAATACCTGGCCCGTTTCGAGGATATGCGCAAGCTGACCAAGCGGGAGGTGGAGGAATTCCTGTACAGCTTAGATCTGAAGAAGACCTGCCTCTCGGTGGTCAAACCCTTGGAATAAAAAGAGAAGTCGCTCCGGAGCGCCGCTCATGCGGCGCTTTTTTTTGCTCTTGTCCCTTTGCCCAATTACAGGCCGGCAAGTACCCGGATGGACTGCAGGCTAATATAATGTACCCAGGAGGTTAGGCCCGGATGAATAATCTTTTGGTAGGAGTCCTGTGCAACAAGATAAAACCCGACCTCTTCAGTACTGTTCAAGGTAGTTTGCCTTTTAACCTGCTCTTGTTTACCAACAGGGGTATCAATTGGGAACAGCGAAGCATTTCCGGTTTGCTCCTGCATAATGGGCAATGGCGTCAGCGGGAAGTGCGCTTCCCCGACGCCGTGTACAACCAGCGCTACACCCAATCCTCGGCGACTGCCTTCAGGCTGGAAAGGGAAATAGGCAGGGGAAGGGTGTTTAATATGAGAACCAGATTTAACAAGCTGATCACCTACTCCATCTTGGAAAAGAGCATAGTAAAGCCGCTGCTCATCCCTACCAGGGCTTACAGTGACAATTCTCTATTGGAGATGCTGGACGCCAGCCCCGTAATCATGAAGCCGGTGTATGGCGCCAAGGGAAGAGACGTCCTGAAGATAGTCCGTCATGGTGATGAGTATAAGGTGTACTCCCAGTCAGATTATGAAAGCATTACTATTTCCCGACCCAATGAACTGCTGAACTGGGCGAGAGGATATACAGACAGAGAAGGCTTTGTTCTTCAGCCCTTCATATCCTTCGACACCCTGGGCGGCTATGTTATCGACCTGCGGATGCTGGTGCAGAAGGATAGTTTAGGAGAGTGGCGGGTCACCGCAACCCTGAGCAGAATCGGGTTCCAGCGCTATTATGTCAGCAATCTCGCCTGGAATGTGCGGCCGGGTGAGCAAGTGCTGGAATCTGTTCCCAGCACAAACTCCTTCACCCAGCTGAGGGACATTGCCATAGCAGTAGCCGCAAAAATGGAGATGGCTTTGGGCCATCTGGGCGAGCTCAGCGTAGATTATGGAATTGCCGCCGGCAGGCCGTGGATTATTGAAGTCAACGGCATGCCGCAAAAACAAATTTTCCGGGATATTAGCGTCGAAACTCTGGAGCGAGTCGTGCGCACTCCCCTGTTGTACGCAAAATTCCTGGCCAGTTCATCCTAAATTAAAAAGGAGTGGTAAACTTGGGGGTCAGAAATTGCCCGTGTGCTGAACTGCTCGTAGGCATCGCTCCGGGCGATGCCATCAGAGCTTTTAGAAACGATGAACCGGTGGTCGGTTATTTGGCAGGCGCCGTTACTCCCAATGTAATACAGGTCGAGAATTTGGGCGAATTGATAAACCTCTGCTGCAGCAGATTGTCCCAAGTCACCCGACTAAATGTCGTCCCCCTGGCTTATGTGTCGATCCAGAGCAGCAATGACGTCTCAGTGATTAATACCAACACCAACACTGTAATCGACACCATTGGCGTGGGCAACTCGCCCGGTGGCGTTGCCTTTACTCGCGATGCAAGAAAGGCCTATGTGTCCAATAATGGAAGCGACTCAGTCTCGGTTATCGATACATTAAATGGCGTGGTGGTGAAGGAGATTCCGGTTGGTAACGGGCCGGATGAGATAGTATTCACGCCCACCGGAGAAAAAGCTTATGTTACCAACACAAGCGACGATACAGTTTCTGTAATCGATACTGCCACAGAACTGGTAATCGCCACTATTCAGGTGGGGGATGCACCCAGGGGAATAGCCATTTCTCCCGAAGGCGCCAAAATATATGTGGCGAACTTTGGGGGGGATACAGTATCCGTGATAAACACTGCAACTGATACCGTGACAGGCACGATAACCGTAGGAGATAATCCAATTGGGGTAGCTTTCTCCCCCGATGGCAGCAAGGCTTATGTCACTATCTTTGACGAGGGTATTGTGACGGTAATTGATGTGGCCACGGATACAGCTGTCGACACTATTCTTGTGCAGAATGGGCCCTTTGGCGTGGCCTTTACCCCCAACGGCCAAAAGGCCTATGTCACCAGCTTCAATGCTGATTCAGTTTCTGTCATCGACGTCAGTTCGGACACAGTGCTCACGACTATTACAGACGACATTGGTGCAAACCCTGTCGCGGTTGCTGTGACTCCCGATGGGGCCAAAGCTTATGTGGCCAACTTTGATGAAACCTTCGTCTCGGTCATCGACGTCAATGACGATGCGGTTTTCGCCACCATAAGTGTAGGCTCTTCCCCGACAGGTGTGGCCATCGCCCCGATACCCCTTGCGTAATCCCAAAAAACCGGACGCGCTCCGGTTTTTCATCTTTCAAGTGCCCAAGCTGGAAATCTTCCTGGGGTAAGACTATACTTAATGGTGATTCAAAAGGGGGTATAATACTTGCGAGCCAAGGACATTACTCTAATCGCCCTATTGCTGGCTGTAACAGGTATCTTAAGCCTGATAAGCATTCCCCTGCCCTTTTCCCCGGTGCCAGTGACGGGGCAAACCCTGGGGGTCATGCTGACCGGGATGCTGCTTTCCCCTCGCAAGGCCGGGCTGACCATGCTCGCCTACTTGCTGTTAGGCGCGGCGGGGGCGCCGGTTTTCGCAGGCGGGACCGGGGGGATTAGTATTATTGCCGGACCCACCGGCGGTTACTTGTTGGGATTTATCCCGGCCGCAATTGTCATTGCCTGGTTGCGGAAAGGAGAATTGCCCCGGCAGGTAATGGCGATAACTGCCGGGCTGCTCTGCACCTATGTCCCTGGGACCATCTGGCTAAGCTCGGTCACCGGCCTCGGCTTCCAGGCCGCCCTGGCCCTCGGGGTATTGCCCTACCTGCCCGGAGATATCTTCAAGGCGGTCATATCCATATTGGCTGCGGCAAAACTGAAACCGGCTATTGGGGGAGAGGGGAGCCATTAAAATAGTCAACAGGCAACGATAAAAACGCTATAGTAGGACACGTTCCTTTAGCTTTCTTGCAGCTTCGAGAAAGTCTTCTCCTTTGTCCCCGCAGGCAATATCTGCCTCAGCCTCAGAAAGCTTAGCACAAAGTCTAATCAAAGCCTGTTTGCGTGCCTGCTCATCAAATTCACGACAGAACTCAGGCTCGTTAGCCTTGTTACGTAGATCTGAAAAAGGTCTGCCTTTTGGCATGGGATTTCTCCCCCCTTTTTATTAATTTACTATAATAGCATAGAGGTAAGTGGCTACCATTGTATCTTTTCTTAGCAGTCGCCAACCCCTTAATGTAAATTTTAGTAATAAATCTTCACCCAGTGCTACTTGAAAGTCTCTTTTCAGTATGTTACAATTTGATTCGTGCCGGAGTGGCGGAATTGGCAGACGCACTTGACTCAAAATCAAGCGCCCTCAAAGCGTGCCGGTTCGAGTCCGGCCTCCGGCACCAATAAGAATTTTAGACCTCAGGCGGTTTCATGCCTGAGGTTTTTGTTATTTGCCTATCTCGTTAGACAAACTTTCTTTTAATATATTTCATCATTTGTCTCAAATAATTCTTCTTAAGTGTTTATGTTTGTCTCCAGTTAATATCTAAGACGCTGGCTATTACTGTTATGGCGGCTTCTTTTGAACAAAGTTATTACAGCATATATTAGTCCAAAAAAAGCAAGGATACCAGACAATACCAACATAATGTTAAACAATGCCCAGAACGTTGACTCTACGTGGAACCTCAACATAACCCTCCTTACAACTGTATCCGCAAAAATTATTACCACTTTGATAAAATTGCTATGCCAAGGCCTTTGGTGGCAATCTATAACGCATAAGTTTTATAAAAGGCACCCGTGTTTTTCAAGCCATGACAGCAAAAACGGTCTGTCATTATTTGCCGGAACTTCATACCACTGGGAGCAAAGGCGATATTTTACGCCCCTTATCACAAGCGGTTTTACGTAATATCGCACAGTATCAAATTCCTCATTTGCTAAGACCAATAGCGGAAAGTCTATACCAAACTCTTTCTTAGAATAGTCCTTTGTTCTCATAAGGTTAACTTCCGCTTCATCAGCTTTGCCGTCCTCCAAAGCAGCACGAAGCAAAGTCTGTGCGATTTTACCTATTTTCATTTCAGGAAGGGGATCAGCGGGAGCCTTTCCAGCATCTGTTGTTCTTGTAACATTCCGCCTTGACGGCCGGTACCCACCTGCAAACATGTTTACGAGTTGGTAGCTCCGCATAAATAACTCGGAAGTGTCTGAAACGCCGTTGCTGGCAGTCAATATCGGCTGCAGCACAAGTTCGTTGAACTCTTCATTAGCTATAACCCGCACCGAAAAATTATAGTTGTTTTCGAGAAAAAAGGCATTCAAGTCGGCGACGCAGGGCTCTAAATCATTGATTATTGCGTTATGTATTTTAGGAGACGCAAATATGATATCTCCCTTTGCAACGTCAAAATAACCGATCAGGCATAGGGCGGTTCGAATAAATTTTTTTATGACTCGAGTGACTGTTTCCTGCCGATCCCCGTAATTTAACCCGCCTTCGTGGAAGGCAACGTCTACCGCATATATTTCTGCCCCTGTATCTGACAAGGAAATCCCGAGCGCGTCCACTTCAGCCTGGGTCAATAGCTGCGAAAGTGAATTATTCTTGTAAACGCTATAGCCGTATTTACTTTGGAGGTGCGCGTCAGTGATGCTCATAAACCGCTCTAATACTTCTTCATTTTGAAGTTGCCAAGCGGGAGACGGTTTCCAGTTTGTCTGCACTACTTGACATTCCTTTACATGGCGAAGCCATGAATAAAACAGCGACTCACACATTTCAATCTTCATTCCATGTCCTCCTCATTGTAGTGATTAATCTGATTGTAACTCCCCAATGCCTTTGAATGAACCATCAGATCTCAATTCTTCGTCACCCAAATGGATTGCAAACTTACACACCTCATCGCAGCAGACAATTGCTTGAAGGAGCTAAACCTTGATTGGCCTCTGGAACGCGGCTTCGAAATATCTTTCGCTATCTGTTGGAGTACTAGATGTTCGTTATACAATTGCCTTTTCCCTGCAAAGTATAAAACTTTGGGGAGTATATAGATATCTTTGAGGATAGATATTGACGGAAAGGAATGGTAACGTTATAATATACCTAACGTGGTTAGGTATGGGGTGAGAAGTTGAGTTATTCAAGCGAAATATTGCGGGGTAATACCGAGACGATTATCTTGGCCATCCTCAATAAAGGCGATTCCTATGGCTATGAGATTATGAAGACCATTATTGAGGGTGGGAAGGGGCTTTTTACTATTAAAGACGCCACGGTGTATACGGCCTTTAAGCGCATGGAGAAGGAGCAGCTAATCACCAGCTACTGGGGCGATGAAGAGGAAGGCGCCCGGCGGAAATACTATCAGATCACAGAAAAGGGCCGGGAAGTGTATGCCCAGAAGGTAGCGGAATGGGATGAGATAAAAGTCGTCTTGAGTAACCTGATTGGGGGCAACTTCTGATGGAAAAGAGATTGCGGAAGTACATAAACAGGAAGTTCTTCTTTTATCCCAAGACGGATAAGATCATCGAAGTGCGCGAAGAATTATTCTCCCTCATGCTGGATAAGTATACCGATTGCCTGGAGTCGGGACTGCCAAAGGATGAATGCTATGAGCGGGCCATTGAAATGATGGAGGACTATAAAAACGCAATCCGGGAGGTCGAGACCGGCAGTTCCCTGGCGGCGCTAAAGAAAAGCCTCGTCAGCATGGCAGCCTTCAGTTCTTTCTACTTTATTACCCTGACCTTTATCTATCTCCTGGTCAGCATGGTGGTTCTCAAGTCCTTTGACAAGACATGGTTGATCATTGTCGGAGGAGCTTTCGTGTACTTGTTGTACTTCTCGATAATAGCTTACCGATATGCCCGCCTGTTTAACTTCAGGGCCCTGGCCCGGTGTGGGATTGCCCTGATCTACTTTAGCCTGGCGCCGATACTATATGTCTTTCCCTCCCTGTATCTATCGGTGGTGCACTCAATAAACATCTGGCCCTATAGTTGGCTGATTGTTATAGCTTTGGGATTCTTGTACATTCTCACCGACTATCTGGCCTACAGAAATTCAATTTCCTCTTTGGAGAGGGATATTCACCTCCTGGCTGCTGGGCTGCTATTGACCACGGCCCTGTATTTGGCCGCCTCTCTTTGGTTTAGCCTCTGGGGGATTGCCTGGCTTGTCTATGTGTTGTACTTGGCCTTTGTTTCCCTGGCCTTTTATATCAGCGAGAAAGTAAGGAAGGAATGATGGGAGGGTTGAGCATGAATATCTGCGTCTTTGGGGATTCCATTGCCAAGGGCGTCGTCTTGCAGGCCAATACCAGCCGCTATGAGCTGTTTAAGATGAATCTGGAAAAGCTCCTGGGGATTAGGGGAGTAAATATCAAGAATTACTCCAAATTCGGCTGCACCGTTGCCAAGGGACTGGCCATAGTAAAGAAGCATGCCCAAGAGCTCATGGGGTACAAGAGCGTTTTCCTGGAACTGGGTGGCAATGATTGCGATTTTGCTTGGCATGAGGTCGCCGAGAACCCCGATGCAGCTCACTTCCCCAACACGCCCCTGGCGGAGTTTAAGCAGTTGTACCGTCAGTTGGTAGAAGTAATCCGCAGCCACGGGGGCCGGCCCATCATCCTCACCCTGCCGCCCCTGGACCCGGAGCGCTTTCTTAACTGGGTTTCCCGGGGGCTCAATCGGGATAATATCCTGAAATGGCTCGGCGACGTGGATATGATCTACCGCTGGCAAGAGCGGTACAATGTCGAGGTCATGCTCCTTGCCTCCCAACTGTCTGTGCCGATTATCGACATCCGCAGCGCCTTTTTGGAGCGCAACCAGTACCGGGATTACTTGTGTTCTGATGGCATCCATCCCAATGGCGAAGGCTACAGGCTCATTTATAAGACCATTGCCGAACAATACCAAAAGGGGCTGGTATAGTTCAGGAATGTCGGATATATTGGAGTTGGGAGGGAATTATGAAAAGGTTTGTCTTGCCTCTGTCGGTTATGTTGGGTATTTTGATCCTGTCCTTTATCATAGGCGGAGTGCCCAAGCCCAAGGATATTGAGTGGCAGCAATATACCTGGACCTATGCCGGCCGGGATGGCGGTGTTGTTAAATACGCTTCCCAGTACGGAGGAGAATTTACCGTCGACCGCCTTTCCGGTGGAAAGTTCACCCTGGGGTACCAGGAAAATGAGTACAGGGTATCCATTGAGAAATCTCTGATAGAGATTACATTTCCCGACGGTAGAGAAATCGACGCCACCATGTTTTTTTTTTGACGATGTCGTTTACTTTCCGTTTTTAGATGAGCTTGCAGCAGCGGATTTGCGCATCCTAGATCTTGCCGCTAAAGTAGACAGGGTTTTTCAACCAAAAGGCGGCTATATCGCCTTGGCGGTAATAATAACGGCACTAGGGGCTGTCAACTATGGCTTTCCTCTGGCTTGTGCGAAGTTTGCATTATTATTCCGGGCCTGGATGGTAAAGGATCCGGAACCAACGGAAGAGTACATCGTGCTGACCAAGATATTTGGCGGGATTCTCATGCTTGGGGGATGGATATTTCTCCTCTATACCATTTGGAATTGATCTGTGCTAACCATATTGGATTAGGGGCCGGAGGGCCTCTTTTCTGTCTGTGGGATTTGAGACCTATCTATGTGGCTCCCAGCGGGTTTAATCGGTGCTCTACCCGGTGCCGAATGGAGGAATGAATGATTCCCAGGCCCGCTCTGAGGATTATATAATTGTGCTTTTACTTGCCTGGCAAAGCCTTTGGAAATAGATGGTATCACTGGTATAATAATGGTAAGGTTGGACTAAAGGGGGGAATTGTATGCGGAGAAGTTGGTATGATATTGCAGTGAACACTGCCTGTCTCATTCTGTTGTCGGGAGTTGTCCTCTATTTGGCAGTCAACTGGTCTCAGATTCCCCAGCAAATACCAGGCCATTATGATATTTACGGCGTGGTGGACAGGTGGGCCAGTAAGGGAGAGCTATTAATCCCGCTAATAGTCGGGTGGATACTATTTATTGTCCTGACGGTTGTGGAGCGCTATCCCCAGATCTGGAACACCGGCGTAACCGTTACCCCGGAAAATCGGGAGAGGGTGTATCGGGTTCTCAAGAACATGCTGGGAACCCTGAAATTGATTATGTGCGCTGTCTTTACCTTTCTGACCCTTAGTTCTGCTACCGGCAAAGGGTTGTCTATTTGGTTTCTGCCGGTATTTCTGGGTTTAACCTTTGGTACACTGTTTTTTTCCGTGATGAGATTGCTGCAAGTAAAGTAATGATAAGAAAAAGGCTGCCAGGGAGCAGCCTTTTTGGATTTAGAGGGCAAAGACGTGTTTGCCGATGGTGGTGATGATGGGTCTGGAACGGATCCAACGGTTGGTGGCGGTGACGGGATTGTAATAGAAGATTGCACCTTTGCTGGGGTCTTCTCCCGCCAAGGCTGCCTCCACCGCCGCATAGGCTGTGTCGTTGGGGGTCAGCCAGAACTGCCCGTCGTGGACCGCTGTAAAAGCCCAGGGTTGGTAGATGACGCCGCTGATGGTGTCGGGGAAGTCGGGGTGTTCGACCCGGTTCAGGATGACAGCGGCGATGGCTACTTGTCCTTGAAAGGGCTCGCCCCGGGCTTCGCTGTAGACTGCCCTGGCCAGTAGTTCCATATCTTTTTTGGAAACAGTCATTTTCTCATTTTCTTCTTCAATTTCTTCTTCAGGTTTTTCTTCTGGAATTTCCAGAGTTTCGCCAGCCAGAATTAAGTCGCTGTCAATGCTATTTGCAGCTTGGATATCGTGGATGGCAACGCCAAAATATCTCGAGAGCTTCCAGAGACTGTCTCCCGGTTGGACCAGGTAAGCTTGAGCATTGACTGGCATCCATGCAATAAAAAGCAGGCAGATGCACAGAATCAGTGCCAATGTCTCGGGAATGCGCCTGTTAATCTTACGCATGTTTTCACCAGCCTTTCTTCTCGTAATTACTCGCTTAGTTTACAAGAAAAAATGAGCCGGCACAAATGGCATAGTTCCGCATTTCTTTGCTTACAGCCAATGGAGCTTGGAGGTTATAGATTTACATCCAGCAAGGGTAAAATTCCTGGTTGATTACATACTCAACCATGGGAAAAAAAACAAAAAAAGATTTTTCATTCCGCTTTAGGGCAAGGCAGAGGAGGAAGGGAGGAAAACAATACGCGGGCAGCGAACTTTCAGCAAAAGGGGGTGGATTAATTTGAGTAATCACGGTGTTAAGGTTGGCAAGCGGACATTTATCTCGGCGGTACTAATCCTGGCCTGCTTGATCATTATCGCCGGCGTGCTGACTCATCTTGTCCCCGGGGGAGAATTTCAGAGGGAGATTGCCGATGGCAGGGAAATAATAGTTCCCGGGACGTTCCGGTATACTGAAGCCAAAGGACTCCCTGTGTGGCGGTGGTTTACGGCGCCGGTGGAAGTCCTCTGGGGACCGGACAGCCTGATGATTATCTCTATAATCCTGTTTATCCTGATAATAGGCGGGGCCTTTGCCATATTAGACGAGACCGGAGTGCTGGCGGCGGCCATTGGCAATGTCGTTGCTGCCCTTGGCCATAGAAAATACTTGTTGCTGGGCATTATTACCTTGTTTTTCATGCTCTTCGGTTCTCTTTTGGGAATCCTGGAGGAAATAGTGCCATTGGTCCCCCTGGCGGTGGCCCTGGCCTGGTCCCTGGGCTGGGATTCCCTTACGGGCCTGGGAATGAGCCTGTTGGCCACGGGTTTTGGTTTTGCTGCAGGGATTTCCAATCCATTTTCAATTGGGGTGGCCCAGCGGATTGCCAATTTGCCGCCCTTTTCCGGAGCAGGTTTCCGGGCAGGGGTCTTTGTTCTGGTGTACCTGGTTCTCATGGTCTTTTTGGTCCGGCATGCCAAGCGGGTGGAAAAGAATCCGCAGGTTTCGCCAGTATGGCAAGAGGATGCCCATGCCCGGGCGACAGAAGGGAGCCGGGATCTGCAGATGGCCAAAGCTGAAAAGGCGTCGCTGATCTGGTTTGCCTGTACATTGTTGGCTATCCTCGGCCTTATCATCACCGCCTCGCAGATTCCGGGACTCTCCGACTACACCATGCCTCTGGTCGCCCTCCTCTTTCTGATTGGTGGCCTGGGTGCAGGGCTCCTGGCAAAACGGGGCTGGAAGGTATTTCAGACCTTTGCCCGGGGAGCCATGGGGATTTTGCCCGGGACGGTTTTGATTTTGATGGCCATGAGCGTGAAATACATAATTACCAGCGGTGGAATAATGGACACAGTCCTCCATCAAGCTTCGGAGGTAATCTCCCAGACCTCGGCTGCAGGGGCGTCCTTGCTGATCTATGTTGTGGTCCTGGTCCTCAACTTCTTCATCGGTTCGGCCACGGCCAAGGCCTTCCTGGTCATGCCCTTGATTACTCCTCTGGCGGACCTGGTGGGAGTCACCCGCCAGGTGGCGGTGCTGGCCTTTGCCTTCGGGGACGGATTCAGCAATGTCCTGTACCCCACCAACCCGGTCCTGCTCATCGCCTTGGGCCTGACGGTGGTCAGCTATCCCAAATGGTTCCGGTGGGTAATCGGCCTGCAGCTGGCAGTGCTGGCCCTTACCGCGCTGCTACTCCTGGCGGCGGTGGCCATTAACCTGGGTCCCTTTTAGGGGCCCAGGTGGCAACGACCCCTGGGCGTCAGCTAAGGCTTTCCGTGAAAACTTTAAAAACACGAGAGGGGGATTACCGTGGCCGAAAAGCGCACAGGCTTTTATTTTGGCACTGAAGTAGATGGCAAATGGTACAAGAGGTATATGGGGAAGGGGATGGTTCTCAGGGGGCTGGGCAAGTATTGGCTTGATGACCATGGGCTGTACTTCCTACGGCACCTTACAACCAGGCCCCTATTCATCCCCTTTTCAGAAATCAAGGATGTGCGGAGGGGAGAGTGGCATAGTGGCAGATGGGGGCAGGGCAATGTTGTAATAAAGATCATATGGGGCGACGGCCTCAGCTCCGGTTTTATCCTCGGCAAGGATAAGGATGAAGCTGGGGAAATAATAAAAGATCTCCAGTCGAGAATCAGTCAATAGCCAAACCGAGGGTGCGGCTATTTTTTTGGGCAATAAAGGAAAAGCCTTGGCGGCTGTAGAAGTATTTTTCGCTTGAACTAACTGAGGTGGTGCTGGAATGAAGGAAAAATCTTCAGGGCTTATCCCCATCGTTGTTGGGGTTACGGGACATAGGGATGTAGCAGATGCGCCGGGTCTGGCAGGGGATTTTGCCGCTGTCCTCCAGGACATTTCCCGGCAGTATCCCGCCTCACCCCTGGTCCTCCTCACTCCCCTGGCAGAGGGGGCGGACCGGGCAGCGGCCAGGGCGGTATTAGAACTAAAGGCCAAGGGCATGATGGTTGACTATGTCACCATCCTGCCCATGGAGGAAGAAAGATATATCTGCTCTTTTTCCGGCCCTAACTCAACAAAGGAGTACTTGGAGCTAAAAAATCAGGGAAGGGGCAGTTTCCAGGTCCCTCTCCCCGACACCCTAGCCCAGGGCGGGGATGAGCTGATGTACGCCAACCTGGGCGCCTACCTGGCCCAGAACACCCAAATTCTAATTGCAGCCTGGAATGGCGCCGAGGAGTCAACGGGACACCGAATGCCAGTAAAGCCGGGGGGCACCTACCATGTGCTGCGAATCCGGTTTTTCGGCGCTGAAGACCAATACAGGGATGCCAACTTTCTCAGCGGCCGGGAGTCCGGGCCCGTTTACTGGATTAAGACCAAGCGGCTGTCCTCAGACTATCTGGCTGGGGGAGAGGCCATGGTGGGGCCAGCTTATCCATCCTTTCCCATTTTGGGAGAAGGGGACAGCACTGTCACCGCCTGCTTCGACCCTGGACAGAGCAGGGAAAGGACTTATGCCGATATCCTGACCAAGCTAAACGCCTATAATTGGGATTGCACCAGGCTGAGTAGCAATCTGCAAGCCGCCATTATCGGTTCCCAGCAGGAGTTCTTTACCCCCTCTCCGGGAGAGGGATTGGCATTGCCCGATGGTTGCAGCCTGGTAGAGCATTATGCTGCGGCCGATTGCCTTTCCACCTGCTTTCAGAAAAGGCGCCGCCGGGATATCCTGCTCTTGGTGGTGATGGCCCTCCTGGGACTCTTGGCCTACAGCCTTTACTCTGGCCCCCTTCCCGCCTTCGCCTTTATCCTGGGTTATACCGGGCTCTATGGGGCGGCAATTGGTTTTTACCTTTTGGGGGTCAAGCCCGCCCGGAATCACGAGAAGTATGTGGATTACCGGGGTATCGCCGAGGCACTGAGGGTCCAATATTTCTGGGGCTTGGCAGGAATCGAGGCCGAGGTTACTGATGTGTACCTGGCCCGGCAGATGAGCTCTGCCAGCTGGATAAAGGTCGCCATCGCCAATATCCTGCTCTTGAGTAGGGCCGTGGCTGGCGAAGGGCAGTCTGCAGACCCTTGGGAGGCTGCCCGGCGCCTGTGGCTGGAAAAGCAGAAGTGCTATTATGAGCGAAAGCAGCCCCTTAAGCACCGGGCCCAGGTGGCCCAGAAGGGCGTGGAGGCAGGTCTGTTTGGGCTGGGACTCTCGGCGGCCCTGCTCCTGGCCGGGGCGGACACCCTGGAGGCCCTCTTCCATGGGACCATGGGGGTTGTGCCGGTATTTCCCCTTTGTTCCAGCACGGTTTATTCGCTGATTCACCAATGGGTTATCTTCGCCGTGGGGTTTTTGCCGGTGATCATTGCTTCTTATAAGGTGTTTACCGAGCTCATGGCCTATGCCAAGCTGGCCCGGAATTACCGGTGGATGCGCATGGTCTATAGCACCGGCCTCAAGGAATATAATAGATTCCGCATTAATTATGCGGATCAACCCGGACTTCTCAGCCGCAAGCTGGGCAAGCTGCTCTATGATATCGGTGTCGAAGCCCTGGCTGAAAACGAAGAGTGGATCGGAATTCTCGATGATCGTGCGCCGGAACTGCCCAAATAAGTTCCTGCCCCAGGGCAGATAATGATAAAGGGATGGAGGAAGCCAGATTGGAACACGATGTATTTATCTCTTACTCCTCAAAGGATGCCCAGGTGGCAGAAGCGGTTTGCCGGGCTTTGGAAGAGCAGGACATAACCTGCTGGATTGCGCCCCGGAACATCCCCCAGAGCATGAACTATGGCCAATGCATCATCGATGCCATTAAGGGCAGCAAAGCTCTGGTGATAATCTTTTCCAGGCATTCCAACCAGTCCAAATTCGTCGCCGCAGAAATTGAGCGGGCCTTTAGCTATGGCATCCCCATATTCCCCTTCCGCCTGGAGATCATCCCCCCCTCTCCTGAGCTGGAGCTGTTTTTGTCTACCAAGCAATGGCAGGATGCGGTAATCCCCCCACCCTTGGAACACCATATCTTCAAGCTTCGGGACATTATCAACCGCCATCTGGGTAAATCTGAACTGGGGGTGGTGCTGCCCACCAGGGCCGTGGAGGACATTCCCAGTGTGCGGAGGTTCCTCAGCTGTCTGGAGGAGCCGGGGGACCCGGATTATATCGAAAGGCTGGCCGAGGCTGCCCATACAATCTTTTGCCAGGCCAAGCTGCGGGAAGGCTGGACCCTGGGGCCCCGGGACGAGCTGAAAAAGACCAGCCCCTTGCTGAGGCCCTATGCGGAACTAAATGAACTGGCCAAGGAGGCAAAGCGGACTAAGGTGCGTTTCTATCCCGCCATGCTGGCGGCACTGGGCTATAAATTAGTGGATGCGCCTGGAGAACAGCCCCTGATGTTGCCAGGGGATGAGCTGGAGGAGTTGGCGGAACTGGAACACTCTATCTACAGGATGGGCAAGCTGGATGAGGGCTTCAGTCCCGGGATGGCCACCGATGCCAACCCAAAACTGCTCCCGGCCCTGGTGGAGTGGGAGCACCTTCGGGAAAATATTAAGAGCATTAACCGGGGCCTGGTCTGGGAACTGCAAAAAATTGTGGCCAAGGCCGGCTTAACCGTTGAAAAAGTGTTGCCATGATTCCCAGCTATAAATTCCGGGTGAACTAATTATCGTCTGTATTTATCTTATATACAGAATAATGCCGGAGGTATGAGATGAGAAAATTACTTTGTCTGCTAGCGGGGCTTGCTGTTATTCTTTGCGGTTGCAGTATGGAAATGGACAAAGAAACTGCCCGGTTGCCGGTGGTGGGGTCTGCGGCGAACCTGAAAAAACTAGTTGGCGAGACCCAGAACTATAACCTGGCAAAGTATGCCGCCGAACTGGAAGGTGTCGTGGCGGATTCTAACCAGGCCGACGGCTCTCGCAATCATTCCAGCACCAATGTCCAGGTGGAGGGCATCGACGAGGCAGACATAATCAAGACCGACGGGACCTATCTCTACCACATCGCCGGGAGCAAGGTCCTGATTACCCGGGCCTGGCCAGCTTCTGCCCTGGACATCGTCCAGGAGTTGGAGTTTCCGGAGGGGTTTTATCCCAGCAATCTCTATGTGGATGAGGACTATCTGGTGGTCATTGGCATGCAGCAGGGGCAAGGAGAAATCCCCTACGATGATGGCGGCAATAGGCTGATGCCCATCCTCTACCAGAGAACCCGAGTTTTTATCTATGATATCGGGGCTAAGGGCAATATTTCCCTGAGCCGGGATGTCAGCGTCGACGGCTATAACGCCAGCTCCCGCAAGAAGGGGAATTATCTCTACTTACTGAACAGCCGCACTGTGGGCTGGTTCCGCCATCTTGAGGACGGGGAACCCCAGCTCCCTTGGTACAAGGACTCCGCCCTGGGAGAGGAAGAAGTGGTTGTGGGCTACGAGGACATCTGCTATTTCCCCGACGCCCCCCTCAATGACTACGTGATCTTTGCCGCCCTGGATTTAAAGCGGGGCAAATTGGAAGTGGATACTTATTTGGGCTGGGCCCAGAACATGTATATGTCCCACGAGAGCTTGTACCTGGCCATGACCGATTGGACAGATACCACCGTCTTTCGCTTCGCAGTGGATGGGCTCAACCTGGACTATGTCGGAAAGGCTTTGGTGACGGGCACTCCCCTGAACCAGTTTTCCATGGATGAACACAACGGGTATTTCCGCATTGCCACCACCGATTATTCCGATTGGGAAAACAGATCCAGCAGCTTGTATGTCATGGACCACAGCATGCAGGTGGTGGGCCGGCTTGAGGGCATTGCCCCGGGTGAGCAAATCTACTCGGCTCGGTTCATGGGAGATAAGGGTTACCTGGTCACCTTTGAGACGGTGGACCCCCTCTTCGTCATCGACCTGGCCAATCCCCGGAAGCCGGAGATCTTGGGCGAGTTGAAGATTCCCGGTTTCAGCAATTACCTGCACCCCTTGGATGAAAACCACCTTTTGGGCATCGGTCATGACACCGAGGTTCAGACCCTGGAGGGAAGGGAATTTCCCGTCACCAAGGGCTTGAAGCTGGCCATCTTTGACGTCAGCGATGTCAACAATCCCCGGGAAAAGCATGTGGAACTTATCGGAGGCCGGGGCAGCTGGTCGGAAGCGCTATACGACCACAAGGCGGTATTCTACCACCGGGGAGTGTTGGCGCTTCCCGTCAGCGTCACCGTCGACACCTCCGAGGAGCAGTGGGAGTACAATTTGGCCTTCACCGGCGCCCTCTTCTACCAAGTGGATTTGGAAACCGGTTTTCAGGAACTGGGGAGGATCAGCCATGCCACCGGCCAGGATGATATCTATTACCGCCCAGATGTGAGGCGCATCGTTCAGATAGAGGATGTCTTCTATACTTTCTCCGAGTGGCGGGTCATGGCCCACAGCGTCCAAGACTTCAGTAAGCTGGCCGAACTGGAATTGCCGGTGCCGGATTATTCCCATCTCGTTCCAGATATCATCAGATAGATAAAGCGAGCGACAGGGGCTTCTTAGTCCCCTCGCTATTCGGTCCATATAAAAAAGCATTTTCCCCTTGGGGGGAGAATGCTTTTTCTAATTCTTTTACATTCTGAGGAATTGGAATTGGTAACCGCCCCAGATACTCTTGGCGTAATCCAGTTTGACATTTTGAAAGTAGGGTTTAAACCGATCGCTGACCACAAAGGTCAAGCCTTCTTCGGTGTTGATAACCTCGTCATTTTCTTGAGCTGACTCTTCCAGAGCCAGTTGATACTGGGGGCCGCCTCAGCCGGCAGTTACATAGAGCCTGATCAAGGTTCCTTCCAGTTTCATGCCCATGGTGTTCAATTGCTTTTTCAACGCTTCCACAGCGGCGGGTGTCACTTTGATCAATTGTCTCAATCCTTCCTTGTAAATATACCATATGGGGGTATATGGCTTGCTTTTATTCTAACCGTTCTGCCGAATTCTGTCAAGCCCAATCCAAGCCAAATTGGAGAGGGCGGGAAAGGCTTTTTACATCGATGCGTCATCCTGGTTGGTACTTAAAGTGCCCGGCTCCAGTTTAGGCTATCCCGGCCAAAAACCGGCAGGGAACTCTCCGCGGGCAGGATTGGCAGAGCCGGTTCGCGAATATGAGATACAGAATACAATTGCGGAGGTCTTGCTGTGACAAGTGTGTGCTTTGAAGATGTGAGTTTGCAGAAAAAAGATGAGCAGGGCCAGGCTGTAGATATCCTGCGGAATCTGAGCTTTTCGGCGCCTGCCGGGGCGATCTTTGCCTTGGCCGGCCCCTCGGGTTCGGGGAAGAGCAGCGTCTTGCGTCTGATCAATCGCCTGGACGACAGCTCTTCCGGCCGAATCGTCATCCAGGGCCGGGAGCTTCGGGACTGGGATATTCGGGAGCTGCGGGCCAAGGTGGGCTTTATGTTTCAAGAGGCAGCACTCTTTGAAGGCAGTGTCAAGGAGAACCTGCTCTATGGCCTTTGCCTGCAGGGGTTGAGGCGCTGTAATCACGATCCCACCGCCCTGGAGCTCCTGGAGCGGGTGGGCCTGCCCCCGGAGCTCCTGAACCGCAATGTGGAGTCTCTTTCCGGAGGCCAGAAGCAGCGGGTCAACCTGGCCCGGACCCTGTCCCTGGAGCCGGAAATCATCCTCATGGATGAGCCCACCTCATCTCTGGATCCCGCCGCCACCCGGACCATCGAGAACCTGATTCTGGAGCTCAACCGGCAGGGGCGGACCATTATCCTGGTCAGCCACAATCTGGAGCAAATTGGGCGCATTGCCACCGCCTGCCTGGTCCTGGACCAAGGGCGCAAGATTTTCGACGGCAGTCCGGAGGAGCTCTTTGCCAACGCAGAAATCCGGGACATTCTCACCCGGGGAAAGGAGGAGGCCAATGGCTGAAATCACCACTCCTCAGGTTTTCTTATCCCTTGTCTTCGTAGCAGCCGCCTTGTACTTCTCACGTATGTTTAAGGTCAAAATGGAGAAGGACATCATTATCTCGGCTATTCGCGCCTTTGTCCAGCTCCTGGCCATCGGTTATGTCCTGACCCTGATTTTCGACCTGGATTCCCCCATCTGGATTGTGTTGATGGTGGCTTTGATGGCGGGGGTAGCCTCATATAACTCAGGCAAGCGGGGGAGTAAAGTAAAAAACTCATACCTCATCAGCTCCATCGCCATCTTCGCCACCACCGCAGTTACCATCTTAATCCTCTCGGGCTTTGGCATCATCCCCTTCCAGGCGCAATACATCATTCCGGTTTCGGGCATGGTGGTCGGCAATGTCATGAACGGCGCCTCCCTGGCCCTGATGCGCTTGGATGACGAGCTAAAGAATAACCGGATGCGGGTGGAGGCCGCCCTCTCCCTGGGGGCCAGTCCCATCCAGGCCGCATCGCCGGCTTTGAAAAAGTCTGTCATCACCGCCATGGTACCGGTGGTGGACCGGGCCAAGGTGGTGGGGATTGTCAGCCTGCCCGGGGGGATGAGCGGGATGATTCTGGCTGGTGCCTCACCCCTGGCAGCGGTCAAGTTCCAGATTGTCATCATGTACATGCTTCTGGGCAGTCCCTTCCTGACGGTGGCCATAGTCAACTTGCTGGCCTACCGCCAGTACTTCAACCGGCAGCGCCAACTCCTGTTGGATCAGGGGTAATCTATTACAACAGCGGAGGCAGAGGATGACGAAATTAGCCTACACAATTTTGGCGGTCCGGGACTTGCCCCGGGCAAGAAAGTTCTATCAAGACTTCTTCACTCAGTCGGTGGCGGTTGATATGGGTAAGTTAATCGGCTTTGAGTCGGGCCTGGCCCTGTGGGAGCAGGACGACATGGCAGAACAATCCGGTCTGGATGCCGGAATCTTGTCCGGTCGGGGCGGCATGGAAATAGAGTTTCACACCGATGATATTGAGGATTTGTTTCAGCGCCTGCTCTCGGCGGGGGTCGAGATTCTCCACCCTGTCCGAGCTCATCCCTGGGGGCAGTTGGTGTTTCGTTGCCGGGACCTGGACGGGCACTGCATCGAGGTGGATGAGTACCTTTGGGTAACAGCCAGGAGATTGGCGGAGGCGGGGCAGAGTGTCGAGGACATCGCCCGCCGCTTTGGCGTCGCGCCCCAGGCCGTGACAGATATGCTGAAGGACTAAACCGGGCTTGCCCGGTTTTTTTGCCTGTCTAGCAGGAAATTTCTGTATAAAGGTCAAATAACTGCAGCAGGAGGTGTAGTCGATGGCGCGGATTGTTCCGGAACTGGATCCTGCAGTATTAGAGGAGGGCGAGGCCAGGCTGTACAGTGCGGCCCGGGATCTGCCCGAGGATTACACCGTGGTGTACAAATACAAGTTTTGCGATGAAATTACCGGCGCCGTGATTTGGCAGGCGGACCTGGTCATCATCCATCCCTTCAAGGGCTTCCTGGTATTCAAGGTCCTGCCAGGCCAGGTGGGCCTGTTCAATGGACGCTGGCATGAGTACACCCAGGACGGATACCGGGAGATGGAGAAGGATCCCCTTGCCCAGGCCCGGGGCGCCGCCTATGCCATTGCCCGGCTCTACCGGGATAAGCATGGCTGGAATTTCCCCCTGGGCTTCGACATCGGCCTCTGTTGCCTGGACTGCAGCCAGATCCAGGGTCAGATTCCCCCCTTTGTCAAGCCCGCCAACCTTGTGCTGATGCGGGACCTGGACAACTTTTCCCTGCGCGTGGGCGAGATCTTCACCGCTATGCCCCGGGCAGGGAGGGACCCGGCGGCCATTTCCCGATTGACCGAGCTGTTGACGGCAAGCTTTCGGCTGTACAATACTCTGGAGTCCCAGATCCGGTCCTTTGCCGAAAGGGCCCGGCACAAGTTAACCCAGGAGCAGGAAAGGATTCTGGAAGAGACGGAACTGAACCGGCGCATGGTCTTCTATGGCGCCGCCGGCACCGGCAAGACCATGCTGGCGGTGGAAAAGGCCAGGCGCCTGGCCGAGGCAGGCAAGAAAGTGGTCCTGACCTGTTACAACAAAAACCTGGCCAGTCAATTCCCCGCTGAGATAGAAAACCTCACCGCCCGCCACTTCCACGGCCTGCTGGAAAGGGTGACAGGCTGCCGGCCCCCGGCGGACCCTGAGGAATATGACAATTACTTCGAGAATGTCCTGCCCGAGAAGGGGCGGCATCATTTCGCCCAGCTTCCCCCTGAGCAAAAGTATGACGCCATAATAGTCGATGAGGGCCAGGATTTCCGCCCCCACTGGTTCCAGTGCCTGGAGGCGATGGTGCGGGAGGATGGGGAGTTCTACGTCTTTGCCGATCCCAGCCAGAACATCTTCAATGTGGATCCGGCGGGCCTGGAGTCCCTGCCCGCATCCCGGTTCCGGCTGACGGTAAACCTGCGCAACACCGCCTCGGTCTGCCAGCGCTGGATCTCTCCCCTCAGCGGCCTGCGGGTGCGCCTGGGCCTCACCGACAGCGGCGAGGTCCACTTCCACACCTGGACCAGCGACAGCCAGCAGCTGCGCCTGCTGGAAAGGGAGGTCACCCGCTTGCTGGAACGGGGGATACAGGCTCGCCGCATCACCATCCTCTCCCCCAACCGCCGGGAGAAGAGTTGCCTGGCGGGGCTGGAGACCCTGGCGGGTTGCCCCCTGGCCGAGGTGGGAGACCCTCGGCCCAATGCCCTGCGCTTTAGCACCATCCGGGCCTTCAAAGGCCTGGAGGCGGACATAGTGCTCCTGATCGGGGTCAGGCCCGACAGTCCCGTGTGTACCAGGCCTGATCTCTATGTAGGTGGCTCCCGGGCCCGCTACATCCTGCATATCTTCCATCGGGACGACTGGAAGCTGTATGTATAAGCCCGGCAGAATTGGGAAAAGCTATTTTATCCCCTTGTTTTCGGGAGGTATAGCTATGATAAAGAAGATCATTGCCATCCTGGCAGTCTTTTCCTTGCTGAGCTTGGGGGCGAGCTGTTCGTCCCAGGAGCCTGCAGTAGGCGGCACCCTCAACTGGGCCCTGGTGGGCATCCCCGGTATGCTCAACCCGGTCCTGAGCACAGATCCCGCCTCGGCCCGGATTGTGGAGCATATCTACCAGGGACTGGTTTGTTATGATGAGAACCTCCAGTTGGTGGGCCAGCTGGCTTTGGATTGGGAGGTTTCCCCGGATAATCTGGAGTGGACCTTTTACCTGCGCCGGGATGTGACCTGGCACGACGGCAAGCCCTTTACGGCCCGGGATGTGGAATTTACCATGGACACCATCGCCTTCAACGGCGATTATCCCGGCAACCGGGCGGCGGAATTCGAGCGCCTGAAGGGGATTGAGGTGGTGGACGATTACACCATCAGATTCATGCTCTCAGAGCCCTGGGGTCCCTTTCTGGCCAACATGCGCCAGGGAATCCTGCCCCGGCATATCTTTGATCCAAACCTTGCCGTTGGAGCAGATCGGGTGGCCATCGCGGACATGGCCAAACACCCCCGGAATTGGCAGCCGGTGGGGACCGGCCCCTATGTCTTCGCCTCCTGGGTAGACAACCAGTACATCACCCTGGAATGCAATCCCGGCTACTACGGTTCCGGCCCCTATATCCAGACCCTCTGCTTCAGATTCTATCCCGATTCCGCTGCCGCCATCGCCGCCCTGGAAGCAGGAGAAGTGGACTTGGTCACGGACATTCCCCCTCAGCATGCCCAAAGGTTAGAGGAAAAGCTCGGGGAAAGCCATCGCTTTTATGGCGCCCAGGAGCTGGGCTACGAGGTCCTATGCTTTAACTTTCGCCCCAATGCCTTTGGCCGTGGCAAGGACAACCCCTGGCTGGATCGCAGGGTACGCCAGGCCGTTGCCCATGCCCTGAACCGGGAGCAGTATATCCAAGACGTCTTGGAGGGCAAGGGAATCATCATGAACTCTCCCATCTTGCCGGATTCCTGGTTTTATCCGGAAATCGCCAGTGAATATGCCTACGACCCCGATGCTGCTGCAGCCCTCCTCAGCGAGGCGGGCTGGCGGCTGGGCGCCGACGGCTGCAGGTACAAAGACAATCAGCGCTTTACCTTTGCCCTGACCCTTCGGGAGGACAATGCCCTGGAAATGGCCATGGCCGAGATGATCCGCAGGGACTTGGAGACTGTGGGTCTGGAGATGGAGCTCAATGCCGTTTCCTGGAACAGGATGCTGGTAAACCACATGTATGCAGGGGAGTTTCACCTGCTCCTGACAGGCTTGCGACTCTCTGCCGACCCCGATGTCTTCGATCTTTTTCATTCCACCGCTGTGCAGGAGGGCCTGAATTTTGGCGCCTTTTACAATACTGACTTGGATATTGCCCTGAAGCTTGGCAGGCAGGCAGGCAATCCTGAGGCTCGCCGGGAGTTCTATGCCCAGGCTCTGGATATCCTCACCCGGGAATTGCCCTATGTCTTCTTGTTCTCCCGGGAGCTCACCGTCGCTGTGGCCGACAATGTCAAAGGCTTTGGCGTTTCGCCCCTGGGGCCCTGCCGGGTCGAGGCCTGGTACATTGAGGAAAATAAATAGACTCCCTGCGGGGAGTTTTGTCATTCGAACATAGGTTTGGTATAATCGGGAGAGGGGGTGAGGATGTGGATACGCCCATCATTCACGTGGATATGGATGCCTTTTTCGCCGCTGTGGAGATAAGGGACAACCCGGAATACCGGGGCAAACCGGTCATAATTGGCGGCGATCCCCGCCGGGACCTGCGGGCAGTGGTTTCCACTGCCAGTTACGAGGCCCGTAAATTCGGGGTTCATTCCGCCATGCCCCTGGTCCAGGCGTGGCGCCTTTGCCCCCAGGGCATTTTCCTCCGGGGGAACATGAGTAAGTATGCCGAAGTATCCCGGCAGATAATGCAGATCATGTCCCGCTACACTCCCTTGGTGGAACCCCTTTCCATTGACGAGGCCTTTTTGGATGTCTCAGGTTGCCAAGGGCTCTTTGGCCCACCGGTGGCCATAGCGGCCAGTATCCAAGAGAATATCCTCCGGGAGTTGGGCCTTTCCTGCTCGGTGGGAATCGCCCCCAACAAATTTCTGGCCAAGCTGGCTTCGGACTTGCATAAGCCCGGCGGTTTTACCGTGATTGAGCCGGGAGAGGTGGAGGCTGTGCTCCATCCCCTGCCAGTGGAGAAATTGTGGGGGGTGGGCGAGAAGACCGCCGTCAAGTTGAGAAAAATGGGTATAGACACGGTGGGGCAATTGGCCCGCCTGCCTCAGCACTTGCTCACCACGGCCTTCGGCAAGCTGGGGGTCAGCCTCTGGCACCTGGCCCGGGGTGAAGATGTCCGGACGGTGGAGACCAGCCGGGAGGCAAAGTCCATCAGCCGGGAAACCACTTTCCCCCGGGACCTCACCGATATGGATACGGTGCGGGCGGTGCTTCTGGAACTGGCCGACGATGTGGCCCTTTCTCTGCGCCGGCACAAATACCTGGCGGGAACGGTGACCCTGAAACTCCGGTATGGTAATTTTGAGACCATTACCCGGCAGGGGAGCCTGCCGGCCCCGGCCTGTTTGACCATGCCCATTTATACCAAAGCTCTGGAGTTGTTGAACCGCATCGACCTGGGGGGGCGAGGGATTCGCCTGCTGGGGGTGGGCAGTGGCAACCTGGTCGGCAGTGCCGGCATCCGTCAGCTCAACTTCTTTGAGGACCCCGCCCTGGCCAAGGAAGAGAAAATTGCCGAAGCCATCGACCGGGTTTCCCAGCGCTATGGCCGGGGTGTGGTTAAGCGGGCCACCCTCCTCACCAAGAAGAAAGAGTAGGATTTCTTCCATTCCCGGGGCCGGTGTAGTACAATCATCGAAAGGGGTGATATAGTGACGGAAAAGGTTATGTTAATAGACGCCAACAGCCTGTTGTACCGGGCCTTCTTTGCCCTGCCTCCCCTGGAGAACAGCAAGGGCCAGCCCACCGGGGCGGTGTACGGATTCATCAATATGCTCATGAAGTTGCTGGAGGAATACCCCGTGGATTACGCAGTGGCGGCCTTTGACCTGCCCGGCCCCACCAGGCATACCGAGATGTATGCCGAGTACAAGGCCAACCGGCCCCCCACGCCCTTTGAGCTGCGCAGTCAGATGCAGATTGCCCGGGATGTCCTGGACGCCCTGGGGGTGGTGCGGGTTGAATTACAGGGCTATGAGGCCGACGATCTGGTGGGGAGCCTGGCCCGGACCGCCAAGGAAAACGGCTGCTTTGTCTGGATAGTCAGCGGGGACAGGGACACCCTCCAGGTGGTGGACGATAACACCCGGGTAATCCTCACCCAGAAGGGGATCAGCCAGACCAAGGTCTATGACCCCCAGGCCGTGGCCGAGCGCTACTCCGTCAGCCCTCTCCAAATCGTGGACATCAAGGGCTTGATGGGGGACAGCTCCGACAACATCCCCGGGGTGCCGGGCATAGGCGAGAAGACTGCCATCAAACTGATTTCCCAATACGGCAGCGTCGCCGGGGTGTATGAAAATATCCAGTCCCTCAAGGGCAAGCAGCGGGAGAATCTGGAGGCCTACCGGGACCAGGCCTTCCTCAGCCGTAAGTTGGCAGAGATAGATGTTCGGGCGCCCCACGCCCTGGACTGGCCGCCGCCCCGGCTCCGGAGGGATGACAAGAAGCTATACAGCCTGTTTAAGGACCTGGAGTTCAACACCTTGCTCCAGCGCCTGGAACTGGTGGATTACAGCGAAACCCAGGTGGAAGTGGTGACTGAACCTGCAGAAACCCAGGTCTTTGCCGGCCAGAACTTGGCTCTCCTCCTCACGAATGAGGTCCTGGCAGTGGGCAGGGATCAGGTTACTTCCATCTTTGCCGGGGATAGCCTGGCCCCGGCTCTGGAAAAGCTGGAGGAGTTTTTGGGCAGGGAGGGGACTTGCGTCATCACCGACGACGCCAAGACGCTGTTCCGCTTTGCCATGGACCGGGAAGTGGAGGTCAAGGCCGAGGTTCACAGCTGTCAGCTGGCGGCCTATTTGCTGAAGCCCGGGAGCAATATGGAGATTCCCGCTCTGGTTCGGGCCTGGACCGATACCGGGATCGACAAGGGAGAGCAAAGCGATGCCCAGTACCTGGCAGCCCATGCCGGGCTGCTGCCGACTCTGTGGCAGGCTCTGGAGGGCAAACTCCGGGAAACCGGCGCCTGGGAGCTGTACCAGGATATTGAATTGCCCCTGAGCAAGGTCCTGGCCCGGATGGAACGCACGGGAATCGCCGTGGACGTTCGGGAACTGGATGCAATGGGCGACGACCTGGACGGCAAGATTGCCGCACTTCAGGAGCAGATCTATGACCTGGCCGGCTTACAGTTCAACATCAATTCGCCCAAGCAGCTGGGGGAGGTGCTCTTTGAGCGCCTCAACATCCCGCCGGTGCGCAAGACCAAGACCGGCTATTCCACCGATGCCTCGGTGCTGGAATTTATCAGCGACGCCCATCCCGTGGTCCCGCTGATCCTGGATTATCGCCAGCTGGTCAAGCTCAAGACCACGTATATCGACGGGCTCAAGGCGGTGTGGCAGAAAGAGAGCGGCAGGATCTACACCACCTTTAACCAGATGGTCACCGCCACCGGCCGCCTCAGCAGCACCGAGCCCAATCTGCAAAACATTCCCATTCGCATGGAGGAAGGGCGCAGGATTCGCAAGGCCTTTATCCCGGGGGGCGGTTACCAGTGGTTACTCTCGGCGGATTATTCCCAGATCGAGCTGAGGATTTTGGCCCATATTGCCCAGGACAGCACCCTGCTGGAGGCCTTCCGGGAGGGGCAGGACATCCACCGCCGCACGGCGGCGGAGATCTTCGGCGTCGCCCTGAACGATGTGACTCCGGGCCAGCGCCGGGCCGCCAAGGCCGTGAACTTTGGCCTGGTCTACGGCCAGACCGACTTTGGTTTGGCCCAATCCCTGGGAATAACCAAGGGCGAGGCTGCCAGCTATATAGATGCATATTTTAAGCGCTACCCCGGGGTCAAGGAATATATGGAGCGGGTGGTGGCCCAGGCCAAGCGGGACGGGTATGTCAGCACCATCTACAACCGGCGCCGCTACCTGCCGGAGATCAACAGCCGCAACTTCCAGCGCCGTTCCTTTGCCCAGCGCACTGCTATTAATACCCCCATTCAGGGGACTGCCGCAGATATCATAAAGCTGGCCATGGTGGAGGTTGAGCGCCGCCTGGAGCAGGAGGGCCTGGTTACCAGGATGCTCCTCCAGGTCCATGACGAACTGGTGCTGGAGACCACCAGCGACGAGCTGAAGTGGGCGGCCCGGATCCTCCGCACCTGCATGGAAGGAGTGGCCCAGCTGGCGGTGCCCCTGGTGGTGGATGTAAAAGCAGGCTCCAACTGGTACAATATGGAGCCCCTGAAGGACTGAGAAAATGCCGGAATTACCTGAAGTAGAGACCATTGTCCGGGACCTGGCTCCGCGGCTGACGGGCAGGATGATTGTCGGCGTCCAGGTCTGGGACCCCCTCCTGGTCCGCTTTCCCCAGGGCGAGGATTTTAATCGCCGCCTGACGGGCAGGATAATCCGCTCGGTGACCCGGCGAGGCAAGTACATCCTGGCAACCCTAAGCGGCGGCCTCACTCTCCTGGTGCACCTGCGCATGACCGGCCGGCTCTTGACCAAGCTTCCCCAAGGAGAGAGGCGCCAGCGGGCGGCCTTTGATCTGGATGACGGCATGAGACTCTGGTACTGTGACCTCCGGCGCTTTGGAGATATGTGGGCCTTCTGGCCAGGGGAGGAGGATCAACTGGGAGGATTCGTCGACCTGGGTCCGGAACCCCTGGCTGCGGATTTTAATGCCGATTGGCTGAGGGACAGGTTTACCAAGCGAAAGGCGCCGGTAAAGTCCCTGCTCCTGGACCAAAGCCTGGTGGCCGGTCTGGGCAATATCTACGTTGACGAGTCCCTGTTTGAGGCCGGCATCCATCCCGGGCGGACCGGGGCCAGCCTCAGCAGCAAAGAATGCCGGGCCCTGGCCGCCGCCGTCAAGGACGTCATCGCCCGGGCCATCCAGGGGCGTGGCACCACCTTCCGGGACTACCGCAGCGGCCTGGGCACTGCCGGCGAATACCAGCACCAGCTCCAGGTCTACGGCCGGGCCGGGCAACCCTGCCCTGGCTGCGGCGAGCTCCTGCTCAAGCGGCGCATAGGTGGCAGGACCACCGTCTTCTGTCCCCACTGTCAATGCTAGTCACACTGGGTCTGTACCCTCAATACTATGGAGATACAGCTTTCTTCATGGTAGGGAGGGTTTTCTTTGTCTTATTTTGCGGTACTTCTATTGGCAATAGCGGTCTCGGTGGACGGATTGGGAGCAGGCCTGGCCTGCGGTCTCAAGGGGGTGCGGATTCCCCTGTCATCGATAGCCCTGATGGGCGCCGCTGCGGGCGGCGCCGTCCTGACATCCATGGTGGCGGGAGCCCTGGTGAGCAAGGTTATCAGCCCTCGCCTGGCAGTGTTGAGCGGGGGGATGCTGCTAATTCTCCTGGGCCTTTTTTTGCTTTGGCAGGCTGGGAAGGGAGCGGAGCAGGGTGGTCTCATGGGGCTCGTCCACGATCCGGCCCGGGCTGACACTGACCACTCGGGCAGCATCAGCGCCCGGGAGGCGGTGATGCTGGGGATTGCCCTGGCCCTGGACGGCTTCGGCGCCGGCTTTGGCGCAGCTCTGGCCGGCTTTTCCCCGGCCGCCACCGGCTTAGCCGTAGCCGTGGTCAAGGTGGCCTTTGTCAGCGCCGGCCTGAGATTAGGCCAGATGGCACGCAGCATGCCGCTAAAAAAAATCAAAGCCCTCCCGGGTCTGATCATCATGGTCCTGGGCTTGCTGAAAATAATCTTGTTATAATTGCCTTTCTCCCGGGGATATCTGCTATAATGTACTGAAAAACTCGGGGGGATGAGAGCTATGCGAGCAGTGGTAATCGGCCTGACCGGTGGCATCGCTTGTGGAAAGTCTACCATAGCAAAAATACTCAAGCGGTTGGGGGCGGTGATCATCGATGCGGATAAAGAAGCCAAACGGTTGCTCAACCCCAATGGCTCAGCCTGGACAGCCTTGGTAAAGGAGTTTGGCGCCGAAATCCTCAATCCCGATCAGAGCATTAACCGGCGCAGATTGGGCAATATGGTATTTGGGAATACAGAAATGCTGGCCAAGCTCAACTCCATCACCCACCCCGGCGTCATTAAGGTTATTTCGGAAAAGATTCAGCGCTATCGGGAGGAATCCCGCTGGCCTGCCATCGTCCTGGATGCTCCCCTCCTCTTCGAGGTGGGCGCAGAAAAATTAGTGGATGTGGTCTGGGTGGTTTCGGTGGATCGCAAAACCCAAATCGATCGCCTGATGAATCGGGACAAGATTGACCATATCCAGGCTCTGCAGCGAATCGAAGCGCAAATGCCCCTGGCGGAAAAAGAAGCCAGGGCCGACGCCGTAATCAATAACATCGGCTCCCGGCGGGAGACCCGGGAGGCGGTCCTCTCACTATGGCAGCAATATGTCGAGAGAAATAACGCAGTGGGGAATGATACACTACATTGAAATGGTTTACCAGGATTGTCGCACTGCTGGTATTGGCAGTACTGGTCTGCTTGATACTGGAACTGCCCATCTTCTGGCGACAGATCTATCCAATTAAATACCAGGAGTATATCGCCCAGCAGGCCAAGGCCACGAATCTGGACCCGGCTTTGGTGGCTGCTGTTATCAAGGTGGAGAGCAACTTCCGCCATGATGCAATTTCCAGGGCCGATGCCCGGGGCCTGATGCAATTGCGCCTGGCTACTGCCCGGGAAATCGCTGAAGGGCTGGGGCATGAGGTGGATCCCGAACGCTTTGCCGATCAGCTCTTTGACCCGGAATACAATATCATCCTGGGCACCCGCTATCTGGCCAAGATGCTGGCTGAATTTGACGGGAATGAAGCAATGGCCCTGGCTGCCTATAATGCGGGACCGACCAAATTGCGCTCTTGGCTGAACCAGGGGATTTGGGACGGCAGCTGGGAGAGGCGGGAGCAAATCCCCTATCCCGAAACCAGAAATTATCTTGGCAAAGTGCAGTTGGCCCGGGAAAAATATGCTAAGCTATATAAATTTGATTAATATTTTGTAAAAAAGACTGTTGCACATTCTTCCAGCCTAAAGGTCTTGACTTATCCGGGGAATCTGCTTATAATAAGTTCTGTTAGCGAGAGTGGCGGAACTGGCAGACGCGCACGTTTGAGGGGCGTGTGACTTATGTCGTGTGGGTTCAAGTCCCACCTCTCGCACCATCGCTATCTCCAGTGCAGGCACATGCCGGGCACTTTTTCTTTTTTTACGCATTTTTGGGCAAATAGAAAAAAGGCTGGGCAAAATTCTGCACCTCTCCAGTAGCTGCCAACTAAAATGGTTATTGGAGGTGGAGGCAATGCAATTCGCGCTGGAAAGGCTGCGCAAACAGGTTTTCGCCCTTGCCGAGAGGTACTCTGATGCAAAGACCGAGAAGGATCTAAAGCGGGTCTTTTCCTTGCTGGAGGAAGAGCTCAAGTCGGGTCAATTGCAAAGCCAGAGGATAATGGTCTTGATGCGGGGCATAATGAACGCGCAACCGGGCACCGCCAAGGTGGTCAATGAATTTTTGCGCAACCCAAAAATTGCGGCCTCTTTGCAGGCCGGCGGAAACTATGGTTTGGAGTAAGGAAATCTTCGCCAATTCTTTACCTTACAGATAGAAAATTTGACCGCTTGACGCTATCAGAGCTGCTGTGTATAATAGTTAGTGCTGGAGCTGTGGTGTAGTGGTCTAACATGCCTGCCTGTCACGCAGGAGATCGCGGGTTCGAGTCCCGTCAGCTCCGCCATTCCGTGCCGCGGTAGCTCAGTCGGTAGAGCAGTGGACTGAAAATCCACGTGTCGGCAGTTCGATTCTGCCCTGCGGCACCATATTTGTGCGGAAGTGGCTCAGTGGTAGAGCATCGCCTTGCCAAGGCGAGGGTCGCGGGTTCAAATCCCGTCTTCCGCTCCATTACGAGGCGGCATAGCCAAGTGGTAAGGCAGAGGACTGCAAATCCTTTATCCCCAGTTCAAATCTGGGTGCCGCCTCCATTTTTATTTTGCCGGGGTGGCGGAACAGGCAGACGCAAGGGACTTAAAATCCCTCGGGCCCCAAGCCCGTACCGGTTCGATTCCGGTCCTCGGCACCATCAGGCTATAAAAGGCGAGTCATCGTCTTTTTTATTTACCCCTATATTTCTTCTGAACTAGCCTGTAGGATATTTAGCACAAATTAGCTTTCAGAAAAGAAAGAGCGACACAAGTGTCTGTGGCGCAAAACAAAATCTATTTTCATTCACAGTTTTCCCAATCCTCTTTTGATATTCCGGCACACTTTATAATACGTTGCTGAAGCGGAACTCCTATATCTTTGCCATGTTTATTTGGTATAGTGATTTTTAGCTGCCCTTTTTTCATAAGAGGGTGTTTGCCGCCAACAAAGGGACCCTCAAAACCAAACTTGCGCAAGCGCTTAATAAGGTCGGCTTCACTTATGGGGTCCATGACGGTTTTTCCATTCTTAAACGTATTCCGTCAATTTCAGGCAACGGGTCTCCATCCTGAAGCTTTAATAATATCCAATCCTCAAGAGCTTCGGAGAGGACCGTTTCACATTGCTCTCGGCTTTCTTCGTTTGCCCAAACTCCGGGGCATTCTGGAATCTCGGCGTAATAACTTCCATCGTCGAATTGCTCAAACTGTGCCTTACGGAGCGCTCGTTGAATGTATGCAGATATTACGCCCATGCCTTTACCCCTCCCTTCAAATGGAGCTGTTGCCTGAGTTGTAGTCGTAGTAATAGTAATGGTAGCAGTCATAGAATAACTATTTTGTGTTTCGAAAGAGCTATTATCAGCAATATTGTATTCCCCTCTAAGCAAGTTATGCAGTCTATTTGGAAATTGGGACATCTATTTTCTCCCCCCCCTAGAAATATCTGATTGCGATATGGAATACAACCCTTATTTATTTAAGTAAGCCTCCCGATATTCATCGTATCGCTGTTGCAACCACCGAATAAAAGAAGGGATTGCCTGTGGGGATACGATAACCTGGGCATGTCGAACTCTTGTCACAACTACTTCAGCGCCTTCATCGCGCGACTCAATAAGCGCGGATGGTTTCGACGGGTCAGGGGTCAAATAAAGACGCTCGGACGGTTCGATAAAGTCTTCTAGCAGCTCAAACACTACTTCACCATGTTTATTGATGCCCCCGAACAGGTCGGTAACATGACACCGCTTATAATCTTCAGCCTTCACAGTTTCAATTCTGTGATTACGTTGTTCTTTCATCTTGCAACTCCTTTCAATCAATAATTTTAATTATTAGTTCTCCTAAGCATTATAGGAGGTTTTCTATCGACTCAATTCTGTTGCCAAATAAATAGAATTCCCTGTCAGAAGTTATTACTCTTTGGTATTCCAGTTGGGGGGCAGGTCCCACCCCAGCCACTGCCTTCATAGCAGTCTGGAGCCCCCGTATCGTTAGGCTGCCTGAACTTTACCTTTTTGAAGCCTGGCTATAGCCGATCTAGGGCTATGTAAGTCTTTGATGGAGAAACCCTCATTCTTTTTGTGGCCTGTATTCTTCAATATTTACAGTTCTATATAGCTCATTAGGCTCTGCCCCGGGCCTTACATCCTTTTTCACAGGATTTTGGTAGTATTATTTAGGTGTGTATAATGCATAATTCGCTGCAGAGGGACAAACTCCTGCATTGCTATTGATATAAAGCAAAGACCATAACTAAGGCGCAGGCCCAGCACTCTCATGGCTCCTCCTTCGTATTCTGTACCGACTCTATTACCGGGGAGGGGACTGAAATAAACTTAGCTGAACTGACGACGATTCTGGAGGTCACTGCCTATACCGCGGGCTATGAATCCACTGGCAAGCGCCCAGGTGACCCGGGATACGGGCTTACGTACAGCGGAACCCGGGCCCAGCAATGGCGCACGGTGGCTGCTGGGCGGGATATCCCCATCGGGACCAGAGTGTTTATTCCCGAGCTGGGGGATAAGCCCAACGGCGGCATCTTCATCGTCGAGGATCGGGGCGGCGCCATCTCCAACGCCCATCTGGATATCTACATGGACAGTCTCTGGGAGGCGCGCCAGTGGGGGCGGAGACATTTGGAGGTCTTGCTCTGGCTTCCCCAAGCTAGCGTCCAGAGTATTCGCCAAAAGATAGAAAATGACCGCTGGCGTCACTGGAAGGACCGGGCGGCCTTAAAAAAGCTGTTTCCCTAGAGGGAACGGCTTTTTTTATTTGGCTTCCGCCTGCAATCTGATTGTTCCCTGGCCATGTTTAACAATATGCCCCCTGGGGTACATTAAACAAGAAGAGAAAGCGGACGGGGGTACATATGCTAAAAAAATTAATCAGCAGGCTTCGGAAAAGAAAAGTCAGCAAAGAGCAGGCCAAAAATGTTCCCACCGAGGATTTCTCGGGGAATATAAAAAAGGATGAAGCTTTGCTGCGGGAGACCTTCCGGGACTGCGGCGATGTAAAGTACAGGAAGCTCAATATCCCCGCCATGGGTAACCGCCAAGCGGTGGTGACCTTTGTCGAGGGGCTGGTCAATGTCGATGCCCTGCACAGGGATATAATCTCTCCCCTCCTAACCCCCCGGCAACAGGGTGTAAAGGCCGTAACTGAGCTGGTTGCCGCCGGAGAAGTCCAATATTATTCCAGTCCCAGCGAAATTGCTGGCCAGGTCCTCCTGGGCAAGGTGGCCATTGTCGTGCAAGGGGACCCCCGGATATATATTATTGAATCCAAGGATTGGCCCATGCGGGGCATCGAGGAGCCCCTGCAGGAGAAGTTGATCCGGGGTTCCCGGGAAGGCTTTACCGAAATCATTCAGGTCAATTTAGGTATGGTGCGGCGCCGCCTGCCCGATCCCAACCTCAAAGTCATCATGATGGAAGTCGGGCGCAGGAGCAAGACCAAGGTGGCAATTTTGTATGTGAAAGATGTTTGCGATTTGGACACAGCAAAGGAGATTGAGAAGCGGATAGAAGCTATCGATATAGATGGGATTATTGATCCTGGGGTCCTGTCGGAATTAATCACCGAGCGAACCTTTTCCCCCTTTCCCCTCATCCTCAGCACCGAGCGCCCGGATAAAGTCTTGGGCGGCATTCTCCAGGGAAAGGTAGCCATTATCGCCGATGGCAGTCCCTTTGCCATGCTGGCCCCGGTCTGTGCCGTGGATTTCTTCCACGTCCCCGAAGACTATTATATGCACCCGCTTTTTGCCTTAATTTCCCGCTTATTTCGGTTTGTGGGAATCATACTGGGCACCACTTTGGTGGGGGCCTTTGTGGCGATGGTTACCTATCATTATGAGGTTATCCCCGCGAATATAGTGACCTTTATTGCCGAGACCCGGGAGGGAGTGCCCTTTGCCCCCTTGGCTGAGGCATTCTTGCTGGAATTTACAGTGGAAGTACTCCGGGAGGCCAGCGTCCGCCTTCCGGGGCCCGTTGGTTCCACCCTGGGTATTGTGGGGGCCCTTATATTGGGGCAGGCTGCAGTCTCGGCCCACCTGGTCAGCCCGGTACTTCTAATCATCGTCGCCCTGAGCTTCATCGCCGGGTCCATCATCCCCAATTATGAGGCCGCCCTGGTCACCCGCTGGATCCGCTTTCCCATCCTGCTGGCGGCGGGTGTTCTCTGAGGGTTTGGCATCATGATCGCCTGGATGGTGATCTTGATTCACCTCTGCAACCTTCAGTCCTTTGGCGTGCCCTATATGAGTCCCGTCGCTCCCCTGCGGATGACGGATATGGGTGATTATATCTACCGCAAGCCCTGGCGCTGGATGCGGGCCCGGCCGGCCCTGACGGGAGAAAAGAATATAGTGCGGCAGAGGGGAGTGGAGGAGAAGGATGGAAGCTAAGAAATACGGCCTCAGTGATTTTCAGTTGTTCTCGGTTTTGATCTGCGCCATGCTGGGCTCCGGCATCATCACTTTGCCCAGGGCTGTCGCCGACATTGCCGGCAGGGACGGCTGGCTCAGCGTCCTTCTTGCCGGGGCTGGCACCTGGGTGATGGCCATCCTGATTTGGCTGCTGTGCAAGAAGTTTCCCACCAAAACCCTGCCGGAATTCAGCATTGCCATTCTGGGCAAACCCCTGGGAATCTTAGTTTCCGTTGCCTATTTTCTGTATACCGTCGCTATTGGCGGTGCCGCCCTCCGCTTATTTGTGGAGCTGGCCAAGACCTGGGTGCTGATCTGGACACCCGAGCCTGTATTTCTGCTGGGCATGTTGTTGCCTGTGGTGTACGTCAGCAGGTCGGGAGCTGTAACCCTGGGCCGGCTTATGGAGATAATAATCTTGTTGACGGTGGTGGTTTTGGCCATCTGGCTGGTGCCTGCGGCGGAGTTTAATCTCCTGAACCTGCGGCCGGTGGGGGCGGAGGGAATTACCGCCATTTTCGGGGGGGCCCAGGAAGCCATCTTCACATTTCTCGGCTTTGAGGTCTTGTTAGTCTTCTTCCCCTTTGTCATCAACAGGGATAAGGTGCTGCGGATAACTCTCATGGCCTTGGGTGTGATTACTCTGCTCTATGCAGGCAATGTCATCTTGATCTTTGGTGTATTGGGGGTGGAGCAGACAGTCCTGCAAAAATGGCCCTTGATAAATTACCTGCGGGTGGGGATGCTTCCTTTTTTGCAACGGGTTGATTCCTTGGTCCTTTTCTTTTGGACTGCCCAAGTTACTACGGTGGCGGCCACTCAATATTTTGCCGGCACCTTTACCCTGGCTACCCTGACCAAGCGCCGTTACCACGATATCTGGTCCATCGCCTGCTGGCCCCTGGTTTACCTGGTGGCCATTGCCCCGCCCCGCCTTAACCAAGTGATAATGTTCATCGACTTCTTGGGCCGTTGGGGCCTGGTGGGGATAATGGCCCTTGTCCTCCTTCTGCTCCTGGTGGCCAAGGTGCGGGGGCTGGATGAAAGCAAGGAGGAGAAAAAGCCATGAGAAAGCTGGTGTTGCTGGTTCTAACCCTGTCTCTGCTCCTGGTGGGAGGGTGCTGGGATCAGCTGATTATCGAGGAATTGGCTATGGCCTATGCCATAGGCTTCGACACCGACCCCACCGATCCTCAGTTATTCATCCTCACCACGACAAATCCTACCTTCTCTGAGAGCTCGATAGAGGAGACCAAGAAGCTGGTGGGCAAGGGTTATTCCTTGTCCAACGCATTTTTTAATATGCAGAGGCAGCGGGATCGGATTCTGGTTTTGGGCCAAGTGGCTACCCTGGTTTTTTCCGAAGATGCCGCCCGCAAGGGCTTGCTCCATCAAATTATGCGGGAAGTGGACCAGCAGAGGGACATTAATCCCAACGCCAAGATTGTGATTGTTCGGGGGTCGGAAGCCCGGGAAGTCATTTTCCTGGAACCGGTGGAAGAGGCCTGGGTGGCCCGGTTCTTGTCCGACCTATTGGACCACAACTTTAACAGCGGGATAGTGCCCAGAATTACTGCCTCCCGGTACTGGGTTAGTTACTCCACTGCCGGAGTGGTTCCAGTGGTTCCGGTAATCGAGTTGACTGGTTCAGACGATGAGAAGATTGGAGCCAATATTGTCGGCTTGGCGGCCCTGGATTCCACGGGCAGGATGCAGGGGATTCTCACCGACCAGGAGACCACACACTACATGCTCTTGACGGGGCAGAACCGGCGGGGCAGGGCGACCACCAAACTGCCCATTGACGGCGCACTCCGGGATACCTCGGGGTTTATAAAAAACGTTTCCCGCCACGTTACCACTTCCATTGTGGATGGCAAGGCCAGGATTGCCATTAAGCTCAAGGTGAGTGTTGATATCATCAATATCGTTTGGGATACCGATGTCACTCAGCCGGGAATAGATGAGAAGGTGGAGAAGGCTTTGGCCCGGGACATTCAGGGCAATGCCCTGGAGATGCTAAGAAAGACCCAGGACTGGGGAACGGATGTAGTGGGGCTGGGGCAGCATGTCCGGATCCAAAATCCCCAGTGGTTTCGGGGCAAGAACTGGGATGAGGAGTACAAAAAAAGCGAGATATCCCTGGAAGTGGTGGTAGAGGTCAAACGTATAGGCGCCTTGGTAAATCCCCAGTACTAGGTCCTGACCTTGCCGCCCCAATACATACAAGGAATAAGGGTAGCGAAAGGGTATTGATGGCGGGGAATCTGTGATAGGAAGGCCTGAAAGCACGCTCATATAGATAGATGGCAACCTCTTGCCCTGGAGCATAGACTGGGGCAGGAGGTTTTGTTATGGAAAACTTATTCAGGAAAGAACTGGAACTTGCTCTGTTGCGGGATGCCGAAACTCCCCAGGACCTGAGCCAGGTCTATAGCTTGCGCCAGCAGCGCTTGGAGGCTATGGCTGCCCGGGTGGTGACCATCCAGGCCTGCGGCAGTCTGGGGTCAGGCGTCATCCTGGACAGCTACGGACATATTGCCACCAATGCCCATGTAGTCTCCAACACCAGTGGAATCTGCAACAGGATAGTGGTCAGTACCGCCCAGGGTTGGCAGGGTACGGCTCAGGTGGTGGCTGGCGAATACGAGCAGGATATTGCCATAATCCGGGTGGAAAATCCTCAGGGCTTTTCGGGGGTGGTAATTGCTCCGCAAATCTACCTGGGGCAGGATGTCTTTGCCGTGGGGCATCCCTTGGGAATCAGCCACACCGTGACCCGGGGGGTAATATCCTATCCCCGGCGGATGGTGGATAAACGCCCCTATGTCCAGACTGATGCTTCCATCAATCCCGGCAATTCCGGGGGCGGTCTCTTTGACGAACTGGGCCGCTTAGTGGGGCTTCCCACCTTTAAAGAAGTGTGGGCCGATAAGAACCGGACCATCCCGGTGGCCAACATCGGCTTCGCCGTTCCCGGCGATGTGGTTCAGGCCTTTTATTCCCAGGCCTTTCGGCGCGATCTGGCCATGAGCTGCTCCGGGGATCCCGAAGCAGCTCACAAGGCGATAATCTTAGGGTAGGGTAAGAGTATACGGGCGGGCCTAGTTGCCAGCCCGCTTGTTTATGGTGGGGGGAAAAAAATGCAAAATCTGACAACAGCTACTGGGAATATGCTATAATTAGTTAACATCTGCACAAGGGGGTTATTGTGTGAAGTTAAACTATGGGAGAACCTTTCTAATCGGCCTGGCTTTCATGTCCATCAGCGCCTTCTGGCAGGTCTACGACAACCTCGTTCCGCTGATGCTTACCAACACCTTCCAGATTGGCGATACCCTGACCGGCGGTGTGATGGCCCTGGACAATATCCTGGCATTATTCCTCCTTCCCTTCTTTGGCGCCTTATCGGACAGGGTCGACACCAGGTTGGGCAAGCGCACGCCCTTTATCATTGTGGGAACAGCACTTGCAGTTATCTTCATGCTGGTTTTGCCCTTGGCCGATCAGGCGAGAAACTTGCCTCTCTTCCTGGTTTCTCTCGGTATCGTTCTGCTTGCAATGAGTACATATCGTTCGCCGGCAGTGGCTCTGATGCCTGACCTCACTCCTAAACCGCTCAGAAGCGAGGCCAATGCCGTCATCAACCTCATGGGGGCTGTGGGAGGTATATTTGCCCTGGCTGCCATCAGTTTCCTGGTTCCCAAGGTCGACGCCTCAACCTGTCCGAGCTATCTCAACGTTTACCTGGCAGTGGCCGGACTCATGGTCATTGCCGTAATTGCGCTGGTCAGCACCATCAGAGAAAAGAAATTGGCGCAGCAAATCAGCCGGGAATGGCCGGAAGAATCGGGCTCTGATGAACAAACCGGTGGCGCCCAAAAGGGTATGCCCAAGGATGTCAGGCGCAGTTTTATATTCATCCTCGCATCAATTTTTCTATGGTTTATGGCCTACAATGCGGTGACGACGGCATTTTCCAGGTATGCCACCAGGATTTGGGACTACCAAGGAGGTAGCTTTGCCAATGCCCTTATGGTGGCCATGGGCACGGCAATAGTCTTCTTTATTCCTGTGGGGATACTCTCCAGGAAGTTTGGCCGCAAGAAGATGATCGTCACCGGTATCTTGATTATAACCACCACTTACTTCTGCGGTTTCCTCTTCAAGACCTACTCGCCTTGGATCAACCTGGTCTTTGCCTTTACCGGCATCGGCTGGGCCTCCATCAATGTGAACTCTTATCCAATGGTTGTGGAGATGAGTAAGGGTAGAGATATCGGGAAGTACACCGGTATGTACTATACATTTTCTATGGCTGCCCAGACGCTGACGCCGATATTTTCCGGGTTCCTGATGGAGCACGTGTCGTATTGGACGTTGTTCCCATATGCCGTAATCTTTTCCCTGCTCTCCCTGTGCACCATGCTCTTCGTCAAGCACGGAGATGCCAAGCCGGCCTAAAGAAACGCCCCTCTTCGGGGCGTTTTTTCGCGACATCGGGGACGGCCGCGCTCTGTATGACGGGGGGAGCTCTCTTATAACAAAAGTCTCCGTTGTTACAGGGACGCATAGATGATATGGTGTTGGCAGCGAAGGAGGGAAAGAAAATGAGCGGCGAAGAGATCAGGATACAGGAAAGCTCCGTAGCCGATTTGGCCAATATCATGAGCTTGTGGAATAACGGTGAAGTGATGTACTATGTGGGATTTCCCCAGGGTCTGGGGACCACTGTGGAGAAACTCAGGGAATGGTTGCCCTGGGCAATGGCAAAACCCAATCGGTGCCACTACTCGATTTATCACCGGGAGCTGGGCTATTGCGGCGAGACCTTTTACAATGTAGACTCCTGGGGGACGGCCGCCATGGACATAAAACTGCTTCCCCACACCCGGGGCCGCGGAATTGCCCGCCGGGCCCTGAGTTTTGCCATTGACAAGGCGTTCACCCAAGGCGGTGCCCAGCGGGTATTTGTTGATCCCCATCCAGACAACAGACCAGCTTGGCGGCTGTACGCAAGGCTGGGATTCATCAGCAAGGAAAGGCCGGATTACCTGGGAGAAGGGGAGACCTATCTGGAAATAGACCGGGCCAGTTGGGCCGCCAAGGCGTAAGGGATATTGGAAAAGAGCTGGAAGCCAGCTCTTTTTTGGTGGGGTTGTGTGACAAGGGAAATTAACCGCCGGGGCCAGAGGATGGGCAGGCGGCCCGATGTCCTGCGACAGGGAGAAACGTCCCGGATGTCGCGCTCTGCGACAGGGAGAAGCGTCCCCGTTGTCGTGCTAGCTGTCGCCCAGGCGGTTGAAGCCCAGGACGGTGAGGGCGATGGCCAGGCCGGGGAAGATGGTGGCCCAAGGGGCGAGACCGGTAAAGCCCTGGGCTTCCTTGAGCATTCTCCCCCAGCTGGCGTCGGGAGGTTGGGTGCCGAGGCCCAGATAACTCAGGGATGCTTCAGCCAGGATGGCGGCGGCGAAGCTGACGCTGGCCTGGACCAGGAGGGCGGGCAGGCAGTTGGGAAGGATGTGGCGGAAGATGATGCGGGCGTCGCTGTACCCCATGGCCCGGGCGGCCAGGACGTACTCCCGCTCCCGGATGCTGAGGAATTGTGAACGGGTGAGCCGGGCAAAGATGGGGATGTTGGCCAGGGCCACGGCCACCAGGATGCTCTTCTGGCCCGGTCCCAGCAGAGTCACCGCCAGCAGAGCGGTGAGGATGGAGGGCAGGGAATAGAGGCCGTCGGCCATGCGCATCAGGACCTCTTCCAGCCAGCCCCGGTAGTAGCCGGCGGCGGCCCCCCAAAGTGTGCCCAGGCCCAGTCCCAAGGCCACTGCCACCATGCCGGCCTGAAAGGCGGGGCGTCCCCCCACCATGATGCGGCTGAGGATGTCCCGCCCATAATTATCTGTGCCCAGCAGGAATTGGGCTGAGGGGGCTTCAAGGCGCCGCTCAATATTCATGGCATTGGGCGGATGGGGTGTGTAGAATAAGCCAACCAGGGTGATGAGGACCATCATTCCAACCAGGATGAAGCCTACTGTCTTCCCCATCATTCCACCCCCCTGATTCTGGGATCCAGGATTGGATAGAGAGTGTCCAAACTGAAGTTGACCAGCAAGATCATGGCGGCGCCGACAAAGATCGCCCCCTGGACCAGGGGCAGGTCCCGGAGCAGCACTGCCGCAAGGATTAGGCGCCCCAGACCGGGCAGGGAAAAGACCTGCTCCACCACCACCGTTCCGGCCAAGAGCTGGACCAGCTGGATTCCGGCCACGGTGCTGATGGATACCAGGGCATTGGCCAGGCCGTGGCGAAAGATTATCGCCCGTTCCCGAACACCCCGACCCCGGGCGGCGCGGATGTAGTTTTCTCCCAGGGCCTCCAACATGGCGGCACGCACCATTCGGGTCAGGATTGCCGCCCGGGGCAGGGCGAGAATGAGGGACGGCAGGACCAGAGCCAGGGCCGCTCCCCCGGGGTTGACGGACCAGCGGGGCATGCTTCCCGGGGGGAACCAACCCAGCTCCACGGCAAAAAACTGGATGCCCAAAATGCCCAACCAGAAGGCGGGAATGGACAGTCCAGCTTGGGAGAGGGAGAGGACGGCCTTGTCCAGCAGGCTGCCTCGGCGGCTGGCCGCCAATGCCCCCACGGGGATGGCGATGGCCAGGGAAAGGCCAACGGCGGCCAGGGCCAGGGGAATGGTGACGGGCAGGGCGTCGGCAATCAGACTGGCCACCGAATAGCCTCGGCTAAAGGTGATGGATTGGCCGAAATCGCCGCGCAGGATACTTCCCAGCCAGGTGAGGTACTGCACAGCGATGGGTTTGTTAAGCCCCAGTTGTTCCCGCACCAAGTCCAGGGCTTGGGGATCGGCCTCGGCGCCCAGGATCAAGAGGGCCGGATCGCCGGGGATGAGGTAAAGGGCGACAAAGGTGAGGATGCTGACCAGGAAAAGCGTGGCCAGCATCCCTGCGGTCTTTTTCAGCCAATACATGCTACTTGGTCCTGGAGAGGGCCGCCAGGTCCAGGACATAGACGGGATAGTTGTTCCAGCCCTCGATCTCCTTTTGCATGACGGCCAGTTGGCTGGGATCCATGATATAGACGTTGGAAGCCTCCCGGGCCAGGATGGCCTGGAGCTCTTGGTATATTTCAATCCGCTTCTGCTGATCGTTTTCCAACAAGCCCTGGGCCAGCAGCTGGTCGTATTCCGGGCTATTGAAGTTGCCAAAGTTGCGGCTGGACGTGCTCAAGTACCGATTGAGGACCGAGTTGGGGTCCAGTTTGCCGGTAAAGCCCACCACAGTCAACTCAAACTCGCGATTGGTGTAAATCTGCTCCAGCCAGGTTCCCCACTCGATGACCCGGATTTCCAGGTCGATGCCCACCTTGGCCAATTGATCGGCGATGATCTCCCCCGCTCCGCGGTGCAGGGGATAAGAGGCGGGCAGGTGGAGGGTGGCTTTGAATCCGTCGGGATAGCCGGCCTCGGCCAGGAGGTCTTTGGCCTTTTGGGGGTCGTAGGGGTACATGCCCGTCATATCGATGTACCATGCTCCCATAGCCGGGGAGAGATTGCTGCCTGTGGGGGCGCCATGTCCCCAGGCTGCGCCCTGGATAATTTCATCCCGATTAATGGCGTAATTCATGGCCTGGCGCACCCGGATATCGTCGAAGGGAGGGACGGCGTTGTTGATGGCCAGAAGTTGCACCAGGTTCATGGGACTGTCGATGATTTTTATATCGGGATTGTCTTCCACCTTGTGGAGGTAGTCCGGCTCCAGGCGGGGGATGAGGTCGACATGGCCGGTTTGCAGGTTGTTCACCATGGTGGTGGGTTCCGGAATGATCTTTAGGGTCACCTGATTCAGCTTGGGCAGCTCGGGATTCCAGTAATTCTCAAACTTGGTCAGGATTAATTGGTTATTGGGTTCCCATTGGGTCAGGACAAAGGGTCCTGTACCTATGGGTTGGGTGGAAAGCTGCTCCTCTGCTTCTTGGGGATAAATGGATGCGCCAAATTCTGTGAGCAGGGCAAGAAAGGCGGCATCGGGTTGGGCCAGGGTGATGACCAATTGCAGCCCCCGGGCCTCGATGCTCTCTACGCCGGTGTAGTCCCTGGATTTGGTGGTAATTTCCGGGTCGATTAACCTGTTCAGGCAGTAAACCACATCCTCAGGGGTCATCTCCCGGCCATTGTGAAAATGGACCCCTTCCCGCAAGGTGAAGGTATATTCCAGCCCGTCGGCAGAGACCTGCCAAGCGGTGGCCAGGGCGGGCAGGATGGAGCCGTCGGGAGCCGCCTTGACCAGGCCTTCATAGATGTTAAAGGCGATTTCACTGGAGGCGGCGGCAACGGATTGATGGGGGTGAAACCCGTCGGGATCAGTGGGGATGGCTACCACCAGCGAATCGCTGGGGGGTGGTGCAGTACAAGCGGCGGCCAGGATCAGAATGGCCAGGAGGCCGATACCAAAAATCCTACGCATGGAGTTTACTCCTTTCTTGGGCGCAGTCCCCGTTCCAGAAGGGAGAGGACTGAATTGATAAAGGCTTCATGGGATTCGGCGCTTATGTCGGTGGCGAGGAAATTGTCGATGAGGGCTCGGGCCACGGCATGATAGACGAACCAGGCGGCTTCTCTGTCGGTTTCGGGGGCAATGACCCCCGACTGGAAGCCCAAATCCAGCAGATCTTTAAACTCGACATTGCGAATTTCCTTTTCCCGGAGCACCTCTTCCCGGATGGCGGCACCGCGGCTGTCCCAGAAATTCACCGTCACCGCATGGAACTCGGGGTGCTGCCGGGCGTACTGCCAGGAGCGGCAATAGTACATAGACGCAAATTTGAAAAAGTCCACGCTGTCTCTCTTGTCCCAGACGGGCTGGAGAAAGTTCCGCTTATGTTGATAAACATAGTGGACAATGTATTTATACAAATCCTTCTTGCCCGCAAAATATTGGTACATGCTGCCCTTGGCAATTCCCGCCCGGCTGACAATCTCGGAGAGGGAAGCTTGCTCATAAGGATGGCGGGCAAATTCCTGAATTGCGTGGTGTAAGATGTGTTCTTGTTTCTCCAGGGGCAAGTTGAAAAAGGTGGGTTTTGGCAAACAATCACCTCCATGTGACTGCCCAGTCACATAACTGCATGGAGATTATACCATGGACTGTCAGGACTGACAACGGGGAATAAGCAAAAACTATATTTGAATACATCTTTGCCCGGGAATATGTTATAATCTCTCCCGCTGCAATTTCCCAGGTAATTCTTGCAGGCGTTGGCCATGCAAGTTATTGCCTTCTAGATAGCGCGGTTTGCAGATTTGGCGCTGGCGCAGCGGCATACTTTGGGGGAAAGGCTGGCAACTTGCTTTTGCCTGCCCCAGGGAGTATAATTAGGGGCATTGAGCTTCTAGGAAGGAGATTATCTAATGTTTAAGCGATTCCTGGCCTTTCTGGCCCTGGCGGCGCTGTTGACTGCCTGCACCGTGGATGCCGGGGAAGGCCTTTTGGAAAAGTCTTTTAATCGGGGGAAGCCCCTCAGCGACAACATTGCCGTGGATGTGGCCACGGGGGTAACCGAAATTGAGTTTATCGTCGAAGCCCGGTTTAACCTGGGCAGCGCTACAGTTTTTGCCCACGATCCCCAGGGGGAGACCTATACCTTGGCCCTGGGCCTTACCGATTCTACCGCGGTGCTATCCATTGAAAACCCCCTTCCCGGTCGCTGGACCCTGGAAGTACATGTGGATGGCAATTCCGAAACAGTGGTGGATGGCGAGCTGCGCCTGGCACTGCGAAGAGAAGAATAATCTTTCAACATAGGGAATAAACCCCGTTGCTGTCGGGGCATGGTACATACCTTGGCCTAAAATTATGAACAAATATAACCAGTATTTCGGCCTTGACAATTCTAGCTATAAACTATAAAATAATGATTGTCATGAGACTGGGTCCTTAACTCAGCGGGAGAGTGCTACCTTGACAGGGTAGAAGTCGCGCGTTCAAATCGCGCAGGACCCACCATTTTGCCGATAAAGCCCATTTTGGGCTTTTTTTGTTTGGGATTCATGATGCGGGCTTCTACCCGCTTCTGTTAGAAGTTGTCTTGTGAAAAAGGAATTTTATTCTCCAGTCTCGAAAGAAAACAGTACTATCGGGATTGGAGGTTTTGTGATGTCCGACTTCTACGGGGATGGCCCCCACCACGTGCCGGATTACCTGGTCCCTTCAATCTTAGTGACCATTTTCTGCTGCCTGCCCTTTGGAATTCCCGCCATAGTTTTCTCGGCCACGGCCAAGGGGAAGCTGGAGTCCGGCGACTACGCCGGAGCCCAAAGAGATGCGGAAAAGGCCAAGAATTGGTGCGTGGCATCTTTTGTTACCGGAATCATTTTAGTTCTTATATCCCTGGTGGTCTAAGGGTGGCGGCATGAGAAAGCCCAGGCATATGGTCTTTTCTAAGCGGCTTCTGTCCTTGGGTTTTTTGCTGGGCCTGGCGGTTATCGTGTATATCTATCATCCGTCAACGCCTGTAAGGATGATCCCTTGTCCCTTTAGGGAAATAACCGGCCTCTACTGCCCCGGTTGCGGAAGTATCAGGGCAGTGACCCAAATTGTCCGGGGCAATTTACAGAGGGCAATTCAGCACAATGTATTTGCCGTGGCCTTCTTGCCCTTGCTAATGTGGGCCATCCTGTCCAACGTGAAGCAGGTCATCACGGGAAAGGGCCTTCCCTATCCCCAGTTGCCCAGTTCGGCAATCTGGGCATTGTTAGGTCTCTTGATCCTCTTTGCGGTATTAAGGAACCTGCCTGTCGCCCAGCTCTATTTTCTCCGTCCTTAGAAGAAGCCGAATCCAGGACTCTTTACAACGAGGGGGGTTTTCTGTGATTTACATACCAATTGTATTGGCAGGACTTATTTTTGCTGTTTTTCTTTGCATCTACATTAATCCCGGCCCCAGGGTAACCCATGCGCCTGGGGGCGGGTGGTTGGTACAGCAGCCCATTGCCCATCGGGGCTTTCATGACCCGGATGCCGGCGTCCCCGAGAACTCGCTCCTGGCCGCCCGCAGGGCCATAGAGCGGGGCTATGCCATTGAGCTGGACGTCATGGCTACTGCCGACAATGAGGTGGTGGTCTTCCACGATTACAATCTCAAGCGGATGACGGGGCTGGACAAAAAAGTCAAGGACCTGACCTGGGAAGAGATAAAGGACCTTAAGCTCCTGGAAACCGACCAGGGGATTCCCCTGTTCTCTGATTTTCTCGCCGAAGTTCGGGGCAGGGTCCCCCTCTTAATAGAGGTAAAAAACGAAGGTTCTGTGGGTAGGCAGGAACAGGCGATAATCGATGTGCTACAGGGCTATGCCGGCGACTTCGCCATCCAGTCCTTTAACCCATTCGTCATGCAGTACTTCCGCAAAAATGCTCCCGGCTTTATCCGGGGGCAACTTTCCAGCAATTTTCAAGGCGATTCCCTGGCCTGGTGGAAGAAGTTCTTGTTGAAGAATCTCCTCCTCAATGCCATCAGCCAACCGGAATTCGTCGCCTATGATTTTGGCAAGCTGCCCAAATGGTTTGCCCGTCGCCTGAGGCGGAAAGGATATTACCTCCTGACCTGGACGGTGCGGAGCCGGGAGGAGTATGAGGAGGCAATTAAGACTTTTGACAATGTCATCTTTGAGGGATTTGAGATATAGCCATAGGTCTGTGAAACCGTGAGGCTCCTTTTGTGTAATAGCAATAAAAAATCAGGGTTACCCCTGATTTTTTATTGAGCCCGCAGGCAGGTGACAAAGGGAATTGTGGCCAGGACCTCCTCATTGCCGTCAGGGAAGATCTTGATCAGGTGCTTGCCGTTGGAATAGATGATGTGCCCATTGGCATCGATATCGAAGGCCAGCACTCCCCTTTTTACGCAGGTCATGTCTCCGCTTGCCGACAGTTTTGTCAGCTCCCAGCTTCGGGGTATGATGCCCGGATACTTTTCCCCTTTGGTCTCATTCTCTTTCAAGGTCTTCTGTACATTGATGAGATTGTCGTCGATAAAAATTTCTTTGGGGCTTTTTTGCTTGGCATTAGCGGGATTGGCGCCTGTGGTGGTCAAAGTCTCCCCGGAGTACCGCATGGTAAAGAAGTTAATCCAGTGGAAGATCGCCTTGAGGATTTTGACTGGGATGAGAAGGAAATCTACCAGCGAAGCGCTGGAACGGTTTGACTTGGTCACTGGTCTTTTGATGAAGTAAATATTGCCCAGGCTGTCTTCCCGGGGAGATATACAGTCATGGGCCGCCAGGCTTATCACTTCCTCCACCTGTCCGCTGTTGAGGTCCAGATGAAAAATGGCACGACTGCTGTATCCTGCGAAGTTTCCGTCTTTATCTTTGCCAATTCCGCAACTGTCGTAGAAGATTGCCTCGGGTTTGGTTTTGGACCAAACGGGGTTTTGGTCGATGCAGTCCCCTTCAGTGAGCATATGATAAATAGCGGAATTGTTCTTGAACAGGGCAAGGTGTTTGGTAAAGCCATCACTGATACTGGCAACCACTTGCTGGGTTAAAGGATTGTGATCGATGGCATAGAATTCAGTGTCATGCTTATGAATAATATGGCCCTCTAATTCCATATCATCCTGGGGATTTTTGCGGAAAATACCAGAACCGTTGTCAACGCTGATGGAGTAAATTATGTCTCCCTGGGAGGCAAAGGTAAGTCCATTGATACTTATCCGGCGGACTTGGTGCTCATTTTCATAGTTGGGTTGGTGGACCCCCATAAATCTCGCTCCGGTGCCTTGAGTTTTCCAGGCAGTGCGTTCCCTGATTACCCGCAAGTTCTTCTGGTAGGAAGCCAAAAACTGGCTGCTTAACCAGCTGACATCGCCTTGGTCTAACTTGCCAATTTTCGTTTCTGATGCAAAAACTATCATTTAATCCTCCTCCCTACAGGTGGAGTTATTCAACGATGAGCAAGCAATATCCTTTTTTCAATCCTCAAGATTTTTTTATTGGCTTGCATAAGCCCAAAAATCAGTGTCAAAAACTCCCTTGTTTCCCTTTCAATTAAGACATCCCCCTTTGCATATACTAATTGTGACCTGAAATGTAAGGGGGGAAAGATATGGAGGCAATTTGCATTGAAACTGAAAATACCAACCCCGAGACCCTTCGCCAGCGTCTGCTTCAGCAAATCGAGTCATGGCGGAGCAGTGGCCTGCTCCAGGAGTTCAACGAGACCTGCACCGGAACGATAACCATCTGGGACTGCAGAGCGGGCAATAACTGTCAGGCCAAGAATCTCCGCCGTCTCGCTGCCCAGGTCTTGGCTGATTATATAGTCAGTGAAATAGAGCCGATTCTTCTCGACAAGCTTGCCAGCCTGCACCATCCGCATTTTGGCGAAAATGAACGCGAGCTGATTTGCGATAAGGTCAGGGAACGCTTGATTAGGGAGGAAATGTTGACGGGGGAAAGCCGCAGGCACAGGATTTTAAAGAGCCTGGATGATTTTTTAAAGACCCAGGATCAGATAAATATCGAGGGGTTTATCCGCTTTCGGCTTCAGGATTACCAACGGGAGCTCCTGGAGCTCATCAATCAATCCGCCGATGATTTTTTGATTGAGCGGGAATACCAGGATTTTATCAACCTGCTTAAATATTTCGTGGAGATTCAGCAGCCGCGGTTTTCAGAGATGCACCTCCTGCGCCAGGAAAACTTCCTGGTCCTCAGCGATCCCCAATACAAGGTCTTGCACCGGGAGAGCGTCAAGGATTTGGATGGTCCCGATGCCATAATCAGCACATTGGTGACGGCGGCCCCGGTCAGGGTGACCATACATGTCAACAATTTTGATGGCGATGACGAGCTTATTACCACCCTGCACCACATCTTTGATGCGCGGGTTCAGCTCTGTCTGGGTTGTCAACACTGTCAGGGAAATAAAAATTGCTAACTAAAGGCGACCGGTGTATCATCAGAAGGAAGGGAATGATGCACCGGTGCTCTATTTTATTTTCTTCCCCCTGGTGGGGGGCGCCATCGGCTGGGTGACAAATTTCCTGGCCATTAAATTTTTGTTCTGGCCCCGCCGGGTTCTGTCCCTGGGACCGCTGAAGATACAGGGGGTAATCCCCCGCCGGCGCCGGGATCTGGCCCGGGCGGTCGGCCAGGTCGTGGCCACCGAGCTCCTCTCCCGGGAGCAGATTGCAGCTGCCCTCAGCTCCCCCGACGTGCAGGCCAATATGGCCGAGCTGGCCGGAGAAGCTGCGGCCAGTCGGCTTTCTGGGCTTCCCTTGCTCTCACCCCTGCCCTGGGGACTCAGGGAGAGAATTGGCTCTGCAGTTAGAAATGCCGTTACCAGGGAAGTTGCGACTATCTTGTCCGACAGCGGCCCTCAGCTGGCCGGTCGCGTCATGGCGTCTCTGGACTTGGCTGGCCTGGTGGAGGACAGATTGGTGAGCATGGACTGGGAGCACATGGAGGCAATTGTCTACTCGGTGGCCGGTCGGGAACTAAAGCTCATCGAGGTCATGGGTGGCGTCCTGGGGGCCTTGGTGGGTTTGGGGCAAGCCCTGGTGGTCCACTTATTTTGACCTCTGTTGACATGGCTGTTTGGATGGAGTATAATCACTTCCAAAGCTGTGAAGGGGACATGGGTCTTGCCCTGAGCCTGTCCAGAGAGGGGAGCAACAGCTGAAAGCTTCCTCAGGCCCAGACTTGGCTTACCACCCCGGAGCTGCAGGGGCGAACCCCTGCCGGTTGTGGACCGTTATTTCCCTAAATGAGTGGGAGGGCAACCTCCAACTTGGGTGGAACCGCGGATTACATCATCCGTCCCTTGGGACAGGATGATTTTTGTTTTTGAGGAGGAATTGAAATGGCAGCAGTTATCTTAAAGGATGGAAGCAGGAGAGAATATCCCCGGCCCGTTACTCCCCTGCAGGTTGCCGAGGATATCAGCAAGGGGCTGGCCAAGGATGTCCTTGTCGCCAAGGTTAACGGGGAGTTATGGGATCTGAACCGGGAAATGCCCCAGGAGGCGGAGCTGGAACTCCTGACCTTCGACAGCCCCGAGGCCAGGGATGTGTACCGCCACAGCAGCGCTCACCTCATGGCCCAGGCAGTGAAGGAATTGTATCCCGATGCCAAACTGGCCATCGGCCCTGCCATCGAGGACGGATTCTATTATGATTTTGACCTGAAAGAGCCTCTGACCCAGGCGGATCTGGAAAAGATAGAGCGGCGGATGCAGGAATTGGCCAAGGAAGACCACGTCTTTCAACGCCAGGTCCTGAGCCGGGAAGAGGCCCTGAAATTTTTCCGAGAGCGGGGAGAGGACTACAAAGTCGAGCTGATTGAAAACCTGCCGGAAGACGCTGAGATCAGCTACTACCGCCAGGGAGATTTTGTCGACCTCTGCGCCGGCCCCCACGTGGGCAGCACCGGCCGCATCAGGGCCTTCAAACTGACCAGCGTCGCCGGCGCCTACTGGCGGGGGGACGAGAACAATGTCATGCTCCAGAGGGTGTACGGCACTTCCTTTGTCAAGCAAAGTCAGCTGGAAGAACATCTGAAGCTCCTGGAAGAGGCCAAGAAGCGGGATCACCGCAAGCTGGGCCGGGAGCTGGACCTCTTTTCCATTAGCGAAGATGGTCCGGGGATGCCCTTTTACCATCCCAAGGGCGTCATCATCTGGAACGAGCTCTTGAAGCTGTGGCGGGAAGAGCATGCCAAGGACGGGTATATGGAAATCCGCACCCCCCAGATCCTCAATAAGCGCCTGTGGGAGCAGTCGGGACACTGGGATAACTATGCCGAGAACATGTACTTCACCGAAGTGGACGACAACCCCTTTGCCCTCAAGCCCATGAACTGCCCCGGGGCCATGCTCTGGTACCTGACCAGCCACCGCTCCTACCGGGATCTGCCCCTGCGCACCGCCGAGCTGGGCCTGGTCCACCGCCACGAGCGTTCCGGCGCCCTCCACGGCCTGATGCGGGTCCGGGCCTTTACCCAGGACGACGCCCATATCTTCATGTTGCCCAGCCAGATTGAGGAGGAAATCAGCGGCGTCATCGACCTGGTGGATCGGTTGTACAAAGTCTTCGGCCTGGACTACCGCTTGGAAATCAGCACCCGGCCCGAGAAGTCCATGGGCGCCGAAGAACAGTGGGAGATGGCCACCAATGCCCTGATTCGGGTCCTGGAAAACAAAGGCGTAGAATACAAGATCAATCCCGGCGACGGCGCCTTCTACGGGCCCAAGATCGACTTCCACGTCCTGGACTGCCTCAAGCGCAGCTGGCAGTGCGCCACCATCCAGCTGGACTTCCAGATGCCCGAGCGCTTTGACCTCACCTATACGGGAGAGGACGGCCAGAAGCACCGCCCTGTCATGGTGCACCGGGTGGCCTACGGCGCCATCGACCGCTTCCTGGGCATCCTCATCGAGCACTTCGCCGGCGCCTTCCCGGTTTGGCTGTCTCCGGTACAGGTTAAGATCCTGCCCATCGCCGACCGGCACCACGACTCTACCCGGAAGCTGGCCGCGAGGCTGGAGGCCGCGGGCATCCGGGTGGAAGCTGACTTGCGCAATGAGAAGATTGGCTATAAGATTCGCGCCAGCCAGGCTGAGAAAGTGCCCTATATGTTGGTAATCGGGGACAAGGAAGTAGAAGCGGGCAAGGCCGCCCTGCGCACCCGCAAGGAAGGGGATGTGGGGCAGGTGGATATCGCCGATTTTGAGGCCAGGGTGCTGAGAGAAATAAAAACAAGGGAATTGAATTGACATTTTCGCCAATAAGGTGTAGTATGTTAGCGGAAAACAAGTAGAGGCTACCTGGCTTCTCACCCCGCATGACGCTTCTTGCTGTTACTGGGGTCCAGAACGTAACCGTCTTATTTCTGGTTGTGTTTTATGGGCAGGTAGACCTGCCCATTTTATTATTTTAGGAGGTGTTACATTATCAGCAAAGACTTAATGCTCAATGAGGCCATCCGGGCCAGGGAGGTTCGCCTGGTCAGCGAGACCGGCGAACAGCTGGGAATCGTGCCCCTCAAGAAGGCCCTGGAGATGGCCGGGGAGAGGAATTTGGACCTGGTCAATGTCGCCCCCCAAGCCAAGCCGCCCGTGTGCAAGATGATGGACTATGGCCGGTTCAAATACGAGCAGAGCAAGCGGGATCGCGAATCCCGCAAAAAGCAACACGTGATTACCATCAAAGAAGTGCAACTTCGCCCCCAGACCGAGGAACACGATTACCAGGTCAAGCTGCGCAATGCCATCAGATTTCTTAAGGACAAGAACAAAGTCAAGGTCAATGTGCGCTTCCGGGGTCGGCAGGTGACTCATCCCGAGCAGGGTCAGGCAATCTGTGACCGCATGGCCGCCGATTTGGCCGAGATTGCAAATGTGGAAAAGCCTGCCCGCTTGGAAGGCAGGAACATGGTCATGATCTTGTCGCCTAAACAAAGTTAAAGATATAGGAGGATACTGACGTGCCAAAAATCAAAACTCATCGCGGCGCCGCCAAGCGTTTTCGGAAGACGGGAACCGGTAAATTTAAGCGCACCCACGCCTTCACCAGCCACATTCTCACCAAAAAATCCGCCAAGCGCAAGCGCAATCTGCGCAAAAATGCTCTCATTGCCAAATCCGACCAGAGAACCGTCGAGCGCATGCTGCCGTACTAATATATAAGGAGGCTGAATACCTATGCCAAGAGTAAAACCGGGTGTGCAAACCCGTCAACGTCATAAAAAAGTTCTCAAATTAGCTAAGGGATATTTCGGCGCCAAGAGCCGTGCCTATCGTCGGGCCAATGAGCAGATGCTCAAATCCCTTTCCTATGCTTACCGGGACCGCCGCAATCGCAAGCGGGACTTCCGCAAACTGTGGATTGCCCGGATCAACGCTGCCGCCCGCAGCAACGGAACCACCTACAGCCAATTGATGCACCAGCTGAAGCAGGCCGGCGTCAATATCAACCGCAAGATGCTGGCCGACATGGCCGTCAACGACGCCCAGGGTTTCAGCCAGCTGGTGGAGCAGGTCAAAGCTGCAAAATAGCAAAAGCGCCACGGGCGCTTTTTCCCTTTCCGGCAGGATTTTGGGCCGGAGGCGGGAAAATATAGGGATAGGGAAGGCAGGTGGCAGAAGTGATTACTTCTCGGCAAAACCCCGAGTTCAAGGCTTTGCTCAAGCTCTATAGCCGCAAGCACCGGCAGCAGCAAAAGGCCTTTTTGGCCGAGGGATTGCGCCTGGTGGAGGACGGCGTGGCGGCGGGTTGGCGGCCGCTGAAATTGGTCATATCACCCCCTCTCCTCAGCCCCGGGGCAATGGAGAAGGTTGGTCAATGGGATTTCCCCCGCCTGGAGCTGGCCCCCGACCTCATGGCCCAGGCCGGGGATACCGAGACCTCCCAGGGAATAATGGCGATCTTTCCCCTGCCCGCCCGGGGCTTGAAGGACATCGAGGGGGACCTGGTCCTGATCCTGGACGGCATCCGGGATCCCGGCAATGCAGGAACCCTGCTGCGCTCCGCCGCGGCAGCGGGGGTTAACGGTGTGCTGGCCGTCAGCGGCACCGTGGACCTCAGTTCGCCCAAGGTGGTCCGCGCCAGCATGGGCGGCATATTCCGCGTACCCTGGGTCGCCAACCTGGCCGCTTCAGAACTTTTGCAGTGGGTTGAGGCGGAGGAGTACCGCCTGATCGGCATGGAACCCAGGGGCGGCACTCCCTTCCACCGCTATGACTATTCCGGCAAGCTGGCCCTGGTGGTGGGCAGCGAGGCCCATGGCGTCAGCCCGGAAATCGCCGGCGCCTGCGCTCATTCCCTGACCATCCCCATGCCCGGGGGACAGGAGTCCCTCAACGCCGCCATGGCGGCGACCCTGGTTCTCTATCAGGCAATTATCCATAAGGGCCTGTAACTTGTTTTCCCCGGAGATTATGTGTATAATTAGGACATACTTTTACCGGGGGTGCTGCCGATTGCGCCTTGCTGGATTCTTTTGGCGGCTCTTTGAACTGACTGGTTTTGTCTCTGCTTATATGATCTATAAAAAACTCCATTATGAACAGAGATAGAGCGGAAGCGAGTACTGCATTTTGCCCCGGGACAGGGAGCCGGCGCCGTGACTGAGAGCGCCGGGCGGGAGCGCTTGCAGGAAGTTCCCTTCCAAATCATCGGGCTGAAGGACGGTTGTCTGGTAGGCCGGATCGGCTATCCGCCGTTATCGGAAAGAGTGCCCGCACCTAAAAAGCGGGAATATGGGTGGTACCGCGGAATACCTTTCGTCCCAGACGGAGGGTGTTTTTTATTATAAGGAGGGATTGTTATGGAAGAAATGCTGAAGAAGCTAGAGAATCAGGCCATGGACACCATCGCTGCCGCGGCAGATCTCAAGGAACTGGAGGAAGTCCGTCTCACCCTTCTTGGGCAAAAAGGGTCAACTCACCGCCGTCCTCAGGCAGATGGGGACCATGCCCCCGGAGGAGCGCCCGAGGTTGGGTAAATTGGCCAATGAGGTCAGGGATGCTTTGGAGGCGGCCCTTTTGGCCAGGAGGCAGCTCCTGGAGGCGCAGGAGCAAGGAGCAGAAGCTTGCCCAAGAAACAGTGGATGTGACGCTGCCGGGCATCAGGCCCCGGCGGGGAACCATCCACCCCATTCACCAGATCCGCCGCCAGATCGAGGATGTCTTCCTGGGTCTCGGTTACAGCATTGAGGAGGGGCCGGAAATCGAGACGGACTATTATAATTTTGTCGCCCTCAACGTGCCCAAGCATCATCCCGCCCGGGATATGCAGGATACCTTTTATATCGACGAGGAGACGGTGTTGCGCACCCATACCTCCCCTGTCCAGGTCAGGAGCATGGAGAAGGCAAAGGGCGCCCTGCCCCTGAAGATGATTTGCCCTGGCAAGGTCTACCGCAAGGATGACGACGCCACCCACTCGCCCATGTTCTTTCAAATTGAGGGACTGGTCATCGACAAGGGCATCTCTCTGGCCGATCTCAAGGGAACTCTGCTCCTCTTTGCCCGGGAGCTCTTCGGTCCCCGGCAGCAGATTCGCCTGCGTCCCAGCTTCTTTCCCTTCACCGAGCCCAGTGTCGAGGTAGATATCCTCTGTACCGCCTGCGACGGCCAGGGCTGCCGCATGTGCGGAGAGACCGGCTGGCTGGAAATCCTGGGGGCGGGAATGGTGCATCCCCGGGTACTGGAGATGTCGGGCTACGATCCCAAGGCAGTCTCCGGCTTTGCCTTTGGCCTGGGGATTGACCGGGTTGCCATGCTCAAGTATGGAATTCAGGACATCCGCCACTTGTACCAAAACGACCTGCGGGTGCTAGAACAGTTTCAGGGAGGTCTTGGCTAAATGAAAGTCTCATACAATTGGCTCAAGGAAATACTGCAGTTTGACCTTTCTCCACAGCAGGTGGCAGAGGCTCTGACGGGGGCGGGCTTTCCCGTTGAAGAAATTACTCCCCTGGCCGAGACCCTGGAGGGGGTGGTGGTGGCGGAACTCCTGGAAGTGCGCCCCCATCCCAATGCCGATCGCCTCTCCCTGACCAAGGTCAGCGACGGAGTCGATACCTATTCGGTGGTCTGCGGCGCCAAGAACATCGCCCCGGGCAACAGGGTGCCTCTGGCCAAGATCGGCGCAGTCCTGCCGGGGAATTTCAAGATTAAGCGGTCTAAGATCCGCGGCGAGGTCTCGGAGGGTATGCTCTGTTCCGCCTCCGAATTGCAGTTGGAGATTATCCAGGAAGATGACGGCATCCTCCAGTTGCCCCCGGATTCCCAACTGGGGCAGCCTCTGGCCCAGTGTCTGGGTCTGGATGATGTGGTGCTGGATATCGAGCTCACCGCCAACCGGGGCGATCTCCTCAGCATCCGGGGCCTGGCGGCAGAGCTTTCGGCAGTGTTGGGCAAACCCTTTGCCCTGCCCGAACCCCCGGCTGTCCAGGGGGAAGAATCCGGCATTTCTGTGCGCATAGAGACCGAGGCCTGCTATCGCTATACCGGGCGCATGCTCCGGGATGTCAAGGTGCAGCCTTCACCACTGAGTCTACAGCTCCGCCTCCTGGCCTGCGGCATGCGTCCCGTCAACAACATCGTGGACATCACCAACCTGGTGATGTTGGAATGGGGCCAGCCCCTGCACGCCTTTGATGCCGATAAGCTGCCGGCGCCGGAAATCACCGTGCGCCAGGCCCGGCCCGGTGAGACCATGGTCACCCTGGACGGCAAGGAGCGCAAGCTGGAGTCCCGGATGATGCTGATCACCTCCGGCGACCGCCCGGTGGCCATTGCCGGGGTGATGGGCAGCCTGGACAGCGAGGTGGACGAAAACACCAGCAACATCCTCCTGGAGTCGGCGGGTTTCGACCCGGTCAGCGTCCGCATTACCAGCAAGGCCCTTGGCATCAGCTCCGAAGCCGGCAACCGTTATGAGAAGGGCGTGGATCCCGCAGTGATTACCACTGCTTCCCATAGGGCCGCCGCTCTTATCCGGGATTTAGCCGGAGGGAGAGTGGGGAACCTGGTCGGCGCCGGAAGCGAAGCGGTGGAAAAGTGGACGGTGGAGGCCGATCTGACGGATATCAACTCCCTCCTGGGGACCGAGATCTCCCGGGAGCGGGCGGCGGAGCTGCTGACCAACCTGGGTTTGGAAGTCGGGGGCGCCGGGGAGCAATTGCTGGTGAACTGCACCCCTCGCCGCCGGGATCTTCGGGTCTGGCAAGACATTGCCGAAGAAGTGGGCCGTCTCCAGGGTCTGGACAATATCCCCGCCACCCTGCCCCATGGCCCCTTGACCCTGGGGGCGCGCAAGCCCCATCAGCAGCTGGAGTGGCAGATTCGGGATATCCTCTGCGGCTGCGGCCTCCACGAGGCGGTCGCTTATTCCTTCATCAGTCCGGAGATGACCGAAAGGACCAAGGCAGCAGCGGGGGTGACGATTTCCAATCCCCTGACCCGGGAGCGCTCGGTCATGCGGGGTGAGATGCTGCCTTCGCTGCTGGAGACGGTGGCCTACAATCTGGCCCATGGATTGCAAAGCGTGGCCATTTTTGAGTTGGGCAATATTTACTGGTCCGATTCCGGCCAAACCCTGCCCTATCAGGCCAAGCGGGTGGCCGGGGCCCTGGCGGGGTCGACGCCCGGGCACTGGCAGCAGGAGGCCAAAGCCTATAATTTCTACCATGTCAAGGGCATTGTCGAAGAACTTCTTGCGGGCTTGAACCTTACAGCCCAGTTTGAAAGGGCCGTCCGGGAGCAGTTCCACCCGGGCCGCTGCGCCCAGGTCAGCATCGACGGCGTCCACGCCGGTTACCTGGGCCAGGTCCATCCCGCCATCGCCGCCGGCTGGAAGCTGGATGGCGAGGTGTGGGCCTTTGATTTGGATTTCCAGGTCCTGGCTGCAGCCGTCAGCGGGCAGAGAGATTTTCGGGCGCCATCCCGGTACCCGGCCATTCGCCGCGACCTGGCGGTGGAAACGGACCTGGCCACCGAGGCAGGCTGTTTGCTGGCTATAATCAAGGAGGAGGGCGGCGAGTTGCTGGAGGCGGTGGATTGCTTTGATGTCTACAGCGGCCCCAACCTGGGAGCCGACCGCAAGAGTCTGGCCTTTGCCCTCTCCTTCCGGCACCGGGAGCGGACTCTGAAAGACCGGGAAGTCCAGGCTTTGCTGGATAAGATTATAGCTCGCCTGGAGCAGGCCGGCGCATTCTTGCGCGGCTAGCAGAGTTGTATGATTTTCCATTATGGTGTAGAATGATGTAAAGATTTACCCATATTGGGGGTTAGGGTATGGCTGAGAACTACATCCGCGTCTCTGTTGAAATCGGGGGGCAGCATCTGCACTTGCGCACTCAGAACGATCCTGAGTACGTCAAGGCCTTGGCCAAATTTGTAGACGATAAAATTCGTATTCTCGCTGAAAAGAATCCCCGCCTGAGTATCAGTCAGCTGGCATTGTTGACGGCAATCAACTTAGCTGATGAAATTCACAGCGCCGGTTCGCCGGCCAATAAGAAGGGGGCAAAGTGATGGGGCTGTTGGATATCATTCTCCTGATTGTAATCGGCCTCAGTGCTCTTGAAGGGCTGAAGCGAGGTTTGATCAAGCTGCTGGTGCAGCTGGGCGGCGTAATCGCTGCCTTCATCGTGGCATCCCGGTACGGCGTGGCCTTTGGTCAGACCCTTTCCGGCGTCCTGAAAATCGAAGACTATGCCGCTTCCCTGGAGTCGCCTTTCCTCAACGTCGATGCGGTGGCCAATATCCTCTATAATTCCCTGGGTTATATCATCCTGTTCTTTGCCGTGCTCCTGGCCGCCTGGCTGATCTCGATAATCTTGGGCGCCGTGGGCAAAGCGCCGGTGCTGGGGGCCATGGATAGGGTAGGCGGCCTGGTGGTGGGCTTGCTCCGGGGTTGCCTCATCGTCCTGGTGGCGGTGTGGATTCTCAACCTCTTGCCCATACCCTGGGCGGAAACTGCAGTGCAATCCTCCCAGATTGCCCAGACTTTCCTGAGCATTGCTCCCGGCCTCTACCAGCGCCTGCGGGCTATGATTGGCGCCTAGCAGGGGGCGCCATATAACTGACGCCCTATACTGCCTATCAAGCGAAGGCGCGGCCGTCCCTGTCGTCTGTGGCGGGACCGCGACAGGGAGTAACGTCCCCGGTGTCGCGGGAGAAAATGAATAGAGCCAAATGGCCCCCTCGCGGGGGCCATTAATTATGGTATAATACTGGGGCTAGGCGAGGAGGGAAAAGATATGGACCCACGCAGTCTGCGTCTCTTGGAATTGGATAAAGTCATCGCCATGCTCCGGGAAAAGTGCGCGACTCCCATGGGAGAGACATTGGCCCAGGAACTGCATCCCCGCACCGACTGGAATCAGGTCCTGGCCCTGCAGGAGCAGACCAGGGAGGGAGTGGACCTGCTCAGCAGAGAAGAACCTTCCCTGTCCGGGCTGGTGGATATCAGTCAGGAAATCAGGCGCGCCGGGAAGGGTGGGATTTTGGATGCCGCTCAGCTCCATCGGGTTGCCGTCTTTCTCGGCGGGAGCATCGCCCTCAAGCGCTTTCTGGATAAAAAAGCTCCCCGGGAAAGCTGGCTCTATTTGGCTGCCCAGGGGCTGGCAGAGCTGCCCGGCCTGGCCGCCCAGTTAAACCGGGCAGTGGACCGGGAAGGCAATGTGCTGGACACCGCCAGCGCCGAATTGCGCAGTATCCGCAGAAAATTAGAGGCCGCCCACTCCCGCCTGCGGGACCGTTTGGACTCCATGATCAAATCGCCGACCATCCAAAAGTACCTGCAGGAAAACCTGGTCACCCAGCGCAACGGCCGCTACTGCTTGCCCGTCAAAAGCGAGTGCCGTGCCCAGGTGCCTGGGGTGGTCCACGATCAGTCGGCCAGCGGCGCCACCTTGTTTATCGAGCCCCTGAGCGTTGTGGAAGGCAGCAATGAGATCGCTGGCCTGGAGCGCCAGGAAAAGGCGGAAATAGAGAGAATCCTGCGGGAGCTTTCGGGGCAGGTGGGGAACCACAGCGAAGATCTGGCGATGGCCTTGGGCTCTGCCGGGGATATAGATTTTGTCCTGGCCCGGGCCAAGCTGGCTCTGTCCATGGATGCCACGGGGCCGGAAATTCGCCGGGATGACCAACTATGCCTCATCCAGGCCCGGCACCCCCTGCTTCCCGCCAAAGAAGTGGTGCCCATCACCGTCACCCTGGGGGGCGAGTATACGGTGCTGGTGGTGACGGGACCCAACACCGGGGGCAAGACCGTCACCCTAAAGACTGTGGGGCTCTTCTGCCTCATGGCCCAGTGCGGCTTGTGGCTGCCGGTTGCCCACGGCAGCACCGTGCCGGTGTACAGCAATGTCTTTGCCGATATTGGCGATGAGCAGAGCATCGAGCAGTCCCTGAGCACCTTTTCTTCCCACATGACCAATATCATCAAGATCCTGGCCCAGGCCGACCAGAAATCTTTGGTACTCCTGGATGAGCTGGGGGCCGGGACCGATCCCGCCGAGGGCGCAGCCCTGGCCACCGCCCTATTGGATCGGCTAAAACAGGCCGGTATTTCGGTGGTGGCCACCACCCACTACAGCGAGCTCAAGGCCTACGCCTGGACGGAACCTGGGGTGCAAAATGCCAGCGTGGAGTTTGACGTCGAGACCCTGCGCCCCACCTATCGGCTGATTATCGGCACGCCGGGCAAGAGCAATGCCTTTGAGATTGCCTTGCGCCTGGGGCTGGAAGCTGCCATAGTTGATAGGGCCCGCAGGCTGCTGACCACTGATACCCGCCGCACTGAAGACATGTTGGCCTCCCTGGAGGCCCAGCGCATCCAGGCCGAAAGGGAGCTGGCCCAGGCGCGGGAAGAACGGGAGCTGGCCCAGCAATTGCGCAAGGATTATCAAGAGCGCCTGGCCAAGCTGGAGCAGCAGCGGGAAAAGCTGCTGGAGCAAGCCCGGCAAAAGAGCAATGATCTGCTGCGCAATGCTCGCTACCAGGCCGAGGAACTCCTGGCAGAACTGCGCAAGGCCCAGACCCGGGCCGGCAATGTAGACGACTTGGCCCGCAGGGCCCGGGAGGCCCTGAAACCCCTTCCCGGCCCGGAGTCCAGGGTTGCCCCGGCCGGTTCTCCCCCCGATCCGGCCAAATTAAAGCCGGGCCAACCAGTTAAGGTGCTGTCCCTGGATAAGACCGGGACCTTTGTCGCTTTGAACTCCCAGGAGGAGGCAATGGTCCAGGTGGGGATAATGAAGGTGGCGGTAAAAGTGAGCGACTTGCGCCTTGTCACCGCCCCGCGCCAGGAGGAGGGAGCCGGCAATGTCCGGAGCCTCGCCAAGACTTCCGTCGCCACCATCTCCCCCGAAATCGATCTCAGGGGGCTCTTGGTGGATGAAGCCAGTATCCAGTTGGATCGGTACCTGGATGCCGCCATGCTGGCTGGCCTTACCCAGGTTCACATCATCCATGGCAAGGGCACCGGCGCTCTGGGCAGGGGGCTGCATGATTTTCTTCGGGACCATCCCGGAGTGGAAGAGTTCAGATACGGCGGCGCCGGCGAGGGCGGCAGCGGCGTAACAGTAGTAAAAATCAAGCAATAAAAAGGAGAGCTTGACACCTGTCAAGCTCTCCTTTATTAGAGCAAGTTTTTAGGCAAGGGTAATCAGTTTCGACCACAGGGAAGAACTGTCTCCGGGCTCCTCCAGGCCGGGATCTTCACCGCCGGGTTCTCCCGGATCGTCTCCAGGCTCGGGGAAGACGGTAATGGCCGCAGTCTTGGCGGACTCATAATTGGTACCGCGGATTTTGTAGACCACCGATATCCGATATTGATAGGTTTTACCCGGTTCGACTCCGGTATCGGTGAACTCGCTCTTGTTCGGGTTGCCTACTTCGTTTCCGTCCCGGTATACTTTATAGCCTTCTACACTGCCTCCCTGAATCGAAACTTCGAGGTCGGCCCAATTCAATATTACGCTGCCGTCCTCAAAGTACCCGCTGGGATTGAGTTCCAGGATGCGCCGGGCTTCCACCGGTCTGTGGTAGTTCCTTTCTGCGCCCTCGGCATTCAAAGTCGTGACCCTGTACTTATAGGTCATGCCCGGCAGGGGCTGGAAGTCATCGAAGTACTGATTCCCGAAGATCGGCTCCTGGGTCAGCCGGACGAATTCGGCGCTGTCAAAGTCCTGGCGGTAGATGACGAAGCCGTAGTTCTCACTGGGGACATCCCAGAACAGGCTCATACCACCGGGATAAGGGGTTACATTCAGGGTATAGGTCAGGGAGCCGGGGCCATGTTCATCGCAGTATTCGGTGGGCGGCATATTGTCGGCGTCGGCAGGGCCCCGACCGATCTTGCCGGTCCAGCGTTCGTCGGTGAGGATAAATTCCGGTCGGTTGAAGAAGACCTTTTCTACCACATGCTCCCGGGGGCAATATTCTGTGGCCAGGAGGCCGGAACGCTCACATATCTCCCTGCGCACGTGTAAATTGCATACTTCCCTGGGCTCATTGCCCCGGAGGAACCAATCGGTGATGATGTCCTCGCTGGGGCAGTCGGGACAGGGAAGGAGCCCCGACTTCTTGCACACCGTGGCCCGGGTAACGCCGCTGGGCGCAGGATGGAAGGGGACGTCGTTGTCGCCGATGGTGCCCTTGACGATATCGCCGAACATATGGTTGAGGCGGACATAAGCTGTATTGCTGGTCAAGCCAGGCACTTTGACTTTTTTATCGCCGACGGTGACTTGCTTGTTGTCGTTGCCCATCCAGACTACGAAGACATAATCCCGGGAATACCCTACTGTCCAGCGGTCATGGGCGTCGTCGGTGGTGCCGGTCTTGGCAACGACGTTGTACTTGGTCAGATTGGCGGGGCGGGCAGTGCCCCGGGAGTTGGTGACCACGTCGCGCAGGACGCTGGTAACCAGGAAGGCCGTTTCCTCTTTCATCACCACTTCGCTCTTGGGAACGTTGGTGAAGAATTCGACGCCGTTGCGGTCGAGAATCTTGGTGACGAAGATGGGTTCGCTGACCTTGCCCTGATTGGCGAAGGCCGAGTATGCCTTAACCATCTGCAGGGGGCTGACCAGGTAGTTGGATCCGCCGATGGCGCTGGTCAGCATCGAGTAACTGTTTTCGGGGATATCCAGGCCTAAACTGGTGGCAAAATCAGTGGTCGCCCTGGGGCCGACCTGGTTGGCCACCATCTCAAAGGCCTTTATGGCGGGGATGTTGTCCGAAACAATAATGGCGTCGCGGACGGTAACCATGCCCCGGAAAGACTTAGCATAGTTTTCCGGCGCGTACCACTCATTGGCAATGTCGGGCCAGACAGTGGGAGAGTCGTCCAGGACACTGGCAGGAGAGAGGACTCCGTATTCAAAGGCCGGACCATACACCATGACCGGTTTAATGGATGAGCCTGGTTGGAAACCTCGATTTATCCTGTTGATGCGGTTGGTGGAATTATATTCCCGACCGCCGACTGCAGCAATTACATGGCCGGTATCGGGCAGCATTACCACGCTGGCTCCCTGGGGATAACGGCGCCCTTCTCTGGCATGGCCTTCAGGATAGACATATGAGTCTTTGGGATAGTATTCATCGCTGAACATAACATCTTCAACGATCTTCTGCACCCGGGGATCCAGCGCCGTATATATGTGCAGCCCGCCCCGGCGGATGGCCTGGGCGGCATCGGCCTCAGTCTCGCAGTATCCCGATTGCACCAGGGCCTCGGGGGCGTATTGAAAGACCACGGCATCGATGTAGTGGGGATAGGGCCACCCCTTTTGCTCCGGCATCTTCAGGACTATTTCTTCGGCTTTGGCCGCTTCGTACTCTTCTTCGGTGATGTAACCGAAGCGCAGCATTCTGGCCAAGACGTCATCGCGCCGCTTGAGAGCCGGCTCCATGTCATCGGGATGGGGCGAATAACGGCTGGGGGAGTTGGGGATTCCAGCCAGGAGGGCTGCTTCAGATAAAGTAAGCTCTCCTACAGATTTGCTGAAATAGGTCTGGGCTGCCGCCTCGACCCCCCAGGCATTATTGTCATAAAAGGTTGCATTGTTGATGTAGAACTCAAAGATCTCAGCCTTGGTGTACTGGCCTTCCATGTTCAGGGCCAGATAGAGCTCCTGGATTTTTCTGGTAACAGTCTGTTCCGCGGTCAGGAAGACCTGTTTGATGACCTGTTGGCTGATGGTACTTGCGCCATGGCTGCTGCCGGTAAGCAGGTTGGTATACATGGCCCGAAGAAAGCCCTGTATGTCGATGCCGGGATGGTTCTCAAATCTATGGTCTTCGGCAGCCAGGAAGGCATAGTAAAGATGGTCTGGCACATCTGACTTCTTTATGGGAATCCTGTTTTCGGCATCGTGAATTTCTGTGATTAAATCACCGTTGATGTCGTAGATATAAGAGGGAAGAAAGGGACGTTCCAACAGTTCCGGGTTGAAGGCAGGCACATCTTTGAGAGCGCCCATGGCCATACCTGTACCCAAACCGACGCCGCCTAAAAATGCGGCAATGACTATGACAAGTCCCAATTTGGTCAGAACCCAGGTTACGGATCCAAAGACTTTCAGGGATGGTTTAATCTTTTGCCAGAATTGTTTATGGCTCTTACTCATCTCGAGTTTGCCTCCTTTGCAAGAGAGCTGAAAAAAGCTTAATCAATTATAGCATACCAATATTATCTTGTTAACCGAATAGCATACCCAAAAAAAGGAATCGGTATTCGGCTGGAATATGAAAAACCAAACCTCACGGTTTGGTTGCATTCCAATGGTCGGGATGACAGGATTTGAACCTGCGACCTCTGCGTCCCGAACGCAGCGCTCTACCAAACTGAGCCACATCCCGCACGAATCATTGTATGTAATATTTCCTGCCTTGTCAATACGGCTGGGAGGGAGCATAATGGCTAGAAGGTGGCCGCGACCGCGGTACTCGGCATTCAAATTAAGAGCAAAGCCCGGCCTGGTTGGGTTTTTGATTCTGGCCATTTTCATATTTTTGGCAGTGCGCGCTTTCTTATTTGTTGAAGGCAACCTCAGGCCCACTATTATTTCCATGGCTGAAGCCAGAGCCAGGCAATTGGCCACTGAAGCCATCAACAACGCCATTAAACAAAAAATTGCCCAGGAAAGCCGCTATGAACATCTCATCTTTATACAAAAGGACAATCAGGGCAAGATAATAATGGCTGAAGTAAACAATATGGAAATTGCCAAAATCCAGGCTCTCACCACCATGAGTGTTCAGAGCACCCTGGAAGCCTTGCAGGCTCAAGAGATTAAAATCCCCCTGGGCCAGGCCCTGGGCAGTGAAATTTTGGCTAACCTCGGTCCCCGCATTCCCGTCACCTTGGTTCCCGTTGGGACTGTCAGCGCCGAAATTCAACAGACCTTTGAATCCAGCGGCATCAATATTGTATCCCATCAAGTGGGCATAGACATTACGGCGAGGATCCAGATCGTCATCCCCTTCTTTTCCAGCGAGATAAGCGTCCATTCCTTTACTCCTCTTGCTACAGCGACCTACTTTGGTCAGGTGCCCGAAACAGTGATCAATCTGCCCATGCCCTATGATTTTGAGTTCCCTTCCAATCCTGTTCAGGATTAAAATTTAAGCTGCAGCGGAAACTATATTATATAATGTAGTAATTCTATCATTGGGTTTTTCCCTGCAAAGACCTGTTGACAAGCTATTTCGATTGAGGTATGGTATACAATGTTGCTGTCAGACAAAGCACAGCTCTCGGTGCAACCACAAATTCCCGCAAAAATCGGTTGACAAGATGCTGGCTGCGTGTTATTATAAAAAAGTCACTGCTATGACAGCGACAACTTCAAAAATGGGTCTTTTGCCCTATATTTGCCACAATTTCGATGCTTTGTGGCGGAGTTCTTTGAAAACTGAACAGTGTTTAGAAGAGCGGGTCGGTTGAACTATCAACCAACTCAAGATTCTATTAGAGTCTCAAGGTCGAGCTCTTAGTTTTTTTGGAGAGTTTGATCCTGGCTCAGGACGAACGCTGGCGGCGTGCCTCACACATGCAAGTCGAACGGGGATGCAGCGGAAGCTTGCTTTTGCTGCATTCTAGTGGCGGACGGGTGAGTAACACGTGAGCAACCTGCCCGGCAACCCGGGATAACAGCGGGAAACCGTTGCTAATACCGGATACACCAGATTCATCGCATGTTGAATCTGGGAAAGGGTTACCGATGCCGGATGGGCTCGCGTCCCATTAGCTAGTTGGTGAGGTAACGGCTCACCAAGGCTGCGATGGGTAGCTGGTCTGAGAGGACGATCAGCCACACTGGAACTGAGACACGGTCCAGACTCCTACGGGAGGCAGCAGTGGGGAATATTGCACAATGGGCGCAAGCCTGATGCAGCGACGCCGCGTGGAGGATGAAGGCCTTCGGGTCGTAAACTCCTGTCTGGGGGGATGAAAACTGACAGTACCCCCGGAGGAAGCCCCGGCTAACTACGTGCCAGCAGCCGCGGTAATACGTAGGGGGCGAGCGTTGTCCGGAATTACTGGGCGTAAAGCGCGCGCAGGCGGCTTGTTAAGTCAGGTGTCAAAATGCGGGGCTCAACCCCGTATCGCACTTGAAACTGGCAGGCTTGAGTGCAGGAGAGGGAAGTGGAATTCCTAGTGTAGCGGTGAAATGCGTAGATATTAGGAGGAACACCAGTGGCGAAGGCGACTTCCTGGACTGTAACTGACGCTGAGGCGCGAAAGCTAGGGGAGCAAACAGGATTAGATACCCTGGTAGTCCTAGCCGTAAACGATGGGTACTAGGTGTTGGGGGTGACAATCCTCCAGTGCCGCAGTTAACGCATTAAGTACCCCGCCTGGGGAGTACGGCCGCAAGGCTGAAACTCAAAGGAATTGACGGGGGCCCGCACAAGCAGCGGAGCATGTGGTTTAATTCGATGCAACGCGAAGAACCTTACCAGGGCTTGACATCCTCTGAAGCTATAAGAGATTATAGTGTCCCTTCGGGGCAGAGAGACAGGTGGTGCATGGTTGTCGTCAGCTCGTGTCGTGAGATGTTGGGTTAAGTCCCGCAACGAGCGCAACCCCTGTCCTCAGTTGCCATCACTTCGGGTGGGCACTCTGGGGAGACTGCCGGTGACAAACCGGAGGAAGGTGGGGATGACGTCAAATCATCATGCCCCTTATGTCCTGGGCTACACACGTGCTACAATGGCCTGAACAACGGGCGTGCGAAGGGGCGACCCGGAGCAAATCCCTTAAATCAGGTCCCAGTTCGGATTGCAGGCTGCAACTCGCCTGCATGAAGTCGGAGTTGCTAGTAATCGCGGATCAGCATGCCGCGGTGAATGCGTTCCCGGGCCTTGTACACACCGCCCGTCACACCACGAAAGTTTGTAACACCCGAAGCCGGTGAGCTAACCCGCAAGGGAGGCAGCCGTCGAAGGTGGGACAGATGATTGGGGTGAAGTCGTAACAAGGTAGCCGTATCGGAAGGTGCGGCTGGATCACCTCCTTTCTAAGGTGTATTTGCCGAAAGGCATGAAACCGCTCTTCTACAACACTGTTTGGTTTTGAAAGAACTCCAAACCCGAGTCGCGGACGCGGCCGGGGACAGATTCTTTCACTGCTCTTTGACAACTGCACAGGAAAGCGTAAAGCAAAACGAGTCAATTGGCTAGCGTTTAGGTCATATCAACAGCAAAGACGCATTGCCAAGATATGTGTTTTGCATAGCAAAACACTGAGGTCAAGCTATTAAGAGCGCACGGCGGATGCCTTGGCGCTGGGAGGCGACGAAGGACGTAGCGAGCTACGATAAGCCACGGGTAGCCGCAAGCAGGCATTGATCCGTGGATTTCCGAATGGGGCAACCCACTGCGGGTCATACCGCAGTATCCACCACTGAATCCATAGGTGGTGTGAAGCCAACCGGGGGAACTGAAACATCTTAGTACCCCGAGGAACAGAAAGAAACCTCGATTCCCTGAGTAGCGGCGAGCGAACGGGGAAGAGCCTAAACCGTGCTGTTGTAAGGTTACAGCCGTTTTCAGCACGGGGTTGTGGGAGTCAAGATCAGGGTGCTGTAACACCCTGGCGCAGTTACCAACTGCCGATCTAGCAGAAGTGACCTGGAAGGGTCCGCCACAGAGGGTGAAAGCCCCGTAAGCGAAAGGTCTGGCAGCTGCGTTCTTGACCACCCGAGTACTGCGGGGCACGTGAAATCCCGCAGGAATCCAGGAGGCCCACCTCCAAAGGCTAAATACTACCCAGCGACCGATAGTGAACCAGTACCGTGAGGGAAAGGTGAAAAGCACCCCTGGCGGGGAGTGAAATAGTACCTGAAACCGTGCGCTTACAAACAGTCAGAGCACTATAAATGTGTGATGGCGTACTTTTTGTAGAACGGACCGGCGAGTTACTCAGTCAAGCAAGGTTAAACACCACAGGTGTGCAGCCGCAGCGAAAGCGAGTCTTAATAGGGCGAGCTAGTTTGCCTGAGTAGACCCGAAACCGGGTGATCTACCCATGGCCAGGGTGAAGCGCAGGTAAGACTGCGTGGAGGCCCGAACCCACCAATGTTGAAAAATTGGGGGATGAGCTGTGGGTAGGGGTGAAATGCCAATCGAACTCGGAGATAGCTGGTTCTCCCCGAAATAGCTTTAGGGCTAGCCTCGGAGGATGAATAGCGGAGGTAGAGCACTGTTTGGGCTAGGGGCCTTCACGGGTTACTGAACTCAGACAAACTCCGAATGCCGCGTATTTTACTCCGGGAGTCAGACTATGGGTGCTAAGGTCCATAGTCGAAAGGGAAACAGCCCAGACCGCCAGCTAAGGTCCCTAAGTACAGGCTAAGTGGAAAAGGATGTGGGACTGCCCAGACAACCAGGATGTTGGCTTAGAAGCAGCCACCATTTAAAGAGTGCGTAATAGCTCACTGGTCAAGTGGTCCTGCGCCGAAAATGTCCGGGGCTCAAGCCTGTCACCGAAGCTGCGGGTTGTGTAGCCATCAACAATGTGCTCATACTCATTGAGAGCATTTTGTCAAAAACTACAACACCCAATATGCAATCATGTTTTTGACCAAATGCAATAACTCAAGACTGTTACTTTCGATGTGGCAGTAATGAGTAACAAATGAGTGTGGCATCGACAAATGAGCATGTTGTTGATGGCTGCGCAGCGGTAGGGGAGCGTTCCATATGCGCTGAAGGTATACCGTAAGGAGTGCTGGAGCGTATGGAAGTGAGAATGCCGGTATAAGTAACGAAAAGAAGGGTGAGAATCCCTTCCGCCGAAAACCCAAGGTTTCCTGAGGAAGGTTCGTCCGCTCAGGGTAAGTCGGGACCTAAGCCGAGGGCGAAAGCCGTAGGCGATGGACAACTGGTTGAGATTCCAGTACCGCCTGACTTCGTTCGAGCGATGGGGTGACGCAGTAAGGTAGGCACAGCGCACCGTTGGTTGTGTGCGTCCAAGCCTTTAGGGAGTAGCCATAGGCAAATCCGTGGCTACGTTAATCCTGAGGGGTGATGGGGAGCGAAATTTAAGTAGCGAACTGGCTGATCCTCCACTGCCAAGAAAAGCCTCTAGCGAGAAGTGCAGGCGCCCGTACCGTAAACCGACACAGGTGGGTGAGGAGAGAATCCTAAGGCGCTCGAGAGAACCCTCGTTAAGGAACTCGGCAAAATTACCCCGTAACTTCGGGAGAAGGGGTGCCCCGTTATCGTGATAAGCGAGAGGGGGCCGCAGTGAATAGGCCCAAGCGACTGTTTAGCAAAAACACAGGTCTCTGCTAAGCCGCAAGGCGAAGTATAGGGGCTGACGCCTGCCCAGTGCTGGAAGGTTAAGGGGATGGGTTAGCCGCAAGGCGAAGCTCTGAACCGAAGCCCCAGTGAACGGCGGCCGTAACTATAACGGTCCTAAGGTAGCGAAATTCCTAGTCAGGTAAATTCTGACCCGCACGAAAGGCGTAACGATTTGGGCGCTGTCTCAACGAGGGACTCGGTGAAATTGTAGTACCTGTGAAGATGCAGGTTACCCGCGACAAGACGGAAAGACCCCGTGGAGCTTTACTGCAGCCTGATATTGATCTTTGGTGTTGGATGTACAGGATAGGTGGGAGACTGAGAATTCAGGACGCCAGTCTTGTTGGAGTCGCCGGTGGGATACCACCCTTCCAGCATCGAAGCTCTAACCGCGGCCCGTTATCCGGGTCCGGGACATTGTCAGGCGGGCAGTTTGACTGGGGCGGTCGCCTCCCAAAGAGTAACGGAGGCGCCCAAAGGTCTCCTCAGAATGGTTGGAAATCATTCGCAGAGTGTAAAGGCAGAAGGAGGCTTGACTGCGAGACATACAGGTCGAGCAGGCACGAAAGTGGGGCTTAGTGACCCGGCGGTTCTGAGTGGAAGGGCCGTCGCTCAACGGATAAAAGCTACCCCGGGGATAACAGGCTTATCTCCCCCAAGAGTCCACATCGACGGGGAGGTTTGGCACCTCGATGTCGGCTCATCGCATCCTGGGGCAGTAGTATGTCCCAAGGGTTGGACTGTTCGTCCATTAAAGCGGTACGCGAGCTGGGTTCAGAACGTCGCGAGACAGTTCGGTCCCTATCTGTCGCGGGCGCAGGAGATTTGAGGAGTGCTGCTCCTAGTACGAGAGGACCGGAGTGGACAGACCGCTGGTGTACCAGTTGTCCTGCCAAGGGCAGTGCTGGGTAGCCAAGTCTGGCATGGATAAGCGCTGAAGGCATCTAAGCGCGAAGCCATCTCCAAGATTAGATCTCCCATCCCGTCAAGGGAGTAAGACCCCTGGTAGATGACCAGGTTGATAGGCCGGAAGTGTAAGGGCAGCAATGTCTTTAGCGGACCGGTACTAATAGGTCGAGGGCTTGACCTCAAACTAAGCATTACGCGTTCCTGTGTCAGTTATCCGGTGGCTATGGCGAAGGGGTCCCACCCGTTCCCATCCCGAACACGGAAGTTAAGCCCTTCAGCGCCGATGGTACTTGGGGATTTCCCCCTGGGAGAGTAGGTCGCTGCCGGATCAAAAAACCGCTCATTGGAGCGGTTTTTTTTGTCTACCTATAGCTGTATGTGCTTTATATCTTCTTCATGGTAGAATGGCACTTAAGGAAAGAGAGGGAAGAAGATGATACGGGATGCAACTAAAGCCGAATTAAGTGAGGCGGCCCAATATGCATATCGCCTGAATTCAGTCCCTTCCCATAGGTGCAAGGCCTTTCCATCTGAGTACGAAGGCATCTCCAAACAATTCGCCAAGATGCTGGATCATCCCCATGATAGGTTGCTGCTTTGGGAAGAAGGGGAAAGGCTGGGCGGAGTCCTGGCCTTGTTGGTGGACCCCCGGGAAAGGTATCTGGAAGCGGTGGGCGGGGTCTTTGCCCAGGACAATTATAGCGTGGTGGCAAAGGAATTTTTCGCTTATATTGCCGGGAACTATCCTGGATACCGCTTGGATGCCGCCTATCCCGAGGAGAACGTTCAGGCCATCGGGTTCATGCAATCAATTGGGGCAGAACTGGTGGACTATGATTATGAGCTGCGGCTGAATGCTTCGCAGTTTCAGAGGCCATCCTCTTCGCAGAAAGCCATGCTCCTGGCGTGTACCTTTCACGATGGTTTTGTAGAATTTCACGATACCCGTTATCCCGACGCATATTGGACCGGCAAAAAGCTCCTGGAAAACCTGGGAATTTTTCGCATTCATATTGTTCCGGAAAACGAGAGAGTGGCAGGAGCCGCAGTCACTTGTTTAAGAACAGCGGAGATATTCTTTTTGACGGTGGCAGATCCCAAACAAATTGCCGGTTATGGCAAGAGCTTACTGCTGTCAGCGGTGGAGGATTGTTTTGGGCAAGGAGCAGAGGAGATGCTGGCGATGGTGGAACGGGACGATATCAATAAGCTTCGCCTGTTTGAGGAGTTTGGCTTCCGCAAGGCGGACACATGTCTATCGTTTACAAAAATCATTGATGGGACAGGCAAATAAGAATAGCCATCGGGGATCGCCCGATGGTTTTTTTTAATGGGCTGTATTATACGAGTTAATGCCTTTTCTCGAGGAAACTCTTACCCGCATATATATGAATTAGGTTATCTTGAGGGGTTTCTCAAGGTAATCAATCATCATTTTAGGAGGATTATGGTGAAAAGAATTCTCGCTGTAATGTTGGCGCTGTTCATGCTGATTCCCTTCCCCCTCGTCGCAGGCGCGGTATCGGAAAGCAAGGAACAAGTTTCAGTGATTATTGGCCTGTCCGACGAAAAGGGCAAGGACACGGTTCTTTTTGCCGGCGGGAAAATAGAGCGGGAGTTTGACTTTATCAACGCCATCCAGGTCAAATTGCCCAAATCGGCCCTCAATAGCGTCCAAAAAGGGCCGGGGATTGACTATGTAGAACCCGATTATCCGGCGAAGGCTCTCGCTCAGACAGTGCCCTGGGGAGTCGAGAGGGTCAACGCTCCCCAAGTGCACAGCGCCGGTCAGAAGGGTAGCGGAGTAAAAGTTGCCATTTTGGACACCGGTATCCGCACCAACCATCAGGATTTAACCGTTTATGGCGGTTATGATACCACAGGCACCGGCAGTTATAATGACAACAACGGGCACGGAACCCATGTGGCCGGAACTGTGGCTGCTTTGGACAATACCATTGGGGTATTGGGGGTTGCTCCTGCGGCAAGGCTCTATGCCGTAAAGGTTCTTGATGCTTCAGGTAACGGCTCCTACAGCAATATCATTGCCGGTATTCAGTGGGCCATCAACAACGATATGGACATCATTAACATGAGCCTGGGGGGTAGCTCCGGCTCCTCCGCTCTGCAGAATGCCTGCAACGCCGCCTACAACGCAGGGATACTGTTGGTTGCGGCCGCCGGGAACGAAGGCACAGCTTCCGGAAATACCGAATGCATTAGTTATCCTGCCCGGTACTCTTCCGTCATAGCTGTTGGGTCAATTACTTCCGGCAACGTCCGCTCCAGCTTCTCCAGTACCGGCTCGACTTTGGAATTGATGGCTCCCGGTTCCAGTATTTACAGCACCACCTATAATGGCGGTTACGGAACCATGAGCGGCACATCCATGGCTTGTCCCCATGTGGCAGGAGTGGCGGCCTTGATCTGGGGCGCCAAGCCCAGTCTTACCAACGTTCAATTGCGGAATGTCCTCAATGCCACCGCCAATGATATGTGGAATGACCCCTGGCGCTATGGCAACGGCTTGGTTGACGCCTGGGCGGCGTACCAGTACGTCAATGGCGGCCCGGGCGAGCCGGATCCCCAGAACCTGAATGTCAGCATTTCGATCAACTACAGCTACTACTACCTGTACGAAACAATGAGGATGACGGTAACTGTCCGCGATCAGAATAACGCATTGGTACCCAGTGCCGCCGTTACGCTGAAGCTGACCACCGCATCCGGCAGGGTGTTGCAGGGCAACGGCTCGACCAATTCCAGCGGGACCGTTACTTTCACGTACACCACTACTTCCGCAGACGGCAGAGGTTACTACACCATAGAGGCTTTTGCCAGTAAAGGCCCCGCAACAGGTTCTGCCACTAAAACAGTGCGCGTCTATTGAGCTTGTAGCCTCAGCCGGGGCCAGAATTTATCAGCCATTGGGAACCGTCCCCAATGGCTTTTTTTATAAAATGCTTGACAGATTATCTAACTATTATATAATATGTAATAGAGAACAACGTACAGTATTTTCGAGGAGGTGCGTCTTGAATATTCAATATAAAAAAGGAGTCATAGAGCTATGTGTACTGTCCCTATTGACCAATAAAGATCAATACGGTTACGAAATCTCAGAGTACCTTTCCCGGCGCATCCAGATTTCAGAGGGGACCGTTTACCCCATTTTGCGGAAGCTAAAGAGCGAGGGCTTGGTGACAACATACCTGTCGGAAGAAAGTGGGGGACCGCCGCGGAAGTATTACACCCTCACCCGGTATGGGGAGGAAGAGTACAGGAAGGCTAAGGCAGAATGGCTTGCCTTTGCCGCTGAGGTAAAAGAAATTTTGGAAGGGGAAGAAGATGAACAGGCATGAATTTCTGCGGGAACTGGAGAGGGCACTGCGGGCAAGGAAGGTTGCCGATGTCCAGGAGATCTTATTGGAATACCAAGAGCATTTTGACTTTAAGCTCAGCGAAGGTTTTAGCGAGGAGGAAATCGCCGCGAGGTTGGATAGCCCCACTGCAATTGCCGCCCAATTTGAGGGTGAAGCGGATTTTCATGAGCCGGCAGGTGTTCCCACCCGAATCGGCCTGGGGTTTTTGGCTATCTTGGCTACCATGGCATTGCTTTTGCTGTACGGGTTGAATATCGTCTTTGCAGGTTTTTCCATCGCCCTGGTGAGTCTGGGATTCTGCCTGGTGCTAAACTTGAATGTTGCCGGCCTGATTCCCTTAATCCCCTACGCCGGGAGATTGCTGCTGGGGACCTCCTTTATCGGTCTGGGAGCGGTAAGCGCCGTTGCCACCACTTGGTGTTTCCTGTATGTTCACCAGTGGGTCCGGTCCTACATCCATTGGCACCGGAACACTGTTAAGGGCTGGGAGGAATCATGTCCTGCTTTGCACCCCGAGGTTAGCCCCGGCGCCAGGCAGGTGCTGAGGAAAATCGCCTTAATTGCCGGGGTGACAGGCGGAGTGTTGTTCTGCATCGGTGTTTTTTACATGTTTGCCTACACAGACTTTAAACCTTTCTGGCATGAGCTCAACTGGTTTCAATAATTGGGAAGGTGAGGGTGCTGTATGAGGACGGTGGTAATAACCGGCGCAACCTCGGGGATTGGCTTTTCCATAGCCCAGCAATTTGCCGAACAGTTCTATTGTGTCATTGGGGTTGGCAGAAGCAGAGAAAAATGTGCTGCGGCAGTTGATAAAATTAAGGCATTGGTTCCCGGGGGAAAAGTGATTTACTTCTGCGGAGATCTGATGCATCAGAGGGAAGTGCATGCAATTGCAGACCAAATCGCCGCTTATTTGGTCAGGGAATGCCAGGGTAAGCTCGAGATTCTGATAAACAATGCCGGCGGCGTCAGGAGTTGGTATTCGACCACAGAGGATGGCTATGAGCAACAATTTGCTTTGAATCACCTGGCGGGTTTCTTGCTGACCTACAGGTTGACGCCCTTCTTGGCCAATGCCGGCGGGCGAGTAATCCTTACAGGCAGCAACTCCCATAAAAATACGCGGATCAGGTGGCGGGATATCATGATGAGGCGACGCTATAGTTGCTTATTTGCCTACAAGCAATCCAAACTGTGCAATGTCTTCTTTGCCAAAGAGTTCAACCGGCGGTTTTCAGCCCTGGGAATCAGGGCCTATGTCGTCGATCCCGGTTTGGTCAACACTGAAATTGGATGCAAGCATACCGGCGGCATTGTCAATCTGTTTTGGGGAATCAGGAAAAGGTTTGGAGTAAGTCCGGATGTCGCAGCCCGGACATACTCTTTCCTGGCTAATCAGGAGCCTGCCCCCCCGGGGCTGTACTATTACCAGTGCCATGAGCGGCGGTATAACCGGCGGGCTGACAGAGTTGAGGACACCAGGCGCTTGTTTGACTTAAGTGAAAGATTGTGTGGCATTAAATATAATGAGGGTGTAGCGGCATGTTCGTCATGATATCCGGGGCTTGCGGGGGGCTTGGGCGCGCCATGGCTTTGGATTGCGCCCAGCGGGGATACGATCTGTTTCTGACAGATCTCAGTCAGGATTCCCTCAATCGATTGAGTCAGGGGATTCAGCGCCAATACAGAGTAAACATTGTTACCAAGGCGTGCAATTTATTGGATGACAGGCAAGTGGCCGAAATGTTTGCGTACATTGCCGGAGAAAAAATCCAGCTGGATATGCTGCTGAATGTAGCCGGCATCGATCATGAAGGCGGGTTTACAGAGCGAAATTGCCGGGAAGTTACAGAGATCGTCAGGCTAAATATAGTGGCTACTCTGCAACTCACCCACTATGCCCTTGCTCACCGCCGGCCGGGGGGCAGATTTTACCTGGTCTTTGTTTCCAGCCTCGCCTCGCTCTACCCCATGCCGCTGAAGGCGACTTATGCCGCGTCCAAACGCTTTTTGTTGGACTTTTCCCTTGCCTTGGGTCAGGAACTAAGGGCAGCAAATATCCATGTTTTAACGGTGTGCCCGGGAGGGCTTCCTACAACCCCTGATTCGCTGGAAGGGATTGCCGCCCAGGGGATGTGGGGCAGACTTACCACAAACAGGGTTGAACTGGTCGCAAACAGGAGTATCTCAAAAGTGCTTGCCGGTAACGGCGTGTATGTTCCGGGGATAGCCAATTGCCTATTGGGGTTCGCGGGAGCAATCTTGCCCAGGCAACTAATCGCCAAGTTGTTGTATTATCGCTGGTCAACAGCCAGAAAGAACAGAATGAAGATGAAAAGGCAGGTATTTTCGGTCTAACTTCTCATAAGTGCCGCCATTGAAAAAGCCACCCTTCCGGGTGGCTTTTGACGACGCGGGATTTCCGTTTCAGCAGGAAACTGAAGGCCAGTTGTAGAAATAAATAGTTTGCGAAGATTGACGAGCTTTTACGGGGATGATTTCTGCCTGTATTCACTGGGACTCATGCCGGTATGTTTCTTGAAAACGGTGGCAAAGTGACTGCTGTTTTGAAATCCGCATTGCAGGCAGATTTCGGTTATAGTAAAGGGGGTTTTTGCCAGCAACTCTCGCGCCTTGTCCAGCCTGCAATTTGTGAGATACTCAAAGGGACTGAAGCCGGTTTCTTTCTTGAAAATGCGAATGAAATGATACTGGCTGTAGTTTACCTGTTTGGATATTTCCTCCAGGGTCATGGGCGTGCTGCAATTGTTATGAATATATTCGATGGCGGCCCTGATGTCCTTGCTGGGGCGCTTTTGCAGATTGCCGGTTGGCTTGGGGATGCGCTGGACCATGAGGGCGGTGACAATCTCTGCCAGGTCCTGGAGGAGCTTATCCCTGCCGGGATAATCGCACTGCGCCTCCTGGTAGAACATGTTCAGGCGGTTGCTGATGTCCCAAGTCTCCAGGATGCGGTAGGCTTCAGTGGTTGGATGGATGTTGACGAAGCGATGGTCAATCTTTCTGATTAAGGCAGTCCCAATCATCACGATATTAAGTGGCGAATTGGGCTTTGTCAGGATGAACATATAGTAGTTTTGGGGAGCGGCTAACTGCTCTGCCCGGGTACAGCGAGGCAAATATATGAAGTCGGTGATGGCAACGGGTTCATCCTGGCCAGGAAACACGTGTGGGGAGGTATTCTTGCTGAGAACAAGCAGCTGGCGCACAGGATTGACGCCGACCCGGACTGACCTCTGATTTGCCTCTCCAATCTGAACAGCCATTGACTTTCCACCTCACCTTAATTTTGCATAACAAAGTTAAGAGGGCAGTACTGTAAATAAATAGGCAAGTGCATTTCTCTTCTCTTACATAGAGTATAGTTGTTTTTTCTTCCTCAGTAATCACCCTGAGGGTGATTATGGGCGATTAATTGTTAAATAATTTTAGGGGGGCTGTTCATGCGCATTCTCAAGCTGCTGCTCCTGGGAGTATTGATAAGCCTTTTCGTGTCAGGTTGCGCCAGGGATGTGGGCCTTAGTCCGAATAATCCTGTAACCCTGACGATGTGGCATAATTTTGGAGGTCAGATGCAGACAACCATGGACCAGCTGGTGGACGAGTTCAACCAGACTGTGGGCAAGGAGCAGGGGATCTTTCTCAGCATTACCTCCATCTCCGATTCAGCCACAATCCGGGAAAAGCTGACCATGATTGCCGACGACGATCCCGGCGCCCCTGCAATGCCGGACATCGCCACCTGCTATCCCCAGACGGCCGCAATTTTGGCGGCAAAGGGCCTTTTGGCTCCTCTGGATGCCTACTTCGAGCAAGGGGAGCTGGATCTCTACGTACCTCGCTTTTTGGATGAGGGAAGACTTGGCGACCAGTTATTCGTCTTTCCCTTCGCCAAGTCCACGGAAGTGCTGTTTGTCAATCAGACCTTTTTCGATGAATTTTCTGCCGCCACCGGGGTTAGCATGGAGGACTTGACCACCTTTGAGGGCATTGCCGCAGCCGCTCTCCAGTATTACCAGTGGACCGATGAACAGACTCCGGAACCCGGGGATGGAAAGCACTTTTACACTGCCGACTCGCTGTTCAATATCGCCCAGGTAGGCATGCGCCAGCTGGGCGGCGATCTCATCACCGACGGATGCTTGGTCCTGGATTCCCAGGAGTTCCGGCACATTTGGTCCTGCTTCTATGAGCCGGCAGTCAAAGGCGGCTATGCCATTTATGATGGTTATTCTTCAGATCTTTCCAAGACCGGGGAAATCGTCTGCTCAACCGGTTCAACGGCGGGCATCCTCTTTTATGGCACCGAAGTAACCTTCCCCGACAATACCCGCCAAGCAGTGGAGTACACCGTGCTGCCCTTTCCGGTATTTGAGGGCGGCAAAAAGATCGCCATCCAGCGGGGCGGCGGCCTGGTTGTGGCCAAATCTACCCCGGCAAAGGAGAAGGCTGCTGCCATCTTCCTGAAATGGTTTACCTCCCCCCGGCAAAATATGAAATTCGTCGCCTCCACCGGCTACTTGCCGGTGACCATCGAAGCCTTTGAACACAGCATCGAGAAGAACCTGGACACCATCGAAAACGAAAATATCCGCAAGCTCTTGATAGCTGCCATCACCGTTCAAAAGGAATATGATTTTTACATCCCGCCGGTCTTCGATGAATACGATAGTCTGAGCAGAGAGTATGAAAGGGATCTCAAGAGATTGGCCGCCGAGGCCAGGACCGAGTACCTGCTGCTGCTGGAGACCATGGACCCTGAGCAGGCTTACCAACAGGCAATCCAGGGGGATTTTGAGTCCTTTATTCAGGGCAGGTAAGTGGTGATTTTGCCAAGGCTGGGGAGGAGGTGAGCCCTGTGGGGGGAAAACTGGCCCACAACCGAGTAGTTCATGGCATGAAACTGATGCGAGATTCCGGCCTTCCCATGCGATTTCGGCTCTTTGCCTTTTTCATGGTATTTCTGATTACCGTGATGTTGGGAGTCATGATCATCCTGGTGGCCAGCGGCGTCTTTAAGACCGGGCAGAAGGAGTGCCACGCCTTTCTGGAACACGAACTGGCGGATCTCTCGGATTCTGTCCGCCGGGACTATGGCGCCCTTTCGGTGCACGGCGTCCAATTGGCCAGCACTCTGTCCCATGATCTGGAGAACAGGCTATTGGAATTTGGCGTAACCCCTGATTCCATCCAAGACCATCCGGAGTTGCTGGAGTCTCTCCTGGAAGGAGAGCTGGACGTGCTGGCAGCAGCTCTGGAAAAAGCCCGGGCCAGCGGGGTCTTCTTAATCCTGGATGCCACTGTCAATCCCTGGCTGGAGGGCGCCGAGAATTCCCGGGCGGGCCTGTTTATTAAGAATATGGAGCCCAATATCGTCAGCTCTTCCTTTGCCAACCTCCGCCTGTTGCGGGGCCCCATGCCAGTTGCCAGGAAGAGCAATATGCGCATCCTGCCCCAGTGGGAAATGGAGTTTGATGTCGGCAAGCTTGAAGACTACAGGAGGGTCATGGATACCGCCCAGGGCAGCGGACTCCCGCTGTCCAGGCTGTTCTACTGGTATTATGGCCGAAGCATTGCCAACAGCAACGAGGGGGCCATGTATTGCTGTGTGCCCCTCCGGGATTCCGGGGGCAACACCTTTGGGATATGCGGCTTTGAGGTCAGCGCCATGCTCTTTAAGATGTCCTATAGCCTCAACCAGGCCCGGTACAATCCGCTCTTCTCTCTGTTTTTCCCCTTGGAGGAGGATATGCTTCAGGGCAAAGGGGGGCTGGTGGCGGGGGATTACCTGCCTCAGGATCTCTTGGCTCGGCAATTAACTGTCCTTCCCGACCATCCTTTCAGCACATACAAATACGATTCCGGCGCCGCCTATGCCGGCATTCACCAAGCCATTTCCCTGTACCCCATGGACTCGGCTTATCAGGAGCAGTGGCTTTTGGCCCTGATGATGCCGGAAAGAGATCTGGCCCAGTACATCTCGGGACAGAACAATCAGCTCCTGCTCTTCTTGGTTGTGCTGCTGGTAATCAGCAGCGGATTGTCCTACTTTATCAGCCGCAAATACATTCAACCCGTGGTGGGGGCGCTGAACCTCATCCGGGAGGAGAAGCTGTCTCAGGTCCCCAAGACGAGGATTCCCGAGATCGATGACCTAGTCAAGTTCCTGGCGGAACAGGACGAGGTCGCCGACTCCAGCTCCGCTGATCAGCCCAGCTCTTTGCCCATGTTTAATCAGTTCCTGGAGAATATCGAGACCCTGTCCAAGGCAGAAAGGGCAGTATTTGACTTGTACCTCAAGGGATACACCGCCAGGGAAATTGCTCAGGCCCTTTACCTTTCCATCAACACCATCAAGACCCACAATAAGCGCATTTATATGAAATTAAACATTTCCTCCCGTAAAGAGCTACTGCTCTATGCCCAAATGCTGGAAGAGCATCAGCAAAGGCAAAGTAAAGGGGGATCGGGTTGAAGCGAGGCAAAAGAATTTCAGTCGGCGTCGGGTTAGTCCTGCTTGTGCTTGCCCTGATCCTTTATGGCAAAGGGGGTGGAGGGAGCATGGAGGTCCTGTCTGCGCTGCCTAATTCAGAAATTCCACAGGCGATTCACCTGTGGCTGGTCACCAATGAGGCGGACCCGGGGTTTGCGGCTTTTTATGCCGAGGGGACCCTGTACCTGGCTTTAAAATTGGGTCAGCGGCCCACTGGCGGTTACTCGGTGCTCTTGGGCGATGTTGAACTGAGTGAACCGGTGACGGTCCGGGTTGAGGAAAAGTCCCCCAAGCCCTGGGCGATAGTGACTCAGGTCATAACCTTCCCCAGGACGGTGGTCGAGGTAAGTTGTCCGCGGCAGCCGCAATCAGTGATATTTTTCAGCAAGAGCAATTCAGTTCTGGCCAAGGTGGCTGTCCATAATCTGGAAACAGAAACAGGCGGGGAATGACCCGCCTGTCTGCATGATAAATATATTTTTGCACCGGGGATAAACTTGTACTGAGACCCGGAATCTCAGGGAGGTGAAAAAGTGAGCCGGTGCCGGGATTGTGTCAACTATATTCCAGAGAAGGGCGATAACGGCCGCTGTTTCGGACAGCCGGTCAAAGCCAATATGAGCTCTCGCAACTGCCCTCGGGAGGCGTTTCAGCCAGTTAAACGTTAAACCGGATATGCACGATGTCGCCGTCCTGGACGATGTAATCCTTGCCCACCAGCAGGGCGAGGCCCTTGTCCTTGACGGCGTTTTCACTGCCCAGTTCCACCAGGTCCTGGTAGTGCATGACATCGGCACGGATGAAGCCCCGGGCCAAATCGCTGTGGATGACGCCGGCGGCTTCCACAGCAGTGCCGCCTTTTCGCAGGGACCAGGCTCGCACTTCGTCCTTGCCCACGGTAAAGAAAGAGATCAGCCCCAACAGAGCGTAAGCTTCTCTGGCCAGGAGGGCGGTGCCGGGCTCGGTTATGTTCAGTTCTTCCATAAAGACTTGCTGTTCTTGGGGCGAGAGCTGGGATATCTCCTGTTCAATCTGGGCGGAAAGGGAGAGCATGCGCCAGCCCTTTTCCCGGGCAATTACGGCAAGCTCATCCAGCCAGGCAGGAGGGCTGGCCAGATCGGCTTCATCCAAATTGACCACCAGCAACTGGGGCTTGTCGGTAAAGAATATTAGGCCCTGGAGCTGTTCCTGCTCTTCTTCAGTCAGCGCCAGGAGGGACATGGGTTTTTCATCCATGAGGTGCTCCAGGCACTTTTCCAGGACCGGCAACTGGGTTTTGCCCGGTCCCTTGTTCTTGGAGGAATTGCGGATTCGCTCCAGCCTGGTTTCCACCAGGGCCATATCCGCCAGGAGCAATTCGTGATTGACGATATTGAGGTCCCGGATTGGGTCGATGCTGCCCAAGGGATGCGGAAAGTCGCCCTGAAAGGCGCGGAGCACGTGGACCAGGGTCTGAGCGGGGCGGATGGCATCCAGGAAGGCTGCGCTCTTGCCGGTACCCTCGCTGAGGCCGGCAATATCTGTAACCTGAATCTGCCCGTACACAGTCTTGTGGGGCTGGTACATCTCGCTTAGCCAATCCACCCGGGGGTCGGGGACACTGGCCATGGCAGTGGCCGAAGTCCTTCCTTCCGGGGGAATGTGTTTGGTGAGCAGGGAAAACAGAGTGGTCTTGCCTGTCATGGGCAGGCCGACGATTCCACAGGTAAGCACTGGGCATCATCTCCTTGTCTTTGCTATATTTGCAAGGCTGGAAATGGGATGGATTAAAAAGAGGATGAAGGTGAAGAGTTCCAGGCGGCCCAAGAGCATGCAGAGAATGTAGACCACCTTTGCCCCGGTGGGAAGGATGCCAAAATTGCTCAAGGGCCCCAATAGATTGAGCCCCGGACCGACATTGCCCAGGGCGGCCGCCGAGCCGGTAAAGGCGCTGAGAAAATCCACGCCCATGGCAGTTACCAGCAGGCCGGATACGGTAAAGATCAGCAGGTAGAGGAGGATGAAACCTGCCACATTGCTCAGCATCTCATCGGGGATGACCTTGTTGCCAATCCGCACCGGCCTGACGATCTTCGGGTGAAGGAGCCGGTAAAACTCCCGGGAGATGAATTTGAGCACAATCATAATCCTGATCAGCTTTATCGCTCCGGCGGTGGAACCAGCGGAGCCGCCAAAGAACTCCAAAATCATGAGAATTCCCTGGGAAAGGGGCGGCCATTGATTGAAGTCAGCCGTAGAGTAACCGGTGGTGGTGATGATGGAGATTACCTGAAAGAAGCCGTGGCGCAGGGCTTCCCAGAGGGATGAAAATGTCCCGGCGCAAAAGAGGTTTACGGCTATCAATGTCCCGGCAATGGCCACCACCGCTCCATAGAACCTCAGCTCCCGGTCCCCTTTGACCAGGGACCAGCGCCGGTTGAACAGGTAATAGTAGAGGGTAAAGTTAATGCCCGCAGCAAACATGAAAAAGATGAGGATAATTTCTATTCCCGGGCTGGCAAAGGAGGCGATGCTGAGGTTGCGGGTGGAAAAACCGCCGGTGGCCAGGGTGGCAAAGGCGTGATTGAGGGCGTCAAACCAATTCATTCCCGCCAGCATCAGTATTGCCATGAGGATTGCCGTCAGAGCGCCATAGAGAATCCACAGGACCTTGGCCGTTTCCTTGATGCGGGGCAACAGCCTTTCGGCCGAGGGACCCGGCACTTCGGCCCGGAAGAGCTGCATGGCGCCGGCCCCCAGGCGGGGAAGGAAGGCCACCGAGAGGACGATTATCCCCATACCGCCCAACCAGTGGGTGAGACTGCGCCAGAACAAGATTCCCATGGGTTTATCCTCAATGGAACTGAAGACGGTGGCCCCGGTGGTGGTAATGCCTGAGACCGACTCAAACACGGCGTCGACAAAGGAAGGAACCGTACCGGAGAAATAGAAGGGCAGGGCGCCCAGCAGTCCCGCGCCCAGCCAGATCAGGCCCACCAGGCTAAAGCCGTCGCGGATTCTCAGGTCCCTGGTCCCGGCCTTAAAGACCTTGGCCAGCACTAATCCAAGCAGGAATGTCAGCATGATGGAGAAAAGAAAGGCCTTGGTATCCGGCTGCCCATAGGCCAGGGAGATGGCCAGGGGGGCGGCCATCAAGGCGCTGAAAGTCAGGAGAAACTTTCCGCAGATGTTGAGATTGGTATTGACAAACACTGGCGCCACCTACCCGGAAAAAAGTTCTGTGGCATGCTGGCTGAGTTCCGGCAGACAGAAGAGGACGACTTTGTCCATATGGGTTACATGGTCGCTGCCCCGGGGGATAATCGCCTGCTCACCCCGGACGATGGCGCCCACCAGGATGCCGTTGGGAAGCTTTAGTTCCTGCAGGGTCTTGCCCAAGACGGGAGCGTTCTTGCCCACGCTGATCTCGATTACCTCGGCCTGATCCTCACCGAGGATCATCACCGACTCGATGCGGCCCTTGCGCACCAGTTTGAGGATCCTGCCGGCGGTGAGAAATCTGGGCCGGATGGCTGTATCTATATCCAGGGTATCTACCAGGACTGCATAGTCGGGACGGTTGATTTCCACCACAGTCTTCTTGACTCCCAGTTTTTTGGCCAGGAGGGCCGAGAGGATATTGACTTCGTCATTGCCCGACACTGCAACAAAGACATCGGTGGACTCGATATCTTCCTGGCGAAGGAAGTCCAAATCGGTGCCGCTGCCATGTAGGACCAGGGCGTCGGGGAAGAGATCGGCCGCTTCCCTGCACTTTTCCAGGTTGCTGTCGATGAGCTTGACCTCCGCCCCCCGGTTGCCCAGCATGCGCACCACGTGGCGGCCGACCTTGCCCGCCCCCATGACCATGATCTTCTGGACCCGCAGGGAATCCTTGCCGGTGATCAACTCGTGGGAAAATTGGCGTCCCGTCAAGGTCAGCAAGTAGATGTGATCTCCCGGTTCGAGGCTGTCGTCGCCCCGGGGAATGATCAGGTTATTGTCCCGGGTGATGGCGGCAACCAGGGTGTTGTCGCCCAGATTCAAATCCCTGAGGTTCTTGAAGAGCAAGGGCGATTCCTGCCCCAGGCGCATGCCCACCATTTGCACCTTGCCCTTGCAGAAATATTCCAGTTCCGAGGCATGGGCACTCTTCACTACTTTGACAATTTCGTTGGCGGCCACTTGCTCGGGGTTGATGGTGATGTCGATGCCAAGGCGATCGCTGGTCAGGCTCTTGTACTCGTTTCCGTAGGCGCTGTGACGAACGCGGGCAATGGTTCGCCTGGCCCCGTTGTTTTTCCCCAGCAGACAGGCCATGATATTGATTTCATCCACTTGGGTTACGGCAATCAGGAGGTCGGTACTCCTGATCCCGGCACTTTCCAGGGTTTCCAGGCTGGCGCCGTTGCCCAGGATGGTGAGGACGTCCAGGGCTGCCATGCGCTCCAGGGCGGAGCTATTCTTGTCGATGACGGTGACATCATTCTCTTCCCGGGACAATTTCGCCGCCAGCTCGGCGCCAACCTCGCCGGCGCCGATGATGATAATGCGCATTACACTCACCTTCATAGGGTGTATTTCCCTTCACTATAGCATATTTTGCCCTGGAAGGACAGAAGGGATATACTCTCATTTCCGAGGTATACTAGTGCGGAGAAGATTCGTGCTCCCCTTGCCCGCCCCAGTCTTTCTGGTTGAAAGGGCGGCGCAAAGGGGATATGGACAGGTTCACTTTTTTGCCCAAAGGGAGTATAATCAGGGAAGCATGCGGAAGGGAATGATACTATGAGCGACGCCAAGGGTCTGGCAGTGGGACAAACTCTTGAATCGGAAATCGAAAGCAACGGCAGGAAATACCGCCGAATTCTGGTCAAAACCCATTTTATCAAGGAGGGAGAAGATGTAGGCCAGGTGGCGGTGCGCTACCTGGACGATATCTACCAGCCCGGCGATTACCTCATCGTCAGCGAGAAATGTGTCGCCACCAGTATTGGCCTGGCCAAGGACGAGAGCGAGATTAAGCCCGGCTGGTGGGCCAGGAAACTGTATAAATTCGTCAAGCCCACCCGACATGGCCGGGGTATCGGTACCCCCGAGAAGATGCAGGTGGCCATCGAGTTGGCGGGCCTGTGGCGCATCCTCTTGGCTGCGGCAGTCAGCGCCCTCACCAAGCTCTTCGGCCTTAAAGGCTGGTTCTATAGGATTGCCGGCGATAAGGTGCGCTCCATCGACGGCCAGAGCGGCGGCCCCAACGGTCCCTATTGGACCAAGGTCATCCTGCCCTTGCCCGAGGCCAGCCGGACCGCCCGGGAGATCGCCGCTTCCTGCGGTTACCCGGTGGTGGTGGCGGATATCAATGATGTCGGCGGCAGCATCAAGGGGTGGTCCGACCCCGAACTGCGGAAAATTGATTTTTACGACATCCTGAGGGACAACCCCATGGGGCAGGAAAATGCCCAGACCCCCATTGCCCTGGTGAGGCCGGTGGCAGACTGATGCGCTTTGTGGTCAGCGCCTGCCTCCTGGGCTGCAACTGCAAGTACAGCGGCGGCAACAATTTGAATCCCAGGGTGCAGGAGTTTCTGCGGGATAAGGAGTACATCCCCATCTGTCCCGAGGTGGACGGAGGCCTGCCCACACCCCGGGCTGCTTCGGAGATTGCCGGCGGCGATGGCTTGGCTGTGCTGGAGGGAAAGGCCAAGGTCTTGACAGAGACGGGAATGGATGTCACCCGCCATTTCCTTCGGGGCGCCCGGATAGCCGTGCAGGCTGCCCGGGATTTTGGCGCCGGGGCGGCGTTGCTCAAAGAGCGCAGTCCCAGCTGCGGCGCCCGCTCAATATACAGCGGGAACTTTTCCGGCACTGTCCAGGCTGGCTCTGGCGTGACAGGCGCTGCCCTGGCCCAGGCGGGTTTGCTCTTGTTTAGTGAAGAATCCATTCCCAAGGAGGGATTACAGGTGGATTACGCTGTCGTCACAGAAAAAATCGTCAGTTGGCTACGGGAAAAGGTCACCGCCGCCGGCGCCAAGGGCTGTGTCCTGGGCCTCAGCGGCGGCATTGACTCGGCGGTGGCGGCGGCCTTGGCCCGGGAAGCTTTTCCCGACACCACCCTGGCGCTCATCCTGCCGGTGGAGAGCAGCAGCCTCGACGTTGAGGATGCCTGGTTGGTAGCCAGGACCTTGGACCTCAAGGCCGTGGAAATTAACCTGGACGGCGCCTATCGTTCTCTGGTGCAGACTCTGGCGGCCGACGCCGGGCAGTTGGCGGCCGATGATCTGGCGCTGGCTAATATTAAACCCCGGCTGCGCATGATTGCCCTGTACTATCAGGCCGCCCGGAACAATTACCTGGTAATCGGCACCGGCAACAAGTCGGAAATTGTCACGGGATTTTTCACCAAGCACGGCGATGGCGCCGTGGACTTAGAGCCCCTGGGCGAGCTGGTCAAGGCCCAGGTCTGTCAACTGGCCCGGCATTTGGGGATACCGGAAAGAATAATCGCCAAGGCGCCCAGCGCCGGTCTGTGGCCGGGACAGACCGATGAAGAGGAGCTGGGCTTTAGTTATCGCCAGCTGGACGAGTACATACTTTCGGGAACCACCGATCCGGAGGTCGTCTTCCGAATCCGGGAAGCGATGCGTCGGGCCCGGCACAAACTGGAGATGCCGCCGACATGCCCTCTGTAACATAATTGTGATGTAAATTTCAGTTTCTCTTAACCTATAATCCGGGCAATTCGGGTTATAATAAGGTTGACCAAAAGCTTCTCAAGTTAACCCCCTCTTCTTAATACGCGGCAACGCGTATTTTTTTTGCCCCAGCTACTCCGGGTATGCTAATATATTGATGGATTCAGATGAGGAAGGAGAGGGATTTGAATGGCTGGTCATTCAAAATGGGCCAATATCAAGCATAAGAAAGCCCGCCAGGATGCCAACCGGGGCAAGATATTTACAAAAATCGCTCGGGAAATTATAGTTGCCGTCCGGCAGGGCGGCAGTGCCGACCCGGACAGTAACATGCGCTTGCGCATGGCGCTGAATAAGGCCCGCGCTGCCAATATGCCCAATGACAACATCAACCGGGCTATTGCCAGGGCAGCGGGCAGTTCGGAAAGCGACAATCTTGAAGAGATTACCTACGAGGGCTATGGACCTGGCGGAGTGGCAATCCTCATGGACATCGTCACTGACAACCGCAACCGCACTGCTTCGGAGATTCGCTACATCTTTTCCCGCAAGGGCGGCAGCTTAGGCGAGACCGGCTGTGTGGCCTGGATGTTTAAGCGCAAAGGCCAGATTTTTGTGGTCAAGGAGAACTGCCCCCTGGATGAGGAAGAGTTGATGCTGACTGCCCTGGACGCCGGCGCCGAAGACATCCGCGATGAGGGTCAGGGTTGGGAGATCATCACCAGCCCGGAGAATTTTGAACAGGTCCGGACCGCCCTGGAAGAGCAGGGCATTGTCCCGGAATCTGCGGAAATTACCATGCTCCCCGACAACCTCGTCGAAGGTCCCCCGGAAGTCCTGGACTTGGTAGAGGCCCTGGATGAACATGACGATGTTCAAAATGTGTACACCAATTGGGACATGCCCGAGGATGTTGGATAATGCATAGAATTATCACCCCTGGGAAAAAATAGCCAGGGGTGATTTAATGTTTTCACCGAGACTCCTCAAATATGTCCTGGCGGGGACCGTCTCGACTCTGGTGCTGGTCACGGCAGTTCTGGGCGCCGGGCGCTGGCGCACGGGTGAAGAACCGGCCGTCATCGATGAACTCACAGAAATCAGGGGACAACAGCGGTGTTCCTATTGCGGCGAGGAGCTCCAGCCCCTGACGTCGGAGGAGTGCCAGGCCTGGCGGGGTAAAAATCTAGCTGAGCTGGAAGCCCTATTGACCGAGGAATATCCCGGCGCCACCATCCTCGCCTTTACCAGAGAAAGGGTGGAGGTGGAATTCCCGGCCAGACCTTGCCCCGACTGTTCGGTGTACCAGTGGCCGCCGCGGGGATATATCCGCCTCACCGAAGACAATTACATCGCCGTCTTCTGTGAGGATGGGACACTCTTTAAAAAGTATGCAGAAGCACCCGGCAGCGCCTTGGAATTCTTGGCCGAGGAGATCCATTTCACCAGCCCTGAGGAATGTGAACAGTGGCTGATCAACCTCACCAGTTAACCCGGTTCCGGGTTTTTTCTTTTTCAGGCAGGTAAGCTGCCCGTCGGCGTCGAACATATGTCCAGGAGGGATCGCCATGCGGATAATGGGAATCGACCCTGGCCTGGCAACGCTGGGGTATGCTATAATTGACAGAGAAGGCAATTCCTATAAAGCGAGGGATTATGGCTGTATCCGCACCCCGGCAGGGTTGCCGGTGGAACAGCGGCTGCTCAGGGTGTATCGGGAGGGCACAGAGTTGTTTAAGCGCTGGCAGCCGGAGGTGGTGGCTGTGGAGCAGCTTTTTTTCAATCGCAATGTTACCAACGCCTTTCTGGTGGGACAGGCCCGGGGAATCTGCCTGCTCCTGGCTGCCCAGAACGGTTGCCAGGTGGCGGAGTACACTCCCCTCCAGGTTAAACAGGCGGTGGTCGGCAACGGCAGGGCGGCAAAACAGCAGGTGGGGGCAATGGTTCGGGTCCTCCTCAACCTGACGGACGTGCCCAGGCCCGACGACGTCGCCGATGCCCTGGCCGTGGCCCTGTGTCACTGTAACCGACCAGAAGGATTTGCGCTTAGACGGGGGTGATTGCGTGTTTGCCTTTATCGAAGGAGAGCCAGTGGCAAAGGGTTCGGATTATGTGGTGCTGGCGGTCGGCGGACTGGGATTCCGCGTATTTGTTCCCCCCTCCCGGGTGGAGGCAATCGCAGCCGCCGCCCGAATCAAACTGCATACCCATTTAGCCCTCCGCGAGGACGGCATGGTCCTGTACGGGCTGGAAAACGAAGCAGAACTGGCGGTTTTTCGCCAGCTCATCTCTGTCAGCGGAGTCGGCCCCCGCCTGGCCATGGCGGTGCTGTCCACCTGGAAAGGCAGTCAGCTCCAGGCCATCCTGGCCCGGGAGGACATTGCCGCCTTGACCACAGTGCCCGGGGTGGGACGCAAGACCGCCCAGCGCCTGCTCCTGGAACTAAAGGATAAGATAGAAGTCGTTCCCGTCGGGGAAGAAGGCTCCACCAGCATTCTGGCCGATGCCGAGGCCGCCCTGGCGGCCTTGGGCTTCCGGGCGGTGGAGGCCCGGCCGGTTCTCCGCGCCCTGGCCAAGGAATGCACCAGCACCGAGGACTTGGTCAGGACTGCCTTGTCCCGACTGGCAGGGGGTGAGAAATAATGCAAGGGCAGCGGATTGTATCGCCAGAGGATACTGAACTGGATCGGGCCGAGTCCAGTTTGCGCCCAACCCGGCTCAGCGAGTACATAGGCCAGGATACAGTCAAGGCCAACCTGTCCGTCTTTATTCAAGCAGCCCTGCGCCGGGGGGAGCCCCTGGATCACGTGCTCCTCTCGGGGCCGCCGGGGTTGGGCAAGACCACCTTGGCTTCGATAATCGCCCGGGAAATGGGAAGTAATATTCATATAACCTCGGGGCCCGCCATCGAGCGCCCAGGCGATTTGGCGGGGATTCTTACCAACCTGCAGCCGGGGGACGTCCTCTTTATCGACGAGATTCACCGCCTGAGCCGGGCGGTGGAAGAGGTGCTCTACCCGGGGATGGAGGACTTTTGCCTGGATATAGTCCTGGACAAGGGGCCGGCAGCCAGGTCCATCAGGTTACAGATCAGCCCCTTCACCCTGGTTGGTGCCACCACCCGGGCCGGGGCGGTGACCGCGCCTCTGCGCGATCGCTTCGGGGTCATCAATCGCTTGGAGTTCTACACTCCCCAACAGCTGGAGCAGATTATCGCCCGTTCGGCAGGGATTCTGGGCATCGAAATCGATTCCCTGGGCGCCCGGGAGATTGCCCGCCGGGCCCGGGGCACGCCCCGGATTGCCAACCGCCTGCTCCGCCGGATCCGGGACTTTGCCGAGGTGGAGGCCCAGGGCAAGATCGACCTGGCGGTGGCGGAAAGCGCCTTGGAGCGCCTGGAGGTGGATGCCACCGGCCTTGACAGCTCCGATCGCAGGCTGCTCCTGGCCATGGCGGAGAAGTTCGATGGCGGTCCCGTGGGTGTGGAGACCCTGGCCGCCTGCATCAGCGAAGAGGTGACCACCATCGAAGATGTGTACGAGCCCTTCCTGCTTCAGTTGGGCTTTATCAACAGGACCCCCCGGGGGCGAGTCCTGACCCCGGCCGCTTATCGCCACTTGGGGGTGCAGGTGGCCCGGCAGGAAGAATTATGGGAGGAGCTGGACAGTGAAGGAGATCGGTAAAATTCTCATCCTGCTGGGGGCGATCTCGATTTTCCTCGGCTTGGCCCTTTCCAGCAATTGGCTTCCCCTGGGGCGCCTGCCCGGCGACTTTGTCTGGCGTCGGGGCAATGTCACCGTCTTTCTGCCCCTGGGCACCATGCTGCTCATCAGCATTCTCCTCACCATCATCATGGCGTTTTTTAGTCGCCGCTAACCCCCGTTTTTTTGACACAGACTGCGAATATAATTAAGGAGGGGTGGTATGACAGATAAAGATAACCAAATATCCACCCTTCAGGCCGTTCGCGCCGGCGATACAGAGGCCCGTCAGCAGCTGCTTTCCATGTACACGCCCATGGTAATAAGAATTGCCTCGGGCTTGACTGGCAGATTCATGGAAATTGGCAGGGATGAGGAGATCAGCATCGGGCTCCTGGCCCTCAACGAGGCCATCGACAAGTACGATTCCGACCGGGGGGCCAGCTTTACCAGCTTTGCCAACCTGGTCATCAGCAACAGGCTCCGGGACTACCTGCGGAGGCAGAAAGGCCGGGAACTGCCGGCCAGCGCTATTTCTGAACAATTGCCCCCCTTGGATGCCCGTCAGGCGTGGCAGGAGTTTCGGGAACGGGACATCCAGGAAAACCGGCGCAGCGAGGTGCTCCAGTTTATTGAGCAATTGTCTGCCTATAACCTGGATCTGAAGCAATTGGCCGCAGCCACTCCCAAGCACCGCCAGGCCAGAGCGCGTGCAGCCAAGGCAGCTCGCATCTTGGCCTCTACCCGCCAGCTGGCCCAACATGTCCGGGCCAAGAAGGAACTGCCCCTGAAAGAACTGGAGGGCATGCTCAACGTCAGCCGCAAGACCCTGGAGCGGCAGCGCAAATATATTATCGCTTTGTTTATTATCATGACGGGGGATTACCAATACCTCGGAGAATACCTGCCAAGTGAGGTTGAACAAGATGGGTAAAAGCGCAGTTGTTCTCGAATTAGATAGCAGCAATGTCACCCTGCTGACAGAAGAGGGCGCTTTTTTGCGTATCCCGGCCAAGCGCTTGCCCGTGGCCCGGTATGTAGGCCAGCAGGTCGATTTGGCTGAACTCAAATCCCCCCACTGTGGGCGCTGGCTCTCACTGGCTGCTGCCTGTCTTATCTTCATCCTGGTAATTCCCCTGTTCCGACCGACGCCGGCTCAAGCCTGGGTCACCCTGGACGGTTCTCCCAGCCTGGAAGTCTTGTTGGATGACGGATTCCGGGTGCTGGAGGTCAGGGCCCTGAACAGCGCCGGTCTGCTCTTTCTGGAAGACCATCCCCAGTGTGAGGATTTTTCCGCTTTGGTCGAGAGTTATTTTGACTGGTCGGCCAAAAACGGCGATGACAGAGTGCTGATTACCGCCACGGCTTCGGCCGGCAAGGTCAACCAGCTGGTCAGCCGGACAGACCGGCCTGTTGATGTCGTGCTGATAGAAGTCCACCCCAAGGCCCGGGAGGAAGCGGATAAGTTGGGACTGAGTACCGGCCGCGCCCTGTTTGCAGCCGGGGCAGACGGTCAGGGCATCGATATTTCCCCCGCCAAGATCAAGGACGGCAACCTCTTTGCCACCTTGACCGACGCCGGCGCCAATATCGACCAAGTGATTTCCAGTTCTTCTAATCGCAAAACCCAGGTAGAGAAGATTCGGGATTTGCCCAAGCCCGATCCCGACCCCTCAGAGGATTCTGCTCAGGACCAGCAGCCCGGCGCCCCAGAGCAGGTTGATTCCCCGGGTGCCGGCGGCAATTCCCGCCATGGTAAAAAACCGCCGGGCCTGGCGGACAGACACACTCCTCCCGGCCAAGCGGGTAAGGGGATCCCCCCGGGGTTAGCGGGCAAGGGCGCCAAGCCCGGTCCCGCCAACAGGGACACTCCCCCTGGGTTGCTGAGCAGGGGCACCGTTCCCGGCCAGGCCGGCAAGGGTTCTACCCTCGGCCATGCCGACAAGGAGCCCCCGGGCCATGCCGACAAGGAGCCCCCTGGCCATGCGGGTAAAAATACTCCCCCTGGATTAGCGGGCAAGGACAAGAAACCGGGGCAAGGGAAAAAGGACCCGCCTCCCGGCCAGGCAGGGAAGACGCCGCCCGGCCAGGCAGGTAAAGATGGCAAGGACGTTCCCGGCTTGGCGGGTAAGAATACCACTCCCCCTCCAGGGGGCAAGAATGCCCCCCCTGGCCAGGTGGATAAGGGCACACCCCCGGGGCAAGGGAAAAAGGACACAGCTCCCGGCCAGCCAGGGAAGACGCCGCCCGGCCAAGCCGGTAAGGCGCTGCCACCGGGCCAGGCCAAGAAGGAGCAGGAAAAGGGACAAGCTCTCTCCGGCCTGGTGGAAGAGTCCCGGCCCCAGCCGGCAGAGCCCGTCCTTGTCCGGAATGAAGAAAAGAACGGCCCGACCTCCAGGGGCAAGGGCGCTCCGGGCAATGCCAATAAGGGTAACGGCGTCAATAACGGAAAGGGCAAAGGTCCCTGCAAGGGCAGTTAAATTGTAAATGAAAACAGACCCCGCTGATGGCGGGGTTTGACTTTTCCCTCGGTTGACTATGGCCCCCGGGGACAGGTATACTACTCTAGAAGCATTTGGCAGTAAAATGCGAAATATAGCAGGTGTTGCGATGAAAGTCAGCGATTTTGATTTCTCTCTGCCCCAGGAATTGATTGCCCAGCGGCCCAGCCAACAGCGGGACCATTCCCGGCTCCTGGTCCTGGACCGCCGGACCGGCTCTGTCCGACACAAGCACTTCTATGATCTGCCCGACCTTTTGGATCCCGGCGATCTTCTGGTCCTCAATGACACCAAGGTCTTGCCTGCCCGGCTCTTTGCCCGAAAGCCCACGGGGGGCCAGCTGGAACTGCTCCTCATCAACCCCTTGGATGACAAGACGTGGAACTGCCTGGTCAAGCCTGCCAGGCGGGCCCGGCCGGGGACTCGTCTGGAACTGGACGGCGGCCTCTGGGGCGAAGTTCGGGCCGAGGGAGAGGAGGGGCTCAGGACCATCACCTTTTCCCTGGGGGGCGATGAATTCCAGGCGGCAATCGCGAGAATCGGGGAAATGCCCCTGCCGCCCTACATCCAGGAAAAACCCGCCGACCCCGGACGCTATCAGACTGTCTACGCTGCCAGGCCCGGGGCGGTGGCGGCGCCCACCGCCGGCCTTCACTTCACACCCCAGCTCTTTCAGGCCCTGGAGGCCAGGGGAGTGGGTCGGGTTCAGCTCACCCTGCATGTGGGTATCGGCACCTTCCGCCCCGTTTCTGTCGAAAGGGTGGAAGAACATAAGATGCACGGCGAATACTACCAAATAGATGACCATACTGCCGAGGCCATAAATGCTGCCCGGGCGGCGGGCAGGCGGATTGTGGCCGTGGGCACCACCGCTGTCCGGGTGCTGGAGACCGCTGCCCGGGCGGACGGGACCGTTGTCGCCGGCAGCGGCTGGACTGATATCTTTATCTATCCGGGCTACCGCTTCCGGGCGGTGGATAAGCTGATTACCAACTTCCACCTGCCCCGCTCAACCCTGCTCATGTTGGTCTCGGCCTTTGCCGGCCGGGAGCAGATCCTGGCTACCTATGCCGAGGCCGTGGCCCGGGAATACCGCTTCTTCAGCTTCGGCGACGCCATGCTGATTACTTGATGGAGGCTTGCCAATGGCTATTTCCTTTGAAGTCGTCGCCCGCTGCCCCGATACCGGGGCCCGGGCCGGGGTGCTGACCACCCCCCATGGAATTATAGAGACGCCCATCTTTATGCCGGTGGGGACCCTGGCCACTGTTAAGGCCATGACTGTGGACGAACTGGTGGACATCAATGCCCAGATCATTCTGGCCAATACCTATCACCTCTACCTGCGTCCCGGTCACCAGTTGGTGGCCGAGGCGGGGGGACTGCATAAATTTATGAACTGGCAGCGCCCCATCCTCACCGACAGCGGTGGCTTCCAGGTCTTCAGCCTGGGAGATATGAACAAAATTGATGAGAATGGCGTCGAGTTTCGCTCCCACATCGACGGTTCCAGGCATTACTTTACCCCGGAAAAGATCATGGAAATCCAGGGAGCCCTGGGGGCGGACATCATAATGGCCTTTGATCAGTGCCTGGCCTGGCCCAGTACTCGGGAACAGGCCGAGCAGGCTTTGGAGCGCACCACCCGGTGGGCTCGCCGCTGCAAGGATTCTCAGGTAAACCCCCATTCCCAAGCATTATTTGGTATAATGCAGGGAGGATGTTTTGCTGATCTCCGGCAAAAGAGCGCAGACGCCCTGGTGGAAATGGACTTTCCCGGCTACGCCATCGGCGGCCTCAGCGTGGGCGAGCCCAAGCAAGTGATGTATGAGGTCTTGGCCCAGTCCGTCCACCTGTTGCCGGAATCCAAACCCCGCTACCTGATGGGGGTAGGTTCCGAGGATTATTTGCTGACGGGCACCTGGTTTGGCGTGGATATGTTTGACTGCGTGCTGCCCACCCGGATTGCCCGCAACGGCACCGCCATGACCTCCCAAGGCCGCCTGGTGGTGCGTAACGCGAAATACGCCCGGGACTTCGGTCCCCTGGATCCCCACTGCTCTTGCCAGGTCTGCGCCAATTACTCCCGGGCCTATATCCGCCACCTGGTCAAGAGCAACGAAATCCTGGCGCACAGGCTGCTCAGCTATCATAATCTGTACCGCCTCCTCAAACTCATGGAGGGGGCCAGAGCGGCCATCATCGACGGGAATTTTGTCCAATATTACCGGCAGCATCTTCCTGAGGAAGAAGTTGATAGATATTTATAATAGGGAGGAGTGAAGTCATGCAAGAATTTTTGGCCCAATACGGCAGCTTTTTGTGGCTGGGTGTCATCATGGTGGCGTTTTACCTGCTCTTGATTCGCCCCCAGCAAAAGCAACAGAAACAGAGGCTTACCATGCTCCAGGAGTTGAAGGTCGGGGATAAGATCCTCAACCATGCGGGAATTATCGGGACCATCACCGAAATTAAGGACGATCGGGTCATGGTGCGCATCGCCGACAAGGTGGAAGTGACCATGATCAGAGAAGGGGTCGCCAGAGTTCTCAGCAAATAGGGCCGTCAAGGCCCTTTTTGTTATATTTCCGCCTTCCCCATAATAAATTGTGGTAAGAGGAGAAAAGGGAGGGGAATTATTTGGCCAGGCGAAGGCGGAAACAGGCAGAACCCACTGGCGTCGCTCCCACAGCCCACCTGCGGGGATTGGGATTCGCCCTGGTGCTCACTGCCATATTCCTCTTGTTAATCACCCTACTGGTTTCGGTAACGTCGATAACCGAAATTTGGGCGCGTTGGCTCATGGTGGTCTGCTGCGGGGTGGCGGTCTTCATCGGCAGTTACCAGACCGGCAGGAGCATGGGCAGGTCCGGTTGGTTCAATGGCGGGGCCACTGGCCTCTCCTATGTGGTGTTGATGCTCCTATTGGCCCTGCTGCTGGATTTGGGTTTGACGGCTCGGAGCTTGATTACCCTGGTAGCGGGTTTTGCCCTGGGCGCTATTGGCGGAGTCATCGGCGTAAATAACAGATGAGGCAGAAAGATTTGCCGCAGTTGGTGGAACACTAAACTGCAGGCATTTTTTTGCCTGCGGGGGAGGTGAATTTGTTGGCAAGGCGCCGTAAACTGTTGGCTCCCGAGGCCGAACAGGTTATGGATCAGTTCAAGCAAGAAATTGCAGAAGAACTGGGACTTGCCGACAAAGTCGCCCAACGCGGGTGGGGTGAGATGACCACCCGCGAGTGCGGCATGGTCGGCGGCATGATGGTCAAGAAACTGATTGAGATGGTACAGGACCACATGGACAGCTGACAAAACTGGGGGCGCCTTTGCGCCCCCAGTTTTATAAGAAATAAGGCGCCCTTTGGCGCCCACCATATTGCTAAATTTACTTATAAGATATACCCGTGCAACACCACGCCGGCGATTCCCGCCCCCAGGATGATCACGATGGGGCTGAGCTTGGTCTTCATGGCCAGGCCCAGTGCGGCCAGGGCGATTGCCCCGTCCGCCCAGCCGGTAATGGTGGGCTTTACCAGGCCCAAGACCGCCGCGGCAATCATGGCCGCCACCCCGACGCCGATGCCCTTGAGGGCAATGGCATACTTGCTGGCCTTGAGCTTGGCCAGGAGGTGGGAGAAAATTACCATGATGATGATGGAGGGAGCGACGACGCCGAAGGTGGCCAGGGCTGCGCCGGCGATGCCGCCGTATTGATAGCCCACGAAGGTGGCCGAGTTAATGGCGATGGGGCCCGGGGTCATCTCGGCGATGGCGACAATGTTGAGGAACTCCGCCTGGGTCAGCCAGCCCTGAGCGATGATTTCCTTCTGCATCAGGGGAATCATGGCGTAGCCGCCGCCAAAGGTCAGGGCGCCAATCTTAAAGAAAGTGATGAACAGTTTGAGCATCATTCACCCTCCCCTTGAGGCAGCTTCTGCACGGCCGCCCACAGGACGGTGGCCAGGCCGCTGCCCAGAATGATCCAGACCGGGTGCAGGCTAGGGATCAGGAGAATACAGGCCAGGGCGACGAAAAACAGCCCCAGGTAGAACTTGCCGGTTATCAGTTTGCGCCCCATCTTCCAGGCCACATGGGCAATCAGGGCCACTACGGCTGGCCTGACGCCGGCAAAGAAGTCCAGGGCAGGCTGCCAGGAGAGGATATTTTGAAAGAAAATGGCAATGGCTAAGATTATCAAAAAGGAGGGTAGAACTACGCCCAGGCAGCCGGCGATGACTCCGGGCATCCCCGCCATCCTCTTGCCGATGAGAATTGCCGTGTTGACGGCAATTGCCCCCGGGGCCGATTGGGAAACGGCGATGGTTTCCAGGAATTCCTGCTCATCCAGCCAGCCCAGGCGGTCCACCAGGTCCCTCTGCATTACTGGAAGCATGGCGTAGCCGCCGCCGATGGTAAAGGCGCCAATTACAAAAAAGCTGGAAAATATTTGCCACAGTGCTTGCAAATTCAGTCCTCCTCTCAAACCTCACCCATTATACCACAAACCCGGGGGAGAGTTTTCGGATATTGTCACTAAAAGGCAAACATGATAAGATAAGCTATATTGTAAGGAGGCCTGAGTATGAAACATGTAGTGACTATTTATAGCGGTCAGAAGGACACCGCCGCCTCTGCCTGCGGTCAGTGCGCCACATCCTGCCAGTCTGCCTGCAAGACTTCCTGTACCGTCGGCAATCAGGTGTGTGTCAATAAGGGATGACCTGCAGCCGCTATCATCTGTTCAGCCACGGTGGGCTCCACATCCTCCTGGATGTGCCCACCGGGGCGGTGCACCTCTTGGACGAAACGGCAGTCAAGGTTTTTCCCTTCTTTGTCCAGGGCCGGGACAAGGCCGTCCTGGACTCTGAGTTTCCCGGTCAGGCCGAGGCCCATGTCGCATGGGAACAGCTCCAGGACTTGGTGGACCGGGGCCTCTTGTTGGGGCCGGAGCCCCAGTTCGACCGGCGCCCCGGCGGCGGCCAGCTCAAGGCCATGTGCCTGCACGTGGCCCACGACTGCGACCTGCGTTGCCGGTACTGCTTTGCCTCCACCGGCAGCTTTGGCGGCGCCCGCACACTGATGGATCTGGAGACTGCCAAGGCGGCTGTGGACTTTTTATTTTCGTCCTCGGCCCGGGTCTATGAAATGGACTTCTTCGGCGGCGAGCCCCTGCTCAACCTCGACCTGGTGGAAGCAGTGGCAGGCTATGCCCGGCGTCGGGCTCAGGAACTGGGCAAGCGGATAAACCTTACCCTGACCACCAATGCCTATTCCCTGGACCCTCCTGTCAGGGAGCGCCTGGTCGCCCTGGATCTAGACATCATCCTCAGCCACGACGGCCGGGAGGAAGTGCATGACGCCATGCGCCCCTGCCCGGGAGGCCGGGGGAGTTACCATAAGATTACCCAAAACATACTGGCCTTTATACCCCGCCTGGGCGAAAGGCATTATGTGCGGGGCACTTATACTGCCCATAATTTGGACTTTGTGGAGGACATCCGCCACTGGCTGGACTTGGGAATCCGACGGTTTTCCATGGAACCGGTGGTGGCGCCTCCCGCCAGTTCCATGGCCCTCAAGGCCGAGGACCTGTCCCGGCTCCGGGAGCAATACTGGCAATTGGCCGAGCTGGCTCTGGAGCGGCCCTTTGTCTTCTTTCACTTCCTCCTGGATTGGGAGCATGGGCAATGCGGCGCCCGCCGGGCTTCCGGTTGCGGCGCCGGTGTAGAATACGTGGCGGTGGACCCAGCCGGCCGCATCTTTCCCTGCCACCAATTTGTCGGGGAGGAGCGCTGGCAGCTGGGGGATGTCTTTTCCGGCATAACCGCCACCGCCATCAGGGATTCTTTCTTGCGGGTGGGAATTTCCGACAAACCGGAATGTCGCGACTGTTGGGCCCGCTACCACTGCGGCGGCGGCTGTCACGCCAATGCCTGGTGGGCCAATTCTCGCTTGGATAAGCCCTATAACCTGGGCTGCGAGCTCTTAAAGATCCGCACCGAAGCAGCTCTCTATGTCAAGGTCAAGCAGGCCTTGGCGCAATACAGCAGTGAGGGGGATATTCATGGCAAAGCCAAATAAAAGGAAATCTAAGTACAACAGAGGAAAGGGCACCGATACTGTCCAGATTATTGCACTGCTGGTCTTTATTGCCATAGGCATCGGCATTGTAGGAGGGACGGTGTGGTATTATGCTTTCTTCCAGCCCCGGGCTGCTGAGAGTATAGTCGATATTACCACCGCCCTTACCCAGGAGTACTTTAATGTAACTCACCTGGATATCACCGGCAGCGAGGGCGCCCAGTGGATGACCCCTGCCCTTGCCGAGAAAAACGCTTCCGGAGACCGGGTTAAGGCCTGGCAGGAGCGGGAGATTGTCTCGCGGATAGAGGGAGATGTCCAGGTCCAGATTCTCGAGCAGGGCCTGCGCTCGGCCAGGACCCGGGCTATTTTCTGGCAGTATGAAGAGAAGGATGAGAAAGAAGGCAAGGACTACCTGGTCTACTACGACTATGCCTTGATATATGCCGACGGCCAGTGGCTGGTGGACGAAATTCTCACCGCTTCCGAAGAGGGCCTCAAGGACCTGCGCAAGGCCCGGGGCGTCTATGACCAGCATTATTACGAAGACGAAGCGGATGAAGAAGGGGAAGAGGAGCCTGAAGGCGCCCAGGACGAAACAGAGTCTGAAACCCAAAGCGGCGACCAATAGAAAAAGGAGGGGGCCAAGGGCCCCCTTCCTGGTACTTGCGCGCTGGTCTGCTAGCCTTTCATGGCCCTTTGGGCCAATTGCCAATAGTGCCTGGGAGATTGCTTTTGCTTTTCGATTTCCTCGGCGGTCAGGGAACGGATTACTCGCCCGGGTGTGCCCATGACCAGAGAGTTGGCGGGAATTTTTTTGCCCGGGGAAATCAGAGTGCCGGCGGCGATGAGGCAGTTCTCGCCGATCTCGGCGCCGTCAAGGACGATGGCGCCGATGCCGATGAGGCTGTTGTCGCCAACCCGGCAGCTGTGGAGTACTGCTTTGTGGCCGATGGTGACGGATTTGCCGATAATTAACGGGGTTCCCGTATCCACATGGAGGACGCAGCCGTCCTGGACATTGGTCCAGTCACCGATCTCGATGCGGTCCATATCGCCCCGGAGCACCGCCATGGGCCAGATGCTGACTTTATCGCCCAGGGTTACATCGCCCATGACCACTGCTGTGGGGTGTATGTAGTGTTCACTCATTCTCAACCCTCCTTGTCCTTTATCCTCATATTATAGCGTCTATTGCTGCGGCTGAGAAGGGCTGCTCCTGGAGCCCCTCCGGCTCGGAAAAAAATGCTGGGGTGAGTTTATGAAGTACATCTGCGCCATTGTCAAGACCTCCAAATACGCCGTCAGCGCCAGCGGCGACAGCGCCGAGGTGGTGGAGAGGCCCTTGGGCGGCCTTTCGGGCCTGGTGGTGGACGCCCAGGGCAGCGGCAGGGCCGCCAAGGCCCTGAGCACTTCCCTGGTGGGCAAGGCGGCCAGCCTGATCAACGACGGAATCCGGGACGGGGCCGTGGCCAGGGCGATTCACGACCTGCTCTATGCCCAGAAAAATGGCCGGGTCAGCGCAACCATTTCAATTATCTCCTTGGCCGCCGATACCAATACCATGGTCATTACCCGCTGTGGCAACTGTCCGGTGTTTACCTTCTCCCCCTCGGGGAGCCTGCGTTTTGATGCTCCCACCGACCCCCTGGGCTTTTACCGGTTTACCCGCCCCCAGGTGGATCAGGTGGAGTTGGAGCCGGGCCTGCTGGCGGTGACCTTCAGCGACGGTGTCTTCAATGCCGGGCGCCGTCGGGACCGGGCCTTGGATTCCCCGGCCTGGGAATCTGTTATTGCTGCATATAGCCGGGAGGCAGGTAGCCCCGCCCTCCTGGCAGAAAAAATTCTCCAGCACGCCCTGGCCCTGGATGACAATATGGCCAATGACGATATGACCGTCATGATCTTGGGTATTCTCGATGTGGAAGCCGACGGAATCCGGCGCCTGCAGGTAGAATACCCGGTGGGATGATGGATTCCCGGAATTTGCTGGTTGCCGTAGTGGGAAATTGTGCTTCGGGGAAAACTACCTTGGTGGGCAATCTCCACAGGCTGGGATATCGGGCCGTCAATGTTCCCCAGGAGCATTCGGACATCCGCCGTCTCTGGCGCTATAAGGAGCCCGACTTGCTGGTGCTCCTGAGCTGCACCTATGCTACGGCCAAGAAGCGCCGACCAAACTTCGCCTGGTCGGAAAAGCAGCTGGCAGTGCAGCGCCAGCGCCTGGCCCTGGCCCGGGAAGAATGTGACCTCTACATCGTCACCGATGACCTGAGCCGGGAAGAAGTGACGGCAATGGTTACAGAGTTGATTGAAAAGCAGGCAAGGGGGAGTATAGATTGAAGGACAGGATACTGCTGGAGGACGTCAAGAAAGTGCCCATGGTCAAGGCCTTCATAGAAATCGGCAATCAACATCTGGGCTCCCTGGGGTTTACCGAGCACAGCTTTCGCCATGCCGGCCTGGTAGCCAGCATCGCCGCCAATATTCTGGAAAGGCTGGGCTATTCCCAGCGGGATGGAGAGTTGGCCGCCATCGCGGGCTACCTTCACGACCTGGGCAATGTCATCACCCGTTACAATCACGGCCAGTCCGGGGCGTACCTGGCCATGCAGATCCTGCAGGAACTGGGGATGCCCTGGGAGGAGATCGCCCTGGTCATCGCCGCCATCGGCAATCACGAGGAAGAATACGGCCAACCCGTCAACAATATCGCCGCCGCCCTGATCCTGGCGGATAAATCCGATGTACACCGGACCCGGGTGCGCAATCCAGATGTGGCAAATTTTGACATTCATGACCGGGTCAATTACGCCGCCAAGCATTCCTTCCTGCGGGTGGAGCCGGGCAAGCGGGTGATCACTCTGGAATTGGAAATCGACACCGATATCAGCGGGGTCATGGAGTACTTTGAAATCTTTCTGACCCGAATGGTCATGTGCCGGCGGGCTGCCGCCGCCCTGGATAGCTCCTTTTCCCTGGTCATCAACGGGACCAGGTTGTTGTAGCGTTTCATTGACACCCCCTGCGGGCCGGGGTTATAATGGTCTAGATATTGTCGTAGAGGAAGGAGAGAGGCGCGATGATTCAGTGGCCTAAGTTGCTGACAGTTATTCTTATTATGACCACCATTCTCGCCGTGGCGGCGCTGTCAGTGCCTGTAATAATGAATAAAATAAATCTCGGAATCGACCTCAGAGGCGGAGTATACGTGCTGCTGGAGGCCCAGCCCCGGGAAGACGGCGGCCAACAAGAGCAGGCTGAAGAGGGACAACCCGGCTGGTGGCAGCGCTTTACCGGTTGGTTTGACCAGCTCCTGGGCGGCGGCAAGCAAGAGGGCGGCGGCGCCATCAGCGCCGAAGATATGGCCGGCACCATTGCCGTCCTCCACAACCGGGTCGATGCCTTTGGCCTTAGCGAACCGATAATCCAGCAGGAGGGCGGCAATCGCATCCGCGTGGAGATTGCCGCCGATCCCAATAATCCCAACCAGAACCAACAGCAGATATTGGAGATAATCGGCACCACGGCCCAATTGGAATTCCGCAATTCCCAGGGCGAAACGGTGCTCACCGGCGCCAACCTCAAGAGCGCCCGGGCAGTCTACCAGCCCGATGAATTTGGACGGCAGATGCCGGTGGTGGCCCTGGAGTTCGACTCGCAAGGGGCCGAGATCTTCGCCCAGCTCACTGCCAGCCATATCGGCCAGCAGGTCCCCATCTACCTGGACGGAGAAGTCATCTCCTCGCCGGTGGTCAACCAGGCCATCCTCAACGGCGAGGCGGTGATCATGGGCATCGGCTCCATCCAGGAGGCAGCCGAATTGGCCAACCTGCTCCGTTCCGGAGCGCTTCCCCTGGAACTGACCCAACTGGAAGTCCGCACAGTGGGCCCCCTGTTGGGGATCGACTCCTTGAATCGCAGCCTGGTGGCAGGACTCATCGGCCTGGCCCTGGTAGTCCTCTTTATGCTGGCTTTCTACCGGCTGCCCGGCTTGGTGGCCTCCTTTTCCCTCCTGGGCTATGTGGTCATGGTCTTAGGGGCAATGGTGGCCTTGAACGCCGTCCTCACCCTGCCCGGCATCGCCGGACTGATCCTGGGCATCGGCATGGCGGTGGATGCCAATGTCATCATCTTTGAGCGTTTGAAGGAAGAGCTCTACAATGGCAAGACCCCTCGGGCCAGCGTGGTCTCAGGGTTCAGCAAGGCCCTGAGCGCCATCATGGATGGCAATATCACCACCCTGATCGCCGCCGCCATTCTCTACCAGTTTGGAACCGGCCCCATCCGCGGCTTTGCCATAACCCTGTCCCTGGGGACAATTGCCAGTATGTTTACCGCCATCATCGTCACCAGAATGATGATGACTAACCTGGTAAATTCCAATGCAGTAAAACGCCTGTGGTTGCTGGGGGTGAATAAATAATGATGTTGGACATTATCGGCAAGAGGAAGCTCATCGTGCTGATCGCTGCGGCAATCGTGGCTATAGGCATAATCTCCCTGGCGGTTCAGGGGCTGAACTTTGGCATCGACTTTACCGGCGGCACCCGGTTGATGCTAAGTCTTCCCGGCGGCTTCACTACCGCAGAAGTACGGGATGTCCTGGCCACAGTGGAGGCCACCGACGCCTCGGGGCGCAAAGTAACCTTGGAAAACAGCTATATTCAGGAAGTGATTGGCGAGGAAGGCAATGAGGTCGTCATTCGCACCGTTCCCCTGAGCGAAGAGGAACTGGAAACTGTCCTGGCTGCAATCAAGGCAAACTGGCCTGACTTTTCCGAAGAGGATATTCGCAATGTGGAAAATGTCGGCCCCGTGGTGGGAGGCGAGCTGTTGCGCAATGCCCTCCTGGCCCTGGGCCTTGCCTCCATTGCCATGATTATCTACGTCAGTATTCGCTTTCAGTTTAACTTTGCCGTGGCTGCCCTGCTCCCCCTGCTCTTTAACTCCTTTGTCGTCGTCGCTGTCTTTTCCCTCTTCCAGATAGAGATTAACAGCCCCTTTGTGGCCGTCATCCTCACCATCGTGGGCTACTCCATCAACGATACCATCGTGATCTTTGACCGGATTCGGGAGAACATTAAGTACAATCCCAGCGAAAAGCAACTGGCAGAGACCGTCAACACCAGCGTCCGCCAGTCCTTTGTCCGCTGCCTCAATACTTCTGTGACCACCCTGCTGGTGGTGGGCTCTCTGTTGTTCATTGGCGGAGAGACCATCACTCCCTTCGCCCTTCCCCTCTTTATCGGGATTATCTGCGGGACGATTTCTTCGCTCTTCCTGGCCAGTCCCCTTTGGTATATCCTGACCATGAGGGGGAAAAGCTTACCTGCTTAGGAAAAATGCGCCTGCGGTGAAATGCCGCAGGTTTTTCTTTGCCGCGATCTAGGCAGGAAAATTTCGGGTCCACACCGAAATTGTCATGTAAGAGAGGTGGGACCGATGAGTGTTGAGCTTTTTGGCGGGGCAGCCAAGCCCCGCTGGAATATCCAGGAAAGAGAAGCTGCCAGGGCTCAGGCCCTGGCGGCAGAGCTTAGAAAACTGGCGGGGGAAGAGGAGAAAGTGGCAACCTCCCCCCGCCAGCTCAAGTTGTGCCAAAAAATCGCCGGGGCCGATCTCAGAATTCTGGCGGCGCTGCTCCTCAACCGGGGCATCGAGACCGCTGCCGATGCCCTGAGTTTCCTCTGTCCCGAGCGGAAGCGGCTGCACGATTGGCGCCTGTTGCCGGATATTGATGCAGCCCTTGCCCGGATTAATTTGGCCAGGGAGCGGGGGGAAAAGGTGATGATCCACGGGGATTATGATGCCGACGGGATTACCGCCACCGCCCTCCTGGTCCTGGCCTTGCGCGATTGCGGCCTGGATGTGAGCTGGTACCTGCCCCACCGCCTGGAGGACGGATACGGCCTCAGCGTTTCGGGAATTGAGGCGGCCAAGGCCCGGGGCTGTTCTCTCTTAATCACCGCCGACTGCGGCATCAGCAATTTCCAGGAAGTTGAATATGCCAGGGAGTTGGGTCTCGACGTCATCATCACCGACCACCACCTGCCTCAGGAAGATCTGCCCCGGGCCCTGGCGGTGGTAAATCCCAAGCGCCGGGATTCCCGTTATCCCTTTGCTGAACTGGCCGGGGTGGGCGTGGCCTGGAAGCTGGCTCAGGCCTTAAGTCCCGAATCCAGAGTGGATTCAGCCTGCCTGCAATTGGCGGCCCTGGGCACCGTGGCCGATCTGGTGCCCCTGTTGGACGAAAACAGGATTCTCACCACCCTGGGCCTGACCGAGCTCAACAATAATCCGCTGCCGGGCGTTGCCGCCCTGGCCACGGCGGCGGGTTGCCAGTTGGGCAAGCTGGAAGCGGACACTATCGCCTTTGCCCTGGCGCCCAGGCTCAATGCCGCCGGGCGCATGGACAGCGCCGATTCTGCCGTGGCCCTGCTCCTGGAGGAGGATGCCGCTGCGGCTGCCCGGCTGGCTCAGGACCTGGATGCCGAGAACCGGCAGCGCCGCCGGGTGGAGGATGAGATCTTTCAAGGCGCCTTGACCCAAGCCCAGGGCCAGGTCCGGGATGGGCGCCGGGTCCTGGTCCTTCACCACCGGGAATGGCATCAGGGAGTGGTGGGAATCGTGGCTTCCCGGATTGTCGAGAGGTACTACCGGCCCACCATCATCCTGTGTGGAGAGGCTGAGCTGACGGGGTCGGCCCGCAGCGTCCCCGGCTTTGACATCCATGCCGCCCTCACCGCTGCGGCTGTGTACTTAGAGAGCTATGGGGGGCATCCCGGGGCGGCGGGACTCACCCTAAAGCTCCAGCATCTGGAACGCTTCAAGGCGGAAGTGGAGGCCCATGCCCGCGGGGCAAAGATCGAGGAAATCCTCCAGCCCGTCCTCGACCTGGACGTCCTCCTGGATCCGGAAGACATCGGCATGAAATTGGTGGAGGAAATCGGCTTGCTCCGCCCCTTTGGCCAGGGCAACCCCGAGCCCGTATTTGCCCTGGAGGGCTTTCGGGCCGGCGCCGTCGACCTGGTGGGCCGGGACAAGAGCCATTTGCGCCTGCGCCTGGACGGGGCCGGGGGGCACTATTGGGCAATAGGATTTGGCAAGGCTTCCCTGGTACATAATATTGACACAGGCCAACCGGTGCGGGTTGCCGGTCACCTCAGCATCAATCGCTGGAACGGCAGCACCTCAATTCAGGTTCAGTTTCTGGACCTGCAGGGCCCCGGCCCCCTCCGCCGCCAGGGGCGCCGGGTCTTTGACCGGCGCCGCTCCCGGGAGCCTTGGCTCACCCAGCTGGCCTTGTCCCCAGGTACGGTGTTTTTTGCCACCACTCGCTGGAGCGCCCGTCGCCTTCTTGGTTCTCTGGCCGACGCCGCCCGGGTAATTGTCCTCCCCCCTGACATCCCCAGGGAAAAAGTGTATAATTTAGAAGCTGAAGATTATTGCTTCCTGGACCCTGCCTGGACTCCGGAGCAGCTTAAGGAGGTAATCGCACTCACCCCCGGGAATTGCCGACTACACTTTTTTTGCAATCCCATGGCCCCCGAGGAAGTTCTGCGCCCCAATCTCAACCTGCTCCGCCTCTTTTACAGAGCCTGGCGGCAACGCGGACAGGGCAGGGCCAAGCTCCTCACCCTCCTGCCCCAGGAGCTGGCCGAGCCCCTGCTCCTGGAGAGGATTCTGACCATATTTGCCGAGGCAGGTCTGGCCGGCGAATTTCAGGGGGAATGGAAATTGGTGCAGGTAAATGGTAATGTAGATTTGACGACCACCCAGGCCTGGACCCGATATTCGCGCCAACTGGAGGAGTACCGCAGGTGGTTGCGCGGCTTTAGAGATATCAACCTGGACCAGTTGCTGGCATAGTGCATAGAAGGAGGATTAGCATGGATTTAAAAGAGATGTTAAGAATTATCCCCGATTTTCCCAAGCCTGGTATCAATTTTATTGACATCACCACCCTGCTCAAGGATGGGGAAGCCATGAAGGAGGCCTTCACCCGGATGAAGGAAATGCTCCGGGGCGTTGAGGTCGATATACTGGTGGGTCCCGAGGCCAGGGGCTTCCTTATTGGCGCTCCTCTGGCCTTGCAGTTGGGCGCCGGCTTTGTGCCGGTGCGCAAGTCCGGCAAATTGCCCGGCGAAGTCCTGGAGACCAGTTATGAGTTGGAGTACGGCCACGATACCCTGCAAATTCATAAGGACGCCATCAGGCCCGGAACCAAGGTCCTGGTGGTGGATGACCTCCTGGCCACCGGCGGTACCGTCTGGTCCACGGCGGAATTGGTCCGGCAGCTGGGGGGAGAGATTGTGGGCTTCGCCTTTCTCATCGAGCTGTCCTTCCTCAAGGGAAGGGAAAAGCTGGGAGATTATCCCGTGTACACCTTGATCAAGTTCGAGTCGGAGTAGCCGGCAGTTGGAGGGAGAAAATTGAGTTTGGAGCGGATTTACGAGAATATTTCCAGGTACGCCCCGGATTTTGATCGGGGCCTGATTGAACGTGCCTGGAAATTGGCGGAATCCGCTCACTCCGGTCAGGTCAGGGAGTCGGGCGAACCCTATATAACCCACCCCCTGGCCGTGGCGGAAATCCTTACCGAACTGGAGCAGGATCTGGAAACGGTGGCGGCGGGCCTCCTCCACGACGTGGTGGAGGATACCGAAGTCACCCTGGAGGACATCGAAGCGGAATTTGGCCCCGGCATCGCCCTCTTGGTGGATGGGGTCACCAAGCTGATGCGCCTGCGCTTTCAGTCCAAGGCCCAGCAGCAGGTAGAGAACCTGCGCAAGATGTTTATGGCCATGGCCACTGATTTTCGGGTTATCATCATCAAATTCGCCGACCGCCTCCACAATATGCGCACCCTGGGGCATCTGCCGGCCGCCCGCCAGAAGGACATGGCCCGGGAGACCATGGAAATCTATGCCCCCCTGGCCCACCGCCTGGGGATCTTCAAGTTTAAATGGGAGTTGGAAGACTTGGCCTTCCGCTACCTGCACCCCCGGGACTATTATAATTTAGTGGCGGAACTGCGCCAGCGCAGGGCCGAGCGAGAGGAAATTATCGCTCAAATCATCGGGTTCTTGGGCAAGAGCTTTGAAGAGGCGGGAATCAAGGCGGAGATCACCGGTCGCCCCAAGCACCTGTACAGCATCTGGCGCAAGATGACTCAGCAGAATAAAGAACTGAGCGAAATCTATGACCTCACCGCCATTCGGGTGGTGGTGGATACCGTCAGGGACTGCTATACCGTGCTGGGCCAAGTGCACAACCTGTGCAAGCCCATTCCCGGGCGCTTTAAGGACTATATCGCCATGCCCAAGAGCAACGGCTACCAATCCCTGCATACCACGGTGGTGGCCCTGAAGGGACATCCCGTAGAGGTGCAGATTCGCACCTGGGAAATGCACCGCATGGCCGAATACGGTCTGGCCGCCCACTGGCGCTACAAAGAGGGCCGCGGCGGCGACCGCCAATTCGAAGAGAAATTGTCCTGGCTGCGCCAGTTTATGGAATGGCAGGCCGATACCAGGGATGCCAACGAGTACATCGAAACCCTGAAGGTCGACCTCTTTGATGATGAAGTTCTGGTCTTTACCCCCAAGGGCGATGTCATCGACCTGCCCACCGGGGCGGTGCCCCTGGACTTTGCCTATCGCATTCACACCGACATCGGCAACACCACCACCGGTGCCCGGGTCAACGGCAAATTAGTGCCCCTGGACTATGAGCTCAAGACCGGAGACATAGTGGAAATCATCACCCAGAAGGGGACCACCCCCAGCCGGGACTGGCTCAAGACGGTAAAATCATCCCAGGCCCGGACCAAGATCCGCCAGTGGTTTAAAAAGGCCGGCCGGGAACAGAATATCGAAAAGGGCCGGGAACTGCTGGTTCGCGAGCTCAAGCGCTACGGCTTGGGGTTGGCGGATATCGAGACCGCGGTCATGGCCAGGGCCCTCAGGCGCTATAATTATCAGCCCAATCAACAGGATGACTTCTTTGCCGCTTTGGGTTACGGCGGTTTGAGCCCCGCTTCGGTGGCCCGGCGCTTGTACGATTCTGTGGTTCGCCATCGGGAGAAGGAACTGACCCTGGCCGACCTCAGCGAGGTAAAGCATCAGGCCCCTCCCAAGGCCGATTCCGGCGTGGTGATTAAGGGCGTAGACAACCTGCTAATCCGCTTTTCCCGGTGCTGCAAGCCCCTGCCTGGGGACGATATAGTCGGCTATGTCACCCGGGGGCGGGGGGTGTCCATCCACAGGGCCGACTGCCCCAATGCCAAGGCCGCTTCTCCCGAGCGCATCCTGGAGGTGGAGTGGGGGAGCTCTGAAAATCAGGCCTTTCCCGTGGGGCTGGTCATCAGCGCCTGGGATCGCAAGGGCCTGCTCCACGAAATCATGACGGTCCTGGCCGAGCTCCGCTCCAATATCCTTGCCATCAACGGCGCCACCCTTCGGGACGGTTCGGCCCAGATCAACGTCACCATAGAAGTCCATGACCTGGACCACCTGAAGCGGGTCCTGGAAAAGGTGAAGTCAATAAAGACAGTCCTGGAAGTCACCCGCACTTAGCCCTGTCTGCGTGGATTGCGGTTGACCACATGTGATATTTCCGGCCTCCGACTTCTGAATTCCGACTTCTCTTAAGGAGGTGCCCCATGCGTCTAGTAATTCAAAGGGTAAGCCGGGCAGCCGTCCGGGTAGATGGCGAAACCATCGGCCAAATTGATTCCGGCCTCATGATCCTGGTGGGGGTGGGCCGGGAGGACACCCCAGAGGACGCCCGCTACCTGGCCGACAAGACCGCGGATTTGCGGATTTTTCCCGATGTCTCAGGCAATATGAACCGCTCCCTGGTGGATATCGGCGGCTCCGCCCTGGTGGTCAGCCAGTTCACCCTCTATGGCGACTGCCGCAAGGGTCGGCGCCCCTCCTGGCATCTGGCCGCCGACCCGGAACTGGGCAGAGCCCTCTACGAAGAATACTGCCGTCTGCTGGGCCAAAGGGTCCCCGTCGAGACCGGGATCTTTGGCGCCATGATGGACGTGGAGATACATAACGACGGTCCAGTGACCATCCTCCTGGACAGCAAAAGGGAATTTTGAGGTGAAGCAAATGGAGATCACGCGAATGCAAGTGGGCGCCCTGGGCACCAACTGCTACCTGGCCTGGTGTCGGGAGAGCAAAGCAGCCCTGGTCATCGATCCCGGCGCCGATGCCGAGATAATCCTGGCGACCATTAAGGACCTGGGCCTTCAGGTCCAATACATTGTCAACACCCACGGCCATTTGGACCACATCGGCGCCAACTCCGAGTTGCACTCTGCCCTGAATTGCCCCATAGCCATCGGCAGGGAGGACCAGGGAATGCTGACCAGCGCCCAGGAAAACCTTTCCCACCATATGGGGAGGCCCATCACCAGCCCCGCCGCCCAGATCCTCTTGGAGGATGGGGATGAACTGGACTTCGGCTGCTGCCGCCTGCGGGTCCTGGCTACCCCCGGCCACACCCGGGGGGGAATCAGCCTTTACGGCCACGGCGTCCTCTTTGCCGGGGACACCCTATTTCAGCGCTCCATCGGCCGCTGGGACCTGCCGGGGGGCAATCAGCAAGAGCTATTGACCAGCATCAAGACCAGGCTCCTGACCCTGCCCGACACCACTCGGGTCTTGCCCGGCCATGGCCCTGAAACCAGCATTGGCGAAGAAAGGGTCCATAATCCCTGGCTGCAGGGATAAATCCCCTCCTTTTTGGCATACTACCCGGTAAGGAATTCGCCGAGGAGGAGTGAGGGTTGGAAGAGCAGAGCATCAGAGCGGCTTTGGAAAAATTGCGGGCTCAGAAACTGCGCCGCGTCGACCTGCACAAGATGCTGGACAGCATCGACCAGGGCAATGACGACGCCGAGATTGCTGAGCAATTCAATGTGGGCGTGGAAGATGTGCAGCTGATTCGTCGCGTGCTACGAGAGTAAAAGGCCGGTGGGCCTTTCTTTTTTGGGAAGGTGGGAGAGTTATGATCATTCGCTTTGCCGCGCCGGGGCCCTGGTGGGCCCGGGGGGTGCACCTCTTGCGCCTGCTGCCCCAGGCAGAGGTAAAGGTCAAGGCAGATAATTGGGATTTGGATGTGCGGGTGGAAGACCGCCGGCAGGCGTTGCAGATAAGCGTGTTCGGGGAAGGAATCAGCGAGCAGGCCATAGTTCCCGCCGAGAAAAGCGCCTTTCTCCACACCCTCTTCCAGGTCCTGAGCAATATCCAGGGCGCTCCCTTAAGTCCCTGGGGAATTTTGACCGGGGTCCGCCCCGGCAAGGTGGCCTCCCGGCTCCTCAACTCTCTGGGCCGGGAGGGGGCCCGGGCCGAACTGTGCAGCAAGTGGCTGCTCAGTCCCGACAAGGCCGATCTCCTCCTGGCGGCGGTAGCCAACGGCCATCCTCTCCTGAAGGAACGGGGTATTTCCATCTATATCTCGGTGCCCTTCTGCCCCAGCCGCTGCCACTACTGTTCCTTTGCCTCACTGCCACTGGGGCGCTGGCAGAAGCAGCTGGAAACTTATGTTGCTCAGGCCTCCCAAGAGCTCTCGGAATTGCTCGCCGCCTGCCGCCACTACCAAATTCCCGTCAACAGCATCTATGTGGGGGGCGGCACCCCCACCTCCCTGGAGCCCGGCCAGCTCCAAGCACTGCTGGCCCCGGCGGCCCGGCCGGGATGCGAGTTTACCGTGGAGGCGGGGCGGCCAGATACTCTGAGCCAGGAGCACCTTCGGGTCATGGAGGGCCTGGGCGTGACCCGGATCAGCATAAATTCCCAGTACCCCCGGGCCGAGACTCTGAGGGAGATCGGCAGAGAGCACAGCGTAGAGCAGTTTTATTCGGCGCTGGACCTGACAGTCCGGTCGGGAATCCCCATCATCAACTCAGACCTGATTATTGGGCTGCCGGGACAGGAACCCGAGGAATTTGCTCAGGTAGTCACGGACCTGGTGGACAGGGGAGTCCAGAACATAACAATCCATGCCCTGGCCCTGAAGCGGGGGGCGGCGACCCGCCGGCACTATTTGGAGGCCGACGAGGCAAGGGCCATTGCTCAGGCGGCCTATGCCCGTCTGGAAGAACTTGGATTTGTGCCCTACTACCTGTACCGCCAGAAAAACATCGCCTCCCATCTGGAGAATGTGGGCTTTGCCCTGCCGGGGACCTTTTGCTATTACAATATCGCCAGCATTGCCGAAACCGAGCCGGTGCTGGGGGTGGGGGCCGGGGCCGTCAGCAAGCTGGTCAGCCACAACTCCATCGAGACCCTGAACAATCCCCGGGATCCCAACCAGTACCTGGAACGCAGGGCCACCCTGGTTCGGCGCAAACTGGACTGGCTGCGCCGGGGCAGTTGACAAGCCCCGTCCCGATTGATAAAATACAGCCAACATAATGCGGGCGACGACGGGAAGGAGTACGCCGATTCTGTCCTTCAGGGAGGGGGGCCACGACTGAAAGCCCCCTGGACAAGGCGGCGGAAAGACAGCCCCGAGCCCTTGGTCTCCACCACGGTTGGCCCCGTTACCGGCCTGCTAGAGTGGCCGTTTTATAGCGGCAACCAGGGTGGCACCGCGGGCAAGGACCCGTCCCTGACAGGAGGAAGCATGGGGACGGTTCTTTTGCTTCCTTCCAGAGGAATTGGATTAAGGGAAGCAAAAGAACCGTCCCCTTTGCTTCCAAGGAGGAATGCTCATGTATCAGGCACCCAGGGGAACTCGCGATTTCTTGCCGGAACAGGCTGAAAGATTCCGGCGCCTGGAAGAACTTGCGGTGAACCTTGCCAGACAATATGGTTATGGCGAAATGCGCACCCCCATCTTTGAGTACACCGAACTCTTTCAGCGGGGCGTCGGCGAGGCCACCGACATTGTCGAGAAAGAGATGTACACCTTCTCCGACCGGGGTGAACGCAACCTGACCCTGCGCCCCGAGGGAACTGCCGGCGTTGTCCGGGCCTTTGTGGAGCACAAACTCTATAACGGCGCCCTCCCGGCCAAATACTTCTACTTTGGCCCCATGTTCCGCTATGAAAAGCCCCAGGCCGGTCGCTACCGCCAACTCTGGCAGTTCGGCGTCGAGCTCCTGGGCGCCTCTGGGCCCCGGGCAGATGTGGAGGTCATCGCCCTGGGCTGGCAGTATTATAAGGAACTGGGGATAGACACCCGCCTGGTCTTAAACAGCATCGGCTGCAACCAGTGCCGGGCCCGGTATCGCCAGGCCTTGATTTCATACCTGCAGGGCCGGCAGATGTGTGAACTCTGTGTCAGTCGCTTAGAGCGCAATCCCCTGCGGGTCCTGGACTGCAAGAATACCCGGTGTCAGGAGGAGATTCGCGGCGTTCCCCTGATCAGCGACTACCTGTGTGAGGATTGCCAGGAGCACTTTGCCCAGGTCAAGGCCGGCCTGGACCGGCTGGACATTCCCTACGCCCTGGACCCCCGCCTGGTCAGAGGGCTGGACTACTATAACCGTACCACCTTTGAATACAAGACCGATTCCCTGGGCAGTCAGGACGCCCTGGGCGGCGGCGGCCGCTACGACGGCCTGGTGGAATTGCTGGGCGGTCCCAGTGTGCCCGCCGTGGGTCTGGCCTTAGGCGTGGACCGCATCGAACTGATGGATCCCCCCGCCCTCAAAGCCAAGGAGGATCGCCGGGGCATCTGGCTGGTGACCATGGAACCTGTGGCCGATCAGGCTATCGCCATCGCCCATCGCCTGCGTCAAGGGGGCTGCAGCATTCAGTACGACCTCCTGGGCAAGGGGTTCAAGGCCCAGTTCAAGCAGGCGGATCGCAATAACTGCCGCTGGGCCCTGATCATGGGTCCCGACGATCTGGATAATGGCCGGGCCCTGCTCCGGGACTTGGAGACGGGCGAGCAGCGGGAGCTGGCCCTGGAAAGTCTGGCAGAGATATTAACAGGACTGGAAGGAGCGAACTGAGGATGGAGAGGACCTATTGCGGTAGCCTTCGGGCAGAGCATATTGGCAACGAAGTGAAACTGTCGGGCTGGGTGGCCAAGCGCCGGGACCTGGGAGGCATGATCTTTCTGGACCTCCGGGACCGCTGGGGCCTGGTCCAGGTGGTCTTTTATCCCGACAGCCCCGGGTACGAGCTGGCGGATACCGTTCGCTCTGAATACGTGGTAAACGTTACCGGCACCGTCAAGGCCCGGGAAGCGGGCAATGCCAATCCCAACATGGCTACCGGCGAAGTGGAGGTGAAGGGGGAGCACATGGAAATCCTCAACACCGCCACCCTACCGCCCTTCTATATAACCGACGATGTCAAGGTGGACGACAACCTGCGCCTGCGCTATCGTTACCTGGATTTGCGCCGGCCGGTGATGCAGAAAAATTTGCTCTTGCGGAGCCAGGTGGCGGCAATCTTCCGCAATTTCCTGGCCGAGCGGGAATTCATCGAGGTGGAGACCCCTATCCTCACCAAGAGCACCCCTGAAGGCGCCAGGGACTTTCTCGTTCCCAGCCGGATCAGCCCCGGCCAGTTTTACGCCTTGCCCCAATCTCCGCAACTCCTGAAGCAGTTGCTGATGGTCGCAGGATTGGAGCGGTACTACCAACTGGCCCGCTGCTTCCGGGACGAGGATCTCAGGGCCGACCGCCAGCTGGAGTTTACCCAGGTGGATATCGAGGTTTCCTTCCTGGACCGGGATGAGTTCATGACCATGATGGAGGAGCTGGTCCGGCGGATTTTTGCCGAAATCAAGGGTGTGGACCTGCCAACCCCCTTCCCGCGCCTGGACTGGGCGACGGCCATGGAGAAGTATGGCTCCGACAAGCCCGACCTGCGCTTTGGCATGGAGATCGTCGACGTGTCGAATTTGGTTGCGGCCAGCGAGTTCAAGGTCTTTGCCGGCGCCGTTGCCGACGGCGGTTCGGTGCGGGGACTGAAGGTGACGGCGGCATTCAGCCGCAAGGAGCTGGACCAGCTGGGGGAAATCGTCAAACCCTTCGGGGCCAAGGGGCTGGCCTGGCTGGCGGTGGAAGAGGAGGGAGTGCGCTCTCCCATCGCCAAGTTCTTCTCGGAAGCGCAGGTGGCTGAGCTGGTGGCAGCCTTTGCCGCCCGGCCCGGCGACATCCTCCTCTTTGTGGCCGACGCCGACACCTACGGCGTTGTCCTGCCTGCCCTGGGCGCCCTGCGGGTCCATTTGGGCCAGGCGCAAGAGCTCTTTGCCGAAGACAGTTTTAAGCCCTGCTGGGTGGTGGACTTTCCCCTCTTTGAATACGATGAGGAAGAAGGCCGGTTTGTGGCGGCCCATCACCCCTTTACGGCGCCGGTGCCGGAGGATGTTGCCAAGCTTGCCACCGAACCTGCCGCCGTCAGGGCCCAGGCCTATGACCTGGTGCTCAACGGCTGGGAGGTGGCCGGTGGCAGCGCCAGGATTCACACCCCCGAGGTGCAGCAGGCCCTTTTCCGGGCGATAGGTATTGATCCCGAAACTGCCAAGACGCAGTTCGGCTTTCTCCTGGAAGCCCTGGCCGCAGGCGCCCCGCCTCACCGCGGCATCGCCTTCGGCTTTGACCGCCTGGTGGCCATCCTGGCTGGGGAGAGCAGCATTCGCAATGTCATCGCCTTCCCCAAGACCAACAGCGGCGCCGACCTGATGACCGACGCGCCTTCCACCGTGGCGGAGGAGCAACTGGCGGAGTTAAAACTGTTGGTAAAGAAATAGAAAAACCGGCGGAAACGCCGGTTTTTTATGCGGGAGCGAGGGCCGTTTCGGGATTGGCCGTTTGGAAAAGGCTTAGAATCTGTTGGTGGAATTCTTCGGGCTCCACCAGAGTCTCCCGATAGGTGGTGACCAGACTCAATTTGCCTCTGCTGACGGCGCCGATGAATATATAGCCGGATACGTTGACAAAAACCATCCTCCCCATCTGGCAGGCGTGGCTGATGGTTCGGTTTTTTATAAATTTCAAGAGCTCTCCCTGGGTGAGCAGGGGGTTGATGGCGTTCAGGTCCCGCTCCAGGACCCGGGCGGCAAAGCGTTCCAGACAGTGTTGGGTTATCTTGATATCCTGGTTGCGGAAGCGATGGATGGAGAAATTCCCTGCCGGAGCGGCATGGGTTATCCGCAGCTTCGTATCCGAAAGCACGCATTTAAATGAGGCGCCCTGTTCATCGATGAGGAGCAGGGAGCGCCGGCAGTCGTTGCCCGGGAGCCAGGCCACCATGACCAATTTTGCCGGCTTTATCAGGGCGGCTTCGGCCAGGTCGATCAACTGCCGATAATGCTGGTTGACCAGCTTGTGGTGAATGGGGCCAAAGTAATTCTTAACTGCAATGTGACTGCACTGGAAGGCGGTGTGCAGATTGCGGCGCAATTCCTTGCGCAAAAGATTTCCGGTATTGGTCCGCACCCGGTATTTGCGGTGCTTGACCACCAGCCTATCCACTTCTTCCATGGCCACTTCCTTCAGGGCCCGGTCCAGGGGCTGAGGCTGCAGGCCGATGAGGGGATTGAAGTCGCTTACGGCATTGAGGACCAGCTGCCGGGGTTGGCAGGAGAATAAAAAATAGAGACCGTTATTATGCCAGACCAATTCTTCATCGGCCAGGAAGCAATCGGTCTGCTGGGCCAGCACCGGCTCGGCCAGAGGACGGATATACTGAGAATCTTCAATCTCGGGGTAATTCTGGGGAAGGATAACGGTAACGGTACACAAAGGCGACCCTCCTCGTCTTTATTTTCAGTCCTTTCCAGTATACCAGAATCCTCTGTCGAATCTTGTGGAATCAGGACCTAGGCCAGGCGAAGTTTGGTCAGGAGGTCGTGGATAAAATTAGACCCCCGGGAAATGATTAGCCCGGTAAGGAAGTAATCGATCCAGGGAACGGAGAGCCGGACGCCCAGGCTGGTCAGCAAGCCGGTGGCGGTAGCGGTGGCCAACAACACTCCCACTATTATTGAGGTCAACTGACTTTTCCACCCGCGGATTACAGGGATGGCAGACTTGACGATGTCTACGCAGACTTCGACCAGGATGGCGAGCACCACTAAAGTTGCCATGGCATTGGCCATTTTTATCATCCTTTCAAAAATGTCTTATTAAAAAATACTATCCACTGAGGTCACTTAGCACCTTTCTGTATTTGATTTTCCAGTTGCATTGGCGGTTTAATCTGTGCTACACTTAAGTCAATCGGAAGGATCCCTGCTGTGTGCGAAGTAGACTGTATTTTTTGAGCCAACAAATTAGAAGAGGGAGCTCGGTCTCCGGCGGTCTAGAATATGCCCTTGGATTTGGGGGACATTCGAACCCGTTGGGCAGGCACCCACCTGCGGAAGCAGGTTCAAAAAATGCGGTTGGAGACGGCACGGCGGGGGTATTTTTGTGTACATAGAGAAGGGATTAATTTGGAAAGATTTTCGAGAACCAAAATTTTGATTGGCCAGGAAGGGCTTGATGCCCTGGCCCGAACCAGGGTGGTAATTTTTGGCGTGGGCGGCGTGGGTTCCTTTACCGCCGAAGCCCTGGCCCGGGCCGGCGTAGGCTACCTGCGCCTGGTGGACCACGATTGCGTCGACGCCAGCAATATCAACCGCCAGCTCCACGCCCTCTCCTCCACCGTAGGCCTGGCCAAGGTGCAGGTTCTGGCCCGGCGGTTCAGGGAGATCAACCCCAACCTGGTGGTAGAGCCCGTCGTCCGCTTTTACTCCCCGGAAGTCGGCGAGGAATTGCTTTCCGGCGGCTTTGACTGGGTGGTGGATGCCGTGGACACCGTTACCGCCAAATTGGACATAATCCAGCGCAGCCTCGGCCTGGGTTTGCCCGTCATCTCCAGCATGGGCGCCGGCAACAAATTGGACGCCAGCCTGCTCCGGGTGGACGATATCGCCAAGACATACAACTGTCCCCTGGCCCGGGTAATCCGCCGAGAGCTGGGCAAGGTTGGAATCCGCACCGGAGTGCCGGTGGTCTGGTCGCCGGAATTGCCACGGCGCCCCCAGGAACAGCTGACCCATGCTTCCAGGCGTCAACTGCCCGGCAGCATTTCTTATGTTCCCGCCACCGCAGGACTGCTCATGGCTTCCCATATGGTCAACAAGATCCTTCAGCTAAAATAAATTTGGGATGGTTATGCTAAAGAAGAGGCCATCCCATTTTTATTTGACAGTTCCGGATTGGGTATGTTAATATTTTCTCAAATTACCGGGGGAGGGTATCCCATGGAAACCGATAAGACCAAAATCATCAACAGGTTGCGGCGAATTGAGGGCCAAGTCAAGGGGATTCAAAAGATGCTGGAATCTGAGCAGTGCTGCAAAGACATCCTCATCCAAATCGCCGCCGTGCGCTCTGCCGTCAACAGGGTGGGGAGCCTGATCTTTGAGCGCTATTCCCACACCTGCCTGCGCGGCGCCAAGACACCTGAGGAACTGGAACAGGCAATGACTGACCTGCTGACCACCATGAACAGCTTCATCAAAGGAGGAGGAAGCTATGGATCAGATCGGTAGGGTAATTGCCCTAAAGGACAACCAGGCGGTAATCGAGCTGGAACGGAACAGCGCCTGCGCCAAGTGCGGGGTCTGCCACATGGGCCTGTCCAAGACCATGCAATTGGAAGTGGAAAACAGCATCGGCGCCGATGTGGGCAAACGGGTGCTGATCAAGATGGACAAGGGCGCCGTCCTACGGGCCGGGGCCATCGTCTACCTCCTTCCCCTGCTGGCGCTCCTCCTGGGGATAGGCTTGATGTACCTGATCGATTACTTCTATCCCCTGTCCGGCAGTCCCGACTTGTGGGGCGTCGGGGTCGGCTTCGTCCTCTTTGCTTTGAGCTTTGTGGGCATACGCCTGGGGGAGTCGGCGTGGAGGCAGAATCCCCAGTACACGCCGACAATAGTCAGGATCGTCGAGGACTTCGAAGAGATTACAGATATCTGCGGGCATGAAGACAATGAGTGATCTTTTCAGCTATGGCTTTCAGCAGCAGGGGGATAGCGCTCCCCTGGCCGCTCGGCTTCGCCCCCGCACCCTGGACGAGTTCGTGGGCCAAGAGCATATCGTGGGCGCCGGCAGCTTGCTGCGCCGGGCCATCTACGCCGATCGCCTCACCTCTATGATTTTCTATGGTCCCCCGGGCACCGGCAAGACCACCCTGGCCGCCGTCATCGCCAACCAGACCAAGGCCAGTTTTCAGAAGCTCAACGCCGTCACCGCCGGTGTCGCCCAGGTCCGGGAGGTCCTGGAGCAGGCGCGGCGACGCCTGGAGATGTACCACCAGCCCACCATCCTCTTCATCGATGAGATCCACCGCTTCAACAAGGGCCAGCAGGACGCCCTGCTCCCGGCGGTGGAAGAAGGCACCATCCTCCTCATCGGCGCCACCACCGGCAATCCGTACTTCAGCGTCAATTCTGCCCTCCTGTCCCGCTCCCGGATTTTCGAGCTCTATCCCCTGACCCGGGAGAATATCAGCACCATCCTGGACACCGCCCTGACCGATGAGGAACGGGGACTGGGCAAGCTCCGGATCAAGCTCCTGCCCGAGGCCAGGGCCCATATCATCGACACTGCCGACGGCGATGCCCGCATTGCCCTCAATGCCCTGGAATTGGCCGCCCTGACCACCCCGGCAAATGCAGAAGGCGAAATCGTCATCGACAGGGAGACCGCCGAGCAGTCGGTGCAGCGGCGAGCCGTCCGCTATGACAAGGATGGGGACAACCATTACGACGTGATTTCGGCCTTTATCAAGTCAATCCGGGGTTCTGACCCCGACGCCGCCCTCTTCTGGCTGGCCCGGATGCTGGACGCCGGCGAGGACCCCAGGTTCGTGGCCCGGCGCCTGTACATTGCGGCCAGCGAGGACATCGGCAACGCCGATCCCTTGGCCCTGCTGGTGGCGGAGGCCGCCTTCCGGGCTGTGGAGATCCTGGGGATGCCCGAGGCCAGAATTCCCCTGGCCCAGGCTGTCACCCATCTGGCCTGCGCGCCCAAGAGCAATGCCGCCTTTGTCGCCCTGGAGCGGGCTACTGCCGACGCCCGCAGCACCGGAGATGCCGGCGTGCCCAACCACCTGCGGGACAGCCATTACCCTGGAGCACGGGAACTGGGCCATGGCAAGGGGTATAAGTACCCCCACGATTTCCCGGGGAATTATATCGGGCAGCAGTACCTGCCCGATTCCCTGGCGGACCGGCGCTATTATCACCCTGGAACCAATGGCTACGAAAAGCGGCTGCGCCAGTGGCTGGAACAGACCAAGGGACTGCCCTAGAGGGTCCTTCTCTGCGGGTCATGGGGACACATCCCTCTGTCGCAAGGCCAAGCTTTCTGGTCAATCCCTGCTGCGACAGGCGGGAAATGTCCCCGTGTTGGGGACACATCCCTCTGTCGCAGGGACAAGCTTCTTGGCAAAACCCTACTGCGACAGGCGGGAAATGTCCCTGTTTTCCTTCGGAAGAAGAAAAGGAATCCCCGGGGCAGTTATTGAATATATACATATCACTCTTAACCGAGGAGGATGATACGTTTTGTTCACTCCCTATCGCAACGAGCCGCTTACCGATTTTTCCCTGCCTGAAAACAAGGAGAAGATGCAGCAGGCCATCGCAGCGGTGGAAGCCGGGTTCGGGACAGAATATCCCCTGTACATCGGCTCAGAGAGCATAAAGACCGAAGCAAAGATCAAATCCATCAACCCATCCCGGACAGACCAGGTGGTGGGTTACTGCGCCAAGGCCGATCAGGCCCTGGCAGAGAAGGCTATGCAGGCAGCCCAGGAGGCCTTTGTCTGGTGGCAGCATGTGCCCGCTGTGGAAAGGGCCCGCTACCTGGTCAAGGCTGCCGCCATCCTGCGCCGGCGCAAATTCGAGTTCAGCGCCACCATGGTTCTGGAAATCGGTAAAAACTGGGTGGAGGCCGATGCCGACACCGCTGAAGCCATCGATTTCCTGGAATTCTATGCCCGGGAAATGGTGCGCCTGGACCAGCCCATGGAATTGGTGCACTTCCCCGGCGAAGAAAACGAGGCCCACTACATCCCCCTGGGCGTCGGGGTAATCATCCCGCCCTGGAACTTCCCCCTGGCCATCATGGTGGGTATGACCATGGGCGCAGTGGTCGCCGGCAACACAGTGGTCTTAAAGCCCGCCAGCAACACTCCGGTAATCGCAGCCAAGTTTATGGAAGTGCTTAGGGAGGCCAGTCTTCCCGCCGGAGTGGTCAACTTCGTCCCCGGGGGCGGTGGCGAAATCGGCGACTACCTGGTGGACCATCCCAAGACCAGGTTTATCAACTTCACCGGTTCCAGGGAAGTCGGCCTGCGCATTGTGGAGCGGGCTGCCAAAATCAATCCCGGTCAGATTTGGATCAAGCGGGTCCATGCCGAAATGGGAGGCAAGGATACCCTGATCGTCGACAGCGGCGTGGACATCCGGGAGGCGGTCCAGGCCACCGTGGTCTCCGCCTTCGGCTTCCAGGGCCAGAAGTGCTCGGCCTGTTCCCGGGTCGTCGTCCTCAAGGACATTTACGATGAATTTGTTCAAGAACTGACCGAGGCAGTCGGCAAGATCCAGTGCGGCTCGGTGCGGGATGGCGACTATTTTGGACCGGTCTGCGATCAGAACGCCCATATGTCCATCCTCAAGTATATCGAAATCGGCAAGAAGGAAGGGCGTCTCTTGGTGGGCGGTAGCCCCGGTCCCGATACCGGATACTTTGTCCAGCCTACGGTCATTGCCGACGTCGCTCCCGATGCCACCATCGCCCAGGAGGAGATCTTCGGACCGGTCCTGGCCGTTATCAAGGCAGAGGACTTTGACCATGCTCTGGCCATTGCCAACAACACCCAGTACGGCCTGACCGGCGGCGTCTTCTCCAATAACCGCCAGCATCTGGAAAGGGCCCGCAGAGACTTCCACGTGGGCAACCTCTACCTCAATCGCAAGATCACCGGCGCTCTGGTAGGAGTCCAGCCCTTCGGCGGCTACAATATGTCGGGCACCTGCGCCAAGGCCGGTGGCCGCGACTACCTGCTGCTATTCACCCAAATGAAGGTGACTGCTGAGCGGTTTTAGCTAAGCTAAAACCAGGGACGTATCCTATCTGTTGCAGATACCAAGGGACGCATCCTATCTGTCGCAAAGTGATTGGCCCGTCAGCCTGACTGCTTGCGACTGGAGGATGCGTCCCTTTGGGTCAGAAAAAATGTGCGTCAGCACATTTTTTTTGCTTATGGGGGAATACTTCAAGGAGACGGGAGGGAAGTCAATGCGCAGGGCCAGCGACTTATTGGGGCTGCCGGTGTTTACCCGGGAGGACCGGGAACTGGGCACGGTACGGGAGATCCTGGTGGATCTTGAGCGGGGTCTGCTCTGCGCCCTGGTCATGCCTGTCAAGGTCCTGGCCGAGCCGGAGCTGATTCCCGCCGACAAGGTCCTGAGCATGGGCCTCGACTCGGTCCTGCTTCCTCGGGAAAACATCATTCTCGAAGGTGAAGAAGCTAATGAGCTGCGTCGGGGAAAATTCAGCCTGGAGCAAATGCGCAGCCTGACAGTGGTCACCGACGCCGACAGCCGCCTGGGCAATGTCCAGGACCTGATCCTGGACCAGTGTCGGGTGGTGGCCCTGGAGCTCTCCGATGGCCTCATTCAAGATGTTTTTCAGGGTCGGGAGACCGTGGCCTGGCCGAGCCGGGTCAGCATCCTAGATGACAAGTTAATTGTCCCCGAGGGGACCCGCAGTCTGCCCCGGGGTGCCTTCACTTCGGATTCCTGGCAAGGCAGTTCTTGAGATTTGGAGGTAGAGATGTATGGTGTGTCCCAATTGCACTTCGCGGGACACGGGCAAGGTGGGCAGCAATCAGTGGTACTGCTGGAATTGTTTTGTGATGTTCAGCTTTGACAGTAAGATGCGCCCGCGCCTGTACGAAGTGGATGTGGAAGGCGCCTTGGTAGCTTTGGATCAATGACAGGAGGTGTAGACCCTTGCGGCGCGGATATTGGACGGGATTGATTGTTGGCAGCCTCTTGGGAATGGTGGCAGCCAGAGCATACGGCGATCGCCTGTTTAGTTCACTGTTTCCTGGTATGTTCGGCGAAGACGGCGATGGAGGAGAAAGGACATATTCCCGACCCCATGTCTACCGACCCCGGGGACGTCGCAGACTGAGACGGGATTACTGATTATTGGGGCAGCACCTGCCCAGCCGAGGAGGCCCATGGCCTCCTTAAAATATTCCTTGCCGTCCCGGGTATTATTTCCCCGCCGGGGATATATTCTGTACAGAGGTGATGAGCGGTGCGGGAGCTAATCTGCAAGGCCCCGGTGAGGACGGTTCTGCAAATCGCCGGGTTCCTGGCCCTGGTGACGATCCTTTTCCTGGTCCGCCGGCAACTCCTGGCCGTCCTCAAGCCCTTTATCATCGCTCTGGCCTTAGCCTACATCCTCAATCCCGTGGTCCTCTGGTTGCAACAGCGCCGCTTTCAGCGCACCGTTGCCGTCCTGATTATCTACCTGATCTTCTTTGGCCTGCTCTTTGCCATGGTGGCCCACTTTGCCCCGGTGGTCAGCCGGGAGGTCAACCATCTGGCCGAGAGGATTCCCTGGTACACCCAGCAGGCCCAAAAATTCTTGCGGAGCTTTTACAATGCTACAGACAGCCTGCGCCTTCCCGAGTCGGTGCAACAAGCCATCGAAAACAGCCTGGCCGACATAGAGAAGAGTATGGTTGATTATCTCTCCCGGATTCCCCAAATGACCACCGATGTGGCCAGAGCAATCTTTAATCTTGCCCTGGTCCTCATCCTCACCTTCTACCTGCTCAAGGATTTCGAGATGGTCAAGGACAGCCTCTACCTGGTCCTGCCCCGAAAGAGCAGGACCAGAGCCCGGAAAATCTTCCATGAAATCGACCACAGCCTGGGCAAGTACATCCGGGGCCAGCTCCTGATCTCCCTGATTATTGCCCTTACCACCTATTTGAGCCTCCTCCTCCTGGGAGTGGACTTTGCCCTGATTCTCGGCCTCTTGGCCGGGGCCACCAATATAATCCCCTACTTCGGCCCCTTTATCGGGGCGGTGCCGGCGGTGGTAGTGGCCTTGCTGAAATCTCCGGCCCTGGCCCTGAAGACGGCCATTGTCTTCTTCATCATCCAGCAGGCCGAGGGGCATTTCATCGCCCCCCAGGTCCTGGGCAAGAGCCTGGGCCTCCATCCCGTGGTGGTAATTCTGACCCTCTTGGTGGGGGGGCAGTTCTTCGGGATTATCGGTATGATGGTGGCGGTGCCGGTGGTGGCTGTGGCCCGGATTCTGATCCGCAACCTGGTGGTGCCGCCGGTGGATGGTCGGTAGTTGTGTGGGCAAAAGTTGACAGCACCGGCGGAGATGGATATAATTTGTATGCCAATGGCAAAATACCTGTGAAGGGGTCAGCTTATCCCGGACGTCTCATAGAGAGGGACCGGTTGGTGCAAGGTTCCGGCGTCGGATAGGCAGCCGCCCTGGAGGTGGAGGCGATGAGTCTCACGGTTGATCCCGTTACCGATCCGCTGGAGTTGACCGGTTGTGCACCGGTAAACAAGGTGGTACCGCGGCCAAGCCCGTCCTTGTAAGGGGATGGGCTTATATTTTTATTGGGGAAGGTGAAAAAATGAAGGGAAGCGAAATCCGCGCAAAATTCATCAAGTTCTTTGAAGGCAAAGGGCACACCGCTGTTCATAGTTTTAGTCTCATTCCCGAGAATGACCCCAGCCTGTTGCTGATCGGCGCAGGGATGGCGCCCTTAAAGCCGTACTTTACCGGGGCCAAGACCCCGCCCAACCGGCGCATGGTCAGTTGCCAGAAATGCGTGCGCACCGGCGATATAGAGAGGGTGGGGGAGACCGCCCGCCATCATACCTTTTTTGAGATGCTGGGCAACTTCTCCTTCGGCGATTATTTTAAGAAGGAGGCCATCGCCTGGGGCTGGGAATTCCTGCTCCAGGAGCTGAAACTGGACCCGGCAAAGCTCTGGGTTTCCGTCTATGAAGAGGACCAGGAGGCCTGGGATATCTGGCATAGGGATATCGGTCTGCCCCCGGAGCGCATCGTCCGCCTGGGCAAGGAGGACAACTTCTGGGAAATCGGGGTGGGGCCCTGCGGTCCCTGTTCGGAAATTTACTATGACATGGGACCGGAATTGGGCTGCGGCAATCCCGACTGCAAGCCCGGTTGCGATTGCGACCGCTACCTGGAAATCTGGAACCTGGTCTTCACCCAATTTGACAAGGATGAAGAGGGCAATTACAATCCCCTGCCCTCGCCAAATATCGATACCGGCATGGGTCTGGAGCGGGTTGCCGCTGTCATGCAGGGGGTTTCCACCAATTATGACTGCGATCTCATCTACCCGTTGATTCAGCACTTTGCCGCCCTGGCCGGGGTCGAATATAAGGATACTGCTTATACCCGCTCCTTGCGCATCATGGGGGATCACTTCCGGGCCGTGGCCTTCATGCTGGCCGACGGAATCCTGCCCAGCAATGAGGGCCGGGGCTATGTGCTTCGCCGCCTGTTGCGCCGGGCGGTGCGCTACGGCATGCTCTGCGGCATCGAGGGCAGTTTCCTCCACACCGCCGTCAAGCCCCTCCAGGATATCTTTGGCGATCATTATCCCGAGCTCTTGGCCAACGGCCAGCACCTGGTAACCACCATCAAGGCCGAAGAAGAGCGCTTCCTCACCACCCTCCAGGGAGGGATGGAATTGCTCAAGTCCGAGTTGGACAGAGTAGGAGAGGGCGGGGTGCTGACCGGCGAAGCGGCCTTCCGCCTCTACGATACCTTCGGCTTCCCCCTGGAGTTGACGGTGGAAATTGCTGGTGAGCGCAAGATCCAGGTGGATGAAGACGGGTTCCGCAAGGCCCTGGAGGTTCAGCGCAGCCAGGCCCGTGCCGCCCGGGAGCAGGTGGACGCCATGCATGTGGGGGATACAGCTGCCCTGGTGGCGGACCTCCCCGCCACCGAGTTCCTGGGCTATGGCTCTCTGTCTGCCAGCGCCAAAATTCTGGCCATCCTGGCCCAGGGCGAAAAGGTGGAGCGGGCAGAGACCGGTCAGTCGGTGTTGCTGGTTCTGGATAAGACCCCCTTCTATGCCGAGGGCGGCGGCCAGGTGGGCGATGGCGGCGCCATCCACAGCGCAGCCGGAAGAGGGGAAGTGGAGACGGTGACCAGGATTGAGGACGTTTTCTTGCACCACTGCACGGTGGTTCAGGGTCATGTCCAGGTCGGGGACAATGTAACCGCTGAGGTCTCGGTCCGGCGCCGGGACATCCAGGCAAACCACACCGCCACCCACTTGCTGCACAAGGTCCTGCGTCAGGTGCTGGGTGAGCACGTCCGCCAGGCCGGCTCCCTGGTGGAGGCGGAGCGCCTGCGCTTTGACTTTACTCATCCCGGGGCCCTTACCCCCGAGGAGTTGGCCCGGGTGGAGCGGGAGGTCAACGCCCTCATCGGCGCCGACCTGCCGGTAAGCGCCCAGGAGGTCAGCATGGAGGAGGCCCGGAAGCAAGGGGCCATGGCTCTCTTTGGCGAAAAGTACGGCGACAAGGTGCGCATGGTCTCGGTGGGGGATGTCAGCCGCGAACTGTGCGGAGGCACCCATGTCCCCAGCACTGCCAGAATCCGTGGCTTTAAGATCCTCTCGGAGGCGGGCATCGGCGCGGGAGTAAGGCGCATCGAGGCCGTCACCGGCTCCGGCATGCTCCGTCACTTCCTGACCATGGCTGCCACCCTGGACGGCGCCGCTGCAGCCGCCAAGACCCGGCCCGAGCTGCTGGTAAGCCGCATCCAGGAGTTGCAAGAAGAGCTCCGGGAGCAAAGGCGCCAGGTCGAGAAACTCCAGGCCAAGCTCATGGCCATGGAGACCGGCAGCCTGGCCGACGCAGCCCAGGAGGTTGATGGCGTCAAGGTCCTGACCCGCCGGGTGGATGCCCCCGATATGGCTAGCTTACGCTTGCAGGCCGAACAGGTCCTGGCCAAATTGGGCAGCGGTGTAGCTGTCCTGGGCGCCGTCCAGGACGGCAAGGTCAACCTGGTGGCCGCTGCAAGCAAGGATCTGGTGGGCCGGGGAATCCACGCCGGCAAGATCATCGGCGTGGTGGCCAAAATAGTGGGCGGCGGCGGTGGCGGCCGGCCCGACATGGCCCAGGCCGGGGGCAAGGACGCAAGCCAATTGGAGGCCGCCTTTGCCCAAGTGCCATCCTTGGTCAGCCAACAGCTGGCCTGATGAATACAATCCCCTTTGGGGGGAATAAAATAATAGCAGGATTTAGCAAAAAAAATGGCGAATATATCCTGTAAGCTTGTATATGGGGGTGGCATAGATGGATAAGCATACCCAGGACACCGTAAGTTTCAAGAAGAGCAGCGAAGAGGCCAACGAGACCAGGAGAATTTTGCTGGAAGTCTTTAACGCCCTGGAAGAAAAGGGATACAACTCTATCCACCAAATAGTGGGGTACTTGATTTCCGCCGATCCTGCATATATCACCAGCCATAACAACGCCCGCAACCTGATCCGCAAGCTGGAGCGGGACGACATCTTGGAAGAGCTGGTGTCCGCCTACCTGGACGGGGTCAAGTAGATGACCCCGCAGACAAAGCTGGGCCCGCTGACGGTCAGTCGGCTGGGCTTCGGCACTTTGTCCCTCAGCCCCCTTCAATCTTCCCTCGAGGTTGAGCAGGGGGCTGAACTCTTGTCTTATGCCTGGAGCAAAGGAATAACCTTCTGGGATACCGCCCAGATCTATGAGAATTACCCGGTGCTGCGGGCTGCCATTCGCCGACTGCCCCAGGCGCCCCAGGTTGTCAGCAAAACCTATGCCTACACCGCCCAGGCTGCCCGGAAAGCTCTGGAGGAGGCGCGCCGGGAGCTGGATTTGGACGTCCTGGCGGCAATGCTGCTCCACGAGCAGGAGGCCCTGACCCTGCCCGGCCACCGTCCCGCCCTGGAGTACTTTGTCCGGGCCCGGGAGCAGGGGATAATTCGGGCGGTGGGCATTTCCACCCATTCGGTGGCCTGTGTGCGGGCGGCGGCGGAAATCCCGGAAATAGACATAATCCATCCCCTGTACAACCAGTGGGGAGTGGGAATCCACGACGGTACCGCTCAGGACATGGCCCGGGCCATCTCCTATGCCCATGAACGGGGCAAGGGGATTTACGCCATGAAGGTCCTGGGGGGAGGCACCCTGTACCGCCAGGCCCGGGAAGCCATCCAGCACGCCCTGACCCAGCTCTGGCTGGACAGCATGGTCATCGGCATGTCCACGACGGCTGAGGTAGATTACAACCTGGCCATCCTGGAAGGGCGAGAGCCCTCGCCGGAGCTGGCCCTGCAGGTGGGAAGGCGGCTCCGTCGGCTCCACATCGCCGACTGGTGCCAGGGCTGCGGCGACTGTGTTGAGACCTGCTCCCAGGGCGCCCTCTTTCTCCAGGGGGGCAAGGTCAGGTTGCACCGGGAGCGCTGCATCCTTTGCGGCTACTGCAGCCGCTCTTGCCGGCACATGTGTCTCAAGTTCATATGAGGGAGGATTTTTCATGAAGAGAATTATGGCCCTGGATGCCGGGGACAAGCGCATTGGCGTCGCCCTCTCCGATCCCCTGGGGATTACCGCCCAGGGGCTGACGGTGCTGGAAAATTCTCCTGAACTCTTTTCCAAGATTAAGGAAATCTGCCAGGAATATGATGTGGGACAGATTGTGGTGGGCTTGCCCAAGAATATGGACAACACCCTTGGCCCCAGGGCTGATTGGAGCCAAGAATTCGCCCGCCGGGTGGCTGAAGAGACCGGCCTGCCGGTGGAGATGGAGGACGAGCGCCTGACCACCGCCGCCGCCACCCGGGTCATGCTGGATGCCGATCTCAGCCGGGGCAAGCGCCGCAAGGTCGTGGATAAAATGGCCGCTGTCCTTATCTTGCAAAATTTTTTAGCCAAGAGGTGAAAAAAATGACTGATGACAAGCGGCTTGTCCAACTGTATAATGAAGAAGATGAGCAAATTCTTAATTTTATCGAGTACAAGCGTCTGCTGGTGCAGGGGCGTCTCTATGCCCTGCTTCAGCCCGAGGACGATTTGGACCTCCTGGTCCCCTTTCGCATTGAGGGCCAGGACGGCGATGAAGATGAAGAAGTATACATCTACATTGTCGACGATGAGGAACTAGAAGCCGTGGAGGAGGCTTGGCAAAAGCTTCACTCCTGACAGGGGGTCAATTTATGCAAGCCAATAATCAACCGGTTACTGCCAAGAAGAAGCGCCTGTCCTTTGGGAAAATCTTTTTAATCATCTTCCTGATTCTGGCTGTGGGTGCAGCGGGGGCAGCTTGGTACGGCTGGACTTGGTTGCAATCCATGCTGGAGCCCGTCAGTGCCCAGGAAGAGCAAATCCTGGTCACCATTCCCAAGGGCGCAACCAGCGCCAGGGTGGGCAAGATTTTGGAAGATGCCGGGCTAATCCATAACAGCACCGTCTTCCGGCTCTGGCTTCGCCATTACGAGCTGGATGGCAAGATTCAGGCCGGGGACTATTTCCTCAGTCCTTCCCAGAGCCTCAGCGAAATAGTGGACAAACTGGTGGCCGGGGAGGTGTACCGGGAGACCCTGCGCTTTACCATTCCCGAGGGCTTATTTCTCACGGACATCGCGGCCCGCCTGGCGGAAAAGGGCATCGTCGATGAGGGGCGCTTTTTAGAGCTGGCCTCGGACCTCAGCCTCTGGCAGGACTATTGGTTTATCCAGGAATTGCCCGAGGGCAGCGAAGTTCCCCTGGAGGGCTACCTCTTTCCCGAAACCTATGAGATTTTCGCCTCCGAAGAAAACCGGGAAGAGCTGATCATCGACATGATGCTCAGGCAATTTGAAAAGGTCTTTACCCAGGAGATGCGGGACCAGGCCAAAGCCATGGGGATGAGCGTCCATGAGGTGGTGACCCTGGCCTCCATCGTCGAGAAGGAAGCCATTGTCGACCACGAGCGCCCCATCATCGCCGGCGTCTTCCTCAACCGCTTGGAGAAGCCCATGGCGCTGCAATCCTGCGCCACCGTCAACTACGTCCTTCAGGATTTCAGCATCCGCAATCTCAGCAAGGAGCAGATGGCCATTCCTTCGCCCTACAACACCTATATCAATCGGGGATTGCCCCCAGGGCCCATTGCCGCTCCCGGTCAGGCCTCCCTCAAGGCAGTGCTCTGGCCGGAACGCACCGATTACCTGTACTTTGTCGCCAAGGATGACGGCAGCAGCGAGCACTACTTTGGCCGGAACTTTGAAGAGCACCAAGCCAATATCAAGAAGGCCCAGGCCAACCGCAAATAACCCGGAGGGACAGATATGAAGACAAAACCTGAACTGCTGGCTCCCGCCGGCGATTTGGAAAAACTGAGGACGGCCATAGTCTACGGCGCCGACGCCGTCTACTTGGGGGGCCAGGCCTTCAGCCTTCGGGCTGGGGCCGGCAACTTCGGGGAGGCGGAACTGGTGGAGGGGGTATACCTCGCCCACTCTGCCGGCGTCCGGGTCTATGTCGCCGTCAATATTTTTGCCCGCAACCAGGACTTTGACCAGCTGGCCGACTACATTCACTGGCTGGACGCCCTGGGCGTCGACGCCGTCATCGTCTCCGACCCCGGCGTCTTTGCCCTAACCCGCAAGGTGGCGCCCAAGCTGGAGGTGCATATCAGCACCCAGGCCAACACCACCAATGCCTACACCGCCAGATTCTGGCAGGACCTGGGCGCCAGCCGGGTGGTCCTGGCCCGGGAGCTCTCTCTGGCTGAGATTGCCGAGATTCACGCCAATTGCAGCATCGGCCTGGAGGCCTTTGTCCACGGCGCCATGTGCATGGCCTGGTCGGGCCGCTGCCTCATCAGCAGCTACCTCGCGGGGCGCAGCGCCAACCGGGGAGATTGCGCCCAGCCCTGCCGCTGGCAGTACCACCTGGTGGAGGAGCGCCGTCCCGGGGAGTACATGCCCCTGGAGGAAGATGAGCGGGGCACCTACTTCTTCAATTCCCGGGACCTGGCCATGCTGCCCCATTTGGAGGAAATGGCCCAGGCGGGCATCAGCAGCTTTAAGATTGAGGGCCGGATGAAGAGCGTCCACTATCTGGCCACCGTCCTCAATGCCTACCGGGTCAACTTGGATGCCTGGTGGGAAGAGAGGGAAGAATACCGCCTTCAGGAGGCCTGGATTCAGGAGCTGGCCCGGGCCAGCCACCGCCCCTGGAGCACCGGCTTTTACTTTGGCAGTGCCGGAGAGCGCGGCCAATATACAGAGAGCTCCCGCTACCACCGACCGGCATCCTTCGTGGCGGTGGTCACAGGCTGGGAGGATGGCTGGCTGCACCTGGAACAGCGGGGCAATTTCGGACGGGGCGAGACCCTGGAAATAGTAATCCCCGGTCAGTTGCCCCGGAGCCTGAAGGTTGAGGAGCTGTTTGATCATGATGGCAATCCCCTGGAGCGGGCCCCCCATGCCCAGCAAAAACTCAAGCTTCCCTGGCAGGGCGGGAGCCTGCCGGAATACACCGTGCTGAGGAGGGTTGACCAATGAGCATCAGACCTTTGCTCATCGGCATCGCCGGCGGCACCGGTTCCGGTAAGACCTCGGTGACCCGGGCCATCCTGGATTCTCTTCCCCCGGAGACGGTGGCGGTGCTGGAGCACGACAGCTATTATAAGGATCAGAGCCACTTGAGCTTTGAGGAGAGACTCAAGACCAATTACGACCATCCCTTTGCCTTCGATACCCCCCTCCTGATTCAGCACCTCCAGGAGCTGGTGGCGGGCAGGGCAATTGAATCACCCCAGTATTCCTTTGTGGAGCACACCCGCCTGCCCGAGACCAAGAGGGTGCCCAGCCGGCCGGTGGTCATCCTGGAGGGAATCCTCATCCTGGAGGATGAGCGCATCCGCGACCTCCTGGACATCAAGGTCTATGTGGACACCGACGCCGACGTGCGCATCATCCGCAGAATCGTCCGGGACATCCGGGAGCGGGGCAGGACCCTGGAGTCGGTGGTGGACCAATACCTCTCGGTGGTCCGGCCCATGCACTTGCAATTCGTGGAACCCACCAAGCGCTATGCCGACATCATCATCCCCGAAGGCGCCCACAACACCGTGGCCATAGACATCCTGGTCTCCCGCATCCGGGAGCACTGGGAAGCATAGGGACGGTTCTTTTGCTTCCTTTTCAACCAACCTCTCAGGGGTTGGTTTTATTTTTCGACAGATTTCGACAAGGTCTACTGCTGGGCAATGGTATACTGCCTGTAGTTCTCAACTAAGGTGGGCTATCTGAAAAATGGAGCGGGGTGAGTTTATGCCTCGATGCGCCAGGGAAAAAAGTGAGCACGGAATTTACCATATCATGTTACGGGGAGCGAACAGGCAGGAGATATTCCATGATGATGCAGACCGGCTAAGATTCATGGAGACTGTAAAGAGGTACAAAAAAACATCTGCAATAGAGGTTTATGGCTGGTGCCTGATGGGAAACCACGTGCACTTACTTCTCAAGGAAGGTAAAGAGGAAATTTCCGAAACCATGAAGCGAATCGGGGTTAGTTTTGTATGGTATTACAATAGAAAGTATCTGACAACAGGGCATCTATTTCAGGATAGGTTTAATAGTGAGGGGGTAGATTCTCTCGAATACCTGAGGACTGTCATCAGGTACATACATCAAAACCCGGTTAAGGCAGGCCTTGTGCAGATGCCAGAAGAGTGGAAGTGGAGTAGCTGTTCAGGGTATTATGGCCAGGGCAGCATGCCAAAAGGACTGTTGGATTGTGAATTTATCCTGTACTTGTTTGCCGACAACATGGAGCTTGCTCGAATGCGGTTTAAGGAATTCAATCAGGCTGCTAATGATGATCGGTGCTTGGATTTGGAACAAAAGAAGAGGTTGCGTTATACCGATGAGGAGGCGCGGCGGCGGATTATTATGGTGTTGGGAGGAATAAGTATCCCCCAGGTTAAGGGGTTGCCAAAGCCCGACAGGGATGAACTGTTGCGGAAGGTTAAGAAAGTAAAGGGAATCTCCCAAAGGCAGGCAGCAAGGATATTGGGAGTCTCACCAAACCTGGTGTTTAAGGCTTAATCTTGGAAGCAAAAGAACCGTCCCCAATGCTTCCCCTGCTTCCGAATAAAGCAAATCCCCAGGGTCAGAATATGACTTGGAAGCAAAAGAACCGTCCCCAATGCTTCCGCCTGGGGGTGTTTTTATGCATGAGAATGAATTCCGCCAGCGGGTGGCGGGCCTGATGCTGGCCGTCTTCGGCATTACCTCGGTCCTGACCCTGCGCCTGGGCTGGCTCCAGCTGGTCCGGGGCCGGGAACTGGCCTCCCTGGCCGCCAATTACCACACCCGCACCGTCTATTACCGCTTCGGCCATGGCAACGAAGGGCGGGGGAGCAATCCTGGACCGCAACCTCCGCCCCCTGACCGAGGGCAAGCTCCAGACGGGCCTGGCCGTCTTCGCCTCGGTGGGCAGCAGCGAGGAGGAGTACCAGGAGTGGCTGGAAACTATCAGCGCTTATACTTCCCTTTCCCAGGAGGAGATTGTCCAGCGCTCCAGCTTCCGCCGCCCCATCCCCCTGAACAAAGCCCTGCCAGAGACCCTGGAATTGCCCCACTGGATCGTTCCCGTGACCGGGGATTGGGATGCCGAGGGAAAATTCTGCCGCTATACCCATGGCAAGGATTTTGCCTGCCATGTCCTGGGCTTTACCACCATCCATTCCAGCGCCGAAGACAGCCCCGGCCTGGTGGTGGGGCAGCTGGGGATAGAGAAGGCCTTTGATGAACACCTGCGCTCGCCCCGGCCCGGGGTGGCCGCCGTGGTGGATGCCAATGATTGCCTCATCGACGGCCTGGGTTACCGCAGCACCATTGCCCCGGAAGACCTCCCCAATGTAGTCCTCAGCCTGGACGCCCGGGTGCAGCAGGTGGTGGAGAGCATCTTTGATGAGTACATCAGGCGGAACCTGGTCCCCCCATACGGAGCAATTGTGGTCATGGATCCCCGGACCGGCGATGTGCTGGCCATGGTCAGCCGCCCCGTCATCGACGGGGAAAAGAACCACTATAACCGGGCCACCCGCAAGGCCGAGACTGTGGCCATGCTGCCCCTGGCTTCGGTGGTCAAGCTCATCACCGCCGCTGCCGCCCTGGAACAAAACCGGCAACTCTACTATGCCCGGTATAATTGTACCGGCTCCCTGCCCTTGGGCAGCAATGATTTTTCCTGCGCCTTCGGCCCCCACGGCCTCCAGGACATGACCCAGGCCCTGGCCAACTCCTGTAATATCTACTTTGCCCAGCTGGCCCGGGAGGTGGGGGGCGAGGCCCTCCTGGAGATGGCGGTGGCCCTGGGCCTGGGCAAAAAGCCGGAAATCGGGCTTTCCTCCTCGGAGGTGGGGGCCGGCAATTTGCCAGAGCCCTTGGACCTGGCCACAGCGGCAGGTCTGGCCAACCACTTTGCCATGGGCGGCAATAAGCTGGAAGTCACCCCCCTGCAGGTGGCTGCCATGCTCAGCGCCATTGCCAACGGGGGATACTATGTGGAGCCCCGCTTGGTCCTGGGGGTGGATCAGGACCTGGCCAAAGAACTGGTCCCGCCGCCGGTAAAGCGGGAGCAGATAATGCGTGCCACCACTGCCCAACTCTTGGCCAGGATGATGCACATTTCGGTTCGGGAGGGTTCCGCCGGCAATTTCGACAAGGGCGCCTATCCCTATGCCGCCAACAATCTCGCGGCCAAGACCGGTACCTCCGATGCCAACTTGCGTCCTCTGGGCCATCAGGTCCGCTGGAACGCCGGCTTCTTTCCCTGGCGCAATCCCCGCTATGTGGTGGTGTACATGGCGGAAGTCCCCCCAGGAACCAGCCGGGTGCGCCGGGAACAGATTGTGGCGGAAATCGCCGAAGAACTGGCCAAACTGAAGTAGCAATAATCATTCTTCTGGATTTGTCACCTTCCTCCCCCCAGACACATATATTAGTAAATAAGTCTTATTGGGGGGGATATATGGGTGCTGCCTGCCATCTTGCTTGCCATTGCCGCGGCCTTCAAGGATCTGGCCTTGCTGGTCTCCCACATCAAGAACAACTCCTTTCCCCAGCCCTTGGATCCGGTGCGGGAAAGGGAGTGTCTGGAAAGGTTAGCCCAAGGAGATGAGGATGCCCGCAAGACCCTGATCGAGCACAACCTGAGATTGGTGGCCCACATTGTCAAGAAGTATGACAACACCCGCCTGGAAAACGACGACCTGATCTCCATCGGCACCGTAGGCCTGATCAAGGCCATCAATACCTTCGACATGGAAAAGGGCGTAAAGCTAGCCACCTATGCCGCCCGCTGCATCGAGAACGAAATTTTGATGCAGCTGCGGGCCATGAAGAAGAACCGCGACGACATTTCCCTGGAAGAGCCCCTGGGCATCGATCAGGAGGGCAACGAGCTCTCCCTGATGGATATCCTGGGCAGCCAGTCCGACCTCTTTGAAAAAGTCAATGAGAAGATAGAAGTGGCCAAACTGCTGGAGACCATGAAGCGCCTGCCCAAGCGGGAGCGCTATGTCCTGGAAAGGCGCTTTGCTCTGGCCGACGGGCGCAGCTGGGCCCAGCGGGAAATCGCCGCCAAGCTGGGCATCTCCCGTTCCTATGTTTCCAGGATTGAGAAGAGGGCCCTGCGCATCTTAAACACTTATCTCCGCCGTCCCCATTAGCAGGAAAAACCACCGCCTTTCACGAACTATATTGGGTGGCAACAGAGGAGGTGGCGCGGTGTTAAAAAAACTGACACCGGATTTATACGTAAAGAGCATATACCACATAGATTTAGACGACCTGCAGCGTCGGGGCATCAGGGCTATAATAACCGATTTGGATAACACCCTTGTCGCCTGGGACGATCCCTTGCCCAACCAGCGCTTAATCGCCTGGCTCAAGGGCGCCCAGGCCAAGGGGTTTTCTGTTTACATCGTCTCCAATAACTCCAGAGATCGGGTCCAGAAGTTTGCCCGGGCCTTCGGCGTTCCCGCAATATCCAAGGCCATCAAGCCCCGCCGGGGCGCCTTTCGCACTGCTTGTGAAGCAATGGGTGTGGAGCCCAAAGAGGCAGCCATTGTCGGGGACCAGGTTTTCACCGATGTCCTGGGGGGCAACCGCCTGGGGGCTTACACCATCCTGGTGGTGCCCGTCAGCGACAGGGAATTTTTCGGGACCAAGATCATGCGCATGCTGGAGCGCCTGGTTCTCCGCAGACTAAAGGCCTGGGGCGTCACCGACAGCCCCGACGAGGAATAATCCGCGCCCCCCTGAGCATAGTATTTAGATATAGCGAAGGGGGGCCAAGCATGGAAAAGACCAGCCAGAAAATGGTGTATTGTCAGGAGATCGACATTTCTTCGGGACATCTGCCCCTGGCCCTGCTCCGGCAGGCTGTAGCCGAGGCGCCCCAGGGAGGCAGAAAGCTGCAGGACATCGGCCTGGTCAAGGACGGGGACCGGGTCCTGATCAAGCTGTATTACACCTGGCCGGGAGATGAGAGTGAATGAGAAAAAAACTTGGGCTCTTGGGCCGGAACATCGCCTATTCCCTCTCGCCCAGGCTTCACCATGCCGCTCTGGCAGCAGCGGGGCTGGACTGGGAATACCGATTGCTGGACACCGAGCCCGCAAATTTTCCTGAGGCTGTGGACAAGCTTCGCCGCGTCCCCTGGCTGGGGGCCAATGTGACCGTCCCCTACAAGGAAGCTGCCATGGACCTCCTGGATGAAATCGACCCCCTGGCCGGGCGAATCGGGGCCGTCAATACCATTGTCAATCGCGGGGGGTATTTGGTGGGCTATAATACCGATGTCACCGGCCTGGCCAGGGATCTGCAGCGCTTACAGATAAAAGTCCAGGGAGAAATCGCCATCCTGGGGGCCGGCGGCGCCGCGGCGGCGGTCCTGGCCCAAACCCTGAACCGAGACTGCAAGCTAAAGATCATCTGCCGCCGGCAGGAGCAGGGGAGGAGGCTGGCTGAGCGGCTGAGGGTAAATGCCCAAGTCCTGCCCTGGGAGGCCCCCTCTGGCAAATCTGACCTGCTCTTTAACTGCACCCCTCCGGGCAGCGGCTGGCAAAAGCACGCCGTCGGAAGCTCAGTTGTCTATGACATCAATTACCATGACATTACCAGGCAAAATTACCACAATGGCCTGGGGATGTTGGTCTTTCAGGCGGCGGAATCCTTCCAAATTTGGACAGGATTCGACATGGTTCTCGCCATGGCGGCGGCGGTGGGGTTACCAATATGACGGAATAAAGCCTTTGCTGACAGGGGCTTTATTTTTTTGTCGAATAAATAATTAATTATTGCAGGAATTAATAATTTTCCCGGAGAATTAATTCCCCCGAGAAGGGGGGATTCTTATGCATTATAATCTTGCCAATCTCCTGGCGGCCCTGGCAATAATGGCCGTCTTGTCTATTTCCCTGGCGCCCTTGGCGGCGGGAACCCATGATGCACTTGCCTTGGAGCGGGCAGGTCAGCAGCTGGCCCAGGACCTGTTCAGCCTCCGCCAGCAGGCTGTGGCGGAAAACCGGTCATATTATGTCTACTTTGAATGGGCAAGTAAATCCTATGTAATTAAAGAAGCTAATATTTTCAGCCCAATGCGCCGTATTTATCTCCCCCCGGAGATGGAGTGGTACGGTCCCTTTAATGAGACAATTGAATTCTCAAATACTGGAGAAGTAAACCAGTTCGGTACCATCACCATCCATGACCCTCAGTCGGGGCGGACTTTTAAAGTGATCATCGCCTCTTTTTCGGGGAGGATCCGCATCGAGAGGGGGGGGTAAAGTAGATGCCTGATCAACTGTTGGCCGAAGCCGTTGCCGCCCGGGCCACCGACGTGCACCTGGAACCTGGCCAGGATGGCGTGCGGATTAGGCTGCGGGTGGACGGGGCCCTCTTGCCCCTGCGGCAGCTGGCGGGAGAGGAGGGGAGGCAGCTGTGCAGCCGCATCAAGGTGCGGGCAGGCATGGACATTGCCCAGCGCCTGCTGCCCCAGGACGGCAGCCTCCGCCTGGCAGTAGCGGACCAGGTCTGGGATATCCGGGTGGCCAGTCAGCCGACAATCCTGGGCGAGAAGTTGGTCCTGCGCCTGCTGCCGGGCCAGCCGGTAGCGCAGGAGCTCACCGCCCTGGGGATGAGCGAGGACACAGCCAGCCAGTTCGCCCGCCTCCTTCACAAGGGCCAGGGGTTGGTGCTGGTCACCGGCCCCACCGGCTGCGGCAAGACCACCACCCTGTACACCGCCCTCAACCTGCTGGACATCGTCCACCTGAATATCATGACCCTGGAGGACCCGGTGGAGTACCGCATGCCGGATATCGTCCAGACCCAGGTCAATTACCGGGGAGGCTTGGACTTTGCTGCGGGCCTCCGGGGAGCCCTGCGCCAGGACCCGGATGTGATGCTGGTGGGGGAGATCCGGGATCCCGAGACTGCGGCCATCAGCCTCAGGGCGGCCCTGACAGGGCACCTGGTCCTGGCCACCTTGCACACCCTGGACTCCCGAGCGGCTGTGGCGCGGCTCATGGACATGGGCTGCGCCCCCTACCAGGTGGCTGCGGCCCTCAACGGGGTCCTGGCCCAGCGCCTGGTGCGCAGACCCTGCTCCTGCCAAGGGGGCTGCCAGCGCTGTCTGAACAGCGGTTACTATGGCCGGATCGGAATCTTTGAAATACTGGTCATGACCCCGGACCAGCGCAATGCCATCCTGGCAGGCGAACCCTTGTCACCGCCGCCCAGGACCCTGCTGGATGACTGCAGGGCCAAGCTGGAACAGGGCCTGACCGATGAAGCCCAATTCCGGCAACTCTCCCTATCCCTGGAGGAAGAACCATGAAAATCCTCGCCCTCTTTACCCGTCAGCTGGCAGCCATGCTCCGAGGCGGGCTGCCCCTGGTCACTGCCCTTCAGCATCTGCAAGAGGTCTTCCCCCACAAGGGGTATAGATCTGCCGCCAGGGCGATAGGTCAGGGGCTAATCCGAGGCAATAGCCTGCATTCACTGTTCCAAGATCATCCCCGCCTGTTCCCGGCCTTCTATATAAAGATGGTGGAAACCGGCGAGACCGGGGACAGCCTGCTCCCGGCCCTGGACACCCTGGCCGATTACTATAGCGAGCGCCATCTGATCAAGAGCCGCTTGCTGCGGATACTGTTCTATCCCTTCCTCCTGATCTCGGTGGCCTTGGCCAGCGGCCTCTTCGCCCTCTGGAATGTGGTCCCCACCTTCGGCAGCCTCTATGCCACCCTGGGGACAGAGATCCCCCCGGCAACGCAAAGGGTCTTTGCAATTGCCGGCTATCTCACCCCAGCTAGGTTGGGGATTGGCTTGGGCACAGGAGCAATTCTCTTGGCAATAGCCGCGATCCTGACCAGGAGGCTGAAATGGCCCACCCTGGCCAAGCTGCCCCTGGTGGGGGCCATATCCTGCTACTGGTTCAGCCGGGTCTGCTCTATGATTGTCGGCGTCGGCCACACCCTGGAGCTGGCCCTGGCTATGGCCGGCGCCGTCTCCAGCCGGGGACCAGCCCCCCGGGCCCTGACCCAAATCCGCGGGGGCAATAGCCTCTACACTGCCCTGGAGGGCAGTCCCGGAATCCTCAGGTCCTTCATCGCCCAGGGCGAGGCCACCGGCCAGCTTCCCGCTGCCCTGACCCGGGCAGCGGAGTACTACCGGAGCAGGGTAGAAGAGTCCCTGGACGACTTTCAGCGCCTCCTGGAACCCCTGGCCGTCCTCCTGGTGGGCGGCGTGGTCGCCGTCATGCTCCTGGTCCTGATGTTGCCTATGCTCCAACTGGCCCGCGCCTTTTAAACCCAAACAACGCCTCCCCAAAACCTCCAAAGCCCGCACAAATGTAGAGGCACTGTCCTTGGCTCCCCCCGCAAAGAATTACCCCAACCCCCGGCCCAAATGACGGGCATCTCTGACACAGACCTGCTTAAACCAAAAAAGAGGACCACCATCTAAAGAAAGAGAGGTAAACCCAATGCTAAACAACACCAAAGGTTTTACCCTCATGGAAATCCTCGTCGTCGTCACCATCATCGGCATCCTGGCGGCCATTGCCGTCCCCAGCTATATCTACGCCGTGGAAAAGGGTAGAGAGGATGCCTGTGATGCCAATGTCCATATCCTCATTACCCAGGTGGAGAGATACAGACTAGAAATGGGCCATAATATTGCAATTGGTGAAAATGAGTCTTTGGTAAGGTTTTTAGAAGAAACAGGTTATCTGGTCGGGCAGGAAATACAATGTCCTTTTTACTCAGACCAGTCTGAAGGGACAAAATATGAATATAAACTAACAATAACTGCTGATGGCCGGCAAACAGTTTACTGCACCCATGATGGAACTGATGAGGAAAATGATGAAGGCAACTAGGTTAGCCAAGTCCAGTATCCGTGGTACCAGGGCCTACATCCTCATGGAAGTTGCCGCAGCAGCGGCCATCATTGCCATGGCCGTCCTGGCCCTTTCCGCCGCCCTCATCACTGCCACCCATATCTCCCTGGCCTCTCGGGCCGTTACCCACGGTCGCCTCCTGGCCAAGTCCCATCTGGAAATGGCCGCCGCCGGAGTCGCCCCCGCTCGACTCCACGATTACAATCTGACCAGCACCCTTACAACCCAAGCGCAAGACGGCCAAATTCTCTGGCGGGTTGAAGTCCACGGTCCCAACTTACATAAGCCCTTGACGGTGGTGGGGGGACCATGAACAAAAAAGGGGCCATTGCCCTGGAGGCAATATTAGCCTCGGGCCTGACCCTGGTCCTGCTCACAATATTGGCCAGCCTGTCCATCGTCTTCTGGCAGTCTTGGCACGAAACCACCCAGGATAACCGCCAGCGCCAGTGGGCCGCCATGGCCTTCGAATACTTGGACCGAGATATAGCAGAAGCTTCGCGGGTAAGGACAACGACCAATGAGATTCAAGTCAAGTTGCCCAATGACGAATTTGTATACCGATTAAGCGGAACTGACCACTCATTCTACCGAGGGCAAGGTAAAATCTATTATGCCCTGGCCCTGGTGGAATCCGTAAATTGGTGGTGGGAGGGAGAATTGTTATGGGTTCAGCTAAACTTCCCCGACGAAAGCTATCGCTGCTGTTACTACATCCCGGAAGACAAGCGCTGAATAAGAAGGGCTCCGCCATGCTGCTGGCCCTGGTCCTGACCATGGCAGTGCTCCCAGCCGCCGGGACCCTGGCCTATATCGCCCGCACCGACCTGGCGGCCGCCCTGGATGATTATCATCGAACCAAGGCAGTGTGCGCTGCCAAGGCGGCCGTGGCTTTGGTTGAGGCAGATCTCCAGAGCGGCGGCAGTGGGCAGATTACCTGGCCAGATTCAGACACCACTCTAGATATATTCATTCAAGATTTGCCAGAGTCCTGGGAAATAACAATCATCGCTCACTGCGGCCGAGCTGTGGCTAATCTTGCAGAAGAAGCACAGAAGTCGGAAGAGGGAGAGGAAGAACAAGGAGAAAACTAGAAACCCACGCTTGACATTACATAATTCGCACATTTGCCTAGCCCCCCGGAGGGCGTATTTTTTTTACAGTACCCAGGTAACATATAAACTGAACCTTCTGTTGACTACCACTTTCAGGAATGGTAAGGTATTGTCAGGAAAATATAGGGAAATAAGTTTCTACCCATTCGGGTTTATGCTACTAATCGAGGGGGGATAGTGGGTATGAGAAAGATAATATTGGTCGTCCTGACTTTACTTTTATTTCTCCCCCTGACAATCCACGGTAGCAGTGCGTTTTTTACTGATACGGTCAGCATCCCTATCACAATTTCAACAGATCCATATGATGACTCATGGTTTGTTGATTATATTTTTGAAGTTGGAGATCTTAATGACTTGACAACTGGAAACAACGAACCCATTTATATAGGTAAAATTACTAGTAAGGTAGATGATTTGGAGCTTGAATGTGATATATCAGGTTCTATAACTGAATTACATACATGCGAGTTTTCTTCTCCTCGAAGCTTTCTGTTAAATGTAAATGATAGCCAAGAAATAGAATTAACTTTAAAACCTTATGGGAACCAGAAAGGTAAACTTTTTGAGGGTACCGTTACAATTCGCTTTATAAGTCATCCTGAAGTGGAACCGATAACTGTAAACTTTGAAATAACAGTTGCCCGATAAGTAAATCCAATATTGGAATAGGGACGTGGTTTCTGATTATCATTATAGGCTTTATGGGTTCAGGAAAATCATCTATCGCTTCTTTGGCTTCGGCAACCTGGGGTTGCCCCTTTTATGATACTGACCAGCTCTTAGGGGAATCTTACGATAGTCCTGTCCAAGAACAAATTATCATTGACCCTATATCTTTCCGCCGCCGCGAAGCAGAACTCATCGCCCAACTGGTTGACCTGGGCCGAGGCGTCATCTCCCTGGGCGGCGGCGCCATCGAGAACCCGGGCACCCGGTCTCTGCTTCGGGGCAAGCCCGTGGTTTTCCTGGATCCTGGGGTGGACATCTGCTGGCAGCGGGTCCGGGCCGACACCCAACCCCGCCCCCTGGCCACTGACTATGACTCCTTTGTCGCCCTGTATAAGAAGCGCCTGCCCCTGTATCTCAGCGTCTGCCGTTGGCACCTGACAGACAACCTCCCCCCGGAACAACTTCTGGTTAAGCTGGAAAAGTTGCTCCAGCAAGGTTAATACTGGATAATCCCCCCCTGAATCAGGCAAACTAGTTACTAGCTTGCAAGATAACAGGGGGTATTTTTTATGCGTCTAGGAAGCTTAGCAGTTCGGCGGCCCGTCATGATGTTAATGCTAATGTTGGTTGTGTTCCTACTGGGAGCCATCTCCCTAGACCGCCTCTGCCTGGAACTCTTGCCCCGGTTTCAGCCCCCGGTTCTGGCTGTGTACACCGCTTGGGGGGACTCATCTCCCCAAGAAGTATCTACCATGATCACCGAACCCCTGGAGGGAGTGGTGGCCACCGTCAGCGGCATGAAATCCCTGACCTCGGTCTCCGCCGAAGGGGCATTCGGTGATTATCTGTGAATTTCAATGGGGCTGCAACTTGGATGCCGCCCGGGATGATATAAAGGAAAGATTGGGGTTCGTGCCCCTTACCCGACGATGCCCAGCAACCCCTGGTCCTGCGCTATGACCCCACCAGTATGCCGGGTCTTGCGCATCAGCGTCAGCGGCGATGTCAGCCCGCAGCGGCTGGAAGAGATAGTGTCAGACATCCTGGTTCCAGGATATAGAGAGCGTTCCCGGGGTGGCTGCTGTAGATGTATCCGGCCTCCAGAGCCGAGAGGTCCGGGTCCTCCTGGACCAAGGGGCCATGGAAAGGTTTGGCCTCAACCAGTTGGCGGTGGTCCAGGCCATTCAGGCGGGGAATGTCGTCGCCCCCGCAGGGACGGTGATTAATGACGATCTGGAGGCCAATGTCCGGGTCCTGGGCCAGGTGGAAGATGCCGACGCCCTCAAGGATATCATCCTGGGCGCCGGGCCCAAGGGATTCTTGACCCTGGGCCAGGTGGCAGAGATAGAGGATGACTGGCGAGCCCAAGAACAGCATTGTCCGCACCAATGGCCAAACCGCTGTGGTCCTGGCAGTGCGCAAGGAAGGCGACGCCAATCTGGTCCAGGTCAATCAGGCGGTCCTGGAACGGGTGGAGAAGCTGGAAGAACAGCTGGATGATGTGGAATTGGTGGTGACCATGAACCAGGCCAAGTATATCCAGGACTCCATCGTCAGCATTGGCGAAGAACCTGCTGGTGGGGGCGGGCTTGGCAATCCTGGTTCTCTTGGTCTCCCTGCAAAGCCCCCTGAGCACACTGATCATTAGCCGTGTCCATTCCCTTTTCTGTTTTGGCCACCTTCGTCCTCATGCAGTTTGCCGGCCTCACCCTCAATATCATGAGCCTGGGGGGCCTGGCCTTGGGGGTGGGGATGATGGTAGATAACTCCATCGTTGTCATCGAGAATATCTACCGCCACCTTCAGCACGGGCTGCCGGCGGCAGAGGCTGCTGCCCGGGGGACCAATGAAGTGGGCGGAGCCATCACCGGCTCTACCCTGACCACGGTAGCGGTGTTCCTGCCGGTGGTCTATGTGGGCGGCATAACCGGCGAGCTTTTCCGGGAGCTGGCCTGGACGGTATCCTTCTCGCTCCTGGCCTCCCTCCTGGTGGCCGTCACCGTCATTCCCATGCTGGCGGCCAAGATCCTCCCCTGGGGCAAGCTGAAGGATGCCCTGAGGCCAAAGTCCGCCAGGGGCAAGTATGCCCGGGCAGTGGGCTGGGCCTTGAACCGGCGCTGGATAATCCTGGCCGCGGTAGGAGCGGTGGTGGCCTTCAGCATCTTGCCCTTTCAGGGCTTGGGGCGGGAATTCCTGCCTTCCATCGATGAGGGGAGTTTTAGCATCAATCTAACCATGCCGGTGGGAACTCCCCTGGAAACCACAGCCCAGGTGGCCCAAGATATTGAAAACATCCTTGAGGGGCATGAAGATGTGGCTATCTGCTCCACCCAGGTGGGCGGGAGCGAGGGCGGTCAGGATATGGCCCAGCGGGGCAAGAACAGCGCCTCCATTGATGTCCGCCTGGTTCCTGCCGAGGAAAGGAAACAGAGCACCGAGGGAATAATGGCTTGGGCCCGGCAGGCAACAGAAGCGCTGGTCCCCCTGGATACTGCAGTCTCTGTCCAGCGCCAGGATATCATCAGCGCCCTGGCGGGCAGCAGCTCCTTGGTAGTCAATGTCCAGGGCAAGTCCCTGACCAAGGTTCAGGAGCTGGCCGAGGAACTGACCGGCAAGCTCAAGGGCCTGCCCGCTTTGGTAGAGGTTACATCCAGCCTGGACGATCAGCTGCCGGAACAACAGGTGGTCATCCAGCGGGAGCAGGCGGCCATCGCCGGCCTGGTCCCGGCCCAGATTGCCGCCCAGGTGGGCGCCGCCAAAAACGGTCAGATTGCCACCCGCCTGAACATGTCCGGCAGCCATGTGAATGTCCGGGTTCAATGCACCGGCTTGGATACTGAGGAGGCCCTGGGGGGATTGATGCTGACCTCTGCCAATGGGGGCATGGTGCCCCTGAGGACCGTGGCGGACATCGTTCCCGGCAACGGCCCCATGACCTTGCATCGGATCAATCAGCAGGTGACGGCCCAAATCTCTGCCATCATTCAAGAAGGGGATCTGGGCAGCGTCAGCGACCAGGTCCAGGCGATGGTGGAGGAGATGGATTGGCCCCAGGGATACAGCGCCAGCATCGGCGGCGCCAGTCAGCTGATGCTGGAGGGCTTCGACAGCCTGTACATGGCCCTGGGCTTGGCGGTGATCCTGGTCTACATGCTCATGGCGGCCCTCTTCGAGTCGCTGCTCCACCCCCTGGTGATCATCCTCACCCTGCCCCTGGCGGCGGTGGGGGCCGTCCTGGCCCTGTACTTCAGCGGCTATGCTTTGGGTATCACCGCCTTAATCGGGATTATCATGTTGGCGGGGATTGTGGTAAACAACGCCATTGTCATGGTGGATGCCATCAACCAGTTGCGGGCCCAGGGCATGGCCCTCCGGCAAGCCATCATCACCGGCGCCAGCCAGCGCCTGCGCCCCATCCTGATGACGGCCTTCACCACCATCATCGCCATGCTGCCCCTGGCCATGGGGGTGGGGGAGGGGGCAGAGTTGCAGGCGCCCCTGGCCGCCGCCGTTCTGGGAGGGCTCGCTCAGCTCCACCCTGCTCACCCTGCTGGTGATTCCCGTGATCTATTATTTACTGGCGAAAAAGATTCGTCCCACCCCTTGAAAAACCTGGGAGAATAGATATAATCAGTTCATATCCTGTTTTGGGCCAGGGGTTGCCGCTATTCCGGCTAGCTTCAATAGTTAAGCTATTGTATTTTACCCCCAAAAATTACTTCGACAGGCGTATCATGTATATGAAGGTAAAAATATCCATATTCACTTTGGTTATCTATCAGGTTGAAGAAAATTTCTTCCAGAAAACAAGGAATTTCGAGTAGTGTGTGATATTGTCTGTAAAAGTGGATCCTTAATTTAAAGGGCCATCGCCCTCTGGTAAAATGGAAGTGTCAGAAACAACCAATTACTGGAGGGATTGCGATGACCCGTATTAATCTTACCTTATCCGAGGAAACTTTGCACCACCTAATTTCCGGGGATGATAAAGGAATTTCTATGTTGCTGAGAGAGGCCCTGAACCAGATTCTAGAGCACCAAAGGACTGAGCAGATTGAGGCTGCCCGTTATGAGCGAACCGAAACTCGTCGGGGTTTGCGGAACGGCTACAAGCCTAGAAAACTTAACACCCGGGTAGGGACCCTAAACCTTCGGGTTCCCCAAATACGGGATGGCGTTTTTTCTACCGAGCTGTTTAGAAGATACCAGCGTAGTGAGCAGGCTCTAGTGCTTGCCCTTATGGAAATGGTGGTTAATGGGGTATCTACCCGTAAGGTGGCAAGAATCACCGAGGAGCTATGTGGAACTGAGTTCTCAGCTTCAACTGTGTCTAGCTTATGCAAGCAATTAGACCCCATCGTGGAGGGGTGGAAAAACCGCAGCTTGGCTGGACAAGCCTTCCCCTTTGTCCTGGTGGATGCCCTCGTCATAAAGCTTAGGGATAATGGCCGAGTTCGTCCTCATAGTACTATGTTGGCAATCGGGATAAACGCCGAGGGCAACAGAGAGATTTTGGGGTTTCAAGTAGGAGACAGTGAGTCAGAGTCCAGCTGGACAGACTTTTTTAATTCCCTAAAAAACCGAGGTCTATCTGGGATAGACCTGGTTGTCTCCGATGACCACAGAGGGCTTGTAAACGCCGTACAGACCTGTTTCCAGGGGGTAACCTGGCAAAGGTGCCAAACTCACTTTACCAAGAACATACTGGATAAATGCCCAAAATCATTACAGGCTGAATTGAAAGCCAGGCTCCGTACAGTATTTGAGGCGAACGACACCGAAACGGCACGGAAGTTGGCCAAGGGTATTCACGAAGAATATGCTGATAAAGCCGCTAGGGCTGTAGAGACTCTGGACCAGGGGTTTGAGGATGCCATTGCGGTGCTGGCACTACCTGAGTACTATCGGCGAAAACTAAGGACCACCAACAGTGTGGAGCGGCTCAACGAAGAGATCCGCCGCAGGGAAAGGGTCATAAGGATATTTCCAAATCCTGAATCGGCAGTAAGGCTGATAGGAGCGGTACTGATGGAACACCATGAGGAGTGGAGCGAAGGACGACGATACTTTGACATGAGCTCGTACTGGTCTTGGAAAAAAGAGCAAGAATCAGCCGGTAAAAACGATTGCCGGATAAGTGCATAGATACAGTTTTGCCAGAGGCAATTTTACAGACAAAATTGGACTTGACCGAATTTCGGCTTATATGTAGAATATGAGTTGTAGAAGTTTGAATTTGGCGAACTGTCTCCTAAACTGGATGGTTGCGGATAGGGGTGGGTGGCATATGTTCCAATCTCTGGAGGAGCTGTTACTGGAAACGGGCATGGCGACCCAGGCCCAAATAGCTGAAGCACGCAAATCCGGAAAGGGCAGCAATATTGCAGAGGCCCTTGCCGAAATTGGCGTGCTCACTCAACAGCAGTACATAGAGATAATGGAATTCCATCTTGGGGGTTCCCCATGTCAATATCGACAATTACCAGCTAAAGCCGGAAGTGCTGAAGGTCCTGGACCCGGAACTGGTCAAGCGCTATAGGGCCGTTCCCATCGAGAAGACCGGGGACCGCCTCACCGTGGCCATGGCCGATCCCAAGAATGTGGTGGCCATCGACGACATCGCCATGGCCACCGGCTGCCAGGTCATCCCGGTGATTGCAGCCAAGTCCGGAATTGGACAAGGTCATCCGCCAGCACTTCACCATGCGGGAGTCCATGGAAAGGGTGGTTCAGGAAACTCAGCCCGAGGACGAGTATCGATCCCGATGAGCTGGCCCTGCTGGTGGACGACGCTCCCGATCGTGCGCCTGGTGGACAATATGATCGACCAGGCCGTCAACGAGGGCGCCAGCGACATCCACATCGAGCCCCGGGAGGAGGACCTGGTGGTCAGGTTCCGCATCGACGGCACTCCTCCACGAGCGCATGAGTCCGCCCAAGAGCACCCATCCCCTGGTGGTATCCAGGCTCAAGATCATGGCGGATCTGGATATCGCCGAGCGCCGGGTGCCCCAGGACGGCAGGATCAAGTTCAAGGTCGACGAAGTGAACAGCGTGGACCTGAGGATGAACACCATGCCCACAATCTACGGGGAAAAGGTCGTTCTCCGTATTCTAAACCCCGAGTCGATCATGTTAAAGCTCACCGATCTGGGTTTCAGCAATTATAATTACGATAAGTTCAAGGACATCATCACCCGGGCCTACGGGATGGTCCTGGTCACCGGCCCCACCGGCAGCGGTAAGACCACCACCTTGTACTCTGCCCTCAACTACATAAACTCTCCTCATCTCAATATATCCACCGTGGAGGACCCGGTGGAGTACCGCCTGGCTGGCGTCAACCAGGTCAACGTCCACAGCAGAGATAGGCATGACCTTCGCCGCCGGCCTCCGGGCTCTGCTCCGCCAGGACCCCGATATCATCATGGTCGGCGAGATCCGGGACACCGAGACCCTGGAGACGGCGGTCAGGGCAGCCCTGACCGGTCACCTGGTCCTCTCCACCATCCACACCAACGACGCCCCCTCCACCCTGACCCGGATGATCGAGATGGGTTTGCCCCCCTTCCTGGTGGTGGCTGCCACCAACGGTATCGTCGCCCAACGCCTGGTAAGGCGCCTGTGCCGGGATTGCAAGGGCAAGGGCTGCAGGGCGTGCAACGACACAGGGTACAGAGGGACGCCTGGCCGTGCACGAGGTTCTGACCTTTACCGACTCCCTGCGCCAGGCCGTCATTGAGGGAATGAGCGCCAATAAGCTACGCAAGCTGGCCCGGGAAGAGGGCATGGTGACCATGTATGAAGACGGCATGGAAAAGGTGCAAAAGGGCCTGACCACCCGGGAAGAAGTGGCCCGGGTCGTCGGCCTGGACTATATATAAAATAGCTGCACAGGAGGACAAGCATGGACTTATTAGCCATTATCGATTTGGCCAGGGAAAGGCGCGCTTCGGATATTCACTTCACCGACCGCAGGCCTCCCCTGATTCGGGTAGACGGCGAACTGATCAGTGTGGGTACAGAAAATATGAATCCCCAGTCCCTGGAGGCGGTGGCCAGAGAGCTTGGCCCAGGAACGCTATGACGAGTTCCTGGAGCGGGGCGAGATAGACTTCACCTTCCAGGCGCCTCATAACCGCTTGCGGGTAAATATTTACCGCCAGCGGGGCGTGCCGGCAGCTGCACTCCGCCTCATCCCAGAGACCATCCCGAAGTTTGAACAGCTGGGGATTCCCCAGGCAGTGCGGGACTTCGCCGAGCCTGCACCAGGGCTTGGTCCTCTTTACCGGTCCCACCGGGAGCGGCAAGTCCACCACTATGGCCTCCCTGATCAACGAGATCAACCATACCCGGGCCTGCCACATCCTGACCCTGGAGGATCCCATCGAATACATTCACCAGCACCAGAAGGCCATTGTCAACCAGAGGGAAATTGGCGGAGACAGCTATTCCTTTGCCAACGCCCTCAGGGCTGCTCTGCGCCAGGACCCCGATGTCATCCTGGTGGGTGAGATGCGGGATCTGGAGACCATTTCCACGGCGGTAACCGCGGCCGAAACAGGCCACCTGGTCCTGGCGACCTTGCACACCTCCAGCGCCGCAGCGACCATGGACAGGATTATCGACGTGTTCCCCGCCCACCAGCAGCAGCAGATCCGGGTGCAGTTGGCCGATACCCTGCGGGGCGTGGTGGCCCAGAGGCTGCTGCCCAAGAAGGGCGAGAGCGGCCGGGTCATGGCCTGCGAAATCCTGATGGGGACCTCGGCGGTGAAGAACCTGATCCGGGAAGGCAAGCTCCATCAGATCCCCGCCACCATGGAGACAGGATCCAAGTTCGGCATGCAGACCTTCGAGCAGTCCCTGAAGAGACTGGCAGAACAAGGGCTGATTGAACCAACTACTTTTTAAGACAACAGCAATACACAAAGGAGGGAGCTAGATGCCCAATGTGTACAGCTACCGGGCCCGAGATTTTTCCGGTTCGGTTATAAAGGGTCAGATTCAGGCTGATGACATGAATCGCGCCGCCGAGCTCCTTCGCACCAAACGGCTGACCATCCTAGAATTGGCCCCGGGCAAGACAAAACAAAAGAGGGCATCTCTCTTCAAGAAAAAGAGTATCCCCGTCAAGGAATTTTCCGTTTTTTGCCGGCAGATGGCCACCATGGTCAAGGCCGGAGTAACGATAATGTCGTCCATTTCTGCAATCGCTGCTCAGGCGGAGAATCCGCTACTGGCCGAGACCTTGTCGGACATCGGCAAGGAGTTAGAGGCAGGCAAGACCTTCAGTGAAGCTTGCCAAAAGCACAAGGACATCTTCCCCAATATCTTCACCAGTATGGTGGAGGCTGGCGAGACCTCCGGCGCCCTGGACGAGGTCCTGGAGCGCATGGCCGAGTACTTTGAGAACCAGGCGGAAATCCGCGAAAAGGTCAAGTCCGCCACCACCTATCCCAGCTTCATTGGGGTTGCTGCAATAGTGGTTGTCATCGTCCTGATGATGACGGTCATCCCCGGGTTTGCCTCCATGTTTGCTGAATCCGGGATGGAGTTGCCAATGATAACGCAAATGATGATGACCATCAGTGAGGTAATGCAGAATTACTTCTACATCGTCTTTCCGGCTATAGGCGTTGTCCTCTTCCTCATAGCAAGATGGGCCAAGACCACCAAGGGCCGCCATCGCATTCAGAGGATTTCCCTAAGACTGCCTAAGTTCGGACCCATATTCAAGAACTCCGCCATCGGCAGGTTCTGCCGCTCCCTGAGCATCCTGGTGGCCAGCGGCGTGCCCATGATTCAGGCCCTGGAAATTGTGGCCCGGGTTGTGGACAATGTGGAGTATTCCAGCGCTATTCTTCATGCAAGAAGGGGTGTATCTGAAGGCATGACCCTGAGCCAAGGCCTCGGTGGATCCCAGCATTTCACCCCTCTGGTCCTGCACATGCTCAAGGTGGGGGAAGAGGCGGGGGCCTTGGATGAGATGCTGAGCAAGGTTGCTGATTTCTATGAGGATGAGGTCAAGTATACCGTGGACAGGCTCAGCTCGATTATTGAGCCCTTGATGATTCTTTGCCTGGCCGTATTGTAGGCGTTATTCTCGCCGCAGTCATGTTGCCAATGTTTAGCATGGGAGACGCGGTGGAATTTGGCATACCTTATGCGTTGAACAAGTGTGAGTTTAATTTATTGGAGGTGATGTGGAAAATAATAGATAGTTTTCCCTGTCATTACAAAATATACAGGAGGTATTAAGATGTTAAATTGGTTTTATCGTGCTCTGAATAACAAGAAAGGTTTTACCCTGATTGAAGTCTTGGTTGTTGTGGCTATTATTGGTATTCTTGCTGCCATTGCTGCTCCCAGTATTCTGGCAGGATTGAATATGCCAGGATCTGCAATGATGAGGCATTGCAAAGACTATTGAGAACGCTATTGCGCATACTTGATTGACAATGCAGAAATCCGAGGATGTCCGCATGAAGACTTGAGGATGGCTATGATGAGTTTGATACTTGCTAAGACACTATCTCGATCAGGTGCTAGATTCACTTACTTTGAAATCGTGTCAAGGAAGCATTATGAAGATCAAGGACGATGCTCTGAGATCAATTGAGGGAAAATTCGGGGATATCACGGAACTGCTGTCACTACTCCAACGAGAATGATCGATTGATTTATGCAGATGTGCCGCTGAAGTTGAAGGCGGTGAAGAACAATCGAAGATTAAGTACTATTTCTGGGGCGGTACTATGCCGCCCCCCTTCCTCTACATATGTGCACGACAGGAGGCAGGACTATGCCTTTTTTTTCTAAAAATATAAACTGGGTCTTGATATTGGCAGTTCTCTTATTAAAGTCTGCCTTCCCTCCTCCAAGGGGCGGCCTCTAATTATGCGCATGGAAACCCCTCCCGGGGTTGTCAGCAAGGGGGTGCTTCAAAGTGCCGAGGGGATTTCCGACTTTCTGCGCCAGTGGATTAGGAAGAATAACTTGGATCACCACTTTGTGGTCGCTACCCTCCCGGCCAGCACCCTGGTCCTGCGCCATATCCAGCTTCCCCGGATGAAGCCCAAGGATACCGCTGAGGCTGTGGAATGGGAGGCCAGGCGGGTGTTGCCCTTTGCCCTGGAGGAGGCCCAGATGGATTGGGTCAGCCACAATGTCACGGTCTCCGAAGAAGGGGAGATGCAGGATATCCTCCTGGTGGCAGTTCGGGATTCCATCGTCGAGCGCTACGCCACAGCAATCAAGGATGCCGGGATGAAATTGCTGGCCCTGGACATCGCCCCCATGGCCCTTGGCCGCTGGCTATTGAAGGGTGCTCAGGACACTTCCCTCATAATCGACATGGGTGCCGAGACCACCCAGGTCCATTTCTACAACGGGGACAAGCTCATATTCTCCCGTAGCCTTTCCATAGGCGGAGTGGAAGCAACTCGGGCGATAGTCACAATAAAGGCTTGTGACTTTCAAGAGGCGGAGACCAGCAAACTGCGGGGCGAGTACCGGGAGGAATGGTTGGACGCCTGGTATAGGGAACTGGGTCGGGAACTGCAGCGCTCCCTGGACTATTTCCGCACCAACTTTGCCGACGAGACCAATGTGAACTTTTCCCGTGTGATTTTGACCGGTGGCGCCAGCTTAACCCGGGGGGTCAGCAGCCTGATTAAGGATGCAACCGGTGTTGAGCCCGGCTTTGCCGAATTCTCTTCCAAAGAGCGCAGTCCCCGCCATGATAAAATTATGTACAATGTCGCCCTGGGCGCAGGAATGTGGGAGGGAAGATAAATGCAGATGCAAGTTAACTTACTTCCAGCCCAATATAGGCCTAAGCCTCAGGTCAGATTATGGCCCATCGCTCTGACCATAGCCCTGATGCTTAACCTTATAATAATTAGCACCTACTGGCTTACCCTTCAATTAGATTTGTCTGCTACTCGAGCTAGCGTTCAGTCCCTGGAAAATAATATCGCCAATCTCCAGACGGCGCATCGATGATGTTCAATGGAAAGCAGATTTAAAGGCAGCCGTAGCGCAAAAATCCGATTACATTTCCGGCCAGGTCTTAGGATCTGTTCTTTGGAGCCCTGCCTTGGACGTCATTGAGGATTCCCTGATTCCCGGCGTGGTTATTAACAGCATTAGCTTTTCCGGAGATGGGAGTATTAGCATAACCGCAACTGTGGACAGTATTAAGACGGCAGTAGACTATTGGGCTAGTGTTCAGACGAAAACGGGGCTAGAAGGAATCTGGTTAAGTAATGCCCCAGCAGAGGGCAGTATCAGTATCAGCATGACAGGATGGTATGGACGGGAGGTGGAAGAGGTTGAAGAGTAAGCTTACCACTCAGCATAAGTGGATTCTGGTCCTCTTGGCCTTCGTCTTGGTCAATGCCGCGGTGTGGATGTATGGTTTGGCCCCTGCGTTGGATAAGGTTGAAGCGGCTAGGGCAGAGCTGGATCAGTCTCAGCAACGCAAGGACAAGCTGCAACAGGAGTTGGACAATCTCAATGCCATCGATGCCGACGCTTTCAACCAGGAGTGGGAGGCCATAAACCTCCAGGTTCCGGATAAGGGGTTGCTTCGTGAATTTATTCATGGTCTTGTGGATATGACCGACGAGATGGGACTACCCTTACCTTCAGTATCGATCAGCTCCCCTGCCACCGAGGAACCTTACTTTTCCGTAACCCTTTCCACCAGCATTACCGGCAGCTATGAACAGCTGAAAGCTTTCCTTATCGCTTTGGAGCAACATGAACGCCTGATTTTAGTTCGTTCCTATAGTTTTAGTGGCGCCGAAGATGCCCTCAGTTGCGCCGTAAGTTTTACTATCTTTGCCGAGGAATTTGAGCATCTGACCCCCTATGAAGCTCCGGGCAGGGACAACCCCTTTGAGGTGCAATAATGCCACTGCTAACGGCTATCTTACTATTTGTCTTAGGCGCGATTCTGGGCAGCTTCGCCAATGTCTGTATCTGGCGTTTTCCTCGGGGTGAGTCTATTGCCTGGCCGCCTTCCCATTGCGTTCACTGTCAAGGGCAGCTGAAACCTTGGCACCTTGTCCCAATACTGAGCTGGGTGTTTCTAGGAGGTAAGTGCGCCATGTGCGGCGGGCGTATATCCTTCCGCTACCCTGTTGTGGAATTGGCTTCCGCCTTGCTGTTTGGCGCTATTGGCTGGCAATGGGGGATATCTTTACTGACCTTGCGTTATTGTATATTAACTCTGGCCTTGGTTATTGCCGTGGGAACTGATCTGTCTCATCAGGAGATCCCTGACCAGGTAAGCCTAGGAGCTTCAGCCATATTGGGGCTCATTGCCCTGGTCACCCTCAGTTGGGGTAATTTGCTAGGCGGCGCCCTGCTCTTTTGCCTCCTGTTTCTTATCGCTGTGGCCAGTCGCGGCGGCATGGGCGGCGGAGATATAAAGCTTGCCCTGGGGATTGGTTTGTCCCTGGGTTGGAAATTGGGTCTAGTTGCCCTGGCAGTTGCTTTCATGGTAGGAGGAATTCTTGCCATAGCCTTACTAATCCGGGGCAAACGAGGAAAGGCCTTGCCCTTTGGCCCCTTTTTAGCCTTGGGAGCTTGGATCGCAATGTTTTTCGGCGATATTCTTATTGACCTATATATTACTTTTTCCCTGTCACTCTGGAGTTGGTAGATTATTCTTGACAGGAACAGGCAATTAATATAATACTTAAAGTGTACAACCTGTCTGACAAAAGTGAATGAATTTATGAAAGGCGGTGTGCCAGATGTTAGTCCGAAACCAAAGGGGATCGATTTTAGTTGTAGTATTAGTAGTTGTTTTCTGCCTTAGTATTATTGGAGTTTCCTTAGCTGGATTAAGTTTGAATGATCAAAGGCAAACTGTTCGTCAGCAGAAGGACGCTGAAGCACTGTACATTGCTCGTGGTGGTGCTGAGGCAGTCGCAGCATACATTCTGAAAAATCCTGAAGCGGCTCCGGGTATTATCGCTCAAGGGCAAGACGAAGTAATACTTGAAAATGGGACTAGATTTGTTGTGAAGGTATCCGAGTCCGAAACTGGACAATTAAGAATTGAGTCTACCGGATATTCTGGAAACTATTCAGAGATGGTCGCATTATCCCTTGATTATAGCCCAGAAAAATTAACCGTTCCTTTAAATCCTGTGTTAGACATGGCGGTTTTTGCTGAGGGCAATATCAATATTCACGGGATAATCGGTGATGGGGGCGCTGATGCCAGTAATATCGGAACAAATTCAATTAAACAGAATAGCATTAATATTAAGTCACAAGGAAAGATTTATGGAGATGTTCTTGGTGGGGCAGGTGGGAATATAAATGAAATATTAAACAATGGAGGGTATATTCGAGGAAATACCGGTACCCTAGATGAGGAACGTAAATACCTGTTACCTATTTTCCCCGATTTCCCAGCATATCTGCCTGGCAGAGGAAATTTGACTGTAAACGGAACAACTACTGTATCTGCAAGCGGAAAGTATGGAACGATTAGTCTTGATAAAAATAGTGAGTTAAAGTTTGCGACTGGTGCTTCGGAGTCGGAGATCGAGATTTATGTCAATAAATTAGAGATTGGTAATTCAGGTAAGATTACTTTAGTCGGTAATGGTAAATTAATACTTTATGTTGAAGATACATTTGACTTAAAGAATAGTGCTTCTATAAACTTAGGAGGCAATCCTAACAGAATTATTGTTTACTACAAAGGAACTAATAGGATCAAGACCGCCAATTCGAGTGTGCTATGTGGCTGTATGTATGCGAAAACTGCGGATATCGATGTGGCAAATGGCGGAGATATTGCTGGAAGTATATTTACTGGAGGTGCGGCGGTTGAGTTGAAAAATAGTAGTCATGTTCGGGTTGTCTACGCCCCATACGCCACAGTTACTTTGCATAATAGTGGTAATGTTGATGGCGCAATAGTTTGTTGGCAATTTGATGCAAAAAATAAATCCAGGGTTAATTACCATGCTGATGTAGACGGCATCTGGAACATAATTCCTGACGTAGAATTTGACCTCGTGGAGGTTGAACGCCCAAGCTATCTAAAGGGTTCATGGTCCAATTAGATAGGAGGTGCACGCTGTGAATCATCTGAGGCATCAATTAGGCTATACTCTTGTGGAAGTAATTGCTGCCACTGCTATTTTTCTTATTGCGGTGTTGGCGCTCAGTGGGCTTCTAATGCAAGGCTACCGTGCAATTGGAGCTGCAGGAAAGAGGAGTGTTGCTCTCCACTACACTCAGCAAGAGATTGAGGCAGTTATTCAGAATTTAGATGCCACTGAAAATGTCGAAGTTATTAGGGAAGAAGATTACTACATGGATTTTGAAGGATTTGGCATTTCTGTTAAAGGAACTTTAATAACAGTCAAGTATACCTATCCAGGGCAATCAGGTGGGGGGATTGCATATGTTACCTTTATTCCCGACACTGAGGAATTGGAATGATGGTAAAGAACCTGCGTGGCTTTACTTTGGTTGAAGTCTTAGCTGTTATGGCTATCTTTCTTCTGCTACTTGCAGGAGTATATTCTTTTTTCATCTCGGGCCAGAAGCTGTTTCTATCTGGTTCCCGACAGACTGACCTGCATGGCTCAGTTCGACTTGCTGCAGAGAGGGTTATCCGTGAGTTACGATACGCACATTTTTTAACATTGATTGGTGAAGATGATTGGGATCCCGACTCAGCCGATCTCATAAGTTATAGCTATATTTACTATGATCGGGATACTAAGAATCTGATATTGTTGAATCAAGAAGGAAGAACCCCTCTTTCAGACGGTAATATAACAGATGCTTCCTTCTCTGCAAAAGCAAGTACCTTACTCTTTTCCCTAACCGGGGAGAGGGGCCCAATCACTTATACATTAGATTCTTCGGCAAGGCTATTGAACTATACAGGGAATATAGACGCTAATATGCCTGCCAGCACTCCAGTTGCTTTTTTGTATAGTTTAAATCCTGTTGATGACGAAAATGCAGAGGAGCCATAAGTATCATATTAGGATAAGCGCAAGCTTAGCCTTTTTCTTATAGTATTGTTGCATTAAACTTGGACGATTTATAGGTGGATATAAACTAATAGTAAATGAGGTTAATAAATGCGGCATAATCAATTGTTGGGCTACCTAGCGCTTATTTTCGTAACCCTAATCTGGGGGACCACCTTTGCTGTAACCAAGTCCTCCTTGGATACAGTCCCTCCCCTATACTTTCTGGCCTGGCGGTTTTCCATTGCCGCCCTGGGCTTGTTTGTTCTTAACCTCAAGCAACTTTCCACTATAACCCGAGATGAGCTGGTGGGGGGGCTGGTAATTGGTTCCACCACTGCTCTAGGCTATATTGCCCAGACGGTGGGGATGGTCTACTCCACCGCTGCCAAGGCGGGGTTCATCACCGGTTTGGCTGTGGTCCTGGTACCCATACTGGGGGCTGTGTTCTTCCGGCGCCGCCCCCATTTTGCTGTGTACATATTCGCTGCTGTGGCGGCAGTGGGGCTTGGTATGCTGAGCCTGGATTTCTCTGCTGGGATTTCCCTCAGTTTGGGGGATTTACTCCTCTTGAGTTGTGCCGTGGCCTTCGCCATTAACATCCTAAATCTAGGTAGGTTTGCGCCTCGCTGCCGGGTCCTGATGCTCACCTTGGTCCAGGTGGCCTTTACTGCCCTGTGCTGCTGGATTGCCACCCTGTTCTTGGAGGAACCAGTTCCCTTCACCGGGCCAGTGTGGGGCGGATTATTCTACCTGGCCATAGTCGCCACCATCTTTACCATGGCGGGCCAGACCTGGGGCCAGCGCCTGGTTGCCCCCGAGCGGGCGGCCCTGATTTACACCTTGGAGCCGGTGTTTGCCGCTTTCTTCGCCAGGCTGTTATTGGGAGAGACCTTGCCTGCCACAGGGGTTTTGGGCAGTATCCTGATCATGGCGGGAATAATTGGTGCAGAATTGGCGCCCGGGAAGGGTAAACAACGGGAGATGGAGTAATATAATAACGTAGTAGTACTTTGAGGTAATTCAGGAAGTCAGAGGCCGATGCCGGAAGTCGCTCATCCGACTTCTGACCCCCGATTCCCCATTTAGTGAGGTGGCATGTGTGAAAGTTGCTGTATTGATGGGAGGTCGTTCCGGGGAGCACCAGATTTCCCTGCTCTCCGCCGGTTATATCATAGAATCTTTGGAGGCTGCCGGTCATACCGTGGTGCCCATCGGCATCACCAATGAGGGGCGCTGGCTGCAGCATCCGGATATCCTGACCATGCTCCGGGAGGGCCGGGATTGGGACCAGGCCTGTGATGTGTTGCTGGAGCTGAACTTCCAGGGCCGGGGCCTCATCTGTCGGGGCAAGCCCCTGGACATCGACATAGTCTTTCCCGTCCTCCACGGGCCCTTCGGCGAGGACGGCGTCATTCAGGGCACCCTGGAACTGGCGGGAATCCCCTATGTGGGTTCGGGAATCCTGGGCTCTGCCCTGGGGATGGATAAGGTCCAGATGAAGGCGGCCTTTCGGGCCCGTGGTCTGCCGGTGGGGTCCTACATCTCCTTTGCCCAGTGGGAGTGGCAGGCGGAACGCCGGCAACTCATGGAACGAATCGCTTCCCGCCTGGGCTTTCCCGTCTTCGTCAAGCCCGCTAACCTGGGCTCCAGCGTCGGGGTCAGCAAGGCCGATGCCGAGCAGGACTTGGTGGCGGCGGTGGAAGAGGCTCTCACATACGATTACAAGATCATCGTCGAGGCGGCCATCGTCGGCCGGGAAGTGGAGGTCAGCGTCCTGGGCAACGAAGAGCCCATGGCTTCCCTGCCTGGGGAGATTATCCCTGCCTCGGATTTCTACGATTACAAGGCCAAGTACATCGACCAGCGCTCCCGCCTGATCATCCCCGCCCGGTTGGAGGAGAAAGTGGTGCAAAGGGTGCAGGAGTTGGGGGTGGCGGCCTTTAAGGCCGTGGATGCCGTGGGCCTGGCCCGGGTGGATATGTTTGTGACGGCGGAGGGCAACGTCCTCCTCAATGAGATAAACACCATGCCCGGCTTTACCGCCATCAGCATGTATCCCAAGCTCTGGGAGAAGAGTGGCCTCCCCGGCCCCAGCCTGGTGGACAGATTGGTGGAACTGGGCATGGCCTGGCATAATCGGCGGCTGAAGCTGCAGCATAAGTACGAGGAGGACCGCTAGTGACTCATTTACTTCTGATCAGACATGGCGAGACCCTGTGGAATCGACAAGGCCGGTTTCAGGGTTCGGCAGATATAGCCTTAAGCGAGCTAGGGCGGGCCCAGGCCCGCCGTCTTGCCGAGAGCCTGGCGGACAAGCACCTGGACGCCATCTATTCCAGTCCCTTGAGCCGAGCTCTGGACACCGCCAAGGCGGTGGCAGCCCCCCACGGCCTGGAGGTCCAGGTCGTCGACGACCTGGCCGAGATAAATGTGGGGGAATGGTCGGGCAAGACCTGGGCGGAGATCCATGAGATCTGGCCGGAACTGGCCAAGAACTGGCGGGTCAACCCCCTGGATTCCGGGCCGCCCCCGGGCGGGGAGGAGTACTCCGACTTTCGCCGCCGCTGTATGGAGGCCATGGACTATATCGCGGGGCGGCACGGGGGCGCCGACCAGGTGGCGGTGGTCTGCCACGGCGGCGTCATCCGGGCAGTGGTCACCGGCCTCCTGGGTATCCCCTGGCAGACCCGGGGCAAGCTCTATACCCTGAATTGCAGCATCACCCGGATGCGCTGGCAGCCCGGGGGCGACGTCATCATCGATGCCCTCAATGACGCCTGTCACCTGGGGGAGGATACTAAAGCCCGGTGGAAGGCGGAGAGCGAAAAGTAGCAGCATTACATACGGAGGTGGAGTGAATGTTTACCGAACTCAGTTTGGCCGAATTTACCCGGAGGCTGGCCGACGGGCAGCCCACGCCGGGGGGCGGCAGCGCTTCTGCCCTGGCCGGCGCCATGGGGGCGGGGCTGGTTTCCATGTTCTGCAATTTGGCTATAGGCAAGAAGAAGTACGCCGCCGTCCAGGTCGAGATGGAGGAGGCGGCGGCCGCTGCCAACCGGTGGCGGGGTCGCTTGGTGGAGTTGGTGGATTTGGACAGCGAAGCCTATGCCAAGGTGCTGGCCGCCAACCGCCTGCCCAAGGAGACCGAGGCTGAGAAGGCGGCGCGGCGGGAGGCCATGGATGCGGCCACCCTCATCGCCACCCGCACCCCCCTGGAGACGGCGGCTTGCTGCGTCGCGGCCCTGGAGTTGGTTCCTCCCCTGGTCGCCAAGGGCAATCCCAATGCCCTCAGCGACCTCAAGGTGGGCATGGAACTGCTCTTCACCGCCTTTACCGGGGCCCGGGCCAATGTGGAGATTAACTTGCCCTGGCTGCCCCAGGCGGCGGCCGCCGAGATTACGGAGGAACTTTCGCCCCTAATCGCCAAGGCCGAGGCCCTGGTGGCGGAGGGCAGGGAAGAAATCTCCCGGCTGCAGGCATAAATTAGCCCCCTGTCACATATTTGTTGGCAGGGGGTGTGTTTATGATTACCTTGGACGTCAGCAAGGAGTTGCTCGCCCGGATTAAGCTGCCGGAACTGGAGGTCGAGGCCCGGGCCGTCATTACCCCTGCCGGAGAAGTGGAGCTGAGCTTTATGCCCTGGTCCCAATGGAATATGAGCGGCGAGACCTTTGAGCAGCTGGTGGAGGACTATAATATCCTCAAGGCCCAAATCAAGCTGTGCGTGGAAAATCACCAGCGGGAGCAGCTGAGGCCCCTGCCCAAGCGGAGGTAAGAAGGCTGAAGGTTGGTGTCGGGTTGGCCTTCTGGCCCGGGGCAAGTTATTTTTTTCCTTTACCTCCCTTTTGCAGGATTTTCCCCTTTGGAACGCGAAATTAGACAGGGCAATTTGATACGGTGGATGATGTCCGGCGGGAGAGACCCCAGGGGGCGCCGAAGAAGCAAGCTCCAGTTCTTTGCCAGCTGAAGCGAAACTTTCAGGCAAAAAGACCGTTGGGCGGACACAACCCTGGAGAGCGCTTTTTTTTGCGCACCCAAGGGGAGTAAAATCTCTCAGGTACCAGGACAGGGAAGGGCATGCTGCTTTTTCTGTTCTTTTTGTTTAAACTAATATTGTGGAGGTGGGAATAGTGGAAGACTTAAAGAAAACCCCGCTGTACCAGGAGCATACGGATTTGAACGGCAAGATGGTGGACTTTGGCGGCTGGGCCCTGCCGGTTCAGTATTCCGGAATCCTGGACGAAGTTGAGGCGGTGCGCAAGCGCGTCGGTCTCTTTGACGTCTCCCATATGGGGGAGATCATGGTGCGGGGCGAAGGCGCCTTGGATTGGCTGAACTCCATGGTCACCAACGATGTGACCAAGCTGGTGGACGGTCAGATTTTGTATGCCCCCATGTGCTATCCCGATGGCGGCGTGGTGGATGACCTCTTGATCTATCGCTTCAGCGCTCAAGAGTTTCTCCTGGTGGTCAACGCATCCAATACCGACAAGGACTGGGAGTGGTTGGTCCGGCACAAGGGCGAGGGAGTGGAACTGGAAAACGTCTCCTCAGAGACGGCACAACTGGCTATTCAGGGGCCCCTGGCCCAGCAGGTGGTCCAAAAGCTGACCGACAAGGATTTGCACGAGATTAAGTTCTTTTACTTTGCCAGGGATGTCAGGGTGGCTGGAGTCAGTTGCCTGATCTCCCGCACCGGCTATACCGGCGAGGACGGCTTTGAGCTGTACTGCGCTCCTTCGGATGTATGCGCGCTGTGGCGGGAACTGCTGGCCGCCGGCAAGGAAGAGGGCCTGCTGCCCTGCGGGCTGGGGGCCCGGGACACCCTGCGCTTTGAGGCTGGCCTGCCCCTGTACGGGCACGAGATCTCCCAGGAGATCAGCCCCCTGGAAGGCGGGCTGGGCTTCTTCGTCAAGTTTAAAAAGGCGGATTACATCGGCAAAGACGCCCTCAAGGCCCAGAAAGAAGGTGGCCTGAAGCGGCGGGTGGTGGGCTTGACCATGGTGGACAAGGGCATTCCCAGGGCCGAGTACCCCGTCTTTGACGACCAGGGCAAGGAAGTGGGCTTTATCACTTCGGGTTCCTTCTCTCCCACCGTCAATGCAAACATAGCCAACGCCATGGTGGATATTGAATACAGCGAAGTGGGGACCCCGCTCTGGGTTGGGGTGCGCAAGCGCCGCCTGGAGGCCAGGGTTACAAAACTACCATTTTATAAAAGGGAGGCCAAATAAATGAAGATTCCTCAGGAGCTTAAGTACACCAAAGAGCACGAGTGGGTAAAGGTTGAAGGCAACAAGGTCATCATAGGCGTCACCGACTATGCCCAGCACCAGTTGGGCGACATCGTCTTTGTGGAATTGCCCGACGTGGATGACGAAGTGAGCAGCGGCGACAGCATCGTCGTCCTGGAATCCGTCAAGGCCGCTGCCGACGTCTACGCCCCCGTGGACGGCGTCATTGTAGAAGTCAACGAGGGCCTGGAAGACGATCCTGCTCTGGTCAACACCGATCCCTACGGCGATGGTTGGCTGGTGGCCATTGAACTGGCAGACGAGGCGGAGCTCGACGGTCTGTTGACTGCCGAAGAATACCAGCAGTTCGTGGCTGAGCAGGAGTAAAATCATGAATAACCAGTACCTGCCCAACACGCCGGAACAGCGGAGGCAGATGCTGGAGGCCATCGGGGTCGGCAGTGTAGAAGAGCTCTTCAGCTACATTCCTGAAAAGCTCCATCTCAACCGGCCCCTTAACCTCCCCCACCCCCTGGCCGAGGCTCCCCTGGTCGCCCATATGGAGGCGCTGGCCGGCCGCAACCAGGTGGGCGCCGTCAACTTCCTGGGCGGCGGCATCTACGACCACTTCTCTCCCATTGCCATTGACCATATCCTGACCCGTTCGGAATTCTATACCGCCTACACCCCCTACCAGCCCGAGGTCAGTCAGGGTACCCTCCAGGCCATCTTCGAATATCAGACCATGATCTGCCAGCTGACCGGGGCCGATGTGGCCAATGCTTCCCTGTACGACGGGGCCACCGCCCTGGCCGAAGCGGCCATCATCGCCCTCAACGCCAGCAGAAAGAGCAAGCTGCTGGTGGCGGGAACCATCCATCCCTGGTCCCGCCGGGTCCTGGCCACGTACATGGAGGACCTGGATGCAGAGATAGTAGAAATCCCCGTGCAGGGTGGCCGTGTGGATCTGGCGGCCCTGCAGGGCATGATAGATAAGGATACCGCTGCCGTCATGGTCCAGTCCCCCAACTTCTTTGGGATAATCGAGGACCTGCCGGCCATAGGCAAGATGCTGGCGGAGAGTAAGGGCCTGTTTGTGGTCAGTACCGACCCCATTTCCCTGGGTGTCTTGGAAGCCCCGGCCAAATTGGGCGCCGATGTGGTCATCGGCGAGGGCCAGGGCCTGGGACTCAGCGCCAGCTTTGGCGGTCCCCTGCTGGGTTTCATGGGGGTTACCGAGAAGCTGACCCGGCGCATTCCCGGCCGGGTGGTCGGCCAGACCACCGACACCCATGGCCGCCGCGGCTTTGTCCTCACCCTCCAGACCCGGGAGCAACATATCCGCCGGGAGAAGGCCACATCCAATATTTGCTCCAACCAGGCCTTGTGCGCTCTGGCCGCATCGGTGTACCTCAGCCTCATGGGACCCCAGGGCCTCAAGGAAGTGGCCCGCCAGTCCCTGCTTAAATCGACCTATGCCCGGGAGCAGCTTACTGCCATCCCCGGCGTAGAGACACCCCATGCCGGCCCCTGGTTTAAGGAGTTTGTCGTCAAACTGCCCAAAAAAACTGCCCCGGTAATCGAGGCCATGCTGGCCAAGGGCTATTACGCCGGCATCGATTTGGGCCGCTTCTTCCCCGATCTGGATGACCATCTGCTGGTGGCTGTAACGGAAAAGCGGACCCGGGAAGAAATCGACGGCTTCCGGGCTGCCCTCCAGGAGGTGTTGAGCTGATGAAGCACACGATTCCCCTGATCTTTGAACGCAGCGTCCCGGGCCGGGTAGGCTACTCCCTGCCCCCTTGCGACGTCCCGGAACTGGACCTTCAGGACCTCCTGCCCGCCGACCAGGTCCGGGCCGAGGCCCCTGATCTGCCCCAGGTCAGCGAGGGCGATGTCCTGCGCCATTATGTGCGCCTGTCCTCTCTGAACCACAGCGTGGACAACGGCTTCTACCCCCTGGGCTCCTGCACCATGAAGTACAATCCCAAGGTCAACGAGGCCATGACCAGGCTGCCGGGCTTTGCCCGTCTGCACCCTCTGGTCCCCGACCAGGCTGCCCAGGGTTCCCTGGAACTGATGTACAATCTTGAGCAGTACCTGGCCGAGATCACCGGCATGGACGCCGTCACCCTGCAACCGGTGGCCGGGGCCCATGGCGAGTACACCGGCCTCAAGTTGATTGCCGCCTACCATAAGGCCCGGGGCGACCACAAGCGCAAGACCGTCCTGGTCCCCGACTCGGCCCACGGCACCAACCCAGCCAGCGCGGCCATGCTGGGCATGACCATCGTCGAGGTCAAGTCCGACTGCCACGGCTGCGTCTGCCTGGAAGACCTCAGGGCCAAGGTGGACGATACCGTCGCCGCCCTGATGCTGACCAACCCCAACACCTTGGGACTCTTTGACATCAATATCGCCGAGATTGCCAAGATCGTCCATGATGCCGGCGGCCTCCTGTACTATGACGGCGCCAACGCCAATGCCATCCTGGGCAAGGTGCGCCCCGGCGACACCGGCTTTGACGTGGTCCACCTCAACCTGCACAAGACCTTCTCCACCCCCCACGGGGGCGGCGGTCCCGGCTCCGGTCCTGTAGGTGTCAAGGCCAAGCTCATCCCATACTTGCCGGTACCCCGGGTGGTCAAGGAGGAGCAGGGCTTCCGCCTGGACTACAATTATCCCGATTCCATCGGCAAGGTCCACAGCTTCTACGGCAACTTCGGCGTCAACGTCCGGGCCTATGCCTATATCCGCATGCTGGGCGGCGAAGGTCTGACCCGGGTCAGCGAGGATGCAGTCCTCAACGCCAACTACCTGCAGGCGAAATTGAAGGGCGCCTACCATCTGGAATACGATCGCCTCTGCATGCACGAGTTCGTCATCTCGGCCAAGCGCCAGAAACCCCAGGGCGTCCGCACTCTGGACATCGCCAAGCGGCTCCTGGACTTCGGCGTCCATCCGCCCACCATCTACTTCCCCCTGATCATCGATGAGGCCATCATGGTGGAGCCCACCGAGACCGAGGGCAAGGAGACCCTGGATTACTTCATCGACGTCATGCTCCAGATCGCCCGGGAAGCCAAGGAAGAACCGGAAAAGGTCACCCAGGCGCCCCACACCACCTTCGTTTCCCGCCTGGACGAAGTAGGCGCCGCTCGCAACCCCATCCTGCGCTGGCAGCCCTAGCGCGACACCGGGGACGTTTCGTTTTGTCGCAAAGTGGCAGCCCTAGCGCGACACCGGGGACGTTTCGTTTTGTCGCAAAGGGGAGGCTCTCGCCTCCCGATGCAGTAAAAAACACAATCGGGGGGCCAAGGGCCCCCTTCAATGAGGTGAGATAATGTACGACATAGTAATCATCGGCGGCGGGCCCGGGGGCTATGTGGCCGCCATCCGCGCCGCCCAACTGGGGGTCAAGGTCCTTTTGGCCGAAGAGCGGGAGCTGGGGGGCACCTGCCTCAACCGGGGCTGCATCCCCACCAAGGCCATGGTCCATTGCGCCGAGGCATATAGCGTTGCCAAGCACGGCGAGGAAATAGGGCTGAGCTTCTCCGACCTCAGCCTGGACTTTGCCGGGGTGGCCCGGCACCGGGATCGGGTGGTCGGCACCCTGGTTCAAGGAGTCCACAGCCTGATGAAGGGCAACGGTATCGAAGTGGTCCAGAAGCGGGCCCAGATTCTCGCACCCGGCAAGGTCCTGGTGGGAGAGCGGGAAGTAGAGACCAGGAATATCATCATCGCCACGGGTTCGGCCCAGGGCAAGCCGCCCATTCCCGGCATCGACAGTCCCGGGGTGGTGGACACCGACATCATCCTCGAGGCCAAGACCCTGCCTAAGAGCCTGCTGGTCCTGGGCGGCGGCGTAGTGGGGGTGGAATTCGCCTCCATCATGGCCGCCTTCGGTGTCGATGTCACCCTGGTGGAAATGCTGCCAGGGCTGCTGTCCACCTTGGACAGTGAGTTGGGCAAGCGCTTGGGCATCTGCCTGCGCAAGGCCGGAGTTTCCATCCATACCGGCACCAGGGTTTGCTCCATCGCTCCGGGCCCCGGCGGTCTCAATGTGGAGCTGGAAGGCAAGAAGGGCAATCAGCAGGTCACCGTGGAACAGGTGCTGCTGGCGGCGGGGAGGATGCCCAACTTCGGCGGCCTGGATCTGGACGGCCTGGGCATAGAATATGACCGCCGCAAAGGGATCAAGGTCGATGAGACCATGGCCACCAACGTTCCGGGTATCTGGGCCATCGGCGACTGCGTCGGCAACCTGATGCTGGCCCATGTGGCATCCCATGAGGGGATTGTCGCTGTGGAAAACATCATGGGCCAAGAGGCCAGGATGGACTACCGGGTGGTTCCCTCCTGCGTCTTCACCAATCCCGAGGTTGCCAGCGTGGGCCTGAGCGAAGAAGAGGCCAAGGAGCAAGGAATTGAGTACAGAGTGGCCAAGTTCCCCTTCATGGCCAATGGCAAGGCCTTGGCCCAAAACACCACCGACGGCCTGGTCAAGATTGTCGCCGCCGCCGATGGCGAAATCCTGGGGGTACACATCCTGGGACCCCACGCCTCGGACCTAATTGCCGAAGCAGCGGTGGCGGTGCACCAGAGGCTGAAGGCCGAAGAGCTGGTGGGCATCATCCACGCCCATCCCACCCTGGCCGAAGCGGTGGCAGAGGCTGCCCACGGTTTGGCCGGCGGCTACCTGCACTTCAGGAGCAGATAAAAAAACACAGACCTTGTCGGGAGAAGTGCCCCCGGACAAGGTCTGTTCCTTTCTGCAGGTTCTGGCTCAGAAGTTTACCGGCGCCAGACCCCGGGAAATCCGGGTGAGAGAGGGCGCCGGCATCGGCTGCCGCCGGTTTATCTTTGCTCGGCAAGGCGGGTGCGCCTGGTCAGTTTCCTGTGAGGGCCTGTTGTTTGGAGCGGGCGGCGATGACCCGCTGCCAGTCCTCCTGGCCCAGGGGCTTGTCGAAGCTGCGCAACTCAGCAACCCGAAAGCCATGCTTCTCGGCCAGGCGCCGGACCAGGGCCAGGGTCTCCGGAGTGATATTGCTGCCGATACTGGTGTGCTCCAGATGGCCCTCCAGACCTAAGAGCATGGTTTCTGCCATGCAGGCGAAGCAGAGGCCCTGCTCAAAGCCGAAGTCCCAGCCCAAATCGGGACGGTTCCAGACCTCCACCACGCCGCCGTCGATGACCAGGACGTCGGGGCGGCGCCGCTTAATTTCCCGGCTGACATTGGCGGGCCGGGAGAGGTCGCAGATTACGGCGCCGAACTTGACATGCTCCGGCTTGACCAGCTCGCTGACGCTGCTGGTGGCCGTGACCACCACATCGGCTTGGGGCAGGAGGGCGTCGGCATTGACGGAAATGGTGAGGGGGATTTGCTGGGCGTTCTCTATATAGAAGCGGACAAAGGCCTCGGCGTCGGCTCCGCTGTCGGGGCAGTGGGGCAGCTGCAGAATGGCCCTGCCCAGGGGCGAATCGGGGGCGGCAGTGACCAGGTGCCGACAGACCTCACCGGCCACCTGGGCCAGCTTGTTCAGACTGCGCTGGGGGTGGGCGGGGTTGCCCAGGAGGATCAGCTGCTCCACGGATTCTGCCAGGAGCAGGGCCAGGCAACGGCCGATGGAGCCTGCGGCCCCCACCACGGCGGCGGCCGCTCTGGCGGGGTCGATGTTCAGCCGGTTCAGGGCCGAGATTGTGGCCTCGACGGCGGTGACCACGGTATAACTGTTGCCGGTGGTCAGGGGGACGCCCATGTCCCGCAGGCGCATGCCTCCCCAGGATACCACCGAAGTGTATGCCCCCAGCCCCACCAGCTGGGCGCCCCGTTCCTTAGCCAGTTCGATACCCTGGCGGACCAGGGCCAGGCTCTGCTCGGGATCCATTTCCATCAGTTGTCTGGCGGTGCGGGGGATGAGTATGAATTCACAGAAGGCTGAAGCGCCGGCCTTGGAAGGAATCACCGCCTCGCCCACCGCCGAGGGAATCATTTCCGGCAGCCACTGGCGGGCCAAGGCCGCCAGGTCGCCGGGACAGAGGCGGGCGAGACTGCCGTCGTAATCCGCCAGGCTCTGCTCGTCCAGGGGATGGACCAGGAAGGCAAATTTGGTCTGGTCCGGGGCGGGCCTGGCAAGTCCTTTGGGCTTGCGGGCCGGAAGGGGGCCCTGTTTCGGCTGCTCATCCAGGAGGTGGGCGATGAGGGCGGAGGTATCTCCGGCTGCCAGGACGGGCAGGGTTTCTTCTATGGCCCGGAGCAGGAAATCCGCCTCCTCCCGATTGATTACCAACGGCGCCTGGATGCGGATGACGCTGGCCCCGTTTAAGGTGGGGGCCACCCGTAGCTTGTGGACATGGAGGAGATAGCTGGCGATGAGGGGGCTCAACAACCTCTGCTCCGCCAGGATCCCCAGGAGGTTGCGGGGGTGAGTGCTGCGGTCAATCTGAAAGTCCAGGCCCAACATCAGGCCGCGACCCCGGACGCTGACAAAGTCATACTGGGCGCAAATCTCCTCCAGGCGGGAACGAATGTAGCCGCCGATTTCCCGGACATGGGCCAGAAGCCTTTCCTCCTGGGCGGTGAGGACCTCCAGAACCGCCAGGCCGGCATAGCTGGCCAGGCCCCCACCGGCAAAGGTAGAGGAATGCTTGAGGCCGAATTCCTTGCAGTACAGCTCCCGGCCGGCCAGCACCGCCCCCACGGGGATGAGGCCGCCGCCCAGGGCCTTGGCCAGGAGCAGGCAATCGGGGTTTACCCCTTCGGCCTGACAGGCGAAGAGCTGGCCGGTACGGCCAAGGCCGGTCTGGATTTCATCCACAACCAGGGGCACCTTGTACTGGGAGCAGAGCTGGCGCGCCCGGGCAAGATAGCCCGGCGGCGGCACTATCACGCCGCCCTCGCCCTGAATGGGCTCCACCAGAAAGGCGGCGGTGTCCTGGGCATGGGCCCGCAAAAATTCTTCCAGGGCAGAAAGATCACCGAAGGGAATTTTGGCAAAGCCCGGGGCCGGGGCGCCGAAACCCGCTTGGTAGTCGGGGTTGCCGGTGGCGGACAGGGCCCCCAGGGTCTTGCCGTGAAAGCTCTTGCGGGCGGAGAGGATGAGCTTGCGCCCGGTGGCTGCCCGGCACATCTTAATGGCGGCCTCCACCGCTTCGGCGCCGCTATTGGTAAAGGTTACGTGCTCCAAACCCGGAGGGGCCAGCTCGATGAGGCGCCGGGCCAAGGTGGCCGCAGGTTGCAGGGCTGAAGGCTGGGCAAAGCCGGGGATGGCCTTGTCCCTGGCCGACTCCAGGGCAGCCCATATTTCTGGGGGGTTGTGCCCCAGGGGCAGGGCGCCGTAGGCGGAGACGCAGTCCAGGTACCTGTCCCGACCGCTGTACAGCCAGCACCCCTGACCCCGGTCATAGTCCAGGTTCAGGTGCAGCTTTTCCAGGAGTTCACCTAAGTAGGGGTTTATGTAGCGGGTAAAATCATTCATGTATATACCTCCCGGTAGTGTGCACATTTTTGTGCTCAGTATAGTATACCTGATTTCCTGGGGAATAACAAACGGGAATGGGGGTACATGGGGTAGCATCATGGGATTATCTTGCCCCCTGCGGGTGGTAATCCAGGAGGATTCGGGATAAATTTGCCGGGGGAATTTACAAGCATGGTGTTTATAGCGTATACTTAGGGCAGAAAATTTCTTCCAGCGGGGGTTAACATGCGCATTGTAATCGTCAATGGACCCAATCTGAACTGGCTGGGGCGGAGGCAGCCCGAGCTTTACGGGAAACTTGGCCTGGCTACAATCAATGACCGGATTCGGGAATATGCCAAGTCCCGGGGCATTCAGGTCGATTTCTTTCAGGCCAATGGGGAGGGAGAGATTATCGATATCCTCCAGGCCCAGGCTGACAGTTGCCAGGGCATGGTCCTCAATCCCGGAGCCTATGGGCACTACAGCCTGGCGGTGGCCGATGCCCTTGCTGCCCTGTCGGTGCCGGTGATTGAGGTTCATCTGACCAATGTCTTTGCCCGGGAAGAGATCCGCCATCGCCATGTCACCGCCGGCGCCTGTACCGGCTATATTTGCGGCCTGGGCTGGCAGGGCTATATCTTGGCTGTTCAGGCGATATTAAACCAAGTGGAGGGTGAGGAATGCAAAGGCGAGTGAACAAGATCAGGGAAGCGCTTCCCCAGGATGTAGACGGCATCTTAGTTTCCCAGCCCGAGAACCGGCGCTGGGCCACCGGCTTTACCGGTTCCAGCGGGCTTGCCATAATCGGACGCCAAGGCGACCCCGTCTTCATTACCGATTTTCGCTACACCGAACAGGCCGGCCTTCAGTGTCCGGGTTATGAAATCGTCCAGCAGGGCGACAGATTGGTGGAGGACGTCAATGCAGTTGTCCAAAGATTGGGCATTAAGAGACTGGGCTTCGAAAAGGACTTTGTCACTGTGGGCAACTATCAGAAGCTGGCCGAGGGCCTTTCGGGTATTGAATTGGTAGGTCTGGACGACACTATTATTGAATTGCGGGCGGTAAAGGATTTGGAGGAAATCGAGCTCCTGGCCCAGGCCGAAGCCATCGGCGACAAGGCCTTTGCTCATATCCTGGATTTCCTGCGCCCCGGGCTCACCGAGCGCCAGGTTGCCATAGAACTGGAGCGGCATATGCAGGATTTGGGGGCCAGCGGCACTTCCTTTGAAACCATCGTCGCTTCGGGGCCCCGTTCCGCCATGCCCCACGGCGTGGCCAGCGAAAGGGTCATCGGCAAGAATGAATTTGTCAAGCTGGACTTCGGCTGCGTGTACAAGGGCTATTGCTCCGACATGACCCGGACGGTGGTGGTTGGCAAGGCCGATGGCAAGCAGAGGGAGATTTATCATATCGTCCTGGAGGCCCAAATGGCTGCCCTGGCGGGAATCAAGGCCGGCATCACCGGAGTCGAGGCCGATGCCCTGGCTCGGGATGTCATCGTCGCCAAGGGTTACGGCGATAACTTTGGCCACGGCCTGGGCCACGGCGTGGGCCTGGCCATCCACGAGCTGCCCAGGGCCAGCCGCCTCAGCGACAACGTCCTGCAGCCAAACAGCATCGTCACCGTAGAGCCGGGAATCTACCTGCCGGGCTGGGGCGGCGTGCGTATCGAGGACATGGTTGTGGTGCAAGAGGATGGAGTAAGGAACCTTACCTCTTCGCCCAAGGAACTGATAGAAATTTAGTTTAAGGAGGTAATAACCTTGATTTCTACCAGCGATTTTCGCACCGGCCTGACCATCGAGTTTGAAGGCAGTATCTACACCATTGTCGATTTTCAACATGTAAAGCCCGGCAAAGGCGCAGCCTTTGTCCGCACCAAGCTGAAGAATATCGAGACGGGGGCGGTGACCGAGCGCACCTTCAACCCCCGGGATAAGTTTGAACAGGCTCATATCGAACGCCGTCCCACCCAATACCTCTATGCCGGCGACGATATGTGGCACTTTATGGACACCGAGACCTATGATCAGTTTGCCCTGGGCAAACAAGAACTGGGCGATGCAGTAAAATTCCTCAAGGAGAATATGGAGCTGCACCTCCAGGTCTATAAAGGCAAGATCATCGGCGTCGATCTGCCCACCATTGTGGAGCTGGAAGTTGTCGAGACAGAGCCCGGCATCAGGGGTGATACCGCCTCGGGCGGTTCCAAACCTGCGGTCATGGAGACGGGGCTGGTGGTGCAAGTGCCCTTCTTCATCAATGTGGGAGATGTGCTGCGCATCGATACCCGCACCGGCGAATATTCGGAGCGGGCCTAGGAATATTTTGGTTTTCCCAGGTCATTATAGAGTAATGACCAGTTGAATATGAGGAGGTTGTGCAATGAAAACCCTGCGCGAAAAGGTTGCATACATACGCGGCCTGGCAGAAGGCATGGAATTGAACAAGGACGAGCCCCATACCAAACTGCTTCTGCAGATCATGGATCTGTTAGGGGAAGTGGTAGATGAGTTGGAGGATCTCAACGAGCGCATCGAGGATGCCGAGGACCTGGTGGATGCCCTGGACGAAGACTTGGCCGATGTTGAAGAGTACGTCTTTGAGGATGACGAAGACGATTACTGTAACTGCCATGACGATGACGATTTCAGCGAGTTCGAGATACAATGCCCCCACTGCAATGAGATTGTCTGTGTGGACGAGGATGACCTGGTGGAAGCCGCCGATGAAGAGTTGGAGATCATCTGTCCCCATTGCAAGCAAGTCATCTTCTCCGATGAGGAAGAAGAGGAAGAACTGGATACCGAACTGGACGAGAGTATCCCCGTCGACTGAAAGGCTGCAATGCCTGGCTGCTTAACCAAGGTTTGGCAAAACTTTCAGAGGCCAATAGCATAAAAACACCCTCCCTTCAATATTTATTATTGCAAGGGGGGGTGTTTTTTTTGGCTTTCCGCCACGAGCAGATCTGGCAGCAAGAGGTCCTGCCCATGCTTGGGACCCGAGTGCGCCAGGCCCTGGCCTCCTTGGAACCTTCCCGGATCAGGGGGACAGAAGAAATCCGCCTCCGTCCCGGTATGCCGGTGCTGGCAACCGGCGGAGGCCAGGAAATCTGGATTCCCCCGGAATTGACTGTCGCCGATTTGCAGGAGACCTTGAACATCCTCAGCCAGTATTCCTTCTACGCCTTTGCCGAGCAACTGGCCCGGGGCTATATAACAATCCGGGGCGGGCACCGGATCGGGGTGGCGGGGAGGGTAGCAGTGGCAGGGGGCAGGGTTGTCTCCTTGGCGGAGCCCGGAAGCCTGAACTTTCGCATTGCCCGACAGCTGTTGGGGGTGGGCAAACCGGTGCTGCCCTGGCTGCTCCAGGAAGGCAGAGTTCACAACACCCTGATTCTGGCGCCGCCGGGCTGCGGCAAGACCACCCTGTTGCGGGACTTGATCCGCCTGGTCAGCGATGAGCTGAAGCTGACGGTGGGGGTGGCCGACGAGCGTTCGGAACTGGCGGGATCCCATCGGGGCATTCCCCAACTCTACCTGGGAAAGCGCACCGATGTCCTGGACTGCTGCCCCCGGGCTCAGGGCCTGATCATGTTGGTTCGCTCCATGGGGCCCCAGGTGGTGGCAGCCGACGAAATTGGTCTGGAATCCGACGCTGTGGCCCTGGAAAATGTCCTGGCCGCCGGGGTGACGGTGATGACCACCGCCCATGCCCGGGATCTGGATGAGGCCCGGCAGCGTCCCGTGCTACGCCGCCTCTTGGCGGGGGGCTGCTTTGGCCGGGTTGTGGTCCTGGATCGTCACCAGGGCCTGCCCAGTTTGGCCGGGGTGCTGGAATTGCCCAAAGGAGCCTGGGTGTACAGGAGGGATGAGCAGTGCTGAAAATAGCGGGTGCCGGACTGATCGTCCTGGCCGGGGCGGGACTGGGCTTTGGGATGGCGGAAACTTATCGCCGGCGGCCCCAGCAACTGCGCCAGCTCCAGTTTGCTCTGACGGTGCTGGGCACCGAAATTCGCTTTCGCCAGACGCCGCTGCCCGCCGCCCTCCAGGCCGTGGCCGCTGTCACTCCCCAACCCCTGGGCCAGCTCTTTGCCCACCTGGCCGACGCCCTGGACCGGGCCGAAGGCCGCGGGCCTGCCTGGGCCTGGCGGCAGGTGGAGCGCCGGGGCCTGGCCCTGGCCCCTGAGGATTTCGCCCTCCTGGATAATTTAATGCAGGTGCTGGGGGCGGGAGATATTGGCGAACAGGGGCGGCAGTTGGATTTGCATATGGAACATCTGCGCCAGCTGGAGGCCGCGGCCGAGGGCTCCCGGGCGGCAAATGAGAAAATATGGCGCTACTTGGGGGTGTGTTCCGGTCTGGCTCTGGTCCTGTTATTGCTCTAGTGGGAGGGAAAGCGGTGGACTTTATCGATGTCAATCTGCTCTTTAAGTTGGCCGGCATAGGAATTCTCATCATGGTCTTTTCCCAGGTCCTGACCCAGGCGGACAAGAAGGAACAGGCCCAGCTCCTGACCCTGGCCGGGGTAATTGTGGTGATGCTGTTTATCGTCAACCTGATTGGAGATCTGATCAACGCCGTGCGCACGATATTCCAAATCTATTGAGGTGAATGCCGTGAGCATCATGCAGGTGGTCGCCATGGCAGTGGTGGGAACCGTATTGATCATCGTAATTCGCCAGGAGAAGCCTGAGCTTGCCGTTCAGGTTTCGGTGGCGGCGGGATTGGTTATTTTTGCCCTGATAATCTGGAAGGTTATAGAGATCCTGGACGTTCTGGAGCGCCTGGCGGTGCGGGCCGACTTAAACATGGTGTTCCTGGGCACCCTGCTCCGGATTCTGGGCATTGCCTATATAGCTGAATTTGGCACCCAGGTGTGCAAAGATGCCGGGGAAAGCGCCCTGGCCTTTAAGGTGGCCATGGCGGGGAAGGTCATGATCTTGATTCTGGCGGCGCCCATTATCACCACCATCCTGGACACTGTCTCGAGGTTATTATCTTGAGGGCGGCGCTTTTATTTGCCCTGATTGTGGTCATGCTCTTCTCGCCCCTGGGGGCTCTGGCGTCCGAGGCGCCGGTGGATACCAGCCAACTGGAACGGGATTGGCAAGTTATGCAGCAAAAGTACGGCCGCTATCTGCCCGAGTTTCAGTGGCGGGATCTGGGGTCCTTGGATTTCCCGGGTCTGGCCGCCGGCTTGCTGCGCTATCTCTTGCACGAAATCTGGGCCAACGGCTCCCTCTTGGGCCAGCTGCTGCTCCTGGCGGTGTTCAGCGCTCTCCTCAGCAACCTCCAGGCCTCCTTCATGGGGGAGGGGGTGGCTCAGGTGAGCAGGACCGCCGTCTTCCTGGTCCTGCTTTCGGTATGTATGTATTCCTTCTCGCTGTCCATGGGGATGGCCCGGGAGACGGTGCAGGCCATGGCGGACTTCATGCTTTCTCTGGTGCCCATCATGCTCACGCTCCTGGCCGGCCTGGGCAGCATCACCGGAGCGGCAGTTTTCCAGCCGGTGCTGGTTTCGGCCACCGGGGTGGTAAGCGTGCTGGTGGCCAATATCGTCTTGCCCCTGCTCTTCGCCGCCGCCATCCTGGCCCTGGTGGATAAAGTGTTGACGGGAATTGGTCTGGATAAGCTGGCCACCTTCCTCAAGGACGGGGCCACATGGCTCTTGGGCTTTCTCCTCACGCTCTTTGTAGGGGTGACCGTCCTCAATGGGGCTGTGACCAGCGTCGCCGACGGCGTCGCCCTTCGAACGGGCAAGTTTACCGCCAAGGCCTTTATTCCCGTAATCGGCAGCATGTTTTCCGATGCCTTTGAAACGGTGGCCGGGGCCAGCCTGGTCCTGAAAAATTCCATCGGCGTCTTTGGCATGGTCATGGTGGTGCTGATCTGTCTCTTCCCCGTGCTCAAGATGTTCGCCGTCTGCTTGATTTACCGGGGAGCGGCGGCCCTGTTTCAGCCCCTGGGCGAAGGCGCCGTCAGCGATACCCTGGAACTGATGGCCAAGCACATGTATGCAATGATTGGCGCTGTGGTGGCAGTATCCCTGATGTTCTTCATGGTCATCGCCATCATTGTCGCCGCCGCCAATCTCACGGTCATGGTGAGGTGAGGGCATGGACATAATCTATAATCTGGTGCGCAAACTGGCGCTCCTCTCTATATTTGCCGCCTTCTGCGAGTTGCTCTTGCCCAGGGGCAACTTCCGGACTTATTCGAGAATGGTGGTTGGCCTCCTGGTCATCGCCATGATTCTACAGCCGCTCCTGGAGCTCCGGGGCCAATCTTTTAATCTCGAGGACATACTGGCAGCGGCCAGCCTCAATGCCGGCCTGGAGCGCCAGGCTTTTCCCTGGGTGCGGGAGCAGTCTAAGGATTTGCTGGAGACCCAGTTGGCAGAACTGGCCAGGGAGTTCCTGGCCCCTACCTATCCGGGGTATGAAGTGGAGGTGGCTTTGGACCTGGCCTTTGATGAGTATGGTAACCTGACAGAGTACCGGGCAATGGAGGTGAGCCTGCGCCCCGGCGCCCGGGGCATAGAACCCATCGCTCCGGTTGTGGTGGGCACCGGCCAGGCAGAGCGCTGGGTCGCCGCCCCGGAGGACGTCGGCAAGGCCCTGGCCCGTCACTTGGGGATTCCGGCGGAAACCCTGTCCATATGGGTCTACACTGGCGGAGGTGAGGCGAATGGCCAATAATCTTAAGGGTTTTTTTCAGGGAATCAAGCAGAACTGGGGAAAGAATAAACTGCTGATCTGGCTGCTGGGCGCAGCAGGGGTAATCCTCTTGATCATGCCCAGCCTCTTGCCTTCCCGGGGGGAGGAGCCGCCTCCACAGATGCCGGCGGTGGGCCAGGAAAATCATCAGGAGCAGCTGCGGCGGGAGTTGGAGAGCATCCTCAGCTCCATCCAGGGCGTAGGCAAGGTGCGGGTGATGTTGACCCTGGAGGACCAACAGGAAGTAATCTATGCCCGCAATGAGCAGGAAAGCCGCCGGACCATCCAGGAAGAAGACAATGCTGGCGGGATTCGGGAGCAGGTGGAATACGATTACAGCGGTCAGCTGGTAATTGTCCGCACCCAGGGCTATGAAGAGCCGGTGGTGGAGCGAATCATCAAACCCCGGGTGCGGGGCGTGCTGGTGGTGGCTACCAATGGCGACAACCCCTGGATAAGGGAGAGCCTGACCCAGGCGGTGCAGAGCGTCTTGGATGTGCCGGCATACAGAATCACCATTCAGAAAGGTCGTTAGGAGGGAGAATAATGCTGAAGATACCCAAGTCAGCGGCTTACCTGGTCCTGGCGGTGCTCTTTGCCACGGCCATCTACATGGTCTATATTGCCGACGGAATCGGCGAGCTCTTGCCGTCCATGAGTTGGCAAGACCAGTCAACAAATTTGACCCCTCCGCAGGAGGAGGGGGATGTGGAGGAAGGGGAGGAGGAAGATACCCTGGGCGACGAACCGGTGGACTGGGATTCGGAAGGCCAGGGCCAGTTCTTTGTAGAATTTCGCCTGGAAAGGGAGCGGGTGCGCAGCCGGGAGCTGGACACCTTGCAGCAACTGATCAACAATCCCAACGTCTCCAAAGAGGCTAAAACCGAAGCCGAGAACAAGCTCCTGGCCTTGCAGGAGAAGATGGAGATGGAGCTCCTGGTGGAAAACGCCATCAAGGCTCAGGGCTTTAAAAACGCCATCCTCATCCTCCAGGAAGATGGGGCTCTGGTGATTGTCGATGCGCCGGAACTCAGTTCCCAGCAGGTGCTGTTGATTGCCCAAATTGCCTCTCAGGCCACCGGCCTCCGGGCATCGCAAATCAATATCTCCGCCCAGGGTGGCAAATAGTTGCGTTGCCATGGTATAATTGGATATAGTGCAGGAATAATTTGTGTGGGAGGTAGGACCTTTGGCTGAGAGTAGAGACATGGTCTTAAGCGAGCAGAGCCATGGCACCATCAGAATCGCCGATGAGGTGGTGTCCATTATCGCCGGCCTGGCCACCTTGGAGGTGGCGGGCATTGCCGGGATGAGTGGCGGATTTGTCGGGGGCATCGCCGAGATCCTGGGCAAGCGCAACCTGAGCAAGGGAGTAAAGGTCGCCGTAGGCGAAACCGAAACTGCAATAGATCTGTATGTTATCACCGATTATGGCGTCAGCATCCCCGATGTGGCCAAGGCCGTTCAGAAGAATGTCAAGACGGCCATTGAGAATATGACCGGCCTCGAAGTGGTCCAGGTCAATGTCCATGTCCAGGGGATTAAATTACAGCCGGTTTCCGAGGGGGAGACTGCGGCAACCCGGCGCTGACAGCAAAATTTAAAGAGGGGGTGTCTCGTTGAGGACTTTCTTTACAGCAATTTGGGTGTTAATGGTCGCTACAATTGCCGCTCTATTGGCGCTGGTTCCCGTCCTGGGCGGCGTCGGTGCAATCATAACAGACTTCATAGAGTTTATTCAGGACAGCTATCTCTTCTCTGTAGTCTTTGCCCTGGTCCTGGGCCTGTCCCTGTGGCTCTTTGCCGCGCAATTCCAGGGCAGCAAGCGGAATCAGGCTCCCAGCTCGGTGATCCTCCATGTGGAAGAGGGGGAGGTCCGGGTCGCCATGTCCGCCATCGAAACCTTGGTTCAGCAGGCTGCCGGCCAGGTCAAGGGGATTCGGGAAGTTCGTTCCAGTTTCTTTACCAAAGATGAAGGGTTGGGAGTGTACATACGGACCACTGTCACCGCCGAGGAAAGCATTCCAGAATTGTCTTCCCAGCTCCAAAAGGTGGTCAAAGATCATGTGCTGAGGATTGCCGGCATCAACATCGAAGAGGTCAGGGTCTTGGTGGAGAATGTCAGTACCGCGGCCCGCAATCGGGTTGAACTCCGGTAAAGGGGTGAGCATATGGATTTCTTGACTGGTATTCCCCGCAAGTGGATAGGCGCGATTATCGGGGTCCTTATTGCCCTGCTGATGATTTGGTTTGGTTTTTGGAAGCTGATCTTCATCCTGTTCTGTGCAGGAATAGGGTACCTCATCGGTCGATACTTGGATGGCGACCAGTCTTTTGACCAGCTCTTTCAGCGTCTGTTTCCCTCCCGCTAAAAGGGGAAGGGCGCTTTTTTTTGCAAGGAGGACGGATTATGGCCAGACGAGTTTCCAGGAGACTGGCATTTACCTTAATATTTCAAGCAGATTTTGGTCAGCCCATCGACTATGCCCGGGCCATAGCCGAACTGGGTCCCAAGGCCGACCCCGAATATGTGCAGGCGACGGTGGAGAGCGTCCTGGCCCGCCGGGAAGCCCTGGACCAGATCATCGCCGAATTTACCCGGGGCTGGACGCCGTCGCGGCTTTCCCGGGTGGACCGGGCCCTGTTGCGCCTGGGCGCCTGGGAACTGCTGGGGACGGAAATCCCTCCGGCAGTGGCGATCAACGAAGCCGTTGAGCTGGCCAAGGCCTACGGCAGCGTCGACTCCCCCGCCTTCATCAACGGCGTTCTGGACAGCATCCGCCGACGCCGGGAAGATTTGGCCCCTCGGCTGGAGGGGTAGGTATGTACTTTCTGGGCATAGACACCAGCAACTACACCACTTCAGTGGCGGTCATCAGCGCCCAGGGCAAACTGGTCCTGGAGGAGCGGCGTCTGCTCCAGGTGCCGCCTGGGAAACACGGCCTCCGCCAGTCTGAGGCCTTTTTTCAACATATCAAGGCCTTTCCCCAGCTCTACCAGATTCCGGAGGCTGTGCGTTCGGGTTTAGCCGGGGTGGGGGTAAGCACCCGGCCCCGGGACCTCCCCGATTCGTACATGCCGGTCTTCGTGGCCGGCCACAATTTTGCCCGGGTGATTGCCCAGAGCCTGGGGCTGCCACTTCTGGAGTGCAGCCATCAGCAGAACCACCTGGCGGCGGGGTTTTGGTCTGCGGGTTGGCAGCCTGCAGAGCGGGTCCTCGCCCTGCACCTTTCGGGGGGAACCAGCGAGATCCTGGCCGTGGAATGGGACGATTCCCCCCGCATTGAGGTCCTGGGGGAAACCCGGGACATCAATGCCGGGCAGTTCATCGACCGGATTGGCGTAGCCCTGGGCTTGCCCTTTCCCGCCGGTCCCCATTTGGAAGAGTTGGCCCGGGGCGCGACGGGCAGCGTGCGCCTGGCCAGCCCGGTGGACGGGATGAACATGAGCTTCTCCGGCCCCTTGAGCGCCGCTCTGCGCCTGGTGGGTGAAGTGGAGGCGGCGGAATTGGCCCGGGGTGTGGAGGATTGCGTGGCCAAGGGCGTGGAAAAGGCGCTGCTGAGGGCAGCAGCAGAGACCGGCTCCAAATCAGCCCTTTTGGTGGGGGGAGTCACCTGCAATGGCCGGATCAGAGAGCGCCTGCGGGCCCGCCTGGAGCACCGGGCGGTGGGGATGAAGCTGTACTTTGCCGCCCCAGAAGCGGCCAGGGACAGCGCCATCGGCTGCGCCGTCCTGGCCTGGCGCAAATATGGCAAATAAAAAGAGGGGGCAGATGCACACCTGCCCCCTCTTGTTTTAGTGGATATCTTGTCTTCTAAATATCGCCAGGCTCAGTCCCAGGAAGAGGGCGCTGGCGCCCAGGAGGACGGTCAGACTGAAAATGTACGTGGAATAGAAGCTTCCCTCCAAGAGGGGGATGACATTGGCCTGGGCGAAGAGGTCCCAGGGGGTGTTTTTTAGTCCCGGCAAGAGGGAACCCAAATTGCTGCCCAGGATATAGACGCCCACCCCCGTCAGCTGAGCCATGGTTTCGTTCTTGATCAGGACGGAAATAAAGACAGCCAGCGCCGAGCAGAAGAGGATGAAGACCGCCAAAAATATTAGGGCCAGCCCCAGGAACTGCCAGAGAGGTATGATATCCAGGCGGTCCAGGGTTGAGTAGTTCTGGTTCCAGGGCACTTGGTAGAGGCTGAGGCCGAAGCTGCTGAAGCTTGCCCTGGCCTTTAGGGAATACTGGACATGTTCCGGCACCAGGAACCAGCTGAGGAAGCCGTTGTCAATTAAGACGGGTTGGGTCAAACCCCGAAACCCGCGACCAATGCCCAAGATGGTCCCCACCAGGGCCTGGGGTATGGCCACCGCCAGGGAGCTGGCTGCGAAGCCCAGGGAAATCTTGCGCGCCAGGTACCAGGGACGGCCCCTGGGATTTTGCAGGGCAGTCTTGATATAGCCGGATTTCTTATCCCGGTGCAGCAAGGTTACCGTCATCAGCAGCACCACTGGGGCCAGGACATTGGGCAGACCCCGGCGCAGAAAATTAAAGGTAAATCCCCAGGGGGAAGTGCTGTGGGAGCTCTCGGGGGGCAATCCTTCTTCCAGCAGCTTGAGGTGGTAGGCTGCCGAGAGGACTGTCTGCTGGGAGAGGGGGGCGGCCATCAGCCGCCGGGCGAAATGGTAGGGCCGGACCTGAAAGCGGCTGACATCCACCAGATCCGCGTATTTTTCCCAGTCCTCGCCGAAGAACTCCTGGGTGGTGACCATATCCCCCATGGTCAGCTCAAACAGATTCCATTCCAGGAGCCGCCGTTTGGCGAGATTGCGATTATAGGCGGCCCAGTCCCGGCTCAGGTAGGCCTGGGCAATTCCCTGGGCAATATCCCTTTCATACTGATACCAGGCCAGGTCGTCCTGAATTGTCTGCCAGGTATAGTTGGGAGTCATGAGCTCTCCGTGCTCAAGGTAGTAGGCATGGCGCCGACCCCAGTACTTGACCCAGGAGGTGTTCTCCGAGAGGTAGCGGTCATTGCTGCGGATGGTCTGGGCATGGGCCCTGGCCTCCTCCTGGTGGAACTGGGCAATGATCATGGCCTGATAGGCCAAGAGCACCAGGATCAGGGCCAGAAATTTGAAGTTTTTCAGGACGCTCTTCAGTTCAAGCCAAAAGGATTTCATGCTCCTATCCCCCCTGTCAGATCTCGCCGCTGCAGGACGAAACATGCTCCAATTAGGAACAGAGCGGAGAGAATGGTCAAGAGGAGCAGATAAGCCAGGGCAGAAAGGCGAAAAGCGCCCTGGAGGACACCGTTGATATCGGCGGCGGCCAGGGGCCACAGGGTGTTAAAGGCATGCTCCGGAGGAAAGAGGGTTCGGGAAATAAAGTCCAAGACCACCAGGGAAAAGAGGATGTTGACGGTGTTGGCAGTGCTGCTCAGAATCAAGGAGCAGGCGCCGATAAAGGCAGTGACGAAGGCAAGGAGCAGCAAATAGAGGGGGAGCACCTTTCCCATATAGCTTCGCCAAGGCAGAAAGGTCAGGGAGTCACCCGAGCCGGCAAGCTTCTGGCCTTGATAAGTGGCGCCGTGGTAGGGGCAGGGGTAATCGGGATTGCCCAGCCCGTTAAGCCCTGCTACACCAGCAAAGACCAGGAGCACCAGCAGGCTGATGAGAGCGGCGCCGGCGGTAAAGTGAACCAAGAATTTTGCCGCCAGAACCCGGCGCCGGCTGTACGGCTGGGCATAGAGAATCTTGTAGGCTCCGCCCTCCATTTCTCCGGAAAAAATGTCGATATTGAGCAGGGCCATGGCAATGAGGGGAATCAGCACCCAGGGGTAACCCATGAGTTGGTAGAGAAAGTTGACGGCAGTCATGGTATGGGGGCTGTTCAGGGGCTCAATGCCCTCTGCCAGCATGTATTCATTGACCAAAAGCCGTTGCCGGACCTGGTCGACATTCTCCTCCAGGAAGGTAAAGCCTGCCTGGAGCTTTTTCAACATGTGCCGATCCCTTTCAAGCCAGAGCTCTATCCTCTCCAGGGCGCTTGCCTCGCCCTTGAGGTAAAATTTTATCATCAACTGCTGCCGGTAGATGAAGAGATTGTGCATGCGGTAAAATTTGTAGTGGTCGTTTAGTTTGTCATAGGCGTCCTGGTCCTGAAAATCGCCCTGGAGGAGCTCTTCCATCTGGACCTCCAGCTTGCGGGACTCATTGTTGACCAGGGTCCTTTCCCAGCTTAAGTCCCGGGAGACCCGATTCCAATAGGCCTTGTCCAGCCGGGCGTTATACATGACCATCCCCAGCAGGGCCAGCATCAGGAGCAAGAGGACGGCGGCGGTCTTTTTGCTCCGGATAAATTTCATGGCCTCAAAGCGCAGGAGCCAGCTCATATTTCCAGATTTGAGGCAAACTGTCTTTGGCAAGGCTTCCATCTCCTTTGGGTCCTTTTCGCGGTCCAGGACAGTAGATTTAAAGAAGAACTTCGGCGCCCAGCCACTGTTCTCCTGTATTTCTATCAGGCTGTGCTATGACGGGGCAATGCCGCGGGCGGAGTCTGTCGCGGGGAAAAACAATCGGGGCTGCCTGAAGGCAGCCCCGGATGAGAGGGTGTTCAGCTGGTAATATCCTGCTTCCTGAACAAGCGGGCAGCCAGCGCCATGAGGAGGAGGGCGACGATGGCCATGGCTACGAGGCTGTAGGAATAGCTGGAATTATGGTTGCCCTCCAGAATGGGAATGACATTTGCCTTGGAGAAGATATCCCAGGGAGTTGTCTTGAGCTTGGGAAAAATCCTGCCCAGGGAGCTGCCCAGGGCAAAGACCCCTACCGCTGTCATCTGGGCAAAGATCTCATTCTTGACCAGGATGGAGATGAGGACACCCAGGACCGAACACAGGAGGACAAATAGGGCCAGGGCGACCAGGGCCAGGAGCAAGAACTGCCAGAGGGGTATGAATTCCATTCGCTCCACTGCGGTATAGCCGTTATAGCTGGGGACGTACTGGCTCAGGCCGACGCTGCCGAAATAATCAGTCCAGCGCAAGAGGCGCAGGTGTTCCGGGTCTATGGACCAGTTGAGGAACCCCTTGTCGATGAGGACGGGCATGTTCAAACCCCGATACCCCTTGCCAAAGCCCAGGCCCAGGAACATCACGATTTGGGGGATGGCGACCACCAGCAAGGAGGAGACAAAGCCCAAAAAGACTTTGCGGACGATGTAATGGACGCGGGCTTTGGGGTTTTGCAGAGAAACCTTGATGGCGCCGGATTTCTTTTCCCGGTGCAGGATGTTGACGGTCATCAGCAGCACCACCAGGCCCAGAATCTTGGGCAGGCCCTGGCGCATGTAGTTAAAGACGAACTGCCAGGGCGAGGTGCCGTGGGGACTGAGGGGAGGCAGGTCGGCCTCATACAGGCGCAGGTGCAGGTCGGTGGCGAAGATCAGCTGTTCCGGCCGGGGGATGGCGGCGCGCCTTTCGCTGAACCAGTAGGGAAGTCCCTGCACTTCAGGTTCCAACAGGGACTGCGCCTTCTGCCAGCGGGAGCCGAAGTACTCCTGGGGAGAGATATAGGGGCAATAGGGGCTGGACTCATCCTCATCAAAGATCTCGACGATGTTCCACTCCAGCATTCCCTTTTTGGCCAGGTAGTGGTTGTAGGTTGCCCAGTCCCCTTCCAGGTAAGCCTGGGATATCTTTTCTGCCAGTTTGGTCTCATACCGATACCAGGCCAGGTCTGCCTGAATTCTCGTCCAGGAAAAGCGAACGGCCTCGGGGCCTTCTTCAAGGACAAGGCGCTCCCGCTTTTCCCAGTACTCGACCATGGAGCGGTTTTCTGAGAGGTAGCGCTCGTTGCTGCGCAACTGGTAGATTTGCTCGTTGACGCTCTGGCTGTCAAACTGGTTGGCCAGCATGGCCTGGTAAGAGATGAGGACCAGGATAAAGGCCAGAAATTTAAAGCTCTTGCATAAGCTCTTTAGCTCTAGGTAAAAGGATTTCATCAGTTAACCCCCCCTGTAAGATCCCGCTTCTCCAGGAGGAGAACGGAGAAGAGGAGCAAGACTGCTGTCATCGCTCCCAGCAGGATGAGGTAGGCAGATGCCGAGAGGGAGTAGATCCCCTGCATGACGCTGCTGAGGCTGGCTGCCGTCAGGGGCCAGAGCATTCGCAGCGTGCTGTCCACCGGAAAGAGGGTCCTGATGCTAAAGTCCAGGAAGAGCAGGCAGACCAAGTTGCTGAAGACATTGGCGGTGTTCCGCATCAGCAGCGAGGCTGCGCCCATCAGGGCGATGAAGAAGCCCGCCACTGCCGTGTAGAGGGGCAATGTCTTGAGGATGTACTCCGTCCAGGGCAAAAATCCCAGATAATCTGAAGCATTCTCCGCTGCAGGTACTGTAAGCTTTAAGAAGGATGCGGTATAATAATATGCCGGGTAGTCGATGGCTCCCATCCCCCGCGTCAGACTGAGGATGCCGAAGGCGACGCCTACCAGGGCTGTGATGAGGAGAAAGGAGTTGGCGAAGTGCAAGAGGAACTTGCCCGCCAGGATTTGCTTGCGCTTCATGGGCTGAGAATAGAGGGTCTTGTAAGCGCCTCCGTCCATGTCCCCCGAAAACATGTCGATATTCAGCATGGCGATGGCGATGAGGATGATGAGAATCCAGGGATAGTTGGTCATCTGAATGAGGAAATTAACCGCGCTCATCTCGTAGGGGCTGTTTAGGGGTTTAATCCCCTTATCCTGCAGGTATTGGTTTACTGCCAGCCGTTGACGCACCTCAGCCGGGGTGGTGTCAAAGAAAGGGTAGCCCTGCTCCAGAATCGTGAGCAGGTGCTGATCTCGCTCGATCCACAGGGACAATCTCTCCTCGGTGTCCTGGTTGTTCATGCGGGCATGGTTGACCTGACGCAGGTTGAAGACCCGCTGAGAATTGAGGTAGCGAATGTACTGTTCCAGATACTTGACCCGCTCCTGATCAACTGGGGTCTCGGCTTGGACCGCTGCCAGTTCTTCCTCGACTTCGTTGATCCGGTGCTTGATCATCACCGTCTCCCGCTCCAGTTCGGCGTGCTGGGCGCTCCAGTAGTTCCGATCCAGAGCCGAATTGTAGGCGACCATGCCCACCAGGGCCAAGGCGAAGATTACGAAGACGGCGACATTCTTCCTGGACCGCCAAAACTTCATATTTTCAAAGCGAATTACCTTTATCATTTGCCGGCTCCGCTTTCATAGATACTGTTGTACAAGTTTTCGATATCTGCCGTCAGGGGCATGATCCCCCGGATTTCACGGCCGGCGTCCAGAAGACTTGATAGGACCGGAGATAGCTTTTCCACCCCCGGCAGGGTTATCAGGACAAATTGATCTTCCTGGCTGAAATCGGCCAGCAGTCCGTCGGCCTTAAGGCGGGATAGAAAGGCAAAATCATCCTTCTCCCTCTCCATGAATACTTTGTACTGCAACATGGTGGCCACTTTGGTCTGGCCCTGGGGTATGATGGTTCCGTCCTTGATAAAGATGTTGCGATGGGCGATTTTGTCCATCTCCAGGATTTGATGGGAGGAGAAGATGATGCCGCTGCCCTCGGCGGCCAGGGCCTTGATGGCGTTGCGCAGTTCAAAGATTCCGTTGGGGTCGAGACCGTTGAAGGGTTCGTCCAGGATGATAAAGGTCGGCTTGGTGAGGACAGCTATCCCCAAAGCCAATCTCTGTTTCATCCCCATGGAATAGGTGCCTGCCGTCTTCCTGATGCTCTTGCCGAGGCCGGTGAATTCCACCACTTCATCCACCCGCTTGCGGGAGATTCCCCGCAGGCTGGCGAAGAGGAGGAGGTTATCCAGGCCGCTGAGATTAAAATACAGGCCCGGAGCTTCGATCAGGGCCGAGAGGTGGGCCAGGGCTTGCTTCCGGGCTTTAAACAGGTCGTGGCCGGCAATGGTGATTTCGCCGCTGTCGGGAAAGACCAGGTTGGCGATGCATTTCATGGTGGTGCTCTTGCCGGAGCCATTGGGACCGATAAACCCGACGATTTCCCCTTGCTCCAGGGTAAAGGACAGGTCTTTTAGAACTTGGTGCCTGCCATATGATTTGTTCAGATTCTTTACGCAGAGACTTGCCATTTTTTCGCACCTCCTTAGGTAAAGATAGCTTTCTACAAAAGGTTAAAAAGAATCTTTCGAGGGGTTTCCCCTTTTCCCTGCCTTTTTACAAAAATGTTACTTTAATGTAATAAAGGAGCAATAATTGGGAAGCAGGGAAGCATGGGGACGGTTCTTTTGCTTCCCTGTTTTTCAGGTCAGAATAGAGGAAGCAAAAGAACCGTCCCCAAAATATCAAATCTTCCGGGCAGGATTCTGAAGGTAATAGCGCGAAGATAATCGAGGTAAATTGTATGCAGTCAGGGAGGGAAAGGAATGTACAAAATTACCCAGCGGCAGGAATTGGCTCCTACACTGAAAAAATATGTGGTGGCGGCGCCTATGATTGCCCGCAGGGCCCAGCCGGGCCAATTTGTCATCCTCAGAGTTCACGAGCAGGGGGAGCGGATTCCCCTGACCATCGCCGATTTTGACAGGGAAGCGGGGACCATCACCCTGGTCTTTCAAGAGGTAGGTCGGTCCACCCGCCTCTTGGGCAAACTGGAGGAGGGCGATTCTGTTCTCGACCTCCTGGGGCCCTTGGGCGAGCCCACCTGTCATCCCCAGGGAAAATTCGCCGTCTGCATAGGCGGCGGCGTGGGCATTGCCCCAGTCTATCCCGAGGCCAAGGCCTTGAGCCAGAATGGTTACCACGTCATCTCCATCATCGGCGCCCGTACCGGCGAGCTCCTCTTCTTTGAAGAGGAGATGGCGGCGGTCAGCGAGCGGCTCTACATTGCCACCGATGACGGCAGCAAGGGCCATCACGGCTTTGTCACCGATGTCCTGCAAAAGCTCATCGATGAAGGGCAGCAGATAGATTTTGTTATTGCCGTAGGCCCCATTCCCATGATGAAGGCTGTGGCCGACCTGACCCGGAAGTATGAAATAAAGACCATCGTCAGCCTCAACTCCATGATGGTGGATGGAACCGGCATGTGCGGAGGTTGCCGTGTAACAGTGGGCGGAGAGGTGAAGTTTACCTGCGTCGACGGACCTTCCTTTGACGCCCACCTCCTGGATTTTGATGAACAGATGCGCCGCCTTTCGATGTACAAGGATATGGAAAAACTGGCGGAGGTGGAGGAATAATGGCCAAGATCAGTCCCAAAAAACATCCCATGCCGGCCCAGGATCCCCAAGAGCGGATCAGGAATTTCGACGAAGTGCCCTTTGGCTACAGCGAAGAGGTGGCCATCAAGGAGGCCGAGCGCTGTCTCCAGTGCAAAAACCCCAGGTGCGTTCAGGGCTGCCCCGTGGGCATCGACATTCCCGGCTTTATCCTCAGAATCCGGGAACGGGACTTCCAGGGCGCCATCGACGTCCTCAAGGATAAGAACAGCCTTCCCGCCGTCTGTGGCCGGGTCTGCCCCCAGGAGGAGCAGTGCGAGAAACTGTGCATAGTCGGGATAAAGAATGAACCCGTGGCCATTGGCCGCCTGGAACGCTTCGCCGCCGATTGGGAGGCCGAGCACAGCAAAGTGGAAGTCGAGCCCGTTGAGGCCAAGGGCCCCAAGGTGGCTGTGGTGGGCTCCGGCCCCGCAGGTTTGGCCGCGGCGGGAGAATTGATCAAGAAGGGCTACCGGGTAACCATCTTTGAAGCTTTCCACCAGCCCGGCGGCGTCCTCATGTACGGGATTCCCGAGTTCCGCCTGCCTAAGGCAATAGTGCAGCGAGAAATCGAGTACCTGAAAAAGTTGGGGGTCGAGATTCAGCTCAACGTGGTGGTGGGCCGTACCGTCACCGTGCAGGAGCTGATGGAGGAGGAAGGCTATGAGGCGGTGTTTATCGGGACTGGCGCCGGACTGCCGTACTTCCTCAACATCCCCGGCGAGAACCTCAATGGCGTCTATTCCGCCAATGAGTTCCTGACCCGGACCAATCTGATGCGGGCCTACATGTTTCCCAAATGGGATACCCCTATCCACATCGGCAAGCGGGTGGCGGTGGTGGGAGCCGGCAACGTTGCCATGGACGCGGCCAGGACCGCCCTGCGCCTGGGCGCCGAAGAGGTGCACATCGTCTACCGCCGCTCCGAGGCCGAGATGCCGGCCCGGGAGGAAGAGATTGAACATGCCCGGGAAGAGGGAATTAAGTTCAACCTACTCACAAATCCCGTGGAAATCCTCGGCGATGATAAGGGCTGGGTGACGGGCCTGAGATGCGTCAGGATGGAGCTGGGCGAGCCCGATGCTTCCGGACGCCGCCGTCCCATTCCCATTCCCGGCTCGGAATTCGAGTTTTCCGTGGATGTGGTGGTGGTGGCCGTGGGCCAGGGACCCAACCCCTTGATTCCCCGCACCACCCAGGGTTTGGAGACCAGCAAGTGGGGCACCATCATTGCCGATGAGACGGGGGCGACTTCCATCCCAGGCGTCTTCGCCGGCGGCGACGTGGTCACCGGAGCCGCCACCGTCATAAAAGCCATGGGCGCCGGCAAGGTCGCCGCCGAGGCGATTGATAAATACCTTAAGTCCAAATAAGAGGAGGGAAAGTGAGCATGACTGCTTCCATTATCGATGGCAAGGCCGTCAGCAAGCTTTTGCGCAAGGAAATTACCGAGGGCGTCGAGAGGATCAAGGCCGAGAAGGGGATTACCCCCGGTCTCGCCGTTGTCCTGGTCGGAGAGGATCCCGCGTCCCAGACCTATGTCCGCAATAAGGAAAAGTCCTGCATAAAGGTGGGGATGTACTCTGAGGTGCATCGGCTTCCCGCCGAGACCAGTGAGGAAGAACTCCTGAAACTGGTGGACCAGCTCAACAGGGATCCCAAGCTGCACGGAATTTTGGTGCAGCTGCCCTTACCAAAGCATATCGATGAGACCAAGGTCATCGAGGCCATCGACCCGGCCAAGGATGTGGACGGCTTCCATCCCGTCAATGCCGGACGCCTGCTCATCGGCCAGGACAGCTTCCTGCCCTGCACTCCTTTTGGCATCATGGAACTCCTCAAGCAGGAAAATGTCGAACTCAAGGGCAAACACGCCGTGGTGGTGGGCCGCAGCAATATCGTGGGCAAGCCCGTCGCCCTGCTCCTGCTCCAGGAGCATGCCACCGTCTCCATCTGCCATTCCCGCACCGCCGACCTTGGCGCCATGACCCGCCAGGCCGACGTGCTGGTAGTGGCAGTGGGCAGGCCCAACTTCATCACCGGCGACATGATTAAACCTGGCGCCGTGGTCATCGACGTGGGCATCAACCGGGTGGAGGACGGCCTGGTGGGGGATGTGGACTTTGAATCGGCCAAAGAGGTGGCGGGCAAGATTACCCCGGTGCCCGGAGGCGTCGGCCCCATGACCATCACCATGTTGTTGCGCAACACCTTGTTGGCAGCCGAGAGATGCTAGCCAGTTCCCAGGTCCTCTCCGTCGGTCAGCTGACCGAGACCATCAGCCGGACTCTCCAGGGCAATCCCGCCCTCACCGACGTCACCGTTCTGGGGGAGTTGTCCAACTTTGTCCACCACAGTTCGGGTCATATGTACTTCACCCTCAAGGACGAGACCTGCAGCGTTAAAGGCGTCATGTTTCAGACCTGGAATCGCCGCCTGCCCTTCCAGCCTCAAAACGGCCAACAGGTTTATGTCCGGGGCGATGTGGTGGTGTACAAGAAGGGCGGCAATTATCAGCTGAATATCTACGCGATGGAGCCGGCCGGCCAGGGCGCACTTGCCCTGGCCTTTGCCCAGCTCAAAGAACGCCTGGCGGCGGAGGGGCTCTTTGCCCAGGAGACCAAGTTGTACCTGCCCAAATTTCCCCGGCGTATTGGCCTGGTAACCTCACCCCAGGGTGCGGCCCTTCAGGACTTTTTGGTCACTGCCAAACAGATGGGCTGGCCGGTAACCATCGAATTGGCGCCCGCCATCGTCCAGGGGGAAGGAGGGGCGCCCTCGGTGCTGGCTGCCCTCGGCCTGCTAATCCGGCGCGGAGTCGACGTAATCGTGGTCACCCGGGGGGGCGGCTCCCTGGAGGAGCTCTGGGTCTTTAACGAGGAGGTCGTTGCCCGGGCGGCTGCCGCATCGCCCATCCCCGTGGTCAGCGCCGTGGGCCACGAGACCGACTTTACCATTCTGGACTTTGCCGCAGACGCTCGGGCGGCGACGCCTACGGCGGCTGCCCGCCTGGTCATCCCCGACCGGAAGGCGGTGCTTATGGATTTGCAGCGCCAGCGCCGGCGTTTGGAGGCGGCAGTGACGGGTCTGGTGGAAAACAGGCGCCTGCGCCTGGACAATCTGGAGCAGCGTTCGCCCCTGGCCCGGCCCCTGCACCTCTTGCTGCAACCGCGGCAGAATTTGGACCATGTAAGTTATAGGTTTCAGGTCGTCTTTACCCGCCTCTTGGAACAGCGCAGGGGGGAACTCTCGGCCCTGGCGGCCAGGCTGGCGGATCTAAACCCCCTGGCCGTCCTGGGCAGGGGCTTCTCGGTTGTTCGCGATGAAAAGGGCATAATAAAAAGTGTCGATCAGCTGGCTGTGGGCCAGGCCGTCACCATGCAATTCCAGGATGGCCAGGCCCGGGCAGTGATCGAGGCAGTGGGAGGAGAATAATGGCAGAACAAAAATTTGAAACGGCCCTGACCCGGCTGGAAGAGATCGTCGCCAAGCTGGAACAGGGCGATGCCGACCTGGAGGAGGCACTGAAGCTGTTTGAAGAGGGGATAGGCCTCATCCGCCTCTGCGACGGCCAGCTCAGGGAAGCAGAGCAGAGATTAGAGCAATTGAAGAGCGAGGGAGACGAAGAGTAGTGGAACTCAGGGAGTACCTGGACTCAAGGCGCAAATTTTTTGAGGAGCGGTTGCCGGAATTTTTACCCTCCAAGGCAAGCTCCCCCGGTGATTTGGTCCGGGCCATGGAATACAGCTTGTTGGCTGGGGGCAAGCGGCTGCGCCCCCTCCTGACCCTGTTAACTGCCGAGTGCTGCGGGGGCAGCCTGGAAGCAGCCCTGGCCCCGGCCGTAGCCATCGAGATGGTCCATACCTACTCCCTGATTCACGATGACCTGCCTGCCATGGACGATGATGACCTGCGCCGGGGCAAACCTACCAGTCACAAGGTCTTCGGCGAGGGGATGGCAATTCTGGCCGGCGATGCCCTGCTCACCCATGCCTTTTCGGTCCTGGCCGAGGCTCCGAATTTGCCAGCCCAGGTGCGCCTGGCCCTCATCGGGGAGCTGGCTGCAGCCGCCGGTCCCCAGGGCATGGTAGCGGGCCAGGTCCTGGATATCCAGGGCCTGACCGGCGGGGATCCCGCCTTGCTCCAGCGGATGCATGCCTGCAAGACGGGAGCGCTGCTCCGGGCCGCAGTGCGTATGGGCGCCATCCTCGCCGCCGCCGATGCCGAGACCCTGGCGGGACTCAGCGCCTATGCTGATTCTCTGGGGTTGGTCTTCCAAATCGTCGACGATATTCTGGATGTCACCGCCACCTGCGCTGATTTGGGCAAGAGCCCAGGCAGCGACCTGCGCCAGAACAAGCAGACCTATGTGACCGCCTTTGGCCTGGCAGGGGCCAGGGCCCGGGCGGCTGCGGAAATTGAGGCAGCCCAGGCAGCCTTGGCGGGACTGGCCGGCGATTTTCGAGTTCTGGAGGCCTTAGCCGAGTACATCGGCAACCGCCATAATTAGGGGGAAGAAAATGTTATTTAATCCCATTTTCGAGGCTGCCCTGACGGCCTGGTTGCTGGCTCAAATCCTCAAGGTAATCTTTGAACTCCTGTTCCGGCGGCGCCTGGACTTCGGGCGCCTGGTGGGAGCCGGCGGCATGCCCAGTTCCCACGCGGCCTTTGTCGCCGCCCTCAGCACCGCTGTGGGCAGGATTAGGGGCTGGGATTCGCCAGAGTTGGCTATCAGCCTGGTCTTTGCCCTGATTATCATGTACGACGCCGCCGGGGTGCGGCGGGCAGCAGGCAAGCAGGCCCGCATCCTCAACCGGATTATGGCCGATTTACAGCAGGGCGGCAGGCTTTTTGCCGAGGGCGAAAGGCTTAAAGAATTCCTGGGCCACACTCCGGTGGAAGTCTTGGCCGGGGCGGCTTTGGGCGCCATTGTATCCATTTTTTTTCTTAACTATCTTGGTTTATAGTGTCATTGCCTAATTCCAGAAAAAATGATAAACTGAAATCAATAAAATGGGTGGCACAGTATCCTAGTCGGTGCAGCCTGTTCGAGGGCGGGCCTAAAAATCCGTCAAAAGGCATATCGATGAAGTTCCTGGTGTCGGCTTTCGACGCCCCGTCGGGGGTCGGTGCTGGGAGTTAAGGATTTGGGGCGATCTACAAGGGCATGTAGGCGTTGACCCCACTTCCGCGGAGACCCAAGTGCGTGGTTATATACAGAGGGTATATAATTACGGCTTGGGGTGAACCTGTCATGCGATTCCGACCGTTATCAAGAGGGGTTGTGTGCAGTGTAGCCTGCCTTGAAGTGGCAATGGTGGATTGCGGGTAACAGGCTGTGTTGGCGAAGGCCTACGCTGGCTCGGCTTTAGCGCTTGAAACCATTGCTGCAAAAGAGGCTAGGACGGGATGTGCACCGTTGAGGAAATCTCCTAGGCTGTTCCAAAGGAGGCTGCGCAGGGATTAAAGTGCGGACTAAGTGGCAATCCTGCACTGCCGTCGGCGACGCGGCAGACCGAAACTTAAAGGGGAACCGCCATTCCGGCGACGGGTGGTGTTTTGGGGGGAAAACCTGCTGGACCTAAGCCGCAGCATTTACCTGGGCAGCTGCCACCCATCTACATATTCGAGGTGTGAATTTTGGCCAATAATAAGAACCGCAGGGGCTGGGTCAGGAAGATAGTCTTGTGGACCTTTTTTTTATCCCTGTTCTTTAACAGTATTTCCCAGACCTTGATTCAGGGCATGGCTTTGCTGGGCTCTTTGCTGGTCCTTTTGGTTATAATAGCAATAGGCATTATTTTTGACATTATCGGCGTCGCTGCCACGGCGGCGGAATTGGCGCCCCTCAACGCCAAGGCGGCCAAAAAGGTGCCCGGGTCCAAACAGGCCCTGTACCTGGCTCGTCATTCCGACCAGGTGGGGAATTTCTGCAATGATGTGGTGGGGGATATCTGCGGCATCGTCAGTGGTTCTGCTGCGGCGGCCCTGGTCTTTAGCCTGGCCTCCCAGGCCCAGCAGAACTATTATAATATCCTGATCATGGCCGTGGTCGCCTCCCTGACGGTGGGAGGCAAGGGCTGGGGAAAATCTCTGGCCATCCACTATTCCACGGAAATCCTCATCTATGTCGGCAAGGTCCTAATGTTTCTTCAAAGTCTATGGCCCTGGCGCGAGGGTAAAGGCCGCTCCGGGGGAAAGTGAGGCTAGAAGCTATGGCAACCTTATTGCAGTCCATCAACGGCCCCGAAGACCTCAAGGGCCTTGACCATAAGGAACTGGAACAGCTGGCCCAGGAGATCCGCCGGGAAATATTGGCGGTAGTCAGCAAGAATGGGGGACATCTGGCTTCCAACCTGGGCGTGGTGGAGTTGACCCTGGCCCTGCACTCGGTGTACGACAGTCCCAGGGACAAGATTATCTGGGATGTGGGCCATCAGAGCTATGTGCACAAATTGCTGACGGGGCGCCGGGAGCAGTTTGCCTCCCTGCGCTGTTTCGGCGGCCTATCGGGGTTTCCCAAGGGAGAGGAAAGTCCCCACGATATCGTCGAGACCGGCCACAGCAGTACTTCCATATCTGCTGCCCTGGGCCTGGCTCTGGCCCGGGATCTGAATCAGGATGATTACAATGTGGTGGCCGTCATCGGCGACGGGGCCCTGGGCGGAGGCATGGCCCTGGAAGCCCTCAACCATGCCGGCGCCGAGCAAATCGACCTGACGGTGGTCCTCAACGACAACGAGATGTCCATATCCCGCAATGTCGGCGGGCTCTCTTCTTATCTGTCCCGGGTCCGCACCGATCCCAAGTACACCCGGGTCAGGGATGATGTGGAATACTTGATGCGCAAGATCCCCGCCATTGGCAGCACCATGTACAAGACCATGGAGCGGGTTAAATCCAGCCTCAAATATCTCCTGGTCAGCGGCATGCTCTTTGAAGAGCTGGGCTTTACTTACCTGGGCCCCATCGACGGTCACAATATTCCGGAAGTGCAGCGCATCCTGCGCCAGGCCAGGGGGCGGCGAGGCCCGGTCTTGATTCACGTGATTACCCAGAAGGGCCGGGGCTATACTCCAGCAGAAACCAACCCCGCCAAATTCCACGGCGTTGGTCCCTTTGATCTGGAGACCGGGGTTGTAAAGGTAAATAACGGCAAGTCCTATACCCAGGTGTTTGCCGAGCATCTCTGCCGCCTGGCCGAGAAGGACGCCCGGATCGTGGCGATAACCGCCGCCATGCCTGATGGGACTGGATTAATAAAGTTTGCCGAGCGATTCCCCGGCCGCTTCTTTGATGTGGGCATCGCCGAGCAGCATGCCGTCACCTTTGCCGCGGGAATGGCCCGCTCCGGCTATCGTCCCGTGGTGGCTGTCTACTCCACTTTCTTGCAGCGGGCCTACGATCAGATTGTCCACGATGTCTGCCTCCCGGGCCTGCCGGTTCTCTTTGCCGTGGATCGGGCGGGATTGGTGGGGGCAGACGGCGAGACCCACCAGGGCGTATTCGATATTTCCATGCTGCGGCATATTCCCAACATGACGGTGATGATGCCCAAAGATTTTCAGGAGTTGGAAGCGATGCTGGAGCTGGGCATCCAGCATTCCGGCCCGGTGGCACTTCGCTATCCCCGGGGCGGATGCAAGCCACTGCCAGTAACCCTTTCCGGTGCTCCCTTGCGCCTGGGACGGGGGGAAATCCTGCGGGATGGCCGGGATGTGGCCATCATCGGCCTGGGCCCCACCATCGGCCTGGCCCTCCAAGCCCAGTCCCGCCTCCACGCCACGGGCATCAGCGCCGCGGTGCTCAACGCCCGGTTTGTCAAGCCCCTGGACGAAGCCCTGATAGCCCAGTATGCCCGGCGCTGCGGGAGCCTGGTGGTGGTGGAAGAGCATGTCAGCCAGGGCGGCCTGGGCAGCGCGGTTCTGGAAGCCTGCAGCAAGCTGGGACTCAGTCCCCACACCCGACTCCTGGGCGTCCCCGATAGATTTATCCCCCACGGCAGCAATTCCCAGCTTCTGAAGCTGTGCCGGATCGACGTGGAGGACATTGTGACGGCGGCCAAGGAATTGGTGGCCAAGGAGAAGGCGCAAAGTGGCAGAGAAAAAAAGGCTTGACCTCTTGCTGGTGGAAGCGGGCCTCATGGAAACCCGGGCCAAGGCCAGAGCCGCCATCATGGCGGGCCAGGTCTCGGTGAACGGAGTAAAGGTGGACAAGGCGGGTTTTATTACGCCCGTCGATGCCGCCATTGAGATAAAGGACGAAAACCCCTTTGTCAGCCGGGGCGGGCAGAAACTGGCCAAGGCCCTGACTCTGTTTGACATCGACCTTCGGGATAGAATCGTCCTGGATGTGGGCGCCTCCACCGGTGGCTTTACCGACTGCTGCCTCCAGGCCGGCGCCCGCCTTGTCTATGCCGTAGATGTGGGTTATGGCCAGCTGGCCTGGTCCCTGCGGACCAATCCCGCTGTGGTCAACCTGGAGCGGACCAATATCCGCTACCTGGAAAGAGAAAAGCTGGACCGGGGGCTTCCCGACTTTGCCTGTATCGATGTGGCCTTTATTTCTCTGCGTCTGGTCCTGCCTGTGGTGGCCCAGCTTCTTGCGCCCCCGGCGGAGCTGGTGATGTTGGTCAAGCCCCAGTTTGAAGCGGGTCGGGAGCAGGTGGGCAAGCGGGGCGTGGTCCGGGAGGAGCGGGTACATGTTCAGGTCCTGGAGGATGTGCTGGCCAAAGCCGAAGAGCTGGAATTCTCTCTGTGGAACCTGGACTTCTCACCAATCCAGGGGCCCCAGGGCAATATTGAATACCTGGCCCACGGCTATTTTGGCCGAAGAACAGAAAAGCAGCCGCCCGCTCCCCGAGAGGTAGTGGCGGCCGCCCATAGACATTTTGCCTGAAACCGGTGTCGCCGGTTTTTCCTCTTTGCGCAGGAAAAACCGGGAGAAATGTGGAAGTATACGGGGATTGGAGGAGATCAAATGGGGATGCTCACCACGGCTGATTTAATCATCATCGTCAGCTTTGCCCTGTTGCTTCTGGTGTACAAAATAGTTCGGGATTGGTATGGCATCCGGGAGATTCCCCGCAAAATTGACGAAAAGGCGGCCGAGCTCCTTCGGGATGAGGGCTACTTTGTCCAGGCCCGGGCTGCTGTAAAGTTCATCGATTTTGATATCGAGGGCCGCAGCCACCGCCAGAGGGTAAAGGCGGATTTGATAGTGCGCAGGGGCCTGAAAAAATATGTGGTGGAGGTCAACGCCCAGCAGGGGGGAAGCGTCCGCAATGCCGACATTCGCCGCCGGCTCCTGGAATACCAGATTGCCTTTGCTCCCAATGGCATCATCACCGTGGATATGGACAAGGAAAGAATTCGCATGATTACCATCAGCAACCGGCGGTGGCTCCTCAACCTCCTTGCTTTGGCCGCCGCCTTGGCCCTGGGTGCAGTACTATATTTATTAGTGAGGTAGATCGATGAAGGCAGTAGCAGTGGTAGCGAATATGACAAAGCCTCATGTTGCGGAAGTCGCCGCTCGGATTTGCACCTGGTGCCGGGAGCGGCAGATAGAGGTCTGGGCCCAGGGGGAATTGCAGTGCGGGTGCCAGGTTTTGTCGCCGGATCAGCCTCTGCCTCCGGTGGACCTGGTCCTGGTCCTGGGGGGAGACGGCACCTTTCTCAGCGTCGCCCGGCGCTATAAGGATGCCGCCGTGCCCTTTTTGGGCGTCAACCTGGGCCAACTGGGTTTCCTCACCGAGGTGGAAGTGGCGGATCTGGAATCGGCCCTGGAAAAATTGGTGGCCGGGCAATTCCGAGTTGAAAAGCGCTCGATGCTCTCGGTGCAGGTCCTGCGCCGGGGCAAAGTGGCGGAGGAGACCTTCGCCCTCAATGAAGTGACCATCGCCAAGGGGACCCTCTCCCGGATAATCCGCCTGGATGTCAGCGTCGACCAGGTGCTCATAGGAAGCTACTATGGAGACGGCCTCATCGTTTCCACGCCCACCGGTTCCACCGGCTACTCCCTGTCGGCAGGGGGGCCCATCGTCGCCCCCGATGTGCAGCTGACCATTATTACCCCCATCTGCCCCCATACCCTCAACGCCCGGCCCATTGTGGTGGGCCAAGATGCACTCATCAACGTAGACCTCAAGACCGACCAGCAGGACATGGTCCTGACGGTGGACGGTCAATACAGCCTGGTCCTGGAATATGGCGACCGTGTCCAGGTCACCAGGTCCCCCTTGGAGACATCCTTGATTCGCCTCCAGGGGAAAAATTTCTTCGATATCCTCAGGGAAAAACTCATGCACCAAAATCGTTAAGTCAGGGGGAGAGAACAGTGCTCCGGGAACTGCATATCGAGAACTTTGCCCTCATTCAAGAACTGACCGTCTTCTTTGGCGACGGACTGAATATTCTCACCGGTGAAACCGGCGCCGGCAAATCTATAATAATCGACGCCCTCAACCAGGTCCTGGGAGAAAGGGCCTCCGCAGAGTTGGTGCGGACGGGCAGCTCCCAGGCCGTCATCACCGCCGTGGTGGATGTCAACGACGCCGTAGCAGCCTACCTGGAAGAACAGGGTTTGGGCGCCGCCGAGCAGGGCAGGGTGATTCTGCAGCGGGAAATCTACAGCAACGGCAAAAGCCAGGCCCGGATTGACGGCCGCCCTGTCACGGTTGCCTTGTTGAAGGAGGTGGGCAGCCTCCTGGTGGAAATCCACGGGCAGCACGAACATCAATCCTTGCTGGACGAGGGCGCGCATATCCAGATGGTGGACGCCTTCGGCGGCCAGCCCGTGCTCTCGGCCCGGGCCGATTACCAGCAGACCTGGGAAGAGCTCCTGGGCCTCAACCGGGAGCTGGCTGGGCTGCACGGGGATGCCCGGGAACGGGAGCGTCTCCTGGACATCCTCCAGTACCAGGTGGATGAAATCGCCGCAGCTGCCCTCAAGCCCGGGGAGGAGGAAGAACTCCTGGCCCAGCGCAAGTTGTTGAGCAACGCCCGCAAGCTCCTGGAGGTCTGCCAGAGCAGCTACCAGGTCTTGTACCATGGGGAAGGGGATAATCCCGTCGTCCAGATTCTCGCCACTGTCGTCAACAGCCTCAAGGACTTTCGGGAATTGGACGGGACCCTGGAGCAAGCCTGCAGTCAGCTGGAGGAATCCCTCTATGCGGTGGAGGATGCCGCCCGCCAGCTGCGTTCCTTCGCCGACGCCTTTACCTTTGATCCCCAGCAGTTGGAAGCTGTGGAGCAGCGCCTGGACTTAATCAACGATCTCAAGCGCAAGTACGCCGATTCCATCCAGGGCATCCTGGCCTGGCAACAGGAAAAGCAGGCCGAAATAGAAAAAATTAAAAACACCGAAATTCGCCATGCCCAGCTGACCCAGCTCATTGCAGAAGTTCGGGAAAAGGCGGGCCGCCAGGCAGAAGCCCTCAGTGGCCTGCGCCGGGAAGCGGGCCGGGAATTGGCGGCGGCCATCGAGGCTGAATTGGCATACCTGCAAATGGAGAAGACCCGCTTTGAGGTCCAATTCTCCTGCCAGGACGACGAGAGCGGGCTTCCCGTGGGGGACCGCTGCCTCCGGGCCGGCGGCCAGGGGATTGACAATGTCCGCTTTATGATTTCCCCCAACCCTGGCGAGCCCATGAAGCCCCTGGCCAAGATCGCTTCTGGCGGCGAGATGTCCCGGATCATGCTGGCCATCCTCAATGTGTTGGCCAAACTGCGGCCGGTGGACACCATGGTCTTTGACGAAATCGATGCCGGCATCGGCGGCCGGGCCGCCCAGGCCGTGGCCGAGAAGTTGTCCGCCGTTTCCGACCGGCGCCAGGTAATCTGCGTCTCCCACCTGCCTCAGGTGACCTCCATGGCCGACACCCACCTATACATCTACAAGGAAGTGGAGGGAGGGCGGACCGTCACCAAGGTTTCCCGCCTGGACATGGAGGGCAGGGTGCAGGAATTGGCCAGGATGCTGGGGGGAGCTGAGGTTACCTCGGCCACCATAAATCACGCCAAGGAGATGCTGAGTTTAGCCAGCAAAACAAAACTAAAATAAAAATCTATTCACGGCGAACCGGTAAAAAACTTTGCCACCATAAACACCTCTTACCTGCATAAAAGGGGTGTTTTTTGTTTTCCCTGCCAGGGCAGGCTCAGTTTTTTCCCCTTGAAAACAGATTTCCAAACCTGTCGGGAATTAAGCGGCCAGCCCTTAATTGACAGGATACGCCGCCGCCAAAACAGCCAACTTAAAAATAGTTGCAGAAAGAGTTTTAGGTGGGAGTGTGGTTATAAAGGGAGTGGGAAAAATTGCATAAAAAGCTCTATAAGCTCTGCCTGATCGCCTTTGTCCTGGCCATAATCTTCGGCCCCGGGGTCCGGGCAATAATGCTGATTCCCTCAGAGGTCACCCAATTTGCAGGCGAGGAGCAATCCCTGGACTTCGCCCTGCCATGGGGAGTAAGGATCAGCGACAAAAGCGGGATTCTGGAACTGGCCGAGGTGGGCAAGGGCTTTGTCCTCAGGGCAGAAAAATCCGGAAACTATTCCTTTAGCTTCAATCTCTTGGGGATTATTCCCCTCAAGGAGATGCAGGTCAATGTCATCCCCCCCATCGAGCTGGTGCCCTCGGGGCATTCCATCGGCGTCAGGTTATCGGAATACGGGGTGGTCATTGCCGGCCTGGACAGCGTGCAGACCAACGCCGGCGAGGTATCTCCAGCCCGGGATTCGGGTTTCCGCGTTGGCGACATCCTGGTGGGGGTAAACGGGATAGAGTTCAAGAGCCTGGAACATGCCGCCGCGGTCTTGGAGGAACAGAGCCAGCCTGGAAGAGAGCTGCAGTGCGAAGTGGTCCGCAAGGGGGAAAGGATTGTTATAAAAGTCGCGCCCGTCTATGACGAGGTGGCCAAGAAGAACCGGCTGGGCTTGCTGCTGCGGGATACCGCAGCCGGGGTGGGGACCATGACCTTCTACCATCCCGAGACCGGCATTTTCGGAGCCCTGGGCCACATGATAACCGATGAGAGCGGCAGCAACCCCGCAGATCTCAGTTCCGGCAGCATTGTCGATGCCAGGATAATCTCGATTCGCCCCGGACAGCGGGGGAAGCCGGGGGAAAAGAAGGGGGCCTTCAGCGACCACGACCAGGCTCTGGGCAAGATTTACGCCAACACTGCCTTGGGGATCTTTGGAAAGCTGGCCAGGGAGCCGGAAGGAGAAGCACAATCTCTGCCTCTGGGCTTTAAGCACCAGGTAAAGACCGGGAAAGCGGAAATCCTGACAGTTATCGAGGGCAGCAAGATAGAGCGCTTTACCATTGAGATAGAAAAGGTCTTTGTCCAGAATCGCCCAGCAAGCAAGGGAATGGTGGTGAGGATAACCGATCCTCGCTTGTTGGCGGCCACCGGGGGAATTGTCCAGGGTATGAGCGGCAGTCCCATCATCCAGAATGGGAAGCTGATTGGGGCCATTACTCACGTGTTTATCAATGAACCGACCCGGGGCTATGGCTGCTTTGCTGAATGGATGGTAACCGAGTCTGGCCTGCTGGAAGAGATAGAGTCAATGACGCCTCCAGGATACTGGAGGTATTTTTTTGCCAAAATAGATAATTGGAGAAGGGATTCCAATAAAGATGTAGAAATATAATTTAACAACGAGCGCAATAAATTAAATTTTACATAAAGGGGTTGGCGCGTTGATTTCCGTGATGGTTGCCGATGACAATCGTGAATTTTGTAATTTGCTCTCGGACTTTATGTCCACCCAGGAAGATATTAACCTGGTTGCCACAGCCAACAACGGCCTGGATGCAATAGACAAGGTGTATGAGCATCGTCCCGACGTCTTGCTCCTGGATATTATTATGCCCCATCTGGACGGCCTTGGGGTACTGGAAAAACTTAACAGCAATAATCAACACCGGCCCAGAGTTATCGTAATTACCGGCTTTGGCCAGGAGAGCATTACCCAACAGGCCTTGCGCCTGGGGGCGGATTACTATGTCCTCAAGCCCTTCAGCATCGACGTCCTGATCAGAAGAATCCGCGACCTGCAGGGCCTCGGTCCCCCGGCAATTGCCCGGGAAAACCAGAGCAGCAAGTACCTGGTAAAGGACGAGCCCAAGGTCGACCTGGAAAGCGAGATCACCGGAATGTTGCACGAGGTCGGCGTTCCAGCCCATATCAAGGGGTATCAGTACCTGCGCTGTGCCATCGGCTTGGTTGTGGAGGATATGTCCATCCTCAACAGCATCACCAAGACCCTGTACCCGGAAATTGCCATCAGGTACGACACCACGCCCAATCGGGTAGAAAGGGCCATCCGCCATGCCATCGAGACGGCCTGGGAGCGCAGCGATGTGGAAGTCATCAATAAGTTATTCCGCTATACCATCCGCAACGATAAGGGCAAGCCAACAAACTCTGAATTCGTCGCCATGCTGGCGGACAAGCTCAGACTGAAATATAAAAATTAGCTTTTCCAAGGGAGTCATAAAGGCTCCCTGCTTTTTTTTCTTTTTCAGGATAATTTTGCCACCCCTTGAGCAATACTAAGCCTGAGGAGGGATGTCATGAAGGGCAGATTGCGCAAGGGGCGTCGGACCAAGGACCTTGTCAAGATTTTGCGCAGGGGCGATATCGCCCTGATCAGCCACGAAGACCTGGACTTGGTGGCGGCGGAAGGGCTGGTCAAGACGGGGGTTGCGGCGGTTCTCAACGAAAAGAAATTCATCAGCGGGCGCTATCCCAATCTGGGGCCCGAGCACCTCCTGGCAAGGGGGATAAAGCTGTATGACAGCGTCCCTTCCGACCTGTGGTCGATAGGAGACGGAACCCAGGTTACCATAGGCGAGGACAACGTCCTCAGTGATGGGGAGCGGAGTTTCCAGCTGGACAATCCCCTGACCATAGAGGAGGCAGATTTGCTCCTGGCCCGAACCCAGTGCAATTTGGACCGGGAATTGGATAAGTTCATCGACAACACCCTGGAGTATGCCAAACGGGAAAAACAATTGATATTAGGTTTACGGGACCTGCCTCCCCTGGAGACCTCTATCTGGGGGCGGCCAGTGGTGGTTGTGGTCCGGGGGCGGGGCTATAAGGAGGACCTTATGGCTATCCTCAACTACATCCGGGAAAACAACCCCGTTCTCATCGGCGTGGACGGGGGTGCCGACGCCCTGCTGGAGGTGGGCCTCAAGCCAGACATCATCGTGGGGGACATGGACAGCGTCAGCGACCAGGCCCTGCAGGGGAAATGCGAACGTGTTGTCCACGCCTACACCGACGGGCGGGCGCCGGGACTGGAGCGCCTGAAGAAATTGGGCCTCAAGGCTACCGTCTTCGCCGCTCCGGGCACCAGCGAAGACGTGGCCCTGCTTCTGGCGGCCGGCAAGGGGGCCGACATAATCGTGGCGGTGGGCACCCATTCCAACATGATTGATTTTCTCGAGAAGGGGCGTCCCGGTATGGCCAGCACCTTCCTGACCCGCCTCAAGATTGGCGATAAGCTGGTGGACGCCAGGGGGCTGGGTAAGCTGTACCGGGGCAGGCTCACCGTGGGCTGGGCTATCGCCCTCTTTGCCGCCGCCCTGACGCCGGTGGTGGCTTTGCTCTATGGTTCGCCGGGATTTCGCCATCTCTTTTATCTCTTGATGTATAAACTGGGCAATGTGGTGGGGGAATGAAGTTGTACAATTTTAAATTCCACCTGGTAACGGTGGTGGGGATCTTTCTGGCCCTGGCTCTGGGAATCTTTATTGGCAGCGCCTTTACCGAGGAGAGCATCATCCTCCAGCAGCGGGGGACCATAGAGGGGATGCGGGAGGATATACAGGCTCTCCAGGATCAGCGCCGGGAACTGAAGAGTCAGGTGCGCAGTCTGGAAGAGACCATTGCCCAACTGGCCGGTTGGCTGGGGGATTTGTATGAAGTCTATTGGCTGACCAACCCCGTTGCGGCCAAGGCAGTGCTGATTCACGACGCCAGTTTCGACCCGGAATTGCTGGGTCCCCTGGGCGCCGATGTGCTTCAAGCCCAGGTCGTACTGGAATCCCGGGATTTTTTGCCGGGTGAGCTGGCGGATACCCTGGTCCGGGGCGATGGCAGCGGTTTAGCTGGTTTAAAGGGAATCAGCCTGAGGGGAGAGGTGACGGAGCCGGCGAACTTCGTCTTCCTGGCCCTGGACCCGGCGGAGGCGGATTTGGCCGTGGTACTGGCCCGTTCCTTCCTGGATGCCCAGTTGCCGGTAATTGCCCTGGGAAACGGCGTCGCTTTCGAACTCCCTGAGCTCATGAGCCATGAGCTCTACAATTCTGTTTCCCATCTCGATTCCCCCTTGGGCCTGTATTGCCTGCGGGCAATCCTGGCAGGCAAGGGAGGCCACTATGGCCCGGACAATCTGCTTCCTTCCCGGGAGGTGGAGCGGTGAAGGTTTCGGTGCTGATCCCCGCCTATAACGAAGAAGAACTTCTGGGTGAAACCCTGGACAGCCTGGGCCGGGCTTTGCCCGGGGCCGAGTTGGTGGTCATCGATGACGGCAGCCAGGACGGCACCGAGCTTGTCGCCCGAGCCCGGCAGGTGGTCTTTGCCCGCCATGTCCGCAACTTGGGGAAGGCCGAGGCACTGGCAACTGGTCTGGGAATCTGCGCTGGCGAAATCATCGCCATGGTGGATGCCGATATGGGACCGCTGGCCGGGGAAGTGCTACCCCTGGTGGATGCCGTCAAGCGAGGAGAATGCGATATGGCAATTGCCCTATTCGCCAGCTCCCAGGGCGGCGGCCTCGGCCTGGTACGGAATCTGGCCCGCTGGGGGATATTCGCCTTTACCGGGAAGCGCCTGCAGGCCCCCCTTTCGGGGCAGCGGGCGGCCACCCGCACTTTGCTGGAGCAATGCCTGCCCAGAGGAGGCGGATTTGGCCTGGAGACCGAGCTGACCCTGAGGGCATTGCGTCGGGGCTTCGCAGTGCGGGAAATCCCTACAGATTTTGTACATCGGGGGGACGGTTGGAAGCTGGCGGGCATCCGGCACCGGGGCCGCCAGTTTTTCCATGTCCTCGCGGCCCTGGCCAGGGGAGGATTTTTATGGCGGCGGCGCTAGGCCTGGTGTTGGCCGGGTTGCTCAGCGCCCTTCTGTCCGCCCCCGTGGCCGCCGTGCTGGCCCCCGCCCTTTCGGCGAAAAACTATCGCGGGCAGCTGATTCCTACAGGTTTGGGCCTGGTTTTGCTCCTGGCGGTGTTGGGGGGACTGGGGGGGCTGAGCCTCCTGGGCTGGTTGGAGAAAGGGAATTTTTATCTTGCCGCCTTTTGGTTGACCCTGGTCACTCTGGCCGGCTTGGTGGATGATGTCGCCGGCAATGAGGACAGCCGGGGTTTTCGGGGCCATTTCGCCGCCCTCTTGCGGGGGCGGCTCACCACCGGCATGGCCAAGGTCCTTATGGTCAGCGGGGGCGCCCTGGCGGTGGCGGATCTGGGCGGGGGGTGGCCGGGCCTGGTGGAGTTCGGGGTTCTGATTTTGGCCGTCAACCTCTTTAACCAGTTGGATTTACGTCCCGGCCGGGCTTTGAAATCTTTTTTGCTCATGGCTGCCGTCCTGATCCCGGTGGGGAGCCTCCCGGCGGCGGTGGGCTGCGGCGGGGCCCTGGGCATGCTGCGGGGCGACCTCCAGGCCAGGTACATGCTGGGAGATACCGGGGCCAACCTCCTGGGCGCCCTGCTGGGTCTGGCGCTGGTCGGAACCTTAGAGATAATTTGGCTGTGCCTGGCCCTGATCCTGCTGGTCCTGGCCAATGCCCTGGGAGAATTCTTCTCCTTTAGCCGTCTCATCGCCGCCAACCGGGTTCTGCTCTGGCTGGATCAACTGGGCCGCCCGGGGGCAGGAGAATAGAAAGGCAGTGGCGAAATACTAACCATGCAAATTTATGCAAAGGGGTGGTTTCGGTGAGTACCCCCATTTATCATCTGGAAGTTATCCTGGACGCCATCCAAGACGGCATGGTGGCCATTGACCACCAGGGCAGGGTGGTGCAAATTAACCCGGCAGGGGCGGAGTTGGTGGGCGTCCAAAAGGAAGATGCCCTGGGCAAGCCCATAGATCAGGTCATTCCCAATACTCAGCTGTTGCGGGTGCTGGAAACCGGGGAGCCTGAGATCAACCAACAGCAGGAACTGGCCGATAAGACCCTCCTCACCACCAGAATGCCCGTCTGCGACTCCTCGGGCAAGATAATCGGGGCGGTGGCGGTATTCCGCAATATTTCCGAGGTCCGCAAACTGGCCGAAGAGATCACTAACCTCAAAGAGATTCAGTCGCTGCTGGAGGCCATCTTCAACGCTACCCAAGACGCCATTTCCGTGGTGAACAGGGAAGGCTTGGGAATCATGATCAACCCTGCCTACAAGCGGATAACAGGGTATAGTGAGGCAGATGTCATTGGCAAGCCGGCTACGGTGGACATTGCCCAGGGCGAAAGCGTCCACCTCAAGGTCCTCTCCACCAGCAAGCCGGTGCGGAACGCCCAGATGAAGGTGGGCATTGCCAAGAAGGACGTCCTGGTGGACGGTGCGCCCATCATGGTCAACGACCAACTGGTGGGCAGCGTGGCGGTCATCCACGACATCAGTGAGATCAAGCGACTAACCGAAGAGTTGGACAAGGCCCAGCAGATCATCCGCACTCTGGAGGCCAAGTACGATTTTAAGGACATCATCGCTCAGAGTCCCGATATGATTCGGGTGGTGGAGCAGGCCCGCAAGGCGGCAACTACGCCGGCTACCATCCTCCTCCTGGGGGAGAGCGGGACAGGCAAGGAGCTCTTTGCTCATGCCATCCACAACTCCAGCCAACGCAAGCACAATCAGTTTATTCGGGTCAACTGCGCCGCTATTTCCGACAGCCTCCTGGAGAGCGAGCTCTTCGGCTACAGTGAAGGAGCTTTTACCGGGGCGCGCCGGGGAGGCAAGAAGGGCCTGTTTGAACAGGCCAGCGGCGGCACTATTTTTTTGGATGAGATTGGCGAGATCAGCCTCAACCTACAGGCCAAGTTGCTCCGGGTCCTCCAGGAGCGGGAAATCGTCCGGGTAGGGGATGCCAAATCTGTTCCTGTGGACGTGCGCATTATTGCCGCCACCAACATAGACCTGGAAGAGGCCGTGGCCGCAGGCAAGTTCAGGGAGGATCTGTACTACAGAATCCGGGTGTTTCCCCTCTACATCCCGCCCCTCCGGGAGAGGCGGGAAGAAATCCCCGCCCTGGCCCGGCATTTGCTGCGCAAGTTCAACCAGGAATACGGGCGGGTGGTAGAAGATATCGCTCCCGAAGCCCTGGAATTGCTCCAGGAATATTCCTGGCCGGGCAATGTCCGGGAACTGGAGAACATCCTGGGTCGTGCCATCATCAACATGCGCATTAATGAGACCTGGATCCGCCCTGAGCACCTGCCCCAATTCTTTCCCCACACTCCCCGCCATATCCCTGTGGCCTCGACTTTTTTGGGACAAGGCTCCAAGACCCTCAAGGATGCCACGGCGGAGTTTGAGAGGGATTACCTGCGCCGGGTTCTCGAAGCGCACCAGGGCAATAAGACCAAGGCGGCCGCTCAATTGGGCATTTCCCTGCGCTCCCTGTATTATAAAATCGAACGCTACGGTCTCTGATGCAATATCTTGCACGCAAAGTATTGCAAGACACCTGAAAAACTTTGCAAATTAGTGCCGACGGTTTCCGTCGGCCTTTATTTTTCTCCTGGCACGATTATTGCACTTAGTACAGGCGCTCAGAAATTCATTTATAGGGAGGTTAGCGTATGAAGATTTTTGAGGCCATGGCCAAGGAAGGGCATGAACAACTGCTCTTCAACTACGATCGCACCTCGGGGTTAAAAGCGATCATCGCCTTGCATGACACGAGATTGGGCCCGGCCCAGGGTGGCTGCCGCATGTGGAACTATGAGTGTGAAGAGGATGCCATTATCGACGCCCTGAGGCTGTCCAAGGGAATGACTTATAAATGCGCCGCAGCGGAACTGGATTACGGAGGGGGCAAGACCGTAATCTGGGGCGATCCCAAGCGGGACAAGAGCGAAGCCATGTTCCGCGCCTTGGGCCGCTATGTGGAGGCCCTGAAGGGACGCTATAAAACCGGCACCGATGTGGGCACCACCTATGATGACTTTATCATCGCTCTCAAGGAGACCAAGCATGTGGGCGCCCTGCCGGAAGAGTACGGCGGGGGCGGCAATTCAGGGATAATCACCGCCTTCGGCGTCTGGAAGGGCATCAAGGCCACGGCCATGGAGCTGTTCGGCAGCGACTCCCTCAAGGGATTGACCATTGCCGTTCAGGGCCTGGGCAAGGTGGGCTATCCCCTGGTGGGGCATTTGGTCTCTGAAGGAGCCAAGGTAATCGCCTGCGATCTCAACCAGGAGAATATTGACAGGGCCGTCAAGGATTACGGCATCACCATTGTCCCGCCCGGGGAAATAATGAAGGTGGAATGTGATATCTTTTCTCCCAACGCTCTGGGCGCCGTCCTCAACGACGAGACCATTCCCCAGCTCAGATGCAAGGGCATTGCCGGCGCCGCCAACAACCAGTTGGCCGAGCCCCGCCACGCCGATATGCTGGCGGAAAGGGGAATACTGTACGCGCCAGACTATGTCGTAAATGCCGGCGGCCTCATCCAGGTCTGTGATGAGCTGGAATGCTATAACAAGGAGCGGGCTTTCCGCAAGGCGGCGATGATTTACCCACGCCTGCTCAATATCTTCGCCGCCGCCAAGGCCGAAAATATCTCTACTGCCGCTGCAGCCGACAAAATGGCCATGGAGAGAATCGAGACCATTAGCCGAGTCCTCCGCAGCTATGCAGGCAAGTAGTCGAGGTGAAGTTATGACCCATTGGATTCTGGCAGTCAATCCCGGTTCCACATCCACCAAACTGGCGGTATTTGAAGACGATTCCCTCCATGCTACCGAGACTCTGCGCCACAATCCCCAGGAACTGGCACCGGTCATCGTCGATCAGCTGGAGTACCGGACTGCCTTGGTTTCCCAATGGCTGGCCTCGACCTGCGTCGGGGCAAAGCTCAGCGCCGTGGTGGGCCGGGGCGGAATGCTCAAGCCCATACCCGGGGGAACGTACTTGGTCAATGAGCGGATGCGGGAGGATTTGCGTCAAGGCGTCGGCGGGCAGCATGCATCCAATTTGGGTGGCCTCATTGCCCACACCATTGCTGCGGGCTTGGGCCTTCCGGCCTTCATTGTCGATCCGGTTTCGGTGGATGAGTTCATCCCCGAGGCCCGCATTTCGGGGATACCGGATATTCAGCGCCGCAGCCGTTCCCATGCCCTCAATATCCGGGCTGTGGCCCGGCGGGCCGCCCGGGATTTGGGCCATGAGCTGGAGGACATCAACCTCATAGTCGCCCACCTGGGCGGGGGAATTTCGGTCGCCCCTTTAGAAAAAGGGCGCATGCTGGACGTCAATGATGCCAATGAAATGGGGCCCTTTTCTCCAGAGCGGAGCGGGGGGTTGCCCACCGGGGATCTGGTCCAAATGGCCTTTTCCGGGAAATACACCCAGGAGGAATTGCTGAACAAGATAACTCGGGGCAGCGGCCTGCTGGGATATTTGGGCACCAATGACGGCGTCGTGGTAGGAGAGCGCATTCAAGCCGGAGATACCAAGGCTGAGTTAATCGGCCGGGCCATGGCTTACCAAATTGCCAAGGAAATCGGCGCCATGGCCACAGTTCTCCGGGGCGAGGTCCGGGCCATCGTCATCACCGGCGGCTTGGCCCACTATAAGCGGCTGACGGGCTGGACAAAGGAGTATGTCCGCTTCATCGCTCCAGTCCTCATCTATCCCGGCGAGGACGAGCTGCGCGCTCTGGCCATGGGCTGTCTTCGGGTGCTCCGGGGTGAAGAAGAACCTCGGGAATATGTATAGGCGAGGTGATTGCTTTGTATCGCAATTTGGATGAAGTCATTGCTGCGGCCAAGAACCTGCCCAGCCGTCAGCGCCTGGCGGTGGCGGCGGCTCAGGATCAGGATGTCCTTGAAGCAGTGCGGGACGCAGTGGAATGGGGAGTGGTCTCTGCCATCCTGGTGGGAGACCAGGTAAAAATTCGGGAGATTGCCCAGGCTGTCCAACTGGATTTGGGTAAGTGCCAGGTGGTTCCCGAAGCAAATCCGGTTCTGGCTGCTCGCAAGGCCGTGGCCATGGTGGCCGCTGGCGAAGCCGACCTGGTGATGAAGGGCAAGGTGGGCACCGCCGATATCCTCCGGGCAGTCCTGGATAAGGAGCAGGGGCTGAGGACGGGCAAACTCCTCAGCCATGTCACAGCCTTGGACATCGAGGGCTATGACCGCTTGCTCTATATGACCGACGGCGCCATGAACATTGCGCCGGACCTGGGCCAAAAGGTGCAGATTATCCAGAACGCCGTGGATGTGGCCAGGGCCTTAGGTGTCGCCACTCCCAAGGTGGCGGTCCTGGCAGCGGTGGAACTGGTCAATCCCGATATGCCTGCCGCCGTGGAAGCCGCCCTCCTGGCCAAGATGGCCCAGCGCGGGCAGATTCAGGGCGCAGAAGTGGATGGCCCTCTGGCCCTGGACAACGCAGTTTCCCTGCATTCGGCTCAGGTCAAGGGCATCGTCAGCCCCGTGGCCGGCCAGGCCGATATCCTCATGGTTCCCGATATCGAGGCCGGCAATGTCCTGTATAAGTCCATAGTCTATTTTGCCAGGGCCCGGGTGGCAGGGGTTATCGCCGGGGCCAAGGCGCCGGTGGTTCTGACCTCCAGGTCCGATTCTCACCAGGCAAAATTGGATTCAATAGCCTTTAGCGCGGTTTTTGCCGCCGGGCTGAATCAATAAAATTGGGAGGAGAATGTTTATGAAGATCTTCGAGTACATGGAGAAGTACGGGTATGAACAGCTGGTTTTTTGTCATGACAAGACTTCCGGACTAAAAGCTATCATCGCCATTCATGACACCACTCTGGGGCCGGCACTGGGCGGCACCCGGATGTGGAATTATCAAAACGAGGATGATGCCATCCTGGACGTCCTCCGTCTGGCCAGGGGCATGACTTATAAGGCCGCCGCAGCCGGTCTCGACTTGGGCGGCGGCAAGGCCGTCATCATCGGCGACCCCAAGAAGGATAAGAGCGAAGAGATGTGGCGTGCCTTCGGCCGCTTTGTCCAGAGCCTCAATGGTCGCTATATCACCGCTGAGGACGTGGGAACCACCGTCCAGGATATGGACATCGTCAACCTGGAGACCGATCATGTCACCGGCGTATCGGCCTCCAGAGGCAGCAGCGGCAACCCCTCTCCCAAGACCGCTTTGGGCACCTTCATGGGACTGTTGGCCACCGCCAAGGAAGTATGGGGTAGCGACGATATCGCCGGCAAGACCGTGGCCGTCCAGGGTGTCGGCAATGTCGGCTACTACCTATGCAAGCACCTGCATGAAGCCGGGGCAAAGCTGATCGTCACCGATATCGACCAGGATGCCCTTAACAGGGCCGTAAAGGAGTTTGGCGCACAAGTTGTGGAGCCCGACGCCATCTACGACGTCCAGTGCGATATCTTTGCTCCCTGCGCCCTGGGCGCCGTGGTCAACGACAACACCATTAATCGCTTCAAATGCAAGGCCATTGCCGGCTGTGCCAACAACGTGCTGGCCGAAGATCGCCATGGCGACGAGCTTCATAAGAAGGGAATCCTTTACGCTCCCGACTATGTCATCAATGCCGGCGGGCTTATGAACGTTGCCGACGAACTCAAGGGCTATAATGAAGAACGGGCCATTGAGACCGTCAAGACCATTTACGACAATATCGCCAGGGTCTATGCCATTGCCAAGCGGGACAACATCCCTTCTTATAAGGCTGCAGACCGCATGGCGGAAGAACGCATCGAGAAAATTGGCCGCATCCGCGGGAATTACATCCGCCGTTAGCAGAACCGGGGAAGGTTGTGGGTTCTCTGCCACAACTTTCCCCCTTTGAGGAGGGTCGCCATGTTGCATCGTCTGCTGATTATAAATCCTGGTTCGACTTCTACAAAGATTGCAGTGTATGAAGACGAGAAGTCCCTGCTGGAACAGACCTTGCGCCATTCTGCTGAGGAATTGCGGGGCTTTGCCAGCATCATCGATCAATACCAGTATCGCAAGGATATCATCCTGGAAAGTCTCCACGGCCAAGGCATCAACCTCAACAAGTTGTCGGCAGTGGTGGGCCGGGGCGGCGTCCTAAAACCCATTCCCGGCGGCACCTATGTGGTCAACGATTGCATGGTCGAAGATTTAAAAAGCGGCGTTCAGGGCCAGCATGCCTCCTCCTTGGGCGGCCTCATTGCCCGGGAGATTGCCAATCAGTTCAACATTCCCGCCTATATCGTGGACCCGGTGGTGGTGGACGAACTCTCGGATTTGGCCCGCATTTCCGGGATGCCGGAAATTCAGCGGCGCAGCATCTTCCATGCCCTGAACCACAAGGCCGTCGCCCGCCGGGCCGCCGCCGAGATGGGAAAGGAATACGAGGAGGCCAATTTTATCGTCATCCACCTGGGCGGCGGTATCTCGGTGGGGGCTCACCAGCGGGGCAGGGTGGTGGATGTCAATAACGCCCTCAACGGGGACGGACCCTTCTCGCCGGAACGAGCCGGGGGGTTGCCGGTGGGGGATTTGGTCAAGCTCTGCTACAGCGGCAAGTACACCTTGGCCGAACTGCAGAAGAGACTGGTGGGTCAGGGTGGCATGGTGGCCTACCTCGGCACCAATGACGGGCGTGCCGTGCAGCAGCGGGTGGCTGGCGGCGACAAAGAGGCTGCCTTGATCTATCGGGCCATGGCTTACCAGATCGCCAAGGAAGTGGGCAGTTGCGCCGTTGTCCTCAAGGGCGATGTGGACGCCATCGTCATCTCCGGCGGCTTGGCCCATGACGATACTTACCTGCTCCCCTGGATTAAAGAGAGGGTTTCCTTTATAGCTCCGATAAAGGTCTACCCCGGCGAATTCGAAATGCTGGCCCTGGCCCAGGGAGGTTTACGGGTCCTGACCGGCAAAGAGCAGGCTCGGGAATACAAATAGCTGAAAGGTGGGGGGCCATGGGCCAGAAAATTGTAATCGTCGGAGACTACGGCAGCGGCAAGACGGAATTTGCTCTCAACCTGGCCAAGACCATGGCCGGTGGCCAAGGGCTGACGCTGGTGGACCTGGATATCGTCAACCCTTACTTTCGTTCCCGGGAAGCCACGGAGCTCCTGGAATCCCTGGGGGTGGAAGTGGTGTACAACCGGGATTACCGCACTGCCGACTTGCCTGCTCTGAGCCCCCGGATCGATGCCGTCCTCTCGGGACCGGGGACGGTCATCCTGGATGTGGGCGGCGATGGGGGGGCGGTGGTCCTGGGCAGGTACCGGCACCAATTGCTGCGGCAGCAGGCGGAAGTCTGGCAGGTGGTCAATTGCTTGCGCCCCTTCACCGGCGACCCCGCCGGGATAATCAACGCCGCTGGGCGCATTGAGGGGAAATCCGGCCTCAGGGTCACCGCCCTAATCAACAACACCAATTTGGGCCGCGAAACCACAGCGGACCACCTGCGCCAGGGCGCCAGGATCACCGCCCGGGCCGCCGTCCAAATGGGCGTGCCGGTTCTCTACCACTGTGCCAGGCCGCATTTGCTTTCCCAGTTGGGGGAGTTTGGAAGTTCTTTGTTTGCCATGGAACTCAGCTTGTTCCCGGCGGATATCATCTAGTGAGGGAGGTTTATCATTTGCCCAAGGTTGAATTTGAACGCGAGCGCTGCAAAGGTTGCGAGCTGTGCGTCAGCGTCTGTCCGACAAAGATCATCTTCATGGATGAGAAGATCAACAAGAAGGGTTACAGGGTCGCCACCGTCACCGAAATGGACAAGTGCATCGGCTGCGCCATGTGCGCCCGGATTTGTCCCGACGTGGTCATCAAGGTATTTAAGTAGAACAAGGAGGATTAAGTATGGCCAAACAACTTATGAAGGGTAATGAGGCCATCGGCGAAGCCGCCATTCAGGCCGGTTGCCGCTATTTCTTCGGCTACCCTATTACCCCCCAGAATGAAGTGCCCGAATACATGTCCCGGAGGCTTCCCGAAGTGGGCGGCATCTTTCTCCAGGCAGAGAGCGAAGTGGCTGCCATCAATATGGTATATGGAGCTGCCGGCGCCGGCGCCCGGGTCATGACCTCTTCTTCCAGCCCCGGCATCAGCCTCAAGCAGGAGGGAATCTCCTATATTGCCGGTTCTGAGCTGCCCTGCGTCATCATCAATATCATCAGGGGCGGCCCCGGTCTGGGCGGCATTCAGCCTGCTCAGTCCGACTACTTCCAAGCCACCAAGGGCGGCGGCCACGGAGATTACCATCTCTTTGTCTTTGCTCCGGCCAGCGTCCAGGAAATGGTGGACCTGATTATGGAATCCTTTGACATTGCCGATTACTACCGCAACCCCGTCATGATCCTGGGGGATGGCACCCTGGGCCAGATGATGGAGCCTGTGGAGTTTAAAGAAATTAAAAAGCGGGATCTGCCTCCCAAGGATTGGGCAACCACCGGCGCCAAGGGCAGGGACCGCAATGTCATCAACTCCCTCTTCCTGGTTGCCGAGCAACTGGAAGAACATAACCGCAAACTCCAGAAGAAGTACCAGCACATGCGGGAGCACGAGCAGCGCTGGGAGCTGTACAAATGCGATGACGCCGAGCTGGTCATGGTGGCCTATGGCACCACCGCCCGGATTGTCAAGAGTGTCGTCAACCAATTGCGAGACCAGGGAATAAAAGCTGGCCTGCTTCGGCCCATCACCATCTTCCCCTTCCCGGAAAAGGCCTTTGCCCAGCTGCCGGACACCGTCAAGGCATTCCTCACCGTCGAGATGAGCGCCGGCCAGATGGTGGAGGATGTGCGCTTGGCCGTCAACGGCAAGCAGCCCGTCCATTTCTTCGGCCGGACCGGCGGGATCATTCCCACCCCAGCGGAAATCATCGAGAAAGCCAAGGAAATCATGGGAGGTGAGCAGTGATGCAGGTAGTCTTTGAACGCCCTTCCACCCTGACCGAAAAGCAAACTCATTACTGTCCCGGCTGCACCCACGGCATCATCCATCGCCTCTTGGCCGAGGCCATTGATGAATTGAACCTGCGAGAGAAGGCCGTCGGCGTCGCTTCGGTGGGCTGTTCCGTCCTGTCCTATGAATATTTCAACTGCGATATGCAGCAGGCTGCCCATGGCCGGGCGCCTGCAGTAGCCACCGGCATCAAGCGGGTCCACCCCGACAATTTTGTCTTCACCTACCAGGGTGACGGCGACCTGGCTTCCATCGGAATGGCGGAAATTGTCCACGCTGCCGCCCGGGGTGAAAAGATCACTACAATCTTTGTCAACAATGCCATTTACGGCATGACCGGCGGCCAGATGGCCCCCACCACCCTGGTGGGCCAGAAGACCACCACCTCGCCCTTCGGTCGCCAGGCCGAGCACTGCGGTTACCCCATTCGCATGGCTGAGCTGCTCTCCACCCTGCAGGGCGCAGCCTATGTGGCCCGGGTATCCGTCCACGATGTGCCCCACATCCTCAAGGCCAAAAAGGCCATCAAGAAGGCTGTGGAGACCCAACTCAGCGGCGCCGGCTTCTCCATCGTAGAAGTCCTCTCCACCTGTCCCACCAACTGGGGCATGACTCCTCTGGAGGCCTTGGGCTGGGTCAAGGATAAGATGATGGACTACTATCCCCTGGGTGAGTACCGCACCCCCGAGGAGGTTAAGTAAGATGGCAGAACTGATTTTTGCGGGCTTCGGCGGCCAGGGCGTCATGTCCATGGGCATGATGTTGGCCTATGCCGGAATGCTGGAAGAAAAGAACGTATCCTGGATTCCTTCCTACGGACCGGAGATGCGGGGCGGCACCGCCAACTGTGCCGTGGTGGTCACCGCAGATGAGATCGGCTCGCCTCTGGTCACCGATCCCGACGTAGTGGTGGCCATGAACCTGCCCTCCATGCTGAAGTTTGAACCCAAGCTCAAGAAGGGCGGCCTCCTGATTTACAACTCCTCCCTCATCGAGCGGGAGGAAGGCAGGGAAGACATCACCGTCGTCGGCATCCCTGCCAATGAAATCGCCACCGAGCTGGGCAACAGCCGGGTGGCCAACATGGTGGTCATGGGCGCCCTCCTGGCCAAGACCGGCGTGGCAAAGCCCGAATCCATCAAGGCAGCCCTGCGCAAGGTCCTGCCCGCCCACCGCCACGATTTGCTCCCCGTCAACGAGCAAGCCATGGAGCGGGGCGCCGAATACGCGAGTAAGGATAGATAAATAAATTGAGGCCCTTCCGGGCCTCAATTTATTTTGGGGACAGACCTTAGAAAAGGGGCTTCCGTGCGAAAAGGTCTGTCCCCTGGCCGACGCCTCCTCTTTTGCTTGGGGACAGACCTTGGGGACGCTTCCCGCTGTCGCGTCAAATAATCCGCCCCGTCCGGGGCAGATTATTGCTGGGTGAAGAACATGCGCGATACACTGATTCACTACTTTAAACTCCTGACCTCCATCGACAGCCCCTCGGGGCGGGAGGGGGAACTGGCGGACAAATTGTCCGAGCTCCTCGGCGCCCACCGCTTCTCCCTGGACCGGGACGGCATCGGCAATATCATCGCTCGCCGGGGCCAGGGGCAGCCTCTGCTTCTCTGCTGTCACATGGATACCGTGGAGAGTAGCAGCGGCCTCAAGCTCCGCTTCGACGGCGACTACATAACCACCTCTGGAGAAACCATCCTTGGCGCCGACGATAAGGCGGGAATCGCCATCCTCCTGGCCGTCCTGGACAATCTGGCCTGCGACCCGGCCCTGGAAATTCTCCTCTCGGTTCAAGAGGAGACAGGGATGAAGGGGACCAAGGTCATACAGCCCGGCGCCCTTAAGTCCCAGTGGGGGCTGGTCCTGGATGCCGCCGAGCCGGTGGGGGCAGTGATTAATCAGGCCCCCGGGGAGATGGAGCTGGACATTACCATCCATGGCCGCGGCGCCCATGCCGCCGCCGACCCCGAGAAGGGCATCGATGCCATCCGCCTGGCGGCAAAATACATAGAAAGCCTGCCCCCGGCCCGGATTGCTCCGGGCACGACCTTTAACCTGGGAATCATCCGGGGAGGCAAGTCCACCAACACCATCTGCCCCCGGGTCCGGCTCCAGGGAGAAATCCGCAGCTTCGAGGACGTAAGGAGGCGGGAAATTGCCCGACAGCTGGAGTCCCTGTTGGAGCGAGCCCTGGCGGACACCGGCGGCAAGTACGAATTTGTCTCTGAGGACAGCTATTCCGGTTATGCCATTCGAGGAGATCACGGCCTGATTGAGCTCCTGAAGAAGACCGGGGAGAGGCTGAAGATCAGCATCGACACCCATCCCCGCTTTGCCGGCAGCGACGCCAACATCCTCAACAGCCTGGGGGTTGTCTCGGTGAACCTGGGTATAGGTGTCGAAGACGGGCACAGCTTTCAAGAGCGGGTCTCGGTGTCCGCCATGGTAAATATGGCAAAATGGCTCCTGGCCATCCTGAAGGAGTGGTGTCATGGCCGGCCTGACGCTTAAAGCCGCCGTGGTCATCGGCATAGATTTTGAGAGTCCCCAGGTTCAGTTTGTGCGGGTTGAGGTGGAGGGAAGGCCTGCCCGGGCCGTCAACTACCCGGCCCTGGGCGACCGGGTCTCTTTGGGGCAGAGGGTCCTGGTCAATACCACCTCGGTTGAACTGTCCCTGGGGAGCGGGGGCTATCATTTTATCCTGCCCGCTGGGGGAAGCTTGAGTTCGGGCTGGGGACATCAGATGAAGCTGCGCTACACCCCCTTGCAGCTCAGGGTAAATTGTGCCGAAGAGCAGGACAGCCCCTGGCATGGGCTGTTTCAAGATGCCGGCGGGCTGGAGGGGATTCCCGTCCTGGCCGCTGAGCTCCACAGCATGGCGCCGCCTCTGGCCTTGGGCATAAGGCATTTGGACCCCGAGGCCCGAATTGCCTATGTCCTCACCGAGGGCGGCGCCCTGCCGGCGGGGTTTAGCAATAATATCCGCACCCTCAAGGAGTCGGGGGTCGTCGCGGCGGTGATCAGCTCGGGCCACAGTTTTGGCGGCGACATCGAGACCCTGAATATTTTTACCGGCCTCCAGGCGGCGGCCCGGGTAGCGGAGGCCGATTATATAATCGCCGCCATGGGGCCCGGCATCGCCGGAACGGGCACGGTGTACGGTTTCTCAGGGCTGGAGCAGGGCTTTGTCCTCCAGGCCGCTTACGCCCTGGGGGGGCTGCCCCTGCTGGTTCCCCGGATTGGCTTCTGCGATCCCCGGCCCCGGCATCGGGGAATCAGCCATCACACCCTTACCATCTTGACCCGGGCCTACCTGGGGCCGGCTTGGATTCCCCTGCCCCTGTTGCCCCTTTCGCGCCGATCGCTTTTGCTGGAGCAGGTCCGGCGCCTGCCCGGGCGCTACTGGCTGCACTGGCGGGAGGGAAGCTTTATCGCTGGGCTTGCCCGAAGCCAGGAGGAGCTCTTTTCCAGTATGGGCCGCAGTTACCGGGAAAACCCCGAATTTTTCATAGCCTTAGGGGCGGCTGCCCGCCTGGCCGTCGAATTGTACAGGTCTAAACGCCGCCTTCGCCGCATAGCTATTAAGTAGCCTGAAACGGGGGAGGGGAGGACTTGGGTATACGGCAATTAATTTTATACCCCAGGGAATGCCTGGGGGTCTTTCGCGTCTCAGCGCTTATCTTGCTAGCCGCCCTTGCCTTTGGCGTGGTCTTCGGTTCGGTCTATGTAGGCTATATGGATTACTATGATCTGGAGGAACTGGAAAACGGACTCAATTACTTTGTCCAGATAACCGATGAAGGGGGGCAGGTGTCCCGGGCCAAGGTGGCCACCAACTCACTTAATACCAATGGGCTCTTTATCCTTTACACCACCATCTGCGGGCTGACGGTGATTGGCTTGCCCCTGGTGGTGGTGATGATGGCCCTGCGGGGCGCCCTCCTGGGCTTTACCACGGCATACCTGATCCAGCGCCTGGCCTGGCGGGGCCTGGCCTTCGTCCTGGTCACCCTCTTTCCCTTTTCCGTCATCATGGTGGTCACTTCAATCTTTTCCGGCGCCAGCGCCATGTCCTTCAGCTGGCTGATGCTCACCAAGCTCTTCGGAAAGGGGGATCGGCAGCCCACGCCCATCCTGGGCTTTTTGCTGCTGCAATTTGGAGCGCTGCTGGTGATGTTTGCCCTGGCCATGCTGGAGGCCGTCAGCGTTCCCTGGCTGTTTCAGCGCATGCTGCCCTGGGCCTTGTCGGGCTAGGAGGGTAATCATTGAGAGGCAATATCCCTTGCGGGGTACTGCCTCTTTGTCGTATGCCCTTTACTGGATTGAAGCCGCATTGTATGATGATATATGAACAATCACAGGACACGGGGGCAATAGCAATGTTACGTGCATTTTTCATCGTCCTTGCTGCACTGGCAGCGGTATCGGGCATAGTACTGGCAGCTTTGTATTACAAGCTGAAGAAGTTCGTGGCAAATACCGGACAGGATGAGAGCTGGAGCCAGGAGGATGGGACAAGCTACCTGGATATCGTCTACGATGCAGAGACGGGCAACAAACTGGACATCTTTGTCCCCGCCCACTTAGATTCAGCCCGGGTCAACGGCGTGATTCTCTTCGTCCATGACAATGAAGGTAGTGAAGGCTGCAAAGAGTGGGAAAGACACAATTGCTACCGCTATGCCAAGGCGGGTTATGTCACGGCGGCGGCAGGTTACAGCTTACACACCGAGGAAAACCCTGTGACGATGTATGCCGTGCTGGATGAGTTAGAAGCCGCAACCCGCAAGATAAAAGAACTGTCTCGGCAGCATGGGTGGAATATCCAGCGCCTGGCCCTTTCGGGAACATCCGCCGGCGGCCACCTGGCTCTGCTCTTCGCCTATTCCCGCCATGCCGCTGCTTTCCCGGTGGAATTTGTGGCCGTCGGCTCCGCGCCCATAGATTTCCATTGGTCCAGCTGGGATTTTCCGGGCAAGCATAAGCCCGAGATTGCGGTGACCCTGGTCAACCGGGGCACGGGCAATGCCTTCAACCGCTGGGAGTTCAGGCTGGGAGCGGCCGAGGCGGCCATCAACTCCATTTCTCCCCTGGCCATGGTCGATGAGCACACTGTTCCCACCCTCATGGCCTACGGGGGCAGAGATAGGGACCAGAATCCTCAGAATGGCCAAATACTGAGGAAAAAGCTGAACGAGCACGGGGTCAAGAACGACCTGGTGGAATTCCCCCACTCAGATCACTACCTGGCCGGGGATGAAGAAGCCTCGCAGCTATATATGGAAAAGTTCCTGGAATACCTGCGAACCCACTTTGGCTACTAAGGGCAGCACTCTTTTTCCTTATCCAGGCAATGAAAAGGGCCGCGGATTGCGGCCCTTTATGTTCTCCACTATTCTTGTGGAACTGCCAGCACAGAGCTGGCATCTGAATGCCGGATGATTTGTTTCAGCTCGCCCGTCGCCGGGTCCAGGCGGTAGACTCCATCGCCGGCATTATCCCCCCGTTGCCAGGCGGCAAGGTAGATAATGCCGTCGGCAACGGCAATATCTTCGGCGCCGAAATCGTCGGGCAAGGGGATGGTGCGCACCGAATCGCCGTCAAGGATGGTTACGCTGCGCTCAGCATTGATGCGGGTTGAAGACCAGATTCTATCGAGGATATAATACTTGCCTTCTTCGGCGACGCCCCGAAAGGGAATGCCGCTGCCGATATATTCCCAGATAATTGCCCCTGCCCGGGGATCAAAGATCAACAGGTCCGAGACCATAACATCTCCCTGCCTCCCTTCAAAAGCGCTGTTGTTGAGGAGGAGGAAGTTGCCATTTGGCATTGGCACCATGGACCAAATTGCCGAATTTACCCCCAGGTACTTACTGCCACAGAGGTTAAACTCCCTGTCAAACCACCAGATGCTGGAGTGGGATGAATTTGCGGGTCCGGGGGCGTCGTGAATGGCGGCGGCGACCAAGTAATCTTCGTTGGCGGCGATGGTGGTGAGGAAGAGGAAATCCCTTTGCTCCTTGTCGACGGCGACAACTTCCCTGCCCTCGAGGGAGCGGGGATTAACTGACCAAAGGCTAAAACCCATGCCATCTTCGGTGCAACCAGCAACCATTTCCCCGGCGAAGGGGATAATTCCGGCTTCCGGTTGCATGCCCACCTCGACTTTTTCGATTAGCTCATCGTCATCCCAGATCAGCAGCAGGTTGCTGGACTTGGCATCGTTCCAGGCCTGCCCCAGCCAGAGGCGCCCTTGGCTGTCCATGGCCAGGCTGGATATATGGTAGTGCGGCAGATTAGCCTTGACCGCCAGTTGTCCGGTGGCGTCATACCCCCGCAGGCTGTTGCGGGCGAAAGACTCGCCGCGGTTGGTGCCGGACACCACCCAGAAGGTAACGCATTTATCTTCTTGGGGGTTGGCGCAGCCCCCCAGGATGATCAGGGCGAGAAGGGCAATGACGGCTGCGGTGTCCCGTATCTTGGCCGATTTTGATAGACCCATCTTTAACCTCCGTAATTTTCATACATTTTGCCTCTATATGGATTATACAGTGTCTTGGCCGTAGCGGCAATTGATTATGGCAGGTCGGCTAGGCTCAGCCTTCTCTGGCAGTCCTTAAGAGCCCGGAACCCCCTTGTATAGTGCAGATAATAATTGGTATGATTAGGGTAACAATTTAGAGTTTGGCTTAGACCTTGGGGGTGGGAGATATGGAGATTTTCGATAATGTTAATAAAGTGGTTAAAGATGATTTAGCTGCTACAGTGGGCAGGGGTTGTCGGGTATCTATAGCCGCTGCCTGTTTTTCTATCTATGCTTATCAAGTCTTAAAGAAGCAGCTGGATGAAATAGACGAGTTGCGGTTTATCTTTACCTCACCAGCCTTTGTTACTGAAAAAGCTCCCAAGGAAAAACGTGAATTTTACATTCCCCGCCTAAACCGAGAGCGCAGCCTATACGGAACGGAGTTTGAAATCAAGCTACGCAATGAACTGACCCAAAAGGCAATTGCCCGGGAGTGTGCCGATTGGATTAGAAAGAAGGTTACTTTTAAGTCCAATACCACCCACGAGAACATGGGTGGCTTCCTCAATATTGAATCTGGCAATCAACAGGTTACATATTTGCCCCTGGCCGGATTTACCACAGTAGATATTGGCTGTGAGCGAGGCAACTACAGTTACAATATGGTCAACAAGTTTACAGCGCCCCATAGCCAGGAGTACATAAAGTTGTTCGATGGAATTTGGGATAACAAGGTTAAATTGCAGGATGTTACTGATGAGGTAATAGACAGCATTACCGCTGCTTATAATGAGAACTCTCCAGAGTTTATGTATTTCGTGGCTCTGTACAATATATTCAATGAGTTCTTAGAAGACATCTCGGAGGATGTGCTCCCCAATGAGGCAACAGGGTTCAAAGAGAGTAAGATTTGGCAGCTCTTATATGATTTTCAGAAGGACGCAGCACTGGCTATAATTAACAAGCTGGAAAAATACAATGGCTGTATTCTCGCTGACAGTGTTGGATTAGGTAAGACCTTTACCGCCCTCTCTGTAATTAAGTACTACGAGAACAGAAATAAGTCAGTGCTGGTGCTTTGCCCAAAGAAACTGGCAGACAACTGGAACACGTACAAGGACAACTATGTAAATAACCCCATAGCTGCTGACCGGCTGCGCTACGATGTCCTCTATCATACAGACTTGTCCAGGGCTCATGGCTATTCCAACGGGTTGGATTTAGCTCGCCTGAACTGGGGCAACTACGACCTGGTGGTTATCGATGAATCCCATAATTTCCGCAATGGTGGTCAAACCTATGGGGACGATGCCCGAGAGAATCGTTATCTCAGGCTGCTGAATAAGGTTATTCGCACTGGCGTAAAGACTAAGGTCCTGATGCTGTCTGCGACCCCGGTGAATAACCGCTTTACAGACTTGCGCAATCAGCTCGCCCTGGCCTATGAAGGTGACGCCAGTAACATTAACGAAAAACTAAATACAAGGAAGTCCATCGATGAAATCTTCCGCGATGCGCAAAGGGCGTTTAATGCTTGGAGCGAATTAGCGCCGGAACTACGAAAGACGGCTACGCTATTGAAGATGTTGAGCTTTGACTTCTTTGAGTTGCTGGACAGTGTGACCATTGCTCGTTCCCGCAAGCATATTGAAAAATACTATAACATGGATGAAATAGGTAAGTTCCCAGAAAGGCTAACGCCGTTATCCCTCCGGCCCAACTTGACCGACTTAAATGATGCCATAAACTATAATGAGATATATGAAGAGATTATTAAGCTGAACCTTGCTATTTATATTCCAACGGATTATGTTCTTGCCAGCAGGCGAGAAAAGTACGTTGATCCCGAAGTCAACATTAACCGGGCCGGGCGAGAGATGGGCATACGCCGCTTGATGAGCATTAACTTACTCAAGCGACTGGAAAGCTCTGTCTATGCCTTCAGTCTTACTCTCCAGCGGATAAGGAAGTTAATTGACGATACCATTGCCCAGATTGATGAGTTTGAGGCTGGTGGAAATGCCGACGTCGAAATGGTTGATATTGAGGACACTGATTTCGATTACGATGACCAAAATACTGATTTCTTGGCAACCGATAAGCGGACGAAAATCGACCTGAGAGATATGGACTACATTTCCTGGAGGGCGGCATTACAGCAAGACTCGGAAATCTTGGAATTGCTGACCCTGATGATTGCCGACATCACTCCAGAGCACGATACCAAGCTACAGACCTTACTGCAGCTACTCACGGATAAGATTGAGCATCCAATTAATGAGGGCAACAAAAAGGTTCTCATATTCTCTGCCTTCGAAGATACTGGCCGGTACCTGTACCAGAACATAAGCGAGTATATAAAGGCTAAGTATGGCCTAAACACTGCCATGATAACCGGTACAGTGGATGGCGTGACGACAATTCCGAAATTCCGGGCCACCTTCAACAATGTGTTGACCTGCTTTTCCCCAATTTCTAAGGACAAAGCGCTACTCATGCCCAATTCCAACGATAACATTGATATACTTATTGCCACCGATTGCATCTCTGAAGGGCAAAACCTGCAGGACTGTGACTACCTGGTCAATTATGATATCCACTGGAACCCTGTCCGTATAATCCAGCGGTTTGGACGGATTGACCGGATTGGCAGCAAAAATGCCAGAATTCAGCTGGTGAATTTCTGGCCGGATTTGACCCTGGATGATTACATCAATCTCAAGTCTCGGGTAGAGACTCGAATGAGGATATCAGTCATGACCTCCACCGGAGATGATGATCCCATCAATGTCGAGGAAAAAGGCGACCTGGAATATCGCAAAGCTCAGCTCCAACGCCTGCAAGAAGAAGTAGTAGATATAGAAGAAATGTCATCAGGTATCTCTATAATGGACTTAGGGCTCAATGAGTTTCGCCTGGATTTATTGGACTACATTAAGGCTAATGGAGATATGGACAAGGTCCCCCTAGGACTCCATGCCGTTGTTTCCACTCAAGAGGAGGCCCCTCCTGGTGTAATCTATGTGCTGAAAAATATAAATGGCGGGGTAAATATTGATAACCAAAATCGCCTTCACCCCTTTTACATGGTGTACATCTCTGATGATAGTGAAGTTGTCTGCGACCATCTTTCTCCCAAGGAAATGCTGGATAAGATGAGGCTCCTTTGCAAAGGGAGGAACGTACCCCTGGCAGAGTTATGTCGGGCCTTCAATCGGGAAACAAATGACGGCAAAGACATGCGAAGATTATCGGAGTTGCTGAACGCTGCTATTAGCTCCATTATCCACGTAAAGGATGAAAGGGATATCGACAGCCTTTTTAGGAGTGGCGGTACTTCCGCCCTCAATACTACCATCTCAGGCCTGGATGATTTCGAGCTTGTCTGTTTCCTTGTAGTACGTTAATTCAGGGGAGGGGGATTGCATGCTTGCCTTGCCTAAGAGCACAGTCTTTAATCGTAAAATACCCAAGCAGAAGTTCTACGATAACCTGCCCGTAACCCCTGAGCTTAAACGGATATTCATCGAACAGATCAGCGCAATATACTGGAGGAACAAAATTGCCCCCAGCACGGTTAATATTGCCGCGGGCCAAGCTGTAACTGAGATAGAGGTCATTGAAATTCATCTTAACCAACCCAGCCTGGATAGACGGGTGCTTCACCTAATTGATAAGGAAATCCCCTACCACATACTTTTTCTCTTAATCTATCAAGAAAGGGCCCAAGCCTGGATCAGTTATAAGGAGCAAAGCCATACAGGCAAATTTAAGCTCAATGCCTACTACCATACCCAGTGGCAGCCAATGGACAAGCTATCCCTAATACTGGAAGGCCTGAATATGGACGCAGTGTATGAAAACTTCGTCCGACAGATTGCTGGAGAAAGGCTGCAAAACCAGACTGGCGATTTAAGGGAAGCGGTGGAACGTGATGAGCGGCGACAAAAGCTGCAACGGGAGATTGCTGCACTAGAGAACAAAATACGCCGAGAAAAGCAATTCAACATCCAAGTCGCCCTCAACAGTGAGTTGAGGGGGCTTAGGAAAGAATTGGAGGGGTTAACGTAATGACCCATCAAGAGTATGTTTTAAGTGTAATTAGCAACGTCAGCTCCGCTGGTTACATAACGAGTCGTGAAAGGAATGATTTGGAATACAAACAGTCGTTTGGCCAAAAAAGTTGGGCCAAATACGCAAAAACTATGGCAGCGTTCGCAAATAACCGTGGTGGCTATATAATTTTCGGGATCAAAGATAATCCACGGCAATTGGTTGGGGTAAACTCTGCTTTCAAGGACTTTGCACAGGAGAGGTTTTCTGAGTATCTAAATTCATTATTTGCTCCTGAAATCATGTACGAATCTGGTATTGTAGAAATTGGAGAAAAATCGGTAGGATTTATTTATACTGAGGAAGCAGAGAGCAAGCCAATTGTAGCACAGAAGACAGAGAGCTCCGAGAAAATTGCCAGCGGTGATGTGTTTTACCGGTATAGAGCAAGAAGCGAGAAGATAAAGTGCGCTGAAATGCATAGAATCATAGCTGACCGAGTGGCTAAAGAGAGGGAAAATATCTTAAAACTATTCGAGGTCATACGTAAGAGCGAAACTGCTAACCTAGGGATTATTAATTACGACAAGGGTTCGTTTAGTACGCCATCAGGCGTTGACGTAGCAGTAGATAGGAGACTTATAGTACAGGTTTTGCGCAAGGCTAAATTTATAAAAGAGGGCAGTTTTAGTGAAACAGACGGACAGCCTGTTTTAAAGGTCACTGGAAACATTGATTTAGCAGAAGAAATTCCTGTGCCGGATATTGAACCTGATATTCAGTATCCCTATATTCAGAAAAACCTTGCACAAAAATTGAATATTACACCATATGAAATACAGGCTCTAGTGTGGAAGTATAAAATGAAAGGGCAGAAGAAATTCCATCTGGAGATTACTACATCCAAGAGTGGTAAAGTGCATAAGTTCTCGGATATTGCATTGCAGTTTCTTGCTGATAAAATCAATGTAATGAAAAGTAATCCAGGCACATTGAACCAAATCAAAGCAGAGTATACCCAGAGAAGATAGATATAAATTGGACTACTGCTAATGCTACCCGGAAATAGATTTGGAGTCTGAGCCATGCTTTGCTAATATCACTTTGGTAAGATTACATGACTAACCAAGCGAAAATGGTCTAGGCAGGAAGATGTAAGATAGAGCGTCAAGAAAAAGGTAAACAGTCGACAGCAAGTGTTTGAGAAAAAATTAGGGAGGGCTATCATGAGGTTTATCCATTATGATTTAGGATATCTTGAAAAAGGACGAACTGTAGAGATTACTTTAGCAGGAAACGCTGCTAATGTCCAATTACTAGACAGTTCTAATTTTAACAATTATAAAGCTGGACGAAATTACAGGTATATCGGTGGTTTAGCTACGAAATCGCCAGTGCGACTTCAAACGACACATTCCAGCCATTGGCATGTTGCAGTTGACATGCGTGGTTTAGGGGGATCGGTAAGAGCATCTGTTAACATTCTACCTCAGCATTTACCAACAATAAATACTAGACCATTATCTTCTGTACCTTCGCTAATTCACAATAGCAGCCGGGGTATTAATTCAGAAATTAACGGTGAACCTGAATACGATGTTTTCATATCACACGCATCAGAAGATAAGGATGAGGTTGTGCGACCGCTAGCTACTGCACTTCTAGAACGGAATATCACCGTTTGGTTTGATGAATTTGAATTAAAAATAGGTGATAGCCTTCGCCGGAAAATTGATAAAGGCTTGGCAAACAGCAGGTTCGGGATAGTTGTGTTGTCAAGACATTTTATTAGTAAGGGTTGGACTAATTACGAATTGGATGGAATCATAACAAGAGCAATATCCGGAGAACAAATTATGCTGCCTGTTTGGCACAACATTACTAAGAGAGAAGTTCTGAACTTCAGCCCATCTTTAGCGGACAAGCTTGCTAGAAACACTGCGATTAACACCATTGATGAGATTGCTGATGAAATAGCTGAATTGATAGATGCAAACCGCAATTAGGAGAGGAGATAAATGCAAAAACTACGTTTTGAGTCTGTTGATATTACAGCTAAAAATGTTGAGAAAATATCTCAACTATTCCCTGGTGTTGTTACTGAAGGTAAGGTAAATTTCGATCTGTTGCGCTCATTGTTGGGCGATGAAGTACACGGGGATGAAGCATATGAGTTTACCTGGGTGGGGAAAAGGGCTGCTATTGCTGAAGCAGGCAGACCCATTCGCAAGACTTTACGCCCTTGCAAAGGCGAGAGCAAGAATTGGGACACGACCGAAAATCTATATATTGAGGGCGACAACCTCGACGTGCTGAAGCTCCTGCAGGAGAGTTATCTCGGCAAGGTCAAGATGATTTACATAGACCCACCTTACAATACCGGGAATGATTTTGTGTACCGGGATAACTTCACTCGGGACAAGGGCGAGTACGATGAGGAAGCTGGCGTTTATGATGAGGGTGGCGACAGACTATTTCGCAATACAGAGCGCAATGGGCGCTTTCACTCTGACTGGTGCAGTATGATGTATCCGAGACTAATCCTGGCAAGGAATTTGCTCCGGAATGATGGGGTAATTTTCATCAGTATTGATGATAATGAGGTCGCACAATTACGAAAGATATGTGATGAGGTTTTTGGGGAGAGTAATTTTATTTCTCAATTGATTTGGCAAAGAGCATTTTCACCAAAGAACGATGCTAAATTTGTTTCTAGTAGTCATGATTATGTCCTGATGTACGCAAAGTCTGCTAATTTATTTACTATAGGGCGACTTGAAAGAACAGAGCAAGCGAATGCTCGTTATTCTAATCCGGATAATGACCCGCGAGGAGTATGGATGTCTAGTGATATGTCTGTTAAAACCTATACTGCTGAAAATGATTATCCAATTACAACGCCCTCCGGGCGTGTAATTGAGCCTCCAGCAGGACGCTGCTGGAGTCTATCGAAAAAAGCTTTTTTCGATAGACTCCACGATAACAGAATTTGGTTCGGCCATGACGGAAATAACACCCCTAGAATAAAGAGGTTTTTATCGGAATTGCGAAAAGAAGGAATGACCCCTACATCAATTTTATTTCATAAAGAAGTAGGCCATAGCCAAGAAGGAGCACAAGAAGTTGTATCCATTTTTGACGGGCAAGGCTTGTTTGATGGGCCTAAGCCTGTTCGCCTGCTATTAAGATTGCTGACACTTGGGAATACCGGAGAGGATAGCATAATTTTGGACTTTTTTTCTGGATCGGCTTCTACCGCTCACGCTGTAATGCAATATAATGCTGATAAGGGCGGCAAGCGTAAATTTATTATGGTGCAACTACCCGAAGAGTGCCTACCCGGTACAAAAGCTGCCAAAGCTGGCTATTCTAACATTTGCGAAATTGGCAAGGAGCGTATCCGCAGGGCGGGGGAGAAGATTAAGGCTGAGGCTGGGATGATGGCCCAGGACTTGGACATCGGCTTCCGGGTCCTCAAGCTGGATTCCACAAACATGCGGGATGTGTATTATTCCGCCGGAGAGTATAGCCAGGACATGCTTTCGGCCCTGGAGGATAATATCAAGGAAGATCGCAACGATATGGACCTGCTCTATGCCTGTCTGCTGGATTGGGGTTTGCCCTTGTCTATGCCCCATACCCAGGAGCAGATTGATGGGTTCACTGTTCATATCTATAATGATGGGGACCTCTTCGCTTGCTTTGATAAGAATATAAGCAGTGATGCAGTTAAGGAAATTGCCCGGCGCTGCGGCAGCCCCGAAAGGGCAGGGCTGGCTACCCGTGCAGTATTCCGGGATTTGAGCTTTACCAACAGTCCTGCGAAAATCAACGTAGAGGAGATCTTTAAACTTCTGGCGCCCAATACCAGCGTGCGGGTGATATAGGATGAAGCAAGAAGATAAAATTATCCTCTATACCACCGATGGTGGTAATGTGGCTGTATCGGTGCGCTTTGAGGATGAAGATTTTTGGATGACGCAGAAGGCAATCGGAGAATTATTTGATACTACAACAGCAAACATCAATATCCACATAAAGAACATTTTCGCTGAAGAAGAGTTAGATGCGGAGTCAACTATTAAGGATTTCTTAATAGTTCAATCTGAGGGGAAACGTAAGGTCAGTCGTAAGGTACAGTTCTACAACTTGGACATGATTATCGCCGTGGGTTACCGGGTCAATTCAAAAAAGGCGACCCGGTTCCGGCAGTGGGCGACTAAGACTTTGCATGAGTATATCCAGAAGGGTTTTGTCCTCAATGACGACATGCTGAAGAATGGAAAGCCCTTTGGCCGGGATTATTTTGATGAGTTGCTGGAACGCATTCGGGAGATTCGGGCCAGCGAACGGCGGGCATACCAGAAGATTGCTGATGTCTTTGAACAGTGCAGCTATGACTACGACAAGAACAGTAACCTGACCCGGGAGTTTTATGCCTTTGTCCAGAATAAGCTCCACTATGCCATCACCGGCATGACCGCCGCAGAGTTAATTGCCCAGAGGGCCAGCCTTGAACACCCCACCATGGGACTGACAACTTGGAAAGCAGCCCCTGATGGAAAAATCCTCAAGAGCGATGTGGTAATTGCAAAGAACTATTTGAACGAGCAAGAGCTTTCCCGCCTTAACCGGATTGTAAACATGTTCATTGATCACGCGGAATTAATGGCAGAGGACCAGGTGCTGATGAGTATGGCGGACTGGCTACGGGAGACCGATAATTTCTTAGCGAATATTCGCCGTCAAGTTCTCAAGGGCAAGGGGAGTATTTCCCATAAGGAAGCAACTAAGAAAGCCGAGGAGATTTATGAACAGTTTCGCATAAAACAGGACAGAGAATATATCTCCCAATTCGATAGAGCGATGGCAAAATACTTGAAGGGTGAGGGAGGGGGCCAGGAGCAGTGATGAAGCTACAATTTAAGAGCCAGAAGTTCCAGGCAGATGCAGCCAAGGCTGTTTGTGACGTGTTTGCCGGACAGCCTTACCTCACGCCCAGCTACAGGATTGACAAGGGCTATGTTGCGGTCGAGCAAATTGCCTCGGATGACATTGAACGCTTCACCGGTTTTGGCAACGCAAAGCTGGTACCGGAACTGACTGATGAGGTTATCCTGGACAATATCAACAAAGTTCAGAGGCGAAACCAGATTGAGCCCTCAAAACAACTGGAAGGGCGTTACAACCTGACGGTGGAAATGGAGACCGGCGTCGGCAAGACATATACCTATATTAAGACCATGTACGAGTTGAACAAGCGATATGGCTGGAGCAAATTTATCGTCGTTGTGCCCAGTGTCGCCATCCGGGAAGGGGTCTATAAGTCCTTTCAGATAACAGAGGAGCATTTCGCTGAGGAGTATGGCAAGAAAATAAGGTACTTCATCTATAATTCCGCTCAACTAACCGAGATTGACCGCTTCGCCTCCGATAGTGCCATCAATGCCATGATAATCAACTCTCAGGCCTTTAACGCCCGGGGTAAGGATGCCCGGCGCATTTACATGAAACTGGATGAGTTTCGGAGCCGCAAACCCATTGACATCATCGCCAAGACCAACCCCATTCTGATCATCGATGAGCCCCAGTCGGTTGAGGGAAAGGCCACTAAGGAGCGCTTGAAAGAGTTTAACCCGCTCTTTACCCTGCGGTACTCCGCGACCCATAAGAAGGACAGCGTTTTCAACATGGTTTATCGCCTGGATGCAATGGAGGCATATAATAAAAAACTGGTCAAGCGAATCGCCGTCAAGGGCATATCCATTTCTGGCAGTACAGCTACAGAAGGGTATGTGTACTTGGAGAGCATCAATCTGTCCAAGGATTACCCCACTGCTACCATCGAATTTGACATTAAGCGGGGAAAGGGTGTTGGCAAGGCTCGGCGCACTGTCGGTGAGGGGTTTAATCTCTATGAAAATTCCGGTGAGCTGGAAGCATATAAAGACGGGTATACCGTGATACGTATCGATGGGCGGGATAGCTCAGTGGAGTTTCTCAATGGCATTAAGCTCTATGCCGGGGATGTTATCGGTGAAGTTAGTGAAGATCAGCTTCGCCGGATTCAGATTCGGGAAACCATCCTTTCTCATATTGAGCGGGAGCGGCGCTTGTTTTATAAGGGCATTAAGGTATTATCCTTGTTTTTTATCGATGAGGTGGCAAAGTACAAACAGTACGACGACAACGGGCAGGCCTATAATGGCATTTATGCTGACATCTTCGAAGAAGAGTACCAGCACATCATTGACAACCTGCAAACTGAAATTGGCGATTATCAGGGGTATCTTGAATATCTTAAAGGCATAAATGCTGCTGAAACCCATGCAGGTTATTTTTCTATCGACAAGAAGAGTAAACGTATGGTGGATAGCAAGCTGGGTGACAGAAAGGAACGCACTTCTGACGATGTCGATGCCTACGACTTGATCATGAAGGATAAGGAGCGCCTCTTGGACCGCAGGGAACCGGTGCGGTTTATTTTCTCCCACTCCGCCCTCCGGGAGGGGTGGGATAACCCCAATGTCTTTCAAATCTGCACCTTGAAGCAGAGCGGCAGCGACGTCCGCAAACGCCAGGAAGTTGGGCGGGGCTTACGTTTGTCCGTCAACCAAAATGGCCAGCGCATGGATACAAGTCTTCTGGGGGAGGATGTACACAATGTAAACGTGCTGACCGTTGTCGCCAACGAAAGCTATGACAGCTTTGCCAGAGCCTTGCAAACCGAGCTTGCCGAGGCTGTGGCGGATAGGCCGCGCAGGGTTTCGGTGGAGTTGTTTGTAGACAAGGTCATCAGGGACAATCAAGGTGTTGAGCTGGTCATTGATATTGATCTGGCTCAGAGCATTTATGAGGGGCTTATCACCAGCGGATATGTCAAGAAAGGCGTTCTCACCGACAAATATTATGAAGACAAGAAAAGTGGCAGCATTGAGGTTGCTGAGGAAGCCGCTGATTTTAAGGATTCAGTAATAGCAATTTTAGATTCCATCTATGATAGCCGCGTTATGCAGCCGGAGAATGCCCGTAAGAATAATGTTGAGTTGAAGCTGGACAAATCCAAGCTGGGCTTGGCGGAATTCCAAAAGCTTTGGGGACAGATTAATGCCAAATCCGTGTATACGGTTGAATTCGATGAGGATGAGCTGATTGCTAAAGCTATAGCTGCCCTGAACAAGGAGCTGCGCATAGCCAAGATCTATGTTACCGTCGAAACCGGAACGCTGAAGGGTATAGAGTCCCGTGAGCAACTGGAACAAGGAGAAGCCTTTTCTAGGGAGAAAAGCGCTGCTTACAAGGCTGAATTAGTAGCAAATCCCTCAGTAAAATTCGATCTGGTCGGGAAAATAGTTGCCGAAACAGGCTTGACACGGAGAGCAGTAGTCGCCATCTTGGTTGGGATAGATAAGAATGTCTTCAATCAGTTTGCTGGCAATCCTGAAGAATTCATCATCCAGGCGTCTAGAATCATCAACGAACAGAAGGCCACCACCATAATTCAGCACATTACCTACAATAAGTTGGATGCGGTTTACGACACTGCTATTTTCACCGAGCCAACGCTGAAGGGGCAGCTGGGTGTCAACGCAATGGCGGTTAATAAACATTTATATGACCATATACTTTATGATTCTGAAGCTGAGAGAAGATTTGCCGAAAAAGTAGATACCAGCGCTGAGGTTGCCGTTTACGTAAAGCTGCCCAGAGGGTTTTTTATCAATACGCCGGTAGGTAAGTATAATCCGGACTGGGCAATTTCCTTCTATGAAGGCAAGGTGAAGCATATTTACTTTGTTGCCGAAACTAAAGGCTCCATGTCCTCCATGCAACTGCGGGAACTGGAGACTGCAAAAATTCACTGCGCTCGGGAGCATTTCAAGGCCATCAGCTCAGATTCTGTGGTTTATGACGTGGTGGATAGCTTTTCAGCATTGATGGATAAGGTTATGAGCTAGTCATTCGCTATATATGAGCCACAAGAAAGGGCCGCGGTTATCCGCGGCCCTTGGCCTTTATAGTTTTTGCAGGTCATCCAGCAGCTGCTGCAGGGTCTGGGCGGCATCGCCCAGGAGGAGGCTGACCCCTTCCTTGCGGGAGTAGATGGGGTTATCTACGCCGGCATAGCCGGGCTTGAGGTCGTAGTTGCAGACGATGATGTGCTTGGCCTGGTCGACGTTGAGGATGGGCATTCCGGAGATGGGTGTGTCGGTCGGTATCCCGGGCTGCCGGGTTCATGACGTCGTTGGCGCCTACCACTACGCAGACGTCGGTCTGGGCAAACTCGTCATTGATCTGTTCCAGTTCGTACAACTGCTCGTAGGGCACATCAGCCTCGCTGAGAAGGACGTTCATGTGTCCGGGCATGCGGCCAGCCACCGGGTGGATGGCGTACTTGACCTCGGCGCCCCGATTCTCCAGGGCATCGGCCAACCTCTTGACCAGGTGTTGGGCCTGGGCCAGGGCCATGCCGTAGCCGGGGACGATGATGACTTTCTTGGCCTGGGTCAGAACGGCTGCGGCTTCAGAACTCGCCGACTCCGCCTTTTCCTCCTTGCCCTGTCCCTGGAGGTCTTGCAGCAACTGCTGCAGGGTCTGGGCGGCATCGCCCAGGAGGAAGCTGACCCCTTCGGTGCGGGAGTAGATTGGGTTATCTACGCCGGCATAGCCGGGCTTGAGGTCATAGTTGCAGATGACGATGTGCTTGGCCTGGTCGACGTTGAGGATGGGCATTCCGGAGATGGGTGTGTCGTCGGTATCCCGGGCCGCCGGGTTCATGACGTCGTTGGCCCCCACCACCACGCAGACATCAGTCTCGGCAAACTCGTCATTGATCTGTTCCAGTTCGTACAACTGGTCGTAGGGCACATCGGCCTCGCTGAGGAGGACGTTCATGTGGCCGGGCATGCGGCCAGCCACCGGGTGGATGGCGTACTTGACCTCGGCGCCCCGATTCTCCAGGGCGTCGGCCAGGCTCTTGACCAGGTGCTGGGCCTGGGCCAGGGCCATGCCGTAGCCGGGGACGATGATGACTTTCTTGGCCTGGGCCAGGACGGCGGCGGCTTCAGAACTCGGCCGGCTCCGCCTTTTCTTCCTTGCCCTCTCCCTGGAGGTCTTGCAGCAACTGCTGCAAGGTCTGGGCAGCATCGCCCAGGAGGAAGCTGACCCCTTCGGTGCGGGAGTAGATGGGGTTGTCCACGCCGGCATAGCCGGGCTTGAGGTCATAGTTGCAGATGACGATGTGCTTGGCCTGGTCGACGTTGAGGATGGGCATTCCGGAGATGGGTGTGTCGTCGGTATCCCGGGCTGCCGGGTTCATGACGTCGTTGGCGCCTACCACTACGCAGACGTCGGTCTGGGCAAACTCGTCATTGATCTGTTCCAGTTCGTACAACTGCTCGTAGGGCACATCGGCCTCGCTGAGGAGGACGTTCATGTGGCCGGGCATGCGGCCAGCCACCGGGTGGATGGCGTACTTGACCTCGGCGCCCCTTGCTTCCAGGGCGTCGGCCAGGTTTTTGACCAGGTGCTGGGCCTGGGCCAGGGCCATGCCGTAGCCGGGGACGATGATGACTTTCTTGGCCTGGGCCAGGACGGCGGCAGGGCTGACTGCTTCTGCCTTGACCTGGTGTTCTTCTTGTTTTGCCTCAGTCTTGACAGCTTCTTTCTTGGGGGCGACGCTGGTCTTACCCTGGAGAATCTTGCCCAGGCTGGAGTTCATGGCCCGGCACATGATCTGGGTGAGGAGCAGGCCGCTGGCGCCGACGATGCCGCCTACTGAGACCAGGAGGATGTCGCCGATGGCCATACCGGCGATTGAACCGGCCACGCCGCTCAGTGAGTTGAGCAGGGAAATGGTTATGGGCATATCCGCACCGCCAACCCGGATGGCGATGGCGATGCCCAGGAAGGCGCTGAGAACAGCTGCGACGAGCAAGATCAGGGCTATGGGGGCCACACCCGCCACGGCCAGGACGATGCAGGCCAGGGAAAGGAGGGTGGCGATATTAATCCAGGTCTGATGGGCAGGCCAGTGGACGGGACGGCCGTCGATCTTGCCCGCCAGCTTGCCGGCAGCCACCATGCTGCCGGTAAAGGTCAGAGTGCCAACCAGCACCGCCAGGACGGCAGTGGTGAGTTCAAAGGCGGTGCTGGCGTAAAACATAGTAGAACCGCCCACCAGGGCTGAGGCGGCGCCGCCGACGCCGTTGAGGGCGCCCACCATTTCGGGCATCTGAATCATCTTGACCACCTTGGCCAGGTACAGGCCCAAAGCAGTGCCTATGGCGACGCAGACCAGGATGATGGCCAGGGCGGTGGTCTGGCTAAAGACCTCGAAGTAGGTCAAGGTGACGATGATGGCCGCTGCGGTCGCACAGGCGCTGAGCAAGTTGCCCCGCACCGCCGTTTCGACCTTGCTCATCTGGGAAATACCGTAGAGTATTACAACAGAGAGGACAGCGCTGATGGTGTAGTAGAGGATCGATGTCATTTTCTGTCCCCCTTGTCGAACATTTTCAGCATGCGGTGAGTTACGCCAAAGCCTCCGGCCACGTTGATCATGGCCAGGACCACAGCCAATCCTCCCACCGCGGCGCCGACGGCGGCGTTATAGCGGCTGGTCAGGACGGCCACTGTGGTCAGGGCCCCCAGGACGGTGAGTCCGCTCAGGGCGTTCATCCCCGACATCAAGGGGGTGTGGAGCAGACTGGGCACGGTCTTGATGATGCTATAGCCCAACAGGGTTGCAGCGACGAAGATACCTAGTAAGACTAAAGGAAACATGGCAACCTCCGTAAGATGTTTTTCGCTAACGTAATTCCACCAGGTGGGTAACCCCACCTGGTGGACAGCATGTCAATCAAGGCAATTAGAGCCCCATTGCTTCCTTGGCTCCCTGGTGGACTATCTTTTCACCATCGGTTACCAGGATGGAGGATACAATTTCATCATCGGTATCCAGCACCATTTTACCGTCCTTGACCAGGTACTCTACCAGGTTATGGACGTTATTGGCAAACATCCAGGTTGAACTGGTAGGAATATGACCGGGGATGTTCTTAATACCCTGGATGTTGACAGAGTGCTTGACGACGACTTCACCGGGTTCAGTCAGGGCACAGTTGCCGCCCTGGTCAATGGAGATGTCGACGATAACCGATCCGGGCTTCATGGACTTGACCATTTCTTCAGTTACCAGGATGGGAGCCAGCTTGCCGGGAATCAGGGCGGAGAGGATGACGATATCCATGTCCTTGATGACTTCGGCCACGACTTGCCGCTCCTTCTCCAACCACTGTTCAGGGAGCTGGTTGGCATAGCCGCCTTCACCCACGGCGACGTCGGCGGGAACACCGGTCTCAATGACCTTGGCGCCCAAGCTCTTGGCCTGTTCGCTGGCGTCGGGGCGAATGTCGATGGCATGGACGACGGCGCCCAATCTCTTGGCGGTGGCGATGGCCTGGAGGCCGGCAACGCCGGAGCCCACTACCAGGACGTTGGCGGGCTTGATCATGCCCACGGCGGTAAAGATCTGGGGTACAAACTTGGCCATGGCTTCAGCAGCCATCAGTACAGACCTGTAACCTGCGCAGGTACTCATAGAGGTCAGGGCATCCATCTTCTGTGCTCTGGAAATCCGGGGAACGCCGTCCAGGGTCAAGCCAATTACGCCCTTGGCTGCCAGGTCCTTGATCATTTGGTGGTTGGCCGGGGCGGCAGGATGGAGAAAGGTAATTAAGTATTGTCCAGAATGCATTAAGTCGACTTCATGGCGGTTCTTCTTCTGATTGAACAGGGGTTCTTTAACTTTAAGGATGAGATCAGCTTTATTATAGAGTTCTTCCACATCCGCTACCAATGTCGCACCGGCTTCCTGGTACTGGTCGTCCATGAAGAAAGCACCTTGGCCGGCTCCTTCTTCCACCAGGACAGTGAATCCGTCTTTGACGTACTTCTGGACTGTCTCTGGGGTCGCCGAGACCCGGTTCTCGCCCGGCATAATTTCCTTGGGGATACCAATAATCATTGTGTTTCCTCCTCTATTATGTTTTCCAGTTTTGGCTACTGGTTACGCCCGATGTTCACAAGGTTATTATATATTAAAGAAATAATAATTTGAAGTCTGTAGTGTGACAATATCCTTACAGCATCGGCATATTATTGCCCTAAGCTGAGGCTTTGGATGCCTGGGGCTAGAGGAGAGGGGAGAGGAGCCGCGAGATGGATTCCCGTATCCTCACCGAGGCCGGCAGCTTACTGTAAATTTCCCGGGTAATCTCCTCACAATCTGCTAAATCCATCAGGAAGCGTTCATGCAGCTCCCGACTGATGGTTTTATCGTAGATAAAGGCATTGACTTCAAAATTGAGGTCAAAACTGCGGATGTCCATATTGGCGGTGCCTACGCTGCTGACCTTGGCGTCGGCCACCACCACCTTGCTGTGCATGAACCCCTTTTTATACACATAACAGCGGACTCCGGCCTTAAGCAAGGTGCCGATATAGGAGAGGGATGCCCACCAGACAAAGGGGTGGTCCCGAATACCGGGAATTATTACCCGCACGTCGACGCCGGAAAGGGCGGCGATGCGCAGGGCGTCAAAAATGCTGTCGTCGGGTATAAAGTAGGGGGTGTGGATGTATAGGGAGTGGCGGGCATCGGTAATCAGCTTAAAATACCCGTCCTTGACCTCGCTCCACCGGGAGTCGGGACCGCTGGAGACAATTTGCAGGCTGGTGTTGCCCGTAACCTGGGGAGCGGGAAAGTACCGTTGCGGATGCCGGATGGTCTCGCCAGCCGCGAATTGCCAGTCCAGGATAAAGCGCCATTGCAGATCCCGGACGGCTCCGCCCCTGATGCGCATGTGGGTATCCCGCCAATACCCGAAGCGCTTGGAGAGGCCGAGGTACTCGTCGCCGATATTAAAGCCCCCGATCCAGGCTTCTACGCCGTCAATGATACAGATTTTCCTATGGTTGCGGTAATTCACCCGCAAATTGATATAGGGGAGAAAGGGGGGCAGGAAGCAGGCCACCTTGCCTCCCGCCTCGATTAGGGGCCGGAAGTAGCGGCGGGGGAGGCGCAGCCCTCCCATGCCGTCGTAGAGCAGCTTTACCTCTACCCCGGCCGCAGCTCGCTCGGCCAGAGTCTGAATCACCTGGCGTCCCAGGTTGTCATTGCGAAAGATGTAGTACTCTATGTGAATGTACTCCTTGGCCTGGGCCAGGCTCTCCAGCAGGGCGGCAAATTTGTCCTTTCCGTCGTGGAAGAGCTTTACATCGTTATTGCGCCACAGGTTAACGCCATTATTGCAGTGGAGGCGGACGATATCCGGGTAATCTTGGGCGGTGTCGTGGGGGTAGACGCTTGTCTCCATAAACTGGCAGGCCTCCCCCTGGGCGATATCCGCTTGCCACTTGCGGGTAAAGATCTTCTGTTTGCGGATATCCTGGCCGATGAAGAGGTAGAGGATAAAGCCGATGATGGGGAGAAATACCAGGACCATGAGCCAAAGCCAGGTGCTGGTAGGTTTTTTGCGTTCAAAGAATACAATCAGGATGGCCAGCAGTATGTTGATGAGAAAGAAGTGCTTGAATATAAAGGAGAAAATATCGGCAATGAGTTGCATCTCAGTCACCTCAGTATGATATTCAAGATATCTCCGGGAAAAACCTTCTCACCATGACAGCCATTCTTTACAGATTTTCTATTCTTGCATATGATTAGTATGGGTTATAGTAAAGGACAATAGGGTTAAGGAGTGAAGACAGTGCGAATTATCGTTGCCAAGGATTATGAGACCATGAGCAAGCAGGCGGCAATCGTTCTGGCGGGTCAGATAATCCACAAACCCAACAGCGTTCTGGGACTGGCCACCGGCTCGACCCCGGTGGGTACATATCGGGAGCTGGTGCACATGTACAATCAGGGTTTACTTGACTTCCGCCAGGTGGTTACCTTTAACCTGGATGAATACTACGGCGTCGGCCCCGAAGATGAGTTCAGCTACCACAGGTTTATGCAGGACAATCTCTTTAGCCATATCAACGCCGTCCCGGAAAACCTCCACATCCCCAATGGGCTGGCCCGGGATGTGGAGGCGGAGTGCAAGAACTATGAGGCCATGATTGCCGAGGCCGGGGGCATTGACCTGCAGGTGCTGGGTATCGGCAGGAATGGCCATATCGGCTTTAACGAGCCCGGCAGCGAGTTCAATGGAGTCACCCGTCTGGTAGACCTGGATGAGGATACCATTGCCGCCAATTCCCGTTTCTTTCTATCCCCCGACCAGGTCCCCCGCCAGGCCTTGAGCATGGGGATTAAGTCGATCATGAGGGCAAGGCGAATTCTTCTCCTTGCCAATGGCGCCGGCAAGGCCCAGGCCATCCGCGACATGATCTACGGCAGCATAACCCCTGCGATGCCGGCATCGGTACTTCAGCTGCATCCTGATGTTACCGTCATTGTGGATGCGGAGGCGGGCAGCCTCCTGTCCTGATAGGAAAAGGGACGGTTCTTCTGCTTCCTTCTCGAAAGGGGGGCAGAAGAGCCGTCCCAAATTATTGGGGAAAACTCAGGCCAAGTTTTTTCAGTTCCCGGCGGAATTCCGGAGTGAGCATGCCGCCCTGGCTGGCCTGGACCATGGTGGGCCCCCAGTTATAATTTGCTTCTACCAAGACCGGTCCCTGGGGTGTCGCCGCCACATCCCAACCGACAATGCGGATAAAGGGGGTCATCCTGGCCGCCTTGTGAGTCAGGGCAACGATTTTCTCCCAGTCGGGGACCCTTTCGCCGGTGAAGGTGAGGCCGGAATCGGGGTGGCTGGTGTGGCGGGTGCCTCCGAATTCCGGGCGCAGGACCCCTTCGCCGATAATGCCTGTTTCGGGATCGATGGCTGCGGCGAGGCCGCCGGTGTGCCAGTTGTCGGTATTCCTGTCCTTGACGCCGATGCGCAACACCGCTACAGGGATGCTGATTTCCCCCTCTTGGTTGAGGAAGGTAATTACCCGGCAGGTATTTACCGAAGAGGGGTTATACTTGGCCAGGTCGGGATGCCCGATGAGCCTGTCTTCCAGGAGAAAGCCCTGCTGGCGATAGTGAAGGGACTTGGACATGTACCGAGCCAGGTCTTCCAGGCTGTATTCTTTGCCGCCCCGGTCTATGAAGAGTCCCGCCTCTCGGTCCTTAATTTCCAGGACCAGGACCGCGGTGCCGGCATCACCGGCCAAGGGCTTGATGACGAATTGAGTTATATCGTTGTCCCTTACCCATCTGGACAAATCCTCTGTGTTGCGCAGGGGATTGCCGGCGATATCGCTGCCGAAATGAGGGTGAAACATGCCATACAGTTTGGCCAGGGGCAAACCCCTTTGGCTGAAGTAACTGTTGAATAAGAGCTTGTTGCTGAGGAGCGGCGCCCATTCCGGCGCATTGAGGGCGGGGCGCAGTTTCTTTTCGGCATCCTTGATCCGCAAATAGGACTTTTTCTCTGTCGGGGTAATCCCTTTGCGGCCAAACCTATATGTACGATACTCAAAGGGAGTCAACTTCCAAAAGGCTCCCAGCCAGAGCATATCCAAGTACTGGCGCAGGGGAGAAGAATATCCTTCTTCTCGGGTGGGCTTGATACTCTTGAGGATCCTGCGAATCCGCTTCATGTATTTACCTTCCTTCATTGGAATATATAACAGGAATAGTATACCAAAATCCGCAAGGGTTTTGTTGTCATTTAAGAGAATTATAAGCCTCATCCCCTATTATTCCCAATCCGGGCCTTGCTAAAGCACCTTGACCAGAAAGGGCAAGGGCGATATTATTATGTTATACGATATATCGCTACGCATAGTATAGGTGGTGATCGTTTGGCAAACAGGGGACCCATGACCGAAGCCATGTACTATGTCTTATTGGCCCTCCGCCAACCTTTGCACGGTTATGCCGTCATGAATGCCGTCAGGGACATTTCCCGGGGCAGGGTGATGATGGGGCCGGGGACCCTGTATGGAGTGCTGACCCGGCTGGAGAAGGAAAAGCTCATCCAGCTGCAAGTGGATGACGGAAGGCGCAAGACCTATTCGCTCACGGCTACAGGACTGACGGCATTGAGGGAAGAGTGCTGCCGCCTCCGGGCCATGGTGAGGGATGGAGCGATTCTTTTCGGGGAGGAGAAAGAAGATGGAGAAGCCTAAATCTCTGTTCCGTTTCTGGTTCCTCTTTTCCTGGCAGATTGGCCAGATTCAAGCCTGGTTGGAAGCTATGGCAGCCAGGGGTTGGCATCTCTCTCGCTTCGGCGATTTCCTGGCCGTCTTCCGCCAGGGCCCGCCCGGCGAAGTCCGGTATCGATGCGACTGTTTTAAGTTCCGCAATCCCGAGTTGCGGGACAAGATCGACCTGTATGCGGCAGCGGGATGGCAGTATCTTGGCAGCCGCGGGGAAACCCATATCTTTCGGGCAGAGGACCCGGCAGCGCCGGAAATCCATACTGACCCCCAGGAATATATTTCCGCCACTACCCGGTTGCGCCGAGGATTGATTGTTTTAGCTGTCGCCCTGGCCCTAGCAATTCCCGCATCAATATACAGACTGGTGCGGGATTTCCCTTCCTGGCGCATGGCCATCCAGCATGGAAGCCCGACCACTTGGGTGGTAATTGCTTTATCTGGCTACAGTCTCTTTTTCTTGGTTTGGCATCTGGTGGGGATCTTCCGCCTATTGGCCTGGGTGCGGGGGCAATCCCAGGCCCCAGTACCCCATCGCCTGGACCGGCTGGTCAACTTGGTTTGGGCAACGCTTCTGCTGCTACTGGTAATCACCATGGGTGTTGAGTTCACACTTTTTTTTACTACCTAGCGGCAGCTTCTCCGCGCACTTGCGTATTCTTACCCCCGCCCAGGCGAAAACTACCTCCAAATAGAAATGGAGGCCGAGGGAAATGAAGCGGGTTGTATTGGTGGCAGTTGTGCTATTGTTGCTGGCTGGCTCTGGCTGTGCCAAAGGGGTCAACCTCTACTTCCCAGAAGAAGGGAGCTTATATTTGGTCCCCGAAACTCGGGAGATAGACGCAGAGGACTTGCCGCTGGCGGTGGTCAACGCCCTGCTGGCGGGGCCCCGAAGGGCCGGCCTTACAACCTTGATACCCCAGGGTGTAACCGTCCGTTCTGTGACGGTGCAGCAGGGGATTTGCCATGTGGACTTCAGCTCCGAATTTGACAACACCAATTACGGGTCCGGTCCCGAGGCGGCTCTGATGGGCATGATAGTCAACACCTTGACCAGCCTGGAGGGAATTGAGGCGGTGTACATCACCGTGGAAGGCCGGGTTCCCCTGTCCTTCGGGCATATCGGGAGCTCCGGGCCCTTCTCCTGGAACGGGAGCCTGGTAAAGAAACTCCCGCTACCATGATTTTTTTAATGACCTGCCATGGTGCAGGCTTTTTTATGCTAAGATGAGGGCGGAATTGCAGGGTAAGATTAAAACCGTGCGTCTAACGGGGCGGAGGAGCAAAAAGGGGGCGGTGATCATCGATGAATTAGCAGCCATAAACAGGGTCCTGGCCGGAGATAAACAGGCCTTTCGACCTCTGGTAGAAGCATACAGCCGCTTGGTTTTCACCTCGGTGGTCAAGATAGTCCGGGACAGCGAAGCCGCCCAGGATATTGCCCAGGAAGCCTTTTTGCAGGCGTACCGTTCTCTGGCCAATTTTCGCTCCGAATCCGCCTTCTCCACCTGGTTAGTGCGAATCGCCATCAATAAAGCTCTGGACTACTGCCGTCGCCAGCGACGCCTGCCGCGGATGGAAGAAATACCAGAGGGGTTGCCCGGCGACGGCTGCGGCCCCGAAGGCCAGGTCCTTGCCCAGGAGGAAGTTTGGCGGATGCGAAAACAGATCCAGGCTTTGCCCGATATCTATCGCCGGGTCATCTACCAGTATTATTTTCAGGAGCGCTCCTACCGGGAAATTGCCCAGAACGAGGGCATCACCGTCAAGGCGGTGGAATCCAGGTTGTATCGGGCTAAAGCCTTATTGAGAAAATCCATGGCAGGGGGGGACGGTAATGTGTCGGCGCCATAGGGATTTGGACTGGCAGAAGTATATTGACGACTTGGTCCAGGACCGGGAGCAATATGAGGAAGTCCTGGCCCATTGTCCGGATTGTCTTCAGGAGTATGTAGACCGGTTGGAAAATGCCCTGGAAGCTCCGCCTCGGGACCTGGTCCATGGGGTTATGGCAGCGATTGATGCAGGCTCCAAGAGATTCAACCATCGTCCCTTCCTGCATTACCTGGTCGCCGCCTGCCTGACCTTGGTTTTTCTTGAACTGGGAGCCTTTGATTGGATCAGCTCTCAGCCGCTGCGGCCGGAAGTCATTTCCGGGCTGATGGAGGGTCTCGACAACTTCTTCGGCACGCTAATCTCTAACCTGGGAGGAATGTAGTTTGAATAAAAAACCGAGTAAAGCATTGACTTTCTTCCTGTCCTTTTGCCCTGGGGTAGGGCATCTGTACCTGGGCGCCATGACCAGGGGCCTGCAATTCCTGATCCTGTTTTTCGGCAACCTCGCCCTGATTGACTTAATCCGCCTGCCCCTTATCCCCTACGGGTTGCCAATCATCTGGTTTTATGGGCTGTTTGATGCGTTACAGCTGGCCGATCAGCAACCGCTGGTGGATAAGCCCCTGGTGGAATGGGGGCAGATGAGGGGGCCATGGACAGGCTTAATCCTGATTGGTCTGGGCCTGCTCTTAATTGTCGATGAGATCGTGCCTTCACTCTGGAACAGGTTCTTAAGAGAAATTCTGGGTTATTACGATATTCGCACACTGCTTATGGCCGTGTTCCTGATCATTGCCGGTTTCTTGCTGCTCCGGGGAAAGCGGGTGAAGCGAGATGGATGAAAGGCAGACGACTCTTGAGGGTAGCGCAGCGGCCTCACCTCCGGCACTTTTGCGCCAATGGCGGGTAGGCGCCATCTCCATGGGACTTTCCCTGATCGGATTGGGGGTAGGCCTCTTCCTGGGCAGGTTCTCAGATTCCTTTACCTTCGCCAATCTCTTCAAGTTCTGGCCCCTGATCTTGGTGGTATTGGGGCTGGAGATGGTGCTCTTCAATATCCTGTCAGGAATCAAGGGGGCCAAGTTTGGCTTTACCTACGATATTCTCAGCATCTTCTTGGTGCTGCTCATGCTCTTTGTCAGCGCCGGCCTGGTGGCCATGGAATCCACGGGTGTGCTCAACCTTGCCCAGCGGGCCCTGGGAACTGCCCAACACTATGTAGAGACTGAAAAAGTGCAGTTCTTGGCCGACGCCTCGCTGAAGACCCTGGTCCTGGACATCCGGGAAGGAACCAGCAATTTGCGCACCTATGATGGCGATGAAATCAAGCTTTCCATCGTCTACAACGGTTACTTTGCTTCACTGGAAGAAGCCAGACAATATGCCCAAGAGCAGTTAGTCAGCACCCAGAAGGTAGGAGATACCCTGTTTGTCCAGGTATACTCCCCCAGCAGAGGTCGCTTGTCCGACCCCAATGTTCGCCAGGAAGTGACGGTCTTGATTCCCGCCAGCCTGGATGTGGAACTCAATCAGAGCCGGGGCGAAGTCAACCTCGACCTGGCGGGATTCCAGAGCAACTGGGCTGTCAGGCGGCGGGACTCCCACCACGACTTGAATGTGGTCCTGGAGGGGGTAAACGATGCCAGGGTTAGGGTGGAGTTAGGAAAAAGCGGCAAACTCCTAGGCAATGTGGACTGGGATTCCCAGGCAGAGCAAGAGACCTCTGACCTGTTAATGGCTGAGAAGACCTGGGGCGAGGGAAGTTGCACTTTGCTCCTCCAGCAGGGCGGAGGCGCCATAGAAATAAACACCAGGTAAGAGAACGGACCTTGCAGCGCGCATGGCGTTGCAAAGGTCCGTTCCTTTTTTATCTCAGGGTAAAGATCAAGAGGTTTCCGTCCTGAAAGCGGCAGGCGGTATTTCCCGTCAATTCTCCATAAAAATACCAGCGAATTCCGGTATGGGTCCAGGACATGTCCCGGATGTCCAAGATTAGTACTGCGTTTCCAGCCACACTACAGGTTCCGGCAAGCCGGTGCTCATCCAGCCAGCCCTGGGGATGGGGAGTGAACTTCTCAATTGGCAGGGGAAGGAAGGCTCCGTCGGCGAAGGAGAGGATAGCGTATTCTCCCTCCTGGGCCAGGACTATTCCTTTGTCTCTGGGCAGCCAGCCGTGAAGTCGCCAGGCTCGGTTACTCCAGCTTCCCGAGAAGATCATCTCTTCCCCGTCCAGAACTATTTGAACAGAGCTGCCGGTCTGAATGAGATAACCCAGTTTTCCTTGCTGGGAAAGGGAGGGCAGTACCGGCGCAGTCAGCATCGGCGTGCGCTCCCCCGCAGTTGGGTCCAGGGCCTCCACCTGGTAGCCATTCCCATGGGAGTTGGCCAGGAGAAGGTTGCCGTCCTGCCAGCCCAGGATGGTGGCCTGGGACCAGGGGAATTCGGCGATCTTGGCGGCGCTGTCGGTATCGTACACATAGAGGGTATCTCCCTCCCGGGGAATCAGGGCCACCTTGCCCCCGCTGGGGTCCCAGACCCCGTAGTGGGACTGGGATAATTCAGCCACATGCTCGTTTTTGTCCAGATCAAACCAATAAGTCGTGGGGATACCCCAGCCACAGTAGAGGACATGCCTTCCACAGGGAGAGACTTCCCAAAACTCCAACTGGCCCTGGTCCCGGCGCTGCTCATTAATAAAAATCCGCTCCGGTGCTGGTTCGGGGGGAGGTTGGCTAATAATCTTGAGGAAGGCAACCTGGTCCCGGAACTTGCCATCCTGACCAAGGTAGTCCAGAAGGGTGGCGGTGGTTTCGGGGGGAAACTCTTCTCCATCCCAGGCAGAGTACTCGATCCACTCAATTGCCAGGGCGAGCAGTTCTGATTTATCGATTCCGGCAAAGAAGGAGGGGGTTGCCCGCCTGGGAGCGGCCAATTTCAGGAGGTCCAGTTTCAGTTTGGCATACAGCGCCTCATCGCCGGGGATAAATCCCTTGTCCTCCATGACCATGAGCAGGTGCAGGCAGGCGCGGGGATCAGCTTCTTCCTGGACAAGGAAGCTCAGTCTGGTCTTAACCACGTCCCAGCTGATATGGTTGAGCATTGTCTCCTCGATTCGATCCAACTCGACGGTCAATAATAAGTTAAATTTTACATGGGGGTAGCTGGCGTCACCTTGGGGAGTCCAGCCGGTTTCTTCCATGGCCAGGAGCAGTTCCAGTCCCTCCATGCCGCCCCATTCTTTGGCCAGGTTGATGAGCTGGCTGGGGGCCTGGGGGTCAGCTGCCAGCAGCTTAAGCAGAAAGTCTTCCAGTTTAGAATGGGCTTTCAACTCGGCGAGCAGTTTTCCCTTGAAGCTGGCATTCAGCTCATCGGCAATTTGCCAGGCCGCCACCGGGTCGCTTTCCTTCAGATGCGTCCAGGCTTGAGCGATCAAGGGATGCCCGGGTTGCAGCTTGCTCAAAGGGAGCAGCAGGTTGGCTATCTGTTCAGATGAACCATGTTTCAGGGCGATGCCCAAGGCCAGGCGGGCCGTATTGAAGGACTGGGGTTGCTCTGCCAGGAGGGCCAGGGCGGGCTCTGCTTCGCCGAAGGGCAAGTGTTCCAAAAACTTCTCTTCCAGGGCTTTAGTATCCCAATCCCCTTCCCAGAGGAGCAGGATTTGTTCCAGGGCGGCCAGGGGTTGACCCGCGGCAATCTCCACTTCTGCCAACAGAGCTCTGGCCGCATGCCAATGGGGTTTTTTTGCCAACTCCTTGGTCAGGGCGGTCCTGGCCCGGGTAAATTCTTGCTGCTCCAGCAAGTCCTGGTAGGGACCGAGGCCCCAGGGTTGGAGCAGGAAGATGAGCACCACAGCCGCCAAGACCAGAACACCGCCAAGCAGAAAATAATACCGGGCTTTCATGCAAATCCCTCCCAGCTCTTTTGTGAATATTATATCAACTGTTCTGCTAACCCACAAGATAAAGCCCGCCAAAGCGGGCGGGCTTTTTTCCTATCTCCCGGCAGCTGCTGCCTGCAGATCGGAAAGGGGGGCGGGGCCCCTGAGTTTTCGCATTTCCAGGGCAACCAGGGTTCCGGTCAGGAGGGCTGAGCAGGTATCAGCTACAGGACCAGCATAGTAAATTCCATTCAGGCCAAAGAATCTTGGCAAGATGAGGATGGCGGGGATTAAGATCAGGACCTGCCGGGACAGGCTCAGGAAGGCTGCATGTTTTGGCTTGCCCACAGCCTGGAAGTAGCTGGTGCCCACCACCTGGGCGCCGATGATGGGAAGGGCCAGGAGGTAGATCCGCAGGGCCCTGCTGCCCAAGTCCACCAGGTCAACGCTCTCTTTGTTGAAGAGGCCGACCAGCTGATTGGGGAACAGGTTGATGAGGGCAAAGCCCAGCAAGGAGATGAAGGTCGCCCCGGCCATGCCCTTGAACAGGGCTTCCTTAACCCGGGAATATTGGCCGGCGCCATAATTATAGCCGATGATGGGCTGTAACCCCTGATTGATCCCGAAGATGGGCATCAAGAGCAGGGTTGAGATACTGCTGACTATGCCCATGGCGGCCAGGGCCAATTGACCGCCGTAGGCGTTGAGGCTGTTGTTGAGGATTACGTTGAGAAGGCTGGCCGCCAACTGCATGGCAAAGGGCGCGGCGCCAATGCTGATTATTGACAGCATAAGCCGTCCATGCACGCGAATCTTGGAGAAGACCAGCTTCAGGTGTCCGCGGCCGCTGAGGAAGTAGCGGAGAATCCAGAGGGCCGAGACGGCTTTGGCGATAACGGTGGCGATGGCCGCTCCCTTGATTCCCCAACCGAAACCGTAGATGAAAAGCGCATCCAACAGAATATTGGTCAGGGCGCCTATTAACATGGTCAGCATGGCAAATTTGGGGTTGCCCTCGGCTCGGATAAAGTGGTTGGCGCCCATGCCAAACATAAAGAACACCGTTCCCGCCAGAATGATGCCGCTGTACTCCAGGGCATAGGGCATGACTTCGGGGTCTTTGCCACCCATGACTGCGATCAAGGGCTTGAGAAAGATGAGACCAACCACGGTGATGAGGATCGAGAGAATCAGCATCATCACCACGGCATTGCCCATAATATTTTTTGCTTCTTCTTCCTTGCCCTGGCCCAGGCGGATGGAGATCAGGGTGCTGGCGCCCAGTCCAATCAGCATGGTAAAGGCCATAATCACCAGGGAGATGGGAAATTGGACGGTAATACCGGCCAGGGCCAAATCTCCCACCCCATTGCCGACAAAAATCCTGTCTACTACATTGTACAAGGCATTGACCACCATCCCGACGATGGCGGGAATGGAGAATTTCAATAATAGCTTGCCGATCTTTTCCTGACCCAGCTGTTTTGATTGATTCATATACTATCGCATCCTTTCAAGCAGTTATCTGTTGCAGACTCTCCCAGATTATTACTGATTCGGATCAGGTAATCTCTGAGATTGGCTTCTTCTTGAGGGGTAAAACCATGCAACGCCTTGGCGGTGGTCAGTCGACTTAGTTCCTGCAGTTGCGCCATTGCCTCCTTCGCCCTGTCGGTGAGGGACACGATATGGGCCCTGCGGTTGTCGGGGTTGACAGTCCGCTGCACCAAACCCAAATTCTCCAGGCGATGGAGGATGCCCAAGATATTGGGACGCTGGGTGTTGAGGCGCCGGGCAATGGCCGCCATATTCAGTTCATCACAGTGACAGCCCTGATGACAGGCCAGGTCTTTGAGCACCGTCCATTGGGGAAAGGTCAGGCCCAGGGCGTGCATGCGGTTGCCCAGGTCCTGGCGGGCCAGGCGGGCAGCGGTGTTTAGTAAATATCCAATGCTGATATACTCATCCATTGTCTTAACCTCCCAAGCGGACTGTTAATATATTAACATTTCTAAGGGCGAAATATCAAGAGCTCATGCCAGGAAAATTTATAAAAAATACCCGTCTGAACGGGTCGAGGCAAAAAGAATGGAGCAGTCGCAATCCTGACAATCTGCCATATTCCCCTGTGGGGGCTTTTTTGCCCTGCAAAGAATTCCAGGGGGTAATATGTGCGGACATCTCGTTTTGCGGCACTCCATTCGCAATAGGCTTTCAGTTTGTCGGGCAGGCAATGCTCAGTATTCCAGCAGGCACCCCTCCAGGGGGGCGAGGGTCAGGGACTCGGTGGGCTTTTTGCTGAGCAGATTATGGGTGGAGAAGAGAGGGCGGAGCTCGGCGGGCAGGGATATGGTGCGGGCCTTGCGGGAGAAGTTCAGGCAGATCAGGAGCTTTTGCTCAGGAATGCTCCGGGTAAAGACATAGCAGTCTTTGGGGGCCTCTGTTTCCGCCTGATATGTTCCTTCCAGTAAAGCGGGTTTTTTCTTGCGCAGCCAGATCATGTTTCGCCAAAAAGTCAGAAGGGAGGCGGGGTCGCCCTCTTGACTCCGGACATTGCGCTCAGTCAATTCGGGACCCACCGGCAACCAGGGTTGGCCGGTAGTAAACCCTGCCGTTTCCGATCCGTCCCACTGCATGGGGGTGCGCTGGCTGTCCCTGCCCTTGTGGAAGGGCCAGAGCTTTTTCCCCACCGGATCCTGAATCAGGCGTTTGGGGAGATCAGGGTCTTTCATGCCAATTTCCTCGCCGTAATAGATAAAGGGGGCGCCCGGCAGGGTCAGCAGGAGCATGGCCAGGAGCTTGGCCTGCTGGTTTTCGGCGCCGGGTTTGCCATATCGGCTGATGGCCCGAATGCGGTCGTGATTGCTCAGGGTCCAGGCCGGCCAGCAGCCGGCGGGGAGCAGGGAGAGCCAGTGCTCAACCCTGCGCCGGAAGGCCGCGGCGTTCCAGGGGCATTCGGCGAAATCAAAATAGAAGTTCATGTGCAGTTCGTCCCCCTGGCCGTAGTAGGAAGCCACCACCTCGGGATAGTCTGCCAGGATCTCGCCGATGCTGACGGCATCGGGATATTCATCCAGGACCCGGCGAAAGCCCCGGAGGATTGCATGGGTGCCCGGCTGGTGCAGGTTGTACTGCTTGTACTGAAAATCCGGGAGCCCGAACTTGGCGATGGCCTTTTCAAAGAACACCTTGTCCCGGAGGCGCTGCTTGTCCAGGGGCGGGCGCTTCCAGAAGGGGGGATTATTGCGAAATTCTGGGTCTTTGCAGTAGGCATGGGCTACATCCAGGCGATAGCCGTCTGCGCCCCGGTCCAGCCAAAAGCGGATGACATCGTGGATTGCTTCCTGGACCTGAGGGTTGGTCCAATTCAGGTCGGCCTGCTCCGACAGGAAGGAGTGCAGGTACCACTGGCCGGTGAGTTCATCCCATTCCCAGGCGGAGCCGGAAAAGATGCTGCGCCAGTTGTTGGGCGGCCTCTTGCCCCGGCCGTCCCGCCATATGTACCAATCCCGCTTGGGGTTGTCCCGGGAGGAGCGGGATTCCAGGAACCAGGGATGCTGATCCGAGGTGTGGTTGACCACCAGGTCCAGCATCACCCGAATCCCCCGCTTATGGCACTCTTCCACCAAGTGGTCAAAATCTTCCAGGGTGCCATAGCAGGGATCAATATCACAGTAATCGGCGATATCATAGCCAAAGTCCTTCTGGGGACTGACAAAGAAGGGACTAAACCAGATGGCGTCAACTCCTAAAGATTGGGGCGTGCCGTCATTGAGGTAATCCAGCTTTTGGATAATGCCGGGGATATCTCCGATCCCGTCCCCATTGGAATCCATAAAGCTCCGGGGGTAGATTTGGTAAAAGACCGCCCTTTGCCACCATTTCACGACAATCACTTCCCTTCCAGTATTACCTAAAGAATTAGCTATAGCTGGAGAATTTCCTGCCGGGGGAGTAGATTTACAGTATAAAAACAGACCTGTCCAGGGAAGACGATATTTGATACAATGGGAATAATTTCATTAACTGGAGGGAGCAAGATGGCCGGCATTCACAACTTAGCCATTCAAGGTTTGGATTTGGCGGGCAAAATTATTCTGGACGCCGCCACTGGGGCCGGGGAAGCTACCAAGGCCTGGGCCCAGTACATACACGAGAACAAATTAGAGGCCAAGATCATCTCGGTGGATATCGACCAGCCGCAAGAATGGCTGGCGCGGATTAGGGATAATCTTGGTAGCTTGACTAAATATGTCCAGCTGCTCCAGGCAGATATCTATAACCTGGATTTTCTTGCCGATGCCTCCATAGATATCGTCAACTGCGATGATACCCTGGTCTTTTTGGATCCTCATCCCCTAAAACTATTAGTCGCCCTCAAGGAATTTGCCCGGGTCCTAAAACCCGGCGGCGATTTGGTAATAGTGTCGGAATTTCCTCCCCAGGATTCTAAAGAAAGCCAAGGCCAGTGGCAGCGCTGGAATCTGGCCAAGGCGGTTTGGGCCCTGAATGGGGAGACCTGGTCCCGGGAACCCCGGCCAGAAGAGGTTCAGGCTGCCTTGTCAATTCTGGGTTTTGAGGATTTCCAACTGCACTTGGCGCCAGGGCGGAGGCTGACAAATTTTCAGGGGACCATCCAAGAATGGGAAGAGGTCATGGAGTCAAAAATCGCGGAAATACCTTGGCCGGAGCTGCGCCTGCCCTTAAGAGAAGCGATCCGGTCAGTTCGGGACAAAATTTGGGCTGACGGTTACCTGATGCTGTCGGATATGTACGTGCTGAAATGCAAGAAACAGGGGTGAGGCCGATGCGGATAACCGAGAAACAGGCCCGGCAATTCATCCTGGCCTACCAGGGGTTATTGCCGCCCCGGCGGCTCCGGGGCAAGGAGGGAATTATGGCCTTCGTCCGCCGGGTAGGCTGCCTCCAGTACGATCCCCTGGACATGGCAGGCACCAATCCCAACCTTGTCCTGCAATCCCGGGTCAGGGATTACCGGCCCCAACTGCTGGAGGAGCTGCTGTATGCCGACCGCCAACTGGTGGATGGCTGGGACAAGAATGCCGCCATCTATCCCGTGGAAGACTGGCCTTGCTTTTGGCGCTACCGCATCCGGAAGGTCACTCGCCATGGCCGGGAAGTAACCGAGCTCAATGAGGCAGTTCCCAAGGTCCTGGCGGAGATGGAGGAACGGGGGCCCTTGTCTTCCCAGGACTTTGGCGCCGAGGAGAAGGTGGACTGGTTCTGGGGCCCTGCCAGTATTGCCCGGGTGGCATTGGAAGCTCTCTATGCCTGGGGCGACATCGTAATCCACAGCCGGGTTGGGCAGAGACGGTTGTATGACCTGGCCTCCCGGCACATCCCGGCGGAGATTCTCAATGCCCCTGACCCCAACCGCACCGACGAGGAGTATTTCCAGTGGCAAGTCAAGCGACGCATCGGCGCCATCGGCATGCTCTGGAACCGGGGCAGCGATGCCTGGCTGGGAATTCGAAAGTTTAAAGCTCCCCAGCGCAATGCAGCCTTTTCCGCTCTGGAGGAGGAGGGAGGGATTGTCCCCATCGAAGTGGAGGCCTTGGCCTGCCCAGTATTTATTGTCCGGGAACAACTGCCCCTGTTGGAGCAAGTCCTGGCAGGAAGTAATACCCAGGCTCAAGCGGCGTTTATTGCCCCCCTGGACAACCTGCTCTGGGACCGCAAGCTGATTTCGGCCCTCTTTGGTTTCGAGTACACCTGGGAAGTGTACAAACCGGCGGAACAGCGGGAGTACGGCTACTATGTCCTGCCGGTGCTGTACGGAGACAGATTTGTCGCTCGGTTTGAGCCCAGATATCACAAAAAGACCGGGGTCCTGGAAATCCTGAACTGGTGGTGGGAACCGGACACAGAAGTCAGTAATGCCATGGAGAGCGCCCTCAAGCATGCGGCCCGGGATTTCATGAACTATCTCGGTGCCGACAAGGTAATCTCCAGGGCAGAGTCTCCCTTTGCCAGCCTCGGCTCCCAGGTCGAGTAGGCGATTCTTGCGCGGCATACTCCCCTGTAATAAAAGCAGGGCAGCACCCCACAGGGGTACTGCCCTCGGCTCCTATTCTTCCAGCTCTGCAATCCTCATGAATTCTGCAAAGATGGCATCCAGGAGGTCCTCGTCCTCCACCGGCAGTAACTCCTCCTCATCATCGGTGGCCACAACCTCCATGATGAGCACAGCGCCCTCATCTTCGTCCTGATCCAGGGGATACAGGATTGCATAGTCTTTGCCTTGGTAGTTAATGGTGTCCAGGTACTCGCATTCCAGTTCATTGCCCTCGTCATCGGTCAGGATGATGTTTTCTTCTATCACGGTATCTCTCCTTTTCTGCTAATAATGCCCACCTAGTATACTACCCAGTACTCAATAAAACAATGGCAGAGGAGAAAAAACTTAGGGGGTGTGTCGGTGACCAGAAAAGTGCTCTTGTTGGCCTTGCTCTTGGTTCTGATTCTTGTCCTTACCGGCTGTATGCCGGGAGATGAGAGATATAATCGTTCACCTGCCGGGTTCTTCTGGGGGGTGTGGCATGGCTGGATTGCCCCGATTTCCCTCATCGTCCAGCTATTCAATCCCCTGGTCCGGGTCTATGAGGCCAACAATACCGGCTGGTGGTACGATTTCGGTTTCTACATCGCCCTCCTGGGCGGATTCGGGGGAATCTCCCTGACCAGGAAGAGAAAGAGGGATTAGGGCCTTGAGGAGGGGCAGCCGACGACTGGAAATGAGGTGCGCGAGGCGTTTCTGCCTGCTCCGGCAGGTAGGAGCGCCTCTTTGAGTGCACATGACAAATGTCATGTCAAGATGTTCCTTTCGACACTGGCGGCGGATTTTTCTCCAAGAGTAAAATGGAGCAAAAGAGCGGAATCCGGAGGAGGGAGCAATATGCTGGTCGAGATGAGAAATCTCGTCAAAAGATATGGAGATAACCTGGCGGTGGATAATGTCAATCTGGAAATTGCCGAGGGGGAAGTGTTCGGTCTCCTGGGCCCCAACGGCGCCGGCAAGACAACCACCATCAACATGCTCATCGGCCTGACCAAGGTGGACGGCGGTGAGATCACCATCTTCGGCAAGAAGGTCAATGGCAATAGGGAAGATGTGAGCAAGGATATCGGCATTGTCCCCCAGGAACTGGCAATTTATGAGGACCTGACGGCTGCGGAAAACATTACTTTCTTTGGCAAGCTGTACGGCCTTCGGGGACCCAAGCTCAAGGAGCAGGTGAACTGGGCCCTGGAGTTCACTGGCCTCGGTGACAAGGGCAAGCAATTTCCCAAAAAGTTTTCTGGCGGCATGAAGCGGAGGCTGAACATCGCCTGCGCCGTCGTCCATCAGCCCAAGCTGCTCATTATGGATGAGCCCACCGTGGGCATCGACCCCCAGTCCCGCAACCACATTCTGGGGTCGGTGGCGAAGCTGCACAAGCAGGGTACCACCATAATCTACACCTCCCACTATATGGAGGAGGTGGAAGAGCTCTGCTCCCGGGTGGCCATCATGGACCAGGGGCGAGTCATTGCCCAGGGGAGCAAAGAAGAGCTGAAGGAATTGGTTTCTTCAGAGGATACCATTGTTGTGGAGCTTGCCAATGTCAACTATACCCTGGTGGATGAGGTAAAGAAAATCGGCGGCGTCAAGGACTGTGCTCTGAAGGACAACACCTTGACCGTTCAAGTGGCCAAGCACAGCCCCATCATCGGCAGGATTGTAGACACGATCGCCGGGACCGGCGCCGAAGTATTAAGCCTCAGTGCCGAGCGGCCTACCTTGGAAAGCGTGTTTCTTACCTTGACGGGCAAGACACTGAGGGACTAGGAGGGATAGAGTGGGACGCATATTCGCCATATTTCAGTACACCGTCCTCCAAAATGTGCGGGATGTGGGCAACAGTATTGGACAGATGGTGGTGTTCCCCATAGTCCTTATCATCATTCTCGGCCTGGCCCTGAGTCCCATGTTCCAGCCCGAGTCCATCGGCGCCACCAGAGTCGGTTATTTTAATGAGGACCAAGGTCCTATGGGTTCTCTGGTCGATGATTTCATGGCCAGACCGGAGGTCAATGAGCTCTTGGATATCCGGGTGGTTGACAGCTTGACTGCCGGACAGGAGCTCCTTCGGACTGGCGAGATCTCCGCCCTGATTCATGTGGAATCAGATTACTCCCAGCAGGCCATGGGCGGCGAAAAGGCAGAAATCCAGGTAATCGGCCATCCAGGTCGTCAACTGGGGGTGACCATGGTCGAGACCGTCCTGGAAAGCTTCGTCTGTGGGGGCAATGCCATTCAAGCCATGCTTGCAATGGGTGCCGGTCAGCCCCAGTACGCTCCCGCCCTGGGCAGCATCCAAGAACATCCCATCTCCGCCCAGGGCTTGATGCCCAATGCCATGGGTTATTATGCCGTGACCATGCTGGTGATGATTATCATGTATGGCTCTTTGTACTCCACCTACACCATCAAGCGAAGCTATTTGGCCGCCATAGGCCGCCGCATAAAGGCGTCACCCATCAGGTCCTTTGAGCAGTATTTCGGCTTGATAATGGCCAATATCGTTACAGTGTACATCCAGGCCCTGGTCATCATCGCCTTTACCCACTTTGCCTTCAAGGTAAGCTGGGGGGATAACCTGCCCTTGGTTCTGCTGATTGTCTTCATCATGGTGGTGCTGTCCACCGGTCTGGGCACCATGGCCGTGATGGTGGCCAAGGAAGAGTCTCGCGCCTCCAGTTTTCTAAACGTCATCGTCGTCGCATTTACCTTTATTTCCGGAGGGTATTTCAAAGTCTCCCTGTCGGGGGTGCTGGCCCATCTTCAATACTTGTCTCCCAATTACCTGGCCCAGACGGCGTTATTCAACACCATCTACCATGGTTCCAACCGGCAGACCATGTTGATGCTGGCCGGCATGCTGGCGATAATTGCCGTTACTTTTGCCATCTCCATGCTGGCGGAGAGGAGAGTTGTGCAATGACCGTTTTCCGCTATACTCTGATGCGCTTGATGCGCAACAAAATCAACCTGTTGATGGTTCTCATTTGCCCGCCCCTGTTTATCGGGATGATTTTCGGCCTGGGCAATTTTGGTCCCACCGAAATCACTGTGGGGCTGGTGGATCTCGATAATACTCCGCTGACCCAAATTCTTGCTGAAACCCTGTCCCGCACCTCGCCGGTGGTGATGCTGGAGGAGGAGGGAATCAGAAGCGCCCTAGCCGGCGGCAAGGCCGATTACATCCTGGTCATAGATTCCGGTTTTACCCAGGACATTATTGCCGGAAAGGATCCCGGTATTCGGGGATACAGCATTCAGGAGGCAAACCTGGCCAGCAGGGCAAAGCTGCAGGTGGAGGGATTTGTGGGCGCCGTCAAGGGCATTGCCGCAAATTCTCAAGGGTCGGAGGATTTTTACCGGGGCCTGGCCGCCTATGAGGCCGGCAGTTTTGCCGTCAAAACCAGGTCCTTTGCGACAGAAGCCAGGAGCGTGGATGGCGCCATGGGCGGAATCGGGATGTTGGCGATGAACATGCTGTTGCTCTCTTCCTTTACCACCGTCAACTTAATCAAGGACAGGGAAAACCGGACTTTCTACCGGATCCTGGCCTCACCCCTGCGCCTGAAAAACTACATGCTCCAGAGCATCCTCTGCTTTCTGCTGATCCTGCTCATCCAGGTGGCCATGACCTTTCTGGTGGTCCACTTTGTCTTCGGCATGTACTTGGGTGCTTCTGTGCTGAATCTCTACCTGGTCATGGCGGTTTTTGCCCTGCTCTGTGTAGCCATGGGGATGGCCCTGGCTTCCATGGCCCGGACCACCCAGCAAGCCGGGACGGCTTCCAGCCTGATTATTACGCCCATGTGCATGCTCAGCGGCCTGTTCTGGCCTCGGGCGATAATGCCGGATATCTTGCAGACCATTGGCAAGTTCTTGCCCGCCACCTGGGCGGTGGAGGCGGCCCAAAAGGTTATGATGGGGAATCCCCTAACCGACGTGGGAATGGAGTTGGCCATCCTCCTGGGGTATATCCTGGTCTTCTTCCTGCTGGGTACTTGGCGTCGGGTTGAAGTAGCCAACTAATTCTGGCAAATCTTGGCCCCGGGCATTATAATGGGAAATAACAGGGGGGCGGGGCCATGTCTTACTTATTTAAAGCAATCTCAATACTGTTGGTCCTAATCCTCCAGGTTCAGGGAGACTCCGTTTCTCCCCTGGGGATTATGGGCCTTTTATTGCTGGTGGCAATCTGGATAGTCAGGGAGAAGTATTTCCCCAACCCGCTGTTACTTGCAGCGGAATATGTCCTCGTTATCGCCCTGACCATTGCCGATCCTGTATTTTTGCTGCTCACCGCCGTTTTGGCTTTTGATCTGGCGGCCAGGGGGCTGTACTGGTCCCTTCTGTCATTGCCTCCAGCCGTGCTGTTTTTTTTCACGGGTGAGGAGCGGAATTTTCTCATCATCCTTCTGGGCCTTTGCGCCCTCTGCGGACACCAGCGCCACACCCTGGATAAAAAAGAGATTTCCTTCCGGGAAATTTACGATCAGGAGCGGCGGAACCGCTACTCTCTCGAGGAGGCCAAGGTCAAACTCATGAACGCCGCCCGGGAGGCTGCCCACCTGGCCGAAATTAAAGAGCGCAACCGCATCGCCCGGGATATCCATGATTCCCTGGGCCATAACCTGGCCGGAATACTGTTGCAGCTCCAGGCTGCCATCAAGACCCTGGACCGGGACGAGGCCCGGGCCAGGGAACTCCTGCAGGCTTCCGTCGCCAGCTTGTCCAACTCGGTCAGCCTGCTCCGGGATACTGTGCATAATATCCGTCCGCAAGAGCAGCTGGGCCTGGAGTATTTTCAGCGGATTATCGAGAACTTTCACTTCTGCCCGGTGGATTTCCAGCATTGGGGTGACCTGTCCCAGTTATCTCCCAGCCATGCCGAGATGATTTCCGCCATCCTCAAGGAGGCCCTGACCAATGCCTCTCGTCACTCCCAGGCCACCCGGGTTGTGGTCAACCTGGAGGTGCGGGACAATATCGTGCGTTTACTGATCAGGGATAACGGGGTGGGCTGCGAAAAAATCAAGGAAGGCATGGGACTGAGTGGCATGCGGGAACGGGTGAGCAATCTCGGGGGAACCATTTCCCTCAGCGCCGACGACGGCTTCATGATTGTCGCGATTCTGCCCAGGGAAGAGAGAGGGGGAGAGCTCTTTGCGAGTGCTGATAGTGGACGATGACGCCCTGATCAGGGACAGTCTGAAAATGCTCTTGGAAATGGAAGAGGATTTCCAGGTAGTTGGTCTTGCCGCCAATGGCCAGGAAGCCCTGGAGCTGTGCCAGCGAGTTTTGCCGGATTTGGTCCTGATGGACATTCGCATGCCGGTGATGGATGGGGTGGTGGGCACCAAGAGGCTCAAAGCCCTCTATCCCCAAGTGCGGGTTGTAATCCTCACAACCTTCCGGGATGAAGAATATATAAAAGAGGCCCTGAAAAACGGGGCCGAGGGCTATATTCTCAAGAGCCAGCCTGCGGACAGCATCATCGAAAGCCTGCGGGCTGTGGGTAAAGGAAATATCGTCCTGGAGCGGGATGTGGCCACCAGCCTTTCGGCAATGCTTCGGGAAAGCGGTAAAACCCGGTGTGCCCAGTGCTCCCTAACTGAGCGGGAGCTGGAGGTCATGGCCCTGGTGGGGCAGGGCCTGTCCAACCGGGAAATAGCCGAAAAACTCTTTCTCAGCGAGGGCACGGTGCGCAATTACGTCACCGCCCTTCTGGAAAAGCTGGGCTTTCGGGACAGAACCCAACTGGCGATATTTTATGTGCGGAATTTTGAGTAATGGGGCTGTAGCAAACCATTTTATGCTTGTTGGGGTTGAAGCTCCTGCCTTTTCAGTTTCCCGGCCTTCAGGGCGGCGGCCCAGAGTTCGATGAGCTGGGGTCCGTTGATCAATTCAATGTCCAGGTCTTGAGCATATTTTTTGGCGTGGGCTGTGAAGTCCGAGGTGGTCACCACAAAGCCTCCCTTGGCGCCCTGTTTGAGCATCTGGGAGTGAATGATGGCGATGGGTTCATAACCCACTTTATTGTCGAGGCTATAGCATTTTACCTGGCCCAGGTACAGATCTTCCCCGATTCGGTATTCGATGTCGACGCCGAAATCGGCACTGGCCCTGGTGACCGAGGTTTTCCCGCCATAATTCATGCGCCAGAGCTTGGCCACAAAGCGTTCAAAATCCAGGGGGGTCTCGTCGCCGTCGGCATCGCTTTTGCCAAAGCGGGCCACCAGGCCGTTGAGTAGCGTCCGCTTCATTTCACCATTGCATTCGGTCAAACTGGCAATCACCGCATTGAGATGGTTGGCCTTGTCCCGGTATTCCTTGACCCAGTACAGGCCGAAACCCAGGACGGCCAAGAGGCCGAGGATGGTCAGATAGCGAAATAATTCCATGAGTTCACCTGCTTTCTCAATTTATAACCTAGATTATCCCCGGCCCTGATTAGATTATTCCGCATTTTTGCATAGCAGTTCTGGAATCTTGCCCCTGCCAGTGCGCCTAAAGGCCCGGAAAATTTGGCTGTTGTACATGGATTATTCCCGTCCTTTTCACATAGAAATACATGGGCAAGCGAGGGAGCAATTTTCTTGTAAACGTGGTAAAATACATAGGCTATACGAGGGGGCTGAGATATGAAGAACATGAACAACCGCGATAAAATCCTCAAGGGCAATATCCGCAAGGTCCTGATTTCCCTGGCCTTGCCAGTTGTCCTGGCCAATGCCATTCAGACCGTCTACCAGGTGGTGGACACCTATTGGGTGAGCCGCTTGGCCGAGGGAGATGTCGCCGTCGCCGCAATCAACTTTGTCTGGCCCATGATTTTTGTGACCATGGCCTTTGGCATTGGAATAAATATCGCCGGGACCAGCATGATTTCACAGTTTATCGGCCTGGCTAAAGAAAAAGAAGCAACCAGGGTGGCTGGACAATTGGTCAGCTTTTCCTTCTTTTTTTCTATTTTTCTGGCACTGGTGGGTCTGCTCTTTGGCAGGCAACTCATGACCCTGCTGGGAGCCGAGGGGCTGATCCACGCCTATGGCTGGGAGTACCTGGAGGCAATCTTTTTGGGAATGCCCACCATGTTCGTCTTCTTTGCCTTTCAATCCATCAGGCAGGGCGAGGGGGACACCGTGACTCCCATGGTCTTGTCGGGGATTTCGGTGGTCTTGAATGTTGTTCTGGATCCCCTCTTCATGTTTACCTTTGGAATGGGCATTGCCGGGGCTGCCTGGGCTACAGTCCTGGCCCGGGCCCTCAGTGCCTTGGCGGGATTGTACCTGCTCTTTTTCAGCAAGAACGGCCTGTCCCCCCAGTTCAGGGATTTGCGCTTTAACGGTAAGATTTTGCGGGATATCATCAAGATTGGCTTTCCCGCCGGTTTGGGGCAATCCGTGGAGGGTTTCGGATTCATGATTCTCAGCGCCTTTGTCCTCAGCTTTGGCGAATATACCGTCACTGCCTTTGGTATCGGCAATACCATTAACTCCTTGATTCTCATGCCCGCCATGGGAATTGGCGCTGCCCTGGCCACGGTGGTTGGCCAGAACCTGGGGGCCAATCAGCCTGACCGGGCTGCCAAGGCGGTCTGGGAAAGCATGCGGCTGTCGGTATCGATGCTGGCGGTGGGCGGGGTTGGCATGTGCATAATTGCCCCACATATCATCGGGATTTTTTCCCAAGAGCCCATCGTCTTGGAGCAGGGCACTTACTTCCTGCGCCTGATTTCCATCTCCATTCCCCTGATGGGAGTGTTTGAATCCTTCCTCGGCTGTTTTCAAGGCTCCGGTCACACAGTAATGGCCATGATGATGACCTCCGGCCGGCTTTGGGTCCTGAGGATTCCCATGGTCCTCATCTTCAAGCATTTCACCCCTTTGGCCGAGAAGTCTGTCTGGTATGCCATGGTCCTCAGCAATTTGCTCATCGGCATCTTTGGCCTTGCTCTCTTCCTGGGCGGGCGCTGGAAGCAGAGGGTGGTCAGCGAGAAGGAAGATTATCTGGGGGAAGTGGGTTCAGTATAAACCTCTCTGCCTGTTCGCTTCCCTTTTTCCCCGTTGATGGCAGGCGTCCCCGTGGGCCACGAGGCGGATGGCTTAGTCCGGAATTGCTGGACAAATCCGCTTTGGCAGGACTTTTCCGGGATGTATTGAATATAATGGCAAATACCGTGACCGAAGCGGTTTCCGCACAGGCCGCTCTTTGGAGGTGTTTACATGCGAAAACTACTGGTTTTCCTGCTGATAATCACCCTCTTGGCTTCGGCATGCTATTCCAATCCCCCTGCAGATCCAGTTGAACCCGGCAAGCCGGGACCCGGTCCAGAGGAGCCCGTCGGTCCTCAGCCCGATCCCGGGGGCAATGAGGAGGATCCGCCTGAGCCCGACCTTCCTCAGGCGCAGATAATCTGGCAGAAAGATTCTCTGCCCGGCTACTATCAGGATATCCACGCCGGCGATTTCTTGCTGTACCTCGCTGAGGGCACCATCAGCGGGCAACACTTGGAGGATGGCAGCACCCTGTGGGTCCGGGATCTGGCCCGGGATGGCTTTGCCCTTTGGGACATATATCTCGATGATACTCTGCTCCTTCTGCGTGGGGGGACTTTGACCTACCCCATGACCAAGGATGGCAAGATCTATATTGAACAGTTGGACATTGCCACCGGCTCTGAGCTGTGGCGCCTGGAAGTTGGCAAGGAGGGGGAGGACTATTTTGACTGGGAAGGGGATTTGGTGAAAGTAGTCTCCGGCTACCACCCGGAAGAAATAATGTACTACAGCCTCAGCTCGGGAAGGCCGATTCCCTTTCTGAAGAATTATACGGCATATTTGCATCGGGGATTCTATTACACTTTTTCCCAGGGAAAGCCGTACACCATGGCTAAGTTTACCTCCGACGGCCAGAGGCTGTGGCAAGCAGTCATCGATGCCGAGATGAGCTACCCGTATTTTGGGGAGATCTGGAGCCGGGGCGATACCCTGTTCTTGAGCCTGGCCGACTATACAGAAGCCAGGATTCAGCAACTCACCATTGCTGTAAACGATCTCGATGGCAGCATCCTGTGGACCAGGCACGGCTTCAGAGCAGATATCCTGGGCGACAGCGTCATTATTATCGATAGCGACAAGACGGTTGTGGTGGAGATGTCGACCGGCCATGAAAGACATGTGCTGGCCCACAATCCCGCCGGAGAGTTGAATACCTTTGTCTGGAAGGGGTCCTTATATGTGGCGGGGCGTTCCTCTCTGCAGAAGTTCGACCTGGTCAGCGGCGAGGAATTGTGGCGCAAAACCATGCCGGGTCGAATCGACCTGTATTACGGGGTAAACCCCGAGGATAACCTCTGGGATATGGAGATTATCTGGGCCTTATTGGAGGTTACGTCCGAGGGTCGAGATTATCTTGACGAAGAGCTGTTGGCCATTGACCCGGAAACCGGGACCTTACTTGCCTCATATCCCTTTACCGTTCCCCACGGTGGACTTGAGCTCTGGCCCATCAGGCTGACCAGGGATTCCCAGGGCAACAACTACATAGTCCTGGAAAAGAACGCCCATTTGGGTCTTTGGGAGCGCTCGGTGCAGCTGATCGACGCTCAAACCGGGAAAAAACTTTGGGAATACCAATATCCCGAGGACTATACCGAGGTCGACGTGTTCTTCAGCGAAAGCGACAATCTGGTGGTGATGCTGAGAAACTTCAGCCAGGAAGTCGAAGTGCTGTACCTGGAAAAAGGTAGCGGACAGAGGGTGCACCATTTTCGGGCAGAGGGCTACCCAAGCCGGATGATTGGAGACAGGATTGTCATGGAAATGTCCTCCAACCAGACAGCTCTGATTGCCCCGCCCGAGTAAGTAAGTTATCCCTGCTGTTGTAAAACATACATCTGCTATATTTCCCCGATTTGCAGGAGGGCATTTGACTCCCCTGCAAAGCCGGCGCTACAAGCGGCCCCCCTGTGCAGGGGGGCCTTTTGGTCCCCTGCAAAGGCGGGCGGCAAGAGCCGCGCCTGCAAATGGTCTCAACCCTTTTTGTTATATTGCTCATTTTGCTAAAAAATGGAGGTAAACGGCGAGAGAAGGGCGAATACACTTAAAATAAATTAAGGGGGGAAGGGAGGGACAACTGTGGAGGACAGGGGAACAGACACGCTGTTGGCATGTCCTTTGAAAATTCGTTCGACCCAGGGAGAACAGGAGGCTGAGGCCCTGCTCACCGATACTGTTTTGGAACTTCGGCCAAAGTATGGCGGCGTCAGGACTTATTCCTACCGCGACATTACAGAGGTCAGAGCAGCCGGCTACAAGCTGTATCTGACCACCAGAGAAGAGAATCTGGAGCTGTACCATCTGGGAAACAAGTATGACGATTTTATTCGCATTCTCATCGGACAGCGTAACGAACTGATAATCGGGGATTTGCTGATGCGGGAAAAAGTGCATCGAGGTGGAATCAGGGCTGTTTGTTCTGTACAGACAGATTCGGGACAAGTGGAGCTGGGCCAATGCTATTTGCGCCTGTGCGACACCGCTCTCTTGATCATTCCGGACTATCAGGAGCCTATTCGTCTGCCCTACTCTTTTGTGGAAATGGTCAAGCCGGAAGGCTATAAGGTGCATATCGGCACCGAGACCGGGAGCATATACTCCTTAAGCAAGCTGGGCAGGGAGTTCGACTCCTTTATTGATGAACTGGAACGGCTGAGGAACGATTTGACCGGCAAGGTCCAGACGCTGCTCAGGGAACTTGCGCCTTCGGCAACTCCCACCGCTGTGGCCCGGGCAAGCCTCCTGATGCGGGAGGGGCGGGCTGTAAGGCGTAGGGACCTGGAGGCAATTGATCCTGCAATGTGGGAGGGGTTGGAGCGGCAGCTTGACGCAGCAAGTGTCCGGCAGGAGTATTATTTCCTCAATTCCCTGGGCGGCAGCGACCAGCAATGTATCGGCTTTAAGCGGGAATTGATGGCCCAGGCCGATGCCCAGGAGTACCTCTGGTTCCTGGTTCCACTCTTGGTCCACAACGCCATCGCCATGGAGGCGACATCTGGTCCCCAGACTGGAAGGGCCACGTATTTTTTCCGGATCGCCCCCCGGGCGACCTTTTCCTCCCTTGGCGATGCCCAGCTTCAGGAACTGGTCGACGTGTTGCTGACAGATATCAACCGCTGCATGCTGGTAATCAACTTTCGCCGGGAGCCGATTTTTCTTCCCGAGGAGAAACTGGCAGAACCGAAGTTTATTAAGTACCGCCATGCGGTCAATAAAATTCCCGAACTTCAAGAGCTGCGCAGGCGCTTCATCGGGCGGGTGTTTCACCGGAGCCAGGACCAGTGGGAACAAGATATTCGCGATTTGCTGGCCTTTAATGTCCAAACCCTGGATGAAGAGGCCAGGTGGGCCAAAGGTTTTCAGGAACTCGATGAAGGAGAAAGCAGCGCTCCCGAAGATGCGCTGGGAAATGGAGGCTAGGAGATGGTCGGTTATAAACACCCCTGCGTTTACTGTGACAAATTGGTCCCCAGCGATGCCCGGATCTGCCCCTTCTGCGGCAAGGCAAACCCCAAGGGGCCGCTGCGCTGTCCCCAGTGCATGAGTCCCATCGAAAAGGACTGGATTGCCTGCGCCCACTGCGGACTGAGATTGCAGGTTATCTGCCCCCAGTGCGGCAAGGGGACATTTCTAGGCGACAGATGCACCCACTGCAACGCCCCGCTGACGGTGGTATGCCCCAATAAAAAGTGCAAGCAACTTCAGCCGCCCGGGGACGTATGTATAAAGTGTGGAAAACCACTTAAATAGGAGGAGAACGACATGGCTTTGCAATCATTTACCAGTAATTACGCAGACAATTGTACCGAGGCAGGTTTTCAGTTTACTTTTTACTGCGACCTCTGTCACGAGGGCTATAAGACCGCATTTATCCCGTCCCAGACTTACAAAAAGGGCAAATTTATTCGCGGCCTGGGCAACCTGATCGGCGCTGCCAGCCAATTGACCGGCCAATATAATCTGGGCAGTACCCTGGAGAGGGGTGCGGATGTCCTCGGCCAGCGCCATGAAGGCATGACACCCGAATGGCATAAGGAGTATGAGCGCGCCTTCGAACTGGCCCAGAATGAAGCCAAGGGCCACTTCATCCGCTGCCCCAAGTGCCGGAAGTATGTCTGTGAGAACGATTGGAACGAGCAGGGCGGCCTCTGTGTAGAGTGCGCCCCCCGGGAAAATATTGAAGTGGTTGCCGCCCGGGCAAGTAAAATGGTGGAGGACATTCGCAAGAAGGCTGAAGCTACCGAAGTGTTCACCGGCAGGATAGATGCCCGCACCACCATCTGTCCTCAATGCGGAAAGCCCTCTGGCGAGGGCAAGTTCTGCAATAACTGCGGCGCCAATCTCAGCATGATTGAGTGCGAGAACTGCGGGACCATGAGTCCCGCCGGCACCAGATTCTGCGGCGAATGCGGAAATAGGCTGGGCTAAAAGGATGGAGGGGCCAATGGGCCCCTTCGCTGTGGGGCCGGTTTTCCTGCCCCTTGGAAAAGGGCATCCCTGTTGCACAGGACTGCCCTTTTTTAATTTACTCCCCACGCTGGCATGGAATTGTGCTAATATCTAAACAGGGGGTGATACGATGCCTCAATCGCTGGATGATAAATTGGTCATCGCCATATCTTCCCGGGCCCTCTTTGACCTTGAAGAGAGTAACCGGATCTTTGAGGAAGAAGGTCTGGAGCGGTACATTCAGTACCAGATTGAACATGAAAGGGACTGCTTGTTGCCAGGGGTGTCCTTCCCCTTGATAAGGAGGCTTCTGGCCCTGAAGGATCCCGAGACAGGCCAGGGGGCGGTGGAGGTCATCCTGGTGTCCAAGAACGATGTCAATACCGGTCTCAGGGTGTTCAACTCCATCGAGGAACATGGAATCAACATAACCCGGGCTGTCTTTACCAGCGGCCGCTCGCCCTATATATATCTGCCCGCCTTTAAGGCCGACCTCTTTCTCTCTGCCAATCCCGAGGATGTCAGCCTGGCTCTTCAGAACGGATATGCCAGCGCCACATTGCTCACCGGCCCGGAGTACCAGGACGATGATACCGATGAAATCCGGATAGCCTTCGACGGCGATGCCGTCCTCTTTAGCGACGAGGCCGAAAGAGTTTTCAAGAGCAAGGGTCTGGAAGACTTCACCCGCCATGAAGTGGAAAAGCAGGAGGTCCCCCTTCCCCCCGGTCCCTTTAAGGGGTTTCTTGAAGCCTTAAATCGCTTGCAAACTGCGTACCGGGCCAAGAATTTGCGCCCCATCCGCACCGCCCTGGTCACCGCCCGCCAGGCCCCATCCCACAAGCGGGCCATCAAGACCCTGCGCTCCTGGGGGGTAACGGTGGACGAGGCCTTCTTCCTCGGAGGCCTGAGCAAGGAGCCGATTCTGGAGCGGTTCCGCCCCCATATTTTCTTTGACGACCAGCAGACCTACTGCCTGCCGGCCTCCAAATATGTGCCCACAGGTCATGTGCCGGCGGGGATTGCCAACAAGACGGACTAAATACATTGGGACTCAAAGGAGTGTGGCTACATGGAAGACTTTATGTTTAGCGTTTTCCCCTTCTTTTTCTTTACCATATTTGGCCTTGTCCTCACTGTCTTTATTGTGGTCGGCATCCGCTCGCTGTCCGAGTGGACCAGCAATAACCGCCAGCCGGTTACTACCGGCCACGTCATAGTCATAGACAAGCGCACCCATATTTGGGGCGGCAGCCATCTTCACAACAATCGCGTTTACCATGGCCATGGCCCAACCAGCTACTATGTCACCTTCGAATTTGAGGATGGCGAGCGCCAGGAGTTCGCGGTATCCGGCAGGGTGTACGGGCAGATTGCCCCTGGGGATACCGGCACCCTGACCTATCAGGGCACCCGTTTCCACGATTTCCAGCGGGCTCCGCTCTAGATATGTCTTAACACGATGGAAATCAGATAAAACTCAAGGGGGCCGACCGGCCCCCTTAAATATGTCCTTATTCGCTTACTTCCAGCACCGTCCCGATGAAAAGCGGCAGCTTGGTGGCATTGTCGATGATGGCATAGACGAAGGGCCTATCCAGGATGACCACCTTGGTCTCGATGTACGCCTCATCCTGCATTTCCACCTTGGTCACCGCCCCGGCCTTGGTGCCCCGTTCATCCACGGCGATGAAGGTCTTGTGCAGCACTTCCCCGATGAAGATATTGCCCCGGGAGGACCTGCCCAGCCGGCTGAAATCTGCCTGGGAGGCGGAAAAGGCAGCGGGCATGCCCATCTCCTTCAGGCAGTCATTCATCTGAACGGTGTAGGCATAACGGAATTTGGGCATGGTGGCGCTTACTGTAATTTCCTGGGCCTCGTCCAGGAATCGCAAGAAATTCTCACCGCTAAGGTCGGCCAGGTAGTCCTGCAACCCAATTCCTTCATTGGGCAGCAGGGCGACGAAGCTGTATTTATCATCGGCATAGGGCTTGATGAAGCCTGTTGCCCTACCATCGTCAAGATATAGCGCCTCTTCTGAGGACATGAATTCCACAGTCTGCCTGCTGCCATCGGCGGCGGTAAATTCGCCCTGGCGCATATTGTTCTTATTGTATATTTCTTTCCATTCGGCGTCGAAGACTATAGCGTTAATTAAGTACATGACGGCCTCGTCCAGGATTTGCTCCAGGATCTTGTCGATCATGCCGTCGGTGTTGTCCTTAACCCAGCTATTGATATCCTTCAGGGTTTGCTGATCAAAGGCAGCCTTGTAGGCGGCGGCACGGTAATAATCGGCATTGGTCTGCAGAAAATCCGGTTCCACCTGGAGGCGGTTTTCATCATCCCGGAACCAGATGGAGTTGGCAATGCTGAGTTTCACCTTCTTGGTGCTGGGCAGGCTTTCTACATAGCTGTACAGATATTCGTTGAGTTCTGCCAGGGGGATGTCTCCGCCCAACACCGCCTCCATTTCCGCCAGGGTTGCGGTACTTGCCCCATTGGCGGTCATGGCTAGGGCCAGCAGCACCGAGAGGGGAGAGATCAGGGAGTTCTTCTCGGGGTCGATGGATTTCTTAAACAGTTTCAGGGAGAATTCTGCAGTGTTCTCGATAAATCTTGTGTCGGCGGGCAAGCCGCCGACGGGGTTGGCCCGCATTCCCTTCATCAGGTCGGCGGCCTGAACCTTGCCGGCGCAGCCGGACAGATTGACGACCAGGCTTGCCAGGAGGAGGATGCTAATGGCCATTGCCAGGAAGCGATGGGCTCTTGCTTTCAATGGGTGGCACCTCTTTCCTTGGGATTTGCTGACCGGGATACTCATTTCCCCGGCTATAGTAAGACGATTTTCGCCGCCAAATTGGTTCGAAACGTTCGTAGCCAAAACCCTTTCTGGCCAAGACGAGTCTAATAAGTGATTGGGGTGAGGATATTGGGTACCAAATTCATTAAAGGCGACAACGCCTTTTATGAACTGATCCAGTTGCGGAAAGAGCTCTTATACCGCACTGCCTATGCCTATGTAAAAAACCCTGAAGATGCCCTGGACATTGTGGCTGAGACAGTTTACAGGGCGTACAGGTCTAAGGGCAAATTGCGGGAGCCGGCGTACTTCAACACTTGGCTGACCCGGATTCTCATCAACTGCTGCCTGGACCATATCAAGAAGCACGGTCGGGTCATCCCCGTGGAGGGGGGTCTGGATGCCCCGGTTCCGGCCGAGGACCGGGCAGAGGTCCTGGATTTACACAGCGCGGTGGACCAGTTGGACGTCAACTGCCGCACAGTGGTCATCCTCAAGTATTTCCACGACCTGACCATTGCCCAAATCGCCGAGATAATGCAGCGTCCCCAGGGTACCGTCAAGACCTACCTACACCGGGCCTTAAAGAGCCTGAGAACAGAGTTAAAGGAGGATTGGCTCAATGCGTAAGGATCCCGAATCTCTAAATCTGGAGTTTGAGAAGGTGCAGATCCCCCGGGAACTGGACCTGGTCATCGTAAAGGCCATCAGGAGGGGGCGGCGGTCCAGGCTGATTGGCAATTGCCTGAAGCCCCTTGCCGCAGCCATGGTTTTAATGCTGGTTTTTGTCTTAGGCGTCAATGCGTCTCCGGGTTTTGCTCGCTATGCGAGGAGTGTGCCGGGTTTGGAAGGGTTGGTTGATTGGGTAAGCTTTGATAAGGGCCTGGTGGATGTGGTGGATATGGGATTCGGCCAGGTCATCAATAAATCCGCCACCGACAACGGCGTTACAATGACGGTTAAGAATGCAATCTACGACGGGCGGAAGCTGATTCTGCTCATGGGAGTAGAGTCGGAAATAAGTCTGGGCAGGATATGTTGGATTGACAACGAGGTCCTTGGCTTCTATAACGATTTCAAAGGATATATACGGAACAGATATCCTGAAACCACCGGCCACAGCTTTGATTATCTGGTGGAAGTAGAGCTGAAGGGAGGCCAATCCCGCAAGGACGTGCTCTTTAAATGTTATGAGATCCAGTATCACAATTACGACACCCAGGGTGTAGCAGGGGAAATTGAGACAATCAAGGGGAATTGGACGATTCTCTTCCAGTTGGAACCCGAGCTGGCCAGTTGCAAGCCTGTACACGTTTCCATTGACAAGGAAGTAAGACTTGGCGATGCAAAATTCCGGGTCAAGTCCATGGAGATATACCCCACGGTTATCGATGTAAAAATTGTCAGAGATGATACCACGCCTGCCTGGATTACCCACTTTTCCAAGCCCAGGCTTGTGGATGAAAATGGAATAGAGTACAAGTGCAAGGCCTCGGAACAGGGAGATTGGGAATGGGTCCGCGGCGGCCCTGAAGTCACCCTGTCTTTTGAAAGCAATTACTTCATCAATTCGCAGAGACTGACTTTGCTCATGGACGGAGCGTACACCATCCCCAAGGGCGGTTACAACGTCGTATTGGATATCGCCAACGAAACTGTCCTGGATGATGGCGGGTTGGGGGTAGAGTTTTTGAGGATTGAATACGATATTCCCAGGAATGAGTTCCCAACCTATGAAGAGGTCCTTTACAACCATGTCATTTTCACAATCACCGATGCAAAATACAAGCAGGCAGTGCCAAAGTTCTTGAGTGTAGACAAGGTGCACGATTTGTTTGGGAAGGAGTATCCGTTGATATACAGTCACAGCAGTTCTGCAATGCCCGGAGCTCAAGACGAATTCAGTTTGTGGTTTAAAGCCGAGGAAGAGTTGCCCAAAGCGATAAGGTTTAAAATCATCGCCATTTCCCGGGAGAAAACGGAACCAATCAGGGTAAAATTGAATTAGAGGGGCTGACGCCCCTTTTTTGTGGCCATCTCCGGGAAGAAAGCCCCTCTTATACCAATATCACCTGCGTCGTAAAGGGGAAGGCATCCTTGATGTCGAATTATATATTATCTGGCAATTTACTGAGCGACTAATGCATATACCCTATAAGGATGGTGATATCGTGCTAATAACGGTGGAAGAGCTTACAGTTCGCTACAAAAATGTTCTGGCCGTGGATCGGATTTCCTTTTCCGTCGCCGAGGGTGAGATATTCGGGATAATCGGTCCCAACGGGGCCGGAAAGACCTCGACCATCGAGTGCATCGAGGGGCTGCGCCGGCCGGCGGGCGGAGAAATCCGGGTCCTGGGAATCGATCCCGTCCAGCGACGCCAGCTCTATCAGCACATCGGCGTTCAGCTCCAGGAGACCTACTATCCCCCTGCCATCAAGGTGGAAGAGCTGTGTCGTCTCTTTTCCAGCTTTTATTCTACCCCCCTGCCCTATCGGGAGTTGTTGAGGAGGTTTGGCCTGGAGGGCAAGGGCAAGGCCCGCATCTACGACTTGTCGGGGGGGCAGCGGCGCAAGGTATCAATTATTTTGGCTTTGCTGGGGAACCCCCAAATCCTGTTCTTGGATGAGCTGACCACAGGCCTGGATCCCCAGTCCAGGAAGGACATGTGGGAGTTGATTAAGACTCTGCGCCAGGAGGGCAAGACCATATTTATGACCACCCATTACATGGAGGAAGCAGAGTACCTCTGCGACCGGATCTGCATGTTGGTACAGGGCAAGATTGCCGCCCTGGGCACTGTCAACGAGCTGGTGGACCAGGCGGGGCCGGGACAGGTTATCACTTTCAATACAGTTTCCGATGTCGGCGGATTGCGGCAGGTCCCCGGGGTAAAAAGAGTGGTCGTTGAAGGCAACCGGGTCCAGGTATTCGGCCACGGTCCGGACCTCCTCAAGGATGTGGTGGTCTGGCTGACCGGCAATCAGGTGGATTTCGACGACCTGTCGGAAACCAAGTCCAACCTGGAAGACGTGTTCTTAAAATATACCGGTACCGGATTGGAGGAAGCGCAATGAGAGCATTTCAAGCCATGCTGGTGACCGAACTCAAGTTGGCGTCCCGCAATTCTATCTACATGTTCTTTAACTTCGTCTTTCCGCCCTTGATGCTGAGCCTCTTCGGCGCCATTTACGGCAACCAACCCGATCCCTTCTATGGGGGATTTGGAGCCGTGGATGTCCTGACTCCTTCCTACATGCCGATGATTTTAGCGGTAGCGGGAATCATGGGCTTGCCCCTGCAGTTGGCCATGTACCGCCACTACAAGATCCTCAAACGCTTTCGGGCTACTCCCATAGGCGCCGGAGCCATTATGTGGCCCCACCTGATTATCAACGGACTGCTCTGCATCGGCGGCATTGTCCTTCTGATAGTGGTCGGCAGGCTGGCCTTCCAGTTGAACTTTATGGGCGATGCCCTTGAGTTTGCCTTCGCTCTCTTGGTTTCCATTGTATCTGTCTTTTCCCTGGGCTTCATGATTGCCGCCGTCGCTCCCAATAACCGGGCGGCGACCATGATTGCCAACCTGATATATTTCCCAATGCTCTTTATCTCGGGCAGCACTATTCCCCGGGAATTGCTGCCCCAGGCGGTGGTTACTGTGTCCAAAATCTTCCCCCTTACCCATTGCGTGACCGTACTCCGGGGGGTATGGCTGGGCGGCGCCCTCAGCAGTTACCGCACGGAGCTTGTCCTCCTGGCGGGCTTTGCCGCAATTTGCATGGCAGTTTCGATTAAAGTCTTTCGCTGGGAATAGAATGAAAGGGGGCGCGAATAGACCCCCTGTGACCACAATAATACGGGAGGGAAATGGCTTGCTGGAAATAACGGGCAAACACAATACCGCCATTGTCTTTACCGATAATGTCGAAGCAAGTGCTGCCAGGCAGATTCAGGAGCTGTGCGACCAGGAATTTGTCCAGGGCAGCAAGATTCGCATCATGCCCGATGTCCACACCGGAGCCGGCTGCACCATCGGCACCACCATGACCATTACAGACAAGGTGGTCCCCAACTTGGTGGGGGTGGACATCGGCTGCGGCATTGAGGTCTGTCAACTGGCCGACCGCCGCCTGGAGCTGCACAAGCTGGACAAACTGATCCGGGAGCGAATTCCCAGCGGCTTCGCCATCCGGGATCGGGAGCACAGTTTCAATGCCGAAATCGATCTGGACCAGCTGCGCTGCCGCAAACATGTCAACCTGCAGCGGGCCCGCCTCAGTATCGGAACCTTGGGGGGCGGCAACCACTTTATTGAGGTTAACAAGGATAGCAAGGATAATCTCTACCTGGTCATTCACTCCGGCAGCCGCCATCTGGGCCTGCAGGTAGCTAATTTCTACCAGGGTGAGGCCTACCGGGAGTTGACCAGAGGTGCGGAGCTGGACGAGTCAGAGGAGATTCAAGGCAAGCAGACGAAGAAGGCCTCGAAGAAGCGGAAGGCAAAGGGTTCGACCAAGATTCCCAAAGCCCTGGCCTATGCCTCGGGCAACCTCTTCCGGGACTATATCCATGACATGAAAATAATTCAGCGCTTTGCCCACCTCAACCGCCGGGCCATGGTCCGGGAAATCGTCCGGGGCATGAAACTGGAAGTGGCAGAGCAGTTCACCACCATTCACAATTACATCGATACCGACAATATGATCCTGCGCAAGGGCGCCGTCTCTGCCCAAAAAGGGGAGAAGCTCTTAATTCCCATCAATATGCGGGATGGCAGTATGATCTGCCTGGGCAAGGGCAATTCCGACTGGAACTTTTCCGCCCCCCATGGCGCCGGCCGCGTCATGAGCAGGACCCAGGCCCGCACTTCCCTGACCATGGGCCAGTACCGGGAGACCATGGAGGGGATATTCACCACCTCGGTAAACAAGGACACCCTGGATGAATGCCCTCTGGCCTACAAGCCCATGGAAGAAATCATCGCCAATGTCAAGGATACCGTAGAGATTCTGGAAATAATAAGCCCCATCTACAATTTTAAGGCAGCAGAGTAGCCTCTTTGTTAGAATTCCCAGGACAGATTGCTATGTAAAAATACGGAGGCAAATAGTAAGGCATAAAATGCCCGGGAGGCGACTGCTGTAGTCGCCTCTTCATTTACCTTATTACACCTTTTCCACTGTAACAATTCCATTCTTATAACCTGCCCTGTATATTTCCAGAAAGGCTGGTAGGCAGGAAGTGTGCAGAATGGAGGTCTTTTTCGGGCCTCCTTTAGAGCCAACTTACCCGTTTGGGCTGATCGGCTATGTAATTGCAGGTTGGCTTTGTGCGATTTACAGAGTTTTCATTAGCAGTCGGGAAGGACCAGCGAGAGCTGTCGTCGAAGTGTGATATTGTTAGCTTAATACTATAGGAACGCTGTTCGGAGCAGAGACCCTCAATCGTTTGGAGACGGAAGGAGTGTGTTGTACATGCCTTTATTTCAAAGAAGCAACGGAAAGCTGACTCTAGTTCGACCAGCCAAATTCGTCAATGAGAAGGAATTACAGACTCTAATCGAAGGCAATTTGGTAGAGATCTTCAACTGTCGGTTGGTTGCAAGCGAATATTCTACAGGTCCAATCCATGGTGGGAGAATAGATTCCCTTGCCTTATCGGAAGAGAGCAATCCTGTAATTATCGAGTATAAAGTGGTCGAATCCTCACAGTTAGTTAATCAGAGTCTATATTATTTATCCTGGATAAATGACCACCGCGGAGACTTTGAGATCGCAGTCCAGAAAGCTTTTCCTCATGAAAACGTCAAGGTTACGGTTAGTAGAGGTATTACGAGAGTTTATATGCGGTCTTGATGAGTCAGTGGAAGAAGTCCCCAGAAAAGAATATATTGCGTAAAAGGTATCACAGAACTTTGTGTGTATGGAAATTCATCGGGCCAAAATCTTACTGTTCCTGAAAGTTGACCCCAGCACAATCAATTTGGCAGAAAATCACAGGGATGTCACGAATCTTGGCCACTTCGGCACTGGTAATCTAGAGATTTCAATTCGCACTGAAGAAGATGTAGAGAATGCCAAGGAATTTATCCAAATGGCCTTCAACAATATCGGTGGTAACTAAGGATGTTTGAGCGTAATGGTTTTGCCACATATAGATGCCGGCCTAGTTCAAGTAACCAGTAATCTAAACCGCACCTGAATTGCGTCTTAAAAGACCGGAGGGAGTATTATAATGCCCCCATTGTCAAGATATCAGTTAGGCGGCGGGCAGGAAGCGAGCGGAAAGGAGGCCTTTTCGGGCCTCCTTAAGATTTCTGTAGCTTAGCGGGCTGGGGCAAAGACAGCGCGGAGGGAAGTGTCGCCTGACAAATTCAGGGTTTGTCTGGGGTCAGTGGAGGTGATGGTCCCCTCCCAGCCGACAAAGACATAACCTTCACCGGGAACAGCCTCTATGGTTACAGGGATTCCTTTAAAGTATATGCCAGTCCATGGCATGTCTTGAGCGGAGAAGGACATGCTGTTGATTTTAATGGTTCCCTGACCGCCCTGAGCGCTTATGGTCAGCTCTGCCTGTCCAGCCAGCTTAAACTGGTTGATGAGATGTTCCCGAACATATTTGGGGCGGGCAGAGACCCATGCCCGGATTTCCTCGACGTTTTTCTCCCACTGGCGGACAGAGCTGGTGTAGGGCCAGCGCTGGAGGTGCTCCTCCATCTCCGGCCGATAAATCGCCGCCATTTCGTCGATAAATTGGTTGACCCTTTGGGGGGCAAAGGTGTAATTCAGGTGATCGGCAAAGCGATTAATAAACTCGGTGCGGAATTCCTGGTTCTTGAGGAGTCTGTTGATGAGTACCGATGTCCAGTCCTCGCTGTTGACCACTCGGCTCAGGGAATTATGGCTGGGTTCTTCGGCCAACCCCAGGCCGTAATCCAAATCGTAGACCAGCCAGCGCCAGCGCCCGTCATGGCCGGGCATATCTATTAGCTGATCCTCCGGAGCCTGGATACGCCAAAACCGGATATTGTTATGGGGCCAGTCGGTATTGGCTGACCAGATCTCGGTAATCATGTAGTCGATATAGTTATCGGTGTCCATGAGGGATTGGACGTAGCGATAGTTGCTTTCCACTGCCATGGAGTTATTGCGCACAAAGTCCAGCATGTCCTTATAGTGACGGGGGCCGGTGGCCGGACCCTGGACGAGGACTGCATTTCCCTCCAGAATCACCACCTGCTCCTTATTGACGCCGTACTTTCCATTCAGGTAATGCTGGTCGACCCGCTCCCGCAGATTGTGGATGCCCCAGTATTCCCCATTTATGAACAGTATTACCGGGCGCCAGGCCTGGGTGTCCAGCCCGGTATGTTGCACCAGGCGGTGAATCAGGGCGTCCCTCATAAAGGCGCGGCGCATATCATTGCCCCCGTTGCGGAGCAAGACCCTTTCAAAGCCCACGTCATACTCATAATGGCCGGGGAAGAGGTCGTAGAAGATTTTATCGGGGCCATATTCCCGGCGAGCGTAGATTCGCAACGTCTTTTGGGGCCAGGCCCGGGTGATGCCTCCGTGAATCCTGATCCCCACTCCTTGGGCAAAGCCAAATCGCCCATCGCTCTCAAAGAACTCCAAATGAGCTTCCCGTTCCCATTTCAGTCCGCTGGTCCAGTAGTTGCCGGTGCGCTCGTTACCTTCTACATACCGGTCGCCGGGGACGTAAATCCCGATCTTGTCATCGAAAAGCCCGTCAGGATCGGTAACCAAGGAGAGGACAGGCATGGTATAGCGGGTCCTGATCTCGGGGTCAACAAAATAGGTGTGGGTCTGAATATCTCCACAGGGCTGGTTGTCGACGAAGACCCGGGCCCTGACGGTGGTGGCCTTAAAGACCTCTCCCTTGGGAGGACCCTGCCAAAAGTGGTAGGTTGTCCTGATGGCGGACAAGAGGTTGGGCTCACCGCTGCGGCTGCCAATGCTAATGGGGCCTTTGTATTCATGGGAACTGGCCCGGTTGTTAATTGGGTCCGGTTCGGATCCATCCAGGGTGTACCAGATCACTCCCTGGGGCCGGTAGGTGCTGAGCTTAAGCTGAAAAGGCTCTTCATAAAAACCACCCATGACGGAAAAATCCGGATCGCCGATGGCGAAGGCGATATCGATATCTGCAGTATTTTCCAGGACATAGCGGAGGGGGCGGAAATTGCTAACCGGGTTGCCCTCCAAATATAGCCGTACGGTAAGGTTGCCGAGTTCCGCCAGGGGAGAGACATCGGCGACTCTGTTATGGCGCAAGTTGAGATCTTCCAGCAAAGTCAGGTTGGCCAAGACGCTGATATCGCTGATCTCATTTTCCCTCAGGTTCAATACTCTCAGGCGTTTGAGCTGGGAGAGGAAGGAGATGTCTTCAATCCCGTTGCCCCTGAGGTTCAGGTCCACCAGGTTGGTGAGATGGGCCAGGGGCGAGGCGTCTGCCACCCGGTTATCCCGCAGGTCCAGCTCCTGGAGCAAGGTTAAGCCGGCCAAGGGCGAGAGATCGCTGATCTGATTGCCCCTGAGGGTCAGGGTTTCCAGTTTGGTCAGCCCGGCCAGGGGGCTGACATCTGTCAGCCTGTTGTCATCCAGGCACAGGGAGCGCAGATTGACCAGGGTTTCTATTCCCTCCAGACTGCGGATCTCCCGGTTCCGGCCATCCAGGCCGGTGATGCCCATGAGCTCTCTGGAAGAGAGGGGTCCATGGGGGCGGCCCAGGACCTGGCGGATTACCTGTTCGAGGTTGGGATCCTCTACTGCAACCGAGTCCCCGTCCTGACACCCAGGCAGTATTGACATGACAACCAAGACTGTGATGAGCAGATATATTTTGACCTTCATTCTTCATCCCTCCCGGATTGGTGGCTGGCATCAGTCAAGATGATTAATGCCGACCCAGTGCTGGGGAGAACGCTAATAAAACCAAGGCAGGGTAAAATATCTATTATGAAATTTTGCTCTCTTATTTTAGCATAGATTGGAAAAATGATGAATGGACTCCGGCAGGAATAATGAATGCAAATAAAAGCCTTGGCAAGGAGGAGGCAGGCAGTATAATTAAGTAAGAACGCACCGGTGAGGTGCTAAGTGGTAGCCTTATTGGGCAGGAGTTATTGCATCGGAAAAGAAATAGAAGAGGTAATGGTGGCGCCGGAACAGGCGGGGAGACTCGGGACGAGCGCAGCCGTCGTTTGCGGCGCCCCGGGCGCATCTGGATTGTCCAGTATAGAAGTGACTATGCAATTAGAGGTGGGAAAATGAAGAGGATTGCCTGGCTTTTGCTTCTGATTTCTTTGGTCCTGGTCGGAGTGGGCTGCGACCGGGATTCCGCCTTGCCTTATATCTTGCCGGTGGAGATGGTTCGCAATGACATCCGCATAACCGTGGACCCCCGGGTGGAGCTGGTTTCCATCGTGCAGTACCTCAGCCGACATGGTGAAATGATTACCACAGCAGACTTCAGCTATCGCACCGATGTGGACGAGCATTTTGGCAAGTACCGGAATCATGAGGCAGTGACGATGTATGAGAGCATGGTGGAGGCGGGGTTCAGATTCAGCTCTCCAGCCAACTTTGCCCTGGGCTTGACTGACGGTTTGTACATGGATGAGAGCGTCAAGATTCCCTATCACGTCCTTTGGGGCGGTGGGGGCGAAGAGCAGTTAAAGAAATTTGCCAAGGCCCTTCGCGACTTCAGCCGGGAGAGCAATTTTCATGACTTTTACCTCAGCCATGAGGACTATTACCGGGAAAATGTCTACCGGGTTGCCAATCTGGTGGGAGAATGGAACTATGTCGCCGAACTTCAGGACTATTACGGGATGGAGTACAATTCCTTTAACATCATCCCGGTGCCCTTGTACGGTGGGGGCGGCGGCTATGGCCCCCATGTGGAGCGGGAAGATCGCATTGACATCTACAGCATCCTGATTTCCTTCGATAAGGAGTCCCGGGGAAATGTTCCCATCTACGGCAATGAAGCCATATTCAAATTGCTGCTGAGGCATGAGTTTAGCCACAGTTTCGTCAATCGCATTACCGATATGTACCTCGAGGAGGTCATGAAGTATCAACACCTGTTGGACCCAATTCGGGAGGAGATGGATGCCCTGAATTACGGTTCCTGGGTTACCTGCCTTAACGAACACATTGTCCGGGCGGTCACGGTAAGGCTGGCCTTTTCCGACAGCGGTCCCGAAGGGAGGCGGGCGCTGGCCCGGGAACTGGAGGCGGGTTTTATCTATACCGATGAACTGGCCGACGCCCTGGTGGAGTACGAGAACAACCGGGAGCAGTATCCAGATTTTATCTCCTTCTATCCCCGGCTGCTGGAGGTCTTGTCCGGATTATAGCGTTCAGCAACTGCTGGGGCGCAAGTCCTACCCTTGGTCACTCGTGCCCTCGGGGTAGCGGCATTGTTCATTTTGCTTGGGTGAGGTGTTGGCGGTAATAAACCCCCTGTGCAAAGTGTTATAATATGTTAAGTAATAGTAAATTTCTCCCCAGGCAGGACCTGGAGAGTCATATTTGCGGGGAGAGGCAGGTGGAAGAGATGTCTTTTCTGAAGCGGTTTGACGGCAGACCAATTCTGCAGAATGTCGCCATCTCATTCTTTCTGAACTTGATAATTGAAATCCTCAGTCGCCGCTCCATTGCAGAGGGGCTTGGGTTTTTTATATCCCAGCCCTGGTTATTCCTGTACAACGCGGCCATCATCATGTTTACCCTGGCCATCGTCCCCGCCTTCCGGCGCCGGTATTTTGCCCAGATCTTGATTTCCGCCCTTTGGCTGGTTCTAGGGCTGGTAAACTTTGTCCTGCTCAGTTTTCGTACCACTCCCCTGGCGGCAACTGACTTTATCTTGCTCATGTCGGTAGACGGCATCCTCTCCAAGTATCTCAACCTGTTCGAGATAATCCTCATAGTTGTGGCGGCTGTGGGGCTGCTAATCGGGATGGTCATAGCCCTGTACAAGACTCCGAAATGCAAACCGAAATACCTGACGGTCCTGGCGGGGTTGCTGGTTGCTACCGTCTGTATCGCCGGCCTGCAGCCCTTTCTCCTCAAGGAGCAAGTCCTCACCTCGGACTTTGGCAACCTGGCCGAAGCCTACAATGAGTATGGATTCGCCTATTGCTTCTATCGCAGCATTGTGGACCGGGGCATCGATCGGCCGGAGGATTACTCGCCGGAGAAAATCCAGCAATTGCTTCGGGCAATTGGCGCCGGTGAAGACAGGACTCCGGAAATGTGTCCCAATATCGTCATGGTGCAGCTGGAATCCTTCTTCGATGTCAACTATTTAAAGGGCGTCAGCTTCTCAGAGAATCCGGTGCCTGTCTTTTCCCGGTTGAAGGAATCCTGCCCCCACGGCTTATTGACGGTCCCATCCATCGGGGCGGGCACGGCCAATACCGAATTTGAAATCCTCACTGGCATGAGTCTGAACTTTTTCGGCGCCGGGGAATACCCGTACAAGACCGTTTTGCAGAAAAATACCTGTGAAAGTATCTGCTATAGCCTGGCGGAGTTGGGCTATACCAGCCATGCCATTCACAACCATCAGGGCACTTTCTATGAAAGGCATGTGGTCTTCCCCAACCTGGGCTTTGACACCTTTACCTCCCTGGAATTCATGGAGGACGTGGACTTTAACCCCCAGGGGTGGGCAAGGGATGAGGTCCTGACCGGAGAAATTCTCAAGGCCTTGGCCTCCTCCGTGGGAAGTGATTTTGTATATGCCATTTCCGTACAGGCCCATGGAAAGTACCCCGAAACCGTTGGCGATGAACCCCGCCAGATTGTCGTATCGGGGCTGGAGGGGGAAGGAGAGCGGGCAGCCCTGGAATATTATGTAAACCAGCTGCGGGAGACCGACGCCTTTATCGATGCGCTGCTTGCAGAGCTGGCCCAGTGGGATGAACCGGTGGTCCTGGTCTTATTCGGGGATCACCTGCCTGGCCTGGATATCGAGAACGAAGACCTGGGCAATGGAGACAGATATCAGACCGAGTACATTATCTGGAGCAATTATGGCCTGGAAGTTAAGGACAGGGACCTCTGCGCTTACCAGCTGGGCGCCCATGTCTTAAAACAGCTGGGCATCGACGCCGGGCTGTTGGCTAAGCTCCATCAAACCATGGAAAACCATGAGAATTACCTGGAAGCGCTGGAAATGCTGGAATATGATCTCATCAGCGGCGCGCAGATTGCCTACGGGGAGAGAGGGCCCCATCCGCCGACCGACATGCGAATGGGAATCACCGAGATTCAGATTACCGGGATACTGCCGATGGGCGACAGGCTGGTCATCTCGGGTGCGGGCTATACTGAATGGAGTCAGGTCTACATCAACGACAGGGCCGTCGACACCGATTTCATCGATGCTGTAACCCTGGTGATTTCTGCCGAAGACGCTGCACCCGGCGACGACATCGTCGTTGCCCAAGTGGGCGACGACACGATCCTGGCAGAGAGCGCTGTCTTCTCTTGGCGATGAGCATTGTCCTGAGGCCATCCCCCGGAATGGCCTGTTTGTCAACGAGTTCCCAACATGTCGGTCCGGAGTTTGGTAATCAGCACCAAATGGTTTATAATAATGGCTATAATCACCTAGGCCCAGATCGACACCACCTTTAACGTTTCACTGTTTTAGTTGACAAAAGATTTTTTGGGGCTTAGGATGTACCCAGAGAGGTGATGGAATGACTATCCAGATTGTTACCGACAGCGCCTGCGATTTACCCCAGGAGCTGGTTGAGGAATATGGTATCGAAGTAATCCCCCTGCTGGTGGAGCTGGAGGGCCGAGAATATGTGGACGGCCGGGAAATAGCTCCGGAACAGGTCTATGCGGCTATCCGAGCGGGAAAGGTGCCCCGGACCAATCAGACCCCGGCCCATATATTTCAAGAGGTCTTTGCGAAATTTGTCTCCCTGGGCAAGAGCTGTCTCTACATAGCCTTTTCTTCCAAGTTGTCCGGGACCTGCCAAACGGGGATGATGGTGGCCCGACAGATGAACCAGCGGGACGGGGCCGACATTCAAGTGATAGATTCCCTTTGCGGTTCCCTGGGCCAGGGTCTGGTGGTCCTGGAAGCTGCCAGGATGGCCAAAGCGGGGAAGGAGAAGGGGCAGATTGTGGACAGGGTGCGGAAATTTGCCCGGCATATGGAACATATCTTTACCGTCGACGATCTGAAATACTTGCAGCGAGGCGGGCGAGTTGGGCGGGCCAGCGCCTTTGTCGGCAGCCTCTTGAGTATAAAGCCCCTGCTCCATGTCAAGAACGGCCTCATGGTCCCCATTGAAAAGGCGAGGGGTAAGAACAAGGCAATCAGGCGCATCCTGGAAATCATGGAGGAACGTTGCCACCAGCTCGGCCATACCATCGGCATCAGTCATGCTGACGACAAGGAATCTGCCCTGAAGCTCAAAGAAATGATCGAGGAAAAATTCGGCTTCCGGGATATCGTCGTCAACATGGTGGGAAGCGTTCTCGGCTGCCATATCGGGATTGGCGGAGTGGCGGTATTCTTCCTCAACAAGTCCTTCCAGCCAACCTGAGTTTGGGATGAAAAGCACATACGGGACCGGTCTCCTTAGAGGTAACCGGTCTTATATATACTGTGGTTTCGGGAAAGCCATGCCATCAGGGAGAAGTTGACCCTGACTCGACCGGGCATGTGCGAGTAATTACATGTCCGGGCTTGTCTTGCCGGCAGGACACGGCCCTGATACAATTAAAGCGGAGGTGGAAAATTTGACCATTAACGAGTTGAAGGTTATTCGCCAGGCCCTGATCAATGAGCAAGAAGCCATCGGCTTCTACACCATGGCCGCTGGTCAAGCCAAGAACAAGGAGACTGAAACCGCGTTCCTGGAGCTGGCGGCCGAAGAGCAAATGCATATCGATTGGCTCTTGGGACTGTACAGGAGTATCAGCGACCGCGCGGCTGAGTCCTTCGACCCTTCGGAGTTCGAAGAGCCCACAGCCCCCGTAAAGTATGATTTGACGACCATTGGCCGGGAGAGCGGTTCGCTGGCGGTATCGGTTTTTGGCATCGCCGTCAACCTGGAGAAGGCAGCAATCGATTTCTATGCCGAGGCCGCCCGGAACACAGAGTTGCCTGCAGCCAAAGCGCTGTATGAGAAATTGGTGCGCTGGGAAAGCCAACATTTGGAACAGTTCCAAAAGGAGTACGACAGGCTCAGGGACGAATGGTGGGAACAGCAAGGCTTTTCACCAGCCTAAATAGTAAAGACCAGGCCGATGGGCGTCTGGTCTTTTCACTGTCACAGATACTATTGGGCACCGGCTCCCTTGCCCCAGTCCTTGACTTCCCCTCCCCGGGCAATTATACTTAACCCGCCCAAATATTGAGTCTGTTACGCACTTTGCAGAGTTGATCCAGCGCTTGGGGCAAGGAGAAAGTGAAGACCCGTTCATGCTTTAGGGTATGGCGAGTCAGCATTTTCAGCAGATAGAGGTGAGAAGACGTGTATAAGCTGCTCAAGTACTTAAAGCCCTTTTTGCCGGCCGCCCTCCTGGCCATTGTCCTGGTCTTGCTGCAGACATTTTCCCAGCTTTTCTTGCCCAGGTTAATGGCGGATATCGTGGACAAGGGGATTGCCAGCGGCGACATTGCCTTGATTCTCAGCATCGGTGGAAGGATGCTCTTAGTGGCTACGCTGGGCGGGGCTTGCGCCGTCACCGCCAGTTTCTTTTCCGCCCGGGTGGGCCTGGGCTATGGCGCCGCCCTGCGCAGCGCGGTTTTTTCTCATATTCAAGGGTTCTCACTCCGGGAGTACGATGAGTTTGGCGCTGCTTCCCTGATTACCCGGACCACCAATGATGTCATTCAGGTGGCGATGGTGGTGCTGATGTCGCTGCGGATGGCTATCATGGCGCCCCTGATGTTGGTGGGCAGCGTAATCATGGCTGTCTCTCAGGATTCAAATCTATCCCGCCTGATTCTGCTCTTGATTCCCATCTTGGCGGTAGCCGTGGTGGTACTGGCCAGGGCAGCGATGCCCCTTTTCAAAGCCATCCAGGCTAAACTGGATAAGCTCAACCTGGTGCTGAGGGAGAACTTGACTGGTATCAGGGTAATTCGGGCTTTTACCCGGGAGCGCTATGAAGAACAGCGCTTTGATGCCGCCAACCTGGATTTGACCAGCACCGCCGTCAAGGTCAACCGCATCATGGCGGGAGCCATGCCCGGGATGATGCTCCTCATCAACCTGTCCTCCGTCGCGGTAATCTGGTTTGGTGGGCACAGGGTGGCGGCCGGGGGTCTGCAGGTAGGAAGCCTCATCGCCTTTCTCCAGTACATGATGCAGATCATGTTTGCCCTGATGATGGTCTCCATGATGTTTGTCATGTTGCCCCGGGCCATGGCTTCGGTGAACAGGATCGTGGCCGTCCTCAACACCCGGCCAGACATCAGCGATTCACATGAGGATATGGATTGCCAGGGAAATCAGCTTGCCGGTCAAGTGGAATTTCGCAATGTCACCTTCAGCTATCCCGGCGCCGAAATCCCCGCTTTGCGGGATATTAGTTTTACCGCCAAGCCTGGTGAAGTTACAGCCATTATCGGGGGGACGGGATCCGGCAAGTCCACGCTGATCAATCTCATCCTCCGCTTTTACGATGTGGACAGCGGAAGCATCCTGGTGGGCGGGGTGGATGTCCGGGAACTGCCCCAGGCCGTCTTGCGAGAGAAAATCGGCTATGTTCCCCAACGGGCCTTGCTCTTTACCGGGACCATTGCCGAGAATATCCGGTATGGTAAAGAGGATGCCAGTGCCGAAGAGGTGCGCCGGGCTGCCGAGATTGCCCAGGCCATTGAGTTCATCGATGCTCTGCCGGAGGGTTTCGATTTTCTGGTGTCCCAGGGCGGGACCAATCTGTCGGGCGGACAGAAACAGCGTCTGACCATTGCCAGGGCGCTGGTCCGGCGTCCGGAGATCTGTATCTTCGATGACAGCTTCTCTGCCCTGGACTTCCGGACCGATGCCCGCTTGCGGGCGGCCCTGAAAGAGGAAACGGCCAATGCCACCATGCTCATCGTCGCCCAACGGGTTTCCACGGTTATGGACGCCGACCGCATCATCGTCCTGGACCAGGGCGCCGTTGCGGGCGAGGGAACCCACAGGGAATTGATGGAGACATGTGCCGTTTACCGAGAAATCGTCTTGTCCCAGGTTTCGGAGGAGGAGATAGCATGAGCGATGAAAGACGTGCCGTCAAGCAAAGCCCGGAGCACGGCCGGGGCCGGGGACCTAGGATGGGCGGGGGCCCCCTGCGGGGTCTCAACCTTCAAGATAAGCCCAAGGACTTTAAGGGGACCATGCGCCGGCTCATCAGGTACCTGCGCCCCCATATGGCGAAAACCGTTCTGGTCCTGATTCTGGCAATGCTCAGTGCCGCCTTTGGCATACTCAGCCCCAAGATACTGGGTCTGGCCACCACAGAGCTATATAAAGCGGTTTCCGGTCAGACCATTGATTTTCAATACATCGGCCGGGTTCTCCTGGCTTTGGCAACCCTATATATCCTCAGCGCCCTCTTTTCCTTTGCCCAGCAATTTGTCATGGCCGGCGTCGCCCAGAAGACGGTGTACGATATGCGCAAGGAAATCAAGGCCAAGCTCTCCCGCCTGCCCCTGAAATATTACGATGCCAGGACCCATGGAGAGATACTGAGCCGGGTTACCAATGATGTGGATACCATCAGCAGCACCTTGCAGCAAAGTCTCACCCAACTCATTACCGCCGCCACCACCATGGTGGGGGTCGTGATAATGATGCTGGTAATCAGTCCCCTCTTGACATTAATTACCCTGCTGATTCTGCCTGCGGCTTTTGTCATCACCAGTAAGGTGGCGGCCCGTTCCAGAAAGTATTTTTCCGGTCAACAGAAACACCTGGGGGAATTAAACGGACACGTCGAGGAGATGTTGACGGGACACGCCGTCATCAAGGCCTTTGGCCGCGAAAGCCAGTCCCTCAAGAAATTTCAAGAGGTAAACGACAAGCTCTATGAGGCAGGCTGGAAGGCCCAATTTATATCCGGCCTGATCATGCCCATGATGAACTTTTTGAACAACCTGGGTTTTGTGGCGGTCTGCGCAACAGGGGGGATGTTGGTGGCCCGGGGCGCATTGCTGATTGGCGATATGCAGGCCATGATCCAATACTCCCGCAACTTCACCCAGCCCATCACCCAGACCGCCAGCATCGCCAATATCCTTCAGGCCACCTTGGCTGCAGCGGAGAGGGTGTTTGAGGTTCTCGATGAAGAGGAGGAGGTTCCCGAGCCCGCCGCTGCCGTCAGGATATCGGAGCCCCTGGGGGCAGTCCGCTTTGAAGACGTGCATTTCGGCTATGAAGAGGGCAAGCCGCTGTACAACGGCCTCAATATAGATGTGCAACCCGGGCAGACGGTGGCCATTGTCGGGCCCACCGGAGCGGGGAAGACAACCCTGGTCAACCTGCTCATGCGCTTCTACGATGTGGAAGCCGGCCGGATAACCGTGGACGGCGTAGACATCCGAGAAATGAAGCGAGCGGATCTGCGCACTATCTTTGCCATGGTCTTGCAGGATACCTGGCTCTTTAACGGGACAATCCGGGAGAACATCGCCTACGGTCGCCCTGGCGCCCGGGAAGTGGAGATAATTCGCGCTGCCGAGGCCGCCCATGCCGATCACTTTATTCGCACCCTGCCCTTGGGATACGATACCGTCCTCAACGAAGAGGCGTCCAATTTATCCCAGGGTCAAAAGCAACTCCTCACCATTGCCAGGGCAATACTGGCCGATCCTGCCATCCTCATCCTGGACGAGGCCACCAGCAGCGTCGACACCCGGACCGAAGTCCTCATTCAGAGGGCCATGGACAAACTTATGAAAGGCCGGACCAGCTTTGTCATTGCTCACCGCCTCTCCACCATCCGCAACGCCGATTTGATTCTCGTCATGAATGAGGGCCAGATCATAGAGCAGGGCACCCACGAGGAGCTATTGGCCCGGGGTGAATTCTATGCCGAACTCTATAACAGCCAGTTCGCCCGGCAAAAGGCAGCCGGTTGATGCGGAAATGCCCCCACCCGGGGGCATTTTCTTGTAATCTGACGACTCTCAGGCCGATATGTGCAATCATCCTTGCGATTTCTGCCAAGCAGGTGTGATGCCCATTCCACTTCCTCATTATCAACAGACTTCTTTTGACTCAGGCGTTACGATTCATCGTCCGCTCGCCGCTTCACGTACTGTCGCCGCCCCGAAAAACTCTTGGTTTTATTGCAGGAATTATACTTGGCATCCCGAAATACCTATAAATATGCATAATAAAAGGGAGGCCAGGTCAGATGGAAAAACTTAGATTGGACGACTTTACCAAGTACAGTTTCTTATCCGGGTTGGAGTTCAATCCCGACGGCGACTATGCTTGCTTTGTCCTGCATAAGGCGGATATGGAGGAAAACGGCTACCAGTCCAACCTCTGGCTTTATGATGTCGTGGCCGGCAACTGCACCAGGCTTACAGGTTTGGGCGAGGAAAAGGGGTTCGTGTGGCTGGATGATGAGAACATTCTCTTTCCCGGGATGCGCAACCCCAAGGACAAGGAGAAGGCTAAGAACGGCGAAGTTTTCACCGTTTACTACAGGATCAATATCAAGGGCGGGGAAGCCCAGGAAGCCTTTCGGATTCCCTTGGCGGTGAAGGGGATCAAGCCCTTGACCGGGTCCCGCTATCTCTTGACCGCTACTTATAATCCCCATCGGCCCAATCTCGATAGCCTCAGCGATGAAGAAAAGGCCAAGGAGCTCAAAAAGCGCAAGGAAGAAAAGGATTACGAAGTCCTGGAGGAAATCCCCTTCTGGCGGAATGGGGGCGGCTTTACCAGCAAGAATCGCAGCCGGCTCTATTTATTCGATGCAGCCACCGGCAAGTATGAGGCCCTGAGCCCGGAACTCATGGATGTAGGAAGTGTGCGCCTCAACCAGGATAAGACCAAGGCCGTCCTCATCGCCCAGACCTGGCAAGGCAAGATGGAACTTGCCGCGGCCCTGTACATCCTGGACATCGAGAGCGGTGCCCTGCATCCCCTCACCGGGCAGGAGAATTTCTCCTGGTCTGACGCCCATTTTGTCGGGGAGAAAATTCTGGCCCTGGGCTCCGATATGAAGCGCCACGGGCTCAATCAGAATGACACCTTTTACTTGGTGGATGTCGTAACTGGAGAGCGAACCCTGCTCACTCCCGATTTTGATCGGAGCACCTGGAATTCCGTGGGTTCCGATTGCCGCTTGGGCGGGGGCGATCCCCGCCGGGTAGAAGAAAACTATCTCTACTTCATTACCACTGAAGGCGGCAGTTCCTATGTCAACAGGATAGACCTGGAGGGAAGGATTGAACGGATTATTGGCCAGGAAGGCTCGGTGGATTGTTATGATGTCCGCAATGGTAAAATCCTCTTTATAGGCATGCGGGGCCTGCTCCTCCAGGAGATATACTGTCTGGAAGAAGGCCGGGAGCGCCGGCTGACATCCTTTAACGATTGGGTGCAAGCGGAGAGGAGCTTGGCAGGCCTGGAACCCCTGAGCATAGAGACCGCACCCGGCGTCACCATCGACGGCTGGGTGATAAAGCCGGTAGGTTATGAAGCGGGAAAGAAATATCCCGCCATCCTGGACATCCACGGCGGGCCCAAGACTGTATACGGCACGGTATTCTTCCATGAGATGCAGTACTGGGCCAATGAAGGGTACTTTGTCTTCTTCTGCAACCCCCGGGGCAGCGACGGCAAGGGCGACGAATTTGCCGACATCCGGGGCAAGTACGGCACCATCGATTATGATGACATCATGGCCTTTACCGACGCCGTCCTGGCTAAATACCAGGATATTGATGCCGACAGGGTTGGCGTCACCGGGGGTTCCTATGGCGGTTTTATGACCAACTGGATTATCGGCCACACCGACAGGTTCAGGGCCGCCGCCTCCCAGCGCAGTATTTCCAACTGGGTGTCCATGGCATATACTTCCGATATCGGCTACTTCTTTGAAGAGGATCAGATTGCCTGTACCCCCTGGACGGATATCGACAAGGTGTGGTGGCATTCACCCCTGAAGTATGCCGACAAGGTCAAGACCCCTACCCTCTTCATCCATTCGGAAGAGGACTACCGTTGCTGGCTGCCCGAAGGTCTGCAGATGTTCACCGCCCTCAGGTACTTTGGCGTAGAGTCCCGCCTCTGCATGTTCCGGGGCGAGAACCACGAGCTCAGCCGCAGCGGCAAGCCCAAGCACAGGATTCGCCGGCTTGAGGAAATCACCGCTTGGTTTGACAAGTATCTGAAATAGGTCAACAAAGAATCCGGCAAAGCAATGCTCCCCTTTGGGTCGCCAAAGGGGAGCTTCTTGGCGTTCAGTGGGGCACCCGGACCAGGGCAAAGCAGGAATTTTTACCGCGAATGCGGAATTAGGACTTGATAAAATCCAAGGGAGGTATTGATTTGTCCGATCCCAGTTTTATCGTCTGGATTCAGCAGTATTCCTCTCCCGTCCTGGACTCCATCTTCAAGGCGATTACCTTTTTAGGCAACGAGGAATATTACATCCTCTCCATACCCTTGCTGTACTGGCTGTATGACAAGAAATTTGCCATTCGCTTCGGCATCTTTTTTCTCATGAATGCCTATCTGAACTCCTTCTTAAAACATATCTTCAAGGTGGCAAGGCCGCCCAAGGAACTGCATAAGATTGAACAGGGCGGATATTCCTTCCCCAGCGGCCATGCCCAGGGAAACACCAGCTTCTGGGGGTACCTGGCGGTGCAGATCAAGAGGTCCTGGGCATATATCCTGGCGGCGGCAGTCTTCTGCCTGGTGGCCTTCTCCCGGGTCTACCTGGGGGTGCACTTCCCCAGCGACATCATCGCCGGCATCTGCATTGGTCTCACCTGGATAACCCTTTACGAACTGATTGCCCGCAGGCTAAAGCTTGAGCTGAATCTGGGGCAGTGGTTTCTGGCCAGCGCCGTCTTTTGCGCCGTTTTTCTGGCCATCCACCCGGTGGGAGATGGCCCCCTTACCATGGGCTTCATGCTGGGCGCCCTCTGGGGTTACCGCCTGGAAAGAGAGTACGTCGGCTTCAATCCTCGGGGCAATTGGTGGCAGGGTATTCTCAAGGCTGCAATCGGCATTGTGGGCCTCTTTGCCCTGAGGATGGGAATTAAACCTGTCCTGCTGAGTATCCTCAATAATCCCCAAGAGGCTACCTCTCTCTACCATGTCGCGACATTTATCCGTTACTTTGTCCTGGGCCTTTGGATTACCTTAGCGGCTCCCTGGCTCTTTCGCCTCATCCGCTTGGAGAAGGGGCAGGGGGCGGAGGAAATCGCCGCATAACTTTTTCTGAATCCCATTAAAATTAATTCTTTCCGGCAGGAGAATGCAGGTGCAGGATAGAATCTTACAAGAAGATTGAAGGGAGGGAAGAGAAGTGGACGAAAATTACAACAGCCAACAGCCTGAAGTCGTTCAGACCGGCGGACCCAATGGGCCTACCCAGCAAAGCAATGCTATAGGGGTTACAGGCCTTGTCACCGGTATTCTCGGCGTCATTTTTGCTGTATGCTGTTACCCCTTGGGAATTCTATTGGGGATTGTGGCTGTAATTTGCGGATTTGTCGCCAAGAATAAGAATCAGAAATTCGCCCTGGCAGGCATCATTCTCGGTTTTGTCTCCATTGGTCTGGCAATTGTAATAATCATCCTGGGTATAATTGGCGCCAGCTTCATGGAAAACATGGATTGGGAAGAAATTATCCGCCAGTTGGAGGAAGCTCAGTAAGCAAGCGAAGGGGATGGGAGCAAATCCATGAAGGGAATCCGTTCTATATTTGCCAAAATCTTTCCCGCTCCCAATCCTGGCGAAAAGATGTCCCCGGGAGAAAGGCTTTTATTGAGCGGGATTATCCTGATTGGGCTGGCAGCGGTGCTTTATTTTACCGTTGACTGGCCCTGGGATTTTTACTGGGGCAATTACAGCCTGTTCAGGCATTTGGACTTTTATTGTCCTGCCTGTGGGGGCAGCAGGTCGATCTACCACTTGGTCAGGGGAGAACTGGGTTTGGCCTGGCAAAATAACCAGCTGTTTATCCTGTCCTTGCCCCTGATCCTTTGGGGCGGGTTCACCGTTCTGCGGGCAGTATTGACGGGGTATCCTATTACCGGTAAATACCTGCATCCCCTGCTCATCTGGGGATTCTTGGCGGCGGTTATTGTCTTTGGAATTCTGCGCAACATACCGCTGGAGATTTTTGACTGCCTGCGTCCCCCAACATGATGCGACACCAGGGACGCTTCTCACTGTCGCGATTCTCTGTAATTTCGAGAATTGGAGAAGGGATAGAGGGCGGCGGAACGCCGCATAACTTTTTCTGACTCCCATGAAAATGAATCCCTCCCAACAGGAGAATGCAGATGCAGGACAGAATCTAGCTAGGGTATTCCCGGGAGGGAAGAGAAGTGGACGAAAATTACACCAGCCAAGACAGCCAACAGCCTGAAGTCGTTCAGACCGGCGGACCCAATGGACCAACCCAGCAAAGCAATGCCAATGGGGTTACAGGTCTTGTCACCGGCATCCTCGGCGTCATTAATGCTATTACCTGTTTTCCCTTGGGCATTCTATTGGGGATTGTGGCTGTGATATGCGGGTTTGTCGCCAAGAACAGGAATCAGAAATTCGCCCTGGCAGGCATCGTTCTCGGTTCTGTCGCTATTGGCGTGGTGATAATAACCTTTATCCTGGGTGCATTGAGTGTACTTTGCCCTAGCCTCATGGAAAACGTGAGTTTGGAAGGAATCCTCCGCCAGTTGAAGGAAGCTCAGTAAATAAGCTGAGCTGAAGGGATGAGAGGAAATCCAGGAAATGTGATAAATAGGCCTGTCTCAATGGCAGGCCTATTTATATTGCGACATTAGGGACGTTTCTCACTGTCGCGTTGCACGTCAGTGTGCGACACCGGGGACGTTTCTCACTGTCGCGAGTCAGCTAATGGACAAGCAAGCGGTGGCCCCGGTGTCGCGCATTACGGCACTTTGTAGATGTAGACGTTGCCGGAGTACACATGGCAATAGTAGCCCGAGCCGCTGAAGGCGCCGAAATAGCTGACGATTCCAGTGTGGGTCAGCTCCATGGAGTCTATATCCAGGACCAGAATGTGGTTAACCAGCCCCAGGGAGAATGAGCCCAGAATCTTATTGTCCAGGCGCCAGCTGGGGGCATGGGGATGGAAGGACGGGAAGTCCAGCACGGTAATTTCGCTGGTGGCGGTATCGGCCAGATAGTATGTGCCCTCTCCAGATTTCAGGAGCAGGCCACGATCACCAGGCAGCCATCCGGCAATGAGCAGGTCGGTCTGTGGCAAAGTATAGTAAGTTTCACTATTTTGGATGTTGATGGTCAGAGACTTGTCCTCTATATTGGCCCAGGCCAGTTTGCCGGTGCCGGTCAGAACGGGTTGATGAATGAAGGTGCCAATTGCCCGAATATGACCCGACGTCACGTCCATGATGCTGACGGTGCAGCTGGGAGATGAACCCGTCCTCAAGAGTATGGTGGAGTTATCCCGCCACCCCATGATTCGGGCTTGATCCACTTCGATTTGCCAGGGGACGCCGGTGGAATCCAGGGTGTGGTACAAGATACTATTGCCTCCCTCAAAGACCAATTCCAGGGCCAGACTGCGGCTGTCCGGGGCCCAGTGCACAGTGATTGCTTCGGTATCGGAGACCGACTGAGCCAAGCGGTATTGCTGATCTTGCAGGTCATACCACCAGATGGTGTTGGCGGTGAAGTAGACCAAATGCCGGCCGTCAGGAGAGAGGCTGACTTGGTTGATCTGACCTTGATCCCGGCGGGCTTCTGCGGGAAGTGTTGCCAGGGGCTCAGGAGGGGGCGGCGGGTTAAAAACCGAATCGATATGGGCCCATTGGGGATCCCTGGCCAGGATCGATGCGGCCAGCTTGATATTTTCGGTCAAGCTGTGCTCGTCATACCCCGCCCAGTGCAATTTTTCGGTCCAATCCTCCATGACTGCAAAGATGTGCCGGGAAATGAGGTGGCGGAAATATGCTTCGGTAACCTCACGCAGGTGGGCTTCCCGGGGCACCACTGTTTGGAGCAGGGCGGATTTGGCATAGCTGTACTGGTTGGCATCCGGGGGCTCCTGCCCCATTTCCTCCATGGTCAGCAAGAGGTCCAGGACAAAGCTCTGTTCCGGTGGGGTCAGGGAGCGAACTGGCTGGGCCAGGGCTATAGCCTTGGCCATGGGCAAGTTGCGCAAATGCCTGTCTTCCAGGGGGGCGGGCAATGCCTGCAGGAGAAGCCTTAGCTTTATTTCACTGTACTGGCCCAGGTTCCAGGGTTGAAAACCCTCGTCTTCTAAAGAAAGCAACATATTCAGGCCGGTTTCGCCTCCTAACTGACCGGCTGCCAGGACTGTGGCCATGGGTTCCTGGGGATACTTCTCCAAAATCTGCGGCACCAGGTCGGCTTGTTCCTGTGCGGGCAATTGGAGGATGGCGAAGACCACTTGGCCCAATTTCCCGGACATGAGCCTGGCGATTCCCCAGGCGGCCAGGGGATCGCTGTCGAGATATTTCTCCAGAGCGGCCTCGGCCAGGGGGTGCTGGGCATTGGCTTTTAAGAGGGCAGGGAGGTTGGCCAGGATTGGCTCAACCTGATCGCTGAGGATGGCTATCTGAACGGCCAACTCTTTGGGCCAGAGCCAACTCTGTCGCTGCTGGCCCAGCAGGGTTAGACAGCCTTGGGCATGGTCGGGCTTGTCCTCAATCAAGGCGAGGAGATTTTGCTGCAAGTCGGAGACATCCCAGTCGCCCCAAGCCAAGACCAGTATGTGTTCCAGGGCGGCTACGGCCTTGCCTTCCTCCAGGAGGAGCTGGGCAAGCCGGGCCCGGGGCTCATGCCAATCGGGATTGACCAGGATCAGGGCAGACAGTTCTGCCTTGTCCATACTGGTATAATCTGGCCGAGGGTCGTCACCGGTGCGCTTCAGGACACCAAGATATATTATCAGGCACAATACGGTCATTATGGCCAATAATGCTGTAAGGATAAGCGTAGCGCGTCTACCCACGAAAACTCCCCCTTGCCTTTGCTCTTGAACCAAGCTGATACTTTATGTCCAGACTTCCAGTTCATGGAGGTCTTCTAGCTTTTCCAGCAAGAATGCTTTGGAATCGTTAATTCCGAGGTTGTAAAAAACCGGAGCCAGCTGTTCAGTAAAGAAATCCAGCAGCAGGGTTGCTCCGAGATTGCCAATTTCTTCATCGCGGTGCACTAGATAATACTCCTTTATAGCCTCAAGCATCTGCGCTTTTTGCTCCTGGGACAATGGAAAACGGGATTTCATAAATATCATCTCCTGGACTGATGTACTGCAATTATATCAGAAAGACAGTGGGCGGGGGCACCGTAAACTGTTACTCTTATAATAAGCAGCCAAACTTTTTAGGGAGCTGCCGGCATCTAATAGGTGCAAGGGGGGAACGAGTTGGACGAACTGAACGTGCTCGCCGCCGCTAAGAAAGGCGATCAAGAGGCTTTCTTGGCCCTGGTGGAGCCCCTGGAAAGACAGTTATACCAGACGGCCTTGGGTATTGTCCGCAATGCCCACGATGCCGAAGACGCCTGGCAGAATACCGTTCTCAATGCCTGGCGGCATATCGGCCAGTTGCGGGGAGCTCATTTCAAGACCTGGATTACCCGGATTCTCTTAAATGAAGCCAAGACCATTCTGCGCAGGCGAGGGAGAACTCCAGTCCCTCATCCCGCCTTGCCCGAAGGGGTGGTAAACCTGGACAGAACCGAGGCCTTGGCCGTCCACGGCTATTTGGACTGCTTATCAGAGCAACAGCGGGAGGCAATCCTGCTTCGCTTCTGGTTGGATTTGCCCCTTCATGAGATCGCGAATCTGACAGGCGTGCCTCTGAGCACGGCCAAAACCAGACTGTACCAAGGCATGGCCAAACTAAAAGCCCAGATGAAGGAGGACGATTTTTGTGCACGCTAGACCTCCCCTGACTCAACAGCAGGTAAAGATAATTCTGGAGAAAGAGCTGTCAGGAAAAAGCCCCCGGAGAAGCGCCGGCGAAATCCTGGCCGCAGAGAAAAAGCGCCATCGGGGCAAGGGGTTCCTCCCCATCATCGCTGCGGCTGCCTGCCTGGCCCTTCTTTGTGCAAGCTTGACAGTGCCCGCTCTGGCACGAGCATTTGCTCAGGTGCCCATCATTGGCGACGCCTACCTTGATTTTATTCAGGGCAGCGGTTTGGATATTGCGTACCAAGCCGGATTCGTCAATGAGCTGGGCCGCAAAGTGGAAAAGCATGGGATTACCCTCACCGTCCTGGGCGCCTATGCCGATTCCACCGAGACCTCGGTGATGTTCACCCTGACCAGCGAAGATAAAGATTTAATCCGACAGGTTTGGGATGGAACCTATGCCCCTTGGACAAAAGGGCAGGGGGAAAAACTGTCCCTCCATCCCTGGTTGAAGGGGGCAGGCACAGGCAGCAGCACCATGCAGATCGATGAGGGCGAGGGGGTTATCTACGGCCTGGTCAGCGTGGAGAGCCGCCGCCTACTGGACTTTGGCCGCAAGGAGTCCCTTGTGATTACTGCTGGGGCATACGGAGAACCGGTTTGGCAGATCAGTTTTCCCGTGCAGACTGTGCCCCGCAAGTATATAGAGACCGTCCCGGTCAATAAGACTATTACCTACCGGGAGCTGCAAATTACATTGGAGGAGATAATCTTCTCTCCGGGCCAAACGGTATTGGCTTATACCACCAAGGGGCCCCAAGGGGCCGGACAGATGTGCCACTGGGCTGTGAAAACTCCAGGGGGCGAGCTTATTCCCCTGGGCGGTTCTTACGGCTCCCATGGTCTGGGCTTTAGCCATAAGGGAGTGAGCCGCTTTTCGCCCACCCAGGAGCGCGACCTGACGGTATACTTCCAGGGGCAGAATGAGTTTTTCGCCACTGATCTGAGATTGCCTCTGCAAATTGGCAGTAAAGCCGGGACTGAGGAGGGAATCTTTTCCGTGACTGGAATTGCCCAGGCAGAGTCCACCCGGGTTACTCTTACCTGGACTGGAGAGTCCCAAGTAAGGAAGGTGAGCGCTGTCTTGCGGAACCCTGCCACGGGTTCGGAGTTGCCCCTGGAGGATTTCAGCGCCGGGGAAGACAATATAGAATTGGTCTTTTCCGCCGTGGGTCCAGAGGTCCAGTGGCTGCTGCATATTGACGGAGTGCTCCTGGAAAACCGGGAGGAGATCGAAGTCTTTCAAATGCCCTAAGAAGTAAAGGGGCGCCTGAGCAGGCGCCCCTTAGGGTTTTACTCAAATATTTTCAGTTTGCCGTCGGCAATTTTGGGGACATCCATCATAATCTTGGCAACCAGGCCTTCACCCAGGGGCATTGTGACGATTTGGGAGTTCACTTTTCCGAAATCATAGAGCCCTCGCACCTGTTTGCCGGTATCCATGGCGATACAGGTGGGGCAACCCTTGTGCCTTTCCTTGTCTCCCAGGGTCTCGTAACATTTTTTGCCGATAAGCTCTGCACCTTCGCCAAACATTTCGGCATGGGCCTGGTTGCACCAGACCATGTTCATGTCGGCGTCCACCACCATGATTTTAATAATTGGCGAAGAGACCACCGCCTCCCCGATGAGCTGAACCATCTTCTCCTCCATTGCCATCCTCCTGACATCCTTGGTGCCAATCAATTCTCCATCTCAGTATTATTTTCCTCTCTTGAACCTCTCCCTTGTTAATTCTCCAGGTTTGGCCTAAGATTGGTATTAAAGAAGGGGAGGAGGCTGGATAAACTGCAGATCCCCGAAATCTTGAGGAAGAAAGTCGTCCGTTGTTTTGGTCCCCGGGGAAGGGAGTGGCTGGGCAGACTTCCCGCCCTGGCGGAGGAGTGTGTTGCAAAATGGAACCTGAGTAACTGCCGGGAATCCCCGGCGATGTCTTACAACTATGTTTGCTTCGCCGACTCGCCTCGGTACGGTCAGGTGGTCCTGAAAATTGGCATCCCAGAGTTTGAACTGAACACCGAGATGCTTTCTATAAATCTGTATAAGGGCAGGAATATCTGCCGCTGTCATGAGCAGGATCAGGAGAGGGGGGCCATGCTTCTGGAGCGAATAAGCCCTGGCCATGACCTGACCGCTGTGGCCAGCAGCCGAAAGCGCATCGAGGTGGCAGCGGAACTGGTTGCCGCGCTGCCTGTTTCCCTGGCAGGCAATCCCGGGCTCCCGACCTGGTCCCAGCTGGCCCGGAGGACCTTTGCCAAATTGAGGGACCAGAATATTGCTGGCGAAAAGATGTTCCGCTTGGCAGAGCTGGCGGGGGCAAAAATCCGGGAGTTAGAAGAATCAGGCCGGCCAAGGGTGTTGCTCCACGGCGACCTCAACCACTGGAATATCCTCCAAGGCGGAGATAGGTGGATGGCCATCGATCCCAAGGGGCAAGCGGGTGTGGCCTGCATGGAGGCAGGGCGGTTCATCATCAATGAATTGGAGATTGCCAAGCGCGAGAATCCGGTCAGCCTCATGGACGAGATGACGGCGGTGTTCAGCGAAAAGCTGGGGGAGCCCCGGGCCGTAATTGCCCTGGTCGCTTTTCTGGATAAGGTCATGGGGACCAGCTGGAAATTTGAAGAGCATGAGCCGCGGGACCTGACTGAGGACGTCAATGAGTGTGAATTTCTTTATCAATACTATGCCAACTTAGGGATATAGGGGGCAGTTCTTTTTGCTTAAAGGCCATTGGCCATGGGCTTATCCGTGGGGTGCCCAGGGAAAGAGGGAAGTTCACCGCCGGGCGGATGTGATGGACAGGCGGTGGCCCTGCGCGACAATCCGTAACGTCCCCGCTGTCGCGGGCATATGAGGCCAGTTTTTTTTGACCCGGGGCCGGAATTATGGTAATTTGATTAGTACACAACCTACTGGTGCAAAGGAGAAACGGCATGGAACAACTGGTGGACACGTACTTACTTCACCTCAGGGTCGAAAGGGGACTGGCTGTAAACACCTTGGACAGTTACCGACGTGACCTGACTAAGTTTATCAGGTTTTTGAAGCGCCAAGGTGTATTTGGCCTGGAGCAAGTGGACAGGCAGAGGATTATGGCTTTTATGGAGGACTTACATAAGAAGGGCCGGGCAGCGGCCACCATTTCCCGCAACCTTGCTGCCATCCGCTCCTTTTACAGCTTCTTAAATCAGGAAAATTTGGTCAGCCATAATCCCTCTACCGAACTGGATTCTCCTAAGATTCCCAAGCGCCTTCCCAATATCCTCAGCATTGCCCAGGTCACCAAGCTGCTGGAGCAACCCAAGGTAAATGACGCCGGGGGGATGCGGGACAAGGCTATGTTGGAGCTGCTGTATGCTACCGGGATCAGGGTTTCAGAATTGGTGGATCTCGATTTGCCCGATGTCAATCTGGACATGGGCTTTTTGCGCTGCATCGGCAAGGGCAGCAAGGAGCGCATCATCCCCATGGGCCAGGTTGCAGTGGCCTGTATCCGCACCTATTTAAACAAGGGGCGGGGGGCGCTGGTCCGCGACCCGGAGGAGAAGGCAGTTTTTGTCAATGTCCACGGTCGCCGTCTAACCCGTCAGGGGTTCTGGAAAATCCTCAAGAAGTATGTGTGCCAGGCAGGAATCGAAGGAGATATCACCCCCCACACCCTGCGCCATTCCTTTGCCACCCACCTCCTGGAAAACGGCGCCGACCTCCGGGCTGTCCAGGAGATGCTGGGCCATTCCGACATTTCCACCACTCAGATTTACACCCAGGTGACGGCCAACCATCTGCGCGATGTCTATCAGCAGTCGCACCCCAGAGCCAAGGGTGATTAGGAGGTTTGCTATGCGGGTACTATTAGTCGTCTTAGACAGTGTTGGCATCGGCGCTCTGCCTGACGCCGAGAAGTATGGCGATGTCGGCAGCAACACCCTGGGCAACGTGGCCAGGGCTGTCGGCGGGCTCAACTTGCCTGTGCTGGAGAAACTGGGCCTGGCCAATATCCTTGAGGTTGCCGGCCTCTCCGCCAGCTCCGCTCCCCTGGCCAATTACGGGCGCATGGCTGAGGCAGCCGACGGAAAGGATACCATCACCGGCCACTGGGAAATGGCCGGTGTAATTGTCTCTGAGCCCTTTCGCACTTACCCCCGGGGTTTCCCTCCTGAGCTGATCCGGGAATTCTCCCGGCGGATTGGGCGGGGGATTTTGGGCAATGTGGCAGCCTCGGGCACCGAAATCATTGCCCAATTGGGGCAGGAGCACATGGCCACCGGCAAACCCATTGTCTACACATCAGCGGACAGCGTCTTTCAGATCGCCGCCCACGAAGAGATAATTCCCCTGGAAGAGCTATATAGAATCTGCACTATTGCCAGGGAAATGCTCATGGGCGATTATAAGGTGGCCCGGGTCATTGCCCGGCCCTTTGTGGGCAAGCCGGGCAGTTTCCAGCGCACCCCCAACCGCCGGGATTATGCCTTGGAACCCGAGCGTGCCACGGTGTTGGACGCCCTGGCCCAGGCTGGCAAGCGGGTAATCAGTATCGGCAAGATCGCAGATATCTTTTCCGGCCGGGGCATCGCCCAGAGTTATAAGACCAGGGACAATCAGGAGGGCATCGATATCCTGGTGGAGGTCACCGCCTGGGGAGACGGCGACCTGGTCTTTGCCAATCTGGTGGACTTTGACATGCTCTTTGGCCATCGCAACGATGCGGAGGGTTATGCCCGGGCCCTGGAACAGGCCGATACCGGGATTGGCAGGGTAGTTGAGGCCATGAAACCCCAGGACATTTTAATCATCACTGCCGACCACGGCTGTGATCCCACCTTTCCCGGCACCGATCACACCCGGGAGTATGTCCCCCTCCTGGTCTATGGCCGGGGAATCCGGCAGGGGGTAGACCTGGGCACCAGGGCGACCTTTGCCGATGTGGCCGCTTCCGTGGCGGACATGCTGGGGGTCGGGTACCAATGTCAGGGGACAAGTTTTTGGCATGAGGTGAGATGAATGGATAATACATATAGACTGGTGGATGAAGCTGTAGATTTTCTGAAGGGGAAGGGCTTTGGCAGGCCAAAGGTTGCCCTGATCCTGGGCTCGGGCCTGGGGGCCCTGGCCGGTGAGCTGGCAGAGGCGGTAAGGGCTGAATATGGCGAGATTCCCGGCTTTGCCCGTTCCACCGTGGCCGGCCATGCCGGGCGCCTGGTCTTTGGCAAACTGGGCGGGGTCCCGGTGGTGGCCATGCAGGGCAGATTTCACTATTACGAGGGCATAGGTCCCCGGCAATTGGCCTTCCCCATTTGGACCATGGCCGCCTTGGGCGCAGAAGCCCTGGTGGTGACCAATGCCGCTGGTGGCCTCAACCCCCAATTTCAGGTAGGGGATCTGATGCTCATCGCCGATCACATCAACTTTACCGGGACCAATCCCCTGATTGGTCCAAATCCCGAAAGATTTGGCCCCCGCTTTCCCGACATGTCCCGGGCCTATACTCCGGAGCTGCGGGAACTGGCCCGGAAGACAGCCGAGGAGCTGGCCATCCCCCTTCAGGAGGGGGTGTACCTGGCTGTGTCGGGACCCAGCTATGAGACCCCGGCGGAAATCCAGAGCTTCCGGCGCCTGGGCGCCGATGCCGTGGGCATGTCCACCGTTCCCGAGGTGATTGTCGCTACCCATGCCGGCCTCAAGGTGCTGGGCATCTCCTGCATCACCAATATGGCTGCCGGCCTGGGGGCAGAAAAGCTGGACCACCATGAGGTAATTGAGGTGACCAACCGGGTTCAACGCAGGTTTAAGACCCTGGTTGCTGAAGTTGTCACTAGATTTGGGAGGGAAGAGGCGTGAAACTGATTGAAAAGATCGAGGAAGCTGTTGGTTTTATCCGGGGGATTACCGACTTTTCTCCAGATATTGCCCTGATTCTGGGTTCCGGCCTGGGCGACCTGGCCGATGACATCCAGGACCCAATCCAGGTCGAGTACGCTGCCATCCCCCATTTTCCCGTTTCCACCGTTGTCGGCCATGCCGGCCGCTTGGTCCTGGGATACCTGGAGGGCAAGAAGGTGGCCGCCATGCAGGGACGCTTTCACTATTATGAGGGCTACACAATGCAAGAAGTAACCTTTCCCCTCTATGTGCTCCACGCCCTGGGCTGCAAGAGCCTGGTGGTAACCAATGCCTGCGGCGGCCTCAATGCCAAATTCCAGGCAGGGGACCTGATGCTGATTACTGACCATATCAACATCCTGCCCAACCCCCTGATTGGGCCGAATTATGAGGAACTGGGCACCCGCTTCCCCGACATGTCCCAGGCCTATGATGAAGAGTACCGGGCCCTGGCCCTCAAGGTGGGAGAGGAATTGGGCATTCCGTTGCAGCAGGGGGTGTACATGGCCATCAGCGGGCCGTCATACAGCACTCCTGCTGAGGTGCGGATGCTGATTGCCCTGGGTTCGGATACCGTAGGGATGTCCACCATTCCCGAGGTCATCGTAGCCAATTATTTGGGGATGCGGGTGCTGGGGATTTCCTGCATCACCGACATGTCTCTGCCCGATGAACTGGAACCCTTGACCCACGCCCAGGTCGTCAAGATTGCCAACGAGACCAAGCCCAAGTTCATCGCTTTGGTGCGGGGCTGGCTGAGGCAGGTCGAGCTCTAGTGCGGGCCTATGATATTATCCTCAAGAAGCGCAACGGCGGCAGCCTGACTGGTGAGGAAATCCAATTCCTGATCTCTGGCTATGTCCAGGGGGAAATTGCCGATTACCAGATGGCCGCCTGGGCCATGGCCGTTTACTTCCGGGGCATGAATCCCCAGGAAGTGGCCTGGCTGACCCAGGCCATGGTTGATTCCGGCGAAAGGGTGGACCTCTCTTCCATCCACGGGGTGAAGGTGGATAAGCACAGCACCGGCGGAGTGGGTGACACCACCACCCTGATTCTGGGACCGCTGGTGGCGGCGGCCGGGGTGCCGGTGGCCAAGATGTCCGGACGGGGCCTGGGCCACACCGGGGGCACCCTGGACAAATTGGAATCCTTTTCCGGCTTTCAGGTGGAACTGGATAAATCCCGGTTCATCGACAATGTCAATGAGATCAAGCTGGCCGTCATCGGCCAGACGGCGGAGATCGCTCCCGCCGACGGCCTCCTCTATTCCCTCAGAGATGCCACCGCCACCGTGGACAGCATCCCCCTGATTGCCAGCTCGATAATGAGCAAGAAGATTGCCGCCGGCGCCGATGCCCTGGTTCTGGACGTCAAGGTCGGCAATGGCGCCTTTATGCAGACCATGGAAGAAGCCCGGGAACTCGCCCGGACCATGGTGGACATCGGCGAAAGCCTGGGACGCCGTACCCTGGCAGTGCTTACCGCCATGGACAGACCCCTGGGCCGGGCGGTGGGCAACGCCTTGGAAGTAAAGGAAGCAATTCAGGTGCTGCGGGGAGAGGGACCCGGGGACCTCCGGGAGCTGTGCCTGGAATTGGGCAGCAGGATGCTGGTCTTGGCTGGAGCAGAGGGAGAGCTGGCCGCTGCCCGGCAGCGGCTGGAGAGCTTTTTGGCCACCGGCAGGGCTCTGGACAAGTTAAAGGAAATGGTGGCCGCCCAGGGCGGCGATGTCTCTCAGGTCGATGAGCCTCAGCGCCTGCCCACTGCCGCCATTCAAGAGGAAGTCCCGGCGCCTGCCTCGGGCTGGATTACCCGGGTGGATACCCTGGGCCTGGGCACTGCCGCCATGATGCTGGGAGCCGGCCGGGCCAAGAAAGAGGACAGGATTGACCTGGCCGTGGGCCTGGAAGTGTTGGCAAAGCCCGGCGCCTTGGTGGAGAAGGGGCAGCCCCTGGCAATCATCCATGGCAATGACCCCGCCAAGGTGCAGGCTGCCAAAAGTGCGGTCCTGGCTTGTTATGAGTTTGGCCAGTCACAGGTTGAGCCGCTGCCCTTGATTTGCGGCAGTGTTGGCAGTATCAAATAGTTGTTTGGGGGCTTAGGCCCTCTTTATTATTGTCAGCCTTGGCAATGGAAATGGCATCTCCTTGTCTTTCTTCCTGAACAGGGTAATTTATCCTGAAATTGTATTATTATCTCTCCGCCAGGGAAACACTAATGCAAGATACAATAGGAGGGAAAGAGATGCACAAACTGACTGTTATTGCCATGGTGTTAATGCTAATGCTCTTTTGTGTCAGACCGGCCTGGGCCGCCGATTCCATCCTCGACCCGGAAGATACCGAAGTGACGGTGCCGCCGGTGAATGATTCCTCGGTCCCGCCCTATGAAGGAGAGCTGAAGGCGGAAAGCGCCGTTCTCATGGACGCCGTGACCGGGAAAATTCTCTTTGAAAAGGACATGCATACCCAAAGGCCTCCCGCCAGCCTGACAAAGATCATGACCATGCTCCTGGTCATGGAGGCCTTGGAGCGGGGAGAATTGTCTCTGGACACGATGATGATTACCAGCACCAGGGCCAAGGAAATGGGCGGGACAAAGATTTTCCTGGAAGTCGGCGATGAAATCAGCGTGGAACAGGCCATGATTGGCATGGCGGTGGAATCAGCCAACGACGCCGCCGTGGTGGTGGCCGAACATTTGGGCGGCTCGGTGGAGGGTTTTGTGGAGATGATGAACCGTCGTGCCCGGGAACTGGGCATGGAAAACACCCACTTTATCAACCCCACCGGCCTGCCGGGAGAGGGCGGGACCGATAACATGACGACAGCCTATGATATCGCCCTGATGTCCAGAGAGCTGCTGAAACACCCCGAGATTACCAGCTACACCACCATCCCCTGGGACACCCAGTTCATGGGCAGGGTCTATATCGCCAATAAAAATCTCAAGTTCATCCGCAATTATCCTGGCGGTGACGGGTTAAAGACCGGGTGGACCGAAGAGGCCGGCTATTGCCTTGCCGCCACCGCCCTCAGAGACGGGACGAGGATGATTGCGGTGGTGCTGAAAACCCCCACTTACGAAATCCGCACCCAAGACGCCGTCAACCTGCTGAACTACGGATTTGCCCACTGGCGCAGCGAGCTGCTGTACAGAGCATCCGACGTGTTGGCCACCGTCTTGGTGGACAAGGGACAATCCTCAAGGGTGGAAGTAATCCCCGCCCGGGATGTCGCGGTGCTCTTGGAAAAGAGCGATAACCGCCCTGTTCAGCCGGTGCTCAGGTTACCGGAACATGTCAAGGCGCCCCTGGAGGCGGGGGCTGTGGTGGGGACCCTGGATATCCTGGTGGGAGACGAAGTGGTGGACAGCATCGACCTCCTGGCCGGCTGCGAGGTGCCTAGGGCAAATTGGTTCCAATTGCTGGGGAGAATGGTGGTCAATTTCCTGGCAACGCTAAAATAGTCAGAATCCAGGCAGGAATTGCCACAAATCCGGCGAACTTTTACAGCGGGAGGGGATGTACATGAAGGTTGGCAAAAAGTTCTCCGGCAGCATCCTGATTTTAGAAGTAATCGGAGAGCTGGACCATCACTCCGCAGCCGATCTTAAGGCGGAGATTGAAGCGGAATTTAAAAAGGGTGTAATCCGGCACATAGTCCTGAACTTAGAGGGTCTGAGTTTTATGGACAGTTCCGGACTGGGCGTCATCCTGGGTAGGTACAAGGAATTGAGCAAATGGCAGGGCCGGATGTTGGCCTACGGCTTGCAGCCGGTGGTGGAAAAGCTCTTCCGCCTCACCGGCCTCAACAAGCTGGTACCTGTCCACAGCAGTCTGGATTCTTGCCTCAAGGAACTGGGGGCTTAGGGATGGAAGTCAGGAACTATTTTACCATCACTTTTCCTGCCAACTCCCGCAATGAATCTTTTGCCCGGGTTGTGGTGGCAGCCTTTGCCGCCCAGTTGGACCCGACTCTGGAAGAGATAAACGAAGTAAAGACCGCCGTATCCGAAGCCGTCACCAATGCCATTATTCACGGCTATGGGGAAGGCGGAGGCGAAGTCACCATCACCTGCAGTCTCGGCCCCGATAATAGCCTGGAGGTCATCGTCAAGGACAATGGCGTGGGAATAGCCGACCTGGACCAGGCCCGGGAGCCCCTGTTTACCACACGGCCCGATTTGGAACGCTCGGGAATGGGTTTTACCGTCATGGAAGAATTTATGGACAGCGTCTCGGTGGACAGCCGGCCGGGTCAGGGAACGGTGGTGACCATGACCAAAATATTTTCAGCCGGGGAGCCGGGAGGATATGGAGAGAATTAAGGAGGCCCTCCCTCCCCTGGAACATCATGAAGCCAGGGCCTTGCTGGCCAGGGCCCAAGCCGGCGACCAGGAGGCGCGGGAATTGCTGGTCCGCCACAACCTGCTCCTGGTCAAAAAGATTGCCGCGCGCTTTGTCGGGGAAATGGAGGACCTGTTTCAAGTTGGCTGCATCGGCCTCCTGAAGGCCATCAGCGATTTTGACCTGGCCAGGGATACCAGCTTTTCTACCTATGCTGTGCCCAGAATCATGGGAGAAATCCGCATGTACCTGCGGGATAATAATTATGTGAAAATCAGCAGGGATGTGTTGCGCACCTCTGCCCTGGTCAAGAGATGCCGGCGCCAGTTGGAGCAGGAATATGGCCGGGAGCCCTCCATCAGCGAGGTTGCCGCAGCCCTCAACCTGGGTGTCGAAGAGGTGGCCGCGGCCGAGACGGCAGTTGCTGCCCCCGCCGACTTGACCGAGGTCAATGCCACCGAGACCATGGACGACATCCGGGTCGTCCTCAAGGAGATGATTGGCCGCCTGGAACAGCGGGAGCGTCAAGTGATAACCCTGCGCTTCTTCCGTGACATGTCCCAGGCAGAGGTGGCCAAGGCGCTGGGGATTTCCCAGGGCCATGTATCCCGGATTGAAAGAGGAGTATTGGAAAAGCTAAAGTCAGCCATGGCGTGAGCCGGGGGGCTGACTATTTTTTTGGTTTAAACCGCAGTGCTCAGGGAAAATATAAGGGTAGAGTACAGAAGGAGGTGGGCATAGATGACTGTCTATAAGGTAATAGAATTGGTGGGGGAATCCAACTCGGGTTGGCAGGCTGCCGTGGAGGATGCCGTTCAGCGGGCAGCCAAGACTGTGGACGGCATCAACGGCGTCGAACTTGTCAACATGACAGCCAAGGTGGAAAACGGCAAGATTGTCGGCTGGAAGGCCAATGTAAAGGCCGCCTTTGAAGTCAAGTAGGGAACAGACCTTGGCTATGCCAAGGTCTGTGACTGCCGGTTGTATATTTGCGCCTTTTGGGCTCAAACTAGCTCAGAGGTGAGAATGGTGAAGGATTTGCTCAAAGATTCCAAGGCCTATCAAGACCTGGCCAATCAAAAAAAGCCCAAGCCCAATCTGGCCAAGAACCTGAGCCTGGCCTTCTTGACAGGGGGGGGAATCTGCACCCTGGGTCAGTTCTTGCAAAACATCTACATCAAGTATTTTAACTTTCCCCCGGAAAAGGCCGGAGATCCTACCGCCGCTACCATGATCTTTATCGGCGGCTTCCTCACTGCCATCGGGGTGTTTGACAGGATAGCCCGCCACGCCGGCGCAGGTTCTGCAATACCGGTAACCGGCTTTGCAAATTCAGTGGTCAGCGCCGCCCTGGAGTTCAAACGGGAAGGTTTTGTCTTGGGCGTGGGCAGCAAGATGTTTATCATGGCGGGGTCGGTAATCGTCTTCGGCGTTGTCACAGCTTTCGTGGTGGGACTGATATCAGCCTTAATCTAGGGGGTTAGTTATGACGACCAAGTTGGGGAGACAGACCTTTGCCTTTCAGACAAAGCCAGTGCTGATAGGACATGCAACGGTGGCGGGGCCCAAGGAGGCCCAGGGTCCGGTGGGTTCTTACTTGGACAAGGTCTTCCCTGACCTAGTTATGAACCAGGCCAGCTTTGAAAAGGCCGAACAGCTGATGATGAAGACCGCAGTGGAGATTGCCCTGGAAAAGTGCAGTCTCTCCAAGGAGCAGGTGGACGTCTTTGTGGCCGGGGACTTGCTCAATCAGATAATCACTTCGGGCTTTACCGCCCTCAAGGTGGGCGCCCCTTACCTGGGAATCTTCGGGGCCTGTTCCAGCTTTTGTGAGGGCTTATTTGCCGCCGGACTCCTGGTCGACAGTGGCGCCGCCCAGAATGTCGTTTCGGCAACCTCCAGCCATAACTGCACCGCCGAGCGCCAATATCGGTACCCCACCGAGTACGGCGCCCAGTTGCCACCCTGGGCTCAGCACACGGTCACCGGCGCCGCGGCCACGGTCTTGGCAGCCCAGGGTTCCGGGCCGAGGCTGGAGCTGGCCACGGTGGGCAAGGTCATGGACCTGGGGATAAAGGACCCCTTCAATATGGGATCGGCCATGGCGCCGGCTGCGGCGGATACCCTCATCACCCATATGGAGGATACAGGGCGCAAGCCCGGCGATTACGACCTGATCGTCACCGGCGATTTGGGCAAGGTTGGTCGGGAAATCCTGGTAGAACTGGGCCAGCGGGAGGGGCTCGACCTCAGCAGCAATTACCGGGATTGCGGCGAGCTCATCTACAGCAAGGAGCAGATGGAAAACGCCGGCGCCAGCGGTTGCGCCTGTGTTGCCATCGTCACCCTGGGGCTGCTGTTTAACCAGAATTACCAGCGGGTCCTGGTGGTTGCCACCGGCGCCCTCCACAGCCCCACGTCCTATCAACAGGGGGACAGCATCCCCACCATTGCCCATGCCGTATCCATCGAGTTTTCCTGAGGAGGAATGTAAAATGGGTTCTTACCTGACAGCTTTTTTGGTGGGCGGCCTGATCTGCCTGATTGGCCAATTATTGTTTGACCTGACGCCCCTGACGCCTGCCCACGTCCTGGTGCTCTTTGTGGTGGCAGGGGGAATCCTGGGCGGGCTCGGCCTCTATGACCCACTGATAAAATTCGCAGGGGCCGGGGCCACCATTCCCATTTCCAGCTTCGGCAATGCTCTGGCCAAGGGGGCCATGGCCGAGGCGGCCCGGTCCGGTCCCATAGGCATCCTCACCGGAGTTTTTGAGTTGACCAGTACCGGCATCACCGCCTCGATAATCTTCGCCTTTTTCTTCGCCCTGCTCTTTAACCCGAAGGGATAGTTGCCCGATGTTGCGCTTGGATTTTCTCGGAATCCTCTTATCCCTGTTTTTACTGGGCCCCCGCCAATGGCGGTGGAGTCTGGCCGCCGCCGGGGTGTCCTTGCTGGCCACCCTCTTAACCATTATTGTCCTGCGGGTGGATCTGGCGGTTTATACCATGGGCGGGGTCTTTACCCAGGTGGATTTGGGCAACGGCCGCCTGGTCACCCTGCTCATTGGCCTGGCGGGCCCCTTTGCCTGCTATTCAATTGCCCGGCTAAAAAAGCGGCGTCCCATGGGAGAGAAGGGCTGGCTCCGGCAAATCCTGCCCTGGAGTCCCCTGGAAAACCCCATGGAGGGAACCTTTGCCAAATACGCCCTGCTCACCGCAGTGTTCAGCATCATTAAGATCCTGTAACGGGTGGAGAGAAGATGAAGGAAACACGGCCGGTTTCGGCCAAGTTGGCAGAGAATGTAGACTTTCTCAAACAGCACCTGGGGATAGGCGAGAGCTTTGACGTTCTGGTCAGGGAGTTTAAGGTGGGGGGCAAGGCGGTTGCCCTCTTCTTTATTGACGGCTTTGCCAAGGACGATGTCCTGGTCTGGATAATGCAGTCCCTGTTCCGGGTCCAGCGGGAACAAATTGCCGTTAAGGGCTATGAGAAGCTGATCCAGCACCACCTCCCCTATATCGAGACGGGAGAAATAAACTCCCTGGACGAGGCCGAGATTAAGATCCTTTCCGGCGCCCTGGTGCTCTTCATCGATGGCGAGACCACCGCCATCGAAATCGACGCCCGGGAATACCCGGCCCGCTCGCCGGAGGAGCCCGATGTGGAGCGGGTGACCCGGGGCTCCCGGGACGGCTTTGTGGAAACCCTGATCTTTAACACTGCCCTGATTCGGCGCCGGGTCCGGGACCCCCGCTTGCGCATCGAGTACCTGACGGTGGGGCGGCGGTCCAAATCCGATGTCTGCGTGGTCTACCTCAAAGATGTGGCCCATCCCGAGTTGGTGGAATCGATTCGGGGGCGGATTGACAAGATAGATGTGGATGGACTGCCCATGGCAGAAAAATCCCTGGAGGAGTTCATTGCCAGGACGGGTTTTGCTCCCTTTCCCCTGGTCCGCTATACCGAGCGTCCCGATGTGGCCGCCGTCCACATCTTAGAGGGGCATGTCATTGTCATCGTCGATACCTCCCCCAGCGTCATGATCACTCCGGCCACCATCTTTCACCATATGCAGCATGCCGAGGAATACCGACAGAGTCCCCTGGTGGGCACCTATATCCGCTGGGTCAGGACCCTGGCCATCGCCATGTCCCTGCTGGCAACGCCCCTGTGGCTGGCCCTGGCCTACCAGCCGGAGCTCCTGCCCCGGTTCCTGTCCTTTATTGGGACCGAAAAAGTGGGCCCCGTGCCCCTGTACATACAATTCTTCTTGGCTGAAATCGGCATCGACATGATTCGCATGGCGACGATCCACACGCCTTCCCCCCTGGCCACAGCCCTGGGGATCATCGCCGCCTTCCTCATCGGCGACGTGGCCATGAGTGTGGGGCTCTTGGTCCCCGAGGTAATTCTGTACATGTCCGCCGCGGCCATTGGCAGTTTTGCCACCCCCAGTATGGAGCTGAACCAGAGCTTTAAGCTCTTCCGCTTGGGACTCTTGGCTCTGGCCGCCCTTTTCCAGGTGCCAGGGGTCATAGGCGGTCTGCTCCTGCTCATCATCTGGGCGGCCTCCACCAAATCCTTCGGGGTCCCCTACCTGTGGCCCTTGATTCCCTTTAACGCCCAGGGCCTGCTGGCATTAATCCTGCGCAAGCCGGTTCCCGTCAGCAAGTCCCGGCCCAGCATCGTAAAACCCAGGGATGAAGATAGGCTTTAGAGGAGGAGTGTTATGCGTATCGGCTTGCCCCGGGCCCTGTTGTACTATAATTTTCGCCCGGCGCTGGAAAAATTACTGACCGTAAATGGGGCAGAGGTCCTGGTCAGTTCTGCGACAAATAAGCTGAAGTTGGAGAAGGGGCTGGCCCTGTGCGAGGATGAAGTATGCCTGCCCGTCAAGGTCATGATGGGCCACATCCAGTGTCTGCTGGAGCAGAATATCGACGCTCTCTTTATTCCCCGGGTGGTCAGCCTGGAAAGGAAGCGCTATATCTGTCCCAAGTTCCTGGGCCTGCCCGATATGGTCAGGAGCAAATTTGGCAGCGTTCCCGTCGTCAGCCCCACCGTCAATTTGAGCTGGGGCAAGCTCAGGCTGTGGCGGGAGGGGCTCAGGAGCGGGGGGACGCTGATCAGGAACCCCTGGCATTTTTGGCGTGCCCTGGGCAGGGCCGCCCGGGTTCAGGTGGAGTATCAACGCCAGCTGGCCGGCGCCCTGGCTTTGCCCAGCCTGGGCAAGCGGGTCGCCGTTCTGGGCCATTCCTATAATATCTTTGACGAGTACGTCAACTTCGGCCTCCTCAAACAGCTCAGCCACTTGGGGGTGACGCCGGTGACGGTGGAGAACTTCAGCAGGGAGCAAATCAATGAGGGGGCCAAGGGGCTCAGCAAAGACTTGTTTTGGTCCTATGGCCGGGATGTGGTGGGGGCCGCCTTCTACTGCATGCAGAGCAAGGCGGTGGACGGCGTCATCCTGGTGGCCTCCTTTGGCTGCGGTCCCGATTCCCTGGTCACCGAGATCATCCAGCGGCGCTTTGCCCGCTCCGACATCCCCCTGATGGCCATTATCCTGGATGAGCATTCCTCGGGAACCGGCCTGGCCACCCGGGTGGAAGCCTTCGTGGATATGTTGAACTGGAGGGATGTCTCCTGAAGATCGCCTTCCCCCATCTGGGATACTGCTCCATACCCCTCCGGGCCCTCTTTGCCGAGCTGGGCCATGAGGTCATAGTTCCCCCGCCCATCACCCGCAAGACCATCAGCCTGGGCGCCCGTCATGGGCCGGAATTTGCCTGCTATCCCCTCAAGCTGGGCTTGGGCAATTTCATCGAGGCCCTGGAGCTGGGCGCCGACACCTTGGTAATGGGTGGAGGCATCGGCCCCTGCCGCTTCGGCTACTATGCCCAGGTCCAGCGGGATATCCTCAAGTCCCTGGGCTATGAATTCACCATGGTGGTCATCGAGCCGCCCCTGGGCCATGCCCGGGAGGTGCTGGCGGCGGCCAGGGTTCTAAAGGGCGATAATTCCTGGTGGACCCTGGCCAGGGCTATCTACCTGGCCCTGGTCAAACTCCAGGCCTGCGACGAAATTCACCGGGCCGGCCTGAAGCTGCGGCCTCGGGTCCGGGATCGGGCCCGCTTTGGCGAAATCTACCGGCGCAGCCTCCGGGACATCGATGAGGCAGCCAGCTTCGCCCAGGTGCGCAAGGTCACCCGGGCCGGTCTGGCGGAGATGCACAGCCTGCCCCAGTCGGACCTGCATCCCCCCAAGGTGGCCCTGGTAGGAGAGGTCTACTTGCTGGCGGAACCCGCGGCCAACCTGCATATTGAGGAGCGGTTGGGCCATTTGGGAGTCGAGGTGGTCCGCCACGTCTGGATTTCCGAATGGCTGAAGGTCAACATCTTCCTGGATTTCCTGCGTTTGCGCCGTCGGGAAAGCGCCGAAAAAATCGCCAGGCCCTATCTCAGCTGCTTTGTCGGCGGCCACGGCCAGCATTCGGTGGGGGAAACCCTCAAGGCGGCCCAAGAGGGAATGGATGGGGTCATCCACGTTTACCCCTTTACCTGCACCCCGGAGATCGTGGCCCGGGGCATAATGCACAAGATCGCCGCCCAGCACCGCCTGCCCCTGGTCTGCTTTTCCATGGATGAACATTCAGGGGAGGCGGGTTTCCAGACCCGGCTGGAGGCCTTTGTGGACATTCTCGCCCCCTCGGGAAGGAAGGTGTTGTCTCCCCATGGCTGAAAAACTGTATCTCGGGCTGGACGTTGGCTCTGTCAGCACCAATTTCGCCCTCCTGGACCAGGGCGGAAATTTGGTCTACAGTTCCTATCTCCGGACCCGGGGTCAGCCCATCAAGACGGTAAAATCGGGTCTCAGAGAACTGGGTGATTTCCTGTCCCTCGGGCAGAGAATTGCCGGTGTGGGGGCCACCGGCAGCGGCCGCAACCTGGCCGCCGTGCTGGTGGGGGCCGATGTGGTCAAGAATGAGATTACAGCCCACGCCGTGGCCGCCGGCCACGCCTGTCCCGGGGTCAACACCGTGCTGGAAATAGGGGGGCAGGATTCCAAGCTCATAATCCTCCGCCACGGCGTGGTGGTGGACTTTGCCATGAACAGCGTGTGTGCGGCGGGTACCGGCTCCTTCCTGGATCAGCAAGCCGCCCGGTTGGGAATCCCCATCGAGGAATTTGGCCAGCTGGCCCTGGAATCCCAAAACCCCGTGCGCATTGCCGGGCGCTGTTCGGTCTTTGCCGAATCCGACATGATCCACAAGCAGCAGCTGGGCAACAGCCTGCAGGACATCATCGCCGGCCTCTGCGACGCCCTGGTTCGCAACTACCTCAACAACCTGGCCAAGGGCAAGAACCTGCAGGCACCCGTGGTCTTTCAGGGCGGGGTGGCGGCCAATGCAGGAATAAAAAGGGCCTTTGAAAAGGCCTTGGGTCTTGAGGTGGTGGTGCCCCAACATCACGGAGTCATGGGCGCCCTGGGAGCCGCTCTCCTGGCCCGGGCCCAGGTCAAGGATAAGTCAACGGCTTTCCTGGGGCTGGCTGTCAGCGAAAAGGACCACAGCAGCCGCAGTTTCTGCTGCCCTGACTGCGCCAACAATTGCGAGATTGTGGAACTGGCCTGCGAAGATGCCGTGGTGGCCCGCTGGGGAGACCGCTGCGGCAAGTGGTCGGCCCTCGCCGACTCCCGCACCGGTTAACCGTGACACCGGGGACGCTTCAGATTGTCGCAAGCTGCCAGCAGCGCGCCACCGAGGCCTCCGTTTCAGCCCGGCGGTACCTGCAAATTGTCACAGTTGGCGGCAGGGATTTGCCCCTAAATAGAGAATATCACCCCTAGGAGGGTTAATTGGAAAGGTTAACCCTGTTAGGGGTGATGTTTATGCAGAAGATAACCGTAATAACCGCCGACATCATCGGCTCCCGTAAGGCCGGGCTCAATCAGGATGCCCTGGCTCGACAGCCTGCAGCGGGCTGGTCCGTCCCAATCTGCTGATTCCCTTTACAATTTCCCGGGGAGATGAAGTGCAGGGGGTCATGGCGGGGTGGCTGTCGGCGCCCCAATTGGTGCGCAGCCTGCGCTGGCTATGTAAGCCCCATAAACTGCGAATCGGCATCGGGATAGGGTACCATGAAGGCAGACTTGGGGCCGACCCCTGGAAAATGAACGGCCCTGCCTTCTTCCGGGCCCGCCAGGCCCTGGAGAGCATTGCCGCCGGCAAGGAGCCGGCGACCCGGGTTGTCACCGGGGAAGAGGGGCTGGATACGCTGATCAATACTGCCTGGCTCCTCCTGGACACAATAACCAACCGCTGGACCCCCGGGCAGTGGGAAGCAGTGATGACCTATGAACAGGCGGGGACCTTTGCCGCTGCTGCAAAGGTCTTGGGGGTGGCCGCCCAGAATGTGCAGAAACGGTGCAAGGCTGCCCATTGGAACCAGGTCCGCCAGGCCGAGCTGGGCTTGTCCCAACTGGAGAACCTGCTCCTGCACCCCAATTGGGGTGAGAAACTGAATTTCACCCAATATTAGGTGAGGAGGGAGAGCATGCTCTTCTTTTGGCTGCTTTTATTGGCCCATGGGGTGGCGGACTTTATCCTGCAAACCGCTGCCGTCAGTTCCGCCAAGTGCCAAAACAAATGGCGGGGTTATTTCTGGCACGGTGCGGCAGTGTTTGCCTGCACTTTGCTGGCCATTCACTTTTACGGCTGGCGGGGCGCCCTCTTGGCGGCGGCGCTGGTGACCGCGGTGCACTTGGCCTTGGACTGGCTGAAAAACAAGGGCCGCGCCCTCTGTTCCAAAGTGAGAAAGAGGGAGGCGCGGCCCGGGGTGCCGGGGCTGATCATCGATCAGCTCCTGCACATATTGAGCTTGCTTTGGATTTGGCGCCTGCTGGACAGGCCGGTGGACACGGCTGTGGCTGGATTCTACACCAAGGTGCTTGCCCCCCTGGGCCGGTTTCCCGGGGCGGAGAGGGTTGTGGCCGGGATCTCCATCTATATCCTGGTGGCCTTTGGCGGTGCGGTGCTGATACGCATTGCCCTGGACCAGGTCTTCCCCGGATATGCCGTCGACGGCCAGGAAAAGGGAGTGGCGGCGGGAAAATACATAGGAATTCTGGAGCGCACCCTCATCCTCATCCTGGCGGCGACGGGGAATATCTCGGCCATCGGCGTCGTCTTCGCCGCCAAGTCCATCGCCCGCTTCAGTGAACTCTCCAAAAAGCAGTTTGCCGAATACTACTTGGTGGGAACGCTGCTCAGCTTCCTGCTTGCCCTGGCCGGAGGGATGGCAATCAGCACCCTATAGTCTGTTTACCTGGACCTGGCCCCGGGTGATGACCAGGGAAATGTCCTCGGGGGAGGTGGTCTCTATCCCCGGCAATGCTTTAGAAAGGATCATGTCGGCGGGGCGGCCGGTGGTGAGGGTGGCGTCGGGCTCCTGGGGACGAAGGATTTTGCGGCCATTGACGGTGATGAGCTTTAACGCCTCTTCTTTGGTCACCCCTTGCTCCAGGAAGTACTTGCATTACGGGCTGGCAGATGGTCAGGAAGTCGGCGGGACCGGCCAGGTGGTCCTTGGGCAGGTCGATCCAATCCGCTTCGGGGTGGGGAGGGATGTACGAGTCGCTGGCCAGGGCCATGAACACTCCTTGCTTGTAGAAGCCGTAGGCCTCCTGGGGAGAGGTGGGGCGCTTGCTGGTGCCTGCCAGAGGGGTTACCACTAAATGAACCTGGTTTTCTGCCATAAGGGCGCCAATTTCCGGGCTGATTCCATGACCGTGGTGGATGACATCGCCGCCGGCTTCTATAAACATGCGGGCGCTCTCATCGCCTTCGATGTGGGCGCCGATTTTTTTGCCCTGGCTATGGAAGATGTCCACGATATGCTTGAGCTTGTCCGAACTTATGGTAGTCTCTCCTGCGTGGGGGACTGCGGACAGGGGAGCGTTGGCACAGGTGTAGTTGAGGAAGAAGTTTTCCCCTGCAAAGTCTGACGCAGCAGCCATAGTATTGTAGTCTTCATCGGTGAGGATGTCCTCGGTGAAGGCCTGTCCCGGTCGGGTGGCCGCCGTCAGCACCGCCGGTTCAAAGCCCAGCCAACAACTGCCGAAGGCCAGTTCCACCGTCATGGGCAGCTCTCTGGCAATCCTCTGGTACACTTCCAGGGGCTGGGCCAGGACGGGATGGCCCAGGTGATGTTCACCCAGGGCGACAATCCCCGATTTAAGGGCCAGCAGCAAATTGGCCACGCCGGCCATGGCCTGGGCCTGGCCCTGGGTCTTGTGGACTTCGCTGGTGGCGTACTCCATGAGATGGGTGTGGCAGTCCACCAAGCCGGGCATCAGGATCTGGCCCTGGGCATCAAAGACATTGATCGCCTGAAGATCTGCGGGCGGGGGCCCCTGCTTGACTTCAGTTATCTTGCCGTCTTTGGCTGTGAGGTAACCATTGTCTATGACTTCTCCTGCCAGGGTCCAAATCTGCGCGTTGGTAATCAGAAGATCCTGCATCATTATCCTCCTGTCTGTTTGAGATTGTAAGGCATGTACTTATTATAGAACAAATTTGTCAGGGGGGTAAGGGGGCGGCAACCCATTGCCCAGAAAATGTGATATAATAACTCTTAAGCCATTTTGGGGGTGAGGCTGTGGAGGTCATTGTCAGTCATATGGGCACGGATTTTGACGCTTTAGCTGCCATGGTAGCTTGCTCAAAACTGCATTCCGGCGCCAAAATGATCTTGGTCGGCAGCCAGCGTCCGGGCGTGCGCCAATTTATCGCCTTGCACAGGGATTCTCTGCGACTGTACAGAACCGACCAGTTGCCCCTGACCAAGATAGCAAAGCTCTACATAGTTGATGCCCCGGACTGTCAGCGCCTGGGCGATGCGGCCTGGCTCTGCCAAAGGGCAGAACAGGTCATCGTCTACGATCATCACCCGCCCTTTGACCAGCCGGGCCCTGGCATTCGCCAGCGTCTGGGGGCGGCTACCACCATCCTGGTGGAAGGTCTGCAGCAGGCCAATATCTCCATTTCTCCCTTTGAAGCCACCTTGTTTTTATTGGGTATATATGAGGACACCCGCTGTCTGACCAGCCTGAGCACCACAGTCCGGGATCTGAAGGCTGCAACCTGGCTGTTGGAGCAGGGCGCCAGCCTGGCCGAGGTCAGCAAGTACATAAACATCCCCTTAAGCGGCGAGCAGAAGGAGTTATTTGAAGCCCTGCTCAGCGACGCCATAACCCTGAAGATAAACGGGCGCAACATTCTCATCACCGTTGCGACTCTTGAGCAATTCGTGGGTGGATTGGGCTTGCTGACCCAGCGCCTGGCCGAACTGGAAGACTGTGACCTGGCCATCAGCATCGTCCAGATGGAAAAGAGGGTGCACCTGGTTGCCCGCAGCCAGCGTCCCGATCTGGACATGTTGGAAGTACTGGAACCTTTGGGGGTAAAGGGCCACGCCGCCGCTGTCACTTTGACCAAGAAAGACGTCACTCCCCCTGAAATGCTGGACCGGGTCAAGGCTCTCCTGGAAGCGCGGCTGCCCAAGGGGCTTGTAGCCAGGGACCTGATGTCTGCGCCTGTAAAGACCATTTCCGAAGACACCACCGTGGCCGAGGCCCACCGCCTCCTCCTCAGGTATGGACATACCGGCATGCCCGTCATCGACGGCAATCAAGTAGTGGTGGGCATTGTCTCCCGCCGGGACATTGAAAAGGCCATGCGCCATGAATTGGGCCATGCCCCCGTCCGGGGCTACATGTCCCGGAATGTCATTTCCGCTAACCCCGAGATGAGCATCGAGGATGTTACCCGGCTGATCATTCAAAACGACATCGGCCGGGTGCCGGTGCTGGAAAAGGGCCAGCTGGTTGGGATAATAACCCGCACCGACGTCCTGCGCAGGATCCACGGAGAGAGCGCACCCCGCTGGCATAAGCCCCTGTTCAGCGCCGGCGACTACCGGATCGCGCCGTTTCGGGATAATCTGACGGACCTCATCAACGACCGCCTGCCCAAGCGGATACAGGGTCTTCTGCTCCTCTTGGGTCAGAAGGCGGCAAAGGAAGGCTTTAAGGTCTACGCCGTGGGCGGGTTTGTCCGGGACCTGGTGTTGGGTTTGTCCAATTATGACCTGGATTTGGCTGTAGAAGAAAACGCCGTGGAGTTCGCCAACCTGCTGCCCCCCCTCTTGGGGGGAAAGCTCAATGTCCACCCGGAGTTCGGGACTGCGACTTTGACCCTCTCCGATGGCTTTCAAATAGATTTTGCCACCGCCAGGATGGAGTTTTACCAGTTTCCCGCCGCTTCCCCCGAGGTCGAGCAGGCCACCATCAAGCATGATTTGTACCGCCGGGATTTCACCATCAACACTCTGGCCTTTTCCCTGAACAGCGGCAGCTTCGGCAAGTTCCTGGATTTCTTCGGCGGCTATGACGACCTGCAGGCCGGTCTGATTCGGGTCTTGTACAACCTGAGTTTTGTCGAAGACCCAACCAGAATTCTCCGGGCTATCCGCTTTGCCTGCCGCTATGGCTTTAAGCTGGAGGAAGAGACCCGGGGCTTTATGGAGACCGCCATCCAGGACAATATGCTGGCCAAGACCCCTGCGGCCCGCCTGGGCAGGGAGTTTCGAATAATCTTCCATGAGAGCAATGTCCCTGCCCTCTTGACCATGGCCAGGGATTTAGGGGTGATGAAATCCATTTTGGGGAGTGGGGAATGGCCGCCGGAATTGGACGCCCAATTGCTGGCGGCTGCCCGGGTAGTGCAATGGGCCAGGGAGCAAAACCTGGCTGAAACTGAAAGCTGGCTGGTCTATCCTTTCCTGCTCCTGAACAGCATCCCCCAGGTCCAGCGGGCTGCGGCAGCCCAGCGCCTGGGCTTGACGCCTAAAGAAGAGAAGACGATTCAAATGATATCCCAAGAAATCGAGCCAGTGAGCCAAGAACTAAAGCGGGATTTACCTCCCAGCGAGATCTACAATCTCCTGCGCCCCCTGCCGGTGGCAGCTCTGCTGGCCCTGCTGGCAGTAAACTCCGGGGAGGCGGCTCTGCGCTCTCGGATCATGCTGTACTTGGAAAGGCTGGCTGTTGTCGAAATCAGCATCGACGGTCACGACCTGTTGTCCATGGGCGTCCAGCCAGGCCCGGAAGTGGGGCGGATATTGAGGGAAGTGCGGATGGCCCGCCTCGACGGCGAGGTCGCTACCCGGGAACAAGAATTGGCCCTGGCCGCCAGCCTGTTAAAAGGGGGAAACACCGGTGTTAGCTGAACTGAGTTCTTTTATGCGCCATGCCATTTACTGGCTACCGGCCCTGGTCATTGCCATGAGCTTTCACGAATATGCCCACGCCAAGGTGGCCAGCATGCTGGGGGATCCGACCCCCGAGTATCACGGGCGGCTTACTTTAAATCCCCTCAAGCACGTGGATCCGGTTGGGCTGCTGATGCTGGTCATCGTTCGGTTTGGCTGGGCTAAGCCTGTACCGGTAAATCCCTTATACTTTAAGGGCAACCGGCGGCGGGGAATGCTGCAGGTGGCCCTGGCCGGTCCAGTCACCAATTTCGTCCTGGCCCTGGTGGCGGGCCTGGGCAGTGCTTTCAGCCTGCTCTTTATGTATAGGGGAAATGCATTTGCCGGCCATATCTGGCTCTTCTTCGAATACTTGCTGATGTTCAACATTTACCTGGGCATTTTTAATTTGCTGCCCGTCCCGCCCCTGGACGGATCCAAGATTCTCTTCAACATCCTGCCGCCCAGGTACACTGAGTTCTTGTACCAAATTGAGCAGTACGGCTTTCTGATCCTTATGCTCCTGCTCCTTACCGGCCTGCATAGGGTGTTTCTAATTCCCATCGCCGATATCTTGGAGCTTGCAATCCGGTTTGTCAGCGAGCTGGCGGTTTTGCCTTTTTTCAGGGGGTAGCATATGAAATCTCAAGAGTTGACCCAGGCGGCGGCCCGGCCATCAGTTCAGGTCCGCCTTCCCGCCTTTGAAGGGCCCTTCGACCTGTTGATCTATCTCGTCGAGCGGGATAAGCTGAATATTCACGACATCGCCATTGCCGACATTACCCGGGACTACCTGGAGAGCCTGCAGTCAATTGATTTCGACCCGGAACTGGCCAGCGATTTTATCTATATGGCGGCATACTTGCTGGAACTAAAGTCCCGTTCTCTGCTGCCCAGGGTCGAGCGGCTTCAATTGGCCCAGGAGCCCGATCCCCGGCAGGAACTAATTATGCGCCTGGTGGAATACAAGCGCTTTAAGGACCTGGCCGCCCAGCTGGATGCCATGGGCGGCGTTGAGAACCACCTTTACGTCCGCTCCCCTTCCCTGGACACCACTGCAGAATCCCGCTTTTTGGCGCCCATGTCCTTGGACAACCTGTTTTCCGCCTTTACCCGGGCTTTGGCCAAGGCCAGGGTGGAAGTGCGGGAGTTGCCGGAGCGGGCAGTCCCGGTGGCCGAAAAGGTGGTGGAATTGCGCCGGCGCCTGCGGCGAGGACCCGCTTGCTTTGCAGAGTTGACGGAAGGTCTGGGTCTGTCGGGAATCATTGCAGTTTTTTTGGCCGTGTTGGAGCTGGTCCGACTGGGTGAGGTTGCCGTCAAGCAGGAGTCGGCCTTTGCCCCCATTCGAGTAGAAGCTATTAAAGGGGATGATGGCGATGAATGATAGGGAAGTGGCCGCGCTGGAAGCAGTGCTCTTCGTCAGCGGCGACGCAATCAGCCTGGAGAGGCTGTGTACCATCATGGAGACCACCGAATTGGAACTCTGCACCTGGTTGGATCAACTGGAAGAGAGGCTCGAAGGCAGGGGCATTCAGTTGGTCCGCCGCCCTAGCGAAGTTCAACTGGCGGCCGCCAAGGATTACAACGAGTACATCCAGCGCATGGTGGAGGGAGCACGGCCGGCGCGCCTTTCTGCTCCCACTCTGGAGACATTGGCAATCATCGCCTACCGCCAGCCCATTACCAGACCGGAAATCGAAGAGATTCGGGGCGTAAAGGTTGAAAAGGCCCTGAACACCCTGTTGGCCTATGACCTCATCACCGAGGTGGGGCGAAGGGAAACTACGGGGCGCCCCATCCTGTATGGCACCACTGAAGAATTCTTGCGCTACTTTGGGATTGCCGATTTATCCGAGCTGCCGGAACCGAAAAATACCTAGGAGGCCTCTTGGCCTCTATTTTTTCTGGTCTGGTATTTCTGTCCGCCCGGGGGAATACTAAATTTGTGGTGAGGCCTAGTGTTCTATGGTTTTATCTTGCTGCTACTTGCCGGGGCAGTTTTTCTGTTCATCTCCCCCGTAAGGATCTGGATAGACTACCGGCACCGGGGAAAGGCCGAGGATTCCCTCTTAGTCCAATTGAGGTTTTTGTGGGGGCTCAGCAGCTTTTCCCTCCAAGTGCCGGTTATCAGTGCAACGGTGCGGGGGGTGACCATTGAAGCTGAGGCGGGCAAGAGGAAAGAGCGGATCGGATTGAAGCCATCCCCGGGATGGCTACGGCAGAGCCTGCGCACCTTGAAATTTTTACGCGTGAGGAAAATCCTCAATTTTTTCCGGCGCTCGCTGACAATCCGCCGCCTGGTCTGGCACACGGAGATCGGGATGAGGGATTGCGCTCGTCTGGCCCAGCTTTCGGGAGCCCTGTGGGCGGCAAAGGGGATGGCGGGGGCATGGCTGCAGTCCCTGTTTCGTGCCGAAAGGCCGCCGGTATTTCGGGTCTTACCTCATTTTAACCGCAGTCACTTTCGCACGGTTTTTACTTGTATATTGGAATTTCCCCTGGGCTATGCTATTATTGCATCTTTTTGGGCGCTGTATGCAATGCTGAAATTCAAACTTACCAAGCGAGGTGGAGAAAATGTCAGAACATCCAATTCAAGGGCTGATGAAAACGGCCATGGAGAGCATCAAGGAAATGGTGGATGTCAATACGGTAATCGGTGATGCGGTGGAGGCTCCCGACGGCAGCGTCATCATACCTGTCTCCAGAGTTGGCCTGGGCTTTGCCGCCGGGGGCAGTGAATTTGGGGATAACAGGGAATCAGAATTGCCCTTCGGCGGTGGCAGCGGCGCCGGCGTTTCCGTCCAACCGGTGGGCTTTCTGGTGGTGGGACAACACGCCACCCGACTGTTGCCGGTGAGCAACAGTGCTATCTACGACCGCCTGGTGGATCTGGTTCCCCAGCTCATGGATAAGCTCCAGGGGGTCATGGCCAATGGCAATGGCGGAGGCAGCACGCAGCAAATTCTGGCCCGGCAACAGCAATTGGAGCAGCAAATAGCCGATCTGCAGACACAACTGCAACAGCGGACCATATCCCCTTCCTAAAGGGGATTTTTTTATCTCATATTCCCTAACCCACCCTGAATATACATAGCTCGGGAGGAAGCTTATGAAAAGATATTATATTCTCATCTTTATCCTGTTGTTGGCCCTGCCGAAACCGGTTTTTAGCCAGTCTCAGGGACAGCCCGAGTTGGCGGAGATAAGCGCCGGTTCAGCGATTCTCATCGAGCCCTTCTCGGGACGAATTCTGTTTGAGAAGAACGCCCATGAGCGGCGGTCCATGGCCAGTACCACCAAGATTATGACGGCTCTGGTGGCGACGGATATGTGCAACCCCAATGAAGTGCTCTGCGTCCAGGGGGATTGTGTCAAGATTCAGGGCTCATCACTGTACTTGGAAGAGACGGAAGAGTTGACGCTGATGGATATGCTCTATGGCCTGCTCTTACGCTCCGGCAACGATGCTGCAGTGGCGATTGGCAAGCACGTTGCGGGGGATGTAGGACACTTTGTCAGCCTGATGAATCGCAAGGCGTGGGAGTTGGGGATGCATGACACCAACTTTGCCAATCCCCATGGCCTGGATCATGACGAACACTACAGCACCGCGGCCGACATGGCCCGGCTGGGAGCGGCTTTTCTGCGGGTGCCCCTGCTGCGCGAGATCTGCCAGACCGAGGAGTATGTTTCCCGGGAGCTGACCACGGGCAGGGTGCGGCTGTTTATCAACAATAACAAGCTCCTGGCCAGGGACCCACGGGCCTTCGGCATCAAGATAGGCTGGACAGAAAATGCCGGCCGCTGCCTGGTGGCTGCCGCCCAGGCCAACGGCATGGAATTGGTGGCAGTTGTCCTGGACGCTCCGGACTTGTACTCCGACGTCAGCAAGCTCTTCGATTATGGCTTTGGCCAGTGGAGTGTCCGGGAGTTCATCCCCCAGGGCAAGGTGATGGACGTCGTTCCCGTAGCTCAGGGGGACACGGCCCGGGTTGCCCTGGCCACTGCGCAATCCGTTTACTATCCCGTCGCTGCCGCAGAGGAGGCGGTTTCCTATTCAGTTGAGGTGGAGGCTCCCGACGTGCTGCAGGCTCCGGTGGCAAATGGCGATGTGGTGGGCAAGGTCTTGGTGACAGTGGATGATTGCACCATGGAGGTCGATTTGGTGGCGGCTACTCCCGTTCCTGAAAAAGTTGGCCTCTGGGCGAGATTGCTGGAATGGCTACACAGCTGGTGGCGGCGATGACTAATAGGCAGCTTTGACGGGGCGAAGGCGACCATGCCTCAATCCTGGTCGGCAAACTTATCTTCAGTTAGGCATCGGGGATGCCTAATTTTTTTTGAACTGGAAAAGCTATGAGCGGAGGTGGTATTTTGTCAGATCCCTATGCCAGGGGGATGTTTAAGCAGAACCCCTATGCCAGGAAAGCTGATGTAACGGGAGAACTGGTGGTAGTGTTGCGGGGGAAGTACCCCGATCGGGGCCTGAACTTAATAAAACCCATTTCCCGGGCCCTGAATGCTGGAGAGGTTCACGAACTCATCATCAGTGCAGAAGAGGTCAAGCCGGGCAGCCGCGTAGGTTCCATCGCCTACATCGGCTTTTTTGCCGTTAGAGAGCCGGGCGTGATTGTCAGCGGCGATGAACTAAGAATCGACGGTAAGCTGGTAGGTACCTTGGCGGGATTTGATGAGACCCACATGCCCAACCACTTGAACATCGTCATGCACGGTGAAGAGAGCGACGGAGAAGAAAGGGGGTTGAAGGTGGGGGACAGCGTCGTGTTTCGCCAGCGGTGAATATTAAGGACAGGCAGGAAAAATACTATTTTCAGGTGTTGAAATTACTATTAGGAGGTTAAGCATGGGCCACAAGTATAAGTTTCAGATGTACAAACATTTACAGGCCAACATCCCCAATATCTACGCCGAGGCCAAGAAGGCTGCCGACGACATCGGCATTCCTCCGGAACTGAGGGGCAGATTTGGCCTCACCGGCGCCATCTCCGGCTGTCCGGCTCCTCTGCGTCGGGACGTTCAAGAGTATATGCACAAAGGAGTCAATGAAGTAATTCCCCTGGCCAGTCTGGTGGAACAAATCCGGGAATTGGTCAAGAGCGTGTATGGCGATGAGTACGATGCCTGCCCCATCAGCACCTGTGAGGCAGGGCTCTGGGTAAGCTTTGACGCTCTCTTTACCCCGCCCATGATGGGCCGGGGCGACACCTACCGGGCCCGGTACATCGCGCCCTGGGAAAAGCACATGCATCACCAGGGTGGCTACGGGCGCCCCTTCCCGGGCTGGTTTAAAGACTACCTGGCGGACAGGGGCTCTACCCCAGGGGAAATGGGCTTCTACGGCAAACGCCAAAACAATACCGACATCGTAATCGTGCCCCTGGAAGGCGCCAGGTACGATGTGCACGGGATCAAGTACTGGCCGGTTCCCATGTTGACTGAAGTCGACCCCGATGCATCCATCGAAAAGCTGGCCATGGTGGCGGAGCGACATGCTCCTTATCTCACCGGAATCACCTCCCTGGCCTATGAGACCCCAGGCTACGGCTACGGCGCCCAGGACGAGGAAGGTACTCCCCTCATGCAGAAGTATCTGGCCGAGCTGGCAGACGAGTTTGATATTCCCTATGTCCAGGACAACGCCTGGGGCTGTCCCTTTATCGGCAGTGATCCGCGCAAGACCGGGGCCGATGTCATCGTCTACAGCATGGATAAGGCCACCGGCTCAGCCACCAGCGGCCTGATCATCGGCCGGGAAGACTTTATGGTTCCCATCCGCCGGGCCATGGGGATGCATGGAGACAGGTACGGAACCACTGCTTCCTATGGCAAGGCCGCCTATGTGGCCTTTGACCCAGGCAAGGAAGCCATGTTGGGACAGATCGCTGCCCTGACCGCCCTGCGCGACAGGCCCGAGGTCCTCACCAAGCCGGTAGACGACCTGTATGAAATCGTCAAGGAGGAGTTTGACAAGATCCATCCCACCCTGGCCAAGGGCATCCTGATCACCAAGTCGTACAACTCCACTGCCGTGGAGATCAACTACGAAGGCACCTGGGCCGATGGCCAGATGGGCTTCCCCATCTTCTCCATCGAAGATATGTACGGCGGTTCCCACCTGCTCCAGGTCGGCCTTTCCCAGATGGGTGTCATCCCCACCATCATGTACGACGGCAACATCTATATTTCCACCGGCCTCGGCACCACCGATGACGACGGCGCCCTCATCGAAGACAGGACCCGCATGGGAGTTGCCGCCGTGGTGCGCCTGATGGAGATCATCGCCCGTTACGCCGGGATAATCTAAGGAGGTTAGCGGCATGACAACAAGAGTTCTCGTTGTTGGCGGCGGTTGGGCAGGCACCGCCGCCGCCATCGCCGCCGCCAAGTTGGGGGCGGAAGTTGAATTATGTGAACGCACCGACATGCTCCTGGGTACCGGCCTGGTGGGCGGGATTATGCGAAACAATGGGCGCTGGACCGCTACCGAAGAAGCTATTGCCATGGGCGGCGGCGACCTGTTTAAGCTGTCCGACCAGGTATCCAGGCATACAAATATAGATTTCCCAGGGCATAAGCATGCCTCTCTGTACGACGTGGCCAAGATTGAGCCCGCGGTACGGAGGCTGCTGGAGGATTATGATGTCAAGATGCATTTCCGCAACCGGGGCAAGGATGTGGAAATGGCCAATGGCAAGATCACCAAGCTGCATCTGGACGACGGCAGCCTGGAGGCCGATGTCTTTATCGACGCTTCGGGCTCTGCCGGGGGGATGGCTAACTGCACCAAGTACGGCAATGGCTGCGTAATGTGCGCCTACCGCTGTCCCACCTTTGGCTCCAGAATCTCCATCTCTGCTCGCGCCGGGGTAAAGGAAAAGATGGGCATGAAAGCCGACGGCACCATCGGCGCCATGAGCGGATCCTGCAAGCTGCATAAGGAATCCCTGGCCAAGGATATCGTCGACAAGCTGGACTCCACAGGGGTGGCGATTATTCCCATTCCGCCGGAGTTGCAAAAGGAGGGGTCCCTGGCCATGAAGGCATGCCAACAGTATGCCTTAAAAGAATTTGCCGAAAACATCATCCTTCTGGATACCGGTCATGCCAAGCTGATGACCCCCTTCTATCCCATCGACATCCTGCGCAAGATTCCCGGCTTTGAGGAGGCGAGGTTTGAGGACCCCTATGCCGGCGGAGTCGGCAACTCCATGCGCTACCTGGCCTTGGCTCCCCGGGAAAACACCATGCAGGTTGAAGGGGTAGAAAACCTCTTCTGCGGCGGGGAAAAGGCCGGGCTCTTGGTGGGACACACCGAGGCTATTATTACCGGGACCCTGGCCGGGCACAACGCCGTGCGCTATGCCATGGGCAAGGAATTGGTGGAAATCCCCCGCGACCTGGCCATCGGCGAAGCCATTGCCTGGGTAAAAGAGCAGATGGAAACCGAAGAGGGGATGAAGAAGAAGTATACCTTCTCGGGAGCGGTTATGTTTAAACATCTGCAAGAGAAGGGGTTGTACACCACCGATCAGGCCGAGATAGCCAACCGCGTCCGGCAAGCGGGCATGGAAAATATCTTTGCCCAGAAACCGTAACCGGTTATCCAGGGCGGAGGTGAGTCAATGGATATAACCTTTACCGTCAATCACTGGATCTACGTGATTGTCATGCTCATTGTAATCTTTGCCATGCTGATGAAGCGGGATGTGGTGCTTCCTTGTATTGTGGGGATATTTGCCCTGGGCACCTCCTTCCACGGCTCAGTCATGGCAGGGATTCAGACCGTTTTCAATGCTTTGCTGACGGCGGGGGTTGAGCTCTTTGACATCATGCTGGTCATCGCCCTGATGGTGGCCATGCTCAAGTCCATCCAGACCATGGGCGCCGATGTGCTCATGGTCTCCCCCCTGCGCCCCCTGATGCGCAATCCAAAGGTGGCATATTGGGTGCTGGGAGGGGCAATGTATGTCTTTGCCCTCCTGTTTTGGCCCACCCCTTCCACGGCCCTGGTGGGAGTCCTCCTGATTCCACTGGCCATTCATGGAGGACTGCCCCCGATTGCGGCGGCTATGTCAGTAAACATCTTCGGTCACGGCATGGCCCTTTCCGGAGACCTGGTCATCCAGGGCGCCCCAGGCCTCAGCGAGACCTCGGCGGGGCTGGCTCCGGGCTCCATGCTCAATGAAGTGGCAGTCCTGTCCCTGGTTACAGGTATCGTTGCCGGGACAATAGCCTACTTTATGAACCGCAAAGACTTCGGGAAAAAGTGGGTGGAAAAAGAGTTTACCGAACAAGTGATAGATGAGGATAATGCCAAGAAGGTTGAGATTACCGGCGTGTCCCGGGTTTTTGCTGTCATCGTCCCCCTGGTCTTGCTGACCATCATCACCTATATGATCTTCTTCCCCAACCCCATCGATGGTGAGCCCATTCGGGGAGGCGCGGCCACAGCCGTATTGGGGGGAACCGCTGCTGTTCTGTTGATACTGGCGGGATCGGCCAAGTACGGCCTGAAGGCTCTGGAAGAAGTGGTGGGCTTTATCCGGGAAGGTTTGCTCTACGCGGTAAAAATTTTCGCCCCGGTGATACCCATTGCCGGTTTCTTTCTAATGGGATCCGAGTCAGTTACTCAGATTCTGGGTGATGGTGCACCCCAGTTCCTCTTTGATATAGGGACATTTTTGGCCAATAGTTTGCCCCTCAACGCCTTCGCCCTGGCCTTTGGAAACCTGGTTATCGGGATTATTACCGGCCTGGACGGTTCCGGCTTCAGCGGTTTGCCTCTGACCGGCGGACTGGCCCGGGCTCTGGGCGGGCCGGCGGGGGTAAATGTCGAGGCACTGGCTGCGGTGGGGCAGATGGGCGCCGTCTGGTCCGGGGGCGGCACCCTTACCGCCTGGGCCTTCGGCTTGGTGGCAACCGCGGGGGTGTCGGGAATCAACCCAATCGAGCTGGCAAGGCGGAATTTCATCCCGGTTATGATTGGCTTAATCGTCTCAACCTTGGTGGCGATATTCCTGTTTATGTAAGCGCATATAAAACAGACTCGAAAGGGTCTGTTTTTTTGTGGATTATTTTTTGTATTAATTAGAGGAATTTACGGTTCGATGTCGAATAGAGCAATTCGGCTGCTCATCAATGATGAGGGGGTGCATAATTTTTCCAGTTCACGGCAGCTGAAAAGTTGTACCCAGTCGGGCAATTATGGAGCCGCATGGTTCGCTGCCGCAGGTCTCCTAATTGAATGCGACCGACCAGGCGCCTGGCCAGTGGATTTGACTGCCCTTACCTGCCACGGGAGGTGAGGGTACCCGGCAAGGTGGCCAACCGGCTTCCAGGCCGAGTTAAAAATATTATTATCTACCAGGTTTTTTATAATCTTCGGAGGTGAAGTGATGGAAATTGTGTTTACAGCCAGTCACTGGATATATGTTTCAGTATTGCTGGTTGTCGTCCTGACGATGGTTTTAAAAAGAGATGTGGTCCTGCCTTGCATAATTGGGATTTTTGCCTTGGGCGCATCCTACCACGGCTCTCTGATGGCCGGAATCCAGACGGTGTTTAAGGCATTGCTGACAGCGGGGATTGAGCTCTTTGACATTATGCTGGTCATCGCCTTGATGGTAGCCATGCTCAAGTCCATTCAGACCATGGGAGCCGACTTCTTGATGGTTTCTCCCCTGCGGCCCTTGATGGGCAGGCCTAAGGTTGCTTATTGGGTGCTGGGGGGCGCAATGTACGCCTTTGCCCTCTTGTTTTGGCCAACCCCCTCCACAGCCCTGGTGGGAGTCCTCCTCATTCCCCTGGCCATCCAAGGAGGCTTGCCTCCCATGGCTGCCGCCATGACGGTAAATATTTTCGGCCACGGCATGGCCCTATCCGGGGACTTGATTATTCAGGGTGCACCGGGTCTCAGCGAGACCTCGGCATCTTTGCCTGCCGGCTCCATGCTCAATGAAGTGGCGGTCCTGTCCCTGATTACTGGAATCGTCGCCGGAACCATAGCCTATTTTATGTATCGCAAGGAGTTTGGTAAGAAGCCGATGCCGATAGAATTGACCGAACAGGTGCCAGGTGAGGACAAGGCAAAGCAGGTTGAGATTACCGGCATGTCCCGGGTCTTTGCCGTCATCGTTCCCCTGGTTCTGTTGACCATCATCGCCTATATGATCTTTCTCCCCAATCCCATCGACGGGGAGCCCATCCGGGGAGGCGCGGCTACGGCTGTGCTGGGGGGAACAGCGGCTGTCCTGCTGATATTGGCGGGCTCTGCCAAATACGGCCTGAAGGCTCTGGAGGAAGTGGTGGGCTTTATCCGGGATGGGCTGCTCTTTGCCGTAAAGATTTTTGCTGCGGTAATTCCCATCGCAGGCTTCTTTCTCATGGGATCGGAACCCGTTGCCCAAATCCTGGGGGAGGCGGCGCCCCAATTCCTCTTTGAGATTGGCACCTACCTCGCCAATATTCTCCCCCTCAACTCCTATGCCTTGGCTTTCGGCAATTTGGTTATTGGAATAATCACCGGCCTGGACGGGTCCGGTTTCAGCGGTTTGCCCCTGACCGGCGGCCTGGCCCGGGCTCTGGGGGTGCCGGCTGGAGTCAATGTCGAGGCCCTGGCCGCGGTAGGACAGATGGGAGCAGTCTGGTCCGGGGGCGGTACCCTTACGGCCTGGGCCTTTGGCCTGGTTGCCACCGCGGGGGTGGCCGGGGTTAAGCCCATCGAACTGGCCCGAAAAAACTTTATCCCGGTCATGGTTGGCTTAGTCGTCTCAACCCTGGTGGCAATATTCCTGTTTATGTAGCCGCCAGGACAAGGGGGCAAATTTGCTACCTGCAATAGTAGCGGTTTGACGGTGAGGGGGCCATGTGGCCCCCTCTGCCAACAAAGATGTAATGGGCGCGGAGTTCTTGGTGTGCGTCTGCCCTTTGTTTATAGGAATAGATTATAAGCGGTCCCTTGTGGTATAATCTGAGAACAATAAGGGGGGACAGATAATGGACACTAAGGTATTAACAATGGCGATCATCAGGATGATGTACGGAGTCTTTAGCTTTGTCGGCGGTGTATTGATCTTCAGGTTCAATGATTTGGGCCAGGCTGTCCGGATAAATTCCTTCATTGGCAGCATCGGTCCTTTCGTCCTGCTGGTGGTAAGCGCCATCGGGATTGCCGGCTTGGCCACTCAAATTCCCCTCAGGAAAGTCATCCTCCTGGTGGCCGGCGTCACTTTGATGCTGTTGGGAACCCGTTAACCGGCTTGCCTGAGCAGTTTTTGCACTTTTTAGCTCCCCGGGCATATTTTGAAATGCGGGGGGATGAAAATGAAGGCAGTTACTGTTCACTGCTCTGGGTGCCCGGAAGCGGCCAATCCCGGAGACTTGCATGTGGTGTATGAGAACGAGAACATGGAAACCCTTGTGGCTGAGGTATTCCGCTTGCTGGAAGAGCATGACCTGCCCTTTTACTCTGTTCAGGCCCATAATAAGCAGTGTCCTGGTTGTCATTTTCCTTGGGAAGAGCTGGAGCTGAGGCTCTTTATTCTGCAGCATTAGTCAATTTATGGTAACTGAGATTTTTTCTCAGTTTTTTTATTTTCCAAGAAGGAATTTGCGATTCTATGTCGAAGTAAGGTAATAGCTGCTCATCAATGATGAGGAGGTGAAGAATATATCAGATCCGTACCGCAATAAGATGTTTAAGTCAGATCCCTATTTTGCCAAGGCAGTATTGGCGGGCAGGCTGGTGGTGGTATTGGATGGTCAATATCCCCAGCGGGGTCTTAATTTAATCCCTCAGCCTTCCCGGGCAATATGCCGCTACCAGATTCACGAACTCATCATGACAGATCAGGACGCCCAACCGGGCTGTACCGTGGACCCCATCGCGTATCTGGGCTTTGTTGAGTTTCACCAGGGAGGGGTTATGGTTACCGGTGACCGGGTTGTCCTGGGCGGAGAAGACATTGGCTTTGTCTGCGGATTTGATGAAACCCACATGCCCAACCACTTAAACATCGTAGTGAAGGGGGAGAGGGTTTCCGGCCGCCAGCGCAATCTTTCATTGGGGCAGCAAGTAGAATTTATTAAGAAGGCAGGTCAATGACTGGCCTGAACAAAGAAGGAGTGTGTTATAAGTGAAGTTCAAGATGTACAAAAAACTGCAGGCAAACATCCCCAACATTTATGCCGAGGCCAAAAAGGCTGCTGATGAAATCGGCATTCCCCAGGAGTTACGGGGCAAATTTGGCCTGACCGGCGCCATTTCCGGGTGTCCTGCTCCACTGCGCAAGGACATTCAAGAAGCCATGCACAAAGGCGCCAACGAAGTTATCCCCCTGGCCACCCTGGTCGACCAAATCCGGGAATTGGTTAAGTCGGTATACGGCGATGAGTACGATGCCGCGCCCGTCAACACCTGCGAAGCTGGTCTGTGGGTGACCTTTGATTCCCTCTTTACCCCTCCCAACCTCGGCCGTGGAGACAATTATCGTGCTCGCTACATCGCCCCCCTGGAAAAACATATGCACCACCAGGCTGGCTATGGCCGCCCCTTCCCGCCTCGCTTTAAGGACTTTCTTGCTGACAGGGGTTCCACTCCTGGTGAATTGGGCTTTTATGGCAAGCGCCAGAACAACACCGATGTAATCATTGTCCCCATGGAGGGCGCCGAGTACCCTGTTCATGGCATCAAGTACTGGCCCGTACCTCTGCTCACCAAGGTCGATGTCAAGAAGACTTTGGAAAAAGTGGCTAAGGTCGCTGAGCGCCATGCTCCTTACCTCACCGGCTTTACATCTTTGGGCTATGAATCTCCCGGCTATGGCTACGGTGAAAAGGATGCCGACGGTGTTCCCCTCCTGCAAAAGGGTTATGCCGCCCTGGCCAGGGAATATGGCGTTCCCTATGTCATCGACAACGCCTGGGGCTTGCCCTTCGTAGGTACCGATATCACTAAGAACGGCGCTGACGTTTATGTCTACAGTATGGATAAAGCCACCGGTTCTGCAACCAGCGGTTTGATTATCGGTAAAGAGGATGTCATGGTACCCATCCGCCGCGCTTTGGGTATGCACGGTGATCGCTGGGGCACCACTGCTTCATATGGCAAGGCGGCTTATGTCACTCAAGACCCAGGCAAAGAAGCCCTCTTGGCTCAAATCGCCGCCCTTACCGTCCTCAGGGATAATCCCCAAGTCCTTACCAAGCCCGTTGACGATCTCTACACCATCGTCAAGGAAGAATTCGCTGCTCTGGATCCCGAACTGCAGAAGGGCATCCTGATTACCAAGAGCTATAACTCAACCGCAGTGGAAATTAACTACGAGGGCACCTGGGCCAATGGCAAAACCGGTATTCCCATCTTTTCCATCGAAGACATGTATGCCGGTTCCCATCTGCTCCAGACCGGTCTTTCCCAGATGGGGGTTATTCCCACAATCGCTTATGATGCCAACATCTATATCTCCCCTGGTCTGGCTACCACCGATGAGAACGGTCAGATCATTGAGGACCGGGCACGCCTGGCTGTCAAGGCCCTTGTCCGCTTGATTCAAATCATCTGCAAGTACGCGCATAACTAAGTAAATTTTTCTCGGGAGGCTATTATGAAGAAAGTTCTAGTAGCCGGCGGTGGCTGGGCAGGATGTGCCGCAGCCATCGCCGCAAGAAAAGCCGGGGCGGATGTGACCCTGGTTGAACGAACCGATATGCTGTTGGGAACAGGTCTGGTAGGCGGCATCATGCGCAATAACGGGCGCTGGACTGCCACCGAAGAAGCCATCGCCCTGGGTGGTGGAGATTTGTTTCAGATAGCCGATTCTGTATCCCGGCACAGAGATATCGATTTCCCCGGTCACAAGCACGCATCTCTGTACGATGTCTCCAAAATCGAGCCGGTTGTGCGCAAGCACCTTCTGGATTTGGGAGTCAAAATTTACTTTGCCAATGCCGTCAGGGATGTGGAGATGGAAGGGAAAAAGGTTACTGCCGTTATCCTCAGCGACAAGACCAGGATCGAGACTGACGTGGTCGTTGAAGCCACGGGAACTGCCGGCGGCATGGCCAACTGCACCAAGTACGGCAATGGCTGCGCCATGTGCGCCCTGCGTTGCCCCACCTTCGGCGGCAGGGTGAGCGTTGCAGCCAAGGCTGGCGTCCAGGAAAAGATGGGCATGAAGGCCGATGGCAGCATTGGCGCCATGAGCGGCTCCTGCAAGCTGCATAAAGATTCGCTGGCTCCCGAAATCGTCGCTTCCCTGGATGAGACCGGCGTCGCAGTTGTGCCCATTCCGGCAGAATTGCAGAAGGGCGAGGAGGCCTTGGCTACCAAGGCTTGTCAGCAGTATGCCCTCAAAGAATTTGCCGAGAATATTATCCTCTTGGATACCGGCCATGCCAAGCTGATGGCTCCCACCTTCCCCTTGGAGACCTTGCGCAAAGTACCCGGCTTTGAAAACGCCAGGTTTGAAGATCCCTATGCCGGCGGCGTAGGGAACTCAATGCGCTATCTGGCCTTGGCCCCCCGGGATAATGCCCTCAAGGTTGAGGGAGTGGACAATATGTTCTGCGGCGGGGAGAAGGCAGGCCTTCTGGTAGGCCATACCGAGGCCATTATCACCGGCACCCTGGCCGGGCACAATGCCGTCCGCTTCCTGGCCGACAAGGAGCTTCTGGAACTTCCCAGGACTCTGGCCATCGGCGAAGCTGTCGCCTGGGTCAAGGAACAGATGGCGACCGAAGATGGAATGAAGAAGAAGTACACCTTCTCGGGCTCAGTGCTCTTCCAGCGCATGCAGGAACTGGGGCTGTACAGCACAGATAAAGCAGCTGTTGCCCGGCGCGTCGCCGACGCAGGCCTGAGCGGAGTCTTTGCGGAAAAGCTGTTATAGCAGAAAGTGGAGCCCCATCCGGCTTGGCCGGATGGGGACCCACCCTTTATCTTCGGGGCAACGATACCAATCTAATCCCTGATATCTAGCTGAATAGTTGCCGACTAGCCGCCAATTTGGCGGTTGTTTTAAAACTGTGTTCGGGCTCGCAACTATGCTATTATAGTACTCAGATTCGCGGCGTTGCGTGTTCTAATCCCTGCCACACAGCATAATCACTTTGCCGCTCCGGCTGCACGCTGGGTTATGGCGCAGGAGGAGGAATAATGGTGGAAGAAAGAGCAGAAGTTGCCTGCCTGTTGAACTACATGAATGAAAACCCCGATCCCGTGGGCTCGGGAACTGCCTGTGAAGTTCTGGCCGGGGAAGGCTTTCAGGTCAGCGAGGCTACGGTGGGCAGGCTTCTGAGGTACATGGATTTGCAGGGATACACCCAGAGGGTGGGATACAAGGGCCGGACCCTGACCGATTTGGGCAGGCGCTATATTAACCACCTGGCGGAGCAGAAGAGCCGCCAGCACTTTTCCAACAAACTGGCGGAAATCGTTCGCTCCCAATGCCTGGATGATTTGTTGGATACCCTGGTAGCGCGTCGGGCCATTGAGCGGGAAATTGCCCGCCTGGCCGCCCTCAATATAACTCCGGAGCAGGCTGAGGGCTTGTGGAGAATTGTCGAGGCCTACAAATCTGCTCATGGAGACCGGGTGGCCGACGGCGACGTCGCCTTTCACCAGGCCCTGGCCGAGGCTGCAGGCAACAAAGTGCTTAAGGCCGCCCTGGACCTCATTCGCCAGGATGCCCAATTGTCACCGGTGTTTGGCTATATCCGGGAACAAATGCACCGCAAGGTTTTCTCGGACCACAAGCAGATCTACGACGCCGTTGCCGTCCGCGATCCCCTGGCGGCGGAACGGGCCATGGTCAATCATATCGAAAACCTCATCTCCGATGTCCAGAAGTACTGGAATCGGGCCAGCAAATCAGAATAAAGTCCCATCTTTCTTGAGCAAGCTAGAGACAGAAAACTGAACGGGAGGCCGTTTGATGAGCAAAGATTTAGATCGCATTGTCGACGCCCTGGATATAGAGACCTTCATTGTCTGTCGGGACGAGGGCGAAGGCATGGACATTATGCGGAGGATAATGGGTGATATGGGCCTTAAGGACATCGACATTGTCTTTTGCCAACACCTGGGCCCTGGCGCCCGGGTCCGGGCCCGGGGCTATATTTTCCGCTCTGGTGACAGATACGGCTGGTTAAAGGAGGCTGAATAATGAGCAATTCAAAAAAAGTTGTCCTGGCGCCTCTGGACCCGGTCCACGACATCGGTCTCAAGATGATTCGCCGGGGCCTGGAACAGGCAGGGCATCAGACCTGGTTATTCCCTCCCGATTACTCTCCCCAGGAGATAGTCAACGGGATTATCGAACATAAGGCAGACGTTGCCCTGATTAGCCGTACCCTGGGTTATGGAGTGGAAGAGATTCTGGCCAAATTTGTCGACTTGGTGGATGCGGCGGGCATCCGGGACAGCGTAAAGTTGGGCGTGGGCGGTATGGCTATCCGCCCGGAGCTGGCTGCAGAGCTGGGCTTTGATGCCGGTTTCGGTCCCGGTACTCCCGTTGAGGCTGCCGTGGCCTTTGTGGAGGGCCGGGAATACATTCCCCCCCGTTCCGGCGTCCGGCAAGAAAAGTACGATGTGGTGGGCGACTCCCCCTATACCTGGAAACACAGCTCCATCAAGGGCATGCTGGACGAGATCGCCCAGCAAATTATTGCCTGGGCAGGGGAGCGGACCAGCCCCGGTATTCAGCGGGCGAAGCTCCGGGAAGAAATCCTCAGGCTGGAGGACATGGGCAAGGACGCCACTGCCCTGAAAAAGGAATATGCCAGCCTCTGCGATGAAGTCATCGCCGACAGCTACCTCAAGGGGACCATCCATCCCCAGACCCGGCGCCTGGAGCAGGCCGAACTGGATTCCCTCCGGGAGTATGTCCAGCGGACCAAGGCGCGGATGAGCCCCACTGAGCTCCGGCACAGCCTGACCAAGCCCGGGGTCTTTGCCCAGTACGGCACCGGCTGCCCCTTTATGGACATCGCCCATATCAAGGTGGCGGAGGCCTGGGGCGCCGATGGCGTTATTCACTTTGACCCCTCCTGGGGGGCAAGGACCGAAGGATTTATGGAGGGCTACCTCACCCACCAGCAGGACGGCTCCGTCATCACGCCTGAGAATCTGAGGGCCATCAAGGATGCCCTGCAGCCCTCGACGCTGTGGCAGGTCAGGGCCCACCGGGGCCTCAATACGCCTGAGACCGTGGTCTTGGCGGCCCACTCGGGTGCCGACCTGACCAAGATCAATATCTGCTACGGAGCCCTGGGAGCCGGCACCGAGCCCGCTCGCCTGACGGTGGACGGCGTCGAGTCCATCAAACTCGCCGCCAAGTACAACCTGCCCTTCGACGTGGTAACCAATGAGGAATTGTGCGGCGTTCCTGCCCACAAGGCCTTTGCTGGCATGCTGATTGTGGCCAACCTGGCCCTGACCCTGGGGGCAAAGCCCATCCTCCAGCCCCTCTTCTGCTATTCCCCCGAGGTCATGATCAACGAGACCATGAAGGACAATTATATAGATTTTAACGCGGCGAAAATCCTCGCCTTGCGCAGCATCGTCGATGCGCCCATCTGGCCCGGCGCCCCCATAGGATTCTTGACCCAGACCGAGGAGAGGGTGCAGTCTGCAGTGAGTACGGGATTGCATGCCGCTCTGGCCGCCTCCCTGGGCGTCGACGCTATTTCCATCGCCACCTCCGATGAGGCCTATTCCGGCGGACCCATCGCAGCGGCCTCCCGGGTGGATACCCTGCGGGCGGTCAAGGAAAATTTCCGCTTCTTCGGTCAGGCCAAGATCCAGCCCACCGAAAGGGCGCAGCAGTGGGCCGAGGAAATGGTGGCTCAAATTGAAGAGGTGCTGAGCAATGTGGTCAAGATCGGCGACTTCGTTGAAGCCATGTACCAGGGCACCCTGGGCACCCGGGATGAAGGAGCTTATCCTGGCCGCGCCGGCAGAGACACCGTCACCGGAGTGAAGTAGTATGCAGGTCTTGGGAATAGCCGGCACCGCCAAGAATACCGGCAAGACGACTACGACGGTGGCCATCATCAACCAGTGGCCCCGCCATCAGCATTTGGCGGTGACCAGTATCGGTTATGATGGCGAAAGCAAGGACAATGTGACAGGACTGCCCAAGCCCCGGCTCAACGTGCCGGCCGGGGCCCTGGTGGTTACCGCCGAGGGGTGCCTGGAGGCGGGGAGCGCCCGCCTGGAAACCATAGAGAAGACGGACTTAACCACTCCTCTGGGGCGGCTGGTAATCTGCCGGGTGCGCTCCTCCGGTCTGGTGGTGCTGGCTGGCCCCAATAGCCAGAGCGCCCTCCGCTTTATCATTGACCGACTCCGGGAACAGGAGATAGAGCTCCTCCTGGTGGACGGGGCACTGGGTCGTTTGGCACCCATGGCTGCCGCCGACGGCCTGGTGCTGGCCACCGGTGCAGCCCGGACCCGGGATTTGGACAGGCTGGCCCAAGAAACGGCAGCCCTGTCCGCCCTCTTCAGTTTGGAGATGGCGGAGGACCTCATTGAGCCCATCCTCCAACTGGGCTCAATGCTGGTGGAGGAGCAGGGTCGCCACGGTGCCCTGGCCGCCGCCGGCTATAGGACGGTGGAATTTTCCGGTGTGGTGGATTTGGCGCCCCTGAAGCTGTTCATCGGGGAAATTGGCGACGCGCTTCCCGATCTGATCTTGCGGGATCCCGTCAAGCTAATGCTCTCCCAGGACCTGGTGGAGACGGCGAAGCTCCTGGCTGCTTATCGGGAGAGGGGCGGTCGGGTGCTGGTGAGAAACACCCTGCCCCTCAAGGTCATCACCGTAAATCCCTTTTACCCTGACTTTGATGCAGTTAGCTTCAAGTATGCCCCCGGCATGCTGGATGCCCTGGAGCTGTACTCCGCCATTGCCGGAACGGTTTCTGTTCCCGTGGTGGACGTGGTTCGCCAGGGGGGGGCGGAACTGGCACGGATTTTGGGAATGAAATAATACTGGGGAGGAATAGTATGGCAGTTAAAATTGTTACAGATTCGTCCTGCGACTTGCCCCCAGAAGTTGCCGCCGAACTGGGGCTTACCATAGTGCCCATCCGGGTAAACCTGGGCCGGAACAGCTTTCGGGATGGGATTGATCTCGGCCCCGGAGAGGCGGCTCAGAAGATCATTGCGGCGGGGGAACTGCCTACTACATCCCAACCGCCTCCCTATGAATTTGAAAAGGTGTTTGCCTCCCTCCTGGAGCAGGGGCATGAGGTCTTATGCCTCACCCTTTCCTCGGCGTTGAGCGGCACTTACCACAGTGCCCTCATCGCCGCCGGTACGTTTCCGGACAGGCTTCGTGTCCTGGACAGCCAGTTGGTCTCGGCCGGCCTGGGGCTCCTGGCCATGGGCGCCGCCAAGTTTGCCGCCCAAGGGCACAGTCTCGCCCAGGTGGCTGATCATGCCCGGGAGAGGATTGGGAGAACCCGCATGTTTGCAACTCTGGACAGCATCGAACCTATTGTTCGGGGGGGACGCCTGAATCTCTTTGCCCGCCATGCTGCGGGCCGGGAGGGGATAAAATTGATCTTCAGCCTCAATGGCCAGGGCGGCGTTCAGATTCACGAACGGGTTCGGGGGCGCCGCCGCTCTCTGGACAGGCTGGTGGAGTTGATGGCGGCCCAGCCCCCGCAGGAGGCCGCAGTGGTCCATGTGGAATGCCCCGGCGAGGCCAGGCAGGTGGCGGAACAAATTGCCGGAGCAAGGGGGGGCGATGTCCTGAACGTCTGGGCGGCGGGGGGGACAGTAAGTACATATGCGGGCCGGGGAGCAATAATTGTCGCCGGCCAATAGGTGCGGACAAGGGGGAATCTCTTTGTCCTCTTTTCTTATCTCAAGGCCCGGAAAGGAGGGTGTACTATGGAAGAGCGCCTACAGAAGGTATTGGCTGCTGCTGGGGTGGCTTCCCGGCGCAAGTGCGAAGAACTGATTGCCGCCGGCAGGGTAAGGGTCAACGGAGAAGTGGTTACAGCCATGGGAATAAAGGTCTCTCCCCAGGACCGGATAGAGGTGGATGGAATTCCGGTAAAGCGGGACGAGGCTATGGTCTACTACATCTTGAATAAGCCAGCGGGGTATATTACCACTGTCAGGGACACCCACGGCCGCCCCACGGTGATGAGCCTGGTGCCCGCAACGACCCGGGTGTTTCCCGTGGGGCGTTTGGATATGGATACCCAGGGCCTGCTCTTCCTCACCAATGACGGGGAGCTGGCCAATGCCCTGCTCCATCCGTCGGCCCAGGTGGATAAGGTCTACCGCGTGACGGTGGCCGGACAGGTTCGGGAGCAGGCGATTGCTATGCTGGAAAAGGGAGTGCAGCTGGAGGAAGGCCGTACCGCCCCGGCCAAGGTCCGGGTCTTGGGGTATCGCGATGGCCGCACCCGGTTGGAGCTGACAATCCACGAGGGCCGCAAGCGCCAAGTAAAGAGGATGTTTCAGGCGGTGGGGCACCGGGTGCTGAAACTGGAGCGGATAAAATTTGCCTTTTTGACCTTGTCGGGGCTGGAGCGGGGTAAGTACCGCACCCTGACTGACGAAGAAGTCCAGGGATTAAAAAAAATATCGGGAAATAGAGGACAGAAGCGGAACTAAATAGTATAATATACTCATGGTTTTTCTCTAATTAGTATGTCACAATTGGTGGTGAGTGCCATTCGGCTGAGCAAACGTCAGGCAGAGATATTGGAGCTGGTAAAGGCGAAGGGGCCGATCACAGGAGAAGAGATCGGCGCCCATTTTAATCTGACCCGAGCGACTCTGCGTCCGGATTTGGCCATCCTGACCATGTCCGGTCTCCTGGACGCCAGACCCCGGGTGGGGTACTTTTACCCGGGCCCCAAGTCCAGGAGTTTTGTAGGAGAACAATTGGAGACAATAATGGTCAAAAAGGTCAAGGCTTTGCCGGTGGTCATCCAGCAGGGGCTGTCGGCCTATGATGCCGCGGTCACCCTCTTCCTGGAAGATTGCAGCACCCTGTTCGTGGTGGATGCCCAGGGCCATCTTCAGGGCGTCCTGACCAGCAAGGATTTGCTCAAGGCAGCCGTCGGCAAAGCGGATTTGCAGACGATCCCGGTGGAGATGGTGATGACCAGGTTTCCCCAGTTGGTCTGGGTAGATGAAGGTGCGCCGGTCACCGAGGCCCTGGCCAAACTCAACCAAAGCCAGGTGGCCTGTCTGCCGGTCTTGAAGGACGGGAAGCTGGCTACCGGTCGCTTTGATATGGGGATTGTCCTGAAATTGCTGGATGAAGTGGCCAACGGCTATTTTGAGGAAGGTGGAATTTTGTGAAGGCCGATATTTCGAAACCAATGGTCTACATTTTGTCGGACTCGGTGGGAGAGACTGCTGAATTGGTGGCCAAAGCTGCCCTCAGCCAATTTAATGGGGGCAACGCGGAATTTCACCGTGTCCCCTATGTAAACGATGCGGAGACCGTCCGGGAAGTGGTGGCGGAGGCCAAGGAGAACGGCGGAGTCATCGTCTATACCGTCATCATGCCGGATCTGCGGGACCTGGTGGGCAAGTTTGCCCGGGAGGCCGGAATCCCCCATGTCGACGTCATGGGGCCGGCCATGGCTGCCTTTGCCGAGGTTATGCCGGGGCAACCCCGGTTGGAGCCCGGCCTGGTGCGCAAGATGGATGCCCAATACTTCCGGAGGGTGGAGGCCATCGAATTTGCTGTCAGATATGACGATGGCAAGGATCCCCGGGGGCTGGGGCTGGCAGACCTGGTCCTGGTGGGGGTTTCCCGCACCTCCAAGACTCCCCTGAGTATGTATTTGGCCCACAAACAGTTAAAGGTTGCCAACGTCCCCCTGGTTCCGGAAGTGCAGCCGCCGGAGGAGCTCTTTGAAATCGAGCGCAACAAGGTGGTGGGCCTGACCATTTCACCCAACCAACTCTACGAGATTCGCAAGGAACGGCTCTTGGCTTTGGGACTGCGCCATCAATCCAGTTACGCTTCCCTGGAAAGAATCTTGGCGGAGCTGGAATACTCCGAAGCAATCATGAAAAAAATCGGCTGTCCCATCTTTGATGTCACCAACAAGGCTGTGGAAGAGACCGCCGGGAAATTATTAGAACTGATAAGGAGGCAGAGTCGCGATGACGATTAAGTATGTTGCTCCCTTCAGCGCCGGCAGCGCACAAGACAAAGAACTGCTGGGCGGTAAGGGAGCCAATCTGGCAGAGATGACCCGCCTGGGACTCCCCGTCCCCTCGGGTTTTACCATCAATACCCGGGCATGCAGGCAGTATTATGAGGAGGGGCGAAGACTTTGGCCCGATTTGCTGGAGCAAATTAAGGTTGAGGTCGCTGCCCTGGAGGCGAAGACGGGCAAGAAATTTGGCAGCACCGACAATCCTCTGCTGGTCTCTGTCCGCTCCGGGGCTCCTGTCTCCATGCCAGGAATGATGGATACCATTCTCAACCTGGGATTAAACGACACTACCGTCGCGGCCCTTGCCAACGTCACCGGCGACCGCCGCTTTGCCCTGGATTGCTATCGCCGCTTTATCCAGATGTTTGGCGATGTTGTCATGGGCATTCCCCATCACGACTTTGAAGCCGCGCTGTCCAGGCTCAAGGAAAGGCAAGGGGTGGAGGACGATACCCAGCTGGAAGCTTCTCACCTCGCCGAATTGGTGGAAACATACAAGGGCATAGTTCTCAAGCAGGCGAAAAAGCCCTTCCCCCAAGAACCCCTGGAGCAGCTGAAAATGGCTGTACAGGCAGTCTTCGATTCCTGGAATAATAACCGGGCTATTGTCTACAGAAGAATAAATAAGATCCCGGAACACTACGGCACCGCCGTCAACGTTCAGGAAATGGTCTTTGGCAATGCCGGGGACGATTCTGCCACCGGCGTGCTCTTTACCCGCAACCCTTCCACCGGAGAAAAGGTCCTGTACGGGGAATTTCTCATCAACGCCCAGGGTGAAGACGTGGTGGCGGGGATTCGCACCCCAAATCCCATTGCCGAACTGCAAACCTGCATGCCGCAAGTGTGGACGGAATTGAATCGGATCTGCCAGCTATTGGAGCAACACTACCGGGATATGCAGGACATCGAGTTCACCATCGAAAGGGGCAAGCTCTTTATCCTCCAGACCCGGGCCGGCAAGCGCACAGCCCGGGCAGCGGTGCAGATCGCAGTCGACCTGGTCTCAGAAGGCCTGATCGACAAGAAGACCGCCCTGCTCCGGGTCGATGCCGGACAACTGGGCACCTTGCTCCACCGCCAGGTGGCCCCCGAGGCGCAACTGGACGTCATCGCCACCGGGCTTCCCGCCTCTCCCGGCGCCGCCAGCGGCACCATCGTCTTTGATTCCGATGAAGCAGAGCGCCTGGGCAGTCAGGGCCAGAAGGTCATTCTCCTGCGACCCGAGACCACTCCCGACGATATCCACGGTATGGTGGAGGCAGCGGGCATCCTCACCTCCCGGGGGGGCATGACCAGCCACGCCGCCGTGGTAGCCAGGGGCATGGGCAAGCCCTGCGTCTGCGGATGCGAGGCCCTGAAGATCGACCTTGCCGCCGAGACCGTCCAGGTAGGGGATGTAATCCTGCACAAGGGCGACGAGCTGTCCATCGATGGCGCCACCGGCCGGGTAATTCTGGGCGAAGTGCCCCTGATGGACCCCGTGCTCAGCCCCGAATTTAACACCATCCTCCAGTGGGCCGACGAGGTGCGGACGCTGGGAATCAGGGCCAATGCCGATACCCCCCAGGACGCCCTCAAGGCCAGGGAATTTGGGGCCCAGGGCATCGGGCTCTGCCGCACCGAGCACATGTTCATGGCCACTGACCGCCTGCCCATTGTACAGCAGATGATCCTGGCCGACACCCAGGTAGGGCGGCAGCAGGCTTTGGCAAAGCTGTTGCCTATCCAACAACAAGACTTTTATGGCATCTTTAAGGCCATGGCAGGACTGCCCGTTACCGTTCGCCTCCTGGATCCTCCCCTCCACGAATTCCTTCCTTCTCAAGAAAGGCTGGCGGTGGATGTGGCTCTGATGGAAGCGGGACAAGGCGACACCAGCAAGCTCAAGGAGACCCGCAATATGCTGCGCCAGGTCAGAACCCTCCACGAGGCCAACCCCATGCTGGGTAACCGGGGCTGCCGCCTGGGCCTGCTCTACCCGGAAATTTACCTGATGCAGGTGGAGGCCATCCTCAACGCCGCAGTGCAACTGCTGGAAGAGGGTGTCGACGTAAAGGCCGAGATCATGATTCCCCTGGTCTCCCACGAAAACGAGCTGGAGCGGATGCGAGCGTTGGTCAGCCAGACCCGGGATCGCATCTCCCAGGAGACCGGCAAGAAGCTGGATATCCTCATCGGGACCATGATCGAGCTACCCCGGGCTTGCGTCACCGCCGACGAGATAGCCCGGCATGCCGACTTCTTCTCCTTTGGCACCAACGACCTGACCCAAACCACCTTCGGCTTCAGCCGGGACGACGCCGAGGGCAAGTTCCTGCCGGCATACCTGGCTGAAAAAATCCTGCCCGACAACCCCTTCGCCGTCCTGGACCGCCAGGGCGTGGGCAAACTCATGGAAATTGCCGTCAAACTTGGCCGGGGTCAGAACGACAAGCTGAAGATTGGCATCTGCGGCGAGCACGGCGGCGAGCCCAGCTCCATCGAGTTCTGTCACAGCCTGAATATGAATTATGTAAGCTGCTCACCCTATCGGGTGCCTGTGGCCCGCCTGGCCGCAGCCCAAGCTGCCTTAAAGTAAACCGCGACAGCGGGGACGCTTCGTACTGTCGCAAAAAGAGGATGCCCAACTGAGGCATCCTCTTCTTGTGTACCCTTCAATTTTCCACTGGTGGCGGATTTTCCTCCCCGGTCCCGTTAAAACAAGCCCATTATCCAGTTGCCCAGGTCGGTGAAGGCTTGACTGAGGAAGCGCAGGCAGCGGGTAAAGAAGTTGGCCTTTTCCACATCTTCCTGGACCACCAACTCAACAGAGGTGACCACATTGCCATCCCGGCTGAAGGTCAGGGTGCCGACAGCATCGCCTTTCTTGAGGGGAGCCTGGAGGTCGGCCTTGAACTCAATCTCTTGGTCAAAGTCTTCAAGGTCCATGTCCCGCTTCATGACCAGGGTCACGTCCCGGGCGGGGACCACGGCAGTCTCCTTAGCTTTGGCATGTTTGATTGCGATGGTTTCGATTACATCGGAGCTGGTAACTGCAGTTTTGGGCAGATATTGATCGAATCCCAAGGCTAACAGTTCTTTGACCTTCTTGTCCCTTTCAGCGGTGGTGGCGGCGCCCATGATTACTGCTATATACCTGCGGCCGCCTTCCTGGGCGGTGACGGCGATGCAGCGTCCTGCTTCTGGAGTCCAACCTGTCTTGAGCCCGTCGATATTGCGCCAGCCGATCAGGTTGGCAAAGGTGGAGGGCATATCAAAATATCCCTGGCGCACATAGCGGGTTTCCCGTTCCATCCGCACGAACTTGATGGCGGTGTATTCGAGTATTTCCGGGTACCTTTCCAGAGTCGCCTTGGTCAGGATAGCTATGTCCCGGGCCGACATATTGTGGTCGGCGGCATGGAGGCCGTGGGAGTTGACGAAGTTGGTATTAGCCAGCCCCAGCTCCTCTGCCTTTTCATTCATCATCCGGACAAAGGCGCTCTCGCTACCGGCAATGTGCTCCGCCAGGGCGGTGCCGGCATCATTGGCGGAGATGGTGGCCACGGCGGTCAGCAGTTCCTTGACCGTCAACACTTCGCCGGTTCCCAGATAAATCTGAGAAGCATCGGGAGGAAAATTAGAAGCATTGGCGCTGGCCTTGACCTCATCGGTGAGGCTGATCTGTCCCTGAGCCAGGGCCTCAAAGACCAGGTGCATGGTCATCAGCTTGGTGATGCTGGCCGGAGGGAGGGGAGCATCGATATTATGGGCCTCGAGGATCTGGCCGGTTTCAAAGTCCATTAGCAGATAAGCTGGGATTTCTCTTTGTTCTGCCTTTGCCACATTGGCGGAGAGCAGGACAAAGACTGCAAGTAGAGTGCAGAGAAATTTTTTCAAAAGCGGTTCCTCCTTGCCCAAGTCTATATTTTTTGCTATACTTCAATACTCTATAGTATACTGGACAAGCTATTTCCAGGCAAAGACATTAGTTGCCAAATTGCCGGGATTGAAGGAATAAGCCTCCATTTTGTTGAAATAATGAGCCAAGGAGGGTATGCCATGCGCCTCTATCAGGAACGTCTGGAAGCGGAAACCCTGTCTCCTCGGGCCAGCCTCAGCGCCAAGAGCAAGGGGCGGCTTATTTCCGAAGCTCCCTGCGCCTTGCGCACCGCCTATCAGCGGGATCGGGATCGAATTACCCATTGCAAGGCCTTCCGGCGCCTCAAGCATAAGACCCAGGTCTTTATTGCCCCCGAAGGCGATCACTATCGGACCCGGCTTACCCACACCCTGGAAGTTGCCCAGATCGCCAGAACAGTCGCCAGGGCCCTGCGTCTCAATGAAGATTTGACTGAAGCCATTGCCCTGGGCCATGATTTGGGGCACACCCCCTTTGGTCACGCCGGCGAAGAAGAGTTAAACCGCATCCACCCCGGCGGATTCAGCCACAACCAGCAGAGCCTGCGGGTGGTGGATCATCTGGAAAAGTTAAACCTCACCTGGGAAGTGCGGGACGGAATTCTCAACCACTCCGGAGCCAATCTGCCCTCCACCTTAGAAGGACAGGTGGTCCGCATTTGCGATCGGATAGCCTATATCAATCACGATATCGACGATGGCCTGCGGGCGGGAATATTGAAACTGGAGGATTTGCCCAGGCATTGCCTGGAAAGATTGGGCGCCACCACTTCCCAGCGGATAAACAGCTTGGTTCTCTCCCTGGTGGCCCACAGCAAGGATTCGGACAATGTAACCCTGGGTCCGGAAATGACCGCCATCCTCGACTGTCTGCGGGATTTTATGTTTGAACATGTCTATATCGGCTCCAGCCCCAAGCAAGAAGAAGTAAAGGCAAAGCACGTCCTCAACCAGGTCTATCACCTCTTTCTGGCGCGGCCCCATTTGCTGCCGGAAGTGTACTGTCAGGGGGATCTGCGCCAGGGAATATGTGATTACATTGCAGGTATGACCGACCGGTATGTGGTCTCTATCTATAAGAGTCATTTTTTGCCAACCCCTTGGCATACTTAAGGAGAATAATTTACTAAATATTGTCTATAATAGATTTGGTCAAGGGAAATTTTTTTTTTAGGGAGCAGGATATACTGCTAATAAGGGCGAATTATCATATTGAACCGGTCCGGTTCTTATCGGGCTTTTCAGGGATAATGTCCATGGTTTTTGCAGGAGAATCATGGTCTGTGTCGAATATAATTTAATCTGTGGTATTTTTTAATGACTCTCCGGGAAGGGGGGATATAATGGCGAATTCAATGGAAAAGGTCAACGATATTAAGCAGGCGCTTATTTCCCGAGGCAAAAAACGGGGAATCTTAACTTACCAGGAAATTGCTGATGGGCTTCAGGAATTTGACCTCAGCACGCCGGACATAGAATCCTTCTACGAGAAATTAGCTGCCTTGGGTATCGATATTGTCGAAGGGAATGACGTGCCGGTCTTGGAGATAGAAGAGGATGACAAGCCCGAAGAGGAAGACTTGGAATTATCGCTTCCCGACGGCATCAGCGTCACCGATCCTGTGCGCATGTATCTGAAGGAGATTGGTCGCGTCCCCTTGCTCTCGGCAGAACAAGAAATTGAATTGGCCATTGCCATGGAGGCGGGCGATGAAGAAGCTAAGCGCCGCCTGGTCGAGGCCAACCTCCGTCTGGTCGTCAGTATAGCCAAGCGCTATGTGGGCCGGGGTATGTCCTTCCTGGACCTGATTCAGGAAGGCAATCTGGGCCTTATGCGGGCTGTGGATAAGTTCGATTACCGGCGGGGCTTTAAATTCAGCACCTACGCCACCTGGTGGATCCGTCAGGCCATTACCCGGGCCATCGCCGATCAGGCCAGGACCATCAGAATTCCTGTGCACATGGTGGAGACCATCAACAAGTTAATTCGCGTTTCCCGCCAACTGGTTCAGGAATTGGGCAGGGAACCTCTGGCCGAAGAAATTGCCGAGCATATGGACATTACCCCGGAAAAAGTCCGTGAAATACTGAAAATATCCCAGGATCCTGTCTCCCTGGAAACTCCCATCGGCGAAGAAGACGACAGTCACCTGGGTGATTTTATCGAGGACCAGGATGCCTTGGCCCCATCCGATGCTGCTGCCTTTGAACTCCTAAAGGAACAGCTGGAGGATGTGCTGCATACCCTTACAGAGAGGGAAGAGAAAGTTCTGAGATTGCGCTTTGGGTTAGATGACGGCAAGCCTCGCACATTGGAAGAAGTTGGCAAAAAGTTTAATGTTACCCGGGAAAGGATTCGCCAAATCGAGGCCAAGGCTTTGCGCAAGCTGCGGCATCCCAGTCGCAGCAAGCGCCTGAAGGATTACCTGGAATAAGGTATTGACGAAAGAGCTTTAAGCAAGTATAATTGCTATGGTCAGTGGCATTCCTCAGTAGCTCAAGGGTAGAGCAACCGGCTGTTAACCGGTAGGTTGCAGGTTCGAATCCTGCCTGGGGAGCCATTTTTTGGGCCTATAGCTCAGCTGGTCAGAGCAACCGGCTCATAACCGGTCGGTCCCTGGTTCGAATCCAGGTGGGCCCACCATTATCCTGGCCCCTTGGAGAAGTGGTTTAACTCACCAGCCTTTCACGCTGGCATTCAGGGGTTCGAATCCCCTAGGGGTCACCAAATACAAAACGCACTGCCCTATCGGGCAGTGTTTTTTATCGCCAAAAAGGAATTTAGCTTTGATGTATGGAAATATATTATATAAGAAGGCATATCTTGGGAATACTAGCTTGTAAATAAACGGGGTGGTTGGCTATGCGGTTGACACCGAGGTTGCAGGCGATTGCTGACAAGGTCCCCCCGGGTTCTGTTGTAGCGGATATCGGAAGTGACCACGCTTATATTCCTCTGTATTTACTTACCCATCGCCTGGTCACCCATGTCATTGTAAGCGACAACAAACGAGGTCCCTTGCAGGCGGCCAGGGATACCCTGGAGCTCTTTAACTGTGCCAAGGCCGCCGATTTGCGCTTGGGCGACGGGCTCTCGGTACTTCACCCTGAGGACAAGGTCAGCGCTGTAGTGCTGGCCGGTATGGGGGGAGAGACCATTTGTTCCATCCTGGAAAGGGGGCAGGGCATTCTTGCTCCGGGAATGCGCCTCATCCTCCAGGCCATGACCGACACCGGCCTGGTCCGGTCCTGGCTCGTGGAAAATGGGTTTTCCATCGTTGAGGAAGATATAGCCCAAGAAGGTGATAGCTTTTACGAAATCGTGGTTGCCCAAAAAGACGGGCAAGTCAAGGAGTACGATCCCCACCTCCTGGCAGTGGGGCCCCTGTTGGTGGCACAGCGCCATCCGCTTTTGAAGCCGATGCTGGAACAGCGGGTCAAGCGTTTGCGGCGGGCTGCTGCAAACGCCGGCAAGTCCAGCTCAGAGGCCGCCCAGCGGCGCAGCAAAATGCTGATGGCGAGAATAAAGAGTCTGGAGGAGGTGTTGGCTTGGCTGTAAAGGCGGGAAAGATAATCGCATTTTTAGAAGAATATGCTCCCCCCCAACTTCAGGCAGACTGGGATAATTCCGGCCTCCAGGTCGGCAACCAAGTGTGGCCCGTAGACAAAGTCCTGCTGGCCTTGGATACTACCCTGGAAGTGGTGGAATACGCCGCCCGCCACGGGTATAAGTTCATCTTATCTCATCATCCCCTTCTCTTTCATAAGCCAAAAAATATCGATCTCTCCACGCCCACCGGGGAAATTATCGCCTTGGCTCTGGCCAACGACATCGTCATTTACTCAGCCCACACCAACCTGGATGCGGTAAAAGGCGGGGTGTCCGATGCCCTGGTCGAGCTGCTGGACCTGAGCCAGGTGGAAGTCTTGGACAGGCCGAGGGGCGATTATTATAAACTGGCGGTTTTTGTGCCCAAGGCCAATTTGATCCCCCTGCGTCAAGCTCTGGGAGACGCCGGCGCAGGCTGGATTGGCCAATACTCTCACTGCACATTTTCTGCTTTGGGTCAGGGGACTTTTTTGCCCCGGGAAGGGGCAAATCCATGGCTGGGGGAAGTTGGAAAACTGGAAACAGTTGAAGAGTATAAGCTGGAGACCCTGGTGTCGGGGCATCGGCTGCCCAAAGTGCTGGCAGCCATGAAGAAAGTGCACCCTTACGAAGAAATCGCCTATGATCTGATTCCCCTGGCGCTTTCGGCCGATTATGGGCTGGGGAGGATTGGCCTGTTGCCCGAGCCCCTTGTCCTGGACGCCTTCGCCCGCCGGGTTGCATCTGTCCTGGATTCTCCCCTCACCAGAGTCTGCGGGAAGGGCGACGGCATAGTTCGGAAAGTGGCGGTTTGCGGAGGGAGCGGTGGAAATTATGTCTCCCTTGCCCATAAATGCGGCGCCGATGTTCTGGTTACCGGCGACGTCGACCACCATCAGGCACTGACTGCTTTTCAGCTGGGATTGGCCCTGGTTGATCCCGGGCACTATTTCAGCGAAATTCCAATTATGGCCAAGCTCGAAGGGTTGCTGGCCGGCCAGTTTCCGGATCTGGTAATTGCAAGGTATCTCGGCAGTACAAATCCCTTGCGACAAATTCTAGATTCCTAGGGAGAGGGGGAGCCATTGTGGATTGTCTCAGGGATATGTGGGAATTGCAGAATGTCGAAGTGGAAATGGTGCAGTTGCGCAGAGAATGGTCCCGGATTAAAGATTTAATCAGTAAAGATAATTACGGCGATCATGAAGATATCCAGGCCGGGATCGAAGTCGCCCGGGAACAGTGGCAGAAAATCAAAGAGGACTTTAACGTTACAGTTACCGAAATCGAAAAGATTGGCCGCAAGCTTGAGCAATTAAACCATCAGCTGTACGACCAGGGAGGGCAGAGCAAGGAATTGATCTCCCTTCAGCAAAATATCCAGCAGTTGGAGAAGCGAAAATTGAGCTTGGATGAGAAGCAACTGGGATATATAGAAGAACTGGACCAATTGGAGAAAAGAATCGCCAATGAGACCTGCAGGCTTCACCGCATGGAAGATCAAAGGCGCTCCCGCCTCAACCGCCTGAGACAGCGACTGGAAGAAGTCCGCCAGGACTATTCCCGGTTGAAGGAGAGGCGGCAAGAGTTGCGGGAGATCATTCCTAGCCACATGATGGCCGTTTATAACGCACTGGTGGAGCAAAAGAAGCGGCCCATGGCTCTCCTGAAAGGAGACAACTGCGACGGCTGCGGCATCGCCCAGACGGTGCTCAATGTCAATGCCCTGAGAAAAAGCGGCCAATATACTCGCTGTTCCAATTGTGGTCGCATCTTGATTATGGAATCGGCAGCAATGAAGGAGTAAGGCAATGAAAACAGAGCAGGTAAGAGTACTCTTGACCGGCGGCGGCACCGGCGGTCACATATTTCCCGGCATAGTTATTGCCGATGAAATCCGGCGCCTGCATCCCCAGGCGGATATCCTCTTTGTGGGCACCAGGCGCGGTTTGGAAAGCAAAGTGGTGCCCCGGCAGGGATACGATATCGAATATGTGGATGTTCGCTACTTTGTGCGCAGTCTGTCCCCCAGGAATTTCCTCACCGCATTTAAGGCGCTGACTGCAATATTCCAGGCCGGAAAGATAATAAAAAAATTCAGGCCCCACGTGGTAATCGGGACGGGAGGGTATGTGTCGGGACCTGTGGTGGCGGCGGCGGTGATGGCCAGGATCCCCACCCTTATTCACGAGCAAAATGCCTTTCCCGGCTTGACCACCCGGCTGTTGGCCAAGCGCGTCGACAAAGTGGCGGTCAGTCATCCTGAGGCCGTTAAGCGGGTGCAATCGGGTGCGAGGATTGTGGTGACCGGGCATCCGGTGCGGCGGGATTTTTATGAGATCGGGCGTCAGCAAGCCCGAGCCGAAATGAAGCTCGGGGATCAGGACAAGCTGATTCTCGTGGTGGGAGGCAGCGGCGGCGCCGAAAAGATCAACCGGGTCACCCTGGATGCCGCTAAGGCGATTCTGGCCAATCCCCGCAATATTCTCCTCCACGTTACCGGCAATCGATACTATTCATGGGTAAGCGCTGAAAGGGAAAAGCTTCACTTGAGTTCCAGTGAGGAGGTACGCTATAGATTAGTGGACTTTATCCACGATATTCCCAGGGCAATGGCCGCTTGCGATTTGATTGTCGCTCGCTCTGGCGGCATGGTCCACGAAATGACTGCAGCCGGCTGCCCCGCCCTCTTGATACCGTCTCCCAATGTCACCGATGACCACCAATTGCATAACGCCATGTCCATGGCGGAGAAGGGGGCCGCAATCCTCATTGAAGAGAAGGATCTGAGTTCAGAGCGTTTTAGCGCCGAGATTATTGCTCTCTTGGACAATCCCCTGGCCCTAGAGGACATGGCTGCTGCAGCCAGGAAATTGGGCAAGCCCGAGGCCGGCAGCCGGTTGGCAAAAATTGCCTTACAAATGGCCAATAATTAACTTTTCATAAAATAGCATACAGATACTTACAGTGTTTTCCTTTGACTGGGCAAGGTTTTTATGCTAAAGTTATGTTTACGTGAGTTGAGCAAGCTGGGCAGCTGCGGCATTTTATGCTGAGGAAAGTCCGGGCTCCACAGGGCAGGGTGCTGGATAACGTCCAGTGAGGGTGACCTCAAGGAAAGTGCCACAGAAAACAAACCGCCTCCAGTGGAGGTAAGGATGAAACGGTGCGGTAAGAGCGCACCAGCAGTCAGGCGACTGGCTGGCTTGGCAAACCCCACCCGGAGCAAGACCGAATAGGAGGGATTGAGGATGGCCCGTCCGACCCTCGGGTATGGTCGCTTGAGGTGTCAGGCAACTGGCATCCCAGATAGATGGCTGCTGCCCCCATGGGGTACAGAACCCGGCTTACACGCTTGCTCAGCTTCTACTTACACTGCCCTGGGGCGGTGTTTTTATTTATACAGCTTGCAGGTAACTGGCTGTCAAGCGTTGAATACATATATCCGGAAAGAGGTGGCTTGCCATGGACAAAGCTGGAAACAAAGCATTAAACATTTTGGTGGGGCTGGCTGTTACTTTTTTGCTCCTGAACCACGGCCGGGAGCTGGTGGCGATCCTTACCCCCATTGTGCTGGCCGTGCTCCTGACATTATTGCTCTTGCCCCTGGTGGATTTTCTGACTGAAAAAATCAAGTCCAGACTGGCTGCCACCCTGATCGTCTTGTTGCCAGCTTTTGCCTTGATTGCCGCCGTCATCTGGTGGGCCATCAACAGGCTGTATCGGGAGGCCGAGGGGTTTGTCCGGGCTGCGCCGACCCTGGTGCCCACCCTGGAAAGGCTTTTTAACGAGAGGATTCTGCCCCTGGTGCAGGGAACGAGGTACGAGGAGACCTTTTTTGTAATCCTGGACGACGTAATCATGCGGGGAATTGAATCCCTGCAATCCTTCGCCATGTCCCTGATCAGCTCAGGAATATCCTTTATCACATCGCTGCCTGGGCTTTTTGTCGCCCTGATGGTCACGTTGATTCTGGTGTTCTACCTGATTTACGATAAGAAGTGGGTCTTTGCCTTAATTCCCAGGGCTTCCGGGAGCGTCGACAAGGTTATTAAGTCTATTCATGGCTACATCAAGACTCAGTTCTTCATAGTAACCATCACCGCCGGGATCTGCATGGGAGCCTTTGCCTTGATCGGAATACCCTATGTCCTTGTCTTGGGCGGACTGATTGCAATCTTTGACGTGTTGCCCATTCTGGGCGCAGGCACCCTATTGGTCCCCATGGTTATTTGGCACTTCTGGATTGGACAACCGGTACGGGCGGTTATGCTGGCCCTGCTCTACGTATTCATCGTGGTGGTAAGGCAGGTGGTGGAGCCGCGACTCCTTTCCCATAATTTGGGGATACACCCAATAGTGGCGATTATCTCGGTGTTTTTGGGCCTGCAGTTGTTCGGTCCCATCGGGCTCATTATCTTGCCCCTCACGGCTTCCATTGCCGGAAGTTTTCCCCGTTTTCGTTGGCTGAGAAGGTAATTATAGTTTAGGAGTGATAGTTTGCCTGCTAATCTTACGCAACAATATTACGCTGCTGAAGAAGCATATAAGAAGGCTACCACCCCTGAAGAAAAGCTTGCCGCCTTGGAAGAGATGCTGGCTACAATTCCCAAGCACAAGGGAACGGAGAAGCTCCAGGCTGAAATAAAGAAGCGCATTTCCAGGATGCGCAAGGAGGGGGGACAGAGTAAAGGCGGCAGTCGACAGGAAGATCCCTTTCTCATCGACAGGCAGGGCGCAGGCCAGGTTTTCCTCCTGGGCTGGCCCAATGCCGGCAAGTCTGCCCTGGTGCAGACCCTGACCAATGCCAAGACCCAAGTGACCGAGTATCCCTTTGCCACTGCTCTGCCCATACCCGGGATGATGCAGTACGAGGATGTGGGAATCCAATTGGTGGACGCCCCGCCCTTTGTCCCCGAGGGAATCCCGGGCAACTTTACCACTGCCCTCCGCAACAGCGATATGCTCCTCCTGGTCATCGACCTGTCGGATCCGGATTGCCTGGAGCACTTAAGCACTATGCTGGAATTTCTCCAGGAAAAGAGAATTTTGCGGGACGAAGTTCCCCAGGGAGTAAGGGCACTGACCCCGGACAAGATCCTGGTCCTGGGCAATAAGGCCGATGCAGCCGACAGCCAGGAAATGCTCGAGCTCATCCGGGAACTGGTGCCGGATTGCCCCACCATACTGCCGGTTTCGGCCCAGACCGGCCAAAACCTCGAAGAAATGCGCCGGCTGGTCTTCCAGCGCCTCAAGGTTATCCGGGTCTATACCAAGAAGCCCGGCAAGCAGCCGGATATGGATCGCCCCTTTATCCTCCCGCAAGACAGCACGGTGTACCAGCTGGCGGAAGCCATTCACAAGGATATCGCCGATAATCTGCGCACCGCCAGGGTTTGGGGTTCGGCGAAATTCGACGGCCAGGCGGTAAACCACGATTACGTTCTTTCCGATCGGGATATTGTAGAGCTCAACGACTAAATAAGGACGGACTGCCTATCAGCACTTGATAGGAAGGTCCGTCCCATTTTTTAAGCAACTTACTTTGGCGCGAAGGTTGCGCAGTCAGTCTGTTCGGTGTCGCTGGCATTGGGGGGTTGGATCTCGATCTTGGATGCCGTACAATGGTCTCCATCCTTGTAGTAGCGGCAGGTGTTGACCACACATTTTACCCGGGAAATAGCATTGTCAGCTTTATCAACCCGCAAGCCGTTCACCTCCTCGGTAATAGTATAAAACCGAGGAGGTGAGCTATACGAGTTAATAATTTCATTTGACCACCAGGTTAATCAGCTTGTCGGGAACCCAAATGAATTTAATGATTTTTTTATCCTCGAGAATAGTGGCAATCTTTTCGGCCTTTATTGCCGCAGCCTGGGCTTCCTCCTGGCTAAGCCCCACGGGCACTTTAATGGTGTCCCGGAGCTTGCCGTTGACTTGGATGGGCACGGTGATGGTGCTTTCCACCAGGGCTTCGGGATCATACTGGGGCCAGGCCTGGAGATGCACGCTCTCTTTATGGCCTTGGCGATGCCAGAGCTCTTCGGCGATAAAGGGGGCAGCTGGCGCCAGCATCAGCACCAGGCTGTCGATGGCCTGCTGCCACAGGGCGGCGCCGCACATATTGGACCCCTGGTGTTTGATGAGACTGTTGGTATACTCCATCAGGGCCGAAATCATGGTGTTGAATTTGAACTGCTCCATATCGTGGGTGACCCGGTAGATGGTCTTGTTGATGAGGCGATTGAGGTCTTCAGGGCTGATGGGTTCGGGCTCCCGTCCGGGGGCGGGTTCGTCGCTGACCAGGCGCCACACCCGATTGAGGAAGCGGGTGATTCCGCCGATGCCGTCACTGTTCCATGGCCCGCCCAATTCCCAGGGGGCCATGAACATCAGGTAGATTCGCACCGCGTCTGCGCCGTGCTCCGAAACCAAGGCGTCGGGGGCCACCACATTGCCCCTGGATTTGCTCATCTTTTCCGAGTCCTCGCCCAGGATGATGCCCTGGTTGAAGAGAGAGCGCATGGGTTCGGAGAGCTTGACCAGGCCCATATCCCGCATGGCCTTGGTGAAGAAGCGGACATAGAGGAGGTGCATGGTGGCATGCTCAATCCCCCCGGTGTACTGGTCCACCGGCAGCCAGTACTGGACTTCTGCAGGGTCGAAGGGTTGGGCTGATTCCTTTGGGCTGACATACCGGTATTGGTACCAGGAGGAGTCAAAGAAGGTGTCCATGGTATCGGTCTCCCGCTCGGCGGGGCCGCCGCACTGGGGGCAGGTCGTGTGCAGGAACTCTGCATGGAAGCGCAGGGGCGATTCTCCCGTGGGGCTGAACTGGGCGTCCTTGGGGAGCAGCACCGGCAACTGATCTTCGGGAACAGCCACCGGACCGCACTGGGGACAGTGGATGATGGGGATGGGGGTGCCCCAATAGCGCTGGCGGCTGATCAGCCAGTCTCTCAGTCTGTAGTTGACGGTGGTCCGGCCGATGCCCCGCTCTTCCAGTTCGGCAGCGATTTTTTCCATGGCCAGCTGACTGTCCATGCCCGTCCAGGGGCCGGAATTGACCAGGGTGCCCGGTTGCGAATAGGCTTCCTCCAGGGGTTCCGGTAGCCCCTGGTCTGGGACGATGACCACGGGAATGGGCAGGTCGTATTTGCGGGCAAACTCAAAGTCCCGCTGATCGTGGGCGGGGACGGCCATGATGGAGCCAGTGCCGTAACCCATGAGGACGTAATCGGCAATGAAGATAGGGATTTCTTTGCCGGTATAGGGGTGAAGGGCATAGGCGCCGGTAAAGACCCCGTCCTTTTCCTGGGCGGTACTCAGGCGCTCAATTTCGGTGCGCCGGGCGGCCTCCTGGGTATACTTCTGCACTGCACTGAGTCTGTCAGGAGTGGTGATTTTGGCCACCAGGGGGTGCTCCGGAGCCAAGACCACGAAGGCCATGCCGAAGATGGTGTCGATGCGGGTGGTAAAGACCGAGAATTTTTCTTCACTGTCCTTGACCTGCATTTCAAATTCCACCCCCTGGCTGCGCCCAATCCAGTTGGTCTGCATGGTCTTAACCCGCTCCGGCCAGTCCAGGCCGGAAAAGTCCAGGAGCTCGTCGGCGTAGTCGGTAATCTTCAGGAACCACTGGTTGAGCTCCCGCTTGATGACCGGGGTATCACAGCGCTCGCAGACCCGGTTTTCGCCGACAACTTGCTCCCGGGCCAGGGTGGTGTTGCACTTGGGGCACCAGTCCACCGGCGCGTACTTCTTATAGGCCAGTCCGTGCTCAAAAAACTTGAGGAACAGCCATTGATTCCACTTATAGTATTCCGGCGAGCAGGTGATGATCTCGCGATCCCAGTCAAACATCGCCCCCATGGACCTCAGTTGCCCGCGCATGCGCTGGATATTGGCGTAGGTCCACTTCTCGGGGGGGATATTGTGCTTGATGGCAGCATTTTCCGCCGGGAGGCCGAAGGCGTCAAAGCCCATGGGAAAGAGGACATTGTACCCGCACATGCGCTTATAGCGGGCCCGGGTGTCGGAGGGAGAAATGGCATACCAGTGGCCGATGTGCAAGTCGCCGCTGGGGTAAGGGAACATGGTCAGGGCATAGTACTTCTCCCGGGACTCATCCCGTTGGGCTTTGTACAGACCCTGTTCTTCCCAGATTTGCTTCCACTTCTCTTCGATCTCCTTAAAATTGTAGCTCAATCCTGTCACTCCTTACTCTTTTTCCGGGTAACAAAAAAGGAACCCCCAGTCAGGGACGAGGATTCCCGCGGTACCACCCTGGTTGCATTTGCGATGCCAACTCTAGCGGCAATAACGGCGCCAACCGGGCAAAATTGTTACCTCTTGCCGGCTCGGGGCCGAGTTCGCGAAGTTCTCAGTGCCGGCTTCGCAGCCAAGAGCCGGCTCTCTGCAACCGATAGCTTCGTTACTACTGCCCTTCACAGCCTTTATTCTTGGATTGTTGGTACATAATAAGTCATAGTTCTGCAGATGTCAAGAATGGAGCGGGTGAAAAATGGTTATTGTCCAGATGCTCAGGGGATTCCCCCGCGTAAAGGCGCAGCTCAGCGAGTATCGGCAGTTCCTCCTGGCCAATCCCGGCCCCCTGGCCCGGCAAGGGCTTGACAGCATCCGGGATAAGGCCTTTCACTGCCTGGGAGGCAGTGTATATGCCCTCTTGGCTCCGGCAGGGCAAAGGGAAGCGGTCCTCAAGTTCATCATCGCCTTCCAGACCATCAGCGATTACCTGGATAATCTGTGCGATCGCTTTGGGGTCAAGTCTGAAGAGAGCTTTCGCCAGTTGCACCTGGCTATGCTGGACAGCCTGGAGCCCGAGGCCGATGAATTCCGGGATTACTACGCCATGTTCCCCCGGGGGGAGGACGGGGGTTATCTGCAGGGACTGGTCAAGGACTGCCGGGAAGCCCTGCGGGGCAATGTCGCCTTCGCCCGCTCCAGGGAATGGGCGCTGGAACTGACAAAGCTCTACATTGACCTGCAGAGCTTTAAGCATCTGGAACGGGAGACCGGCGAGGAAAAACTCGCCGCCCTCTACCAGCGGCACCGGCATCGCTATCCCGGCTTGCATTGGTGGGAGTTTGCCGCCGCCTGCGGCTCCACTTTGGGAGTCTTTGTCTTGACGGCCTCTCCCGTCGACCCGGAAGCGGTGTGCCGGGCCTACATGCCCTGGGTAAACGGCTTTCACATCCTCTTGGATTATTTTATCGACCAGGAAGAGGATGCCCGGCACGGCGACATGAACCTGGTCTCTTACCATGGAAAACAGGAGGAGCAGGTTCGCCGCCTGCTTTGGTTTTACCAAAGAAGTCGCCAGGCAGTGCGGGGCTTGGAAAGCCCCTTTCATGCCATGGTCGTCGACGGGCTCCTGGCTCTGTACCTCTCCGATGCCAAGGCGCGCTCGCCCCGGTTGGCCCGGGCGACCAGGTCTTTGCTCCACTCGGCATACTTAAGGGCCCGGGTGCTGGAAAGAATGGCCCGGACTTTGCGGAACTGCGGGATAATCTGAGAGGTTGGCACAGCGCTTCAGCAGCTCCGCCGCCAGTCCGTCCAGGGCCTGGGTGGCGCGGCAGCGGGGCAGGCCGTGCAACTTTTCCCGGGCCTTTTCTATATGTTGCCCCGCGACCTCAGCGGCCCTCTCCAGGGCTCTGGTTTCCCGCAACTCGCCGACCAGCATCTCCGGCCCCAAACTGCGATAGTCCTCAAGCAGGTCCCGGATGCGCCGCTTGCCTCGGGGAGTGGCAAGGATGTAGAGCAGGGGCAGGGTAATAATCCCGTTTTTGAGATCGCTGCCCTGGCTCTTTCCCGACTGGCTCTTGCCCAGGACATAATCGCCGATATCGTCGATGATTTGGTAGGCAATCCCCAGGTGCATGCCGTAGGTGCGCACCAGGCCCGCCTCTTCCCGAGGCATTTTACTGATCAGGCTGCCGCAGTGGCAGCTGGCGGCCAGTAAACTGGCGGTCTTACCCATTATAGTCCTTACATAGGTTTCCGGAGAGGTGTCCGGATTAAACTGACTTCCCAATTGGATTAACTCGGCCTGGCACATGGCGGCGATGGCGTCGGTCATAATTTCCAGGGCGTCGGGGAATTTGCTGAGAATGGAGAAGGCCCTGGCGAATAAAAAGTCTCCCGCCAAGACGCTCCCGGGATTGCCCCAGCGCCGGTTGGCGCTGGGTTGGCCTCGGCGCCAATCGGCCTCGTCCACCACATCATCGTGGAGGAGGGAGGCAGTATGAATGAGTTCGGCAGCAGTGGCAATTTCCACCCGGGCGTTGATTTCCGCCCCGTAGATGTCTGAACAAATGAGGGCCAGGAGGGGACGGAGGCGCTTGCCTCCCAGGCCGAGGATGTACTGGGCAATCTGGCTCAGTTGCCGGGATTCAGCCTGCACCGTTTGCCGCAGGCGCTCCTCCACCAGCGACAACTCCGGCGAAAACAGCGTTTTAATTTGTCCTTCGGATAAATGCAATGTTTTTTCACCCGTCCTAGTATGCCCAAAAAATAAAAAGGGGCCGTCAAAGCTCGCCTGTGTCCGGGAGCTTTGCCAGCCCGAAAGAAGAAGGGTTAGGCAGTATAATCAGTATCCTCCTGGCAACTGAGGAAATCAATGAGATTCTGGACGGCTTGGGTTTTCGCCATGGCGGCAGTGGTCAGCAACGAGGTTGCAACGGGGATGTCCAGATCCGGCACCGAGAGCTCTTCCAGATCGGCGCAGCCGGCGCAGGCCAGCCGGGGGACCAAGCCGATGCCGGCGTTGGCCTTGACGGCGCTGACGATGGCTGCGCAATTCTCCAGCTCAAGAACGATGTTGAGCTGACGGGCACTGAAGTTGAGCTTCTCCAGCCCCTGCTCGATGGCCAACCGGGAGCCGTAGTTGCGGTTGAGAAGGACCAGGGGGAGGGACCGCAGCTCTTCCAGGCTGTACTCCTTGCCAGCCCAATGGCTGGATCGGTTGCACACGGCGACGATGTGATCTTGGCTCAAAGGGAAGCAGGAGATTTTCTCTGCTTCGAGGATCGAAGCCGTCCCCGGAGGCAGAGGCCCGGAAATCACGCCGATATTTGTGGTCCTGTCCACCAGGCTTTCGATTACTTCCCGCATCGGCTTTATCGAGACAGAAAACTTGCTCTCGGGATTATCCTTGGCAAAATCCAGTATCTTGAGAGGGAGAATGTAGGTACCCGGATAGGGGGAAGCGGAGATCTTCAGGCTGCGTCCGGCAGGGTTGCGCATATCTTGCAGGTCCCGCTCCAGGGTATCGACAATCTTTAACAACCGCTGGCCGTGGCGGTAGAGAAGTTCCCCCGAGGGAGTCAACTTTACCCCGCGATTAGTTCTTTCCAACAACTTGGTGCCTAATCGGCTTTCCAGACAGTTGATTTGGAGACTCAGGGCGGGCTGACTGAGATGCATTTCTTTGGCAGCTTTAGTGATTGATTTCACTTTCACAACTCTGCAAAAAGAGCGAATGTAATCAAGATGCACTAGTCCTCCCCCTTTCGTGGTTTACAGTACATTATACACCATATTTTGGCGCTGTGGCGGGTTAAAATTTAATATAAGAATTGCAAATATCTGCAATCAGCGTAGCAGGCGCAGCAAGGTTTGGGCGGCGTGCCAGTAGAAGGGACGGGTGCCGTACTTGTACGGAACCGGCTGAAGAGGGGGCCAGGCAGGAGAAGGGGGAGCTTCGGCCGCTTGCGGTTTGGCGCCGCTGGGGCTGACGATGAGCACGGGGGTTGCAGGGGGCGTGAGGGCCTTGAGGGTGGCATAGATGCTACAGGGATTTTTGCACACCAGGACCACAGGAATTCCCCGGGCCGAGGCGATTTCTACCCAGGACACCATGCTCTTACATTCCCGACTCAAGATCAGCCCATCGACGTAGCCGTTGCCCATCAGAGCCGGGAGGTAATCTTCACTGGCCAGGGAGAGGAAATTGATTCCCAGGCCTGCCATGCCCTTGCCCGCCTGCTGCCCGCAGCAGGCGACGATGGTGGGTTGGGCAGAGCCGAAATTATATATATTGCTCAGGGCCATGCCGCCGACGGCAAAGGCGGCGTTGCTCAGGCAGATCTTGACCACCGGGTTGAGGTTATATTCCTGGCCGGGCAGGTTAAAGCGGATAATTTCCCAGCTGCCCCGCCAGGGAGAGTTCCCAGGGGTCACTGCCACCTTGGGTAAGCCGAAGGGCAGGGCGGCAAAGGCAGCGTCCGCCACGGCAAAGAGATTTGGCTCGGCATCGATAAAGCAGAGGATACCGTCGGCTATCCCTTGGCTGTACAGTTTTTTTACGGCCGCTTTGATGGACTCCGGGCCGGTCTTGCCCGGGAACAGGCGCCGCAGGTCCCGGAGGTTGAGATCGACCTTGAGATTCCTGGGCCCGATATTTACCGCAATTACCCTGGTTGCAGCCATATGCAGGATATCTGCCGTAAAATCTGCCTCTTGCTGCCAGCGGTTATAATCCCCCATGACGATAATCTGTTTCACATGCACCCCTCCCGCAACCTATACTTACGCCGGCGGAGAGGGGAGTATACATAGAGCCGCCTCCCGGTCGGGGAAGGCGGCTTTCCTCTAATCTATAGGGTTGTACTCCCAGACAGTTCCCTCTTTGGTATCCTTTACGGTGACGCCCCTGCGGGCAAGCTCATCCCGCAGCTGGTCGGAGCGAGCCCAATCCTTGGCGGCCCGGGCTTTGTTCCTCTCAGCCAGCAATTCTTCCAGTTCGGGCGGCAATTCCTTTTTCACCGCTGGGACGGGGGTCGCCAGGCCCAGGCCCAGGACTTGATCAAAGCGGCTGAGCAGGGCTTTGGAGCCGGGGGCGCCGGAACGCAGGGCTTCCCAGGCGTAGGAAAGGGCCAGGGGCACATTGAGATCGTCGTTGATGGCGGCCAGGAACTTATTCAAGAGCTGGGGATCGCCGGGTTCATCGTCATCAGGCAGGTTTTGCCAGCCTTGGCGCAGCCGGTTCAGGGCAGTCTGGGCGGCGCCAATGCCTTCCCAGGTAAAGTTCAGCGGCGTGCGGTAATGGGCGTTGAGGCATAAGTATCTGTAGGCCAGGGGCTCGATATTTCTTTCCTCCAGGCTGGCCAGGGTGTAAATATTGTTCAGGCTCTTGGACATCTTGCCGCCGTCCACTTGGAGGAAGGCCACGTGGAGCCAGTAGCGCACCCAGGGTTGTCCCGTCCTGGCTTCGGATTGGGCAATTTCATTCTCGTGGTGAATGGGGATGTGGTCGACGCCGCCGGTGTGGATGTCAATCTGTGCGCCCAGGTACTTCATGGCCATGGCCGAGCATTCGATATGCCAGCCGGGATAACCCTGACCCCAAGGGCTGGGCCACTGCATTATGTGTTCTGGCGGCGCATCCTTCCAGAGGGCGAAATCTGCGGGATGGCGCTTGCGTTCATTGACCTCCACCCTGGCCCCGGCCTGAAGCTCATCCAGGCGGTTCCCCGAGAGTTTGCCGTAGTCGGGGAAGGAGCTGACGTCAAAATAGATTCCATCCCCCTCAATCCGGTAGGCATAGCCCTTGTCCAGGAGGGATTGGGTAAACTCTATCATCTCGCGTATATGGTCGGTGGCCTTGCAGATGGTGGTGGGAAGCTTTATATTCAAGCGCTTTATGCTATCCATGAAGTTCTCGGTATAGTATTCGGCTACTTCCCAGGGCGTCTTGCGCTCCCGGCGGGCGCTGGCCAGCATCTTGTCCTCGCCTTCGTCGGCATCGGAGACCAGATGACCCACATCGGTTATGTTCATGACGTGGTTTACCTTATAGCCATTGTATTCCAAGACCCGGCGCAGCAAGTCGGCAAAGACGTAGGCCCGGAAGTTGCCGATATGGGCATAGCTGTAGACGGTGGGACCACAGACGTACATTCCTGCCTGCCCGGGCACCAGGGGCTGAAATTTTTCTTTGGCTCGGCTCAGTGTATTGTAGAGCATGAGTTCCATGGTGTACACCTCCCTGAGCTTACATTATATGCCCTTGCCCTTGCCTTGACAACCCACCGGGGTGAGGAGAAGGCGCAGGGCCCGGCTGGAAGCAGCGGAGAGCAGGCGCGCTGTTTCAGCCATGGCCTGCTCCAGGGACATGGGCGCGTCGATGATGGGGAGGACGGCGGTTACTCCCTCTTTATAGACTTCTTGATAACCCCGACCCAGGGTTCCGCACAGGGCGATGACGGGGACCCCGGCCGCGTGGGAGAGCCGGGCAATGCCGGAAATGGCCTTCCCCATGGCGGACTGGGAGTCGATGCGGCCCTCGGCGGTGAAGACCAGGTCCGCCCCCTCAAGATGGGCGGCAAAGTCCATGGTCTCCAGCACCAACTCAATGCCGGGGCGAAGCTTGATATCGGCGACGAGGCTGAGTCCTGCCGCCAGGCCGCCGGCAGCGCCGCTGCCGGGGAAGCCGGCAATGTCCCGGTCCAGGTCGCGGCGGGCTACCTGGGCCAGTCGGGCCAAAGCCCGCTCCAATTCTTCCACCATGTCCGGATCCGCCCCCTTTTGGGGGCCGAAAATCCGGGAAGCCCCCTGGGGGCCCAGGAGGGGATTGGTGACATCGCAGGCGATATCCACCCTGACTTCGGCCAGGCGGGGGTCGACGACGGAGAGGTCAATGCTGTCCAGTTCTAAAAGCCCTTGGGCATTGGCGCTGATCTCCCTGCCCCGGGCGTCCAGGAGCCTGGCGCCCAGGGCCGAGAGGGCACCGGCGCCGCCGTCATTGGTGGCGCTGCCCCCCAGGCCGAGGATGATTCTGGAACAGCCCCTATCCAAGGCAGCCTTAATTAATTGGCCTGTCCCATACGTGCTGGCCAGCAACGGGTTGCGCAGCTCCTTGGGAATCAGGGGCAGGCCCGAGGCGGCGGCCATTTCGATGACGGCGGTGTTGTCAGGCAATACACCCCAGCGGGCGGAGACAGGATCTCCCAAGGGGCCTTGGACCCAGGTGTCCGCATACTTTCCCCGCCCGGAGCTGACCAGGGCGGCCACGGTGCCCTCGCCGCCGTCGGCGATGGGCAGCAGGATTGTTTCAGCATCATTCAGGACCGCCTTTACTCCTTCTTGAATGGCTTGGGCGACCCCGACGGCGTCCAGGCTTTCTTTAAAGGAGTCGGGTGCAATCAGTATTTTCAATTCATCTCCTCCTTCGCAGCATACAGGGGGGTGGACAGATACCTCTCGCCGGTGTCCGGGGCAATGGTCACCACCTTTTTGCCGGGACCCAGTTCCTGGGCCACCCGGAGGGCGGCCCAGACGGCGGCGCCGGAAGAAATGCCGGCCAGGACGCCATGGCGGCTGGCCAGTTCCCGGGCAGTCTGGAAGGCGTCCTCGCCCTGGACGGCGATGATCTTGTCGATCAGCCCTGTATTCAATACCTTGGGGATAAACCCTGCCCCGATGCCCTGGATGGGATGGGGCCCGGGTTCGCCCCCGGCCAGGACTGGGGATTGGGCCGGTTCCACGGCGAATATCTTCAGCTTGCCGATATGGGATTTCAGGAAGCCGCCCGCTCCCGTCAGAGTACCCCCGGTCCCTACTCCTACGACAAAGGCGTCGATATCTCCTTCCAGGCTGCGGAAAATTTCCGGGCCGGTGGTGGCGTGGTGGGTGCGGGGGTTGGCCGGGTTGGAAAACTGGTCCAGGTGCAGGTACTTGTCATCGCCGGCCAGCAACTCCTGGGCCCGCTGGATTGCCCCCGGCATGCCCTGGGCGCCGGGGGTGAGGATGAGCCGGGCGCCATAGGCCCTGAGAAGAGAGCGCCTCTCAACGCTCATGGTGTCGGGCATTATCAGGACCAGGGGAATGCGGTGGGCGGCGGCGGCCATGGCCAGGCCGATGCCGGTATTGCCGCTGGTGGCCTCGACTAAAATGGTGTCGGGCCGGATTTTGCCGCTGTTCATGGCGTCATGGAGCATTGCCCAGGCAATCCTGTCCTTGATGCTTCCCCCGGGGTTAAAGGATTCCAGCTTTACATAGAGGTCGGCGCTGTCTGGACCGGCATCGATCTTCAGCAGGGGCGTCTTGCCGATGAGTCTGGTTATCACGCTTTTGCCTCCCAATCGCTTTGTCTTCTTTCCAGGGCTTCCAGGCGCTGCTGCAGCTCGGCCAAGTTGCACCGGTGCACCCGGTGCCCCTGGGCCACAGGCTCGGCCCTGACTCCCACCATGGTGGTTCCTGGCGGGACCGCCTCCAGGACCACGGCCCCTGCCCCGATCTTGGCTCCGTCGCCGATGGTCACCGGTCCCAGGATGGTGGCCCGGGCACCCACCAGCACATTATTCCCCAGGGTGGGATGGCGCTTTCCCTTATCTTTTCCGGTTCCGCCCAAGGTCACTCCATGAAAAAGCCGCGCGTTTTCGCCGATGACGGCGGTTTCGCCGATGACGATGCCCATGCCGTGATCGATGAAACAGGAGGGGTGGATTTGGGCGCCGGGGTGGATTTCAATGCCGGTCAAGAACCGGTTGACCTGACTGATGACCCGGGCCAGGAGCCGGCAGCCCCGCTTCCACAGCCAGTGGGCGGGGAAGTGCAGGGCCAGGCTGTGGAGACCCGGATAACAGAGGAGTATTTCCAATACTGAACGGGCGGCAGGGTCATTCTCCCGAATTACCCGAATTTGCGTGCGCAAGAAGCGAAACATCTGTGTCCTCCTTAATGCTGAGTGAATTAGTATGTTTTAGCTGATTATAGCAGTGAAGACCAAAACCTGTCAATCTTCATCAATAAGCACGGGACATTATATCGATGGCGAGATCCACCTCTTGGCTTCGCCCGGCGCCACTCATCAGAGGATTATCGGCCAGTTGCATCTTATCCTCCAAAGCCACCTAATAGATTGCATTTGCGAAGTATTTCTGGCGCCCTTTGATGTGCATTTCAAGAAAAAGGGCATCAAGGACCCCGATGTAATGCAACCTGACCTGCTGGTGGCCTGTGGTCTGGCAGAGAATGTCACCGCCGAAGACCGCTATATGGGTACCCCCACCTTAGTTTTTGAGATTCTCTCTGACAGTACCCGCACCAAAGACATGATCGCCAAGCTCAACACCTATCGGCTGTCGGGGGTTGAGGAGTACTGGCTTGTGGATCCCAAGCGGGAAAATATCGTGGTCTACAGCTTCCGGGATTGCGAAATTGAGCGTTATAAAACCTATGAAGCCGGGGCAGTGGCTCAATCGGTTGTATTCAAAGGACTGGAGATTCCCCTTTCGCCCCTTTTCGCCTGAGGGCTTCACCTTTTCCGATCCTTGTGGTATAGTAATCCCAGACCAAAGATAATAGGAGGCTGCCATGTTCATTCGTTCTTAACATCCAGTAATTTGATACTGGCCCGGAACCACCTCCCCAGGGGGGTCTGTTGGCGTGCATCCGGGAAGTTAAGAACAATAAACAGCAGTCTTTTATATTTGCCTTGCACCTAATTCCTTAGGTACCATTGTATCCATGACTGCCTGTGCTTGTTCAGGCAGTTTTTTGTTGCCCGGAGGAAAAAGAAAACTGCGCAAGAAAGGCAGAGGTGATAAAAATGAGTTTGCTGCGCTGCATAGATCTGACCAAGAGTTATGGCGACCAGGCCGTCCTGCAGGGGGTATCCCTGGAAATCAGTCCCGGGGAGAAGATTGGCCTGGTGGGAAATAACGGGGCCGGCAAGACCACCCTGGCCAATATAATAGCTGGCGAATTGGAGCCCGACGGCGGAACCGTCCTTCGCTATGACAGGACTATGCGCATCGGCTATTTGCGCCAGGCCACCTCCTATACCCTCAAGACCTTTAATGAGCTTTTCATAAATCAGCGCCACTCCCCAGAGGATTTTCTGGAGTTCACCAGCCAGCTGGGCCTGGCCAGGGTGACCCGCTGGGATGAGGAGAGGTTCCGGGGACTTAGCGGCGGCGAGAGGACAAAGCTGGCCCTGGCCCAGGTCTGGGCGTCCCGGCCCGACCTCCTGATCCTGGATGAGCCCACCAACCACATGGACTTTCACGGCGCCGAGCGGCTGGTGGAGGAGATGCGCACCTTCCCCGGCGCCACCCTCATCATATCCCACGACCGCTGGTTCCTGGACCAGGTGGTAAAACGCCTTTACGAGCTGGAGGGAGGTAGAGCCAGGGAATATGCCGGAAACTACAGCTTTTACCGGGCAGAAAAGCAAAGGCTCTTGGAAAGCCAGCTGCAAAACTACCTGGACGAGCAAAAGGAACAGCGCCGAATTGAGCAGGAGATAAGGAGGCTAAAGCAATGGTCGGCCAAGGGGCATCGGGAGGCGGGGAAAAACCGCGAATTTCTGAAAGAGTATGGCCGCAAGCAGGCCAAGAAGCGGGACCAGCAAATTAAGTCCCGGATTAAGATGCTGGAAAGGATGCAGACCCAGGGAACGGCTCGTCCCCTGGAGGAAAGTAAACCGGAGTTCGAATTCGACCCTGCCGGCAGGCGGGGGCGCAGGCTCATCGAAGCCAAGGGGCTGGGCAAGGGCTATAACGGCAGAATCCTCTTCGGCAACAGTGACTTCTTCATCCTGCGGGGAGAGAAGGTCGGCCTCGTCGGCCCCAATGGCTGTGGCAAGACCACGCTGCTCCGCATCATCTTGAATCAGGAAGAACAGGACGGCGGCGAATTGTGGCTCAGTCCTTCCCTCAGGCCCGGGTATCTAAGCCAGGATGTCCTGGACATGGACGAAGAAAAAAACGCCCTGGAGATCTTGGGCGTGGTGCAGAAGGAGGAGGTAACCCGGGCCCGGACCCTGCTGGCCAACATGGGGTTTGACGCCGCCATGGTCACAAAACCGGTGGGAAAACTGAGCCTTGGTGAGCGGACCAGGATTAAGCTGGCGGGTATGATTCTCCAGGAAAATGACCTTCTGATCCTGGACGAGCCCACCAACCACCTGGACCTGCACAGCCGGGAAAAGCTGGAGGAGACCCTCCTGGACTATAACGGAACCCTGTTAATCGTCTCCCACGACCGCTACCTCCTGGAGCGGGTTTGCGATTCGCTCTTGGTTTTTGAGGAGCAGACCATCATAAAAATGAACTGCAGGTTCGACCAATACAGAGAAGCAGAGCAAAGACAGCAGGGCCAGACTGCCCAGGAAGAAAAATTGGTCATCGAGACGAGGATGGCCTGGCTTATCGCCGAACTGGGCAAATACACTCCCGAAGATCCCGAATACGCTGAACTGGACCGGGAATTCCGGGAACTAGCCAAGAAAAAGAGAGAGCTTGCTGAAGGTCGCTGAGCTAATTTCCGATTAGATAAAAATGGAAATAGGCAGGGATTTACCATGCTTTCTCGAAATTAAAGGTTATGGGAAGGAATTTGGTAGCTTCCCGTTAACCACGGGCTTTCGGGGGTGGTCACTATGAATAGAATCGTGGGAATAAATTATACTTCAATAGCCCTGGTATTGTTGGTGGCTGTTGCGGGGATTGGCTTCCTCAACACTTACAGGGCTCAAGAAATTAGTGCCGCGCTGGAGGCGGATCTGGCCGCTGCCAGGGAGACCATACTGGTGCTGCAAGAGGAAAATAGCAATCTGTCAGAAAAACTGGCCCAGGCGCAGGAAAGGTATGCAGAGGAAAAATCGGAGCTGGAGGCAGAGTTGGCGCGGATGACCAGGTTGTACGAGGTCGTAAACCGGCGCGATGCTTATGCTGCAGAGAAGGTTGTCTACCTGACCTTTGATGACGGGCCTTCGGCTCAGGTCACCGACGATATCCTCGACATTTTAGATTACTACGGCATAAAAGCAACTTTTTTTGTCATTGGTTACAAAGCCCTTAACAACCCGGAGGTTGTCAAACGAATCCATGCAGCAGGCCATGCCATCGGCAACCACACCTATAGCCACGACTACGGAAGTATCTATCGCAATCTAGACACCTTCAGCGCAGATTTTCATGAAGCCCAGGAAGCAATCTACAGCGTCATCGGGGAATATCCCAGGCTGTACCGCTATGCTGGCGGCTCCCTAACCGCCAGAAACTATGCCGGTCGCTCTTCCAGGGCCGAGTTTGATCAGTACCTCTGGCAGCACGGGGTTCAGTTCTTCGACTGGAATGTCGATTCCGGGGACGCCAGTACGGGCACAGTCACTGTGGATTCCATCATCGTCCGGACACTGTCTCAAGTACGCAACCGGCAGAAGGTGATAATCCTCATGCACGATTACAGATACCGGCAAACGACTGCGGAGGCCTTGCCGACCATCATCGAAACCCTGCTGGAGAGGGGCTACGAATTTGCTCCTCTCACTCCAACCGGTTACACAGCGCAACATTCCAATTAGCAAAGTTCGCTATTGAATTACCAAGTTCAAGGGTGGTATAATACACCCACGGGGCTGTAGCTCAGCGGGAGAGCGCTTGACTCACATTCAAGAGGCCGCAGGTTCGAAACCTGCCAGCCCCACCATCCCATGATATTGAAGACCCTGCATTACAGCATGCAGGGTTTTATTTTGCCCGATAGTTAATTCTGCTTTTGCGAACAAACTTGACACTAACATAGCTTTCCTCATAGTATATATTTAATAATGTCTAGTTAAAAAAATTGCACAAATAGAGGGGCTAATATGGGAAAATTACAGGCCTTTACATATGCAAAGGAGTTCTCTAAATGAAAACCTTAATGCCATTTGCTTTGTGTTTCATTCTGTGCCTTGGGTTAGTAGGCTGCATCTCTTCACGACCTGAAGTACCTAGACTAGATACCCTTGAAGGTTATTATGATACAGCAATTACCGTAAAAGTTGTTAACTTGTTAGAAGGGGAAAGTGTCTATTATACACTTGACGGTTCAGAACCAAGCCAGGATAGTGCACTTTACTCCGATTCTGGCATCCGCTTATTTGAGGGGAAAAACCATTTGCAGGCTGTCAAAATTGATCCTAAAGGAAATCGTAGTGAGATTCTTTCGGCTATCTTTACCATTTCCCCTGAAATGCCGCGGCTTGCAACCCCAGACGGAATTTATAACGCACAGTTTGCTGCTATTATTGTTAACTATAAAGTAGGAGATACAGTGTTTTACACTTTGGACGGCTCCGAACCTGATTACAGTAGTAACCTGTACACTGAAGATGGGATCCCTTTGGTAGAAGGGAGCAATATAATCAAGGCTGTAAAGTATGATAAAGACGGTAATAAAAGCAAGGTTATGACAGCAAATCTGATAATAAAACCTTACGAACCTGATTACAGCCATTATTTTACCAAGTTTCACAAGCTGGAAGATACTATATACTACGTTCAGAGCGTTGATAATCATAATAAGCATTCCGCATTCCCCGAATTCAGCAAGTTATGTGGCTATAACCTTATTGATGGGTCGACTGATGTCGTATTAGAAGTTAACATGAACAGGTTCGTTATTAGGGACAATGTTGTCTATTATGAGTATGAAACAGAAGTTGGCGATGGAGAGCTATGTTATTTGTGGTGCAGTATAGACTTAGACGGTAATAACCATCAAGTTTTGCTAGATTCAACTGCTGAAAAATCCAATTTCCTTAATTACGGTTTTGCCAGTATTATGGTTGATGAGTGGATTTACTATGAATACAAAGCAGGGGAAGAGGAAAGCGCTCCTTGGCAGTTGTACCGAATCAATACTGAGTCCTTAACTAAGGAGCCTGTAAGCAGTGGGGAAGGGCTATGTCCAGCGAAGGTGGTAGACCGGAGCATAATATACTGGGGTCCGGAAAGAAAGCTTTATCGTTTTGATGTATACTCCGGTGAAAGCAATCGAATCAGTGAGGACAGAGGTTACACTTATAAGGTTGTCGATAATTATATCTATTGCTACACTGAAGAACCAAAGAAAAGCCTTTTTCGTGTCTGTGTAGATGGTTCAGGCAAAGAAATAATACCTGAGGTGAACAGTAGTGAATTTGTAGTTGTGGGGGACAGGATATACTATGGAAATCATGGCGGTCTTCATAGCGTAAGGATTGATGGTGCTGATCCCCAAAAAATATGGAGCAGCTCCTCCAGTAATCTTCATTATTATCAGGGCCAAATTTTCTTTTACAGTAATTACTCTTTATACTGCCTCGACCTTGACAGCGACCAAATTAAAAAGCTGTATGACTACACTGATGATCAAAGAGGTTATTTGTACTTCGTAGACGGAGAAACCTACTATGTACACAACAGGGTAACTGAAGGGGATGCCGGTCTGTACCATTTAACGGAATCGGGCCTTGAGAAACTGGCCGGACAAGTTGAATAAGTTAGCACCGACGCTGCTACTTTGAACGGGATTTATCCTTTTCAGGCTATTTCTTGTCGAATTATCCGGTATTCTGTGATTGCCCAGGTAAAGATTGGGGTTGTGCACTGCGGCCCATTCCGCAATATCCTAAGGGTTACATGTTCTTTCACCATACCTTATACATCTGTAGTCACATATAGTACATGTAGACCAATGAAAGGATGAAGCGGTATGTATGAGCCAGATTGCTGGAAACAGGTTCCCTTGCGGGATTATGGGCCGAATCCCTTTGTGATTAATATCCACGAGGCTGCTGTTCGCAATGACAATTATCGCACTGCCCTGTGGACCGGCGCCCATTTGCAACTTACCCTGATGAGCATCGACGTTGAAAGCTGACATTGGCCTGGAAATGCATCCCGATGTGGATCAGTTTATCCGGATTGAGCAGGGCGAGGGGTTTGTCGTCATGGGAGACAGCCCTCACGATTTGGATTTTCGGCGCAGGGTTGGCGATGACTATGTCATCTTTATACCTGCTGGAAAGTGGCATAACTTGATCAACACCGGCCGCTTGCCGGTCAAGCTCTACTCCATTTATGCGCCCCCGGAACATCCCCATGGCACGGTCCATGAGACAAAGGAAGACGCCGCAGAACACCATTAATAATTGCTAAACTATCGCGGATTGGATGGTATGAAGTCGATCGGAGCCATGATGTGCAGTTCTCTGCACATCATGGCTTTTGTCTCTTGATTGGGCGTCTTGGATTTAGTTAGAGGATTGTTCTTTGCCAAGGGCGAACAGTATGTTACTGGCTTGCCCCGGTCGGGGGAACCTGTCCTGGCGGCGGAGAGAGAAAATCCTGAGAGGGGATTACCTATGCAGGAAGTTGAAAAGTATTACGATGAACATGCACAAGCAGAATGGGAACGGCTAGAGCGGCATCCCATGGAGTTTGCTCTGACCATGCGGGCTTTGCAGGAATACCTCGTGCCTGAGAGCCGGATTCTCGATGTCGGGGGTGGTCCGGGACGCTATGCCATCGCCCTTGCCCAATTGGGACACCGGGTCACCCTGGTGGATCTGTCCTTAGCCAATGTGGAACTGGGCAGGGAGAAGGCGAGGGAGGCAGGGGTTGTTTTGGAAGGATTTGTTCACGGCAACGCCCTGGATCTCAGTGCCTTTGCCGATGCCGGCTACGACGCCGTCCTCCTCTTTGGTCCCCTTTACCACCTTATCGAAGAGAAGAATAGGGATAGGGCGATTAGTGAGGCCCTGGCCAAGTTAAAGCCGGGGGGGCTTCTCTTCGCCGCCTTCATCAACCGCTATGCCTTCATTGTTGACATGATGAAGCATGACCCCGAATCGCTGCTGACCAACGTCAATGTCCAGGCCTTAATCCAGAGCGGCATCAATCGGGGAGCGACCGGTTTTACTGAAGCCTGGTTTGCCCACCCCGGCGAAATTAAACCGCTGATGGAAGGGCATGGCCTTACCACCTTAAAGTTCATGAGCAAAGAGGGCATGGTCGCCCCCGTGGAGCAAAGCATAAACGAGCTCCCTCCTGAACACTTTAAGGCCTGGAAAGACCTGTCCTGGCAGCTGGCCGAGGAGGAATGCCTGCTGGGCATCGCAGAGCACCTGTTGTACATCGGCAAGAAATAGCGGCTGGTTTTAACCGCCGCTCTTTCTTTTATCCTGTTTAGTAGTCAAGGGGATTTTTCTTCATTTATTCTTTGCCGGATTAAAGGAATAAGGGGAGGGAAGGGCGAATACTGTACTAATTAATAATGGGAGGTGTTTGGGGCTTGAACTCAGAAACGTTGCAAGACAGCATCACTCACTCTCTAAGCGCTGACCGCAGGATCGTACTGCTGGTTGGCCCGCCGGGCAGCGGTAAAAGCCGGTTGCTCAGAGAATTTAGAGGTGTTGGCTTGGTAAATGTGGGCAAAGAGCTCGCCAGGGATCTGGCCAAAATCCCCCCCCAGGAACGGAAGGATAAGGTTCTGGATCTGCTCGGCGAATTGATCGACACCTTTGCCCAACCGGTCGTGGTCCTGGACAATATTGAGCTGCTATTACACCCTGAATTGGAGCTGGATCTCTGGTCCACCCTGGATGTTCTGAGCCAGAGCAAACAACTGATTGTGGCCTGGACAGGCCGGGTGCTTGGCGACAAGATTCAGTGGGGTGAACCTGGGGTGCCGGGCCATCGAACCTTGAATCTTGATAACTGCCCTGCCAGTATAATGAGCATGACAGGTTAACATAATTTGCGCCCCTGATGGGGCGCATTTTTAGCAATTTGGAAAAGGGATTGCGCAATCATCGGAAATTTTTTCTCCGGCTCAGTTGCTATAATCACTGGTATGGGATTTAATTTCAAAGGAGGGATAATAATGTTCGATCGTGAAAACCTCGGGAAACTGGGCAAATGGGCCGGCTTTGTTGGGGTTATGACCCTTATCGGCGGTGTCATGCAGATCCTTTCTATCGTGGGAATCATATCTGGCATATTATTTATCATTCTGGGCGTCAAGCTCCTGGGGGCGAAATCCAGCGCCAAGGCCATTGCCGCCTACGGTGGGGAAATGCCTACCGACCAGCTGAACAAGATGGTCAACGATCTGCGGGTGTACTTTCAGATTAACGGGATTCTCATCATCATCGGCCTGGTACTATCTGTCCTGATCCTGATTGCCGGGGTAATTGGGTTGTTTACCCTGCCCTGGGAAGAGTTTGTTGAGATTACGTACTAACCTTCATACGGAACTGGGTCGCGGCTGTGCCGCGGCTTTTTTTGCTTTATAAATAAAAAACTGGCTGGCGAGTTAATCTATAGCTGAAGCCCGGTGCAGAAAAAAGGCCGCCCGTGGCAGCCGCTATATATTATTTATGCTGTTCATGTCTCTGTCTGGTCGGCGGCGGGGTGGGCGCCCGTGGGGGAGTGGTACCGGGAGCTCCCATCTCCACGGCAGTATCCAGCATTCCCGGGCGGCGCCTTCTTTTGCGGCGCTTGGACAAGACTCTTCACCTCAGAATTAGTATAGCCAGGCAATCTGGAAAATAATCTCTGGTATGCTTTTCTTTACCTTGGGAATAGGGTAGGATGAGTTTACCAGAGTATAGTCAGGAGGAATCCAGGTGAGCGAATTTAAGAATATCGTCATGGTGGCTTCGGGCAAAGGTGGCGTGGGCAAGAGCACAGTGACTGCGGGCTTGGGACTGGCCGCAGCAGAAGCCGGCCTTGCCGCCGGCATTATCGATGCCGACCTGCATGGCTACAGCATTCCCAGGATGCTGGGCCAGGAAACCATGCCCTCTTTTGATGAGGAGGAACGCCTGTTGCCCGGGGAGGCCAGGGGCGTAAAGATTGTTTCCATGGGATACTTTGCCGAGGATAACCCAATAATCTGGCGCTCTCCCCTGTATTCCCAGGCTTTGCGCCAATTTCTCAATGACTTTGACTGGGGTACCCTGGACATCTTGCTCATCGACCTGCCGCCGGGAACCGGCGACATGCCCCTCAACGTCATGCAGAATGTCCGCAATCCCAAAATGGTGGTGGTGACCACTCCCCAGCCCACTGCCGCTGAAGTTTCGGCCCGGGTGGCGGTTATGGCCCAGAAGATGAATGTGGATGTTCTGGGGGTGGTGGAGAATATGGCGTGGTTTGAATGCCAGGAGTGCAGCCATAAGCACTACTTGTTTGGCCGGGGCGGCGGCGAGAAAATGGCCCGGGAGTTGCAGACCCAGTTGCTGGGCCAATTGCCCCTGATGCCGGCCATGCGGGAGGAGGCCGACGCCGGGCACATGCAACTGACCGATCCCATGCGCGATGTCTTTGTCCAAGTGAGGGCGAAACTCAATCTCTAATAAGTTGGGAGGCGTATGCCTCTCTTTTTTCGGCTGTTTTTCAGATAATGGCAAAACTCTCTCACCGGGGAAGGGAAATTTCCCTAAAAGGAGAATATATAAGGTTGGTAACAGTTACATGGGGGGGCTGATAATGAGACTTCCAGCAGCATTGCGGGCATATCGGGGCTATATCCAGGCGGCGGGGATTGTGCGCTTTGAACAGCCTGAGCAGACAATATATGCAGCCTCCGCCAACATATTTTTGCTGCGCCAACGCAAAGCCATGGAATTGCTGCGCCATCTGGATGTCGTCCCTCAGCCCGCCCGGATCCAGCGCCTGCGCCGCTTGTGCGTCATGGCGGTCCGGCACCGCCCCCTCGCCGCGCTCATGCCGGTGTGGCAGGGCCATACCAGGGAAGGCAAGATCGAGTTGATCAGGCGGTTGGGGGCGACCATGGGGATGGTGCATTCCCTGCGCCATTCCGGGACCGGGGATATAATCGCCCCCCGGGCATACCCAGTCTCTCACTACCTTCGCATTCTTATTCGCAGGAGCTACATCATCCTTTCCGCCCGCAAGGAGCTGAGAGCATTTCCCGGGACAGTGGCGGCTCTGGCCGCCGATGCCGCCGAGCTGTGGAGTTCCGGCGGGGGGACCCTCACCGGCAATTGGCAGGGTTTTCCGCCCATAAAGATTTGGGACGACGGCTTGATGATTATGGACATGTCCAGGGCCAGGTATTCCGAGCCCCTCCTGGACTTGGTCAACCTTCGGCCCCAGGCCATCGGCCTGGACGATATCCACTTTTTCTGGGAATACTTTCTCCAGGGCTACTGCGCCACTTCCGAGCTCTCTGCAGATTGGCAGGAGCGGATTGAGGTGTTGTACAGATTGCGGTTGCTCCAGGCTCTGGCCGAGGGCAAGGGGCAAAAGGAGGCCCTGGCCGATTGGCAGAGCAAGTGGTGGGAAAAATATAATCACTATCTATAACAGGAGGCAGAGTTGTTGAAAAAGTTTACCGTCAAAGAAGTGTACGTAGGACTATTGCCCAGGGGAGGAGACTTCCTGGACGAGCTGGAAAAGTTCGCCCGGGAAAAGGATATCCAGGCGGCTGAGGTGCAGCTGATTGGCTTCGCCGATGGGGCGGTGTTTGGCTATTATGACAGTGAAAATGAGCGGTACATCGAGATGCGCCTGGGAGGCAAGCTGGAAGTCATCAGCGCCATCGGCAATATTTCCATGAAGGATGGCAAGCCCTTTGCCCATATTCACATCGTCCTGGGCGATGAGAAAAAGCAGCTCTACGGCGGGCACTTGCTGCCGGGAACCAAGATCATCGTGGCTGAGACCCGCATCGCCGTGTTGACCGGTGCTGAACTGGTCAGAGAACACGAGCCGGAGACCGGTTTATTTTTGTGGAAGTGAGGTGACAGGGTGCGCTGTCCCTATTGCAATTTTTTGGAGAGTAAGGTTGTCGACTCGCGGCGCACCGAGGACGAGCACGAAATTCGCCGCCGAAGAGAGTGCATGAAATGTGGCAATCGTTTTACCACATATGAGAAGGTGGAGAAGTTGCCCCTGGTCGTCGTCAAGAAGAACGGCGACCGGGAGTTCTTTGAAAGGGGAAAGATCCTCAACGGCCTGATTCGGGCCTGTGAGAAGAGGGCGATTCCCCTGGAAAAGCTGGAACAATTGGCGGATGATGTGGAATTGCAATTGCGCAATAAACTGGACCGCGAAGTCAGCACCAGGCTGATTGGCGAGCTGGTACTGGAGCGCTTGCGCAAGCTGGATGAGGTGGCTTATGTCCGCTTTGCTTCGGTGTACAGAGAGTTCAGCGATGTGGGCAATTTCCTGAGGGAACTGCAGAGTCTGGCAGAAAAGCAGGATACTGGGGATGGCAATGCTTAAGGACCTGGCGAAAATTCCCCTCTTTGCTTCCATTCCCGAATCCGAGTTGATCCGCCTGGCAGAAATAATAGAAGTGCGCACCTATGCCAAGGGTGAGGTGCTTTTCTGGGAAGGGGAGCCTGCCCAGGGCTTATTTCTGATCAAGCGGGGGGCCGTGCAGATCAGCAAGACCAATTACCAGGGTAAGCAGGCCATTCTCCACATCTTTGGCTCTGGCGAAGTGCTGGCGGAGGCCGTAATCTTTTCCCAGGCCCCATATCCCGCCACTGCCGAAGCAGTGGTCCCCAGCACCGTGTACTTCATGGATACCAGGGCGATGCAGAATCTGATGCTGCGCCATCCCCGCATCGCTCTCTATATTATCGAGGTCCTCAGCACCCGTCTGCGCATCGCCCAGGACAAGATCAAGACTTGGTCCTATGCCACTGCTGAAGGCCGCACCGCCAAGCTCCTCTTGGATTTAGCCCGGCTGCACGGCCGCGAGGCGGATGGCAGTATCGAGGTGGCTGTCGACCTGCCCCAGGCCAGATTGGCCGCCCTGACCGGGCTGACCCGGGAGACCGTCAGCCGCGTCCTCAGCGCCTGGCGCTCCGAAGACATCATAGATACCAAGCAAAAGCGAATCTTTATCAAGGATCTGGAGCGAATAAAAGAGTTTGGCAAGGAGTAAGAATGAGAGTACAGAAAATATTAATGGCCACAGGCGGCTTGGCCGTGCTGGCCATGGGCATAACTATATCCATTGCTGTTCAAGGCCCCGATCCCTGGGGCCTGTTTGTCTTGGCCCTCAAGGGACATCTGCCCCTCAGCCTCGGCGTGACATCCCAGTTGGGCGGAATCATGCTGATCGCGCTTAACTACTTCTGGGGGAGGCGGCGACCGGGACTTGCCACCGTCATGAGCATGGTGTTGGTGGGGCTGTTTATCGATTTGTACAACTGGCTGTTGCCCCTGGAGGCAATTTCCAGACCGACCCTGCGGATTTTCCTCCTGGGTTTGGGAATCATCTCTCTGGCCCTGGGCATTTCTATCTATGTAAGGGCCGAATTGGGGGAGGGGCCGGTGGAGGGAATGATGTTTGTCCTCAGCGACAAGCTGAAGGTGAAGGTTGGAGTCGCCAAAGTGCTCCAGGATCTGATTTTTCTAGGCCTCGCAATGGTTCTGGGGGTGTTGCCCCAGTGGGGCACCGTAGCCACCGCCCTCTGTGTCGGACCCCTGGCTCAGTTTTTTATGCAGGGGGCGGGGAAGAAGAAAAAGGCGCCATTGGCGCCATAATAAGGAGAGTGGTTGCATTATTAGCATTTCCCGGAAACAGTTCTGTATCCAGGAAGAATATGGAGGTGTTCGCTTGCTCAGTAAGTCGGTTATAGAGGATGTCTTAAATGCCGCCCTGACCCAGGGGGCGGACTTCGGCGAAATATTTATGGAGGATAAGTACAGCACCAGCTTGGGCATGGTGGCCGGGCAGGTGGAAACCGGGATTTCAGGTCGGGACTATGGCGTAGGGATCCGGGTCTTTGCAGGGCTCAAGGCGGTTTACGCCTATACCAACGAGACCAGCCGGGATAACCTGATCAAGGTGGCCCGGGAAGCTGCTATGGCTTTGAACAGCAGCTCCTGCGGCCAGTTTCAGGACCTGCAGGGGCGAATTCTCACCAATGCCCATCCCGTCAGCATCTACCCCGACGGCAAGGATAAAGAATTCCGGGTCAATTTGATGCGGATGGCCTATGAGGCTGCCAAGAACTACAATCCCGTCATTGAGCAGGTGCGCATCCGCTTTATGGATGAGGACCAGAGGATTTTGGTGGCCAATACCGAGGGCGTCCATGCCCGGGATCGGCGGATTCGCACTCGCATGATGATAGAAGCCGTCGCCGCCAAGGGCTCGGAAAAGCAGTCCGGTTTTTATGGACCCGGCGCCCACATGGGCCTTGAGTTTTACGAGAAAATCGATATCCGGGAGTATGCCAAAGAGGCGGCCAGGATTGCCGCCACCATGATCGACGCCGACTATTGCCCCAGCGGCAAGTTCCCGGTAATCATCGATAACGAATTCGGCGGGGTCATCTTTCATGAAGCATGCGGCCACAGCCTCGAGGCTACATCCGTCGCCAAGAAGACCTCGGTCTTTGCCGATAAACTGGGGGAGAAGATCGCCGCCGATATCGTCACTGCCTATGATGACGGGACCATCCCCAACGCCTGGGGCTCCGCCAATATAGATGATGAGGGGACCCCCACCCAGAAGAACCTCCTCATCGACAGGGGCGTCCTCAAGGGTTATCTCGTCGATAAGCTGAATGGCCGGCGGATGGGCATGGCCTCCACCGGTTCGGCCCGGCGTCAGTCCTATAAATTTGCCCCCACCTCCCGGATGTCCAACACCTTTATTGCTGCCGGGACTTCCACTCCTCAAGAGATAATCGCCAATACCGAGTACGGAATCTACGCCAGGTATATGGGCGGAGGTTCTGTCAACCCCGCCACCGGGGATTTCAACTTTGCCGTCAACGAGGGCTATATCGTCAAAGACGGTAAGATCGTCAAGCCGGTCCGGGGCGCCACCCTCATCGGCAGGGGATCGGAGATCCTCAAGAAAATCGACATGGTCGGCAATAACCTGGCCCTGGGCCAGGGCATGTGCGGTTCTGTCAGCGGTTCCATTCCCGCCAATGTGGGGCAACCCATGATTAGGGTCTCGGAGATCACCGTCGGCGGCAGAAAGGGGCGAGGGTAATGGAATTCAATGAATTTAAGGACTTGGTCTTCAGCAGAGGCAGCCGCGCCGGTTTTACAGACATGGAAATCTACCATCAGAGTTCCAAGGACCTTTCCATCAAGGTCTTTGAGGGCGAGGTGGACAGCTACACCCTGGCCGAGGCGGGAGGCTACTCTTTCAGGGGCCTGTACCGGGGCAACATGGGCTATGCCTACACCGAAGTCCTGGACGAGGAATCAGTGGACATCCTGGTTAGGGACGCCCGGGAAAACGCCGAGGTCATCGATGCCGATGAGCAGCTGGAAATCTTCGGCGGCTCTCAGCGGTATCCAGAAATCTCGGGGTTTAAAGCCCGCCTGAGTGCCACTAGTTCCCAGGAAAAAATCGAGATTGCCAAGGCCATGGAGGCCAAGGCCCTTGCCCTGGATGAGAGGGTGCGGACTGTAAACTATTGTCTGCTGGCTTCCGGGGAGGGGCAGGTAAGGATAGTCAACACCAAGGGCTTGGACCTGACCCACTCCCTCAACGCCGCCTATGCCTATGTCTCGGTGGTGGTCGGTGAGGGCGGGGATACCAAGACCTTCGGCAATTTTGAGACCATTGGAGATTTCAGCCAGTTCGATCCGGAAAAGCTTGCTCGCGGCGCCGTGGAAGAAGCCGTCGCCCTTTTGGGCGCTTCTCCGGTTGAGTCAGGGGAATACCCGGTCATCCTGCGCTGGGAGGCGGCCGCCACCCTCTTGGGGACCTTTGCCGGGATCTTTTCCGCCGAAAATGTCCAGAAGAACTTCTCTCTCCTCAAGGGCAAGCTGGGGGAAGCCGTCGCCGCCGACACCATTACCATTGTGGACGATCCCTTGCTTCCCCAGGGGCTCTACTCTGCGCCCTTTGACGCCGAGGGAGTCGCCACCAGGACCAAGGCGGTGGTGGAAGCCGGCAGGCTCATGACCTTTCTGCACAACCTGAAAACCGCCGCCAAGGACGGCGTGCAGTCCACGGGCAATGCCGCCAAGGGCTCGTATAAGTCCAGCGTGGGGGTGGCTCCTACCAATATGTATATTCAACCCGGTACTGTCAGCTTGGAGGATATGGTTGCTGGTGTCCAGCGAGGGTTGGTCATCATCGATCTCCAGGGCACCCATTCCGGGGCCAACCCCGTTTCGGGAGATTTTTCCCTGGGCGCCTTCGGCTACCTGGTGGAGAAGGGGAAGATTGTGCGGCCAGTAAACCAAATCACCATCGCCGGTAATTTTATCAGCATGTTGCGGGATGTGGAGGCAGTGGGCAACGATATGCGGTTCGGGTTGCCTGCCGGTAGCATGTTCGGCTCGCCATCCTTGCTGATCAAGACCCTGGCCGTTTCCGGAGCATAGGTGAACTGGGGGCGAGAGAAGTGCAGGTGTTGAGAGGTAATCTGCATGTCCATTCCCTGCAGTCCGACGGCACCTTGTCCTTGCCGGAAATCGCAGCAATAGCCGCTCAAACCGGGCTGGACTTTGTGGGCATCAACGACCACCATGTCATCTGCGGCGAAAGCCTCTACGTGCAAGACGTCTTGTTCCTGATGGGGACGGAGTTCAACTCCACCCACAACCACTACCTGGCCTATAACACTCCGGTCAGCTATCCCGAAAGACAGGTGGAGGCTGCCGCCCTGGTGGAAGCAGTAAAGAAAAGCGGAGGGATGGGCATCATCGCCCATCCCTTTGAGAAGGGATCGAAAATAGTCAGCGGTGGCAAGCGCTACCCCTGGTTGGACTGGGACGTCCAGGACTATGATGCCATGGAGTTATGGAACCTGACCAGCCAATGGCGGGATGCCGCCACCACTTATATCGGCGCCTTGTTTCTCTGGCTGTTCTGGCGGCATCACCCCTTTTTCCGAGGGGCATGCCCCCGGGCCCTGGCCAAATGGGATGAGCTGTGCCAAATCCGGCATGTCACCGGCCTGGCTGGCAGCGACCTCCACGGCCCCATTATCAAGGCCTTATGCCTTAAGTTTAAGGTCCTGGACTATCCCATGCTCTTTGCTGCCGTCAATAACTATGTGCCGGTGGCGGAGGTTACCGGCGCTGCGGAGCAGGATGCCGGTCAACTCCTGGCGGCCTTGAGTCGGGGCAATTGTTGGTTTGCCCTGGACCACCTTGGCCTGGCCCACGGATTCTCCTTTTCCGCTACGGCGGGGGAAGAGGAGGCGGGGATGGGCGAGTTCCTGGCGCCGGGCGGGGCCAGGAACTGGCTACATGTGCGCAGCCCGCAGCCAGGGAGGCTACGGGTGGTGCGAGACGGCAAGCCCTGGCTGCAAAGGGATATCAAAAAGAACCTGGCCCTTGCCGTGGAAGCTGGTGTGTACCGGGTGGAAATCTGGGCGCGCCGGGGGAGGCGTTACCTGCCCTGGCTGTATTCCAATCCAATTTACATTAAAAAAGAGAGCAGCTAAGCTACTCTCCGGGGTAGAATGGCATATAGTGGCTCTCTCTGGTGTGGTGGTAGGGCGATCGCTCCCTCTTGACGCTGGACCTGATGGGTTCGATAAATTCCTGGGCAAACTCTTCATCGCTGGAGCGCCGGCCGATATCCTTGCTTCTTGGCCGATACCGGGCAAAGGTTCTGTGCCGATTCACATTTTCGCCTCCCCGTTTGGTTTACCCTTAGTATGCACTTAAGCAGTTGTGGATATGTGAAACTTTATTTTTTCACCGGGAACAGGGCACACTGATTATAAAACTGATCAGGGGTGGAAATGTGGCGGGACAGCTATTGTTGATGTTTGTAAGAACTGCCGTTGTTTACTTGGCGGTCCTCTTCTTGATGCGCATAATGGGCAAGCGGGAAGTGGGCCAACTTTCCCTCTTTGATTTGGTAGTGGCGATCATGATTGCTGAATTGGCGGCCATTCCCCTCAGCGACAATGAGATGTCGCTGCTCCATGGCATCGTCCCCATCTCGACCTTGGTTCTCTTGGAGATAATCCTCTCGTACATGACCCTGAAGAGCCTGACGGCGAGAAAGATAATTGAAGGAACCCCCAGCATCATCGTCGAAAAGGGGAGGTTGCTGGAGGAGGAAATGCGCCGCCTGCGCTATAATATCGATGATATGATTTCGCAAATGCGCGAACAGGGTGTCTACAACCTTGAGGATGTGGAATACGCGATCCTGGAAACCGACGGCAAGCTCAGCTTAATCCTGAAGTCCGAAAAGCGCCCTGTAATTCCCGAGGATCTTGGCCTGCAGCCGGCCTATGAAGGGCTTCCCCTGCCGCTGATTTCCGACGGTAAATTGCTCAAAGAAAATATGGCTTTGGCAGAGAAGAGCCGGGAATGGCTGGAAGAGAACCTGCGCACCCGGCACAATTGCTCCATCGGGGATGTGCTCTATGCAACCTTGGACACCAAGGGGAAGCTGGTGGTATATTTAAAGGGAGAAAGAAAAAAAACGCCTTAAAGGCGTTGTGCATATAAAATGGCGCGCCTACCAGGAGTCGAACCTGGGCTCCCGGCTCCGGAGGCCGGTGCTCTATCCTCTGAGCTATAGGCGCGGGCTGTAATGACAAAAGTAATTATATCAACTGAAGTACGATAAATCAAGGGCTATTTATGGATGGCCATGCGCATCCCCACCAGCATCAGGACGACGCCGATAATGCGAACCCAAGACAAGGGAATTTTCTCCAGGGCAAAAATTCCAAAATGATCCAAGACAACTGCCGTGGTCAACTGGCCAAAGAGTATGGCTGAGATGCCGATGGTGGCCCCGGTTTTGGCGATGGAGTAGGCGACGCCGCCGATGATGGCCACATTCAGGAGTCCGCCCAGGTACGAATAGAGCGGCGCGTTTTTAAAATCTTCCAGCCGGGGCGTCCCGCTGATAAACAGCACCGCCGCCACACTGACGATTAAGCCGATCAGGTGAACGGTCAGGGACATGGGAGCGACGCCAATCTTCTCTTTTAAAGCCGCATTGATCGCTCCCTGGAAGGTCATGGCGAGCCCGCTGAGAGCTGCTATAATTAACGGTACCAGGAGATTCAGGAAAGACAAAATATCACCTCGCTTATTAGTATAGGCAAGGAGAGGAAACAATATTTGAGAAGGGAGAGCGAAGAATTGGAAGTTAAATTGAGTCATAAAGGCGGTTGGTTTGAGGCCAGGAGTTCCCGCGGTTCGACTATAAAGCTGGGGCCGGACTTAGATGACGGGGTGTCGCCCATGGAGGCGGTGCTGATGGCAGCTGGCGGGTGCACCGGGGTGGATGTGGTGGCGACTTTGGCAAAGATGCGTCAGCCCTTGGAAGGGCTGGAAATTTCCGTCTCCGGGGAGCGCAGGGAAGAGCATCCCCGCTATTACAAGTCGATACAGATAAAGTACTTCCTCAGGGGCAAACTGGACGAGGCAAAGGTAAGAAGGGCCATTGAGCTCTCCTTGGAAAAATACTGTTCGGTGACCAACGCCCTGATTCCCAAGGCAGAGGTCGGTTACACATTTGAGATTGAGGAAGGTGATCGTGATTAACCCGGTAGCCTTTCGCATCGGTCCGGTAGCGGTACATTGGTACGCGATAATTATCGGGCTCGGGGTCGCCGCCGGTTACCTGGTGGCAAGGAAAGTTGGCAGGCACTATGGGTTCGCATCCAGCGACCTGGGAGACTTCCTGCTCTGGGCAATGCCTGCCGCCCTGATTGGCGCCAGGCTCTGGTATGTGCTCTTTAACCTGGACTACTATCTGAGCCATCCCGGCAAGATTCCAGCGATTTGGGAGGGCGGTCTGGCCATCCACGGAGGATTCTTCGCCGCCGTACTCGTCGCCTACTTCTGGACCCGAGCCAGGAAGCTGGATTTTTTTCGTTTTGCCGATATCGCCTCTCCGGCCTTGATATTGGGCCAGGCCATCGGCCGTTGGGCAAACTATGTCAATCAGGAAGCATACGGGACTCCCACAGACTTGCCTTGGGCCATGTTCATCGCCGGGCAATATCGCCATCCCACATTTCTCTACGAATCCCTGTGGAATTTGCTGATATTCATTGGCCTCTACTATTATGTGCTGACAAGGCCTAAGCCGGGCAGGGTCTTTGCCCTGTACATGGTGGGTTATTCGGTGGGCCGCTTCTTTATAGAAGGATTCCGCACCGACAGCCTTATGCTGGGGCCTTTTCGAGTGGCTCAGCTGGTCAGCCTGGTCCTGATTGGCGTTGGCCTGATCCTCTTTTACCTGACAGGAAGGAGGGAAGTAAGTGGTAGAGTTGAAACTGAAGATTGACGGCATGTCCTGTCCTCACTGCAAAAAGGCTCTGGAAACGGCCATCGGCCAGCTGGAAGGGGTACACTCTGTCCAGGTGGATCTCGAGGCCAATCTGGCAACCATCCAGGTGGAAGACGAAGGTCTGAAGGATAAAATCCGGGAAACCATCATCGAAGCCGGTTATACCCCGGAATAATAAAGTGGTTGACGGGGAAACGGGAATCGACTATAATATACCCATCGGGGGTATAAGGGGGTATGTTATGTCTGTTCCCGTGGCCTTTGCGGCGGGAATCGCCGCTTTTTTTTCACCCTGCGTGCTGCCGCTGTTGCCTGCCTGGCTGGCTTTTTTGGGTGGGAATAAGTCAGAGTCCAAGCTTACCCTGGCTATCAATCTGCTCTTCTTTGCCATGGGTTTTTCCCTGGTATTTACTGCTCTGGGAGCCAGCGCCACTGCTTTGGGGCAAATTCTCTTTAGATACCAGGCTGTTCTCACCCGGATAGCCGGGGTGGTCCTGATCATCTTTGCCCTCCAGATGCTGGGGCTTTTGCGCCTCTCCTTTTTGCACCGAAATATAAGCTTTGCCCATTCACCTAAACGGAATCGGTGGGGGTATTTTCTCTTCGGCATCATTCTGGCCCTGGGCTGGACCCCCTGCGTGGGATATTTGCTGGCGACAATCCTGATGTTGGCCGGCAGCCTGGAAACCGTCGGCCAGGGGATGTTCCTGCTCTTTGTATTTTCTTTGGGGTTTGCCCTGCCCTTTTTCATTACCGGCCTCCTGATCGGACCTGCGCCCTTAGCCAAGATTTCCCGGCGCTTATCCCGGTATGTCCAAGGGGTGGCCAGCCTGGTCCTGCTGGTCATGGGCGTGCTCTTACTTCTCAACAAATGGGTATGGTTTCAGAGCCTATTCCTCTAGGAGGGACAATATGCGAAAACTAGCTGTTCTGCTGGTCATGGCCGTGCTCCTGGCCGGTTGCGTGGGGCACACCGCTCCTGATCCCAATCCGGATCCCAGCCCCAATTCCAACCCAGAGCCCGGAGATCAAGGAACTATTCCAGCGCCTGCCTTTTCTTTGCAGGATCTGGGGGGAAACACCTGGTCCCTGGCAGAGCTCAAGGGAAATGTGGTTATCCTCTATTTCTGGACGGCCGGCTGCCCCAACTGCATTCGGTCATTGCCCGATCTGTCTGCCCTGCAGGAGGAATTGCCTGAAGATGTGCGGCTGCTCTTGCTTAACGGCGGCGATTCAAAAAAGAAGGTCGAGGAAGTGATGGAAGCTTACCCCAACCTCACTGTGCTCATGAATGCCACCGCCATCTTTGGAGTCTACGGCGTGCGCTATGTGCCCACCACTGTCTTTATCGATGCCGAAGGCCGGCTGGATCGAGGATATATTGGACCTATCCCCAATCAGGGCATTCTGCAGATTATCGAAGAGCTCCGCTAGGGGCTCTTTTTGTTCTATTTCCTCCCCTTGGGAAATAAAATTGCACTGGGGAGGAGATGGCTGATGAAGGATAAAAAACTCAAATTCCTGGTGGTGTTTTTCTCCAAAAACCGGCGCCTGTTTATAAGCATAGCAATCCTGGCTGCCATTGTTGCAGCAGTGTGGCTCATTGTCTCGGTGACCAACTGGCTGGTGGATGCAGGCCAGGAGGAGATGGTGCCCTGGACGGTGATATGCCAGGATGCCGATTGGCAAGGTGAAGCCAACAACGAGGCGTTGCCCCGGTTCTTTGTTGCCGGCGGGGTGACCTATGATGAAAAAATACTGGTGGATGGCTGGGGGATGTCGAAAGAGGTCCTGACCCCGGTAGATTACATGGAAGATTTGGGAATCCACCTCCTCTATGGGGATGTGGTAAAGATCACCTATGGTCAGCACCGGCTTCAGATCTTTATCTCTGAAAAAGAGGCCGGCTATCAGCTCATTACAATCTCCAAGGCTCACCTGGAGGAGGGAGATCTGCAGATTGTCTTCTGCGATGCCCAGGGGGTTCCCCTGGGGTATGAAGAAGAGTATGTCTATTCGGTTCCCCTGGAGCACAGCATTCTCGAGGCCGGGGAGGCTGCGGGAAAATCGGCATCAATCTTTATGGAGGTCCTGGACACGGAAACTTTGCCGGCCTTGACGGGAATGGAGCCGACGGTGCTCAATCAGCATCTTGGCAAAATCCTCCTGTACATTCAAGGCGGCGAAGTCGCCACCATCCAGCGCAATGAAAACACCGTCAGGGTCTATGTGGATCCGAAACCAGTGTTTCAGGTGGTTGCCGTGGACTCCGGTCTGTTCTGGCCGGGGCAGAACAGTATCCGCCTCATCGACAGCTCTGATCTCAGCGTAAAGTCGCAAATTATTTTCATGGTGCCCCAAAACTAAAAGGATTTTTCCCCGACAATGGAGAAACTATAGATAACAAATAAATACGAAGGGGCTGGTCGCAATGGATACCATAGAGTATGTCGAGTTCTTGTGTTTATCCTGCGGGTTGCAGGGTTCCCTCACCCTGGAAGAGGCGGAAGCCGACCGAGACCGCTGTCCTAAATGTGGCGAAAAGCTGTTGACCGTTCCAAGATCTCAATCCAGAGACCTACGCCTCACCGTCTGAGACCCTTTAAATTATATATTTTAATAACTACGGCTTGCATAAGCCGTTTTTTTTATTTTTTTTGCGTAGTGAGCAGGAATTTGGCGGGTAGGGGGAGAATAAGAGGGTAATGTGGAGGGAAGTGGAGCAAAGTGGGGGAGGTGGGCAGGATGTTTCTCGGTGAATACCAGCACAGTATTGACGACAAAGGCAGAGTGATCATGCCTGCCCGCTTTCGCGAGCAACTGGGCAGCACCTTTATCGTCACCAGGGGGCTGGATGGATGTTTATTTGTCTATCCCCTGGACGAATGGGTAAAACTAGCCAAAGAGGTGCAAAACCTTCCGTTGGCCAAAAAGGATGCCCGGGCCTTTAGCCGCTTTCTGTTTTCTGGGGCGGCGGAAGTGGAGTGCGACAAGCAGGGAAGGGTGTCTATTCCCTCGTTGCTCCGCGACTATGCAGGAATTGACAAGGACGTCGTCATCGTCGGCGTCTCGGAGCGGATAGAAATTTGGGCTGCCGAGACCTGGTCGGCAGTAAATGACGAACTGCTAGGCAAGTTTGAAGAGCTGGCAGAGAAGCTGGAGGGGTTTTAACCCGTGGAATTTCAACATAAACCTGTCTTGCTGCAGGAAGTGCTGGAGTTGCTCGAGCCCCAGCGGCGCACCACAATCGTGGACTGTACCCTGGGCGGGGCGGGGCATTCCCTGGCCATCCGCAAAGCCCTCCCCCCGGAGGCTTGGCTGATCGGCATCGACCAGGACGATGATGCCCTGGCCGCTGCAGAAGCTCGCCTGGCCGGCGCCGGGAATGTCTTGCTCAGGAAGGGCAACTTTGGTGGACTCCGCCAGCTCCTGGCCGACTGGGACAGGCCCCTTGACGGCTTTCTCTTTGACCTGGGGGTTTCCTCCTGGCAACTGGACAATCCCGGGCGAGGCTTTGCTTATCAGCACGAAGCTCCTTTGGATATGCGCATGGACCGGAGTCGTGAACTCAATGCCGAGATAATTGTCAATACATGGTCCGAGAGGGACCTGGCCCATATCTTTCGCGTCTATGGCGAAGAGCGGTGGTCCTCCCGGATTGCCCAATTCATCGTTCGGGAACGGGCCAACAACCCTGTGCGAACCACTGGTCAGCTGGTGGAAGTTATCAAGGCAGCCATTCCCGCCGCTGCCCGGCGGGAAGGAGGACATCCGGGACGCCGGGTTTTCCAGGCCTTGCGCATCGCGGTCAATTCCGAACTGGAGAGTCTGAGGCAAGGCCTCGAGGCGGCCATTGACCTCTGCGCTCCCCAGGGAGTGGTGGCGGTAATCTCCTACCATTCTCTGGAAGATAGAATCGTCAAGCAGCTCTTCCGGGACAGGGCTCAAGGCTGTATTTGCCCGCCGGAGCTTCCCGTCTGTCAATGTAACCATGTCCCCCAAGTAGCGATATTGACCAAAAAACCAATTCTGCCCGGCCGGGCAGAATTGGCGGAAAACCCTCGCGCCCGCAGCGCCAAGCTGAGGGCGGCGGCCAAGCTGACGTTCTAAAGAAAGCAGGGGGTGAATAGCATGGTAGTAGCCAACACTGCTCATGCACGCGTTCCCAAGACATTTCCAGAGCCCAGGCAACCGGAACATAGAAGCCGGCCCAAACCCAGCAGGCGTCCCCTGGTTCTTCGGACGCTGCGCAGGGTGTTAGCGGGCTTGTTTGTCCTTGCCCTGGCTTTGACGGTGGTCTATCGCTATGGCCAGATCAGCCAACTCAACATCGATATCAACCGGGATTCCAGCGTCCTCACAGCCTTGACCGACGAGCAAAGGCATCTGAAGATAAAGATTGCCGAGCTTACAGGGTTGGAGCGCCTGGAGCAGGTTGCCCTGGATGAATTGGGTTTGTGCTATCCGGATACTGACCAATTCCGGTATGTTGGCAAGAAAAACCCGGAAAGTGGGGATGGGGATGGGGAGTAGAGTTTCATACTTGCTTGTCCGTAGAAGGCTGCTGGCTACACTTGCAGTCTTTGCTTTTTTTATGGTTTACTTGGTGGGGCGCCTGGCCTGGGTTCAGTTTGTCCAGGGCGAAGAATTGAAGCAGAAAGCCCTGGCCCAGTGGAACCGGAGGCTTACCGTTCAGCCCCAACGGGGCTCCATCTACAGCAGAAACGGCGCCTTGCTGGCCGGCAGCGCTACCGCGGAATCGATAATTGCCATCCCCTCGGAGATCGAGGACCCCCTGCGCGCCGCCTCCTTGCTGGCGCCGATTCTGGACATGGATGTCGAGGTCCTCAGGGAGCGAATGGAACGCAATCTATTCGAAGTCTATCTCAAGCGCAAGGTGGACGATGATGTGGCCCAAGCCGTAAAGGAACTGCGGCTGCCAGGGATTCGCACCACCATCGAGAGCAAGCGCTTTTATCCCCATGGCAATCTGGCCAGCCATGTCCTGGGCTTTGCCGGGGTTGACCAGGGCCTGGAGGGCATCGAATTTTATTATGAGGAAGAATTAAAGGGCAAACCGGGATATATTATCTATGAGGCAGATGCCCGGGGCCGGGAGCTGCCCGATGCCGTTCAGGCATACTTGCCCCCCATAGACGGTTATGACTTGGTTCTGACCATCGACGAGGTCATTCAACATATTGTGGAACGGGCGCTGGACAAAGCCATGGTGGACTTTGCCCCTGAAGCGGCCGGCGTCATCGCCGTGGATCCCAAGACCGGCGGCATCCTTGCTCTGGCGGGGCGCCCCGATTTTTACCCCCAAAACTACGCCGATTACCCCGCCAGCTATTGGCGCAATCCCCTGATCTCCAATTCCTTTGAGCCCGGCTCAACCTTCAAGCTGGTGACCATCTCGGCGGCTTTGGAAGAAGGGGTGGTGACTTTCCACGACGGGTTTTTCTGCCCTGGTTATTTTAGCGCAGGGGGACGCAATATCAAGTGCTGGAGTGCCGGCCATGGTCCCCAGTCCATTAAAGAAGTGCTCTGGAACTCCTGCAACCCGGGCTTTATGTCCATGGGGACCCGTCTGGGCAAGGAGAAGCTCTTTGATTATATCCGCGCCTTCGGGTACGGCGGCAAGACGGGAATCGATCTGCCCGGCGAACATACCGGCATCCTCTTTGACGTGGCGACCATGACCAGCGTGGATTTGGCCGTGGCTTCCTTTGGTCAGGGCAACGCCGTCACCCCCATCCAGCAGCTGATGACGGCGGCGGCCATCGCCAATGGCGGCCTGCTGATGAAGCCCAGGGTGGTTGAAGAAATACGCACCGAGGATGGGGAACTGGTGAGGAAAATCGAACCGGAAGCCATCCGCCAGGTGATTACGCCGGAGACGGCCAGGGAATTGGCGGAGGTGCTGGCCGATGGGGTGGAAAGGGGATCGGGAGTATTTGCCATGGTGGAAGGCTATCGGATAGCAGGCAAGACCGGTACTGCTCAGAAGATTGCCCCCGGCGGCGGTTACCTGAACAACCTATACATCCTTTCCTATGTGGGCTTTGGGCCCATTGATGATCCCCAAATAGCAATCTACGTATTTGTCGACGGCGCCACCAGGGGGCCCAACTGGGGCGGCCAGGTGGCTGGCCCAGTGTTTAAAGAGATTATGACCGAGGTCATGCGCTACTGGAATATCCCTCCCCAGGATGAGTACGACCTGCCGCAGCTGCCCGAAGAAGTCGAGGTGCCCAGCCTGGTCAACCTGACAATGACCGGCGCTATAGACCTGGCGGATGCTACGGGTTTTGGCTTGAGGATTGAAGGCCAGGGTGAGCTGATCGTTGCCCAGACTCCAAAGCCGGGGGCGATGGTGCCCCACGGCACCACGATAATCGTCTATACCGGGGAAGGCCAGGTGGGCAGTGACGAAGTGACGGTCCCCAGTCTGGATGGCCTTTCTCTGCGGGAGGCCAGCGAACTCCTGGCCATGCTGGGCCTGCGTCTGGAATCCTCCGGCAGCGGCATCGCCCTCTCCCAAGATCCACCCGCCGGGACCAAGGTCAAGAGCGGTTCTGCCATAAGGGTCAATTTTGGCGTACCTGGCACAGAGTGAGGGGAATGTATTATAATTGTTTCAGTTTATGCCGTAAGGGTGTGGTGATGATGAAGCTAAAGATAAAGATATCCGATATCATAGCCGTGACGGGCGGCAGCTCTGCGCCCGGTTCCGACGGGATAATCGACAACATTGTCATAGACAGCCGGGAAGCAGCGCCCGGCAGCCTTTTCGTGGCCTTTGCCGGCGAGAATGTCGACGGCCATGATTTTGTGGCCGACAGCTTTAGCCGAGGCGCCGTCGCCGCCCTGGTGGAAAGGGAGGTGGCTGCTCCCCGGGATGGCGTGGTCATCCGGGTGGACAGCACCGAAAAAGCTTTGCAGAGACTTGCTGCCTGGCAACGCGACAAGTTCCCGGACTTGCAGGTCTTGGCCATAACGGGCAGCAGCGGCAAGACCACCACCAAGGAGTTGGTGGCGAGGGTCCTGGGCCAGGAATACAATGTCCTCAAGTCCCGGGGCAATAAGAATAACGAAATCGGCCTGCCCCTGACTATGTTTGAAATTAGGGAAGAGCATCAGTGGGCGGTGCTGGAGATGGGGATGGCGGCGCCGGGCGAAATCCGGCAACTCTGCGCCATCAGCAGGCCGGGAATCGGCGTCCTGACCAATATCGGCGAGGCTCACATCCTGCACCTGGGCACTCAAGAGGCGATAATGCGGGCAAAGTTTGAGCTGGCGGAGAACCTGCAACCCCCTGCCGTGATGATCCTCAACGGCGATGACCCCTGGCAGCGGCGCCGGGCCCAAGAGGGACTGCCGGGGGTGGAACGGGTTGTTTGGTACGGCATAGAACAAGGGGATGTGACCGCCGCCAATATTGTATCTGACATCCACGGCAACAGGTTTGACCTGAGCTGGCAGGGCGGGCAGGTGCGCGTAAACCTGCCCCTGCCTGGATCTCATAATGTCAGCAATGCCCTTGCGGCCTTTGCCGTCGGGCTGGAGCTGGGAATTGCACCGGAGTCCATTGTTCGGGCACTGAACGCCGCCAAGGGCGAAAAACGGCGACTGCATGCCTTTGACATCCGGGGCTTTACCGTTATAGATGATTCATATAATGCCAACCCGGATTCTACCTCCCGAGCCCTGGAACTCCTGGGCAATTACCCGGCCAACCGGCGCAAGGTTGCCTTCTTGGGTAGCATGTTGGAACTGGGCGAGGTGGCCCGGGAGAGGCACGAACTGATTGGCGCAGTGGCTGTAGAAAATAATGTCCGGCTCCTGGTGGCGGTGGGCGAAAATGCCCAGGACATCCGCCGGGGCGCCATCGCCGCCGGCATGGACAGCAGGGCTATCGTCACCTGGCCCGACAGCGAAGCAGCCCTGGCCTCCCTGGAATTGCTGAGGCCCGGGGACGTGGTCTTAATCAAGGGCTCTTTGGGAGTGAAGATGGACAGAATCGTGCAAGAACTCAAGGATGGGGGACAGTAACAGTGTTAGTTTATGCGGGAGCAATGTTGGCGGCATTTCTCGTGGCGGTGGTACTGGGCTGGTTGTTGATTCCAGTCTTCAGAAGATTAAAGGTGGGACAAAGCGTCAGGGATGTCGGCCCGCAAAGGCATTTGAGCAAGGAGGGGACGCCGACTTTTGGCGGAGTGCTCTTTTTATTGGCGGGGTTGGCAATCACCCTGTTCTTCATGCCCCGGGACAATCTGGGGTACCTGGTGCTGCTGATGGGCCTGGTTTATGGCAGCATTGGCTTTGCCGACGACTTTCTCAAGGTGGTGCTGAAACGGCCCCTGGGGCTGAAAGCCCGCCACAAACTGGTGGGCCAGTTTGCTTTCGCCTTTCTCTTCTATCTTGCGCTGAGGGCCCTGAATTTTGACAATGCCCTGATGGTCCCGGGGATTGGCCTGGTCAATTTGGCTTGGGCGTACCCCATCTTCGTAGTGGTATTTATGGTGGGGACCTCCAACGCCGCAAACCTTGCCGACGGTGTCGATGGGTTGGCAGGCGGCTTGGCGGTAATTACCTTCCTGGGTTTTGCAGTATTTGGCTGGTTCTCCGGCCTGGAGGGGATTACCTATGTTTCCGCAGCTCTGGCCGGGGGTATTCTCGGTTTTCTGGTCTTTAACCTGCACCCCGCCAAGGTCTTCATGGGAGATACCGGTGCCCTGGGGATCGGCGGCGCGGTGGGGGCCTTGGCTGTCCTTACCCACACCGAACTGATTTTTTTGGCCCTGCTGGGAATTGTATTTGTGCTGGAGACAGCTTCTGTCATCATTCAGGTGACATATTTCCGCCTGACCGGACGTAGAGTATTTCTGATGGCCCCTATTCACCATCACTTCGAACTGAAGGGATGGAGTGAGTGGAAGGTCTGCACCTGGTTCTGGACGGTGCAGGCCCTGGGCGCCGCGGCGGCAATCGCAGTCTGGCTGGCGACATATTGAGGAGGCAAGGAACGTGTTTAGAGGCAAGCAGGTCATCGTCCTGGGCGCCGCCAAGAGCGGGATTTCCTCCGCCCAAGTCCTGGTCGAATGCGGCGCCGAAGTAGTGCTCACAGACATTACACCATTGCACCAGATGCCCGAAGCCGACCGAATTGCTCTGCAAAACATGAATATTCGCCTGGTCACCGGCAGCCACCCCGTGGCACTTTTGGACGGAGCGGACCTGGTTGTGAAGAATCCCGGCATATCCCCGGAAATAGAATTCCTGAGGGAAGCCAGGGCACGGGGTATTAAGTGGATCAGCGAGCTGGAATTGGCCTGGCTGGTCACCCGGGCAGAGGTGGTGGCCATTACCGGCACCAACGGCAAGACAACCACCACGGCCCTGACGGGGGAGATCTTCGCCGGCGGAAGCCGGCCGGCGGCGGTGGGGGGCAATATCGGGGTCCCCCTGACGGGGATAAGCTTCGGCAAAGGACCGGAATGGGTGCTGGTGGCCGAGACCAGCAGCTTTCAGCTGGAGGATTGTTATGAGTTGCATCCCCGGGTGGCGGTGTACACCAATATTACCCCAGATCACCTGGACCGCCATAAAACTATGGACAAATACATCGCCGCCAAACAGCGCCTGGTTAGGAACCAGACCCCAGATGATTACGTAATAATCAATCTGGATGATCCCCTGCTTACAGGACTGGACTTCGGCCGGGGACAGCGGATTGGCTATAGCCTTGAGCCCAATGGCAAGGCTGACTGCTATATCGAGGACGCTTGGTTCTGCTGGCGGGGAGAGAGGGTTGCCCCGGTGGATTCTCTCCGGATTCCCGGTGCCCATAATTTGCAAAACGCCCTGGCCGCCATTGCTGCCGCCATGGTCATGGGGGTTGAGCCCGAAGCGATCAGGCAGGGCCTGCAGAGCTTTGCCGGGGTTGAGCACAGGTTGGAATATGTCGGTGAACACAGGCAGATTAAGTTCTATAACGATTCCAAGGCCACTAATCCCGAATCCACCATAATCGCCTTGAACGCCTTCCCCCGGCCGGTATTGCTCTTGGCCGGCGGCTACGACAAGGGGGCGGACTTCGCCATGCTGGCGCCGCTGTTCCAAGAAAAGGTTCGCCGGGTCTACACCTTTGGGGAAACCGGGGAAAAGATGCGGCGGCAGCTGGCGGACTTGGGTTTCACTGCAGCCACTCCAGCCCGGGACCTGGCCGAAGCCTTTTCCCTTGCCGTTGACGAGGCTGGGCCTGGGGATGTAGTCTTGCTTTCCCCGGCCTGTGCCAGCTGGGACCAATATAATGATTTTGAGGAGCGGGGCCGCCACTTCAAGGCCCTGGTCGAAGCCCTGGGGGGATAACATGTGAAGAGCAGGCAACCGCCTGACACTCTGCTGCTCTTGGCCACCTTCTTGCTTTTGGGCATAGGCCTGGTAATGGTCTATAGTTCCAGCTCGGTGGTTTCCCTGTACCGCTATAAGATTAGTTATTATTTCCTGCGCCGCCAGGCCATCTTTGCCGGCCTGGGCCTGGTAATAATGTTTGTCTGCATGCGCTTTAACTATTGGAATTGGCGGCGTTTTGTCCAGCTGGTCTTTTGGCTGAACTTCCTGCTCCTGATTCTGGTCTTGCTTCCTGGCATCGGCGTAGAACGCAGCGAAGCACGGCGCTGGATTGACCTGGGCTTTACCAATTTCCAGCCCTCGGATTTCACTAAGTTTGCCCTGGTTCTCTTCACGGCCAACTATCTGGTTATAAATAAGGATAAGATCCAAAACTTTCGGCGCGGCCTGCTCCCGGTTCTCATAATCACCGGCCTTTCCTTCGGCCTGATTATGCTCCAGCCCGACCTGGGGACAGGGTTGACAATAATCATGACTATTTATATAGTTTTGTTTAGCGGCGGCGCCAGGGTATGGCACCTCTTGGGTGTAGCCTCTGCCGGCATTCCCGCAGTGGCGGCGTTAATAGTCGTGGCGCCATATCGCCTGGCCCGGCTTATGTCCTTTATCAACCCCTGGGCCGATCCCGGCGGCGCGGGCTGGCAGATCATCCAATCCCTGCTGGCCATCGGTTCAGGGAGTTTGGCCGGGGTGGGCCTGGGGGCCAGCCGCCAGAAATTCTCTTACCTGCCCGAGCCCTGGACGGATTTTATCTATGCCATCATTTGCGAAGAGCTGGGCTTTATTGGCGGCGCTGTAGTGATTATCCTCTTTCTTATCCTCATCTGGCGGGGCTTTCGCATCGCCATGTCGGCGCCAGATTTATTTGGCCAGTACTTCGCTCTGGGGCTGACAGCCATGATTGCCGTTCAGGTCTGCATTAACCTGGGGGTCGTCCTGGGCACCCTGCCGGTCACCGGAATCGCCCTGCCCCTGATCAGTTACGGGGGCACGTCCTTGCTGATGACCCTGGCCTGTATCGGCATCCTCTTGAACATCTCCAGATACTCAAGCTGAGGTCAAAAACACAGCCTTCCCGCGGTCTGCATACAATGATTTAGCAAGCTGTAGGAAAGGGGAAGGACTGTGGAACACTATATAGTTCACGGCGGCAAAGCTATTTCCGGCACCATGGCCGTGCAAGGTGCTAAGAATTCTGCCCTGCCCATAATGGCTGCCTGCATATTAAGCCCAGGCAAATCGATATTGGAGAATGTTCCTCGCTTGACCGATGTGGAAGTCATGGCGGAAATAATGGAGACCTTGGGGGCAAGGGTCCAATGGCTTGGCCCGTCAACCCTCTCGGTGGACTGTACCCGCCTGGATAACTGGGAGGTTCCCGAGCATCTGATGCGCAGGATGCGCTCTTCCTTTATTGTGGTGGGCCCGCTTCTCAGCAGATTTGGCCGAGTCAGGGTCACCTACCCCGGAGGCTGCGCTATCGGCACCAGGGCAATTGACTTGCACTTGCTGGGACTGGAAAGGCTTGGAGTAGAGATCACCCCTACTCAATCGGGGCATATCGAGTTTATGGGCAGTCGACTGCAGGGAACCCTCATCGATTTGGACCTTCCCAGCGTAGGTGCTACCGAAAATATCATGATGGCCGCCGTGACAGCCCGAGGAACCACGGTAATCAACAATCCCGCCCGCGAGCCAGAAATTATCGATTTACAATCCTTCCTGAATAAATTGGGGGCCAAGGTTTCCGGCGCTGGCAGCGACCATATTCGCATCGAAGGAGTCCGCCAGTTGGGGGTCGCCAATCACACCATCATTCCCGACCGAATTGTGGCAGGGACCTTGATGGTCGCGGCTGCGGTCACCGGCGGTGAACTTACTCTGACCGATGTCGTCCCTGGTCACCTGTCGGTGGTCATCGCCAAGCTCACTGAGATGGGGGCAAATATCGAGACCAAGGCCGACACCATCTGGATCAGCGCTCCCCATCGCTTAAATGCAGTGGACAAAATCAGAACCGCACCCTATCCTGGGTTCCCTACCGACATGCAACCACAGTTCATGGCTGCTTTGGCCACTTGCCGGGGAGTCAGCGTTTTGACGGAAAGGATCTTCGACGGTCGCTTTAAGCACATCGACGAACTCAGGCGCATGGGAGCCAATATCAGCGTCGATGACCGAACCGCCATTATCCGGGGCGTCGAGCGGCTGTATGGAGCCAGTGTCGAAGCCACAGATTTGCGGGCGGGGGCCGCCTTGGTCATCGCCGCCCTGGGGGCTCAAGGCGTGTCCACCATTGAAGGTGTGCACCATATTGACAGGGGCTATGTAAATTTTGAAAAGCAATTATCTGCATTGGGGGCATCCATAACCAGGACCAAGGGGGATTAAGATTGCACCATGACAATGTAATTGCTTATCCCAAGAGGGCGCGCCGGAGAGGGGTCGGCAAGACCCCATGGCTCCTCCTGATTTTCTTCCTATGCATCCTCACCGCCCTCTATCTCGCTTCTCCCCTGGCGCTGGTCCAAGATATTAGTGTAACAGGCAATGTCGTCCTGAGCAGAGAAGAGATTTTGGCAACCGCCGGCCTGGATTCCGGGCAGCACATCTGGCGGTTGAACCTTGCCAAAAGCAGGGACAAGCTCTCCCTCAACCCTTGGGTTCTGGAAGTGCGGATAGTCAGGGTGTTTCCCAACTCCCTGGCAATTACCGTGCAGGAGCGGGAAGGGGTTGCGATAATTGCCGATTCCGGCGAGCATTGGGTCGCTGCAGGGGACGGAATAATCTTGACGCCCTACGCCGGGCATTCTCTGCCCTGGATAACCGGCCTTGCTCCCGGGCAATTAGAGCCGGGTTCCAGCGTAGAGGGACAAGTTGCCGCCACTGCCCTGGAATGGGTCATTGCCCTTCAGCCCCTGGACAGTCAGATCTCGGAATTGAACTTCTCTCTGTATCCCGCTCAGGTCACCCTTTTTACCACCGATGGGTATAAGGTGATTTTTCCCGCAGACTCCGACCTGGAGCAGAGGGTTAGGGATCTCAATGCCCTGCTTCAGGTATTGAGGGCGGAAAATCGCAAGGGAATCATTGATTTTCGGTCCGGTGCAGGTCGGGGTGTGTTCTCTCCCTGGCCCGGGGCTGACGACGGCGATAGTTAAAAACTTTTTCCAGCCGGAAAAAAGGGAAACGCAATGCTTTGTTGAATTTATTAAGTAGGATTAGGGCGGGGGGGGTACGCAATTGGCCAAAAATAATTTGCTCTGCAGTCTAGATATTGGAACATCAAATACCCGCGCGATAGTAGGTGAAGTTGACCGGGACGGGAATGTCAACATCATTGGAATCGGTCAGTCAAAGTCCACCGGTCTAAAAACGGGTATTGTCATTGATATAGAAGCTACCGTTCGCGGCATCGTCGACGCCGTCAGCCAGGCGGAACGGATGATTGGTGAAGAGATTGGCAGCGTATACGTAGCCATCGGCGGCCCCCAAACAAACCTGATCAGCAACCGTGGCGTCGTCGCAGTTCAGGGCGATGACAAGGAAGTCACCAGCGCAGACGTCGAGCGGGTGATTCAGGCCGCCAGGGTCCTGGCCATTCCTCCCGAGCGGGAAATCATCAATGTCTGTCCCGTCTCATACATAGTGGACGGCTATGAAGGGATCAAAGATCCCGTGGGCATGATCGGCGTGCGCCTGGAAGTCGAGGCCCTGATTATCACCGGGAAGGCCACTTACCTCCAGAATATCCGGCGCTGCGTTGAGCGAGCGGGCTTGGAAGTAGCCGGCCTCATCTTCAAAGGCCTGTCCTCTGGAGCCATGGCCCTGTCTCATGATGAGCGGGAGCTGGGTTGCGCCTTGATCGACATCGGGGGCGGTGTCGCTGAGATTTCTGTGTACAAGCACGACAGCATCCTGAGTTTTATTTCCATTCCCCAGGGCGGCGATTTAATCACCCATGACCTGGCCCACGGCCTGCGGGTTCCCTATGCCCAGGCCGAGCAGATAAAGCAGGTCTACGGCGCCGCCACCGTTGAAACCGCCGGTGAAGATGTGATAAAGGTTGAAAGTGTCGGTTCTTCGCAACCTTATGAAGTGGTAGCCTCAGAACTGGTGGAATACATTCAGCCCCGGGTTGAAGAAATCTTCGACTATATCCGCAATGAGCTGATCGGAGCTGGTTTTGACCAGCCGCCGGGAGGAGGAATCGTGCTGACAGGTGGGACCTGTCAGTTGCCGGGGCTGGCCGAAATAGCCGCCAGAAAACTGGGGTCAAATGTTAGGATTTATCGGCCCCGGCAAATCGGGGTAACGGATCCGTCTTTCACTGCCAGCACTGCAGTGCTCCAGTACATTTCCCGACTTGATCCCGCGCTCTTGCAAAAACCTAAGGGCGGGCGCCCTGCTCAGCGTTTTGCTGAAAAGATCAAAGCAATTTTCGCGGATTTGTTTGGCTAGAGAGGAGGTGCCTGTGTGGCTGATTATTTTGACATCGACATCGAACAATATGCTCGCATTAAGGTCATCGGAGTCGGCGGCGGGGGCAGCAATGCAGTTAACCGCATGGTAGAAGCAGGGGTCCAGGGTGTAGAATTCATTGCAGTTAACACCGATGCCCAGGCCTTGCACATGTCTTGCGCCGATGTAAAGCTCCAGATTGGAACCAAGCTCACCCGGGGCTTGGGCGCAGGGGCCAATCCCGAAGTGGGGCGCAAGGCCGCCGAGGAGAGTGTCGAAGAGCTTAAGAAAAATATTGCCGGAGCGGACATGGTGTTTGTAACCGCCGGCATGGGCGGCGGCACCGGCACCGGCGCCGCACCCATCGTGGCGGAAATCGCAAAGGATTCCGGTGCCCTCACCGTGGGCGTCGTGACCAAGCCCTTTTCCTTTGAAGGGCGTCGGCGGGAGCTCTACGCCGAGAAGGGCATTGAGTTGCTCAAGTCCAAGGTGGATACCTTGATTGTCATCCCCAACGACCGGCTCTACCAGGTGGTGGATGAGAGCACCCCCATTGTCGAGGCCTTCCGCATTGCCGACGACGTCCTGCGCCAGGGCGTACAGGGGCTTTCGGACCTCATCACCACTTCCGGGCTGATTAACCTGGACTTCGCCGACGTGCAGACGATTATGAAAGAGACCGGCGCTGCCCTGATGGGAATTGGCCGCGCCAAGGGCGAGAACCGGGCTGCAGACGCCGCCCGTCAGGCCATCACCAGTCCCCTCTTGGAAACCTCCATCGACGGCGCCAAGGGAGTCATCCTCAACATCACCGGCGGCGTCAACCTCAGCATGTATGAAGCCGGGGAAGCCGCCCGGGTAATTAAGGAACATGCAGATAAAGATGTCAACCTGATTTACGGTCTGGTCATCAATGCCGAAATGCAGGATGAGGTCAGCGTAACGGTAATCGCCACCGGCATCGACGGACCGCCCCAGCGAGCGCCCCAGGCAGAGGGATGGAAACCCACGGAGCAGGGCCAGGAAGATATCGAAATTCCAGCCTATTTGCGCAGAAAAAAGTAGCAGACTTTCAGTCTGCTTATTTTTTTTGACATTATTCGCCATGGAAGAGGTGTTAAAATCGGGTCAGGGGCGTTGCCATGACCGTTTACCTGGACTTGCTCTTGGCCATCAACTTTGTCTTCAATCTCGCCCTGTTGACGGTGTCTGGCTGGCTTGGGTTGCAGAGATTTTCCGCCTCCCGCTACTGCCTGGCCGCCGGAGCCGGCACGGGATTTTGGCTCATATTTTTCTTTTGCCCTCAATACATATTTATAAACTGGTTGTGCCGCATCCTGGGGGGACTGGCCATGGCCTTCCTGGCCTGGCAGCCCCAGGGCCTCCGCTCCCTGCTCTCCAGGACTGCCCTCTTAGTGGTGTCGGGCCAGCTGATGGGTGGAGGCATTTACAGCCTGGCCTTTGCCCTGGGGGGGACGCCCTTGGGCAGTTCTGATGCCCTGCCCCTGGCCATAGTGATGGCTGGGGCTGGTATGATGCTGGTCCTGGCCGCCTGGTGGGCGGGCAAGGTCCATACAGCCCGTCAGCTCAAGGGATACATCGGTCAGGCGACAATTCACTTTCAGGATAAGGTCCTGACGGTCCAGGCCCTGCTGGATTCGGGCAACAGCTTGCGCCATCCCGTCAACTCCTGGCCGGTGCTGGTCCTGGAGCGTCGGCCTGCCCAGGACCTCTTTCCCCAGGACCTGTTGGCTTGGCTGGATGAGCCCCAGCACCAGCCCCCCTTGGGCCTGGAAACCCGTATCGCCCTCATTCCCTTTAAGAGCGTTGGCGGCGCCGGCCTCCTGGCCGCCGTCAGGCCAGATAAGGTGCTGCTGAAGGGCGAACGGGGCGGGGCCGTGTTGACCCAGGTATATGTAGCGGTGCGGCCAAAGCAGCAGCCTCCCTTGCAGCACCAAGCCCTGGCTTTCCCGGTACAGAATTGGAAGGAAGGTGTGACTGGATGAAAATATCCTGGCTCAGACTGCGTTGGTCTATTCTCCTGTCCTTTTATAGACTCCTGGACCGACTGGGACTGCGACGGGAGTTGTTATTTGTCGGCAGCAACGAAGCCCTGCCGCCCCCCCTTTCCCTGGAAGAGGAGGCCTATTTAATAGAGAAGCTCAGCCAGGGAGATTTCAGCGTCAAGCGGGTCCTCATCGAGCGCAACCTGCGCCTGGTGGTGTACATAGCGCGCAAGTTTGAAAACACCGGGATCGGCCTGGAGGACCTGGCTTCCATCGGGACCATTGGCCTGATCAAGGCCGTCAACACCTTTGATCCCGGCAAGAAAATCAAGCTGGCCACCTATGCCTCCAAGTGCATCGAAAATGAGATCCTCATGTACCTGCGCCGCAATAATAAGTTGCGGGCTGAAGTCTCCTTTGATGAACCCCTGAATGTGGACTGGGACGGCAATGAACTGCTCCTCTCCGACGTATTGGGGACCGAGCCCGATGTGATTTATAGAAATTTGGAGCACCAGGTCAATAAAAAATTGCTCCTGGGCGCCCTGGACAAGTTGACCACCCGGGAGCGCAAGATCATGGAACTGCGTTTTGGCCTGGGCGACGGTAAAGAGCGGACCCAAAAGCAGGTAGCAGAACATCTGGGCATCTCCCAGTCATATATCTCCAGACTAGAAAAAAAAATAATCCTGCGCCTCAAGAAGGAAATGGCAAAATTAGGCTGATCGGGCCGCCGCATATTTTAATAGCCCCAGGAAATACTTATTGCTGAAACTGGCATCAAACCAGGGAGGCAGCGACAGTGATCAACAAAGTTGAAATATGCGGAGTAAACACTGCAAAGTTGCCTGTATTAAAGAATGCCCAGATGCGCAAACTGTTTGCCGCCATGCAAAGCGGGGATTATCCGGCCCGGCAGGAGCTCATCAACGGCAACTTGCGCTTGGTCCTCAGCGTAATCCAACGCTTTAACAACCGGGGAGAATGTGTTGATGACCTGTTTCAGGTGGGTTGCATCGGCCTGATGAAGGCCATAGACAATTTTGACCTCAGCCAGAATGTCAAGTTTTCCACCTATGCCGTCCCGATGATTATCGGGGAAATCAGGCGCTATCTGCGGGATAACAATCCCATTCGGGTCAGCCGGTCCTTGAGGGATGTGGCGTACAAGGCCCTGCAGGTTCGGGATGATCTGGTCAACAAGAATTCCCGGGAGCCGTCGATTTCTGAGATTGCCGACGCACTGCAGGTGAAGCGGGAGGAAGTGGTCTTCGCCTTGGATGCCATTCAGGAACCGGTGAGTTTATTTGAGCCCATTTATCACGACGGCGGCGATCCCATTTTTGTCATGGATCAAATCGGCGATTCCAAGCAGAGCGACAAGGTCTGGCTGGAGGAAATTGCCCTCAAGGAAGCCATGCAGCGTTTGAGCGCCAGGGAGAAATCCATTCTCAACCTGCGCTTCTTTGACGGCAAGACTCAGATGGAGGTGGCCGATGAGATTGGAATCTCCCAGGCCCAGGTCTCCCGCCTGGAGAAGGCTGCCCTGAAGAATCTGCGGAAATATATCCGGGAAGACCCTTAGTTCCAACAAAAAGCCCTCAGGGCTTTTTTTGTTTTAGACCCGCGGTTTCTTCATATAAATATTAAGGGGAGGGGAGGAAATGAAAATATCCGACCTCAAGAATATTCGCATCGTCAACATGGCCAACGGCAAAGTCCTGGGCAAGATATCCGACCTGGTCATGGATGTCAATCGGGGCTATGTCAAGGCCATCGTCCTGCCCGGGAGCGCCCGCTGGCCCGCTTTCTTAAGTCGGGAAAAGGAAGTGGAAGTCCCCTGGGAAAATATCAAAAAGATCGGCCAGGACGTCATCATCGTCGACATGCCCGAGGCATGGTCACAGGAGGAGCTGAATTAAACAACCTGACAATACTGTCAGTTTTTTTCTTAACAGGGAGGGAGGTACATAAGCCCAAGGACTCTTGGTGCTGGCAACTCATATAGTACTGTAAACAGCTGAGGCGGTGAGTAAATGCCTGCGGAACCCGGATACGTTACGCGTTTTTATACCCAAAGGGGATTTAAGGTTACTTCTCCCTTCGGACCCCGGCCCGACCCCCTTCTCCCGGGCAGAACAGACTTTCATACCGGAATAGACTATGGCGGCGTCCCCAGGGGAACACCGGTGCAAACCCCGACAGAGGGGATCGTCTACGCTGCCAAGAGCTATTCCGGCTGGGGCAATTTGGTGGCAATCACTGATTCCCGAGGGTTTATCCACCTCCATGCCCATCTGGATTCCATCAAGGTCGCCAAGGGGCAGAAGATAACTCGGGGAACGGTAATTGGGACGGTGGGCAGTACCGGCCAAGTGACGGGGCCCCACCTGCATTACCAAGTAAACAAGCCCGGCGCCGGCGTCAGGGGAGAGGGTTATTTCGGCGATCCCGACCAGTACATTTTCGATGAGGTGAGTGAGGTGGAAAGGGCGATAGTGGTTGGCGGCGATGCGGATTATTTCAATGCCGCGCCCCTCAGGGACAGACTGAACTGTCCGGTATTTGCCCGCACTGCCCTGGGAGAGCTCAAGGCAGTAAAGACGGTATACATCTGTGGCGGCACCCTGGATGATGTGGTCAGAGCCGCCCCAAAGGCGGAGTTTATCAACTTGTCCGGCAGCAACCGCTTTGAAACGGCGGTCAAGATTCAGGAGTATTTGAAGAAACTCTGAGACCCGCACTGGCTGCGGGTCTTTTTACTTGTGTGAACTGGCTGGGGCGATGTGGTATAATTGGTCTCAGGCAGAGGTGGGTTAATGTGAGAAAGCGCAATTTCAAGGTAATTAAAGGGGGAAGAACCCGGCGCAGCAAGGTGTGGTTGCGGCTCTTTGCCATGGGTATGGTGGTGCTTGCGGGATTTTTGGTCTGGAACAGTCTGGGGCACCTCTCCCTGCTGGCGGCCAAAGTCACCGTGGCAAGGCATACTCCGGTCAAGACCGGCATGCCGGTATCCTGTGTCGTCCTGTGCAATGAATGGGTTGTCAACGCCCCCATTGGCGGCGAGTACATACCGCTGGTAGAGGACGGTACCCGGGTAAAAGCGGGCCAGGTCTTTGCCAGGATCGAAGGTGCAGAGGAAAGCAGGGAGTTGGTTGCGCCCGGCGCCGGTCTGGTTCGGCATGGCGGCGAGTACCGGGCGGACTTGCCCTTGGATGTGTTGAATCAGGGAACGGCCATTATAGCTACAGCCCTCCTCAAAGCTCCTCCCGGCACGGGGCATGCCGCCAAGGTCAAGGCGGGCCTGCCGGCTGCGGTGATCTTGGACAATACCCGCTTTCAATTGATTACGGGCATGAGATTTCACAGCCCCGGCAAGAAACAGACCCTGGTTGCCACCGTCGACGGCCGGGAACTCAAATTTGCCATTTCGCCGCGGGAAGTCCTTCAGTATGAAAACCTGTTTTGGGTGTTGTGGGATGCCCCGGCGCTGCCCGATTCTTTGGGTTTGCAACGGGTCTTTTCCGGGGAAATGATTGCGGCGGAACAAGAGCTGGTTTTGATTCCTCAGGGCGCTCTCTATAAAAAGGAAGGCCAACAAGGCGTATTTATCCTCTTGCGCAGGAAACCGGTCTTTTGCCCCGTGGAGGTCCACTATTCTGAGGAGGATGTGGTAGGCGTTTCTGGCCTGAGCGATGGAGTCCAGGTTCTGTCCTTGCCCAAATGGGTTAGTTTTGCGAAAAGGTGGTGGGAATGATGACAGCAGATTTAGTAGCCAATTTAGCACTGGTCAAGAAACGAATTGCCAGAGCCGCTGTTTCAGCAGGCCGCAAGCCCCAGGAGATTTCCCTGGTGGCCGTCAGCAAGTACGCCGGCGCCGAGGCAGTGGCCGCACTGGCGGCGGCGGGTCACCTGGACTTTGGCGAGAACCGGGTTCAGGAGGGGTTGGCCAAGATCGAGGCCGTCGGCAATCCCCAGGTGCGCTGGCACCTGATTGGGCGCCTGCAGACTAATAAGATTAAGTACATAGCTCCCTTTCACTTGGTGCATTCCCTGGACCGCTGGAACCTGGCAGAGAAGATGTCAGAATTCGCCTTGCGCAGAGGCATTGATTTTCAGTGCCTGGTTCAGGTCAATGTGGCCGCCGATCCCGCCAAGACCGGGGTCGGCCTCGACGAAGTCCAGGACTTTATCGAGGGGGTGGCGACTTTGGGCGGCATCCAGATCCGAGGGTTGATGACCATCACAGCTTTGGATGCTGAACCTGCCCTGACCCGGGCCTGGTACGAGGCCCTGGCGGCAAAGTACAGGCATGTTCAAGGCCAAGCCTTACCCCCGGGAGCGAGGATGGACTGGCTTTCCATGGGCATGTCGGCCGATTACGAGCTGGCCATCGCTGCCGGCGCCAACCTGGTCCGGGTGGGCAGCGCCATCTTCGTTGGGGAGGGGAAGTGAAATGCCATACGCGGCAGTGAGGATTATCAACACGCTGTTAAATGTCTATTACATACTGCTGATGGCGAGGATCCTCTTATCCTGGTTTCCGGTGCGTTCCGGCGGGGTGTTGGCAGATATTTTTGAGGTCCTCTATGCGCTGACAGAGCCCCTGCTGGCCCCCATCCGCAAGCTGATTCCGCCCATTGCCGTAGGGATGGGATACCTGGACCTCTCGCCGATGATTTTGATCATGCTCTTGAGTTTGATTAGGGGGATGTTGTTTTGAACAATCTTGATAACTTGCCCGCGGGGGTAGATAAACAACTGGTGGCTCGGGTCCTGGACTGCTGCCAGATTGCCAGCGCTCAACAGGTTGTAAAGTGTACCGACTTTCTGGACCCCTTTCATCGGGAATTCGTGCGGCCACTGTTGGCCAATTTTTTCGGCATCCGCTTCCTGGAAGAGGGCGGGTATGCCGGGGCAGAATTGAAGCGCCTCATCGTATTTCCCGACTATTACCGCGCCGATGACATCGATCCGCCCATTGCCGCACTGGAAATCAGGCTTTCCGATCCCGCAAAGGTCCTCTCCCACCGGGATTACCTGGGGGCGATACTTGCCCTGGGGCTACGACGCTCGGTGGTGGGGGATATTATCGCCTTTGCCGGCGGCGCTCAGGTTGTGGCCGCCCGGGAAATTGCCCCCGCCCTCCTGGGCCTGACGGAGGTCAACAAGTTTAAGGCCAGCGTCGTCGAAATCCCCCCGTACGAGATTCGGGTGGAGGAACAGCCTCAGCGCACAATTACCAGCACTGTGGCCTCTGTGCGGCTGGACGCCGTGCTCAGCTCCGGTTTGGGAATAGGCCGGGGCAAGGCGGTGGACTTAGTCAAGGCCGACAAGGTTAAGGTGAACTGGCGTCAGATCAGCCAGCCGGGCTTTCAGTTAAAAAACGGAGATATTATCTCCATCCGGGGCAAGGGCCGCCTGGAACTGGCGGAAGTTGGCGGCGAGACCAAGAAGGGGCGGACCAGAATTACCTTGAAAAAATACAACTAAAGGCAGGAAATAATGGTTATCTTGTCGAAAACTTACGGGAGCAGAAAATATTGTTAGGGGGTGTCATGAATGCCGTTGACTCCATTGGATATTCACAACAAGGAATTCACCAAGAGCTTCAGAGGCTATGATGAAGATGAGGTCAATGAATTCCTGGACAGGGTCGTCAAGGACTACGAGGCCCTGATCAAGGAAAATATGAGCATGAAGCAGAAAGTCCAGGAATTATCCGATAAATTAGAGCACTATACTAAGATTGAAGAGACTCTGCACAACGCCATAATTGTTGCTCAGCAGACCGCCAAGGAGGTCAAGGAGACCGCCCTGGGCGAAGCCGACTTAATCCGCAAGGAGGCCGAGCGGGAGTCCAAGCGCAGCATCGAAGAGAGCTTGGCCCGGGCCAGGAAGGTCCAGCGGGAAATCGAGGAGCTGGTCAAGCAGGCCCACATCTTCCGAAGCCGGTTCAGATCTCTTTTGGAAGCCCAGCTGGAGATCGTCAACAGCGACGACTGGGCCGAAATCGAGCGGTTCGGCCAATTGACCGCCGCTGCTGGCGAGGAGTTCTAAAAGTACACAGGGACAGGGGGCGCGCAGCGCCCCTTTTTGTGCATACTACCCAGTAAAAGGAGTGGTGAGCTTGCGTTTCCTGACCGCCGGGGAATCCCACGGAAAAGAAATGCTGACGATAATCGAGGGTTTTCCCGCCAATGTGCCCATCGATGAGACCGAGATTGTTGAGGTGCTCCGGCGGCGCCGCATGGCTCCGGGCCGCAGCCGGCGCATGGATGTCGAGAGCGACGATTTCCGGGTCCTGGCGGGAATGGTGGGGGGCGTCACTCTGGGCGCGCCCCTGGCCGTGGCCATTGCCAATGCCCCGGAGGTGAGGCTTGTCCAGGCTCTGGATCCCTGGACTGGAGGAGGCACGCCCCAGACGGTGCCCCGTCCCGGTCACGCCGATTTGGCGGGGGGAATAAAATACCGGCAGCCGGATCTGCGCCTGGTGGCCGAGCGGGCCAGCGCCCGGGAAACGGTGGCCAGGACTGTGGCCGGCTGCTTTGCCCTGCAGCTCTTGAAGCTTTTAGGGGTGGAGGTGAGGGGGAAGGCATTGGTCTACGGAGATATCGCCGAGGCTGCCCGGACCGGGGATACTCTGGGCGGGGTGGTGGAGGTTATCGTCACGGGCTTGCCAGGGGGAATTGGCAGCTACGTCCACTGGGAGCGCCGCCTGGACGCCCGTCTGGCCGGAGCAGTCATGGGTATTCAGGCGGTAAAGGGCGTGGAATTCGGCCCCGCCTTTGCGGCGGTCAGGCTTCCCGGTTCTCTCTACCACGATGAATTTACCCTGGAGGACGGCCAGGTGCGGCGCCGGAGCAATAATGCCGGCGGCGTCGAGGGAGGCATGAGCAACGGTCAGCCCATCCGCTTGCGGGCCGCCGTCAAGCCGGTCCCCACCCTCTCTCGGCCCCTGGCCAGCTTTGATCTCAGCGGCAAAACTCCCTGCCCTGCTCCCGTCAGCCGCCACGACACATCGGCGGTGGGGGCGGCGGCGGTGGTGGTCGAGGCGGTGGTTGCCTGGGAAATTGCCGCCGCCCTGGTGGAGCAATTCGGCGGCGACACCCTGGAGGATCTCAACCAGCGCTATGGCCAGTACCGGGAGCGCTGGCAGGAGGCGGTAACATGGCCTGGACCATAGAGGGCTTTGGCCTTGAAGGGCCTTGCCTCATCCAGGGGGGCGAGAGCCTGGCGGCTCTGCTGGCTGATTTCCCGGCGCCGGCAGTGATGGTGGTGGAAAAACGGGTGGCCCTCCTCCACGGCGACAAGCTGCCGGGGGATATCCCCCGCCTGTTGCTCCCGTCCCTGGGCGAGGGTCTCAAGGAGTGGGGCTGGGTAAGGGTGCTCCTGAGCTTCTTTCATAGCCGGAATTTGAGCCGCTCCCATTGGGTGCTGGCGGTGGGCGGCGGCGCCCTCACCGACCTGGTGAGTTTTGCCGCCTCCCTCTACAAGCGGGGGGTGAGGACGGCCCTGGTTCCCACCACCCTCCTGGCCCAGGTGGATGCCGCCCTGGGAGGCAAATGCGGCATCAACTGGCGGGGAATAAAAAATCTCCTGGGCAATTTCTACTTTCCCCACCGGGTCATATGCGCGGCCGATGTCCTGACCACCCTGCCCCGGCGCCAGTACTGGTCGGGGATGGGGGAAGTCTATAAATACCAGTTGTTGCAGGGGAACTTTTCCCAATTCCAGGTGCTAAGGCGCGGGGAAATCCTGAGGGCGGTGGCAGCCTGTTGCCGCTATAAGGACAGCCTGGTGGCCCAGGATCCCTTTGACAGGGGTGGGCGCCGGGTCCTGAACTTCGGCCACACCCTGGCCCACGCCCTGGAGGGGTTGGCGCCGCATTTCCTCCACGGCGAGGCGGTGGCCTGGGGCTTGGACTTCGCCCTGCGGGTGGCGGCGGGGCGGGGCTCTATGTCTCAGGGAGAATTGCGCCGCATCTTGGTGGTCCTGGCCGCAATGCCCCGCCCCCGGCTGCCCCGCCTGGACTTTGACCTGGTATGGGCGAAAATGACCCGGGACAAGAAGAACGCAGGCCGGCGGGTGCAGATGGTGCTGCCGGGCCCCGGGGGCGAGTTCGGCCTGTATCAATGCAGCCGAGGGGAGTTGGAGGAAATATGGCGGCAACTGAATACATAGAGGTTCAAGGGGGGCGCCAGGCCCGGGGCTGTCTCAGGGTTCCCGGGGACAAGTCCATCACCCATCGGGCGCTCTTTGCCGCCCATCTCCTGGGAGGCACTGGGCGGCTGCACAACATCAGCCTGGCCCAGGACTGCCGCAGCACCATGGCTGCCCTGGAACAGATGGGCTCCCGGTACCGGGCCCGGGGCAATACGCTGTGGGTGCAAGGACCCAATCCCGGCTGGACCCGGGGCCAGTATGCCGTTGATGCAGGAAATTCCGGGACCACCGCCCGGTTGCTGATGGGGGCGGCGGCCTTTCTCCGGCCGCCGGGATCGGTGGTCATCTCCGGGGATGCTTCCCTTTCCCGGCGGCCCATGGAAAGGGTGGCCCGATACCTGCGCCGCCTGGGAATTCAGGTAACCTACCTGGGGGAGCCGGGGCACTTGCCCTTGCGGGTGGAGGCGGCGGATGAGCTGCGCCCCCGGCGCCAGGAGATCGTCGAGCCCAGCGCCCAGGTAAAGAGCGCCGTGCTCCTGGCCGCCTTAGCTGTGCCGGGCGAGGTGGAGGTGGTGCAGTGGGTCAGTACCCGGGACCACACCGAAGTGATGCTGACGGCCATGGGCGCCGATATCTGCCGGCAGGGAACCCAAATCCGTCTCAAAGGCGGAAGCCAGTTGGCCTTTCCCGAGGATTGGCGGATTCCCGGGGACTTTTCCAGCGCGGCCTGGTGGCTTGCTTTGGCGGCGGTTTCCGGCAGGGTGCGCTTGAAGGGCGTGGGCGTCAACCCAACCCGCTTGGGTTTTGCCAACATCCTCGCCGCCATGGGAGCCAGGGTGAGTATTGAAGAGACCGGGGTCTCCATGGGGGAGGCCGTGGCAGATATCCGGGGGGAGGAGGGGGAATTGAAGGGCATCGCCGTTCCCCCTGAAATAATCCCCACCTGCATCGACGAGTTGCCGCTTCTGGCGGTGGTGGCCGCCTTTGCCCGGGGCGAGACGGTGGTCCGGGGAGCAGGAGAACTGAGAATCAAGGAGAGCGACCGGCTGGCGGAGCTCGGCAGGCTGTTGACCGCCTTCGGCGCAGATTTTGACCTCCTGCCCGACGGCTATGTCGTCCGGGGTGGCGGCAGGCTAAAGGCAGCTGAGTTTGTCAGTCATGATCACCGCCTGGTCATGGCGGCGGCAATTATGGCGGTGCTGGTCCCGGGCAGGTCTCGCATCGGCGCCGCCGGCTGTGTCGGGGTATCCTATCCGGGCTTCTGGGAGGATTTGGAGCAGGTATGCCTCCCTCAGCCCCAAAATCTGATATAATACTGGCATATGCTTGAGAAGGGGGCTGTGAGATAAGTGGCAAAGACCATCGGCATCCTTGGGGGAATGGGCCCCGCGGCCACCGTGGACTTGCTGGCGAAAATCTATGCCAACTCCCGGGCCAATTCGGATCAGGAGCATGTCCGGGTGCTGGCGGACATCGACCCCTCCATTCCCGACCGCACCCAGGCCATACTCAGCAAAGAAGGAGAGGCGGTCGTCGCCCACCTCCTGCGCAATGCCCGGGGCTTGATCGCTCAAGGGGCTCAGCTGCTGGCCATGCCCTGCAATACCGCCCACGCCTTTTTGCCGGAATTGGAGGGGGAATTGAGCGTCCCCTTTGTTAATATGGTGGAGGTGGCTGTGGCACACCTGGCGGCTTCCGGCGGGGGACGCATCGGCCTGCTGGCCACAGACGGCACCCTGGCCACCGGGCTGTACTCGAAAGCCCTGGAAGCTCAGGGCATGGAGGTCCTGACACCCCCTGCCCGGGAACAGGCCGATTTGATGAAGGCCATCTACGGCTTTAAGGGCGGGGAAGTTCTGGCCAGCAGGGAGCTGGCGGTAACGGTGTATAAAAAGCTACGGGCTGCCGGAGCTGGTAAGGTCATCGCCGCCTGCACCGAGCTGCCCATTCTCCTGGCTGGAGAGGATTTTGTCGATCCCACCGAACTCCTGGCCAGAGAACTGGTGCGCCGGGCCGGCTAAAAATCTTATCAGTGGGCAAAGTATTCTGGGAGGGTTCCGCCTTGGATAAAGCTTTCCTGGACAAAATTTATCGGCAGTTGGAGCGCTTGTCCCAGAATATGGAGAAGTTTAACCTGGCCGAGTACATGGAGCTACTGAACAATCCCCGGCGCTATGTCTTCATTAACTTTGTGGGCGGGCTGTCCCGGGGGCTGGGCATTGCCATTGGCTTTACCATCCTGGGGGCCGTTGTCCTCATGCTGCTGCGCCGCCTGATGGTCCTGAATCTTCCCATCATCGGGGACTTTATCGCTGATATTGTCATCATCGTCCAGGACCATTTGAAACCTTAGCAGAAGGAGTTGAGGGTATGGACTTACAGGCGCAACGCCGCCGCCTGCTGGCTCTCCTGAAGGAGGCGGGCGAGACGGGGCCCAGCGATGAGGACAGCAAGGAGAGCCTCCGGGATTACAGCCATGAGTTGTCGGCCTTTGACAACCATCCCGCCGATGTGGCCACTGAGGACTACATGCGCAATTTGGACGCCGCCTTGCGGGAAAACGACGCCCAGATAGTGGAGAAGATTCAAAGGGCCATTGCCCGGCTGGACCGGGGCGAGTACCAGGTCTGCAGCATATGTGGAAAAAAAATAGCCGCCGCCCGGCTTCGGGCCCTGCCCTACGCCGAAACCTGCGAGCTTTGCGCCCAGGAGCAGGGGGAAGAGCTGGGGGGACTGGGCAAGTCCGCCACTGTCCCCCGTCATGGCGGCGATTCTACCTGGCCCAGGTTTTACCAGTACGGAACTTCGGACTCAATTCAGGACCAGCCCAGACAGGTCAGGGATGATGTAAAGCCAGATTAGTGAGGAGCGGGAGCGGATGAAAAGGTTCTATATAATCGCTTTGGGGGCGATTCTCTTGGATCGGGCCACCAAATACATGGTGGACCGTTGGCTGCAGGTTGGACAAACCATACCTATAATAAAAGATGCTTTGCACTTGACCCATGTGCGCAATGCCGGCGCCGCCTTTGGCATATTGCAGGGAAGGCGCTGGTTGTTAATCGTGACGGCGGCGGCGGTGGTGGTAATTATCCTGCTCTATGCCCGGCAAATTCGGGGCAATAAGTTGATGGAAGCGGCCTTGGGCCTCATGCTGGCCGGCGCCCTGGGCAACCTCTATGACCGGTTATTTTATGAGGTGGTGGTGGACTTCATCGACTTCCGCCTCATCAACTTTGCCATTTTTAACATCGCCGATTCGGCCATCACCATCGGGGTCGCCCTTTTTGCCCTGGATGTGCTGTTGGAACACAAGCGAGGGCGCCATGAAGCATAGCTTTTTCGTGCAGGAAGGCGAGGAATTGCGCCTGGATAAGTTTCTGGCCAGCCACCTGGAGCTCAGCCGCAGCGAGATTCAGGCCAATATTACCGCTGGACGCGCCCTGGTCAACGGGCAGGTCGTCACCAAGAAGGGATGGGTCTTGAGGCCCGGGGACGCGGTGGAGCTGGAGGTTCGGGAACTGCCCCCGCCGGCGGGGGGCCGAGAAGATATCCCCCTGGACATTCGCTATGAGGACCAGTGGCTCCTGGTGGTAAATAAGCCGGTGGGCATGGTGGTTCACCCGGCGCCGGGTCATCACAGCGGAACCCTGGTCAACGCCCTCCTGGGTTATGGCGCCGGCCTCTCGGATTTGGGCGGGGAGTTTCGGCCGGGGATCGTGCATCGACTTGATAAAGAGACCTCGGGTCTGCTCATGGTGGCCAAGACCAACAGCTGCCACCTGCGCCTGGCCGCCATGCTCAAGGCCCGGGAAATTACCCGCACCTACCTGGCCCTGGTCTCAGGACTGGTCCAGCCCGCTCAGGGCAGGATCACCGGTCCCATCGGGCGCCATCCCCGCCACCGGGTTAAGATGGCCATCGTTCAGGGGGGGAGGCCTGCGGTAACGGATTTTCGGGTGCTCCGGTATTTTCAGCGCCACAGCCTGGTCCAGGTCAACTTGCAGACCGGGAGAACGCACCAGATTCGCGTCCACTTTTCCCACCTGGGGCGACCGGTGGTGGGGGATACGGTGTATGGACCCAAGAATCAGGAAATAAAATATTCCGGGCAGATGTTGCATGCCCGGACCTTGGATTTTATGCATCCCTTTCTGGAGAAGCGAATCAGGATTACGGCTGAGCCTCCCTCCGAATTTATGGAGATTCTCCGCCGGCTCCACCGGGACGAGGTTCGATAAGGGTGGAGCGATAATCTGTATACTGGACCATGCCCGGCTTGGCGCCGGGAATTTTTTTGACGTTTTTTACCCGGGTCCACACCACTTCCACCTTGGGGGAGGAGCGGGCTTTGCTGTACCATGCCGCCAGGGAGGCTGCATACTCCAGACTGGCCCGGTCGGGATTGTCGGTGCAGAGAATAACGTGGCTGCCGGGATAATGGCGGCAATGCAGCCAGAAATGGTTTTTTTGTGCCTTCCTCAGGGTGAGCTCTTCATTCTGGCGGTTATTCTTGCCCACAAGAATGGGGTCTCCCTGGGGGGATTGGAACACCAGGTAATCCTGCTGGGGCTGGAGGCGGGGCTTGCTCCTTTCCGCCTTGCCCAGGATGCCCTGTTCCTCCATTTCCCGGCGAACTTCCATGAGGTCAGCCGGGTTGGTCGCCGCTTCCAGGGCGTATTCCAGGGAGCTGAGATACTCCATCTGCTCCTGACCCCGGGCAATCCGGGCTTTTACCTTGACCAGACCGTTTTTAAATTTCTGGTAACGCTTATAATAATGGGCAGCGTTGCTGCTGGGCGATTTGTCGGGGTCCAGGCGGATGGCCAGGGGCTCTCCGGTATGAACATTGTCCAGCTTTATTTGGGTGGCGCCCCGGGGAATCTCGTCAAGGGAAGCGAGGATGGTATCGCCGATTTGCCGCAGGTGCTCATGGCCTTCGGCCCTCTCCAGCTCGACATCTTGTTTGGCCAGGGTTCGTTTCACTCTGGCCTGGGCCGCGGCGACGGCAGCCTGTAGCCTGGTCAGCAGGGCCCGAAAATCACTTTGCGTGCGAAAGGCTGTGCTCCAATGCTCCAGGGCCGAACTGAGGCTGGGAAAATCTCTGCCTGGGGCGGCCAGATGCCCTAACTCTGTCCAATAGGGGCCCAGGTCACCATAGACCCGCGCCCTTCCCCTGCTATCGAGGCTGGCCTGGGCCAGTTCTCTGACCTCTTGGACCAGGGAGGTCAGGGCAGGGGGAGAGAGGGATGCGGCCGGTTCCTGGGGAGGAAGTTGGACCCGATGGCAGATTTCCCGGGCCAGGAGGGGGCTAAGTCCCAGGATTCCCCGGGTCAAGGCCCGTTCCAGCGCCTGGGGGCCGATGTTTTGAAAGAGAGCGGCCAGCAGAGAGTCGGTGAGTTCATGGGGAGGCAGTTTGGCCGCAGCAGGCGGCGGCGCATACCGATCGCCGGGTTGGAGGGGACGGCTGGCCCGCCCAGGCGGCCGGGTGCTGGCCAGGATTATGTCGCCCTGGCAGAGCACCAGGTCATTTTGGCGACCCATGAGTTCTATGTGGACAAAGGCGGCGGCATCCCCGCCGGGGACGGAGCCCAGGGCCAGCACCGCCCTGCGGTCAAAGGGGTCGTTGCGGAAAGAAAGGCAGAAGAGTCCGCTGATATGTTTCTTGATGGTCTGGGCCAGGACTCCCTGGCCCTTGTCCCGCCCCCCTTGCTTGAGAAAGAAGGCATAGGGGGGTGAATTTACAGATACTTCCAGGCGCAGGGTGCGGCCGGGGGCCCTTACCTGGAGGACCAGGCTGCCGCCCCCGGCAGAATACACATCCTCCACCCTGCTACCGGACAGCTGATTATCTATTTCCCTTACCAGGCAGTTAAAAAAGAATCCGTCCAAGTGCATTTTGCTCACCCCTTACCCATCAAGTATACCGGCAGCAAATGCTAAATACAATTGAAGGTGAATAGGATTTAAGATGGGAGGGGGATATTGCCATGGAAGCAGAAAAATTTATCAGGCAGTTGGGTTCCGACCCCAGTGCCGGATTAGCCAGTGAGGAGAGGTTCAGAAGACAGCGCCAATACGGATTGAACAAGCTGGAGGAAAAGAGGTCTTTTCGACCACTCCTCCTGTTCCTGGGCCAATTCGGAGATACCATGGTCTTGATGTTGCTGGCGGCTACCTTAGTCTCGGCAGTCCTGGGAGAATATGCCGACGCCCTCACCATCATGACCATCGTCGTCCTCAACGCCGTTCTCGGCTTTGTCCAGGAATTTAAGGCCGAACGGTCCCTGGAGGCTTTGCAGAGTTTCAGCGCGCCCCGGGCCCAGATTATCTGCGACGGCGAAGTCCGGTCGGTCCCGGCAGAGGAGCTGGTCCCCGGCGACATAGTCTTCCTCAAGGCCGGAGACCGGGTGCCGGCGGATGTGAGGATTTTTGCCAGTTCCAGCCTGGAGGTAGAAGAGTCGCCCCTGACGGGAGAAACGGTGCCAGTTCCCAAATCAGAAGACGGCGAAGACTGTTACGCCTATATGGGCTGCCTGGTTACCCGGGGGCGCAGCATGGGAGTGGTGGTTGCCACCGGCATGAACACCAGGATGGGGCAGATTGCCGATATGATCCATCAGGCTGAACAACCTCCCACCCCCCTGCAACAAAGGTTGAGCAGGCTGGGCAATGTCCTGGTGGCGGTGTGCCTGGTCATCTGTCTCTTTGTGGTAATAGCCGGAGTCCTGCGGGGAGAACAGCTCTATAAGATGTTTATGGCCGGGGTCAGCCTGGCGGTGGCGGCGATACCCGAGGGGTTGCCGGCGGTGGTCACCCTGTGTTTGGCCATCGGCCTGCAGAGGATGTTGAAGCGCCGGGCAATTGCCAGAAAGCTTCCGGCGGTGGAGACCCTGGGTTCTGCCACGGTGATCTGTTCCGACAAGACCGGCACCCTGACGGAGAACAAGATGACTGCCGAGCGGATATATACCGGCGGCTCTATTTTGGCGGTGACGGGAAAGGGTTACAGCCTGGAGGGGGAGATTCTGGGGGCCGGGAAAATGCCCGGACACCTGAACTGGCTCCTGACGGTGGGGGTCGTGTGCAACGGGGCCAACCTGAAAAAGAGGGGCGAAAAAACGGAAATCCTGGGCGACCCCACCGACGGCGCCCTGCTGGTCCTGGCGGCCAAGCAGGGACTCTATAAGAACCGCCTCCTGGAGCGGCTGCAAGTTCTCCGGGAATATCCCTTTGATTCCAAGAAAAAGATGATGACCACCCTGGTTCGGGATCGGGACGGCACGTACTTTTCCCTGGTCAAGGGCGCCCCAGAAGTGGTGCTGCCCCTCTGCCGCCGGGTGGCGGCTAATGCCGGCACCCTCCCCCTGACGGGAGAAGTGCTGGGGCAGATCAACAGTGTGTGCGAGGAGTGGGCCAGTCAGGCCTATCGCCTCTTGGCGGTGGCCTGGCGGGCCAGTCCTGCCCCTTACGCTTCCCAGGCCCAGGCGGAATCCGACCTGGTCTTCGGCGGCATCATTGCCCTCAATGACCCGCCCCGGCCCGAGGTGCCTGGGGCGGTGCGCCAATGCCTGCAGGCGGGAATCCGGCCGGTGATGATCACCGGAGACCATAAGGCCACCGCTGTGGCCATAGCCCGGCGCATCGGCTTGCCCTTTACGGCCCAGGGCGTGGTGACAGGGGCGGAATTGGAGGAAATGGATGACCGGGAACTGGAGCGGAGGATAGATTCAATCTCCATCTGCGCCCGGGTGTATCCGGAACATAAGATGCGCATCGTCAGGATTCTCAAGAAGAAGGGGCATGTGGTAGCCATGACCGGGGACGGCGTCAACGACGCGCCGGCAGTAAAGGAGGCCAATATCGGCATTGCCATGGGAATTGCCGGTACCGAAGTGACCAAGGAGGCCGCCAGCCTGGTCCTGGCCGATGATAACTTTGCCACCATCGTGTCGGCGGTGGAGGAAGGCCGGGTTATCTATGGGAATATCCGGAAGTTCATCCGCTTCCTCCTGGCATGCAACACCGGCGAAGTCTTTACCATGTTCTTTGCCATGCTGCTGGGCTTTCCCCTGCCCCTCAGAGCTATTCAGATTCTCTGGGTAAACCTGGTCACCGACGGACTCCCTGCCCTGGCCCTGAGCATGGAGCCGGCGGGGCCGGGAATAATGCAAGCCCCGCCCCGGCCCAAAGATGAGAGTATACTGGCCAGAGGTTTGGGGAGAAATATCTTTTCAACGGGTTTGAGCATCGGGGTGCTGACCCTGATCACCTTTGTCATTGGGCTCAGCCGGGGTAATCTGGACTATGCCAGGACCCTGGCCCTGGCAACCCTGATTACTGTGCAACTGGTCTTTGCCCTGGAATGCCGCCGAAATGACGGCGACAAGGCGGCGCCCCTGTTCGCCAACCTCTGGATTGTCGCCGCCCTGGCGGTTTCCACGGGTTTGCTGCTGGCGGTGCTGTACATTCCCCAACTGCAGGCTGTCTTTGCCACCGTGGCGCCCTCCCGGAGCGATTGGCTGATAATCCTCGGCTTCTCCCTGCTGCCCTTTATGCTGGTCCAGGTCCTGCGCCGCCTTGCCCGACGCTTAGGCTTGTAATCCCCTGCCCATTCAGTTAAAATATACCCGAACAAAGGGGGCGGTAGGGTGGTTGCAAGCATGACTGGCTTCGCCAGGAGGCGGTTTTCCCTGGAGGGAGTAGCCTACACAATCGAGGTGCGGACCCTCAACCACAAGTACTTGGATATCCACTGCAAATTGCCGGATACCCTCAGCGCCGCAGAGATACCTCTGCGCAATCTGCTCAAGAAATACATCAGCCGGGGCCGGGTGGATGTCCGGGTAACCCGGGAGACCCTGGACGATGCCGGGGCGCTGACCCTCAATGAGCCGGTGTACCAAGCCTACTGCAAAATCATTGCCGACATCGGCCAGCGCCACAATTTGGCCCCCCTGGACCCCGTCGCCCTGCTGTCTTTGCCCGACATACTTCACGGTGAGGAAGCGGTGACGGATAGCTTCATCGAACCCTTCCTGGCAGCTTTTGAGCAATCTCTTCAGGAGTTGCAGCAGGACCGGCAGCGGGAGGGAAGTGTCCTCTGGCGGGACATGCTGGAAAAAATGGACCGTATCGGGGAGCTGGTTGCTCAATTGGAGACTTTGGCTCCGGAGCAACAGGCGGAGGTGGGGCAGCGCTTTCGTCAGCGCCTGGCCCGTCTGGAAGAAAATCTTGAGGACAGCAGGATTCTGACCGAAGTGGCCATCCTCATCGACAAGTCCGACATCAACGAAGAATTGGTCAGGCTCAAGGCCCACCTCGAGGAATTTGTTGCCACCGGAAATAAAGGCAAATCCGTTGGCCGCCGCCTGGAATTTTTAGGTCAGGAAATGCTGCGGGAGACCAATACCATTGCTGCCAAGAGCGCCATCTACCAAGTCTCCAAACTGGCAGTGGATATCAAGACTGAGCTGGAGAAAGTACGGGAACAAGTACAGAACATAGAATAGAGGTGTTAGGATTGCGCTTGATCAACATCGGTTTTGGCAACTTTATCGCTGCCGAAAGGATTATCGCCATCGTCAGCCCCGAGAGCGCACCCATCAAGAGGATTGTCCAGGAAGCCCGGGACAGGGGAAGTCTCATCGACGCCACTTATGGGCGCAGGACCCGGGCTGTGGTGATCATGGACAGCGGCCACATCATCCTCTCGTCGGTTCAGCCCGAGACTGTCGCTCATCGCCTGACCGGAAAAGCATCCGAACAAGATGAATAGGAGGAATCGTCCTTGCTAAAACCTTCCATAGACGATCTCTTGAAAAAAGTGGACAGCAAATATACTCTGGTGGTGGTTGCCGCCCGCCGCGCTCGCAATATTCAGACGAATTACTCTCCGGAGAATGTGAAAAACAGGGCAAGAAAGCCGGTTTCCATGGCTTTGGATGAAATTCTCGATGACCAGCTGGAATTTCAGCGCAACAGGCAAGGGGATGTCAAATAAACGTCTGGAAGACGTTTATTTTTTTTAGTTTTCTTTTTCACTTTCTAGGATTAAAGCAATTCCGCATCGAAGAATAAATAACCTGAAATTAAAAGGGAATAGTATATCCAAGGAGGGATAGGATGTCTTCGATAGTGGTCCGGAATGCTTTGATGCGGATTGCCCTGCTGGTAATCATGCTCTTCGCCATCTACAAATTTGCCCAATGGTTTGTGGCGGTTTAACCGCTTTTTTTTGTGCTATAATAGCAAATAAAGGGAGGGGGGAAAAGGTGACAGTTGCAAAGGTTGTGATTCTCAGGGAATATGCCGACTTGGACCAGCCATTGGATTATAACATCCCCCCTGAGGTTTCGGCCCCGGTGGGCAGCTTTGTCCAGGTGAGTTTGGGAAATCGCCGGGTCCGGGGTATCGTCTTCGCCCATGCCCAGGAATCTGAGTTTAAATCTCTGAAGGACCTTGAGGTCCTTTCCGGCTCCCTTTCACTGGAATTGGTAGAACTGGCCAAGTGGCTGGCCGTCAGGGCGGGCTGCTCGGTGCCTGCAGTTCTTTCGGCCTTGCTTCCCCCCGCAGGCGGCAGCTCCACCTTGGTCCGCTGGCGGGTCAACGAGGTTGTCGTCGCCACGGATCTTACCGAAAAGCAGCAACTGGTGGTAGATTTTCTGCGCCAGCGCCAGCCCATGCTCAAGGCAGAGATTTGCCGCGCCTTGGGGGTATCCCTGACGCCCATCAACTCTTTGGTGCAAAAGGAGATTCTGATTCCCGCCGACCCTTTTCTGGACAGCCCTTGGGACTTAAGGGATGTGGAGGAATTGACGGCAGAGCAGGATGGGGTGCTGGTAAAAATCGCCGAGGAGACCGGGAATTATTCCCGGGCTCAGGAGTTTTTGCTCCATGGGGTTACCGGCAGCGGCAAGACTGAAATATACATTCGCCTGGCCCAGGGCGTGTTGGACCAGGGCAGGCAGGCCTTGATCCTGGTTCCCGAGATTGCCCTGACAGCCCAATTGGTGGCCAGGTTTAAGCGGGCCTTCGGGGCCAAGATTGCGGTTCTGCACAGCGGTCTCAGTGCCAATCAGCGGGCGGCCGACTGGGAGAAAATTGCCCGGGGAGAGTATAGTATAGTAATCGGGACTCGTTCGGCGGTCTTTGCTCCCCTGGAAAGGATAGGCCTGATTGTCTTGGATGAGGAGCATGAGCCAGCCTACAAACAGGAGGAAACTCCCCGCTACCACGCCCGGGATGTGGCGGTTTTCCGGGCAAGGTGGCATAAGGCACTGCTGGTACTGGGCAGCGCCACCCCTGCCCTGGAATCCTTTGCCCGGGCCGAAGCCGGGCGTTACAGGCTGTTGCAGCTGCCCCAGCGGGTCCATAAGCATGCCCCGGTAATCACAAAAATCGTCGACATGCGCCGGGAACTGGCCCAGGGCAACAGGGACATGTTGAGCCGGGAGCTGCGCAGCGCCCTGGAAGAGACCTTGGCCAGAAAGGAACAGGCCCTGCTTTTCTTAAATCGCCGGGGGGTTGCACCCACCGTCCTCTGCCGCAACTGCGGCTTCCGCTATTCTTGTCCCAATTGCTCCACCGCCCTGACCTTGCACAGAGGCGGCCGTCTCATATGCCATCACTGCGGGGTCTCGGCCAGTTTGGCTCAACGCTGTCCCCAATGCGACAGCAAATATTTGCGGGAGTTGGGACTGGGTACCCAGAAGTTGGAGGCCAGGTTGAGCGCCCTCTTCCCCGGAGCAGCGGTGTGCCGGCTGGACAGGGATACCGCCGCCAGCGCCCAGGACAAGGAGGAGCACCTTTCCCGTTTTTATCAGCAAGAGTCGGGAATACTCTTGGGGACCCAGATGATCGCCAAGGGGCTGGACTTTCCCCAGGTGACCCTGGTGGGCATCGTCCTGGCCGATCTTAGCCTGGGGATGCCGGATTTTCGGGCTGCCGAAAGGACATTTCAGCTGGTAACCCAGGCCGCAGGGCGAACCGGCAGGGCCGATAAGCCCGGCCGCGTGCTGATTCAGACCTACCAGCCAGAACATTACAGTTTACAGTTTGCCAAGAAGGGCGATTACCGCGGCTTTTATCGGTTTGAGATGGACCTGCGCCGGGGGGCGGGAATGCCTCCATTCTCGGCTTTGACTCGAATCCTGGTCAGCAGTCCCGAGCAGGACGCCCTCCTGGCCCAGGTTGAAGAGGTGAGCGCCAGCTTGGCTACCTTGGGTCTCGAGATCCTCTACTCCGGACCTCCCCCCTTGGAGAGGCTCAAGGGCAGGTACCGCTGGCACTATATCCTCCGCCATTCGGGAGGCGCGGCGGCCTGGAGGGCCATCGACCAAATGCGGCGCATGCTGAAGGTCGGCAGGCATTGCCGGGTAATAGTGGATAACAACCCGATTAACTTTATGTGAGAAGGTGATTTGGTGGCAGTGAGAAATATCCGAAAACTGGGGGATCCCATCCTTCGCACCAAAGCAAAGGCTGTCACTGCCTTTGATGCTGAATTGGCCAAGATCCTGGAAGATATGGCGGAAACCATGGAACACAACTCGGGAGTAGGGCTAGCCGGTCCCCAGATAGGGCTGGACTTGGCTTTGGTGGTCATCAAGCTGGGGGAGGAATTTCCCCTGCTGGAGCTGGTCAATCCCCGGATTGTCAGGTGCTCAGGCGAGGAAGTCGAGGCCGAGGGGTGTCTGAGCGTTCCCGGCGTCTACGGCGAAGTCCCACGCTTTTCCCAGGTAGAAGTCCATTTCCAGGACCGGGCCGGCCGCAAAAAGAAGTTGGAGGCGTCAGGCTACCTGGCCCGGGCGCTGCAGCATGAGCTGGACCACTTGCAGGGGATACTCTTTATCGACAAGGTCACCAAGTACATCGACGAAGGAGAGTAAGCATGCTCATCTTTATGGGAACTGCCGATTTTGCCTGCTATTGTCTGGATGGATTGGAAGAGGCCGGACTGACCCCCGGGCTCATCATCACCCGCCCCGACGCCCTTGCCGGTCGGAATCGAAGACCTTCTCCGCCTCCGGTAAAAAAATGGGCCCAGTCCCGGGGAATTGAAGTATGGCAGCCCAGGCGAATCAACAGCCCTGAAAGCATTGAGCGCCTCCGGGGACTTTCCCCCGTCCTCTTTTTGGTGGTGGCCTATGGCAGCATCCTCGGCAAAGAAGTGCTGGACATACCCCGATTGGGGGCAATCAATGTCCATGCCTCTTTATTGCCGGATCTGCGCGGGGCGGCGCCGGTTGAATGGGCAATAATGCTGGGGCGCGCAGAAACCGGAGTGACCACCATGTTTATGGATGAAGGCCTCGATACCGGGGATATGATTCTCCAGGCGAGAACTGAGATCGGCGAAACTGAGACGGGGTGCGAGCTCCGGGAGCGCCTGGGCGCCATGGCCCAGACCCTTCTGCCCGAGACGGTGAACCTGGTGCTCCGCGGCCAGGCGCCCAGGACGCCGCAGCCGCCAGGGGACTATACATATGCTCCCCCTCTGGACAGCAGCCAGGAGCGCGTTGATTGGCGGCGGCCGGCAAGGGAGATTGCCAACCAGATCAGGGCCCTGGCTCCCAAACCCGGTTGTTTCTGTATTTTTCGCTCCAAGCGGCTGAAACTACTAAGGGCGGCCGCCGCACCCGGCACTGCTGCTCCCGGACTGGTGCTGCGCCGGGGAAAAGAGCTATTCGTCGGCTCGGCTGAAGGCCTGGTGCAGATAATGGAGGTGCAGCCCCAAGGGAAAAGGGCTATCAGTGCTACTGATTTCATGAATGGATATCGACTTGAGGAGGGAGAACTATTTCTATAAACACCAGTACTTGCCTTAGTCCCAATGTCTGGCTCCGGCTGACGTGGATGACTTCCATCGCCCTGGCCGTCGCCCTTGCCCTGATGGTTACGGCGGTGGTTTTGCTCAAGACGTCCCTTTTGCTCGGGTTAATCCTCTTAATCCTGGCTATCATCGTTGTCTACTTGAACTTGCCCATGGCCCTGATCCTAAAACAAGTCCGGCTGCCACGCCGGTTGCTGCCTCGAATTGCCCTGGCCTTTTGGGCGGCAGTCTTTTCAGCCTTTAACCTGCCCCGGACTGCCCTGGTTCACCTGAACAACCGCATCACCGGCAATTTGGCAGTGCAGGCCAATCAGGCCCATGTCCTGGTTTCCCGTTGCCTGCAGCGGTCAGATTGTACCTGTGCGGTGACGGCGGATATTGCCAATTGCCGGGAGTGTGGCCGCTGCAAGATTGGTGCGGTGAAGGGTATCTGCCGCCAGCGAAATCTCTCGGTGACGGTGGAATCCGGGGGTACCGCGGCCAGGCTGCGCCTCAAGCAGAAACGACCTTCCCTGGTGGTGGCTGTGGCCTGTCAGCGAGAATTGCTGGCCGGCATCCTGGACACCCGCATTCCGGTGGTGGGAGTGGAAATTCAACCTGGCCCCCGGCCCTGTACCGACAGCGACCTGACCATTACCGATTTTTCAAGGAGAATTGACTTTGCCATAAAGGAGGAGTGAGCTTGCCTTTCTTTTACTTTGACAGCACCATGTTGCTCCTGATTCCCGCCATGATTTTGGCCCTTTATGCCCAAAGCAAGGTAAGGAGCGCCTATGCCCAGTATTCTCAGGTTCCGGCGGCCAGGGGGCTGAGCGGGGCCCAGGCGGCCAGAGCCCTCTTGGACAGTTCCGGCCTGCATGGGGTGGGCGTGGAAATGGCAGCGGGATACCTTACCGATCACTATGATCCCCGCACCCAGGTTGTGCGGCTGTCCCCGCAGGTTTACCACGGCACCTCCGTCGCCGCCCTGGGTATCGCCGCCCACGAAACCGGCCACGCTGTCCAGCATGCCGAAGGGTATTTTGCTCTGAGCTTAAGGAACAACTTCTTTCCCATCGCCCAGTTTGGTTCAAATATGGCCATGCCCCTGTTTTTAATTGGCTTTCTCTTTGCCGGTAGCATGGGGATCCTGATGGATATCGGCATACTTCTTTTCGTGTTTGCCGTCCTCTTCCAGGTCATTACCCTGCCGGTGGAGTTCAACGCCAGCAGTCGTGCAGTGGGGATGCTCACTACTGGTGGGATTATTGCCCCTGCCGAAGAAGCCGGGGTGCGAAAGGTCCTGGGCGCCGCCGCCCTGACCTATGTTGCGGCCACTGCCACCGCCATCAGCAGCCTTCTCCGCCTCTTCCTGCTTCGGGGGCGGCGGCGATGACAAGTAACAATCCTGCCGCCAGGGATGTTGCCCTGGCGGCTTTAATCGCCATTGAGAAGGAAGGGGCCTATTCCGGCCATGTCCTCCAGGCAGAGACCCGGCGGCATTCCCTCTCGGCCCGGGATGAGGGGCTGGTCTGGCGGCTGGTCTACGGCGTGGTGACCTATCGCTTAAGCCTGGATTACATACTCAATCAATTCTGCCGCAGGAAAGTAAACCAGCTTTCTCCGGTCCTCCGCAATCTCCTGCGCCTGGCCTGTTATCAGCTGGTGTACTTGGATCGGATACCGGACTTTGCCGCCGTCAACGAAGCGGTGAACCGGGCCAGAAAGAGCGCCGGCCCCGGAATGGCCGGGTTCGTAAACGGGGTCTTGCGCAATGTCATCCGCAATCGGGATGGGCTCTTTAAGGACCTGGAGCCCGGCACCATTTCGGAAATTTCCCTGCGCCACTCCCACCCCCAGTGGATGGTAGAGAGCTGGGTGCAGCGCTGGGGCAGCGATTTTACAGGCTCTCTCTGTGCAGCCAATAACAGACCCGGTCCCCTGACGGTGCGGGTCAACACCGGGAAACTCAGTGTAAATCAATTCCTGGTCGCTGCACAAGAGGCCGGGCTGGAGGGCCAAAGAGGCAGGTGCTCCGATGAGGCCATCGTCTTTGCCGGCGATACCCGCTTTTCTAAGCTTCCGGGGTATCAAGAGGGTTGGTTTATTGTGCAGGGAGAAGCCTCCATGCTGCCCGCCCTTTGCCTGGATGTGCAGCCTGGCCAGGACGTCCTGGACATGTGCAGTGCTCCGGGGGGCAAGACGACACAGCTGGCTCAACTGGCCTATTCGGGCAAGGTGGTGGCCTGCGATCTCCACCCTTCCCGGCTCAAGCTGGTCGAGGAAAACGCCAGGCGGCTGGGTCTGGGCAATATCGAAACCGTTCTGGGTGATGCAGCCTTCCTGGACCAGAAGCTTAACAGACGCTTTGAGAGAATCCTGGTGGACGCCCCCTGCAGCGGCTTGGGGGTAATCAGGAACAAGCCCGATATTAAGTGGACCCGGCAACCCCGGGACATTGAAGAGCTGGCCGGTCTGCAACTGCGGATTCTCCGGGCCGGCTGCAACTTGCTAAAACCCGGGGGTATTCTGGTATACTCTACTTGTACCATATCCCAGGCGGAAAACCGGGGAGTCATCCATGCCTTGCTGGAGGAACGAAGAGATATGCAGTTGGCGAAGCCGGGCATACCTGGGTTTGGCACGGAATTTGTCGAGACCTTTCCCCACATCCACGATCTGGACGGATTCTTCATCGCCAAACTGATAAAGGTGGTGTAGAGATGTTTGCTCTGGATGCCGGCCGAAGTGCTAAAATTGCTGAAGAATACAACTTGCCCTCCTATCGGTTGAAGCAGATCCGGGAGTGGATTTATGGCAAGTACGTCGACGATTTTTGCCGGATGTCCAACCTTCCCAAAGATCTCAGGGATAACCTGGCCAACAGATACCGGGTGGTCAATTCCCTGGTCGTCTCCCGGCGCCAGACCGGCGACGGCACGGTAAAGCTCCTGTTGCAGTATCCCGATGGAGCCAAGATAGAAGCGGTCATCATGGCATATCGGGATTGGTCCACTGCCTGCATCTCAACCCAGGTGGGCTGCGCCATGGGCTGTACATTCTGCGCCACCGGACCCATGGGCCTGGTGCGCAATTTGACTGCAGAAGAAATGGCCGAGGAAATCTGGCATTGCGCTCACTACGCCCATGTCCATTCACTCAAGCCGGTGCGCAATCTGGTCTTGATGGGAATTGGCGAACCCCTGGCCAACTTTCAAAATGTAGTGGCCTTAATCAGGGCGGCCAACGATCCCGGGTTATTTGACATAGGGCAGCGGCGAATAACCCTGTCCACGGTGGGGATGGTGCCCCAGATCTACGATCTTGCGCGGCTGAATTTAGCCATTACCTTGGCGGTTTCCCTGCATGCTCCCAATGACGAGCTGCGCAACAAGCTGATGCCCATCACCGGCAAATACCCATTGCAGGAATTAATGGCCGCGTGTAGAAATTATATTCTTATGACCGGCCGCCGAATTACCTTCGAATACCTGCTCCTGGACGGCGTCAATGACCAGGACTGGCATGCCCGGGAATTGGCAAAACTGCTCCGGGGGATGAACTGTCTGGTCAACCTGATTCCGTACAACCAGGTTGCGGGGCTGGATTGGCGGCCCAGCAAGCGGGTAGCCGCCTTCCAGAGACTTGCAGAGCAATCGGGTCTGCGCACCACGGTACGCCGCAGTCTCGGAGCAGAGATTGACGCGGCCTGCGGCCAATTGCGCAGAGGGACCCCGGGGCAAGATGGGAGGAGTGTGGATGAAGGCTTTAGGCGTTAGCAACCAAGGTCTTGTGCGGACCAATAATGAGGACTGGCTGTTCATCGACGAAGAGGCCGGTCTCTTGGTGGTTGCCGATGGAATGGGCGGGCATGCCGGCGGTGAAGAAGCCAGCCGCCTGGCTGTAGATACGGTGGTTGAAGTGCTGGCCGGCGGGCTGTATCCTCAACCGGAAGAGAGCATCCACAGGGCCTTCGCCGTCGCCAACCGGGCGATTATCGCCAAGGCCGCAGCGAACCCCGCCTTGGCCGGCATGGGCACGACCTTGACCCTGGTGGCTGTGCTGCCGGATTTTCTGATTACGGGCCATATCGGTGATAGTCGGGCCTTCCTCATTGGCAGAGAGGGACGTTGCCTCACCAGTGACCACTCGGTCACCGGTCAACTGCTGGCTTCCGGCAAGATCACCGATGCCGAGGCCGTAAGTCATCCACAGCGCCATGTCTTGACCCGGGCCTTGGGGACCGATACCCATGTCGAGGCGGAGGTCCTGCGCCATCCCTGGAGCCCGGGACAGCATGTCCTGCTCTGTTCCGATGGCCTGACCGAGGTGGTGGCTGTCGAGGAAATCTTTACAGTGGTCCAGGGAGAAGGGGATTTGCAGCTCAAGGTCAATTCCCTCCTGTCCACCGCTTTGGAGCGAGGAGCACCTGATAATGTTACAATTATCCTGGCTCAACTATAACCGAAAGGGGTGATAATGTGATCGGCAGCAAACTGGTAAACAGGTATCAAATTTTAGAACGGATTGGCGGCGGCGGCATGGCTGTGGTATACAAGGCTCGCTGTACGCTCTTGAACAGAATAGTGGCAGTGAAAATACTTCGGCAGCAATATTCCATTGATGAGGATTTTGTCCGGCGCTTCCGCAGGGAGGCCCAAGCTGCGGCCAGTTTGTCCCACCCCAACATTGTCAGCATCTATGATGTTGGCCAGGACAAGGAAACTTATTTTATCGTCATGGAATATGTGGAAGGGGAGACCCTCAAGGATCTGATTGAGCGGGAAGCTCCCTTGGAGCCTGCCCGGGCGGTCAGTATCGTCCGCCAGATTGCCAACGCCCTCTATCACGCCCATAATAACAAGATCATTCATCGGGATATAAAACCCCATAATGTCCTGATTTCCAAAGATGGCAGGGTGAAGGTGGCAGACTTTGGCATAGCCAGGGCAGTGACATCTACCACTCAGACCTTTTCTCCCAATTCCATCATGGGGTCGGTGCATTACTTCTCTCCCGAGCAGGCCAAGGGCAAACTGGCCACCGAACAGTCAGACCTGTACTCTTTGGGAATAGTCTTCTATGAAATGCTGACCAAGAAGCTTCCCTTCGACGGGGAAAGTCCCATCAGCATAGCCCTGAAGCATCTGCAACAGACCATTCCCCCGGCTTCTCAGTACAATCTCAATGTTACTCCCAAGCTTCAGGGGATATTGGATAAAATGCTGGAAAAGGACCGTTCCCTACGCTACCAGAACGCTACTGAACTCCTGGCGGCTTTGCGGACATGGAATGTCCCCGGTGAAGACACGGCAGCGACCAATGAGAGTGAGAATGAGCTGGACCAGGAAAGCCAGCATACCCAAATATATACTCCCGTAAACCCTGATAAGAAACCGTTAAAGACCTGGCAGCGCCTCTTGCTTAAATGGGGAATTATCTTTATCCTCCTGGCCGGGGCGGTCTACCTGGGAATCGTGGGCTTCCGGGCCCTGGGCGAGCTCTGGCGGGTTGATGAAGTCCAGGTCCCGGCGGTGACAGAAAGGTCTTTGGAGGAGGCCATTGCCGCCCTGGAGGAGGCAGGTCTCAAGAACTACCAGGTGGTGGGCCATGTCCATCACGAGACCATCCCCGAAAACCACGTGGTCATTCAAAAGCCCGGAGCAGGACAGACCGTCAAGGAAAACAGGCTAATTGAGTTAACTGTCAGCAAGGGCCCCGATCTTGTCGAGGTGCCCGCCCTGGAGGGCAAGGAGGTCCGGGAAGCTGAGAGCGAGCTGGAATCCCTGGGCCTGATACCCGAGCGGGAATACGAGTTCAGCGAGAAGTTTGGCTCGGGCATCGTCATCCGTCAGGATCCCGACTCTGGTAAGATCCCTCGGGGTGAGAAGGTCAAGCTGGTGGTCAGCCAGGGACCGCGCCCGATAATCATGGAAGACCTGAGGGGCAAGACCTTGGAGGAGGCCAGGCAAATTATCGCCCAGCTCTTGCTCAGTGAGAGGCTTCTGCGCTGGGAACCGCTTCAGGGGGATTCTCCCGGGGGGATTGTCACCAGCCATATTCCCGAAGCCAAGACTGAGGTTGCGCCCGGGGATTCAGTGGACCTATGGCTGCGGCCCTATAACAAGATTTCCAAGACTGTAAATATCAGCCAGCTCAATCCCGGCGACCAGGTTCGGATCGAGGTTACCGACATCACCGGTGTGACCCAGGTGCCCTTTGACGACGTGGTATGGGAAGAGAGCTTCAGCCTGACGGTATCCGGCTGGGAGCGGGGCACCATTGTGGTTTACATTAACGGGGCCAAAAAGGAGGAATCTCCTTTCTGATGCAGGTGATAGAATGATGCTTGCCAAAGGTATAATCCTCAGCGTCGTGGCGGGGTACTACTTCGTCGAAGTGGGGAATAACACCTATCTCTGCCGGGCCCGCGGCAAATTGCGGCAGGGGGGACTCAGCCCCCTGGCCGGCGACGCCGTCGAGATCAGCATCGGCCAGGGAGGGGAAGGCTCGGTGGAGCGGATCCTGCCCAGGCGCAATCAGCTGCGGCGGCCGGCGGTGGCCAATGTGGATGCCGTCCTCATGGTCATGGCGCCCCAGGACCCGTCGCCCGACCTGCTGATGGTGGATAAACTCCTGGCAATCCTGGCCCTCCAGGGTATTGAGGGGATAATATGTGTCAACAAGTCAGACCTCGATCCCGCCAGGGCTCAAGAATTGGCCCGGGTGTATGCCGAAATCGGCTATGCCACAGTTGTCTGCTCGGCCCGGACCGGGTCTGGGGTGGAAGACCTTACCCGGGTAATTGGAAACAGGACTGTCGTGCTGGCGGGACAGTCGGGGGTGGGCAAGAGCAGGATTACCGCCGCCATCGCCGTTGGCGAATTGGACATACCCGTCAAGATTGGCAAGATCAGCGCCAAGCTGGGCCGGGGCAAGCACACCACCCGCCAGGTCTCCCTCCTGCCCCTGGCCGGAGGCGGCAAGGTGGCGGATACCCCCGGCTTCAGCATATTGGATTTGGATATGGAGAGCCGCCACCTGCACCGGGTCTACCCGGAATTTACCGAACTGGCTCAGGACTGCCAGTTCTCGCCCTGCTTGCATATCCACGAACCCGCCTGCGCCGTCAAAGAACATCTGGCCCGGGGTGAAATCAATCCCCTGCGCTATCAGAATTATGTCAAAATCTATCAAGAACTTAAGGAAAAGGAGGCCAACCGCTATTAAACCAATTGTATCTGCCTCTATACTGGCCGCCGATCCCCTTTACATGGGCCGGGACGTGGAGATGATTCTTGCTGCCGGCGCCGACTGGTTGCATGTCGACGTCATGGACGGCAGTTATGTTCCCAACATTACCTTTGGACCCGCCCTGGTCCGGAGCCTGCGCCAAGCTACCGGCGCTCCGTTGGATGTCCATCTGATGATGCGGGAGCCCGAGCGCTATATCGAGGATTTTGCCCGGGCAGGAGCCGACTACCTGACGGTTCATCCTGAAGCCTGTACCCACCTGCACCGTGTCCTGGGAGCAATCAGGGAGGCCGGGTGCAAGGCGGGGGTGGCTTTGAACCCGGCCACTGTCCCGGGGGTCTTGGACTATGTCTGGGCCGAGGTGGACCTTATCCTGTTGATGTCGGTGAATCCCGGGTTCGGCGGGCAGAAGTTTATCCCCGCCACCCTCGAGAAACTTAGAGAAGTGGACCGACGTCGCCGGCAATTGGCCAGGCCGCTCCTCTTGTCCATCGACGGTGGGGTCAACGCCAGTAACTCCCCAGACCTGGTCCGGGCCGGTGTCGATGTCCTGGTGGCGGGAAGCGCGCTGTTTAACAGCGAGAATCCCGCCGGAGTTATAAAAGAAATGCATCAGGCCGCACAGTGAGTGCGGCCTTTTCCAGAGGTGATAATATGATCACTTTGGTTCTCAATAGTCCCGATATCGACGAGGAATTGTTGAGCAAACTCTCCCGAAATTCAGTGCTCATCGGCGTGGACGGAGGATTGAACAGGATAATCGCTGCGGGCTTGAAGCCCGACTGGGCAGTGGGGGATTTTGATTCGGTGAATCCCGGGCTGCTCGCCGGCCTGCCCAGGGAGACCAAGGTCCTGTGGGCGCCGGTGGAAAAGGACTTTACCGACCTGGAGCTGGCCTTGCGGGTGGTAAAAAAATACCGGCCCCGCCGCATCAATATACTGGGTCTGGGGGGAGGCCGGCGCTTTGATCATCAGCTGGTCAATACGCTTCTCCTGAACAGGTATGCCCAAGGCGTCTGTGTTCAGGCCTGGAGCGGGGTACAAAAGTTAATCTTTACCGACAAAGCCCAGGTGCTCTTTAAGAGTGAGGGCGAGATGTTTTCAGTCTTTGCCCTGGAAAAGCCTGTTACCGTCAGCCTGCGGGGAGCAAAGTACTCCGGGACGGGGTTAAGGCTGCTGCCGGGAAGCGGGCTGGGTCTGGGCAATGAAATCGTCAAATCCCGGGCACTGGTAGGGGTTGGCGGGGGAATTGCCGTCATCTGCCAATGGTCCAACCGGTGATTCACATTCTCTGGGCAATTGCATAGTATGGAACATGGGGGGGGAGGGCATGTGTTCAGAACCAGATTCAGAACGGGGAGGAGCGCCCTGCCCCGCAAGGTGGCCGGGATAGCCTTGGCGGCGGTGGGCATTGCCTTGCTGGCCGACGCCATTCCCCTGGCAGTGTGGCTATGTCTCTTGGGAGCAGGTCTGATCTTTGCCGGCTGGAAATTATTTACCGGATGAAGGAGGTTGGGGAAGTGAAAATCCGCGCTGTAAAGCTGCATCCCGTTGTCTCGGCACTGGTTCGCCTGTTTTTTAAAAAATCAATTTTAAAATAAAAAAGCGCACCCGCGCTTTTTATTTTATATTACCCGTTGGACCTTTCCGGATTTCAGACACCGGGTACAGACATGTACCCGCCTGACGGTTCCGCCGATATTGGCCTTGACCCGCTGCAGATTAGGAGCCCAAGTCCGCTTAGTCCGGATATGGGAGTGGCTGACTTGGAAACCCGCTCTGACGCGTTTGGCACAGATGACACATTGCCTTGCCATGGTTCCACCTCCTTGTTCACAAGCTACATTCTAACATATGGTATTGAAATTGACAAGTAAGGGGCCTGCGCCTTTTTTTTTGGCTTATTTTGTAGTAAAATTAAACAGGACTGTGCAAAGGAGGGTTTTCGTTTGCTTATCGAGACAGATCTCGGCCATGTTCATATATCCAGTGACGTCATCGCCACCATTGCCGGAATCGCTGCAGTGGAGTGCTACGGCTTGGTTGGCATGGCCTCGCGCAAGCAACTTAAAGACGGTTTGGTGGAACTGTTGGGGAGGGATAACCTCAGCCGCGGGGTGGAAGTCCGCGAATCCCACGGAGAGCTGATCATCGATCTGTACATCATCGTGGGCTATGGCACCCGCATCGACGAGGTTGCCAACAACGTCATCTCAACCGTAAAGTATTCCGTTGAAAAGTATACCGGTCTCAAAGTTGGAGTCATCAATGTCAATGTCCAGGGAGTACGGGTTATCAACGGCAAGTAGAGGAGGAACATATCTTGAAACATTCGGCTTTAGATGTTGAACAACTCAGGGGTATGTTGCTGGCCGGCGCCGCATCCCTGGCAAATCATAAAGATGAAGTCAACAGCCTGAACGTCTTTCCCGTTCCCGACGGAGATACGGGCACCAATATGAATCTCACCGTGGAATCGGCCAACAGGGAAATATCCAAGGCCAATATTACAAGTATTAAAGAACTGGCCGAGGCCCTGGCTATGGGTTCGCTGATGGGGGCCAGGGGCAATTCCGGGGTCATCCTTTCCCAGATCTTTCGGGGGCTGGCCAAGGGGTTGGCGGGATCCGAGCGCGTTACCCCGGCTGTATTTGCCAATGCCCTTCAGATAGGGGTAGAGACGGCTTACAAAGCCGTCATCAAACCGGTGGAGGGGACAATCCTAACCGTTGCCAAGAATGCTGCCCGGGCGGCCATGAAACACGCCCGCAGCCAAGATCTCAATGCGCTGATGGAGCTTGTGCTGGCCGAAGCCCAGGCTACCCTGGCCAAGACTCCGGAGATGTTGCCGGTGCTCAAACAGGCAGGGGTGGTGGATGCCGGCGGCAAGGGACTCTGTTATATCTTTGCCGGTTGGCTGGATTACCTGGAGGGCAGGGCTGTCGCACCTCCCCGGGACACGGCGGCCATTAGCCCCGGAGCGCAGGGGCAGGTCGAGGAAACAGATCTGAAGTATTGTTATTGCACCGAGTTCATCGTGACCGGCGATGATCTCAGTGAAGAGGTGTTTCGCACCGAGCTGGAAAAGCATGGAGATTCCCTCTTGGTGGTTGGTACCAGCGGCCTCATAAAAGTTCATATTCATACAAATAACCCCGGATTGGTTTTGGATTTTGCCCTTACCCAAGGTAAGGAGCTTCAAGATATCAAGATAGACAACATGCGCTATCAACATCGCGAAACCATTGACGAGCCGGTTGCACCGGAGATTTCCTCCGAACCAAAGCTCAACGGCGTCATTACGGTATCTGCTGGTCCTGGTCTGGCAGATATCTTCAAGAGCATGGGGGTGGACTATGTGGTGATGGGCGGTCAGACCATGAATCCCAGCACCGAGGACTTTCTCCAGGCAATTGCTGAAGTCAAGGCAGACCGGATCGTCATTTTGCCCAATAACGGCAATATCCTGATGGCTGCTCAGCAGGCGGCGGAAGTGGCGGACCGGCCGGTGGCGGTGGTCCCCAGCAAGACAATTCCCCAGGGCCTTGCGGCCATGCTCAACTATTCTCCCGATGAAGAGGACCTCGCCTTCTTGGCCTCCCAAATGGAAGCGGGCCTGACCCAGGTGAAGACCGGGCAGGTTACCTACGCCGTCCGCGATTCAGTTTTTGACGGCAAGCCCATCAGCCAGGGCAATATCCTGGGAATCGCCGACGGGAAGATCGTCGCGGTAGAAGAGGGGATAGCCGAGACCACCCTCTCCCTGGTAGGGCAGATGGTGGATGAAGACTCGGAAATCATTACTTTGTTTTATGGGGAGGAAGTGCAGCGGGAAGAGGCTGAAGCAATTGCCGCCCGTCTCGGCGAGGCCCATCCCGATTGTGAAATCGAGCTCCACTCCGGCGGGCAGCCGCTGTACTTCTTTATCATCGCCATTGAATAAACCAGGCTGAGGCCTGGTTTTTTGCAAGGGGGGTGCGGCAATGAGCACATCTGTCCAATACCTCAAAGGTGTCGGCCCGGTGCGGGCACGTCAACTTGCCAGACTAGGGATATTTACCGTCACCGACCTGGCCCACCACTATCCCAGGGGGTATCAGAAGCGCAACCTGGTTGCCATCAATCGCCTGTGGGGGCAGCCAGGTGAAATGGTTATGGTGCGGGGTGCAATCATCGATGCGCCCAGTGAGCGGGGCAACCGCAATGTCAAGGTGCTGTCTGCCACCATCGCCGATGGGACAGGCCATGTTCGCTGCACGTGGTTTAACCAGAGTTATCTCAAGGGGAAACTGCGCTTGGGCCAGAAAATAATGGTCGCCGGAAAATTTACACCGCAGTACAGGAATATTGTGGTTGAAGAATTCAGCCTTGATGGAGAACTCCCGGAGATCCAGGCTCAATACAACCTGACCGAGGGGATCAGCAACTCGGTCATGGCGGCGTTAATCCGGCGGGCGCTGGAGGAATATCGGGAAGAAGAGCTGTTCCCCCTTTTCTTCAGGGAAAGGTATGCACTTCTGCCTGAAAAAAAGGCCCTGGCCGAAATTCATTGTCCTCAGAGTTCCGAAACCCTGAAGCAGGCTCGGTACACTTTAAAGTTCCGAGAACTCTTTTTATACCAGCTCAGCTTCATCTACTGGCGCAGGCTGAGGCGGCAGGTCCAGACCTTTGCCCTCAAGCCCCGACCGGAGTTGCTGGCCAGGCTGGAAGCGACCTGGGGCTTTAAATTTACTGCAGATCAAGCGCGGGCGACGGCGGAAATTCAGGCGGACCTTGGGCAGGAACAGCCCATGAACCGTTTGCTCCAGGGGGATGTGGGCAGCGGCAAGACGGCCGTGGCCGGCCATGCCCTGTTTACCTGCGCTCTCAACGGATACAAGGCGGTGTTGATGGCTCCCACCGAGGTGGTGGCCAGCCAGCATTTTTCTACCTTGGAACCGGCGGCCCGATCGCTGAACGTGTCCCTGCGCTTACTTACGGGCAGCAGCAAAAAGAGGGAGAGGGAGGAGCTGGACGAGGTTCTCCAAGACCGGGGTGGTCTCATCCTGGTGGGGACCCACGCCGTTTTCCAGGACAGGGTGCAGATCCGCGACCTGGCCCTGGTGGTCACCGACGAACAGCACCGCTTCGGCGTGGGCCAGCGCTTTTCCCTGGCCCAGAAGGGGGACAGCCCCCACGTCCTGGTCATGTCGGCTACCCCCATACCCCGGACGCTGGCCATGAGCCTCTATGGAGATCTCGACGTCTCCACCCTGAGGACCAAGCCCGGAGGCAGAAAGCCGGTAAAGACTTACGTGGTTCACAGCAGCCGCCGCCAGAAGGTCCTGGACTTTATCAGCAGGGAAATGGTCCGGGGCAATGTGGGCTATATTATCTGCCCCCTTATTGAAGAGTCCGATAAGGTCAGCGCCCTCTCCCTGGCAGAATATCAGGAAATCCTGACCCGGGGGCTGCCTGACTGGTGCAGGTACGGCGTTCTCCATGGCCGCATGAGCGGAGCCGAGAAAGAGGCCATGGTGCAATCCCTCAAGGAAGGCAAAATCCACCTGCTCCTTGCCACCACGGTGGTGGAAGTGGGGGTGGATGTGGGCAACGCCACCTTTATCGTTGTCGAAAACAGCGAACGCTTCGGCTTGGCACAGCTCCACCAGCTCCGGGGTCGGGTGGGGCGAAGGCAGAACCAGGGCTACTGCTTCTTGCTGACCGATGGCCAGGAGACGGAGCGCTTAAAAATATTGGAAGAGAGCAACGACGGCATGGCAGTTGCCATGGCGGACTTAAAGTTGCGGGGTAGCGGCCAATTCCTGGGGCAACGCCAACACGGCCTCAACGAATTTCGCCTGGCCGACGTCCTGAGGGACGGGCAAATAGCCAAAGTCTCCAGGGCCGCCGCCCAGGAGGTGTGCAGCCAGTTGGAGAATGAGCCAGACTGGCGAAAAGTATACGATTTGGTCATGACTAATATCGGAAATTTAAAAAGCTAGACTAATTTTTTCTAGCTTTTTCTTATTTTAACTAGGAAATGAATACTAGTATACAAAAATCTTGGCCTGCAATAATAAAAATAGACTTAATGAAGGAGGTGAGGAGAGAATGGCACGTCGTCGGAGACGCAGAACTGTTGTGCAAGGCGCCGAGCAAGTGCTGGACCGCTTCAAGTATGAAGTTGCCAACGAGTTGGGTATCGCCAACCAAATTCAGTCTCAAGGCTGGGACAATATGACCACCAGGGAAGTGGGTACAGTCGGTGGTCTGATGGTCAAGAGAATGCTTCAGGAAGCCGAAAGGACTTTGGCCAATCGCGGTTCCCTTCGGTAATTCAGATAAATTAATATTCAAATGGAGGTGAAATTGATGCAATACCAACCTGAAAGAAATCAGGGTTTTGAAACTCAGAAAATTCTTGTGCCAGGAGCCGAACAGGCCATGGAGAACTTCAAGAATGAAATAGCTTCCGAGTTGGGGCTGACCCAGAGAATTCAGACCGTCGGTTACCCCAACATGACTCCCAAGGAGACTGGCCAGATTGGCGGCCAGATGGTTAAGCGGATGATTGAACTGGTGGAAAGCAGCATGGCCGGAACCGGCAGCAGCAATCCCACCCTGTAAGGAAAAGAACGGGGCTACCACGCCCCGTTTTTTGCTGGATACTGGCGACCCGGGGGAGGATCGCCAGCCTGGGAGAGGAGAAACCGGAGGAGAAAGGGCGATAGGATTCTTCCAGGGAATAATCTGCATCCACAGGAAAAATTCCCTTATCTCCGGTTCACTACTAGTTTGGTAAATTTAGCGCAGTTTATTCATGTACCTGCCTATTTTTTTACTTAATTTGCCGGGATTTTTTAGTTTGTGGTATCATTGGGAGGGTGATGGGTATGCGTATAATCGCTGGTTCATTGCGGGGGAGAAGGCTGAAGACCTTGCCGGGCGCCGAGACCCGACCCTCGGCGGGCAAGGTGCGGGAAGCGGTCTTCAGCAGTTTGCAGGCGCTTGTGCCCGCCAGCACTTGCCTGGATCTCTGTGCGGGCAGCGGCAGCATGGGCATCGAGGCCCTGAGCCGGGGCGCCGAGTTTTGCTACTTTGTGGATAACAGTCCCAGGGCCTGCGAGGTGGTGCGGGCTAACCTTGCAACCTTGGCCCTGGGAGGGAGGGCCAGTGTCCTCTGCATGGACGCCGAGGCCGCCTGCCGAAGGTTGGCCCGCCAAGGGGGAATGTGTATTGACATAGCATTTTTGGATCCACCCTATGCCAAGGAAGATGTCTACAGGCGCTCGGTGCTGGCAATGAAGTCCCTGCTCAGACCAGGGGCGGTGCTGGTAATTGAGCACAGTCCCCAGCTTCAGCTTCAGGTTCCCTATCAGTACATAAAGACGAAGATTTACGGCTCAACTGCCATCAGCTATTACAGAAACGGGGGAGATTAAATGGCCGTTGCATTATATCCCGGCAGCTTTGATCCTGTGACCATGGGACATCTGGACATCATTCGGCGTTCAGCTGCAATTTTTGACAATGTCTATGTGGCGGTGGCGATAAACTCCAATAAAAAACCTGTTTTCTCCATAGAAACCCGCCTGGAATACCTGCGCAAGGCAACCCGAGACCTTGACAATGTCCAGGTCATCACCTTCGATGGCCTCCTGGTGGATGCGGCCAAAAAAAATAACGCCCGCATCGTCATTAAGGGCTTGCGGGCAATTTCCGACTTTGAGTATGAATTCCAGATGGCCCTGATGAATAAAAAGTTGGGTGCTGATGTGGAGACCTTGTTCATGGCCACCAGCACAAAGTACTCGTACCTCAGCTCCAGCCTCGTCAAAGAGGTGGCCCGCCTGGGCGGATGCATCCGGGATCTGGTGCCGGAAGTGGTTCACGATGAAATCCTGGCTCAGTTGCGGGGGTGAACCTTAAAGGACGAGACCTTCATCCGCGTAAAAAAAGATATACCCAGGACAACCAGGCCGCTGCCAGCCCAGAGGATCAGCACCCTCAGCAGAGTTGCTGCGGAAAAAATATAACGGGCGCCAAGGCTTAGGCTCAGATAGTCCCCCGCCCAAGTGGGCAGGGATGGGACCAGGTTATAGTGCAGGAACAGGGCAGTAAACACCGCCGCCAGAAATGCGTGAACTATCCTTGCCAGGATAAAGGGCTTGATGGACAGGTCTGTATTGCTGATGAAGTTCATGACCTGACCATGGACCGACAGGCCGCTCCAGGCGATGATAGCGCTGGTGGCAATCAATTTGCCGCTCAGGGTCAGGGTGGAGCGTGCTGCCTCCTGGCAGCCGATGGTGATTTCCAAAATTCCGTTGCCAACCAGCCTGATTATCTCCTCGGGGGTCCCCAGGGCGGCAGCCATTGCGCCCATAAGGCCGGCGGTGTTTAGCATCTCCATCAGCACTGAAAAGATTATGATGAATCCGCCTATGGTGGCCATGGATTGCATGGCTTTGGCGATGGCATCGCCCAGGAGTTTTATAAGAGGTCTGGCGTCCTGTTCTCGGGTCCGGATTAATTCCCTGGCAGCTCTGACCAGGATAAACTCCCGACTCCTCGCTCTGATGGGGGAGGGAGGAGCTTGCGCCTTGTAAAAGCGCATGAGGAGCCCTGTTGTGATGCTGGACAGATAATGGGCGATGACCAGGGCGTTTCCCACCTGGGGTAGCCCCAGCATTCCCACCGCCACCGCCCCGGACATGAAGAGGGGGTCAGCGGTATTGGTAAAGGACATCAGGCGTTCGCCCTCTTCCTTGCCGACGTCGTTGGCGGCACGGCGCTCGGCGGTGAGCATGGCGCCGATGGGATAACCTGAGGCCAATCCTACTGCCATGACAAAGGCGCCGACTCCTGGCACCCGAAACAGGGGACGCATGAGGGGCTCCAGGAGTACTCCCACAAAGTGTACCACCCCCAAGCCCGTGAGGACCTCTGCGGCAATAAAAAAGGGCAGCAGCGCCGGAAAGACGATGTTCCACCATACTTGGAGACCACGGAGGCTTGCCTGAAAGGCGCTTTCCGGATAGATTATCATGGCCATGGCCGCCAGAAAAGCAAAGAATGCCATGGTGTAGTGGATAAGTCTTGCCTTCCTCTTTTTCACTCCCATTCCTCCAATCCTACTACCTATCTTATTATGGGAGGAGTATTTTATGCCGGAGGTGATAGGTCTTTGGACAAGAGGCCGAAAATTGGCCTGGCCTTGGGTGCTGGCGCTGCCAGGGGAATCGCCCATCTGGGCGTGCTGAGAACCCTGGAAAAATACAAGCTGCCGGTGGATTTTATCGCCGGCTCCAGCATGGGCGCTCTGGTGGGGGCGCTATATGCCTGCGGAATCGATGTCAATTTTTTAATAAAGTTCGCCAACGAACTCCGGACCAAGTCTTGGGTGGACCTGTGCATGCCCCGCACAGGTCTGATCAGCGGCAAAAAGGTGGAGACCATGCTCCAGATGCTGACCAGGAACAGAACCTTTGACCAATTGAAAATCCCCTTTGCCGCTGTCACCACCGATATCGAAAGGGGAGAAGCCGTGGTCATCAAGGAGGGCAATGTAGCTGCCGCGGTGCGGGCCAGCATCAGCATTCCCGTGATCTTTAAGCCCGTACGCATGGACGGTCGCCTTCTGGTGGATGGGGGCGTGGTAGACCGGGTGCCGGTGTCGGTGGTCCGGGAGATGGGGGCAGATATGGTCATTGCCGTCGATGTCAACAGATACGCTGAATTTCAGCCGGTGGTCAATATCGTGGATGTGATGTTTCAGACTTTGGACATCATGGAGAGAAAAATCCTCAGCGCCATGGTCCTGGATACTGAAATCCTTATCCGCCCCAAGGTGGGCCATATCAGCCCCGCCCACTTTCACCGGGTGGATGAATTGGTGCAGGCCGGGGAAGAGGCTGCCGAGGCGGCCATGGGCAGAGTTGGCTGTATCCTGAGGGATAAGCTCAGAAGCGCTGATTCCGGCAATCAGCGCCCACCGGCGAGGAAAGGTCCCTGAGAGAATCGGTTCCGGCCAAACCATAGATATCGGCCGCCCGCTGGTCCAAGCGGAGCAGCTGGTCCGTGGGCGCGCAAATTTTGTCAAAATCCCGGGCAGAGTATAGCACCGGGGCTTTACTATGTCCGGCCAGGAGGGGAAGGAGTTCCCTGCCCCGGGCTGAACAGCCGAGGATGCGCAAATAAGGAGCAAAGCTTCCCGTGTACTCAATGGTATGAAATTGCAAGAGGGCTTGCATTAACAAGCGCTGAATTCTGGTGCGGGGATAGCGCTTGGTCTTGATGGCGGCGATGAGCTGGGAGGTGGTGCGGCTTTCCCGTACCGCCCGCAGCACCCTATTTTCCAGGCCTTCGGAACAGGCGGGCAAGGAGCGGATTTGGCCAGCGTCCATGGTCAGCAGGGCGTAGAGCAGGGCCTGGCTGAAATCTTCTGCAAATACCGGTTTTGCTGCCGCCCGGACAAAGCTGGGCCAGAGGATTTGGGGGATGTGCTCCTTGATCGTCTCAGCTCCGCCTTTGGCCAGCATGGCCCGCAGCTGGGAAGCGCTCTTGTACGCGCTGCTCTCCCTGCCAATTCTCCTGACAGGCAAGATTTCTATATCCGGGCAGAATTGATCAATGGCCCGGATATACTCCACCGCCAAAATATCATTGGCCCCCGCCAATAGGGGGGCGAGGTGAGATACTTCGGGAGTCGCCTGGACTGCTCCCTGAACGGCCGCCGCATATGTTTTACCCAGATTCATTTGCTCCCTGATCCTTTGCTGGGCAAGCTCCTGCTTTAGCCAGGCGGCCAGGGCGGTTAATTCTTCTTTTTTGCCCGATTCACTGCCAAAGCTGAGAACCGTCGCACCGCAGTTGGCCAAGAGGGCAACGCCCGCCCTTGCAAAGCTCTGGGCGCTTTGCAGGACAAAGTATGTGGGAATCTCTATAACCAAATCGGCGCCGGCCTCCAGGGCCATTGCCGCCCGGGTTCCCTTGGCCAAGAGGGCCGGCTCTCCCCTTTGGACAAAGTTGCCGCTCATGGCCACAACGGTGTACTGGCAGCCGGACTCGGCCCGGGCGGTCTTGAGATGATGCAGGTGGCCCATATGCAGGGGATTGTACTCTGCGACGACGCCCAAAATCCTATGCACTTAAAAAACACCCCCAAATCATTGACATCCCCGGTGAGATTGGTAACAATAAATATATCACTATTAACTAACGGAGGTAAAGTTGTGAAAGTACTGGTGATCAATTGCGGCAGTTCATCTCTCAAGTATCAGCTCTTCAATATGGATGATGAGTCCGTTCTGGCTAAGGGCTTGGTGGAAAGGATTGGCCTGGAAGGCTCTGCCTTAATCCATACAGGAAAAGCAAACAAAAAGGTTAAGATTGAAAAGGACCTCCCCAGCCACAAGCAGGCAATCCAGGTGGTCCTGGAGGCCCTTACTGATCCTCAACACGGGGTAATCCGGGATTACCATGATATCGACGCCATCGGCCACCGGGTGGTTCATGGCGGCGAAGCCTTCTCAGGGTCGGTGAAGATTGACAACGAGGTCATGGCCGCCCTTAAGCGCAATATCGACCTGGCTCCGCTTCACAATCCTCCCAATATCATGGGAATAGAAGCCTGCACTGAGATCCTTCCCGATGTCGTCCAGGTCGGCGTGTTCGATACCGCCTTTCATCAGACCATGCCCGCCCACGCCTTTATTTACGGCCTTCCCTATGAGATGTACAAGAACCATGAGATCCGGCGCTACGGATTTCACGGCACCTCCCATAAATATGTGGCGCAGCGGGCAGCCGAGCTCTGCGGGCGCCCGCTGGAAGACCTCAAGATCATCACCTGCCACCTGGGCAACGGCGCCAGCATCACCGCCGTAAAAGGCGGAAAATCCGTGGACACCAGCATGGGCTTTACTCCCCTGGAGGGCTTGCTGATGGGCACACGTTCCGGCGATATCGACCCGGCGCTGCCCTTTTACCTGATGAAAAAACTCAACATGTCCAATGACGAGGTCAACGAACTCCTGAACAAAAAATCCGGTGTGCTGGGAATTTCCGGTGTCAGCAGCGACTTCCGGGATCTGGAGCAGGCGGCGGAAGCGGGAAATGAGCGGGCGCAATTGGCCCTTACGGCCTTTAACTACCGGGTAATCAAGTATATCGGCGCCTATGCCGCCGCCATGAACGGCGTGGACGCCCTGGTCTTTACCGCCGGTCTGGGTGAAAACTCCGCCACAACCAGGGAGGAAATCTGCCAGAGCTTGAGCTTCCTGGGTGTGGAAATCGACAAGGAAAAGAATAATGTGCGGGGCAAAGAAGTGGATGTCAGCACTGAAGCTTCCCGGGTGCGGGTATTGCTGATCCCCACCAATGAAGAGTTGATGATTGCCCGGGATACCAAAGCCATCGCCTTAGCTCACTAGTCTTGACAAAAAGGCCTGGGATGTAATAACATCATTATTGGCTTTGCGCCAGGGAGTGTTTGCATGGCCCTGAAAATCAATATACACGACATTCGCCACCAGAAGGCTGCACAAATTAGGGACACCCTGGTTATCGACGCCGGGGATCTGGATCTGCCTGATCTCCCCGGCGTTGCCTGGAAACCGTTGACCTTCGCCTATGTGCTGACCAATGCAGGACAGCTCTTTGTCCTCCAGGGCAAGGTGGAAGGGGACCTGGCCCTGGAATGCAGCCGTTGTCTCACGCCCGTCCTCTATCCCCTTGAGGTAGATGTGCTGGAGCAATTCAGCCGCAATCCCCAGGAGGATGAAGATATTCACATGTTTTTCGGCGAAGAAATCGATATCGCCGGAGCGTTGCGGGACTGCATCCTCCTGAACCTTCCGGTAAAGCCCCTGTGCTCTCCCAACTGTCTGGGGCTATGCTCCCATTGTGGAACCGATCTAAACCAGGAGAGTTGCAATTGCAATCCCCGTGATGTCGATCCGCGCCTGGCAGTATTGGAAAAACTCATTCGCAAGTAGTCAGAGGAGGTGTTAGAATTGGCAGTTCCAAAGCGTAAACACTCGAAAGCCCGGCAGGCCAAGAGGCGGGCCAATTGGAAGCTGACAGGCCCCAACCTGGTTCATTGTCCCCAGTGCCATGAACTCAAGCTGTCTCATCGCGTCTGCCCCAGCTGCGGTTTCTATAAGGATAAAGTAGTTGTCAATCAGGAATAGGGGGGATTAGTCCTTCCTGTTCTTTTTTTATTGCCAAACGGGAATGGAGAGGGTATAATTAGCAGCAGGTAATAGAAGTTGTACCTAGTAGCCAAGGGGGGATGGGCATGCGTCCAAAAAAAAGGCTGAGACAATCAGAGCTGCAGAGCGTTATCGACAATAACCCCTTTTTGACAGACGAGGATTTGGCCAGGATGTTCGGGGTCAGCATCCAGACCATTCGCCTCGACCGCTTGGAGCTGGGAATTCCCGAACTCCGGGAACGCCTCAAGATGGTGGCCCATGATGCCTATGCCAAGGTCAAGTCCCTCAGCCAACAGGAGTTGGTGGGGCAATTATGGGAACTGGAATTGGGGGAACGGGCGATATCTGCCCTGGACACCACCATGGACATGATTTTTGAAAGAACAAAAATTGTTCGGGGACATCATATCTTCGCCCAGGCCAATTCCCTGGCTGTGGCCTTGGTGGATGCCCCGGTGGCTCTGACCGCCGGCGCAAACATAAAGTTTATCCGCCCCGTCTACCCAGGGGAAAGGCTGATCTGTACAGCTGAGGTAAGAGAGCGGGACAAGAATCGCGTCCATATCGAAGCCAATACTACCAGCGCTGACAAACCCGTATTTACCGGCATGTTTACCATTGCGGTGCTGGATGGGAAAGAGGAGGGAGACAATGAGAATAGCCGTTGATGCCATGGGCGGCGACAACGCCCCTGCGGCCATCGTCGCCGGCGCCCTTGCCGCCCGGCAAGCGGGCGTCGACCTGGAGATCGTCCTGGTGGGGAGGGAAGAGGACATTCGGGCAGCGGCTGCTGTGCCCGAAGGTATCGAGATTGTCCATGCACCGGAAGTAATCGAAAACGACGACAAGCCGTTATTATCCCTTCGGCGCAAGCGCCACTCTTCCATGGTCATCGCCCTGTCCATGTTGAAGGAAGGCAAGGTGGACGCAGTGGTCAGCGCCGGCAATACGGGAGCTTTTATGGCCGGGGCCAGCCTCTTGGTGGGGCGCATCCCCGGGGTCAGCAAACCCGCCCTGGCGCCTGTCCTGCCCACCCTGGATGGCCGGGGAGTTATCGCCGTCGACCTTGGAGCCACCATGGACCCGCGCCCGGAAAATCTTTATCAGTATGCAATAATGGGCAACCTGTACTCCCAGTCTGTCTTTGGCCTTCCGGCCCCTCGAATCGGCCTCCTCAATGTGGGGGTGGAGCCGGAGAAGGGCAATGAACTGGCCAAGCAGACCTATAAGCTTCTCAAAAATTCGTCCTTAAATTTTGTGGGCAATGTGGAGGCCAGGGATGTCATGCAGGGTGAATGCGATGTCCTTATCTGTGATGGATTTGTAGGCAATGTCCTCTTAAAGTCCATGGAGGGGGTGGCCCAAGCAATATTTGCTCAGATGAAAGACGCCATAATGACGGGAGGTGTTAAAGCGAAAATCGGCGCGCTGCTCCTCAAGAGTGCCCTCGGCGGGCTCAAGAAGCAAATGGATTATTCGGAGCACGGCGGTTCTCCCCTCCTGGGGATAAATGGGGTCTGCGTAAAATGCCACGGCTCTGCCGACGCCAACACCGTCAAGAATGCCATTCTCAAGCAGGCTTACCTGCTGGCCAGGAATCAGACCATTGCTTCGATAGCAAAATCAATGGAGGTATAATATTTTGGCTAAGATTGCGGTTGTTACCGACAGCACTGCCGACCTGAATACTGAACTGACCCGGCCGTATAATATTAGTGTTGTGCCCCTGAATGTCCACTTTCACGATGCCATGTACAAAGACGGAGTCGATCTGGAGACCGATACTTTTTTCCAGAAGCTTCAGGACGCTCCCATTCCGCCCCGCACTTCTCAGCCCTCCCCGGGCGACTTTCACAAGCTCTACAAGTCCCTCTTCAGCGCAGGCTACCAAGGCATTATCTCTATTCATATTTCCAAAGAACTGAGCGGAACCTGGCAATCGGCCTGCATTGCCAGGGATATGTTGCCGGAACAGGAAATTCACGTACTCAATTCCCGTTCGGCTTCTATGGGGCTGGGGCTGATCGTCCTCAATACCGCCCGCAGATTGGCCCAAGGGGCCACCCTGACGGAGGCCGTCGATTACGCCCGGCAGCTGGTGGGCGAACAGAGGGTGTTGTTTGGGGTGGACACCCTGGAGTACTTGCATCGCAACGGCCGCATCGGCCGGGCGGCCAAACTGATTGGCGGCCTGCTCAATGTCAAGCCGGTGCTCTATATCGATGGGGATGGATTTGTAGCTCCCCTGGCCAAATTGCGGGGCAAGAACAAGTTTATTCCCTACCTGCTCCAGGAAGCCGAGAACTTCCTCAGGGGATTTTCCGGCCCGGTGGATGTGGCGGTGGTTCATGCCAGGGATCCCCAACTGGCCCAGGAATTGGTGCAAAAGGTCAGAGAGAAAATAGCTATCCGGGAGCTGTACACCTCGGAAATCGGCAGTGTCATCGGCACCCATACCGGGCCTGGCGCCATCGGCATCATCATCCAGAAATGCTGACTTGCCATTCCTTGTAAATCCTAGTAAAATAGCTGCGAAGGGAGGTTAAGCTGATGAGTGAAGCAATCAAAACCAAGGTAATTAAGCTAATTGCCGAGCAAGCTGGAGTAGCTGAAGACAGTATAAAGGGAGAAACCGATCTCCAGAGTGATCTCGAATTGGACTCTCTGGATATTATGGACTTGCTCCTTGTCCTGGAGGAGGAATTTGATTTGCAGATTCCCGATGAGGAGCTGAGCAATATTCAAACTGTCAACGATATAGTCAATTATATTGAAAGACATGAATAGCTTCCCAAGGCCCTCAGGGGCCTTGCTTACTATCGGAGGTGACCGGAATGGATAAATGCGCTTGGCTTAAGGACATTGCCCCCGCCCTGCTGAGGGAAGCGACCACCCATTCTTCCACTGGAGAGGAAATCCACAATCAACGCCTGGAGTTCCTGGGAGATGCAGTGCTGAGCCTGATAATCAGCGACTGGCTCTATTCCCACCCTGAGGGGTTTAGCGAAGGGAGGATGTCCCAGATCAGGGCCGCCGTGGTCCGGGAAGAATCCCTGGCAACAATCGCCCGCAGGCTGGAACTGGGCAGCATCCTCCACCTGGGCAAAGGGGAGGAAAAGTCCGGGGGGCGCAATCGGACATCTTTGCTGGCCGATGCCCTGGAAGCGGTTATAGCTGCTCATTATCTGTCTGCAGGTCTTGACCAAACCCGGGCGGTGGTCTTGGAATTGTTTGAGGACGAGTTGGCCAAGGCCTGCTCCGACGATTTTATCATCGACTACAAGTCTGAGCTCCAGGAGACCTTGCAGGCTTCGGGGCTGGACTCTATCGAATACACGGTCACCAAGGACGCGGGGCCGGACCACAATAAGACCTTTTGGGTGGAACTTTCGGTGGGCGGCAAGGTGCTGGCCTCGGGTTCCGGCAAGACCAAAAAGCAGGCAGAGCAGGATGCTGCCCGCAAAGCTCTGAATCGACTTTAGCATGCCGGCATGGTAAAATTACCTGGGGAGGGAGCAAAATGCACCTGGTTCGCTTAGAAATGTATGGCTTTAAATCCTTTGCCAACAGAACTGAATTCAGCTTTTCCCCGGGGATCACTGCTTTTGTGGGCCCTAACGGCTGCGGAAAGAGCAATGTGGTGGACGCCATTCGCTGGGTCCTGGGTGAACAGAATCCCAGGATTTTGCGGGCTGTCAAGCTGGAAGATTTGATCTACGCCGGCACCGAACACAGCCAGCACAAAAACTATGCCGAAGTCAGCATTGTTCTGGACAACAGCGATAACGAAATTCCCCTGGACTTTCAGGAAGTCACCATTACCCGGCGCTATTACCGCTCAGGGGAAAGCGAGTATTTTCTCAACAAGGTTCCCTGCCGCCTAAAGGACATAAGCGAGGTCCTGGCCTCGACTTCTCTGGGCAGGGGTACATATGCAATTATCGGCCAGGGTCAGGTAGAAGAGGTCATCAACAGCCGCCCTGAAGAGCGCAGGGCGATGTTTGAGGAGGCATCGGGAATCGCCCTCTACAAGCTGCGCAAGCGGGATGCCCAGAAGAAGCTTGCCGATACCCGGGGCAACCTGACCAGAATCGAGGATATCGTCCACGAGTTGGAATCCCAAGAGGAAGAGATTCGCGAAAGTGCAGCTCGGGCCCAGGAATACCTGCGCTACAAGGAACAGGCAGACAGCCTGGAACTGGCCCTGTGGGCGGGGAAATATCAGGAACTGCAGAGTCGTCTGGAGCGCCTCGACCTGCGCCGGCAGGAGTTGGAGAACAGCCGGAGCCAGTTTCAAACCCGTTTGCATGCAGGGGAAGCTGCCCTGGCGGAGAAATTGGCGAGCCTGGAGGAATGCCAGGCCGTAATTGGCGTTCTGGAGGAAAACCAGGCACAGCTGACGGGGAATCAGCGTGAATTGGAATACAAGTTGCGGCTGTCTCAGGAGAGGCAGGCCGACTATTCCCAGATGGTTACAGATGCCGAGCAGCAAGTTGCCCGCTTCCGGGCCCAATTAGAAGAATCCCATTCTGCTCTGGCCACTCTCAGGGACACCATTTCCGGAATAGACCAGCAGATTGGGGCATATGGCGAGGCCCTGGAGGGCCGCAATGCCGTGGGTGGATTGGTGCGAAGGCTGTTGGCTTCTGCGGAGCAGTACCGGGAACAAGCCGCCGCCAAGCTTGAAGAGGCAAATGTCCTCGAGAGCGAAATCGCCGCCCATCGGGACAGGGCCAGGCAGACCCAGGCCGAGCTGGCGGGGCAGTTGGATTCCGTGAAGAAGGAAGTTGAGACCTGGCAGGCCCAAGCGGGACAAGCCCAGGCCGATATAAACCTGCTTCAGGCTGCGCATACTGAGAAGGAGGCCGAGGACCGCGCCCTTGCTGAAAAACTTGCTGAACTTGCCCTGGCGCAGCGGGAAAGCGAGCAATCCCGGGACGCCCTGGTCCTAAAGCGCACACAGCTAATGGGCTCCCAGTCAGTTCTCCGGCAAAAGCAAGAGATGCTGACGGCGATGGCTCAGGACTTTCAGGGATTTCCGCCGGGGACCAGGTCTCTCCTCAAGGCGAGCCGGGAGGGCAGAGTAAAAGGCGTCCTGGGGGCGGTGGCGGACTTGATCCAGGTCAAGGATCACCGCTACAGCCTGGCGGTGGAAACTGCCCTGGGGGCAGCCTTGAACTATGTAGTCTGCTCTGATGAGGAGAGATGTCGCCAGGCCATCGAATTCCTGAAAGAGACCGGGGGCGGCCGGGCCACTCTGGTCCCGGTAACCGCCGCCGCGAACAGGAATCCATCCCGACCCCGGGACTTCAGCGTGCCCATCTTGGGCTGGGCTGACGAGCTGGTAACCAGCGCCCCAGCCGCCGCTCCCGTGGCGGCCATGCTCTTGGGCAATGTCCTGGTCACCGAGAATCTGGCTCGGGCCACTGAGTTGGCCGTGGCGATAAATTACCGCTATAAGATTGTCACCCTGGAGGGCGAGGTAATCAGCAGGGGGCTGTTTACCGGCGGCTCAGCCGGCAAGAACAGCCAGGGCTTGCTCCAGCGGAAGGCGACCCTGGCCCAGGTGGAAGCGCAAATTGAGGAGCAGCGTGCCGAACTGAATCGGGTTCAGGAAGCCCTGACCCGGCAGGAGGCCGAGGCCCAGGCGCTCACCCGGGAACATGACCGGCTTAAAGGGGAAAGGGAAGAAATCCAGCGGGAGCTGATGAGGATTCAGGCCCAAATTGAACAAGCTCAGGACCGGGCAGAACAGGCAACCCGGATGATCGCGGCATGCAGCGAGAGGCAGGCTGATCTGGAAACCAAAATCGATCAGGCTCGTCAGGTGGCGGAGGGAGTAAGTTCCCGGCTCGATGCAGATAGGGCCAGTTTGGCCGCGGTTCAGGCCCATAAGGAGAGGATTGAATCCCTGGACACCCGCTTGCGGGATATGGTATCTATTTGGGCCTCTCGGCAGAACAGCCTTCAGCTCACCGTCTATTCCCTGCAAAACCTGGCCGAGGACCGCCGGCGCCAGCTCAAAATTCTGCTGGGCCAGGACAACCAGGTGCGGCAAAATCTGGCTGCTGCTGAGGCTGAGGCAAAGCGCAAACAAGAGGAACTGGAAGAACTGACGGGAAAAATGGCCCAGTTTCGCGCAGCCCTCTCGGAGCTCAGCCAGGGCCTGGAAACGGTGGCCGCCAGCCTCCAGGGGCAGTTGGATGCCCAGGAGCGCATCAAAGGTGAGGTGGAGGCTGCCAGTAAGGATATGGCGGAGATTCGGGAGGAGCTGGACAATATCAACTCGTCCCTCCACGATGCCGAACTGAAAATTGCCCGCTGGCAGACCGAGGCCGAGGCCATGGTCCGGGAGCTGGGGTCCCAATTCGGCCTCGAACCCGAAAAAGGGCTGACCTACCTGGATCAGCGCTACTCGCTCTCCGAATTGGCCGGCAAAGCCAAGCGAATGCGGGCCAGGCTGGAGGAGCTGGGGGAAGTGAACCTGGCCGCCATCGGTCAACACAAAAAGCTGGTGGAGCGCCTGGCCTTTCTGAGGGCCCAGAAGCAGGATCTGGCCCAGGCCGAAAGGGATATTCTCAGCTTGGCGGCGGAGCTGGACGCCACCATCCGCTCCCTCTTTATGGAGACCTTCGCCCAGGTTCAGCAGCATTTCAGCGAGATCTTTAAGGTGCTCTTTACCGGGGGCAACGCTTATCTCTCCCTCACCGACCAGGAAGATCCCCTGGAGACGGGTATCGAAATCTATGCCCGGCCTCCGGGCAAGAAGACTCAGTCCCTGACCTTGCTCTCGGGGGGCGAAAAATCCATGACGGCCATCGCCTTGCTCTTTGCCCTGCAATCGGTGCGGCCCTCGCCCTTTTCCATTCTGGACGAAGTGGAAGCGGCCCTGGATGATGTAAATATTCTACGCTTTACCCAATACCTGCGCCGGTTGGCGGGAAAAATGCAGTTTATCCTGATTACTCACCGCCGGGAGACCATGGAGAGCTCCGACAGCCTCTATGGCATTACCCTGGCTCAGGATGGGTCCAGTCAGCCCATCTCCGTTGCCCTGAAAAATCATCGACAAGAGGAGCAGGCAATATGAATTTCGTGCAAAAGATCAGTGCCGGCCTGAGCAAGACCCGGGCCAGCCTGGCCAAATCCTTTGCCGGCGTCTTCGGCTCCGGTCAGCAAACAGCGGATTTGGAGCTCTTGGAAGAGCTATTGATTCTGGCCGATGTGGGGCCGGCAGCTACCGCCGCCATCATTAGCGGCGCCGAGGAATGCTCCAGGGATATGGAGCTCTTCCCGGCAGTCCGGGAGCAGCTTATTGAGATACTTGAGCAGGGGCAAGGGGAGCCCGAGGGGAAGGTCAAAATTCTCGTGGGCATAAACGGAACCGGCAAGACCACTTCGGTTGGCAAACTCTGTCACCACTATAAGCAAGAGGGAAAGAAGGTATTCGTCATCGGCACAGATACCTTCCGGGCAGCCGCCGACATGCAGCTGGAAGAGTGGTGTCGGCGCACCGACAGCCCCTACTATGTGGGAAAACCCGGCAGCGATCCGGCGGCGGTGGTCTTCGACGGCCTCAATTCATCTGCCGCCAGGGCGGCAGATGTGGTCATTTGTGATACCGCCGGCCGCCTCCATGTCAACAAAAACCTCATGCAGGAGTTGGAAAAGATCGTGCGGGTGGCAGGCAAGGTCTGCCCCGACTCAGTGGATGTCTACCTCACCCTGGATGCAGCAATGGGCCAGAACGCCTTGGAACAGGCCGCCATCTTTCAGGAATGGGTAAGGCCCACGGGGATCATCCTCACCAAGCTGGACGGCAGCGCCAAGGGCGGGGTGGCGGTGGCCCTGGTTCAAAGATTCCAGATTCCCATCAAGTACATCGGCGTGGGCGAGGGGATCGACGACCTGGTTCCCTTTGATGCCCGGGCTTATGCTGATTCTCTGTTGCCAGACAAGAACCGCCACAGTTAGCTGTGGCGGTTCTTGTCGTTTTGGGCGAGGGAGTTGGTTAAATTTTTTCGAAAATCCTTGGCAATCTCTTCGGCGACTTCCTGCTGAAACCTTTCCTTGCTGAAGATGTCCTTAAACTTTCTCTTCACTTAATACTCCTCCTCTCGCTATTATTTTGGGCAAGAAGCGCCGCGGATATGTTGCAATTTATTTGCCAGGGCAGTTGACTTTTGTCGCTGCAACCAGTAAACTAACACCTGTAAAGTATTTTCCCTTTACAGTGGAGGATTGCCATGGATGAACGGACCAGGTTAAATTTGTTATATGATTTTTATGGCAATCTCTTGACGGACCGCCAGCAGGAGCTCTTTCAGCATCACTATCAGTATGACCTCTCTCTGGGCGAGATTGCCGAAAATTTTCAGATCAGCCGACAAGCTGTTCACGATTTATTGCGCCGGACAATTGCCCAGTTGAACAATTATGAAAACCGGCTTCAATTGCTGGAAAGACATTTTCAACGCCAGGAGCTCCTGGCACAATTGGATTCCGCCCTGGCGGCCGCAGATTTAACCCGGGCCAGGGCGCTGACGGAAAAACTCAAAAACACTTGAAAGGATTTTTCTCATGGTTTTTTCTGGTCTTTCCCGACGCCTGCAGGACATCATGGGCAAGCTCCGGGGACGGGGCCGGCTCAGCGCCGCCGATGTTAAAGCCGCCCTCAAGGAGATAAAATTGGCGCTGTTGGAGGCCGATGTCAACTACAAGGTGGTTAAGGATTTTATTGCCGCCCTGCAGGAAAAGTGTACCGGTTCGGAAATCCTCGCTTCCCTCACTCCCGGCCAGCAAGTCATTAAAATCGTCCGGGATGAGCTTTCGGCCCTGTTGGGGGGCGACACTGTCCCCCTGAGTCTATCCCAGGGCAAGTCGGTGTACATGCTGGTGGGGCTCCAGGGCGCCGGCAAGACCACCACTACGGTGAAGCTGGCCCGGCGCCTGAAGGGCAAGGGCAAGAAGCCGGTGGTCATCAGCCTCGACACCTACCGCCCCGCCGCCCGGGAGCAACTGGAGATTGCCGCCCGAGATGGCGGCATCGACTGCCATCGACCCCGGGGCGACAACCCCGTAGCCATAGCCCGGGAGGCCCTGGTCTTTCTGAAACAGGCCGAGCACGATGCCATCCTCTTTGACACTGCCGGCCGCTTGCACCTGGACGACCAGCTCATGCGGGAACTGGAGGAAATTAAGGCTTTGACTTCCCCCACCGAGATAATCTTGGTCCTGGATGCCATGACCGGCCAGGACGCTGTCAACATCGCCCAGGGTTTTTCCAGCCGCGGCCTCATCGACAGCCTCATCCTCACCAAGCTGGACAGTGATACCCGGGGCGGGGCCGCCCTCTCGGTGCGGGCCGTTACCGGCAAGCCCATAAAGTTTGTAGGGGTGGGAGAAAAGACCGATCAGCTGGAGCAGTTTCATCCCCAGCGCATGGCCTCACAGATTCTGGGCATGGGCGATGTCCTCACCCTCATCGAAAGGGCAGAGGCTGCCTTTGACCAGGAGCAAGCCCTTAAGCTTCAGGAAAAGCTGCGCAAGCAGCAGTTTACCCTGGAGGATTTCCGGGACCAGCTCAGACAGTTTCGGAGCATGGGTTCCCTGGATGAAATCGTGGCGATGCTGCCCGGCGCCGCCAAATTGGGCAATATGCAGCTTGATGAGCGTGAATTGGTGCGCTTTGATGCCATTATCGCTTCCATGACCCCGGCGGAGCGGCTGAACCCCAGCATAATCAACGGCAGCCGCCGCAAGCGCATAGCCCGGGGCAGCGGTACTTCGGTGCAGCATGTCAACAAGTTGCTTAAACAGTTCGCCATGATGCAGAAGATGTTCAAGCAATTTGACCCAAAACAAGCCAAAAAGGGAAGATTAAATTTTCCTTTTAAGTTTTAATTGCTACTATGCAGGAGGTGAAAATCAATGGCAGTGAGAATTCGTCTGAGAAGAATGGGAGCAAAAAAGCGTCCTTTTTACCGTATTGTCGTAGCTGATTCCCGTTCACCCAGGGATGGTCGTGTAATTGAGGAAATCGGTTACTACAACCCCATTACCGAACCAGCCGATATCAAAGTCGATGCCGACAGGGCAAAGGCTTGGCTCTCCACCGGCGCCCAGCCCTCGGATACCGTCAAGGACCTGTTGAAAAAGCAGGGCATTATCTAAAGGGGGTATTGTCAATGGATGAACTGCTGGAATTCATGGCCAAGTCCCTGGTCGACAATCCCGATGCTGTTAAGGTGACCAGAAAGATCACCAGCAGCGATCTGACCCTGGAGCTAAGTGTCGCTCCGGAAGATATGGGCAAGGTTATCGGCAAGAAGGGCAAAATTGCCAAGGCAATGCGCCTGCTGATATCGGCTGCTGCCGCAAGGACCGACAAGAGGGTCAATGTGGATATTGTCGGTTAACCGGAGTGGTGGCTGTGCTGACAATCGGTGAAATCGTTGGTTCCCACGGGGTACGAGGCGAGTTTAAGGTAAAGCCCCACACGGACTTTCCCCAGCGCTTCTATGCGCTGGATGTGATCACTGTTCGCCAGGGCGACAAGACCCGGCAGTTGCACGTCCAGAAAGTGCGCCAACACAAAAATATCTTCATCATCCAGTGCCGGGAAGTCAGCGACCGCAATCAGGCCGATATGCTTAAAAACTGGGAGTTAGTGGTGGATTACGCTGACGCCATCCCCCTGCCTCCGGATCACTATTATGATTTTGAGCTGGAGGGCATGGAGGTCTGGGACCTCACCAGCCAAACCCTGGTGGGAAAGATTACTCGCATCCTCCACCTGCCCGCCAACGCCGCCTACGAGGTGGAGAGGCCTCAGGGCGATTCGTTGCTGATACCCGCTCTGAAATCCGTCGTGCGGCGGGTGGATGTGGCCAACAAGCGCATGGAAATCGTGCCCCTGGAGGGTCTTCTGGAATGAGGGTGGATATCATCACGATTTTTCCCGAAGTGGTTCGGGCCCTCTCGGAATACAGCATCCTGGGGCGGGCCATGGAGAGGCAAATTATCTCCGTCAATCCAGTGGATCTGCGGGATTTTACCGAGGACAGACATCGGCAGGTGGACGACTACCCCTATGGCGGCGGCGCCGGCATGGTTTTAAAGCCGGAGCCCCTGTTTCGGGCAGTGGAGCACCTGGACCCCGGTCAAGGGGCAGAGGTCATCGTCATGTCCCCGGGTGGGCGGCGCTTTGACCAGCAGCTGGCCCACACCCTGGCCGGCAAAGCGCACTTGATATTTATCTGCGGCCACTATGAGGGCATTGACCAGCGGGTGCTGGATAACTTGGCTACCATGGAATTGTCCATCGGAGACTATGTCCTTACCGGGGGCGAGCTCCCGGCTCTGGTGGTGGTGGACGCAGTGGCCAGGCTCTTGCCCGGCGTCCTGGGCAATCACGAGTCCATAGCCCAGGAGTCCTTTCAAAGGGGTCTCTTGGAACACCCCCACTACACCCGGCCGGCCAATTTTCGGGGGATGGAAGTGCCGGAAGTCCTCTTATCCGGCAATCATCAAGAAATCAGGCGCTGGCGTCAGGAAATGGCCCTTAAAAAGACCCGGGCAGTTCGTCCGGATCTCCTGGACACAGACTGACGCGGCGGTTTTACTACTTGACAAGGAGGCGAGAAAGAGCATGAGCAATATAATCAGAGAACTGGAAAAGCAGCAGTTTAAGGCTGATCTTCCCGATTTTAAACCCGGCGATACCGTGCGGGCCCATGTCCGCGTCGTCGAAGGCAGCCGGGAAAGAATCCAGGTGTTTGAAGGCGTGGTTATCAAGCGCCAGGGTTCGGGCTTGAGGGAAACCTTTACCCTGCGCCGGATTTCATACGGCGTCGGCGTAGAGAGAACCTTTCCAATTCATGCGCCCAAGGTGGACCGGATTGAAGTGGTCCGCCGCGGTCGTGTGCGCAGAGCCAAGTTGTACTACCTGCGTAGCCGCACCGGCAAGGCTGCCCGCATTAAGGAAGTCAGACGCTAGTTCTATGGACAAAGGGGAAGGTTCCCTTTGTCCATTTTTCCTATATTACCAAGGGAATCGACTGCTTTCACGTGGAGTGTGTGGCATTGATGTGAGGGTAAGTACAGTCAAAGCGTTATATGGTAAGGGTTGCAACCTTGGAATCCTGTTATCCACAGGGGCTGGGAGGTATAAAGAATTGAAGCGTGCAGCAATAAGATCCATACCAGCTCTAATCATTACTCTTTCCTGGCTTGGAATGTCAGCTTATTATGGGAGTATGGAAAATCAATCTATAGTAATAAAAATTATGGCTGCAACAACCGCTTTGGTTTGGCTGGCCTATCTTATCCTGAGCATAGTCCAGTGGTATAATATCAAACAGGGAGAATAACTCGAGCCAGGAGGTGTGGCAGGGATGGATATTCATTGGTACCCAGGGCATATGGCCAAGACCCGACGCCTGATTGCCCAGTCCCTGAAGCTGGTGGATGCCGTCATCCACCTGGCTGATGCTCGCCTGCCCCGGAGCAGTCAAAATCCGCTGCTCTATGAGTTGGCTGGCAGTAAGCCCACATTGCTGGTGTTGGCCAAAGCCGACCTGGCTGACCCCAGGGAGACTGCGGTCTGGACAGAGCGGGGCGGTACTCTGGCGGTATCTCTTCGCGACAATAAGCAGCGGCAGCACTTACTGAATTTTGTCCATACATACCTGGACGAGAACTTGCGCAAGCGCTTTGCCCGGCCCTGGCGGGTGATGGTGGTGGGGATTCCCAATGTGGGCAAGTCCACCCTCATCAACCTTCTGGCCCGGCGCCGCTCCGCCAAGGTCGGGGACAGGCCGGGAATCACCCGTAGTCAGCAGTGGATCAAGATTTCTCCTCACCTGGAGATGCTGGATATGCCGGGAATCCTCTGGCCCAAAATTGATGACCGCTTGACGGGCTTCAAGTTGGCGGCTTCGGGCTGCATTAAGGACGAGATTCTGCCCATCCCTCAGGTGGCCGGGTGGCTGCTGGAATTCCTGGCAGCCAATTATCCCAAGGCCCTCCAGGAACGGTATGGCTGCGCGCAACTCAGCCTGGAAGACATCGCCCGGGCCAAGAGCCTTGTGAGCAAGGGCGGTCAGCCGGACCTGGAAAAGGCTGCCGAGATGGTGGTTTGGGATTTCCGCTCCGGCCGCCTGGGCAAGATTACCTTGGACTTGGGAGGAGAGTAAGGTGGCGAGCTGGGAGAGGGAAGAGGAGCTGTTGCGGCAGGGCTTTGGGACGGTTGGGGGCTGCGATGAAGTGGGGCGGGGACCCTTGGCCGGTCCGGTGGTGGCGGCAATAGCCGTCTTTGATCGGGGCTGCATCGATCTGTTGGCCGACTCCAAGGCCTTGTCGGCCAAGAAGCGGCTGGCCCTGAATAAGGAGATCATCGCCAAGTGCCTGAGCCTCGGCATCGGAGTGGTGGACAATGGGGTCATCGACGAGATCAATATCCTCAACGCCACCAAACTGGCAATGCTCAAGGCATGGGAAAATCTCAGGACCAAACCCGGTTATCTTCTGGTGGACGCCCTGGAGCCTGAGGCCCTGGTCGGCAGAGTAAAGCTGGAGGGGATAATCAAAGGGGACAGCAAGTCCGCCGCCATAGCCGCCGCCTCCATCGTGGCCAAGGTATATCGGGACAAGCTCATGGCCCATTACCATCGGGAATATCCCCAGTACAACTTCATTCAGAACAAGGGCTACCCCACCCGGGAGCATTTCCAGGCCCTGAAAAAATACGGGCCCTGCCCCCTGCACCGGCAGAGCTTTCGGGGTGTGGCCGATGTATAGGGAGCGGGGCAGAGAAGGGGAGGAGCTGGCTGTGGCCGCAGCCCTGGCCGAAGGCTATGAGATCCTGGCCCGCAATTGGCGCTGCCCCTTGGGCGAGTTGGACATGGTGATCAAAAAGGGCGAGACCATTGTCTTTGCCGAGGTCAAGACCAGGAAGGGAGATGGCTACGGCGAGGCCTGGGAATCGGTGACTCCGGCCAAACAGGCCCGGATTTCCAGGCTGGCCCGCTGGTATGCTAAGGTGGAAAATCTCCAGGGATATTCCTTCCGCTTCGACGTCTTTTCCATCGATTATCGGGGCGGGCGCTGGCAGTATCGCTGGTTTAAAAACGCCTTTCTGGCGAAATAGCGGTGTATTTGTCGAAAATAATGATTGCCCGGGTAAGGGAAAATTATCTGAATAGGCAGGAAAACCTCCCAGGGGGATTGAATATTCAATTTGACTGGGGGGCTGTTTTATGTTGGCGGTTTTGAAGAGCTGTACGCTGACGGGGTGGGAGGGGATGTTGACCCTGGTGGAAGTGGATGTCAGCCGGGGCTTTCCCCATTTTGACATTGTTGGCCTGGCGGACACCGCCGTCAAGGAGTCCCGGGAGCGGGTGCGGGCAGCCCTGGCCAACAACGGCTTTAAGCTGCCGGCGGACAGGATAACCGTCAACCTGGCTCCTGCCGCCATTCAGAAACACGGGCCGGTCTTGGACTTGCCCATTGCCCTGGGAATCCTGGCGGCCAGCGGGCAGATTCCTGGGACCGACCGCCTCTTGGACACCTTGGTTACCGGCGAGCTCTCGCTGGAGGGAAAGATCCGTCCCGTCAAGGGAGTGCTTTCCATGGCCATTGCCGCCAGGCAGCACGGCTTTGCCAGCATGGTGGTGCCCTGGGAAAACGCCGCCGAAGCGGCGGCAATCCAAGGCCTCACCGTCATCCCCGCCCGAACGCTTATGGACCTGGTAGCCTGGTACAAGGGGCAGCGGGAGGTGATGCCGGCTACTCCCCCCGAATCCCTGGGCCCCTGCTATCCGCCCCAATACGACCTGGCCCGGGTCAAGGGGCAGCATGCGGCCAAACGGGCTTTGGAGGTTGCGGCGGCCGGCGGGCACAATTTGCTGATGGTGGGGCCCCCGGGCTCCGGCAAGACCATGCTGGCCAACTGCCTGCCCACCCTGATGCCCCCCCTGGATCATCGTCAGTCCCTGGAAGTCAGCCAGGTATACAGCGTAGCCGGCCTCCTGGATCGTGGACGCCTGGTGACGGTGCCGCCCTTTCGCGGTCCCCATCATTCGGCCAGCCTGGCTGGGATAGTGGGCGGGGGCAGCATACCCCGGCCGGGAGAAATCAGCCTCGCCCATCACGGCGTGCTCTTCTTGGACGAGTTTCCCGAGTTTCGCCGGGAAGTCATCGAAGTCTTGCGCCAACCCATGGAAGAGGGGTGGATTACCATTGCCCGGGCCAGGGCCAGCTACCGGTTCCCCGCCCGCTTTCTCCTGGTGGCTGCCGCCAACCCCTGCCCCTGCGGCTATTATGGCGTGGAGGGCGGCGAGTGCCGGTGTACCCCTGGGCAGATTGCCCGCTATCGCAGTAAATTTTCCGGCCCCATCTTAGACAGAATAGATATGTGGGTGGACGTGCCGGCGGTAAGCTATGGCAAATTGCGCCAGAGCGGCCGGGAAGAGCCCTCGGCAGCGGTCCGGGAGCGGGTGCTCAGGGCACGGGAAGCGCAAGCACAGCGCCTGGGCGCCGGGCGCCTCAATTCCGGCATGGACACCGCTGAGGTGGAGGCCCACTGCCGCCTGGACCGGGAGACTGAACTGCTGCTGGGCACAGCCTTCAGACGCCTGCGTCTCAGCGCCCGGGCCTACCAGCGGATTCTCAAGGTCACCAGGACCATTGCCGATTTGGCGGGCAGAGATAATATCCTGCCCGAGGATATGGCCGAGGCCCTCTCCTATCGGAGCATGGCCTGGGAAGGAGATGATTACTATTAACGATATAGTTGCTGCCAGCCACCTCTTTGTGGCTCAGCATGTCCGCAGGGGAGATACCGTGGTGGACGCCACTGCCGGCAACGGCCACGATACCCTGTTCCTGGCCCGGTTGGTGGGAGCAGGGGGCAAGGTCCACGCCTTTGACATACAAGAGACAGCCCTGGAGAAGACCCGGGCACTCTTGGTCGCTCATACTTGTGAGCAATGGGTGGAACTCCATCTCAAGGACCATGGGGAGCTGGCCCAAGTGGTGGAGGGGCCTGTCCAGGCGGCAATGTTCAATTTGGGCTACCTGCCAGGCGGCGATAAGCAAATAACCACCCATGCCCATTCATCCCTCCGGGCGCTGGCCAACTGTTTAGGAGTTCTGGCTCCAGGCGGAATAATCTCGGTGGTGACTTATTCCGGCCACAGGGGCGGGGAAGAGGAGGAGGCCGAGGTGGCCGGCTGGTGCCGCAGTCTCCCTGCCCGGGACTATACCGTCGTCAGCTTTTCCCTGATCAACAAGCCCAATCGGCCGCCCAAGCTCTGGCTGATTCGCAGGCAGGAGAGATGAGAGAATTTTCACCTGTTAGATAACAGAAGCGCGCTTCCTGCATATGCTGTAGCACAGTACTATGCAGGAGGATTGGCCAATGCTTTTAGAAGGACAGGTGTGGGATGCCCATACAGGATATCCCCTGGCGGGGGCCCGGGTGGCGTGCGCCGGACCGGAGGGAGTATTTCAGGCTTACAGCGATGAGGACGGCTATTTTAGATTTTCTGTTGCCAAGAGCGGCCCTTGGCAGGTCACGGTGGAAAAGGCCCCGTACACCGGGGCAAGCCGCGGCTCTCTCCTGGCCAGGACAGATGTATTCCTCAATTTCGGCTTGACCCTGGTCGGGTTGGAGGACGAACCCATCACTGCTTAGTAACCGACCACTATCAAGCTTTCCAGATGCTGGAGGAGGTTGTGGGCGTTGTCCCGCAACCTCTTATACGTCAACTCAAAGGAGTTTTCCGGGCTGTTGCGGACGATTCTGCGCACGGGTACAAAGATCAGCCCGTGCCTGACCAGGTTGGATTCCAACATTTTGTACAGAGCCAACCAGACCTTGGTGTACAGATTGCTGCGCTCGATTTCGATGGCGATGCCGGTGTGGGGATTAAAAAAGTCGATTTCAAACTGGCTGTTTTCCTGAAAGAGGGGAAAATCCCGGTTGGTGGCCGAATGGGTAAAGCCCAGCCGACCCAAGTCCGGCTTGAGGATGAGTTCTATCTTGCGGCTCTTTTCGTTCTTGGTGTCCCTGACCTGTTCTATGTAACTCCTATGGGTCCTGACGCAGTCTAAGATGCCTGCCAGCTCCGGTTGAGCCAGCCGGGATTTAATTATATAATGAAGCGGATAGTCCATATTTTTCTACTCCTGTACGCGAAAATGACGGAGGTGCCGGTGATGAAAATAAGCGCCCAAGAAATCTTTGACGGGTTCGCCTTCCGCGGGGGTGGAGTCCTCCACCTGGACGCACGGATAAAGGGGGTGGAGTCCGATGAGGCCCGGGGGGCGGGCCTGGTAATGCCGGGGATGATCGATTCCCATGCCCACTTGCTGGGAGTGGGGTTATCCTTGTTGAGCTTGCGCCTGAATAACTGCCGCTGCCGGGGAGACTTTGCCCTGGCCCTCAAGGCCCATGCCGAGCAATACCCGGAAGGGTGGATAACCGGCGGGGGGTGGGACCAAAATAAACTGGGCTTCACCCCCGACCGGCGCTTCCTCGACCACATCTGTCCTGACCGCCCCGTGCTCTTGAGCCGCATCTGCGGCCACGTCGCCGTGGCTAATTCCCGGGCCCTGGCCCTGGCCGGCATCGATGGCGGCATAGAAGTCCCGGGCGGGGCCATTGTCCGGGATAACCTGGGGGAGCCCACTGGCATCCTGGAAGAAAAGGCAATCGCCCTGGTCGGGGACATCGTTCCCCCTCCAGAACCGGCCATTCTTTATACTGCCTTGGAAAAGGCCATAAAATACGCCCATAGTTGCGGGATTACCGGCGTCCATACCGATGATCGCGGCGAGCTGGCTGAATACGCAGACCTCTGGGAGCTGTATACTAAGGTTACTGAATCCCATCCCATCAGGGTCCAGCTTCATTACCATATCCATTCTCCCCAAGCCCTGAAGGAGTTTATCGGGATTAAGGGTGAACTGCCCTGTACCGATCTTGTCACTTCCGGCGCCGCCAAGCTCTTCCTGGACGGTTCCCTGGGGGCGAGGACGGCGGCTTTGCTGGAGGATTACAGCGATGACCCCGGCAATAAGGGCATCCTGATCTATCCCGACGCCGTGCTGGGGGAAATCCTCAGCCTGGCCGAAGAAAACGGAATTCAAATGGCCATGCACGTTATCGGCGACGCCGCTCTGGACCAAGCCCTGCGGGTGCTCCGGCATGTGCGGGGAGGATTGCGGCCTGGGCGGATCAGACACCGTTTGGTTCACTGCCAGGTCACCAGGAAGACTCAGTGGCAACAGATTGTCGCCCTGGGGATGATGGCAGAAATTCAGCCCGGCTTTTTGCCTACCGACATGCAGTGGGCTGAGAAGAGACTGGGCCGGGAGCGCCTTCAGACCAGTTATTGTTGGCGCAGTATGGCCGAGGCAGGCATTTTTCTCACGGGAGGGTCCGACGCCCCCGTGGAGGATCTCAACCCCTGGTTGGGAATCGCCGCCGCCGTCACCCGCCGGGATCGGGACGGGGTCCTTGCCCCGGGCTGGCAAAGGGATGAATACCTCGGCCTTGAAGAAGCCCTTTCCCTTTACACTTCTGCCCCGGCGGAGCTTGCGGGATGGCAAACGGGCCGGCTAATACCCGGCTGCGCCGGAGATGTCGCCGTCTATGCAGAGTTTGACCGGGAAGACCTTGCAGGCAATAAGCCGGAAAAGACCATCATTAATGGAACAATAGTTTACCAGGGGTGATAGCTTGGCTAAGAAGGTCATGGTGGCCATGAGCGGAGGCGTGGACAGTTCGGTCAGCGCCGCCTTGCTCAAGGAACAGGGATACGAGGTGACGGGAGTCACCATCAAGTTGTGGCCCAAGTACATCGACCCCGCAGAGGATAGCGGGGGCTGCTGCTCCTTGGCGGCGGTGGAGGACGCCCGCCGGGTCGCCCAGCAGCTGGACATCCCCTACTACGTGTTAAACATGCAGAAGGAATTTCAAGAAAAAGTAATAGATAAATTCACTCGGGAATATATGTTAGGCAGAACCCCAAATCCCTGTGTCGAGTGCAACCGTTCAATTAAGTTCGGGCGCCTGCTGGAAAAGGCTGTGCAGTTGGGTATGGACTATGTGGCCACCGGCCATTATGCCCGCATCGTTCAGGAGGAGGGGAGATTCCGCCTCCTGCGCGGCCGGGACCTGGACAAGGATCAGAGTTACGCCCTCTATTCCCTGACCCAGGCGATGTTGGCCAGGACCCTCTTTCCCGTGGGCGAGTTCCGCAAGGAGGAAATCCGGGACCTGGCCCGGAAGTACAAATTGCGCATTGCCAATAAGCCCGATAGCCAGGAAATCTGCTTTATCCCCGATAACGATTACAAGCAGTTCCTCACCACTTTTGCCGGGGTGAAGAACACCCCCGGGAATATCGTCGACACCCGGGGGCGCGTCCTGGGAACCCATACCGGGATCTTTAACTACACCATCGGGCAGCGCAAGGGGTTGGGGCTGGCCACCGGAGAGCCAATGTATGTGGTGGACATCAACCCCGAGACCAATACCGTCACAGTGGGGCGCAATCTCGACGTGTTCAGCCGGGAATTTATCATCACGGAATTTAACTGGGTCGGCGGAGCTCCCCCGGCCGAGGAGTTCTCGGCCGAGGTGGCCATCCGCTACAATGCCGCCGCGCGGCCGGCCCAAATCTCCGTCCAGCCCAACGGGGTGGTGGTGAAGTTCCGCGAGCCCCAACGGGCAATAACCCCCGGACAATCTGCGGTGGTCTACTCCGGCGAAGAGGTTTTGGGAGGCGGGATTATCCTCTCCCGGAAAATATTCGCTTAAGGGCAATTCTGCTCAACAGGTGGAAAGTTCCATAGTATAATTATTTCCGGAGGTGATGGGATGACAAGTGCTAGGAATGTACAGAGGGAGGAAAGGAGGAAACTGGCCTTAGCCAGGGCCAGAGAGTTGCGCAACCGCATTTCCGATTATCTTGCCGTTGAAAAGAGCATTCCAACCGGCTATAGACTGCGCGAGAGGATTAATGGCCAGAAAGAAAAAATTCTTTCCCTCTTGGGCGGCAGCCCCCAGGACTGGCAGGATTGGCGCTGGCAGCTCCGCAACCGCATAACCGATGTTGACATCTTGGCAAAAATTGTCGAGCTCACACCCGAGGAGATAGAGGACATCCGCAGGACCGGCGAGAAGTTTCGCTGGGCGATTTCGCCCTATTATGCCAGCTTGATGGATCCCCAGGATCCCCGTTGCCCCATCAGATTGCAGGCAATCCCCAGCATCCGTGAGTTGATGGATCAGGGTGGCAGCATGGATCCCATGGCCGAGACCCTGACCTCTCCTGCGCCGAGTATTACCAGACGGTATCCTGACAGGTTGATTATCAATGTGACCAACCAATGCGCCATGTACTGCCGTCACTGCCAGCGGCGGCGGAATATCGGAGAGACTGATCGCAACACCCCCCGCAAGAGCTTGCACGAGGCCCTGGACTATATCCGTGCCAATCCGGAAATTCGCGACGTGCTCCTGACCGGTGGCGATGCCTTTTTGTTGGACAACAAGACTTTGGACTGGCTCCTGTCCGAGCTAAAGGCGATTCCCCATTTGGAAATCATCCGCCTGGGAACCAGGACGCCGGTGACCATGCCCCAGCGGGTTACAGATAAGTTGTGTGGAATTTTAGAAAGACATCATCCGGTCTATGTCAACACCCAATTTAACAACCCCGTAGAGGTTACCGAGGAGGCGGCGGCCGCCTGTGCCCGCCTGGCCAAGGCGGGAGTTCCCCTGGGCAACCAGGCGGTTCTCTTGGCAGGGAATTAACGACGACCCCCATGTCATGAAGAAGATTGAACCACGAGCTCCTGAAGATACGGGTACGCCCCTATTACATCTTCCACGCCAAGCCGGTGAAGGGAACCCGCCACTTCGGGACAAAAATCGAGACGGGTTTGGAAATTATGGAAAACCTGCGGGGACAGACTTCCGGCCTGGCTATTCCCACATATATAATCAATACTCCCCAGGGTTTTGGCAAGACGCCGATTTTGCCCAACTATTTGCTCTGGCTGAATGGGGAAAAGGCTGTGCTGCGCACTTGGGAAAAGAGGGTAGTTGAATATCCCAATAACGGAGAGTAATTCCAATCCCCGCTCCCGCGGGGTTTTTGATTTGACAAACCTGAGTTTTCCTGATACTTTAGAGAAAATTTTTAGACAGGGGCGGTAGCAATGGGCGAAGTAGCGGAGTGGATTGCCCTCAACGACGTACCTAACCTGGGACCGCGGCGAATTGCCGCGGTGTTTCGAGAGACCGGAGGCATAGACAGCTTTCTGGCCGGGGATTTTGCCCGTCTTGCTGACATACTTCATGTAAAAGTTGAGACAATAAGAAATATACTGGGAGCGCTGGATCTTGAACGAGGCAGGGAAATGACGCGCCTTTGCCGAAACAGGGGAATTGGCATCGTCACCCTGCAATGTCCCGACTATCCCAGCCTGCTCCGGGAAATCTATGATCCGCCCCCGGTTCTCTACTATCTGGGCGCCTTGCCCGGCCCCCGGCCCCTGTTGGCGGCGGTGGGCTCTCGCAAGGCCACCCGCTATGGAAGGTCGGTAACCGCCGCCCTCATTCCCCCTCTCTGTCGGGCGGGATTGGGGGTGGTCAGCGGCCTGGCAGCGGGAATCGATTCCTCTGCTCATTGGGCCAGCCTCAAGGAAGGCGGCTATACCCTGGCGGTTTTGGGCAATGGCGTGGATGTCTTCTATCCTGCTGCCAACCGGGAACTGCAGGGAAGGATAGTTGACAGCGGCGGTTGTCTGCTCAGTGAATTCCCTCCGGGCGCCCGTCCCAGGGCCAATCACTTTCCCCGGCGCAACCGGGTCATCAGCGGTCTCTGCCAGGGGCTTCTGGTGGTGGAAGCCGGTATAAAAAGCGGGGCCATGATTACCGTGGGCTTTGCCCTGGAGCAGGGAAGGGACGTGTATTCGGTCCCGGGCAACATCGACAGCCCCCAGAGCGGCGGGACCAACCACCTGATTCGGATGGGGGCCAAGCCTGTCCTGTCCAGCCGCGACATCCTGGAAGAATACGGCCTGGATCTTCCCCTGGCCGGGGCCCCGGTCCAGGCTGCAGCGGCCCTGGATCGGGAAGAGCAGGCCCTCCTTGCCCAGATCGATGCTCAGGGAACCAGCGTCGATGATTTATGCTATCTGACGGGGTTGCCGGGAAGCGTCGTCCTGGCGCGGCTGGTGGCCCTGGAGTTAAAAGGGGCTGTGGCGAGGCTGCCCGGCCAAAAATTTGTTCGCTGCACTGGTTCGGAGGTGTGAAATTGAATCTGGTAATAGTTGAATCCCCTACAAAAGCAAAGACCATCAGCAAGTTCTTAGGCAAGAACTACGTGGTTAAGGCGTCCATGGGGCATCTCATCGATCTGCCCAAGAGTCAGTTGGGAGTCGATCCCGAAAATGATTTTTCTGTCAAGTACATAACAATCCGGGGCCGGGGCAAGGCCCTGGCCGAGTTGCGCAAATTCGCCCGCAAGGCCGAGCGAATCTTTCTGGCCACCGACCCAGACCGGGAAGGGGAGGCCATCGCCTGGCATCTGCTGCGGGACTTCAAAATTCCCGAATCCGCTCCCTGCAGGGTGGTCTTTCACGAAGTTACCAGGGAAGCGGTAAAAAATGCCTTTGCCAACCCCCGCAACCTCAATTATGATCTCATCGACGCCCAGCAAGCCCGGCGGGTGTTGGACCGCCTGGTGGGCTATAAAATCAGTCCCCTTCTCTGGGAGAAGGTCAAGAAGGGCCTGAGCGCCGGCCGGGTGCAGTCGGCGGCTTTGAACATGCTCTGCATCCGCCAGGAGGAGATCGATTCCTTCCAGCCCCGGGAGTACTGGAGCATAGACGTGGACTTCCTGGTTCCCCCCCTGGGCCTGGTGCAGGCCAAGCTGTCCCGGGTGGACGGGGCCAAGCCGGAGTTGCCCGATGAGGCAAGGGCCGACGAGATTGCCCGGAGGATAAGGCAGGCTCAATTTACCCTCAGCGACATCCAGTCCCGGGAGCGCCTGAAAAAACCTCAGCCTCCCTTTACAACCAGTACGCTGCAGCAGAGCGCCGGCAGCAAGCTGAACTACGGGGCCCGCAAGACCATGTCCATCGCCCAGCAGCTTTATGAGGGCATCAGCCTGGGCAAGCGGGGAACCACAGGTTTGATTACCTATATGCGCACAGACTCTGTGCAGATTTCCGAGACCTTCCAGAAGGTAACCCGGGATTTCATCGCTGCCCATTTCGGAGCGGAGTATTTGCCGGCCCGACCCCCCAAGTACAGCGCTCGCAAAGGCGCCCAGGGAGCCCACGAGGCCATTCGGCCCACCGACATCAGCCTCACCCCCGATGAGATTCGCCCCCACTTGACTCCGGAGCAATATGCCCTCTACAAATTGATCTGGCAGCGCTACTGCATGAGCCAGATGAGCCCCGCCCGCTACAAGCAGCAGACCGCCACCTTCAGCGGGGATGACCTTGTCTTTAAGGCCTCGCAGCAGACCCTGATCTTTCCCGGATTCTTGGCTGCCGGGCAAGAGGAGGAGAGGGAAGCTGGGCCCGACTTGACGCGCCTCCAGGTGGGAACCCGGGCAGAGGTAAAGGAAGTCTTGCCGGAGCAACATTTTACCCAGCCGCCTCCGGCCTATAGCGAAGCTTTGCTGGTCAAGGATATGGAAGAAAAGGGAATCGGCAGGCCCAGCACTTATGCGCCCACCATCGAGACCCTGCTCCAAAGGGGGTATGTGGAGAAGGAGGGGGGAAGGCTGATTCCCACTGAGCTGGGCGTGACTGTCAACGACTTGCTGCGCAGCTTTTTCCCCGACATCCTCAATTTGGACTTTACTGCCGAGTTGGAAAACCAGCTGGACATAATCGAGGACGGCCAGCTGGAATGGAAGCAGGTTGTCCGGGACTTTTATGTTAAATTTAAAGAGGATGTAGAAGTAGCCGAAAGAGAGATGGCCACCGTTCAGGTGGAGGATCAGGAAAGTGATGAAGTCTGCGAGAACTGCGGCAGGAACATGGTGATAAAGTCCGGCCGCTTTGGCAAGTTTCTGGCCTGTCCCGGCTACCCCCAATGCAAAAATACCAAGCCCCTGTTGGAGAAAATCGACGTCCAGTGTCCCCAGTGCGGCGGCGATATCATTCGGCTCCGCAGCAGAAAAGGCCGCTGGTTCTATGGGTGCAAAAATTATCCCCAATGCGATTTCCGTTCCTGGAAGCAGCCCGTTCAGGAAAAGTGTCCGGTTTGCCAGTCCCTCCTGGTAATAGACAATAAATCCACCTTGAGCTGCAGCAACTGCGATTATAAACGAAAGCGGGTTCAGGACAGTGAATAAAATTACCATCATCGGCGCCGGTTTGGCCGGTTGCGAAGCGGCCTGGCAATTGGCCGAGCGAGGATATAAGGTGGTGCTGGCGGAAATGCGCCCCAGCACCATGACCCCGGCCCATAAGGGTGGGGAGCTGGCGGAGTTGGTGTGCAGTAATTCCCTGGGCGCCCTCAACCCGGATTCTCCAGGGGGGCTCTTAAAGGGCGAGCTTCAGATCCTGGGCTCCCTGGTCATCCAGTGCGCTCTGATGTCCCGGGTCCCCGCAGGCGGCGCCCTGGCTGTGGACCGGGTTCGCTTTTCCCGGTTGGTCACCGAAAAGATCAGCAGCCACCCCGGAATTACCCTGTGCCGGGAGCGCTGGACCGATTTTCCGCCTGCCCCGGGAATTATCGCCACTGGTCCCCTCACCGATGCAGCCCTGGCCCAGGCAATCCGGGCCAAACTGGGGGAAGAGATGCTCTTCTTTTATGATGCCGCCTCCCCCATCGTCGATGCCGATACCATTGACAGGGGCAAAGTCTTTGCTGGCTCCAGATACGGCAAGGGCGGCGAGGATTACCTGAACTGTCCCATGAATTATGAAGAATACCAGCGCTTTTTCAACGCCCTGGTGGAAGCCGAAACTGTGGTCCTCAAGGACTTTGAAGAGGAATACTTTGAGCATTGCCTGCCGGTGGAGGAGTTGGCCAGGCGGGGTCCCAAGACCTTGACCTTTGGTCCCTTAAAGCCGGTGGGCCTGACCGACCCCCGTACCGGCTCCCGCCCCCATGCCGTGGTCCAGCTGCGCCGGGAGGATGTCCCGGGCAGCCTGTACAACCTGGTGGGTTTTCAGACCAATTTGACCTGGGGCGAGCAAAAGCGGGTCTTTCGACTCATCCCCGGCCTGGAGAGGGCAGAGTTTGTCCGCTACGGGGTCATGCACCGCAACACCTATGTCAACGGTCCCAAGGTCCTGGACAAAAACTTTCGCCTCAAGCAGTTCCCGGGTTTGTACATTGCCGGGCAGCTGGCAGGTGTAGAGGGCTACGTAGAGTCGACGGCTTCCGGCCTGATTGCCGCCCTGGATCTGTGGAGCCAGCTGGAGGGAAGATCTGCGGATTTTCCTCCGGAGACCCTCATGGGCTGCCTCAGCGCTTATGTGACCAGGCCCAATCCCGATTTTCAGCCCATGAACGCCAATTTTGGCCTGCTGCCTCCGGTGGAGGGTAAGAGCAAAAAAGAACGCCGTCACAACTATGCAAAGCGGAGTCTGGAGAAAATGAAGGTGTTTGCTAAAAATTTTAATAACTAACTTGTTTTCCTATTTGCACTTTGCTATTATAGTAAAAGGGTGCTAAAAAAATGAGGATAATGACAGAATATGTCAACTGGCTGAGGGTAAACGGCTTTTCTTCAGAGACTGTCAAGGCCTACGAAAGTGATTTGCAGGAGTTTTGGCAATCCTTGCCCCAAGGGGTGCAGGAGATTAACCGCAATCACATTCGGAAGTTCTTGGGGTTGGTGCAAGCCAGGGGTTGTTCCAAGCGGACTGCAGCCCGAAAATTGGCTGCCCTGCGCAGTTACTTTCGCTACTGCCTCCTGGGCCAAGAACTGGATGCCAACCCGGCGCAGGCCATTCGAACCCCAAAGTACGGCAGACCTTTGCCGAAATTCCTCTATCCCGATACAGTCGAGAGCTTGCTTAACCTTCCCGATGACAGCCCCCTGGGGCTCAGGGACCGGGCAATGCTCGAATTACTGTACGCCACGGGAATCCGGGTGGGCGAATTGGTCACTCTTGAATCAAAGGATTTCCGCCGGGATAGCAGTCAGCTTTTGGTAACCGGCAAGGGCAACAAGCAGAGGTTGCTGCCTGTACACGCGGAAGCGGTAATCGCCCTGGAAGATTACCTGCAAAGGGGGCGACCTAAGCTGGCGCGCACGGCCACTACTGCTCTTTGGCTCAATAACCGTGGCGGCGCGCTCAGCCAGCGGGGAGTAAGGTGGATACTGGACAAATACTGTCAGCGCTTATCCATTGCCTCATCGGTATCCCCCCACGTGATTCGGCACAGCTTTGCAACCCACTTGCTGGAGAACGGAGCGGATTTGCGCACGGTTCAGGAACTTTTGGGACATTCCAGTCTGTCGTCTACCCAAATATACACCCATGTTACCAGGGAACGCCTCAAAGCTGTATACGCCAGCAGTCATCCCAGAGCATAGCCCCTAGTTTAATAAAAAATGGAGGTATAAGTCATGCAAAACCTATTACAGAAGTCCCGCCGACTGAACAAGACTTTGCAGGGTGCAGCCGGCCAACCTGTCGATTTTGGCGACTTGGCCGAAGTGCTGCAGGAAGTATCTAATGCCGATGTGCTGGTCATCAGTCGCAAGGGAAAGGTTCTGGCCAAGTCAGTAGCCAGTGGAGCAGAAATCCCTGAGTTTGCAGGCGATTTGAACAGGGCTCTCCTGGACATCGATACCACTCTAGCCAATGCCAAAGGAGCGGATGTCGGTACCGCTCTGAATTGGGAAAATATCACGGTAATTCCCGTCAATTGCGGTGGACAGAGGTTGGGAACCTTGTTGTTGGCCAGGGGCAGCCAGTTTGACGACGAAGAGCTGGTTCTGGCTGAGTATGCCGCTACCGTTATCGGCATGGAAATCCTCCGCTCCCGGGCCTCGGTGGCTGAAGACGAAGAGCGCAGGCGGGCGATTGTCAAAATGGCCCTGGATACCCTCTCCTATTCCGAGCAGGAAGCCGTCGAACATATTTTCAAGGAGCTCAACGGCAAAGAAGGGCTGTTGGTGGCCAGCAAGATTGCCGACCGGGTAGGCATTACCCGCTCAGTCATCGTCAACGCCCTCCGCAAGTTCGAAAGTGCCGGCGTCATCGAATCTCGTTCTCTGGGGATGAAGGGCACCTTTATCAAAATACTCAATGACCAGCTGATGCCCGAGTTGGAAAAACTCATGAACCGATAGGCCCTCTCTATGGGCCTTTTTTTAAACCGGGAATTTTAAGCAGGAAAAGCGGGCAATTCTGTCGAAAACTGTAGAAAAGATTGACAGGGGGAGAGGAATTGGAATCAAAGAACCGTATTCTCATAGTCGACGATGCCGCCTTTATGAGAATGATGATAAGAGATATATTGACCAAGAACAACTTTGAGGTGGTGGGCGAGGCAACCAATGGCGAAGAAGCAGTTGCCAAGTACATGGAGCTGAAACCCGACCTGGTCACCCTGGACATCACCATGCCGGGAATGGATGGGGTTACTGTTTTGAAGAGAATCCGCCAGCAGGATCCCTCTGCCAGAGTAGTAATGTGCTCCGCCATGGGTCAACAGGCCATGGTGGTTGAGGCTATTCAAAATGGCGCCAAAGACTTTATCAACAAGCCCTTCCACCCTCAAAAAGTAGTAGAGACCTTGCGCCGGGCTTTGCAATAGGGGGCAGTCCTGTGGATACTATGGATATTAAGACCTACTTGCCCATTTTCATCGAGGAATGCAAAGACAATATCCAGCAAATGTCGGAAAACCTGCTCCGCCTGGAACAGAATTACGGGGACACCGAGGCCATTAACGAGATATTCCGGGCAATCCATACCATCAAGGGCATGTCTGCCACCATGGGGTATTCCGAAATCAGCGCCCTTGCCCATGAGTCCGAGAACCTGCTGGATGATGTGCGACACGACAAGGCCCCGCTTTCCCCCGGCATAATTAATGGTTTCTTTGCAGTGATTGACGAATTGGAAGCCCAAATCCTGGCCCTGGAAGGGGGGGGCGAACCCCGACCAATCCCTCCGCAAAGGCTTCACGAGATCAAGGCCTTATTCGCAGCAGATGCCGGCCCCCAACCCCAGGCCAAGTCGGGCGATTTCCGTTTGGAAATCGTGTTCAGCAAGGATTGCCTGCTTCGCCCTGCCAGGGCCTTGGTCATCCTAAACCAATTGGACCAGGTTTGTACCGTCCTGCACACAGATCCTCCCCGGGATGTCCTGGCCACTCTGGATAATCTGGATGCCCTGGTCTGCCATGTCAGCGCCCGGGATTGCCAACAGGTTCGTGCTGCGCTGGAGGGAGGAGTAGAAATCGAATCCTACACCCTTTTGGCGGAGCAGGCTGCTGATTCTGCCGATTGCCAAGGGGGGCCGGAGTCGGAAACAAAGTCTACGGAGGTCGTTGCCACCAAGAGCACCAGCTCGGTTCGGGTGGATACAGACAAGCTTGACCGGCTGCTCAACCTGGTCAGCGAGTTGGTAATAAACAAGACTTCAATCCAGGACGCAGCTTCCACCCATCCCGAATTGGCCGACGGAGTGGAGCATCTGCATCGCCTCACCGCCGACCTCCAGGCCATCGTCATGAAGATGCGAATGATCCCCCTGGAGACGGTGTTTAACCGCTTTCCCCGTATGATCCGGGACACCGCTAAAGCCTTGAACAAGTCCGTTACCCTGGAAATTCAAGGCGCCGATACCGAATTGGACCGCACCATCATAGACGACATCGCCGATCCCCTGATGCATCTGTTGCGCAATGCCGTGGACCATGGAATCGAGCCTCCAGCTGAGCGGGTCCGGCGGGGCAAGCCCGCCACCGGCAAGATCAGCCTTCGGGCCTATCAGACGGGGAACCAGGTTATCATAGAAGTTGCCGACGACGGCGCCGGACTGGACTGGGCCAGAATTCGCGCCAAGGCCAGGGAAATGGGGCTGGTGCAGGACCAGGAACCGACCCCGGATGAACTGGCCAACTATATCTTTGCCACCGGCTTTACAACTTCAGACAGCGTCACCGACGTGTCGGGCCGGGGCGTTGGCCTCGATGTGGTCAAGAACTCCATCGAGATTCTGGGCGGCGCCATCGATGTCATCAGCAAAGACAATTCCGGAACGATTTTCAGGATATCCCTGCCCCTGACCCTGGCCATCATTCAAGGCCTGCTGGTCAGGGTGGGGGCCGAAATCTATGTCATTCCCCTCAGCTATGTCCAGGAAACCGAAATTATCTATCCCCATTCCCTGCAGACGGTGGGGCAGCAAGAAATAATCATGCTCCGCGGTCAGGTCCTTCCCATAGTGTTTGCCGCCTCCCTGCTCGGCCTGAAGGATTACACCACCCCCGAGGAAATGAGTTTGGTGGTGGTGCGTTACGGCGAGCGCCAGGTGGGGATAATTGTCGACGACCTGTTGACTCAGCAGGATATCGTCATCAAGAATGTCAGCTGGGGGCAAACGTATTTTAACAACTTTCTGGGCAGCACCATCCTGGGGGACGGCAGAGTGGTATTAATTCTTGACATAAACAATATTTTATCCGGCGTAAAAGTTAGGGAGGTTGAACATGCTTAAGCAATATGTAGTATTTCAGCTGGAAGACGAGCTCTATGGCGTTGAAATTCTGCAAGTTCGAGGCATCGAAAAGATGCTTCCCCTTACTCGGGTTCCTAATGCCCCTTCCTTTGTCAAGGGCGTGTGCAACCTCCGGGGCAGCGTGATTCCCGTCATTGACCTGAAAAAGCGTCTCGGTCTGGCCAGCACTGGAGAAGTCAGTGATGCCAAGATTATCATCGTCAATGTCGGCAAGCAGGTAGTGGGCATGACCATTGATGCCGCTGCCGATGTGGTTTCTCTGGATTCCAACCAGGTTGAACCATCGCCCACCTTGGTTTCCGGCATCGATGCCCAGTTTATTTCGGGGGTGGCCAAGGTAAGCAACCGTCTCCTGATCATTCTCGATATGGAGCGGATCCTCACCGCAGATCAAATCGACGATCTCAAGAAGTTGGGTTAACCATGTTCAGGAAGTTAAGCTTCAGCCAGCACGATTTGTTGACAGAGGTGGGGACCATCGGTACCGGCCATGCCGCCACCGCCATGGCCGATATCTTGGGAGCTAAGATAACCATTGACGTTCCCAGGGTGGATTTGGTCAGCTTTGACCATGTTGCAGATTTCGTGGGCGGTTCAGATCAGGTCCTGGCCTGCGTATACCTGGAAGTGTTGGGCGATTTGCCGGGGACGGTGTTGGTGATGTTTGACGAGACCACGGCCTGCAGGTTGCTCACCACCCTCATGGCCGATGAGGAGGCAAATTTTCAGAACCTGACTTCTCTGCAACAATCCGCCCTTAAAGAAATTGGCAACATTCTGGCCGGCTCTTATCTCTCGGCTCTGGGGGATTTTACCAATAAGCGGATGCTGGTCAGCGTGCCCAATCTGGCTGTGGACATGGCTGCTGCCGTCTTCAGCGTCCCCATGATAAAACTGGCTTCCATGTCCGATTACGCCCTCTTGATTCAGGCGACATTTTTCCAGGAGCAGAAGAACAGCGGCTTTATCCTCTTTATTCCCGATCCCGCTGCTGCTCGCAAGCTATTGGATATCTTCGGAGTTGCGACTGATGGATAACCAAGTAGGGATGGCACAGTATTTGGTAATAAAGGCGCCGGGAGTCATACGCTCTTCCGGTCTGGGTTCTTGCATTGGCATTGCCCTCTACGACCCCTTCGCCAAGGTTGGTGGGTTGGCCCATGCCATGTTGCCCAAACATCGCCCCGGGCGGGGGGATAACCGGGCAAAGTACGTCGATACTGCCATCGATGCCATGCTGGAAGAAATGGAAGCCTTGGGGGCCAGCAGAGTCAATATCGTCGCCAAGTTGGCTGGCGGCTCTCAGATGTTTCCCGATATGGAGAGCGCCATGGTTATCGGGGTCAAGAACGCCGCCGCTGCTGAGGAATACCTGGGGAAGCTGGGAATACCAATCCTCAGCCAGGATGTGGGCGGGAACTTTGGCCGCACCTTGGAGTTCGATTGTCAGGACGGTTCGCTCTATGTCAAGACGATAAACAAAATAGCCAAAATTTAGCAGCCGGCGTAATAACCTGGAATAAAATAGATATACTACTCTAGGGGGTGTATCATTTATGACAGGTAGAGGACGCTGGCTGTTATTTATTGTCGGTTTTGTAGCGGGAATGACGGTTCTGGTTGTAGCTCTTTTCGGCTTGCTGTACTTGGGCAGCGCCCAGGCCTGGTTGCTGCGGGTCAATACCAACGGAATTTCGGAAAAGATTGAGGGAGCGGCGCAAATCATGGCCGTGGAAATGCTCCCCGATTACCTCGAAGCGATAAAGGCCGATGTACCAGCCCTGGTCGGCGCCAGGGTCAAGAATCAATTCGGCGACGTCAAATTCCAGCTGGGAGGCGAAGAATTTTCCCTGCCGGAGGAATTGGTGCAGCGCCTGGAGGATAATTATCGAGACACTCTGATTAGCTCCATCTATGATCTCCTGGGTTCCCTGCCGGTGGACGAAATGAGCGCCGAATTGGGACAAGAAATCGCGGGCATTGTAGAAAATTCCCTGTATGCCGAATTCAATTCCAGGACCGTCGACATCGAAATCCTGGGGGACTATATCACCATTCCCTTGCAGATCGAACTGGTCAACCAGCCCGGCGGGGGCAGTTTTAAGCTGGAATTTTATTGGGTGGATGCCCTTGCCGAACACTAAGGGTTGCCAAGGCCCCAATTATTTGTTATACTTGGCTGGTGAAAATACACACACCAAGCGGATGCATGTTTCAGTGCCCCTGGGGGTAGAACGTGCAGTTGATGCTGGTGGAGGACAAACTGAGAGGAGGTGCTGACTGTGTCAGTGGTGACAATGAAACAGTTGCTGGAAGCTGGCGTCCACTTCGGTCACCAGACCCGGCGCTGGAACCCCAAAATGGCGCCCTACATCTTTACCGAGCGCAACGGCATTTACGTAATCGACTTGCAAAAGACGGTGCAAATGCTGGAAGAAGCCTATAATTTTGCCAAGGGTATCGCCATGGCTGGCGGTTCCATTCTCTTCGTTGGGACCAAGAAGCAGGCCCAGGAAGCCATCGAGCAGGAAGCAGTGCGTTGCGGAATGTTTTACGTCAATCAGCGCTGGCTGGGTGGGATGCTCACCAACTTTGGGACCATCAACAGGCGGGTTCAACGCCTGAAGGAACTGGAAGCCATGGAAGAGGACGGACGCTTTGAAGTTCTGCCCAAAAAAGAGGTCATCAGACTTCGCCATGAGCGGGACAAACTGGATAAGTTCCTCCGGGGTATCAAAGAGATGGCCAAATTGCCCGACGCCCTATTCGTAGTAGATCCCCGCAAAGAGAGGATTGCCGTCGCCGAAGCCCGGAAACTGGGAATCCCCATCATCGCCATCGTCGATACCAACTGCGATCCCGATGAGATCGACTATGTAATCCCCGGCAATGACGATGCCATCAGGGCTGTGAATTTACTCTCTGCCAAAATTGCCGATGCAGTTATCGAGGGAAAACAGGGCGAACAGTTGTCAGCAGAATAGCCTAAGGGGTGAGGGTAAATTTCATATTTACTCTTACCTTTTTTAAGCTTTAAAGAAGGAGGAAGAGAAATGGCATCAGCCGAGATGATTAAAGAGTTGCGCGCCCGGACCGGGGCAGGTTTTTTGGATTGCAAAAAGGCCCTGGCCGAAACGGGGGATAATCTGGAAAAGGCTGTGGATTTGCTTCGGGAGAAGGGCCTGGCCGCCGCCGCTAAAAAATCCGGCCGGATTACCGCTGAAGGCGTAGTGGGTTCTTACATACATGGCAACGGCAAGATTGGGGTTCTGGTGGAGGTCAACTGCGAGACAGATTTTGTCGCCAAGACCGATGACTTCAAGGCCCTGGTCCACGATATCTGCATGCACGTCGCTGCCGCCAATCCCAAATATGTGCGCAGGGAAGATGTAGAACCCGAAGTGCTGGAAAAAGAAAAGCAAATTCTCATCAACCAGGCCATCAATGAGGGCAAGAAGCCGGAAATCGCCGAGAAGGTCGTCGCCGGCCGCCTGGATAAATTCATCAACGAGATTTGCCTGCTGGAGCAACCCTTTGTCAAGGATCCCAACATAACCATTGGCCAATTGGTGCAGGAGAAAATCGCCCAGTTTGGGGAGAATATCACCCTGCGCCGCTTCGTTCGCTTTGAACGGGGAGAGGGCCTGGAAAAACGGGAAGACGATTTTGCTGCCGAAGTTGCAAAGCTGCAAAATCAATAGATGCAACAGAGCACTTAGGTGCTCTGTTTTCTGAAAAGAGGAATTTTGCTGTTTGAAAGCGAATTAGACTGGAGGGTGACAATATGCAGCTTGCGTACAGACGGGTGGTATTGAAGCTCAGCGGCGAGGCCTTGGCCGGAGCCAAGGGCGTAGGCATCGACGGCGAAGTCCTGAAAAATGTCGGCTCTCAGATCAAGACCCTGACAGAAATGGGCGTCCAGGTCGCCTGCGTTGTGGGCGGCGGCAATATCTGGAGAGGTGCTCCGGCCAGCATGAGGGGAATGGACCGGGCCACCGCCGATTATATGGGGATGCTGGCCACGGTAATCAATGCCCTTGCCCTCCAGGATGCTTTGGAGTCCCTGGGGGTTACCACCAGGACCCAGACAGCCATTGAAATGCGGCAGGTGGCGGAACCGTACATAAGAAGGCGGGCGATCCGCCATCTGGAGAAGGGGCGGGTGGTCATCTTCGCCGCCGGCACCGGCAATCCTTATTTTTCCACCGACACCGCCGCCGCCCTGCGGGCTGCTGAGATTGAGGCAGAAGTCATCCTCATGGCCAAGGGCAATGTCGATGCCGTCTATGATCGGGACCCCCTCAAGGATCCCGAGGCTCGCCCCTTTACCGAGTTGACCCACCTGGAGGTCTTGAAGCGGGGCCTGGGAGTAATGGATACCACCGCAGCCTCTCTGTGTATGGACAACAACATTCCCATTATAGTGTTTTCGATGTCCCAGGGGACAAATATAATAAGCGCAGTCTGCGGAGAAAAAATCGGAACAATTATAAGGGGGTAAGAAAATTGTTTGCCGAAATTTATAGTGACACAGAAAATCGTATGACCAAAGCCCTGGCGGCCTTAAAGTCCGAATTCAATGCTGTCAGGGCGGGCCGGGCAAATCCCGCCTTGCTGGACAGGCTCAGCGTGGAGTACTATGGGACCATGACGCCAATTAAGCAGATGGCCAATGTCAGTGCCCCTGAGCCCAGGCTCTTGGTAATCCAACCTTGGGATAAATCTTCCATCCCCGAAATAGAAAAGGCAATTCTCAAGTCGGATCTGGGGTTAACTCCCAATAATGACGGCAACGTCATCCGCCTGCCCATCCCCCAGCTGACTCAGGAGAGGCGGGCAGAGTTGGTCAAGGTGGTGCGCAAGAAGGCCGAGGAATGCAAGGTGGCCATTCGCAACATCCGCCGGGATGCCAATGACCTCGTCAAGGAAATGCAAAAAGACGGCGAGATATCCGAAGACGACGAGCGGAGAGCTCAAGAGGAAATCCAGAAGATCACCGACAAATTTGTCAAAATGGTGGATGAACAGCTCAGCCACAAAGAGGCGGAGATCATGGAAGTTTAACTTACTCAGTCCTTGGCGCCCCGTACGGGGCGCTTCGACTGGAATGAAGGTGAACACATGCTGAACAAATGGAGGCAGACCAAGCAGTTAGAGAGCATTCGCTCTGGAAAAATCCCCGAGCACATAGCGATAATAATGGATGGCAACGGCCGCTGGGCCAAGAAGCGGGGATTGCCCCGGGTGGCCGGCCATAGGCAAGGTATGGAGGCCATTAAAAGGTGTCTGGAAGGGCTACGGGAAATAGAAGTCAAGTACTTGACCCTCTTTGCCTTTTCCACCGAAAATTGGCGGCGCCCCAAAGCAGAGGTGGATTTCCTGATGGATTTGCCCGGCCAGTTCATCAACAGGGAGCTCGACACCATCATGGAAAACAATATTCGCCTGGGAATAATCGGCGATGTGTCCGGTCTGCCCCGGCATACCCAGTCAGCCGTCGCCGAGGGAATTCAAGCCACCAAGGACAACACCGGCTTGGTCCTCAACTTTGCCCTGAATTATGGCGCCCGGGAGGAGATCCTCCGGGCGGCCCGCCAGTTGTACCAGGATTTCAAGGCCAGGAACTTGAACCCTGAGGCTATTACCAGCGAGGATTTTGAAGACCGCCTCTACACCCGGGGGATGCCCTGTCCAGACCTGGTGATCAGGACCAGCGGCGAGATCCGCATCAGCAATTTCATGCTTTGGCAGATCGCCTATTCGGAGCTCTGTTTTCTGGACATCCTGTGGCCGGATTTTAACCAGTACCATCTCTACAAGGCTATCGAACAGTTCCAGCGGCGACATCGCCGCTTTGGCGGAATATAAAGACGGGGGGCGTTTGCCATACTTGCGCGTGTTCTTACAGCCAGCGTTTTGATTCCTGTAGTCTTACTGGTCCTCTACCTGGGAGGGCCGGTGTTCCTGATTTTTCTTGCCTTCTTTGCCCTGGCGGCCACCGCTGAATTCGCCCGGATGCTGGGGTTCAGCCTGCGCACCAGCCTGTTGGCCTCCCTGGTCCTGGGCTTGCCCTACTTTCTTAATTTCTACTTCGCCTTTATTCCCTGGCATGTCTATTTCATGCTCTACTTGCTGATCAGCGCCAGTATTCTCTTCGTCTTTGGCTATACCAGGGTATCCTTTTTGCAGGGTGCAGGCCTCATCTTCGGTGGGCTCTATGTGCCGGTGCTGGCTTCTACCCTGGCCCTGGTCCGCTATCTGGATGACGGCATGCTCTACACCCTGGCAGTACTTCTCCTGACCTGGGGTACCGATTCCGGCGCCTTCTTTCTGGGAAAGGCCCTGGGTAAGAAGAAGCTTGCCCCGGCCATCTCGCCCAACAAGTCCTGGGCAGGTGCAGTGGGCGGCTTGATTACCGGCGTGATGATTGCCCTTGCTTTTGGAATACTAATGGATGGCAACGTAATCCACTTCGCCCTTTGGGGCGTCATTGCTTCTGCCATGTGCCAAATCGGCGACCTGGCCGAATCGGCATTCAAGCGCCATGCCGGGGTAAAGGACTCGGGCAGTATGCTCCCCGGCCACGGCGGATTTTTGGATCGCATCGACAGCTTGCTCTTCACCGCCACCATTAGCTATATCTTCTTTGGGATGGTAATATAAATAGATGAGAACTCTAGCGATATTGGGTTCCACCGGTTCGGTAGGCCGGCAAACCCTCTCGGTGCTGGCCCGCAATCCCGGCCAGTACCGGGTTCAGCTGCTGGCGGCCAATGCCAATTGGCGTCTCATGGAAGAACAGGTGCGCGCCTTCTCCCCCAGGTGGGCGGCGATGGCTGACAAAAGCGCTGCCAAGGAGCTGGCCCGACGGGTTGCCGATCTGCCCGTCCAGGTCCTCGCGGGCGCCGAAGGACTGTTGGAACTGATTGCCGTCGAAAAGTTTTTCCTGCTGGTAGCCGCCATGGTGGGGAGCGCCGGGCTCTTGCCCGTCATCACCGCCATAGAGGCAGGTTCTGATATCGCCTTGGCCAACAAAGAGGTGTTGGTCATGGCCGGTCGCCTGGTCACAAGCCTCTGCCGGGAAAGAGGCGTAAAATTAATGCCCCTGGACAGCGAGCACTCTGCGATTTTTCAGTGCCTGGAAGGGCAGTCAGGCCAGGTGAGCAAATTAATCCTCACGGCATCCGGGGGGCCGTTTCGGGGCAAGACCAGAGAAGAGCTGGCCGGCGTTACCCCGGCCCAGGCGATAAAACACCCCAATTGGCAGATGGGGACAAAGATTTCGGTGGATTCGGCCACCCTGATGAACAAGGGTCTGGAAGTAATCGAGGCCCACTGGCTCTTTGGGGTGGAACCCGATAGGATCCACGTCCTGATTCATCCCCAGAGCATTGTTCACTCCATGGTGGAATTTATCGATGGGACGATTCTGGCCCAAATGGGGGTGCCGTCCATGGAACTGCCCATACAATATGCACTCTCCTGGCCCCAACGCTGGCCGGGGGAGCCCCAGCACTTTGTTGATTGGCTCAGCTGGTCGGCCCTGAGCTTTGAAGAGCCTGATCTGGCCACCTTCCCCTGTCTGGAACTGGCCAGGGCTGCTCTCTATAAGGGCGGCAACGCCCCCGCCGTGTTGAGCTCGGCCAACGACCTCTGCGTGGAGGCCTTCTTACAGGGCAAACTGGCCTTTACTGAGATTCCTGAGGTCATTGAGGCCGTTTTGAGCGCAGTCCCCTGGCAAGCACAACCCGATTTAGCCGGGATTCTAGAGACCATGGAGCTGACCCAGGCCGAAACCCGCGCTATTTTGAAGAGTATGGAGTGATGGTTATGTCTGTATTGGTGGCAATAATAGTCTTCAGCGTCATCATCCTGGTCCACGAGTTGGGGCATTTTCTGGCGGCTCGCCGGGTAGGCATTGAGGTGGAAGAATTCTCCATTGGCTTCGGTCCCAAGCTGGCGGGATTTAGTGCAGCGGGCACCCAGTTTTCCATCCGTGTGATTCCCATGGGCGGCTATGTGCGGATGCTGGGGGAAGAGGGGGAAGAAGAGGAAGCCAATAGCGATAACCCTGCCAGCTATCAGAACAAGTCCCCCTTACAGCGAATGGCTGTGATAGCTGCCGGGCCGGCGATGAATTTTGTCCTGGCCCTGGTCATCTTTGTCCTCATCTTTGGCGTCATCGGCGGCGTCACCCTCAACGAGCCCAGAATCGGCGCCGTCCTCCCCGACATGCCGGCAGAGGCCGCGGGCCTGCAAGCCGGCGATGAAATAGTGCGGATTGATTCTCAGGAAATGGCCCGGTGGACAGATGTCCAACAGTATATTCGAGCCAATCCCGGCAAGACCCTGACCTTCGTCGTGTCTCGCCAGGGCCGGCAGCTGGAGATCGTCGTCACTCCCCGGATGGGAGAAAAATACTCAGAGGTGGGGATTGCCCCACCTGTCGGTCGCCTGTCAATTCTGGCCAGTATCAAGGAAGGCTTTATCCAGACCTTTAACCTGACAAGGGAGATCTTCAAGAGCCTGGTGGGGATAATTACCCGCCGGGTTCCCGCCGAGGACATCACCGGCCCCATCGGCATCGTGTACTTCGTGGGCCAGGCAGCCAAGGACGGGTTAATCAACGTGCTGTACTTGGCTGCCCTCATCAGCGTCAACCTGGGACTCTTTAACTTGCTTCCCATTCCAGCCCTGGATGGCAGCAAGCTGGTCTTCCTGGGCGTCGAGTTGATCAGGCGGCGGCCCTTGGATCCCCACAAAGAAGGCCTCGTTCACCTGGTGGGATTTGCCCTCCTCATTTCCCTGATGCTCTTCGTCATGTACAGGGATATCATTCGCTTTATCCTCTAGGGGGGATGAGATATGCAGCGCAGAGCGACCAGGACCGTCAGGATTGGCGAGCTTTCCCTGGGCAGCGGCTTCCCCATCGCGGTTCAATCCATGACCAATACCGATACCCGGGATGTGCAAAGAACCCTGGACCAGATCACGGCTCTGGCCAGAGCCGGCTGTGACTTGGTCAGGGTCGCCGTTCCCGATGCCGAAAGCGTCAAGGCCCTTGAGCCTCTCTGTACAAACAGCCCCGTGCCCCTGGTGGCGGATATTCACTATGATCACCAGCTGGCCTTGGGGGCCATGGCCGCCGGGGTCGCCAAACTCAGAATTAATCCCGGGACCTTGGCTGGGCCCAAGGCAGTTAAGACCGTTATCAAGGAGGCAGTGCGCCGAAAAGTGCCGGTGCGGGTGGGCGTCAATTCCGGTTCTGTGCACAGCGCTTACCGACATCTACCCAGGGTGGACGCCCTGGTCAAATCAGCAAAATACTATTGTGAGACCCTGGAGGACTTGGGTTGCCGGGACATCGTCGTCTCTCTCAAATCCTCCTCAGTTATAGAGACATATCATGCCAATCTGCAATTTGCCCGGGAGACCGACTATCCCCTGCACTTGGGTGTTACCGAAGCGGGGACTGCCAGGACCAGCACCATCAAATCCGCCATCGGTATCGGCGGCCTCTTAATCCGGGGCATTGGTGACACCCTGCGGGTATCGGTCACCGGTCCTCCGGCAGCAGAGGTGCCCATCGCCCTGGATATTCTCAGGGCCCTGGAGCTGCGCCAGGGTATCGAAATCATCAGTTGCCCTACCTGTGCCCGCAGCGGTTTCGATGTGGCCCTGGCCGTCCAGGAGGTTGAAGAATGCCTGGCGGGTTTGGACCTGCCGTTGAAGGTGGCGGTTATGGGTTGTTCGGTCAACGGCCCCGGCGAGGCGAGACATGCCGATCTGGGGATTGCCTTCGGCCCCAGGCAGGGCGTTCTCTTTCGCAAGGGCGAGGTGGTGGGCACCATGCCCAATGCCGAACTGCCCAAAGCTCTGCTGAACCTAGTAGCCGCCGAATTTGGCGGCCAAGAGCGTGACCAGGGAGGAAGAACTCAATGAAATTTGCCGCGGTTGTTCCTGCATATAATGAAGAGAAGACCATCGCCGATGTGGTAAAGGTCTTGGTGGCCTCCCCCCATCTGGAGCAGGTGATTGTGGTCAGCGACGGTTCCCGGGACAACACCGCTGTAGTGGCGGCCAAAGCCGGCGCCCTGGTGGTCAATCTTCCCCAGAACCGGGGCAAGGGAGGCGCCATGCTGGCCGGCGTAAAGCAGACCGACGCCGATTATATTCTGTTTTTGGATGCAGATTTAATCGGCCTCAAACAGAGCCATATCGAGAGCATGCTGGCGCCGGTCCTCCAGGGCAGGGCCGAAGTTACCCTGGGGGTGTTCAAGAAGGGGCGAGTGACCACCGACCTGGCTCAGAAATTTGCCCCGTACCTGTCGGGTCAGCGGGTCATCAAGGCCTCTCTTCTGAGACAGGTTCAGGATATGGACTTTGCCCGCTTTGGTGTCGAAATGGCTCTGACCCGCTTTGTTGAGGAACACGGGATTGCCTATGAAACGGTAGAGCTTCGGGATCTCAGCCATGTCATGAAGGAAGAGAAGATGGGCTTTTGGAAAGGGTTTCGTTACCGACTCAAGATGTATCGGGAGATAATTGCCTACCTGATGAAGTACTGAAGGGAGGGTTTTTATGGAGGTTGCTCTGCGCCTGTTTCTCGCCGTTCTCTTCGGCAGCGTCATCGGTTTGGAAAGGGAGAAGAACAATCATCCCGCCGGCTTCAGGACCCACACCCTGGTCTCTGTAGGCGCAGCCCTCATCACCCTGGTCTCCATCAACAGCTTTCCCGGCGGGGATCCGGCCAGGGTGGCAGCCCAGATTGTAAGCGGCATCGGCTTTTTGGGCGCGGGGACGATAATGCGGGAGGGCACTACCATCCGCGGTCTGACCACTGCCGCCAGCCTTTGGTCGGTGGCTGGGATAGGCATGGCCATTGGGGCTGGCTATTACCTGGGCGCAACCCTGACCACGGTTTTGATGGTCATAGTCCTGTTTTTCTTTACCGCCCTGGAGCGGAGGATTCTCCAGGGGCAGCACCATATTCTGGAACTGACCATTGCCGACGTTCCCGGGCAATTGGGGAAGGTAGGGTCCAAGCTTGGGGAAATGGGGGTGTCCATTCGCTCTATTCAGATTTCGACGGGCAATGCCAACACCATTCAGGCGGAAATCGGCATAAAAACTCCTGCCCCTCTCTTGCTCCACGATTTGGTCAACCGCTTGGCGGAAGTAGAAGGAGTCTACACCATTAAGTTTGAGGATTCCTGAAGGCGGGGCGCATTTGCACCTTCCCGCAGGCTATGGTATTATTTTCTAAGAGGAGTGGGCACGCCACTCCTTATCTTGATTGCGAAATGAGGGTGGACCATGAACAGACAAATTGGGGAGAAAATCGAAAAGGCTCTGGCCGGTTTCGAAGATATAGAAGTGGTGGATGTCCGCTTTGGCAGTAGCGGCGGCAAGGGATTGGTTCAAGTCCTGGTGGACAAGGGAGGCGGCATCAGCCTTGATGACCTGACGAAAATCAATCGCTTTCTCAGCAAGGAAATGGATGCCTGGGATGTGGCAAGCGGAGCCTATATGTTGGAAGTGAGCTCGGCCGGCCTGGAACGCCCCCTGACCAAGCTGGAACATTTTGCCCGGTTCAGTCAGCGCAAGGCAAAGATCGTTCTCCACGAGGCCTTGGCCGACAACAGGAAGAAATACACCGGCATCATCCAGAGGGTTCAGGGAGACATAATCCACTTGGAAACAGAGACTGGGATGGCGGAAATACCCTACGCCAAGATCAAGAAGGCAAACCTGGTCTACGAGCTGGAATAGCAAGTAAGGAGGGGTAAGAAAGTGGATGTGGTGGAATTTATCGAAGCTGTGGAGCAGCTTGAAAAAGAAAAGGGAATTGCCAAGGAGTTGTTGTTCGAAGCAGTGGAGGCAGCCTTGGTTTCAGCCTATAAGAAGAACTTCTCTTCTCTGCAAAATGTCAGGGTAGAGCTTAACCATAAGACGGGAAAGATCAGGGTCTTCTCCCAAAAAACAGTGGTGGAAAATGTAGAGAACCCTCTGGAGGAGATCGCCCTGCGGGATGCTTTAAAGATCAGCCCTCTGTATACCCTGGGCGACTTGGCAGAGATCGAAGTGACGCCGAAAAACTTTGGCCGCATCGCTGCCCAGGCCGCTAAGCAGGTGGTAATCCAGAAGATTCGCGAAGCGGAACGGGATAAAATCTACGAAGAATTTTCCAACCGGGAGAGCGAAGTGGTCACCGGGATAGTGCAGAACACCGAGCTTGGCAATGTCTTTATCGACATTGGCAAGACCGAAGCGATCCTCCCCCCTTCGGAGCAACTGGAGGGCGACAGCTATGAGCCTCAGACCAGGCTCAAGGTCTATGTATTGGAAGTCAAGAATTCTCCCAAGGGCGCCCAGGTCTTCGTGTCCCGGACCCATCCCGGCATGATCAAGCGGCTCTTCGAGGCGGAAGTGCCGGAAATCTATGACGGCACAGTGGAGATCAAAGCAGTTTCCCGGGAAGCCGGCCAGCGCTCCAAAATCGCCGTCTGGTCTGACAATCCAGATGTGGATCCGGTGGGCGCCTGCGTGGGACCGCGGGGGATGCGGGTGCAGGCTATTGTCAATGAACTCCACGGCGAAAAAATTGATATCGTCCGCTGGAGCGAGGATCCCAGCGAATTCGTGGCCAATGCCCTGAGTCCTGCCCGGGTCACCCAGGTTGTGGTGGATGAAGAGCAGAGGATTGCCAATATAGTCGTCCCCGACAGTCAGCTTTCCCTGGCCATTGGCAAGGAAGGCCAGAACGCCCGCCTGGCAGCAAAACTGACCAGTTGGAAGATCGATATCAAGAGCGAATCTCAGTACCGGGAAGGTGATGCCGATGAAGGTTAAGAAGGTGCCCTTGCGACAGTGTATTGCCTGCAGGGCCCAGAAACCCAAGCGAGAACTGCTGAGGATTGTCCGCGACCCCCAAGGAGTTTTGAGCTTTGACGCCAAGGGCAAGGCCTCGGGCCGTGGCGCTTATCTCTGCCTCTCCCCAGCTTGTCTGCAGAAGGCGATAAAGAGCAAGCTCTTTCAGCGGCATTTGGGCACAGAGCCGGACCAGGAGCTCCTGGCGCGGCTCCGCAACCTTCTGGGCGATGACGATACCCAAGCTTAAGAGCCTGTTGGGGATAGCTCAGCGGGCCGGGTTTGTGACGTCGGGAAGCGATTCTTTGCTGCGGGAAGTCGCCAAAGCCCGAGGCAAGAAGGCAAAATGGCTGATATTGGTGGCAGAGGATGCTGTGACCGGCACCGGGGAAGCTATAATAAGAACCTGCCTGGGGGCAGGGCATACCGTCCTTCGCGTCCCCATCCCCATGAGTGAATTAGGGCTGGCCATTGGCAAAAATCGCCGCGGCTATGTTATGATAAAAGACAGCGGTATTGCAGGGAGAATATTGGCGTTACTCGAAGAAATGGAGGTGCTGCCCCTTGACCAAAGTAAGGATTTATGAATTGGCACGGGAGCTTAATCTTGGTACCAAGGAGATTATTCAAATAGCCGGGGAGTTGGGCTTTGAGGTTAAGAATCACATGAGCAACCTGGATGCGGGACAGGCCGAGCAGGTGCGGGCAAAGCTTGCGAAAAAGTCGGAAAAAACTGAGCCCAAGCCGGCCAAAAAGCCGGAAAAGGTTGAGCCCAAGCCGGCCAAAAAGCCAAAACCTGCTCCCCAAAAAGCCGGCAAGCCTGCCAAGCGCACCGGATCCGGCAAACCACCGGCAAAGAAGGGCGAGACCAGGAAACCGGCCCAGCCTGTGCAAATCGCCGCAGCGGGGCATACTGTGGCTGAATTGGAGAAGCTCTTTAAACTTCCCGCCACTCAGTTGATCAAGGCCCTGATGTCTCTTGGGGTAATGGCCAACATCAACCAGCAATTGGATACGGATACCATTGAGATCTTGGCGGCCCAACTGGGGGTGGATGTCGAAGTCCAGCCCAGTCAGGAAGAGAAGGAAAAGCAGATTTTTGCCGAAATGAAGACATCCACCGCCGAGGATGCCCAGGAACGCTCGCCGGTGGTCACCGTCATGGGCCATGTCGACCACGGCAAGACTTCGTTATTGGACGCCATCCGCCATGCCAACGTCACTGCCAGCGAGGCCGGCGGCATCACCCAGCATATCGGCGCCTATCAGGTGGAGCACAATGGCAAAAAGATTGTCTTTCTGGACACTCCCGGGCATGAGGCCTTTACCGCCATGCGGGCCAGAGGCACCAAGGTCACCGATGTGGCGGTCTTGGTGGTGGCCGCAGATGAGGGAGTCATGCCCCAGACAGTCGAGGCTTTAAACCACGCCAAGGCTGCCGATGTTCCCATCATCGTCGCCTTAAACAAGATGGATAAACCGGCAGCCAATCCCGACCGGGTTAAACAGCAACTTTCCAACCACGGACTGATGCCCGAGGACTGGGGCGGAGATACCATTTATGTAGAGGTCTCTGCGCTGACGGGGCAGGGAATCGATGATCTCCTGGAAATGATCCTCCTCAGCGCCGAAATGCTGGAATTGAAAGCTTCCGTCAACAGGCCTGCTCTGGGCACAGTCATCGAGGCAAAGCTGGACAAAGGCCGGGGACCGGTGGCCACCATCCTAATCCAGCAGGGTACTCTGTCTGTGGGCGATTCGGTGGTTTGCGGCTCTGCCTACGGTAAGGTCAGGGCGATGTTCAACGATCGCGGTCAGCGCATTCAGAAGTCGGGGCCTTCGGTGCCCGTGGAGGTACTGGGCTTATCTGACGTGCCCCCGGCGGGGGAGATCTTCCAGGCCGTAGATGATGACAAGACGGCTAGGCTTGAAGCCCAGGGTTACAGTCAAGAACATCGCGAGGTCGCCATGGCCAAGACCAGGGTCACCCTGGAGGACATCTATAAGCAGATGGAAAACGCCCAGATCAGAGAACTGAACCTGGTCCTCAAGAGCGATGTCCATGGAACCACCGAGGCTCTGAAACAATCCCTGGGCAAGATCAATGTTGAAGACATCAAGGTCAATATCATCCACGACGGCGTCGGCGCAATTAACCTCTCCGACGTCATGCTGGCTTCAGCTTCGGGGGCGATTATCATCGGCTTCAATGTCCGGCCCGATGCCAACGCCCAAAAGCTTGCCGATGAAGAGAAGGTAGAAATCCGACTGTACCGGGTCATCTATGACGTCATCGACGATGTCAAGCGCGCCTTGGAGGGGCTTCTGGAGCCAGAATTCCGGGAAGCTGTCATCGGGCGCGCCGAAGTCCGCAATATCTTTCGCCATTCCAAGCTGGGGACCATCGCCGGCTGTTATATCATCGACGGCAAGGTTACCAGCCGGGCCAATGGCCGTTTGCTCCGCGACGGGGTCATCATCCACGAGGGCAGATTGGCTTCATTAAAGCGCTTTAAAGAGGATGTCCGGGAAGTGAGCAGCGGCTACGAATGCGGGATTATGTTTGAAAACTATAACGATATTAAAGAGGGCGATCATATTGAAGCCTATGTTATGGTGGAGGAAAAGTAAATGAGCCAGACCCGCGTCCGTAAAATGGCCGAGGTCATCAAAGAGGAAGTCAGCGACATCATCTCCAAGCTCAAGGATCCCCGGGTGGGTTTTACCACCGTCACAGCGGTAAAAGCCAGTAAGGATCTGCATTACTGCACCATCAGCGTCAGCGTTTTGGGCAGTTCCCAAGAGCAGGAGGAGACGATGCAGGCATTGGCCCACGCGGCCGGCCACATCCGCACCGAGCTGGGCTCGCGAATCCGCCTCCGGCATATTCCCGAGCTCCGCTTTGTCCAGGACAGGGCTTTGGAGCACCATGCAGAAATTGATGCCCTGCTTAAAAAAATCAAAGAGGGTGCTCCCCATGAGGAGTAACAGCGATCTGAAAGAGATCAAGGAATTGCTCCTCTCCTGTCGGGACCGGGTCTACATCTTTTCCCATCCCTATCCCGACGGAGACAGCATAGGCTCCACCATGGGCCTCTACCATCTGCTCAGGTCGGCAGGGGTGCAGGCCGTCCCCGTCTTGCCCCCGCCTCTTCCCCGGTCCTATGAATTTTTACTGTCCGGAGCAGAGGTGCTGTCTCCCCCGGTGGATATCGCGGGCGGGACGGCGGTGGTCTTGGATTGCGGTGATTTGCGGCGTCTGAGAGAGACCGGGCAGAGTTTGGAGGGGGCGGCCAGAATCATCAATATCGATCACCACCTCAACAATGATATGTTTGGCGACTACAACTATGTCGATTGCCAGGCGGCGGCGGTGGGCCAGATTCTCCTTGCCATGTTCGCAGGCAGCCCTTGCCCGCCCCCAGCTGCCGAAGCTCTATACACTGCCGTGTACACCGATACAGGCCGCTTCAGCTACAGCAACACCAGCGCCGATGCCTTGGCGGCTGCGGCAGAACTGGTAAAATCCGGCGCCCGGCCCCAGAGGGTGTTCAACGAGATTTACCAGAATCGTAGCCGGGAATACTATTCCTTGCTGGCCGAGGTTTTGGCCGGCATGGAAATCACCCACAACGGCTTGGTGGCCAGCATTAGTCTGGACAGGGAACTGATGGGCAAACACCGGGTGTGCGAGTGGGAATTGGATGAGCTCAGCGATTATCCCCGCAGCCTCAGAGGAGTCCTGGTCTCGGTAATCTTTAAAGAAGTCGGGGAAAACACCGTCAAGGTTTCGCTGCGCTCCAAAGAGCACGTCAACGTTGCGGCGGTTGCCCGGGAATTGGGGGGAGGCGGCCATCACAACGCCGCCGGCGTTACCCTGAATATGAGCCTGGCCCAGGCCCGGCAGCAGGTGCTGGCCCGGTTGGAGGCGGGGTTGTCTCCTTGAACGGCTTCATTCCCCTCAACAAACCTGTCGGCATCAGTTCTCAGCAAGCCGTATCCCGGGTCAAGAAGATTCTCGGCTGCAAAAAGGCTGGCCATACCGGGACCCTGGACCCTGCCGCCTCGGGCTTGCTCTTGATCGCCCTGGGCAAGGCCACCAGGCTCAGCGAATACTTTCTCAATGGCGACAAGGGTTATCGGGCAGAGATTGCCTTCGGCCAGGCCACCGATACAGGAGACCGGGAGGGACGGCTCATCGACGGGGTGGAGGATTTCTACCTTCCTGCCGCGGAGGTTGAAGCCGCGCTTCAGGGGTTTCTGGGCCGGATCCGCCAAAGGCCTCCCCAGGCTTCAGCCCTGAAAATTGACGGCCAAAGGGCCTATACCCTCTTTCGCCGGGGCCTTAATCCGGAAATGCCCTTGCGGGAAGTGTTCATCCACTCGCTGAAAATTGTGGGGGAGAGCATGGACATTTCCCCGGCCAACCCGGTGCTGACCCTGGATATCGTCTGCAGCAAGGGTACATATATCCGCAGTCTGGCCGTGGATATAGGCCGGGCTTTGGGGCTTCCCGCCCACCTCTCCGGTCTGGTTCGGACCCAGCTCTCGCAAGTGAGTTTGACCCAGGCTGCCAGTTTTGCCGATTTGGAAAGGGACTACCGGCCCTTTTTGCTGGATATGTCCGTTGCCGTTGCTTCCTTACCGCGCCTGGACCTGGGGCAACGGGACGCCGCCCGCTTCCTGCATGGGCGGCCAATCCCGAACAGCTCCCTCCGGGGGGAGGTCGCCGTGTTTAGCGACGCCAGGTTATTGGGCATTGCCCGGGTTGAATCGGGACTGATTAAACCTACCAAAGTCTTAGCACAGGAGTAATGTAAGTGGAGATCTTCTTTGACTACAAAAAAGTGCCTGCGGACCAGGGAACAGTGGTAACCCTGGGCAATTTTGACGGCTTTCATCTGGGGCATCAGCGAATTGTCGCCGAGACCCTTTCCCATGCCCGAAACTCAGGGCTCAGCGCCCTGGTCTTTACCTTTCAACCTCATCCCCGCCAGTTGTTTTCCGCCGATCTGGCCGTCCTCACGCCCCTGGACAGGAAATCCGCTCTTCTCAGGGATGCGGGCGTCGACTTCTTGTTGGTCCAACCCTTTACCAGAGAATTTGCGGCAACCGATCCCGTCTATTTTGTCGAAGAAATACTTCTGGGCGCCCTGAATTGCCGCCATGTGGTGGTGGGCTATGATTATTCCTTCGGCAAGGCAGGCTCGGGAAATCCCGAGCTCCTGCGCCGGCTTGCCGGTAACTTCGGAGTGGGTTGTACCATCGTGCCCCCGGTAACCTGGGCTGAGGAGGTCATCAGCAGCACTGCCGTGCGCCGGTTCCTGGCCCGGGGGCAGGTGGAAATGGCCGCCAAATTTATGGGCCGCTTCTATTCCCTGCGGGGCAGGGTGGAGGCGGGCGCAGGTCGGGGCCGAAAATTGGGCTTCCCCACTGCCAATATCTATCCCCATCGGGCTGCCGCTTTGCCTGCCTGGGGAGTATATTTGGTAGGAATCCTTGTGGAGGGCAAGAGGCACTGGGGCGTCGCCAATATCGGCAGGCATCCTACCTTCCCCGATAACCGGGTTTCTTTGGAGGTGCATGTCCTGGAATACCAGGGGGATCTGTACGGGAAATTGCTGGAAGTAACTTTCTACGCCAAGCTTCGGGATGAAAAGCAGTTTTCTGACCCTGCCGGGCTCCAGGCCCAGGTCAACCGGGATTTAGAACTGGCAATAGCTTTACTTAGCGAAGGCGATGTGCTAAAATTACAAAGGATTTAACCATCTGCTCTGATTGCCGACTACTCCGACGGCTTTCTGGGCTTATGGCGTTTGTCAATATAAGGAGGTGAAGATCATGACCATGGCACGGGAACAGAAAAACGAAATCATCGAGCAATTCAGGTTGAATGAAAAGGATACCGGTTCTCCCGAGGTGCAGATTGCCCTTTTGACCAATCGCATCAACCACCTGACCCTGCATCTCAAAGAGCACAAGAAGGACCACCACTCCCGGCGCGGGCTCATGAAAATGGTCGGTCGCAGGCGGCGGCTGTTGGACTATCTCAGAGAAACCGACATCAACCGCTACCGCACCATTTTGGAAAAACTTAATTTGCGCAAATAAAAGCGGGGCCTCCCGCTTTTATTTAAATAAATGCCTGTGAAAGGAGGATGCCATTTGCAATTTAGTTATAATATGTCGGGTAGAAACCTAATTGTGGAAACCCAGAAATATGCCAAGCAGGCCAATGGTTCTGTCTTGGTGCGATACGGCGATACTGTCTTGTTGGTCACCGCCACAGCTTCGAAAGAGCCCCGGGAAGGAATTGACTTCTTTCCCCTGACGGTGGACTACGAAGAGAGGATGTATTCCGTCGGCAAGATACCCGGGGGCTTTATCAAGCGGGAAGGCAGGCCGACGGAGAAGGCAGTATTGGCCGCCCGGCTCACCGACCGGCCTCTGAGGCCGCTTTTCCCCAAGGGCTTCCGCAATGCAGTTCACGTCGTGGCAACGGTTATGTCCATGGAACAGGACAACCCGCCGGAAATAGCCGCCATCAACGGCGCTTCCATTGCCCTCTCCATTTCCGACATTCCCTTTGCCGGACCCGTTGCCGCTGTCATGGTAGGATATGTGGACGGCAAGCTGGTCCTCAATCCCAACATAGAGGAGAGAGACCGCAGTCAGCTGCACCTGGTGGTGGCGGGGACCCGGGAGGCCATCATGATGGTAGAATCGGGTTCCAAGGAAATCAGCAAAGAAATCATCATTGACGCCCTGATGCTGGCCCATGAAGAGATTAAGAAGCTCGTCGCCTTCCAGGAAGAAATAGTCGCTCAAATTGGCAAAGAGAAGATGCAGGTCGAGCTCAGCGTTGTTCCGCCTGAGATTGAAGAAGCTGTCAGGGAATTCGCCACCAAGAGGCTGAACGAGGCCCTGGGAATTGTCGAAAAACTTGCCCGGGAGGCCAGGATTGATGAGATCCGCAGCGAGTGGCTGGCGCAGTTTGAAGAAGCTCCCGAATCTCTTGGCCATGCTAAGGAAGCTTTTTATGAACTCTTGAAGCAGTTGGTGCGAACCCGTATTCTCGAGGAAGATTTTCGTCCCGATGGCCGGAAAGCAACGGAAATACGGCCTGTCACCTGTGAAGCGGGCATAATGCCCCGACTTCATGGTTCAGCCCTGTTCACCAGAGGACAGACCCAGGTGTTCAACGCTTGTACCCTGGGGGTTCCCGGAGATGTCCAGATTCTGGACGGCTTGACCCTCGAAGAGTCCAAGCGCTTCATGCATCATTACAATTTCCCGCCCTACTGTGTCGGTGAACCTGGATTCATGCGGGGCCCTGGCCGCCGAGAGATTGGGCACGGCGCCTTGGCCGAACGCGCCTTGGAACCCATGATCCCCTGCGAAGAGGACTTTCCCTATACCATTCGCCTGGTTTCGGAGGTTCTGGAATCCAACGGCTCATCTTCCATGGCCAGCGTCTGCGCTGCCTCCATGTCCCTAATGGACGCCGGTGTGCCCATCAAGGCAGCGGTGGGCGGTATCGCCATGGGTCTAATCAAAGAGGGAGAGCGCTATGCCATCCTCACCGATATCCAGGGCATGGAGGACTTCCTGGGCGACATGGACTTTAAGGTCGCCGGAACCCGCAAGGGAATCAACGCTCTGCAGATGGACATCAAGGTCCACGGGCTGAACCGGGAAATTCTGGCCAAGGCCCTGGACCAGGCTGTGGCAGGCTACAATTTTATTCTCGACAGGATGGATGCGGCCATCGCCCAGCCTCGCCCCGAGCTGTCTCCCTATGCCCCCAGGATTCTGGTCATGAAAATTCCCGTGGACAAAATTCGGGATGTCATCGGACCGGGCGGCAAGATGGTCAACAAGATCATCGACGAGACCGGAGTTAAGATCGATATCGAGGCCGACGGCACCATTTACATCGCCTCCCCAGACGGAGAAGCATCCGCCAAAGCCAAGTCCATCATCGATGACCTGGTCAAGGAAGTGGAAATTGGCGAAGTCTACATGGGTACCGTGGTCCGGGTGGAGAGCTACGGCGCCTTCGTCGAACTGTTGCCGGGCAAGGACGGTCTGGTTCACATTTCCCAATTGGACCGCAAGCGGGTGGCCAAGACCGAGGATGTGGTCAAAGTCGGCGACAAGATCGAAGTCAAGGTCATCGACATCGACGAGAAGGGCAGGGTAAAGCTTTCCCACAAAGTGTTATTGCCTCCGGAGCCTGAAGAAGCAGGCGCCGAAAAGAGCCACAAATCCAAGCGCCAGCATTAAAAAAAAGCATCTACCGGATGCTTTTTTTAGTGTTTGTGACATATCTTTCCCGTCCCCAATGTAATTATAGAGGGGAGGGATGGACTCATGCGATTTTTTCTGGTTATCAAGGCCCGCACGGCTCTCCTCTGCCTGCTGGCCTGTTTTGCGTTGCTGACAATTGCCTATTTCTGGAGACACTCTGCTCAGGCCTTTTTCCCCTGGGGCAAGAAAGAGGTCATCCTGATGGGTCATGTCCTGGACCCCAAAGCCCCGGATCTGGAGGGACAGGTGGCGGGACTGACCGAGAGCCTCAAACAGCCGCCGGTACCCGCCCAGTACGATGAGGTCAATAAAGCGGTAGTCCCGGATATTCATGGATTTGAAATTGATATTGTCGGCACAGTGGAAAAAATCCGATCTGCCCGCAAAGGGGCAAATATCATCCCGGTCTGGCGGGATGTGCCTGCAGAGAAGCGATTGGCGGACTTTATGGAGCTCCCCATTTATCAGGGCAATCCCCTGAAGCGGCAAGTCAGTTTGGTGGTTAACGTATCCTGGGGCAATGAATACCTGGAGGAGATCCTGGACATTTTGGCCCAGGAGAAGGCGGCCGCCAGCTTCTTTTTGGTGGGCCGCTGGGCCGAGGCCAACCCCCAGTTGGTTCAGCGCATCCTCGACCTGGGCCACGACCTGGGCAATCACGGTTATTCAGACCCGCATATGCAGGATTTGAGTCCGGAAGCGATAAAGGATGAGATAACCAAGACCAATGAAATTGTGGCCGGTTTAACCGGTTTTGAGATTAAGTGGTTCAGCCCCCCCTATGGCGAGAAGGTAGAAAAAATCTACTCGGCTGCTGCTGAGCTGGGCCTGCACACGGTGCTCTGGTCCCTGGACACCGTGGATTGGACACTGCCTGGGGAAGATGCTATAGTAGAACGGATAGTAAATAATTTGCATAACGGCGCTATCGTCCTGATGCATCCCACCGAGCAGACCCCCGGCGCCCTCAGGCGCATCCTCGCTGCCCTCCGGGAGCAAGGGTACCGGCCCGTCACCGTTACCGAATTGCTGGATCCCTGTTATTGGCCGCAAAAGTACAGCAGCCTGTGGCTGGGGAAATGAGCATGGAATACATGCGCTTTTCCGATATCGCCTCCAAGGAGCTCATCGATTACAATACCGGCCGCTGTTTGGGCGCCTTCGCCGATTGTGATTTGAGAATCGACCCGGCTACCGGGAAGATCCTGGAGGTGATTCTGGCAGGACGCGGAGGGCTGGTAAGTCTGTTTTTTAGCGCTACGCCGGTGCAGGTCATTCCTTGGAGCTCGATTATCCGCATAGGAATTGATACCATAATCGTCGGCGGGGAAAAGGGCTAATAGCAAATATTCCGCTGGGTATAATAACCTTAGCACCATAAGGAGGTTAGCTCAGTGGAAAAAACCGTAGTTGCTTATTACAATTCCCGGGATGATGCCGAGAGAAGTGTCCGGGCATTGCGGGAAAAGGGATTTGGCGATAACGAGATTTCGATACTGGCCCGGGATGAGGAAAGTCGCGGCCATCAGAGCTCCCAGGGAGAGATGAGCTATGACGATCAGAATCTCAGCGACGGCACCATGACCGGCGGCGCCCTGGGCGGATTGGCCGGTTTGGCCATGGGCGCCGGCGCCCTATTAATCCCCGGTTTCGGCCCCATCATCGCCGCAGGCCCCCTGGCTGGGGTGCTGACCGGCGCCCTCACCGGTGGCATTGCCGGCGGCCTCATCGACTACGGCATCCCCGAAGAGAGGAGCCGGGAGTACGAGCGGCATCTGGAGCAGGGCAAGGTTCTGGCCATCATCAAGACCGACGAGGACCGGGCCCTGGAAGCCATGAAGATCATGGACCGAACCGGAGGCCGGGAAATCGAGATGCATTAAGTGCTACGGGTAGCGGGAAAACAGGACCGCTGCCCGTTTCTTATGCATATTGTGTTAAGGAAGGATAAAAGGAGGAATAGTGGTGGGTCAAATAAAAATCGCAATAATTGGTGGAGACAGGAGGGAGCTTTACCTGGCAGAGTACCTGGCAAGCCAGGGTTTCTCAGTTAGTTTCAGCGGCTTTGAAAAGCATGGGCAACTTCCCGGCCCCAATTATCTCGATCCTCTGGAGGCCATCGCCGATGCTCAAGCAGTGATCATGCCTCTGGCCGGGGTAAGGGAAGATCTCACCCCCAATTGTCCCTTCAGCGATAGCCCTCCCCAGGTGGCAGAGCGCTTTTTCGCCGCCCTGCCTCCGGGGCTGCCGGTGTTCATCGGCTGGGCCCGGGAGCGCATGCGGGAATTGAGCGCTTCGGTGCGCTTGGTAGAAGTGGCGGAAGATGATGAGCTGGCCATTCTCAACTCCATTCCCACCGCCGAAGGGGCCATCGCCATTGCCATGGAGCAGACAGATGTGACCATCCACGGTAGCAATTCCCTGGTCGTAGGCTTCGGCCGCTGTGGTTTCAGCCTGGCCAGGATGCTCAAGGGAATTGGGGCCAGGGTAACCATTGCCGCCAGGAAAGCGGGGGATTTCGCCAGAGCTCATGAGATGGGGTTTGAGTACTGTCATGTCCAGGATCTGCAGGACCGGGTTGAGGATATGGAGTTCATCTTTAACACTGTGCCCGGCGCTATGGTCTTGCCCCGTCCGGTACTGGAGCGGGCAGTCAATTGTAAAATTATCGTCGATATCGCTTCTGGTAGAGGGGGCACCGATTTCGACAGTGCCGCCGAGTTTGAGATTAAAGCAGTTTTAGCCCACGGGCTGCCGGGAAAGGTGGCGCCCCTCACCGCAGGCAGGATTTTATCCCGGGTTTATCCCCGACTTCTCCAGGAATTCGGTGTTATCAGGAGGTAGAGGAGATTGAGAGACAAGCGGATTGGCTTTGCAATTACAGGGTCTCACTGTACCCTGGAAAAGATAATTGAACCCATGGAGCGGCTGGTGGAGAAGGGAAATTCTGTTTTTCCCATTGTCTCTGCCAATGTGGCCGGCACAGATACCCGCTTTGGCCGGGCCGAGGATTGGCTGGCCAAGTTTGCAGCGATAACCGGCAATCCGGTGCTGGATAGCATTGCCGCCGCCGAGCCGGTGGGGCCTAAGCTAAACCTGGATGTTGTGGTGGTGGCTCCCGCCACCGGCAATACCTTGGCGAAGATTGCCAATGCCGTTACCGACACCGCCGTGACCATGGCGGTCAAGGCCCAGCTTCGCAACGAAAGGCCGGTGGTCCTTGCCCTGGCCACCAACGACGGCCTGGCGGGCAGCGCCCGCAATATCGGGATTCTCCTGGACAAGAAAAACGTCTTCTTCGTTCCCTTTGGTCAGGACGATCCCCTGGGCAAGCCCCGGTCTCTGGTCAGCGACTTGGCGCAACTGGAGGCTGCCATCGAGGCCGCCCTGGCTGGAAAGCAAATACAGCCCATTTTATTGAGGTAGGTTGAGAGAGGTGCGGGTAGGAATCGTTGGCGCAACCGGCATAGTCGGCCGGGAACTCCTGATGCTCCTGGCTGAGAGCACAATTGAGGTCAAGGAAATGAGACTTTCCGCATCTCCCGGATCAGTCGGAAAAAGGGTGTCTACCCATTTAGGGGAGCAAGCAATCATTGAACTGAATGAGGAATTCTTTGCGGGAATGGACCTGTGCTTTTTTTGCGTCTCCGGCGATGTCAGTCGCAGGTGGGTCCCTGTGGCCGCTGCCCGGGGAGTGATGTGTATCGACAACAGCAGCGCCTTCAGGATGCTGGCAGAAGTGCCGATAGTTGTACCCGAAGTCAATGGAGATTTGTTGCGAACCGGCCCCAGGATTGTGGCCAATCCCAATTGCTGTGTGGCCCAATTGGCGGTGGTCCTGGCGCCCATCCACAGGAAATTTGGCTTGGAGGAAGTGCATCTCAGCACGTACCAGTCGGTGTCCGGCGCTGGACAGCGAGCGCTGGAACAGCTGGAGAGGGAGCTGGCGGAAGCAGTCCGCTTCAATTCCAACCAATTTCTCTTCAACGTCATACCCCAAATCGGACCTTGCACCGATGAGGGGCATTGTCAGGAAGAGCTGAAGATAATTGAAGAGACCAGAAAGGTGCTGAACTGCCCCTGTCTGCCCATGACTGTTACCGCCGCCCGGGTGGGCGTGTTTCGGGGACATTGCCAGGCTGTGAGTTTCCGGACTTGTTATCAGACGACCTGTGAGGAGATCCGGGAAAATCTGAGGGAGGCTGCCAATATTCGCCTGGTCGATGATGAATTGGGCCAGGAGTTCCTCCAGCCGGTGATGGTCCAGCACACCAATCAGGTATATGTGGGCAGGATCAGGGCAAATACCCAGCACTTGTCCAGATCCTTTTCCCTTTGGATTGCGGCGGATAATTTGCGCAAAGGGGCCGCTCACAACGCCCTGAGCATTGCCGAGGTTTGGGTGCAATGATGGGGATGGTGGTGCATAAGTACGGAGGCACATCTCTCAAAGACCCCCAGCGTTTGCGGAGCTGCGCAGAAAATATCTATCGCGAATATCAGAAGGGCTATCGGCCGGTGGTGGTGGTCTCGGCCATGGGGCGGCGGGGAGACCCCTACTCCACCGATACTTTTCTGGATTTGGCTGCCGCCATTTCTTCCAAACCGGCGGCCAGGGAGTTGGATTTGCTCATGGCCTGCGGCGAGCTGGTATCGGCCACCTTGCTGGCCCTGCAACTGCAGGCGCTGGGTTGTCCGGCCATGACGCTGACGGGCAGCCAGGCAGGAATCATAACTGACAATAATTATGGTAATGCCGAGATCCTGGCGGTGGAAACCAAGCGGATTCGCCAGGTGGTTGATTCCGGCATGGTTCCGGTAATCTGCGGGTTTCAGGGCAATACAGAAAACGGCGAGTTGACCACCCTGGGCCGGGGCGGCAGCGATATCACCGCCGTCGCCGTGGCAGCGGCTCTGAAACTGGATCAGGCGACCATCTACACCGATGTCCCCGCTGTCAAAACAGCGGATCCAAAGTTGGTCAAGAATGCCCTGCCCATCTATAAGCTGAATTACCAGGAGATCCTGGAAATGGCGGTGGAGGGAGTCAGGGTGATCCACCCCCGGGCGGTGGAGCGGGCCATGGCCGACGATGTCCGCCTGATTATCACATCCCTGGCCAACGGCGAGAGTCCGCCCACCGAAATCGGGCCCAAGCACGGTATTCCCCGCCGGGAGGGAGATACCATCAGGGCCATAACGTACATGGCGGGAATCACACAATTTAAAGTGCAGATGGAGCCTGAAAAGCTTTCATCCTTGTTGGAGACCCTCGCCCAGCGGGGTATCAGTCTGGATTTGATCTTTCTTTCCGATGAGATTCACAGCTTTACAGTTCCCGAAGCCGATGCCGATATTGTAGAGGCAATCGTCCGGGAAAGCGGCGCGGAGTCCTTGCGGCGGGATCGGTGCAGCAGAATATCCCTAATCGGTTCGGGAATCAGGGGGATTTCTGGGGTGATGACCCGGATATACAAGCCCTTGACGGAAAGGAAGATTCCTGTGTACCACACCGCAGATTCCTACACCCAGATTGCCTTGCTAATTCCTCAGGCCAATTTGGAGGAGGCAGTCAACTGTCTGCATTCAGTATTTTTTGAGGGAGGTTGATGAAATGAGTGTCCATTGGGGGAGAGCCCTGGCGGCGATAGTAACCCCCATGAAGCAGGGAGAGGTTGATTACGCCCTGGCTGCCCGTTTGGCTGGAGATATCATCGCCCACAGCTGCCACGGTGTAGTGGTGGCAGGGACCACCGGTGAGGCGGCTACCTTGACGGTGGAGGAGAAGCTGGAACTCTTTGCCCGGGTAAAAGAAGAAGTTGGAGACAGGGGCCAGGTAATCGCCGGCGTCGGCAGCAATTGCACCCGCACCACCGTCGACCTCATCCGCCAGGCAGAAGCGATTCCCCTGGACGGCTATATGCTCATAACACCTTATTATAATAAGCCCAACCTCGCGGGCCTTGTTCAACATTTCCAGGCAGCAGACAGGGCCAGCAGCCGGCCGATAATGCTGTACAACGTCCCTTCCCGAACGGGATTGGATGTAGGGCTCGAGGGTTACCGGGCAATCCTGGCGGCCTGCCCCAAGATTACCGCTGTCAAAGAAGCCAGTCCCGACATGGAAAAGGCAGGCATGCTGGCGGCGGAATTTGAAGACATCGCCTTTTACAGTGGCAATGACAGTTTAACCCTGCCCACCTTGGCCCTGGGCTTTAGGGGGGTTGTCTCGGTGGCGGCCAATGTAGTGCCTGGGGCAGTGGCCCAAATGCTGGCTCTGGCCGAGGCAGGGGACTGGGCCGGGGCCAGGTCGGTGCATCGGCGGCTGTTCCCGCTGTTTAAAGCGCTCTTTGTTGAGACCAATCCCGTCCCCGTCAAAGCCGCTCTGGAAATCCAGGGTTGGCCGGTGGGCGGTCCCCGTTTGCCCTTGGGACCCATGAGTCCACAGAACAGATTGAAGCTGAAAGAGCTGGTCCAAAACTATAGAAGGGAAGGGCTATAGGTCCTTCCCTTCTGGTTTACTTGTAAAGTACCGGGTTTTGGGATATAATTGGCGTAATTGTTAACTGCGGTCGGGCAAAATATAACAGGAGGTGTTTTTTCAATTTGGCTAATGGCAACAATCGAAGAAGGACTCGCAGAAAAGCCCCGGCAAATAAAGCCAAGGCAAAGGTGAGGCTGGTATCCCTGGGCGGCGTGGGGGAAATCGGCAAAAATATGTTCGCCTTTGAATACGAGCAAGAAATCGTTGTTATAGACGGGGGCTTAAAATTTCCCGAAGAAGATATGCTGGGCGTCGACATAGTCATTCCCGATATCAGCTACTTGGTGGAGAATCAGGACAAGGTCTCTGCCATTTTGCTAACCCATGGTCATGAGGACCATATCGGCGGATTACCTTATATTCTCAAGCAGCTGCGAAAGCCGGTGTACGGAACCAAACTCACCCTGGGGCTGCTGGAGGGGAAACTGAGGGAAAAGGGTATGTTGGCGGATTGCGATCTCAAGGAAATTCACCCCGGCATGCGCCTGCGGGTAAGCGAGAATATCGAGGCGGAGTTTTTCAGGGTTAACCACAGTATTCCCGATGCGGTGGGCATTTGTTTGCGCACTCCTGCCGGTCTCATCGTTCATTCCGGCGATTTTAAAATCGATCACACCCCGGTGGACGGAAAAGTAATGGACTTTTACCGCCTGGCCCAGTATGGAGAGGAAGGGGTGCTAGCAGCCCTCATAGATTCTACCAATGCCGAGCGGGAAGGTTACACCCAGTCCGAGACCATCGTGGGGGAAACCATTTCCGAAGTCCTGCGCCTTTCGGATAGTCGGGTTATCCTGGCTACCTTTGCTTCCAACGTGCACCGCATTCAACAGGTAATCAACGCGGCAGCCAAACATAGGCGCAAAGTCGCCGTCAACGGCCGCAGCATGGTCAATGTGGTCAACATAGCCATGGAGCTGGGGTATCTGAAGGACACCTACGGCGTCCTGGTGGACCTGGATGAGATCAACAACCTGCCGCCCCATAAAGTAGTCCTCTTGACCACCGGCAGCCAGGGCGAGCCCATGTCCGGGCTGAGCCGGATGGCCAAGAGTGAACACCGCCAGGTGGAAATCGTGCCCGGGGATACCATAATATTTGCCGCCAATCCCATTCCCGGCAATGAGAAGTTTGTCTCCAGAACAGTGGATAATCTGTTGCGCTTGGGCGCCGATGTAATCTACGAATCGGTCTCGGGAACCCACGTTTCCGGCCACGCCAGCCAGGAAGAGATTAAGTTGGTTCTCAGCCTGCTCAAGCCGAAATTTGCCCTCCCCGTCCATGGGGAACACCGCATGTGCATTCGCTTTCAAAAGTTGGCCGCTTCCATGGGGATTCCCGAGGAAAACTCGCCCATCCTCAAGATTGGCGAACTTTGGGAGCTGTCCGCCGACGGCGCCAAGCATGTGGGCACCGTTCCTTCGGGCTCCGTTCTGGTGGATGGCCTGGGCATAGGCGATGTTGGCAATATCGTACTGCGCGACCGCAGGCAACTATCCCAGGACGGCATTTTGGTGGTGGTTCTGGCTCTGGAAAAGGGCAGCGGCAAGGTTCTCTCGGGTCCGGATATCGTGTCCCGAGGCTTCGTCTATGTGCGGGAGTCTGAAGATCTCATGGCCGAAGCCAAAGAGGTCGCCCGCAAGTACCTGGCCGAGAAGGGAACCAAGAGCGAATGGTCGGTGATTAAGTCGGGAGTTCGGGATGTTCTGGGCAAGTTCCTCTATGATCGGACCCGCCGCAACCCTATGATCATTCCCATCATCATGGAAATCTAAAGAGCAGGAGCCGACAGCGGCTCTTGCTTTTTTTACATATCTATCGGCCGGGTGGGAAAACTAGAGCAAACTGACCAGGGAGTGATTGAGTGACAAAGCAGGGGTCCCAGAGCCAACAATTAGAGAACATCCAGCAGCTGGGACAATCGGAGCTGCCCGCGCCGGCGCCCAGCAAGATTCATATCCTCAACATCATCGGCCAGATCGAGGGGCATGTGGTGCTGCCGCCTCAGAACAAGACAACCAAGTATGAGCACATCATCCCCCAGTTGGCCGCGGTGGAACAAAATGATTCCATAAAAGGCCTCCTGGTCATCCTCAACACTGTGGGCGGGGATGTGGAAGCGGGCCTGGCCATTGCCGAGATGATCAGGTCCTTGAGCAAGCCAACCGTCTCCCTGGTTCTGGGGGGCGGGCACAGCATCGGGGTTCCCATTGCCGTTGCCACCGATTATTCGATCATTGCCGAGACCGCCACCATGACCATTCATCCCATCCGCCTTACCGGTCTGGTCATCGGCGTGCCCCAGACCTATGAGTACCTGGACAAGATGCAGGATCGGGTGGTGGACTTTGTCTGCCGCAATGCCAGGATCAGCAAGGAGAGCTTTCGGGAACTGATGTTCCGGACCGGTGAACTGGCCCGGGACATCGGCACCGTCCTGGTGGGCAAGGATGCCGTCAAGAAGGGCCTGATTGACGCCGTCGGCGGCATGGGACTGGCCATTGAAAAGCTCAATTCCATGATGGCCCCCCAGGTCAATTGAGATGGTCCTGTACACCCCCTATGATGTCGATGTTGTAATGCAGGATTTGACCGAGACCAGGTCCTTAAAGGAGGTGGTCTTAAAAAACGGGATCACCCTCCTGGGCCAGGATGCAGAGGGAGGTTTTAAGATCGAGCGGGTAATCTGTGGAAACACCAATGCCTACCTGCTCCCGGAATACCAGCCGGGGACGGTCATCAAGCTGACCTAACCCGGTCTGTTTTTTTATATCGGCATGTGATATTATCAAGGGCGAGGAGGGATACCTTTGCGTGAGTACATAAATGCTTTGATCATCGGCCTTATCCAGGGGCTTACCGAATTTTTGCCCGTCAGCAGCTCGGGTCATCTGGTTCTTTCCCAGCACTTGCTGGGAGTGGAGATGCCCGGCGTGACCTTTGAAGTCTTCCTGCACTTCGGGACCCTGATTTCGGTCTTTTGGGTCTTTCGCCGCCGCCTCCTGGAAATAATTAAGGGCTTTCTTGCCCTGTTCAGGAAGGAAGAGTGGGCCAGGTTTAAGAGCAGCGATGACCGTTGGTTTGGCTTGCTCCTGATCCTGGGCAGCATTCCCACCGCCGTCATCGCCTTCCTGCTCCAGGATTACGTGAAACAAGCCTTTGACAGCACGCTATTTGTCGGCATCGCCCTGCTCATTACCGGGTTGCTCCTCTGGGTGGCGGATATCCTGCCCGGGGGGAAGAAGGACATTGGCCAGACCACAGTCCTAGATGCCCTGATTATCGGCGCCTTTCAGGGATTGGCCATCTTTCCCGGCATATCCCGATCCGGTTCCACCATCAGCGGTTCCCTCTACCGAAACCTGGACAAAAAAACTGCCGCCGAATATTCCTTCCTGCTTTCAGTCCCGGCGGTGTTGGGGGCGACACTACTGGAAGTATTTGATTTGTTGCGGAACAACCAGATAGAGACCGACTGGTTCTTTTACCTGGTAGGAGTCGTCGCTGCTGCCGCGGCGGGGATCCTGGCCATCCGCTTCTTTATTAACCTGCTGGTCAAAAACAAGCTGCGTTACTTTTCAATCTACTGCTGGCTGGTGGGAATCCTGGTCATCATCTTACTCTAGGAGGGGTCGGTATGGCTAGATCGCGAAGCCGCCGGCGCCGGGATCGGCAGCCCCATAGTGAGGTCACGGGTTTACTCATCATTGCCCTGGCCATCCTGGCCGGCGCCAGTTTGCTCTACACCGAGAATGCCGGTGTTATCGGCAATTTTCTCAACAGACTGCAACTGACCATTGCGGGCGAATACGCACTTTTTGTCCCTTTTCTCTTGATCCTGTGGGGAATTCGCATCCTGTTCTTTCCCAATTCCGAGCTCTATGCCAAGCGGGCAGCCGGCGCCTGCATCATCATAACCTGCCTGCTGGTGGCTGTGCACATTATGGCCGCCACAGATTCTCTGGCAGATTGGCAGGCGGTAATGGCCCTGGCTGAAACCGGCGGCGGCATCATCGGCGCCCTGGGCTCCTATGGTCTGTACAAAGCCTTTGGCTTGGTGGGCGGCGTGGTGGTCCTGGTGTCCTTTACCTTTATCGGCATGTTCCTGGTGATGAACATATCCTTGCGCCAGTTTGTCCAATGGCTGGCCAAGTCGGCCAAAATCGGTTTCACCGCTGTGGTCAAGGCGGTTTCCCGCGTCACAGCCGGAATCGGCAGCTTGGTCAAGTCCCTGGGCCCATCGCCAACCCAGGCCGAACCTGAACAGGAAGAACCGCCGGTTACCATTCACGATTATCAAGGCCCGGTTATCGACGTGGTGGAAGAGCCGCCGGGGACAATGCCCCTGCCGCCCCCCGCTCCGGAACCGGTTCAGGAAGAGTTCGCTGAGCCCATCATGGTTATGGATGAAGATGATCCCGATGAATTGGCGGAAACCTATCAACTGCCGCCCCTGAGTCTCCTCCAAAAGACCATCCGTCTCAAGGATCCCCAGGGCCGGCGCGAGTTAGTCTCCCAGGCCGATGTTCTGGAAGAGACCCTGGCCAGCTTTGGCATAGAGGCCAAGGTCATCAATGTTCACCGGGGGCCAACCATCACCCGCTTTGAAATTCAGCCCGCCGCCGGCGTCAAGGTAAGTCGGATTGTCAACCTTGCCGACGACCTGGCCCTGAGCCTCGCCGCTACCGGGGTGAGAATTGAGGCGCCTATTCCCGGCAAGTCGGCCATCGGCCTGGAAATAGCCAACAAGGCCAAGGCCACCGTTTATCTCCGGGAGGTCATGGAGACCGAAGAATTCTTGGCCAATCCCTCGCGCCTGGCCATCGCCCTGGGCAAGGATATAGCCGGCGAACCCGTCATTGCCGATTTGATGGAGATACCCCATCTGCTCATCGCCGGCGCAACAGGCTCAGGTAAATCCGTCTGTCTGAACTCCATCATCATCAGCCTCCTCTACAAGGCCAAACCCAATGAGCTGAAATTTCTGCTCATCGACCCCAAGGTGGTTGAGCTCAATGTCTACAACGGTTTGCCCCACCTGCTCTGCCCCGTGGTCACCGACCCCCGCATGGCCGCCCAGGGGCTCAAGAACATCGTCAAGGAGATGGAGCAGCGTTACCAGCTCTTTGCCACCCTGGGTGCCAGGGATGTGATTCGCTACAATGAACTGGCCGAGGAGAGGGGCGAGAAACCGCTTCCTTACATCATCGTGGTCATCGATGAGCTGGCCGACCTGATGATGACCGCCGCTGCCGAGGTCGAGGATGCCATCTGCAGGATTGCCCAAAAATCCAGAGCAGCGGGGATTCACCTGATTGTCGCTACCCAGCGGCCCTCGGTAGATGTGATTACCGGTTTGATCAAGGCCAATATCACCACCCGGATTGCCTTTGCCGTTTCTTCTCAGGCCGACTCCCGCACCATTCTCGATATGGGCGGCGCCGAAAAACTGTTGGGCCGCGGGGATATGCTCTATCACCCGGTGGGCGCAGCCAAACCCCGGCGCCTGCAGAGCGCATTTATTTCCGACGAAGAAGTGGAGAAGGTCGTGGCCCATGTCCTGGGTCAGGCCGTGCCGGTGTTGCGCACCGACTTTATGGATGTGAGCGCTGTTGATGATGAAAGTCAACCGCTGGAGATGGACGAACTGCTGCCCGAGGCCGCCAGGATGGTTGTCGAGAGCGGACAGGCCTCGATATCTTTTCTCCAACGTCGCCTGCGCATCGGCTATAACCGGGCTGCCCGACTCATTGACGATATGGAACAGCTGGGAGTGGTGGGCGGCTTTGAAGGCAGCAAGGCCAGGAAAATCCTGGTCAGTCCCGGTCAGTTGGAAGAAATCCTCTCTACTCTTGATAACTGAACCGATAACCCCGGTCATAGCGACCGGGGTTTCATGCGGGCAATTTTTGTGAGAACCATTTCTCTTAGTTTTTCCACACAGGTGAAGTCCACCTGGCTAGTGTAGATCTTTTCCAATTCGGCGTGAAGCTCCCGAGCCCGGGAGAGGGCGGCAATTGCGCGCTGGAGGGAACGGTCCACTTCACCTTCCAGGTCCGATTCGGGAGGCTCCGGGGGACCATACCAGGCGCTGAGCCGGAACTGCTCATGGAGGCGGGGGAGGGAGTAGAGCCCAAAGCTTCCGGGAATGTAGATGTGTTCCAGGTACTGGGGTTGCAGGGGAGAGTACAGATAAGTTGCAGGGAGCTTGCGTTGAGACAATATGGTCCTGATCGATTGCAGCACTTGACTATTATAGTTCCGATTGCTTCCCACCAAGCCTATACTCACAGGGGTATCTTCAATCAGTTGGGGCAGGAAGCTGAAAATGCCGGTTCCCGTGATGGCGTCGGCAAAGGCCTTGATGTCCTGGCCCTGCGCTTCCCGGGGCAAAAAGCGGGCAATTGCCTGGGCATCGGCACTGACCTGCTCAGGGGGAACGGATTTTCTATGGGTTTGAATAATGTCGGTTTGGGCTGCTGCCAGGGCCAGCCACTGATAGGCCAATTGGTACTGTTGTCCTTTGGAATTAGTCAACTCCAGGATTTCTTCCCGGCGTCGGCTCAGTCCTTGGCTGGAAAAGCACTGCCCCAAGTCGACAATTTCCTGGACGGCGCCGGGGAGGCGGGGTTCAAGGACGTGGGGAGGGGTGCCGTCGATTACAGTCACTCCCCACTCAGGGATGTAGATGGCGTCCAGGGATTTGGAATCGGCAGAACAGTGGAATCTGTCCACCCGGACCGGGGCTAAGCTCTTGGCAATCTCTTCCATAAAGGTAGACTTGCCGGTCCCCGGTCCACCCTTGAGGATAAAGACCCGCTGGAGGTCGTCCCGAGCTAAAAGGGGATAGAAGGAGTAAAATCCCTGGGCGGTATTGGCGCCAGCAAATAAGCGCACACCAGTCAAAATCACACCTCCTTATCTACATTACTATATTGGCGACGGTCAAAAACGGTGCATTTGCGGGAGAAGTTTGTTATAATAGCAGGTATGGGGTGAGGCCAATGGAATGGTATATGGAATATGAAATTCATCACGATCGGCCCGGACTTTTGGGCGATGTAGCCACCTTCCTTGGCCTGATGGGAGTAAATATAGTAATGATTAACGGCATCACCAACCGCAAGCGGGGATTGTTGCTAAAATGCAGCGATGCCGCCCGGATGGTCACCCTCAAGAACGCCCTCAACCGAGCCTCAAATATCGAATTGACGGCCCTCCGTCGGCCTAATTTTATCGATCTCATCAATCTCAAACATGGAAAAATCATCCAGCGGGATCCGGATCATCCCAATTCCTTTCGCTTTGTCCGGGAAGAATTAGGAATGTTGGTGGATTTTTTGGGAGCGGTCCTCTCCAGACAAAGGCCGGTTATCGGGGTCAGGGGCATGCCCCGGGTGGGCAAGACCGAGGCCGCCATCGCCGCCTGCGTCCATGCCAATAAGAAGTGGGTCATCGTCTCATCCACCCTGATGCGGCAAATTATGCGCACCACCCTGTTGGATGACGAAAAGGGACCAGATTGTGTATATATCATCGACGGCATCGTATCTGGAGTCCGGAGCGGCAAGGAGCACAAGGACCTGGTTCTGGACGTTCTCTCTTACCCGGCTCCCAAGATCATCGAACACCCCGATATCTTTTTGCGGGAATTTAACCTGGACAAGGAAATTCTGGATTATCGGCTGGAGTTGCGGCGCAACCAGGACGAGGTCATCGACTATCAATTGGTTACTCAATCCTTTTCTGCCTTTGATATAAGCTGAGCTGAGGTGAATATAGATGGAAGAAATTATCAGCCGACTAGTCGAGGCTCGCCATAAAGCAAAACTCAGTCTGGAGGACATTCAGGAGAGGACCAAGATACCCCTGCGTCAGTTGGAGTACCTTGAATCCTGCCAATTTGACAAAATCGGCCCTCCGGTGTATGTCAAGGGCTTTATCCGCCGCTATGCCCAAGAGGTAGGTCTGGATGCGTACCGCCTTTGGGAACATGAGGGCAGTCAGGTTGTGCCCGTCACTGCTTCCAGGAGGCTGCGCCGCCAGCGCAGGCCATTTCGCATAAACCTGGCCCCGTTTCTGAGGATTGCCCTTATCCTGTCCCTGGTGGTGGTGGCGGGGCTTCTCATCCGCACCGCCGTAAACAGCTTTCTTCAACCTCAGCCCCCGGCGCCGCCGGATCCTCCCCAGAATCAGGAGGAGCCTGGCCCCGAAGAGGAGGACCCCTTGGAGCAACCGGAGCCCCAAGCCAGCATCGAAGAGGTGCAGGCTGATGATTCCGAAGCCATCTATGTGGTTCACAACGCCGATTCTCTCAATGTTGTCCTGACCTATACCGGCAACTGCTGGACCCGGGTTACCGCCGACGGAGTGCGGTTGAGCTCCGCCACCTATAAGGCAGGTCATGTTGAAGAGCTGAACAATGCCACAGTTCTCCGCATCAGATTTGGCGCTCCGAAATTCGTCACCGTTGTCGCAAACGGCATAGAGATCGATACTCCTGATTTGCAGAAGGGGTTTAATTTGGAAATAAGATTAGCAGAAAAGAACGAGTAGTACTGGTGGAGGTCATGTAATGGACAAGGTGGCGGTGGTCAATCTTGGCTGTCCCAAAAACCAAATCGATGCAGAAACTATGCTGGGCTTGCTGGTAGAGGCAGGGTATGAGATAACCCATCAGCCCCAAGATGCCGAGATCATCATAGTCAATACCTGTGGGTTTATCGACAAAGCCCGCCAGGAATCAGTTGAGCAAATTCTGGCCATGGCCCAATACAAGGATATGGGCAGGTGCCGCCAGTTGATTGTCACAGGGTGCCTGTCCCAGCGCTATTATGACCAGCTTCGTCTGGAATTGCCCGAGGTGGACGCCTTCCTGGGCACCGGCAATGTGGACAAGGTCCTGACAGTGATTTCCAGCGGCAAATCCCTTTTGGGGCGACCAGAGCAATATGATGGCAAGGCTGAAGTCCGGAGGGTGTATTCCACTTTTCCCTACGGATGGTTGAAAATAGCCGAAGGGTGCAATAATTGGTGTTCCTATTGTGTTATTCCGCAGCTGCGGGGGAAGTTGCGCAGCAAGCCCCAGGAGCAAATCCTGGACGAGGCGCGTCGGATGGCCCGGAGCGGGATAAAGGAGCTGGTCCTGATTGCCCAGGACACGTCCCAGTATGGCCTGGACTTCTCCGGGCACAGTCAATTGCCCGGCTTACTCCGGGAACTGGATCAGATTCAAGAGATAGGCTGGCTGCGCCTGCTCTACTGTTATCCGGACCACATCGATGAGGAGCTTGTCAAGGCAATGGCCAAGTCCAGCAAGCTCTGTAAATACCTGGATATACCACTGCAACACAGCCACCCGGATATCCTCATCAGTATGGGGCGCAATCGCAAATGGCGGGGCAAGGAGCTCATAGAATTTTTGCGGCAACGCCTCCCCGGTATCGCTCTGAGGACGACCTATATAGTAGGCTATCCCGGCGAGAGCGAGGAGCACTTTCAGCACCTCCTGGATTTTGTCCGCTGGGCCGAATTCGATCAGTTGGGAGCCTTTATCTATTCCCGGGAGGAGGGAACAAGAGCCGCCTCTCTGAAAGGTCAGATTCCCGCCGGGGTCAAAGCCCGGCGCTATCGTGAGTTGATGCAGACCCAGCAACAGATTGTCTTGAAGAAAAACAAAGCCCAAATTGGCAAAGAATTTACGGTGCTGGTCGATACCGTTGCGGACGGCCAGGCTTACGCCCGCAGTTATCGAGAGGCTCCCGAGGTGGACAGTGCAGTGCTGTTTCCCTGCAATGGGCATAAGCCGGGAGATTTTGTCAAGGTTAGATGCACCGGATTCAAAGGCTACGACTTGGTGGGGGTGTCAATTTAATGGAAGGTACAGCTAACAAGATTACCATTGCCCGGATATTTCTTGCGCCGCTCTTCATCGCCATAATCCTTATCCGCATTCCCTTTGGAGAATTTTTGGCAGCTCTCACCTTTGTCCTTGCTGCCAGCACCGATGGGCTGGACGGGTATATTGCCCGCAAGAGCAAAACCGTCACGACGGTGGGGAAATTTTTGGACCCCCTTGCCGACAAGCTCCTGGTGTCCGCTGCCTTGGTGACCCTGGCCTGGATGCGTCAAATCGGTCCACTGGAAGTGTTTATTATCATCAGTAGGGAGTTTGCCGTTACAGGTCTACGGGTTATCGCCGCCAACGAGGGGCATGTCATTGCCGCCAGTAAGCTGGGCAAGCTAAAGACCCTTTCCCAGATCGTTGCTATTACCTCCCTGACCCTCTATGCCGGTCTGGAAAAAGGGTATTCCTGGCTTCACTATGTCCTGGGCTTCCTGCCTATGGAGATCATTGCCAAGGCGAGCTTGGTCATCGCCATCGTCCTCACCTTGGTTTCCGGCGCCGACTACTTTATAAAAAATAAAAACGTGATTTTCAAGAAGTGATAGCCTTGAGCTATCCTTTTTTTGTCATGTAAAGGGAACCGGGACTGTGGTATAATTTTTTATGTAAACCAAGACAGAGGAGGGAATACATGCTGCGCTGGAAAATCTTTATACCCCTGGCAGTTGTACTGACCGCAGCAGGGCTGCTGATAAGTCATTTCTGGACACAATCAGCCACCACCCGCCATCTGTCTGCCTTGGACTCAGTCGCTGCTGATATCGAGCTGGAAGGCAATACCCTGGTTATTAAACTCGATGAAGGACAAGCCCTGGCCGAAGTCTTTCCCGGCAGCGATGGGATGGTGGCCAAGGCGATCAAGAACAGGGAATTGAAGATTTCCAGGGAAGGTAAGGGACCTGTAAATGCAGGGCTCGCCCAGGAAGTGGATATCATCTTGGCCCAGGCAGTTGCAACAAAGGAGTACTACCAGGCCAGTTGTTTATTAAGGGAACTGGCTACTGAGCACGGATATAAGGCGGAGATGCTCCTCTGGCAGGAGATGCTGATTGCAGAAATAGCTGATGCTGGGCACAGCTATATTGCCCTCCGCCCTGTGGAGGGGGTGATGGCGCCATGATTGAATTTGCTGCTGCGCTGTACGTGGCTCTGATGGCAATTTTGGTCTATAATGGCGTAAATGTGATGCCAATTCTCTTGGGTTCAATTTTGGCCGTCATCTTGCTTCAGCGCTTTGAGATTTTCGGGCGCTTGGGGATATACGGAAAAGGCCCTGGCAAGGAACCATATATTTCTGAACTCAGTTTCGAGAGCGTCGGCGGGCAGAAAGACGCCAAGGAAGAGCTGATGGAGGCCTTGTCCTTGCTTCAGCAGTCTTTCGATAACCCCTTGGGGGTCAAGGCCATGGGGGGAATCCTCCTCCAGGGCCCGCCAGGGACGGGCAAGACCCTGATGGCCCGGGCTGCCGCCAATTTTACCGACTCTGTCTTCGTCTCTGCTGTGGGCAGCGAATTTATCGAGATGTACGCCGGCGTCGGCGCCAAGCGGGTGCGGGAACTATTTACCAAGGCAAGAAAGCTGGCCAAACGGCAAAAAAAGGATTCTGCCGTCATTTTTATCGATGAGATGGACGTCATCGGCGCCAAGCGGGGCAAGGTGGAAAGCCATATGGAGTATGACCAGACCCTGAACCAGCTCTTGGTGGAATTGGATGGCATCGAAGACCAAAAAGATGTTAAACTGTTTGTATTGGGGGCAACCAACCGGGCCGATCTGCTGGACGACGCCCTCCTGCGCCCGGGCCGATTCGACAGGATTGTGGAAATGGGCTTGCCCGATGTGGAGGGACGGTTGGAGATTTTGAAAATCCATGCCCGGGGCAAGCCACTGGCCGAAGATGTGGATTTGGCTGAGGTTGCCCAGCAGACCTATGGTTTCTCCGGTGCCCATCTGGCCAGCCTGGTCAATGAGGCAGCCATCTTGGCCATGCGCCGCAAGGATCACTTATTGCGCCAGGCCGATTTTTTGGACTCCATTGACAAGGTGCAGTTGGGCAACACCAAGGACGGCCTGCTCTCCCGGGAGGAAAAGTACAGGGTTGCCGTCCACGAGTGTGGCCATGCCCTGGTCAGCGAACATTTCTTCCCCGGTTCGGTATCCACGGTGACGGTGATGCCCAGGGCCAAGACCCTGGGATTCATCCGCCAGAAGGAGAGCTCCAGTCCGGTGCTGCAAACCCAGTCATACCTGGACAAACAATTGGGAGTGCTCCTGGCCGGTGGAGCAGCAGAGGATCTGATCTTTGGAGAGCGCAGTACCGGCGCCGCCAACGACTATCAGCGGGCTGTGGCAATTTGCGAAAACATCATTGCCCACGGACTCTCTCCCCTGGGCATAATCAATATTGATAACCTGACCAAGCAGGAACTGACCGAGACCACCCGCCGGCTCATTCAGGAGAGCGTTGACCAAGTCATCGAGATCCTCCGGCAACAGCACTCTGCCTTGATTGCCATCGCCGAAGTGTTGATGGCTGAGGAACGCATCTCCGGCGACGACTTCCGCAAAATGATGGCGGGGACAGACCTGGGGACAGACCTTAACTTCTCATCTTGACCCTTAAGGAAGGCCTGTCCCCCAGTACATATTGGGAGGATTCAGCATGCCACTCTTCTTCGGCCTCAGCAGCCGGGACTTTTCTTCCCCGGACCTCGACCCCCGCCCCCACCCCTTAGGGGTCTATTTACGCTTGCCGCGGCCACTGATTCGCCAGGTCTGGCAAGCTTACTATCCCCACTGGCAACTGACCCTGGCCAACCCCGCTCAAAAACTGGTCTCCCTGCTGGGGGAGAAAAAGCTCACCCTGGCCACGGCAGAATCCGCCACCGCTGGCGCCATCGCCAGCGCCATCGCTGATATTCCCGGGGCCAGCCGTGTCCTGCTGGGGGGAGTCGTGGCCTACACCGCCCGGGCCAAGAACGAACTCTTGGGATTGGTCCCCGCTGACCTGTCGCCGGGATGCGTGGGCAAGGAGTTGTCCGAAAAGATGGCGGGGGCGGTCAAGGATGCCCTGCAGGCCGACTTGGCCATAGGCCTGACCGGGGCCCTGGGACCCACCAGTCCCGCCCCGGAAATTCCCGTGGGCACGGTGTACATTGCCGTCGCTGGTTGGGGCGCCTGGGAGGCGAGGAAGTTTATTTTTACCGGAGACAGGGAGACTAATAAAAAAGCCGCTGTGGCTGCCGGTCTCAATTTTTTGCTGACCTTTTTTGCGAGGTGGTATGTTGCCTGACTTCTCCGGCTTAATAAAGATCGCCCTGGTGGGGATTTTGGGTGCGCTGCTCCTGGTAACGGCCCTGTCCAGCCAGGATATTACCATCAACGCCATGGACTTTTCTCTGGGGCTGAGGGTGCTGGATAAGGGCTACACCGCCATCGAGATTCCCCCTCTGGGAATCATTCGTGCCCGCACCCACCAGCCGCCCCTGACCTTTCGGATTGCCCTCAAGAATATCAATTTGGACCGCTTGGGAGAATTGGTGGAGGCCCAGGAGCCAAAGGCCATTTTCGCCGAATTGCAGGCGGTTCTGCGCCGGCAAGTTCTTGCCTTTTTGTTCAGGACCATCGCCGTGGCCTTCGCAGGGGGGCTGGGCGCGGGTCTGCTGATCTTCAGGCGGGTAAAGCCTGCGTTCCTTGCCGGCCTGGTCGGGTTCTTGTGCTTTTCCCTGGCCATCGGCGCCGCCGCCCTCACCTTTGATGAGACTGCGTTTAGAGAGCCGGAATTTGAAGGGATTGTCGAGGTCGCCCCCTGGCTCATGGGAGTGGCCGAAGAAGCGCTGGTGGCGGTGCAGGGCCTGGACGAAAAGCTGAAGGTCATCAGCGACAACCTCCTGTTCCTCTTTGAATCCCTGCGCTACCTGAGCGGAGGCGGAGGAACTGTGGAGGGTGAGCTAAAGATCCTGCACGTCTCGGATATTCACAATAACCCCATCGGAGTAAGTCTGGCAAAACAGCTGGCAGTGTCCTTTGATGTGGACTTGATAGTCGATACCGGCGATCTTACCGACTATGGCACTCCCCTGGAAGCGGACTTGCTCCGGGGGATAGAGGAAACCGGCCGCCCCTGGATTTTTGTGCCAGGAAACCACGACTCACCCTCGGTGATCGAGACCTTTCAGGAACTGGACAATGTCTTTGTCCTGGCCGAGGATGTCCTGTACTTAGAGGATCTGGACTTGACTGTGGCGGGTGTTGCCGATCCCGCCGCCCACAGCACGGCCATGACAGTGCCGCCCCGGGAAGAGTATCAGGAGGCGGCTCGGCGGCTACAGGAAGTAATCGAGCAGAGCCAGCGACAACCTTCGCTGATCGTCGCCCACCATCCCCACATTCTGGAGGAGTTTACAAGCAAATATTGCCTTCTGCTCCACGGTCACAGCCACCGGATGAACATCAGGGTCGTGGATAACTCTCTGTTGGTGGATGCCGGCAGCACCGGTGGCGCCGGGATTCGAGGGCTGATGACCCAAGGAGAATTGCCCTATTCCATGGTCCTGCTTCACTGTAACCGCCGAGGTGAGGGGTGGTTTGCCACTGCGGCAGACGTCATCACCGTCAACCGATTGGATGCAGGCTTCATCCTGGAGCGCCAGCTGTTGCGGCAACCCATTCCCCCATACCTCCTGGAAGCAGAGCCTGAACCGGAACCAGATGAAGCGGAGGAGGAAGAAAATGGCGGGTAGGTACTTTTTGGCACTGGATCTGAGCCCCCGGGCCAAGGACGCAGTCCAGGCAGTTGTAGCCCCTCTGAAGGGGCAATTCCCGGGGGCAAGATGGGTTAGTCGGGACAATTATCACATAACCCTGGTCTTTTTGGGGGAAAGGGAAAAAGACTTCCTGGATAAGTTCGCCCGGGAGGCAGAGAGCCTGGCGGAGGGACAACCTCCCTTTTCCTTGAGCCTGCAGGGCTGGGGCTTTTTCCCCAACCCCCGGCGGGCACGGGTGATGTACATGGGGACGGGGCAGGGGGCAGAGGCAGTTAGTTTTTTGGCTGGGGCTTTGCGGGCTTGGGCAGGCGAAGAAGAAAAGTGCTTCCATCCCCATCTCACCGTAGCCAGGTTTCGGCAACCGCCGGCCTTGGTTACCCCGGAAGATTATCTGCCCATTGTCCTGGAGGTCAGGGAACTGACGTTGTTTTCCAGCACTCTGACCCCTGCCGGTCCGATTTATCGGGTTGTGGACAAGTTTTCCCTCTCAGGTATTGCCAGGGGCGAATAAATGTTCTATAATTGACAGGAACATGAGAAATCCTATGAGGGGGTAAGCCTTGATGGAAAAGCAAAAGGCTCTCGATATTGCCATCCAGCAGATAGAACGTCAATTTGGCAAAGGTTCGATTATGAAGCTGGGAGAATCCAGTAGCCTCAACGTTTCCGTAATTCCCAGCGGTTGCCTGGACATCGACATTGCCCTGGGTGTCGGCGGATTTCCCCGGGGCAGAGTCGTCGAGATCTACGGGCCCGAGTCCTCGGGAAAGACCACCGTGGCCCTGCATGTCATTGCAGAAGCACAGAAGCTTGGCGGCACTGCAGCTTTTATCGACGCTGAGCACGCTCTGGACCCCACCTATGCCAAAAATCTCGGCGTCAATTTGGACGAGCTCTATGTCTCCCAACCCGATACCGGCGAGCAGGCCTTGGAAATTGCCGAGGCCCTGGTGCGCAGCGGGGCCGTCGATGTCGTGGTCATCGACTCGGTTGCCGCCCTGGTTCCCAAGGCGGAAATCGAAGGTGAGATGGGCGACTCCCATGTGGGGCTGCAGGCCCGGCTCATGTCCCAGGCCCTGCGTAAATTATCTGGCGCTATCAGCAAGTCCAAGACGGTGGCGATCTTTATCAACCAGATCCGGGAGAAGGTGGGCGTCATGTTTGGCAACCCTGAGGTCACTCCCGGCGGACGCGCCTTAAAATTCTATGCCTCAGTGCGCTTGGATGTGCGCCGAATCGAAACCCTCAAGCAGGGCAATGATATGATTGGCAACAGAACCCGGGTCAAGGTAGTCAAGAATAAAATCGCCCCGCCCTTTAAGCAGGCTGAATTTGACATCATGTACGGAGAGGGAATTTCCCGCGAGGGGTCGATCCTGGATACCGGGACTGAGTTGGATATCATCAGCAAGAGCGGTGCTTGGTACTCTTTAGATTCTGAGCGCCTGGGTCAGGGCCGGGAAAATGCCAAGCAGTACCTCCGGGATAATCCGGAAATCGCCGCACGCATTGAAGCACAGATTCGCGCCCATTACAACCTGCACGGTTTGGCCAAGCTTGAGGCTCAGGATGAACAATGACCCAGGCCTATGCCCGGGCCCTGGGCTATCTCACGGCCCGGAATCGCACTGTCAAAGAGACAACAGACTATCTCTGCCGCAAGGGTTATCCCGGTTTCCAAATTGAAGAGGCCATTGCCCGCTTAGTAGATCTGGATTTGCTCAATGACCGGCGAACGGCGTTCCAGTGGGTGGATTACTGCCTGGCCTGCAAACCCCGAGGCAGAGAGCGCCTGCGCCAGGATTTACTTAAACGCGGTGTCGACAGAGAAATTATCGATGAAGCCCTGGGCAAGGTGGATGATGATTGTGAACTCTCCCTTGCCCTCAGGGTTTTGGCATCCCGGCCCGTTTCCCAGTGGTCCCGGGACAAATTGTACAGGTTTTTGCGTAACCGAGGTTTTAGTTTTACAATTATTGAGCGGGTCAACTTGTATTATGAAAACTTGACATAGGCCCAATTAGGTATTAAAATAAAGAGTGATATTTCCACATTATTACTGCTACAATTTTCTGCCCCTGGTGGCGTTGATATATAAAATGGGATAATGTCTTTGTTGCAATCTTATCCTTTTTTATAGGCAGATTAAGCCAGGGGCACGCTGGCTTAATTTTTTTATTAGGAGGTGACGGTTATTTCAACATTTCAAGTAGTACTTGTTGTATTAGTGGGCTCTGTACTTGCCTTTATCGGCGGATATATAGTGCGCAAGGTAATCGCCGAAGCCAAGATTGCTTCGGCCGAAGAAGCAGCGAAAAAGCTGATTGCCGATGCTATTAAAGAAGCCGACGCCAAAAAACGAGAGACAATACTGGAAGCCAAAGAAGAAGTCCACAGGCTGCGAACGGAATTCGATAACGAAGTCAAGGAACGGCGCCAAGAGCAACAGCGAGTTGACAAGCGCTTGGCCCAAAAGGAAGAATCCCTGGAGCGCAAGTTGGAAAATGCCGAAAAGAAAGAGGAGGCTCTCCTGCAGCGGGAAGCGGAATTAACTGCCATGGAGCAGAAGATTCAGGATTTGTACCAGCAACAGCTCGGCGAGCTGGAAAGGCTGTCGGGGCTGTCCACTGAGGAAGCCCGGGAACTCCTGCTCCAGAATGTCGAGAAGGAAGTGCGCCATGAAGCCGCCCAGCTGATCAAGGAGATTGAGAACCAAACCAGGCTGGAGTCGGAAAAGCGCGCCCGGGAGATCATCTCTCAATCTATTCAGCGCTATGCCGCGGACCACGTGGCCGAGACGACTGTATCGGTGGTCAACCTCCCCAATGACGAAATGAAGGGGAGGATCATCGGCCGCGAAGGCCGCAATATTCGGGCGCTGGAGACCCTTACCGGTATCGACCTGATAATAGACGATACCCCCGAGGCAGTCATCGTATCCGGCTTTGATCCGGTGCGTCGGGAAATCGCCCGGATTGCCTTGGAGAAGCTGATAACCGACGGGAGGATTCATCCCGGTCGCATTGAAGAAATGGTGAATAGGGCTCAGAAAGAAGTAGAAGCCCAGATCCGCGAAGAGGGCGAACAGGCCACCTTTGACAGTGGCGTACACGGCATCCATCCCGAGCTGGTCAAGCTCCTGGGTCGCCTGAAGTTCCGGACCAGCTACGGCCAGAACGTCCTCAAGCACTCTCTGGAAGTCAGCCATTTGGCAGGAATGATGGCGGCTGAGCTTGGCGCCGACGTAAAGGTGGCCAAGCGGGCTGGCCTGCTCCACGATATAGGCAAGGCCATTGACCACGAGGTAGAAGGTCCCCACGTGACCATCGGCGCAGACTTGGCCAAGAAGTACCGGGAGAATCCCGAGGTCGTTCACGCCATTGCCGCCCACCACGGGGATATTGAGCCGGAGACCGTCGAAGCCGTCCTGGTTCAGGCTGCCGACGCCATCTCCGCCGCCCGGCCCGGGGCGCGGCGGGAAACCCTGGAAAATTATATCAAGCGCCTGGAAAAGCTGGAGCAAATTGCCGATTCCTTTGAGGGAGTGGATAAGTCCTACGCCATCCAGGCCGGAAGAGAAATTCGCATCATCGTCAAGCCCGAGCGGGTGGACGATGTCATCGCCGCCCAGATGGCCCGGGACATCGTCAAGCGTATCGAGGGTGAGCTGGATTATCCTGGACAGATCAAGGTCACTGTGATCCGGGAGGTCAGAGCTGTCGAATATGCAAGGTAAAACCTCCGGGTTTTACCTTTCTTTTTTAAGGAGGAACATAGCTTGAAGGTCATGTTTATCGGAGACATTGTGGGTCGCAGCGGCCGCCGTGCCCTGGCGGAAGTCTTGCCCAGACTCAAGGCCGAACTCGGGTGGGATCTCTGCATCGCCAACGCCGAGAACGCCGCAGGAGGCAAGGGAATTACCAAGGCCGTAGCCGATGAGCTCTTGGACATGGGCATCGATATCTTTACCATGGGCAATCACACCTGGGACAATAAAGATATCTTCAATTTTATTGATTCTGCCGATTACATGGTGCGCCCCGCCAACTATCCCACGCCGGTGCCCGGTCAGGGCTATAGAGTCGTTACCGTCAAGGGCAGGACGGTGGGGGTGGTCAACCTTTCCGGCCAGGTCTACATGGGTCCCATGCAATGTCCCTTTGCCGCAGCAGATATAATACTTGATGAGCTGAAGGACTGCCGGCACATCATCGTGGACTTTCATGCCGAAGCTACAGCCGAGAAGCTGGCCATGGGTTACTATCTGGACGGGCGGGTGGCTGCTGTCATCGGCACCCACACCCATATTCAGACCGCCGATGAGCGGGTTCTGCCCCGGGGGACATTGTACATCACCGATGTGGGCGCCACTGCCCCGGAGCCGTCTGTGCTGGGGATGGAGATCGAGCCGGTGCTGAAGAAGTTTACCACCAAACTGCCTCAGCGCTTCACCGCAGCATCAGGCCCGGGGATGGTCTGCGCTGTCTGGCTGGATCTGGATGCCCGAATTATCCGGCGTCTGGCTGTTGCCTGACAGATATTGGTCCTAAAAAGAAGGTATTTTTCCAGGAATGACGAATATATCATATGTAGAACTTTATTTAGATAAGAGGGGGTCTAGATTCGTGGACGTATTGAAAGTATCAGCAAAATCAAATCCCAACTCTGTAGCTGGCGCGCTGGCTGGCGTTCTCCGGGAGCGTGGCGGCGCCGAAATGCAGGCCATTGGCGCCGGAGCCCTTAACCAGGCAGTCAAAGCAGTGGCTATTGCTCGAGGATTCGTAGCTCCCAGTGGTGTCGACCTTATTTGCATCCCCGCCTTTACCGATATTACCATCGATGGCGAAGAGCGGACCGCCATCAAGCTCATAGTTGAACCGCGCTAGCACTTATATTTTTTAACCTGTTTATACTATAAACAGGTTTTCTTATGTTAGAGAGGATGATGAAAAGTGCCAAAGTTTGCAGATTTCCATTGCGACACCTTGTTGAATGTCTACTTCCGCGATTTTGACTTCGCCACGGAAAATCAATTTGGCCATCTGGACCTGCCCAGGCTCCTGGAGGCCAACCACCTCTTTCAATGCTTTGCCGTCTTTGTCGATCCCATGTATGGACAGGAGGCGGCTCTTCGCATGACGCTGCGCTTAATTGATGTCGCCAAAGAGAAGATTTTTTCCCATCCCCAGGTTACCTGGATCAAAGCGAAAGACGATCTCGATTCCGCCCTGGAAAAGGGAAAGCTTGCTGGGCTTCTCAGCATAGAGGGGGCAGATTTCCTGGGGGACGACTTATTTTTGTTGGATTTGGTTCACCACCTGGGAGTGCGCCTCATTACCCTGACTTGGAACGGCCGGAACAGCATTGCCGATGGCGTAAGGGTGGGGGGGAATGGCGGCGGCCTTACCGAAATTGGCTTCAAGGCCCTTAAGAAGATGCAGGATTTGGGGATAATCGTCGACGTATCCCACCTTTCGGAAAGGGGGTTCTGGGATGTCAGCAAGGCGACTGCCAAGCCCTTTGTGGCCTCTCACTCCAACGCCTGGGAGATTTGCAACCATCCCCGCAACCTCAAGGATGAGCAGATCCGGGAGATAGCCCGCCACGGAGGCCTCATCGGCATGAACTTGTGCCGCCCCTTTGTGGCGGAGAAGAGGGGAGAGCAGACCCTGGAGACCGTGGTCAAGCATGTATCCCACATCGCCCACGTGGCTGGTCCCGAAGTAATTTGCCTGGGCTGTGATTTGGATGGCATTCGGGAGATGCCCGAGGGGATGCGGGACGTTCGTGACGTGCCCAGGATTGCCCAGCTCTTGGCAGAGGCAGGCTTCTCTGAGCAGGAGATCCAGGCAATCTGCCATGACAACCTAATTCGCTTTGTCAGGAATTACCTGGGGTAACCATGGCCTTTGCCGATTTGCACCTGCATTCCACCGCCTCGGACGGCAATCTATCTCCCCGGGATTTGGTTGGCATGGCAAAAGCCAAAGGCTTTGCAGTCGTTGCCCTCACCGACCACGACACCACCCAGGGCCTGGATGAGGCCTTGACGGCCGGCAGGGACCTGTCAATCCAGGTCGTCCCCGGCATTGAGTTGAGTACTGAAACCCAAGGCCAGGAGGTCCACATCCTGGGTTATTATATTGACCATGGCGATGCCGCCCTCCAGCAAGTTCTCAGCCAATTGAAGCAGGCCCGGGCAAAGAGGATCAAGGAGATGGTCAGCCGCCTCCAACAGCTGGGCTTTACCCTGACTTGGGAAGAGGTGAGGGAAGCGGCCAGGGGCGCCAGCAGCATCGGGCGACCCCATGTGGCCCAGGTGATGGTGGAAAAGGGTCATGCCGGTTCCATGGCTGAAGTCTTTGCCAACTGGATAGGTCCGGATCGGCCGGCTTTTGTCCCGAGGTATAAGCTGTCCCCGGCTCGGGCCGTGGAGATTATACACTCTGCCGGCGGCCTGGCCTTTCTGGCTCATCCCGGCCTCTTGACAGGGGGAATAGAGTGGGTAGAAAACCTGCTGGCTCTGCCCCTGGATGGAATCGAGGTCTATCACAGCGAGCACAGTGAGGCCCAGACCAAAGAGTTCCTGGCTTTGGCCCGTGCAAATAATCTGCATATCTCCGGCGGCTCCGACTGTCATGGTCGTCCCCACGAAATAAAAATGGGACTGGTAAAAATGGACACCGTCCTGATCCAATCGTGGTTAAAGGCTTAATGGGTCAGGCCAATTATTACAAAATCCTGTCTTTTTCGGGCAGGATTATTTATTTTTTAGGCGAATATAGTATAATGGAAGAGGAATTGGACCTGTTTGTAGAACCAATTTGGCTCAGAGGGGTGATGCGATGAAGTTAGAGGTGAATCGGGAAACAGGGATTCCTCTGTACATCCAAGTCAAAGAAATCATCAAGGATTTAATCGCCCGCAATGTCTGGGGACCCGGCAGCAAGATTCCCACCGAGCGCAGCCTGGCCGAGCAGCTCAAAATCAGTCGCAACACAGTGAGCATGGCCTTCCGCGAGCTGGAAGCCGAAGGAATCCTGGTCTGTCACCAGGGGCGGGGGACCTTTGTGGCCGAGTCCGACGAGGCTGTGCGCCGGGAAAGCCGCAAGGAAAGGTTGCTCAGAATCATAGACATGGCCATGGAAGAAGCCATCACCCTGGGATTCAGCCTTGACGATTTCATGGCCTTTACCCATGTCCGAGCCAGGGAGAAGCGGGAGATCCTCTCTCAGGCCAATATCGTTCTCATTGAATGCAACCGAGAGCAGGTGGAGTACTTCGCCCGGGAACTGGCCCAAAGTGTGGGCGTCATCATCCAACCAATCCTCCTGGGCGAACTGGAGACCAATCCCGACAAATTTCTGGACATGATTCGGCAGGCGGACATAGTGATAACCACCTTGTTTCATCTTCAATCCGTTAAAGAGATTGTGGGCTCCTTGGGCACCGAAATCATCGCCCTGGCCCTCAGTCCGCTGCTGGATTCCATCGTGCGCATCGCCCGCCTGCCCAATGGAGCCAAAGTAGGTGTCTTCTGCATCTCTTCCAGTTATGCCGACAAGATGCTGGCTGCCCTGCGCAATGCCGGAATCCACCATCTGCGCTTTTCCACATTCTTGGGCCCGGCAGACAGGGAAACCCTGCTCAGCCAGATCGACAGCGTCGACCACATTATAACTTCACCGGGGCGGAAACAGGAACTGGTCAACCTGACCCGCAAGGATATCATAGAGTTTATCTTTTCTCCGGATCAGGCCTCCATTGACCTTCTCAAAACCACTCTGATGGAGTTAAAGCAAAAAAACTTAAAAAAATGGGAGTGAGAGAATGGCAAGCAAATTTCAGGTTGACATCATCCCTGAGCGCTGTAAGGCATGCGGGATCTGCATCGATGTCTGCCCCAAGAAGGCATTGGCCCCTCTGAAAAACGGCAAGGCCTATTTTGCCTATCCCGAGCAGTGCATCGGCTGTATGCTCTGCGAGTACCATTGTCCTGATTTTGCTATTACGGTGACCAAAGGTGGTAAAAAAGATGAATAAGAAGAAACTGATCCAGGGCAACGAAGCCTGCGTAGAAGGCGCCCTGAAGGCAGGGGTGCGGTTTTATGCCGGTTACCCCATTACTCCGTCAACAGAAATCGCCGAAGGAATGGCCGAAAGATTACCTCTGGTTGGCGGTGTTTTTATGCAGATGGAAGATGAGATCGCCAGCATCGCCGCAACTGTCGGCGCTTCCATTGCAGGGGCAAAGGCCATGACAGCCACCAGCGGCCCCGGATTTTCCCTGATGCAGGAAAATCTCGGCTTTGCCGCCATGACAGAAATTCCCGTGGTAATCGTCGACGTCTGCCGGGGCGGCCCCAGCACCGGTACCCCAACCAAGGGCAGCCAGAGCGACTTTATGCAGACCCGTTGGGGATCCCACGGCGACCATCCCGTGATAGTTCTCACCCCCAGCAGTGTCCAGGAAGTGTATGACGAGACCATCCGGGCCTTTAATCTGGCAGAAAAGTACATGGTTCCCGTTATTCTTCTCTATGACGAAGTGGTGGGCCACATGCGGGAGGGCATCGTCCTCACCGAACCCGAGGAGGTCATCGACCGGAAGCGGCCGAGTGTACCTGCCGAGGATTATCGCCCCTATGCCACAGGCGAAGATATGATTCCCGCCTTGGCGCCCTTTGGAACGGGATATCGCTACCATATTACCGGCCTCAGCCATGACGAGACGGGCTTCCCCACCAGCAATCCCAAGATCATAGAGTCACTCTTGGAACGAATTTGCGGCAAGATCGAAGCCAATCGCCATGAGATCATCAAGTACAACGCCTACGATGTCGAAGATGCCCAAGTTATCTTCCTGGCCTTTGGTTCGCCGGTGCGCACTGCCCGCCAGGTCCAGAAGCAGGCCAGGGAGCGGGGAGAAAAGGTCGGCCTGATTCAGATCTTGACGGCCTGGCCCTTCCCCCACGAATACCTGGAGAAGGTGTATGCAGAGACCAAGGCGCATTTTGTCATTCCCGAGATGACCCTGGGCCAATTGGCCGACGAGGTATCCAAATCTGTGCCCCGGGACAAAATTCACTCGGTGCTGCGCAACGACGGTGAAATGATCACTCCCGCCCAGTTAGAAGAGGCTATAAGGGGGCTACTCTAATGAACTACAAGGATATGCTTAGAGCCAATAAAATGCCGCATATCTGGTGTCCAGGTTGCGGTCATGGGATTATCCTGGCCGCCTTTCTCCGCGCCTTGGCAGCCAAGGATGTGGACCCCGACAAGGTGGTAATCGTCTCCGGTATCGGCTGTTCGGCCAGGGCTCCGGGATATCTCGATTTCAACACCCTGCACACCACCCACGGTCGGGCCATCCCCTTTGCCACGGGAATCAAGATGGCAAATCCCGAGTTGACCGTAGTGGTCCTGACGGGAGATGGCGACAGCTCGGCCATCGGCGGCAATCACCTGATCCACGGGGCCCGGCGCAATATCGACCTGACGGTTATCGTCTTCAACAACAGCATATACGGTATGACCAGCGGTCAGTATTCTCCCCTGACCCCCCATTTGAAAAAGGCCACAACTGCTCCCTACGGGAACTTTGACTTCCCCTTTGACCTGGTGGAATTGGTCAAGGGCGCAGGCGCCACCTTCGTCGCCAGAGGCGCTGCCGCTTACCCACGCCAGTTGGAAAAAGCAATCAGTCAAGGTTTGGACCATAAGGGTTTCAGCGTCATCGAAGCCATCAGCCAGTGTCCCACCTACTATGGCCGCAAGAACAAAATGGGTTCCGCCGTGGATATGTTGCACTGGCAAAAGGAAAATACATCCCTCAGCGGCAAAGAAGAAGGCAAAATTCCCCTGGGCGTCTTTACCCAGGTGACGCGTCCTGAATTCTGCTCTGTTTACTTTGAAAGCATAAAATCTCTGGCGGGGGGGCATAAGGGTGAATAAAAACTGGGAAGTGATTATCAGCGGTTCCGGCGGTCAAGGGGCTATCTTGGCGGGAATTATCCTGGCCGCCGCTGCTCTGGAGGACGGATACAATGTCATCCAGACCCAGAGCTATGGCCCCGAAGCCCGGGGAGGCGCCAGCAGAGCCGAAGTACTGATTTCTTCCGGCGAGTTGGCCTATCCCAAGGTGCAAAACTGCAATTTGATGGTTGCCATGACTCAGGAGTCTCTCAACAAGTACTCCGGCACGCTGGCGCCGGGGGCGACCTTGATCACCGACGAAGAAATCGACACTGCCGCCATCTCCGACCAAGTAAAAGTCTATAAGGCGCCAATCTTTTCCACGGTAGCCAAGTTGGCCCGGCCCATGGTGGCCAACATCCTGGTCCTGGGTGTCTTGAATACCGTCGCCAATATTGTCAATCCCGACCACCTCAAGGCTGCCATTCAGGCCCGGGTCCCTGCAGCCACCATCGAACTCAATATGCAAGCCCTGGCGGCCGGGATAGAAATCGGTCATCAGCTTATCCGAGGATAAGCAAGTTTTCTCATTACAAATTGGGGAGGCTAATAGAGATGTCAGACAATATTTTTGAGACTGCGCAAAAGCAAATCAAGGATGCCTGTGACAAGCTGAATTGCAAACCTGCGGTGTATGAAATCCTCAAGCAACCCATGCGGGTCATCGAAGTAGCCGTGCCGGTGAAAATGGACGATGGCTCCACCAAGGTATTTATGGGCTACCGTTCCCAGCACAATGACGCCTTGGGGCCCGCTAAGGGGGGCATGCGATTCCATCCCTCAGTTACCGCCGATGAAACCAAGGCCTTGTCCATGTGGATGACCTTTAAGGGCGCCATCGTCGGCCTGCCTTACGGCGGCGGCAAGGGCGGCATCGCTTGCGATCCCAAGCAGCTTTCCTTGCGGGAAAAAGAACAGCTCACCAGGAATTACATCCGGGAAATTGCCCCCTTCATCGGCCCCGAAAAAGATATTCCTGCTCCTGACGTAGCTACCAACGCTCAGGTCATGTCCTGGGTTATGGACGAGTTCAGCAAGTTGTCCGGATACAATGCCTTTGGCGTGGTTACAGGCAAGCCCTTGATTCTGGGCGGTTCCCAGGGCCGGGAAAAGGCCACCGCCACCGGGTGCTGTATTGTAATCCGCGAAGCTGCTGCCAAGCTGGGCATTGACATTAAAGGCGCAAGAATTGCCATTCAGGGTTTTGGAAACGCCGGCGGCAACCTGTCCACCATCCTCCACGACATGGGGGCCAAGATTATCGCAGTTACCGACCTCAATGGCGGCCTCTACAATCCCAATGGCTTTAACCCCTATGAAGTTGAGAAGCGCGATGACGCTGTCAAATTCAAGGATGAGACTATTGCAGCAAAATACCCCGGCACCGCAGTAATTACCACCGAAGAGCTCTTCGCCTTGGACTGCGACGTGTTAATCCCCGCAGCCATGGAGAATCAGATCACCGCCCAAAATGCCGGCAGCATCAAGGCCAAGATTGTGGCTGAGGCCGCCAACGGTCCCACCACCCCCGAGGGCAACGAAATCCTCATCAAAAATGGCGTCTTCATCCTCCCGGACATTTTGGCCAGCGCAGGCGGCGTAACGGTCTCCTATTTTGAATGGGTGCAGAACCTGCAGAATTACTACTGGACCAAGGAAGAAGTCATGGAGCGCCTGGAGCGGAAGATGGTCACCGCTTTTGAAAACGTGTATAATATCAGCCAGGAATACTCAGTAGACATGCGCTCGGCCGCATTTATGGTCGGGATTAAGCTCTTGGCGGAAGCCATGGAAGCCAGGGGCTGGCTGAGCTAAGGATATCCCCCCTCAGGGGGGATAAACAATTGGAGGTGAAGAGATTGGCTGATAAAAAAGAATTGCTTGCCACATGGCAAGCCAAGTTGGAAAAAGCCAAGGAGAGGTTCCCTGAGCGCAAGCAAAATTTTGTCAACAGCTCGGGAATTCCCCTGCAGACGGTGTACACTGAATTAGACTTTACGCCCTCGGCGGATACTTTCCCCCTTCCCGGAGAATTCCCCTATACCCGGGGGGTTCAGCGCAATATGTACCGGGGCAGGTTGTGGACCATGCGGCAATACGCCGGCTTTGCCACTGCCGAGGAGTCCAATGAGCGCTATAAATACTTACTCTCCCAGGGCCAGACGGGGTTGAGTGTGGCCTTTGACCTGCCCACCCAAATCGGACTGGACTCTGATCACCCCCTGTCCGACGGCGAAGTGGGCAAGGTGGGGGTGGCCATTGACTCTTTGGCCGATATGGAAGTCCTGCTAAAGGACATTCCCCTGGACAAAGTCAGCACGTCTATGACCATCAACGCCCCGGCCATTGTGCTCTTGGCGATGTACCTGGTGGTTGCCGAGAAGCAGGGGGTCGACTGGACCGCCCTCAAGGGCACAATCCAAAACGATATCCTCAAGGAATATGTCGCCCGGGGAACCTATATTTTCCCGCCGGAGCCCTCTTTGAAGATCATCACCGATATCTTTGGCTTCTGCGCCGAGAATGTCCCTAACTGGAACACCATCAGCATCAGCGGTTACCACATCCGCGAGGCGGGAGCCACGGCGGTGCAGGAAGTTACCTTTACCCTGGCCAATGCCATTTCCTATGTGGAGTCCGCCATCAAAGCTGGCCTGAAGGTGGATGACTTTGCGCCCAGACTGTCCTTCTTCTTTAACGCCCATTCCAACCTCTTTGAAGAGATCGCCAAATTCCGGGCGGCCAGGAAGCTGTGGGCAGAGATTATGCGGGAGCGCTTTGGCGCCGAGAACCCCAAGTCCATGCTCCTGCGCTTCCACACCCAGACAGCAGGTTCAACCTTAACGGCTCAGCAGCCCGACAATAACGTGGTTCGGGTTGCCCTTCAGGCCCTGGCCGCTGTCCTGGGCGGGACCCAGTCCCTGCACACCAACTCCCGGGACGAGGCCCTGGCATTGCCCAGCGAAGATTCGGTGCGCATTGCCCTCAGGACCCAGCAGATCCTGGCCTATGAGACCGGAGTTGCCGATGTGGTCGACCCCTTGGGCGGCAGCTATTATGTCGAGAGCCTCACCGCCGAGATCGAGAAACGGGTCAAGGAAGAATTGGCCAAAATCGATGAAATGGGCGGCGCCGTCTCTGCCATCAATTCCGGCTACATTCAGCGACAGATTCAGGACAGCGCCTATCAGTATCAGATGAAGGTCGAGACCAAGGAGCAGATAATCGTAGGCCAGAACCAGTTTACCATTGAGGAAGAGTCTCAGCCCGAATTGCTGCGGGTGGATCCGGCGGTCCAGGCTGCCCAGGAACAGCGTCTCCGGGAGCTCAAGAGCCAGCGGGATCAGAACCAGGTTGAAAAGGCTTTGGCCGCAGTGGCTGCTGCCGCCAGGGAAGAAGCCAATCTGTTCCCGCCGGTGTTGGACGCAGTGCGCGCTTATGCTACCCTGGGCGAAATCTGCGGTGTTCTCCGGGAAGTATATGGAGAATACCAGGCAAGAGATTTGATCTAAAGGAGGCGGATCCAGATGGTTCCCATAAGAGTACTCGTGGCAAAACCTGGTTTGGACGGCCATGACCGGGGCGCAAAGGTGGTCGCCCGCGCCCTGCGGGACGCCGGCATGGAGGTAATATATACCGGATTGCGCCAGTCCCCGGAGCAGATTGTTCGCGCCGCCATCCAGGAAGATGTGGATATGGTGGGACTGAGTTGCCTTTCCGGCGCCCATAATTCCCTCTTTCCCAAGGTCGTCCAGCTCTTGAAGGAGGAAGGAGCAGAGGATATCCCTGTCTTCGGCGGCGGCGTCATCCCAGACAGCGATATCCCGGACCTTTTGGAAGCAGGCGTGCAGGCCGTCTTTACTCCAGGCACTCCCCTGGAGGATATCGTCGCCTTTGTCAAGGAAAGAGTGAAAAAGGGCGATGCATAATTCCTGGCAGCGGCAACTGGCCCGTACCATATCCAGGATTGAGAATATGGACACCGAGACCCTGACCCAGTTGGCCAATTGCCCTTTGGACGATACAAGGGTCCACGTCATTGGCGTCACCGGCCCGCCTGGGGCCGGCAAGAGCACCCTGTGCAACCAGTTGGTGCAGAATCTGGCCCAAGAGCACAAGGTGGCCGCCCTGCTGGTGGACCCTTCCAGCCCTTATTCCGGCGGGGCAATCCTGGGAGACAGGATCAGGATGCAGACCTTGGGGTCCAACCCCAACGTCTATATTCGCTCCCTCAGCAACCGGGGCAATACCGGCGGCGTCAACAGCTCGGTGGTCAGCATCATCAGGGCAGTCATGAACTTTGGCTTCGACTACATTGTCGTCGAGACGGTGGGCGCCGGCCAATCCGAGGTGAAGATCGCTTCGATAGCAGACACCACCTTGGTGGTGGCGGTCCCCAACCTGGGCGACGACATCCAGGCCTTTAAGTCGGGGATTATGGAAATCGCCGATATCTTCGTAATCAACAAGGCTGACCTGCCCGGAGTGGACGCCCTCTATTCCGCCATCCAGGAGTCGGCCATCAGGCACAAGGACGGGTGGGTCACTCCCTTGTGTCAGACCGTTGCCCTTCAGGGCAAGGGGATAGATTGCCTCCTGGCCAATATTCATGAACATGGAGTATGGCTGCGGCAGCAGGGTCGCCTGGCTGAGAAGCGCAAGCAGGCTGCCAAGTTTGAGATTTTGGAGCTCAGCAGTTTCTACTTACAGCGCCATTTGGACAAGGTGCCTGCAGAGATTCTGGCCGCCAATCTGGCCAATAAGGATTTTAACCTGTTGCAGAGGCTCAACGATTCGTACCAAGAGCTAGTAAAATCATTGGGTGAGGTGTAAAAGATGTTCAAGAAAATTGACCATCTCGGCATTGCTGTGGAAAACCTTCAGGAAGCGGTGCATCTGTATCGGGATGTCCTGGGTTTGGACTACGCCGGGGAAGAGGTCGTGGCTGAACAAAAGGTCAGGACCGCCTTCTTCCCGGTGGGCGAGAGCTCCCTGGAGCTCCTGGAACCCACCGATCCCGAGAGCCCCATCGCCAAATTCTTGGCCAAGCGGGGCCCGGGCATTCACCACATCGCCCTGCGGGTGGATGACGTCGCCCAGGCAATTGAGGAAATGAAGGCCAAGGGGATGCGGATGATCGATGAAGTTCCCCGAATCGGAGCCCACGGGGCGAAGATTGCCTTTGTCCATCCCAAATCTACTCCGGGGATATTGTTAGAACTATGCCAACGGGATCAGGAGGAATAAGATGAGAGACTGGCAAGCATTGCAGAGGGAGCTGGAGGAGAAGCGGGCCAAAATCCACGGCGGCGGCGGGCCCAAGGCTGTGGAAAAGCAGCTGGCTCAGGGCAAAAACACTGCCCGGCAGCGCATTGAGATTCTCCTGGATCCCGGTTCCTTTGTCGAGCTCAACACCTTCGTCAAGCATCGCTGTACCGATTTGGGTATGGACAAGAAGGATACTCCGGGGGAAGGCGTGGTCACCGGGTACGGAACAATCTTTGGCCGCTTGGTCTACGTATTCGCTCAGGATTTTACCGTGGTTGGCGGCAGCCTGGGCGAGATGCACGCCAAGAAGATCTGCAACTGCATGGACCTGGCCGCCAAAACCGGCGCGCCCGTCATCGGCCTTAACGATTCCGGCGGCGCCAGGATCCAGGAGGGGATCGACGCCCTCAACGGGTACGGTGAAATCTTTCACCGCAACACCATATATTCCGGGGTTCTGCCCCAGATTTCGGTAATTCTGGGCCCCTGCGCCGGGGGCGCAGTCTACTCCCCGGCCATTACCGACTTTATCTTCATGACCAGGGAAACCAGCCAGATGTTTATCACCGGACCCCAGGTAATCAAAGCAGTAACCGGCGAGACCATCAGCCCCGAAGCCCTGGGAGGCGGCATGACCCATAACGCCACCAGCGGCGTCGCCCATTTTATCGCCCAGGACGAGGCCGATTGCCTCAACCAGGTGCGCAGACTGATTAGCTATCTTCCTGCCAATAACTTGGAAAAGGCGCCGGAGGTAGAGGCCGTCCTCCCCAGGGAGATAGACTTTACCCAGTTGGTGCCGCCCAATCCCAACCAGGGTTACGATATTCGCGAGGTCATCGCCGCAATATTCGACGGTGATTCCTTTATGGAAGTTCACGCCATGTTTGCCCAGAATGCAGTGGTGGGCTTTGCCAGGCTCCAGGGCAAGACCGTCGGGGTCGTGGCCAACCAGCCTCAACACCTGGCGGGTTGCCTGGACATAAACGCTTCGGACAAGATTGCCCGCTTTATACGGTTCTGCGATTGCTTTAACATCCCGGTGATAACCTTCGTGGATGTGCCCGGCTACTTGCCCGGCGTCCAGCAGGAGCACAATGGCATCATCCGCCATGGAGCCAAGATACTCTTTGCCTATTCAGAAGCCAGTGTACCCAAGGTCACCGTCATCCTGCGCAAGGCCTATGGCGGCGCCTATGTCGCCCTGGGCAGCAAGTCGCTGGGAGCGGATATCGTCCTGGCCTGGCCCACAGCCGAAGTGGCGGTGATGGGACCCGAGGGCGCCGTCAACATCATCTTCCGCAAGGAGTTGGCGGCTGCCGAGGATGCCAAGGCCCGGCGGGAGGAATTGGTCAAAGAATACCGGGATAATTTCGCCAATCCCTATGTGGCCGCAGGCCGGGGCCTGGTGGATGAAGTAATCGATCCCGCTTCTACCCGGACACACCTCAGCAACGCCCTTGCCATCCTGTCAGGAAAAAGGGAAAGGAAGCCGGTCAAAAAGCACGGCAATATTCCCCTGTAAGGAGGGCGGGAAATGGAGCTAAACTTAGGCCTGTTAATTACCGCAATTGGGATGATAATTGTACTCGCCACCCTCTATGCCTTGGCAGAGATAATTATAATTCCCAAGTGGATTGTCAGCCTTTATGAGAAGAGGAAGAAGGAAGAGCCAGCGCCCCAGCAGGACATTCCTGCCCCCAAAGCAGACATCCCGCCCCAGCATCTGGCTGCCATTGCCGCCGCCATAGCAGCCCTGGACCAACCTTATCAAATCAAGGTTATCGAGGTCTTGGGCAATGAGAATTGGGAGCGGAGCAGGTATACTGACATCACTTCCCCATATTAGGAGGTCAAAGATGAAAAAATTTATGATTACCGTTGATGGCAAGGTATACAATGTTCAGGTGGAGGAGGTAAGGGAAGGGGCGGCTCCCCAGCCCCAGCGTTCTGTTGCTCCTGCCCCTGCGGCGCCTGCGCCTACTCCGGCGCCAGCACCTGCGCCAGCGCCTGCCCCTCAGCAGGAAAGGGCTCAGGCCCCTGCCGGCAATGGCAGTCTCACTGCTCCCATGCCCGGTACTGTTCTCAAAATCCTGGTAAGCGTCGGGGATAAGGTGGAACACGGCCAGCCCCTGGTTGTTCTGGAAGCCATGAAGATGGAGAACAATATCAACGCCCCCGTCGCCGGCACCGTCGGCAGCATTGCCGTCAGCCAGGGGCAGAGCGTGGACACCGGCCAGCTACTGCTGACCATCGAATAGAGGAGCTGCCATGATTGTAGAAAAGCTGGTTCAGTTTTGGCAAAGCACCGGCTTTGCCCAGGCGGATATTTTCCAACTGATTATGGTAGGAGTCTCCCTGGTTCTGATGTACTTGGCCATTGTCAAGAAGTATGAACCGTTGCTCTTATTGCCCATCAGCTTTGGCATGCTCCTGGCCAATATTCCCGGGGCAGATCTCATGGCGGCGCCGGATAATGGTCAGCCCGGGGGGTTGCTGTACTACCTTTACCTGGGGGTAAAGAATGGCATCTATCCACCTTTGATTTTCCTCGGGGTAGGCGCCTTTACAGACTTTGGACCCCTGATTGCCAACCCCAAGACCTTGCTCCTGGGAGCCGCCGCCCAGTTCGGCATTTTCTTAACCTTCATCGGCGCCATACTCTTGGGCTTTCCCATCCTCCAGGCAGCTTCCATCGGCATCATCGGCGGCGCCGACGGACCCACCGCCATCTACTTAGCTTCCAAGTTGGCTCCGGAATTGCTGGGACCCATCGCCGTGGCGGCCTATTCGTACATGGCCCTGGTTCCCATCATCCAGCCCCCAATCATGCGCGCCCTGACCACCAAGAAAGAGCGCCAGATTGTCATGGAGCAGCTGCGCCCGGTCAGCAAGACGGAAAAGATCCTCTTTCCCATCATCGTCACCATCTTGACCGGCTTCTTGCTGCCTTCGGCCCTGCCCCTGATCGGCATGCTGATGCTGGGCAACCTCTTCCGGGAGTCAGGCGTGGTGGACAGGCTTTTCAAGGCTGCCCAGAACGAGTTGAACAATATTATCGTCATCTTTTTGGGGGTCACCGTCGGCGCTACGGCTTCAGCTGACATATTCCTGACCTGGGAAACCATTAAGATTGTTCTCTTAGGCTTAATCGCCTTTTCCATCGGCACCGCTGCCGGCGTCCTCTTTGGCAAGTTGATGTGCTGGCTGACCAAGGGCAAGGTCAACCCCTTGATCGGTTCTGCCGGGGTCTCGGCGGTCCCCATGGCCGCCCGGGTTTCACAGCAGGTCGGTCTGGAAGAAAACCCGAACAACTACTTGCTCATGCATGCCATGGGTCCCAACGTAGCCGGGGTCATCGGCTCGGCAGTCGCCGCGGGAGTGCTCCTGTCCCTGCTGGGATAGGCAAACTAAAGTGACCCTTCGGGGTCATTTTAGTTGTTGCCCGGCGGATTTCGTGCAATAATAGTAATGGAGAAAGACTATTACTTGGAAGGAAGTGCGTTGAATGCTAAAGATTCCCGTTGGAGTATCCAACAGACATGTACATGTATCAGAAAAGGATATGGAAATTCTCTTCGGTTCAGGTAAGGGCCTGACTAAATTTAAGGACCTGGGACAACCCGGTCAGTATGCCGCAGATGAAAAGGTAGAATTAATCGGCCCCAAGGGCAGCATCGGCGGGGTCAGGGTTCTAGGGCCCACCCGGGGCCGCACCCAGGTTGAGATATCCCGCACCGACGCATTTAAATTGGGGATCACCCCCCCAGTCAGGGATTCCGGCGACCTGGATGGGTCTGCACCCATAACCCTGAAGGGACCCCAGGGCAGTGTGGAGCTTAACGAAGGCGTAATCATCGCCCACCGCCATATCCACATCACTCCGGATTTGGCTGAAAAACATGGCCTTCAGGATAAGCAGATGGTCTCCGTGGCCTGCGAAGGACCCCGGGCCCTGACCTTTGACAAGGTCCTGGTTCGGGTCAGCGATAAGTTTGCCCTGGAGTTCCACGTGGATGTGGACGAGGCCAACGCCGCCCTCCTCAACAACGGCGATGAGGTGACTCTGAAGTAAGATTTTCTGGGCAATCATAAAAAGACACAATATCTGTGTCTTTTTCCTTAAAATCCTCAGTTTTCGACACAAAGGGATGACGACTCGCAGCCGACCATAACCACTCAGCTTGCTGCTATCGCCGCCATCCGTATCTATAGAGTGTCCACCTGGGGAGGAGCGCAAACAAGCATTTTTTTCTTCCCCGGGCATTAAAGGGCAAAGAAGGTAGGAAGCAGTGCAGTACGTCAAACAGATCGAAATAGAGGAGGTCCTGCATAGGCCAGAGCAATATCTCTTGGTGGATGTCAGGACCGCCGCCGAGTACAATGAAGGCAGAATCCTGGGCAGCATCAACATCCCTCTCTTCGATGAGGCGGAGCGGGAAAGAATCGGCCTGGTCTACAGAAAGAGCCCCAGGGCCGCGAGATTTCTGGCCATGGATATCGTCAGTCCCAAGATATCTCCCTTTGTCCGCAAGGTCCATGGCAAATGCCGGGACAAGACTCCCGTCGCCCTGTGCTGGCGGGGAGGCTTGCGCAGCCTGGCCGCGGTGCAGCTCCTGGGCCTGGCAGGAATCGAGGCGCTGCAACTGCGGGGCGGCTACAAGCACTATCGCCAGCACATCTATCACCAGCTGGAGAATTACGTTCTCAAAAACCAGGTCATCGTCCTCAAGGGCAAGAGCGGCACGGGCAAGACCGACATCCTCGCCCTCTTGGCAGACAAAGGCTATCCCGTCCTGGATCTGGAGAAGCTGGCCAATCACCGCGGTTCCACCTTCGGCGGCCATGAGTTGGTCCCGGAAACCCAGAAGAATTTCGACTCCCTGCTGCTTGCCGAACTTCGACGCTTGGAAGGGAAAAAATGGCTGCTGGTGGAAGGGGAGAGCAAGCGCATCGGCAATGTCTACCTGCCGGACTTCCTCTTTGCCGCCATGCGCAACGCCCCGGTTATTGCTGTGGAGGGGAGCCTGGACCGGCGAGTATCCCGCATCCTCAGGGACTATACCCCCAAAACCCGGGAGGCCAGGCTCGGCATGTACCGGGCCCTGGCCCGGCTCCGGTACAGGTTGGCCAAGGCGACCTTTATTGAACTAAAGCAATGTCTGGATCGGGAGGACTATTGTCGATTTGTCGAGCTGATTCTCACCAGCCATTATGACAAATCATATGACCACCAGCTCCCTGGCAAGGAAGTGCTGCTGACGGTCAACTCCGACAATGCCAAAAGGGCGGCTGAAGAAATCGCCGCCCTCCTGGATAATCCTATTGGATAATGCCGCTCTGTGGCATTATTTTTTCTTGTCGTTGAGACCGGAGAGGGCCTGGTGCTCCCGGTGGAAGTGGGCTTCCAGCCGGTCCAGGAGGCTCAGCCCCGAGTTCACGATTATCTGGGGGGAGGGCTTATCTCCCAAGAGCTCTTCCTGGAGGCTGCGATGGGCCTGCCTTATTGCCTTGTGATCCTCCAGCAAGGCCTCTACTTCCCCATTTAGGTTGGGGTTGGTCTTTAGAAGTTTTGGAAAGAGTTCCTCTTCCTCCTGGACAAAGTGCTGGTTGACGGTCTGATCCATGATCTGGCTAAACTGCCCCAGTCCATCCCTGACCCCGGTCAGATCCTGGTCAGTCTGGAGCTTTTCCAGATTAGTGCGGACTTTGTCGGCCATTTCCAGAACCACCAGGTGCTCCGCCGTCAGGGTGGCCAGCATTCGCTTGGACATAAAATCACCTCCCCAATAGTATTGCCAAAGGGGGAAAAAAGAACTTTTCTCTCTTTGCTCTCTGGCAGGCTATCGGGTAAAATATGTATAGTAAACTTGCGGAGGAATGGCAATGACAGAGAATAAGGGGTTTGTGCTGGAACCCAAGACCTTTTACATAAAGACCTATGGTTGTCAAATGAATGAGCGGGACAGCGAGACCATCGCCGGAATCCTTCAGGCCAGGGGCATGACCGAAGCCCCTGACATGGCTTCGGCAGATTTAATTATGGTTAACACCTGCACCGTCCGGGATAAGGCGGAGCAGAAGGTCTACGGCCTCCTGGGCCAGTTCCGGGAGCTGAAGGAAGAAAGGCCCGACCTGGTCCTGGGCATCTGCGGCTGCATGCCCCAGCAGCAGGATGTGGCCAAGCACATAAAGACCCGCTTTCCCTTTATGGACATCATCATCGGCACCCACAACCTCAATGTCCTGAATACTTACCTGGAGCAGGTCCTCAAGGAGCGCCAACAGGTCCTGGAAGTCTGGGAAGAGCGGGCCGAGAAAGAGCTGGATCTGCCCGCCCGCCGCTCCGGGAACTATAAGGCCTTTGTCAATATCAACTGGGGCTGCAATAACTTCTGTACATACTGCATCGTCCCCTATGTCCGGGGCCGGGAGAAGAGTCGGCCCCTGGCAACCATAATCGAGGAAATTGAGGCCCTGGCCAGGGATGGCTTTATGGAAATCACCCTCCTGGGCCAGAATGTCAATAGTTATGGCAAGGATTTACCGAAGAAGCCGGATTTCGCCGAGCTGCTGAAGCGCGTCAACGACGTCCCCGGCATAGAGCGAATACGCTTTATGACCTCCCACCCCCGGGATGTCAGCGAGCGGCTGATTCAAGCCCTTGCCAATTTGCCCAAGGTGTGCAACCACCTGCACCTGCCCCTCCAAGCCGGGAGCAACCGGATCCTGGAGCGGATGAACAGGGGCTATACCGCCGAGCACTACCTGGGACTTGTGGAGAAGTTGCGTTCCGCTGTGCCGGGCATAGCTCTGACGACCGACCTGATCGTGGGCTTTCCCGGCGAGTCGGAAGAGGAGTTCCAGGATACTTTGGCCATGGTGGAAAAGGTGCGCTTTGATTCCGCCTTTACCTTCATGTATTCTCCCCGTCGGGGGACCCCCGCCGCCAGCATGAAGGGACAGCTGGAGACCGGAGAGAAGAAGGAGAGGCTACAGCGCCTCATCAAATTGCAGAACCAGATCAGTATCGAAAGAAATAGGGAGCTGGTGGGGACGGTCCAGCAAGTCTTGGTGGAGGAGCGCTCTGGTATGACCAATAAAGGGAGGACCACCACCAATAAACTCGTGTTCTTTGACAGCGGCCGGGACTTTACCGGCCGGCTGGTGGATGTCAAGATTACCCGGGCCAAGACCTGGAGTCTGGAAGGAGAACTGGGGGACTGATAGCTTGAAACTTACACCGATGATGCGCCAGTACCGGGAGACCAAGGAGCAATATCCAGATTGCCTGCTCATGTTCCGGGTGGGGGACTTCTTCGAGCTCTTCTTTGAGGATGCCGTAGTCGCCGCTCGGGAATTGAACATAGCCCTGACCAGTAGGGACAAAAAAGAGGGAGAAGAGGGAACCCCCATGGCGGGGGTGCCCCATCACGCCCTGGAGGCCTATTTGGGCAGGTTGGTCAAAAAAGGATACAAAGTGGCCATCTGCGATCAGGTGGAGGACCCCAGGGAGGCCAAGGGCCTGGTTCAGCGGGAAGTGGTGCGGGTCATAACCCCCGGCACCATCATAGAGGACAACCTCCTGGACCCTACCCGGAACAACTGGCTGCTGGCCCTGGTCCGGGAGGAGGAGGAGTGGGGTCTGGCCTATGCCGACATCTCCACCGCCCAGTTTCAGTGTTCTCAATTCCGGGGCAGCCGGGAGCAGATAGAGGCCACCATCGCCTCCCTCAATCCCACCGAAATTCTGGTGGCAGACAAGGCCCTGGCTACAGGGTTCAGCGCCTCGGTTACCGTTCTGACCGTCCTGGATTGCGACCTGTCTGAGCTTCCCCGGGAGCATTTTCTCCTGACCAAGCCCTTGGCAGCCAGGGCTGCCTGCATGATTCGCACCTATCTGGGGGATAAGCATATCCAACCCTTGCCCCTGGCTGAGGTGGTTTGGTACAATCCCGGCAGCTTTATGTACTTGGATGCCACCAGCCAGCGCAATCTGGAGATCCTCAATTCCCTGGATCAGGGCGCCAAGGGGCCTTCTCTCCTCAAGGTGGTGGACAAGACCATCACCGCCATGGGGGGGAGGCTGCTCAAGAACTTACTGGTCACTCCCTTGGCTGATATTGGGGAGATAAACCGGCGCCTGGACTGGGTGGAGTATTTCCTCAACAACTACATAACCCGGAAAAAGGCCCGGGAGCTGCTGAGGGACATCTATGACCTGGAGCGGATTATCACCAAGGTGAGCTACAAGACCGTCAATGCCCGGGACCTGCTGGCCCTTTCCGGCAGCCTGGCCCTTGTTCCCCGCCTGGCAAACCTGGTGGCAGAATTGCCCTGGCAGGCAGCGGCGGAACTGGGCGATTACCGGGAGCTCTGTGAGCTGGTGAGCCGGGCCATTCATCCCAATCCCCCCGTCGGCATCCGGGAAGGCAATATCATTCGGGCAGGATATTCCCAAGAGTTGGACGAGCTCCGGGGCCTGGCTGCCGGCGCCGACACCTGGATAAGAGAGTACGAAGCGGCTTTGCGGGACAAGACGGGAGTCAAGTCCCTGAAGATCGGGTATAACAAGGTCTTCGGCTACTATATCGAGGTGACCAGAGCTAATTTGAGCTCGGTGCCCTCGTGGTTCCAGCGCAAGCAGACCCTGGTCAATTCCGAGCGCTTTGAGACCAAAGAGCTCAAGGAATGGGAGGATAAAATCCTTTCGGCCACCGAGCGCATTCAAAGTTTGGAATACCAGCTATTTTGCCAGGTGCGGGATCAAATCGCCCAGTGGGTCCCGCAGATTCAGGCCACTGCCCGGGCCATCGCCGCCCTGGACTGCTGGCTGGCCCTGGCCGAGGCGGCAGAGGAATACGACTACTGCCGGCCGCGCCTGGAGGACAGCTCAGTCCTGGAGATTCGGGACGGCCGCCATCCCGTGGTGGAGCGCTTCGGCCAGCGGGAATTCGTGGCCAATGACTGTTACTTGGATACCCAGTCCAGTCAGATAATGATCATCACCGGTCCCAACATGGCCGGCAAGTCAACTTACATGCGCCAGGTGGCCCTCATCGCCCTCCTGGCCCATGTGGGGAGCTTTGTCCCCGCCAGCTACGCCCGAATCGGGGTCCTGGACGCCATCTTCACCAGAATCGGCGCCAGCGACGACCTGGCCTCGGGGCGCAGCACCTTTATGGTGGAAATGTCGGAGCTGGCCCGCATTCTGCACAGGGCTACTCCCAGGAGCTTGATCCTCCTGGACGAGATTGGACGGGGAACCGGCACCGCCGACGGCATCAGCATCGCCCGGGCCACCTTGGAATACCTCCACGAGACGCCGGAACTGGCGGCCAAGACCCTGTTCGCCACTCACTACCACCAGTTAATTGCCCTGGAAGAGAGCCTGCCCCGGGTGGTAAACTGCTCGGTGCAGGTCTCGGAAAAAGAGGGAGAAGTGACCTTCTTGCACAAGATTGTCCTCGGCGGCAGCGACAGGAGCTACGGCATCCACGTTGCCAAACTGGCCGGACTGCCCCGGGATCTGGTCGCCCTGGCCGAGAGATACCTGGAGGAGCAGAATTGCGGCCAGGAGGAGTACCAGGCAGCCTCCCGGGAAGTAGCCGCCGTGCGGGAGAGCCCGGACCCCAACTTGACAGCCCTCCTCGAGTACCTTCGGGCATTAGATCCCGATGAGTTGACGCCCCGGCAGGCCTGGTCGGCCCTGGAAAAACTCAAGGGTATGGCCAAAGAGGTGGTGAAGTTTAATGAAGATTAGGATCCTGGATCAAGAGACCATCCTCAAAATCGCCGCCGGCGAGGTAATCGAGCGGCCGGCTTCGGTGGTCCGGGAATTGCTGGACAACGCCGTCGATGCCGGCGCCAGCAGCATCGGCATTGAAGTATTTGAGGGCGGTCTGGACAGAATAATAATCAGCGATGATGGCGAGGGCATGACCCCCGAGGAACTGAGGCTGGCGGTGGAGAGGCATGCTACCAGCAAGATTGCCGGTGCTCAGGACCTGTTTAATATCAGCACCATGGGCTTCCGGGGCGAGGCCCTGGCCAGCATCGGCGCTGTGTCCCGACTGGCCATCACCACCCGGACTCGGGATGCCGTGGCCGGCTGCCGTCTGGAAGTCCGGGGGGGAGAGAAGGGCGCTGTGGAAGCCACCTCCAGCCCCCAGGGCACTCGGGTTGAGGTGGAGGGGTTATTTTACAATACCCCGGCCCGGATGAAATTCCTGCGCACTCCCGCCACCGAATTCTCCGCCATCGCAGAGGTGGTGCACCGGCAGGTGTTGGCCCGGCCGGGCATTCGCTTTCGGCTTTCCCACAATGGCAAGCTGGTCCTGGTCTCCCCAGGCGCCGGCAGCCTGGTGGATGCAATTGCCTGTGTGGCGGGCACCGACATCGCTGAGGGCCTTCTGGAATGCAATCTCGCCCTGGATGGCTATACCGTGACTGGCTATATTGCCAAACCCGCTTTTCATCGCAGCAATCGGGCCATGCAGTATTTCACCGTCAATGGCCGGCCCGTCAATGTGCGCCTGATGGGCAGCGCCGTAGAAAAGGCCTTCCATACCCTGCTGCCGGTGCGCCGCTTTCCCATTGCCTTCCTGAATCTGGACTTGCCCGGCGATCAGGTGGATGTCAATGTGCATCCGGCCAAGCTGGAAGTCAAGTTCACCGATTCCAGCGCCATTTTCCGTTTGGTCTATCGAGCCTGCCTTGAGGCCCTGACGGCTGTAACCGGCGCCTCCCTCCCCAAAAAAGAGGAGGGACATATGGTTGAACCCGATGACGTCCCCATTAGCCGGCCTGCTGCCAGCCCCAGGCCTTGGTCCAGACCGTACACTCCCCAGCCTCAGCCCCGTCCCGGGGTCAGGGAGCCGCAGGTTGAGCAGTTGCGCCTGGATACCCAAACGGCCGAAGCCGAGCCGGAATTCTCTGTCCTGGGCCAGGTCTTTTCATCCTTTATTGTGGTGGCAACGCCCCATGAGCTGCGCCTGGTGGACCAGCATGCCGCCCAGGAGCGAGTCCTCTATGAAAAATTTCTGGGCCTGCTGGAGCGGGGAGAGCGCCCCAGCCAGGTGGTGGTGCCGGTGGAGGCGCCCCTTTCCGGCCGGGCCTATCAATTTGTCCAGGCTCAACTCCACCGTTTGGCAGAATTGGGCTTTAAGCTGGAGCTGACGGACACCGGGATGATTATCCGGGAGGTCCCCATCTTGTTTAAGAAGGTCCTGTCCGCGGAGGACATTGGCGAGATCATCGAGTATCTCCAGGACTCTGCTGCCGGGGAATTTGACCTCACAGATTACAGCCAGGCGGCTTTGATGCTGATGGCCTGCAAGGGCGCCATTAAGGCCAATCATCGCCTCTCGGCTGCCGAGGCCCGCCAGCTCATCCTGGAATTGGAGCGCTGTGAGAACAGCAGGACCTGTCCCCACGGGCGTCCCATTTGGGTGTCCTTTGACCGGGTCAATCTGGAAAAATTGTTTGCCAGGAGATAGATATGTTGGTGATTACCACTGCGCGCAAGCCCAGCCGGGCAATTGAGATAATGGCGCAGGACCTGGGCCGGAGGTATAATATACCCTACATAGTCCGTGGCAACCAGCGCCTGGATTCTATGATTGAAGAGCATTTAACCGTTCTGGTGTTAAGCCGGGAACGCCTTTCCTGCCATACCAGGGCCGGCGAATTCTTCTTGCATCCCAATATGGCGGCGGTGCGGATAAAATTGTTGCGCCAGGGCAAAGAGGACGCCATGCTCAGAGTAATGGGCATACAGCCTGGCGACAGCGTCCTGGACTGCACCGCCGGCTTGTGCGCCGACAGCCTGGTGGCGAAATTCGGGGTCGGGGCAGGGGGGAAGGTGGTCGCCCTGGAGAAGTCCCTGCCGGTTTACATCGCAGTTAAATACGGCCTGGAGCAGTATACGGGGCCCGAACGCTTTCGGGATTTGGCGGCGGGGATTGAGCTGATTCACGCCGATTACCGGGACTACCTGGCGGCGTTGCCGGGAAGGTCCTTTGATATCGTTTACTTTGATCCCATGTTCGACAACCCCGTCATGGAGGCTGCCGCTCTGCTGCCCTTGCGGCCCCTGGCCTGGCATCAGCCCCTGACCAGGGCAGATATCGCCTTGGCCGCCCGGGTGGCTCGCCGCCGGGTGGTGGTCAAGCAACGTTCCTTCTTTGACTTTTCCCAACTGGGCCTGAAACCGGCCTCCGGGCAGAATCGGCGGGTTGGCTATGGGGTTATGGATGTAGAGGAGGATGACCATGGCTGAAAGAATCCCTCTGCTGGTCATCGCCGGTCCCACGGCATCGGGAAAATCCGATGCGGCGGTGGAATTGGCGCTGGAACTGGGAGGTGAAGTGATCTCGGCTGATTCCATGCAGGTATACAAGTACATGGACATCGGTACCGCCAAGGTGGATGCCGAGACCCGAGCCAGAGTACCCCATCATATGCTGGATATAGTAGAGCCTGACCAGGACTATTCCCTGGCGGAATACAAGGTGCAAGCTACTGCCGTAGCCAGGGATGTCTGGAGCAGGGGCAGGCTGCCCATCATGGCCGGGGGCACTGGCTTGTACATCCGGGCCATTACCGACAACTATCCCTTGGAGCAAATGCCCTACGATCCGGATTGTCGTGCTGAACTCAATGAAATGTGGGAGCAACGGGGGCGGGAATACATGGAGGCGTGGCTTCAGAGGGTGGACCCTGTTACCGCCGCCAAGGTCAGGGACCGGCGCCGTATCGTGCGGGCCCTGGAGATTTTCGTGCTCTCGGGAAAGCCGGCTTCCCGTATTCAGCGAGAGGCCAGGGAAGTCAATCCCTTCCAGCCCCTGCAATTTGCCCTGACCTTGGAAAGGGTCAGGTTGTATGAGAAAATAGACACCCGGGCCGAGTCAATGGTTAATCGGGGCTTAATTGGGGAATATACTAGTTTGATTGAACGGGGCTATTCTCCCGAGGCCAATGCCATGCAAGGCCTGGGCTACCGCCACTGTGGCATGTACCTTCAGGGCCTGTGGACCCTGGAGGAGATGAAGGGGCAACTCAAACAGGATACCCGGCGCTACGCCAAGCGACAGCTTTCCTGGTTCCGGGGCATGGAGGGGATGACCTGGCTGGACAATTCTGATCCCCGGGTTACCATTGCCAAGATTTTGAACTCGGTTGCAGGAATAATAGGGCGCCAGCGCGAACTATGTAAATAGATTATAGAGAAAGAGGCGGTGGTCAAATGACTAAGAGCGTAAACTTGCAGGATATGTTTCTCAATCAGATCCGCAAGGACGGGACTCCGGTTACAATTTTCTTGCTCAATGGTTTTCAAATCAAGGGCTTTGTCAGGGGGTTTGACAACTTCACTGTGGTCATGGACAGCGACAACAAACAACAGCTCATCTACAAGCATGCCATCTCAACCATAATTCCCCTGCGCCCTGTCAATCTCAATCCTGAACGCGCTGAATAGGAAAAACAGTAAGGGGCTGTCTCTGAGACAGTCCCCTTTGTTAATAGGCACTCTCGGCCGCTCCCCGGCATATACATTAGAATGGGCATATGTCGAGGGGAGGCGGAAAATTGAGACAGGTATTTACCCCTGAAGTGGAAAGGCTGGTTTCCCAAGGGCATTTTGTTCGCAACCCTGAGGCCAGAACCATTCCCATCCAGACCGCTACAGACTGTCCCGCCTTGAGGGAGTTGAACAATATGATCGGTCTGGAAAAGGTCAAGGAGCTGGCGCTGGAATTGGAGGCCTTTATCACTGTCCAAAAGCAGCGGGCCCGGCATAACCTCAGGAACCAGCCTTTGGTCCTGCACATGATTTTTAAGGGGAACCCGGGCACCGGCAAGACCACCGTAGCGCGCCTCTTTGGCAAGCTGCTCAACAACCTGCAAGTGTTGCCCAAGGGCCATATGGTGGAGGTGGAGAGGGCAGACCTGGTCGGAGAATACATCGGCCACACCGCCCAGAAGACCCGGGAAAAGGTCCAGAAGGCCATGGGCGGCGTGCTCTTCATCGATGAGGCCTATTCCCTGGCCCGGGGCGGAGAGAAGGATTTCGGAAAAGAAGCCGTGGACACCCTGGTCAAGGCCATGGAGGATTATAAGAACGAGTTCATCCTCATCCTGGCGGGATATACGGCTCCCATGGAGGAATTCCTGCGTCTGAATCCGGGACTCAAATCCCGCTTTCCCATTCAGCTTTACTTTCCCGATTACTCTGTTCAGGAACTGATGGATATCGCCCAACTGATGCTGGAGGAGCGACAATACCGCCTGACCCACAGGGCCCTGAACAAGGTGCGGGAGATCATCGATCAGCAGATCAGCTTCTCTTATCACGACTTTAGCAACGCCCGCCTGGTCCGGAACTTATTGGAGACCGCCATTCGCCGCCACGCCGTGCGCCTCAAATATGTCTCCAATCCAACCCGAGACCAGCTGCAGACCTTGGAATCCTGCGATTTCTTCAGTAGCGCCAGCAAAGAATACACCATGTACAGACAGTAGGTGAGACAATGTTCCAGGAAAGCGAGCACTTCCTCTGCCAACGCTATCCGGCAATAGCTGCACAAATAAAAACAGCCCTGGCCCGAGTTCAGGCGTTTCGGCATTCTTCCGTTGCCCTGATCAATCAGGAGCGAGTGTTAACGGCCTTCACTGAAAACAGGGTGGCCAGCTATGACCTATTGGGTTCCACCGGCTATGGCTACAACGATCAGGGACGGGAAAAATTAGAGGCAATCTATGCTCAAGTCTTTGGCGGCCAGGCTGCTCTGGTCCGCCCCCAGATTTCTTCCGGCACCCATGCCCTTTGGCTGGCCCTCAGTGGCAACACCTTGCCCGGAGACGAGATCCTCTCGGTGACGGGAAGACCCTATGCCACCCTGGAGACAGTCATCTCCCAACAGACCCCGGGCAGCTTTGCCAGCCTGGGCATTCAGTTCCGGTCCATTTCCCTCAGGCCCGACGGCGGTATTGACCTGGAGGCCCTGAACGAAGCTCTGACCGATAAGGTCAAAATTGTCTATGTCCAGAAGAGCCGGGGCTATTCCCTGCGCAGCCCCATCAGTTGCAACCAAATCCGGGAATTGGCCGCCCATCTCAAGGGTGTCGCTGACCGACCCCCGGCGATAGTGGTGGACAATTGTTACGGAGAATTCGTGGAGGGGGAGGAGCCCGGGCATGCCGGCGCCGACCTGACGGTGGGCTCCCTGATCAAAAACCCCGGCGGCGGCCTGGCCGAGACCGGAGGATACCTGGTGGGCCGGGAGGAGCTGGTGGAAAATGCTGGCAACCGCCTCTTGGCGCCGGGTCTGGAAGGAGCCCTGGGCGCCACCGGACCTTACTTGCGCACCATGTACCAGGGTCTCTTTCTGGCGCCGCATTTTGTGGGACAGGCAGTGGAAAATGCCAGATTTGCCGCGGCCCTGGCGGAAGCGCTTGGATATGAGGCCTTGCCCCGCTGGGACGAACCCAGGCACGACCTGGTCCAGGCAATAAAGCTCCACTCGGCAGAGGACATGACCAAGTTCTGCCAAGCCATTCAGACCAATTCACCAGTGGACAGTTTCGCCCTGCCCATTCCCGGCGAGGTCCCGGGCTATACCGTCCCGGTGATAATGGCCGCCGGGACCTTTGTCCAGGGCGCCAGCCTGGAGCTCAGCGCCGATGGCCCCGTTGAGCTACCCTATGCCGTGTACCTGCAGGGAGGGCTGGGGACGGAACACGGGATGCTGGCCATTTGCCAGGCCTTTGCTGCCCTTAGGGGCTAAGGGAGGAGGAGAGGAAGCCTTGGAAGTAATAATCTTATCCCTCATCGCCCTGGCCGGTGTAATCTTCGCCTTTATCGGGATCATAATTCCTGGATTGCCAGGCATCCCTGTGCTCTGGGTCTTGGTGGCAGTGGACTATTGGTTTTTGGGTTATTTAGGACTGCCGGACCTGACCATGATCTGGCTGACGGTGCTGGCAGTGGTAACCCTGGTCATCGACTATCTGGCCACTGCCCTGGGGGTAAAAAAAAGAGGAGGAAGCTTCCTGGGGACCATTGGTTCGGTGGTTGGGCTCATCGCCGGGCTGGCGCTATTTCAGATCCCGGGAATGCTGGTGGGCTGTTTCTTAGGGGCCCTGGTGGGAGAGTTAATCAACGGCAAGGACTTCGAAAAATCAGCGCAAATTGCCTTGGGCGCCCTTTTGGGATACGCAACTGCTACGATATTAAAGCTGGCAGCCTTGGTGGTGTATGCTGCGGTGATTTTCTATCACATTTTTGCTTGATATAAGACCGCGACAGATGGACCTGGTACATAAAAAAGCCCCGTTGGCGGGGCTTTTTTATGTACCAGGCGAAATTTAGCAAACCAGGCAAGAGATTGGCTGCGTATCAATATATATAATAATAAACGTCGCAGGGAGGCTGAAAAAGTGACCAGGGTCAAATTCCAGAAAAAGCGCCGTTTCCGCATCGATCCCAACAATCCATACAGAACCAGGTACATGGTCTACAGATTGGTGGGACTGGAACAGGGCAATTATCGCATAGAAGTAGTGCAATATGATTACGTTCTACGCAATCAGGTGGCAGAGAAAAGAAATGTGACGCCAGAGCTGGACAATCCCGTCACAGGTCAGCAACTGGTTGAATACATGCTGGAAAATGCCAGAGAAGCAGGGGATGTCACCAGCATCTACAATGATTGGCGCCAAGGTAAAATTCCCCTGATCAGTGAGAATAAGAACGTGCTGGTCAAGGAGGCAATCAGGAAACGCTTCGCCAGAAATCTAAAGAAAAAACTGTGATCAGAGGAGCCGGAAAACGGCAATTACCTTACCTAAGATTACCACATCCCGAGAGTAGATGGGTTCGTAATGGGGGTTCTCGGGCTGAAGTTTAACCTTATCCTTGAGGCGATAAAAGCGCTTGACGGTGGCCTCGTCGCCCAGCATCGCAACAATGATCTCGCCGTTTTCGGCAGAATTTTGCTGGCGCACCAGGACCATATCGCCGTCGAGGATGCCAGCTTCGCTCATGCTGTCTCCTTTGACCCGGAGGCAGAACTGGCTGGCGCCCTGTTTGACAAAGTCCGTCGGGACATTGATGTAATCCTCGATATTCTCCTCGGCCAAGATTGGGAGACCCGCAGCCACCCTGCCCAGGACAGGAACAGTAACCGTCGCTGCAGTCTGAATCTGGGGAGGAAGGGCGGGGGAGGAGGGAGGAGCGATGATCTCAATGGCCCTGGGCTTGGTGGGGTCCCGGCGGATGTACCCTTTTTCTTCAAGCTTTCCCAGGTGGGCGTGGACAGTGGATGAAGAGCGCAGCCCGATGCCTTCGCCAATTTCCCGGACAGTGGGGGGGTACCCCTGTTTGGCGACGGTGTCCTGGATGAAATCGAGTATCATCTTCTGGCGGGGGGTTAAGCGTTCCAACGGTATCCCTCCTGTAAAATAAAGGTTTTTATCATTATAGCAAAGGCCTGCAAAAAAAGCAAACATTAGTTCGAAGAAATCCTTGACAAGAGAACATATATTCGCTTATAATATAGCTATACAAACACTTGTTCCGGAGGTGTCAGGTGTGAAGAGCAAATTAATCATTGCCTGCTTGATTTGTATACTGGCGGTCTCGCTGGTAGTAGCCTTTAAGGTCAGCGCCCAGGCTGTCCAAGCTCAAGATCTGCAGACGATTACCGTCCGTCAGGGCGATACCTTGTGGACCATTGCCCAGACACACCGCGGCAATACCGAAATACGCAAATATATCTACAAGCTGCAAAAGCTCAATGATATAGGTTCGAACATCTATCCAGGCCAAGAGTTGCTGCTGCCATAAGAATTACATAACTGCTCCATGGGAATACTGAATAGGGGTGGTAATCATGCCTGAGAAATTCCCGCTGGAGCATTTTTTCAGGACCTGCCAGCCCGACGCCTGGTTTGAATACTGGCAGGACGAAGATTTCTTCTATGGGCATCCGGATTCTCCCGACGAGCCCACCGATGCCCAGCTGGAAGCCAGCGAAGAATATGAAATGGGCCCAATAGGCTACAGTTGGCCAGATCAGGATTTTGGGGAGGAACCTTATAAGTTATTTTAAGAGGGTTTGACACCCTCTTTTTTTAGGCTTGTCCAATTTAACTGGAAATCTTGCTTTGGGAAGAGAGGGAGCAGTGGGGGATCCAGCGAAACCTCGCCAAAAACCAGTTTTCTATGGCAAAAACAACTTCCGATAATATATATTATGTGAACTAGGAAAGATTTTGAGCCTACGCCAATGGACAAATATCGCTAAACGGGCCGAAATCCCCTCCTGGCTTCCCGAGGCGGCATTTCGGCCCGCACTGAAGGCCTAGATTTCAACTGCCAACTTTTCCTGGCTGACAATTTTTTTCTTCTCAACAATAACCTGGCCGACACATTGCTTGTTAAACAGCTTTCCGTCGGCAAAGGCCTTCACGGTTAGTGATTGGCCAGGAGGCGGGAACAGGGAAACTATTTCGCCGCCGTCAAATACGAAATCGACATTGGCGACTTTTTTGCATACGGCGCCGCAGTCTATCTCGAAGACCTTCTCACTCAGGCCGATGTTATCCGGCCATTCGGGGTCCAGCTCGATGATATCTGTTTCTCCGTTGCAGTGGAACTTGCCGGATACAACCAATTCCTTGACCACTTGATGGTCTACGGCTTTACCGCCGCAGTAAGTGACGACGATTATTCTCTTGGCCTTGTCGATCTTGACAAAATCCAGCTCCAGCTGCCGGCACCAGTTCAACTTGAATTTGTAGATCAGGCTGGCATTGTCGCCATAGGCGAAAGCCTTCTTGATGCACTTTCCGCACTTAAATTGCAGCCCCACTTGGGCAGGGTTAAAGCATGAAAGCGCTCCCTCCGCACCTCCCTGCTTATCTTGGGGTGCATACTGGCTGGACTCCATGCTTCTTATCAGTTCATCTACTTCTGGGTGGTAATTGGGCTCTGCATCAGGCAATAGAAAGATTACACGTTTGTCTGGGGATACGATTTCTCGCAATGGAACTGACCTCCCTATTATCATCTGCTCCAATCTATTCGCTCCCCAGTTTATGAGTTACATGTTTTCGGCGAATCGAGCCAAAGACCCAGTTCTCGTGTGAATTGCTTACTCCCTCTTTTTTTGCGGTCAGTTTCTACCAGCGACCAGAAAAACGAGCGCGTATTTTTCGTTTTAAGGCCGATGAAAATAAGGGGTAAGGGTTAGGATACCCCAAATCCGGGAAGAACAATTTTTGCTGGGGTATTTATCAATCATTTACGGAATTTAAATTCTCGAATATGTACTTTATATCGCCAAGATCAGATATTGTTACCTGCTTACCGCCGTGTTCAATGCCGCCTTCGCTGTATTCAAACAGATTTAGCCATGCCACTTCGCCGGGATTAATTCTCGTTATGGGACTTGGCCGGAGCCACCAACAGACAACTCCGGCGCTGAGGGCAGCGAAGCAGAGAAGTGCTGCCAGCAATCCCCTTTTCTTCCTCATAATTCTTCGCCTCCCGAAATATGCTTGCTGACCCATACCTGTTAGAGAGCTCCCCAGGACCATTTCTCTGTCCTCCCCCCCATTCCCTCCATGAGCCGGACTAGATTCGTGTTACTCCCTCTTTTTTTCCCATAATCGCGATGCCCTCGCCAGTTGGCCAAAAAACGACCGCGTATTTTGCGTTTTAAGGCCGATGAAATTTTAAGGTAATGGTATATACCCCCCATATTACCCTATGTAAAATGACAGCGGGTTTCCGCTGTTTCATCTGCAAATTTTGTCAGTGCAGTATACTCCTTATCATTACTTATTATCGTTTTATATACTACGTTGTTCAAGCCTACAAGTTTTTCTGGTTTTAATTTATCTTTCCTATATTAGGCGGCATCCTGGTCGTGCCGGCAAACAGCATTGACAAGACCGGCTGATTCTTTTATAATTGGATATGTTGCAGGGGAGTAGCTCAATTGGCAGAGCGGCGGTCTCCAAAACCGTAGGTTGCGGGTTCGATTCCTGTCTCCCCTGCCATTAAAACGCTGATACAGGGGCATTGCGCCTCTTTTTTTTGCCTATTTTTATATAACATGGGCTTTTGCCCAATTGCGGCCCTCTATTTTGTTGTAAGGTTTCGCATGTTCTCCTTCTCTTTTTTGATATACCCCCTCTCAAGAATAGAAGCCGACTTTTGCCGTCAGGTTCGAGTCGGCTCGATTATTATGGATAGTTGGCCAGTCGACCGGAAACGCTTTAACTTTGGGCTTTTCCACCTGCAATGCCGGTGTTATTTCTACATGGGCTTCAGATCGGAGCCGGCTAAATGACAATGTTGGCGAGTTTCCTTGGGATATAGATAAACCTTCTGACCGGCTTACCGTCAAGTGACATGGCAATCTTTTCATCAGCCAAAGCCATCTCCCGCACTTGTTCTTCGGTGGCTTCCAAGGGAATCATGATGTGAGACTTTACCTTGCCCATTATCTGGATTGCGATTTCCACTTCATCCACTGTCAAGGCGGTCTGGTCATACTTCGGCCATGTCTGCTGGTAAATATGATTTTCCCCGCCAGTCAACTCCCATAATTCCTCGGTGATATGCGGAGCGACTGGGTTCAAGAGTATCAGCAGAGTGTGCAATTCTTCCACGGTGATAGAACCTTTGGCATAAACATCGTTGACGAAACTCATCATACCAGCGATTGCGGTATTAAATTTCATGCGTTCGTAGTCTTCTGAGACCTTCTTGATCATGGCATGGAGCTTAGGGCGCAGGTCATCAGATTCGCCTCTGCCGTCAATCATGCCTTGAAGGCGCCATACCCGCTCCAAAAAGCGGCGGCAACCATGGGCGCCCTCAGTCGACCAGGGCCTGGGCTGGTCGAAAGCCCCCATAAACATCTCGTACACGCGGAATGCATCAGCGCCAATGTCATCGACGACATCGTCAGGGTTAATTACATTACCCCGGGATTTGCTCATCTTTTCATTATTCTCGCCTAAAATCATGCCATGGGACGTGCGCTTATTATAGGGTTCGGGTACTTTTACCACACCTATGTCATGCAGAAACATGTGCCAGAACCTTGAATACAGCAGATGCAAGGTGGTGTGTTCCATGCCGCCATTGTACCAGTCAACCGGCAGCCAATAATCTAATGCTTCTTGCGAGGCCAAGCATTCGTCGTTGTGAGGGTCTGTATAGCGAAGGAAATACCAGGACGACCCGGCCCATTGAGGCATGGTATCGGTTTCCCGCTTGGCGGGCGCACCGCATTTTGGGCATGGGACATTGACCCACTCTGCCAAATTGGCCAAGGGACTTTCTCCAGTGCTTGACGGCATGAAACTGTCAAGTTTCGGCAGTAGCAAGGGAAGCTCGCTGGGCTTCATTGGCACGCAACCACATTTTTCACACCAGATTACAGGAATTGGTTCGCCCCAATAGCGCTGGCGGGAAAAGACCCAGTCTCGGAGCTTATAGTGAACCTTGGGCTCGCCTATTCCTTCTGTCACCAGGTATTCTGTTATTTTCTTCTTGGCTTCGGGCACACTGAGTCCGTTGAGGAACCCGGAATTGACAAGTACCCCACCCTCAGTGTCGGTGTAGGCTTCCTGTGAGTTATCTCCCCCCTCTATGACCTTTATGATCGGCAAGTCAAACTTCGCGGCAAACTCATAATCTCTCGTATCATGTGCCGGCACAGCCATAATGGCGCCGGTGCCGTAAGTCATCAGTACATAGTCTGAAAGCCAGATGGGAATTTCCTGAGCGCTGACCGGATTGACAGCTTTGATTCCTTTCAGTTCGACACCTGTCTTTTCAGTGTTCAACTCCGTTCGCTCAAAGTCGCTCTTTTTGGCTGTCTGCTCCTGATAGACGCGTACTTCCTCTAAATTGATGATACGGTCCTCGTATTCCTTCAATCATGGGGTGCTCGGGGGAGACAACCATGTAGGTTACGCCAAACAGAGTATCTGGCCGCGTGGTAAACACCCGCAGCTTGTGGGGGGTATCCTTGATTGGAAAATCCACTTCGATGCCCTCGCTGCGGCCAATCCAGTTGCGCTGCTGGGTTTTGACCCGCGGGATATAGTCCACCGTTTCCAAACCGTCAAGCAGCCTTTGCGCATACTTGGTGATGCGCAACATCCATTGTTTTTTATTTCGACGTACCACCTCGGCGCCACACCGTTCGCATGAGCCATTTACAACCTCTTCGTTGGCCAGTACAACTTTGCACTTGGTGCACCAGTTTACGGGGATTTCTGCCTTGTAGGCCAGGCCATGCTCTAGCAGCTTGAGAAAAATCCATTGCGTCCACTTGTAATATTTGGGGTCTGAGGTGTTTACTTCCCGGGACCAATCAAAGGAAAACCCCAGGCGCTTGAGCTGTTTAGTAAAGTTTGCGACATTCCGGTCTGTGACCACCTGCGGAGGAATCCTGTGCGCGATGGCGTAGTTTTCCGTCGGCAGGCCAAAGGCATCCCAGCCTATGGGAAACAACACGTTATAGCCCTCCATCCGGCGCTTTATGGAGATGATGTCCATAGCAGTGTTGGACAGAGGATGCCCTACGTGCAGGCCTTCCCCTGACGGATAAGGGAATTCAATCAGAGTATAGTACTTTGGCTTGGAGTGGTCGATTTTAGCCTCGAAACCCGTTCCTTTTCCCAGTGGTCCTGCCACTTTTTTTCTATAATAGCCGGGTTATATTCCTTCATAATAATATCCCTCCACCTACGACTCATTATAGCTTTATGCAATTTCATACTCATTGCCGCTGTAGCTCTATTCTGCTTTGACTCTGACAGGTTATACCGTATCAACCATCTTACCTCATGCTGTAGCAGTCTGATTGTATACATCAAGCGGTGCCCGGGCAGTATCAGCCGTTGAGGATGTTTAGCGCTTCCATTACCGCAGCGAATCCCAACATGAGAACTCCGATTATCAGGACAATTAATCCATCCCGCCCAATGCGCGCGGGCCTGGTAAGAAAAGCGATAAAGGATTTAATCCCGTCTGGCGAGCTGGTAGGAAAAGCCACGCACGCCGCTGTGGCTGAACATATTAGGCAGAAGGCCAGGGTCTCCCATAAGCCAACCCTAAAAAAGCCGGCAATAATCTCGCCTTGAGAAGCATAGGGAAACGCGAAACTATTGGTCCCCCTCAGTACACCATGGAATATCGCTGATCGAAAGAAGTGTATGTAGTAACCCAGGGCCAACCCCCTGGCATCATGCCACTGATTCATCAATGCCAGGCCAAGGGCGCCGAGTATCACATTGGCTGCTAAGATTTGAGCGGTAATGGTGTAGACCGATGGTGAGATCAAGGATGCAGTAAAACCAAGCTTTACAAGCCCTTGGGGCAGAAGCAAATATGCCAGAGTCCATGTTAGTGCCAGCAGCCCCAGCGTTAAAGCGATGTTAATGCCGGCCCTTACCAGCACTCTTTTATCCATAAGCATTTTTATCATGCAGCTCCCTCCCTGCGCAAAAGTGTTCATGAGCCGAATCAGGGTAATAAATATATTCCATAAAAAATTATTTTTACCTCTATTCTTGCCGGCAAGTGTGCGGGAATCACGGTATTGGCATTGTTTACCGCTGGTTTGAATTGTCTCCTCATGTTAACATAACTCTATAGTGTTTGCACAAATCTAACTAAGGTGGTCATGATGCGAAAACATAAGTTAATTCTCCCCCTCCTTCTTGGCCTTTTGCTTTTCTTCCTTGGGACAAGCCTTGCCCTGGGTATCTTCAACAATGGCGGGAACCAGTTAAATGAAGATCTGGCGGAAAACGCCGACCCTATCGAATCCTCTTCCTTTGTCCAGGCGGAAACGGATCCCGATCCCGAGCAAGAGCAGTCCCCTCCCGAGGAAACTGCTGATGATGAGCAACAGGCAGCTTCCCTCGAGGCAGAAAAAGAAGGAGAAGAGAAACCTGTAGCGAAGACGGCAAAGGTCAAGGAAAAAGAGAAAACTGAAAGCCCCGCGCCGAAACCGGCTGAGGAAAAAGCCAAGAAAGACATGGTAACAGTCACTGCAGATAGCTTGAATGTTCGCCCCGACCCTTCCACCAACAACCAGCCCATCGATTCCTTGTCCAGGGGGCAGAAGGTTGAAGTTATTAAGGAGCAGAATAACTGGCTCCAGGTACAGCTCCCTGATGGTCGGGTAGGCTGGGTTGCTGGGGCCTATGTGGACAGGCCTTCCTCCTCCTCTTCATCCTCTAAAGGTTCGCTGTCCGGGAAAGTAATTGTGTTGGATCCTGGTCATGGCGGCCATGATCCCGGAGCCGTCGGGGTGACCGGTCTCAGGGAAAAGGACGTGGTCCTGGATGTTGCACTGCGCGCTGCCAAACAACTGCGGGCCAAGGGCGCCAAGGTCGTTATGACCAGGGACACCGACGTCTTTATTCCCCTGACCCAGCGCGTTGCCATTGCCGAAGCAGCCGGCGCCAATGTATTTGTCAGTGTCCACGCCAATGCCCATCCCAGCGCCCAGATCGGCGGCACTGAGACTTACTATTATGGCTATAAAGCTTCCTCCGGCGCTTCCCGGGATCTGGCAACCCATATGCAGCGCAGATTGGTGGGCTCCTTGGGACTGCGGGATATTGGCGTAAAGGATGCAAACTTCCTGGTCATTTGGCAGACCTCCATGCCCTCTACCCTATTGGAGTTGGCCTTCCTCTCCAATGCCCGTGAAGAAGCCCTGATGCGCACTGATGAATTCCGTCAGAATGCAGCCGACGGGATAGTGGGCGGTCTCCTGGACTATTTTAAATAATAAAGGGCGAAAGCCCTTTTTTTAATCGCTACTGTCTTCCAACAGGGGTTGGTACATCATGATGGCATGATTCTCAGTGACAAACTCATCGGCTATTTCTTCCCCTCGGGCATTGTAGACTTTGCGGAAAATAGTATTGTGCCGGATATAGTCGCCCCAATACTCATGGGTAATGAAATGTTCCTTCTCATAAACTCTGTAGCTAATTCCGATGTCCCGGGGGACACGCCATTGCCCCACCAGGTTCTTCTCCGTTAAATACAAGTGCAATTGGTAGGGCTGGTCAGTTTCATTTTTTATCTGCAGGTCGATGTAATTATAGGAACAGGTGGCGCCGGAGCCGAAGGGTTGGGTCCGGTTGGAATCGGGAAAGACATCGTAGCCGTGTCGATACCGCTCTGTAACTGTCAAGGGCGTGTGCAAAGTAATCCAGTAAATAAGGTTGGAGAGCTGGCACAGTCCTCCTCCTATCCCGGTGATGAACCTTCCCTTGCTCAGAACCATTCCGGGGACATAGCCCTTCTTCCGGGTCGGCTTGCCAATCAGCTTCCAATAGGAGAAGGTCTCTTCGGGATTGACTATGATGCCATCCAGCTTGCCAATTGCTATTTTCAAGTTGATGACCTTATTGTACTGCAACCACATGTCCACGTCCTTCAGCTTCCTCAACAGCGGCGTCTTGTGCTGAATAATAACCCGGGGAAATAGGGTCTTGGCCTGGGTTTCTGCATAATTATTTTTGCCCAAATACCAATGCCAATACCGGCGCAAGGTAAAGAACGCCGCCCCCAAAACTATTCTGGCCTGGGATCTCGACTTAGGTCTCAAGCTCCTCCCCTCCCCTTTTCTTCAGCCTGTATTATAATTATATCAAAGCACTGTTCAGATCTGACCAAAGATTGTAAAATATAGCCAGGAGGGATTGTCATGAAATCTTGCCTTACCGTGGGACTAATAATTTTATTAGTATTTGTCCTTTTAATAGGTGGACTGGCCTGGGCGCTGCGCCCCCCCTATCCGGTAATTGCCCCCCGGGAAACTGAAGCAGAGTTTGATGTCCGGACTGCCCTTTCCGGCTACATTATGGAGCGGGTGGAATTAGCCCTGGATAACTACTCCGGCGAAGAGACCCTGGAGGTTTCCCTGGACCAGGCCGGCCTCAACCAAGTCCTGGCCGATGCTTTAAACAGCCAAGTCAGCGGACTGCCATCGGCCCTAAGATTTACCGGCGCATTTACCAAGTTCCACGAGGATTATGTGCAGGTTGGCGGCGGCTTCAAGTTTCTGTTTCTTCATGCCGGCCTTTCCGCCAGAATGAAGATGCATATCACCGACGGTAATCTGGAACTGAGCCTGCTCTCTACCCATTTGGGTCGCTTGCCTCTGTCGGCGAACTTCGTCTCCAATATCCTGGGCAAAATCCTGGACTTGCCCCAAGATTTATCGGCCATGTCTGTTACTGCTCCTATTGACATCGCTGAGGACATGGGAATCGCCATTTCCAGCCTTGAGCTGCGTTCTGAAGAGATACTGGTCTGTCTGGAAATTGATGACGACTTGGTACCAGAAATCCCCGACTCGGTGGTGAAAAGCTTTGAAGAATCTCTGCCCCAGGTTAATGAGGTCTTGGCAGACAACCCTGTGGCAGCAGAAACCCTGGCAGAAATAGAGACATTGCTGGAGCAGGCCAAGACTGAAGACAAGCAGGTTAATCCTTTGAAACTCATGACCCTGGGCCAGAAATTGTACAGTTCTCTCAGCCAAGAAGAGCTGGAGCAATTGGACCAGGTCCTTTCTGACGATGTCAAGGAGTTGCTGGTCCAGGTTTCGGGAAAATAAAAAAGGGGAGCACAGATTGCGCTCCCTTTTATCTGTTGAGTGGTCTGACGGGCCTGGCTTCAATATAGCCCCGATAGCCTTGGGGTTCAAGCTGGAATCTAGGTCCCAGCTCATCTGCCCATTCAAACCCGTAGATCTCCGGCTGGTACCTTTCCATTGCTTTCCACAATTCCTGGATGGCTTCGCCGAAATTTTCATCGTCATATGGTTCTCCCTGGAAGACCATCATCTCACATGGCGACAGCTCAATAACCTCAAAGCCTTGGGGGATATTGCCACAATAATCCAGAGGCACTTCCACGCCTTGTACATATACTGAGGTTCCTTCCTTGACGAGGTTTTTTGGCAGCCACATTCCCATCGGCTCATAAATGGCCTCTTTGATGCTAGAGAGGATTCCCCAGGCATCACAGCCTACCTCATCGCAGTACTCAAAGTAGTGTTCTGCTTTTATGCCTCTTTTGAGTATGACCTTGCGGGCGGGACGCTGGACAACCTGAACGAACACGATCCGTGTTGACTCCTGATTCTTCACCTTTGCATCTCCCCTTTGCAGATTGAGGTAATATTCACGGATGCGATGGGGCATAAACAATTGGATGGGCTGGGGGTTCAGACTGTACTGCTTTGGAGATATCCCAAACTGCCTGGAAAAGGCTCTGGTAAACCCTTCCTGGGAACCAAAGACAAAGTCCAGAGCAACATCGATTATCCGCGGTTGTTCATCCCTGAGCAACATTGCTGCTTTGGACAGGCGCAGGGCGCGCAGGTATTCGAAGGGGGTCTTGCCCAGCAGGTCCTTAAAGATTCTCACTGTATGCCAGGGCGAGTAGCCGGCAGCCTCGGCCAGTTGCTTCAGGGAGATGGGTTCTCTGATATGCTCTTCAATATAGTCCTGGACCCGTTGGACTGCATTTATTGCCTCCCATCGCTCCATGATCTCACCTCCTGTCCAAATTGTACAGGCAGCTTGTGCAAAAATCTTGACAGCAATTGCCGGATCTTATCTAAAAACTAATGCCTTAAGCCAAAAAAAGCAAGAAAAAAAGGCCTGGCGGCCTGCTAAATCGTCGCATCAGCGAGGATGTTGCTGGGATAGACGGTTTTCTTTTTTTCCTTGGCTTTGCTTTGGTACATTTTATAATAATGCTCGAGTATCTCGCGACGGCGGACAATACCTATAAATATGTCGTGGTCATCGACAACCGGGACAAAGTTCTGGTCGATTACCAGGGAGAAAAGATCCTGAACTGTGGCATAGATCCGAACGGGCTGGTTGTCCATCCTCCGGGGGACGTCCTTTAATAATATTTTTTCGGCACCTTTCAGATCCAGGTCGGGATTGTTTTTGAACATCCAGAGCAGGTCGCCCTCTGTCAGGGTACCGATATACTTGTTATTTTCGTCGATTACTGGAACCGCTGTATAACCGCGGTGTTCCATTCTCTCCATGGCCTGCCGCATAGTACAGTTGATGGGAATATAGGCCACTTCTTTTTTGGGCACCAGAAAAAAAGCGACATTGTCTGACATACTTCAAACCTCCCTCTTTTTCGGGCTCACACTTTTATTATACATGTACCATCGGGCCATTCAACCGCCTAAAATTGACAAGTACTTGCTCCATCCCCAGGGATATGGGGTTACCAGAGTTTCTAACAATTATGTTACAAAAATTTACAGTCCCCGAATTAAGGCGGTGAGAAGACCGGCAGCCAGCATTGTCGCTGCCACAGGGCCGATATAGCGGTATATCCCGGCAAAATTGGCCCGGAAGAATTCCCGGGTTAAAATAATGCATAAATGGAGAGGCGAAGTCAGGTAACCCATGGTTGCGCTGATATAGGTCAAGCCCACTCCAGCCAGGTAGGTGTCAGCAGCAAGCAAGGGGACGAACACCGGAATCGCGATGCCCACCGCAGCTTCATGGGAACCGGTGGCCAGCCCCACCAACAGGGGCAAGACCAGAAGCAGCAGCCACATGGGTATCCCCAAGCTGACCAAGTCGTAGGCGAAGGAATTGACCACTCCACTTATGGTCAGCAATTCCTTAAACAGCATGATGCCCGCCACAACCAAGAGAAGCGAGGGGCGTAGCCCCGGCAGAACCATGGTCTTGGCCCTGCCAATGCCGGTGACCAGCATGCGCCGGAACAGGGGCTCCTCTCCCGGCTCCGGCATGTTGACCAAGGCCGCGAGGATGCCAATTGCCAAGGCCAGGACAAAGTTTACTTCCAGGACCAGGTAGATGACGACCACCAGGAGCAAGGGCATGATACTCAGAATAAAGCGGGTAAGCTCCTTGCCGCTCCAATGTCCCCCTACCTTGCCTGGCAGGGGCCGGAGCAAGAAAACCCAGGCGCTGATTAAACCCAGAGCCAGGGCTGGCAGATTCAAGACCGCCAGCTTCTTGGCGCTCATTCCCGCCAGACTGGCAGCCAGAATCATGCTGGGAATAATGGGAAAAGCAATGTACCATATATGGCGGAAGACAATATTGATGCCGGTCTTGTACTCCGGCCCTATTTCCACCCTGTCTCCCAACTGATCGACGATGGGGGCCGACATCATTGATCCCCCTGGAACGGAAAGGGCGCCCATCAATCCGGGCAGGACCAGCATTATCCAGCGGGCATCCCCCATGAGGCTGAGCATGCTATCCACCATGGCATCCAGGGTGCCGCTGGCCTTGAGGATGTGGCCCAGGACGGAGATGAGCAGCACCGCTGCCGCCAGTTCCCAAGTGACGCTGTTTATAAAGACACTTTTACCTGCCTGAACGACTTGTTCCAGCGCCAGGGGAGTGCCGGCTATGAGTACGATGCAACCGGCAAGCATTGCCAAACCTATGTTGATCCGCCTTCTGGCCAAGAGCATGATTACGACGATTGCGATAACCACTGTAAGAATCCCCATTACTTTCGCCTCTCCCTTGTCTGTCTAAAAACCCAGTTTTAATTATATGTCATAATCTCCAAGAGGTCGAGGGAAACTTGACGGGGCTCCCTCTGGCTTCATGCACGGACCGTGCCTAATCAAGTCTTTCGTGTTATACTCAAGTTGCCATTATTTGCTAGGAGGAGAGAATATGCCAATCCTCAAGCCGCTATTAGGCTTTTACCTCCGGGATAAAATACTTGCCCTGAAACAGCGGAGCACCTGGGGCTTTCTGTTGGCTGGCATGGGCCTTATTGCCGGACATGTGTTGCCTAAGCTCGGCTTCGCCTTTTACTCCGCCATTGTGTTCTTGAGCTGGGCTAATTTTCGGAACCGGATCTCCCGGTCGGGGATGTTCTACTTCTGGCTCCCCTATGGCGTCTTGGTGGGCTTCTGTATCTGGCGCTATGTATTTCCCTTTTTGCTGGGCCCGGTCTTGGGGGTCCTCTCCGCCTTCTTGCTGGGAAACCTCTTCTTTCTGCTCCTGACGAAAACAATAATTCCCCTGGGCAAGGTCTTGCTGCTGCCCGCAGGGTTCTTCCTCTTTGAATACATATTTCACTCGATGCCAGGGCTAAATGGTGTGGAATCGCCGCTGCTGCTGGGCGCCATCGCCGACCACTTTATCTTCCTACGCTTGCTGCTCTTCACCGGCAGCGCCCTGGGCCTGTTCTGTATCCTCCTTTTGCTCAGCGGCCTGACGGTCTATGTGCTGGAGAGAAATTGGAAAAGTCCGGTGTTGTCCGCTCCCGCCCTGGTCTTGGTCCTGGCGCTGGCGGCCAATTTCCTGACCGGCGCCCAGGGCGGCGCCAACACGATCAGGATTGCCGCGGTGCAGGGCAACACCGCCCAGGCTGCCCGCCAGCTCCGGGGAGATGAATATCTTGATTACGTACTCTCTGCATATTCCCAGTTAATCGAAGATGTGGAGGCCGACATCTTTGTCTTCCCTGAGGTTCCCCTGGCCATTTACTATCCCCAGCAGGAGAAATATGCTGGCACCCAACTGGTGGACCTGGCCCGGGTCAAGGATGCCCTGCTCATTACTGTAGTCGACGAATATCAGGGCAGCGGCCAGGAACAAGAGCGCTACATCACTGCCCTGGCTGTCACTCCCCAGGGAGTGGCGGGTAAGGTGAGCAAGCGCAACCTGGTCCCTTTTTCCGAGGCCAGAACCATTACAGCAGGAAGGGATTATGAGCCAGTGCCAACGGGATTGGGCAAGCTGGGCATAGCCATTTGCTACGATTTTAATGCTCCCGGGGTCATCTCTCGGCTCAAGGCCAATGGCTCCCAGGTCATACTGGCCCCCTTCAATGACACGGGATTTGGGCCGGTGTACCATGGCATCCACGCCCAATATGCCCGAATCCGGGCCTTGGAGCACAACCTTCCCATCATCGTCGCCAACGAGGACGGTATTTCTCAGCTGATCCACCGCAACGGCCAGGTCATAGCCCGTCTGGGCCTAGGCCAGGCTGGAGTCATAGTTGAGGAATTTGATTTGGTCTCTACCCCGGGCTATTATTCAGTATATGGGAAAACCATGGAAATCCTGGCGGCTATAGCCCTGGCGGCCCTGATAATTGCCGGGACCTTCCGGTATAGAGTAAATGCTGAGGTGGAACAAATAAGCTAGACTATTCAGCAGGAGTGAGTGGTTTGAAGGAAGTAAATGATGCCGCCAGGATTCTCCAGAGCCATCTCGGTAAAGACGTGCACATCACCAAGCGAGAACTGGAAACGGGCTCCCGCGCCCCTGATGACACTGATATTGTCACCTTGCACCTGGATGATATTTCGGTGCGGTCAGGCTACACCGATGGCGATGGTTATGTGGCCCGACAAGAGCTTATCCTCCATGGTCAAGGCACAATTACCAGCGAGGCCGGCAACCATCCCTTGCCCCAAAAGGCCTACGAAATTCCCCTGGACGGTTCCTTTGTCCTCTGTGAAACCGCCACCGGTTTGGATATCAAAACGGACCGGGCGTTGTACACCATCACATTTTCTTAGGCTTATCGGGGAGCTGAAAAACTTCCTGGCCCCTCTTGCCTTCCGCTAATAAGGCGATTCCCATAACGAGAAAAAACTCCCCGGTTAGGGGAGTTTCTTTCTATGGATAGATGCGGTTGAGCAACCTGGGGAAGGGGATTGCCTCCCGCAGGTGGCTGAGGCCGCAAATCCAGGCGACAAACCTTTCCAGGCCGATGCCGAATCCGGAATGGGGAACGCTGCCGTAGCGGCGCAGGTCCAGGTACCACTCATAGGCTTCCTTGGGAAGTTTATGTTCCTGGATCCGCTGCAGCAACAGGTCCATGTCATCGATACGCTGGCTGCCGCCGATGATTTCTCCGTAGCCCTCCGGGGCCAGGAGGTCGGCGGCCAGCACCACTTCCGGCCTGTCGGGGTCCGGTTTCATATAGAAGGCCTTTATGGCGGTGGGAAAGCGCTCGACAAAGACAGGACCGTCATGAAGGGTGGCCAGGGCGGTCTCATCGGGGGCGCCGAAGTCATCGCCCCACTGAATTTCGTGGCCCTGCTTCTGCAAGTATTCAATCGCATCGTCATAGTTCATATGGGCAAAGGGCTTGCTGAGGATGTGCTCCAGTTTGGCCACATCCCGCTCCAGGACCTTGAGCTCGGCCTGGTGCTTTTCCAGGACGGTCTTGACCACATGCCTGACCATTTCCTCCTGGATGGCCATGTTTTCCTCATGATCGACAAAGGCCATTTCCGGTTCCATCATCCAGAACTCTATGAGGTGGCGCCGGGTCTTGGATTTTTCTGCCCGGAAGGTGGGGCCGAAGCAATAAACCCGGCCCAGGGCCATGGCCGCCGCTTCCATATAGAGCTGGCCGCTCTGGGAAAGGTAGGCCTTGTCGCCAAAGTAATCGGTCTCAAAGAGGGTGGTGGTCCCTTCGCAGGCAGCCGGGGTCAAGATAGGCGCATCCACCAGGGTGAAGCCCTGGGAATCCAACCAATCGCGGATGGCCTTGACCACGGTGTTGCGGATCTGCATGATGGCAACTTGGCGAGGGGTGCGCATCCAGAGATGGCGGTGGTCCAGGAGGAAGTCCACACCGTGTTCTTTGAGGCTGATGGGATATTCTTCGGCCTCGCTGATGACGGAAACCTCCTGGATCAGCAGTTCATAGCCCAAAGGAGAGCGAGAGTCTTCCTTGACTAAGCCGGTGACCTCCAGGGATGATTCCTGGGGGATGCTGGCCGCCAGTTCGTATTGCCGGGGGTCGGTTTCTGACTTAACCATCACCCCCTGGATAAAGCCAGTTCCGTCCCGCAGGATCAGGAACTGGATTTTCCCGCTGGAGCGCCGATTATATAGCCAGCCCTTTATGGTTACCCTTTTGTCCTTCCACTGGCCAATATTTCTGATGGTGACTCTTTCCAAAGCACTAGCCTCCTCTACTCATTAAAGGGTGACGGACCAGGCGCTGTGGACGCCAAAGACTCGGTAAGGGGGTCGCTGAAGCGCATGTGCTGGTCGTCGAAACGTAGTTTTGTTATGCCGGTCCGACCGGTCCTGTTCTTGGCAATGATTACTTCCACATCATTTTCGGTGCCCGTGGCCTTGGCTTCCTCGTAGGCCGCGGCGCTCTGGCGGGAATGGCGGTAGAGGAAGATTACCATGTCGGCAAACTCTTCAATATTTCCGCTCTCCCGGAGGTCCGACAGTTGCGGGCGCCGGTCGGCGCGGTGACTGTAGTTTCGGTTGATCTGAGAGATGAGCAGGATGGGCACATCCAGTTCTGAAGCCAGGTTGCGCAGCTGGAGGACCACATCCCCGGTGGCACGGGCAGTGGAGATATTGTTGGTCACCTCCAGCTGAATGGTCTGAAGGTAATCTACCACCACCAATCCCAGGGAGCCCAACTGTGCCTTCATCCGGCGCAGGCGCGCTCGGATTTGGGCCACCGTCAAGCCCCGCTCATCGCTGATCAACAGCGGCTTGTTATACAGCGCACTGATATTGGTCTGGAACCGGTCCAGCTCATCTTCCAGCAGCCTTCCCTGCTCATAGCGCTGTCCATCGAATTTGAGCTCTGAAACGATGAGTCGGTCCATTATCTCCTCGGCGCTCATCTCCAAACTTATGATTCCCACCGGCACCGCAGGATCCCGTTTGAGGACATTGCGCACCACGTTCAGGGCCCAGGCGGATTTTCCGGTGGAAGTGGCGGCGGCCAGGACGATCAAATGCTTATTCCTGAACCCGGTGATGAGGTTGTCTATGGAAAAATAGCCTGTGAGGAGTCCGGTAGGCGCTATTCCCTCTGCCCGCCGCAGATATTCTTCCCAACGTTGAGATAATAAATCATTTATCTTATGCACCGGCACAGTGCTGCTAAAATCCGTGGCATTAAACACCAGGTCCTGGGCCCGGGCTTGAATCCGCTCAAATTCCCCGCCTTTATTAGTGGATATCGACTCGGCGATTTCCAGGGCGGCCTGAAGCAGTTTGCGGTGATAATAGAGGTCCAGGATATTCTTCTGGAGGGCTTCCAACTCCCCCTCGTCCCGGGAACCCAGCCCCAGCTCGGTAAAGAACTCTTCTACATTATCCAGACGCCCTGTGGCCTTGAGGGCCAAGTACAAGTCTGTCTGGGTAAAGGAGCCTGATTCCTGATACACCTTGAGCATGGATTCAAAGACGATCCTGTGTTCCAGAACATAAAAGCACTCGCCGTTGAGCTTATCCGCCACCATATCCAGGAAGCGCGGTTCCGCCAAAATGGAGGCCAATAGCTTCTTTTCCAGGACCCGATCGTGGGGAAACCAAAAGTTGGCCTTGCCTCCCCCCAGCTCTAAATACTGGCGGATGGTGCCCTGGGGCTGATCCCAGTGCTTGGTGAGTTCGCGAATGATGTCCTCCACCACCAGGATATTGTCCACTTTCTTCAGGTACTCTCTGACCAGGGTGTACTGCTTTTCCCGGATGGGCTCGACCTCCAGCAAGTACTTCACTGCGTACAGATCCACCGAATAGGCCGAAGCTATTGTCTCGCGGACTCCCTCCTCTCCCTTGGCCAGCAGGACATCGTTGAGGTCCTTGCAGTCCTCGGGAAGCTGGGCGACCTGAATGTGAATGCTGGGATCGCTGGCCCGAAGCAGGTCGCGGTTGGTCAGGACACTGCGCCGGCCGGTTTCGTCATTGTCGGGGACGAGAATCACCGTCTTGTCCTTGCACAGCTTGGTGATTAGCGCAGCCTGGTCCTCAGTGAGGGTATCCTTGCAGATGGCCACCGAATTGGGGAAACCGCTCTGCCAGGCGCTGAGGACGTCAAAATAGCCTTCCAGAACCAAGAGTGCAGAGCCTATATGCTTTCGGGCCTTATCCATATTGTACAGGATCTGGCCCTTGTTAAAGATATCGTCATTGCGGGAGTTCTTGTACTTGGGCCCGGTACCGGGATCCAGAAACCGCCGGCTGAAGCCTACCGGCTTTCCGTACCCGTCGTTGATGGGAATGACGATGCTGTTATCCCTGGAATCGAAGCCGATGTTCATGGCCTTAATGGTGGCTTCGGAAAAACCTCGCTTGCTGAGATAATCCCTGGCCATTGCCGCGCCACTCAGCTCTTTTTGGCTGGCCAGCACGGCGCGCTCATTGGTCTTAATCCGGTTGCGGCGCGCCTTGGCCTGGGGAGATTCCTGAGCCTGGATATCTATGCCGGCGGTCTCGGCCAAAAAGTTTATCGCCTCGTGAAAGTCGTAATTATAATGGGCCTTTACGAACTCAATGATGCTCCCCCCGCTCTTGCAGCCAAAGCAATAATAGCTCTGGGTATCGGGGTAGACCGTCAAGGAAGGCGTGTTGCTGTCGGGATGCAGGACGCAAATACCCTGGTAGATCCGGCCGGATTTTTTTAACTGGGTATACTGGCCGATGAATTTTACCAGGTCGACTCTGTTCTTCAGTTCTTCAACAATGGCCTGATAGTCCACTTTCCCACCCCCGGTCTAGAGATTGAGGCGAAGGTTTCCTTTGAGCTCCAACATATTTGAGCAACATTCGCTCAGGCGCCAGACGATCCTCTCGCCGTAGAGGTCATTCTGGCTGCGCTGAATCAGTTCCTCCAGAGTAAAATTGGAGGTAACCACCAGCGGCAGACAATTGCGATAGCGGTAATCGATGATCTGGGCCAGGTTTTTCAGGGAGAACTCAGTGGGCCTTTCCACTCCCAGGTCGTCCAGCAGAAGCAAGCCTACATTCTTAACCTCATCCACCAGCTGCTGCTCCGAGTATTCCGAATCCCGGGAATTAAAGGTCGCCCGCAGGGAATCCAGGAAGTCGGCGTACACCAGGTATCTCACCGACATGCGGGAACAGAGGTAATTGGCGATGCAGCCCATGAGATAAGATTTTCCGGACCCCGTGGGGCCGTGGATGTACAGGCCCCGGCCTGGGTTCTCCTCCAGAGAGTCACAGAATTCCTTGACATAGGTGAATATCTTCTTCGCCTGGGCGCGAAAGGGCGGCGGGTAGAGGTTATAGTTGACCTTGGCAAAGGACGCGTCCGCTATTCGGGCCGGCAAATCTGCCGCCCGGCGCAGGTATTCGCGGCGGCGGGCAATTTGGCACTGGCAGGGAGCAGCTTGTCCATCTTCCATGTAAATCCAGCCGGTGTCTTGACAGCGCCGGCAGGACCATTGGGGCTCAAGGGATTCCGGAGGAATTTTGTACTGTTTTAGCAAGTCCGCCCGCTGTTGGCGGAGTTCTTCCAGGCGCTCCTCTAGCGCGGTTACTTCGCCGTCGGGGAGCTCTCCCTTCAATTTGGCCAGGGTCATGGTGATGATCTGCTTTTTGGTATCCTCGATAAGCCTGGCATTTTGCCGCAACTGAGGGTACTGACTGTACAGGGATTCCAGATGTCTTTCATGGGCAGCCAAAATTCTGTGGCGCTCCTCGGCCATCAGGTTGCGGATATGGGCCAAATCATCCCTCATTGCTCTCGTCCTCCAGACCCACCATTGTCTTGCGTTGGATTACTTTCTGCAAGTCGGTGATGCTGTGCTGATGGGTAAAGCCACCCTTCTTGCGGGTGGAAGCCTTCTCCCTCTCCTCCCCTTTGCTGAACCAGCGGTCGATATAGGCGATGCCCGGGGCGCCCTTGCCCTGGTATTCTCCCGAGAGAATAGCCCTTTTGATGATGGCGCTCATTTCCTTCACATCCTTGACGGCGGCTATCCACCTGTCGACGATTTCCTTCTCAGCTGGGGTCAGGGAATTAAAGCTGCGGCCCAGCTCCTTTTCGACAATTCGATAGTACTCCCAGCGGGCATGAAATTCCTGGTCCCGGCGCAGCAAATCCGGATATGTTTTGATGCCCTGGACCAGCCACTGCCGGACTATTTTATCGGCATAGGCGCTGGGGCAGGTCCCCTTATTGCCTTCGATTTCCACCTTGCGTTTGGTCCGCTCCAGAAGCTCTTCCAGCAAACGGGGATCCTGAATCTGTTCAAACCAGAGGTCAAAGCGCTCTCGCAGTTGTCTGCTGGGCACGAAATTGCATTCTTTAATAAAGCGGGTGGCAAATTCATCGGCCAGCTGTTCACTGAGCTGAGCTGTCTCTTCTCGCTGGGGACTTGCAGTCTCCGGACTCAGGGACTGCCCCCGTCTCAGGAGAAAGGATTCGGCCAGAGTGGTGACCCTGCGCTGCAATTCCGTGGAAAAGTCGCTGGATTTTATATAGGAAACCAGCTCCATCACCGGCAAGGGGCATAGCACAACCAGTAATTGCGAGTTGGTTTCTTCCAGCAGTCGGTACTTTTTCAGTTCTTTTATGGACGCGCGCAGGCTCCGCTGGGTTATATTCATTTGGTGCAGGAGGTCTGCCTCGCCGATATCCTGGCCTGTCAAAAGGGCATGATAGATATTAATCCAGACAGAAACCGCCTCAAATCCTAAGACGGGTTGATATATCTCTAATAGTTCCGGAGGGATCAAGGTTGGTTGCCTGATATCCTGAAGTTGAAACTTCACCTTTCTTCACCTCCGCTGAAATAATCGCTGATTCCCAGGAATAGGCCTTGGGCCGCCTTTTGAGGAAAATCAGGTTCCGCCAGAATCGCCTCTTCGGCCCGATTGCTGATGTAGAGGATCTCTGCCAGGGCGGAGGGATAATTGGCGGTTTGCAATACCGCATCGCTGTTTTCCTTGTACCTGATCCCCCGATCCTTGCGGCCGATTGCTTCCACCAGGCGCGCCTGGATGAGCTGAGCTGCCCGGCAATTGAGGGCTCGGTTAAAGGAGTGCGGGTTGTAATAGGTTTCGATTCCGCCCACTTTGCGGTCAATCCAGGAATTGTTGTGGATGGAGATAAAGAAATCCGGATCCCACTCCTCCACAATTCTTTGCCGCTTCCAGAGGTCGGGACGAATATGCTTGCCCGGCTCCAGGGCGGTATCTACCAAGGTGTCGGTGGACCGGGTCATAAATACTTCTGCTCCTGCCTGCTGCAGCAATTGCTGCAACTCCAGGCCAATGGCCAGGGTAATATCCTTTTCCCGTAAAAATAAACCCTCCGCCCCGGGATCGTGGCCGCCGTGTCCGGGGTCAATGGCAATGCGTTTGCCGCTGAGACCAGGCTCGCTCCAGATGATGCTGTAGCGGTTATCCCTTTTGGCGATGCGAAAGACTGGAGGAAGGTTGTCCACTTTCAGGACAAGGATAAAGAGGCCATCCTCCAGCTTGTACTGTACATTCTGGTCCAGCCATCCTTCCCCTCGATACGAGGGCAAAGCCTCTGCATTATGTAAGCGAAGCAAGAGTAAATCGTCTTGTAAGTCCCAGCTGTCTTCGTCGTGGGGGAGAACGTGGATATCCAGGGTTGGTCCCCTTTGGGCGAAGGTCAGCAAGGGGCCCCCCGGCCTCAGCTGGGGCCTGTACAGGGCAACAGGTACTTCAGGGGGAAGGTTATTACCCAGGGTAAAGGCCAATATGGTCGGCATTCCAATGAGAAAGCCGGCTATAAGTAAAAAAAATAACAATAAGTTCTGTCGGCCCAATTTGCGCTTGACAAACATGCACCTCACCCCATGCTAATTCTACCACATGCTTGGTGAAAAAAGAACCCAGACTGGACGCTGGGTTATTTTGATTCTGCTTCACCCTGGACGATGGCCAGGGCGGCGCTGGCGCCAAGCCTGGTTGCCCCTGCGGACAACATATCTTCGGCTACCTGGTAGGATGAAATACCTCCCGCCGCTTTAATGCCCATTTCCGGCCCCACTGCCTGACGGATGCGCCGGACATCTTCTGCCTTGGCGCCGCTGGGAGCGAAGCCGGTGGAAGTTTTGACAAAGTCTGCCCCAGCTTCCTTGACCAGGAGGCTTGCTTGAGTAATCTGCTCGGGACTCAAATATGCAGTCTCGATGATCACCTTGACTATCGCTTTCTGGTCCACGGCATTGACCACAGCGGCGATGTCTTCCTTCACTGCCTCGTAATTGCCCTCCAGCATCTGACCTATATTCATGACCATGTCCACTTCGGTGGCGCCGTCGGCAACAGCTTGCCGGGCGGCAAAGGCCTTGACCTCCGGCTTGTCCGCGCCGAGGGGAAAGCCCACCACAGTGGTCACCCCCACCGGGCTGCCAGCCAAGAGCTGGGCGCATAATTTTACAAAGACCGGCTGAATGCAGATGCTGGCAAAGGAATATTCCTTAGCTTCATGGCACATGCGCCGGACATCGGCTGCGCTTGCCGTTGGTTTTAGCAAGGTGTAATCTATGAATTTCGCGATTCCCATGATCTTTCCCCCTTAAATCTCGTAAATGCTGACCACCATTTCCTCATTGCGCTGGGATACGCCAAAAATCAATTTTTTATGTTTGAGGGTTCTGTTCAGAAAATCTACCAATATATAGAGATCTACATTATAGGGAACCGTCTGGGTTGCAATTAGTTCCAGCTTTTCTTCCAAAAAAACACCCCCTCTTTTTTATTATTCTCTCCCAAGGGCCGATTTCCTGTCAAGAATATTATTTTCTCTTTTGCTCAATCTATTAAGTACAAGGAGGTTTTACAGCGTGAAAAGGAGAATTGCCCTCTGCTTATTGGTGGCGGCAGCGCTTGCCATAACCGGATGCAACTTGTATCGCCAACCGGATCCGGGAAACCAGCCAGACCCGCCGGAACAACAGCAGCCAATGAATCCTGAGCTTCCTCCCCAGGCGGATGATGCAAACCCCAGAGCCAATCGGGGCGATATGCTGGAGCAGTCGCTGGCTTCAGAAATATCCAACAGAGCCAGGGAAATCACCGGGGTAAAGGACGCCGTGGCCATAGTCCTTGGCAACATGGCCATTATCGGGGTGGAACTCCGGGACGGCGTCAGCTCCGAGGATGTTGAAGAGCAAGTTGAAGAAAAAATAACAGCAAATTTTACAGAAATTGAAACCGCCTACGTCACCTCCCAGGAAGATTTGATGGACAAAATCGCCTCGGTATCGGAGAGAATCAGTGGCGGTCAGCCGACATCCCAATTGATGGACGACCTCTTTCAGATCTGGCAAAGAATTCAGGACTAACAACCTTTTCATGGCGCCCTTCTCAGGTTTCTGCCAGCTTCACCACATATCTATCAACATAGTCCAACCCCTGGTTGCTAAAAATATAACCAGGGAGGTGAGCTCAAGGAGATGGCGCGCAACAACAGGAATAAAAACCTTTTGGACGACAGTTTCTTGGATAGATTCAAATACGAGATTGCAGAAGAACTTGGCCTGAAGGAGAAGATAGACAGCCAGGGGTGGGCCAATATGACATCTCGTGAGTGTGGCAGAATCGGGGGCAGAATCGGCGGTAATATGGTCAAAGTGATGATTCGCCATGCTGAACAGATGTTGGCCAACAACAATCCCCTTTCCTGATTTTTCTGGCGCCCTAGGGCGCCTTTTTTGCCGGGGAAACTGGATTAAGTCCGAAAAATATAGTAATATTTAATACTGAGGAGGAGATAGATATGGCTAAGCCGACTGGCTTTTCAAGAATAGTGCTGGCAATTCTTAAATACGCCTGGATACCCGTTCTGCTCATCGTTGCCTTTATTGCGGGCGCCTACTTGGGCTATGAGTTTATGGCCGATTCGTCCGGTTCCGACATCTTCAGCATAGAAGCCTGGAAGACCTTTATCGAGCAGATTAAATCTCTGCGCTAAAGCGAGTGGAGGTTATTTTGGTGTTATTGTCACAAGTTCTGGCAAAAACTGCCCTGGCTGGGGTCCAACTCACCCAGGATCCGGACATCACCGGAGTCTCGGACCATTCCGGTAAAGTTCAACCCGGCAATATCTTTGTGGCCGTTACAGGTTATAAGCTGGACGGCCATGACTTTGTGGAGAAGGCGATCGAACGGGGCGCCGTTGCCGTCGTCGCCGAACGGGAACTGGAGCTTCCAGTCCCCGTAATCGTCGTGCCCGATTCGCGGATTGCCCTGGCAGAGCTCAGCAATGCTTGGTTCGATTTCCCCGCTCGTTCTTTTAAGATGATTGGCGTCACCGCCTCCAACGGCAAGACCACAACCTCCTTTATGATTGACCACATACTCTCTTCCCATTTTGCAAGGACCGGCCTGGTGGGAACCGTGGTCGTCAAGGACGGAGAGCAAGTGGTCAGCGCCGACCTTACCACCCCCAATTCCCTTGAACTCTACCAGTGGCTGGCCGCCATGCGCCAAAATAAATGCTCCCACGTCATCATGGAAGTCAGCTCTGCCGGTCAAGAGCTGCACCGGGTCCATGGCATCGATTATGATATCGCCACCTTTAACAACGTCTCCCGCGAGCACATAGACTTTCACGGCAGCTTTGAAAGCTATTGGCGGACCAAATCCAGGCTCATTCGCAATTTGGGCCCTCATGCCATCGCCGTCCTCAACGGCGACCAGGAGCTGATTGCCGGCCTCCGGGAGCAAACAGCCGCTGATGCAATCCTCTATACCCTCACGGGCAACCCGGCGCAAATTGTAATCCGCGAGGTGGACCTGAGTACCGGCGCCGCCAGCTTCCGGTATACAATCCCCCAGGACATTGCCGGAAACAACTACTCTCTCTCCGCCTGCGACCTCGAGATTGGCTTAAAGGTCCTGGGCTTGCACAATGTGTACAATGCCACTGTGGCCATAACAGTAGCCAAGCTCTGCGGCGTCCCCGATGAGAAGATCGTTTCGGCTCTGGCCGACTTCGGCGGCGTGGAGCGCCGGTTCCAGCTGATCTACGACGGCGATTTTAAGATCATCGACGATCACTTTGCCAACGCCGGCAATATCGATATCACCCTGAGGACCCTGGGCCTGATGAAGTACAATAAGCTTCACCTGGTCATCGCCATTCGCGGCAATCGCGGCAGCATCGTCAACGGCGAAAACGCCGACGCCGTGGTCCAGTGGCTGCCTCAGCTGCCAGTGGACCAGCTCATCCTTACCGACAGCGTCGAATATGTCGATGAACATGACCGGGTCAGCGATGAAGAGCGGTCTACTTTTCTGGGCATCCTGGACGCTGCAGGTCTTGAGTACACCCACCTGCCGCAGCTTACCGATGCCATTGAACTGGCCCTTAAAGGCGTCGCCCCGGATGATGTAATTATGTTGGCCGGCTGCCAGGGCATGGACCATGGCGCCCATGTAATTATTCCCATGGTTGCTCGGCGCCATCCTCGCCATGAACAAGAAAAAATCCTAAAAATATTAAAAGACAGAGTGGCGGGTTCGTCTTGACTAAAAAAAGAAGCTCCTGTATAATAGGTAAAGTCCACGGGGCGTAGCGCAGTTTGGTAGCGCATCTGGTTTGGGACCAGAGGGTCGCAGGTTCAAATCCTGTCGCCCCGACCATGGATATACGTGGCCCCTTGGAGAAGTGGCTTAACTCACCAGCCTTTCACGCTGGCATTCAGGGGTTCGAATCCCCTAGGGGTCACCATTTTTTGGAGCTGTGGTGTAGCGGCCTAACATGCCTGCCTGTCACGCAGGAGATCGCGGGTTCGATTCCCGTCAGCTCCGCCATGCCGATGTGGCTCAACTGGTAGAGCAGCTGACTTGTAATCAGCAGGTTAGGGGTTCGAGTCCCCTCGTCGGCTCCACTATTATGGAGAGGTTCCCGAGTTGGCCAAAGGGGGCAGACTGTAAATCTGCTGGCTCAGCCTTCACTGGTTCGAATCCAGTCCTCTCCACCATCACTGGGGTGTCGCCAAGCGGTAAGGCACGGGACTCTGACTCCCGCATTCGCAGGTTCGAATCCTGCCACCCCAGCCATTTTGTGGGCCATTAGCTCAGTTGGTAGAGCACCTGACTCTTAATCAGGGTGTCCTGGGTTCGAGTCCCCGATGGCCCACCATCTTGACAACTTCACACTGCTGTGTTATAAAATAATAGTGTCCCGCGAGAGTGGTGGAACTGGCAGACACGCTAGATTCAGGATCTAGTGCCCTCACCGGTGTGCGGGTTCGAATCCCGCCTCTCGCACCATCTGACCAGCAAAGGGCCGTCCCTTCAGACGGCCCTTTTTTCGTGTACAGACGCAGGCGAATCGCCTGCTTTCCTTTATACTGGCGGAGGAAGCTTTTTATAAAAAAATATATTTTCATTGCGCAGCCCATAGTCTTCGGGGTTGATGATCTGCTCCGAGCTGCCGACAAAGAGCAGGCCATTGGGGTTCAGGGCCCGGGAGAGGCGGGATAAGACCGCCTTCTTGGTGCTCTCTTTGAAGTAGATCAGCACATTGCGGCAGAGGATGATATCCATATTCCGGGGATAGTCGTCCTGGAGCAGGTCGTGCTTGAGGAAGCTGATCTTCTCCCTGACCCTTTCTTTAACCGAAAAGAGGTCTTCCTCCACCTTATTAAAGATCATGGCGATTTGCCTGGTACTGAGATTTTTTAAAGACTTTTCCCGGTACAACCCAGCTTTGGCGGTGGCCAGGGCTTGGGCATCCAGATCCGAAGCCAGCACCTCCCAACAGTTCTTGGGCAGCATGATGCTGAGCATTGCCGAAAGGGAATAGGCTTCTTCCCCTGTGGCGCAGCCTGCGCTCCACAGCCGCAAGGGGAGTCTCACCCTTGCCATGTCAATAATGTACTCCCGGAGCTTGTCCCAATACTGGCTATCCCGGTAGAATTCTGTGACATTGATGGTCAGGCGCTGCAGGCACTCCTGAAGGAGGTTCTCATCCCTCTGGATAGCCGCCAACAGATCCCTGTAGGTCTCCAACTGGTACTTTTGTTGAAAGACGCTGAGCCTTCGCTGGATCTGAGTCCGATTGTAATGACTGAGGTCGAGGCCGGTGATGGCCTTAAAACTGTTTGAAAACAGCAAGAAGTCTTCGCTCACTGTGCTTCTCCGCCAAAGAACAGCTGAATTTCCCGTTGTGCAGCTTGGGGGCCGTCGGAGGCATGAACGAGGTTCTCGGTGGTGGTATTGACATAGTCCCCGCGAATGGTGCCGGGCAGGGCCTGGCGGGGGTCCCTGTGCCCCACCAGCATCCTGGTCAAGGCAATGGCATCCTTCCCGCTCCAGACCATGGCCAGGACGGGACCGGAGCAGATATAGGTAATAAGATTGGCAAAGAATGGCTTTTCCCGGTGCTCTGCGTAGTGCTCCTGGGCCAGCTGGGGGGAAAGCTGCAGGACCCTGGCCATCTCCAGATTCAGTCCCTTTCTCTCCAGGCGCCGGATGACTTCGCCGGCCAATTTCCGCTGCATGCCATCGGGCTTTACCATCACGAATGTTCTTTCCACAGGGCCTCACCTCAACTGGGTTTTCCCTTTATTATTAGACAAAAGCAAGAAAATATCCTTTAAAATAAAAAATCCCTACGCTCGCTTTCGACGCCGTAGGGTAAGTCGCTAACCTTTATAAAAAGATTGTAAACCTAACAAACTAACAATCCCCCTTTAATAATTGACAGCTGGCTTATGAGAGACTTCGTGATCAAAAACGCCTCTCTGAACCTCTTTTGCCTCCATTCTCTGGGCTACAAACGCTTGCTTTATATAATTGCAGGAAACCCAGGGATCGACGCTGTCACCACAGGTAAAGACATCGACGGCAGCATAACCCAGCTCCGGCCATGTGTGAATGGCAAGGTGAGATTCTGAAATGACGACGACGCCGCTGACACCCTGGGGAGAAAACTTGTGAAATGCCACCTCGCGGATTTCAGCTCCCGCTGCCAAGGCAGCTTTGACCATGATCTTTTCGACCTGGTGAATGTCATTGAGAATCTCTGTGCTGCACCCGTAGATTTCGGCAAGGACATGCCTGCCCAAGGATTTTGCCATCTTTCAACCTCCCTTTATTATAGGCTAAAAATCACAAATCAATTTTAGCAGATTCCTTCTAAATGTCAACAAAGACATATCAAAAATTAAATGGGTAAAGCCACACTTCTCTAGGTCGCCCGAGCACTCTCCAGGCTCCGGTTGCTGCCGAAAACTAATTTATACTGCCGGCCATGATGAGTATCCAGTGGTCGGGGCTCAGGATCAATGAATCCGAGAATTGCATAAACTGGACCCGCATAACCTTGCTTCCATCCTGGACGATCAGCGTGGGAAAGTGCAACCGATCCCGATAGGCAATGGCGAAGTCCACATCCAGGGCCGGCAGTTCAATCTCTTCCCAGCCCTTTCCCTTATCGGAGCGCAGATATTCCTTGGCCAGTGTCCTGGCAAACCAAGGGCTCACGGTCTCATAATAGTTTACAAACAGAGCGCCGGATACAGTGGTGCCGTCAGGCAGATTCACCTTGGCGATTTCCTGCCATTCCAGGGCGGAGGGCGCCAGCCAATCCTGCCACTCTCTTATTGTGTTGGGCAAACCGAGCTCATCGTTCAGGTGGTACTCGCCCAGGGGCGCCAAGTCGACCATGGTTGCAAAGGGCGGCTTGCCGACATAGTTGGCAAGGGGAAGGATCTTTTTGTCCGCAACAGAAGCGCGGTGGAACAGGATGCCAATCCAGACCGCGACAAGAATTCCCAGCAATGCCTTGCTTACCAGGTACCTCCCGGCCTTCTTTCGCCAATCCCTTGGCTGGTCCGGCGCCCCTTGCGCCAGCAGATTCTTCCGCAATTTTCGAAGTTGAACCACCCGAACCAGCGATCGGGCAAAGATCCATATCAGCAAGGCGAGGCCAAAGAGAATAAACCCCGTACCTGCGTTGACCATGGTCAAAAACACCTTGCCCTGCAAGGCAAAGAGCGGTAAGGATACTGCCAGGATAAAGTATGAAATAATGGAACCGCGCTGGCGTCTCCCGATAATTTTGATGGCATCCGGTTTGGCGTCCAGCTTCGCCTCCGGCTTCGGGGAACGGTAGATATAAAAATCGCCCCTGGCAGCAACATATTCCCAGCCGCCCTTCTTGGCCGTGGCAATTGCTTCTTGGTCGGGTTGTGCCCACAAGCCGGTGCCTTTCGAGGTCGCTTGCAGGCGGTATTCCATCTCCTGGGGGCTGCCCTTAGAAAACGTGGCAATTCCGGCAAAAAAGCCGTCTTTGCATAAGTGTAGCCCCTTGGCGGACATCTCACTGAGCCAGCTCTCCATGCCTTCTACATCATATGCAGGACAGGGCGGCAGGCGATATACCTTTCCAGCCATTGCATCCCTCCTCCCCTCTTGCAGGAATTAATTTTCTCACCAGTTGATACCATGCAGCTTTTCTTTACTTCAGCTTAACTTAATCCTGCAGATTTGTCCACGTTTATGTGAAATAGCCAGGTGCGGGACAATTGATCCCCACCTGGCAAAGGTTTTCCCCATGTGCAAGCTCACGGGCGCTATAAATTCTCATCCTTTAAGGTGTCGACAATATTCTCTTTTTTGACCCTGGCGCTGAAGTAGAGCATGGTCACAAAAACCACGACAAAGACTGCAACAATTGCTATCAGGTAATTGCCCCAAGGGAGAATAAAGGGAAATTCAAAGGCTCCTCCCATCGACCGAAAGAGCAAGTAATTTATCGCCAGACTCAAGGGCAAGCCGATGGACAGTGCCTTGATTCCGTAGAAGATGCTTTCGAAGCGCAGCATCCGGGCAAATCCCTTGGGTGTAAGCCCCACCGACTTCAGCATGGCGAATTCCCTGCGGCGCAAGGCAATACTGGTGGATATGGTATTCATGATGTTGGCGATGCAGATGCCGGTAATGAGCACGATAAAACCTGTGGTGAACACTGATAACAATGTCAGCATATTCCTCTGGTTCTGGAGGTGTTTCGCATAGTTGTACAGGTTGAGGGTGCCTCTGAAATCAGCTTTGTGCAGCCGGCGAATATCGTTTTCCAGGACTTCCGGCGCTGAGGAGATAATGTACATTGCCGACTGGAATTCTGGATTGTCCAGCATCTCGGCGTAGGCGCCCAGGTCCTCCTCGGATACCACCAGCACAATTGTCTCGGTGGTAAACATAATGGATGTGCCAATGGGGGGCTGATCCGTTATGGCGGCGATGCTGATTTTCCCTACCTGATCAGAACCGTGATCGACGATGAAGGTGTCCCCCACTTCCGCCTTTATTACCTCGGTATCGATAATTTTTAGATTATCGTAGTCCCTGGTCCTGGCCTTATTGATGAGAATACCCTTGGGATCGGCGCCGGTGGCAGCCATTTTTATGCCGTTGTCCCGCAAATATTGGGCAAATGCTTTTGCATCCAGAGACTGAATTCTCACTTCGTAACGATACCCTTTTCCCTCGGGGCCAGCTTTTTCTGCTACGAAGTCAGAGGCCTTGGCGGCATCCACCCATGTATGGCCGGTAATAATGTGCTCGATGGCATACTTATCTACCAGGTCCAGCTGGGCGATCCTTTGATAAATTTCCTGTCCCTTCGCTGCACTTGACTCCACATTGACGACAATATCGAAGATGATATCTTCGCTCAGCATCTCAGCGCTGAGGCCGGCATAGGCGGCAAATGCCGCCACCGTCAAATAGAGAATGATGCTGATGCTCAGCGAAACCACTGTGGTCCGGTACCGGCGGCGATAGCGCTTGAGATTCTTCAAACCCAACTCCGCCTCAAAACCGAAGAGCCGACGGGTCAATTTTGAAGTCCTCACCTTTTTCCCCGACAGTTTAATGTCCCTGCTCTGTCGGATGGCATCGATGGGCGAAATCTTTGCCGCCCGCCGCGCCGGAATCCATGTGGAAATAAAGATGGTGAGAAGTGAACAAGCTATTGCGGCGACAATGGAGATGGGAGAAACTACTAAACGCAAGCTGGTGCTGCTGGCAAAAACAGTTTCCAGCAAAGGACTGACTGCAGCAAAGGTAATGCCGATTCCCGCCGTTCCTGCCAACAGTCCCACGGGAATGCTGATGATGGAGATAATCAGCCCTTCGAACAACACCAATCTGCGTTTCTGGGCTTTGGTCGCTCCCACACTGGCCAACATGCCCAGGTGGCGGGAGCGTTCGGATAGCGAAATTGCAAAGGCGTTGTATATCAGGGAGATGGAACCAACCATGATGATGGCAATGACAATTGCCGCCACCAGAAACAAGGCGCTGAGGACTTTCCTGCCAAAGGGGCTGTCGGATACGCCGTAGAGGCCCAACAAATCCCGGTTGTAGGCAATTTGACGGTCTCCCTTTTCCATGCCGGCTCTATCTGCCAGTTCTTCGGATATGCCGTACAGAGCCCGGGAGACCTTTTGGAACTGAACATACACATTGACGGCATAAATGCTCTTTATATCTTGGGCATCCAATAAGGTAAAGGCCGAGTAGCCCGGCGAGGAATATTCCTCAATCAGGGGACGCCTGATTATCCCTACTACGGTATACACCCGAGTGGACTCGGATGCGAATACTTCCTCCGGCTGGTATGGATTTGTCTGATCCAGCCGGTATTCCTGCCCGGGATCCGCATATCTTTGGCCCAGGGTTAGCTCCAACTTGTCGCCTATCGCTATGTCCGCTTCCCCGTTATAGAGGACGTGCTCCGGTACGACAATTTCTGTGCTATTTGCCGGGAATCTTCCCTCTAACAGGGTCAGGGTCAAATTCTCGAATCCCGCTTCATCATATTGATGGATGAACCAATAGGGCTTATTGGGGTTACCGCTGGCTTCCAGCGGGGCATAGCCGAGCTCGCTGCTGAACATCACTTTATTTACTTCCTGGGAGTCCAGGAAAACGTCAAGCTTGTCGGCCGGCACTTTGTGAAAATATGCGTGCCAATTACCGTCGGTTTCAATGACCATGCGGATGAACATGTCCCGGGCTGAGGCGACAATGTTGGTAACTGCCGTGAGCATCGCCACCGAAAGTACTACCCCGATAATGGTAACCAGGGTGCGGCTCTTATTTAACTTCAGGTGCCGCAGAGTCAGTCTGTGAGTGACATTCATCGCCGGACCACCTCGTCCTTTTCCAGGCGCCCGTCCTTCATGGTCAGGATTCGGTCTGCCTGGAGGGCGACATTCTGGTCATGAGTAATTACCAGCAGCGTCTGATTGTACTTGCGGTTGGACAATTTCAAAAGCTCGATGATCTCTTCGCTGTTCTTGCTGTCCAGGTTTCCTGTAGGCTCATCGGCCAGGACCAGGGCGGGATTGTTGATCAGCGCCCTGCCAATGGACACCCGCTGCTGCTGCCCGCCGGACAGCTGGTTGGGCAAATGGTTCAGCCTGTCTCCCAGGCCCAAGGTCGCGATAATCTCCTGCAAATGAGATTTATCTAATTTGCGTTCGTCCAGCAAAAGGGGCAGGGTGATATTTTCTTCGACATTGAGTACGGGAATCAAGTTATAGAACTGGTAAATCAGACCGATTTGGCGGCGCCTGAAAATGGCCAGCTTCGTTTCATCCAGGTTAAAAATGTCTGTATTGTCGATGCAGACCCTTACCGGAACTGGGCCGGTCGACGCCGCCTATAATGTGAAGTAAGGTGGACTTGCCGGAGCCCGACGGTCCCATAATGGCGACAAACTCCCCTCTCTCGACAGAAAAGGATACGCCGTCCAAAGCCCGTACGGCGGTCTCTCCGCTGCCATAAACTTTGGTTAAGTTTTCGACCCTAAGTATTTCCATGAGTGCACCCTCCTTCGGTTTATGGTCTCATTCTATATTGCCCACGTGACCCAGCGGTGACTGTTTCGGTGACATTATTGTCATAAAAAAACCACGTCGCCGTGGTTTGCGCTAGCGAAAAAATCGGACCAAGAAGCTGCTGCCTTCAGCCGAGCTGCGCACATCGATGCTGCCTTCCTGACCGGTGATGATGCTCTTGGCCATGGCCAGGCCGATGCCAACACTGTCGTCCTCGGCATTGCGCCCCTTGTAAAAGCGCTGGAAGATATAGGGCAGATCAGCGGCAGCGATGCCGGGCCCGTTGTCCTGAATTGTAATTTCGGTGTACAAGGGATTGGCTGTACAGGATATTCTGATCTCTCCACCCTGGGGAGTATGCTCAACGCAGTTTTTCAGGATATTGACCAAGGCCTCGATGGTCCAATTAAAATCGCAGACCAGGTCAAGATCGGGGCAATCCACCCGCAGAGACAACTCCTTGAGCTCCATGGGGATCAAGAGCGGTGCGCAAGCAGCTTCCAGCAGGCTGGACGCTGCCACCCTTTCCCTTTTAAACTTGACTGTCCCGGCATCCAGTTTGGAGAGCTTGAGCAGGGACGAGACCAGCCACTGCAGCCGCTCCAGCTGAGCGTGCAATTTGCCGGTAAACTCCATCCTTTTTTCCTCGGGCAAATCGCCGCAGAGCAAGTCCGTCATCACGAACATTGAGGTCAGGGGTGTCTTGAGCTGGTGGGAAATGTCCGAAAGGGCGTTGGCCATGGTAACCTTCTCTTGGCGCAGGGCGACCGCCTGCTCCTGCAACATCACCGTGACCTTGTAAATCTCGTTTTTGAGGACGGACAGTTCTCCCTCGGCATTGTCCCGGATATCGAGACTGTACTCACCCTTTACTACCTGAGACAGGTACTGGGATAGTTTATCCACTTCGCGATAGTGCCGCTTTGCAAAGAAAAGAACAGTTGCCAGGAAGAGCACTGCCACCGATACCACTACGGCTACTGCGGTCCAGGAAATAAAGGCAGCCGCCGCTAAACCGGCAAGGCCAATAACCCCCAAAACCGTCAGCATTCTACTTACTTCACTGTTGCGCAGAAGGTGAAACATGTCAATCACCTAATCTGTACCCCAGACCGCGTACAGTTTGAATAAGCCTGGGGGATTGAGGATCGTCTTCAATCTTCTCCCGGAGCCGCTTAATGTACACCGTCAGGGTGTTGTCGTTGACAAAAGCCCCCGCCACATCCCAAATGCCCTCCAGCAATTGGGCACGGGAAAGGACCTGGCCGGCATTAGTGGCCAAAGTCAGCAGTAAGCGGTATTCCAGGGCCGTCAGGGAGATCTCCTCGCCGTTTTTAACCACCTTGGCTTGGCTTGGGTTAATTCGCACGCCGCCCAGATTAATCTCAGAACCACAGTCAAAACTCCTTCTGTACCGGCGCAGGACCGTCCTTATCCGCGACACCAGCTCTCGGATCCGGAAGGGTTTGGTAACGTAATCATCTGCTCCAATATCAAAGCCCATCACCACATTGCCCTCATCGTCATAGGCGGTTAGGAAGATAACGGGGATATCGGCTTTGGCCTTGGCTGCCTTGCAGACATCATAGCCGCTGCCATCGGGCAAACCCACATCCAATACCAACAGGGCAAACTCTTGGCTGGCCAAGGCCGCCATGGCGGACTCAACGTCGTGGCAAACGGTAACGGCGAATCCCTCCTGGCCCAAGGTGTACTCCAGCCCCAGGGCTATAGTCTTATCGTCTTCGACCAAGAGAATCTTATCCACACTGATCACCCATAATGATTATATCACTGCCCCGGGCAAAAGCAGTGACAAAATCGTCATACTCTGGACTCATAGCTCCAAGTACCAGATGAGTTGCACTTCATGCCGGTACTTCGGCTCATTGTAATAGGCATATTCGTCAATTGCAGACAGGACTGCCCCCTGCTTATGATAGAACTTTATCGCCGGGATGTTGTCGTTCTGGCACTCTATCTTCATCTGGACCAGCCCCTGAGCGCGGGACCAGGCCTTGGCCATATCAAATAAGGCCTGGCCAACACCCCGATGCTTGTAGTCCTCGACCACACGTATATCCCAAAGCACCGCCAGGTCGTCTCTGCCGGAGAGCATCCTGACCCCTTTGGTGCGGCTGGCTACTGCCGCGCCGCCGATGGGCTGATTTCCGGCAAAGGCCATGAAGAATGCCCAATTGGCTAAATCCCATTGGTCAGGCAATCCCGCCATACCTGCGTCATCATCGGCACAGAAGTCTTTGACATAAGGTTTGACTGGTGTTTCGACAAGGGAAAAGCCGCCCAGGCCTCGGTTGGCCTTTTCGATTCGGTAATAGGCATTGACCTGGACGATCATCGGGATTTGGTCATACTGGGGGAGGTAGGTCTGATCGACCTGCTTGCATGTAATCATCCAATTCACCTTTGCTTTTAATCTGCTAACCAACCAGCCACCAGCTCGAGCAGCTCAGCCTTTTTTACCGGCTTGCTCAGATGGGCGTCGCAGCCAGCCTGAAGGCACATGTCTATGTCTTCCTGAAAAGCGTACGCGGTGAGGGCGATGATCGGCGTTGCCGGTTGATTTTGCTCCGCTTCCCACTTGCGGATAGTGGCTGTGGCGGTCAAGCCATCCATATTGGGCATCTGGATGTCCATCAATATCAAGTCGTAGCGGGCTTGTTTAACCTTTTCCACAGCCTGGATACCGTTCTCAGCTATTTCTATGCTGTACTTGGTGTTTTTGAAGAAATGCCGCATCAACATTTGGTTATCTGGCGAATCCTCGGCCACAAGTATTCGCTTTTGAACTTCGGAATCATCGGTATTTACTGGTTCTGATGCTTGGGGGACTGGTACCTTCCCAGCTGAGACCAATTGAATTACTCGGAACAGTTCATCCCGCCTGACGGGCTTGCTCAGATAGAAGGGGATACCCAGCGCCTGGCAGCGCTCGACGTCGGCAATCTTCTGGTTGGTTGTCAGCATCATCACAAGTGTAAGATTGGCAATCTCCATGCTTTTAATCGATTCTGCCACCTGAAACCCGTCCATGCCGGGCAGCCAGCGATCCTCCAATACAACCTGATACGGAGCATTGGCATTCTGCGCCCGCAGCAACTCGGCGAGTCCAGAAGGACCGTCAGGGGCCACGGCCACTTCAGTTCCCTGCCCATCAAGGAGTTCCCGTAATATCTCCCTGCAGGTGGCGTTGTCATCGATGATCAGTACCGGGCCCTGCAAATTGACTGCAGGTTTCGGTTTTTCCTCCTGCCCATGCGAGGAGATCGGCAACCGAACCGTCAGGGTAAAGACGCTGCCCTTGCCGACCTCGCTGCGCACTTCAATGGTCCCCTGCATCGCCTCGGCCATTTTCAGAGATATTGGCAGGCCGAGATTGGTATAATCGTCTTTTGCTGCATCAGCGGGCTCCGCCTGGGGAAAGTCCATGAAAATCCTCTCCAGCTTGTCCTCAGGAATGCCGGCGCCGGTATCGGATAGTTCAAAGACCATCTCACTGCTGTCACGCTCCCAAACCCGCAGGGTAATCTCTCCTTGTTCAGTAAACCTAATGGCATTGCCCAGCAGGTTGACAAGCACTTGCTGCAGGCGATTGGCATCTCCGTAGCGTGCAGGAGTAAAGTCACCGGGGAAGTGGACATTGACCTCCAAGCCCTTTCTGTGGGCGGGAAAAGCCATAAACTCAAGAGTGTCTTCCACCATAGCTGTCAAGTCGAACGCCGTTTCTTCAAGCACAAACTGACAACTCTCAATTTGCGACATGTCGAGGATGTTGTTGACCAGGCTGAGCAAATGGTTGCCGGCACTGCGCAAGAGCCGGACAAAGTCCATCTGCTCTTCACTTAAGGGCTGTTCAAAAAGCAAATCCCCGACGCCAATAATGGCATTCAGCGGCGTCCGGATTTCATGGCTCATACAAGCCAGGAAATTGCTCTTGGCCATGCTGGCCTTTTCAGCAACCTCTCTGCTCCGGACAATCTTGGTCAGGTCCTCATGGGTGACAATCACCCGCCCCTTCCCGGATAATGGGGCCACCCGGGCAAGATAATACCTGGTCTCTTCACTCAAATCTTCCTTGTACTCCAGGTCATACTGTTCCCTTTTCCCCGATATCACCTCCCGCAGGCCCTGGGCCAGGAGTCTGCCTACTTTATTCAATTCCCCGGGCACGCTTTCACAGAGCTCGAGATAATTTCTCCCCAGGTAATTGATTTGCGCAGCATCGGGATAACGACGGTAATATTCTCTCTGCCAGGCTCTGTTGGCCATGATTATCCTGCCGTCTTCATCCAATACCAATATCTGACCGGAAAGCCCTTCTGCTACCGAGCGGGCAAGTTCTACTGATTCAGCCAGGGAAGCAATCATTGCTTTTTGCTCTGTAATGTCGGTAAAGGTAATCACTGCCCCGACAACTGTCGAATTTTCCTTCATCGGGCAGCAAGAATATCGGACGTTCAGAGGGGCGCCGTCCTTGCGCCAGAGGATTTCATCATTATCAACCATGCCTTCCCCTGTGGTCAGTGTACGCTGCATGGGACAACCATGGATATCTCTTTCAGAACCGTCTGCCGAAGTATGATGAATAATAACGTGAATCTCTTTGCCCAGCAATTCCTCTTCTGTGTACTGAAGCATATTACAAGCCGCCCGATTGACAAAGGTACACCGGCCTAAATGGTCAACGCCAATGATGCCCTCCCCGGAAGAATTCAGCAACAGGTGAATATTATCGGCAAGGCGTTGGTTTTCATGATTGCTTTCTTTCAGCTTTTCCATCGCCTGATTTTTTTCGGTGACATCGTGAACTATAGAATAGAGCACCTGAGTGTCATTAAAATTTATAGGGCCGCTGTACACTTCCACATCCCTTAGCTCTCCATTTGCCAGACGATGTTTGAAGGCAAAGTGGTTGCGTATATTCTCAGCAGCTAGCTGCATTTCCTGCCTTACCTCTGCTTCAGACATCTGATTGATGTCTTGTATTCTCTTCTCTTGGAATTCTGTCCGGGTATAGCCGTAGTATCTGCAGGCAGCAGGATTGGCATCGACGATTCTCCCGGTTTCCGGATCAATCAGAAGCATAACAGCATTGGTATTCTTAAACATGCTCCAATATGCTTCATTGTAATTTGCTTTGACTTCGGCATGTTCGGCCGATTGACCAATTGCCATGGACAGCAGTGCGCTGACCCCTGCGGCAGCATGGGTTAGAGACTCGTCAATGCTGACCGGAGTTTGTGACAGCAATAGACAAGCACCTCTAGCCTTTCCCTCATTGAACAGGGGAAAGGCTACCGCAGCTTTAACGCCTAACACTGTCAAGTAGTCATCCAGTGCCAGGACAGAAAACTCAGGACTGCTGACAAGTTCTGAGAGGTTGAGTTGATTTGCGTACGCGGGCAGGCTGCCAAAGGCGCAAAGGACCGAGTTGTCATTAAAATCAACAACTAGACCCGAATCAAACCCGTATTCAGAGCAGATAGATGAAACCACATTATTACAGAATTCCTTCGGCTTCTGATTAAACTGCAAGCGGGTTAAATTGACCATAGAACTTGTACTCCCCCTCCCCACATCCATTACCTGTTTTCTCCATTTAACCGGGAAACCTGGATTTTGTCAACTGTATTGGAAATTATTCACATTCTACTTTTACGTAATATTATGTTCTGAAACCAGATATTTTCTAATCCTCTTTTAGTAAATAGAAAACCGGGGTGCAATTGCATCACCCTTCAGCAAAGTGCATTATAAGGAGTAAATTTTAATAAAGCTACAGCATTGCTGTAGCAAAACCCCGTTTGGTATGCTTAATTTTTGGTGCTCATCTTTAAATCGTTATACATATCTTCCTTGGAGAGTCCGTAAGTCTTTTTACATTCTCCCTCAGTCTTTTTTTTACTTATTCTCTTCTCTCGTTCATCTCTTACTACACTCTTTGAGGAGCAATTAGTGAAATCTCTCTATTAATACAAAAAAGCCCAGGGTCAAACCCCTGTGGCTCAAATTCATAAATGGTCGGGCTGACAGGATTTGAACCTGCGACCCCTTGACCCCCAGTCAGGTTCTCTGTATGTGATGGGTTATGTCTATATCGCTAAAACCCTTTGATATCAGCGTTTCTGCAAAACTCGTTTGCCTTGGTTGGCTCTTTTCCCTCCCCTTATTGTAGGTTTGGAGGGAACTTCGGAGGGAACTATGGAGGGAACTTTTCATTACGCGCTTGGCTCCACAGTTCCTTCCTATAGGTACTATGGGATATAGTCTCAAGCCTTCATAGGCGCTTGATTTTGAGTCAAGCTAAATCGTGTGATTATTTGTGCTATAGCCCAGGAAAGCCTGATTCTATTGGGTCGTTATATTTTGGTATATAACTCAATAGGGGGATTTACCCCCTATTTTCTGTGCTGTGTTAGAAGTTTTGTTAGAAGTATTATATGGTAAGCGTATAATAGGGCAGAAGTTAATCATAGTTGGGTTTCAGTTCGAACCGCCAAAGATGGACAATCTCCCCCATGTAATCGGCTGGAATCATTATACCAAGGTCATCTGGATCTTGTGAGGGTGATATTTTTTTGATTTGACCATCAGGAGCTGTAAGTTCATTATATTGTCTAGAAATCATCTCACTGAGCCGACCAATAACTGCAAAGTTATGTCCTGCAGACTTTTTTTGTGAAACCATGAAATTAATAGAGATTAGTTTCCCATTACTAAACTTATATTCAGGTTTGTTTGCTGGCCAATGTCCAAACAAAAGAAGAAACCAGGCTAGCTTATTCTCATATGGATCAGTGACACGACGCCCTCCACACCACAGTTCTATCCCACTACATGTTGCCATAATTTTGCTAGAGGCTTCAATAGTCTTTTGATTTTTCTGGTCAAAAAGTATCCTTAACTCTAGTGGTGGAACCGTTGCAATTATAACGTCCCCAAGCAATGACATCTCATCTCGTTTAACACATTGTTCCATGGGAAGGCTAAAGTAGTTACCTTTCTTTTCAAAAGCATTTATAGGTAAAAGTGTCCAAATCTGTAGCCTTGACCAGTAGATCGCGATTTTAAGATCTAAACCACGGGCATCTGCATAAGCTGAAATTTGATTATAGTATCGTGCGGTTAGTCTATACTCAAAATCTGTTATATTAGCTCTGTGACAATTCTTAACCTCTATTAGATACTCTTCTCCTGAACTAGTAACCAGATAAAAATCAGGGACTATGAACTCCGGATATTTGGAAAACAAGTCCCCAGCATCTTCTTGTTTAATAATTCGACAGGCACCGATAGCACCTACGACATAAGCAAACATTGACTCTACCCGCAGCCCATGAACTAGGTTTTCTTGAGGACGCTGTGAGATTATGTGCGTTAAGGCTTCTACCAGTTCAGACTTATTCACTGAGTCAGTGATACTCCAGCCACGATTACGTGCGAATGCATCTAATAATCTTAGCATTTCAATTTTGTCAATATCTCTTTGCTTTCTTCTCATATACCTCCCCCTCATTTGCTAATCGATTCTATCATGACAGTATGGATATTCTGTTCGGTACCAATAATTGCACCACTTATGTCAAGAATGTTTATTTTATTATCATCATTATATAACATAGAAAGGACTTGATTAGGTTCCCTAAAAACATCTTCCCAAGTGCCTTGTGCCCTTAATATCTATTTGCCACCCATTTATATGGGCATCATTTTTATCCCATACACCTCGAGGATAAAACTCAAAATCTAGTTTTATTACAATCTTATAGTTTTCTTCTAACATCCTAGCAAAAGCTACCTCAGCTAACTTACCAATTAAAATATCCCTAGCAAGCTCGGCCAGTCCCCGAGGAGCGGTGTCAGCCTGTCCAAACTCAATTTGCTGCTGATATTTAGCGCATTCTACAGAAAACTTACAGCACTTATCTACCTCTTCTGAGGTCAGGAAAATTATCACCGAATCGTCCCTTTCGATAGTGTACAATTAAGTTCGCAAAAGTAAAAAGGAAAAACCATCGGCAACTCCGAAATGGTATGTGACGAGCAAACCAAAAGGAGTTGTTACCGATGGCTTACTCTTATTCTACTGGAAACTTCGAGAAAATGCTATTGCAATTCATGTCAGAAGAAGACCCAATGCTCTCGATGCTGAAGTGGCTGTGCGAGCAACTTATGGAAGCCGAAGTAACATCTAAGGTCAATGCTTCCAAGTCAGAGCGTAACTCAGAAAGGTCCGGATACCGCTCCGGGTACCGTGTCCGCCGGTTCGACACTAGAATGGGGACCCTGTATTTGTTTGTCCCTAAGTTGCGCAAAGGCGGCTACATTCCCTTCTTCGTAACTGAAAAGAAACGATCAGAAGTTGCCCTTATGAATGTTATCCAGGAGGCCTATGTTAACGGAGTTTCCACCCGCAAGATTGAGAAGCTGGCCAAGAGCCTTGGCATCGACTCAATCTCCCGAAGCCAGGTTTCTCAAATCACAAGGGAATTAAACGATCAGGTGGAAGCTTTCCGGAAACGTCCGTTGAAAAAGACGTATCCTGTCCTATGGGTTGATGCATTATACGAGAAGATTAGGTACGACCGGCACGTGAAGAACATGGCAGTCCTTGTAGTTGTCGGGCTTGATGAAAGCGGCAGGCGCGACATATTAGCCATTGAGCCGATGCAGGATGAGTCTGAGGCTACCTACAGGGAGCTGTTCCAGAGGCTAAAGGACAGGGGCCTCAAAGATACATGGCTGGTAGTGTCCGATGCTCACAAAGGGTTGGTAAAAGCTGTTCAGACGTCATTTATCGGTTGCAGTTGGCAGCGTTGTAAAGTGCACTTCATGCGGAACATCTTGGCTCACCTGCCCGCCAAAGGCAAGGCAGCTTTCGCTGATAGGTTGAAGCAAATCTGGTTGCAGCCGGATCTTGAAAGTGCTAAGAAATACGCCGATGCATTGATGGACACCTACGAAAACCAATACCCTGGAGCAGTAGAAGTTCTTGAATCTGGCTTGGAAGACTCCTTACAGTTCTACAATTTTAACCGGCTAGATGACAGGAAGATATCCTCAACGAACATGTTAGAGCGGCTCAACAGGGAGATTCGTCGGCGGACATCTGTTGTTGGCATCTTTCCAAGTATGGATTCCTATATCCGTCTTGTTACGACATACCTGATTGAATATGCCGAGGATTGGTCGTCAGGGAGATGTTATATAAAGCCAGATATTATCCAGTTAACAAAGGAAGATCGAATGCAGGTGGCATAATCCATTTACGGAGTGCAGATGGATTTTGCGAACAAAACTTGACACTAACTAGCAAGAGCCACAGGACATGATGTAAAGACAGTTAAGAAATACATCAACATGAAAGACTTTACTCAACCGCTTCCCAAACCAGCTAAAAAACGCGGGTCTAAGTTGGACAAGTATAAAGAGGAGATAGATAGCTGGTTGGAAGCAGATAAGCAGGCCCGCAAGAAACAGCGCCACACTGCGCGCAGAGTCTTCGATCGGCTGGCTGGAATTTATGGTCCTGAATTCAACTGTTCTTACCGGCTGGTCGCTGCGTATGTAGCAGAACGTAAGAAGGCGCTATACAGTCAGGAAACCCAATTTTTTATGCCTCTGGAACATATCCCGGGAGAGGCGCAAGTAGACTTTGGCGAAGCAGATTTTTATGAGGGCAATGAACTCTGCAACGGCTATTACTTGAATCTCTCTTTCCCCAATAGCAATGGCGGTTACCTGCAGCTGTTCAAAGGGCAGAACATGCAATGCCTGGCCGAAGGGCTGATGAACATCTTTGCCCACTTGGGCGGCGTACCAACCAGGCTCTGGTTCGATAACCTTTCTCCAGCAGTAAAGAAAATCCTGAAAAACCATAGGCGGGAACTGACAGATTCGTTCCTGCGTTTCAAGAATCACTACGGATTTATTGCTGCGTTTTGCAACCCCGATAGCGGCCATGAAAAAGGCAATGTGGAGAACAAAGTGGGCTACCATCGGCGCAATCTGTTGGCGCCCATCCCCCGGATAGATGACCTAAGAGCATTTAATCGCCAACTGCTTGAGAAATGCGATCGAGATATGCAAAGGCCACATTACAAGAAGGCGCTACTGATTCAAGAGCTGTTCTTTGAGGACCGAAAAGCGCTGCTGCCACTGCCCGCTGTCCCCTATGATGAATCCGAGATTAAGAAGGTGCGCACTAACAGCTACGCTAAGTTCACATTAAATGATGGGAAGCACACTTACTCCACCGCTCCCCGTTACGCCAACAGCGAAGTATTCGTAAGGTTGACCGCTCATGACGTCATTGTTCTGGACGAGAGCTACAGGGAGGCAATTAGGCACCCCCGCCTCTACGGTAAAGAGAACAAGGAATCCATGGACTGGCTGCCATATTTGGCCCAACTGGCCCGCCGACCTGCGGCCCTAAAATACACCGGTATCTATCCCATGCTCCCTGAACCTATACAGGACTTCCTGGACAACTGCGACTACTCGAGCAAGAAGGAAGCCTTGACAGTCTTGGCCAAGCTCAGCGAGGCAAGTGGGTTTAACAAGGCTACAGAAGCCTTCCTGACGGCCTTGGAACACGGTGTAAGCGATGCCGACAGCATCATAGCTATGTTTAGTCGACTTAACTGCGAAGTCCTAGACCTGGATCCCCTAATCCTGCCGGCCAGTGTTCCCGACATGCCCCAAGTACAAGCTAACGTAGCTGAATATGACCGCTTGTTCTTGAGTGAAGGTGGTATTCATGAAAGCTGAAATTGCTGAGTGCTGCCGCCGCCTTCGCTTAAGCAAGAACATAGCAGAAATCTCCGACCAAGTTGAAGCTGACAGCTACCAGGAGTACCTGCTTAAGGTCCTGAAGCAAGAGGTTGCATACAGGGAAACAACCCGCAAGAACCGTCTGGTAAAACAAGCTGGTTTCTACAACTTGAAAACCTTTGATGGTTACAGCTTTGACGAAATTCGGTTGCCAACAGAGCTCTCAATTGCCGATTTAAAAGAAGTGAACTTCGTCAGGCAACAGAAGAACCTCATCTTCTACGGCAATGTAGGCGCCGGCAAGACCCACCTCGCCACGGCCATAGGGATTGAAGCATGCAATAGAGGTCTATCTGTTCGGTTCTTCCGCACAGCAGCCCTGGTCAACCAACTCAGCGATGCACAGAAAAAAGGCGAGCTCAATAAACTTCTGAAACAATTAGCAAAGGCTGATCTGTTAATCTGCGATGAATGGGGATATGTCCCCCTGGACCGAGACGGTTCCAAGCTCTTGTTCCAGGTAATTTCAGACCGCTACGAGCAAAGGAGTGTGATCATCACTACCAATCTTGAATTTAGCAAGTGGGTAAACATTTTCTATGATGAGCAGATGACGGCTGCCATGATCGACCGCTTAGTTCACCACAGCTACCTGCTATTATTCGATGGACAGAGTTACCGGATTAGGAAATCATTGATGAAAGGCTACGCATAAATTCCCTGGCGGGGTTGTTGCAAGGGAAGTTTGCAAACACAGGGAAAAAGGGCTTGCAAAAAACACTTAGGGACTTTAAATGTTAACCCTAGATCTTTACGGATGCCGACAATTATTATCCGATGGCGCTTTTGGGGGGCACCGTACTCCTCAAATTTATAAAGGTGTGGAGTTATCGTGTAACCATGAATGCCTGCAAAGGTCAGTTCAGTAAGTATCTGTCTAAAAGCATCACCATTATTTGCACTTTGTAATCCACTAACATTTTCCGCGATAAAGAACTTTGGGTGATGGCTCTTAAGTACCCTGACACCATAAGAATATAGCGGTCCGAATTCCCCGTCTAATCCTTTTTGTTCACCAACTATACTATAATCGTTGCAAGGAAACCCGAAAGAAAAAGCATCAATCTGCGGTAAGCTTTCAATGTCTAGCTTACGGACATCCTGGCAGATAACAGTTTCCGGTCTGTTGGGGCAAATATTATGAATATAAGTTTCACAAGCTGAAGTGTCAATATCGTTTGCCCATTCGTGCTGAATCGTGAAAAGCTCCCCGTTTTTCCCTTTGACTTTAGCGCTTTGAGCGCCTAGAGCTATTCCTCCCGGACCGCAGAAAAGCTCGCCTTTTTTAAAATTCATGTATAACCCCTCCCCCGAGAAGAATGTATGTTCTGTACTTTGCCCTAAAAAATAGGCCATTAACTGATATAATCAAAGCCTAATGTAAAATTCTACATGTGTGCAGTTTTTCTATAATGCTCCCCGTTGTCAAGACACAAAATTTATTTTGTAAGTTGTCCTCCTTTCTACATTTGAATTTTCAGGCAGCCATGCTGCCATTGTAAACTTCCGCGGGGCAAAAACCATTAATCGATGAATGGGGCCGGTAGGTGTTGTATGTGTGTATGTAATCGTTGAGGGCGATCCTGAGCTCTCTGGGGCTATTAAATTCATTGATGTAAACGCAATCATATTTGATTGTCCGGAACACCCTTTCTGTCCTTACGTTGTCTAGGGCTTGTCCCTTTCCATCCATCGAGATTTTAATCCCGTTTGCCTCGAGCAGGCTCAGATAGTCTGGGTTGGTGAAATGTGACCCCTGATCACTGTTCATTATCTCTGGCCGCCTGGTCCTAAAGGCGCGTTTTAAGCAGGTCATGACAAAGCTCTTCTCCAAGGTGCTGGATAGCTCGAAGTCTACTATGCACCGGCTATACCAGTCGATTATCACAAATAAGTACATAAAGCCATTTTTAATGGGGACATAGGTGATATCTACCCCCCACACCTGGTCTGCACGGTTGATGTCCAGGTTTCTTAGAAGATATGGCTGAACATATTGGGCGTGGTACCGCTTGCTCAGATTTGGCTTAGGAAAAATGGTGTAGATACCCATGGCGCGCATCATCCGGCGCACCTTTTTGCGGTTAATCTTTAGGTGGTCATCCCTCCTCAGAATCCTCGTGATAGTGCGATACCCCCATGTAGGATAGGCAGTATGGAGCTCGTCGATCCTTCGCATTATATGCAAATCCTCAGCACTAATGGTTTTAGGGCGAGCCTGGCGATAAAAGCTGGTACGGTTAATCCCTAGGAGCTCTGCCTGGCGCTTGATGGTAATAGGGAAGTCGGTATCAACGAGACTTTTTCTTCCAGCTGGGTCCGATGATTTCCTCAGATTTTTTTTTCAGCCAGTCAACCTCATAGGTGAGTTGACCGACCTTACGCTCAAGCTGGGCTACCATATTCTCCTTTTCTATTAGCTCCTTTTCGGCTGCGGAGGGTCCTTTCTTAAACACTCCTGGAGCTCGTTCTAGGAACTCATTTTTCCAGCGTCCGATGACTACAGGGCTTATGCCATACTTAGCCCCAATCTCGCTAATTGTAGAGGCCTCTTGGAGCACCTCCAAAACTACCTTGCATTTGAACTCTGCTGAATACTGATTTCGCTTTTTCATGTCTCTAGTATAACTTACTTTTGAAATTTCGTGTCTCACCCTATGGGAGCATTATAAATCTCTTACATCTTGCTCATAACTATCCATCTGTTTATGGTACAGCTTTACTCCTTCATTTTCTAACTTAGTCATTCCTTCGGCGTGAGCAATGTCATTGTAATCTATAAAGTACTCGAAAACATAGTTGATACAGACTCTCATATTTTGAGAACGTTCTTTAACGTCGAACTCATTCAACCCGTCTTCCTGTTTTCGCTGAGCAATATACTCCTCCAGTTTAAGCACCTGTATCACCTCAATCAGGGTATGATAAGTAAATCCATGAAAAAAAGCCTTACTTGGTGTAATATAACAGTGTCAAATTCCCCCTCGCAAAGCGAAAAGAGGTACATTTTTACTGTTCCTCTGCTATAAGCTATTGTGCATTTAACTTTCGATTCACAAGACAGCCTAGTCGGCTGCGCTCACATTTATAGTCTAAACAATAAAGATATTTTCGCATAGTCCGACTCTTGTAGATTGAACCTATTAATGATATCCCTTACGTTTATATAAGAATCTTTAGAAAAATAAACATCATGTCCCCAACGAAAATTAGGATGATAAAGCAGTTCCCGTCTTTTATTCTTTATATCTTCAAATACTTCTAATACAGACTTTAGATTGCAGTTCGATATAAAAGCCTCACCACTGAACATAGATCTATGCCTATTATGCTCAAATTCTTTGTATGTTTTAATTACATGATTTACTTCGTCCTCAAAATTGAAGTGTGATAGGAGAACCAAAATATTAATAATCATCGCTTTTTTATTTTTATTACCTTCAATTTGTTTAACTTCTGACGTAAAACCCTCACTGTAGTAGTCATAGTGGTATTCAGGTAGTATTGCTAAATAATCAACATTAAAGATCCCTAGATCCCTAAATACTTCTATAGCTTTAGCTAAGTCTCCTTTTAATAAAAGGATATATCCACTAAAATAAGATATGGCGTCCTTTCCCTGTATCTTTTTCTTTGAACCTCTGCAAAATCTTTTAATGTATTCTGTATTAAAATCAATGTATTCATCCAATAGGCCAGATTCCCATATCTCCAACTTATTGTTTAAGATGTAACTATGGTAAAAAGTCCTGAGTAAATCATAGTGATTTTGGTTTGATGGCTCCATCTGAATACGATGTTTTATGTATTCAAATTTATCCCTTTCAAAGTCAGTATTATATATGAAATCAGCATTTACTACTTCTCTATCAAGATTTTGTATATCTTGTTCACTAAGTAGTTTATTCAGAACTGATCCGTCTAACAGCTCTATGTTTTTCCCGTTTGCGAACTTTATGGCCTTATCAGTAAAGCTCGAATTCGTAATAATAATTCCCTTGTTGGCATTTTCGCTTAATACAACACCATATAGATCTCTCACAACTGGCTCGCCAACAGGACCCTTCCATCTCTTACATTGAATTAAATACTTTCCCTTTAAAAGCGGTGTCTCTAAATAAGCGACAATGTCTACTCCCCCATCACCTGTACGGGATGTTAATTCAGTAATAAACCCCATCTTTTTTAATAGAGTCCCTACCAATTCTTCAAATTGTTGTCCGTCAAGATTATTAAGGTTCATAATTCCTCCCCCCCCCAGTAGCTCTGAGAAAAAATTAAATGGTTGACAAGATTATGTTCGGTATTCTCAATGGTAATTCCTTCTATATTAATTAAGCCTCCCCCGCAAACACGGGAGAGGACTTTCTATTAGATACTACTATTCTATCGCTTCAACGCCAAACAGCAATCTTAATTTATCCCTTTGGTGTTACTGCTAGCCCATAATGGCCAGTGGTAGACGTTGTTAATTGTCCGCGAACTGCCGGACCTAGTGACTGTTTTTGGCAAGTTAATTTTTCATAGTTTGGCAACTAACTTTTTAATAGTGGCATAGCATCTCATAGTCGTACATCAGTTCGCCTACTTCCTCATCAGAGCTTGCTTGTAGCGGTAGCTCTCGCCCTTGAATACCAGAATGTGAGCGTGGTGAATCATTCTGTCAATCAGGGCTGCTGTCAGCCTGTCATCACCAAAAACCTCGTTCCATCTTCCTAACTCAAGGTTAGAGGTGACGATGATGCTTTGTCTTTCGTAACAGTTTGAGATGACTGTGAACAATAATTCAGACGCTCGCTTACTGGTAGGAACATATCCTACTTCGTCAAGAATCAGCAGATCGGCTTGCTCCAGCTTCTTCACGAATCGGCTGACCTGGTTTTTCTCATGAAGCTCAAGCAGCTCAGTGGTTAGATCGCCGGTCCTGTAGAATCTCACCTCCTTTCCAGCCATACACGCCATTACCCCTAATGCTATGGACAAGTGAGTCTTGCCGGTCCCAACTGCACCAAGCATTAGAATATTCTCCTTGTTGTCTATGAAATCAAGGGTTAGCAGTGTCTCTTTGTTTAGCCCCTGGGGAAACGTAATGGGCGAGAACTCATAGTTATCCAGGGTTTTAATTGAGGGGAAGCCAGCCTTTCGTATTAGCCTGTCAATCCTGTTTTTGTTGCGTTCTTCAATAATCAGCTTCATCAGATCTGTTACATACTGTTCACGGTTCTGGTATTCCACTTGGTCAATTAACTTTTCTATGTTTCCGAGCCGTAGCACTCGAGAGTATTCTTTTAGCAGGCTACTCACCAAGGGCACCCCTTTGGAGTTGGCTATACTTGTTTAGATCCGGTGTCCATTCTGCAATGTCCCTGGGGGTATACTGTTCAGGGATTGGGGCCTGAACCTTATCCATTCCAACTAAATAATCTGCAATGTTCACCAAGCTTGCGCAATCAGTTCTACCGCTTTCGAGACCGCTTTCTACTGCTCTTACCACAGTTGGGAAATCATATTTTTCAAAGAGCTCGATGAGGCTCCTAACCCGCACTTTCCGTTCAGGGATACTTGGAGCTAAAAGGTAGTTTCTCAGAATTGGGGGTAGCAAGCGCAAATTTGTGCCGTTTTCAATTGCCCTGGGCTTGTTACGGAAGACAGATAACTCCGCCGCCCAGTTAATGTTGTGAGCCTTGGCTACATACTTACGAGGGGTTGTCGTTATTCGTCGCTGTCCATGGTTGTCGAATACCTCAATCCGGTCCCACCAAACCTTAACCAGGAGTTCTTGCCTTGGACTTCCCCCAGGGATTGTGTAGAGGTGGTCACCTACCTTTATCTCACCGTATTTGTTGCGAACGGTAACGAGGGTGGTCGTAACCGGTTCAAATTCCTGGACCGGTAATTTAAGTAACCGCTTACGGTCTTCCTGGTGCAGGTTCGAGATAAGTTGCCTCTTAGAATAGTGTGGGCGGTTACGGTCATTTTGGCTGAACTGGGATAGTTTGTCGTTAAGGACATCTAGGTCATCTCCGGGAGGCGTAGAGGCTAAGGCGTTCCTGCGCACGTACCCAACATCAACCTCAACATTCCCTTTCTCGTTTCCCTTACCGGGGTTACAAAATATTGCCTGGAATCGGTAGTGCAACTTAAAACGGGTGAAGACCTCATTTAGTTTTCGGTCATGTCCACTGAGGACCTTGCTTACAACTGGTTTTAGGTTATCAAATACCAAACTCTGTGGGACTCCGTCCATTTCCTCAAATATTGAACTTAGCCCATATAGAAGGCATTCAAGATTAGCAGCTGGTAGTGCCCGGGCGTAAAATGCATTGCTGTAGGGGAAGGCCAGAACAAGCAAATTTTTCTTTAGCCTGGCGATTTCGCCATCGGCCTGGGTTTCACTGGCGTAGAAGTCTCCAAAGTCTACTTGGGCTATGCCGGGTAGATGCTCAAGGCGGGCGTACTGCCTGTCCTGTTTGTACTTAGCATAGATCTCCTTTTTAAATTCCTTGACGTAATACCTTACAGTTCGGTCAGATCCCTCGTAGTCAGTTTCAGCCTTCAACTGGTTGTAAATGGCCGTAGCCGTTCGGCGTTGCTTTCTGTGAACTAACAAATCCTCCTCAAGCCATGCTTGGATTATCTCGATGTGTGTATCCAGCATAACGCGTTTTTTCCGCCGTTGCCGGGAGGGATCCGCTGTTGGAGGAGGACTGTCAGCATATTTCTTGGCTGTTGCCCAAGAAATCTTGTGAGATTTTGCGATTTGACTAATAGATAATCCTTCTACTTCACGTTGTTCTTTGATACAATCAATACGAGCCACGGATAGCATTCCTTTCATACCTCCTGAAGTCGTGTTCAAGAGGTTTAATTTGGGATGCTATGCCGTGGTTCCTGCTTTTTACACTAATAAATTTTAATTGCCAAACTCTATACTTCTAGTTTGCCATATACATAGTGACCAAGGAGGGAGAGCTAGAGTAGCTCCCCCTGGATGACCAACTTCACCATATGATCGTCAATAATCCGTTTTCCGTTTTGCGCACCGTAGAGCAGGCAGTGGGTGCATACCTTATTCACCAGTCTAGCCGCCCCGCTGGAGAAACGGTAAATCTCTTCAATAGCCCCGTCTGAGAAGGTTTCGTGCTCAACCCCCGCGTAGGCAAGGTGTCTTTTTATGTATTCCCCTACCTGCGCCCGATCGAAGTGCGGCAGCTTGCACTGCAGGTCAATCCGCTGCCGGATGGCTGCGAAGGCCTGCAGCTGAAACTTGTCCCAGAGCTCGCTCTGACCGACGAGAATTAATGCCATGGGGCTCTCTGCGTCCATCTTGAAATTGAGTAGGAACCGAACTTCCTCTAGCATCTCCCTATCCAGTAGATGGGCCTCGTCAACAATAACCACAGGCAGCAGGCGGTGGATGCCCCGCATTAGTTCAATCTCCCGGTGCAGCTGCCGTTTGGCATCCCCCCTGTAGAACTTAGATTCACAGCCCAGCTGTTCCAACAGTCCCTTGTAGAAATGGCGGGGAGTTAGCTTTGAATCTGCTAAGTACATCATCATAAACTTGGATGGGTCGAGGGTATCCCTTAACCGTCGCAGGGTGGTAGTCTTGCCGGTGCCGCAATCTCCGGTGACCACGGCGAACAGCTGTCGCTCTGCAGCGTGCTGCAACCTCCCCAGTACTTCTTCCATCATCACCGAGGGGTAGAGATGATCGGTGGGAATGTCCCTGGAAAACGGCGTATTGGTGAGTCCGTAAAAGGCCTCATACATCCTGCTCACCGCCCTTCCTGACTATCCTGTAAGAAACGGCGGGTGCTTGTTGAACCTTGCGCTCCTCATTCTGCCTTGCAGCTGCAGCCAACAGCCTAGAGGTATTAGCAGGCTCTCGCTGCATGTGGGGTGGCAGCGCAGGCTTGGGGCCCGTCTTCTCGCCAATGACCAGCTTCTTGGCGGTCCAGGAAGGATGTCCCTCATATTCGATGGTCAGCTGAGAAGTATCTGCGGGATCATAGACCACATTCACTTTACAGCCAATGAAGGGCAAGCCTACTTCGTACTTTTCACCTTGGAAGCTTATGCAGCCGGACTTATCTACCTTCCGTTCCTCAAGATGGAGAAAGGCATTTGCTATTGTGTCTGGATCCAGGAATTTCAGTGCTTTCTTGCCGCTATGGTATGTGGCTTCCGGAGACAAATTATTAGCTAAGCTGCTGTGGGGCTTATGCTGGTAACACTCGTCAAGCCAGACCCAGAACAACTGGTTAAATTGGTCTAAGGTTTGGGGGTTCTCCAAGGCAGCTTCCTGGAGGAAGGAGTCTACCACCCTGTTAAACCGTTCAACTTTGCCAGTTGCTTCTGGGGAATAGGGCTTGGCAAAGAGTAGCCGGATTCCCATTTTGGCACAGGCTCGGTTCATCCACTTGGTCTTGTATTGGCTGCCGTTGTCAAAGAAGACAGCTTCTGGTATTCCATACTTCTGGATTGCCTTTCGGAAACAGTCCTCAATAATGACCTGGTCTAGGGTCGGGTAGAACTCGCCATGGAGGATAAAGCGAGTAGCGTCATCCATGAAGGTGACCAAGTAGACTTGTTTTTTAGTGCCATCTTGCCCCACAGGTAAGTAGGGGCCATACTTTATGTCCGAATGCCATAGCTTATTCCGGTACTTCTGCTGAAACCTCCTGCTGGCTACACCTGAGGATTCATACAGCTTCATGTGCCGGGTACTGTAGCCCCGCTGGGATAGCCTGTCTTGGAGGGTGCTACGCTTAATCTGTCCTGGCGGGACTAGGCCTTCCCACTCCAATACCTGAATGATCTGGGCCACGCTACGGCTAGGCACCTCCCGGCGCAGCAGTATTGCCTGCTCCATAACATGTTCAGGGATGGTTTCTTGGGATTTTCGAGGCCTTCCCTTGGGTTTGAGCGCGTTAAAGCCCCCAGCCCTGTACTGAGCCAGGTACCGGCGCAAGGTGCGGTCAGAAATGCCTGTTTGAGTACAAATCTGGGTCTTCAATTGCTTCATCATGGCCGGGTCTAGCCCTTCTGCCAGCAGTGGCGCCAGAAGCTGCATACGTTCTTGTGCTATTGCCTCTGCTTTCTTCTGGTCTCTCATGTTAATTCCTCCTCATTTCGGTCTTAACATGAGTCTACTGCTTGTCTACCCGGACAGTAATGCAGAACGGGTATGTACCCAATAATTAGCGTTTACCACCGGACGGACAGTTCTCGCTAGCCAACGAGGGGCGTTCCCTACTAGCTGCCAGATCCTTTGGAGCGGAGACTGAGGGAGGTTGGATTCGCCTCCCGCAGACTGAAGACAATAACGGATTGCAATGGACACCAGGGCACTGGCCAGGTAATTGGCAACCTCCAGAAACCAATGCTTCCAGCGGGTAATTGTAGACTCATCTGCTGCAACGGTAAGTTCACTTTCGCCGCTGACCACTGCTTCAATGCTTTCACTACCGTACCGCTTGTAAGGGGTGAGGATGTCTGGAAGCTCATGGTGAACTTTAGTGCAGTGAGAACATTGAAGCCTGCGGATTACCAACACTACTTTCTCACCAATACCGTTTATGTACTTGCGTTCCCTGCTGCCAATGACTTTCAAGCTACCACCACAGCAGGGGCAGGGGTTCTGCTCTCCGCTCCGAACAAAAAACACCCGTGTTAGGGTTTTCAACCAGCTCGTAACTTGATATAATGACCATGGTTTTGAGTTGGGACGCCTTGGTGCTACTTGTGGTGTAGCACGCTAACGGGGCGTCCTTTCCTTTCCTTTCCTTTCTTTAGATACGGTCATTATATATGGCAATCCGTGGACAGGCAATACCGTCAGCATAGGGACTATATGGTTTAGCTAAAACACCTTGCCTCGCCATTTGCCCGGCTCAATAGCTGTCAACCCCTTAGTCTTGGTCATTCTAGCTCACCTCCTTTCTTAATTGGCTCTGGATATAGTTTTCCAGGGCCTGTCTTGTGGTCCTGATGTTTCTTTGTCCGACTCTAAAGCTTGCTAATTCCCCGGTTTTCATAATTTCATAGGCTTTCACCTTCCCAATTCTTAAAACTTCAGCTACCTCCCCCGCTGTAGATAGTGTACAATTAAGTTCGCAAAAGTAAAAAGGAAAAACCATCGGCAACCCCGAAATGGTAAGTGACGAGCAAACCAAAAGGAGTTGTTACCGATGGCTTACTCTTATTCTACTGGAAACTTCGAGAAAATGCTATTGCAATTCATGTCAGAAGAAGACCCAATGCTCTCGATGCTGAAGTGGCTGTGCGAGCAACTTATGGAAGCCGAAGTAACATCTAAGGTCAATGCTTCCAAGTCAGAGCGTAACTCAGAAAGGTCCGGATACCGCTCCGGGTACCGTGTCCGCCGGTTCGACACTAGAATGGGGACCCTGTATTTGTTTGTCCCTAAGTTGCGCAAAGGCGGCTACATTCCCTTCTTCGTAACTGAAAAGAAACGATCAGAAGTTGCCCTTATGAATGTTATCCAGGAGGCCTATGTTAACGGAGTTTCCACCCGCAAGATTGAGAAGCTGGCCAAGAGCCTTGGCATCGACTCAATCTCCCGAAGCCAGGTTTCTCAAATCACAAGGGAATTAAACGATCAGGTGGAAGCTTTCCGGAAACGTCCGTTGAAAAAGACGTATCCTGTCCTATGGGTTGATGCATTATACGAGAAGATTAGGTATGACCGGCACGTGAAGAACATGGCAGTCCTTGTAGTTGTCGGGCTTGATGAAAGCGGCAGGCGCGACATATTAGCCATTGAGCCGATGCAGGATGAGTCTGAGGCTACCTACAGGGAGCTGTTCCAGAGGCTAAAGGACAGGGGCCTCAAAGATACATGGCTGGTAGTGTCCGATGCTCACAAAGGGTTGGTAAAAGCTGTTCAGACGTCATTTATCGGTTGCAGTTGGCAGCGTTGTAAAGTGCACTTCATGCGTAACATCTTGGCTCACCTGCCCGCCAAAGGCAAAGCAGCTTTTGCTGATAGGTTGAAGCAAATCTGGTTGCAGCCGGATCTTGAAAGTGCTAAGAAATACGCCAATGCATTGATGGACACCTACGAAAACCAATACCCTGGAGCAGTAGAAGTTCTTGAATCTGGCTTGGAAGACTCTTTGCAGTTCTACAATTTTAACCGGCTAGATGCTAGGAAGATATCCTCAACGAACATGTTAGAGCGGCTTAACAGGGAGATTCGTCGGCGGACATCTGTTGTTGGCATCTTTCCAAGTATGGATTCCTATATCCGTCTTGTTACGACATACCTGATTGAATATGCCGAGGATTGGTCGTCAGGGAGATGTTATATAAAGCCAGATATTATCCAGTTAACAAAGGAAGATCGAATGCAGGTGGCATAATCCATTTACGGAGTGCAGATGGATTTTGCGAACAAAACTTGACACAAACCCGCTGTGTAATAATTTCACTGATGACCGTTGGTTTTCCTTCTTTCATATTATCTCCTCCATAATTCTAGTGACCAATTGGCCCTATATGTAAGGAGAATAAAAAAGCCAACCCTCGCAGGTTGCACGAGAGGTGGCTTAAGGTATAGGACCATGATAATAGTTGGGGGCACCTTTGCTGTCGCAAAGAATCCTCCACTAACAAGCAAATGAGGAAAGACGCAACGGAAAGATAGCAGGAGTAATGGAATACAATAGTTAATTCCTTAAATAGAGGCTTTCACATTTTACATATGGACTAGTATTTCATATTGAAGGTCTTGAATGTTACAAAGTCGCAGATATGTGGCCAATCGGTCCGTTGCGTTAGCGACCATTGACCTTTCCTGTAAATTGCGAGCTCAAAGGGAGTTTCTGCTGCGGCATACGCAGCAATCCAATTGCTGGTACACCAGCGGTGCAAGCTGCCCCGACATTGACATTAGATTGATATCGGTGTTAGCTGTTAAGGGAAGGAGGCGGGGAATTTGAGTTATCCTCGTAGGCATCACTACATTCCTGAAGTCTATTTGAAAAATTTTGCAGTCCCTACAGGAAAGGTTTGGAAAATCGTTGCTAAAAGCAGGAATGGTCACACCTTTTTGACTAATATTAACAAGGTGGCCAAGGAAAAGGACTTCTATACAGTAGAAGAACTTGAGGATAAATATTACTGGGAGCGATATTATTCAAGTAATATCGAGCAAATGATGGGAGATACTTTTCGCCAACTTGTTCTTCGATGCAATTCAATCTTTACAAGAAATAAAGATATAATTCTAGATGATGATACCCAAAAAAGATTAGCTGTAATTATGGTAATTCAATTGCTTCGCACTCCGAAATCAAGGAGATATCAAAACAGTATAATTCAGGATGTTGCACCGCCGGTCATTGAGGAAGTTAAAATACAATTTAAAGATGGCTTATCACTAGAACATCAAAAAATCCTTGAAGGCTATAATTCCCCTGATAAATTGAAAGGAATTACCATGTCAATAATTAATGACCCTAAACGCATTAGCAAATTAGCAAGTATTCTACTTACAAAAAGCTGGACTATTTACAAGATATCAGACCATAAAATCTGCTCGTTTGTAACAAGTGACCATCCTGTATGCATGTATAATATTGATACGAAGTCAACAGATTTACACGATACCGGTATTGGAAAAATGCATACGATTATCAACTATCCCATAAGCGCCCGGTTGTTGCTTTCTCTATACGACAGAAACACTTACTTTTTCGGGCGTGGACTATTTCACAAAAAAATAGTTGAACTAGATGTATTTTAAGAGGCCAAGTTCATTAATTATGTTAACTGGCTGCAGTATCAAAATTGTATTCGATACATTTTCCTACGTCCAACATGTAAAAGCATTCCAGGGTATTAGGATTAAACCGCTTATGTTCGTTGCATCTACCAACCAATCACTCCAATTCGAGAAACTTTGTAAAACGGCTACCCTGCTTCCCAAAAAACGATATGAAGAAATGTGCACCATTAAATTCCAGAACTGTTACCTTACCCTTATCTCCTGCAGCGCTGACCTGCAGTGCAAGCTGCCTCACTTCGACCGGGCACAGGTAGGGGAGTACATTCGGTAGGGTGAGCTTGAAATCTTCACAAGAGTGGTCTTTGATGACGCACTCTAGCGGAGATGCACAGTAAATGGTTAAGGTATGCACCCACTACCTCCTCTAAGTGCGCAAAATGGAAAACGGATTATTGACGAACCATATGGTGAAGTTGGTCATAGGGTGTAGTTACTCTAGCTCTCCCTCCTTGGTCACTGGGTCCGGCAGTTCGCGGACATTTAACGACATCTAGGTTGTGCATGCGGACGTTATAGGCCAGCAATATCATTGAGGATTAGACTTTTAATTTCCCAATACGAAATTGCTTTTTTCTCGCAAAGTAAATTGTTGATTTTCCATAAAGTTCAATAGAGATAAGTTCAAAATAAAATTATGAAGATCTTGTTTACACCACTGAATGTATGAGTCAGTGCTGCAAAAAGCCCATACAGGAATATAAAACCCCGCAATCCTAGTTAGTGGTGTAAATTTGTGCACGTAATTCAAAGAGCGATATCCCGTTAAGAACACATTTTGAAGTAAGGTTTTCAAGATCAACATGATGGTCAAAATCATCAAAAATAAGCAAGATGAATAATGGAGTTAACTTAAACTCTTCAACTAAGAATGCGTGATAAGTAATAGATCTGTTTTCGAGATAGGCAAAAAGGTCGATTTTATTAGCAGGTTTAATCTTCTTATAGTCTGAATCATTAACTATTCTCCATATATTCTGATCAAGATTTGAGCATTGCTTAAACCCAAAAAATGAATCAAAGATTAAATTTCTATTAGGTATACGAGAATCCCATTTTATCCCCTCTAAGAAACGATTTGGGTTGTATTCTTTCACGTGATTGAACATAGTGTAAAGCTTTGGAAAGAGCTCAACGCAGTTCTCAAAGATAGCAGCGACTTCCTCGTATTCTTCCTCTGGTAAAACCATCGAATAGTATGGAGTTTCTATGCATGAGGCAAAATACAAAACTCTATAAGCAGTTTCGCGGAACTGAATAGGTGTCAATATTTTATCGATAAAAAAGTCCCCAAAACCTGTTTCCTCTGTTAGCCCGTTATCTCTAAACGAACATATAAGCCCAATCTCTCCAATTCTTATTGCTAATCCGGTCTCGTTTTCCAAGTAGTCAAATGGAAGTATATCAGAAGTAAATGTCCTAAAAATAAATAATGATACACATCCATCGTGGACTTTTGTCTTTCCTATCAATTGCCTTACTAGAGAGCTTTCTGCTAGTAAATATCCAAGTTTATTAGGTTCTAATAGTCTTAATGGCTTCTTTAAATCTTCATCATAGCCAGTGACACGTAGAGAATCATATATCCGTATCCCCCAATGTATTTTCGCTACCCACTGTGTGATAGTAATCTTAGGCAAGGTAATAAACTTATCATATCCTAAGTCAACACTACGCTTAATTTCCTCTTCAACGGTTTTTAAAACTTCATTGTTACATTTTTTGCAACAAGGAATTTTAATGTCATCGTATGCAGCAAAGTTGCCATTAGGTAACCGTAATTTCCCTGAAACTTTACCTGTTTTTGGGTCTCTCTTGTAGTTATATTTCTCTAGAAGCCAATCAGGAAATACATGTTCCTTAGAGTAGGTTTGGTTTTTTTTGGATACCCTTTTGCCACATAAAAAACAACTATTTTTCACTAGTTTTCTCCTTTTTGAAGTTTCCCGAGGTTTAATACAGCTTGGTGACCATCTTGGCATGCTGGAAAACTCGTCCTGGATTATCTCCAACCTTCAGGTGGTTCACGCACCCTCTATCCATCTGTCGCAGCATTTGAGACTACTTTGGCAAGCAACTATATGGTTCAGCGTGAGCTGCCTTGTTGCTTGAGTCTCAAGAGTGGAATATCTTGATCTTATTGCCGTAGCGCTCTTACCTAGGCTTTAAGCCTCTTTCAATTTTTCATAGGTTTTCCCTAGCATGAGCTCCATCAGTGCATTCCGAAACTCTTCATCATCAATGATTCTGGTGGCAAACTTCTCGTTCTCAGTCATTCTCTCGATTACTTTGTCCATGAACGCCCTTTCGAACGGGTATTTAAAGTCATCCATAGGGTTAGTTCTTGCGCTTTGCTTCATATCTTCATCTTTGGAGAAGTCTTCCTCGATCTGCTCAAGGAATAGTCTGTTGGTATTATCAAAGTCAGTGCCGAACCTTTTGTTGAGACGGTCGATTATGCTAGATAGTTCCTCTACTTCATCCTCATTACTGCCAGTGCCAGCATATTGTACCGGTGTTAATGGTTCTCTTACAGACTCTGAGTCAAGAGATAGGCTGCCGTCAAATATCTTCTTGTTGACATAGTAATCAAGTGATACCTCATCGGACAGGTTCACAGATCCCCCTACTCCCTTGGGGAGTTTTTTAATCAGGAAGGATAGATAAATATAGAGTTTGTGCAGTTCCACATCCACGAAGGGTGTAATTTGGGTGATGAATGAATAGAGCCTAGTGAACTTCTTGGCGCTGCTGGAGAACTCATCCTGGGCATCTTCAACGAGGGATTCGTAGCGTTTCACGGCTTTATCGATGAGGTTATTGATCCGAGCCTTAAAGTTGGGTTTCTTTTCACCATAATAGATTTCGGCAAATTTACTTACCTCTTCCTTGAGGTAAACTCCGGCAGTATCCAGCTGCCTTTCAAGCCCATACAGGATATTGGGATCCGTCACTTCTTCTAATACAGCAGTCTGATAATAGGGTTTAAAGGCCTCCTGGATATCTTCGGCCTTGTTTACGAAGTCCAGGATAAAGGTATCTGTTTTCCCTTTATGGATCCTATTAAGCCTGGATAAGGTCTGGACCGCCTTTAGCCCCGACAGGGGTTTGTCCACGAACATGGTGTGCAGCAAGGGCTGATCGAAACCGGTTTGGTATTTCTCGGCGACGATGAGGACCTGGTACTCGTCGGTGTTGAATCGCTTCGGCGTCTGAGCCTCGCCGAACTGATTCATGCCGGCTTCGGTATAAGAAAGGCCATCGTCATAGACTGTGCCCGAGAATGCCACCAGGGTCTTGAGATCGGTATAGCCCTTTTTCTTAATGTAATCGTCAAAGGCTTGCTTGTAGCGCACGGCATGCAGTCTGGAGCTGGTAACCACCATGGCCTTGGCCCGACCGCCAATCTTGTGCTTGGTGACCCTGCGGAAGTGCTCGATCATTATCTCAGTCTTCTGGGCAATATTATGGGGGTGCAGGCTGACAAACCTGGTTATCGCTTTGGTGGCCTTGGCCCGTTCGAAGGCAGGGTCATCTTCAATTTTCTTACCTATTTTAAAGTACGTCTCATAGGTGACGTAGTTCTGCAGAACGTCCAGGATAAATCCTTCCTCGATGGCCTGGCGCATGGAGTAGACGTGAAATGGCTTGGGCAGACCATCTTCCCCGGGGGTACCGAAGGTTTCAAGGGTCTTGGCCTTGGGTGTCGCCGTGAAGGCAAAGAAGCTGATATTGGGCTGGATGCCCCTCTTCCGGATTTCTTCCAGAATCGCTTCCTCCGGATCATACTCCTTGGCCTCTGCTTCATGCTCTATTTGCGCGGCTTCTTCTAGCGATGCGGCATGCAAGGCTTCCCGCAAGGAGCCAATGGTTTCCCCGCTTGTGCTGGAGTGGGCCTCGTCGATGATCACTGCATATTTTCTGTCCCCCAGTTCTCCGGCCTTTTCAATGATAAAGGGGAACTTCTGCAGTGTGGAAATGATGATCTTGGCCCCGCCCTTCAGGGCATTGGCCAGCTGGTTGGAGTCCTTGTCTATTTTCTCAACCACGCCGTGCTTGTGTTCCAACTGGTAGATGCTGTCCTGGAGTTGCTTATCCAGGGCCCTGCGGTCGGTGACCACAATGACGCTGTTGAAGACGGGCTTGTCGTTGTCATCGTGGAGGTTGGCCAATCGGTGGGCCAGCCAAGATATCGACTTGGTTTTCCCAGAGCCGGCGCTGTGCTGGATGAGGTAGTTCTTGCCGACACCTTCAGCCTTGGCAGCGGCTTCCAGCTTTCTGACGCTGTCCAGTTGGTGGTACCGGGGGAAGATCATGGTTTCTTTATTCTTCCCGTCTTCGGCCTCCTCGATTTCCAGGAAGGCAAATCTCTTGATGATGTCCAGGAGGCTATCTTTCGCCAGGACCTCTTCCCAGAGATACGAAGTCTTGAAACCATCTTCCTTGGGCGGGTTCCCCTTCCCTCCGTCGTGGCCTTTATTGAAAGGCAGGAATACTGTGGAGGGGCCGCTTAGCCTGGTGGACATGTAGACTTCGTCGGTGTCCACGGCGAAGTAGACCAGGGTCCTCTTTTTGAACTGAAACAGGGGCTCATTGGGCTGCCGGTCATGTTTGAATTGGCGAATGGCGTGGTTAAAGTTTTGACCTGTAAAAGGGTTCTTAAGTTCCATTACGATCACCGGCAGGCCGTTAACAAAGATTGTCAAATCAACGCTGTTCTCGTTCTTGGAGCTGTAGTGCAGCTGCCGGGTAACAGAGATCCGGTTCTTGTTGTAGCTCTCCACCATTTCTTTGTTCATGCTGGTGGCCGGCTTAAAATAAGCGAGGTTTAATTTCACTCCATAGTCCTTTATGCCATGGCGCAACACGTCGATTAGGTTACGGCTCCTTAATTCACTATCCAAACGGCTCATTACCTTGAACTTATACTGGTCCTTGTAGATAGCTTTAAGTCTTTCCATTTCATCGGGCTGAGAGTCTTCCAAGAACTCGAAGAGCATCTTAGTGTCTATGGCACGGTCTTTGTTGTAGTCTGCTTGGTTGCCCTTTAGGTAGCCATTATTGAGTAAATGCTCTTCGATATATTCTTCAAATCCAGCCTCGGATAGCTCTTTAGGCGTCCTAGCCACTGGCAGCACCTCCTTCCGCCGCAAATTCGCGGACATCTATTTTCCCCGTCACCGCCTCAGATATGAGTGACTGGCGGTAGGCTTTCAGTTGCTCAATGCTGCCCTGGATTCCGGAAATCAGGGTGTCGATTTCGGATGTCTTTCGGTCAAGGTAGTCAGTAATTTCATCTTGCTCTGGTTGAGGCGGAATAGCAATTTTTAGGTTGCTTATTATTGACCAGTTAGCCCTTGGCATTTTCGCTCCATAGGTTGACGAATCAACTTCAGAGATAAAACTATCTGTTAAGAGTAAGTAATGAAGATAATCTGACCTTACCTTGTTTGGTTTAAGAGTTAACATTTCCGTGCTACAACGCCCAGAAAAATTAACTTTAACGCACTTTGCTAAATATGGTCTAAGCTTACCAAACAGAACCATGCCGGGAGCGAATAAATTAGATGTGGTTCCTTCATCAGAATCTGCATCCTCACTCAAACTGTACAATCCTGTCCAAGACTGTATATTTTCTAAGCCGATGTAAGGTTTATCTAAGTCGTCTGCAGTGGCTTTTTCATTAACTAGATTGGCAGCATATTTTAATCTCAGTGTTTCCCAATGCTCCGGAATCTCGCCTATCCACTCAATCCCTGAATCCTTCATCTTTACATCAGGGTTTAATCCCTTGGTCACAGCTTCGCTGATAACTGACTGTCGGTATTCCTGGAGTAGGGTAATGAGCTTTTCCTTGTCATGGATGAGGTTATCTATTTCGGAAGTCTTATGGTCAAGGAAGTTGGCGATGATTTGTTGTTCTTGTAGGGGTGGGAAAAGCGTCCTTAAGTTTTTCACGCCGCCTAAATTAACCCGTAATCGAGTTGTCCCGCTAGCAATCCTTTCAGCCTGCACCCTGAAAAACAAAGAGTTCATAGAAAAGACCAAATACGAAGAGTTAATAAGTTCTTTATCTGGGGTTAGTTTTATGCAATCTGCGACGATTATATATTTATCATAAGCCTTACTAACCTTTGTTGCCCTGGCAACGGGATGAGCCATTTTCGCAATTACAATTTCCCCTGGATAAGCAATATGCCTAAATAGTTGTAGGGCTTTTTCCTCACTAACATAATTTACAGTATCTAAAAGATGTTCCCCTTCGGAAATATTATTTAGTTGGATTAATGGCACGCCATAACTTTGGTACTCCTCATTTTTTAAATTTGACCCAAACGGCCCATCAACAAAGGAGTACTTCGACTTATCTGCTATAGATTTAAGGGGGACAGCTTCCCAATGCTCCGGCACCTGCCCTATCCACTCAATCCCTGTGTCCTTATACTTCTCATACGGCTTATATTCCACCATTGCCCGTCACCTTCCTCAGCTTCGCCAGGATGTCCTTCTCCAGCCCCTTAATCTCAGTCAGGATCTCCTCAGCCGGTCTCAGAGGCTTGTACTTATAGAAGTGTCGGGTGAAGGGTATCTCATAGCCCACCTTGGTTTTGGACTCATCTATCCAGGCATCAGGAACATGGGGCTTTACTTCCCTTTCGAAGTATTCATGGATATCTTCTTTCAGGGGAACAATTTCTGTATCTCTTAGCTCAGTATCTGGCTCTGGGTTTCCTTTTTTATCGGTGCAAATATCGGCGTTCTCATCCCGCTCGGATAGCCCGTTCAAGAGAGCTTTCAGGATCTGGGCAGAGAGTGTGATGTCATGCTTCTTGGCCGCCTTCTTCAAGACTTTGATGAAGTCATCCCGGTTCTTAAAGAGAGTCGAGTCCATGCCTTGTAGCATGGTGACAATTGCTTCTTGCAGCTTCTTACCCTCTTCAATTTCCTTTAAGCCGGCTTCTCCCTTCTTGCGGGATTTGGCCAGGTTTTCAAAGGCCCGTTCTGCCTTAACCCTCTCAATCCTCTCTTCGTTTACCTGGAAGTTAAGACGCAAGGGGCGCTCTATTACTATTTTGTAATAGCCGAGGTCCTCATTATCGAAGATCTTGCAGTGCTCGTCCTCTTTAAACTCCCCATAAATACGGCTGATTTCTTTGATCTGATCAGGGGAAATTTCATTACGCTTACTGCCGAGACTTTTACGCATCTTCTCATAGAAATCGACGGCGTTCACCAATTGAATTTTACCTGTCCTTACGGGGCCTACCATTATGTCATCGTTCTTTTTATTAGATATCACCCACACGTAAGTAGCAATACCAGTGTTATAGAACATATCTGTTGGTAAGGCAACGATACCTTCCAAAAGGTCGTTCTCAATTATCCACTTCCGAATTTCGGACTCGCCGGATCCAGCATCACCTGTAAACAAGGGCGAACCGTTGAATACTATAGCTATCCGGGAACCCTTTTCATCGCTCTTCATTTTTGAAATCAGGTGTTGCAGGAACAGCAAGGACCCATCGGAGATTCTGGGGAGGCCGGCGCCGAACCTGCCATCGAAGCCAAGTTGTTCATGCTCTTCTCTGATGAACTTTTCGGCCTTCCTCCACTCGACCCCGAAAGGCGGGTTGGTAAGCATGTAGCGGAACTCTTTGCCCCTGTGGCCGTCTTCGGTAAAGCTGTCGCCAAGGACGATATTGTCTGCATTCTGGCCCTTCATCAGCATGTCGGCCTTGCAAATTGCATACGACTGGGGGTTTATCTCTTGGCCGAATACTTCCACCTGGATATCCGGGTTTAGTTCCCTCATGTAATCCTCGGCAATGCTGAGCATTCCCCCGGTGCCGCAGGCCGGGTCCATGACGGTGACTACCAGTCCCTTCTGGGTCAAATGGTCATGGTCCTCGTTCAACAGGAGATTGACCATGAGCCGGATGACTTCCCGGGGGGTATAGTGGTCGCCGGCCTCGGCATGCTCGGAGAATCTCCTGATCAATTCTTCGAATATGTAACCCATTTCTAAATTGCTTACTGTGTCGGGGTGGAGGTCGATTTCATTAAACCTTGAAACGACCAAGTACAACAGGTTATTACTATCCAGCTTGGTAATCTGTTTGTCAAAGTCGAAGTGCTCGATGATCTCCCGGGCATTCTTGGAAAAACCGTTGATATAATTCCGCAGGTTGGCAGCGATATTATCCGGGTCATCCAGCAGCTTTTGGAAGTTATATTCACTGGTATTGTTAAAGTCTTGCTTAGAAATTCTGTTTAGGACCGGATCTATGTTCTGCAAAGATGTTTGCCGCAGCTGCTTATATCTCTCAAGGATTTTACCCTTGGTAGGCTCCAGTACGTCGTCAAATCGCTTGAGAACGCACATGGGCAATATAACGTCACCGTACTGTTCTTTCCGATAAGGACCCCGGAGCAATTCTGCAATACTCCAAATGAAGTTTACCTTGTCTTGAAATCCATTCACTTCTTTATCCCCTCCCATTTCAGTCTCAATTTGTTGCTGGTTCCTGAAAATATGTCCTTCCTTTGCTGCTATGAGTTTGTCAGCTTTCAATTCTCTATATATTATAGCAAAGACCTGTGGCAATTTCTCCTCAGGTCTTCCAATAGTGTCCCTTGACGGTATTGATTCCAACGAGTTTGCCAATAAGACTCGCAAAAAGGGAAAACCCGAAGCCTTAGTGAACTGCTCCCTGTCAAGTAGACAGATGAAATAAGCAAAAAGTATTTGGCTGGACTTCGTTAATAACGGGGTCCAGCTTTCTATGCTGTACTTTCGACCAATTGGCGGTAGCTCAATGGGGCGAGTTTCCCCAGCTTCCTCTGCCGCCGTTCATAATTATAGAAGTGTATGTATTCCTCAATAGCTGTTGCCAGGCTGTCATAATCTTTGAAGGTACTAAGATGGTACATTTCGCATTTGAGGATTCCCCAGAATCCCTCCATGGGACCGTTGTCAATGCAGCGACCAGCACGTGACATACTTTGTATCATCCCTGCATTGTTCAGCCTGGTTTTGAATTGCCTAGATGTATATTGGAATCCCCGATCACTATGAAACAGTGGGTGAGCGTCAGGGTACTTAGAAACAGCAAGATCAAAGGTGTCAAAAACTAGCCTGTTATTGTTGTGGCGACCAATGGCGTAAGAGACAATACCCATATCTTTGAGGTCAAGAATTGCACTCAGATATAGCTTTTCATTCCCGTACTTCATTTCGGTAACGTCGCTAAGCCACTTCTCGTTGAGGTTTTCTGCTGTGAAATCACGATTTAGGATATTCTCTGCTGTAACTTCTGGCGTGGAGCGCTGGTAATGTGGACGTTTCCTCCTGATAACTGCTTTTAAGCCAACCAGTTGGGTAAGACGGTATATACGCTTGTAGTTGTAATTAGTCTTGTTTCTAGCATTCAATTCGTCAGCCAGCCGCCTGTACCCATAGGTTCCATTGAATTCGGCATAGAGATAACCAAGCTTGTGGACCAGGTCCTTGTTCTCACGCTCCCGAGCACTCTTGCTGCGGTGGAGCCATTTATAATAGGATGACCTGTTTAGCTCTAATATCTTGCAGATGTTCTCTGTTGGGAATTTTTCTTTTTCGTGTAACTCTTGGACGGTCAGATAAAGCACCTCCTGACGAACTCCGCTTAGCGTTGCCTCCTTTCTATCTCTTGGAGCTTTTTTAGCACAGCAATCTCCATATCCTTGTGCTTAATCTCTGCATTAAGCATTTTGATTTTCGCATGCAGAAGCTCTTCTTCAGTCATTTCCTCCGGTGACTTCAGTTTCCCGCGCCTGTCAATGAGACCATCGGGACCCTTTGCTTCATAGCTTCGCACCCAGCTGTATATTTGCGAGTAGGAAACTTTGTACTTCTCAATAGTCGCAGCATAGTCTTTACCTTTGGCTATGCAGTAACTGACAATTTCAATCCGCTCTTCTAACGTGGTCTTCCGTCCTTTGGTCATATAGATCCCCCTCCCCAGGCCAGTGGCCCGAAAATCTTTATGACCATTATACACTTTTATCCAATCCCTGAGCTGCTTTGGACTACGTATACTTAACCGCTTACATATCTCTTGTAAGCTTCCCTGTCCCTGGAGATACGCCTCTACTGCTGCAGTTTTTAATTCGACACTGTACCTGTTGTTCGTATGGGTGTTTACTAGCCCAGCTGGCCCCATGCTTTCATAATTTGCTAGCCACTGCCGAAAGCTAGCACAACCTACTCCAAATTCATGTGCTATGCTTTCTTGGCTGCCTTCTCCTCGAAGATATTTTTCAACGGCTTTAATTTTTTTCTTATGACTGATATAACTTTTCCTTCCCATAGAAAACCCCCCTTTGTGTAGTCCTGAATTTTAGTTATTTCAGGTGTCTACCCAAAGGGGAGCATATCATAGAGCTACGGGATTTTATTTGTATAAAATGGTCGGGCTGACAGGATTTGAACCTGCGACCCCTTGACCCCCAGTCAAGTGCGCTACCAAGCTGCGCTACAGCCCGAACCGAACATATACCATTTTACTTACTTACAGCGGCTTTGTCAACCATCTAAAAATGTGAAAAAAATGAGGCGCAAATTTGAAATGCGCCTTTTCACAGGATAATCGCTATTAAACCGCCGCTGCCTTCGTTGACGATCTTTTCCAGGGTTTCCTGGAGCTTTGCCTGGGCGCTGGGCGGCAGATTGCTCAGCTTGGTCTGGATACCCTCTTTGACCAGGGAGTGTAAGGATTTTCCAAACATGTTGGATTCCCAGATCTTTTCCGGGTCGTCCTCGAATTCGTCCAACAGGTAGTTGACCAGGTCCTCGCTCTGCTTTTCCGACCCGACGATGGGCGCGAACTCGGATTCCACGTCCACACGAATCAGGTGGTAGGAGGGCGCTGTGGCCCGGAGGCGCACGCCGAATCTGGTTCCCTGGCGGATGATTTCGGGCTCATCCAGGGCCATCTCGTCCAGGGATGGCGGCACCACGCCATAGCCCGTGGACCTGGCTGAGATGAAGGCGTCCTCTATCTTGTCATACTCCCGCTTGGCCCGGACCAGGGACTTCATCTGCTTAAAGAGCTCGCCGGCATTATCTATTTCATAGCCAGTTGTCTCGGAGAGGATTGTATAGAAGAGTTCCGGCGGACATTCAAAGCGAATTTCCGCTTCGCCGTTGCCCAGGTCCAGATGGCTGAGGTTTACCCGGGAGACATAGTCGAATTCGGTACTGATGGGTTCCAGGGCTTTGCGCAGCTCCCGGACCTTGCCGGTGTGCTCCATGATTCCGGTGATGATGTCTTTATAGCTCACCTTCAGCCAATGGTCATCATCCAGCACCTCGATCCAGTCGGGCAGGATGAAGTTGATCTGGCTGATGGGGAATTCGTACAAGGCCTCCTTGAGGATGGTGTCCACCGTCTTTTTGTCCAGGCGCAGGCAGTTGCAGAGGATAACCGGCGCCTGGTATTTTTCCTGCAGTTCATTCCTCAACTCCAGGGAAGAGCTGGCATCGGGCTGGTTGGAGTTCAGCAAGATCACGAAGGGCTTGCCAATTTGCTTGAGCTCTTCGACGATGCGGGCCTCGGGTTCGGCAAAGTCTTCCCGGGGCAGCTCGCTGAAGGAGCCGTCGGTGGTGATCACCAGACCCAGGGTGGAATGGTCGATTATCACCTTCCGCGTCCCTATTTCGGCAGCCTGTTGAAACGGGATCTCCTCATCGGCCCAGGGCGACATTACCATGCGCTCTCCCCGCTCGTCGGAATAACCCAAGGCGCTGTCCACAGTGTAGCCAACACAATCCACCAGGCGAACCCGCATGGTAAAGCTATCTTCAAATTGAACCTCCACGGCCTCATCGGGTATGAATTTCGGTTCCGTGGTGGTTATCGTCCTGCCGCCGCTGCTTTGCGGAAGTTCATCCACCGCCCGCAGACGATCCTGCTCATTCAGGATATTGGGAATGACCATTAGTTCCATGAACTTTTTGATGAATGTTGACTTTCCTGTCCGGACAGGGCCGACGACGCCCAGGTAGATGTCTCCACCGGTTCTCCTGGCAATATCATGGTATAAGCTATGTTCTGCCACTTTACTCCTCCCCCTTACAAATATCCGGTTTTGCTCACATTATATATATGTGCAAAAAATGGTTGTATGCCCGGAGGAGGACAAATTTTCCGTGGGGACTATTGGTTTACGTCAATTTCTTCAATTTCATTGGCCTTGCCTCGCATCATCAGCTCGCTTACCGCCTGATGGGGCGATTTGCAGGCGAAAATCACTTCCCAGAGGGCGGTGGTAATGGGCATGCTGACCTCCAGCTTCTGGGCCAGCTGGGCGGCAGCCTCGGTGGTAGCAACCCCCTCCACCACCATCCCGGTTCTGCCCAGAATGGATTCCAGGCTCTCTCCCTTGCCCAGGGCAAAGCCCGTTCGCCAGTTGCGGCTGTGCTTGCTGGTACAGGTGGCGATGAGGTCCCCGATTCCCGCCAGGCCGGCAAAGGTCAGGGGTTGGGCCCCCAGTTTGACCCCCATTCGGGCGATTTCGGCAATCCCCCGGGTCATCAGGGCTGCCTTGGAGTTGTCACCATAGCCCAAACCGTCGCAGACACCGGCAGCCAGGGCAATGATGTTCTTCAGCGCCCCCGCCACCTCCACGCCGATGATATCCGGGTTGGTGTACACTCTGAACTTGGGCGTCATAAAGATTTCCTGAACCAGCTCGGCTGTAACAGGATCGTTGCCAGCCACCACGGTGGCGGTGGGGATGTCCCGGGCCACCTCTTCGGCGTGGTTGGGACCGCTGAGGACCACAATCCTCCCCGCATCGCCGGTAACCTCGGCCAGCACCTGAGAGCAGCGGAGAAAGGTCTCCCGTTCGAAGCCCTTGCTGAGGCTTACGATGACGGGGCGGCTGTCCAGGTGATCTTTACAGGCCTCGATGGTGGTCCGGACGGCCTTGGCGGGGGTGGCGATGACCACCACCTCCTTGCTGGAGACGGCGGCGCCGAGGTCACTGGTAATCTCGATTTTTGAGGGCAGCAACACCCCGGGAAGGTACTGGCTGTTCTCCCGCTGTTGCTGCAGGTAGGCGCAAAATTCCGGTCGCCGGGCCCAGATGGTCACCTTATGGCCCTTCCTGGCCAGGACCAGGGCGACGGCGGTGCCCCAGCCGCCCGCGCCAAGTACGGCGATATCCTTAGTTTGCACCCTACTCCCCCCTCCTTCTGGTGATAAAGTGAATGGGCGTCCCGGCAAAGCCAAAGGCCTCACGAATCCGGTTCTCCAAATAGCGCAGCCAGGAGAAGTGCACCAGTTCCGGGCTGTTGGCAAAGAGGACAAACTTCGGCGGCTTTACCCCCACCTGGGTGATGTAGTAGATCTTGATCTTCTTGCCCTTGGCCGAGGGCGGATTGGTCAGGACGGCGTCGTTGAGCAGGTCATTGAGGAGGCCAGTGCCGATACGGCGCTGATATTGTTCCATGGTGTCTCTGATCAGGGGAAAGAGGCGGTGCAGCCTGGCCCCGGTCAGGGCCGACAGGAACTCGATATTGGCGTAATCCAGGAACTGCAGCTGATTGCGCAATTCCTTCCTAAACTCTGCCATGGTATTGGTTTCCTTTTCCACGAGATCCCACTTGTTGACGATGATGATCACTGCCTTGCCGGCCTCGTGGGCGATGCCGGCGATGCGCTTGTCTTGTTCCGTCAAGCCTTCTCGGCCATCAAGGACCAGGAGGGCGATATCGCAGCGCTCTGCAGCTCGAATGCTCCGGAGCATGCTGTAATACTCTATCCCCGAGGCCAACCTGCTCTTCCTGCGCAGTCCCGCCGTATCTATGAAGGTGTAGGGGATGCCCTGATGAACGACCCGGGTGTCGATGGCATCCCGGGTGGTTCCCGGAATCTCGCTGACCACCGAGCGCTCCTGGCCCACCAGGCGGTTGAAGAGGGAAGACTTGCCCACATTGGGGCGGCCAATCAGGGCCACCGAAATGGTCTCATCCTCTTCCTCAACGGGGATTTGCTCAAAATGCCCGATGACCTGGTCCAGGAGGTCGCCGACATTCAAGCCATTGGCGGCGGAAATGGGCACGGGTTCACCCAGGCCCAGTTCATAGAACTCGGCCAGTAACTCGCCGCTCTGGGCAAAATTATCTACTTTGTTGACGGTTAGGATGACGGGCTTATTGCTCCGGCGCAGCATCAAAGCCACTTCCCGGTCTTCGGCGGTGAGGCCCGTCTTGGCGTCCACCATGAAGATAATGGCGTCGCTCTCGTAAATTGCTTCTTCGGCCTGGCGGGTTACGGCCTGGGCCAGGGGATCGTCGTCATCCCAGACAATGCCGCCGGTATCCACCAGCATGAAGCTGTGTCCACTCCAGTCTGTCGTGGCATAGAGCCGATCCCGGGTCACCCCCGGGGTGTCCTCCACAATGGCCAGCCGCCGCTGCATGATTTTATTGAACAAAGTCGACTTGCCCACATTGGGACGGCCGATTACTGATACAATTGGTACCATTATTATACCTCGCTTTCCAGGATCTCGACGATATCTTGGACATCGGCGGTGGCCTGAACAGGTTTGTCCAATGCCCGGGCCAAATCCGCCACCGTGCAGTCGTCTAAAAAGCAGCCCGCCCGCACCGCCGCCTCCGGGACCAGGAACAGGTCGAATTCACCAGCCGCCTCGGCGGCTTCCAGGATGTCCGCCCCCGTCAAGAGGCCGGCCACGGTTATCTGGGGCCCTAAGAATTGGTTTTCCACGGCCTGGACGCGGATCTTGAGCTTTGGAAAGACCCGCATGAGTTCGGCGGCGACAATTTCCATGGTAGGCGCCGCCGCCACGCCGGTGAGGATCAGGACGCGGCCGGGTCTGGTCATCTGGGCATCCATCTCCCTCAGCTTTTCTGCCTGAGTCAGGGTCCTGCGCACCAGGCCGATACCGTTTTCCAGTTGGGCAAAGTCCTCATAGTAATCGGCGTCGGGGACAGGCAGTCCCGCCCGGACGTAGAATTCGTCGGCGGCGTACACCGCCCGCCGTCCCAGGTCCCGGAGGAATTTTTCCTGATAGGCGTCGATGAGCTCGATGGTCTTTCGGGCGATACCAGCTGTCACCGGCCTCAGGGGAGGCAAATACTCCCGGTGCTTGGTCAGGCCCACCGGCACCACCGCCAAGGAGAGGAGGGCCTCTCCCAGGCCGGCCAGATCTGCCAGGGTCTGCTCCAGCACTGCTCCGTCATTGTACCCGGGACAGAGGACTATCTGGCCGTGGAAGGTGATTCCCGCCCCGGCGAAGAGCCGCAGCAATTCCATGACGTCCCTGCCCTGGTCTCTTCCCAGCAATTTTGAGCGAACTGCCGGGTCGCTGGCATGGATCGAGATGTACAGGGGAGAAATCCTTTCCCCGACAATCCGCTGGACATCCCGCCGGCTCAGGTTGGTCAGGGTGATGTAATTGCCGTGGAGAAAGGAAAGGCGGTAATCATCGTCCTTGACATAGAGGGTCTGCCGCAGATTTGGCGGCTGTTGGTCAATAAAGCAGAAGATGCACTGATTGCGGCATTGTCTGGGCCGCAGCTCAAATTCCAGCCCCAAATCTTCTTGGTAGTCCTTTTCGATTTCATACTCCAGCAGCTGGCCGGAACCGGTCTCCACCCGGACGCTCACTTCCTCACCGGTGACGTGAAAGTAGTAGTCCAGGATATCCCTGGCCTCATGACCGTTGAGGGCGAGGATGCGGTCTCCGGCCACTAGCCCCAATTCGGCGCCGATGCCGCCGGCTTCAACCTTCTTGATTATAAGCATGACAACACCTCAAGATTAAGCATACCAGAATTATACTTTAATTGCTCCTGGCATGCAAAACCAAGGCGGCAATTTGCCTGAGGTTCCTGTGCACACCCCAGGCCGCCAGCGTCCTGCCGATGCGGCGCAGGGGCCGGTATCTCGAGATAAAGCCCCCGATTCGGATGAGCGGGGTAAGGCAAGGCAAGCAGTCCACTGCCTTGTACTCGACTTTCAGCTCCAGCTCTTCCGTCAGGCTTCCGGCAAAGCGGGCAAAGATCCTGCTGCCCCGGCCCAGGCCCAGGAAGTACACCGGATTATTGTCCTGATCCCTGCCGGCCAGGACGGGAATTCCCAGGTCCTGAATTTGCAGCTTATCAAAATACTCCAGTTCCAGGATATCTTTTATCCCGGAACGGGAGTCTAGCTTGCCGAGATGCAGGGCGGCGGCAACTATGGACAGGTGGGCGCCCCGGTAACAGTGATAAAAAAATACCATCCTACTCCCCCTCTTCCCTTCCCTTGACCTCCTGCACCAGCCTGACCAGGTCGGGGTAGGCCCGACGAATCCCCCAGATCACCAAGGGCCGCCCGATTCCCTTGAGGCCAAAGACCCGGGAGCAGACTCCGCCAATCTTCATCCACAGGTTGACGGCGGGCATGGTGGCGACGAAAACAAAAGGCGGCGCCTCGGCCCCGGTAATGGCCAGGAGGTTGCGTAGGGCCCGCACTGCCTGTTGTGCTGCAGTCTCCAGGCCCACCGAGAATACCAGATTTCCCTCTTCATCGCTGCCGACATATTGCAGGATGCCGTGGTCCCGGGATTTCTGGGTATCAAAATAGGGCAAGCTCAAGAGAACCCGCCCGGTGGGTTTAGCATCCGGACTCAACAACCCCACATGGAGGGCGGCTGCCGTCACCGAGGAATGGGACCCACCGTAACAGTGATAGACATAAACTTTTGGGATGATATCACCGACTTAGCTGTTTTTCTGGAATTTTGTCGCATTTTATGATTACCCGGTCAATGCCGGACGATGATGAGGATTCCGTTCTCCAGGTCGTGGATGACGCCCTCGGTAATCCTGGACATGTACATGGCGATTCGCTGCTGTTCTTCCCGGTCCCGGGCCAAAAAAACTGGTCCCGCCCCGCCGGATATCACCAAGTCCTTGGCTTCCGGGAGAACCACAGAAGCCAGGACAAACTTAGTCAGACCGGTCTGCATAGTCATCACGCTCCCTCCCGGCCACCGACCTGCTGGGGCGGGCCACCGACCCCTCCAGGATCGGAGCCTTGTTCACGGCGTCTATAAGCGCCTGTACATCCCGGGTGGCGGGGATGATGAGAATTGCCAGCCTCCCCGTCTTGACGTCCCGGCGCATCAGAGGGGTAAATTCCGGCGTGTCCACATCCTTATAGATGCCCAGCAATTTTGCGCAGATGTGGACGATGGCCTGGCGCTGGCCGATATTGGCCAAGGTGGCGGAGGCGTCGATGGTCTTGGGTTCCAGGACCAGCCCCAGGGCCTTGGCCAAGTACTCCTCCTTGGCCTCCTCCAGGCCTAAATTCATGAAGTGGATGTCGTCGACAAAGACATTGGGCCCTTGAAAGTTGACCTTTCCCTCCTTGATTGCCGCCAGATGGCCAATGCGCCTCCCTTCGGTTACGCTCCGGAGGGCGAAGAATAGGACCAGGGTGGCCAGGCTCAGTCCCCCTGCCCTGAGGAGAAGGCTTAACTCCCCCAGCACCCAGAGGTCCAGGGCGCTTAAGGCTAAGGTAGCTGCCATGACCAGGTAATTCCTGGCCTCGAAGGTGCGGGCTATTCCCTCTATGAACTGCGCGCCCCGGGGCACCAGCTCGTTGGCATCCAGGCGGGAGAGGGTCTCCCGCTCGATATTGCGTATATCCCGAAACTGCTGGGCCGCCAGGGAGAGGAAGGTCACGGCGACGAATTCTTCCTCCAGGAGGGCAGGCAAGGCCACTGCCCCCAGGGCGGCGGCAATAAACCCCAGGGAAAGGTGGGAGACATAGCCGTGGGGATAGGTTGGATACTGACGGTAATCTGAGCGGAGCATCAACAGCCTTAACATGCCGCCCATGAGGGTGGTCAGGACCATGGAAGTGAAGTAGTCAGCCATGGCCTATCTTCTCTTCTTCCTGTTCTTTTCCCGCCGCTTCTCATCCAGCCAGGCCACCTTATTGCTCCGATGCCGCCGGTCGGGGCTGACAAATTCCCGGGTCTCGCCAACGATTTCCGCCACTCCCACTGCAACGACGCCGGCGATCAGGGCCGAGTCAAAGATCCCGCCCCCGATCTGATAGGTGCTCTGGAGGGGAAGCTGGCCGAGGATGACGATAATATCCGCCACCAGTATCCCCAGCATGCCCCCTACAAAGGCCGAGCGCCGCGAACGGCCTGCCAGGTAACCTATTATCCCCGCCGCCAATCCATAGGCATACAGGGGATCTATGAACATGGAGCCGGGCTCTTGGGGCAGAGCCCAGTCCAGGAGCAGGACGGCAATTGCTGAAGCGGCAATGGCCAGGAGGGCCCGCACCTGTTCCTGCAGGGTGCCGGCTGTGCCAATCAAATACACCGCCAGCCCCAGGGGGACCAAGGTACCGCCCAGGTTTATGCGAACAAGACCCAAGGGAATTTCCGGCAGGTAGCTGCCCACCAGCATGACTGCCAGGATGATCAGGGCGGCCCGATCGCTGAGTCGCATCCTGTCCAATGTCCTGTGCAACAAGCCAAGGTAAATCAGCACAGCCAAACCGGTCAATATATACGGGCTCATCGCTCCACCCCCGCTGGGAAAATATCTCCCATTTAGCATTTCCCCAGCCTGGGGCCAGTATTCCAGGACAAAAAAAGCGAGGCTAGCAGCCTCGTCGGGCAAAACTTATGGGATCTATCCCCCGCCCCTGGAGGAGCCGGGCGAAATCTCCGGCGATCAGGAGGGGAACTGATTGGATTTGACTGATTTTCGATACCCCCAAGAGAGCCGCGCCTACCCGGATCTGCCGGAGCAGGGTGCGAAGGTGCCTCTCGGCGCCCCGGGGCCCTCCCCGGTGGAGGGCAGAGAGCAAACCGCCGGCCACGGCCACATTACTTGCCCCCAGCGCCAGGCACTTGAGGGCTTTGAGGCCGTCATCCACCCCTCCCGAGGCGATAACCTGCAATTCCGGGACATGGCGGCTGACATCGGCTACGCACAGCGGGGTGGGCAGGCCCCAGGAAGCAAAGGGCTTCCACCAGGAACTCTGATTGCGTCTCCCCTCGATGAGGGCAAAATTGGTGCCGCCGACGCCGCTGACATCCACAGCCTTCACCCCCGCCTGGAACAGGGTTCTGGCCTGGGCGCTGCTCATACCGAACCCCACTTCCTTGACCAGGACGGGCACCGGCAGGGCGGCGCAGATGGCGGCGATATTATCCACCAGGCCGGGGGGGATCTCGTCCCCTTCGGGCATGATGAACTCCTGGGCTGGATTGAGATGAAGCTGGAGAATCTGGGCGTCCAGCATCTCCACTGCCTCCCGGGCCTGGCGGACGCATGTATGGGCGCTGAGGTTGGCCAGGATCAGGCCTTGGGGATTGTGACGGCGCGCCACCTGGTAGGTGAAGCGCAGACTCCGCTTTTTTAGGGCGGCCCGCTGGGAGCCCACCGCCATGGGCAGCTTCAGGCGGGCAGCCACCTCCGCCAAGCTGCGGTTGATGTGCTCGGAAACCAGCGCTCCCCCGGTGATGGCATTGATGTACAGGGGCGCCGGGGTGCTGTACCCGCACAGCTCCGAGCTGAGGTCCACCTCCAGGGGATTTACCTCGGTGAGGCAGTTGTGGAGCAGAACGATATCGTCATAATAGTTAAGAAAAGAACACCTGGATCCTTGCAGGGCAAGGAGCAGATGTTCTTTTTTGCGACGGAATCTAAGACTCATCCTCGGTTTCGAAGAGGTTGCCCAGGCGTTCGCCGATGGTGGCGCCGATGGAAGAATCCTGGGGCCGCTCTTCCTTGGAAGGTTTCTTGGCGGTTCTCTGGGCTTCCCGCATGCTCAGGCTGACCCGCTTAGCCTGGGTGTCGATGTCCAGAATTTTGACCTTGATTTCCTGGCCGACGCTGAGCACGTCCTCGGGCTTCTCCACATGTTCTTCGGAAATCTGGGAAACGTGAACCAAGCCATCAACGCCGGGAATCAGTTCCACGAAGGCGCCAAAGTCCGCCAGACGGACCACCTTGCCCTCGACGACATCTCCGGCCTTGAACTTGCTGGAGATTTCAGTCCAGGGGTCGGGAAGAATGTGCTTGAGGCTCAGGGAGACCCGCTCAGCATCCTTGTCGACCTTGAGGACAAAGACCTCGATTTCCTGATTTTCTGTGAGGACTTCGCTGGGATGCTCGACACGGTGGTGGGCAAGTTCAGAAATATGAACGAGACCGTCAATCCCCCCGATATCCACAAAGGCGCCGAAGTTGGTCAAGCGACGAACAATGCCCTTGACAGTTGTCCCCTCTTCCAGATTGGCAAGAGTCTCGGCTTTCTTGGCTTCGGCCTCCTGCATCAGGTAGGCCTTGCGGGAAACGATTACCTTATTGCGGCGCTTCTCCAGTTCGATAACCAGGACGGTGACTTCCTGGCCGACAAACTGGCTCAGGTCCTCGACAAAGCGAAGATCCACCAGCGACGCCGGCATGAAGCCCCGAAGGCCCAGGTCGACGATCAAGCCGCCCTTGACAACTTCCACCACCTTGCCGGTGACGGGGGTTTGATTTTCAAAGGCCTCTTTGACAACCTTCCAAGCCTTGCCCTGGGCGGCCTTGCGGGCCGAGAGTTCCAGGAGGTCGTCGGTAAGCCGGGTTACTTCTGCTTCCAGCTCATCGCCAACCGAAACCAGCTCAGCGCAATTTTCCACCTTGCGGAAGGAGAGTTCGTCCTTGCGGACCAGCCCTTCCATCTTGTAGCCGACATCGACCAGCACTTCATCTGGATTGACCTGAACGACTGTGCCAACGACTATATCGCCAACCGCCAGGGGTTTGCTTTGCTGTTCGAGAATTGCGTTGGTGTCCTCCTTTACCTCTTCGATGCCCTCATTGTTGGTATCCATGACCATTTCTACTACCTCCCTTATAATCCATTCCGGAGTCGAAGCCCCTGCGGCTATACCCACGGTGTTGACGCCGCGGAACCAGCGGGAATCTACATCAGATTTGGTTTGTATATGATGTGTTACGACACCGGATTGCAAACATATCTTGACAAGCTTTTGCGTGTTGGCACTGTGCTTTCCGCCAATGACCAACATCATGTCGACCTTGCGGCTGAGCTCCGCCACCTCCTGCTGGCGCTGGCGGGTGGCCGGGCAGATGGTCTCGTGAACCTGAAGGTCGGGGAACTTTTCTTTTAGTATTTCCAGAATGGCGGCGTATTCGTCCTCCTGGAAGGTGGTTTGCGCCACCACGGCCACGGGCAAGTCGGCGGACACTTCCCGGGCGGCCCGGGCGTCGGGGACTATTGCATGGCCTGACTTGGCCCAGCCGGCAATCCCCTTCACCTCGGGATGCCGGGGATCACCCACGATAATCAAAAACCTGTCGGTCTCGGCGGCTATTCGGTGAATGCGGCCGACATGGGGGCAGGTGGCGTCGACAACTTGCTTGCCGGTGGCCTTGAGTTCTTCCAGTTCGATGGCGCCGACCCCATGGGAGCGGATGACGATGGTATCCTGGCCGATATCCGCCAAATTCTCGGCAACGCCGACCCCTTGCTCCTCAAGAGCCCGAATCATCTCGGTATTGTGAACCAGGGGGCCGTACGTGGCGACGGAGTTGCGTTTGGCTTCCCCAAGGGCGATTTCCGCCGCTCGCTTTACTCCGGGGCAGAACCCGGCATATTTCGCAACGATTACATCCATGGAATTTCCCGCCTGTCTCAACTCATTTATTATATACCATTTCAGCTCATTTGACAAAATTACTTTATATAGGAAAGGATCAGGTCGACGACCCCCTGAATGCTCAAAGAGGAGGTGTCGATCTCGATGGCGTCGTCGGCTTTGCGCAAGGGCGAGTGGGTTCGGGAAGAATCCAGACGATCCCGGTCCTGGATACTCCTGCGGATTTCCTCCAGGTCGGCGGCAATCCCCTGGGCGCGGAGCTCCAGGTATCTGCGCCGAGCCCTCACCTCCACGGCGGCGGTGAGGAAGAACTTGTAGGTCGCATCGGGCAAGACGACGGTGCCGATATCCCTGCCCTCAATGACGACGTCGGTGCTGGCCGCCATCTGTCTCTGGATTTCCCGCAATCCCTGCCTGATGGCAGGGAGGGCCGCCACATGGGAGACATGGCGGGTGACTTCCAGACTGCGAACGGCTTTACTGATATCCCTTTGGCCAAAATAGATACGGAGATTTTCCCCGACAAAGACAAAGCGAAAATTATCGCGCAGGGCCAGCTCCAGCATGGCCTCCTGGTATTCTGCATCGATGGGAATCCCCTGCTCCAGGGCGAAGAGGGTGACGGCGCGATACATTGCGCCGGTATCTATATAAGCATAGCCCAGTTTGCGGGCGATGGCCTTGGCAATTGTGCTCTTGCCCACACCAGCTGGGCCGTCAAATACTATAGATACGGGTTTTTGCGCCATTGGTCTCCCCCTTTTTGCCTCACCATTATATGTTCGACATGAATCTGCAAAATCCCTCCCTTTAGCCCAGAACAGCCCTCAACTTTTCCGCCTTTGCCCGCAAGTTCAGATACTCCTGAGGAGTCAAGGCCTGGGCTGCATCGGAAAGCGAGCTGATGGGATCGGGATGCACTTCCAGGAGCAGACCGTCGGCGCCGGCGCCAAGGGCGGCCAGTGCCAGCTTCTTCACCATGCTGCCGTCCCCCGCCGCGTGGGAAGGATCCACCAGCACCGGCAGGCGGGTTATTTGCTGAAGATGGACCACGGCGCTCAGGTCCAGGCAATTGCGGTAGCGGGGTTCAAAGGAGCGAATCCCCCGCTCGCAGAGAACAACCTGCTCATTGCCCTCCCTGAGTATGTACTCGGCAGCATAGAGCAACTCATCCAGCGTGGCGGCAAAGTGCCGCTTGAGGAGGATGGGCTTGCCGGTCCGGGCAGCCCTCTTTAAGAGGGGATAGTTGTACATGTTCCTGGCGCCGATCTGAATCATATCCACTGTCCCGGCGAATTTATCCACTTGCTCCGCCTCTAAAAATTCAACCAGCACCGGCTTATTGAGGGTTCGTCCAATCCCGGTCAGAATGGAAAGGCCCTCCCCCTCCAAACCTGCGAAGGAGTAAGGTGAAGTCCGCGGTTTAAAGACGCCGCCCCGGAGCATATCCAGCCGTGGCCCTATAGTTTCTGCCAACTGAACCATGCCCCTCTCGTCTTCCACGGCGCAGGGCCCGGCAATCCACACAAAATCTGCCCCGAAATGGAGGCCCCTGACCTGAAAGGTGGAACGGTCCCCGGGAAATCGCTTTTCAAAGAGGTTCATCTGTCTCACCAACCCAATCTGGCCGTAACCGTCTGGCCTCGCCAATGTACACATGGCTGGCAACAGGCATGTCTTCCACCAGGACCAGGATGCGGATGCACTGGGACAGGGAGTTGTCCACCTTCTGTTCCTGGACGCAGAGCATGGGAATCTGCACATACCCCGCCTCTCGCAAAGCCTTGGCGGGATAGGCGGCGGTCAGATCCTGGGTGCAGGTAAAAATCACCAGGACGATTTGGTCCGGGTTGAGATTGTTGGCCTGGCACACCTGGGTGAATAAGGCCAGGGCCTTCTCGCCAATTGCCTCGCTGCTGTTCTCCACCGGCGCAATTGCGCCCCTGATCCCCTTCACTGCAGGCCTCCATAGGTTACGCCCTCCAGGCGCTTGATGAGGACGAAGAAGTCCGCCAGAGCAGGATGCAGAACGACAAATTGGAAGAAGATGAGGGCCAATGCCAGGACCACAAAGGCCTTTACCAGGAAAATCTCAATTTTGTCCAACCATAGAAAGATATTCTTGCCGCCGATCTTTATCTACCCCCTGTTATAACATACTGAAGTCGGCGAAGGAATGATAGAGCTCGCGAATTTCCGCCAGCAAGCTGAGGCGGTTGTACTGTACAGGTTTATCACCGGTATCCAGATCCACCGAGTTGATAAAGCGCAACAAAGGCGTCTTTAGTTTTGCCAGCCGGGCCAGGGCACCGGAAAAGTCCCGGGCCGAGAGGCAACCTTCAATGTCATCCTTGGCCACCAGGTAGACCTCAAAGAGGTCTTTCTCCTCGGGCTCTTCCAGGAATTCCCGGGCTGCCTGCTCGTAGGTGTACTCCCGGGCGCAGGTCCGGTCCAGGAGCTTGCAGGCTTCTGCGCAGCACTCCAGGTTCTTGCCGTTATCCGGTTTGACCATGACGGCGGCCTTTTGCAGGGTGCAGAAAACATTATCGGGGTTTATCACCGTCAAGGCGTTGGCAACGCCCTGGGGAAAGTCTCGTGCCAGCAAGTAATAGCAGAGGCGGTCGGCAAAGACTTTCAGGAGATGGGCCAAATCCTTTTCCCGCCAGGGAACCAGTCCCTGAGACTCATAGAGGGAAAGGGAAAATTTCAGCAACCTGGTCATGGATACGTCCAGAGCGACGCTGTCCAGTATGGCGATGCTTTCATCAAACCAGGTCTTAACACAGCGATAGTGGGAAAGTTTGAATTCGCTTTGGTAATAGTGGCCACAGATGTCATCCAGCCTGTCAGCGATTCCCAGGAGAGCGCCCACCAGGGTGTGGGGAAGCTTTTGCGAGTACTTTCCCGGATGCCAGTGCTCTATGATGGCCGCGGTCACCATTTGGGGCACACCCTCCCTTTGGGCGATTATCCCGCCCATATGGCCGCGAAACTCGGGATACAGCTGGCAGATATCGGTGGTAAGGTCGACCTTGGCCAATTCCGAGGCCTGCTGAGCCAGGGTGCAGACATTATTGCCGGCATCAATCTGATCGGCAATGGTCAAGACAATCTTTTGCAGGCGCCTTTGCTTGTCCAGATAACTGCCCAGTCCACTCAGGTAGCACATTTGTGCCAGGAGTTCCTTGCGCGCCTCAGCCGTCAGGGCCAAGTCAGCCTCCAGGGTTTTCTTGGCCGCGGCCAGGGCAGCGCTGAGGTCGGGCCCCTGGTCCCCTCGGTTCCCGATATAGAGTGCTTGCCTGAGGAGTTTGCCCTCGGAAGACTCTATGCCAAAGCAGAGGGCCTTTTCCAGGATCAGGGTAAGGAGTTCCTGGGGCAGATCCATGTGCTCGGCTGAGATTTCCAGGGTTTTGAGGACGGGAATCTCGGCGGCCACCACCACTTCATTCATGATCCGGGAAGAGATGACCTTGCCTCCAGCAGCTGCCGCCCCGGCAGCCAGCAATCTCCTGATGGCCTTCTCACGCTGGCCATTGTCGATGTGCACCTTGGCCCTGGTCATCTCCCGCCAATAGTGCTGGGTGTCCTGCAGGTAAAGTGCTCCCCCGGCCACCGTCTCTCTTCCCGACTGCAGAGAATCGACGGCGACGGGCAGGACCTCGTTGCCCAGGAGGACCACCAGGCCGCACACTTGCGCCCACACTTGGGGCAAGCCTGTCTTGAGGCGCTGCAGCAACACCGTCACCGCCTCGACCAGCTGGTCCTTGCCCTGGAGTGAAAATTCGTCCCTGGAGCCCAGCTTTAACCAGAGCACCAGCCGAAACTTGCTGAAAAACACCTCAAGCTTGCGGTAACCAGGACTGAGGTCAGCTATTTCTGCACTGAACACCGTTGTCGCCAGGTCGTAGGCTTTTAGGGTCTGACGATAAGACAAGCCGGTGAAGCGAACTTCCACAAGCAAGTTCAATTTGCTCTCTCCTATGAAAACTTAAAAGCCGTCCTCAAACAAAGTGCGGAAAGCCTGTGCTTTAGTCTTTCCCTCGCTCAGCCAAAATATAAGAGAGTCTACGGCTTTGGCACAGGCCTGCTTGAGGGAGTCTGCCACTTCCAGAGAATCTATCTCGGCAAATCCCCGGGTCTGCAGGGCTGTCAACAGGGCCGGCAGCCGCTCTCCCACTGCGCCGCCCCCTGGGCGGCAGCGAGGACAGACCAGGCCCCCCCGCCTCCAGACCAGGCTGCCGGTTTTAGCGACTTGTCCGCAGACGGCGCACCGGTCAAAGGACATAGCATAGCCGAGGCTGGCGGCAAATTGCAGGCGGAAGGCGTCGAAGGTCAGGGGATGGTAGGCGGCGGTCTTGAGATGATACATGTAGGCCAAAGCCAACTTAAAGGCCTCGGCTTCTCCCGCCTGTTCACCCAGGAGGAGCCGACACAGTTCCATAACGGCAAAGGCTGCGCCGCTCTTTTGCCAGTCGCGGCGAATGGCCGGGAAGCTGTCGACGATGGCAGCCTGGCGCAAATAGGGCAGCCCCTTTCCCCGGTAAATAATGTACTCCCCCAGGTTAAAGAGCTGCACCGAAGCGGCAAAGCGACTCTTTACTTTGCGGCTGCCCTTGGCGACAAATTTCTCCAGGTTGCCGGCGCTGGTAAAGCAGGTGATGATTTGGTCGGCTTCCCCCAAGGGAAAGGTATAGATGACAAAGCCCAGGATTTTTTCCAAACGCATTTACTTATACCCCAGCCATTTTAACTGATTGGGATCTTTGCGCCAATTTTTCCGGACCTTTACCCATAATTTCAGGTGCACCGGCACGCCCAGCAGATTTTGAATTTCCAGGCGGGCTCCCTGGCCGATTCTTTTTAGCATACTGCCGCCCTTCCCGATGACAATTCCCTTATGGGAATCGCGTTCCACGATGAGGCTGGCGGCAATCCGCGCCTGGTCATCGCCTTCGGAGAACTCTTCGATGTCCACGGCGATGCCATGGGGCACTTCCTCCTCCAGGTGCATTAAGGCCTGCTCGCGAATCAGCTCCGAAGCCAGGAACCTGTAATTGCTGTCCATGAGCTGGTCCTCGGGATAGAGCATATCGCCCGGAGGCAGGTACTCCTTGACGGTATCGATGAGCAGCTGAAGATTGTCTTTGGCCAGGGCTGATACCGGGATGACGGCGTCGAAGCGGGGGTCCTCCTGGAATTGTTCCACCAGGGCCTGGACCGCTTCAGGAGAAAGCAAATCTGTTTTGTTCAGGGCCAGGATAACCGGCTGCTTGCCTGTCCCTTCCAGGATGGGCTGGGGACGGGTGGCATCCAGGATGTAAAGGATGACGTCACAGTTTTCCAGGGCAGTCTTAATCTCTTTGATCATGAACTCGCCCAGTTTGTTCTTGGGTTGATGCAGCCCGGGGGTATCCACCAGGACCATCTGATAGTCTTCTCCGGTCAATATACAGCGGACATGTTTCCTGGTGGTTTGCCTCTTGCTGGAGGTTATGAGCAGGCGCTCCTGAAGGAGGCTGTTGATAATTGTGGATTTACCTGCATTAGCCAAGCCTGTTACTGCAACAAAGCCACTCTTGAACACGCAAATCTCCTCGCTACATGTAGTCATCGGTAAAGGCGCCGGGGAGCAGCTCTTTGATGGTGGTGGTCCTGGCTTCGCCCTCTTCGTTGACCAAGAAGATCTCGGTATCGTCGGCAAAGAATTCCCGGATTACTTGGCGGCAGGCGCCGCAGGGTGAAGCCGGCAATTTTCCGTCCACGGCAACGGCCAGACCGACGAAGGTTCTTTCGCCTTCCGAAATGGCGTTAAACAGAGCTGACCTTTCGGCGCAATTGGTCAGGCCGTAGGAAGCGTTTTCGATATTGCATCCCCGGTATATTTTACCCCCTTTGCCGAGGACAGCTGCGCCGACCCGGTAGCCAGAATATGGAGCGTAGGCAAATTCCTTGGCCGCCAGGGCCTGGCGAATCAATTCATCCCTTAAGCTTTTTTCCACTGTACCCCACTCCTCATTGAATTACTTTGCCGGGAAGGATAAGGTCCTCATGGCTCTCCATGCTGACATAGAACATGTCCTTGAAGACGACGCTGAAGAGCAAGTCGATACCGGTAAACAGGGTCTGGGGATCGCCCAAGGCCTGGATTTCCACGGGATTGGTATCGATGAGAGTTCCGTCAATGCAAATTCCCGCATCCTCGTCGATGATAAAGCTGTTTACAGCCAGGCGTTGCCCGTTGATGGAGATGGCTGTAGCCCCTGCAGAGTAGATCTCGCTGACGATCCTGCGCAGGTCGCCAGCTTCCATGGGGAAGTACTTGTCCCGGAGGGTTATTGTAATCCCGGGGCCGGAGGCTTCAGCCAGGCCCGCCAGTCGGGTTACCCTCCTGTATTCATTGCGCAGGTTCTGGATTTCCCGCTCCCAGTACTTGATGGTGTCCTGATCGCTGCTGGGGACAACTCTGCGGGCCGTGCCCTCTTCGATTTCGATTTGCATGGAGGTCAGGGCCAGGTAATCGGCATAATTTTCCCGGAAGACATCGATACTGAACAGGGTGCTGAGATTCCCCAGTTGCGCCAGAGTTTCCGCACTGAGGTCGTGGGGTTCGGCCACCCGATAGCCCCCCTCCCGCCGGGGTTCTATTTTTATAATTGTCTTTGCCCTGGCGGCCTGAACCTCCGGGGCCTCGTTGAGAATCTTGAGGACTTGCTCGGCGCTGGAATTGACGTACTCAGCGACGATCAAATCCCGGGTGTCGCTGGCGGTGTTCTGGATTATTCCCGCCAGCTCTTTGCTGTTTGCCGCCAGATAGACATCATAATGCAGTTTGGCCAGGGCCTGCTTGATATTGGCCTTTTCGGCAACGCCCAGGTCAACCGCCAATTCTTGCATGGCCAGGACAATGTCGTTGGCAAAGTCCTTGGAAAAGTCAAGATTGGGCCTGTCGCCCCATTTTGCCCAGTCGATATGGGCAGCCGCCAAAAAGATATTTATCGCCAAGGCCAGCGTCACATAAACCAGGAGAATGCGCGTGTTTCTCTTATCCATATTCTCTACCCTTTCCTATGGCAAGGACTTGCCGGGCAAGTGCAAATCTGGGACAGATTCCACGGAGACCCGCAGGTTGCGGACATTTGAATAATAGCTGAAGAGGGGTTCCAAATATTCCATCATGGCCTGGGGATCCCCCACAGCCTTGATGACCAGGGGCTTTACCGGGATTGGGTCGTAATTGACCAGGATCGGCCCGCCCACGCAGCGGATGGAACTGTTGGCCACCAGGCGACGTTCTCCCACGGCGATGCCCTGGGCGCCGCCTGCCCACAGCAGGTGCACCACTTCCTGGACATCTACATCGTGAATGATGTTATTTTCATCGTAGATCAGGTCGTCCTCCGCATCCATGAGGGAGATAATCAGGCCGGGACCCAACATTTCCGAATACCCGGCTACAGCCCTCATATTGTTGTACTCTTGTTCCAGGGACTTGTACTGATTCTGCATGTGGGTGAGGGGATCTTCTTCAATCATAGGCTCCTTGACCCGGGTCATCACCAATCCATCCGCCTGTTCCACAGCTATGGACACTGTCTGAAAACCCAATTCCGCTGGCAGGGTGTAGGCGGTTATCTTGTCCAAGGTCTCTTGGGCCAGGATTTCGCCGCCTTCGATGGCAATGGTCTTGTCGGCCAGAAAGCTGATTTTAACCTCTGCGGATTGGTCCAGGGATGGCAGGTTGGGATCTTGATTGATTACCCAGTCCAGCCAGTTGGTGAGGTTAAAGAGAGCCTGTTCGCGAATGGTCTGCTCGAACTTCTTCATTTCCGTCAACACCAGGTGGTACAGTTCTTCGGGAGTAGCAGCCTTGCTTACCGAATCTTCCAGGCGAAGATAGGCCAGATTGACGCGGGTATCGTCTCTGGGGATTCCCAATTCGCGAGCCAGATTGAGATTGTGCTCCAAAAGGCTCAAGGCGTAATTTTTGGCAGTTTGAAACTCTCCCCCCCCGAATTGAATGAGCCCCAGGGAATTAACCACCAAAAAGACGCCAAGCGCCAATGCCAGTCCCATGGTGATGTAGAGCAAGCGAATTCCCGGGCGCATAATTTACCCCCCTCAAAACTCAATTAGTTTGGGCACCAGGACAAAAAAAGCCACAATTACAGCATATAAGGCAGCCAAAAGCACCGCGGCTGCCGCGCAATTCTTTGCGGTTTTGGCCAGGTGATGATACTTGGAAGTGTACAGGTCGATGGTTTTTTCAATGGCGGTGTTGATCAGCTCGCTGATCAGCACGGCAAAGGCGGCCGAAAGCAGGAAGAGAACTTCCCACACGGCGAAGTCAAAGACCAAGAGGAGGACCACCAGGAGCAAAGCCGCCAGACAGTGGATGCGGAAATTGCGCTGGGTGCGGAAGCTGTAAGCAATGCCCTGACCGGCATACTTAAAACTATCCCAAAGAGATTTCGCCCCCACGCCTCTTACCTCCCCATCCCCATGTGCTCAAGGATCTTTTCCTCCAGTTCCCGCATGGCGGGATTGGGCTCATCGCCGTGTTCAAAGCCCAAGAGGTGCAGAATGCCGTGCACCAACAGGTAAGAGAATTCCCTTTGCCAGGAGTGGCCGTATTCGGAAGCCTGGGAGTTGATCCTGTCCCAGCAGATGTAGATTTCTCCGGTGATCTCTTCTTCGCTGCCCAGAGGAAAACTCAGGACATCGGTAACACAGTCCTTGCAGCGAAAGTCCCGGTTCAGCCTGCGAATATAGTCCTGGGAGGTGAGGATGATGTGATAGTTCTCGGAATCCACCGGCACATCCACCGCATTGGCAATAGCCGGCGCAATTCTTGCCAACATCCCCTCCATCCCCTCCCGGCAATGGCTGGGGATGTCCTCGTTTTCGTACCATATGGAGAGCTGCATTATTTCATCCCCTTTATGATCCTAACTTTGCCAAATCCTGCTCAGTGGGGTAGGCTATGCGCTTGTGATAGATGCCTGTCAGCACCCGGACAAAGGCGTCGGAAATTAAACTCAAGTCCTTGAGGGTCAGGTCGCATTCGTCCAATTGACCGTCGGAGAGCTTATCCCGGACTATTTTGGCCACCATGTTCTGGATTCGGAATTGATTGGGCTGGGAAAGGGAGCGTACCGCCGCTTCCACAGAATCTGCCAACATGATGATTCCCGCCTCTTTGAATTGAGGTTTGGGCCCGTCATAGCGGAACTTGTCTTCCAGAAGGTGATCTTTACTGCCCCGCTCAGCCACGGCGCGGTGGTAAAAGAAGCCGATGAGGGTATTGCCATGGTGCTGCTGGATGATATCCTTTATGACCTGCGGCAATTTGTACTGATTGGCCAACTCGACTCCGCCCCGGACGTGGGCCGTCAGGATCATACTGCTGAGGCTGGGCGGAATTTTGTCATGAGGGTTGTTGCCCTGAAACTGGTTTTCGATAAAGAAGTACGGCCGCGTCAGCTTGCCGATATCGTGGTAGTACGCGCCGACCCTGGCAAGTACCGGGTCGGCTCCCACCACTTCCGCCGCCGCTTCTGCCAGATTGCCCACCAGGATGCTGTGATGATAGGTCCCCGGCGCTTCCAGGAGCAAGCGCTTCAAGGGCTTTTGATTGGGATTGGCCAACTCCAGGAGGCGAACCGAAGTGGTGATGCCAAAGGCAACCTCAAAGAAGGGCAGGAGGCCGATGGCCAGGACCGAGGCGAGAATACCGCCGCCAACGCCCATGGCAACATCCACCAGGGCCTTCTGCAGGGATGACTGGGTCAGGGCCAACCCATCCCCAGTCAGGATTAGGCCCAGGATAACCAGGGTGTTGGCAGCGGCCACATAGAGACCGGCTCGGGTCAGATCAGAACGCTGGTTTACCTGGGTGACGCTATAGGCGCCGACGACATTGCCAATCAGCGCGACAACCATGGTGCTCATTTCGTTGCCTGCCATGATGGCGATGATCAGGGAAAGAGACGATCCGAAAAAGAGGGCCATATTGACATCAAAGACAATTGTCAGAAGCAGGGCGGCCATGCTCATGGGTATCAGATAGGGGGAACCGGCATCGAAGAGGATGCCGCCAAAGAGTTTTGCCGCCCACAGGGTGATGAGGACTATTAAGCCCACAAGCCACAGTTTTGAAGGGTGGTTAAAGATATTGGGGCGGAATTTGTACAAGAAGTAACCCCAGGCTGAAAAGATACAGAGCAGGATTCCTGCCAAACCCAGGTAATATCCGTAGGCGACGCTGGTATGAAGCATGCCCAGGGCGTAGAGCTGGGATATTTGCGTTTCGGTAACGGTCTCGCCCTTGTCGATGATCTTCGCGCCCTTGAGAATTTTGATTTCTTCCACCGCATCCCGGGCCCGGCGCCGGGCGTTTTCGGTATCTTCTTCCGAGTAGGTGCGGTTGTGGGTAAAGTGAGTCTCCAGTCTAGGAAAAATCAGCTCCCGCAGCACGGGGTTGAGTTGAGCCTGAAGGAGTTCATTGGATATTTTGGCAACATGCTCCTCAACTTCCTGGGCCTTGACGCCTTCCTGCATGCTGGCGCTGATGAGGCTGGCCGTCAGCTCGGCGCCGTGCTCCACGGTTTCCTGGGGCAGAGCCAGCAGGGCCAGAACTGTTTCCATATCCAACTCGGGGTACTCCTCGAGAAATCCTTGGGCCACCTCTTCAGTGCTGGGGACCTCTTCCCCTTCGTCCGGGGTATCCAAGTCGGGCCGAGGCAATGCCGCTAAGTCCCTGAGGATGCCGGTAACCTCTGCAATCACCCTTTGCTCTGCCGAGAGATCCCAGAGGTAGATATCTTCAACCTGCTCGGCAGCCCGGGTTCTGGCCAGGCTGGTGGCTGCATGGTCGGTAACAGTCCGGGGAGCATAGATGGTTTCGGGAGAGATCTGACCTACTTCCAAGGCAATTTGCCTGGGGAGAATTCCAAAGGCCACGGTGGCCAACAGGGCAAGGTAGAGGACAAGCCCTTGGACAACCCGAAACCAGGGGGAACGGGAAAATTCTTTGATTTTAGTCAGGGGCAAGAACTTATCCAAGAACTTGTTCACCGACCTCACCTCACTTTTTTCTTATTGGCATGCCGGGCATAGGCGCGCACGATGTCCGCCACCAGGCGATGCCTGATGATATCTGTCTCGTCCAGCTGGACGATCTCTATGCCCTCAATTCCCCGGAGGATGCCCATGACTTGGCGCAGCCCGGACACCGTCTCCCGGGGCAGGTCGATCTGGGTAATGTCGCCGGTGACGATGGCCTTGGAACCAAAGCCAAAACGAGTCAGGAACATCTTCATCTGTTCCGGCGTGGTGTTCTGAGCCTCATCCAGGATGATAAAGGCGTCGTTCAGCGTCCTCCCCCGCATGTACGCCAGGGGGGCAACCTCAATTATACCCTTTTCCATATACTTTTGGTATATATCCACCCCCAAAAACTCCAAGAGGGCGTCATAAAGGGGACGCAGGTAAGGATCCACCTTGTCCTGCAAGTCCCCGGGCAAAAAGCCCAGGCGCTCTCCCGCCTCGATGGCGGGACGGGTCAGGATGATCTTGGCAATTTCCCGTTCCTTCAGGGCCTTGACAGCCATGGCCACGGCCAAATAGGTCTTGCCTGTCCCAGCCGGGCCGATGCCAAAGACCAGGTCATTCTTTTTGATGGCTTGAATATAGCTGTGCTGGCCGCTGGTCTTGGCGAAGATCTTCTTGCCCCGGGGCGTAATCAGGATTTCTTCCTTGTAAAAGACCCGATGATCCTCATGGTTCTTTTTGAAGTTTTCGACCATGTACTGCATTTCTTCAAAGCTGGGCAAATGACCGGCACGGATGATGCCGAGAATTTGTTCCAAAAACTCTTTCGCACATTCTTTGTTGGGAGACGGACCCGTAATCAGCAACCCCTCGTCCCTCTGGACCAGATTGACGCCAAAACTCCTGGCAAAGAGGTTCAAATTTCTGTCTTGGGTCCCCAGGACTGCAACTGCTTCGCCATTGTCTAGTTCAATTAAAGAACATTCCTTCAATAATCTTCCCCCCCGCTGCTCTGGCTCTCCCTGCCGATCTTGGTCTCGATGGTCAGGGTGACCTTGTATCGGAAAATCGCATCCAGGTTGATATTTTTTACTTCTGCCTTCAGCAAATCGGCATGCTCTCCCACTTGCTGATGGGCCATGCGCATGGCCCTGCTCCGGGCCAGTTCATCGGCTTCTTCCGGAGTATAGACCTTTGTAATGAGCTTTACCTCCCGATAGATTTGTTCCACCAGGTACACGGGCAAGCCAAGGTTACCCCTTAAAGGACGGCGAGATTCCTTCATACCGTAATGAACAAAGCCGTGCTCCCTGGAACTGAGAAAGATTCGCTTTTTACCCAGTTGCAAGGCCGTGACCTGGGCCTGATTGCCGGTGAATTCCCTTTCTGTTTCCCTAAGAGCAGCCTCGCCGTAACCCTCCACATGGACGATGGCCTTGACATAGCCGGCGGCGTTGACGATTCCGGCATCGCCGCGGTAACCGGCGATGAGCACATCGCCCTTGGCCACCGTCATCCCGGGTTCAACCAGGGGTTTGCCCTGAATAACCGTCATTTCAGATATTATACCATCACAGTCCGCAACTATGTCAATGGGTTCGCCCAGGCGCAGCGGGTCCGGCTCCTTTTCGACAATCCGAATGGAAACCTTGGTGCCCGACCTCTCCACCGCCACCCAGGCAATTTCCGGGAAGCGCAGGTAGAGCTGTTCTTCAATGGCGTCCAAATCCAGGCGCCGAAAATTTGCCCACTTTTCCAGGCCCAGGGATGCCACATAGTCCAGGACGTCGCTTTTTTCCAGGCTGGTCATGCCATCGATATCCAGGGTCCAGATCATGCCGGCCAGGTAATAGAGGCAGAGCCAAAAACAAAAAAACCCAGCCAGCAAGAGCTTTCTTTGCCAAAGAAAGCCGGCAAAAACCAACAAGCCCTGCTTTTTTTGGACTTCCACGATATAGCCGGTGTTTTTTCGGACTTCCATCAGCTTTTTTAGGCTGATGAGGTCGGTATTAAACTGCAGCTCCTGGCCATCGATCTTGGCAGCCCAGAGCCGGATTCCTGCCGCCGCAACCAGGTTGATGAACCTTTCAGGAGCGGAACCGGTGACCCGGACCTGGGCATGCCCCCAAAAGCCCGATATCTTTCCCCAGCTCATGGCCTGTCGCCTTCCAGGAGGATGGAATGTATTTCACCTTCAATGTAGATATCGTCATTGTACACCGTGCGCAACTGGAGGTCCTTTCCGCCGATGACTATACCTCCGCCATTGACGCTGATGCGAATTTCGTTTTCGTCGTAGAGAGTAATGCCCTTGTGGTTCTCAATATATAGCTGAATTCGCCCGACCAGGATGATTCTCGGGAGGTCCAGGACAATATCCGGGGGCAGGTCAAAAATATCGGCAATCTTCTTCCTGACCTTGTCTTTCTTGGCCACAATCCTCACCTCCCTAAAAAATATGCCCCGGGGGTCCGGGGTATACAAAAAAAGCTGCCGCAATCCCGGGCGCTTTCTACCTGGGTAGAGGGCGTCCAGACTGCGACAGCAAGGTGTATTAGCGACCGAAGAGGCGATGGGGATTCTTGGCCCGGGGCGGTCCCAGGACCTCTGCCATGATCACTCCCTGCACCAATCCCTCGGGAGTGACGTGGAGGTCCAAAGCTGGATAATCATCCAGTTCCCGAACCTCCATGCGTATCTCTGACTGTTGGTCAGAGTAGGAACCGGGGTCATGCTGGAGAACAGGCCTAATTTCCGGGCGAGGAGGCTCGCTCACAGGACTTGGTCCCGGCGCTGCCCGACGCGGGACGGGCCGCTGGGGCGGCTGCTGGGACACGGCCTTGATCACCGCCCAGACAATGGCGGCAAGGGCCAGGAGGATGATTTGTCCCATAGACTATTTCTTATCCCCATCGGCCCCGGGCTTGCCAGTAACCTTGCCGATGGCATCCCGCATCTGGGTATCGGCAATGACATTTTGCAAGTTATAGTAATCCAGGACGCCGAGCTTACCTTCCTTGAGGGCGGCTGCCAGTGCCCTGGGCACTTCGGCCTCGGCCTCCACAACCTTGGCCCGCATTTCCTGAACGGCGGCCTTCATTTCCTGCTCTCTGGCCACGGCCATTGCCCGGCGCTCTTCGGCCTTGGCCTGGGCAATGCGCTTATCTGCTTCAGCTTGATCTGTCTGAAGTTGGGCGCCGATGTTCTTGCCCACGTCGACATCGGCGATGTCGATGGAGAGAATCTGAAATGCCGTCCCGGCATCCAAAGACCGGTCCAGCACCGTCTTTGAAATGTTGTCGGGATTTTCCAGAACATCCTTATGGCTTTCCGAGGAGCCGATGGTGGTGACGATGCCCTCGCCGACCCGGGCAAGAATTGTCTCTTCTCCTGCGCCGCCCACCAGGCGGTCGATATTGGCTCGCACCGTAACCCGGGCCATGGCCTTGACCTCGATTCCATCCTTGGCCACGGCAGTGACAATGGGCGTCTCGATGACCTTGGGGTTGACGCTCATCTGGACTGCCTGGAGCACATCCCGGCCGGCCAGGTCGATGGCTGCGGCCCGCTCAAAGGCCAGATCGATATTGGCCCTCTGGGCGGCGATGAGGGCGTTGACAACTCTGTCCACATTGCCGCCAGCCAGGTAGTGACTTTCCAGCATGTTGGTGTTGAGACTGAGGCCAGCCTTGGTCGCCTTGACCAGGGGGTGGACGATCCGGGCGGGAGCAACCCGGCGCAGACGCATGCCAACCAGGTTAAAGAGACCCACCCTGACCCCTGCAGCCATGGAAGAAATCCAGAGGCCGACGGGCACAAAGCTGAAGAATAACGAGAGGGCAAGGATGCCCAGGGTAACGACGACAAAGACAAAAATTACCGGAGGCAAAGCATTCAACTCCTTTAAACTTTTTTCGGTGTGACGACGACGCTGCCGCTGGAAAAACCGGTAACAACGACTTCAGTTCCAGCTTCTATATAAGAACCTTCGCTGACGGCATCGACCTTTTGGCCATTGCTGAGGCTGACCTTGCCGCTGGGCCGAAGGGGAGTCGAAGCGGTTCCTTCCAGACCCAACAAATCACCGTCGACTCTAGGGGCCACATAGCCCATCTCCTTGGTTTCAGAATGGCTGAGGATGAGGCGGTTCCAAAGAACACTCTTGCGCAGGAATCTGAAGGCAACAGCCACGATGACGACTGCCAGGACGATGGCCAGACCCAAGGTCAGCAAGCCTTGCAAAAAGGTAGCTGCCGAGAGAACTATGCTGGCTGCAATGCAAATCAAGCCGGCCACCCCCAATAGCCCAAATCCCGCCGTAAAGGCCTCGGCTATGAGGAGAATAATCCCCAGGATGAAGACTGCGACGTGCTCCCACTGGGCAACTCCGATGAGGAGATTGCCGCCGAAAAACAGGGCGAAGGCCAGCAGCGCCACCAACCCTGCCCCGCTAAAACCGGCGGTTATGACCTCTATGACCAGAGCGGCGAGGCCGATGGCCAGCAAGAGGCCCCCCACCAGGGGATTACTGAGAAAACGGGCCAGGCGCACGCCCCAGGGTTCACTGTACTCGACAAGCTTTGGCTGGGAAATCCCCGCCAAACGGGGAATCTCACCAATGCCATCCACAATTCCCTCGGTATAGCCCACCTCCAGGGCCTTGGCGGCGGTAAGGGTCAAGAGCTTGCCCTTTTCGATCACATCGGGGATGGAAATATCCTTGCGCACCATGGCGGCGGCAACTTCCGGATCCCGGCCCTGGCGTTCGGCCATGGTCCGCATCTGCCCCTCGATGACCGAGAGGTCCTTTTCATTGGTTACCGGCGCGCCTCCCGCCACCGGCTCGGCAGCCCCCAGGGTGCTGCCCCGGAGCATGTAGATACGGTCGCAGGCCAGGGCAACATAGGCGCCTCCGGAGATTGCCTTTTTGACATAGGCATAGACGGGGATTTGCGTATCATAGATAAGGTTTTTGATCTCATCGCAGGCATGGACATAGCCGCCAAAGGTATCAATCTCGAGGATAATCAATTCGGCTCCATCTCTGGCGGCCAAGGAAAAGGCGTGTTTTAATGAATGGTATACTGAAGAATTGATTTCTCCTCGGAGAGGGACATGGTAGACAAGCCCCTCAGCCTGGGCGTATACCGGGCTGGCTGTGTGGGCAAACAGGAGCAGGATCAGACAGAACATACCTACCCAGCGAATAATCTTCAAATTTCCACCTCCCAATCTCACTGATAATATATTCGTGGTCAATGGGCCATACTCCTGCACTACAAAATAACCGGCCAGTATAGGCCGGTTATTTGTCCAAGCTCTCTTTGACCAATTTGGAAACCAAACTGCCATCATATCGGCCCCTGACTTGGGCCATGACCCCGGCCATTACCTTACCGAAATCAGACTTCTGGGCGCCGGCGGAAGCTATCACAGCCGCGATAATATCGCGCACCTCTTGTTCAGTAAAGGGTTCGGGGAGATATTTTTGGATGATAGCTTGTTCTCTATGCAAATCTTCAGCTGTCTTGTCCCGGCCGGCTTTGGCGAATTCCTGGGCGGCGTCCTTGCGCTTCTTCAGTTCACGAGCCAAGACTTCAGTAATCTCTTGCTCGGAAAGGGGAGCGCCAGCAGCTAATTCTGCATACTTGAGCTCTGAACGCAGCATTCGAATTACCGACAGGGTGAACTTGTCATGCTCCTTCATGGCTGCCTTCATATCTTCGCTTAATCTCTCGAGAATATCAGCCATAATTGCCACCTCTAGAACCTTCTCTTCTTGCGCCTGGCAGCTTCAGACTTTTTCTTGCGCCTCACGCTGGGCTTTTCATAATGCTCGCGCTTGCGCACTTCAGAAAGAACGCCGGACCTCTGGCACTGGCGCTTGAACCGACGCAGGGCATTATCAAGAGATTCATTCTTGCCAACTTTTACTTCGGACATCGTATCTACCCTCCCCTCACACCAACAACACTTATAAACAAAGTAAATTATACCCTTCAAACAGTGTTGCTGTCAACAAATTAGCCCGGCGGCCATTGCAGCTGCCTGCCGGCCAGGACGTGAAAGTGAAGATGCCCGACGGTTTGGCCGCCGTGTTCGCCGGTATTTACGACAATGCGGAATCCCTGCTCGCCCATCTCGCGGCCGAGGCTGGCGCACTTGGCCAGCAATGCCGAAAGCAGGCGGGGATTATGGCTGGCCTCCACTATGTCTGCGTAATGGTCCCGGGGAAACACCAAGAGATGAACCGGGGCTTGGGGACTGATATCCCTGAGGACCAGCAGCTGCTCATCCTGGTAGACGATATCCCCGGGAATGGTTCCCTGGCTAATTTTGCAAAAAATGCAATCCTGCACACCATCACCTCCTCGGCCTATACTTTTATTTCCACATATTTTCCCCAAATCCTGCTGGATAATCAAAAACGCCCCAAACAGGGACGTCAGTCGTGGACCAGGAGAAATTGCAGGTCAGCCGGGTTTCCGTGCAAATTGGCCTTTTCAAACAGGACCAGTTGCACGGAATTTTTCTTAGGGGTAACCGATAGCCGGACGACGCCCTTGCCTTCCCGGGTGGAGCTGAGTTGACAGTTCAGCAAAAAAACGGCAACTTCCCGCTGGGGATCAAAATCATGGTCGGTGAGCTCTAACCCCAGGGCTTGGTGCATGGCTACCCACATATCCAGGGATGTGACCACCTGGCACTGCATTTCAGAATTTTGGCTGGTGGCCAACAGGGTCTGGTAGGGGACGGAATTGGGCGGCGCAACGGCCGGGGCGGCAGGTCCCGTCAGACCATCGTACACCGACACCGCCACCAGCATCAAAAAGAGCACGGCAATTGGCAGCAGGCGTCGGGCTTCCACCACCACCAGTTTGGTCATATATATCCCTCCCGTTTTAGAGGCTGTCTATATATATGACTGAAACCAGCGGCTTAGACCTGACGGGCCAGCAATTCTGCGCCGGAGCTGCCGACAATTCTTACCTCAATCAAGCTGCCGGGTTGCTCCCTGCTGGCGCAATGTATCCTCATATAGCGTTCTCCATAGCCGATAAAACCGTGGCCCAAGGGACTGGCCTCTTCCAGGAGCAGTTCCTCTTGATAGCCGATGAGGGACCGGGCATATTGTGCAGCCAATTCTTCGCCCATTTTGATGAGCTGACTGCTGCGCCGGGCGGCGATCTGCGGAGTGACCTGCCCCGTATAGGCTGCAGCAGGAGTGCCTGGGCGGGGCGAAAAGCGGAAGACATGGAGCCGGGAAAATCCCACCCTGCGCACCAGGTCCATGGTTTCCTCAAATTCGGCATTGCTTTCACCGGGAAAGCCCACGATGACATCGGTGGAAAAGGAAGGCAGGTCAAACTGCTCCTTAAGGGTCTCGGTCAGGGCCAGGAAGTCCTCAGCGCTGTACTTGCGACCCATGCGCTGGAGGACAGAGTTGCTGCCGCTCTGCAAGGGAATATGAAAATCCCGGCAGACATTGACGTTATCCTGAATGGCCCGAATCAGTTCGGAAGTAAAGTCGGTGGGTTCCACCGAACTGATCCGGATCCTGGCGCCCTCGATTCTGGGAGCCAGGGCATTGATTACCGAAGCCAGATTGCCCGCCCCCTCCCGTTCCCGGCCGTAGGAGGTGAGGTTAATTCCGGTGAGGACGATTTCCTTGAATCCGGACTCCACCAGTTCCCGGGCCTTGGCAATTATGGTTTCCTGGGGCATGCTCCGCAACCTGCCCCGGGCCCGGGGCACTATGCAGTAGGTGCAGTAGCGCTGACAGCCCTCTTGGATCTTTAAGGTTGCCCGGTGGCGGCTGGTAGTGATGGAGACCGGCAGGTCGCAAAAGTCCTCAGGCTCCTCCACCAGCACCCGCTTGCCGGCACCGGTCAGGGCCGACTGGACCAGGCTCACCAGCTCAGCCTTGTGGCTATTGCCCACAATCAGGTCCACCTCTTTCAGCTGATCCAGTTCTTCCCAGGCAACCTGGGGGTAACATCCCGCCGCCACCACCAAGGCATCGGGGTTGCGGCGCCGCGCCTGCCGCAACAGTTGCCGGGACTTGCGGCTGCCCAAATGGGTAACGGTACAGGTGTTGACGATATACACGTCGGCCTGGTCTTTAAAGTCAACGATTTGAAAGCCCGCCCTTTCAAAGAGGATCTGCATCCCCGCCGTCTCGTCCTGGTTGACTTTACAGCCCAGCGTGGTAAAAGCTGCTCTTATTGATCTCCCTCCATTTCTCCATAGCTGAACATGGCGCAGGTCACCATTGCGATGGCAGCGGTTTCGGCCCTGAGAATCCGCGGTCCAAGGGTAACGGGGCACCAGCCCAAACCCTTTAAGGTTTCGGCTTCATCGGAACTGAGACCGCCCTCGGGGCCCGTCAACACCGATAAAGTTTCGGGTTTCGGCGTCCTCATCAGGAAGGAGCGCAGGCTGTCGGTTTCCTCTTCTTCCCAGGCGAAGACCCCGGGACCTTCCCCTGCCGCCTCCTCCAGGGTCAAGATTCCGCGGATAGCCGGCACCAAATCCCGGCCGCATTGCTGGGTGGCCTCCAGGGCGATTTTCTCCATGCGGGCCAGCTTTTTGGCGACATTATCTGTCCATTTGACGATGCTGCGCCCAGCGGCATAGAAGACTATTTCCGATGCCCCCAGTTCAACGGATTTTTGCACCACCCAGTCCAACTTGTCCCCCTTTAAGAGGGGCAGGAACTGGGTGAGTTTTAGCCGCGGTTCCCGGCTGGCTTCTCCGGCTTCGGCCAACACCAGACAGCCCGCTTCGGAACGGGCCATGAGCTGGAGGACAAAAGCTTTGCCACTGCCGTCCAGGCCGGTGAAATGCTCCCCCGGCCGCTTGCGCAGGACATCGAAAAGGTAATGGACTTGCTCCTTCGCCAAGGGGACTTTCCTTCCCACCGAGAGCTGGCCTTTTATGACCAGGCGCCGCATCTTAATTCCTCAGGACCAGGCAGGCCCAATCCCCTTGTGTCATGCGTTCAATGGGGGTAAGGGCCGTTTCCTGCTCAAATTCGGACAGGCGCTCTTGGGGAAAACCGCTGAGGATCAGGGTGCCTACCTTCCCTTCCTCTTTGAAGATCTTGGCCAGTTTGGCGCAGGCATTATAACCGATGTTGGCCACCACCAACTGATGCCCGCTTTCTCTAAGGGCGGCAAAAGCGTCTCCCTGCCTTATAGAAACAGAACAATTATTGCGCCGGGCGTTTTCACTGGCCACCCGCACCGCCACTTGATCGTAGTCTACAGCATCCACCGAACCGGCCCCCAGCTTGGCGGCGGCGATGGAGAGAATGCCCGAGCCGGCGCCCAAATCCAGTACAGTATCACCGGCCTGCAGGTACCGGGAAATTGCGGCGATGCACATCTGGGTAGTGGGGTGGGAGCCGGTACCAAAGGCCATTCCCGGATCCAGTTGGATTACCACTCGCCCCGGTTCCGACGGCCGGGGCAGCCAGGAAGGTGTAATGTACACATTGCCAACGCTGACTGGATGGTAGTGGCGCTTCCACTCTTCTTCCCAGTCCTTTTCCATGACAATGCGTGTAGAGATGGCGGCGTCAGCTTCCAGATCCAATTGGCTGAGACCTGCGCAAAACGCTTCCAGACGAGCCAAAAAGGCTTCGCTCTCCCCGCCGGCGGGGATGTAGGCGGTTACTGCGCTCCGTTCCCTGTCCAGGTGTTCGATGACAACTCCCCCGGCGCCGGACTCATGGATAAAGTTGGCCACCGCCTCTACGGCGCCGGTGCCGATTTCCAGTTTAACTTCCGTCCAGTCCATTCCGCTACCTCCTGCCAAAGGCCCGCTTCAGCCGGGCCATGAGGCTCTTGTCGATATTTTCCACCGTCTCGTTGCTAATATTCGCATACCTGCGCAGGGCTTCCCTCTGCTCGGGGCTCAAACTTCTGGGCACGTCGATCTCCACGGTGACCACCTGATCGCCCTTGCCGCTGCGGTTGAGGCTGGCGACACCCCGACCTGGCAATCTAAAGCTGGTCCCGGACCGGGTTCCGGCCGGCACGGCCAGGCGCTGAGTGCCTTCCAGGGTGGGGACTTCCAGCTCTACCCCCAGGGCGGCCTGGGCAAGGCCAATGGGCACCGTCAGGTGGATGTCCTGTCCCTTGCGGACAAAGAACCGGTGGGGGCGAACGGAGATGGAAATATACAAGTCCCCCGGTCCGCCGCCGTGCACGCCGGCATGGCCGGCTCCGGAAATTCTCAGCCGGGTGCCATTGTCCACCCCCGCGGGAATTTTAATCTTTTTCCGCACCGTTCCCTCCACTCTGCCCTGGCCCCGACAATTGGGACAGGGTTGAGTGATGATGGTGCCTGCGCCGCCACAACGGGGGCAGGTCCTGGCCTGGACCATCCTGCCCAGCAGGGTGTTTTGGACGACCCTGATTTCGCCGCTGCCGTGGCAGTGGGGACATTCGCTTTTCTCAGTTCCGTTCTTGGCTCCGGAGCCGCGGCAATCTTCGCAGACTTTGAGGGTTCTGGCAGAGATCTCCTTCTCGGTGCCAAAGACAGCTTCTTCAAAGGACAGGGTAAGGTCTACGCCGATATCGGCGCCCCGCTGCGCCCTCTGCCTTGCGCTGGTCCTGCCGCCAAATCCTTCGCCGAACATGGACTCAAAGATATCTTCAAAATTAAAGCCAAATCCGCCGAAGTCACCAAAACCGCCTGCTCCCGGCTGCTCATCGCCGGTGTACCCATAATTGTCGTATTGCTGGCGCTTACCGGGATCACTGAGGATGTCATAGGCCCTTTTGACCTCTTTAAACTTCTCCTCTGCCTCGCTGTCATTGGGATTGTGGTCGGGGTGGTACTTGCGGGCCAGTGTTCGATAGGCTTTTTTTATTTCATCGGGGGTGGCGTTTTTGCCAACCCCCAGAATAGAATACGGATCAAATCCAGCCATGGCCATCACCTCCAAGGAAAAAAGGGGGAACCTTTGCGCTCCCCCATATGAGCTAACGCGGCGTCATAACATTCCTCCAAGGATTCTATTCCTTGTCATCCTTTACATCTGTTGCTTCTGCGTCGAAGGTAGCATCGCCATCGGCGCCGGCCTGCTCCTGGCCGCCGGCCTGTTGATACGCCTGGGCAGACAGCTCATGGAGGATTTTGGTCACCGCTTCGGTTTCGGATTTGATCTTCTCCAGATCATCGCCCTTGGCAGCTTCTTCCAGTTTGGTCAAAGCCGCTTCGATTTCCTTCTGCTTGTCGGCATTCACCTGGGCGCCCAAGTCCTTCATGGTCTTGCGAGTGCTGTAAACCAGGGAATCGGCATTGTTCTTGGCGTCCACCAGGGCTCTGCGCTTTTCGTCGGCAGCGGCATTTGCCTCGGCTGCCTTGACCATCCGCTCGATCTCCTCGTCGCTGAGGCCGCTGGAAGCAGTGATAGTAATCTTCTGTTCCTTCTTGGTCGCCAGGTCCTTGGCCGACACATTGACGATTCCGTTGGCATCGATATCGAAGGTGACTTCAATCTGAGGGACTCCCCGGGGTGCCGGGGGAATCCCGTCCAAATGAAATCTGCCCAAAGTCTTGTTGTCCGCCGCCATAGGCCGCTCGCCCTGAAGGACGTGAATCTCAACGCTGGGCTGGTTATCGCTGGCGGTGGAAAAGATCTGGCTCTTGGATGTGGGAATGGTGGTGTTGCGTTCGATGAGCTTGGTAAACACTCCCCCCAGAGTCTCAATGCCCAGGGAGAGGGGAGTGACATCCAGCAGCACAACATCCTTGACCTCCCCTGAGAGGACGGCGCCTTGGATGGCGGCGCCCAGGGCTACAACTTCGTCGGGGTTGACGCCCTTGTGGGGCTCTTTGCCAATTTCCCGCTTAATCGCCTCTTGGACAGCGGGAATCCGGGTTGACCCGCCCACCAAGATGACCTTGTCAATATCGCCGGCGCTGAGCCTGGCATCTTTGAGGGCCTGCCGGGCCGGGCCCATGGTGGCCTCCACCAGGTCTGCGGTGAGCTCTTCGAATTTAGCCCTGGTCAGGTTGATATCCAGGTGCTGGGGCACGCCGTCCAGGGCTGTGATAAAGGGCAAGCTGATATTTGTTTGCATGGTGGAAGACAATTCGATCTTTGCCTTTTCGGCAGCTTCCTTGAGGCGCTGGAGGGCAGATTTGTCCTTGCCAAGATCGATGCCGGTGTCCCGTTTGAATTCGCTGATGAGGTGCTCCATCACCCTCTGGTCAAAGTCGTCGCCGCCAAGGCGGTTGTTGCCGTTGGTGGCCTTGACCTCAAAGACGCCGTCTCCGATTTCCAGAATGGATACGTCAAAGGTACCGCCACCCAAGTCAAAGACCAGGATGGTCTGATCCTCGTCCTTGTCCAGACCATAAGCCAGGGCAGCTGCTGTGGGCTCATTGATAATGCGCAGGACATTGAGGCCGGCAATCCTGCCGGCATCCTTGGTCGCCTGGCGCTGGGAATCGCTGAAATAGGCCGGGACTGTAATGACGGCATCGGTGACGGTCTCTCCCAGGTAATCTTCTGCATCCTTCTTCATCTTCTGCAGGATCATGGCCGAGACTTCTTGGGGGGTGTACTTCTTGTCATCGATTTGGGCGGTGTAATCTGTGCCCATATGTCTCTTTATGGATTGGATGGTCCGCTCCGGATTGATGACCGCCTGCCTCTTGGCGGTTTGCCCCACCAGACGCTCTCCGTTTTTATTAAAGCCAACCACTGACGGCGTCAGGCGACCGCCCTCAGCGTTGACGATTATTTCAGGGCTGCCTCCTTCCATAACGGCAACCACTGAATTTGTCGTACCGAGGTCAATTCCAATTACTTTCCCCATATAGTCTTATTCCTCCTTCTTAATGTTTACCTTTACCATGGCGGGACGAAGCACTTTACCGCCCAGGATATAGCCCCTGCGGGTCTCTTCCAGAATTATGTTTTCCTCATGCTCGGGGGACTCTACCCTGGCGACGGCCTCGTGAATGTCGGGATCAAAGGGGCAACCCACGGCCTCTATTGCCTCCAGGCCCGCCCCTTCCAAGACCCCCAACAGTTGGCCATAGATCATCTGCATGCCCTTGAGAATCGAAGGATCTTCGATGGTGTTTAAAGCCAGGGCAAAGTTGTCCAAAACCGGAAGCAGTTCGCAGACCAGGTTTTCATTGGCCCTGGCAACTAATTCCTGATTTTGGCGGTGAGTGCGCTTGCGAAAATTGTCAAAGTCTGCCGCCAGGCGAGTGTACTTGTTCAGGAGTTCTTCCCCCTGCTCTTTCTCAGCCAGATAGAGGGCCAGGTAATCTACATCCTCGACCTGCTCCTCGCTCCTCTCCACTGCCTCCCGGACCGGGTTTGCTTCTTCATGTCTGGTCATTTCTTACCTCCACAGTTTACTCAAAGTATTCTTTCAGCCACTTCATAAAGCCAATGGTCTTGGCATATTGCATTCGGGCAGGTCCCAGGATCCCCAAGACCACTTTGCGATCGCGGTGGGCAAAGGTTGCCACCACCAAAGAACAATCGCAAAAACTCTCCAGGCCGATCTCCGACCCTATTTTGATGGCCAGATCATTGGCATTTATATTCATCAGGTGCAGCAGCTGTTCATTCTGGTCCAGGGAAGCGAGAAGTTCGCGCGCCTTATTGATATCGCTGAACTCGGGCTGACTCAACAGATTGCTGGTGCCATCGATAACCAATTGGTCATCCCGGGCCATGAGCAAGTAGCGAACGACGCCCACCACATCATCGATTAATTTCATATTCCCCGCGAATTCTGCCTTTAATTCTTTGAGCAGGGCGGAATTGATGTCCATCAGGCGCACGCCCCGAAGCCGCTTATTAAAGAAGTTGGTCAAAGCCTTGACCTGCCTGGCCTCAATTCCCTTGGGCAGGGCAATGCTCTGGTGATTGACGGTGCCGTCGCTGAGGACGACGATGATGCTGGCAACGTGCTCGGACAAGGGGATTATATCGATGTGCCGGATCTCGTGAATGGTTTCCAGGGGCTCGGTGATCAGGGTAATATAATTGGTCACCGAAGCCAGCAGCTTGGCCAGTTGCCGGGTAAATCCGCCGCCGCCAACGCGGTTGATGTCTGATACCAGGGCTTCCAGCTCTGCCACTTCCCCGGAATCAAAGCTAAAATCCTCCATGAGGGAGTTTACATAGAACCGGTAGCCAAGGTGGGAGGGAATCCTGCCGGCAGATGTATGGGGCTGCTCCAGATAACCCATCTCTTCCAAATCAGCCATCTCGTTGCGAATGGTGGCGGGGCTCAGGCCAATACTGTGGCGTTTGACCAGGGATCGGGAGCCCACCGGCTCAGCAAAAAAAATATAATCCTGAATAATGGCGTTGAGAATCAGCCGTTTCCTTTCGTCCAAGATGTTGGCCCCCCTTCCTTGTTAGCACTCTAAACAATCGAGTGCTAATTCTCCATAAAAAAAATACCATTAGGTATTTATTTTGTCAACCGCAAAGCGGCGCGAAGTCCGTTAATATTTCCCCAGGTCAGGACAAAGGGTATTTTTAAGGAAAAGGCGCCAGTCCTTATGGCGATTCTCTCATCTTCTATCGCAACGGTTGCCAGTTTGGTTGCCTTGAAGGAGATTTCAGATTCCGGCCCCCGGATGACGATTCCGTGTTGGTAGTCGACAGCAACAGTGGCGAAAGGCTCCGGGGGCAACAACAATCTGCTGAGGCTGGAGTCCACTAAGCCTGCTCCGACCAGTACGATAATGGCCAGCAATACCAGCCCGATAAAAATGGTGTTGTACTCTCGCTCCAATCCCTCAATACCCTCCCGTCAGGTAATCGGCCAGGACGTCGGCCAGGAGTTGGGCGCCGTAAACAGCCTCAGTCAAGGTGTTCCAGTGCCCTCCCACCTCTACCAGGATTGCGCCCTGATGCAGGTCCTGGTTAAAGGTGGATTTTGCCTTGGATATTATTCCCCGGGAGAGGCCGGGATATTTATTTTCCAGCATATTGTGCAGGTCGTTGGCAATTCTGTTGTTTTTCTGCCAGTCTCCATGGGCGGTGCTGATGACGAAGGCAATCTTGCCTGCTTCCTTGCCCTGAATGGTACAGGTGGTTACTTCCCGGCCCTGGGCTGAAGTGGCGCCGACCCCATCCCGATGCAGGTCTATGAGCAGGAAGAGTTCGGGGTAGCTGGAAACCATGTCCTGGGCCGTCAGCCTGGACATGACGTAGGATTGATTGTATTCCCGGTCATGGTACTCTTCGCTGTGCACCACGGTAATACCCCGGCCGCTGAGGATGTCTGCGATTTCATTGCCCAGCCGCACCACTGTCTGAGAAAAATCTGTGGTCCTGGCCTTGCCGGTGCTGGGCACAAAGGCTTCACTGGCATGGGAATGATAGATTCCCACAACTGCTGCGGTTATGGGCAGCTGGGGTTGGACGGCGGGAGCGCCGGGATCCGGCGTCGGCGGTGTCGTCACTTCTTTCCAGTCCGTCGGCTTGATGCTGGCGACTGCGGGCAGTTGCAGGCCCAAGAGGCGCCAGGGCTCCAGCTTCAAGAGGGCGCTGTCCCGGTCGATATCCTCATGAAACACTGCCGGCGCGCCCCAGTTTAGAAAATAGTAAGGGTTAAGGCTATGACATTCAGCGGCCATAGGGGCCAGCCAGCGGCTGAGCAAGAAAAAAACAAAGATGAGGACTGTACCCGCCACCGTTGTCAGGAAGACCTTTGCTCTGTTCCTGGGCACCGCAATCACCCCCTTACAGCATATGCTGAGAGGGGGCAGGTTCATGAAAGTTTTTTACCCTTTAGTGGAGGTACTCCTTGGCAACCCGGGGATGCAGGGCGGCATTCAGGGCATTGGCCAGGAGCGCGGATATATCCGCCAGCAGTCGGTCCACTTCCTTGGGCGTTACCATCATCAGCCCTACCGCGGGGTCGAGGACTTCTTGAATCAACTTATGCTTTTCCGCCTTGTCAAAGTTGTTGAACAGCGCCAGCATCTGAGAGACATTGTCGCCGGCTTTGGCCTCTTTGCGAAAGGCGGCGATAAGCAGGTCGATGACATCATTTGTCAGGGTGGCGGCGTCCACCACCGTGGGAATTCCTATGGCGATGACGGGGATACCCAGGGTTTCCCGGGTTATTCCCTGGCGCCGGTTGCCCACCCCCGAACCGGGATAGATGCCGGTATCGGAGATCTGAATGGTTGTATTTAACCTGTGCATACTCCGGGCTGCCAGGGCATCGATGGCAATAACCATATCCGGCTTCAAGCGCTGGACGATGCCGTAGATAATCTCGCTGGTCTCAATGCCGGTCAGCCCCAAAACCCCGGGGGCGATGGCACACACATTTCGGAAACCCGGCCCCAATTTTTCCGGGTGCAGGGCTTTGAGATGGCGGGTGACGTAGAGGCCTTCCACCACGCTGGGCCCCAAAGAATCAGGGGTGACATTCCAATTCCCCAGCCCCACCACCAGGACGGTGGCTTCTTCGTCCAAGGCCAGAATACCCTGCAATTGCTCGCAAAGGACGCCCACCAGGCGTTCTTCCAACTCGCTGTTCTTGTCCTTGAGTCCGCTGGCCTCAACGGTGATGTACTTCCCCGGCGACTTTCCCAGCATTTCAGCCGCCTGGGCGGTGACGATCTCGATTATGGAGATGTCGATTCCTTCGTAGGATCTATAATCTCTCTTTACGCCCTCTATCTCCGGCAGTTGACTGGTCTGCAGCAAGACCTCATGAGCTTCTATGACAAGATCTGTTTTCAGCAAGCCGATTCCTTCTTTATCACCGCAATTCGGTGGGAACAAAGATATCGATTATCCCGATGACCAGGGAAGCGATCAGAGCGCCCAATATGGACACGTCTAAAGCCGGTACGATGAACTGGGTGAGATAAATCACCACCGCCGCCGTAAGAAAGCCGATAATCCCCCTTCCCTGGGGCGATACATTCTTGCCGACCAGGGCCTCGATTATATAACCTAAAACACTGATGACGACAGCGGCGATCAAGGCGTTCCAAAACCCGATGGGGCCAAAACCGGGCACCAGAAAGCCGACAAACATCAATACTAATGCAGATACAATAAACCTGACGATGATTCTAAGCATGGTTGATTCCTCCTTTGCCTATAGATTAACCGGAACCAGGTAAAATAATTCCGCCTGCCGACTTGCTTTTCCGGCATCGCCATGTTAAAATCCTAATGTTGCTATTTTACCTGAAGGAGGTGTCTGCATGCCTAATGTCAAATCGGCAATCAAGAGAGTAAAAATCAGCGAAAAAAAGCGCGCCCGCAATGCCAGCGCCAAATCAGCAATCAAGACATACACCCGCCGCTACGAGGCTGCCATAGCTGATGGCGACAAAGAAGGGGCCACATCCCTCTTTGCCAAAGTCTCATCTATGTTAGACAAGGCTGCCAGCAAAGGCATTATCCATAAGAATAAAGCAGCCCGGCGCAAGTCCAGACTGGCTGCAAAATTGTAAAAATAAATCCCGCTCTATAGTCGGGATTATTTTTTTGCCAACTTGGCCACCAGAGCTTGGAGCAAGGGCAGGCCCTGACTCTGTCCCGTTTTGAACAGATAGTCTGCCTCGGCCACGTGCTGCAGGCTCCTGGCGCATTCCCTGATGGTGATACTGCCTGCTTGGGCATGGAGCTTCTGGAAGGCGTAAGGATGCATGGGCATGATCTTTTGGATTTCGGCGCTGCCGTACCCCCTCTTTTTGTAAAACAAGAGCCGAAAGAGCAGTCTGTACTGCCTGGCCAGCATGTGCAGCAGGTACGGTTCCGCCGCCCCCCATCGGTACAGTTCTTCCACCATGTTCATGGCCCGGTTGCCGCGTCCCTGAACCACCGAGTCCACCAGGTCGAAGATGCTGACGTTCATGGAGCGCGTCGCCAGGACCCGGACATTGGCCGGGGTTATTTTTTTGTCATAGTTTATCAGCTTGATCAGCTCATTTTCCAAACTGAGCATGTCGGTGCCGGCTAAATAGATCAGCTCCACCGCCGCCTCCCGCTCCAGCTCTCCTCCCAATTCCACGGCCCTTTTTTGCAGCCAACGCTGCAATTCATGCCCTTTGGGTGCCTGAACTTCGCAGACGGTGGAGACTCTGGTGATGAGCTTAAAGATATTTGTCCGCTTGTCGGGCTTGGAGTTGGCATAGATGATCAGGACATTGGCATGGCCGGAGAGAATCTGTTCGGCCTGGCCCAAATCGGGTTTATCCCGCTCAAAGACCTGGTATCGGCAGATAAACAGCCTGGACTCAGCAAACATGGACTGGGTCAGCAATCGGTCCTGCAAGTCTGCCCAGGACTCCAGTCTCTCGAGATTCCAGGCCTCGGGATCTCCGAATTTGGCTTTGAGTTCCCTAACTTTGGCCTGGACCATGTACTCTTCTTCGCCATAGACAAAATAATTTTCAGGCATGGTCTACCTCCCCGTAAAAGTCGTCACAGTATAGCTTGGCCAAGGCCAAAACCGCATGCGCACGCAACCGTGGACATCGGTTCGCAATATCTCGGCCCCGGAATCCCTTAGCCTGTCCAGGGTTTCCCCATGGGGCAAGGCATATCTGTTTCCCAGCCCGCAGCTGATGACAGCGGTCCGGGGTCGGACCCGCCGGAGAAAATCCTCGGAAGTGGAGGAGCTGCTTCCGTGATGGGCCACTTTTAACACGGCATGGGGCGAGAGCTCCCCGAAGTACATCCTTTCCCCCTCTGCCTGCAAATCCCCGGTCAGGAGCACCGAGCCGCCGGGGGCGGTCAGAGAAATCAGTAAAGAGCAGTCGTTCTCCTCCGAGAGGGGAAGGTTGTGGGCGTAAATGTGGAGATTATCTGCCAGGCTATAATGGCCCCGCACCACCCGAGCCTGGGGGACAAGCTCTGCCCAAGGGGAATTTATAAAGCTGCCGTTTACCAGGACATTCTCCACCGGAAACCTGGCTAGCACCGCCTGGAGGCCGCCGGCGTGGTCGTCATGGGAATGAGTTATGATCAGGGCATCCAAGCGCCTTACGCCCAAAAAAGTCAGGGCCGGCACCACCGCACCTTCGCCGGCGTAAGCGTCTCCGCAATCCACCAGGATCCAGTTTCCTCTATTTCGGATGAGGATGGCGTCGGCCTGGCCAACATCCAAAAACCAAATGGTGCAGCACAACCGGTCGGTCAGAATCCACAGGCCGGAAATTGCCACGCAGAGAACCAGAATCCAGGCCAGGTACTGCCTGGCTCTACCCCAAAGCTGGAGCATGAGCAGGACGCTTCCCCCGGCCAACAGGGCCAAGGGCAGCCCGCCAAAATATAAGCTCAGGGGTATCTCTGCCAGGAGTTTGAGGAAATCCGCCACTCCCCTCAACAGCAAATCTGCCGGAACGGCCAGCACAGACCCCGCCAAGCCCGGCAGGCCAGCCAGCAGCGAAAGGGCGGTCAGGAAAGGCATCAGGGGAATTATCACCATATTTGCCAGGGGCGCCCACAGGGAAATGCTTCCGAAAAGAAAAAGCGTCATGGGCAGCAAGACAGCTTGAACCGCCAGGGTCATGGCCGCTGCCCGGGCGATGGATTCGGGCAGAAAACCCAAATACTTATTGACGCGGCTGCCTGCCGTCAAACAGACCAAGGTGGCGACAAAGGAGAAGACAAAGGCATAATCAAAGAGCCAGAGGGGGTTGTATAAGAGCATAGCCGCCGCGCTCCACAGCAAAGCTGGCAAGCCCAGCCTTTCCCTTCCCGCTAGGAAGGCCGCAGTGGCATACGCCGACATCAGCACCGCCCGCACCAGGGAGGGCGAGGGGCCGACCAGGGCGAGGTATAAAAATAGAAAGCCGAGTCCGATGAGCTCTGCCAGAGAACGGGAGATGCCAACCGCTTTCAGGGCCAGCAATATCAAGCCCATCAAAATCCCGATATGAAGGCCGGAAAGGGCCAGGACATGTCCGACTCCAGTCAGGTACACCGAGGCCCGCAGGTCGCTGGAAAGGAGACTGCGGTCCCCAACGGTCAGGGCCAGAGCCAGGGAAGCGCTGTCGCTCCTGCCCAAGTTGGCCAAGATGTGGCTGCGATACGATGTGCGCCACCTTTCCAGGAGACCGGGTTTGTACTGCTGGCACTGGACAATTCGCGGGTCCCTGAGCACCCCGATTTCGCCCATATAGATTTTGCGCAGGTAATGCCAGCTTTGATTTGGGTTTCGGTACTTAACCGGCGGCAACAGGGTACCCTGAGCTGAATAAATCCCAGGCTGGAAGCTCTCGCTATAGACCAGGACTTTGGCCCCGGTCAACTCTGCGGGCTCAAGGACCTTGGCCAGCCAGGCGCACTCATCAACGCCCTGTTGCACCAACCGCTGGCTCCGGAGAGTAAAGCTCATGCTCTCACCGTACACCGGGGTATGCAGGCAGTTGAGGCGCAATAGGGTAATGGCAAAGCCCAGGCTAAGGAATACGGCAAAGACCGCCAACTTTCTGGTCCTGGGGAACAGCAAGAAAAGGATGGAAGCGCCGCAAAAAATCCAGAGCAAGGTTAACTGCCCTGAGAAGTGGGCGGCGGCAATTCCCGCCACCAATCCCGACAAGAGCCAGCAAATAATCATTGCCCTAGCGCTGCAGGATGAGGACTTCGTCGCAGCCGTCGACTTCGGTGAGTCTGACGCTGATCTGCTCGCTCAAGGCGGTGGGGACGTTCTTGCCCACATAATCGGCTCGGATGGGGAGTTCCCGGTGACCGCGATCCACCAATACGGCCAGTTGAATTGTACGGGGACGGCCCAGGTCGATTACCGCGTCCATGGCCGCCCGCACCGTCCTGCCGGTAAAGAGGACATCGTCGATCAGGACGATCTTCTTTCCCCTGACCGAGAAGGAGAGCTCAGTGGGCCTGACAATAGGCTGATCCTGTTTGGCGCTGAGGTCATCTCTGTACAGTGTGATGTCCAACTCCCCCACCGGCACAGTGCTGCCTTCGAACTCCTTGATCCTCTGGGCAATCCGGCGGGCCAGGGGCACACCCCTGGTGCGAATACCCAGCAGAGCCAAATCGGCACAACCCCGGTTTTTCTCAATAATCTGGTGGGAAATCCGGCTGATAATCCGGGCAATATCCCTTTCGTTAAGGATTTGACTTTTGACTTTTATGGTAGGTTCCTCCCTTCTTGGCCCGGTTTGCCATCAGGCCAAAATAATGAGCCAGGCGGCCATTCCCTTAACATAACGCATCATTGCATGGCCCTGATTGGCTTATACAACCGGTTTAACCCATTGTGGCTGTTGACATAATCCTTTATACTGGGAAAAAGCATTAACCAAGACCTAAGGATGGTGATTATGCGAAAGCAAAAATTGAGGCAGATTCTGGCAGCAGCTGCCCTTGCACCCTGCCTCGCGTTACTGTTGGCAATCTGGACGCCTGTCCATGCACAGAGCTATACTGTCCAGCCCGGAGACAGCCTTTGGAAGCTCTCCCGCTCTTTCGGCGTCTCCATCGAGAGCATCAAGGAAGCAAACGGCCTCAAGGGCGACCTGATCCTCGTTGGTCAGAACTTGGAAATCCCTGATGTTCACATAGTTCAACGGGGCGACACCCTTTACCTCCTGGCCAGGAAGTACGGGACAAGCATCGAAGCCATTCAGAGGGCCAACGGCCTTTCTGGAAGCTTGATCCTCGTCGGCCAAAAGCTGATCATCCCGGGAGCTCAGGTTGCCAAGTCCCCAATGGCCAAGGGCCGGCGCCTGTCGGTTACCCGCGAGGAAATGGACTTGCTGGCCAGGGCCGTGTACAGCGAGGCCCGGGGAGAACCCTTTCAGGGCCAGATTGCCGTAGCCGCCGTCATCCTCAACCGGGTGGAGCATCCGGATTACCCAAATACCATCAGCGGGGTTATTTTTGAGCCCTGGGCCTTTACGGCGGTCAATGACGGGCAGTTTTGGTTCACCCCCAATGCGACGGCATATGCCGCCGCCGAGGAGGCCTTGGCGGGAAACGATCCCAGCGGAGGCGCCATCTTCTATTATAACCCGGTCACTGCCACCAACCAATGGATTCGCACCCGGCCGGTGGCCACCCGCATCGGCAACCACGTCTTCGCCCGCTGACCTCCAGACCCCTGCGGGGGTCTTTTTTAGATGGTGACCAGATCTTTGATGCCCTCAAAGATCTTGGGACCGATGTTGGGGACATTGAGGAGCTCTTCTATGGAAGAAAAAAAACCGTTTTTTTCCCGGTACTCGATGATTTTCCGGGCCCGCTCAGGACCAATATTGGGCAGGGTTTCCAGAGTCTTCTGATCTGCAGTATTGATATTGATCAAGCCGTCCTCGGCCTCGCCTCCCGATTCAATCCTGGCCGGGACGTGGACCTTCTGCCCATCCCTGAGAAACTCTGCCAGGTTGAGGCGGTTGATATCTGCTTCCGGGGTTTCCCCCCCGGCGGCTATGATGGCATGGGCCACCCTGCTCTGGGCTGGGAGTTCATAGAGCCCCGGTCGATTGACACAGCCGGCAACGTGAACCATGATGGTGAGCTCGCTGGTTTCGATGGGCTCTGCCTTGCGCCCTCGGACAAAGCTGTACAGACCTAAGGATGCTATCAAAATCCCCAGAACCAAGAGAAAGACAAACTCCTTGGCCTTGAACTCCACAGCCATCCCCTCCCTGCAGATTCAGGGGATATATTCTGCGAATTTAGATAAATATCCTGCAAAAAAAAGCGCCTGGGCGCTTTTTTACAGGGCGTTGAGTTTTTCCAAGAGCAGCTCCAGATTGATACCGTGAACCATGGCCGCCTGTTCGATAGATTCGCCGCTGGCGGTAGGACAGCCGATGCAGTGCATGCCAAAGCTCATAAAGATATCGGCGGATTTTGGATTGATTTCCAGCGCTTCTCTGATGGTCATATCCTTGGTAAACTTCACTCTCTTCACTCCTCTGCTATTTTTGGGCAACCAGGGTTATCCTGGAGGCCCTGAGGGACCTGAGTCGGCCCCGATAGTTGTTCCACAAACTGATTCTCCTAAATCCGACTCTGCGTAAATAGTATAGCAGGGATGAAGGCGTATAGCAACGTTCCTCAATTGCCAAATTCACTTTTTGATAATTGCTTTGGCCGCCCTCATACAGGATTATATGGGCCCGGTTAATCGGGGGGGTGTACTGATTAATCCAGACCAAATCCAGGCCGGGAACGCGCCAATAGAAGGTCTCACGGGCCAATATGTGCTGAAATTTATAGGGACTGTTTATGTCAAAGATCAGGTACCCTCCCGGACATAAACAGGAGTAGGCATGGCGAAAAAAGCGGACCAGCTCCTGCACCGTGCAGAGGTGGTTGACACCGTCACAGGTGGAGATAAAGACGTGGCAGGGCAATTTTACCCCCCAAAAGCTGGTGTGCAGCCAAGTCACTCTATCGGCGCCATCCTTAGCCCGAGCCTGGGCCAACATTTCTGCCGATCCGTCGATTCCCACGACCCTGTACCCGCGCCGGGCCAGGGCCAGAGTTACGGTGCCGGTGCCGCAACCCGCGTCCAAGATGGTAGCGCCTTTACCGAAATTTTGGGCATACCTGTGGATAAAATCTGCCCAGCGCCAATAAGGAAGGCCCTGCATCAAGACGTCGTAGTGCCGGGCCAGAACATCGTATCCCCTCAATCCCTCTGCCATAGCCGCTCCAACTGGTAATAATCCCTGGCTTCCTGAATGAAGATGTGCACCACAAATTCCAGGTAGTCCAGGAGTATCCACTCTCCCTCCTGATAACCCTGTTTGCTGAAGGGCAGGACCCCGTGTTTTGCCAGTTCTTCTTCGACATGTTCTGCTATGGCCCGGGTATGAATTTTGTTGAGGCCGGTGGCCAGGACAAAGAAATCGGCAAAGGAGGATACGCCCTGAATGTTCAGGATGACGACATCCTCGGCCTTTTTTGCCTCGGCCGCTTGGCCGGCCAGGTTTACCGGATCCAGCTTGTTCATTAATTACCTCCGTTCAAATCCCGTCCCAGGAGAACGGCGACGGGGTTGTCAGTGCTGCCGTAGCTGCCTTCAATTAGCTGGGCATCGACCTCCAGGAGGATGGCAATTTCCATGGCAGCCAGGCGGTAGTCAGGTTGGTAGTAGATCACGGTCCGCTCCGACTCTTCCGTGGCATTGGCAATGCGGCCTATCTGGTAGTCTTGTTTCCGCAGCTGGGATGCAGTGGCCGCGGCAAAACCGGTAATGCCGTTGGCATTATACACATCGATGATCAGTCCCTCGCGATTATAAGCGGGCAAATCCTCGATGATTTGCTGAACTGTCAACTCCACAAGCCCCGGCACGAGGCTCCAGTACTTCCCGGCTTCCCCGCCGACCCATTCCCCCGGCAGGATCAGGTAATTGAGGTCTTGCCATTCCAAAGCCTGCAAGGAGTCCCGAAACTGGGCGAGCTCCCGGGAAGACATGTCGGTGGCATACGCTTCCGAAACTGTGCTCAAGTTGGTGACCAGGTAACTTATATGTTGCAAACTGAACAATTGATTAAAGACTTCAACCAGCAGGGACTTCTCCGCCCAAAATCTTGCCGCGTCCATGCCGGAGTTGGCGGCGAGGATGGGAACAGCGTCGGCGGCGCTGACGGTGTTTGTTCCTTCCGAAAATACATAGTCGGTGTCTCCGTACTGAACCTGAAATGCCGCGGGCAGTTGTATGTCCACAGATTTAAGGTTGGCCAGGATTTCCGCCACAGCCAGGACGTCGTACACCACATAATGGTCTATGGGCAATTCTCTTGCCAAGAGACCGTCGATGGCCGTGATGGTCCCTTCCACACCCTGCTGGGCAAAGATTTCGGCGATAGTTTTGACCTGATCGTCACCGCCGGCCAGGGTTAAAGGCGGCACGTTCAGGATGTGGACCGGTTCATTGCCTGAGGGAATGCTGAGCACAGTACAGGAGACCATCTCTTCCAGCCGGCCCACCAGCAAGAGCTGAACCCGGCCGGAATCGGGGCGCCAAAGGGTCGGAGATCCGGAACTGCGGAGGGTGTTGTAGAGGGAGAAATACCTGATGCAGGCAAAAAGCATTATTACAAAGGCCAATATCGTCAGCAGGGTCCCGATTTTCTTGTAATTAACCCTTTTCCGCCGCCGGAACCTGTAGGACCTGGACATGTAACTCAATTTCTTCACCCCCTGCCAAGTGTTTTCTACCTTCAACAAAGGATTAAGGTTTTCCTTCTTTGTACAAGCGGGTTGTTAAAATATATTCCCGGACGGCATCGGGTACCAGGTACCTTATGCTCTTGCCTAGCCTCACCCGCTCCCGCACCAGGCTGGAGGAAATCTCCAGAATTGGCGCCCGGGCGGTGATCAATTTTGCACCTTGCACCTGCAAGCTCCTGACAAGTTGCACTGAAAGGGGTTCCCGTTGGAATACCACCAAGGTGCATAGCTGGATGATTGCCTCGGGCTCCCGCCAAGTCGTAAGGGAGTTGAGGGAGTCGCTGCCCAGCACAAAAAAGAGCTCGTCCCTCTCCACTCCCTGCGCATGGTGGCGGCGAAGGGTGTCCACGGTATACTGGTATGTTTGGGCTTTTAGCTCAGATTCATCGATGGCAAAGCAAGAATTGTCAGCTGCGGCCAGTTTCAGCATCTGTAAGCGATGGGCGGGAGAACTGCGGGGTTCCTTGTGGGGAGGTGTGCCGTTGGGCAAAAATCGCACCCTTGCGCCCAAGATCTCTGCCGTCCATTGCCCCAGGAGGAGATGGCCGATGTGGGGAGGGTCAAAACTGCCGCCAAATAAAATTACCTTGTCACTCATAGGTAAATTCCCTGTCGGCGATGATTACAGTATCCCCGGATCTGATGCCCTCTTGCCGCAACATCTCGAACACTCCCATCTTATTGGCCATTCGATAGAAATTTGCCACCGACTCGTCATTGTTAAAGTCCGTCTTTGCAGCCAGGATTTCCACCCGGCGTCCCGAGACATAGAATACATCCTCTTCCCGGCGAATGACGATGCCCTGTTCCGGCTCCAGCTCAATGGTTCCGGCCATTTCCTCGGGGGTAAAGAGGGAAGTCCGGGGCAATGTTGGCAGGAGCTGGGCAATGCGCAGGACCAGCCCCTGGACACCCTGACCGGTGGCTGCCGATATCTCCAGCACCTCCACATCCCCCACCGCCTGCTTGAACTCCTCAATGGGCTTTCGGTGCTGCAAGAGGTCGACCTTATTGAGGGCCACGATTTGCCTGAGTTCAGCCAGGCGGGGATTGAACTTGGCCAGTTCAGCATTTATCTGCCGATAGTCCTCCACGGGCTCCCTTCCTTCCACCCCAGCGATATCCACCAAGTGGACCAGGAGGCGAGTCCGCTCAATATGGCGCAGAAATCGGTGTCCCAGGCCCTTGCCTTCATGGGCTCCCTCAATGAGGCCGGGGATGTCCGCCACCACAAAGGACTGGTCATTTTCCTTGACATAGACCACCCCCAGGTTGGGGGAGAGGGTGGTAAAGGGAAAATCGCCAATCTTTGGTCTGGCAGCCGAAATCGTCGAAAGGAGGGTGGACTTGCCCACATTGGGATAGCCGATTAACCCCACATCGGCCATCAACTTTAGCTCCATGCGAATCCTGAGCTTTTCTCCGGGCAGGCCCATTTCTGCATTTTTGGGCGCGCGATTGACGGAAGTGGCAAAGCGGGCATTGCCCCTTCCCCCCTTGCCGCCGCGGGCCAGCTCAAATTGCTGTCCCGGCGAATCCAGATCCACCAGGAGCCTGCCCCGCTCGTCATCAAAGACCATGGTCCCCACCGGCACTTTAATGACCAGGGATTCGCCGTTCCTGCCATGGCGGTTTGCCCCGGCGCCGTTGACTCCGGCCTGGGCACGGAAGACTTTTTTGTACCTGAAGCCGGCCAGGGTGTTCAGTTCCTCACTGGCCGCCAGGATGATGCTGCCGCCGTGGCCGCCGTCGCCGCCGTCGGGTCCTCCTCGGGGCACATACTTTTCCCGCCGAAAGGACACCGCGCCATTGCCACCCCGCCCCGCTTCAACCTCAATGGTGACGGAATCGATGAACATGGTACCACCTGCATTTTTCTTTATTATAGACCAGTTTTACAAAAAAACTCCGGAATCCCGGAGTTCTAGATGGCTGCATCAGTAACGGGATAGACGCTTACCCGCTTGCGGCCTCTGGCGCCATTGCCCTCGAAGGCAACTATGCCATCGGTTTTTGCAAATAATGTATCATCGCCGCCAATGCCGACGTTGGTACCGGGATGAATCTTAGTTCCCCGCTGCCGGACCAAAATAGAACCAGCCGTGACAAATTGGCCGGATTGGCGCTTGACGCCCAGGCGCTTGGAGATGGAATCCCGACCGTTCTTAGAGCTGCCGACACCCTTCTTGGAAGCGAATAATTGGAGATCGATTTTAAACATAACTACACCTCCTTGTTTGTGACGGTAACGTGATGGGGATAATGGCGGGCAATATTTTCAATACCCGTGACTACGGTTCGAAGAACTATCCCGGCCTCTTTCCTGGCTTCCTCACTGAGGTCCGGAGGGAGCTTGCACAGCAAGAGCCCCTCTTGCCGGACAAAGCGGGGTTTCACCCCAACCACCGCGTCCAGGGCTAACACCGCTGTCTGAGCCAAAGCCGAAACGGCAGAGCAGACGATGTCCGAACCCCGAGGCGAGTAATCAGAGTGACCGCAGACAGACAGGCCGCAGATAGCCTGATTATCCCAATAAATTCTGACAACGATCATTTCAATTAGCCCAAGGAAATGGCTTCGATTTTAACCTTGGTAAAGGGTTGGCGATGTCCCTGCTTGCGCCGGTAATTCTTCTTGGCCTTATACTTAAAGACCACGATTTTCTTGGCCTTGCCGTGGCCGACGACCTTGGCGGAAATCGAGGCGTTATCTACATAGGGCGAACCCAGATGCAGTTTGCCATCGCCTCCCACAGCCAGAACTTCCGAAAAGGTAACGGTCTCTCCCGGCTCTGCCTGGATTTTTTCCAGGTAGACGACATCGCCTTTGCTAACGCGGTATTGCTTGCCGCCGTTCTCGAGAATCGCGTACATGTTTGCACCTCCAATACTGCGTACTCGCCGAATCCAGGTAGCCTCTTGGCCTTTATGACCCGACCCGAGCGGTTAAAACTCCGTTTTTGATAATATCATACTCGCGATTATCAGTCAAACAAAATCGACAACCCCCGGGGCAAGGGATTAATCCGCCGGCGGGTAAAAATGCCGGTCCGAGTAATCTGAAACTCAACCTCATCGTACTGGGGAAAATAATGGTGGGCAATCAGGTCCGGGCGCAGTGTTTTTTGGTTTTCGACCTTTATCAGAAGCCGCCATTCTCCATTCTTGACTTGGGAGGTCAAGACATAATCCGAGAGCCTGAGGGACTCCCCCTTGGCCTCAAGCCAATCGCTTACTTTCCCCAGTGCCACTTCCTGACCCTGGGGTAAAACAACCCGGTATTCCAGGGCATCCACCAGGGAGGTGAGCTTGGGGAAGTCCTGGGCCACGGGAGTAGCGGCCAGGACTTCGAGGCCAGGAGGGCAGACGCTGTTTACGGCCTCAGCCAAGCCGGGGTGCTCCCTGACCAGGAATACTTCCAAGAGCTCGCCCTCGCTCTCAAAACCGGTGGCCAAGGGCAGGGCAAACCTGAGGCGGGGGCGGGGATTAAAGCCCTGGGTGTGCTCCAATTCAATTCCCGCAATCCGAAACAACCTCTGCCAAAGGCGTTGAAAGTCCAAGTGGGATACGAAGCGAAGCGCCCCCAATTTGCTGAACTGCAAAATTACCCTCTGCATCAATTGCTCCTCCGTTTCAGCGGCTTTATGTCGTAGGCAGGGCAGATACCACATGTCGAACAAGCGGCAAAGGTGCAATCTGGAGTCAGGCTGCCCGCCAGAGCATTCCGATATTCCCGGAGCAAGAAGTCCCGGCTCACCCCGCTGTCGATGTGATCCCAGGGCAGAGTCGCCTCCACCGGCAGTGACTTGCCAGCAAAGGCTTGGGTATCAATTCCCGCCTCCTGGAAGGCCTGACGCCACAAATCCGGGCGAAAGTGTTCGGTCCAGGCGTCAAAGCGACAGCCCTTCTGCCAGGCCAGGAGTATTGCCCGGCCCGCCTGCCTGTCTCCCCGAGCCAAGAGGGCCTCCAATTCGCTCTCCTCCCAATCGGTGGTCTGCACCTTGTACTTGTTTGAGCGAAGCCTGCTGTGCAGCAACCGCTGCCTGGCCTCCACCTCTTCCCGGTTCAACAGGGCTGCCCATTGAAACGGCGTATGGGCCTTGGGCACAAAGGTTGATACGCCCAAATTGACCCGGAAGCGCCGGGTATTCCCCCGGATTTGCCGGTATATCTCTTCCAGAGCATGGACCAGGTTGGCGATTCCCATGACGTCTTCCCGGGTCTCGGTGGGCAAGCCCAGCATAAAATAGAGCTTTAGGGTATCCCAGCCGTTTTCGAAGGCGGTGCGGGCGGCGGTAAAGATCTCCTCGTCGGTGACATTCTTATTGATACAGTCCCGCAAGCGCTGGCTGCCGGCCTCCGGCGCCAGGGTGAGGCCAGACTTGCGGGCAGATTTGGTCAGCATGGCCAGGGCCACCGAAGCGCTGTCCACCCGCAGGGAGGGCAGGGAAACGCTGATATCGCCCTGGATAAAGGAATTGATCATGGATTCAATTTCCGAATGGTCGGCGCTGCTCAGTGAACTGAGGCTCAGCTGGGCAGAGCCGGTACTCCGCACCAGTTTGCCGCCCTGCTCAAAGAGGGCCTTGCCGGGGCGCTCCCGAACGGGACGGTAGATGATTCCGGCCTGGCAAAATCGACAACCCCTGGCGCAGCCCCGGCAGATCTCGATACTGACCCGGTCATGGACAGACTGGACCAGGGGGACGACCAGGGAGTCCGGCAAGGGGAAATCGGAGAAGTTCTTCAGAATCCGCTTGCTGATTCTGGGCGGCACACCGGCCTTTATCGGAAAGGTGCCGATGTACTCCCCCGATTCAGCATATTGGGGAGCATAGAAGGCCGGAACATAGACACCCTCAAGGCCGGCCAACTTTTCCAGTAACTCTTCCCTGCTCCAGCCTGCCCGCTTCCCGGCCAGGACAACCTGGACGAGCTCCTGCACCACCTCTTCGCCCTCTCCCAGGACGAAGGCGTCGATAAAATCAGCCAAAGGCTCCGGGTTAAAGGCGCAGGGGCCGCCGGCAATGATCAAGGGCAGGCCTTCCCGCTCCCGGGAATGGAGGGGAATCCCCGACAGGTCAAGCATGTTCAGGATATTTGTATACCCCAGCTCGTACTGCAGGGTAAACCCGACTATGTCGAACCGGGCCAGGGGAGTCTTGGTCTCCAGGCCATAGAGGGCAAGATCTGCTTGACGCATCTGAGCTTCCATATCGGGCCAGGGCGCGAAGACCCGTTCGGCCTGAACTTTGGGCAAAGAATTGAGCAAGTTATAGAGGATGGAAAAGCCCAGATAACTTGTCCCTATTTCATAGACATCGGGAAAGGCCAGGGCGAAGCGCAGTTCCGGCTCACCCGGCTTTATCACGATATTGATCTCATTGCCAATGTACCTGGCAGGCTTTTCCACATAGGGCAAAATCTTTTCCAATGCCAAATTCATCCGTCCTTTCTCTTGGCCACGTCTTGCAAGCGGCGCCCTCCGGCGCCGGCGATTATTGCATCCAGAACCTGATGTTCTGTAAGGATACCGATTAATTTGTACTCCTCGTCCAGGACCGAAACCTGGTAGTACTTCTGGGGCCTTATATGTTTTAAGACTTCGTTGACCTTGGCGCCCGGGGCCGCCACCAAGGTGAGGGCCGGGAGCAAAGTGGCCCCCTGCAGGCTGCGCTTGCGGCCCAGGGCATACCTGATCAGGGGAATCAGCAGCCTCTTCCTCTCCTCATAGGCATTGTACAGCAAAAAGGCCCCGGCGGCAAACACCGTAGGATTGATCTGGCCTAAGGAGGCCAGGTAGCCTCCAAGCCCCAGGAGCAGACATCCACAGATGCTCCCGGTGACGATGACCGTCCGGGTAGCTCGATAAAAGGACAGATATGCCGTCAATCTGGCCCGCAGCACCCTGCCTCCATCCAGGGGCAAGGCCGGCAGAAGGTTAAAGGCCATCAGGGTTAGATTGGCCCGCAGAAAAAGGCCCAAAAATACACTTTCCTGGGGGCGGGAGAAGGCAATGACCATGGCCGCCGTCACCAAGTTGGCCAGGGGGCCGGCCAGAGCGATCCGCGCTTCGGCCTGGGGCTGCAGCTCCATGAGCTGGTCCAGGTACATATAGCCCCCCAGGGGCAGGATGTCCAGTTTCTCAACCTTGTACCCCATACTGCCGGCAAGAAAAATATGCCCCAATTCATGAACCGCCAGGCCCAAGAGCAGGCAGACAGCTTCCAAGGCATATCCCATGGCCGGCAAGAGCAAAAAAAACCCGATAAAGAACCCGGATATTTTAAAGCGCTTCATCGCCATCCCCGCCTTCTCTACATAGATATTGTTGCCAGGCGGGGATATGCATCAAAAAACCCGGGGTAAGCCGGGTCTAAAACATCGAACTGTCCTTATGGGAGGCGACGCTGAGCACCAGTCCCATTGAGATCATGGTGGTCAGGAAGGAACTTCCCCCGTAGCTGAGCAGCGGCAAGGGAATCCCGGTGACTGGCATGATGCTGATGGTCATGCCGGCATTGACCAGGAGCTGAAAGCTCAGCATGGCCGCGACCCCCACACAGATAAAGCGGCCGAAGTTGTCCTTGGCTTCCATCCCCACATTGAGGATCTGCCAGATCAAAAAGAGGTAGGCCAAGAGAAAGAGGGATGTGCCCAGGAAGCCAAGCTCTTCACCCAGCACCGAAAAGATAAAGTCAGTTTGCTTTTCGGGAAGGAAGTCCAGCTGGGTTTGGGTGCCCTGGAAGAGCCCCCGGCCCCTGAACCGACCCGAACCTATAGCAACCTTGGATTGAATGATCTGCCAGCCAATGCCCTGGGGATCCTGCCAGGGATCGCGAAAGATAATCAGGCGGTTTTTCTGGTAGGGCTGTAAGACAAAGAGAAAGGCCAGGACACTGGCGATGGCCCCTGCCACCGAGAGGACGCCCAAATGCAGCCAGCGCATGCCTGCCACAAAGAGAATGGACAGGGTGATGGCCACAAAGACCAGAGAAGTGCCCAGGTCCGGCTGGATAAAGATAGCCAGCATGGGGAGCCCCACATGGGCAAAAGGTATTATCAGATCATGCCAACGGGATAAGTCCCGCCCTTCCTTAGCCATGATGGCCGACAAGGTGATGATGATGCAGACCTTAGCCAACTCCGAGGGCTGCAGTTTAAAGAAACCGCCGATGGAAATCCAGCGCTGGGAGCCCAGGACAGTATCTCCCTTAAAAATTACCAGGACCAGCAAAGCCAGACTGAACAAATAGATGGGGATGACAAACCGCTTCCACTCGGTATAGTCGATGAGGGAAAGGACAAACATGCCGGCCAGGCCGCCCACAACCCAGAGGAGCTGGCGCCGGACCAGGCTGCTGCTCAGGAACTTTGCCAGGGTGACGTCGCCGGACACCGTGGAGGCCCCCACCATCAGCACGCCAAAAAAGGCGATGAGCACCACCGTCAAGAGCAGGATAAAGTTATAGTTTTTGAGAACGCGCTTGTCCACGCCGTCACCTCCCCCTCTACTCCTTCAAGTCAAAATAATAGTCGATGATATCCCGAACCACTTCTTCACAGCGCAGCCCCAAACCGCCGTGCTCCAGAAAGACGACGATGGCGATTTCCGGATTATCAAAGGGGGCATAGCCCACCCACCAGGCGTGATTATCCTTGCCCCACTCTTCGGAGGTTCCCGTCTTGCCCGCTATCTTAAAGGGCAGATTCCGGAACCGGCTACCGCTGGCCGCCAATTGCATGCCCTCACGAATGACATCGAGGGCGGCGGGATCAAAGTTCTGCTCAGCAATGATTTCCGGTGCGATTTCTTTGACCACTTCTCCCTGGGCATCGGTAATCTTTTCCACCATATAGGGGCGGTAGTGAATGCCGCCATTGGCCAGCATGGAGACATAGTTGGCCATCTGGAGGACGGTGAACTCATTGAGCTGGCCATAGGACATCTGCACGGTGTGGCCGGTGTAGAAAGGTTTACCCTGACGGAGCATTTCCTGATAATAATCGAGGCCATGATACTGCTCGCCCTGGGCGATATCGGTAAAGCCGGCATTCTTGGCTACATAGCCGGGGTTCTCACCGGCAGCGGCCCCGGTCATGCCAAAGCGGTCGATATACTCGTAAATCAATTCATGGCCCAGCCTGCTGCCCAGGGTGGCAAAGAAAATGTTACTGGACACCTGCAGGGCCCGGCGCATATCGATACTGCCATAGGAGGACCCGCCATAGTTCCGCACAGGCTGATTGGCTATTCTGGTTGAACCGGTGTCGCGTATCTTTTCTGTGCCGGTGACATGGCCCGTTTCCAGGGCGGCCAGACCCGTCAGCATCTTGAAGGTCGACCCCACGGGCTTACGCCAGTTGATTACCCGGTCCCGATAAGTTCTCACGGTGCTCTTTTGGGGCAATTCTTCGGGCCACTGATACTTGTATTTGTAATTATTGTCGAAGGAGGGCGCCGAAGCCTGGGCCAGGATCCTGCCGGAATTGGGATCCAGCACCGCAACGGCGCCGGTCCAGGCATCTTCCAGCTCGTACTGCTCCCGCAATTTGGCCAGGACCCGTTCCAGGGAATCCTGGACGACCGCCTGAAGCCCGGCATCGATGGTCAGGTGCAGGTCATTGCCAGGAACAGCCCGCTTGCTATTGACCGGCAGGCCTACGGGGCTGCCATGGGCATTGACCTGAATGACGCTGAAGCCGTTTTCCCCCCGCAGGTACTCTTCCCACTGTAACTCCAAGCCGCTGGCGCCGATATTGCCTTCCTTTAAGTGGCCCAGGGTATGGGCAAAGAGGGTGGTCTCAGGGTAGATGCGCCGGGGCTTGATCTGGATGACCAGACCGGGGATCAGATGCCTGTGTTCTTCCAGCATCAGCACCGTCTGGAAGTCCACATTGGAAGCGATGGTCGCGGGCTCAAATCTCCGGTAATGCTTGCTGAGCTTCTCCTCGATCTCTTCCCTGGACATGGCCAGGAGCTCGGCAAGTTTATCAACGGCCTGTTGGCGCTTTTGGGTATCCGGTTCAAAGGCCAGTGCTACTTCGTAGCCGGGAACGTTGCCCGCCAGCTCCACGCCGTCGGCACTGAAGATTCGCCCCCGGGGAGCGATTTCCACCAGGTGGCGAAAGCGGTTGTTATCGGCAATATCCGCCCACTGCTCGCCTTCAATTATCTGGATTTGAAACAGATTGTAAATCAAGGCAGTCACAATCAGCGAAGCGGCCAGCCTCAATATGAAAATGCGCCTGTTCATCTGCTTCATTGTCTCACCTCCAGCAGGGCAGAAACCTTTCCTTCCCCGCGCAAGCGCAGGAAAGCCAGGAGAAGGAGGTAGAGCCCCAAATTGGACAGGAGGTTAAGCCCGGCATTGACCTGCAGGATCGAGAGCAGATTGCCGTGTTCCAGACCGCGCACATAATAGACAAATGATATCAGAAGTTCCTGCACCAAAGTGGCCGCCACCACCCGCAGTCCGCAGGTCAAGACGGCATTTTCCACAAAGCTCTCCTTAAGCTCCCAGGCTATGGCCATGGCAACAAAGTTGGTCAACATGGACAGGCCCAGCATCTCGCCCAGGAGCAGGTCCTGGACCAGGCCGGTCCACAGGGCGGCCCCCAGGAGATACGGCCTTTCCAGGCGCATGGAGAGAATAATTAAATATATAAAGGCAGGAGCCAGGGGAAGCCAGGGGATGATTGCCGGGAGCAAAGTACCCTGGACCATGACCAATAGCGCCAGAACCGCCAGGTTTGCCAGGTACTTCATTGGCCATCACCTTCCTGAACTTCCGCCTGGCCCTCTGCCCCCGTTCCTCCCGCTTCATCTTGATAGTTGACGATGATCAGCACTTCCTCCAGGCGATCAAAATCTACTTCCGGCTTAACCAGAGCGGAGCGCTCCAGGCTCACGGGATCATCCATGACCTCGACCACCCGGCCGATGGCAATGCCCTTGGGATAGACACCGGTCAGGGGCGAAGAAATGATGACATCTCCCACCTGAATATCTGCCTTCTGGTGGAGGCGGGTGATTTGAGCATATCCCTTGGGACTGGAGAGGCCAACCAGGACCCCGTTGTCCCGGGTTCGCTGGACAATGGCGCTGATGCCGCTGTCGGGACTGATCAGGAGCTGAACTTTGGCAAAGGAGGGATAGACGGCGATGGTCTTCCCTACCAGCCCCTGATTGGTCAGCACAGGCATGTCCACTTTGATTCCATCCCGGGTTCCTTTATTGATGGTCAAGGTGGAGAACCAGGAAGAGGGGTTGCGCCCGATGACCTGAGCCGGCTCCATCTCGAACTGCACCCCTTCCTTGAACTCCAATAAGGCCCTGAGGCGGAGATTTTCCTGGCGGACCTCATACAGTTCCAGCTCAATCCCCGCATACTTGTCCACAAGCTTCTTAAGGTTCTGGTTCTCCAGGTACACATCGCGGACATCCAGGACAAATTCCCAGCTGTTCCTGACCAACCCTGTTATGGCGCTGGCCGCGTATTGGAAGGGATACAGTGCTTCTGCCGCCAAGTTCTCCAGAAAGTTGAGACGGTTGGGGTTGTTGGTGCTCCAACTCATCAGCATGCTGAGGAGCAAGACCACAGCCAGGCCGCCGATAATCTTTTCTCGGTTTTTCTTAAAGGCAGACACTCTTATCCCTCCCTTCCCTCGCCCGGGGATTACCGCCTGTTATTCAGGGAAATCCGCTTGAGGAGGTTCAATTGTTTGAGGACCTTACCGGCGCCCAGGACCACGCAATCAAGGGTATCGTCGGCAACCACCACGGGCATGCCGGTTTCCCTGCTTATCAAGCGGTCAAAGCCGTCCAGAAGGGCGCCGCCTCCCGTCATGACGATGCCCCGGTCCATGATATCTGCTGCCAATTCCGGCGGCGTCTTTTCCAGGGTTATTTTGATGGCTTCGATAATGGCGTTGATGGGGTCCTTCATGGCGGCGTTTATCTCGCCTGCCGTCAGCTTCAAGGTCTTGGGCAGACCGGAGACCATGTCCCGTCCCCGAATCTCCATGGTTTGGTCCGGATTTTCCGGCAGGGCGGAACCAATGGTTATCTTGACATCTTCGGCGGTTCGCTCGCCGATCATCAGATTGTACTTGCGCTTTATATAGTGGATTATTGCCTCATCCAAATCGTCGCCGCCGATGCGGATGGAGCGATGGGTGACTATTCCACCTAAAGAGATAATGGCGACATCGGTGGTGCCGCCGCCGACATCCAGGATCATGCTGCCGCTGGGTTCGGCAACGGGCAGCCCCGCCCCAATGGCAGCGGCCATGGGTTCTTCAATCAAGTGAACATCCCTGGCCCCGGCCTGGATTGTCGCCTCCTTCACCGCCCTTTCTTCAACGGCGGTAACTCCCGAGGGCACGCAGACTACAACCCGGGGCTTGCGTCTGAACCAGGAACGGCGATAGGCCTGGCTGATAAAATGGCGCAACATCTCCTGGGTAATGTCAAAATCGGCAATGACTCCATCTTTCATGGGGCGTATGGCCACGATATTGCCTGGAGTGCGGCCAATCATCTGCTTGGCCTCCTCGCCCACGGCCAGGATAATATCCTTGTCCTTGGTCTTTTGAATCGCCACCACCGACGGTTCCCTGACGACGATTCCCTTGCCCTTTACATAGACGAAGGTATTGGCAGTCCCCAAATCAATTCCGATGTCCTGAGACAAGAAGTCCAATAATCCCACGGTGCAAATCTCCTTTCATGACCAAACTGCGTCGCTTAGTATCCTTTAGTAATAACTATTTTGCCCCGGAGGGACTTAAACATAGCCTTTTTCTTTGAGGCTGGTAAAAACGCCATCGCCGATGATGAGATGATCCAACACATCAATCCCCACTAGTCTGCCAACTTCTACCAGGCGTCGGGTGACATTGATGTCCTCCTGGCTGGGAGTGGGGTCACCGCTGGGATGGTTGTGCACCAGGATTACCGCCGCCGCGCTGCGCTTGATGGCCCGGGCAAAGACTTCCCTGGGGTGAACGATGGAGGCATTGAGACTGCCCCGGGATACTTCTTCACAGGCAATGATTACATTCTTGGTGTTGAGTAAGAGGATCTTAAACTGCTCATGCTGCAGGTAACGAAGATCTTCCATTACCCACGCCGCCACATCCTGAGGCGACTTGACCCGCACCACTTCAGAATCCTGCTGGGATAGGCGCCGGCCCAATTCCAGGGCAGCCTTGATCTGGGCGGCCTTGGCATTGCCAATGCCCGCCGCCGCTGCGCAGATCTCTTCCAGCCCTGCATTGTTGAGCCCCCGCAGATCTCTGAACTGATACAAAACTGACTCCGCCAACTGGATTGCATTGGCATCCCTGGACCCTGTCCTGATAATAATTGCCAATAGCTCCTGATCTGACAAAACACCGGGGCCGTATCGGAGCAGCTTCTCCCGGGGACGCATATCTGCGGGTATATCCTTGATGGTATACCGCACAAAATACCCCCTTTATATATGGCCGCCAATCAAGGCTGCCACCGCTGCAACTGGCAGTCCAACTACATTATAATAACACCCATCGATTCCGGCAATATATTTCCCGGCCTCGCCCTGGATGCCATAACCGCCTGCCTTGTCAAGACCGTCCCCGCTCCGGACCAGGTCGTCTATTTCCCGATCCCCCAGGGGAGAAAACCTGACCTTGGTGGCGACGATATCAGTGCCCAGGACCCGGCCATTTCTGCACAGAGCCACCGCCGTCAACACGGTATGCCATTTGCCAGTAAGGGCCGCCAACATCTGCCGGTTTTCCTCAGAATTCCGGGGCTTTCCCAGGATTCGGGCGCCGAGACAGACGACGGTATCTGCTCCCAAGACCAGCTCAGGGCGCAACAGGGACACCGTTTTGGCCTTGAGAACTGCGGCGCCCAGGGCATATTCTGCCGGAGTCTGATACGGTCCCGGTGATTCATCGACCTCTGCCGGGCAAACCACAAAATCCCGGGTCACCATGCGCAATAGCTCCTGCCTGCGCGGCGAAGCGGAAGCCAGCACCAGGGTCATATCTCTCACCCCTTGAAAAAATTAGGGATCTTTGCCAGGGAGCGAATTAAGAATCCCGCTACTAACCCTACCATTATACCAGTAGGAATCGAAAATGCCATCATCAAAGGAGCCAAAGAGTAGACGGCAATATCTTCCAAAATCAAACTGGCCACCAGGAGTTGGGCGAGGATGTGAAAGACCGAACCGACGACGCTTATCCCAACCAGGCTGAGGTGTTTCTGAAAAAATTTATAAAGCCCGGACATGACCGCCCAGCTGGCCAAGGCCCCGGAAAAACTCATGGCGAAGCCGACGCTGATAATGCCCGGGCCGTAGAGAGAACCGATGAGGGTCCGGCCCACCGCCACCGTCAGAGCCGCTCTGGGCCCGAAGATAGCGATGGTGGCTATGGTAACCACATTGGCCAGCCCAAGCTTGAATCCATGGGGCAGAGCTGTGAGCAGGCCTTCGATGATGTGCAACACAGAGGCCATGGCGATCAGCATGGCTGTCGCCATCAGGAAACGTGTATTGCCATGTCTGGTCAAATTCAAAGAGCATCAATCCTTACCGTAAATCGATATCGCTATCTCCGCCGCCTACAATTTTGACGATCACCCGATTGGGGAGGCAGGCAATGGGCGTTGCCGGGCTGCTGGACCAACCGGTTTTGACGCAAATCTTGTCGGGGCAGGCCGATTCTATTACCCGCACCTGGTCTTCCGCCAGGTGAATCTTGGTAATGCCGTTGACCCCCTGGACTTCGATGACTTCATCCCGACCCTCCTGGTACAGGGGGAAGGAATACTTCTCTTCTCCATCGACCTGAATGACGATCTCAGCGGTTTCGGGAGCGGGAGTGCGCAAGAGGATTAGACCCAAGGCGCCCAAAGCCAGAACGGCAATGACGATTATAATCAGCAAATCTCCGCGTCTCAAATTCTGCACTCCCCTATGGGCCTTATGGGCCATTATTTGCCAGTAAAAAATAGTAATCCACCTTCTGCCCGTCCACCCGTTTCAGGCCGGAGGACCAACGCACCTCGTCCTCCCGGGTCCAGATAATCGTCTCCACATCGGGCAGGGATTCGGCCAAGGCCAGCCCGCGCTCCGGCCCCAGGACGAAGATAGCTGTGGACAGAAGGTCGGCCAATTCGGCAGTGGGTGCCAGCACCGTCACGCTCCTGGCCGCGGAAGCGGGAAGCCCGGTGGCGGGATCGATGATGTGGTGATAACGGATCCCGTCTTCCATAAAAAAGCGTTCGTAATCACCGGAAGTGACGATTGCCCCCCCGGTCGCCTCTACGATGGCAAAGGTGGCGACCTGGGGATTGCGGGGATCCTTTATTCCCACCCGCCAGGCCGATCCGTCCAGCTTGGGGCCCAGAAGGCGGATATCGCCGCCGGCATTGACCAGGCCGTGCCTGATATCATGGCTGGCCAAGAGCTCCAGGGCTGCATCGATAATGTAGCCCTTGGCGACGCCGCCCAGGTCGATCTTCATTCCCTGCTTGCGCAAAAAGGCCGTGCGCTCCGCCTGGTCCACTTCCAGCAGCCGCCAGTCCACCAGGACCAGGCTCTCCTCCAGCTCCTGCGGGGTGGGCCGCCGCTCCTGCCCTGGGGCAAAATTGTACAGCCTCAGCACCGGAGCCAGGGTGATGTCAAAGGCGCCATCGGTCAACGGAGCATATTTTAGGGCGGTGGCCAGCACTTCCAGGGTCTCAGGACTTACCTTTACCGGCTCCCGGCCGGCGGCCTGGTCAATCCTGGCTACATCGCTCTGGGGCAAGTGGGAGCTGAGAATCCCTTCCAGGCGCCGCATCTCCCCCTGAATATCGGAAATAACCGCCTCGCCCTTGCCTTCGGCGGCATGGAACTGGACGGTGACAAAGGTATCCATGACAAAGAAAGTCATCTGATATTCCTTCTCCCTCCCCTGCTCTTTCCCTCCCCAGCAACCGGCCAGGAGGATGAGGAGCAGGGTCAGGGAAACCAGGAGACCGAGCCTGCAGCATTTGCCCATCTGCTTTCCCTCGCTTGCTTACAAGTTTACCACAGTCTCAATGCCAGTGATATTACAATTTCTTCACATTAGCGGCCAAAGAAGACAAAGATCACTACCACAATCAACAGGGCTAGGGCTACAATAATAGCTTCCACATTGAGGTTGGAGATATTCCAGTTGGGATTTTCCAGAAATCTCTGCAGATCCTGGATCCAATTGCGCCTTTCGGCCTGCTTGGATCGGGGCAACGATTGCGAAACCTTCTGCTCCACCACATCCAGCTTGCTGGCCGCCCGGGTGTAGACAAGGCCTAAGGACTTGTACAGCGAGTCCAAATCCTGATCCAGATGATCAAGGTTTTCACAGGCCTTGAGGGAACCCTTGCCCAAGGCAGAGTAGGCGGTGTTCAGTCCCTCCTCCACCTTGCCGGCTGCCCGGAAGACCTTCTGGGAAAATCCGCCCAGGAAATCATAGGCCTCGTTAATTCCCTGCTCCACTTTGCCGGCTGCCCGGAAGACGTTGCGGGAAAAGCCTCCCAAGACAGTATAGGCCCCGTCAATTCCCTGATCAAAGGCACTGGAAGCTTTCGCAACCAAATCCGGCAAAGCCCCCACCCTGTCGTACGCATCGTCGATTGTCCTGTCCATTCTGGTGACAAACCGGCAGAAGTCTAGGGACAAGCCCCCGGCTCCATGATAGATTTTGTTGACAAATCGGTCGACATACACCCCCGGCCCCAGGCAAAAGAGGAGGAAGCCCCGGGCCAAAGGCGTGTACAGCAACCGCTCGACGCTGAGCCAGGCTGGAAATTTCAGGGCATCCAACTTAAATTTCCTTACCAGAAAGAGGATGCCTGCGGCCACCGCGGCCGTCACCACCATGCCCCAGAGGTCGCTCCAAGTCCAAACGTTGATATGGCCCGCATATTCCAGGGCTTTCGCCTCAAAGCCCACTGCTTCCATGGCGGGAATAATTATCCCCTGGATTACCCTGTGGGGAAAGAGACCGATGGCCAGTATGCACAGGGCGCCGATTGCCAGGGGAATTTGCAATGTCGGCGCCATTCTGTCCGGGAGGTGACTCCAGTCCTTCTCTCCCCAAAAGATGTTGACAAACAACTTGGTAAAATAACATATGGTCAGGGCGCTGGCCAGGACAAAGAACTTCTCGGCCAGCCACAGCACCCAAGTAGGATTGTAATGATAGAGATCGGTTAAAGCGTGGTGTAAAAGGGTCTTGCTGGCATAACCGTTAAAACCCGGCATGCCGGCGATACCCAGGGCAGCAATGATAAAGGGAATGGATACGCCGGGATACTTGCGCAGCAACCCTCCCAAATCGGCGTATTCCAAGCTGTGAGTGTAAACATAGATCGCCCCAACACACATGAACAGGGTGGTCTTGAACACGGCATGGTTCAGGATATGGAAGAGCATTCCTGAAACGCCGTACAAATCTTTGCCCCAGGGCAGGAGCGCCGCCCCCAGCCCCATGATGATATAGCCGATCTGGCTGACGCTGCTGTAAGCCAGGGTCCGCTTGGCCTGGCGCTGCTGCAAGGCCAAAAAGGCCCCCAGCAGCATGGTAGTAAGCCCCAGCCCCAGGAACAGCCAGCCAAAGAGATGGCCGATGGCGCCCTTGGCCGCAGCCGGAGCGAGGATGGCATAGAAGGTCCGAAAGAGCCCGAAAGCCCCGGTCTTGATCATAATCCCCGAGAGCAGAGCGCTGGCCGGAGTTGGCGCCACGGGATGGGCCTTGGGCAGCCAAATGTGCAGGGGAACCATCCCCGCCTTGATGCCGAAACCGACCATAAAACAGATAGCCATGGCCACCATCAAGCCGGTGTTTTCGGCCACGGCCTGGGGGATTGCGGAAAAGGCCGCGCTGCCGACGGCGTTATAGAGGAGAAAAATCCCCATGAGCAGGACCAGGCCGCCCACCACACCCAGGTACAGGTAGAGGTTACCGGCGCTCATGGCCGCGCCATCCTCTTTGTGAATGACCAGGACCCAAGAGCAGAAAGTCATCATTTCAAAAAAGAGGAATAAGGTGATGAGATCAGCTGCCAGGACGACGCCCAGGCAGCCGGTCAGGGTCAAGAGCAAAAAGGAATAAAAGCGGCACTGGGCCCCCTCGTGCTCCATATACTTGAGGCTGTAAATGGAGGCGGCAACCCAGGCGCCGGAAAAGAGCAGGGCAAAAAACACTGTCAGGGCCGTCAGTTCAAAGTTCAGGCCCAGGTATAAGAAGCCCGGCAACCGTACCTGCACGACCTGACGGCCAAAGCCAAACCAGGCCAGGGCCACTAGGCTGAAGCTCAAAGAAGTGAAAAAGAGGTTGACCACGCCGAGCTGGGCGGCGGAACCTTTCCGCAGCAACCAGATCAGGATTCCTCCTAAAAGGGGCAGGGCGACGGCCACCAGCATCAACGTCCCGGCACTCATTTTCCCACACCCAATAGTAGCTTGGCAGCGCTTTCAGACCAAGCCAGGGGTGCATTGATGGGGAGCAGGCCAAAGACCAGACAGCCCAGGGCCAGTAAAGCGATGGGGATCCACATGGATAGTTTCAGTTCTGCAAAGGGCCGCCCCCATGTGCGCTTTTCCCTTTCCACGCCGAAGAAAGCACTGATAATGATGGGCAAATAATATATCCCGTTCATGAGACTGCTGAGGATAAGCAGGAAGACAAAGGCCGGCTTGCCGGCGTCCAGGGCGCCCATGGAGAGGACCAGCTTGCTGATAAATCCGTTGAGAGGTGGAATCCCAATCATCGCCAGGGAAGCCACGGTAAAACAGATGAGGGTGACAGGCATTTGATAGCCAATGCCCCCCAGGTCGCTGATCTTGCGTTTCCCCGTCTTGTAGATGATGGCGCCGGCGGCCAGGAACAGGGTAGACTTCATCAGGGCATGGGAGAAAATGTGGAAGATGGTCCCCACCAAGCCGTTTTCTGTCAGCAAGGCCAGCCCTAAGAGGATATAGCCCATCTGGCCGATGCTGGAATAGGCCAGACGCCGCTTGATATCGGTTTGGGCGATGGCCACCGCCGAACCCAGAAAAATGGTAATCGCCGCCAGAACCAGCAGGATGGTATCCCAACCGGCGGCCTTGATCAGCTCGGGACCATAGACATTGTAAATTACCCGAATCAGGCCATAGGCGCCGGTCTTGAGCATGACCCCGGAAAGCAGGGCGCTGGCCGGCGAAGGCGCCACGGGATGGGCATCGGGCAGCCACACGTGCATGGGAAAGATCCCCATTTTCATGCCGAACCCCACCAAGAAGGCCAGAAAGGCGATGAAGGCCAGGCGATCGGCCTCGAAAAAGAGGAAGCCCGAAGCTATATCGACGGTACCCGCCACTTCAAAGGCGATGACGATGCCAAAAAACAGGGCCAGGCCGCCGATCAGGGTGAGGATCAAGTACTTATATCCCGCAGCCATGGCGGCTTCGCTCTCCTCATGGATTACCAAGACATATGAGGCCAAAGACATCAACTCAAAAAACACAAAGAGGCTGAAGAAGTCGCCGGTGAGGAACACGCCCAGACAGCCGCCCAGGCTCAAGAGCAGGAAGGGGTAAAACCTGTTTCCGCCTCCCTCATGGTCCATATATGCCTTGGCATAGACCGAGGCCAAAAACCAGACAACCGCCGCAATCAAGGCCAGGATAAAGCTCAGAATGTCCACCCGAAAGGAGATGCCAAAGGGGGGCAGGACTCCCGGAAAGGCGAGGGCGATGGTTCCGTGGCTGCGAATGTGGGGAAAGATCAGCGCCACCAGAAGTACGGTAGCCCCGGTCACCAGCTGGACAAAGATATCCCTCAGCTTTGCCGAAAACCTTTGGATTATAAGCAGGGGAATCGTAGCCAGGATAGGCGTTAAGGTAGCCCAAAGGGGCAAATAATTGTTCATGATATCGCCTCCAATATCAGTTCAGCAATGCGTCGGCAGCCAGTTCGGCAAGGCTGACCAAGCCGCCGGGCAAAAATCCAAAGATAAGGGTAAGTCCGGCCAGGACCACCATGGGCAGGACCATGGCCCGGGACAGGCCGTCCCAGTTAAATTTACGCCGCCCCTGGCCAAAGAAGGCCCGAACCACAATGGGAAAATAGTAAACGGCGTTGAGGAGACTACTCAGCAAGATCACTGCTACATAAAAGGGCTTTCCCGCATCCAGGGCGCCGAGAGCCAGGTAAAATTTGCTGATAAAGCCGCTGAATCCGGGAATCCCCACCATGGACAAGGCTCCGATGCTGAAAACAGCCATGGTCAGAGGCATGCGATAGCCGATTCCGGCCAGGTCCTCTATCTTCCTGATCTGCGTCTTGTGTATCAGCGCCCCTGCCGCCAGGAACAGCATTGCCTTCATTACGGCATGGTTGAAGACGTGGAGCAGGCCTCCGACGACGCCGTTTTTTGTCACCAGAGCGAGCCCCAAGAATATATAGCTGACCTGGGCGACGCTGGAATAGGCCAGCATCCGCTTTATATCCCTTTGTCCAATCGCCAGGAGGGAACCGGCAAAGGTCCCCAGGGTGGCCAGGAGCAAGACCACCTCCGGTATAGGCACGCGGGAGAAGAGTTCCACTCCATAGACCTGAAAGATTATCCTGGCTAGTACCAGGACATAGGCCTTGAGGACGAGGCCTGAAAGGATGGCGCTGGAAGGAGTTGGCGCCGAGGAATGGGCGTCGGGTAACCACAGGTGCAAGGGAAAGAGGGCTGATTTTATCCCGAAGCCCACAATGAACATGGAAAGGGCTACGATGACGTTCCAGGGGTAGGCGGCAAAGGCGCCGGGCAGCGCCCGGGCGACGGCGCCGATATTCAAATAACCGGTAGCCATGTAGAGCAAACCTATGCCCAAAAGAACCAACCCGGAACCTAAGGTACTGAGGATCAGGTACTTCAGCGCCGCCTCGACGCATAACTTCCGCGGCTTTATGGCCACCAGGGCGCAAGCGGCCAGGGTGCCGATTTCGGTAAAGACATAGATGTTAAAGAGGTCATAGGCCATGGCCAGACCGTTGAGGGCAGCCATGAGCAGGAAGAAAATCGAATAGTACCATTTCTCAGCCTTTATGCCGATTTCCTCCGCCAGGCTTGCCCGGCCGTAGATCAGGATTATCAGGCCCACCAAATTTATGGTGAGCTGCATGAACACTGTGATCCAGTCGGCGGCCAGCTCGATGCCCAGGGGCGCACCATGGCCGCCGGGATAATAACTATAGGGGCCCTGCTCGAATATATGGCAAGCGGAACCTGCCGCCAGGGCCAAGGCCAGGAAAGCCACAGCCAAGGCAAACCATCCGGCAAATTTCTTCCTTTTGCCGCCCAGAAGGGGGAGCAAAAAGGACGAGCCCAAAAAGAGGACGACAGTCAGAATCGGAAAATGTCTCATTTGCCCTGTCCCCTTATCCGCATTATTTCATCGGCATCCACGGTGCCATAGTAATTATACAGCTTGACGATCAGGGCAAGGGCAAAGGCTGTCAGGCTGACGCTGACCACAATCCCGGTGAGGATCAGCGCCGAGGGCAGAGGATTGACATAGCCCTCCGCTCCCCCTTTGACCAGGGGGGCAGCGCCCCCTTCGACATAGCCCGCTGCGATAAAGAAGAGAAAGATACCGGTCTCCATGATGTTCATGCCGATGACCTTCTTGATGAGATTGGAATGGGTGAGCATGGTATGAAAGCCTGACAAAAAGAGGATTATGGCGGTGAGGAAGTGCAGATTGTCAATTAATTTTGCCATCATGGCTGCCATCCTCCAGTAAATTGTAAAAGAGGGTAACCACAGTGCTGCAAACCTTGATTCCCACTGCCAGGGTCAGGAGGGGAATTATCCCGGCGCTGAAGAGATCTCCAGCTCTCCCCAGCCATTGGGGAATATTGGCCAGGTACTCGGCGCCCCGGAGAATTCCCACCGCTCCCAGCAAGATAAAGCACAATCCCCCCAGGGATTCCAGCCATTTTGCCGCCAGGCGGGGAAACCTGTCAAATCCCGCCTCCACATCGTTGGCCAGGGCGAAGAGGATAAAGGAAGCGGCCAACACCGCCCCTCCGGCAAATCCTCCCCCCGGGGAAACATGACCATGAAAGATAATATAAAAGCCGTATATTTGAATAAAGGGCAACAAGATCTTTACCACCGTCTGCAATACAATGCCCTGCACCTTCATCCCTCCCTCTTGCCGCCATGGGAGGTCAGGGTGGCCAGGACGGCGGCGATGCCGGCGAAGAGCACAGTAGCTTCGCCCAGGGTATCATAGGCACGATAATCCAGAATAATAGCAGTGATAATATTCGTTGCTCCGGTCTCCTCCACCGATTTTCCCTGGTAATGTCGGGTGACCTCATTGATGGCCGGGCCCGCCTTCCCGAAGCTCGGCATTTCCGCCACCATCTGCACCAGGACGGCGCCGATAAGCAGTATGATAACGCTGGTCAGGACAAGTCTCATCCTTCATGCCTCCTGGTCTTGCTGATGACCACCACCAGCAAGAGGGTTGTGACCCCTGCTCCCATGGCCGCTTCGGTAATGGCCAGGTCCGGGGCCTCCAGTTGCTGCCAGATAATTGCCATGACCAAAGAGTAGGCAGCAAATATCACCACGGCGCTGAGCAAATCCTTGGTCCTGGCCACCACCAGGGCGCAAACCACCAAGAAGAGGAGGAGCAGGATATTGAGTATTTCTAACATCTCATTCCCCCCTGCCCGAGTAATTCCACTTAACGGTGCCGGCAACCTTGGGATAATTCCCTTTGAAGGCAGTTCTGCCGATTACATGAGCGGCGGTGGCATTGGTCAGCCAAATAAAGCCTACAATCAAGGCGAGCTTTAGGCTGGTCAGGGTAAAGCCCGTCCGCACTGCCAATCCCAGCAGCACCAAGCCGCAGCCCAGGGTATCGCATTTTGTCGAGGCGTGGGCACGGCAAAACACATCGGGAAAACGCCACAGCCCCAGGGTTCCCACGCCAAAGAAGAAGACGCCCGCAAGCATCAGGAACATTACCGCAACATCCACCAGCCCCACAAATCTTCACCCCTTAGGAGAGATCACCTTTCTCCAAGTATTTGGCAACCCCGATGGTCATCAAAAAGCTGATCAATGCATAGACAACAGCCACGTCCAGAAAGAAGGTCTCATTAAAGGCAAAGGAAATGAGAGATATAATTGCAACCGTCTTGGTCCCTATGATATTGATGGCCAGCAGGCGGTCAATGGCCGAAGGGCCAATCATCGCCCTGCCCATGCAGGCAAAGATCAGAGCCACCAGGGCGATACAGACACCTATATAGAATTCGGCCTGGATCATGAGTTTTCCTCCATTCTGCGCAACGAGTCAATCAAAGGCCATTCCACTACCGCCTGGGCGGCTGCCAGGGTTAGGGCGTGGACGGTAAAGACATCGCCTTCGACATCGATGGTCAGGGTGCCGGGAGTGAGGGTAATGGCATTGGCCAAAATCGTCTTGCCCAAATCGGTGCGAAGGCCGGGATTAAACGTAACCACCGCCGGCTGCAGGGGTAACTTGGGACTGAGGACCAGCTTGGCCACTTGAATATTGGCCAGAACAATTTGCCAGAGCAGGGAGAAGACAAAGCCCAGGAGGATGGCGAAATTCTTCACTCTGAAGGCCTTTGTCGCCACGACACCGTCCAGCAGATCGCGATTGAACCAGATTACAAAGGCAATGGCGACCAGGCCCACTGCCATACCCTGGATGGATGGGCCCGCCACCAGGAGCCAGAACACCAGCAGGAAAAATAAAAACACCCAGCGGATATTCATGGGACATCACCCCAATATAAAGATGAAGAGGTAGCGCCTGTCAAAGACAGGCGCCGCCCCAATTTCAGGCCCTCACAATTGCATTTGTGGGACAAGCCTCGATACAGGCTCCGCAATCGGTGCATTTGTGGGGATCGATTATCGCTAGATTGTCCACCATAGAAATGGCGTCGGCAGGACAGACCTTGGCGCACTTGCCGCAGGCAATACACCCCACCTTACATGCCTTGAGGACTTCGGCTCCCTTGGCGTGGGAATTGCATGCCACCAGAACCGGGGTAAAATCAGGAGTCATCCTGATTACCCCTTTGGGACAGGCATCCCGGCACTTGTTGCAGCCGGTGCACAGTTCCTGATCGATGACGGGAAGCCCGTTATCCCCCATGGAGATGGCGTCGAAGGGGCAGACCCGCACGCAGGTACCCAAGCCTAAGCAGCCATAGGGACAAGTTTTGTCGCCGCCGTCAAGCAAGATGGCCGCCCTGCAATCCTGGATTCCGTGGTAGACCATCTTGGTCTTGGCCACATCGTCGCTGCCCTGGCATACCAGGCTGGCAGTGGAGCACTCCTTTTCCCCCTGGCAATTTACGCCCATTATTTCGCTGATCTGATCAGCCACCTTCTGCCGCCCCACGGGGCAGCCGTTTACAGGCGCCTCGCCCTTGGCCACGGCTTCGGCAAAGGCAGCGCAGCCGGCATAGCCGCAAGCCCCACAATTGGCGCCGGGCAGAACCGCGATGATCTCTTCCACCTTGGCATCTTTTTCAATGCTGAAGACTTTATCCGCCCAGGCCAGGATACCGGCAAAGAGGACTGCAAGGGCGGTCAAACTGAGAACGGGGACAAGTATAGCCATCATCTCCTACCCCCTATAGGACGAAGCCCGAGAAGGCCATGGCCAGAATCCCAGCGGTAATGAGGGCGATGGGAACTCCGGCTAAGGCATCTGGAACATCGTTGATTTCTAACTTTTCACGAATTCCGGCCAGGATGACCAGGGCCAGGGTAAAGCCGATGGCCGCACCCAGGGAATGGATAATGGTCTCCATGAGATTGTACTCAAAGTCGATGTTGAGAATGGCAATCCCCAAAATCGCACAGTTGGTAGTTATCAGGGGCAGGTACACCCCCAAAGCCTTGTGCAGGGTGGGACTGACCTTCTGCATGAACAGCTCGACAAACTGGACCAGGGCGGCGATGACCAGGATAAAGGTCAGGGTCTGCAGATAACCCAGCCCCAACCTGTCCAGCAGCAAGCCCTGGAGCAGCCAGGTAATGACCGAGGCCAGGGTCATGACAAAGGCTACAGCCATGCCCATGCCCACCGAAGTCTCAATCCGCTTGGACACGCCCAGGAAGGGGCAGATCCCCAAGAAACGATTGAGGACGAAGTTGTTGAAGAAGATAGCGCCAAAGAAAATCATCACCAATTCCATTGCTTAACCCTCCCTCTTGGCCACTGCCGGGTTTCTGCGGGCAATGGAGAGCTTGCCGCGGCGGGCGGTAAGATAATTAATCAGGGCCATCATCAGCCCCAGGGTAATGAAGGCGCCGGGGGGCAGGGAAAATATCGTGGCCATGTCGGCGTTTTCCCCCAATATCTGAAGGCCGAAGACGGTACCTGCACCCAGGAATTCCCGAATGGCCCCCAACACGGTCAGGCTGAGGGTAAAGCCCAATCCGACGCCCAGGCCGTCCAGGGCGGACTTGAACACAGAGTGCTTGGAAGCGTAGGCTTCTGCCCGTCCCAGGATGATGCAGTTGACCACTATCAGGGGAAGGAAGATTCCCAAGGCCTCGAAGAGGGGATAGGCAAAGGCTTCCAGGAGCATGGAGACTATGGTGACAAAGGCGGCGATGATTACCACATAGCTGGGAATACGCACCTGGGAGGGAATGTAATCCCGGAGGGCAGAGACAGCGATGTTAGAGCAGATCAGAACAGCTGCAGTGGCCAAGCCCATACCGACGCCGTTGATGGCCAGAGTGGTTACAGCCAGGGTAGGACACATCCCCAACACCAGCCGGAAGGTCGGATTCTCGGTAAAAATTCCGCGCTTGAGTTCTTGCAGAACAGACATTGATGCCACCTCCTATTGGCCAGCGCCCTTGAGCGCTGCTTCAATGGCTTCTAACAGACCTGTGCTGGACCCCGTTGCGCCGCTGACCGCGTCAACATCCAGGGTTTGCCTTTCCTTGATCAGATTGATCAGGGTGAAGGCGTCGGCGGCATACTCGGGGGTATCGCTGTGTTCGAGAACGGTTATTTCCTCAATCACTCCGCCGGCCATGGTCACCTCAACCTTCATTGGGCCAAAGAGACCCTGACCGGTGCCGGTATAGACTCCATCGGGGATAGCCGATACGTCCAAAGCAGGACCATTCTTAATGGCTTCCTTAATGGCATCCAGCAGGCCTTGGCTGGAGTAGGTGGCGCCGCTGACCAGGTCAACTTCCAAGGTCTGACCGCCGATGATGGCGTCGAGCAACTGGTTGAAAGCCGGCTCTGCAATATCGGGGGTGTCGTTATGGGCCTCGACCTTCATGGACTCGATCCTGCCTCCCGCCACCATAAAGCTCACCTGGAGGAGGCCGCTGAATCCTTCGGCCTCGCCGGAATAGGAGCCGTCGGCAAGGGCGGAAATGTCCAAGATGACCTCAGAGCGCAGGGCGTTCTTTACGGCATCGATCAAGCCCTGGCTGGAATAGGTGGCGCCGCTGACCAGATCAACTTCAAAGTCCTGAGCCTCGATGAGGACATCAATTAAGCTGGCAAAGGCAGGTTCGGCAATATCCTGGGTGTCGTCATGACTGAGGACTTTAATTTCCTCTATCCTGCCGCTGACAACGATGACTTCAACGCTGATATCATCCATAAAACCTTTGGCTTTACCCAGGTATTTTCCTGGCAGTAAGGTGGTGATGTCGATGGGAGTATCGGCTGGACCGTCGCCTCCAAACTCAGCCAGGGCGTTGCGAACTGCATCCTTTATGCCTTCAGATGACATGGTGGCGCCGGAAACAGCGTCCACATCTACAGTCTGCTGTTCTTTAATGGCCTTGGGAATCTGGGCAAAGGCAGGGTCGGATATGCCCGAAGTTTCCGAATGGCTGAGCACTTTGAGATCTGTCAGCTGACCGCCGGCAAAGGTAACCTCAACAGTGATCTCTCCGCCAAAACCGCGGCCGCTGCCGGTATAGACGCCGTCGGGAATCTGGGCAAAGTCCAGGGTGGTCTCCTCCACCAAGCCAGCATAGGCGCCGATGAACTGAACGGCCCGGCGGACACTGCCGATGACGGCCATGGAGGAAGATGTGGCGCCGGAGATGGCATCGACATCGGTGCCCGAGGCGATGGGATCTTCCAGGCCCTTGCCTTTGAACTGGGCGAGAAAGTCTTCGCCGGCAACCCGATCGCCCAGCCCGGGAGTTTCCGAATGGCTGAAGACATGGACGCCCTGCACCTTGGCTTCGGTATCCAGGCCTATGAGGAGGTCAATCCCGGCAGAGCTGTAACCCTGCCCTACCAGCCTGACCACATAGCCCACAAGGTTGCCGCCCTTCATGGCATGCCAGAGGGGGAATTCTGCACCCTCCTGCTCGACAAATTCTTCAGCGTCAATGACTTGGGCCAGGGTCTGTTGCAGGCGAATTCTGGCATTCTCTTCGATGAGGGGAGCTGTCCACAGGTGGACGCCGGCCAGGGCTCCTGCTGAGATGGCGGCAATCAACCCCAGGACAATGATCATTTTCAGCGATGTTTTCATTTCCGCACCTCCCCGAAGGTTCTGGGAACCGTATACCGATCAATCAAGGGAACCAGGGCATTCATGAACAAGATCGCATATGTTACGCCCTCGGGAGCGCTGGCATATACGCGGATGAACATGGTCACCAGGCCGCAGCCGATGCCAAAGAGGAGACGGCCCGTCTTGGTGGTGGGCGATGTGACCATATCGGTGGCCATGAAGACGGCTGCAAAGAGCAAGCCCCCGGCCAAGAGGTGGAAGGCAACCGCCTCCAGGCTAAACTGATTGGTGACCAAGGCAAATATCGCAGCAGTGCCGATATAGCCTCCGGGAATCCGCCAGTCGATATGCCCCTTGAGGAAGAGGTAGATTCCCCCCAAGAGGATGGCGACGGCGGAAGTCTCACCCAGGGAGCCGCCAATATTGCCCAGGAACATCTCCAGCAGGGTCGCGTCGGCACCCCCCAGGGGAGTAGCGCCGGTGGCCACATCGGCACCCAAGCGGGTAAACCAGTTCTCAACTCCCAGGGGCAGGTGCCACCGGGTCATGATGACCGGCCAGGACATAAAGACCAAGGCCCGCCCCACCAGAGCCGGGTTAAAGATGTTGTTGCCGATACCGCCAAAGGCGTGCTTGGCCAACAGGATAGCTGTGGCGCTGGCAATGATGGCAAGCCAGATTGGCGCCGCAGGCGGTAAGATCAAGCCAACTAAGAGACCCGTCACTGCTGCACTGCCGTCACTCAGCAAGAATTTGGGGTCAAATTTCTTGGCGCCCAGCGTCAGCACCAAAGCTTCAAAGAGCATTGCCGACAGGGTCGAAGCCGCCAAGACCATCAGGGCGCTGACCCCGAAGAACAGAATCGCCACAAGCGTCACGGGAATCAAGGAGATAACCACATCCCACATGATGCTGCTGACGGATTTTGCTCCTAAAATATGCGGTGAAGGTCCTACTATAAATTTTTTACTCATATCGCATCCCCTCCCTTTCTTGCCTACTTGCGCCGCCGCCGGCTATTGATTTCATTCTTGGCCTTTTGGATATAGTGGACAAGGGGAATCCTGGACGGGCACACATAGGAACAGCAGCCGCATTCGATGCAGTTAAACAGATGAATGGCTTCGGCATCGTTGTACATGGTTTTGCGCGAGTAGAGGGCCAGGTAGTTGGGCAACAGCTTTTGAGGGCAGGCGTCGACACAGCGAGCGCAGCGGATGCAGGTCCGCTCTTCGTAAGTCCTCACCTCGGCTTCGGTGAAGACCAGGATGCCGGAAGTGCCCTTGGTAACGGGGACGTCGAGATTGGCCAGGGCTTTGCCCATCATGGGGCCGCCATTAACCACTTTGACGGCGTCCTCGCTCATGCCGCCGCAGAATTCTATGAGATCCTTTATGGGGGTGCCAAACCTGACCCTGACATTGCCGGGCCGGGCAATTCCCCTACCCGAAACGGTGACCACCCTGTCGATTAAGGGTCTGCCCAGGTTGACTGCATGGTGTACAGCCACGGCGGTGGCCACATTGCTGACCACAATTCCCAAATCCAGGGGCAGTCCGCCCACCGGCACTTCTTTCCCCGTCAGGGTCTTGATGAGCTGGCGCTCACCGCCCTGGGGGTAGACCACGGGAACGCCGTGCACCCGAATATTATCAAACTCCCGGGTCAGCTCAGTCAGATTCTCAATGGCGTCGGGTTTGTTCTGCTCGATTCCGATGATGGCTTGCTTGGCGCCACAGGCTTGGAGTAAGAGCTTAATACCTTCGATGAGTTCTTGGCCATGTTCCACCATCAGCCGGTGGTCGGTGGTGAGATAGGGTTCGCACTCGGCTCCATTGAGAATCAAGGTGTGAACTTCTTTGCCTTCGGGGGGGCTGAGCTTTACATGGGTAGGGAATGTAGCACCGCCCAGGCCAACGATTCCCGCTTCGCGAATCAGCTGGCGCAATTCGGCGGGAGATTCATACTTCTTGGCCTCGCCGCTAAAGTGGGACTGCTGGGGATCGGTGACGATATCAATGCCCTCGTCATCGACGGCCACCACTTCACCGGCGACGCTGGCGATTATCGGCGCCGCCACAAATGCGTCGGTATCGGCAATCTTTTGTCCCACCGAAACCACGTCGCCCTTTTCAACCAAGGGCTTGCAAGGCGCGCCCAGGTGCTGCTTTAAAAGCAGGCGCACCCGCTGGGGCAGGGGCATGTCCACGATTGGCTTGTCAGAAGTCAATTCCTTGTTATAGGCAGGATGAATACCCCCAGAAAAGGTTGTCTTCAAGTAAAATCACCCCTTTGTAATTGTGAGAACAGCGCTCCCGGGTGGGAAAAAATTGTTGTTCTCGTGATAACTAGCACTTTCCAGCTGAGAGGAAAAAGAACTGTCTTTTTCCCGATTTATTTTAGCAGGTTAGCCCCGGCTATTCCCGGTTTGGTCATCTCCTGCGGGTTAAGGATTATATCCAACTCCTCTTCGCTTAGGATACCGCGTTCCAGAACTATTTCGCGAATGGGCCGGCCGGTGGTAATCGCTTCCTTGGCGATGAGGGTTGCAGTTTCATAGCCCACATGGGGGTTGATGGCGGTTATAATTCCCACGCTCTGCTCCACCATCTGACGGCAACGCTGGACATTGGCAGTGATTCCCCTGACACATTTCTCGGTAAAGACGGTGGCCACATTGCGCAGGATGTCCAGAGACTGAAGGAGGTTAAAGGTCAGGACCGGCTCCATGACGTTGAGCTCCAGTTGCCCGGCCTCGGCTGCCAAAGTCACCGTCAAATCGTTGCCCATGACCTGGAAGGCAACTTGGTTTACCACCTCGGCCATTACGGGATTGACCTTACCCGGCATGATTGAGGACCCCGGCTGCATGGCCGGCAGGTTTATCTCATTGAGACCGCACCTGGGACCCGAGGCCAGCAGGCGCAAGTCGTTGGCCATTTTCGAGAGGTTCACGGCGCATATCCTCAGGGCGGCGGAAAGGGCGACATAGACATCGGTGTTCTGGGTAGAGTCCACCATATTTTCGGTGCGGGACAGGGGCAGTCCCGTATTTTCCGCCAACAACTCGGTGACATATTCAATATATTCGACATCTGCATTCAGGCCCGTGCCCACGGCGGTGGCGCCCATGCTGATCCTGGTCAGCCCCTGGGCCGCCGTTTGAACTCGCTCCACATCCCTGGCAATGGCGCAAGCCCAGGCGCCAAACTCCTGGCCCAAGCGAATGGGGACCGCATCCTGCAGGTGGGTGCGTCCCATCTTGATGATGCCGTCAAATTCCTGCTCCTTGGCTCTCAGGGCTTGTCCCAACCCTGTCAGGGCTTCCACCAAGGAATTGGAAAGGTTCAGGGCGGCAATCTTTATAGCGGTGGGAAAGGCATCGTTGGTGGACTGAGCCATGTTGACATGAGTATTGGGCGAAACCAGGATATACTCTCCTTTTTTGCCGCCCAGGAGCTCGATGGCTCGGTTGGCGATGACTTCGTTGGCGTTCATATTCAGGGAGGTACCTGCTCCACCCTGAATGACATCCACCACAAATTGGTCGATTAGCTTCCCTGCAAGAATTTCATCACAGGCTGCAACGATAGCATTGCCTGTGGTGGCATTGAGTCGCTGGACCTTGATATTGGCTTGGGCAGCGGCTTTTTTGACATGGGCCAGGGCCAGCACCAGCTCACGATGGGGCTTGTAGCCGGTGATTGGAAAGTTTTCCAGGGCCCGAGCAGTCTGAATTCCATAGTATACATCCTGGGGAACTTCCCTGTCGCCGAGAAGATCCCGCTCGCGCCTGTAAGGTACCACCACGAATCCTCCTCATGATATGCTCTGGTTATAGGAATAAACTTCGCTAATGACAGAAGAAATCCTGCCCTCCCCCAAAAGATGAAGTCTTATAAATAGTATGCTAATGCCTGAAGTTCAGCCGTTACATCAGAATTCTGAACCCGCACCCCATCGGGGACATTGAGAAGCACAGGCGCAAAGTTCAGGATCGCTTTTATGCCGGAGGCGACCAGGGCATCGCAAACCGATTGAGCGGCAGTGGCAGGAACGGCAATAATTGCCAGCTTGATTTGATTTTCCCGGACAAAATCCACCAATTCTTCCATTGGCCTGACCTCCAGAGAGCCGTGAACTTCGCCAACCTTGGAAGGATGCCCGTCAAACAGGCCGACAATTTTCGTGGCGGTCTGCTGATAGCGGTTATACCGGCACAGGGCGGCGCCCAAATTACCGACGCCGATGAGGACGATGGGGATTTCCTTGTCCAAGCCCAAAATGGCGGAAAGCTTAGCAGCCAGTTCAGAAACCCGGTATCCCATTCCCTTGACGCCAAAATCCCCAAAAATTGAAAGGTCCTTGCGAATCTGGGCGGGGTTGAGGTTGAGGTCGTGGCCAATTTGGTGGGAAGAGACCGTTTCTACGTCATAGTTCTGCAGTTGCTGGAGGTAGCGGAGGTATACTGGCAATCGGCGAATCACAACATCAGGTATCCTTTGCACTTTACCCGTCAAATAACCATCCCTCCTTATACTTAAATACGTAAAAATTTTAACATGCCCGGCCGGGGAAGGCAACAGAAACAGGCTGCATTTCCCGTGCAGCCTGTTTAAATACACAGCTTTTCAGGCGCATTGCTGTGCGACCCTACCGCCAAGACTACTGGCGCCGGTGTTGCCTGCCCTCATGATCGATGATGTAATCTTCGTAATAGATAAGTTCCGAGACGGGCACCACCTCCAGATTGCGCCGGCGAAAGTCCTCCAGGATCAAGGGGAGCGCCTGGGTGATGTACTTGGCATTGTTATGAAAGAGCACGATGGAACCGGGCCCGGCCAATCGGGTCACCCGCTGGACCACCTCTTCCGTCCCCCGCTCCTTCCAGTCCAAGGAATCCACATCCCATTGGATGGTGTAATAGCCCAGGGACTCAATCTTCTCCAGCATTGGTCCCGAGTAGTGGCCGAAGGGCGGGCGGAACAGCTTGGCTTCAAAGCCGGTTATCTCCCGGATGGTCTCATGGGTGGCCATGATCTCCCTCTCGATTTCCGCCGCCGAGAGGTCTCCCATCTGGGGATGAGTGGCCGAGTGATTGCCCAACTCGTGGCCACGGTTGACGATTTCCCGGGCCATTTCCGGGTAATCTTCCACCCAGAACTGGACCACGAAAAAAGTCGTCTTTATTTCATACTGGTCCAGAATGTCCAAAATATCCCGGGTGTATTCCGTCCCCCAGGCTGCATCGAAGGATATTGAAAGCTTATTGTCCTCCCTGGCCACCGAGTAGATAGGCAATTTCTTGGAAGCAGGGGCAACGGTGTCGGCAGTGCACCCGCCCACCAGGAGCGCAAGGATCAGCAAAAGGACAACCTTCTTCATCCTCATTCCTCCTTATCCAACTTGGCAATGGCATCTCGCAGCCAGGCTTCCGACCGGGCATACGCCTCCTGCTTCTGCGCCGCCACCTGGCCCAGGAGCTTGACGGCCGGCTTATACTGTTCCAGGAAGTAATAGCTGGCGCCCTTGAGCCAGGCCCACTCCAGGGCCTGGTTCTCATCCAGCCGCCCCCCGCCCCGAAGAACGCCAAGGACCTTCTTCCATTCCCCCAGCTGAAAATAGGCCTGGGCCTTGAGGAGCCGCCACTTTCCCTGGGGTTTGGGCGGACAGAGGGCCAGGGCCCGGACCGGCAGGTTTTGCCCCAGGTACGCAGCAGCCAAGAGATAATCCCTCTCCTTACCCGCTTCCACCGCTTCCAGGCGCCGGGTAGCTTCCCGCCAGTCTCCGGCTTTAAAGAGGGCAATCAAGTGCCGCCACCATACCAGACTCCCTGGCTCTGGTTCTCCCCACAGGGCAAGGGCTTCCGAAACCATGCCCCGGCGGAGCAAGAGGAGCACCCGCTGCCGCACCAGAATCCGCCGCCATTTTATTATTATGCCCGCCAGCAGGCTCCAGAACACGGCAAGGGCAAAGGTCAAGAGGCTGAGCTCCCAAATTTCCAGATATAGGAGCACCCCAGCCCCGATGAGCACCAACCCCCGCCAACCATTGCCCAGCGGCAGTTTTCGCGGCAGCGAAAGCCTGCGGGGCTCGTTAACATAGATTTTGCCGGCTTTAAATCCGCAGTCCAGATTGGCCACTATTCCATCCCCCCGCTAAAACATATTCATTTCCCAGAAAAAATACGCCGCCCAATCCAGGCAAAAAAAAGAGGCCGTCAAGGCCTCAATCTCTTAGAGGGTAAAAAAGGAGAACTCCGCCACAGCCCTACGCAGGCTAACCGGAGCGAGGGCGAACTTGCCTGCAACAGCTTCCAGCTGGTCCAGACCGGAGACCATGAGGAATAGCGCCGCCCGCCACAACTCTACGTCCCTGATTCGCTTGTTCTTCCGGCGGCAAAATACTGACCAGGCGGTGTAGGCGCTGTACAGAACATCGTAGTCGTGGCCGGCCTGGGCCAGATCAGCCAGCGCCCCGGCCAATACTCGGGCGCGGTTGTGGGAAAAGCGTCCCCGGTTCCAAAAACGCTCTTCCAGCACGGGAAACCCCTGCCGCACCAAATGGGCGTAGATCGTTCGCCGGCCGTGGCTGTCCATGCTTTCATCCCAGACCAATGCGGCGACTTGCTCGGTCAGGGGCAGGTGCCGGAGTGCGCCGATGGTCTCAAGGATGGTCTTGCGGGCAGAGGCGTTGCCGTGGCGCACCAGCCATATGAGCTGCGGCCACAGGTCGGGGCTGGATTTTAACTCCTGCAAATGGGCCTCCACCGACTCGGTGCCGAGGATGCCGGCAATTGCTTGCTGGGGCACCTGCAGGTGGTAGGGCAGCTTAATCCCCGGGGGATCGGTGCAGAGGATGCGGTATATTCCGTAGGGGTTATCCGGCTCCAGGGCGTTGACCCGTTCAAAAACTTTGGCAGCCTGGGAAAAATACTTACAATTAAAGTAGGCGATGCCCAGGAGCAAGAGGAGCTCAAAACTCCTGTAGCCAAGTCCGTGCAGGTGTCGGAAGGCATCCAGGGCCTTGCGGTCCAGGCCCAGGAGCCCGTAAGTGGTGCCCAGCTTTAACATCTCGTCGGGATCATCGCTCCAGAGGGTGTCCAGAACCCGAACTTGCCGGCGCAGGGAGAGCTGGTCATTTAAGATGAAGTAAAAGGTACAGAGGTTGCAGTTGGCAAAGACATTATTGGGTTCTGAGTCCAGGATTTCCCAGGTCAACTCCAGGGCCTTACCCATATCGCCCAGGTAGAACCACGAGAGGGCGAGATTGTTCTTAGGCGCAGCCATCTCGGGCTCGATGGCGCTGGCCCGGGCAAAGCACTTAACGGCTTCCTGCAGCCTGCCCTGGCTGACCAGGTCGATGCCGCTGGTGCAGAGGCAGTCAATCATCATGCGCTGTCTGGGGCTGAGCATGGGCAAATCCGAGCGCAGGTACTCCAGAATCTCTTCGGCCTGCCAACTGTAATCGCCCTCGGGTTCCTGCTCCAAATACTTGCGCAGATAGCGACACGCCTCTTTGTACTGCCGGAGCTGGCCGTGGTTCATGGCCAGCCAGAACCAGGATTCACTGATGCTGCTGTCCATTTCCGTTACCTTCTTAAAGAGGGAGATGGACTCCCGGTACTTGCCCAACTCGCTGAGCAGGCAGGCGACATTAAAATAGTTGACCGGGTTGGCGGGATCCACAGCAAGGGCCCGCTGATAGTAGGCCAGTGCCCGGTCCAGATTGTTCTTATAATAGTAGTAATTGCCCAGTTCATAGTAAAACTTTGAGCCGCGGCTGAATTCGACGATGCGATTGCCCATCTGCCTCACCCTTCCTCATTCCCACTCATTCTAGCAAACTAGAACTCCCTTGACAACACGGCCTTTGCCTCCCGCACCGCAGAAAAAGAACCAGTGACGCAGAGGACATCGACCCCGGCGGCTGCTTCACCCATGGCGGCGGCGATGGAGGGGGCGCTTCTCACCCCCGGGATGTCGATTCCCGCCACATCAAAGCTGCGGCTGTCCTGAACCGGAGCGCAGTACACCTTGTTCCCCGATGCCATCCCCCTGAGCATGGCCTCCGCCGCCTTATCGGCCAGGAAGCCCGCCACATAGGCCACCCGCTTGCCGGGAAAGAACTTTTCCACTCCCTGGACCAGGTTGGCCACCGCTTCCGGGGTGTGGGCCACGTCCAGAACCAGGGTGGGTGAGCCGGGATGGATTTCAAACCGGCCCGGAAGTCCCGGCGCCAAAATCCCCTGAATAATTGCCTCGTCCCCCACCCGCTTGTCCAGGGAGGCCATGCAGGCGGCCATGGCTTTATTGACCTGGGTTGCCGGGGTTTCGGGTTTTGCCTGAAAAGACAGGCTTCGCTCGGGCAGGCGCAGTCGCACCGGCGAGCCGTCCTGCCACTGAAACTCCACCCCATGCCGGAAAAGGGGCGCCCCAAAGTGCTCCGCCCTGCGGCTAATCACCGCCAGGGCCTCACCTTCGGCGGCGGTAATCAGGGGGGTCTTCGGCTTGACGATCCCCGCCTTCTCGGCGGCAATTTCCGCCAGGGTCTCTCCCAAGATGCCGGCATGTTCCCGGGCCACCGAGGTGATACAGGTGGCCCGGGGCCGCCGGAAGACATTGCCGGGATCCAGCCTTCCCCCCAGCCCCGCTTCCAGCACCACGGTGTTGGCCCCCCGCTCCCGAAACCAGAGGAGGGCGGCGACCAAGAGCACTTCCGAGAATATCCACTCTCCCTGCCCACCCGCCAGGGGCAGCAGTCCCCTCTTCACCCGGCCCAGGCACTCCTCCAGCTCCTCGGTGGAGATATCGGATCCATTGAGATTCACCCGCTCCCGGGGACTGATGAGATGGGGCGAAGTCACCAGCCCCGTGGAGATACCTGCGGCCCGGAGGATGGCCGCCGTGCTGGCTGCCACCGTCCCCTTGCCCTTGGTGCCGGTGATAAAGTAGATGTCGAACTCGGCAAAATCCGGCACCAAGGTCGACAGCAACAGCCAAGTCCGGTACAAATTGTACTTGACGACGCTGAATCTGGGTAGCCCCTCCAGCCAGGCCAGGGCTGTCATCGCTATTCTCCCCTCAGCTCGGCAATCCGCTTTTGAACCAGGGCGCGCTTATTCTGGTAGTAAGCTAGTTTTTCCCGTTCTCCCTCCACCACTTCCCGGGGAGCTTTGTTGACAAAACCGGGATTGCTCAGCTTCTTCTCCAGTCGCTGCACTTCAAAGTCCAATTGGGCAATTTCTTTTTCCAGGCGCTGTACTTCCTGGCCGATATCGATGACGCCGGCCAGGGGCACCAGGAGTTCGCCAAAGGCCAGGGTGCGGCCCACGGCCTCCCGGGGCTTCTCCGCCCGGACGAATACCTTAAACTCCGAGGCCCGGGCCAAATGGCAAACCCAGGGTGCCAGTTGGGCATAGTCTTGGTCTGAATCCACATAGAGCCAGGCCGGAATCTTCTTGCCGGGATTAATGTTCAACTCGCTGCGAATATTGCGCACGGCCCGCACCAATTCCCTGACGGTTTCAAAGGGAGTGCCGTCATAATCCCCTCGGGGCTCCGGCCACCGGGACAGGGCGATGGAGCCCTCCTCCAGTTGCTGCCAGATTTCCTCGGTAATAAAGGGCATCATGGGATGGAGGAGCTGCAAAGCCCCCAGCAGCACGTGTTTAAGGACAGCCCGGGTCATGCTTTTACGCTGAGGATCGGTGAGGCCCAACTTGGCAGCCTCGATGTACCAGTCGCAGAATTCGTTCCACAGGAACTCATAGATTTCCCGAACAGCTTCTCCCACCTCATACTTGTCGAGATTGGCAGTGACCGCCGCAATGGTCTGGTTATAGCGCTCCAGAATCCAGCGGGCGGGCAGGTCCAAGACGGCGGGATTTATGGGACCGGGATCCCCTTCCAAGTTCATCAGGACAAAGCGGGCAGCGTTCCATATCTTGTTGGCAAAGTTGCGGCTGGCCTCCACCTTATCCTGCTGGAAGCGGATGTCGTTGCCGGGAGCAGCGCCGGTGAGCAGGGTGAAGCGCAGGGTATCGGCGCCATATTCCTCAATAATGTCCAGGGGATCCACGCCGTTACCCAGGGACTTGCTCATCTTGCGCCCCAACTCATCCCGAATCAAACCGTGGATGTAGACATGCTTAAAAGGCACCTGGCCGGTGAACTCCAGGGAAGAGAAGATCATCCGGGCCACCCAGAAAAAGATTATGTCGTACCCGGTAATCAAAACGCTGGTGGGAAAGTAATTCTGCAAGTCACCGGTCTGCTCGGGCCAGCCCATGGTGGAGAAGGGCCACAGGGCCGAGCTGAACCATGTATCCAACACGTCTTCGTCCTGAATCAGCTCCTGACCGCCGCATTTGGGGCAAGCCTGGGGATCCTCCACTGAGACAATGGTCTCCCCGCAGGGGCAATACCAGGCCGGAATCCGGTGCCCCCACCAAAGCTGCCGGGAGATACACCAATCCCGGATATTCTCCATCCAGTTAAAATATGTCTTGGCAAAGCGATCAGGGAAGAATTCCACATCCCCCTGGCGGACGGCGGCAATGGCCGGTTCTGCCAAGGGTTTCATCTTGACAAACCACTGCGTAGAAACCAAGGGCTCTACCACAGTGGCGCAGCGCTGACAATGGCCGGCGGCATGCTGATGGTCCTGGACCTGGACCAGGAAGCCCTGTTCTTCCAGCTCAGCCACCAACTCCCGCCGACACTGGTAGCGCTCCTTCCCAACATATTTACCAGCCGCAGCCGTCATCTTACCCGTAGTATCAATAACCACCACATGGGGCAGGTCATGACGGAGGCCAATCTCAAAGTCATTGGGATCGTGGGCAGGGGTAACCTTAACCGCCCCGGTGCCGAATCCCGGGTCGACATGCTCATCGGCGATGATGGGAATGCGGCGGCCAGCGATGGGCAATACCAACTCCTGCCCTACTAATTTTTTGTAGCGCTCATCCTGGGGATGTACCGCCACAGCGGTATCCCCCAACATGGTCTCGGGGCGGGTGGTGGCGATGACAATGTGGCCGCTGCCGTCAGCCAGGGGATACCGGATATGCCAGAAGTGGGAATCGCTTTCTTTATGCTCCACCTCAATATCCGAAAGGGCAGTTTGGCAACGGGGGCACCAGTTGACGATGTATTCCCCCCGATAGATCAGGCCCTTTTCATACAGGCGCACAAACACTTCCCGTACCGCCCGGGAACAGCCCTCGTCCAGGGTAAAGCGCTCCCGGCTCCAGTCACAGGAAATCCCCATCTTCTGAAGCTGGTGGACGATTCTGCTGTGGTACTCATCCTTCCACTTCCACACCTGCGCTATGAACTTCTCTCGTCCCAAGTCGTGGCGGCTGAGTCCTTCCTGCCGCAGCTTCTCTTCCACCTTGATCTGGGTTGCAATCCCGGCATGGTCGGTGCCGGGCAGCCACAGGGTTGCATAGCCTTGCATCCGCTTCCAGCGGGTGAGGGCATCCTGGAGGGTGCAGTCCAGGGCATGGCCCATGTGCAGGGCGCCGGTGACATTGGGCGGCGGCATGACGATGGAAAAAGTCTCCCCTTGGGGATTGTGGGGAGCGACGAACATTCCCTCCCAAAACTCGCTAATCCTCTCTTCAATCTCGCCGGGATTGTATGCAGTGCTCAATTTATCCATAACTATCCCTCCTTAGCATTAAAAGAAAGAGCACTTCACCCATAAGGGCGAAGTGCTCGCGGTACCACCTTAATTCCCGGGCCAAAGAGCCCGGCTCATTTGATAACGGGAAACCCGGCGCAAAAACGCGCTGGCTCCAGGGCGACCTTCAGACTCCATGCCGGGAGAACTTTCAGCCTGGGTTCTCCTCTCTAAACCGGCAGCGGGTGCCTTACTCCTCCCCTTCACAGCCTTTTACAATATGAATTTACCATATAATACTGCACCGGGACCAACAAGTCAAGCCGCGACAGCAGGGACGTTTCAGTTTGTCGCACAACGCGACAGCAGGGACGTTACAGTTTGTCGCACAGGGACTGCCTATCTGCCGCAAAGGATAGGCGGAACTAATAAAAGACATGCCGCCGTGGAAACTCTAAGGGTTGCGACAGGGAGAAACGTCCCTGATGTCGCACGACAAGGAGAAGCGTGGACTTACCCCTGTCAAGTAGACAAATAAATATCTGCAACACTATGCTGCGTTTCTGCGGCGGTATGCAACCGGGCTGCTACCTAGTTTCAGTTGAATACGTTCATTATTGTACCAATGTATGTATCTGGAGATCGCTTTCCTAATCTCGGCTTCTGTCTGCAAGTTCTCCAGGTAGAAGGTTTCCGCTTTCAGATGGCTAAAAAAAGACTCTATGCAAGCATTATCCCAGCAGTTACCCGTTCTCGACATGCTTGGCTCGATCCCGTATTCCAACAGTGTTTCTTGGAACCTTTTCGATGTAAAGTTGGCGCCTCTATCACTATGGAATATAAGCTTCTCTATCTTCTTACCAGCAATAGCGTGCTTGAAGGTACCTATTACAAATTCAGCGCTATTCTGGTTGCCTACCGTATATGCGACTACTTCATTGTTAAACAGATCAAGTATCGTGCACAAATACAACGGCTTCCATCCAAAGCGCAGCTGAGTTACATCGGCAACCCATTTTTGGTTAGGAGCAGAAGCTGCGAAGTCCCTGTTCAGGATATTCTCTGCAATAATGGCCTCCGGAACTTTAGGTAGCTTTTTCCGCTTCCTGCGTATTATTGCACGGATGTTAAGTTCCTTCATAAGCCTATATATCCTTTTATGGTTCACAATTATTCCCCTGGCCCTAAGCCACAATTTAATTCTTGGTAGGCCATAAGTACATCGCGATTTCATATAGCATTCAGAGATTTTATCCTTTAGTTTGAGTTCTTCAATGTCAGCATCGGTTAGAGTCCTGGATCGTTTTAGCCATTTGTAGTATCCAGATCTACTTACGCCGGTGAGCTGGCATAGCAAGTCAACGGTGTAGCTTGCATTAGTGCTACTTAACTCTTTAATGCCGGTGTATTCAATTACCTTGCTTCTCTTGCTTAACGCCCCCCTCTGAGCTCTATCAACTTTTTTAAGATAGCCACCTCGGCTTCTAACTCATGTATTCTTTGCTCATCGGGATTAGAGAACTTCTTGGGACGCCCCTTATTAGGCCCCGTTGCTTTCCCGCGCTTGCTTTCTAGTCCAGCTACGCCATGTTGCTGATAGGCCTGTACCCATCTGTGCAAAAGACTCCTGTGGACATTATGCTTGTTTGAAACGTCAGCAAAGGAAAGCCGATTGGGACCAGATTGGCCGCGCAAATATTCCAGAACAAGAGTTAGCTTAAAGTCCACAGGATATGAACTATTTGTCTTCATTTTATCTCCCTCCAGGTACTAGTATAGTCGCTGACTTTTTATTGTCTACCTAGAGGGGATAATACCAGCGTCCCCGATGTCGCACCAGGAAGTTGACCAGCGCCTCCAGCCAGGGAGGGACAGCCGCTTGCTGCACTGGGGCCTCCTCGCCTTCTGCCTTGCTGGCCAGGAGAGGCACCTGGGCAAACTTGACTTCCGCTGTTTCTGCCTCGGGAGGGGTGTAATTCTCAAAGCCGTACTCCAATAAATTGACGGTGTCCAGCCAGCGCCCATCGGCATCGGTGTTCAGAGCCACAGCCACCAGTTCCAAATCACCTTCCCCGGCGGTGGCCACCATGGTAAAGCCCGCCGGGACGGTATAACCCGTCTTGCCGCCGGTTGCCTTAGCGTAGAAAAAGCCGGAATCCCGTTGGATCAGGTAGTTGCCGTTGCTCCAGGCCCTGACCTTCGCCCCCCGCCATGTTCGGGGGCGGTAATCGGCCGTTTGCACTATTTCCCGAAACTCCGGGCGCCCCATGGCCTCGGCCATGATCAGGGCCAGGTCCCGGGCAGTGGTGTAATGATGGGGATGGGGATACCCGTCGGGATTGGCAAAATTAGTGTTAACTGCTCCCACTTCCCGGGCCCGCTCATTCATCATCCGGGCAAATTCTTCCAGGGCGGCGGCCTCCGAGAGCTCGGAATCGGCGAGCCTGGCAATATGCACCGCCACGGCGTAGGCAGCGTCGTTGCCCGAAGCCAGCATCATGCCATAGAGCAAATCCCGGAGGCTGATGGCATCTCCGGGCTGCAAATGGGCGCGACTGCTGTCCCAGGCGATCATGTTTACCTCTTGGCCAATCCTCACGGTCTCATCCAAATCGCCATGCTCCACGGCCAAGAGGGCGGTCATGATCTTGGTGGTGCTGGCGGGGTACATTATGGTGTCGGCATTCCTGCCCAGGATCTCCGTCCCCGTGGCGGCGTCAATGACGATGGCCGCGGAGGCATTGAGCCAAGGTTCCTGGGCGTGGGCAGGCAGAAAGCCTGCAAAAACAAGAAGCACAGCAATGAGCGAGATAAAGTTACGCAAAGCTTTCTCCCCTCCCTGGTATTCAAATCAAATTTTAGCAAAGGAATATTGTCAAACCAAGCCAAAATTAATTCCATGGGAAAAAATAACATATGCCAACCGGAGGCTGGCATTTACCCTTCGGGTTCCTGATATTCTTTGTGCAGATAAAAACAGGAGCCGTCTATCCAAATCTTATCCAGGTCTCCAATTTCTATAGATAGCCTTTGATCTGCTTCCGGTTTGTCTATATAGCCTGGCGTCTGGTTGGAACGGGAGAGATCGGGGTACCAGCTGGAGCGGATGGAATACAAGACCAATTCATCTCCATCAAGCCGGTACTTCCCCTTCTCGAAAACAGTGCCGCTGATAATCGGCCCCGAACCGGTAATGATGTACCAATAGCTTCCGTCCTCCCTGAACAAGTACCACCTGCCGCTGTAGGAGCTGGTCACGGGCAGTCCCGTAACAGCATCATACATATCGCCAAAGAACTTGGTGTTTGACCACATCCCTACCAAAAGTTTTTCCCGCTGGGATAACTGCACTTGCTCGACCCGGGTAATGATGAAAGCGGTTGAGCCGTCCCACTGGACCCGAAAGCCAAGGGCCTTGACCACTGCCTCCACGGGCACTAACAGCTCCGAGCCTTTCCGGCGCGGAGCTGCCGGCAGCAGGTAGGGATTGTCATTTAAGTTGGCATATTCGTTATCAGCCTGAACCAGAAACAATAAATCTGTGTCTTGGATACCCATAATTGCCTTCTCTTGGTCCCAGATTGGTTCGCCGTACAGGGAACGAAACAAATCCAGTCCAGAAACCATCAGGACCCCGTCCACCAGCTGGGATTCAAGCTCAGTTCCATCCAGCACAACCCTGGCAGGGTCAGATCCCCTGCAGCCCGTTAAGATAATGGCGGAGGTTAAAAGCAAGAGAAACATTCTCTTCACATCCGTTTACCCTACTCTCATCAAGATTTGCCTTGCCTAACTACATTTGAGCAAGAAGGCTCCAGTAAGCCGTCAGCTTGGCGCCAGCATGTCGCACCAGGCCACGCCGATGCTGAGGATGAAGCAGACAACCTTAGCCCAATCTCTCATCCCCTGCTAATATTTATTGCTGCCAAAGCTGAATTATTGTTCTTTATTGAACTAAAAAACTCCTTTAATTTATGCAAGAAACGGACCCCTGCGCTGGCAGGGGCCCGTGCTTACACCACAGAGGGTTCCCGGAGCAGTTCGCCCTTTTCGAAGCGCTCCAGGGAGAGGGGGGCGATATCCAGATGGGGCTCCTGGCCGCTGATCATTTCTGCCATCAGCTTGCCCGTCACCGGCGCCAGCATGAAGCCGTGGCCGCTGTAGCCGACGGCGTTATAGAATCCTGACACCTGAGGAGCCTCCCCCAGGATGGGCTGAGCGTCGGGGGACATATTGTACAGCCCCGCCCATTGCCGCACCACCCGGAGTTCAGCCAGGGGCGGCAGGACGGGAAGAACCCGGGCGGCCATTTCCTCCATAAAGTGCCAGGTGGAAGAAGTGACATGCTCTTTGGGCTCATTGGGATCGCCAAACCCCATTATAAAGCTGCCATGGGGCGTTTGCTGGCAGTAGATGCCGTGATGCAGTGAGATTACCATGGGGTCCTGGATGGGCGCCACCGCTTCTGTGACCAGGATTTGATGGCGCTCGGGATAGGTGGGGAGCTCTACTCCGGCCAGGGCCGCCACTTCTCGGGAGTATCCCCCGGCGGCGTTAAGGACTTTATTGGTATGGATCTTGCCCCGGCTGGTCTGGACGGCAACCACCTTGTCGCCGGCCACCTCAATTCCCGTGACTTCGGTGTCAATCAGCACCGTCGCGCCCAGGCGCCGGGCCGCTTGGGCATAGGAATTGGTGGCGATAAAGGGGTTGATATGGCCGTCGGTGGGGCAGAAGGTGGCGGCCAACAGCCCGTCGGTATTCAGGTAGGGCACGATTTCTCTGGCCTCTTGGGGGGTGATGAGCCTGGCCGGCACGTCCAGGGATTGCTGCAATTCTACATTCTTCTTATACTGCTCCACCATTCTTTCTGTATGGGCCAGCATCAAATAGCCCTTCTGCTTAAACTCGATGTCCAGGCCGGTATCCAGTTCCTCATTCAGGGTCTCAAAGGCTTGAATGCTCTCCTTGGCCAAGAGTACATTCATCTTCAGACCCCACTGCTGGCGCACGCCGGCGCCGCAGCGCCCGGTGGAGCCGCTGGCCAGGAAGTCCTTCTCCAGCACGATGACGTCGGTTACGCCCTGTTTTGCCAGGTAATAGGCGGTGGCGCAGCCAATGATTCCGCCGCCGATGATGACGACTTCGGCACTTTTCTTAATCATTTATGCTCGCCTCCTGCGTACAGCGTCCCCAACTTTATTGCCTTGATGGGGGGACGGGCTTTATGAGGGGCTATTTCCGCCGGGTCATTGCCCGTCACTGCCGCGATTTCTTGAACCAAGAGCTGATGGCAGGTGCGCCCCTGGCAGGGGCCCATGCCGCAGCGGCTGATCCTCTTGATTTCCTCAACGGTGGTGTACCCGGCTTCAATTAACTTGCGCACCTCTGCCCGGGTCAGATCTTCGCAGCGACAGATGATCATATCCATGTCCTTATCTGCCAAATCCTTCACCCCCCAGTTTGATACCCCGGACCTCATTTACCAATTCAACGGGAACCTTGAGCCCGATGACGGCGGTGCGGTCCTGATTTTTGGCGGTGCGCACCTCCACCACCTGAGCCCGACACAATTCCTTTCCGTCCCGGCCGGTGGCGGTGACCTCACTGCCCTTCTCGGGGATGGGCAAGTACTCCCAGGGAATCAAGACCTTGCCGTACCCCGGGGCATAGCCTTCGTCGACGACGAAGATGGCCAGACCCGGGCAGCGAGAGATACAGATACCGCACCCATTGCACAGGTCGTAGTCGACGGCGGGAACGGTGTTGATGTCCTCACCAATGGTCACAGCCTTGGTGGGACAGGATTTTTCACAGGGGTTGCAGGGAATCTTCTGATAGCACTCGTAGACCACATAGGGTCCGGCCTTGCGCCGCTCCGGCGAGGGCAGTTTGGCCTCCCAATCTTGTCTTTGGGCCACACCGGTGGACTTAAGCATTATTGGCTCACCCCTTCCAATCTGGCAATGCCGGCGCGAATCTTCTCGCCTACCGGGCCGCCCCGCAGGGAGGCCAGGCTGGCCTGGCTCAGGACAATTATGGCCTCTGCGCTCTTGGCTTCAGCCCCCAAATCCCGAGCGGCGGCGGCTCCGGCCAGGCGCCCTTCCACCATGGCGGCGCTGGCCTCTTCAACTCCCGCCACATCACCGGCCACATAGATCCAATCCACGCTGGTTTTTAGCAGCTTGTCCCTGACCGGGACAATTCCGCCCAACTCCGGCACATATTTGGTCTCGCATCCGGCCTGGCGCACCAAATCCACCACCGGCGACAGGCCCACCGCCAGGCAGACCACGTCCACCTTCAGCTCCTGCTCACTGCCGGAGATTACCTGCCAATTTTCGTCGAGGCGGGCGATGACGGCAGACTCAACATGGTCTGCGCCCCGGGCTTCTAAAATTGTGTGACGGGTCAAGATCGGCACTCCGGCCCTGGCCAGCTTGGAGGCGTGGACCAGGTAGCCGCCGATCTGGGGAGCAGCTTCCACCACTGCCGCCACCGAAATGCCGGCCTGCAGGAGCTGGTAGCTGACGATTATGCCAATGTTGCCGGCGCCCACCATGAGGACCCGGTGTCCGGGCAGAACGCCGTACTGATTCATCAGGGTCTGGACCGCGCCGGCCCCGTACACTCCCGGCAGATCATTGCCCGGGAAGGTCAGGAATTTCTCGGTGGCCCCGGTGGCAAAGATTACCCGCTGCGGCAAAATCTTAAAATACTTATCCTCGCCCGTCAGGGCGGTGAGGACACCGTCCTCATAACAGCCGATGACGGTGGTATCGGTCATCACAGTAACTTTGCCGTCGGCCTGATAAAGGAGGTTGGGAATGTCTATGCCCCTGACCCCGGCGTAGTGTTCGCCGGAACCGAAGAACTTGTGGGTCTGCTTGACCAATTGGCCGCCAATTGCCTGTCCCTCATCCACCAAGAGCACTTCTATGCCCAGGGAAGCGGCGGTGCTGGCGGCAGCCAACCCGGCGGGGCCTCCCCCCACAACCAGCAGTTGAGTCTTTACCACTTCAGCTCACCTCCCGTGGCAGGTTGACGCCGGACATCCATGCCTTCCCGGAGGGGTTCAACGCAGACCCGGACATTGGGCTGGCCGTTGACTGTCATCAGGCAGGATGAACACTTGCCGATGGCACAAAAAAAACCCCGGGGACGATGGTGGCGACGGCTGTGGCTGAGGACCATGATGCCGTTGGCATGGAGAGCAGATGCTATTGTGTCACCCTCCTGCCCTTTCAGCTCTCGCCCCTCAAATGTGAAGCAGACCACAGGCTTTTCCTCGAACTTCAGGATCGGGTGTTCTGTGATTCTCCTCAAGCCCATTCTCCTCCCACTTTGGAATAAAAACTCATGTTTTTAATTCTCGTTGGGAGGGATGTTTTCCTGCCCCGATTTGGTAATTTTTTTCACAATCTTGACCCGAATGAGCGGGGTCCTTCGGTCCCCGCCCGGCAAAGAATTGCAGGGGGCCTCTCTGGCCCCCCAAGGCCTTTTACCCCCTGCCGCTAAGAAGTTCAGGCTGAGAACACACGGGTTTCTTGTTTTGCCTACGCCCCTAAATTATATCGGGATCAATATCGTTGCCGCCTTGGCCGTAATACTGGAGAGGCTTTAAAGCCGGTCCCTCCACTATCTCGCCTTGGTAAGAAAAGCGGGAGCCGTGGCAGGGGCAATCCCAGGTCTTCTCGGCTGCATTCCATTTGAGCTCACAGCCCAGGTGGGTACAGGTAATATCCAGGACATGGAGCTGCCCGCCTTCATCCCGGTAGGCACCGTATTTTCGGCCCTCCCTGACCACAACCTTGGCCTCTCCCGGCGCCACTTCGCCGGCATCTGGTGATTTCAGCTTGCCGGCCACCAGCTCCTTGGCCACATTGGCATTGATGCTGACCAGCTTGCCCAGGGAATTTAGCTTCAGCCCCCGCCCGGGGCTGAAAACATCCTGCCAGGGGCTGTTGCCCCATTTTATCAGGTCCCGGATCAGGAGAGCCGCCACGGTGCTGGAGGAAATTCCCCATTTGCGGAACCCCGTCGCCACGTAGAAGTTCTCCACCCCCGGGCGAATTGCCCCGATGTACGGGAGCTTGTCTACGGTTGTATAATCCTGGGCAGACCAGCGATAGACCAGTTCCTTAATGGGAAAATTGTCCCGGGCAAAGTTGAGCAGGTTCTCATAGTGGACGTCCTCTTCCTGGCCCTGGGCCGTCTTATGGTGTTCTCCTCCTACCATGAGCAGTTCTTCATCGCCATCCCTATAGCTCCTCAGCGACCGCCCCGGGTCCTCGGCAGTGACATACATGCCATCGGCCAACTGCTCCCCGCAGCGCAGGGCCAAAATGTACGAGCGCTCGGGATACATGCGGGCGAAGTACAGGCCCAGGCCATCGTGGAAGGGGAAATGGGAGGCCAGGACGATTTTTTCGGCCTTGACCTTGAACCCTTGATCAGTGACCACGGTGGATGCGGGAGAGCCTTCTTCAATGGCCGTGGCCTTGGTTTGCTCATAGATTTCCGAGCCCTGCCCGGGAATTTGCCGGGCCAGGCCCAGGACGTATTTGCGGGGGTGAAACTGGGCCTGTCCGGGAAAGCGCAGGGCTGCCTTTACGGGAAAGGGCAGGTCCAGCTTATCCAGGTACTCGGCCTCTATCCCCAGCCTGGTGGCGGCCTTCGCCTCCTTCTCAATCCGCTTGACATAGTCGTCCTGCTGGGTATAGACATAGGCCGGCTTCCACTGGAAGTCGCAATCAATTTCCAGCTTCTCCACAAGCTCGGCCATCTGCCTGACGGCGGCCTGGTTGGCGTCGGCATACTGTTGGGCCAATTCCTCGCCAAACTGGGTAATGATTTCATCGTAGATCAAGTCGTGCTGGGCTGTGATTTTGGCGGTGGAATGCCCCGTAGTGCCTTGGCAGATTCCATCGGCCTCCAGCACCACTACCCGGTATCCCTCTTGCTTGAGGAACCAGGCCGTGGAAATCCCTGCCAGACCCCCGCCCACTACTGCCACATCGACAGTAATATCCTTGGCCAGGGTCGGGTAGTTGGATGCTGGCGTGGTGGCCAGCCACAGGGACTGGGGCGCCGAGGTCAGTTGAACATCTCTCTCCTGCATTTTTCCAGCTCCTATCGGGGTAGTCAGTTTAATTTCCCCCCGGAGGGAGGCAAATTATTCCCAGGCGCCAAGTGCCAAACAAAGTAAAAACCGGGCGTCTGCCCGGTTTTTCAGATTTAACTGGCCTTTTCCCGTCGCTTGGCCTTGAGCATGAAGAAGAGGAGCAAAGCCAGATAGAGGGCCATTATGCCCACCACCGCGAACAGCATGGCATCGGATTCAGGAGCCAGGCCAATCAGGAGGAGCATGGGGGCTCCCAGCACTATGGCAAAGCTGCTGCCCGTCAAGAGGTTATTGGCCGCCGGGGTCTTGAACTCAGGGTCTACCTCCCGCAGCAAGAGGACCCCCGAGCTGATGGTGCCGGTCAGCATGCCGAACATCGAGAGCATTCCTTCATAAACATAGCCGGGATAGATTTTCCTGCAAAGCCACTCCAGGTAGATAAAGGTAACTACCCCTCCCAGCACCGCCATCAGGATAAAGGGCAACCAGAGGCCGCTGAGATCTTCCATGTTGATGGCGGCGATCCCCGCCAAGACCATGAAGTCAAAGGCAGTCCCGGCAATCCTGCCCAACAGGTAGTTGTTGGGGTATTGGCGGGTCATCACCCGCGCTCTGGTCAGGACGGTAAAGATATTGCGGCAGATAATGGCCAGCAGGGCGCCGATGATGAAGTTAAAGCCCCAGACCAGGGATGTGACGGTTTGGCCCAGTCCGGGCAGGTACGTGGCGATAAAACTGGTTAAGCCAAGGGAAACCAGGTATGTGGCCAGGTAGATTATGAGGACCAGGGCGAATTGGACAGAAAAGCGGTCCACAGACTCAGAAATAGGAATTTCATTCTTGCTCTGAAAGTGACTCAGGGTCACCGAGCCGGAAACGTACTCGGCCTCTCCGCCTTTTATCTTGCCTCGCCTCTTGAGGACATTGAGGTAGATTACCCCGACTATGCAGGCCACCAAGAAACCCATGGCCGCTATGGAAAGGCCGAAGGACTGGCCGCCGACAAAGCCAAGCCCCTCATAGGTAGAACCGACATTATTGGCCTGCCCCGGACCCTGTCCGTAACCCATGGGCAGCAGAATCCCGGCCGCCTTGAAGAGGTCCGGCATGACGGTGTAGGCCAGGCCGATGGATACCGCGAGGCCCACAATGCCCTGCAGGAGGTAAGTGCTGACGATGAGGGCGCCGCTCTTGGCGGCGGTGAAATTGCCCTTCTCCAGCTCCCCGTTTTTCTCGGGAATTTGCAGGGAAAGGGCGATAAAGCCGATGGCAATGGTATGATAGGTAATCATTTCCATCAGGGCGCCGTCCAGGGACAATAAACCTGTTACCCTGATAATGAGTCCGATGAATCCCGCGAGCACCGCCGTGGGCATAAGGCTCTTGCGCACGAAGGGAATTTTGCGCCGCAGGGCGTTGGCAAATAACATGATGCCGGCCAGCACGCCGAATTGCAGGATACCCCTCCAGAGAACTTGGTTAGCTGCCGAAAAATCCATAAAATGCCTCCCTTTTTGAGCTTTCCTCCTTAATTCTGGGCGGGAAGGACAATCTCCTGCCTGCGGGAAAAAAATGAGACTGCCTAAATTACCGGCAATCTCCAAATCTCCTCGAATTGTTGCGGCCCCCTCTGCAAGGGCGGGGCTCCTATCGGTTACGGACCATTTCTTCATCGATTCTGCGCATGAGCTCTTCTTGCACATTGCTGCCATAGGTGCGAGCGCGGAAATTGGCAGCGGCGGTTTCTACCAGCATGGCCAGGTTGCGTCCCGCAGCCACGGGAACCGAGATGATGGGCACCTTCACTCCCAAGAGCTCATGATACTGGGTGTCAAAGCCCAGCCGGTCGTAGGGATCCCCTTCCTGCCAGCGCTGAAAGTGCAGGATCAGTTCCACCCGCTTTTCGGGGCGGACGGCGCCGAAGCCAAAGACCTTGACCACGTCGATAATCCCCAGTCCCCGAATTTCCAAGAGGTTGGTCAGCACCCGGGGGCAGCGCCCCACCAGGACAGTTTCGGCAGGGCGGCGGATTTCCACTGCATCATCGGCAATCAGGCGGTGCCCCATCTTAATCAATTCCAAGGCTGTCTCGCTCTTGCCGACGCCGCTTTCCCCCATCAGGAGCACGCCGACGCCAAAGAGGTCCATCAGCACTCCATGCAAGGTCTGGCGCGGGGCCAGGGCGTTGTCCAACCAGTGACCCAGGCGGGTGATCAGGCGAGTGGTGGCGAGGCTTGACCCCAGCACCGGAACCTGAGCCCGATTGGCCTGGTGGAAAATGGCTTCCGGCGGTTCCAAATCCCTGGAAAAGATCAGGCAGGGAGTCTCGGCCAGGAGAAGGCGCCGGGCCCGGTCCCGCTGGATTTCAGGCTCCAGGGTATTGAAAAAGTCCGTCTCGGTTTGCCCCAGCACCTGGACCCTATCGCCGGGATAGTGGTCAAAGTACCCGGCCATTTCCAGGGCAGGGCGATTGATATCGGCTATGGTGATGGCCTTGTCCAGCCATTCCTCGCCAATGAGAATTTCCAGGGCAAGGGCGGCGGCCAAATCCTTGGCAGTGGCAGTAGGTACGGTATAGGTCATGCGTCTTCCCTCTCTCCCAGGATATTTTGAATTTGCTGCCACGCTTCTTCCCGTCCCAACCCCTTGACGCTGGAAAAGGGGATTACGGCTACCCCGGGATAAGCTGCGGCAAGGCTGTCCATGGCCGCCCTGTACTCCCGTTGCCGCAGTTTGTCCACCTTTGTCGCGACCACAAAGAGGGGTTTGCGATGGTGTCGCAACCAGTCAAACATCTGGAGATCCGAGGCGGTGGGTCCGTGGCGGCTGTCCACCACCAGGGCCACCCCCTTTAAGGCTCGCCGTCGGGAGAGGTAATCCTCCAGGAGACGCTTCCAGTGATTTTGAACGGAATGGGGCACCTTGGCATAGCCGTAGCCCGGCAAGTCCACCAGAAAGATCGCCTCGTTTACCAGGTAAAAGTTCAGGGTCTGGGTCTTGCCGGGCTGACCGCTGGTCCGGGCCAGGGCTTTGCGGTTGAGGAGCCGGTTAATCAGCGAAGACTTGCCCACATTGGAACGGCCGGCAAAGGCGATTTCCGGTAAGGTGTCGGGCGGCAACTGGTTTTTCATACCCACACAGTGGGCGAATTCAGCGCTGGTTATCTTCAGCATTGCTGATTACCCTCGCCAAGATAGAATCTATTTCGTCCACCCAGATCAACTTGAGCCGGCGCTGGATATTGGCAGGAATATCCTCGCTGTCCTTCTCGTTATCCCGGGGCAGGATGATGGTTTCAATTCCGTTGCGGTGGGCGGCCAGGACCTTTTCCTTGATTCCCCCCACCGGCAATACCCGGCCCTGGAGGGTAATTTCTCCCGACATGGCGATGTTCCTGCGCAGCTTCTTGTTGCTGATGGCAGAATAAAGGGCGCTGGCGATGGTCACTCCCGCCGAGGGCCCGTCTTTGGGGATGGCCCCTTCGGGCACGTGGATGTGGATGTCGTGTTTCTGGAAGAAGTCCTCGCCGATCTCCAGCTGGTCGCTGCGGGAGCGGACGACGCTCAGAGCGGTCTGGGCAGATTCCTTCATGACGTCCCCCAGCTTGCCCGTCAGGATCAGGCGGCCGGTCCCTGGCATTATGGTGGCTTCGACATTGAGGACATCGCCGCCAAACTGAGTCCAGGCCAGGCCGGTGGCTACGCCCACCGCCGGCTCAAAATCCTGTTCCCGCCGCTTATAGCGGGCTGCCCCCAGGTAATGGTGCAGATTTTGAACGGTGATTCTGATCAGGCCGTCATCTCCCGCCACCACCTGCCGCGCCACCTTGCGGCAGACCCTGGCCAGATTGCGCTCCAAATCCCGAACCCCCGCCTCCCTGGTGTAGTTGCGAATGACGCTTCTGATGGCGTGGGGGGAAATCTTCATCTGGTCCCGCCCCAGCCCATGTTCCTTGAGGAGCTTGGGCAGGATATGTCGCCGCACTATCTCGACCTTCTCTTCTTCGGTATACCCCGATAAATAAATTATTTCCATTCGGTCCTGAAGGGGTTGCGGAATGGGGTGCTGGGCGTTGGCCGTGGTTATGAACAGCACCTTGGAGAGGTCGAAGGGCACTTCAATATAGTGGTCGCTGAAGGTACTGTTCTGCTCGGGATCCAGCACCTCCAGGAGGGCGGCCGAGGGGTCGCCGCGAAAATCGGTGCTCATCTTATCCACCTCGTCCAGGAGGAAGACCGGGTTGGCTGTTCCCGCCTGGCGCATCCCCTGGATGATCCGGCCCGGCATTGCCCCCACATAGGTACGGCGGTGGCCCCGAATTTCCGCCTCATCTCTGACGCCGCCCAGGGATATGCGCACGAACTCCCGCTGCATGGCCCTGGCCACCGATTTGGCCAGAGAGGTCTTACCCACCCCCGGCGGGCCGATCAGACAGATGATGGGGCTCTTGAGGGACTTGGCCAGTTTGCGCACTGCCAGGAATTCCAGGATCCTTTCCTTAACCTTATCCAGACCATAATGGTCCTGATTGAGGATGTTCTCGGCCTTCTTGAGATCCAGGCGATCGCGGCTGCTCTTGCCCCAAGGCAAGGCAAGGGTCCACTCCAAATAATTGCGCAGGACGACGTTTTCGGGACTGGCCGGCGGAGTGCGCTCCAGGCGATCGATTTCCTTCTCCAGCTTTTCCCGAACTTCATCGGGCATGGTGGCCGCAGCCAGTTGTTGACGGAAGGACTCGGCATCTTCCGAGGCGCCGTCCCTTTCCCCCAACTCCTTTTGAATGGCCTTCATCTGCTCCCGCAGGTAGTACTCCCGCTGGTTTTTCTCCATCTGTTTCCGGACCCGGGCCCCCAATCTGCGTTCCACTTCCAGCATCTCATTTTCCCGGGTGAGGATCTGAGTCAGGAGTTCCAGCCGCTCCAGAGAATTGCTGGCCTCCAGGATTTGCTGTTTCTGGTCAACCTTTAAGCTGAGATGAGAGGTAATTATATCGGCCAGGCGCCCGGGTTCCTCGATTTCCGACACCGAAACCAGGGTGTCCACGGGTATCTTTTTACTCATCTTTATGTAGCGTTCAAACTGATGGAGCAGGGCGCGCATGTAGGCCTCGGTCTCGGGGGTCACCGTCTCATCCTCAGCCAGCAGTTCGGCCTCCACCAAGAAAAACGGCTCCGTATCCAGGAAGTTGATCAGCCTTGCCCTGGCCAAGCCCTCCACCAGCACCCTGACGGTGCCGCCGGGGAGCTTGAGGACTTGCTTGATGCTGGCCACAGTCCCCACCGAAAACAGGTCATCGGGGCCGGGCTCATCCAAATTGGCCTGCTGCTGACTGACCAGGAGGATTTCGTTATCGTCCACCATGGCCTTTTCCAGGGCGGCCACCGACTTTTCCCGGCCGACGTCCAGGTGCACGATCATATTGGGAAAGACCAAGATGCCCCGCAGGGCCAACAAGGGCATAACTCGGGTAATGTTAGTCTTGCTCATCAATCCACCTCCATTGACAATCTTATCCTAACCCCGGAGCTTCTACAAGTCAACTTGCTCCCTGGGCGGATGCGGCAGCCAGGGTCTTTGCCTCCTCCAACAGCACCGGCGCAGCTGCAAAGGCCCTGTTCAGGACCTCCTTGAGATTATCCACCGGCAACACCTCTATATCTGTCAGGTCCTCAAAGAGGCTGAGATGGTTTTCCCTGGGAATAAAGACCCGCTTGACTCCAGCCTGGCGGGCAGCTTCCACCTTGGGCACGATTCCCCCCACGGGTTTTACTTTGCCCAGGATGGACATTTCCCCTGTCATGGCGCAGCAATTGTCCACTTTTTTGCCCGTCAGGGCAGAGCAGATGGCCACGGCCATGGCCAAGCCCGCCGAAGGTCCGTCAACTGGCGTCCCGCCGGGAAAGTTTACATGGATGTCGAAGCTGCCGGGATCGACGTTGACGTGGGCTTTCAAGACGGTGAGGACATTTTCCACCGCCGCCCTGGCCATGCTTTTGCGCCTGATTTTCCGCCCCCCCTCCCCCAACTCTTCTTCATCCACCACTCCGGTAACGGTCAACCGGCCCTGGCCGGGGTTGGTGGGGATGGCGCTGGCCTCGATTTCCACCAGGGTCCCCATATTGGGCCCATGCACTGCCAGCCCCAGCACTGTGCCCACTTGCGGCGCCGGGGGAAGGCTGACTTTGGGTCGGGGCTGAATCTGGCTGCTGTTCACCACCCACTCCACATCACCCGCGTTGATATCCCTGCGCCCTTCATTTACCGCCAGTCCCGAAGCCACCTGAACGATGTTTACCGCTTCCCTGCCATTGGTGGCATAGCGGGCAATGGTCTTCACCGCCTGCTCGGTCATGGGCACGCCTATTTTATTGGCGGCGTTGCGGGCAATTTGCGCCACTTCCTCGGGCAGGAGGCTGCGAAAGAACACTTCCACGCACCTAGATCTGATGGCGGCCGGTATCTGTTCCGGCGAGCGGGTGGTCGCCCCGATCATGCGAAAATCCGCCGGCAACCCATTGGTAAAGATGTCGTGAATATGCTTGGGTATGTTGGGATCCTCGGGACTGTAATAGGCGCTCTCCAAAAAAACCTTGCGGTCTTCCAGAACCTTGAGCAATTTGTTCATCTGAATGGGATGCAGTTCCCCGATTTCGTCGATAAAGAGGACGCCGCCATGGGCTTTGGTAACCGCACCTGGTTTGGGCTGAGGGATGCCCGCAACTCCCATGGCTCCGGCGCCCTGGTAAATGGGATCGTGCACCGAGCCAATGAGGGGGTCGGCAATGCCACGCTCGTCAAAGCGGGCGGTGGTGGCATCGATCTCGGTAAATTTTGCGTCCTTGGCAAAGGGCGAATAGGGGTTGGCCTTGGCTTCCTCCAGGACCAGGCGGGCGGCGGCGGTTTTGCCAACCCCCGGCGGCCCATAGATGATGATGTGCTGGGGATTAGCCCCGCACAGGGAAGCCCTCAGCGCCCGCAGTCCATCCTTCTGGCCGATAATTTCATCAAAATTGGCCGGGCGGGTCTTTTCGGACAGGGGCTCGGAAAGGCAAATCCTGCGCATCTTCTCTAATCTTTCCAGCTCCCGCTTCGAATCCCGGTCCACGGCGCTCTTGCTGCTCTGTTGGTTGCGCAACAAGTTCCAAAAGTAGATTCCGATGACTATGGCAAAAAATATCTGCAGCACGGTGAGAATGCCCATTATATCGCGCACATAATGCCCCCTCGTCTGATTATCCATTTTAGTATTGGCAAGGGGCTGTAAAACTATCCCAGACATGAAAAGGGCGGGATTGCTCCCGCCCTGTCAGGCTGTTACATTGCGCTTCTTGGCGCCTCGTTTTTCCCTTTTGACGAAAATCGGTTCTTCCCCTGCGGCCACCACTTCCCGGGTAATAATGCACTTCTCAATATCATCCCGGGAGGGAAGGTCGTACATGATATCCAGCAAGATATTTTCCACAATCGACCGCAGTCCCCTGGCACCGGTTTTCCTCTGGATTGCCTCTTGGGCAATCAATTGAAGGGCGTCGGGCTGAAATTCCAGGACGACATCATCGAGACTGAACATCTTTTTAAATTGCTTGACCAAGGCATTGCGCGGTTCGGTGAGGATGCGCACCAGGGATTCTTCATCCAGGGCGTCGAGACTGGCGACCACCGGCACCCGTCCCACGAACTCGGGAATGAGGCCGAATTTAATCAGGTCGGCAGGCTGAATTTGAGCGAGGATTTCGCCGATCTTGGTCTCGGTCCGCTTGCGCACTTCTGCGCCGAAGCCCATGGTCTTTTTACCGATGCGATTCTGAATGATCTTGTCGATGCCGTCAAAGGCGCCGCCGCAGATAAAGAGGATATTGGTGGTATCTATTTGGATGAACTCCTGATGGGGATGCTTGCGTCCGCCCTGGGGAGGAACGCTGGCCACCGTTCCCTCAAGGATCTTGAGGAGGGCCTGTTGCACGCCTTCACCGGAAACGTCCCGGGTAATTGAGGGATTTTCCGACTTGCGGGCAATCTTGTCGATCTCATCGATGTAAATTATGCCCTTTTCAGCTTTCTCCACATCGTAATCGGCGGCCTGAATCAATTTGAGGAGGATGTTTTCCACATCTTCCCCCACATAGCCGGCTTCCGTCAAGGAAGTGGCGTCGGCAATGGCAAAGGGCACGTTGAGAATCCGGGCCAGGGTTTGGGCCAGCAAGGTCTTGCCAACGCCGGTGGGACCCAACAGTAGGATATTGCTCTTCTGCAATTCCACATCGTCGCTGCCGCCCGCCTCCACCCTGATCCGCTTGTAGTGATTGTACACCGCCACAGCCAGGGCGCGCTTGGCCCGATCCTGACCGATGACGTACTGATCGAGAATTTCGTTAATTTCCCTGGGCTTGGGAATATCATCCAGATTGAGTTCGGCAGCCTCGCTGAATTCCTCGTCGATTATTTCGGTACACAGCTCAATACACTCATCGCAGATGTATACACCTGGACCAGCGACCAGTTTGCGCACCTGTTCTTGCGGTTTGCCGCAGAAGGAACACTTCAGGTGCCCCTTGTCGTCGCTATATTTCATGATCTCACCCCACTGTTAATTGCCAGTCTTGTTTCGCTCCATGATCCCATCTATAATACCATATTCCAAGGCTTCATCGGGGTCCATATATTTGTCGCGCTCGACGTCATTTTCAATGACCTCCAGGGGTTGGCCGGTGCGCTCGGCGAGAATTTGGTTCAGGCGCTTCTTGACCTTGAGCAGGCGTTCCACCTGGATGTGCATGTCGGTGGCCTGACCCTGGGCCCCGGCAGAGGGCTGATGAATCATGATTTCGCTGTTGGGCAGGCAGAAGCGCTTGCCCTTTGCGCCGGCAGCCAGCAGGAAGGCCCCCATACTCGCTGCCAGCCCTACGCAGATGGTGGAGACATCCGGGCGGATGTATTGAATGGTATCGTAAATCGCCATACCCGCGGTAACGGATCCACCGGGGCTGTTGATATAGAGAAAGATGTCCTTGTCGGGGTCCTCGGCTTCCAGGAACAAGAGTTGAGCGATGATAAGATTGGCAACATTGTCGTCGATGGCGCTGCCCAAAAAGATAATTCTGTCCTTCAAGAGCCGGGAAAAGATGTCGTAAGCGCGTTCGCCACGGTTGGACTGCTCAACCACCATGGGAATAAGTGCCATGGTATCGCCTACCTTTCTATTGAGTTTATGCTTTATTGACCTCAGTTAGAAAGTCCATGACCTTCCTGTGCAGAATGGCCTGTCTGATGCCGGAAAGCTGCCCGCCGGCTTCCAAAGCCTTGCGGAGCTTGTCGGCGTCCTGGCCATAGACTTCGGCCAACTGGGCCGCCTCCTTATCCAGGTCGGCGGGCTCCACACTAATATTCTCAACTTTGGCCACGGTATCCAAAAGCAATTCAGTCTTTACATTGATTTCGGCCTCGGGGCGCATCTCCGCCTTGATGTCTTCCAGGCTCCTGCCGGAATAGTTGAGGTAGTCCTCAAATTTCAGACCCTGTTGGCGAAAGCGGTTTTCCATCTGGCGAATCATTGCCTCAATTTCATTTTCAATTAAAACTTCGGGAATGTCAACTTGGGCATTGTCCCGAACTCTTTCCAGGACCTTTTGCCGCAATTCCTGGTCGGCCAGATTTTTCGCCCTGTTTTCAAGTCTTTCCCGGAGGGAGTTCCTTAATTCCTCCAGGCTGGAGTACTCGCCCAAATCCTTGGCAAAGTCGTCGTCCAGGGCCGGCAACTCCTTGCGCTTGACCTCTTTGACATCGACTTCAAATTCCACTTCTTTGCCCGCCAGCTCTTCACTATGATATTCAGCGGGCATGGAAACCTTTACATTCACCTTATCACCGGGCTTGGAGCCAATCAATTGCTCCTCAAAACCGGGGACAAAGGAACCTGACCCCAGCACCAGGGGATAGTTGCTGCCGGCGCCGCCCTCAAACTCCTTGCCGTCCAGGCGACCGACAAAATCGATGATGACCTGGTCCCCCTGGGCGGCCACCGCATCTACCCCTTCCAGGGTGAGGATGCGGGCCTGGCTATTGCGCAGGTTTTCCAATTCTCCGGCCACATCTTCATCGGTCACTTCGGCCTGCTCCCGGGGGATCTTCAGGTCTTTGTACTGGCCCAACTTCAGTTCCGGCATGACGGTGACAGTGGCGGTATAGATAAAGGGTTGCTCCTGATCGATCTGTTCTACATCCACCTGGGGATGATCCACCGGCTGCAAATTATGCTCTTCCAGCGCCTGGGGATATGTTTCCTGGAGCAGAATATTGGCGGCCTCTTCATAGAGGATTTCGACACCAAAGCGCTTCTCCAGAATGTTGCGGGGCACGCGGCCCTTGCGGAATCCCGGCAAGGCGATATCCTTGCGGACCTTCAGATAAGCTTTGTCCAGGGCCTTGGCCACCTGTTCCTGAGGCACTTCGACCCGAAGCTCAACGATATTGGTTTCTTTCTCAGTCAGTTCTACTTTCAAATCAAAAAAACCTCCTTAGCTGCAAAACATACCAGTTAATTATATCATAACTGTCTACCCGGGCAAGTATTACGATAAAAAAAACGCCAGAAGGCGTTTTAAGGCAAATGGAGCGGAAGACGGGATTTGAACCCGCGACCCTCGCCTTGGCAAGGCGATGCTCTACCACTGAGCCACTTCCGCGTAACTTACATTGACAATTATAGTCGGCTACAGCCAGCTTGTCAAGTCCCTGAATCGCGAAATTTGCCCGAGAAAGCAAGGACCATCCAGCAGGAGGCCTCCAGAGATGGTTGGCCCTCAACGCCCACCGCTTTGCCGCAGGGAAATTCCATCAATTCCAAGGCAAGTTCTTCCGGCAGCGCATCCATGGCGGCAAGCAAATTGTAGTGTATCCACTTTTCCGCCGGAGATTCAGGCTGATAAGCTGTATCCACGTAAGCCGCTATATCCTGACCAGAGAGGAGCAGCCAGGTCCCGTAAAGGGGATCGTACCCTTCCTCCTGCTGGGGCTGCCACTGGGCCGGCAGGTAGCCAAATTCCGGATACTTGTCCACCAGAGTGGAAAAGAGCAGCCAACCGGCCAGGCGAGAGTCCACTGCCTCGGGCGCTTCAATATCCCTGAGGTAGAGGGCATAGGACCGGGCCTCTTCCCAAAGATTGTCATTCCCCGTGGTCGCAGCCAGCACCGCCGCCGCATACCCCGCCCAGGCTGTAGCGCCGGGGTCAATCCCCTCGGTCAGGGCCCGGCCAAAGATATCGGCCCTGAGGGGCAGCCCCTGGTATTCCATGTGGGCAGGCCGCATGGCCGCCAAGAGGTTTGCAGCTTCCTGGTACTTCCCGGAATGGGCCAGGGCCAAGGCCACCAATCCGCTCTCCCGGGGAGAGACGCGAAAATCTTTATGTTGAGATACTTTGGTCAGGGGCGCCATGGCAAATCTTTGCGGAGTAAGCCAGTAAGCCAGGACAGCATCTCCCTCCATCAAGACCAGGACCTTGGGACCGTAGAGAACTGTCAGCGGCCCCCACCGGCCATCCTTAACAGGGGTCTTTTCAACCTCGATGAGGGTGGCGTCCAAAAAACTATAGGAAACCACTTCGGCGCCGGCGGGGCTTCCGGATACCGAGCCCGAGACCTCTCCCACCGTTGGAAAGCCGACATCGCCGTAGGGACCGAGGGTATATTCTCCCCAACCGCCCCGGGCGGCAGAGATCAAAAAGTCCACTACGTCGCTGCGGGTAGCCTTATCCACCGCAGCAAAGGGATCCGCCGGCTCGGGCTTACACCCGGACACAGCCAGGAGCAAACCGATAAGGACTAATACCGTAAGCTTTTTCATCACTTATCCTCCCCAGCTATAGCACTATCATTTAATATACATCAAAATACTATTCCTTTCCAGATGCTGCGCCAAGAATTAAAAAAAACCGGGCGAGCCCGATTCCCTTATCTTGGTGCGAGAAGGGGGAGTCGAACCCCCACACCTCACGGTACTAGATCCTAAGTCTAGCGTGTCTGCCAATTCCACCATTCTCGCATATGTTGGTGAGCCATGGTGGACTCGAACCACCGACACCCTGATTAAAAGTCAGGTGCTCTGCCAACTGAGCTAATGGCCCGGAAATAAAAAATGGCTGGGGCGGCAGGACTCGAACCTACGCATGCGGGAGTCAAAGTCCCGTGCCTTACCGACTTGGCTACGCCCCAGAGTCATATTGGGGTGAGTGAGGGGATTCGAACCCCCGGCCCCCAGAGCCACAATCTGGTGCTCTAACCAGCTGAGCTACACCCACCGCGTCTTGAAGTTGGAGGCTTGAGGTTAGAGGTTAGAAACCTCGCAATCTCGAGACCCCGAAAAAAGTGGCGACTTAGGCAAAGTAATTTTAAGAGTGGAGCAGGAATGTTCCCAACTTCCAACTTCCAACTTCTAACTTCTAAAAATGGCACGCCTGGAGGGATTCGAACCCCCGACCCACGGATTAGAAGTCCGTTGCTCTGTCCCCTGAGCTACAGGCGTAAACTTACCGAGTAGCCGCGGACAGAGAATACTATACCATCCGCGACATGACAAGTCAATAAGAAATTAAATGGAGCGGGTAATGGGAATCGAACCCACGTAGCCAGCTTGGGAAGCTGGAGCTCTACCACTGAGCTATACCCGCTCGTTCCGGCAGCTGCATTATATATTATAGCGAAAAAAATCTGTTTGTCAAAACCGGATTTGCCCAGGCAAAGATTGCCAAAAAGCGCAAATAGACAAAATAACTAGATCGTTACCAGCTGGACTTGGATTTCCCCGGCTTCCACCTTGAGCCAGGCATAGCCCGCCGGGCTGCCTCCCCGGGGCAAGGGGATGCTGCCGGGATTGAGCAGCCATATCCCGTCTTCCTCCTGGGCAAATTGAACATGGGAGTGGCCAAAGATAACGGCGTCGGCGCCCACATCCTTGGCGCGTCCCAATATGCCACTGTATGAGTATTTGACGCCCAAGGTATGGCCATGGGTGAGCAGGATCTTCTTGCCGCAGTAGTCTATAATTTGTTCCTCGGGGGCGCGGAAGAGGCCGGGATCACAATTGCCCCGCACCCCATAGCCGGATAGTTTGGTCTGCTTTTTTAAAAATTCATAGTCGGAAAAGTTGTCACCGGTATGGACAAAGAGTTCCGGCTGATGCCGATGGATGATCTCGGCAATCAGGGCCAGCGCCCTTGAGCTGCGGTGACTGTCGCCAACGGCCAAGAGCATGTTAAAGCAATCCCCCCTCCTGGAGTATTTCCACCAGGGCAGCCAGAGCCCGAGCCCGGTGGCTCACCTGATTTTTCGCCTCGGCGCTGAGCTCTGCCATGGACATACCCCGCTCCGGCAGCCAAAACAGGGGGTCGTAGCCAAAGCCGCCGCTGCCCCTGGGCTCCCGGAGGATAACCCCTTCCACCTTGCCTTCGGCCTGAAATGTCACATCGCCCACAGCCAAGGCCATGGCGCAACGAAAGCGGGCGGTGCGGTGAGCAACCCCCTCCAGTTCTGCCAAGAGCTTGCGGTTATTGGCGGCGTCGCCCGCGTCCTCCCCGGCGTAGCGAGCCGACCTCACCCCCGGAGCGCCCTGGAGGGCGTCCACCTCCAGGCCAGAATCGTCAGCCAGAGTGGGAAGCCCTGAAACCTCAAAGCCATAGCGAGCCTTGGCACAGGCATTTTCGGCAAAGGTCGCACCCGTCTCAGGGGGCATTTCCCGGGTAAATTCCGAAAGGGCCAACACCTCCACGCCCCAAGGGGCAAACCAATTGGCTACTTCTGCCAGCTTATGCCGGTTCTGGGTGGCCAGGACCAGTTTATTCAGTCGTTTCATGGCGCTCATCCTGGGGAGGGCTCCACAACTTCAAGTCTGGCAAGGCCTCGGCCTGCTTGTCAATGAGGGTGAGGATTCCCTGCCGGGCCAGCTCCAGCATCCGGGCCAGTTCTTCAGCGGTGAAGGGATTTCCTTCCGCCGTGCCCTGGATTTCCACAAACTCTCCCTGCCCCGTCATGACTATATTCATATCCACCTGGGCTGTGGAGTCTTCTTCGTACTCCAGATCCAGCAGGCATTGGCCGTCGACAATGCCAACGCTGACTGCTGCCATATAATCCGTCACCGGGACGAATTCCAGCTTCTCTTCCATGACCAGTTTTTCCATGGCCAGGACCATGGCGACAAAGGCCCCGGTCAGAGAAGCGGTCCGGGTGCCGCCGTCGGCCTGGATGACATCGCAGTCCAGCCAAATAGTCCGCTCTCCCAAAGCGTTGAGGTCCACCACCGAGCGCAGGGCCCTGCCAATCAGACGCTGTATTTCATGGGTCCTGCCCCCGATTCGACCCCGGGAAGCCTCCCGCACATTTCGGACGCCCGTTGCTCGGGGCAGCATGGAGTATTCGGCTGTTATCCAGCCCTGGCCGGTCCCCTTGATAAAGGGGGGTATCTTCTCCTCAACGGTGGCCGTGCAAAGTACCTGGGTGTCTCCCCACTGGATTAAGACCGAACCCTCGGCATACTTGTTGATGCCGGTGGCAAAGCTCACCGGCCGCATTTGATCGCTCGCGCGTCCATCCCTTCGCATTTTATTTTACTCTCCTTCCTGCCGGCCATTGCCGACAAAGCCGACTATAAAGTACTTTTCCGTCAGATAATCCCACTTAAATTCTTTGAGCAAGCGAAATCCCTGAATATCGCCGGTCCGGGCCACGTGAATGCGGGGTCCGGAGCAGGGAAAAATAGTGCGCTTGCCGATGCGAATGTGCTCTTCATCGTGATAATGGATCTCCAGATTCTCGGCAATCAAGGCCTTGACCTGCTCTTCTATATGGTTGAGATCAATCTCCGGCTTTTCGGCAAACCCCAGCAAAAATCCATGGTGAATGTCGCTGTGGTATTGGGGCCGGTCATAGCCCATTTCCACCAGGACCTTGGCAGTAAGGTCCTCAGCCGTATGGGCCATCCGGCGGTAGATGATGGATTTATGCACAACCTCGACGATTTCCCGGGGCTCCGGCCCAAAGACCCCGGGGCGGGTCACCAATACTTCCTCTCCCACCCCGATCAGCACTGCCGGGTTGATCTTTAAGAGGGGATAGAGCTGATCAAAATGCTCCACCACCACCCGCTTTTTCTGTTTAATGGCGGCCTTTACCGCCTCGGCCAATTGCCATGGCTGCTGAAAGGCCAATTCGAACCGGGCATCCACATGGTATGTGTGGAAGAAGAACTTGCCCCCGGCATGGTGGGCGCTCAGGGGCAGGGGGCGAACATTTATGCCCTGGTCGTCATTGGTAAGCTCCAGGCCGGGAAACATCCCCCGGATCAGGAGGGATTTGCCGGCGCCGCTATCCCCGACAAAGCCAATCAGCCGATCTTCAGGGCTCAAATAGCGCACCGCCAGGTGATTGCCCAGGAGCTGCAGGCGCTGCCGCCCCCGCGGGGCAAAATATACGGCGTGAATCAGGGTTTCCTGGGGAATGGAGTTCACGGCCTATCACCCCCTAATAGAGTATACCCAGCAGCGGGTAAATTTCCCTCGCCCAAAGTGTAATGGTTTTACCCAGCACTGTCAATTCCTGCCGCTTTGGGCAAAAAAAATCCCCTGCTAAAAAGACAGGGGATTGGTGGAAGTCGGGCGCAGCACCGGCTCCGACAAGACCCGTCCATCGTGCAGCTTGACGGCCTCGCCGCCGATGGTCAGTTTGACGCTGTCGATGCCGGACAATTCCGTCAGGGTCAGGACGATTGCCGCCACCGCCACGTCCAGATCCTCGGCCTGGGCCAGGTCGGAACTGAAATCCACCGTGGCCACGCCGCCCTGGACCGACAGCCCCTCGATCCTGGTAGTGGTCGGCAGGACCGGATTGAGGCCGAACTCCTGCCCTGGACCGCCCACCAGTTGCTCCAGGGCAGCCCGGGCCAGATCCAGGGTCGACGCCACCGGCCTGGTAACCGGCACCAACAGCGAGCCGCCGGCCAGACTGTCCATGCGCAAATAGATGGTTACGGCGGCGCCGGTTCCCTTGGCGGAGGCCAGGGAATTCACACCCCGCTCCCGGGAAAGGACGGCATCCACAAGAGTTCCATGGGGCATTCTCGTCAAGGGCTCGCCGCTCACCCGGATGGAGACGGTTTCGATGGTGGGGAATTCTGTCAGAGTATAGGTCAGGGCATCCAGAAGCAGCCGTTCATGAACCTGGTCGGCGGTGTGCAGGAGCTCGGGACTAAAGTCGACGATGCAGGCGCCATCCCTGATGCTCATGCCAAGAATAGTCGTCCCCGCCGGCAAAACAGCTTTGAGACCATGGGTGGTCAGAAACTGCTGGGCCGGCCCTCCCTCCACCATGTGGCGAACCACGGCTTTGGCAATCCCCTCTTCCCAAGGGATGTCACAGGTAATGGGCAAGACATACTTTCCGTGCAAGTCAGCCACGTAGATAATCCTGCCCTGGCTGGATGTGTCCTCCTCATCGGGGCCAGGCAACTCGATGTACTCATCTTCGTCGGGAGGCCCATCGCCGTCTTTTTCGGGGAAAATCCAGTCCATGATGCCGCAACCGCTGACCACGATGAATAAAGAAAAGATCAACAGCCAGCATAAGGTTCTGCGCAAGTGCTCCTCCTCCTCCGTTTTTTTAATATATATGCAGAGAAGAGGAGGAATATATTACCGGACCGCCCTTTAACCCTGCTCAGGCCCTTGCTGGCCGCCCACCAGCACTCCCTTGCTGATGGCGTAGATATCGTCGATTACCATCTGATAGCTGGGGCTGCGGCCTTCCCGCCGCCCCCTTTCCTCCAGCTTTCGGCGGTGTAAATCCCGTATTTCCCGGGTAAAGGGCAGATTGCCGAAATCCAGCAGGCGCACCGCCCCCTGGACATCCCGGACCGGCAGCAGGCGACCAGCAGCGTAGCCGCTGGAGGCAAAGGGGACATCCAGCACCCCCGAGGCAAATGCCCGGACGGCGCCCAGCGCCCAATCGCCCTGGCCTAAGTTGTGGACAGCTTCGAGAATGCAACGGGTTTCGGTGACGATTAACTCCTGCTCGGCCTCGATTTCTGGAGTATGCGGCACAGCCTGGCCCAGGAGCATGTTGACGACCTGCTTGGTGGCCTTGACTCCCTGCCCCCTGGCTTCCTTGTCGGGAAGCCCCTGGGCTTCCCGGGGGGTCTTGGCTACGACCTTTGCCGCTCCGGAAAGGGCGGCCACGGCAGCACCCAATCCTATCACCCCGAAGGCCTTGGCCTCATCCTGGGGAAAACCTCCCAGCCACTGGTAAAACGCCGTGCTGACCTGGCACTGATGGCCTTGGGCCGCCAAGTATTCCTGGGCCAACTTCTGCAAGGAGAGGATGGCGGCGACATCCTGGGCAAAATTTCCCCCTTGAGCGTAGCCCAGGGTAATGAACTTCACACCCTGCTCGGCGGCCAGTATCGCCTCGAGAATGGCCACGGCGTGGGAAATGGATGGGGGCACCAAGGTTCCCGTCAGGGGACCGTAGGGTTCCCGGTTTATGTCGACGCCGGCCTCCTGGTACCAGCCTACCAACCTGTCCACGTACTGCCAATAGGCAATGGTCTTTGCCAGGGGCAGGTCCTTGGCAAAGGGTATGTTAAAAGAGATGCCGCCACCAAGGATATCGGTAAAGCCGGCGGCCAGGGCAATTTCTGCTGCCAGGCGGGCGTCGGGAATCTCGTGGCGCAGCTGCAGGGGAATCGACACCCCCTGGACCAGCTGCCGGCAGGCGCCGACCCCGTACCCCAGCAGGACCTCCCCATCCGGTCGGCCATGCTGAAGGCAGATTTCTGCGCCGGCGGACAGGCAATCGGCGCCCTCCTGTTCCAAAAAGCGCATGAGCCTGCCCTGATCCTCCAGCAGGGCTGCCCCTGCCTGGACTTGCACCAAGGTGCGCCCATGTTCCCTGGCCGCCGCCAGCACCCTCGAAGACCGCTTTGCCTCCGGCAGCGCCTGCTGGTATTTAACTGCATCCTCCAAGTCAAGGCCCTGGCCGGTGAGAACTTGCTCCCGCTGAGCAATAAATTTCTCCCGGGGCCAGCGCCGGCAGGAAATCTCCACGGAAACGCCCCCTTTATGCACCGACAACATCGGTCAGTTTTCCTCGCCCACTGCTGCGGGCGCCTGTTTTTACATGATCACTCTGTAGGCTTTGACGGCGTAACCCAGCAGTGTCTGACCAATCTCCTCAAAGTTTTTGGGATCACCGCTCACAAAGAACCGTTGCCATCCTCTTTCCCCGTCGTTCAAAAGGCCGGACCGGGTTAAGGTCTCCTTGGCCGCCAGGGCGGTGTACAGAGCGGAATTGACCAGGGCAACCCCTTCCCCCATCACCCGGGCCAGGACATGTTCCAGCAAGGGGTAGTGGGTACAGCCCAGAATCAAGGTATCGATGCCCTGCTCCTGCAAGGGCTGCAAATAGCTCTGGGCAATTTTATCGGCCTCCGGCGTATCCACCAACTGGTTTTCCACCAAGAGCACAAAGAGGGGGCAGGCCTTGTCATACACCCGGGTTCCCGGCGCCAGCTCCTGAATGGCATGGGGATAGGCCTTGCTGGCAATGGTGCCGTCGGTCCCGATTACCCCGATGCGCCCGCTCTTGCTCTTTTCCAGGGCTGCCCGGGCCCCTGGCTCCAGCACCCCCAGCACCGGAAAGGGGAACTTGGCTTGATAATGTTTTAGGCCCACGGCGGTGGCGGTGTTGCAAGCGATAATCATCAGCTTCAGATCCTGGGTTCGGGCCAAAAACTCGATGATTTCCATGGCGAATTCCCGAACCTCTTCCGGGCGCCGGGGCCCGTAAGGCATCCGGGCGGTGTCGCCGAAGTAAACTATATTCTCTCCCGGCAGGTGCCTGTTCAGTTCCCTGACCAGGGTCAGGCCGCCGACACCGGAATCCAAAAGACCTATTGCCTTGTGCCTCGCTTCCACAATTAAACCTCCTGTAAAATGGGCCCATGGACGGCTCCAGAATTTAACCTATACATTCTATATTCTACGCTTAAGTCCTTTAAATAAATGCGGCTGTTCCCCGAAAAAACCGGGAACAGCCAATCAGCTATTTGGATTTCTGCTGCTGGTAATAGCCGCCCATGGTCTTGCGGGCGTCCATGACGATGATAAAGGACTTGCTGTCATGACTGTTTACCAAACTCATCAGCTTGCTCATCCTGCGACGGGGCACGATGATGGTGAGGATATCCTTGGGACCGTCCATGCCCCAACCTTCGCTGACGGTGACGCCAAAGCCGTTATCCCGCAAAAGCCGGACCAGGCTGTCGCTCTCGGACTGGACGACGATCTCGACGCCGGCATAGCCCAGGGCCATTCGCTCTTCCAGAAAGATCCCCAGGTAATTGCCTGCGGCAAAGCCCAGGGCATAGATTAACAGGTACTCCAGGCGATCCAGCCGGCTGAGCACCCTGCCCAGGGCGTTGACATAGATAAAGGCCTCGACAAACCCAATACCCGCCGCCGGCAGGCGCCGGCCCTTGACCAGCATCAGCATGCGCAGGGTGGCCAGGGACACGTCGGTCACCCGGGCCAGGAAGATAATGAGTCCGGTCAGCAGTACTTCCAACATCTAATTCAATCCTCCGTTTATACTTTAATTGATTTCCAGCGCCCGCTGCGAAAGCGGAGAAAGGTTATCGTCCCCCGCAGCCAGAGGTCGATTACCATGGCTGTCCAGGCGCCCATCAACCCCATACCCAGCCGGTTCACCAGAAACCAGGCCAGGGTCAGGCGCACGCCCCACATGCCCAGAGCTGCGATGAGCAGCGGGGGAAGGGTATCCCCGGCGCCCCTGAGGGCCCCGGTCATGATGGCTGATGAGGATAAGGGCAGCTGGCCCAGGGCAACCATGCGCAGGCACATGGCGCCGAATCTGACAATTTCCTGGTCCCTGTTAAAGAGCATGATCAGGTATTCGGGAATGGCCAGGAAGACGGCGCCCATGGCCACCATCACAGTCGCCCCCAGCTTCCATGTGGCATAGCCGCTCCTTTCGGCAAGCCGGGAATTGCCGGCACCCAAAGCCTGCCCCACCAAGGTGGTGGCGGCCATGGAAAAGCCAAATCCCGGCATGTAGGATATGGATTCGGCGACGATGGCCAGGTGGTGGGCTGCATACTGGGTGGTGCCCAGACCCAAGACGATGGAGCCAAAGACCATCTGGCCTCCCGACATGGTCAGCCGCTCTCCGCTGGCCGGCAAGCCAATTTTGATAATCCTGCGGATAACGTCAAAATCCGGCTTGAGGGAAAAGACAATTCGCACTCCATGCTGGCCGGCAAAGAGGATGTACAACACGATCAGACCCGCCACTCCCCGAGAAAAGGCAGTGGCAATGGCGGCGCCGGTAACACCCAACCCCGCCCCGGGAATTGTCAGGGCTGTCTCGCCAAAACCGGGCAGATTGATGAGGATTTCCCGGGTGGGATAGATCAGGAGAAAGTTGCCGATGACATTGATGATATTGGCCAGAATATTCACCTGCATTGGGGTCTTGGTATCCCCAGCCCCCCGCAGAATTCCGTTGAGGATAAAGGCTGAAAAGGACAGGACAAAGGTGACGCTCAAGATCCGAAGGTAAGTGGCGGCAACCGGTACGACATCGGGTTCCGCCCCCATGGCGATGGGGATCAGGTGCGCAAAGAGCAGCATCAGGACGGTCAGGAGCAGGGCCAGAACTATGCCCACCAGCAGGGACTGCTGAGCCACCTTATTGGCGCTTTCCTTGTCCCGGGCCCCGGTAAATCTGGCCACCAAGGCGGTGGAGCCGACGCTGAGGGCGGCAAAGAGGCCGTTTAACAGCATTATCGGGGAATTGCTGAGGCCGGTTGCGGCGATGGCCACCGCCCCCAGGCCGCCCACCATGGCAGTATCGACAAATTGAACGAGGGTGGCCAAAAAATTCTCTGCAATGGCCGGCCAAGCCAAGAGCAGGACCATTCTGCGCAACTGTGCTGGGTTTTCCGGTTCAATCCCGCCAAGCTCGGGCTTGGCCTTTGCTAGTTCCACCGATATTACCTCCATTAATGCAAGAATAAACCGCAGCCCCTGCTGAAAGCAGTGCGACTACGGAAAGGAGTTATTCCTTGGCAACCTCGGGTTTCATCAGTTCGTACAGGGACTGGAGGGCTTTTTTCAAGGCTTCCAGCTCCGCTTCCGGCACTTGGCTGAGGATGGTGCTGAGGTAGCGCTTGCGGTTGGTCAGAACCTCCTTGATCATCTGATGGCCCTTTTCCAACATGTGCAGGCGAACCACCCGGCGGTCATTGCTGTCCCGCACCCGAACCACCAAGCCGTTGCGTTCCATCCTGTCGATGAGATCTGTGGCGGTGCTGCTGGCCAAGTACATCTTGGCGCCCAAATCGCCGATGGTCATATCGCCGTGCTCCTTTAAGAGAAGAAGGGCGTTAAACTGGGGTGTAGTGATGTCAAACTCATTGAGTATGTCCCTGCCTCGGCACTTGATAACAAAACTCACACGCCTGATCAGCTTGTCAATCTCTCCGACGTAGGGTTCAAAAGTTTCCATGCCACACCTCCAAAGTATTTCGATAGGCGAATTTCATTCTCTATGAAAAGAATATCATATTTTCCTTTCCCGTCAAGAAAAAACTGCCGGAACCGGCAGTGGATGCTAGTGGATATCGCCGCCACCTCCCGCCTCCCAATTGGCCAGGAGCAAGCGACTCTGGTGAACCCAGTGAAGAATCTGCTGATAGTTCTGATTGTCCAGGAGAGCGGCGTTGGCCTGGGCCAGGGCAGTGACTCCCTGCTGGAGGCTGCGCATGACCTGCTGGGAACCGGACTGAATCTGCCGGTGCAAATCCTGGTCCAATTGAGTGAGGAGCTGGCGGTATTGGGCGGAGTTCCCCTGCAGTCCTTGATTTTTAACCAGATTGCCCAGGCTGTTGGAGATCTGCAGCAGCTGAGCCAGGGCCTGACAATCCCCCAGTCCTCCCGCCGCCTGGCTAAAGGTATCCTGGAGGCCGGCCTCTGTTTCCAGCTTCTGCCGGCGAAGATCCTGCTCAATGCTGTGCAATTGCATGCGCAACTGGTCCAAGGGCGCCAACTGCGAAGGAGCCTGGTATTCCGCATTCTCTTGCTGGGACAGGTTCTGTTGGGACTTAATCGCCTCCAATTCCTGCATCTGCTTCTGATTATTCATAGACTACCTCCTTTGCCTCATCCTTAGCGTTGGAGATAGTGGATAAGATTATTCATCCCCGGGCATGCCCTCGAGAACCCAGCGGGCGGTTTCCGCCACCATTCCCCGGCCCTGCGCCAGTGTTTCCAGGACTGGGCGGTACTCCGGTTTACCCTGGCTGGCCAGGACGGCGTTGCGCCGCAGGAGGTTGCGGCCCCGCCAACCGGCGGCGCTCTCTTTAAAGAGCGCCACAAATTGTCCTGCGCTCATGGTCATGATCTCTGCCAAATCGGGCATGTTCCCCTCCCCCTTTGCCGGGGGATTGTGGGGGCAGGCCAGTTGGCAATAATCGCAACCGTAGATAATTCTGTGCCCGGACAGGAGTTGAGCCTGCTGCGCCGTGAGCCTGCCCTTGCTGGCCGCCCAATAGGCCATACACTGACCGGGCTCAAAGGCATTGGGGCCGGTATAGGCCTTAGTGGGGCAAGCTGCGAGACAGCGCTGACAATCCCCGCACTGGCTGGCCAAGGGCGCATCAGGAGGCAGTTCCAGGTCGGTGGTTATGAGCCCCAGCCAGACAAGGGATCCATTCCCCGGCACGATGATAAAATTGTTCTTGCCCTGCCAACCTACCCCGGCTGCCGTAGCGTACAGGCGCTCGCAACCCGGCCCGCTGTCCACCTGAACGGTGAATTTAGCCCGGGGCTCGAGCTCAGTCAGATAGCGCCCCAAGCCTTCCAGCTTATCCCCCACCAAGGAGTGATAGTCGGGCGCCAGGGCAAAGGGAGATACATAGCCCTGTCCCCGCCCCAATTTTACCCCGTAGCGCCCGCCGTAGGCGACTGCCCCAGCCAGGACCGACTTGGCGCCGGGCAACCACTGAGACGCCCGGCACCGCAATTCCGGCTCCCAGGGCACGAAGGGCGGCCGGGGTCTGGAAGCCAGGCGCTGAACGGCATCGCGGTCCAGGAGCGCCGGGGCAATTCCCAAAGCGCAAAAGCCCAATTCCGCCGCCCGCTCCTTGAGCTTTTTCGCAATTATTTCAGGCTTCCTGAGCGAGTAACTGCAAATGTCCACCCAACTCCTTTAAGGCCTGCAGGAGGGCGGCGATTTCCTGGGTGGTCTCCTGCTGCAAATTCGCGACCTCCCGGACCAGGCCTGTCCGCTGTGCAAAATCTGCCGAGGAGCGGTGGATTCCCTCCAGAATCTTTTCTATATCCTGGACAGACCGAGAGCTGTCGTCGGCCAGGTTTTTGATTTCTTCAGCAACCACGGCAAAACCCCGCCCCTGCTCGCCGACCCGGGCGGCTTCTATGGCCGAGTTGAGACCGATGATTTTACTGCGCTTTGCGATTCTGGTAATGGCATCGAGAATTCTGCCCACCCGCTCCAAATCGCCGGCGATGCTGCCGGCCAGGGAGTCCAAATGCCCTCCCATCTGGGACAGTTGCTGGGCATAGTCGTCCAGGCGCTGGATTTGCTGGGCAATCCTGTCGATGGCCCCGGTCAGTTGGCCCGCCGAGTCGGTGAGGGCAAAGCCGGGGAGGAGACTTTCCGGCCTGGCTTGGGCGCCCAGCAGAAAGAGGGCCGCCGCCGCCGGCACCACCATGGCCTCCCTGACCCGGACCTGACCGGCGCCGTCGACGATCAAGTCCACCGGGGCCTCGGTCAAAGCCTGGGAATAGTCCTCGTAAACCGGGTAGTCCAGTTGCCCGTTTCCCTCGCCGGCAACCCAGAGCAGATTGAGATGGGCCATTTCCCTGACCAGAGCGGCCGCTTGACCGGAGTCGTTAGCTACTATGCCTATGCGCATCATCGCACCTCCCAATCCCTGGGCTTGCAGATCAGCTCCAGGACTTTGGTTTCAAAGAAGTTCTTGGCGTGGGTCGGCCGCAGGACCAGGGCGGTATCTGCGCCCCGACCCGAGCCCCCCACGGCGATCACATCTCTGCCCCAGGGCAGGGCCCCGGCATCCATGGCCATGGTGGCGATTTCCAGGCAGACCTTGGTCCCCTGGCCAAACAGCCGCAAGGTCTGGGCCACCATCCCACCGGGATAAAGACCTCCGAATTTATTGGCCACGGCCCGGTCTATGCCGCCGAAGAGATGGGTGGCGGTGACCAGTCGCACCCCCCGGGAACTCAGGAAATCCCTCTCTTCCTGGCTCATTTCATCCTGCCCCGGCTCCCGGAAGCCCACATGGTGGGTGACCACCACCAGGTTTTCCACCTTGCCCACCAAAAACCGGGCAGTTTCCCCGGTATTGGAAGCCACGACAATGTCCCGGATCTTCAGCTCTTGGGCCCTCTGCAAGGCGAGGGCGCAGGTGGCCTCGGTGTTTGCTTTTCCCGCTTCCGGCCAGTATTTGCTCATATCATTCCCCTCCCATATCCGCCAGCTTGGAAATGGCGTCGGCGTAGATCGCCATGAGTTTGCTGAGATGGCCAATGGAGATAAATTCGTCCGGTTGATGGGCCAGCTCCGGCTGGCCTGGAAAAACCGGGCCAAAGGCGACGCCATTGTCCAGCGCCCGGGCATAGGTGCCTCCGCCGATGGAAATGAGCTCAGCTTCCTCGCCGGTGTGCTTCTCATACACCCGCTGGAGGATCTTAATCAATTCCGAATCGGCCTCCACATGCAGAGGTCCCTTCCCACCCTGGGAAACCAAGGTGATATGGCCGGGAAGGACCGAGCTGATTCCCGCCAGGACCTGCCCCTCGGTGCAGCTCACGGGATACCTGATATCCAGCACCGCCTTGACAGTATCCCCTTCCATGCCGATGACACCCAAATTCACCGTCAGGGCGCCTGAAACGGCATCTCTGAATTCTATATTGAGCCCGCGGCCATCGTGGCTGAACCCAATCTGCTGGGACAAGAACCCGATGATGCCATCCTCAAAACCCAGGTGGTAAAGCAGGGCCAGGGCGTAGCTGATGGCATTTTCGCCTGACTCCGGCGTGCTGCCGTGGGCCGAAACCCCTTTAAAGACCAGAGCTATCCCCTCTTCTTCCCTGCGGATATCCAGACGGGCGCCCAGCTTGGCGGCCAGGGCGGATACTTGCCCTGCCTCCACTCCCTGCAGGCGGACAGAGCACCGATCCGGCACCATATTGGGCCTGTTGCCGCCTTGAATCTCCCTGAGGGTGATGCCTTGAGGGGACTGAAGCTTGCCCGAAAGCTCCACGTGCAAAATACCCTTTTCGCTGTTGATCACGGGAAACTCGGCATCGGGGGCAAAACCCAAATGGGGTTTATCGGCGACCTTCATATAATGGTCCATGCAAGCCCAGCCGCTCTCCTCATCGGTGCCCAGGATTATTCGCACCCGGCGCCTTGGCTGCCAGCCCGAGTCCTTAAGCGCCGCCAAAGCATAGAGGGCGGCCACGGCTGGCCCTTTGTTGTCGATGGTTCCCCGGCCGTAGATCTTGTCGTCGATGATTTCCCCGCCGAAGGGATTGACGCTCCAACCCTCGCCGGCAGGAACCACATCCAGATGGCAGAGGATTCCCACCGTCTCCGGTCCCTGGCCATACTCGATATGCCCGGCATACCCAGAAAAATTCTCTGTCTTAAACCCCAACTCCCGTCCCTTGGCCAGGGTGTACTCCAGGGCCAGGGCAATGGGCTCGCCGAAGGGCTTGCCTTCCCCTGCCGGGGGCTCCTTGACGCTGGGAATCCTGACCAGTTCCTGGGTCGTCCTGATGAGCGCATCCTTGTATTTGCTGGTGTCCAATTTTCACCCCTCCTGAATTATTTTTGACCAAATCGCCGCTCGGTCCCGGAACGAAGGGCCTTTATATTCGTGCGATGCCGGTGAAATCCGATGATGAGAAAGAGAAGCCCCAGGACCTTAAACCACGGGCCATTATCTGTAACCATCAGCAGCAAGGCCATGGTCATGATGAAGTTGAGGGATCCCAGGGACACGTGCTTGGTGACAATCACGTTAAAGGTAGCCACCACCAGGGCCATTGCCGCCAGCCCTGGGAAGAGATAGAGATAGGTCCCCACCGAAACAGCTATCCCCTTGCCGCCGCGGAATCCTACATAAATTGACCAGTTATGGCCGACTACTGCCGCCAGGGCGGCAGTGAATACGGCGACATCGCCCCCCAGCCAGGCCCGGGTCACTGTCAGGGCCAGGATGACCTTGCCCACATCCATCAGGGCCACCAGGATGCCCAGCCTTGCCCCCAGCACCCGATAGGCATTGGTACCCCCTATGTTGCCGCTGCCCTCGCTGGTGATGTCCTTGCCGCGAATCTTGCCGATTAGATAGGCGGAGGGGATTGCCCCCAACAAATAGCTGTATATTGCTACAACTGCATACTGCATTCGCTGAAGCCTCCTGCATTAAATATTGACGCCGGCCAGGGCTGATCGGTCATGCCTGGGCAGCCACGTAATAGAAGAGCTGATTAAATTCCCGATAGCCCAGAGCATCGAGGATTGCAAACACATTCTCGTCCTCCGCCCGCACCACCGCAGGCTTGCCCTGGGCCAGAAGGGCGGCTGTTACTGCGCCCAGGACCTGCTCGGTCCAGTAGAATATATCTTGGTCCGGTACCAGCTGCCACTGAACCAGCTCATGCCAGGGCCGGACAACCTCTTCGACCCGACAATTGGCCGCCAGCCCCCCTTCCTTGTCTTGAACGAGGTAGATTTCCCCGCCCGGCGCGTTCCTGTCCGGTTCGACCTGAACCTCCACCACAAAGCGCCTGCGCCAGGTCTTGGTCAGATTGCGGGCACAGAGGCGGGATTGAGAGAGCTGGCCCTGGGGAAACCAGCGCTGCAACATGTCCAGGGTAACGGGATTGGTGGTGTAAAAGCGATAATAGTCCTGTTCCGGCAAGGGCGCCAGGAAAGAAGAGAGCAGCAGCTCATTGTCCAGCCTTAGCCAGACGCAGTCCCGGTGCAGGACCATGATTCCTGCCGAGCCGGGCCGGCTCCCCAGGCCATAGACGGTACTGGCAGGTGTCTCCAGGCAGCTCTCCAGCACCCAGAGCAGTTCATAGTTTTGCAAAGGCTCCTGAGCCAAGTGCTGGATCAGGTCCCGGACTTGGGCTCTGGCCAACTTAGTTGCCTCCACAGGGACTCACCCTTTCTATACCCTAAAGTATACCATATCGAATAGAGAAGATTAGCCAAACAGTATAATTTTTTCCTGCTGCGGCAATCTAAAAGTAAGAGAAAAAAGGAGGCCGGAGCTTGCAGGGAAGCAGCAAAATAACCCAGAGGGAATTGCACTATCTGGAGGATTGCCTCCAGGCTGAGGAGATGGCCATTCGCAAATGCCAGGCCTTTGCCGAGGCGGCCCAGGACCCGGAAGTGGCGGAAATATGTAAGAATATGGCCAACAAACATTTACAGCATTATAACACACTGCTCCAGCATTTGCAGAGCAGCCGGCATACCCTAATTCACTAGGAGGGATCGGCAATGGCGAAAGGACAGTGGCGGGCAGGACACATCTTGAAAGAGTCAGTTTCCTGCCAGAAACACCTGACCAAGCTTTACAACTCGGCGGCGCTGGAGGCCGACAACGACCATATTCGCCAGGACTTTCTCAGCATTCTGGACGAGGAACATCAACTGCACCGGGATCTCTTCCTGGTGTTGCAGCGCCGGGGACTGCATTCCCCCCGGCCGGCCGAGAAACATGAGCTGGCCCGGGCCCAGGAAAATTTCAGCAACTATCGATAAAGCAGGGCGCCCCCCCAGCGCCCTGCTTTCCTTTATTCCTCTACTTCTTCAAAGAAGTCCTTGCTCACTCCGCAATCGGGGCAAACCCAATCCTCGGGCAGGTCTTCGAAAGCAGTTCCCGGGGGAATATCGCCGTCCCCCACAGCAGGATCGTAGATGTAATCGCAGACTGTGCACCGCCATTTGGTCATAAGGGCACCTCCTCTCCTCTCAATGTCCGGGATTTTATATCCGCCAAGGCCAGGTCAACCAAGCCCTGAATGTCCAGGTCTTTTTCAGCGGCCTGAGCTTGGGTCAGGGTTGGCCGGGTCTTGGGGTGGGGTGAAACGAAGAGGGTACAGCAATCCTGATAGGGTTCAATGGAAGTCTCGTATGTCCCGATTTTCCGGGCGAGTTCCATTATCTCCACCTTGTCCATGGCCACCACCGGCCGCAGTACCGGGATGGCGACCACAGAATTGATGGTCAGCATGCTCTCCAAGGTCTGGCTGGCCACCTGGCCGACGCTTTCCCCGGTGATCAGGGCCAAGGCGCCCTTCTCACCGGCCAGGGCCTCGGCTACCCGAAACATGAAGCGCCGCATCACCGTGATGGTCAAGTCCTCGGGAACGTGTTCCATCAGCGCCCGCTGGACCGGGGTAAAGTTGACCACGTGCAGGTTGACCGGCGCCCACCGGGCCAGAATCCCCGCCAGTTTTTCCACCTTGGCCAGGGCCCGGGCCGAAGTAAAGGGCGGAGTATCGAAGTACACCGCCTCCAGGGCAATTCCCCGCTTCATGGCCAACCAGCCCGCCACCGGACTGTCGATACCCCCCGACAGGAGCAGGACGCCCTTGCCCGTCACTCCCACCGGCAGGCCGCCGGGTCCGGGGATCACCCGGGAAAAGACGAAGGCCCCTTCCTTACGCACTTCCACATTGACCACCCGCTGAGGCTGATGGATGTCCACCTTGAGCCCCGGGCAGTTCTTCAGCAAGTACCCCCCCAGCTCCTGGTTGATCTCCATGGAGTTAAGGGAAAAGGTCTTGAGGGAACGCCGGGCCGCCACTTTGAAGGTCTCGGGCTGGCCATCGGCCAGGAGCTCCCGAAGGGCGGCTTCCTTAATTGCCCCCATATCCAGCTCGGTCTGGACCACCGGGCTGAAGGAAACCAGGCCAAATACCCTCTGCAGGGCCGAGAGCACCGGCTCTACCTGAGCGCCCGGGGGCAAGTCCACAAACACCCGGCCATAGGGTGTACTGACCCGGTAGCCCGGGCCCAACCCCTTGAGGACCCGGCGGATATTTGCCGCCAGGCCGTTGATAAAATAGGCGCGGTTCTTGCCCTTCAGTCCAACTTCGCCAAATCTCACGAGAATCTTGTCGTACATCAGTGCCCCCTCCTGCCCCGGACAAAGGCCAGTTCATCCAGAACCTCCCCGATCCTGGCCAGGGCATAATCTATTTCTGCGCCGGTATTGAAGGCGGACAGGCTAAATCTCAGCAAACCCGTTCTGGTCTCTTGGTCCAGCCCCAGGGCCTCGGCCACATGACTGAGGTTGCCCTTCTTGCCCGAGCAGGCCGCGCCGGTGGATACATACACGCCGTACCCCGATAGAGCCTGGAGCAAGACCTCGCCCCGAAATCCCGGAAAGCTCGCGGCCAGGATGTGGGGAACCCCGCCCGGAGGCGAGATAATCCGGCAGGGCAGGTCCTGTAAACCAGCCACCAATCTTTCCCTGAGCTGGGTCACCCTCTGCACGTCGGCGGAAAGGTTTTCCCTTATCAGGCCGGCGGCTTGGCCAAAGCCCAGGATGCCCAGGACATTCTCGGTCCCGGAACGCAGCCCTCCCTCCTGGCCGCCCCCTTCCAGCAGGGGCAGTAGCAAGTCCCTGCGGCGGGCGTACAGGGCCCCTACTCCCTTGGGGCCGTGGATCTTATGGGCGCTGATGGATACCATATCCACTCCCAGTTTCTCGGCATCAAATTCTATCTTGCCCGGGGCCTGGACGCCGTCGACGTGGATGAGAGCCTGGGGCTGCAGGGATCTGATCAGGGTCACTGCCTCGTCCAGAGGCTGCACCGCCCCGATCTCGTTGTTGACGGCCATGATGCTGACCAGGGCCGCCGGTTCCTTGAGGGCCGCTTCCAGGGCATCCAGCATAATCCGACCCCGGCTGTCCACGGGAATCCGCCGGACGTCCCAGCCCTCAAGCTCCAGGCGGCGAAACACCTCCAGCACCGAAGGGTGCTCGATGGCAGAGGTAAGTATCCGGCCCCGGCGCCGGCTTCGGGCCAGGACACCCTTGATGGCCAGATTATTGGCCTCGGTCCCGCCCGAGGTAAAGATGATGCCGGCGGGACTTACATGCAGCAACCCGGCCACCTGAGCCCTGGCCCGGCCCAACAACTTCTCCACCTCGGCGCCCAAGTGGTGCAGTGAAGACGGATTGGCATAAAAATCCATGGCCTCGGCAATGGTCTGCTTGACCTGGGGGTGCAGGGGTGTGGTGGCAGCGTTGTCCAAATAAGCTCGTTGCATCGGGTCTCACCCCATTTTTTCTCTATACTACCACATTTATCCCCAGGTCTCTACTGTAATTCTTCAAACCTGGCGGCTACTTGCGCTGAGTCGGCTAACCCCGCCCAAAAATCCCGGAGGATTGGGGTGATGGCCTCTCTGAATTCCTCCTCCTCCTTGCGGCCCCGGACATCCACGGCCCGGAGGGGCACGCCGCTGGTCAGGGCCTCCTGCAGCACTTCAACGTACCCCTGGGGAAGCTCGGGAGCCCAAGCGGGATGATCCCAAGCCGGGGCCGCCCAGAAAATCGCGGCCAACCGGGCGCTCTGCTGACTGGCCAAGAACTCTGCCGCCATGGCCACCGCCAAGGAATGATCGTCCCCTTTATAATCCTGCTGGCGAAACTGGAGGATGCAGGCTGAGCTGACGGGAATTGAGGCGGAGCCGCCAAGCCCCGGCAAGGGCAGTAGGGCCAATTGGGCATCCAGTTCCCGGGCCAGCCAGGTAATTAAGGCCGGGGTAAACCCTCCAATCATAATCTTGCCCCCGGTAATTTTCTGGTATTCACCTTCTCCGCCCAGGAGTCCTTTTTTCTTGAGCAGCTCCAGGGCAGCGAAGACCTGGTGCAATTCCTGGCCGCCCCAGTTGGGGCCAGGATATCCCGTGGCGGCCAGGAGCGCCTGGCAGGAGAACTCCCCCAGCCAGTCGTTGACCTCTACCCGAAACTCTTTTTCTTCCAGCCACAGGGCAAATTCCGGCCAGTCCCACCCGTCTCTTCTGACATCTTCGCCCATGTCTTCCGCCCTGGCCAGGAGACCCCGGGGCCAGAGCCAGCGAGGCCAAGCCCACACTTCCCCGTCCTGGGCCACCGCCCTCCGCCCGGCGGGGGTGAATAACTGGGGATCGGTCCACAGCCCCGCGGCAATCTGCAGGGGATGATTGCGCCGGGCCAAGCCCTGCCAATCCCCCCACAAATCCGGGGGAGCCCCTTCCCCGAGGGCCTTATTTAACTCGGCCTCGGCCTGAGACCAGTCCAGCCAGCGAATTTTGATTCTGATTCCGGGATGCTCAGAACAGAACTCTTCAATCAATGCTTCCACGGCAGGCCGATACTGCCCCCGGGGATCCAGGATCGGAGGCGGTTCCGACTCCCAATAGGTAACGGTGTAAACTCTGTCGGGATCCAGCCTGGTCTTGGGGCTCACCGGACCCAGTTCCCTTCTCCACAACCCGCAGCCCGCTATAATCAATATCCCCAATAGCACTGCGCTCAATTTTCGCATGCCACCATCCCCTATGGAAGATTAATCAGCCAGAACACGGTTTCATCGGCTATTCCCGTCGGCTCCAGCCCGAAGGTTTGCTGCAAGGCCTTGACGGCCCCGGCCATTTCCTCATCATAGACCCCGTTGGCTTCGCCGGGATCAAATCCTGCCTCCCGCAGGGCCCACTGCACCAGAACCACATCCTGACCCACCCGCCCCGGTTGCAGGGGAACCCTGAATTCCACCTGATAATTGCCGGTGATGATCACCCGGGTCCCCACGGGTATCCAGGGGTAGATCAGCTCCACATCCTGGTTGTACATGCGGATGCAGCCCAGGCTGACCACCCGGCCGATGGACCAGGGGGCATTGGTGCCGTGGATGCCATATCCCCCCCAGGGCACGCTGAGCCGCATCCACCGAGTGCCAAAGGCGTCGTTGGGCATGTAACTCTTGTCGGTAATCCGCCACTCCCCCATGGGTGAAGGGGTGGACGGTTTGCCCGGAGCGATGGGAAAGGATGCGTATTCCTGGCCATCGGAAAATACCACCAGCTTCAACTGGTGCAGGTAAATTTCTATATGAACCTCCCCCGGCGGCGGCTCGGTATTCACCCCCTGGGTCCGGTCCTCCCCGTGAAAGAGCAGCGGCCAAAACCACAACTCCGCCTCTCCCGTGGGCTCCAACTCCAATGCCCGCTGAGCCTCCCGCACGGCCCGGGCCGTCTCTTCATCGTACACTCCGGAGACCGGCCCCGGGTAAAAACCCAGCTCCTGCAGGCGCCCCTGCAATTCCTCCACATCCACTCCCCTCAGGGGAGGGTCGGCAAGATAGAGCTTGCGGTTGGGATGGCATTGGTGGACTTCGGGCTGCAGATACTCACTCACCAGCATTGTCCCGGCCACCACCAGGGCAGCCAGGATAAATATAAAGAACCATCTCTTCACCCCTGCACCCCCCAATCATGTACAAAACTTATTCCCCCGGAATCTAAAAAATGCCAGCCCCGTTGACGGGAAGCCGGGGCTGGCATATAGTTTTGCTAAAGGGGGAAGAGAATTGAAGGAAAGAGTATTGGTTGTAGAGACTGAGTTACTGCCGCTGCCCGAGACCCAATACATTGCCGATCCCCAGAGGATCCAGGCCCTGTTGGAGATTAGCCAAGAAAATTACCGCTTCCTGGCTCGTGCGGAGGCGGAAGCGGATCCCGGCTATAAGCAGCTTATTCCCTATGTTACCATCCTCTGCCAGGATGAAGTCCTGGTGCTGGAGCGCACCTCTGCGCAATCGGAAGAGCGCCTCCACGGCAAGCTTTCCCTGGGGGTGGGGGGACATATCGACTGGGAAGACCGAGGCGGCACACTGGCCGAGGTGATTGCCCGGGCAATGGCCCGAGAACTCCGGGAAGAATTGTGGTTGGAAACGACGGCCCAACCTGTGCTTCAGGGTCTCATCAATGACGACACCAACGCTGTGGGTTCAGTTCACCTGGGCCTGCACTACCTGCTGTCCGTCCCCACCAGGCCCCGGGTCCGGGAAACGGAGAAAATGACGGCCGCTTGGCGCAAGCCCGCTCAGCTGGAAGCCTTGCGTCCCCGCCTGGAGACCTGGTCCCAGATCCTCTTGCCGGCCCTGGTCAGGGCAGACCACTTATAGCTGACCAGCGAGCCCAGCCCCGCCAGAAGGGCGAGGCCATACAGGACCAACGCCGTTCTGCGCAGCAGCTCCGGCAAGGTCAAGAGGCGCCGGCCCAGGCGGCGCATGCCCACCACCGTTCCCTTTTCGTCCACCAGAAACAGATTGGCTGGAAAGTCCCCGTTGCCGTCCAGGATTTCTTTTATCCTCTCGGAATTGCCCCGCTGATGGTAGACAGTATCAGCGCCGGGCAATTTTTCTTTGGCCCAGGCCGTCTGGGACAGGGCATAGCCAAACCTGTCCAGGCCCACCATCTCCACCAATTCAGGCTTTGCCCCCAGGGCCAGGCCCAGGATTTTCGCCCTGGATGCACCCCGCAATTCCCGCTGCGCCGGCGCATGGAGCAGGAAGATGCGCTCAAAGACCAGGTCCTCGCCCCGCTGGTGGATGACAGCCAGAAATTCCGCATCCTCCCCGGCGGCGTCAATGCTCCGGAGCAACAGGTTTGAGGCCGCCACCGCCAGTTCGGCCCTGTCCGTCGCGGGATGGCAAGCTGCGACCTCCATCACCGCCCCCGCTCCGCTGGAATTGCGGCTTATCCTGCCCGCGGCAACAAGGTGCAGCGACCCATAGCGGCTCTGAACCAAGAGGAGCAGGCTGGCAAACAGTATAAGCCCCAGGGCCAGCAGGCGCAGGGCTTTGGGCTGAAATAGTGCTTTTATTTTCTGCAATGATATTCCTCCCCAGAGATTGACTATTTCCCATTTCGCCCTGGCCGGGCCCTTTTCCTCCTGCCAAAATGCGGAAAAAGTGGCTTTCATCGGTATCTGCCATATTTCCCCGGTCGGTCATGGGCGGGAAAACCCATCCATACAAAGAATCGCCTTTGTGTTTGGAGCCTTTTGGCCCTTGCTCACAAAAGCCTTCAGGAAAAATGGCGAGGGAATTTTGTTTTGCCACAGCTCTTTCCTGGAGCCCCTATTCGCCTTCGATATACTCCAGGATCCTGGCTGCCAAATCCTGAAAGCTCTCGCGCCAGCCGGTGGCCCCGCTGATGGCGTCCAGGGCGCGGGGATTCTTTTCCTGCAGAAAGACCGCTTCCATCTCCCCGTCCAGGGCAACGGGATCCACATCGGGATGCTGTTCCCGCCAGGCCTCCAGGTACTCCAGGTCTGTTTCCTTGGCCCGGCCATTGCGAAAGTCACGGAAATCTGCAAAGAAAATTTCTCCGCCGCCAACGGCCAGCAGGAGTTGGGCCCGGTCCCCCCTCTCGCTCTCAGGACCGCAGGCAATGTAGATTTTGGCCGAGCCTTGAGGCAACTGGGCCTCCGCTGCGTGGACCAAGCTGCCGGCGCCATAAACTTTCAGGCCGACTCCCCAATTGGTGGCGCCGGTGATGGCATCCAGGAGGTTGGGATCCTGAACTTTGAGGAGGTCGCCCTCCCGCTCGGCCAGCGCCGCCCGGGGGTCAAAGTCGGGAAAGGCTTCCCGCCAACGCTCCATGTATTCCTCACTATCCCGCTTGCGCTCCCCCTTTTCATTGAACTCGTCAAACCTGAAGGCGGCAATTTCTCCCCCTGTTACCCTGTATTCCAACAAGGGGATCCAGCCATGCTCCCCCGGCGCCCCCAAAACCACGTATTCCCCAGGGGGATATTGCCGGGGCAATTGGCCACTCTGGGCCTTGCCCAGTGCCTTGGCCGCCAGCTGGATAAAGTTTTTCCAGGAACCCGTGGCGCCGCTGGCCACATCCACCTCCGTCACGGCCTGGCCCTCCACCAGCTCGGCCTCCATTTGCCGAATCAGCGCCACCGGGTTAATACTGTCGGCACTGCTCCAGCTGTCCAGATAATCCGGATCCGCAAATTTGTCAACCCCCGCTTCGTTCACTTCCCGGTAGTTGCAGGCTATAACCTCCCCGCCCAGGATTTCCACGTGTAGCTCCGGGGCCCAACCCCGCTCATCCCCACTGCGCACCACCACATACTTTCCGTCTTGGAGCTCGCCTCCGGCTTGGTGCAAGTGGACGGCATTGGCCCAGAAGTTCTCATAATAGTTCAAGCCCAGGACGGCCGCCCCATACTGGGCGGGAACATAGTAGTCCTGCCCCTGCCCGATGATGTCGGCCGGAGTGATGTCGGTGCCGTCCCGATAGATCCTGGGGCCCTCTCCGGCAGGTGCTGCCGGCGCTGTCCCGATAAAGATCATATCGCCCTCCCGCGCCAGTTCCATACCAAGGGCCTTTGCCGTTTCCAGCAGGGGCAGGTAAACCTGGCCCTTTTCCAGCAAGGGAGCTTGTGCCAACGCCAACTCCTCTCCGTTGAGAAGCACCCTGCCGGCAAACACATCTCCATCAATGCCGGCATCCTCACCTTGCTCCCGGGGCGCCTCCGGCCCCTGACCTCCGTCCTGCCCGAGAAAGATTATGATCAGGACCAGGACCAGGGAAGAGAGGATGATAAACACCAGCGGCCATGGATCCCTGATGGCGAATCCCTCCTTTTTTCCCTTAGTTTCCGGCAAGGACAAGCTCTCTATGCAAAAAACACCCGGAACTCTTGTCCGGGTGTTTTTCCTCTTAATTTACAGTCCCAGTTGCTTTTTCAGCGCCGCCAGTTCGTCCTCCACCGAGGCGTTGACATCGGCGACTTTGTACTTCTCTTCCAGGGATTGGACGGGATCGGCGGGCTGGGAATCCAGTTCGGCCATGGCGTTGGCCTGATCCAGCATCTTATCTGCCTTGGCCTCCATGCGCTCGAAAGCGCCCATGCTGCCCTCCAGCTTGTCGGCCGAAGCCCCCAGCTTGTTGATCTTATCCTGGGTCTTGGCCACGGCAACCTTGGCCTTGATGGCCTGGCGGCGGCTGTTCAGGGTATTGATATCCTTGACCAGCTTGTCGTGGAGCTGACGCATCTTCACAGCATTTTCGTGGGCAGCGGCATAAGCCGTCCCCAGGCTTACCCCCAGGTCTTCCAATTCCTGCTTCTTGGCCAGGAACACCCGGGCATCGTCCTCATTGCCGGCCAGCAGGGCCTTTTTGGCCAGGTCTTCGTACTTGGCGATTTCCTTGTTGTTCTCGTCCACCAGCCGCTTGGTGCGGCTCTCCTCTGCCATGACCCCGGCGGTTTCCCGCTTGACTTCGGCCAGATCGTCGGTCATCTTCCGCAAGTACTGATCCACCATCTTGGCGGGATCTTCTGCCTTGTCCAGCAGGGCGTTGATGTTGGCAGAGATAATGTCACTAAATCTTGCAAGAATTCCCATGTCCTCAACCTCCAATTTATTTATTCTGTTTTATCTTGATCAGGATCATCCTGGTATTTCTTGGCCAAATCTTCAACGGAATCCTCACCAAAGGTATCCAGAGGCGTGTTCAGGATTCGCTCTGTCTCGGCGGCCTCGCGATTCTTCTGTTCCTTGGCCTTCCGCCACCAGAAAAAGCCAATCAGGATGATGACCACAATTCCCAGGACAATCAGCACCGGAATCCAGGGAGACCGGTGGACCGTCATTATCCGCTTTGCCGCGTCGGCAAAGGCCCGGCTAAAGAACTCCTCATCGGAAATATCGTAATGATAGTACCGGTCTATATAGTCCAGGAGGATATCCATGGCCTCGGCGTCCAGGACCGCCTTGGCCTGTGTGCCAGTGACGTACCAAGTGCTGTACTGACTTGGGCTGGGCTCAAAGAAGATCAAGAGCAGGTGGGCCTCATCGGAAAACAACCGGTCATACAGGGAAAAGGCAAAGTCCCGAACATCAGCCTCGCTGGGGCTCTGGGAGCCGTCGATATTGTCGGTGATGTAGAGGTATGGCTGAACCCCGGTTTTCTGGTAAAAGGTCTTCATCCCCGCTTCCAGTTGGGTCCGCTTGTCAATCCAGCCCAATTCATCGGTAAAATACCCCGTCTCCACCACAGAGCCCTTGGGCAGGGCTTCCCGTTTTATAGTGGACCTGGTTATATCGGAGCCCCCTGAGCCTGAACTCAGGGCGGCAAGCACGATGATTCCGAAAATAAGCGCGAAGACCAGGATTATTATAAGGGGTGCCGTTATGCAGCCGCACCCACCGGTGCCTCCGCCGCTGCTTACCGGCTGGCGGTAAGGCCGATAGATTGGTCCTCGCGACGACCCAAAGGAGCCGCCGCTGCTGCTGGGGCCCCCGCCAAATGAGCTCCTGGAGCTCCTGCCGACACTGCCGCCAAAGCCGCCCCGGCTGATTCCGCCGCCTCCGCTCCTTCCGCCAAACCCGCGGCTTCCGCCGCCGCCAAAACTGCGGCCACCGCCAACGCTGCCACCGCCTCTCCTTGCCATCCAGTATATCTCCTTCCCTTATAAATAGCACCAGGTATCTCAGTTTATCTTAAGTATATTTCAGGACTGCCCCCGGCATAACCAATCTTAACCAGTGGGCATCCAGATAAAGATTACCACGTCGACGGGAAAATTTCAAAAGAAAATTTGGGAATCGGCTTTCCTGCACCCTTGTGTTTTCAATCGATGGGTGCTTGCCTAAATTGCCAGTAAGGTCCATAATAAAGGCAGTCTCAAGAGGAGGTGCCCTATGGATGAAAAAAATCTTAGCTTTCCGGGCCTGAAGACAGGGGCAGTAATTGCCGCCCATCCCCTGGCCGTAGCGGCGGGCCGCCAGATCCTGGCCCGGGGCGGCAACGCCGTGGACGCCGCACTGGCAGTATCCTTTGCCCTCAACGTCACCGAGCCCCAAGCCTCGGGGATAGGCGGCGGAGGCTTTCTGCTGGTCCATCCTGCCCAGGGCCAACCGGTTTTCCTGGATTACCGGGAAAGGTCTTCGGCCAAATGCAGAATTCATACCTGGCATGGCGGGGCAGCTGTTGCAGTGCCGGGGCAGCTGCGGGGTATGGACAGAGCCCATTCCCGATTTGGCAGCCTGCCCCTGGCGGATCTGGTTGCCCCAGCCATAGAGTTGGCCCGGAAGGGCTTTCCTGTTTCTTCAGTTTATACCAAACTTTTGGAGCCCCGTTTGGACTTGATAAAGCGCTCTCCGGCCATGGCCGAGATTTTCCTGGACAGGGGAGATTTGCCGAAACCAGGCTTTACCCTCACTCAACCCGATCTGGCCGAAACTCTGGAATTCCTGGGCCGGGAGGGAGTGGAATCCTTCTACACAGGCTCCCTGGCGGAAGAAATAGTAGCGGCGGTGGCCGATGCCGGCGGCGACCTCAGCCTCGAAGACTTGGCCAACTACCGGGTTCGCGAACTGGAGCCCCTGGCAGGCGAGTTTGGCCAATACACCATCCTCACTGCGCCGCCGCCCAGCGCCGGAGGAACCAATTTGCTCCAGCTCCTGGGAATCTGGAAACAGTCCGGAGCCGATAAATCGCTGTTGACCAAGCCGGCGGGCATTGATTTCCTGGCCAGGGCCATGGGCTATGTCTTCCGGGACCAGGATCTGCGCATGGGTGATCCCGCCCATGTCCAAGTCCCTCTGGACGAACTCCTCTCTCCCCGCTACTTGGGAAAAATCGCCAAGCAAATCGCCGCCGGTCACCACCTTGACAGGACAAGCCATCAGCTCAGGGGCAGCACCACCAATTTTGTGACGGCAGACAGGTACGGAAACGTCGTCGTGGTGACCCAGACCATCAACCTCTTCTTTGGTGCGGGGATAGTCGTCCCGGGCCGCGGCTTTATCCTCAACAACCAGGTTGCCGACTTCACCCCGGATCCCAATTCCCCCAATGCCCCCGCCCCCAACAAGACGCCCCTGAGCAATATGGCGCCCACCATGGTGCTCAAGGACGGGCAACTGGCTTTGGCCCTTGGTTCTCCCGGCGCCCGGCGAATCGTCACCGCCCTGGCCCAGGTCCTGCTCCACTATCTGGAAGGCGGCAAGAGCCTCAATACCGCAGTGCAATTCCCGCGCTTCCACAGCGAGGGAGCGACCCTGCATATAGAGGGCGACTTGGCCTCTGCCTCTGAGCTGGAGGAGTTGGGCCACCAAGTCCAGGTCCATGGTCCCCTGGATCTGTTCTTCGGCGGCGTAACCGGCCTGGCCTGGGAAGAGGGTAAACCCATGGGGGTTTTCGATCGCCGCCGGGACGGCGACGTCTTCCTGGAATAGGGCATAGGGAGTCCTTTGCCCCCCTCCCCAAAACCCTTTTCAGATTACGGGTGTAATAAGGAAGCGAGCATAATAATTCTAGCCCGCTCCGCCGGGCGCTTCCTTTCTCAATTTGCTCCTTGCTTTAAGATTTTTTGCCGAGTTTCCGATAAAGCAATAAAAAACCACAAGGTCTGTCCTTGTGGTTGTTCTTTTTAATGGTGGAGACGAGGGGGATCGAACCCCTGACCTTCTGAATGCCATTCAGACGCGCTCCCAGCTGCGCCACGCCCCCATTTTCAGTTGTCTTGTCGACGTCACCTATTCTACGAAAAAAAAACATCGTTGTCAAGGGTTAAGGAGCAGGAAAATATATTAAAAATCTTTTTAACTAGGCTGAAGCACCATTCTCGGCAAAGGCAGGCGCCAGCACTTCGTCGTTCCGGGGCAATTTGCGCTGATACAGAATGTACCAAACCAGCATGGCAGTGCCCCGGAGGGCGGCGGAGACGGTAATGCCCAGCCACAACCCATTCAGCCCCAGCCTCTGGAAAAAAAACCAGCACAGGAAGGGGCGGGTCAAATTGGCCAGGATGCTGCAGAGGCTGGGAGGCAGCGTCTGCCCCAATCCCCGAAATGCGCCGGCGCTAGCCCCTTCAAAGCCCATGAAGATTTGGCTTGCCGCCAAGATGCGCAGGTAGACTGCTCCCAGATCCAGGATTCCCGCCGGTTCCCGCAAGAAGAGGGAAAAGAAAAAGCGGCCGCCAAAAATCAAGAGCACGGTTACCACCACCTCCCAGGCCAAGAGGGCGCTGAGGGAAATGCGATAGCCAAGGCGGATTCGCCTCCACTTGCGAGCGCCGTAATTCTGACCGGTGAAGGCAGTGAGGGCGGAAGAAAAGCCGCCGCCAATCAGCCAGGACAAAGACTCAATCTGACTGCCCACCCGCTGCACAGCCACTGCAGTTTCTCCATACAGGGACGAGACCATGCCGGTTACCACCATGGCCAGCAGCGTGAAGGCGCCGCTTTCTGCCGCCACCGGGATACTCCAACTGAGAATCTGCCTGACCCGGTCGGCAGTCAGCCTTCCCCAAAAAATAAAGCTGGCAAAGGGCCGGTGCCGATGGCGCTTAGCTAAGAGCACAAAGAGCGTCAGCACGGTGCCCTGGGCGATGACGGTGGCGATGGCGGCTCCTTCTATCCCCCAGCCGAACCCCAGGATCATCAGAGGATCCAACACCATGTTGACCAAGAGCCCGATGGAGTTCGCCATAAAGCTCAGCCTGGAATTGCCGGCGCCATTAAAAGTGCCTGTAATTGCGGCCGAGACATAGGTGAAAGGGATTCCCAGGCCGACAATGCGCAGGTAGGCGCAGGTGCTCGCATGTACATTTGCCTCCTTGACCTGTAAGAGAGATACCAGCGGTCCGGCGAAGGAAATGAGCGCCGCTCCATATAATACGCCCAAGATAAGGGCAAGCCGGGCAGAATCCTGGGCATATCCCCGGGCGGTGTCGACGGCGCCCCGGCCTAAATTCTGAGAAACCCCGATTTCGGCCCCCATGCGCCCAATCAACAAAAGGGCCATGCTCAGCCAGAGGAACATGCCTGCCAAGCCGCTGGCTGCCACTGCAGTCACGGCGTTCTCGGTCCGCCCCAGCCAAAACATATCAGTCAGGTTGTAAGCCATTTGCATCAATTGGGTGCCCATTATGGGCAGGGCCACAGTCAAGAGCTTTTTCAGTATGCTACCTTGGGTCAGGTCATAATTGCTAGCTTTCATCGCGCTCCAACTTTCCTGGTTAAATCGCCTCTAATTATCCGCGAACCCGGGAACTCTGTCAAGGACGAGCAGCCCCGGCCTGGGCTTGCCGCAGCAACATTTTGTGCGCCCTGGCAAAAAACTTATTAAAATCCTGAGGAAATCGCATACTAGCAGGTGAACCCTGCCGCCGAAAGGAGATCGCCATGAAAATAGCAATTATCGGAGCCGGAATTTCCGGCCTGGCCTGCGCCTATGAACTGGAAAAGTATGGCATCAGCCCCGATATCTATGAAGTTCAGGATTCCCTGGGCGGACGCAAATATAACCACATGGCGGGCTGGATGAACATCATGTACCGTCCCATCAAAGATGCCATCGAATATTTAAAGAACGAATATGGCATTGTCATCAAGCCCATGGAAAGGGTTAACCAGGTGGACTTTTACAGCCTCAATGAACACGCCAAGCTCACCGGTCCCAAGTTGGGCTACATCGTCCTGGCCGGACCCGGGACCGGTTCGGTCTTCCAGCAATTGCGGGCCCATGTACGGACGCCGATAAAGTTTGGGCAAATCGTCAATTTCAGGGAGCTCTCCTATGATTATGACCACGTTGTGGTGGCCACGGGCAGTCCCGAAATCCCCATGGTTTTAGGAAACTGGCGCACAGATATCGCCGGCTATATCTACGGAGCCAATATCGCCGGCGAATTTGACCCTCAGACCATCAAGATGTGGTTCAACACTCAGTGGGCGCAAAGGGCCTATGCCTATTTTGTCCCCTGGAATGACCGCAAGGGCTCATTGATCCTCAACCTGCAGGAGGTGGGCGGCTTCGGCGCCAAGCGATGTTGGCGCCGCTTCCTGGATTATCTGAAATGGGATGTCGAGATCTTGGAGACCTATGAGAATCCCCACAATATCGGACATGTGTACCAGCGCCGCTATAAGAATATGATCTTTGTCGGCCTGGCTGGGGGCTTCTGCGATCCCCTCTTCGCCTTCGGGCAAATCGCCTCGGTAGCCAGCGGCGCTGCGGCAGCCAAAGCCATCGTCGAGGGGGCGGACTTCGATAAGTTGGTGACCCCCTGGTTGCGGCGTAATGACGGCCTGAGAATCGTGCGCCGATATGTCGATAAATTCACCGACGCTGATTTCGACAAGGCTCTCCGGATAATCCGCACGCCCTTTTTCCGCACCCTGGCCTCCCGGAGCAATATCAACTTTGTGCAAATCGTCTCCTTCCTGGCCAAGGTCATGGCCAGCCACAAAATCGATCGGATGATCACTTAGTTTTCCTGGTTCTGGCCGGGAGAGCTTCCCGCTTTCCCATCCTCCTGCTCCAAGTTTTGTCCTGCCTCAGCCTTTAGCCCCGGCAACATTGCCGCCCGGGCCAATAAGAGCAGGGGCAGAATGCCGCCCATTATTGCCGTGCTCACCGAGCCGTAATCCCGGATAATGGTAATCAGGGATAAGAAGGAGAGGTCCCTGAAGAAAAATGGCCAAAAGATCAGGATTAGAATGCAGACAGCCAGGAAGGCGACCTTGCCCTTTTGGCTGTGAAGGTTGATGATGTCGGCGATGCTGTCGGCAAAGGCCTGGGTGTAAAAGGAGGCTGCCACGAAGAGCCCGGCAATCAACACCGCCATCAGGGCCACTTCCATGTGCTCCAGGAATGTCCCTATAGACACTATCCTGGCCACCTCAATGGCCGGATAGAACATGGATGCAGATTGCCGGGGACCAAAGGCTGCCAGGGTGCCCAGTGCGCCCAGCTCCAGAGCGAAGGCAGATAGCAATACGGCAATGGCGGCATGCCAGCCGAGGCCCTTTGTTGTCCGCTTTTTAACATGGCGATAAAACATCATTATCACCAGGGGAACCTGGCATAACCAGCCCGCCAGCATGATGCCGGCATTGACCATGGGGCCGGGGCCATGTTCAAAAAGAGGGAAAAGGTAGGAAAAATCCATGCGCCTCAGGGGCAAAGTGGTGACAAAGATGATTATCAGCATTCCCGTGGGGACAATGTAAGCGCTGGTTCTTATCAGGGGCGCGGAGCCGCTTAAGGCGGCATAGGCAATGCAGAGGACAAAGAGGATGCGAATGGCCACCAAGGGAGTCTCCGGGAGCAAAAAGCGGGCGGTAAAGACCTCCAGCCGCCATGCCGCCAGGATGGCGCTGAAAAGGAAGACCGCGGCAAAGGCCAGTCCCACCAGTGTCCCCAAAAGCTTGCCCAGCAACTGGGGCAGCACCCCAATTATGGATTGGTTGGGGAAGCGGGCCATGAGAGAGGCCGTCGCCCAGGCCGGAACGATGGTGATAAGCCCAGCCAGGATTACCGAAAGCCAGGCATCCTGGGCTGCAGTCTGGGCAGCCAGGTAAGGGGTAAAGAGCACTGCAGTGGCCACCGCCACTGCCACCGCCAACATCACTACCTCCGCCATGGAAATCTTGTTCACTGCCCACACCCCTTCTAGCGAATTTGTCCCTGGCCGCGAATGTGCACCCGGCACCTGAGATCGTAATTGGCCTCGGCCAAGACTTCTGCCCATCGGTCCTGAAGCTCTTTCCACCGGCGGGGGTCTGCGCGGCGGAAGTGGACGGCAATATTGAGGAAATCTACCTTTTCCTCCTTGGCCGTAGCCAACACCTTATTCAGGCGGTGGGCAATATAGTTGGCGGCCAACTCCTCCAAATCCACTTGCACCTGGCCGTGAATCTCAGCGACATCCACCATCATGTCGACATAGACCTGGACATGAAGCTTTTCTCCCTGCCAGCGGGTTGTAACATCGGTCTTGCTGGTGAGAATTCTATAGCTGACCACTTTTTCTTTCCCCAGCTGAGGAGTCGATATGACCCCGTTCCGCACCCGGTTGCGCCAAAGCAAGAGCCCCAGGGTTTGCTCCTTATCTATAATCTTTTTCAGCTCATCCCCTTGAAAAACTGCGGTCTTGCCCAAGGTGAACTTGTCTTCCTTGACCTCGATTACCGGCAGCACTGCTTCCCGGTCCGGCTCCAGAAGTTGCGCCACCATATCCATGAGCTCAACTTGCACCATTGCCGATCTCTGAGCCGCTATTTCAAAATGGTTGGCGATGGCCAGAGACGGTTGCGCACTCAGGGGATGCTCCACCGACAGCAATTTCTCCAAGTCTTCAGCGGTAACAGCCACCCTCACATTGGAACGGACATTGACATCCCGACGCAGGATGTCCAGGACATGCCATAGCCCCTCTTTGGCCAGTCTTTCGCTGAAGATTATTGCCTGAAGATGGGTCAAATCAGGCCGTTTGGTATTCTCCAAAAACATATTGTCCAGGGCATCGCTCATATCGATACCTTCCGCCGTGATGGTTTGAAACATGGGGCCTTCCCCCTGGCCGCCAGGTTCGGCTCTGGGCAGACCGACCTGGGCATAGAGCCTCACTTTATTTGGGGCCAACAGGTCCACTCCCAGCACCAGGATGTAAGCCTGGGTTTCCATTTCCCGGCGCCCCCAGCAGCCGGACCCCAGAAGGGTGCAGCAAATTAGCAGCAAGGCGAGAACATGCTTAAGTTTTTTGATCCGCACCGCCGCTCCCTCCTTCCTGCTTGGGTCCCTTCTTGCCCATGGCCCAATAGGGCGCCCGGAAAAACACGTCCTTCATATCCTTCCACTTAAAGGGCGTCACTGGGGACAAATAGGGGACGCCGAAGCTCTGAAGCGAAGTCAGGTGGATTCCCAGCAAGAGATAGCCCACCATCAGGCCAAAGATTCCAAAGGACCCGGCCAGGATGATAAAGGCAAATTTTAATATCCGCAGGGCAACCACAAAGGAGTAATCGGGAATCAAGAAGGAAGCAATCCCGGCCAAGGCTACGGTAATTACCAACTGAGGCGAAACCAAACCTGCCTCTACTGCCGCCTGGCCCATGACCAAGGCGCCGACGATGCTGACGGCCTGCCCCGCCGGCTTGGGCAGGCGCAGCCCCGCCTCCCGCAGGGCCTCCAGGATGATCTCCAAGAAAAGCGCCTCCACCACCGTGGGAAAGGGCACCGGCTCCCTCACCGCCGCCATGGACAGGGTCAGGGGCGTCGGAATCATTTCCTGGTGGAAAGTGACAATGGCGACATAAAAGGCCGTGAATCCCACCACCATGAAAAAGGAGAGCATGCGCAAAATCCGGTTCATGGCCGCCAGGGGATAGTGCTCGTAATAATCCTCACTGGACTGGAAGAACTGCCAAAAGACCGTGGGAATTACCATGGCCATAGGCGTGTTCTCAGCTATCAGCCCCACCCGGCCCTCCACCAGAGCCGAAGCCAGCTTATCCGGCCGCTCGGTGGTGGTAAACATACGGAAGGGGGTCAATTTGACATCGGAGATCAACTCATTGACCACGTTGAGATCGTACATGGCCTCGACATTGATACTGTCGATGCGCCTCCGGACCTTTTCCACCATTTTTTCGTCGGCTACCCCCTTGAGATAGCAGATGACCACATTGGTGTTGGAAGTGGTCCCCACGGGGATGGCCTCCATGACCAGGTTGGGGGTGCGGAGCCGGCGGCGCAGCAGGCTGACATTGGTGATAAGGCTTTCCACAAAACCTTCCCGGGGGCCTACCACCACCGATTCCGATTGGGGCTCGCTGATGCCCCGCTCACTCCACTTTCTGGCTTCGATGACTATTGCCTGGTCATAGCCGTCAATAAATAAGACACCGTGCCCGGTGACAATTTTCTTCTCCAGCTCTTCCCATTTGGATTCCTCTTGGATCTTCAGGGCCGCCGGCAGGATGTCGATTATCTTGCCGGGGATCTTGGTTATGTCGTGCTCGTCAAAGCAAAGGAGGTTCAGGGGCTCCAGGACAAAGTCGCTGATCCCCTGTTTATCTGTCAGGGTCTCCAGGAAGGCCAGGGCAATCCTGACCTGGCCGCTGGGGCCAAATTTCATCTCCCGCAGGATGAAGTCGAGACTATCCTTGAAGGTATGCTCAATGGCCTGGATATTGTCGGCCAGGCTGGGGCTTACCCGCTCCGGGGTCTTATCGGCTTTATTCTTGCTCTTGATATCTGGAGCCCGCTGGGGCAAGCGATAGCGCTTTTTCGGCTTCTTGTATTCCACGGCAGACACCCTTCCATGGTTCCTTAATTTAGCTTGACCGGAGGCGGGAAAATGTATGCGAGACATTGGCATTATGAAGAAAGCTAAAAAAACCTTGACAAGGAGACAAGCTCTGTGCTAAGGTAACTCAAGTGAAATTTTATATCTTTCACTGACCTTTAATACAGTCCAGCGAGGCTGTAAAGGGCGGTAATTTTTGTGCCCTTGTGTTCCCCGCTGCGGGAATTTTTTTCTGCCAATTTTAAACACTATTATTAAAAGGAGGAACTTGAAATGACTGGTAAAGAGAAAAGACTGCCCCTGTCCAGGCTGCTCCCCCTCTCCCTTCAGCACGTGTTTGCCATGTTCGGCGCCACCGTCCTGGTCCCCCTGCTCACCGGATTGAATCCCCTCACCGCCCTCTTTACTTCCGCCACCGGCACCATCATCTTCCACCTCATCACCGGTGGAAAGGTTCCCGCCTACCTGGGATCGTCCTTCGCCTTCATCACCCCCATAATGGTGGTGGCCATGGACGCCCTCCCCGACGGCACTCCGGGTATGGGTCTGGGCTATGCTGCAGCAACTGGCGCCTGCATCATCGCCGGCCTTGTGTACGTCCTGGCAGCACTCCTGGTGAAAGGCATCGGCCTCAAGGCCATTCAGCGCTTCATCCCCCCGGTGGTGGTCGGTCCCGTAATCATGAGCATCGGTTTGGGCCTGGCCGGAACCGCCCGGGATATGTCCTCGGGCAACATGTTCATTGCCCTCTTTACCCTGGCTGTGGTGATTGCCTTCAGTATCTTTGCCAAGGGCTTCTTTAAGCTGATTCCCATCCTCCTGGGCCTCCTCAGCGGGTATGGTTTGACCCTGATTCTGCAAACCGACGCCCTGCATAGCATCCCCTTCGTCCAGGAGTACCTGCTGCCGGAGAAGCTCATCTCCTTTGCCGATGTGGCCAGTGCCCCCTGGTTTGCTCTGCCCAAGTTTGTCAGCGAGGCGGCCTACTGGCAGCACTACCGGCATCGCCTTCCTCCTGCCCCGCTTTACCCTGCCCGCCATCGTTCTCATCGCCCCCATCGCCATAGTCACCATGGTGGAACACCTGGGGGATGTGCTGGCCATCAGCCGCACCACAGACAGGAACTTCCTGGAAGATCCTGGCCTTCACCGCACCCTGATTGGCGACGGCCTGGCCACCGCCTGGGCAGGCTTTTTGAGCGGACCTCCCAACACCACCTATGGAGAAAACGTAGGCGTCCTGGCCATGACCAAGGTCTATAATCCCATCGTCGTTCAGGTTGCCGCCGTCATCGTCCTGATCTTCAGCCTCAGTCCCAAAGTGGGCGCTTTCCTGGCCACCATTCCCAACCCCGTCATGGGTGGAATCGTCGTCCTCCTCTTCGGCATGATCGCCAGCGTCGGCATCCGCACCCTGGTGGAGAAGCAGGTGGATCTCAGCAAGGTCCGCAACCTGGTCATCGTCTCCACCATCCTCATTCTCAGCATCAGCGGCATCGCCGTGGGCGGCCTTCAGGGAATGGGCCTGGGCGCCATCGCCGGCATCTTCCTCAACATCATCTTGCCCGACAGGGAAGAGAAGCGGGAAAAGACCCCCACTCCCCTGACCAGGTTTGACGAATAAAAATAAAGCCCTGGACTTTCGGTCCAGGGCTTGTTTCTATAGAGCTTGTTCCAGGTCGGCGATGATGTCCCCCACATCCTCCAGACCCACGGCCAGGCGGACCAGGCCGGGGGTGATGTTGGCAATCAATCGCTGCTCCTCAGGCACCACCGAGTGGGTCATGGAAGCGGGATGCTGGATCAGGGTATCCACATCGCCCAGACTTACCGCCAGGTGGCAGAGCTTGACGCCGTTCATCAGGCGCACCCCGGCGTCAAAGCCGCCCTTGAGTTCAAAGGACATGATGCCGCCGAAGCCATGCATCTGCTTCTTGGCCAGTTCATGCTGCTCGAAGGATTTCAGGCCGGGATAGTAGACTTTTTCCACGGCGGGATGCTGCTCCAGGAATTCGGCGATGGCCATGGCATTGTTGCTGTGCCTGTCCATGCGCACTGCCAGGGTCTTGAGGCCCCGGAGCAATAGCCAGGCGTTAAAGGGACTGATTATCCCCCCGATATCCTTGAGGGTGGTCATGCGGATTTCGTCCATGAGTTCCTTGCTGCCGATGGCCAGACCTGCCACCACATCACCGTGGCCGTTGATGTACTTGGTGGCGCTGTGCACCACCACATCGGCTCCCAGTTCCAGAGGACGCTGCAAATAGGGGGACATGAAGGTGTTGTCCACCACCACCGTGGCCCCATGGGCATGGGCGATTTCGGCAATGGCCTCGATGTCAGAGATCCTCATGGTGGGATTGGCGGGGGTCTCGATGTACACCACCTTGGTCTCGGGCTGGATGGCCTGTTTGACTGCCTCCAAATCGGCGGTGTCCACCCCGGTGGCAGTGACGCCAAAGCGAGAGATCAACTCATGGAGAAAGGCAAAGGTGCAGCCGTACAGGGCCGAGGAGTGGACAATATTGTCACCTTGGCCGACCAGGGCCATGAGCACGGCGGTGATGGCGGCCATGCCGGAGCCGAAGGCCAGGGCGGCTTCCCCTCCCTCCAGGGCGGCGATCTTCTCCTCCAGGGCCACCTGGGTGGGATTGCCCAGGCGGGTGTATATATACCCCTCTTCGTCCCCGGCAAAGCGGGCAGCGCCCTGGGCTACGTCCTTAAAGACAAAGGTCGAAGTCTGATAGATCGGCGTGCTGAGGGCGCCGTACAGGGGATCGGGACTCTGCCCGGCGTGGACAGCGCGGGTGGAAAAGCCGAGGTCCTTAAGCTCCTTTTTCATGCATACTCCTCCATTCTTTTTGCATCATTAAGTGCAATAATTGTACCAGCGCAGAATCGGCAACCTGGACAGGGATACTCTGCCCTCTTGGAAACTATTCTTACCGTTTGGAAAGTAAACTTTCCAGATGGTGGCGCCTGACCTTGTTGATGATGCTGGTATGGGACAGGCCCAGGGCCTGCCCTGCCCGGCGGGTGCTGCCGTATCTCGCCAGGGCTTCGGCCACCAGGCGCTTTTCCAGCCGGGCCACCTGCTCTTTCAGGGTTCCCCCTCCCAGATCAAATTCCTTGGTTTCCCGCTCCAGGAGCAAGTCCTCGGGTCCGATTGCCTCCTTGCCGGCAATGGCCATGGCCCTCTCCAGGACATTTTCCAACTCCCGCACATTGCCCGGCCAGGGGTAGCGGCGCAGCACTGCCATGGCCCCGGGGGTAATCCTCGCCCCCTCCCTTTCCAGCAGGTGCCGGGCCAGGAGCTCGATGTCCTCGGAGCGCTGGCGCAGCGGCGGCAGGGTGAGGGGGATGACATTGAGGCGATAATAGAGATCCTCCCGGAACTTCTGCTCCCGGACCAGCCGGGCCAGATCCTTATTGGTGGCGGCGATTATCCGCACATTGACCTGAATCTCCTCATTGCCTCCCACCCGGCGGATACTGCCCGACTGCAGAGCCCGGAGCAGCTTGGACTGCAGGTGAGTGGGTATTTCGGCAATTTCATCCAGGAAGATCGTGCCGCCGTGGGCAAATTCAAACAGGCCCATGCGGCCGCCCCGGCGGGAGCCGGTAAAGGCGCCGTCCTCATAGCCAAAGAGCTCGCTTTCCAGGAGGGCGTCGGGGAGCGCCCCGCAATTGATGGGCACAAAGGGCAGCTCCCGGCGAGGGCTCTCGGCGTGGATGGCCCGGGCAAAGAGCTCTTTGCCGGTGCCGCTCTCCCCGTAGATAAGGATGGTGGCGTCGCTCTCGGCCACCCGTCGGCCCAGTTCCACCAGGTCGGCCATGACCTTGCTCCTGTAGATGATGTTGGCAAAGGTGATCTCCGGCGCCCGGGTCACCGAGTGGACCAGGGCTCGGATCTGGCCCGGATCCTTAAGGCTGGCCACCACGCCGTAGACCTTGCCCTCCTGGTCCACCAGGGGGCGGCCGCTGGTCACGTACCTGGCCCGAACCGAACCGTTATTGATGACGATTTCCTGATTGTCATAGCCCTGGCCAGTCTTGAGGGTCTTGAGCATGGGCACGTCGGGGCGCAGCACCTGGGCAATCATTTTGCCCAGCACCCGTCGGCCCTGGAGGTTGAGAATGGACTCCGCCGCCGCGTTGAGCAGGGTAATCCGGCCCTGCTGGTCGATGGCCACCAGCCCCTCGCTGACGGCCTCCACTATGGCCTGGATTTCCCTGCGCCGCCGCTCCTGGGGCAAGCTGGAGATCTCCACCACAGTGTGCACTCCCTCCAGGGCCAGGATGCGGGCCCGGATCTCAGAAAAACTGCCGCCGGGGAAGCGGACATAGATAATGCCAGGCTCCACTTCCATGGCCTGGATGTCTATGCCCAGCGGCGCAAAGACCCGGAGCACGTCCAGGACCATGCCCACCCGATCGTCAGTTTCTATCTTCAGGCGCATGCAGACACCCCCTGGAAAGTTTTCTTTCCAGATGTATTCTCCCCAGGCCTTCCATATTCCTGCAGAACCTACCAATCATTTGGCCGAATCGTCGGCCCATGCTCGTCTTTGCATCCTGGCTTTGGTTCTTTTATACTGAACTTATAGGAGTCTTCCATCGTCTTACATATACAATTCTGGAGCGAAGGATTTTTTAGGAAGGAAGGTGATTTCCATGCGGGTATCCCTGGAAGGAGTGGTCGGCCTGACCTTTTCCATCCTCCTCTTTGCTGCGGTTCTCCTCAATAGCAGCGGCTGTGCCGGCAAGGTGCAGGCGGCCGACCTGATGGACGGTATTTCGGCTCAAGCGGTACAGGGAAAACCCATCGACGCCAGGTTCATCGAGAACACTGCCGACTTCTCCCTGGAGCTGTTCCGCGCCACCATCGACGCCGCTGAGAACTCCCTGGTCTCCCCCCTCTCGGTGCTTCTGGCCCTGGGGATGACCGCCAACGGCGCCGCCACCGAGACCCTGGCCCAAATGGAGGCAGTATTGGGCAATAGTATTCCCCTGGCCGAGCTCAACGCCTATTTGTACACCTATGTCGAGGGTTTACCCAGTCGAGAAAAGGTCAACCTCAACATCGCCAACTCAATCTGGTTTCGCGAAAATCTGGCGGTGGAAAAGGACTTTCTGCAAACCAATGCCGATTACTATGGCGCGGCGGCGTACAAATCCGCCTTTGACCAGCAGACAATCCAGGATGTCAACAATTGGGTGGAGGAAAACACCCGGGGCATGATTGACAAGATCCTCGAGGAAATAGCCCCGGACGCCATCATGTACCTCATCAATGCCATTGCCTTTGAGGGGGAATGGGAAGAACAATACTCCGAGGAAAGCATTTTCCAGGATGAGTTCCATGCCCAGGATGGCGGCAGACAAATGGTGGACTTCATGCGCTCCTCTGAATCCAAGTACCTGGATGACGGACGGGCCACGGGCTTTATTAAGCCCTATGCCGACGGCGACTATAGCTTTGTCGCCCTGCTCCCCAAGGAAGGCGTGAGCCTTCAGGAATATATCGACGGCCTCACCGGGCAAAAATTCCTGGAGACAATTAATTCTGCCAGAGAGATCAGCGTCGCTGCAATCCTGCCCAAGTTTAGCTATGAGTACACCGTGCAAATGAACGATGCCCTGAAGGAGATGGGCATGCCGGCGGCCTTTTCCCGCTATGAAGCGGATTTCAGCAGGATTGCCCCCGGCGACAATATCTACATCGGGGAAGTGCTCCACAAGACCTTCATCTCTGTAGATGACAAGGGCACCAAGGCCGCCGCCGTGACCAAGGTGGAAATGCGGCTCACCAGTTTGCCCATGGAGACCATCACTGTCAAACTCGACAGGCCCTTCCTCTACGCCATCATCGATAACGCCACCAATCTGCCCATATTCATCGGCACAGTTTTGGAGATCCAGAATTAGTCCCGCCCCCGTCCCCGGGGGTTTTTTTCTGTCCTTTGCCGGCCGGAGAAGAGCACCGCTACCCTTGCTGGAAAAAGAAAAGCCGCATTTCTGCGGCTAAAACTTCCTAAACCACTTGGCCAGGTCGTAGATTGTAAATTCCTTTCCCCTGAACCTCTCTTCTATCACATCGACGTACTGGGGATTGGTCACCTCAATTGCGCCCTCCTTTTGGCGGAAAATGCCCTGATGGCTGCCCATGATTTCATAGCCCCGGTCGGGCCAGCCCTCTGAAGGCACCAGCGCCAGGAGATATTCTTCGCCCACATAAATGGGGCAGGTGCGGGTGTGCAAGACCTTTACGGTTTCTTCCAGATATTTCCCCTTGCTGACCTGCAGGACCCTGAGCTCTGACCACCGCATCAGATCAGCCAGACCGAAAACTTCCTGATGGACAACCTCCCCAATCAGGACCAGCTCTGCGCCTTTGACCAGCTTCTGCAAGTCCAAGTTCTCTGGGAGGCTGTAGTCGATTTCATACTGAGCTCCGTTTGAGCCGGTGACCGAGTATTCGTATTTCACTTCCCCATAGACTACATCGGTTCCGCCTTCGCTTCCTCCACAGGCAGTCAAAAGGATGAGTAGGACAAGCAACAAGGTAAGAGCATGCTTTCTGGTCAACTCCTGCACCTCCTCTGTACAGGTATGACGGAGCCCAGATAAAAATAGTTCAATTGGGGTGCGCTATGCACCCCAGTTCCTATTTGGTCTGCACTGCCAAGACGATGTCCTTGCCCCGGCTGACCCTGCCCTCCTTGAGGCCGGTGGCCTCCAGCACCACCTCTTTATTGGTCACCACCAGGGCAGAATGCGTTTCCTTGCCGGCAGCCTTGATTCTTTCCAGGTCGAATTTGATCAGAACCTCTCCGGCCTGGACTTCCTGGCCGTCCTGACAAATCTGCTGAAAGCCCTCGCCGTTCAGGTCCACGGTGTCCAGGCCGATGTGGAGCAGCAGCTCCAGGCCCTCGGGGGTCTTCATGACCAGGGCATGGCCGCCGGGAAAGACCTTTTCAATCTTGCCGGGCCAGGGGGCCACCAGGGTAGTGCCCCGGGGCATGAAGCCCACCCCCATTCCCAAGAGGCCATCGGCGAAGACGGGATCGGGGAAAGTTTCCAGGGCAATTATCTCCCCGTCCAGAGGCGCCAGCAACTGGACAATTCCCGCTTGCCTTCTCAGCTCCTTGATTTCATCCCGGATCAGGTCACTGTCCCCGCCGAAGACAATCTGGAAGATATCTTCCCCGGGCTTGCTGATCCCCGCTGCCGGCAATTTCTTTAGGGCAGCTTCATCGGCCCGAGCGGGATCCAAGACTGCTATCCGGAGCCGGGTCAGGCAGGCATCGACGAATTTCAGATTGGTCAGTCCCCCCAGGGCGGCCACGGTGTCCCGGGCCCTCTGGGCCAAATCCGTTTCCGTCCTGGCGTCTGCCTGCTCAGCTTCTGCCGCCTCCCGGCCGGGGGTGGGATAGTTGAACCTGCGGATGAGCAGGCGGAAGACCAGATAGTAAAGAACCGCCGCCACCGCCCCCAGGGGGAAGACCATCCATGGATTGCTGGCCAGGTGCAGGTTCATGAAAAACAGGGGCAGGGCGTAGCCGTAGTGCTTAATCCCCAAGATGTACGAGACCATCAGGGTGGCGCCCGTCAGGAGGCTGTGGGCGATGTAGAGCATGGGCGCGGCAAAGATGAATACGAATTCTATCGGCTCGGTGATGCCGGTGATGATAGAGGTCAGGGCCGCCGTCAGCATGACGCCGGCGACTTTTTTACGGTTTTCCGCCCTGGACTCGTGGACCATGGCCAGAGCCGCCGCCGGCAGGGCGAAAATCATGGTGACATAAAAGCCCCCGGAAAATGCCCCCGCCGTGGGATCCCCGGCCAAGAACCGGGCCAGTTCTCCGGTGACCAAGTTCCCCTCGGGGGTGATGAAACTGCCGAAGACATGCAGGAGCAGGCTCTGCAAGATGTGGTGCAGGCCGGTGGGAATCAGGAGCCGGTTGAGGACGCCATAAATAAAGGCGCCGTATTCACCGGTGCTGAAGACCCACTGGCCCAGGGCGATGATTACCTTATTGATGGGCGGCCAAAGGTAGCCGAAGACTACGCCCATCACCAGGCTGACCAGAGAGACGATGATGGGCACAAAGCGCTTGCCCGAAAAAAAGCCCAGGAATTCAGGAAAGCGGATGTTGCGGAAGCGCCAATACAGGGCCGCCGTGTACGCCCCCACGATGATGCCGCCCAGGACGCTCATCTCATTGGGCTGGAACTCGCCGCTTTCCAGGGTGATTCCGGGATTTATGGCCTTCATCACCGCCACCAGGACCACGTGACCGGCCACGGCGGCAAAGGCCGCCATGCCGTCATTGTCGGTAAAGCCGATGGCCACCCCCACGGCAAAGAGCAGGGGCAGGTACTCGACGATGATGGCATTGCCGGCAGCGCTGAAAAAGTCCGGACCAAACTCGCCGATGGCTATAAACAAGGCCGCCACCGGCATGACCACAATGGGCACCATCAGGGCCTTGGCCACCCGCTGCATTATTCCCCTCCAGTTCATGACATCCTCTCCTCCCCCAGATAACTGTAATTGACCAGGCTGATTCCTTGCTCAGCCAATATTTCCTCAAACCATCGGGAACACAAGAGCTCCGTCTCCCGGACCCGCTTCTCCGTCAAAGAACTGATGGCCGCCAGTTCCTCATCCCCAGAGCTGCCGGGATGGCAGAAGAGCTCGTGCACTCCGGGCGCAAGCCCCTGCACATAGCCGGCAAGCCCCTCCCGATTGCCGGGGAAGGCCTCAAGCCCCGCCACCGTCTCGGGCCGGGCCAGACCCAAGCCTTGGCCCTGCCGCCAGGAGACAGCGGCAATCCGGCGCTCCAGGCCGCGAATCCCCATGATCCGGAAGCTTTCCGGGCTGATGAGCCTCAGGGCAGGAATGCCAAACTCCCGGGCCAGCCTCGCCACCACATCGGTGAGGCCGGGCCAGAGATGCACGTGATGGTGGCTGTCCAAATGGGTGGGTTTTAAACCCGCCTCGGTTAAGCGGCGGATTTGCGCCCGCCACTCCCGCTCCACCTCGGCCTTGCGCCAAAGGGGCGCCCGCCAGAACTGGCGGCGAAATCTGCCCTGGCCGTCGACCAGGGAGGGGACCTGCTCCGGCGGCAACACCGGCCGGAGCGCGGTGAGGGTCAGGTGTATCCCCACCCCCAGGCCAGGGTGGGCCTTGCTTAGTTCCACTGCCTCCCGCCAGGCCAGGCCCCCTGCCATCAAGGTTGCCGAGGTCAAAGCGCCCCTTTGATGGGCTCGAATTATCGCCCGATTTATCCCGGAGGTAAGGCCGAAGTCGTCGGCATTGATGATCAGGTATTTCATCTCTGTAACTTGATATAGTCCCCGTGGGCCTCGAGATAATCGTCGAGGATTTTCTCGGCCACTTCCAGGGAGGGCACCAGCGGGTTGAGGTTGAGAGCCCGCAAGGCCTTTTGGTAGCTCTGCTCCATGGCCGCCTCCACCGTCAGGTTTTCATAGGCCGAAACCAGCTGCATGAGGCCCAGCATATCGGTGTCGGGCCGCTCCACCGTCAGGGGGCGCACGCCCCGCTTGTCGATGAGACAGGGAATCTCCACGCAGGCCTCGGGGGGCATACCGGGCACGGCCCCGTTGTTGATGACGTTGACGATGAATTCCTCGCCCTTGTCATTGTAGATGGAGCTGAGCATGCTCACCATCAGCTCCGAATGCCACTCTCCCCCCCGGCTCTTCCACAGGTGGGCATCCTCTTGCTGGGCCACCTGGTCAAAATGGGCCAGCAGTTCCTTCTCGATGCCCTGGACCACCTCGCCCCGGGTCTTTTCGGCGGCCAGCTGCTTCTTCAGGCACTCCCGGCCCAGGTAGTAGTACTGCAGGTACGGCGAGGGAATGATCCCCAACTTGTCGAAGATCCGTACCACCATCTGGCCCTCTTCGGCAGTCTTTTCATCATCGGTGGGCAGCAAGGTCAGGATATCGGTGGTCTTGCTCATCTCCCGGATCATGGGCATGATGTCCCGGCCATCCACAAAGACCCGGCGGAACCAGCCCAGGTGGTTGAGGCCCACATAGTCCAGCTTGACCCTTTGCCGGGGTAGCTTCAGGAGAGAGGCGATGAAATGCTGGATGCCGATGGGCACATCGCAGATGCTGATGGCGTTGATCTCGGTGTACCGGGCCAGCATGGCCGCCACCATTCCCGAGGGGTTGGAATAGTTGATGAGCCAGGCCTCCGGGGCGTGCTCCTTTATGTCCCCGGCAATGGAATACATCACAGGCAGGGTGCGCAGGGCCATGGCAAAGCCGCCGGGGCCCACGGTTTCCTGGCCGATTGTTTCGTATTTCAGGGGTATCTTCTCATCCAGCACCCGGCCCACCAGTCCTCCTACGCGAATCTGACAGAGGATAAAGGCAGAGCCCTTGATGGCCTCGACGCGATCGGTGGTGGTGCTGACCATTACCTCCGGCAGAGCCTGGGCGACAATCTTGCTGACAATGGCCCCCACCGTCTTCAGCTTGGGAGCGTCGATGTCCATGAGGCAGATTTCGGTATAGGGAACCTCCTCCCGGATCTTGAGCAGGCCCTCGATGAGGCCGGGAGTGTAAGCGCTGCCGCCGCCGATAATTGATATCTTCATTGGCTTTCCTCCTCAAACATTCTACTGTAGTATTTGCCATCGCCCAGGATAATCCTGCTTTCGCGACAGCGGGGACGTTTCTCTTTGTCGCAAGCCTTCCACTGCCTGTCCACCATTGCGCCGACAGAAAGGATGGATGGGGTGCCCTGCTGGCGCATCAGATTACAGCCGCCAGGATGCCCCCCACGGCCAAAGCGGTGATGATGGAAACCAGCCAGATACTTATGGCCATGAGGACCCCCTGCTCCTTGATGGTCACCAGCACCGTGGCAATGCAGGGCACAAACAGGGTCATGGTCATCAGGGCCACGAAGAGTTGGGGTCTGGCCAGTCCCAGGGCGTGGAGCCCGGCCACACCAAAGTCCCTGCGAATCAACCCCATGATAAAGGAACCCATTACTTGGGGAGGCAGCTTCAAACAGCCGCTGGTCAGGGGCGCCATGGTCTGTTCCAGCCAGGACAAGATGTGAAAGTAGTCCAGGAGGGTGACCAGGATCGCCCCCAGGGCAAAGAGGGGCAGGGCGTCCTTGAGGAAGGCCCGGGACTTTGCCCATGACTTGCGCAGAATATTGCCCGGCCGGGGAAGGCGCAGGCGGGGAAGCTCCAGAAATAGGCCCGGTGTTTGCCCGGGCAATATTTTGTTGAGGAGGATTCCAGCGGTCAGGAAGACGGCCAGGAGCACTCCCGCATACAGGGCCACCCAGCCCAGGCCCATGGGGACCAGCATCATGGCGGCGATTCCCGTCTGAGCCGAGCAGGGGACAGCTATCCCCAGTAAAAAGGTGAGGATTATCCGCTCCCTCCGGCTGGACAGCACCCGGGTGGAGATGACCGCCATGGTCACGCAGCCAAAGCCCAGAATCAGGGGAATCACCGCCTTGCCATTGAGGCCCACGGGGCGGAAAGTGTTGTCCAGCAACACCGCCAGGCGCGGCAAGTAACCCGAATCCTCCAGCACCGCCAGAAGCAGGTAATAGCTGAAGACCAGGGGCAAGAGCAGACCCAGGCCATAGGCCAGAGCCATGGTCAGCACGCCAAATTCCCCCGCCAGGACCTGCTTCAGCAGCCCCTCCCCGGGCATCAGCCCCTGCAGGCCCCGGACCAGGGGCGGGATCAGCCACCGCTTCATGACGACACCTTCGGTGAAGGCCACCAATTTATCGGCCACCAGGCCCCCCAACACCCACCAAATTGCCGCCATGACCGCAGCCCCGGTCACTAAGCCGGTAAGGGGACGGGTCAGCCACCTATCCACCGGTGAAAGCTCAGCCAGCACTTCCGGTTCGCTGACGGCGGCGTAGATTCTGTTAGCCTCGGCCCGCAGGTCCTTGGCTACTTCCGTCCCCCCTTTTTTGAGGGTCGTCCCTTGGGTGCAGAGTTTCCCCAAGGCCGCGGCCAGCTCGGCCATCCCCTCCCCCCGCACCGCTGCGGCAGGCAGCACCGGCACACCAAGGGCGGCCTCCAGGCGGCTTAGATTGGGCACCCGCCCAGCCCTTCTGGCCTCATCCATCATGTTGGCCACCACCAACATGGGCCTGCCCAAATTCAACAGGTGCAGGGTCAGGAAGAGGTCCCGGCGCAGCCGGGTGACATCCACCACGTTGATGATTATCTGAGCCTTGTCGATTATCGCCTGGGCCAGGCGCTCTTCATCATTGGCTCCCGTCAGGCCGTAGACGCCGGGAGTGTCGACGACGATATTTCCCCGCCACTTGCCCCGGCTCACTTCCACCGTGGTCCCGGGATAATTCGAAACTTCCGCATATCTTCCGGTCAGGCTGTTAAAGACCACCGACTTCCCCACATTGGGATTGCCGGCCAGGACTATGCTCTGGGGGAACGCAGGGTTGCGATTTGGATGGCCCGGGCAGTCTCGGCGCCCACCGCCACCATCTGCCCGGCCCGGCCCAGGATTACCGGGCCGTTGCCCCGTCTGGCTACGCAATACACATCCTCCCCCTCTCCGATTCCCAGACAAGCGGCCTGGAGCCGCACCGATTCATCCCGTATCCTGACGATGACATACCGCTTGCCGGGAACGGCAGCCAATAAATTCATAGCCAACCTCCGCATGCACATTTTTGCTAACTTTTATTCATCCCGGCAGCCGATTATGCCGGCGGACAGCCTGTACCGGGCAGTATACAAAAAAAACCCCAGCATCAAGAATGCTGAGGTCTGTCCCAGTTTCGATCAGGCGACAACAGGCTGGTGGTCTCGCAGGGCATCGAGCTTTGCTTCCGCCGCCGCCACCTGTTCCCAAGCGGTGTGGGCAATGCCCGTCCGCTCCAAACCGTAGTAAAGAAGCAAATTCAAGAATTCTCCGTGCTCCAAGCCGGCGGCAGCAGCCATCTGGGCCAGGGAGGCCGCGGGGGCCAGGGAAGGCGTGCCGTTGACGTCGATTACATAGAGATTTCCCGCCGAATCTGCCTTGATGTCGACGCGGATGGCATCGGCACAGCCCAGGGCAAAAAATGATTTCAAGGCCAACTCCCTTAGCTGCAAGAAGAGCTCCTCCCGAGGCTGGATGATGCGGGGCTTTCCAACTTCCCGCCGCTTGACCTTGGCGGTGCGAATCTCGCGGCCAAAGGCGATGGCAGGAAGGACCACCGGGGCCGCGTTTCCCACCACCCCCACGGTGTACTCAGGGCCGGGCAGATACTGCTCCGCCACAAAACTGACGGGTCCCAGGCTTCGGGTTACAGCCCGAATCCGCCGGACCAGCTGTCTGGAATTGCCGACGACAGAACCACGGTCAATCCCGATGCTGTTGCCGCCGCCGGCAGGTTTGACGAAGAGGGGAAACCGGGATTGAGGTATATCGGGGAGAGACTCTCCCTCCAGGAAGAGATGCCAGGGGCAGGCTACGCCCTGAGCCTGAAGAATCCGGTAGGTCTGCTCTTTATTGCGGCAGCGCTCCATGGCTTCTGGCGAAGAATGTGAAGCGGGCACCCCCAGCTGGGCCAGGCGTCGCCGGACCAAGGCAGCGCCGCTGCCGTTATACAGGGTGCCGGGCTGATCCAAGAATCCTTCGGCGATGCAGAAAGCAAAGTCTGGTCTCTTGTCTTCGATGACCGCATGCAAATGGGCCTGGGAGGTGAGATTGATGGAGATAATCTCGTTGCCCCCTTGCAGCAGCGCCTGCTCAATAGCTGTAATTGTTTCCCCGGAGGCACATTCCACCAAGAGGCCCCGGTGAAGCCGATCTGGAACCCAATTGTAAACAAAGGCAATCCTTTTCAAGCTTGGCACCCCCTACAGCGATTTTCGGCGAGATAATTCTATCCTATTCGAAAACCGTCGGCAATATCCATGGCTAAAAAAACTGAATATGCCGAAAAAGGAGGCCGTGCGACATCGGGGACGGTGGTATTATCCCCTCTAGGTAGACAATAAAAAGTCAGCGACTATACTAGTACCTGGAGGGAGATAAAATGAAGACAAATTGTTCATATCCTGTGGACTTTAAGCTAACTCTTGTTCTGGAATATTTGCGCGGCCAATCTGGTCCCAATCGGCTTTCCTTTGCTGACGTTTCAAACAAGCATAATGTCCACAGGAGTCTTTTGCACAGATGGGTACAGGCCTATCAGCAACATGGCGTAGCTGGACTAGAAAGCAAGCGCGGGAAAGCAACGGGGCCTAATAAGGGGCGTCCCAAGAAGTTCTCTAATCCCGATGAGCAAAGAATACATGAGTTAGAAGCCGAGGTGGCTATCTTAAAAAAGTTGATAGAGCTCAGAGGGGGGCGTTAAGCAAGAGAAGCAAGGTAATTGAATACACCGGCATTAAAGAGTTAAGTAGCACTAATGCAAGCTACACCGTTGACTTGCTATGCCAGCTCACCGGCGTAAGTAGATCTGGATACTACAAATGGCTAAAACGATCCAGGACTCTAACCGATGCTGACATTGAAGAACTCAAACTAAAGGATAAAATCTCTGAATGCTATATGAAATCGCGATGTACTTATGGCCTACCAAGAATTAAATTGTGGCTTAGGGCCAGGGGAATAATTGTGAACCATAAAAGGATATATAGGCTTATGAAGGAACTTAACATCCGTGCAATAATACGCAGGAAGCGGAAAAAGCTACCTAAAGTTCCGGAGGCCATTATTGCAGAGAATATCCTGAACAGGGACTTCGCAGCTTCTGCTCCTAACCAAAAATGGGTTGCCGATGTAACTCAGCTGCGCTTTGGATGGAAGCCGTTGTATTTGTGCACGATACTTGATCTGTTTAACAATGAAGTAGTCGCATATACGGTAGGCAACCATAATAGCGCTGAATTTGTAATAGGTACCTTCAAGCACGCTATTGCTGGTAAGAAGATAGAGAAGCTTATATTCCATAGTGATAGAGGCGCCAACTTTACATCGAAAAGGTTCCAAGAAACACTGTTGGAATACGGGATCGAGCCAAGCATGTCGAGAACGGGTAACTGCTGGGATAATGCTTGCATAGAGTCTTTTTTTAGCCATCTGAAAGCGGAAACCTTCTACCTGGAGAACTTGCAGACAGAAGCCGAGATTAGGAAAGCGATCTCCAGATACATACATTGGTACAATAATGAACGTATTCAACTGAAACTAGGTAGCAGCCCGGTTGCATACCGCCGCAGAAACGCAGCATAGTGTTGCAGATATTTATTTGTCTACTTGACAGGGGTAAGTCCACGGTTCTCATTGTCGCGCGACAGAACGAAGCGTCCCCGATGTCGCGGTCAGCTGATGGCAGTGAGTTCCTGCTCCTTGTACTGCAGTTGATACAGGTGGTAGTAATGGCCTTCCTGGGCCAGGAGTTCCTGGTGAGTGCCCATCTCCTTAATCCGCCCCTTGTGGAGGACGATGATCTTGTCGGCGTTTTGAATGGTGGAAAGCCGGTGGGCCACCACCAGGGTGGTGCGCTCCTTGGAGATGGTGTGCATGGCCCGCTGGATAATCTGCTCGGTCTCGGTGTCGATATTGGCTGTGGCTTCGTCCAGGACCAGGATCTTGGGATCAAAGGCCAGGGCCCGGGCAAAGGCCACCAACTGGCGCTGCCCTGCCGAGAGAGTTGCGCCCCTTTCTTTTACCTCGCTCTGGTACTGTCGGGGCAAGGCGGAAATGAACTTGTCCGCATCCACGGCCTCGGCGATGTCGTGGATCCGCTCGTCGTCGATATCGTAGTTGTTGAGGCGGATGTTGTCGGCAATGGTGCCGCTGAACATGAAGACATCCTGGAGGACCACGGCGATGCTGCGCCGGAGTTCGCCGAGCTCCATGGTCTTGATGTCCACGCCGTCGATGAGGATCTGCCCCTTCTGGATGTCATAGAGGCGGCTGATTAGGCTGATGATCGACGTCTTACCGGCGCCGGTAGCGCCCACAAAAGCCACCGTCTGCCCCTTCTCGATGGTAAAGCTGACATCCTTCAGCACCCATTCGCCGGGAATATAGGCAAACCAGACATTGCGGAACTCGATCTTGCCCTGGATCTCCGGCCTGACCGGATTCTCGACATTGGTGATTTCCGGCTCGGTGTCCAGGAGCTGGAAGATTCGCTCTGAAGAGGCCATGGCGGCCTGAAGGATGTTGTAGCGTTCGGCCATATGGTTGATGGGCTCGAAGAACATCTTGACATACTGGACAAAGGCATAGAGAACGCCGAATTCGATGGCGCCCCGCAGGACGTCACCGCCCCCCACCCAGATCAGCAGGGCGACGCCGAAGAAGTACAGGGAGTGCAGGAAGGGGCGGAAGACGGCGAAGATCTTCAACTCGCCAAAACTGGCATCCAGGTGGGCCTTGTTTATCTCGTCAAAGTCCTCAAACTTCTTCTTTTCCTGGTGGAAGATCTGGATTATCCGCATTCCTGAAATGCTTTCCTGGAGATAGGCGTTGATCCTGGCCAGGCGCACCCGCACTTCCCGGTAAGCCTTTCTGGCCAGGGTCCGGTAGAAAAAGGTGGCCACGGCGACCAGGGGCAACAGGGCAAAACAGAGCAAGGCCATCCTGGTGTTCATCCGCAGCATGACCAGGACGATGCCGACCAGGGTGAAGATGTCCTTGAACATGTTGACCAGGACATCGGTGAACATCTCGCTGAGGACTTCGGTATCGTTGGTAACCCTGGTAATGAGCCGGCCAACTGGATTGGTGTCAAAGAAACGCAGGGACATCTTCTGCAAGTGAGAGAAGATGTGGTGGCGCAGGTCAAAGATAATCTGCTGTCCCGTCTTGTTGAGCAGGTAGACCTGGCTGTAGTTAAAGACAAAGCCCACGGCAATGGTGGCCAGGTACAACAGGGCCAGGCGCATGAGTCCGGAAATATCCTCGCCCCTGAGAACCCGATTGTCCTCGGGGGAGATTAAGGTCCCGGGGAAGCGACCGGCATCGGTGACAAAGTACACCCTTCCCCCGGCTTCTTCCACCCGATATTCCTGGCCCTTCAGTTCTGTCGGCACCAGGTAGTTGTTGCCGGCGTGGGCAGCCACCTGGTAACGGGTGGCCCCGGCGGGGGCTTCCACCCGGTCATGGCGGACCAGGACTTGTCCCTGAATTTCAATGCCGGGAACGGGCTCGGACCCGGGTTCAAAGGCGACATAGGTCTTGGTTCCGATATAGTCGTCGATGGCAACTCGGACCAGCCAGGGCTTTGCCAATTCCACACCCGTGATGAAGACCAGGAGCAGTATCGAGATGAGCAGAGCCTTCCAGTAAGGCTTGGCATAGCTCAGCAGCCTCTTCATCAACCTGGAGTCATAGGCCTTGCCTAAAACTTGTTCATCATGATAGTTATCCATCCCTATCCCCCCTTAGGCCTCTGCCACTTTCTTTTCCAATTGCTGTTTCAAATACAGGTGCTGATAGAGGCCGCCCCGCTTGACGAGCTCTTCGTGGGTGCCCCGCTCGATAATCCTGCCCTCATCGAGGACGATGATCTCATCTGCATCCTTAACCGTGGATACCCGGTGGGAGATGATGATGCTGGTGCGGTTCTCCATCACAGTGCGCAGGCCCTTGAGGATCTCCTCTTCGGTGTGGGTATCCACCGCCGAGAGGCAGTCATCGAGAATGAGGATGGTCGGATCCTTGATAAGGGCGCGGGCGATGGAAATCCGCTGCTTCTGACCGCCCGACAGGGTCACGCCCCGCTCTCCCGACAGCGTCTCAAACTTATTGGGAAACTCCACGATATTGTCGTAAACCTGAGCCAGGCGGGCGGCTTCCTCAATCTGTTTTTGGCTGAACTCGCCGGCAAAGGCGATGTTGTTGGCGATGGTGTCGGAAAAGAGGAAGGTGTCCTGGGGCACATAGCCGATGTTTTCCCGCAGGACCTTGAGGGGAATGTGGTTGATGTCAATCCCGTCCACCAGGAGCTGGCCGGGCTGGGGATTATACAGGCGCAACAAGAGGTTGACCAGGGTTGTCTTACCGCTGCCGGTGCGGCCGATGATGGCAAGGGTCTTGCCCCGCTCCAGCCTGATATTGATATTTTTAAGGGCCTCAGTGCCGTTGGGGTAGGTGAAATCCAGGTTCCTGAACTCGATATCCCCCTGCAATTGGCTGATCTCGACGCAGTCGGGTCCATCGAAGACCTCCGGCTTTGCCGAGAGCAGGGCGTCCAGGCGCTCCATGGAAGCCGCACCCCGCTGCAGGACATTGATGACCCTGCCCAAAGCCATCATGGGCCAGATCAGCATACCCAGGTAAGTATTAAAGGCCACAAACTCGCCCAGGGTGATTCGGGCACTGATTACCAGGTTGCCGCCATAGCCCAGGACGATCATGTAACTGATTCCCGAGATTAACTGAATCATGGGTCCCATCAGGCCCCAGATCTTGATCATCCGCATATTCTTATTGACATAGTCCTCGGCGGCCCTGTCAAACCTCTCGATCTCCGCCTCCTCCTGGACAAAGGACTTTATCACCCGGATTCCGGACAGGTTTTCCTGAACCCGGTCCGTCAGGGCCGAGAAGGCCTGTTGAACGGCCCGGAAACGCCCGTGGATTTTCTTGCCGAACCTGGCCGCCATGGTGGCCAGAAAGGGCAGGGGCAAGAGGGCAAGCAAAGTCAGCTTCCAGTCGATATTGGAAGCCATGAGGTAGATGGTGACCACCGTCATGAATATCGAGTCGGTGAGCATCAGGATCCCCGGCCCCAAGGTCATGCGCAAGGCCCGGACATCGTTGGTGGCGTGGGCCATCAGGTCGCCGGTCTTATGTTCGTTGAAAAAATTAACCGACAGGGTTTCAAAGTGGGCAAAGAGCTTGTTGCGCAGGTAGTACTCCACCTGGCGGGAGCAGCCCATGATGAGAATACGCCACATAAAGCGGCCCACGGCCATGGCAACGGCTATGCCGGCTATGATCAGTGCATAGCGGGCCAAGTCGGCCGGGGTGACCTGCCTGGTATCGATGAGGTCTGTAATATTGCCCAGGATTCGAGGGAACTGCAGGTTGATAATATTTACCGCAATCAGCCAGAAAATACCCAAGAGGTAGCGCCAGGCATTGATTCGGAAGAAGTCCCGAAGTTGGTAAAATGATTTCATCATCTCGCCCCCAAATCTATTTCACACAGACCATGTTACCATAAGCCTTCTGCCCCTGACAAACGCCAACTGTCGCATTTTGCCAGCAAAAACGCCGATTTACGCCCCCTAGCTACTTCTTATCTTAATTATTAGAGATGCGGAATATCCATAAATAAAATAACACCCTCGCAGAGGGTGTTTCAGGACCCTGTTTAGTTGGGAATGCAAATCTGCTGGCCAATTTGCAGGTTGTTGGGGTTGACGCCGGGGTTGGCCTGCTGGATGGCCTGGACGGTGGTGCCGAAGCGCTGGGCCAGGAGGAAGAAAGTATCCCCGGCCTGGATGGTGTACAAGAATCCGTTGGGGCAGCTGGGCGCTTGCCCCTGGGGAATGCAGATCTGCTGGCCGATCTGCAGGTTGTTGGGGTTGACGCCGGGGTTGGCCTGCTGAATGGCCTGGACGGTGGTGCCGAAGCGCTGGGCCAGGGTGAAGAAGGTATCCCCGGCCTGGATGATGTACAGGAACCCGTTGGGGCAGCTGGGCGCTTGCCCCTGGGGAATGCAGATCTGCTGGCCAATCTGCAGGTTGTTGGGGTTGACGCCGGGGTTGGCCTGCTGGATGGCCTGGACGGTGGTGCCGAAGCGCTGGGCCAGGGTGAAGAAGGTATCCCCTGCCCGGATGGTGTACAAGAACCCGTTGGGACAGCTGGGGGGTTGGGCCGACGGGATGCAGATTACCTGGCCTATGCGCAGGTTATTGGGGTTGGCGCCGGGGTTGGCCTGCTGGATGGCCTGGACGGTGGTGCCGAAGCGCTGGGCCAGGGTGAAGAAGGTATCCCCGGCCTGAATGGTGTACAAAAACCCATTGGGACATGTCCCCTGGGGCATCAAGACCATTTGGCCTCCGATGTCGGCGGCAACGTTCTTTATCTCTGGATTCAGCGCCGCCAGGGTCTTGACGTCCAGTCCCTGACTGCGGGCGATCAGGTAAAGACTCTCTCCCTCCCTGGCAATGTAATGGGGGGAATTTTTATTGCGCATGCAGCTTTCCTCCTCGCGGTATTATCCTTTCTCTCTACAAACTATGTAAAATGCCTGTGGGCAGTGAATGGGCAATAATCCAGAAAAAAAAGGGGGCGGAGCCCCCGGGCAAAAGCCCAAAAAAAAGTCCGCTCATTCAGCGGACAGCTTATTCATGGCCAGGGTAAGGGCCAGATAATTGAGGGAATGGTGGATCCGGCCGGTGCTCAGCAAATTGCCCAGCTCCTCCAGGGGAATCAGCTCGACGGCAATGGATTCAGTCCCGTCCAACCTCTGCTCGCCCACCCGCTTGCAGCCGGTGGCCAGGAAGAGGTGACACCAATTGTCCTGGATGGCCGGGTTGACGCTGACGGCGGTGAGGAGCTCCAGCTTCGCCGGGGCGAAGCCCGTCTCCTCCCGCAGTTCCCGGGCGGCGGTAACGGCGGGCTCTTCGCCGGCATCGACAATGCCGCCGGGGATTTCCAGATTCTCCCGGCCCAGGCCGTGGCGGAATTGCCGCACCAGCACCAGTTCTCGATTCTCAGTTATGGCCACCACATTGACCCAGTCGGGAAACTCCAGGATATAAAACTCATGCCGGCCGAATTCCGGAGCCTGTCGGGTATCCCTACGCAATTTTATAAAGGGGTTGCGATGAATATAAGTGCTGGCAACAGTTTGCCAGCGGGCGATCTTTGCCATATCTCTCCCCCCTCAACTGAGGAAATCCAGGTATTCGATCTCGCTCTGCTCCCTGAGTTCCTCAATATAGTCCATCCGCATGGCATTGGCCTTCTCCTGGGCCAGGGCATAGGCAAAATAGCTGCGGACTGCCTCCATATCCAATTGCTCTACATCTTCGTCTTCGTCCAGGGTAGCCAGGTACTCTTCCACCAGTGCGTCGATCTCCTCTTCACTGACCTCCACTGCGCTGAGCTTCAGCTCCGCCTCAAAGAGATCCTCGATTATCAAGGCCTCGGCAATCAAATCCCGAAACTCTTCCAGGGTAAAGCCGTTCTCTTTGAGATCTGCCTGGAACTGAGCCTCATCTTCATAATTGCTGATTATCTTCTCCAGGGTGCCCTCGACGTCCACGCTTTCCCGGGTTATTCCCGCGGCTTCGGCGGCCCCCAGGAGGAGACAGTTATTGATCAACCTTTCCAGCACGGACTCCTGAACAATCCTCAATTCCTCTTCACTCAGCTTATATCCCGCCTGGGTAAAGCTGGCCAATTCATACTCCAATTCGCGATCGTAATCGGCCCGGGATATTTCGACTCCATTGACAATGGCCACCGGACCTTGTGCAACGGGGGTGCAGCCGATGAGGATGGCGAGCAGGAACGCCAAGCCCAAAACGGCCTTTTTTTTCACATTGACCCCTCCCTTCGGTGCTATAACCCTACACCAGCGCTGGGCCCAAGTCAAGCAAAACTACGCCTGGATCCTCTGAATTTCACGGACGGGTGCCTTTGCCAGCCAATTTTGAAAGGCTTTGGTCTCATCGACCTGGGCCTGGAGCTCTTGCCGGCCAGGACCCGCCTTGAGTTTGGTCCCCTCCCGCTTTTGCAGAATCAACCGGCCCCGGACCAATTGATAATCAACGACTCCCGAGTGGGAAAGCAGGCGCAACCCAGCCAGCACCGTCTCCTCCCTCTGGCCCAGGGCGGCGGCCAGGACAGGCAGAAGCACAGTTCCTCCCTGTCTGCCCAGGATATATTTAAGGGCGCCCAGGAAATCGGCCATGAACTCTCCTTGGGGCCGGCTGAAGGCCAGCACCACCAGCTCCGGCTCAGCCATGGCCAGGAGGTGGCGGAGGAGGTTGGCGGAAGGAGGCGGTGTCAGCAGCACCAGGGTGGGGTTGGCGGGAAGGTTGTTGCGGGTATTGCCCGGGTAATCCTGCCAGCGCACCCCTTCCCGGTACACCGCGGCGCCGGGGAACTCCCGGAGGATTCTCTGCCAGGGCGCGCCGCGCCGGTCCAGGTACTGGGGCCCCCGGGCCCGGACTTCTATCCGCTCTCCCTTGGGCCACCAGGCCTCCAGGGTGGCCCAGACCGAGCGCTGCCCCCGGTAGTAGTCCTCGGAAATGGTGAAGACGGCGCCGATGCCAGCTCCAGGATCGGGAGCCGGCTGGTGCCACAGGCCCGCCGTGAAGCTGTGGCGGCGATCCCCCAGGGTGAGGATGTAGCCGCTCCCCGCCGGACGCTGGCTCTTGAGGGCCAGGCCGGAACAGAAGAGAAGGGGTCGGGGATTGCCCTCGCCGCAAGGGGAGAGCCGGTTTAACTCCTCTGCCAGCTGGAGGTCGACTTCCCGGGCTTCCACCACCAGGTCCACCTCAAGCGGGGGGGGAATCCACCCAGCCATGGCGGCGTCCAGGGCCTCCTGCAGGGCGGCGCTGAACTGCTCCAGATTATCGGGTTGGAGGGAAAAACCGGCGGCGGCGGGATGCCCGCCAAACTTGTCCAGGTATCCCGCGCATTGGCTGAGGACCTGGTAGATATCGATTCCCTGGACAGAACGGGCGGAGCCGACAATCGCTTCCCCCCGGGACTTGGTCATGAGGATGGCCGGAGCCCCGTTGCCGGAGCAGATCTGCCCGGCGACGATGCCGATGACCCCCTGATGCCATTCGGGACCATAGGCCACCAGGGCCCGGCCCGGTTGAGGATTGAGTTCCTCCAGGATCTTGCGGCCCAACTCCTTGCGCAGGCTGTTGAGCTGGTCCAGTTCCCGGGCCAGGGCGGTGGCCTCCTCCCGCTCCTGGGTCAGGAGAAGCCTGAGCGCCACGGCCCCGTCGCCGATGCGGCCGCTGGCATTGATTCTGGGGGCAATCTGAAAGGCCAGCTTCTCTTCATCCACCAGTTCCGGGGCCAGCCCGGCCACGGCATAGAGGGCGGCCAGCCCCGGCCGCCCGGCGCTGCGGAGCAGGGGCAACCCCTGGGCGTAGAGCTGGCGGTTGTGGCCCCTTAAGGGAACCACATCGGCGATAATCCCCAGCGCCACCAAGTCCAGAAGGTCTTCGGACTCTTCGCCATGGGCCGCCAGCAGGGCCCGGGCCAGGACAAAGGCCGTGCCCACCCCGGGCAGATCCCGGGAGGGATGGTCCGGAGGCAGCAACTTAAAGTTCAAAATACAGCAGGCCGGGGGCAACTCCGGCGGCGGGGTGTGGTGGTCGGTGACCAGCACGTCGACGCCCAGGCTCTTGGCCAGGGCGATTTCCCGGTGGTTACTGATCCCGCAATCGCAGGTGACGATCAGCCCCACCCCGGCCTGGGCCAGGGCCCGGATCCGCTCCTCATGCAGTCCATACCCCTCTCTGAAGCGGTCGGGAATGTGCCAGGCAACCTGGGCGCCCAGCCGGGTCAAAGCTGTGACCAGCACCGCCGTGGCGGTTATGCCGTCCACATCATAGTCGCCATAGACGGCAATCTTCTCTTTATTTTCCAGGGCAGTTTCCACCCTGGCCAGAGCGGCGACCAGGGGCGGGTATTCGCTCAGATCGGGCTGGGGCCGGCCCAGGGGGTTGAGGAGCTCGTCCACCTCTTCCCGGCTCCCGATCCCCCGTCCCTGGAGCAGGAGGGCCAGGCGCACGCTGCCCCCGGTCCACACCACCAATTCCGGGTTGGGCTCGCGGACTTCCGGCAGCTTTATCCTCCCCCTCACGGCATATTCACCCCCTGGAGGGCGATCTCCTGGATCTCGTCCCAATTGACCTCATCCCAATCCAATTCCTCTTCTTCCACCGCCTCCAGGCCCCGGCCATGGCAAACAGGTCGGTATTCGCAGTGGCGGCAGTTCTGCTCATTGCTGGTGGCGGGGAAGGCGGCGCTCTCTCTAATTTCCGCGATAAGGGCGCGGAGCCAGCGGCCGTCAGCCTCCTGCTGCCGGCTGGAATACCCGATGGCCAAGGGCTCCTGAGGAAAGCGAGGATTCCAGTAGATCATGCGCATTTCCTGGGGATCGTTGACAAAGTAATCGGTGAGGCTGAGGAGGTACAAGTAGAGCCGGGTCTGGGGCGAAGCGGCCAGGATTTTCCCCGGCGCCCTGCCATCGGTCTTCCAATCGTAAATGGCGACGCCCCCTTCGCCCACCACCAGGAGGTCGTACTTGGCCAGGAGCTTGATCCCGTCCCCGGCCGAGCGCAGTTCGTACTCCGGCAAAAACCTGGCCGCCGAAGACCGGGGCAGAAATTCCCGGAGCCGGTCCAGCCACTGCTCCAGCTGGGGTTCGGCGGGGGGCATTTCCAATCCCGAAAAGTGGTACTGGGCCAGGAGGTGGAACTGCCTCCCCTGCTCAATATGCCTGCTGATTTCCGTCCCTACGGTCAGGGGCCAGTAGAGGCCGTCCACATAGCGATATTTGAACTTCAGGGGGCAGGATAGCCAGGCGGATATGGCCGCCTGACTGAACCAGAGGCTATCGAGACCCTTCATTCCTCGCCACCTCCATAATTTTCTCCAACTTGCGCACCGCCAGGGCCGGGAACTGGCGACCGAATTTCCCCTGTCGGTGCCAGGTTATGAGCAGGTTGACCTTGGCCCGGGTGATGGCCACATAGAGCAGGCGCAGGCGCTCACAGAGCAGCTCTTCCCGGGCCCGGACAATGGCCGTGGCGGTATCCTGGCCCTGCATCTCGGCCAGGGCGACGGCCACAGGGTTGATGATCTCCTCCGGCAGCCAGCCGTACTCGGCCCGGATCTTATCCGAGGGCAGTCCGGGATACTGGGAACTGGTAGCGCTGACCACGTACACCGTGTCCCATTCCAGGCCCTTGGCCTTGTGGGCGGTGACCAGGTTGACCACCCCGGGCTGGGGCTTGTAGCCCGAGCGGTCGAAGAACATATTGGCGGCCCCCAGGAGGCTGTTGGTCATGGCCTGAATTTCTGCCGCCACCTGGGGCAAGCGCCAGTTGGGATACAGGCTCAGGCGCAGCTTTACATCCACCGCCAGTTTCTGGGCGATGGCCAGCTCCTGATCCTGCAGGCCCAGGTCGTGGGCAATTTCCAGGACCAGGGTATCCGCCGGCAAATGTCCCGCCTCCAGCCAGGATTTGAGTTTGTCCAGGCAGGCCCGGACCTCCAGCCACAGGTCATATTCTTCCAGGCTTTCCGGCCAGCTGACCTGGTCGAAGAGCAGTTGCTCCACCGGCGCAACCTCCAGGTAACCGCGGATGGCAGGGAAGTCCCCCAGCTCCGGCACCAGCCTCTCCACCGCCTCCACCAACAGGCCGTTGTCCCCGGGCTGGGCCAGGAAGCTGAGGATGGCTCGCAGATCGTCGATGGTCTTGCGCCGCTCCGCCGGATAGTTGCTGATTTCGTAGAGTGGGACTTCCATCTCCGCCAGCTTTTCCCGGAACTCGGCCACCAGCCAGTTGGTTGGTGCCAGTATAGCCACCGTCTTGTCGGGGTTGCGGCGGATATAGCCGGCGGCATGGCGACTGACCTCCAGGATTTCCTCATCCAGATCCTCATAGGCCTTTACCCCCAGGGTGTACCCCGGGGCGCTGGGGTTGGGAAAGGGGTCGTCGGGAGCCACCGGCTCAATATAAGTGGGCTCCAGGGCCTCCCGGCAGGCTGGGACGGGATGCTCTTGACACCAGCGCACCAGGCCGTTGGCCAGGGCGATGATGTCTCGGCTGCTGCGGTTGGACTGGAGCATGGGCAGGACCCGGACGTCGGGACGCCGGGCAAAATCCCGAAAGAGTTGGGGGTTGGAATCGGTAAAGGTCCCCAGGATGGCCTGGTTGGAATCCCCCACCCGCACCAGGTTGCCGTGCAGGGCCGCCAGGGCCAGGAGCAGGCGCTGCTGCAAGGGGGTGGAATCCTGGGCCTCATCCTCAAAGATGTAGGGCCAGCCCTGGGCAAGGCGGGCGCAGAGTTCGGCATCGGTCTCCACCATCCGGCAGGCCCGAAGCAGCAGGTCGTCAAAATCCAGCACGCCCAACTGGGTCAGGCGAATTTGGTATTCCTGGTACCACTGGGCAGACCAGGCGAAGAAATTGTCCACCTTGACCCGGGCCAGAATTTGCTCCGGGGTGAGGCCGGTGGCCTTAAACTGGCTGAGCATGGCCTTGCCCATGTCCACCGTCCGCCCCCGCCACGAATCCAGGGCCTGCTGAAAGCTCCGGTGTCCCTCGCCTACCTTCAGCACCGACTGCCAGCGCTCCTGGTTCTTGTCGATCCAGTGCAGGACGATGTCCTCCACCAGCCGTTCCCGGTAGGCACCGTCCAGAATGGCAAAGTCATCCCGGAGCATGGCGGCCTCGGGCCGCTGGCGGATAATCTGCAGGGCCAGGGAGTGGAGGGTGCGCACCTCAAAGCCCACGCCCCGGGGCAACCCCCGCTCCTCCAGCCAATCCCCGATCTTGCGGGAAAAGTTGGCCGCCGCCGAATTCATCACCGTCACCACCAGGATTTTGGTGCCCCGGGGCAGCCCCTCGCCGATGAGGCGGGCTGCCAGCCAGGAGAGCACCGTGGTCTTGCCCGCCCCGGGGACGGCGGGGACGGCCAGGAACCCTCCCATGTATTCAGCTACTTCCCGCTGACCCGGGCGAAGTCGCATCCCGCTCCCCTCCCTCCTGGGCAAACAGGGCTTCCAATAAGGGTCCGTCCTGCTCAAAGCCCTGGCTGTCGATATTGGCCGCCGCCGCCACCAGCACCTCACCGCAGCGGCGCAACAGCGCCCTGACCACCCGCGCCCCGTTCTCCCTGGTCAGGGCCTCGTTCATTTCATCGCTCCAGACCTGGTCCTCCCGCCAGCCGGGCTTCAGCACGTGGGGGTTGACGATCTCCCGAACGTCCTGCTGAAACCAACGCCGGCTGGTGCAATCCATCCACACCTGGACCCGGGTCCGGTAATGTCCCGAAATGTAGGCGTAGGGCGTGGTCAGCACCACAGCCTGTTCCCGGGTGGCCGGTTCCAACAGACTCTCCGCCGCCACCGTCCCCGCCGAGAGCAGGCGCATGAAGGCGGGACCGGCTTCCTCTGCCAGGGCCGGGAAGCGCCGGGCGGTTGCCAAAAACTTCTGGGCTGAAACCATCAGCTGCCGGCACACCACCAAATCGTCCCGGGCCGGCGGCAGGCGGGAGAGAAGCTCGCCAAAGACCCGCTGGAAGAAAAGGTCCAGGGGCTGCTCGGGGCCTTGCCGGTACTCCTCCAGCCATTGGCGCAACAGGTCATAGCCCTGAGCGGCCTTAAATCCCACCCGCTCCCGCTGCCATACCTCCAGGGGCAGCAGCCGATTCTCCCGGACCTGGCGCCCCAGGAGCCAGGCCCGCACCGGATCCAGCCTGAGGAGGAGCTGCAGGGATTGGGCCAGGTCCGGCAGCCCCCAGTCCAGCTCCCACTGGGGATGAGCCAACAGGGCGATGGTCATCAGGGCCCGCACATAGGGCTCGTCCAGGAGGCGCCGGTTCTTGGTGAGGACATTGAGGGACACCCCCACCCGGTGCAGGTGCACCGCCAGGGTGTGCTCCAGGACCTTGTCGGCCATGGGAGCGATGACGGCGATTTCCGCCGGGGGGATACCCGACTCCAGCAGGCGCACCACCCGCCCCCCCACCTTGTCCATGAGCTCGCTGCGCAGATCGGCATGGAGCAGCTCCACATGAGGTCCCGCCGTGGGGAGGATTGGTGAACTTCCCCCCAGCAGCGAGCGATAGAGGGCGCCGGACCGGGCCAGCCATTGCCGGGTCCTGGGCCGCACCAACTGCACCCCGCCCAGGGCGCCGAAGCGCTGCCAGGCCCCCCGGGCATCGGCGCCAAAGAATCCCGCATGCCCGCCGTCGGTGCTGAAACTGAGTACGGCTGTCTTGACATGTCCCAGCAGCACCTGGATGAAGTCATGGGCCGCCGGAGACTGCTCCTGGGCATCGTCCACCAGCAGGTGCTGAAAAGCCTTGAGTCCCTCCCTGTATTCTTCGTCCGCCAGTAACTCCCGATACAGTTCTACGGCATAGCCGTAGTCCAGGGCCCCAGCCGCCTCCAGCTCTTGCCGGTACAAGTCCATGGCCTTCTGGGCCGCCTTAAAGATTACCGGGTCCTTCTGGGGCATGGCCCGAGCCAGTCTTTCGCCGATCTCCTGCCGGGGAATGCCGTTGAGGCCGGCCAGGACCAGGCAGCTTCCCAGCTGAATGGCCAGGCGCTCGGGGCTGGTGACCAGACCGGCAAACTCCGGCAACAGGGCCTTGAGGTGCCGGAGCATGGCAAACTGGCTGGTCTCCACCGTCAGGAATTCCGGCTCCAGCCACCGGCCGCCCACCCGGGAGCGGAGCCGGGGCCAGTGGGCGCGGATCTCCCTCTGTACCCAGCCAAAATATGTATAGACATGGAGCGGCCCCGCCCAGGGCAGGTCCATCCGCTCCCGCCAATCCCGGACATCCCGGGCATTCCAGAGCAGGACCAGGATGGAGTCGGTCCTGTCCTCCCCGGCCAGGCTGCGGTAATGCTGCCACAGCGCTTCCGTCTTGCCGGCCCCACCGGGGCCCACCAAAACCCTTCTCTCCATGGCATTCCCTCCCTTGCCTCATTATACCATCTGACCCGGTCAGCGGGGTCAAAAAAACCAGGGTCTCTCCCTGGTTCTTTCTCAAGGGGAATCCCCGGCCGCCGCCACCGCCTTCAGGCCCTGGGCAAGGCCGGACGAGAACCGCTCCAGCTCCACCTCGATGCTGTAAAAATCCCAGAGCGACACTCCCGCCGCGGCGGCCTCCCGCCGGGCGGCCCTGGTAAAGCCTTCTTTGCTGATGAGAACGGCGTGCTTGCAGTACAACCTTCGCCGCGCCCCGGCCAGTTCCTGGACCTGGCCGGAGCCCACGGGCTTTTGCCACCACTTGATATGCACCAGGGTGGCCTCTCCCCCTTTACTGAGGACGAACTCCGCCCCCAGGCGACCCTGAAAGACCTCGTCTTCCAGGTGGTAGCCCTTGCGGAAAAAGTAGTCCAGGACGCCGGCATTGGAGTTCGGCACCGTGGAGGTGCGCCTCCCGCCAAAGGGCCAGAGGACGATTGTCAGGTAGAGTAAGACCAGCCAGAGGAAGAAGCCCCAGTACCTCGCCGTATAGGCAAAGAAATCTGCCAGCACGGTTTTGGCCAATTCCACCGGGCGCACCTCCCCTCGCTTTACTCTTCTCCCGCCCCTTCAGCCTCGGCACTGCCCAAGCTGGCCAACAGCCTCAGCAAGTACCGATAATGGGGGGCCAGCTCATCCTCCAGGGCCAGCTTTTCCTTGATCCGCGCCGCCATCTTGTCCAGCACCGCCTTGTTCTCATGGTGAAAGACCATTATCATGCGCAGGGCCCTGGTGGTGTTGGTGAAGGTCTTCTTGGCCTTCAGCCGCAACAGGACGGTCCAGAAATCCCAGCCCCGGCGGCTGTAGACTGCATAGGACTCCTGGACGCGATTGAGATGCAGTTCCAGGTACTCCATGGCGCCCTCCATGACCTGCAAGTCCGGACGGGGAGCCAGGAGTTTTTGCGCAGCCTCCAGTCTGGGCAGGGGACCGTAGCGAATTTCCGGATATTGCAGTAACTTCATCCCGCTCCCTCCTCTACAGTTGAGGGGGCCTGGGCATGTCCACCTGCTCAATTACTATGCCCCGACAGGTGAAAACATGCCACCGGCCCTATAAGATTTGCTCCAATTCCGCCAAGAGCTTGGCGAAGACCTCCAGGGTGGTGACCAGAGGCTCGGGAGTGGTCATGTCCACGCCGGCCCTTTTCAGGATGTTCAGGGGATAATCTGAACCGCCGCTCTTGAGAAATTCCAGGTAGCGGCCGGTGGCCTCCGCGTCCCCCGCCAGGACCTTCTGAGCCAGGCAGGTGGCGGCGGCAAAGCCTGTCACATACTTATAGACATAAAAATTGTAGTAGAAGTGGGGAATCCGTGCCCATTCCATGCCAATCAGCTCATCCACTTCCATCTCGGGGCCGTAATACTTCTGATTCAGCTCCCGCCACAGGGCGCTGAAGTCCTCATTGGTCAGGGGCCGCCCCGCCTCGGTGCGGGCGTAGATTTCCTTCTCGAACTCAGCAAAGAGGGTCTGCCGGTACACCGTGCCCCGGATGGTCTCCAGGTACTCGTTGATGATGTACAGGCGCTTCTGCTCATCCTCGGTGACCTTTAAGAGGTGGTCGTTGAGCAGGGCCTCGTTGAGGGTGGAGGCTACTTCCGCCAGGAAAATGGGGTAGCTGGCCTTGGAAGGCGGCTGATGGGTCTTGCTGTAGTAGCTGTGCATGGAGTGGCCCAGCTCGTGGGCCAGGGTGGAGGCGGAATTCAAGGTGTCGTCATAATTCAGGAGTATAAAGGGCTTGGTGGAAAAGGAACCCCAGGAGTAGGCGCCGCTGCGCTTGCCCCGGTTTTCAAAGACGTCAATCCAGCCTTCGCTAAAGGCCTTTTCAGCATCCCGGACATATTCCTCGCCCAGGGGGGCCAGGGCCGTCAGCACCAATTCCCTGCCCTGAGCATAGGGGACCGGAAACTTGGCTTCCGATACCAGGGGGGCGTAGATATCATGCATGGCGATGCTGTCCAGGCCCAACACCCGCTTCTTTAGGCTTACATATCTGTGCAGGGGTTCCAGATGGGCGTTGATGGTTTCGATGACATTGTCGTAGACTTTGACGGGAATATTGTCCTCAAAGAGGGCGGCTTCCAGGGCCGAGTCGAACTTCCTGGCCCGGGCAAAGAAGATGCCCCCCTTGATCTTGCTGTTGAGGCTGGCGGCCAGGGTGTTTTTGAACTTGCCGTAGGTGGTGTACATGGCCTCGTAGGCTCCCCGGCGCACCTGGCGATCGGGAGATTGCATGTACTTGATGAAACGGCCATGGGAGAGCTCCACCTTCTCCCCTTGCTCATCCGGGATTTCCGGAAAGCGCATGTCGGCGTTGTTGAGCATGGAGAAGATATTGTACGGTGCCTCATCCAACTCCACCACCATGGAGAGGAGCTGCTCCTCCCGGGGGGACAAGGTGTGGGGCTTGCGGCGGAGGACATTGTCCAGGTAATGCCGGTACTCTTCCAAACCTGCTTCTTCCCGGAGGAAACCGGCCACCACTCCCTCGTCCAGGGCCAGCAGTTCCGGCTCGATGAAGGACAGCGCCGTCTGCACTTCCACCGCCAGGGAATTTGCCCGGTCGGCCATGCCCTGATGCACGGTGTTGGCCGTGTCCTCATCCCGGCGCAGCTGGGCATAGACGTGGACCTGGGAGGCCAGGACAAATAAATCATCCCGCAGTTTCAGGCATTCCAGCAACACTCCGGCGCCTTCCCCCAGGCGACCGGAGAAGGCCTTGATCCCCTCAGCAAGCTCCCGGACTTTGGCAAAATCCGCTTCCCAATCGGCGTAGTCGGCATACACCGATTCCAAATCCCACTTATATTGGGGGTCGATCTCTTGGCGGGTTGGCACCCCGCCCCTCTTGGCTTCCGTCAATTCAATCCCTCCTAAATAAAGGTTATCCATGGGCCATGGGAGTCACATTGCGGATCCGAGGGCCATATGGGCCTCGTTATGATTCCGGCTGACCCCTGTGTTAAGAAAATATCCCTGGGCTTTATTCGCCCCCGGGGGAGAAAAAACCTTTGTCATGCAAAGGGCCAGGGCAGTTAATTTACCACTACATGGTGGTGAACCTTCTTGCCCTTGCGCAGGGCTATCCTGTCCCCCTCCACCGCCCCGAGGTCGACCATGAGCTCAAAATCTTCGACCCTCTCACCATTGAGGGTCAGCCCCCCCTGCTGGATGAGGCGGCGTCCCTCGCTCTTGCTCTTGACCAGGCCGCATTCCAGCAAGAGGTCGATGATGTTGATTCCCGCCTCCAGGCGCTGGCGATTTAGCTCGGTACTGGGGATTGCCCCCTGTTTGGCGCCGCCGGCAAAGAGGGCCCGGGCGGCCCGGCGGGCCTCGACGGCCTCGGCTTCGCCGTGGACCAGTTTAGTCACCTCGAAGGCCAGGCGCTCCTTGGCAGCATTGATCTCCTGTCCCTCCACGGCGGTCAGCTCATCTATTTCCGCCACCGGCAGGAAGGTGTACAGCTTGAGGAAGCGGTTGACATCCTGATCGTGGGTGTTGCGCCAGTACTGGAAGAACTCATAGGGGCTGGTGTGCCTGGCGCTGAGCCAGACGGCTCCGGCCTCAGACTTGCCCATCTTCTTGCCGTCGGCGGTCTCCAGGAGGGGTATGGTGAGCCCGTATACTTCCTCCTGCTCCAGGCGGCGGATCAAATCGATGCCGGAGATGATGTTGGACCACTGATCGTCGCCGCCCACCTGGAGGCGGCAGCCGTACCTGCGAAATAGGGTGAGGAAGTCATAGGACTGGAGAATCATGTAGTTAAACTCTATAAAGGAGAGGCCCCGCTCCATCCTGGACTTAAAGCACTCGTAAGTGAGCATGCGGTTGACGGAGAAATGCACCCCGATATCCCGCAGCACTTCGATATAGTTCAGCTCCAGCAGCCAGTCGGCATTGTTGACCATGAGTACCGGCGGGCCGGGGATGGAGTCCAGTATCCCCTGAATCTGGGCCCCGATGGCCTGGGCATAGGCGGAAATAGTATCGGCGCTGAGCAACTGGCGCATCTCAGTCTTGCCGCTGGGATCGCCGATCATGGTGGTGCCGCCCCCGACCACGGCGATGGGACGATGTCCGTAGCGGCGCATATGGGCCATGACCATGATGGGCAGCAAATGCCCCACATGGAGGCTGTCGGCGGTGGCGTCAAAGCCGATATAAAAAGTTGTGGGCTCTTCCAACTGTTTGCTCAATGGTTCCTGATGGGTCCTCTGCTTGATGAAGCCCCTCTCTTCCAAGACCTGTAAAACCTCACTCATCTGGATTTCCTCCTTAAGATAAAAATATCCCGCCCCCAAAGGGACGGGTTTGCCCGCGGTACCACCCTATTTGGCTGTCGTCAGCCCGCTCATTAAGCCCGTAACGGGGGCCAGGCGCCGCAGCCTACTCATTTCTTTTCGGTGCGGAGCTCCGGGGTGTACGTCCATCCCTATGCTGCCGGTTTCCACCCGCCACCGGCTCTCTGAAAGCAATCAGGAGGACTCTCCCCTTCAACGCCAGATCTTCTATTTTCACCGATTATACCACCTGTACCCGCTGCCTGCAAGGGCTAGCGCCGGTGGGAGAAAAGGCGGAATCCCACGGGAATGGGGGTCTCCTGGTGCAGCCAGTTCAACCAGAGCAGGGGCTCCCTGGCGTCCCAGGCCGTGGGAACCAGGGCCTTGATTTCTGGGCCGGTGGACTTATTCAGCAGCACCGCCGCCTGGCCCGGCTGATACAGGAAGGTTGCGCTGTGGAAGTCGTCGCTATAGCTGGCTTCTCCCTGATAGCCCAAGATGGAGACCGCCGCCATGCTCTGATCGGGATTCCACAGCGCTTCCAGGTCGCTGAACACCATCTCCTGGCGGTAGATCAGCTCCGCTTCGGCCCCGTCGCTCAGGGCATGCCAGACTTCGGTCCACCGCTCCTCCTGGACGGCATAGATTATCCGGGTGGCATCGGGTGAGAGGACCGCCTCCTTGAGAATGCCCAGGGGATGCTGGGTCCTGTCCTGCTCCATGAAACCGGTGTACGTCACCCAGGCGTTATCCCGGACCAAGGCCACTCCCCGGCGCCAATCCCCTTCCACCAGAGACGGATTGCGCCGGCCTTCCAAATAATAGGGCCCCTCAACCACTCCATCGGGCCCGATGCCCAATACGCTGGTATCAAAGTGCAGGTAAAAGCGCCCCTCATCCCTCCCCACCAGGTAGGCCTGGGCAAAGGGAATTTCCCGGCATTCCGGGCTGGTTGCAGAAAGCAAGGGGACCAGGGCGCCGATGCCCAGGATCAGCTCCGACACCTCGGCCTGGGTCTTCAGCCAGATCCGATCCTGCTGGGCCAGCAAATTGACCACTCCTTCGGCCAGCTGCCGCTCCTCCTCCCCCCGTCGCCAGTACAAATTGCCTCTGTTCACCACAAGGTAGAGATCTTGGTGGTCGTCGCTGTACACCACCCTGCCCGGAAAAGGCGCCGGATAACTGGTATAAGCCAGTTCATTCAATTCCAGGCCCGAGGGCTGGGAAAACACGAGTCTTATGGCTGCTCCCGCGACCAAGATTATCAAGAAGAGCAGGACCTGTCCCTTGCCGTTCAGGACGGAGCCCAGAAACCGCTGAAATGCTTTTTCCATTTGCTTCCTCCGGGTAAAAAATTGTATGTAAATTTTACCAGAGATTGCGCTCCTGTCAAGGACGGTTGCATCCCGAACAGGCAAATAGTAAACTTGCCCCAGGAGGTGGAAGCATGTACACAGCTGCCAAGATCCAAGCGGAGTCCAAAGCAGAGTTTTATCAGGAACTCTCGACAATCCTGGCCGCATTGTTGGCCGACGAGACAGATTGGCTGGCCAATCTGGCCAACGCCGCCGCCCTGCTCTTTGATCAGCTGCCCGACATCAACTGGGCGGGATTTTACCTGAAAAAAGACGGCCAGCTGGTCCTGGGCCCCTTCCAGGGCAAGCCGGCCTGCACGCGAATTCCCCTGGGCAAGGGAGTGTGCGGAACCGCCGCCGCCCGGGGCGAGACCCTGGTGGTCCAGGATGTCCACCAATTCCCCGGCCACATCGCCTGTGATCCCAACTCCCGTTCCGAAATCGTCCTGCCCATGAAGGGGGCGCTGCCCGGAGTGTTGGATATCGACAGCCCCGTCCTCCGCCGCTTCGATCAGGAGGACGCCCGGGGGCTGCAGGCTTTTTTGGACCTGCTGCAAAAAAGCATAAAAAAATAAGGGGATGCCGGTGCATCCCCTTTCACTCTACTACCCGCCAACGTCCTTCCAGCTTGCGCAGATAGAACACCTCTTGCTGAATCAGTCCCGGACCGAAGTACACCAAGACCTGGGCCTCGTCCCCCGAAATCTGAACTTGGCCGATTCGGTACTCCTGAAACAGCTCCGGCCCTTGATTCCAAAAGACTTCCCAGCGGGAGGAGTCCAGGCTCTGCACCGAAACCAATTGTTGCCGCGCAGACAGAGCCACAGTTTGCTCAAAGGCCTCGATATCTTGTCGAGCCAAACTGTCCAGCATGTCGCTGACCACGCCTTCCGGCGAAGGCGGCGCCAGGGCCGCAAACAGGACAATGAGGCTCAACACCAGGGTCACCGCCACCATAGAACCCAAAACCACCAGTTTCTTGCGGGGCTCGTCAGGTTGAGTCATGGTCCACCCCCCTTTGCCCTTATAAAATACCACGGTTTCCGGTCAATGGCAAATTCACAAAAAGACGGCCCTAGCTGAATTGCAGACCCCGCTCCACCGCCGCCTGCACCATCCTGGCCACCTCGCCGCTGCTCTTCCCCTGGTAATCCCGGGGAAAGATGGGGGCCGCGATGGTCAGTTCAATTCGGGCGGGGCCGATTCGGTACCCGTTGCCCTCATAGGCCTTATAGGTTCCCTGAATGCTCACGGGAATGATGGGGGCCTCGGCCCTGAGGGGAAGCTTCATACTGCCCTTCTTGAAATCGCCCATTTGGGCGCCGCGGCTGCGGGTGCCTTCGGGAAAGATCACCATGGACCAGCCATTTCTGACCTTGTCCACCGCCTGTTGAAACACTTTGGCAGCCTGGCGCACATCCCGGCGATCCAGAAAGATACAGCCCAGATAGGCCATCCAGGGTGCAATCAAGGGCGCCCGGGCCAGCTCTTTTTTGGCTATGAAGGCCAGGGGCTTGTCGATATAGCCCAGGACCAGCATAATATCAAAGATGGACTGATGGTTGCCCATGACCACCACCGGCCCCGGGGGGATATTCTCCGCGCCCCGCACCGTGACCTTGCTGCCGGTGGCGCCCAGGACGACCCGACCCCACCAGTGGGCAAAATTCCAGGCAATCTCTTCCCGCTTCTTGCTCAGTCCCCGCCGGTCCAGATACCAGAAGTACGGCAGGTACAACCCCGCCAAGAGCAAGGATGCTGCGGTAAAGATTACCCAATATAGTGATCTGATTATCTTCATTTCAACACCGCCCCAATATGCTAGTCCACATTATACCATAGCAGGCGCCGGGGGAAAAGTTTGCATGGACAGCGGCGCCCCCGGTCTATTATTCCCGGATTCGGTGGACAAGCCCACTCCCCGACACTATAATGGTAGGGAATACATAATTTGGAGGGTTGTCCATTGAGCAATCTTTATGCCCTACTCCTCTCCCTGGGCCTGGTAGTTGTAGTAATCCTCTCCTCAGAACTCCTGGTCAAGCTCCTGCATGTTCCCAAGGAAGAGAGCCGTAAGTTCATCCACATCGGTGTCAGTCACTGGTGGCTCCTGGCCATGTTTACCATGGACAGTTGGCGTTGGGCAATTATCCCGCCCATCATCTTCATCGTCCTCAACCTGATTTCCTGGTGGACGGGGATGTTTTCCGCCATGGAGAGGAAGCCCCGGGACCCTGCCAATCTCGGCACTGTCTACTTTCCCATTACCCTGTTGATCCTGGTCATCCTCACCTGGCAAGACAGCCCGGTACTGACCGGCCTCGATCCCTACCTGGGCGCCCTGGGCGTCATGGCCATGGGCTATGGGGACGGCTTTGCCGCCTTGATTGGCAGCAAGCACGGCCGGCGCAAGTGGAATTTTCTGAACTCCACCAAGAGCGTGGAAGGGAGCATAGCCATGTTCCTGGCTGCCCTGCTTCCCCTCTTCCTGATCTTGGCTACCAATATTGGCATGGGCCAACCCCTCTTCATTGTGGCAGTGGCCGTCCTGTTGTCAGCCCTGGCCACAGTGGTGGAGGCCGTCACTCCCTGGGGACTAGATAACCTCACTGTTCCCTTCACGGTAGTCGCAGTAGCGTACATCATCCTTTTCTAGACCTCGAGGAGGCATGTCTAATGTCGCACTTTATTTGGGGCCTTGCCCTCAGCGCCATAATTGCCGGGGCGGCCTATTATAAGCAGTCCCTTTCCCCCAGCGGCTTTGTCGCCGCCATAATCCTGGGCGCCCTGATCTTTGGCCTGGGAACCTGGCTGTCCTGGTCTATTCTCATCCTCTTTTTTATCTCCTCCAGCCTGCTCAGCAAGTTTCGTTCCCGGGACAAATCCCTGGTGGTAGCGGACTTTGCCAAAACTGGCCGCCGGGACTGGCTTCAGGTCCTGGCCAACGGCGCCGTGGGCCTGGCCCTGGTCATCCTCTGGCGATTGACCGCCGACGCCGTCTATTGCGTCGGCTATATCGCCGCCTTTGCCGCCGTCAACGCCGACACCTGGGCCACCGAAATCGGCGTCCTGAGCAAAAAACCACCGGTGAACATCCTCACTCTGCAAGCTACCGCCCCCGGCGCCTCGGGAGCAGTCAGCCCTTTGGGGCTGACTGCCTCCCTGGCCGGCTCGGCCTTTATCGCCCTGGCTGCAGCCCTGGGCCTGTCGCTGGTGGACGGGGAAACCGGCTTCCCCCTGGTCTTAGCTGCGGCGACTCTTGGCGGCTTTTTCGGCAGCATCGTAGACAGCATCCTGGGCGCCACCGTCCAGACCATGTACCGATGCTCCGTCTGTGGCAAGCTCACCGAGCGCAAGCTCCACTGCGCCCAGGCCACCCGGATGGCACGTGGGCTGAAGTGCTTCCCCAATGACCTGGTCAATCTGCTCTGCTCCCTGGCAGGCAGCCTCTTGGCCATGGGAATGTATTGCTATTTCCGCTAACGCCGCAAGCCCGCGGCCATTATTTACCATAGTAAAGAAATAAATCGGGTGTTACACTATACCTGCTAGTGAACGGTTAAGGTTCAAATGCTGAACCTCCGTTCTTTTTACATCGCTATATTTTTTTGTTAAAAAATTAACTTTCCAGCAGGACTTTTTCTTTTTGTGTCGAATAACCCCCTGGGGTGGATATATGACTCATACTAGCTTGGGTGCTTTTAAGCAAACTTTGCTGGCCATTAATAACGAAGTCAATTACGAGGTCTTTGGCCGGGGCCTGCATTCTCAGAAGGTCTACATCAATGAGAATGCCATCACCATCGTTTCCATCAACCTCCGGGTACCAGCCTTGGCCACTCTGGACGCCACTGGAGTGCCAACCCGGGAAATAGACTTGGTTCTCATCGATGCTCATAAACAGAAACTCAAGACGCTCATCCAAGAGCGCATGCATCTGCCGGTGGTCTCAGTCCTCAAGGACTATGACCCCAAACACCAGATTTCCATTAACGTCATCATTTTGGAAGAGCCGCTCCGTTTTGAAGATTAATAAGACGTGACTGGCCGAGAGAGATCCTTCTGGGATAGCTTGAAAGCCGTCGTTCATCCGCAGTGACGAAGGCCTGCTTTGACAGGCATGCCTTCCAGCTGTTGTTGAAGGGCGGCTTTTGCCATTTTGGGAGGTGAAACTCGGTCAGTCTGTTTTTTCCACCCCATATTATCCCAAGGAGGCATGCAAAATGACAAAAGGCACCACTGTCCGCGATGTCAACAATGCCCTGTCCACCATTACCGGCGGCAGAGTCCCCCAAGATATCGCCTCTCTGCACTCGGGCAACAGCCCCTTCGTAGTTGTCAAGACTTCCCACATCCCCGGCAAAGCAGTGACGGAAATCCCCGGCCTGGTCTACGGCAGCTATGATAAAAAAGTGAAAAAAATCGCAGTCATGATGACCCTGACGGAATCTCAGATTGAATTGGCCGGAGCCCTGGACATCGACGCCATCGTTACCCACCACCCCGTGGCCGATGCCGCCAACTCCGGCGGAGTCACCCTGAAATCTTACCTGGATTTGTACAACATCGCCGTGTTCGAAGTCCATGAAGCCTTTCACGGCCTCCACCCCGGCCTCTCCTGGCTCCATGGCCACAAGGCTTTCCGGGCCGAAATCGCCTATGGCGGCGTCTCGGGCAATATCATGTTTGTAGGCAAGGCCCTGCCCGAAATAAAGACGGCAGGCGACATGGTCCGGAGGGTCACCGAACTGATGGGACAAGCTGAAGAAAAGAAGATGTTTGCCGCCGAAAAGGAAGTCCGCAATTGCCCCGATTTGCAGGAGACCAACATGGCAGCACCGGCCTACATCCTGGTCGGCAAAGAGGACAACCCGGTAGACAACATCCTCCACATCTTCCCCCACACCGGCTTCACCGTGGAACACCTGGAATCCGCCCTGCGAGAGCACCCGGAAATCGACACCGTTCTCGCCACCATCAGCCGGGTCAAGCCAGGACATCCCCTGGCCAAGCGGTGTGAAGAGCTGGGCCTGAACTTTGTCGTGGGCAACTCCCACGCCCTGGAAATCTTCGAAAACGGCCTGCCCCTGGCCAAGGCCCTGGCCAAACTCCTTCCCGACACAGAAGTCTTCATGTTCCGGGATCGGGTAACCGCCACTCCTCTCAATAAATTCGGCAACCCCGCCATCCAGGAATATGCAGATATGATCGTCGAGAACTACCTGGTTAAGGAGTAAACGGAGCTAATCCGTTGCTTAATACAAAAAAAGGAGAGAAAAAAATTGGCTAAAGTAGAAACCAAAGTCAGTCAAGGCACCAGGCGGATTACCGCCATCGAATGGGTCGGTCTCATACTCTTGGTTGCATCCCTGGTCGGTCTCCTCTTCTTCCCGGAACACATTTCCGGCGCCTTCACTGCAATGTTCACCAAGGCCTACGAGATCTTCTCCGTCTACATCTTTAACGGCACCGTAGGTATCGCCATCATCGTCAGCGTCATGACCGGCCGCATTCTCGAGCGCTTGGGCTTCACCGACGCCCTGATGCGGGTCTTCGTCCCCATCATGAATCGCCTGGGCATCAACTCCGCCGTGGTCATCCCCGGAGTCTACAACATCCTGGGCGACATCAACGCCGCCGGCCGCATCGCCGGTCCCATCCTGGTCAAGGCCGGGGCCACCAAGGACGAGCAGAAGATCGCCATTGCCACCATGGTTCAATCTCAGCAATCCTTCTCCACCTTCATGCTCGGCATCGCGGCAATGATCCTGGTAGGCGTCAAGGTCTTCCCCATCATCATCTTGGTCCTCTTCCTTCCCCTCATTTTAGTACCCCTCCTGCTCCGCTTTACCGTCTACCGTGACACCAAGGGCGTTGCCCTGGAAAGTCTGCCTACCTTTACTCCCAAGACCCCTGCCCTGCCCACCATCTTTAACTCCGCCAAGGAAGGCGCCGAGCTCCTCTTCCTGCTCATCATCCCCGCCGCCGCTGCCGTCTACGCCATCATCGGCGGCCTGGACTACCTGGGCATTTGGAAGTATATCAATGACGGCCTGACCAGCGCTCTGTCCTGGCTCTCCATCCATCCCGAGACCGGCATCCTCTCCATCATGGTCTCGCCCACCCTGGCAATGGGTACGCTGCGAGAGATGCTGGCCAATGGCGCTGCCATTGCCCCCAAGCTGGTAGTGGGTTCCTTCGTCCTGGCCTCCTCGGGTCTGCCTCTTTCCGTCATCTTTGGCCAGACCCCGGCCATCTGGGCACAGGTTTCCGACCTCAACGAAAAGGAAGCCCTGGGCGCGGCTGTCCTGGGCACCATAATGCGGTTCATCACCGCCGCCATCGTCGCCCTGCTCATCACCCCCTTGGTAGTCTAAGAAAAAAAGCGCGACCCCAGGGTCGCGCTTTTTTATTTGGGCCTGAACAGCCTGGAGGTGACAAACTCGCCCACGGGGATTACATAGCGGCCCCGGCCATCCCAGTGCACCTCCACGTCGGGCCTGGCCAGGGGCAAATCATAGCTCTTGCCAGAGGAGTTGACCAGGCGCAGGCCCAGGCCGTCCCGGGCCAAGCCCACATCCAGGACTAGGTTGGTCTCCAGTATTATTGCCATCCCCCTGAGGCTGCCCTCGTCCACCTCCACATAGGCGCCCGGCCTGGCCTCGCCGCTCCCCATACCGCAGGGGAATATAGTGTAATCATAGGTAAGCTCCCGGGCACAGCCGGCAATGCGCCTGCCCGAAAGGGCCATGCAGGCCAGTTTGTAGCGATCGACGCCGATGCTCTCCTCCAGGACCAGGCCCCCGGTCCTGAGCCCCAACTTAAAGATGCTGTTTTCCTTGATGAACAAGGGCTTCTCGGCATATAACTCCACCGTCAATCTCATCATTACCCCACCTTTGTCTTGATAATCCAGCATATTCTCCCTGCCGGCCAGGGGTGACAAAGGCCCGGTTCGCCGCACCCACTTTACTAATATATTAACCCGATGCTTAAATTAATTAAGTGCAGGGCTTTACTTTTTTAGGGAATCGGTATATAATTTCTCTATGACTCGGGGGCAACTGCCCCTGCACGAGGAGGATATACAATGTCAGGAAAACGCCGGGAAATTTTAGAGCGCCTGCAGCGGGGAGAGATCAGCGCTCAGGAGGCCGAGCAGCAACTCCAGGAACTTGAGGGCAGAGAGCGGGGCTTCTTCCGCTCCCTCTGCGACAGCCTGGGCAATCTCGACATCTGCCTGGAATTCGGGGACGACCACCGCTGGCTGCTGGAGGAAGAGCTGACCGGAAGCCTGTCCCCCGGTCCGATCAACCTGGAATTGCTGACCCATAACGGCAGCATTCGCGTGGAAGCCTGGGATCAGCCGGAATACCGCCTGCTGGTGCGCAAACGGGTCCGGGCGAGAAGCATGGAAGAAGCTGAAGAAATTTGCCGTGACCACCAGTTTGCCCAAATCCAGGGCAACGCCATTCAAGCCGGGGATCCCCAGGACAGCCGGATCCGGCGCCTGGTCTCGGTCTCCCTGCACCTGCAGCTGCCCCGACAGCACCCTGCCACAGGGATTCTCAGAACCGCCAACGGCAGTATCAAGGTGCTGGGCCTGGATGCCCAAGCGCTGGACCTCATATCCAGCAACGGCTCCATCAGCTTGCAGGATGTCAGCGGCGGTCCCATCCAGGCCAAAACCGTCAATGGCAGCATCAAAGCCGATGGAGAAACCAGCTTGGTTCAGGCTTCTACCACCAACGGCAGCATCGCCCTGAGCAGCTCCGTCCTCAACCGCGACATGGCCCTCAGCACCGTCAACGGCAGCATCAGGGCCAAAATACCCGTCCAGGCTGACACCGCCTTGGCCCTCAAGGCTTCCACCACCAGCGGGCGGGTAAAGCTGGAGCACAGCCAGTTTGACCTGCGCAGTATCGGCGGCAGCGGCGGCAAATATATCGAAACCCGCTCTGGCAACTGGGAACAGGCCTTAAACAAGGTGCATCTTGAGTTTTCAACGGTCAACGGCAGCATTGCAATTAGAGAAAGCTAAAAGAGGCCAATACGGCCTCTTTTCTCGTCTCTCTGTTCAGTTCTGTGCTGTCCTGGGCAAGTCGACTTCTGGCTAGCTTACCCGGCGAACCAGCCCCAGCTCCCGGCAAAGCTCCAGATACTCGACGGCAAACCGGGGATGCCAGGCCCCGGATTCCCACTTGACCAGCTCCAGAACCTGGCCCAAGGGGCGCTTTCCGTCCAGCCAATAGAGGAGGAAGGTGGCGTACCCGGAACTTGCCCCCTCTTTCCTGGCAAACCGGGTCCACTCAAGGCGGCGGGACATGGGCAATCGGATCAGCTCCGCATTCATATCCAGTGGCCCCGGGTGAATCCGCTGATATACCCGGGTCGCCACCGACTCAGCCAGGGGCTCCAAATCAGCCGCTCCTCCTCCCCTCTTGGCGACCCACTCCCTGGCCAGCTCCCCGGCTCCATCGACCTGGTCCCGTCCCCAGGCCAGCGCCTCTGTCAACCGGTTAAAACCGCGGAGCTGGGCATACCTGCCCAATTCTTCCAGGGCTTTCTTCTCATAATCCAGGTGAAACTCCAGCACTTGCGCCAACTCTGCCCGGAGAATGTGGTTGGCCCATGCCCCCTCCAGAGCTTGGAAAATGCGGGAACAGGTCCCGGCGCTGTACGCCCAGAAGAAATCCAGCCAGCTCTCCTCACTACCCGCCGCCAGTCCCCAGGCATACTGGGCCGCCAGCAATCCCACCCGCTTTAGCATGGCAGGATCCAGATTGACGGGGTGGTCCAGGGAGCTGTGGTAATGCTTATCCGGCCACTGGATGAGCATGGGGCAGGGAATCCCAATGCTGGGGTCGGAAATCACATAGTGATCGCTGCCCCCCGAAAAGGGGGTGGCCACAAAGTGGCAGGTGCTGTAGCCGAAGGTGCCGCCGAAGTTCCTTACCTCCTTGGAGAAGGACTCCAGAATTCTATAGGCATAGTCATTGAGAAAAGTGGGGGTGGCCAGGGGCGGCTCTTCAATGCACAGGGGGCCGCCTCCCTTGCTCTGGTCTGCCCCCACCATGTCCAGGTTCAGGGCAGCCACCGTGGTCTCGATCCGCTCTGGATGCCTGTCGAAATAGGCGAAGGTCCCCGTCATCTCCGGCACCATCAGAAAGCGGATGCCCAGCTGGGGCTGCTCCAAATCTCCCTGCTCCAGGAGGCGGTGCAGGGTGCGGGCCACCTCCATGAGGACCGCCGGCCCCGAAGCATTGTCCTGGGCGCCGGGGTAGGGATGGCAGAGGTGGGCCACCAATAATACTTCTTCCTCCTGGCGCCCGGGAATAAAATATTCCACATTCTCCAGGGTTCCATCCCCCAAATCCGAGTCCACCTGGGCAAATAATTTTACCGGTCCCTGGCTCAATTTGGCCCGCAATTCTTCCCCCACCCGGGGCGACACGCAGAAGCCAAAGGCAGGTTTTTCCCGGCCAGACCACCAGAAGGAAGTGTACTGGATGGCGTCGGGCATATCCGCCCGGGTGCGCAGGGGCGGGTAGCTGTTGAGGTTGTCGAAGACCAGGCCCAGGGCGCCGTGTTCCTCCACCGCCAGGCCGTGGATGGTCATGGGGTTGCCCCGAACCAGGGCGATTTTACCCTGGAGCTCCAGGCCTCGGTAGCTTTCGGGATTTTCAGCTTCGGGCACCGAGATCAACTCCGCCTCGATGCCCTCCGGGGGCGTGGGTGCAGAGCGCTGGACCAAGGATACTTCCTGCTCCTGGTATCTGGACAGGCGCCGCTTGCCTCCATCCTCCCCCAGCAACCACAATTCTCCGCCGCGGCAGCGCCACTCCTGAAAGGACTGGCGGGAGAGAAAGCGGACCCCCGACCGGGCGGGAAAGTCCTCAATCCGGGCCGCTACCCCCTCCCGGCCCAGGAGTTGGACCACCTGGATGGCGGCATCCCGGTACCCTGGAGACGCCTGAATCCTGTTGTATTGGGCAATCCGTTCGGCATAGCGCCAGGCCTGACGGCCTGATAATTCCTGCTCCAACATCTTGAACAATTTTTCCATTCCTTGCCCTCCTGCTAATTCAGATCCCCTAGATGTTCGCCCTTGGGATACAGAACTCCTCCCCGCCTGGGATTGTGCCCAGGACAAGTACAAGACCACCTGCACCTACATATGCTGTAGGGCATATGTCCGTAAGGAGGTCGCCCAATGTCCACAAATGCCGTCCTGCTGGCTGCGGGACTGACCCTGTTTGCCGGCCTTGCCACAGCCATTGGCGGAATGGTCGCCTTCTATTCTCGCCGCACCAACACCAGGTTTCTCGCCATTTCCCTGGGTTTTTCCGCCGGGGTCATGATCTATGTATCCATGATAGAGATCTTGGCCAAGGCCAGGAACATCCTCATGGACAGCCTGGGGGAAAAGAGCGGGAGTTGGGCTACGGCATTGGCCTTCTTTGGCGGGATGATCTTCATCGCCATCATCGACAAGTTCATCCCCTCCTTCGAAGAGAGCCCCGGCGCCACCCAGACGGTTTCCCAGGCCAGGGAGAGCGGCGCCGTCGGCCCCAATGCCTACACCCGGAAGCTCCTGCGGATGGGGCTCTTTACCGCCCTGGCGGTGGGAATCCACAACTTCCCCGAAGGGTTGATCACCTTTTTCTCCACCCTGCGGGACCCGGTCCTGGGCCTGAGCATTGCTGCCGCCGTGGCCATCCACAATATCCCCGAGGGCATTGCCGTAGCCGTACCCATATTCTATGCCACCGGCAGCCGCAAGCAGGCCTTCTTCTGGGCCTTCCTCTCGGGGGTGGCGGAACCGGTCGGCGCCCTGCTGGGCTATTTGGCCCTGTCCCACTTCCTCAATGAGACGGTCTATGGCGCCATCTTTGCCGCAGTGGCGGGGATTATGGTTTACATCTCCTTTGACCAACTCCTGCCAGCATCCCGGGAGTACGGGGACCACCACCAGTCCATGCTGGGCCTGTTCAGCGGCATGGCCCTCATGGCCCTGAGTTTGTTGCTCTTCATCTGATCCACAAAAAAAACACCTGCCGCCCCTTGACCTGGAGTCAGCTCCAGGTTGTATACTGGCGACAGAGGTGATTATCGTGCTCATCGGCGAAGCAGCCAAATTAGTGCAAGTCCCCCTGGAAACCCTGCGCTACTACGACCGCATCGGCCTGGTCTCGCCCTGCCGCCGCGGGGGGCGGCGCCGCTACTCTCCCCGGGATCTCGAGAAGCTCCGGGCCGTGGCCAAGATGAAAGCCCTCCTCTTTTCCCTGGATGAAATCAGGGTCATCCTGGCCGTCGACGCTCAGGTCGAGGAAAGCCTGGCGGCGTCCGCGCCGGACCAGGAGGCGCTGAAAACCCTCTTGGGCCAGATTCAGAACAAACAGCGGCAAGTTGCCGCCATGGAGGAGAATATCAGGAGCGTCAAAGCCCAACTGTCCCGCCTTGAAGAGAAAATCCTGACCGCGTTCCCGGGGGATTGTCCATGAACAGGCTCTCCTTATCCCAACTGGGCTTCGGCTGCTACGGCCTGGGCGGGGCCTACGGCAGGCAGGTGGACGCCCCAACCGCCACCCGGCTCATCCATATGGCCTATGACCTGGGCATTCGCTTTTTCGACACCGCCGACAATTACGGCGCCGAGGAGGTACTGGGCAAGGCCCTGGGCTCCCGACGCACCCGGGTGGTGCTGGCCACCAAGGTGGGGGCCGGAGGCAACTTGTCCCGGGAACATATTGTCGAGAGCTGCCAGGCCAGCCTGCGCCGCCTGGCCACTGATTATCTGGATTTGTATCAAGTCCACTATGACGACCCCAAGACCCCGGCGGCGGCAGTGGTGGAAACCCTGGAAGACCTCAAGGGCCAGGGCAAGATCCGGGCCTACGGTCTGGGTCACCTGTCCCGCCGACGCCTGGAAGAATATCTGCACTGGGGCCGACCGGCCACCGTCCTGGCCGAATTCAGCGCCGCCGCCCGGGACAGGTACATGGAGCTTCGCCCCCTGCAGGGGCGATATGACTTTGGCATCGTCGCCTTCAGCATCACCGGCCGGGGCCTGCTTACGGGAACAATTTCCGCCAATCCCGCCTTTGCCCCTGCCGACATTCGCCGCCTGGATCCCCTGTTCCGGCGGGCCAGGCTGGCCTGGGGGCTGAAGATCGCGGACCGGCTTCGGAAAGGGGCTCGGGATTTCGGAGTTACCCCCGCCCAAATGGCCATCGCCTGGGTACTCCACCAACCGGGCGTCGTCTCGGCCCTGACCGGTCCCCTGAACCCCGACCACCTCCGGGAAAACTGTGTTGCCCGGGAAATAAAACTGGATCCGGCCTGGCTCGGGGATTTCCAGGCCTTTCTCTGCCAGGGGGAAGCGGAACTGCGCCGCCGGGTAGGCGAAGAAATTTGCTCCATCCTCTCGAAAGCAGCGCCGGAACAGGAAGATCTGGTCTACGTCCTGGAGCATTGCGTAGAAATGGAACTGCTGGCCCCGGAACTGGCAGCGGATCTCTTTGCCCGCCTCCTGACCCAGGGGCGGAATGACCACAAGGCCCGGGGCAACATCGCCACAGAGATTCGCCTGGCGCTGAAGTCCGACCCAGCTGTTCCGTCAGGAGCGCAATAATCGATACAGGTTGCGCAACAACTAAAAAGCAACTCCTGCTATCATTAAGTTAAGAGTCCTGCAGAGGAGGTATAGACGTGGGGACTGTTCAAGGGAGGGTCGGCGGCTCGTACAAGGGCTATTCCATCAATGTAGACGTGACCGGCAGCGAAGCCCAGGGCAGAATTGGCGGCAAATTTCAGGGTGGCAATCTGTGGTTGCATGACGACGGCAAGGAGATTACCGGCAGGGTGGGGACCAAGCTGTACAGCATGGCGATAAACCTCGTCCGAACCGAAACCGGTCTCGACGGCAAAATTGGCAAGACATGCGCAGTAGAACTTGAGGCCATTGAGGGCGGCTTCACCGGCAAATTGGGCGTCTCCCTCTTGCCCCGGGATATCGTGCTCAATTGGGATGGGGAAAAGTTGTCCGGGCGCATAGGCCAGGATTTCCTGGGCCTGGACCTCTTTCTCCAGGCAGATGACCCTGTTGATCCCCTTCTCCTGGCGGCCATGGGTTGCGCCGCCTACCTCTGGTTTGTGGAATCTGCGCCCAGGGGTTTGCGCCTGAAATTATAATAGGGGCCTGGGGCCCTTATTCATATTCTGGGCTAAGAAATAGCCCTTTTTTTGTCTCTGCAGACAGTCTGTAAGGAAAAATTTGACCGAGAATAATCTCCGGTTCTTTTTGGCATAATATAGATTTGCCAAATCCATTGGCATTCCAGGCATTATCGTTTAAAATAAAGGTTGAACACAGCACGAGGGGCAGCGAAGATGAGAAAATTATCCATTCTGGCTATGATATTCTTGGTCGCCTTTACCATGGTCAGCCTGACCGGCGGCGATTTTGTTATATATGCGGCAGCACCACCTGCCCTGGATGCCGAGACGGCCGTCCTCATGGACCAGCGGACCGGCCAGATTCTCTATGCCAAGGACGGGGACAAGCAGATGTACCCCGCCAGCACCACCAAGATCCTCACCGCCCTGGTGGCTGTAGAGCAGGGGGACCTGGACGAAGTAATCACCGTGGGCAATGAAGTGCTCCACATCCCCATAGACAGCAGCAAGGCCGGACTATCGGTGGGCGACACCATCAGCCTCCGGGAGCTGATATACGGTCTCATGCTCCCTTCCGGCAATGACGCCGCCTACACCATTGCCGTCCACTTTGGCCGCCGCCGGCTGGGCGATCCCCGGGCCGGCGTCCAGGAGGCCGTGGCTGCCTTCGCCGAGCTGATGAACCAGCGGGCCCGGGAGTTGGGGGCCGTCGCCACCCAGTTCACCGTTCCTGACGGCTACCACAGGGCTGAGCATTACACCACCGCCCGGGATCTGGCCCTGATTGCCCGGGCCGCCCTGGAGCACCCCTTCATCCGGGAGGTGGCGGCCACCGGCCGCTATGTTCCCGAGGCCTGGACCGGTCCCCATGTCCGCCCCTGGGGCAATACCAACCAGCTGGTTCGCCCCTATCAATTTGGGTACCAGTATGCCACCGGCCTCAAGACCGGCTACACCGGCCAGGCCGGCTTCTGCATGGTGGGCTCCGCCGCCAGGGGAGATCTGGAATTGATCGCCGTGGTCCTTAACACCTCCAAAGACGGGCGCTGGCTGGATACCACCGCCCTTCTGGAATACGGCTTTGAAAACTTTGCCTGGCAACAGCTGGTGGAGGCAGACCAGGTCCTGGCCACGGTTAAGGTCAGCGGCCAGGACGTCCATGAGCCCGAAACCATAGATTTGACCGCCGCCCAGGGATTCGGCAGCACCTTCCCCCTGGCGGACATCCCTCGCATCGAAAAGGACGTCATCGTCTTTCCCAAGTCCCCGGGACAGAGCCCCGGCGGCGCCGCTGCCGCTGACAGCCGCACGGTGTCGGCCCCCCTGGAGAAGGGCCAGGTCCTGGGCGAGGTCGTCTTCAGCCTGGACGGCCGGGAGCTGTTCAGAACCGAGCTGCTTGCCACCCAGGCGGTGGCCGCCATGCCCTGGTGGCGCAAGGCCCTGCTGCCGGGAGGCCTAAGCCTGGGACTGGGCCTGACTGTCCTACTGCTCATCAAGCAACGCCGGCGCAGGCGGCGCCGCCGCTTCGTCTTCCAAGGCGGAACCCGGCGCATCGGCTTATAAAAGAGGGACCCCCGAGGGTCCCTTTTTTAATCCAATTTTTCATAAAAGCTGCAGCCGTTTTCCGGGGCCGCCGCCCCCAAGTGTCGGGCCAGGGTGGCGGCGATATCGGAAAGGGTGGCGCGCTCGCCCAAATCCACCACTTTCAGGCCGGGGCCGTAGACCAGGAGGGGCGTTTTTTCCCGGGTGTGCTGGGGATGGCCGATGCCGGGATCATTGCCGTGGTCGCCGGTGACGACAAGCAGGTCGCCGGGCCTCAGGGTGGGCAAAAATTCCGCCAGCCAGGCATCGGTCATGGCCAGGAGCGCCCCATACTGGCGGGCATCCTGGGCATGGCCGGCCAGGTCAGTCTCCTGGATGGTTGCCGCCACCAGCCCCGCCTCCAACTCCCGGGCAAGGCGGCCAAACTCCCGGAGCACCAGATCGGTGGCCACAGCCGGCACCCGCTGGGCCCGGGGACAGTGGATGATGTCCTGCATCTTGCCCACCAGGCCCACCGGCCTGCCCGCCGCCAGCACCGCTGCCGGCAGTTGGCGCCCGGGGTCGATGCCATAGCCCATGTGTCGGGAGCGGTACCCCCGCTTATACACCCCGGAAGCCGGCGAGTCGACACCGGTCAGGCCATCCTCCCGGGTGCGGATACTGGCCAGAATCTGGTCCCGGCTGACCCCTTCCCCGCCCAGGGCGATGACCCGGCTGACCTGGGTGGCGGCCCGGACGATTTCTCCAATCCTTTCGATTCCGGCGAATTCTATCTGGTCCAAGGGCCCGGTGACATTGTAGATCTGGCCGTAGTCCGTCTCGATATTGTCGGCCACCACCACCAAATCGTCCACCAGCAGCCAGCCCCCCCGGGGGTCCGGCACCTTCACTTCGTGCCCCCGGGCCTCCAGGGCGGCCTTGACCTGGGCGCTGACCTGGGCAAAACTTATCAGCTGCGGCGCCAGGGGATTGGAGCCCATCAGCTCCTGATGCCCCATGTAGCTGTCGGCCCCTTGGTGTTGCAGGCGGTTGGTTCCCCAGGCGCCGCGGGCCTTGTCGGGATTCAGGCGGGGATGGTTCAACACCCTCCCCAGGCCCATGGTCTCCAGGGCGGGCAGGCGGAGTTGGGGATTGGCCTCCAGCACCCGGGCCAGGGTGTTGGCCCCCAAATCTGCAGGGCGGGTTTCGGCGACGTCGGCCATGGCCCCGACGCCGAGACTGTCGATGACCAATAACAGTGCCCTGGCCATCTATAGGACCTCCCGGCCCAGATTATCGTAAATTCCCATGAGTTCCGGCCTTCCTCCTCCGCAGCCCCGAACCAGCGCCACCCGCGAGCGGGTGACAAAGATCTGGGTGCGAAAGCTGAAGATGGCGGCTTCTCCCACCTTGACCTTGTCCGTTGCCTCCAGGACGCCGTAATAATCAATGTACTCCGGGGGCACCGGCTGCACGGCAAGGTATTGATCCCCTACCAGGGCCTTCTGCACCCGGGAGCGGCTGTAAAATCCGCCTCCGTAGACATAGGCCCGGCCGCCATAGAGATGGGACACTTCGCTGACGTAGACCAGAGCCGGCAGTTCCGCCTGGCTCCCCTGGGCATGGAGGGGAGTGGTCCCCGTCAGGGCGTGGCCGGGTTCGCCGTGGCTGGCTCCAGCCCGGGCCAGCAGGGGGATTGTCGCCACACAGGTATTGCTGGGGGCGTTGACCTGGGTGATGGCAAAGCCCTGCTCCCGCAAGCTCTCTGCCGCCGCCAGCACCGTGGCCAGGTTGGGCGTCGCCTCCACCCGCCCGCTCTGCTCATTATAGAGGTAACAGGGAAAGGCCGTGACGCCGACGATCTCCAGATTGGGCAGGGCGGCGATATCCCGGGCCACTGCTTCCAACCGGTCCAGGTCGATCCCCCCCACCTGGCCCTCGTAGACCCAGTCCTGGGGGCCCACCACCCGCAGGAGCAGGGGTTGGCAAATTCCCAAATCCCCGGCAACTTCCGAGACCTCCCGGGCCTTGGCCAGGGAAAAAACAGTGACCACCTCGGGCCGGCAAGCCAGCACCTCCGCCAACATGCCCCGGGGAATTTGAACCAGGTTGCCCACATTGCCCAGGGCAATTCCCGCCCTGGCCAGGGCCAGGGCCTCCCAGGGATCCACCGCCACCGCCTTCCCGATTCCTGCCCCGGCGATTATCCTGGCTAAGCAGGGGTTGCGGCCAAACTGTTTGGTCATCATGTACAGCTGCACCCCTTCGGCCCGGGCCGTCCGGGCCAGGGCGGCGGCGTTGGCCTCCACGGCGTCGACGTCGATTACATAGGTGTTGGGAGTAATGCGGCCTTGGCGGTGCAGGTGCAGGGCAGCCTCGATCAGTCCGGGATTCCGCTGCACCGTCGCTTCCAGAAACATGTCCGCCACTCCCCTTCTTCGATACTTGCCATAATTTCCCTCAGGATGCGGACCACGGTATCCGCTCCCGCCCGCATGGGATTGATTCTGATCATGGTCTCGGCTAATTCCGGCTTCTCAGCCAGAAAGGTCCCCGACACCCGGTAAAACATGGCCGTCACTTCATAGCGGGACTCGGCTCCCACCGGCCAGGTGGCGCAGCCGTACTTGTCCGCCGCCGCCAGGACCTGCCGGGCCACCGGCCGGGCAAACTCCACCAGCACCACCCGGGATTGGGCGTTGGCGATACAGGCCTCCTTGACCCCGGGGACGGCGCCCCGGTTCAGGAGCTGGACAATCCTGTCCCCCTGCCTGGCCTGGATGGCCAGGCTGACCGGGGCATAGACCAGGGAGCGGAGAACCTCCATGGCCTCCGGTCCTTGGACCTGGGCGCCGCCGGAATAATTCAGGCGGCGAATCTTCTCCACCAGCTCCCCCTTGCCCACGACGCAGCCGACCCCCGGGGGGCCCAACAGCTTGAAACAGGAAAAGGTGCTGAGGTCGGCCCCCAGGCCCACTCCGATTTGCGCCAGCTTCATGACCACATAATTGTCATCGCTGATGATGGTGATCCCGGGCTTACGGGCCCGCAGCGCGGCCATGACCTGGCCGGCGTCATACCTGTCCCCCGGCGCCTGGCGGGAGAGCTGGATTAGGGCATAGTCGGGCAGCTCCCCGGAGAAGTCCAGTGCGTTATAGTCCGCCGTCCGGGGACGCAAGCCCATCATGGCAATAGTAGCCTCTGTGGTGGGGTAGATGGGGGCGGCATGGACCAGGATTTCCGCCCCCGGCGGCACCGCCGCCGCCAGGGCCAGGCGCAGGGCGCCGGTCCCCGCCCCCCGTACCAGCACGGCATCCTCGCCCCCGAAATACTGGGCCAGCACTGCTTCCACCTTGGCCGTTTGCCGGGGCCGTCCTCCCTGGCTGAGGCCGTAATCGCCGGCAGTCAGGAACTCCTGACCACTGAAGTGCCTGTGAATGGTGTCCACCAGGCGGAACTGGGCTTCCATGGCGGCTTCCAAACTCATTGTCTGCAAAGGGTACACCTGCATCCTCTATCCCTCCACTGCCAGCCACCTGGCTGGATTTTCTACTAGCATGAGATCGATATCGGCCCGGGTTAAGCCCAACTGCAGCAGCCGAGGCACAAAGCTCTCCAGCAGGTAGGCGTAGCCGATGCCACCCCGGCTCCGCAACTGCGATTTTCTCGTCAGGTCCTGGGAGAGGACGATCTGCTGGCCATGCCCCCGCTCCACCAAGTCCTTGATGCGCAGGGCCCTGACCTCATCGGGCTGGTAGTTGAGCTTGCCCACGGTGTCAAAGCCCAGGTAACAGCCTGTGGCGGCCAGGCGCAGGTGAGCTTCGGGATCGTCGCTGAGGTCGGTGTGGCCGATGACCACCCGGGTGAGGTCCATCCCCATTTCCCGAAAGAGCTTGACCTGCTCCATCCCCAATCTGCCCAAGGTGGTGTGGGTGTAGATGGGATGCCCCGTCTCCAGACTGGCCCTGGCCGCCGCCCGCAGGGCCTTGGCCTCCAAAGGAGCTATGGCCTGAGCGCTGGAGCCCACCTCGCCGATTACATGGGCGCGGACGCCGGTGTCGTCGATGCCCTGGCGAATCTCCCTGACCATGGCCGCCGCCAGTTCCCCCTCGTCCCGCTCCCCAACCCAATGGGGCAGGAAGGGCTCTTTGTACACCCCGGTGGAGGGAATGACATACAGTCCCGTGGCCTCGGCCACCCGAACCAGGGCGGGGATATCCCGGCCCATGCCCCAATTACTTACCTCCACCACGGCGCCCAGCCCCTGCCGGCGCAGTCCCTGGAGCTCGTCCACTACACCGGGCAAGTCGTCGTACCTGGTATCGGGGTCGCCCTTGTGGCCCGAAAGATCCAGTTTCAAATGCTCGTGACAATAGGTTGGCCCCAACTGACCAGGTGCTATCGGACCCAGCACAGTATTGATGTACATAATTCTTCCCTCCACCTAGATGTAGCCCGGCGCCGGCCGGGACCCGGCCCGCCCGAAGTACTCTTCATACAGCCGGGGCCGGGGCAGTGCCGCCGCCAATTTTGCCCCCAGGGCCAGGGCCGCGCCGCCGGCTTCCCGGCCGGGCGCTGCCAGCACCAGCACGCCGCAGGCCAGCTCCAGGGCCGGAATCGACAGCGCCGTGGCATCCACCATATTGGCCACCTTGAGCAGGTCCTTGCCGCCCCGGCCCTGCATGGCCCTGCCCCCTTCCCCCCAGCTGCCCAGCACCGAATCCCCGTATCCGTGCAGGTCCACCGGGCCCTCGAAGCTCAGGACCAGGGAAGAGCGGGCAAACTGCTCCTGTACAAAGGCGATGAGGCCAGGACGGTCACAGGCAACGGGGGGTTCCACCACCGGGACCGGGCCGAGAGCCGCCAGCACCGCCTCCAGGAGGGGCGCCAGTCCGGGCTCCCGGGGCCTGACGACCAGGGGTGGTGAGATTGCGCCGGCCTCAACTCCCGTCAAATGGCTTACGGCCTGGGCGCAAATCTCGTACGAGTGGGAAATCAGGCCGATGCCGGGGACAAACTCGATATTGTCGGTAGAAACCCGGGGGCGGCGGCCCTTGAGACCCAAGCCCTTGGCCATGATGCTGTAAAGGCCGGTGGCCAGCGCCGGCGCCAGTACCGAGCCGCCACCGTCGGTTGCCAAAGCCAGGTCATTGATGCCCAGGAGGATGTTCTGGCAGCCGCCGCTGGAGGAACCGGTCATCATCCTGCCCGTCAGGGGGTTGACCAGGTTGGGATCCACCGCCCTCCCCCCCGGCGCCATGGCGTCCACGGTGTGAAAGAGGTAGCCCGGCAGCTCTCCCAGCCGCTGGACCAGGTCGGGACTGATTTGGTCGGTATCCTTGACGCCGAAAAGAACCAGGGGCAAACTGGCAGCCCGGCTCAAGCTGTCCAGGGCCTCATCCAGGACGCCCCGGCGGGCATACTCCACGCCCCTCCCAATTCTATCCCGGGCCGCCAGGGCCGCCCTGGCCACCCGGTGCATCTCTCTTATTCCCTGCATATCTCCTCACCTCTCTATCGATAAAGGGGCCGCACGCTGTGAGCAGCCCCTTTCCAGGATTTAGATCAGGCCAATCAGAGCGAGAATGTTGGCCAGGACGCCGACCAAAATTGCCGCGATGGGCCCCACAGCCATGCGGACCACCGGCCGGCCGGCGATGTCGTTGAGGATGAAGAGGCCGCCCACCACCAGGAAGCCCAGTCCCGGCACGATGGCGTTGGCGGCGTTCATGCCGCCCACCAGCAGGGCCACCTCCAGCAGTCGGGTCATGGCGTTGCGGATGTTGTCGCCGGCATTGCGCAGGCCGGGGAACCTGTCCAGGAGAGCCGCCGCCCGATCCAGCAGGAGCACCTCCGCACCGATGACTACGGCGCCGACGATGCCGGCCAGGATGGGATTGGTGATGAAGAGCCCGACGGCGAAGACAAAGGTCATGCCCACCGGCCCGTAGACCCCCGTTGCGATGGCAGTGGAGGCAATCAGGGGAATAAAGCCGATGGCCCGGGCCAGGGCGGCAAAACCGGCATCGGTGAGATTGCCTTCGCTCATGAGGTTGAGGGAGATGGGATCGCCGGCCAGGAGGCCGTAGGAGGTTGCAGCAGCCACCAAGCCGCCCACCACCATCAGGAAGGGCGCGTTCTTCCTGATCCGCTTCATCCTGTCGCTGAAGAGAGCGGCCAGGTCGACGCTTTCGCCGCTGGGCTTCTCGGACATGGCAAAGAAGAGGAGGAAGAGCATGCCCACAATCAGGGCGGAGCCCTCGGCGTTCAGAGTGATGGAAGCTGAACCCAGGGTGATGGGGCTGATCCAGACCGCCAACTGCCTTGCCAGCAAGGAAAAGAGCAGAGTCAGCAGTCCCTTCTTGTAACCGTACTGCATTCCCGTGGCCAAGGCGGGGAAAGCGGCGAAGGCTGCCACCACCGGGGCGCTGACGGCGCCTAAATTGCCCATGAAGTCCACCGGCAGCTTGCCAAAGATATCGACGATGAATTGCAAGCCCACCAGGATGCCCAGGCCGTAGGCGGCGCCGATGACCCCAGCCAGGACAAAGCCAGCTTTGCCGCTGGGGGTGGATGTCCCGATGATATCTGTGCCCAGGAAGACCGAATGGATGAGGATTATGCTGGCGGCAATGGAGACTGGGATGCCGAAACCGATGACCAGGCCGAAACTCATGGCGAAGGCGGTGGCGGCCAGCTCCTGGCGGCTCATCCTGCCTTCGATGAATTCCGGCATCACCGGGCGCAGGCCGTCGTTAAAGACGGCGATGCCGCGGTTGGCCATGATGGCGCCCAGGGCGCCCAGAGCGGCTAGTAAGACGTAGTTCAAGATGATTCCTCCTTTAAGATATTTGAAACTGGACTTGCCAGCGTTTACCCGGACCTACTTCTTCAGGATCTCTTCGATGATAAGGGGCACAGCCGTCTGAGCATGATCCCCGGTAAAGCCGAAGGCAACCTTGCCCCGGGCGACGGCCTCGACGATCTTCTCCTTCACCGGCGGGCGCCCCGGCATGGAAACGGTCTCGCACTTATCGCGACCCAGCAGGGCCATGGCCATACTCAGGGCGCCGCCGCCACCGGTATGGCATGCGCCCAGATAGTAGTCCGCCTTCCCGGTCTTGATGGCATTGGCCGCCTGCAGGTCCGACATGATTTCCACTTCGGCCCTGTCCTTGACCAGGTCCCGAACCAGGGCGGCAATCTCCTGCTTCTCTACCTGACCACCGACCACGATCTTAATTGTCTTCACCCCCCTTCGCCTTTTCCAGCATCACCGCCAGGTGCAGGGCAAGATAGCCCCGCTCCTGCTCAGGTATTTTTAACCCTGTCTCCTGCTCCAGCCATTCCAGCAACTGGGGCAGTTCCCGCCAGTACGGAGTCTCTCTGGCTTCTTCCAGGAGGCTGGTCTCTATCGCCTCTATAGTTTCTCCCTTTTCTATCCTGTTCAATGCAGCAGCCAGATGGGTGACAAACATAGCCCCGTTGTCCTCTGTGACGGCGAAGGAATACTTGTCCTCCAGCTTAATCAGCAGCCCTTCCACCGCCGCCTGCACGGAACCACTGATTTCTCCCGCATCCCGCAAGATTTCCAGGCGCATCCTGATCAGCTCGTCCATGACGGCCCTCCTCAATGTACAACTAATTGTATTTTCACTCCAAAAAAATTCAATATGCTGGTATAATCTCCCTGCCCATGACCTGCTCCTGGACCCTTTGGATGGCGGCAAAGTTAAGGCAGCGCCGGAGAAGCTTGGCCAGGTCGGCATCGGCGGCATTGGTCACCAGCACCGCCACGGTGTCGTCCCGGGCGGCCTTGGCAGCCCGTTCCCGGGTCAGGGGGCGGATGGTAAAGGCAAGCTGTTTTTCCTCGACCTCGTCCAAATTCCACACCGCGGCATCCAATTGGTCATTCTCCAGCTTCTGCAGGATTTGGGTGTAGGGGGTCTCGACGAATTGCACCTCAATCCCCTGGCACTCATAGCAGGTGAGAATCACCTGGTCCACCGAGGCCGGGTCCAGGGCCACCCGCATGCCCGCCCGGATTTCAGCGGCAGCGGGGTCCCGGAAGACCACCACGTGATCCTGCACATAGGAACGGGGACCGAACTCGTGGAGCACCGTTATCGGCGTACCCTTCTGCAGCTCCAGATTGGCGGCCAGCTTGGACATGACGGCAAAGTTGTACTTGCCCGCCAGGAGGGCGTCGATGCGCCTGGCGGCTCCCCGCATAAAGGCCAGACTGAAGGGAAGCCCCGCCTCCTCAAAGGCCTTGAACAGGCCGGTGGCCAGCCCTTCATACCGGGCCGAATAGGGCAGGGGCATCACTGCCATGATGGTGCCGAAGTCCGCCGCCTCCCAGAGAACCTTGTAATCCAAACTTATGAGAAATGTGCCCAGGTGCCCCCGGGTTTCCAGCACCACCGCCCCCACCTCTTGCAGAAATTTGAGGGCGGATTGGACAGTGCCCCGGCCGGTCCCGAATCGCTGGGCATATCCTGCCACCGTATCGATTCGCTCCCCGGGAGAGCGGGTCAGGAATTCCCGGGCCAGGGTCAGGATAACCTTGCCGTTCTTGTGTAAGAGCGCCTCTCTGAACTTGCTCATCTGAACCACTCACTGTACATTATTTTGTATATTGCCCCGAGTATACCATACTCTTCGCCCTGCGGCAAGGCCGGCCCCGGAAATTTCCCGGGCCGGCTTCCGCCTTCCCTAGCAGGAAAAGCCTGGGATGGCGGCGAATAAGACTAAGAGAAATGAATGCGGGGCCACCCCCACTAAGGAGGAGTAAAATGGATCAAATACTCGATGCTGTAACTTCACTGTATGAAGACATTTCCGCCCTTCTCGGCGATTACCTGCTCCCCGCCGCAGGCTTGGTTTTGGTCCTGGTTCTACTCCTCATTCTCATCATAGCTCGCCGCCGACGCGCTCCCTACAGCCGCGGCGATGGGGACGCCGGCTTCCTGGAAGTGGGTCCCGAACCCGTCATCGTCTATCACCGAGCCGAGGAACAGGAGCAAAGCCAAGAACCCTCCGCCCAGCCCCGGCCTGAGCCTGCCCCAGGGAAGTCCCCGGTGCAAAGGGAGCCGGAGGCTGAGAAGTCCCAGGAGCCGGTGCACCCGGACCAGGAGCAGCCCGAGCCTCCCCCAGCCCAGGAAGCTTTGGACGAGCAGGAGCCTTACCAAGCCGTGCCCACCCTGGAAGAACTGGCGTCGGCCGAGGCTGCGCCCACCCTGGAGGAGCTGGCTCCTCCGGCAGCCGGCCCCATGCTGAAAGAGCCCGAGCCCCCTGTGGCTGAGCCCGTCCTGGACCCCGAGCCCATGCCCGACGCCGAGTCCGAGCCCCAGCCCGGGCCTGAGCCCGAGCCGAAGCCCCAAGGAGAACAACCCCTGCCCTATCTCCAGTCGGAACTGGCCAACGACGCCCTAAAGCTCTTCAGCCAACAGGGCTTCCAGATCGAGGAGATAGTGTACCAGGGTATCTACGGCGGCGATTTCATCGCCGTCCGCCCCGGAGTCAGGGCCTATGTCCAGGTCAAGGACTGGAAGAAGAAGCTCACCGAAAACACCGTGTCCGAGGTCAGCAGCTATGCCGGCAACCACGATTGCAACCAGGCCATCATCGTCACCCCGGCCAAACATAACCGGGCCGCCGCCAAAGCCGCCGCCCGCCTCAACGTCCTCCTCTGGAACAAGAAGAGTCTGAAAAAATTCCGGGACAAGCCCGTCTTTCCCCAGGAAGAAGTGGCCGCCGCCGGCGAAGAGAATAAGTAAGGCAGCCGCAAGGGCTGCTTTTATCTTCCCATTATTACCTCCACCCGGTGGACCTGCCCGTCATCCGCCAGTTCAATCTCCCCGACAACCTGCCCGTCCACCCGGATTTCCGCAACGCCCTGATTGATCTCCCGGGGATTGTGGACATTGATATCATAGCGGCTGGAACCATAGCGGAAGCTGACCTGAAACTCCCGCCAGGTCCTGGGGATGCAGGGCTCGACCACCAGGCGGCTGCCCCGGCGCCGGATCCCCAGGACATTTTCCACCGCTACCCGGTGCAGCCAGGCCGCCGCCCCGGTGTACCAGGTCCAGCCGCCCCGGCCGGCATGGGGATGCGCCGAATACACATCGGCCGCCAGGGAATAGGGTTCGGTCTTGTAGGTGGCGCACTCGATGGGGGTGCGGCTGTGATTGATGGGATTGATCAACTGCAGGAGGTTGAGGGCCTCGTCCCCCCGGCCCAACAGGGCCATGGCCATAATTACCCAGCAGGAGGCATGGGTGTACTGGCCGCCGTTTTCCCTGACTCCTGGCAAGTACCCCTTGATGTACCCCGGCTGGAGGGGCCCGTCAGCGAAGGGAGGCGTGAAGAGAAGGATCAGGCCCTCGTTCTCCCGGACCAGGCGGGCGTTGACCTCGTTCATGGCCTCTTCCATCCGGTCCCGGCGGGCGGCCCCGGTGATTACCGCCCAGGACTGGGCAATGGAATCGATGGTGCATTCGCTGTTCTCCGCCGAGCCCAGGGGAGTGCCGTCGTCAAAATAGGCCCGCCGATACCAGCGCCCGTCCCAGCACTTGGCTTCCAGGGCGGTGAGGATGCCTTCGGCCTGTTTCAGATAGTGCTCGGCCAGGGCCTCGTCGCCCCGGGCCCGGCAGAGGGGGGCAAAGTCCTGGAGGATGGTGTACAGGAACCAGCCCAGCCAGATGCTCTCGCCCCGGCCGCCGTTGCCCACGCTGCTCATCCCGTCGTTCCAGTCGCCGGAGCCCATGAGGGGAATGCCATGGCTCCCGAATTTCAAGGCCCGTTTGATGGCCCGGCAGCAGTGCTCATAGAGGGAAGCCCTTTCCTCGCTGACCTGGGCCTCGCCATAGTGCTCATCCTCCCCTTCCTCCAGGAGGCGCCCCTCCAGGAAGGGGATTTCTGTATCCAGGATTTCCTGGTCACCGGTGACCTGGATGTACCGGGCCACAGCCAGGGGTAGCCAGAGCAGGTCGTCGCTAAAGCGGGTGCGCACGCCCCGGTTATTGGTGCCGGGATGCCACCAGTGCTGCACATCTCCCTCCCGGAACTGGTGGGCGGCATGGAGGAGAATTTGCTCCCGGGTCAGGTGGGGAACCAAAGCGACCAGGTTCATGGCATCCTGGAGCTGATCCCGATAGCCGTAAGCGCCACCGCACTGGTAAAAGCCCGTCCTGGCCCAGAGGCGACAGGCCAGGGACTGGTAGACCAGCCAGCCCAGGAGGATGTTCAGGGCCGGTTCGGGAGTCTCGGCGGCAATGGAGCCGGCCAGCTCCCGCCAGTGCTCCCGGACCTGGCCCAAGGCGGCCCGGGCCTCCTCCGGGGTGTATTTTTTGGCCGCGCCCTTTGCCGCTTCCATGGATTGAGCCTGACCCAACTGGAAGAGCAACTCCCGCTCTTCCCCGGGACCCAGGGTCACCGTCACCTGCAGGGCGGCGCAGGGGTCGAGGCCGGCCCCTACTGTCCCAGACAAGCCGGTCCGGGTCAGGGCCTCCGGTCGGGCCAGCCGGCCCCCCGGGCCCAGGAATTCGGTGCGGTCGCCGGTGTAACCCAGAACGGGCGCCGAAGCCGACAGCCAGACGACCCGGCCGGGAAAGTCTCCGTTATAGGGATTGCGGACGGTGAGGACGTCCTCTTCCCAGGCGGTGATCAGATGCTGCTGGCAGACCTCGTCGCTGACCCCCAGCACCGGCCGGATGTAGTAAGTTACCGTCAGGCGCCGCTCCTCCTCCCCCAGGTTTTGCAGGCGGAGGAGGCTGAGCTTGACGGAATCCTCCAGGGGGACAAAGACCGTCAGCTGCTGGTCGATGCCGTGGCTGCAATGGGCATATTTGGTGTACCCCCAGCCATGGGTGATCAAGTACGGTTCCTCCTCCCGGATGGGCGCCGCCGTCACCGTCCACAGGGCGCCGCTCTCCTCATCCCGCAGGTAGATGACCTCTCCCGGAGGGTCGGAGACCGGGTCATTGGACCAGGGGGTCAGCTTGTTCTCCCGGCTGTTCTCGGCGAAGGTAAATCCCGCCCCCCGCTCCGAGGCAATGCAGCCGAACTGGGGATTGGCCAGGATATTGACCCAGGGCGCCGGCGTCATCCGCTCCCGGAGCAGGATGTGGTATTCGCTGCCGTCGGCGCCAAAGCCCCCATAGCCGTTAAAGAATTGCAGTTCTCCCGGCAGCTGCACCGGTTGCGATGGATAATCGGGCTCCGGCAAGGTGGGCAAGGGCTCCGGCCAGGATGGCAGCGCCCTTTCCAACTGCCGGGCCAGGGGCTCCCCGCCCCGGAGGATGAGGCGGGCGGCGGCAAAGAGGAGAATCTGCTCTGCCCGACTCATCTGGCCGGCGCTGCGGATAAAGATTCCCCCGGGCCGGTCCAGCTCCGGGGTCTGGCTAAGCTGGACCACATCCCGAATCAGGTCCCGCACCGGCTCCAGGTAGCCGCCTCCTTCGCTGTTCAGGATTACCAGGTCTATGTTCAGCCCCTTAAAGCGCCAGTATTCGTGGGCCCGCACCGCTTCGGCCACAATCTCGATTTCCTCGGTATCGGCCACATTGACCAGGACGATGGGATTGTCGCCGGAAATCCCCTGGGCCCACAGGCCTCGCTGGGTCAGTTGGTTCTTCGCCAGGATTTCCTGGTAGCGGCGCCGGGTAGGGCTGGGGAAGAAGAGGTGCCCCAGGGCCTGCTGGCTGGCTTCCAGGAGTTGGGGCGGCAGCTTCAGGAAGCGGTATTCCACCTGACTGCGGGCGTAGGCCAGGTCAAAGGCCCGGCGGATGGTCCCGGGATCCCGATACTTTTCCGCCACCTCCTCCATCTCCTTGCGGGTTCCCTGGGCCGTGATAAAGGTGACGGTCCCCGTCTCCCCGGGCCCCAGGCGGATTTGCCGGCGCAGGCTGAAGACGGGATCCAGGACCGGGCCCAGGGAATTGGACAGGGGCTGGTGCAGGGCGACGGGCTGGGAGATGTCCCGGCCGCGGCCCAGAAACTTGGCTCGGTCGGTCTCAAACTGGAGACTGCCTACGCTCTCCCCCTCCACCACCACCTGGTGCAGGGCATAGAGCCGCTCTTCCCCCGGGCGGCGGGGACGCCGGGAAGCCAGCAGGGCGTTGTCCCGGGCCAGCAACTCGGTCTCGACAAAGAGCTTGTTAAAGGCGGGGTGGGCCAGGTCGGCGGCCTGGGAGGAGAGGACCACCTCCAGATAGGAAGTAAGCTCCAGACTGGCCGCCTTGGTGCCGTGATTGGTCACCACCACCTGGCGGATCTCGGCATTATCCTCGCTGGAGACGATGATGTCGGTGCGGGTGTCTATATTCCTGGCCTCCCGGAAGTAGCTGGCCTTATCCTGGGAAAAGTTCACCCGGTAAAAGTCGGGCTCAGCGTCCAGGGGCGCCAGGGTCGTCGACCACACCCGGTCGTTATTCAGGCTCTTGACAAAGATGAAGGTGCCGTAGGGCCGGCCCGGAGCCAGGTCCCGCCAGCGGCTGACCTGTATATCGCCCCGGCGGCTGAAGCCGCTGCCGCTGTCGGTGAGGAAGACGGTGTAGCTGCCGTTGGAGAGGAGGTGGCAGTTGGGGGGAACCCCCCGGGGAATGCCAAAGCTCCGCTCCACCTCTTCCAGGCCTTCTCTCCGTTTTTGCAGGGGCAGGACGGGCTCGCGGATTTGCTTGGTCAACACCGGCTGCAGGGGGATGCGCTCCTGGAGCAGGAGTTCTCCCGCCTCAACCCGGGGATCGGCGTGGAAGCGGCGCACCATGGCAAAGTCCAGGAGGTAATTGGCCAGGGCGATAAAGCCCATGCCCTGGTGGTGGGCCATATAGCTTTTGACCAGGCCCAGGCCCGACCCCACCCGCTGGGGGGTAAAGTCCACCGCTTCATAGAGGCCGTACTCCCCTTCCAGCCCCAACTCCCGGAGCCGGGCCAGATTGGCCAGGGCCTCCCGGGGCGCAAAGGGCAGGGCCAGGAGGGTGGAATAACTGGAGACCACCATGTCCTGGACCAGGCCCCGCTTTAGACCTAAGTCGGGAATGCCAAAGGCCCGGTACTGGTAGTTGAGCCGGTAATCAAAGGCATAGTAGCCCGATTCCGACACCCCCCAGGGCAGGCTGCGCCGAGCGGCGTAGCGGCGCTGGGCCGCCACCACCGCCTGCACCGTCTCGGCCAGCAGGGTGTTGGGGTAATTGCGCAGCAGCAGGGGCGGCATCAGGTATTCGAACATGGTCCCCGCCCAGGAGACCAGGGCCCGGCTGCCGTCGATGCGGGTCATGGCCCGGCCCGGCTTATACCAGTGCTTGACCGGGACCTGGCCCTGGACCACCGCCCAGTAGCTGGTCATCCGCGCTTCCGAGGCCAGGAGGTCGTAGTGGGTGTCTACCAGGGTCTCTTCGTCGACGCTGTAGCCGATGGAAAACAGGTGGCGCCGGGGATTGTACAGGGCGGAAAAGTCCGTTTGAGCCGCCAGGGCTTCCAGACGCAAGATTAGGTCTTCCAGCTTCTCGACCAATTGCCGGGCAGCTGGGGCAAGCCTGAGGATGTCGTCCTTGAGGACCAGGAGGTAATCCTCCTCCTGGGCAGCGGCGCCCTCCAGACAGGCATCGATGGCCGCCAACATCTCGGGGTAGGCGGCGGCCAGCACCCGGGGCGAAGGGTGTTCCCTAATCCGGCGCACCAGTTCAGCCAGGGGTGCAAACTGCTCCTGCTTCAAAAAGACCGGGGGATGGGTGAGGATCTCGGTATGGGGGAAGAGGGAATCCAGCTCCTCCCGCAACCAGGCCAGGAGCTGGCAGAGCCGGGGCCCCTGCTCTTCCGTCTCCAGATCCGCCACCAAGTCCGCCCACTGATTGATGGTCACGGCCTCCGGGGCGGTGAAGAGGTCGGCCTCCAGTGTGTCCAGAACTCCCTGCATGAGGCAGACCTCCACCAGGGGACGGTCCAGGTATTCCCGCAGGCCCTGGGCCAGGGCCACCAGCATGCAGACAAAGTTGCCGCTGTCCACCGTCGAGACGAAGTACGGCCGCAGCACTTCCAAATCCCCGGTGTGGTACCAGTTAAAGAGGTGGCCCTTCCACTTGTGGAGGGCCTCCACCGAGGTCAGGGTGGACTCCAGCCTGCGCACCATCTCGGTGGTGGGGATGTAGCCCAGGTCCCGGGCCGCCAACACCGAAAGCAGATAAAAGCCGATATTGGTGGGCGATGTCCGGGGATCGACGCCATTGGGGGGATCCACCTGGTAATTGTCCGGGGGCAGGTGGGAGGTGGAGGGGCCCACCAGGTCCTGGTAATAGTACCAGGTCTTGCGGGCCAGGGAGCGCAGCGCCTTTACCGCTTCGCCCCCGGGCCGAGGACTCCCCTCCCCCGGGCGGCTGACCCGCCCCGCCAGGGCCGGGGCCAACAGCCAGAGGACCAGCAGGGGCGCGTACACCGCCAGGGCCGATACATTCAGGGCGGCTACCAGAGCCGCCAGGCCCAGGAGGGCCAGGAGGACCGGGGCAAAGCGCCGCCAGTAGTCCTCGCCCCCCTTCCTTTCAGCCTCGGCGGCGGTGGTCCACTCCAGGAGGTTCCTCCGGGAAATATAGACCCGGTACAGGCTGCGGAGAACGGCGTCGCCGTTGACCCAGGCCTGGTGGGGCAGGAAGGCCAGGTGTAGCAGGAGTTGCCAGGCAAAGAGCCTGAGGCCCGTGGCCTGGCCGCCGGCGGAAAGGTTGCCGAAATACCCGATCCAGTTAAAGTCCAGCAGGCTGAAGCAATGGGGCAGGAGCAGGGCGGCCAGGACAACCAATGTCCAGAACAGCGCCCCGCCCGGCAGCACCGTCAGGCCGGCCGCCGCCAGGACCATCAGGCTTAAGGGGAGCAGGGAACGCCGGAGATTGTCAAAGATCTGCCAGCGGCTCAGGAGGCTGAGGCCAGATTTGCGCCTCAGCCAGGGCAGCAGCTGCCAGTCCCCCCGGGTCCAGCGGTGTTGGCGCTGCACATAGGAGCTGTACTTGGCGGGGAAGTCGTCCACCAACTCGATATCGGTGGCCAGGCCGGTGCGCAGCAGCGCCCCCTCCAGGAGGTCGTGGCTGAGGATGCTGTTTTCAGGGATGTCGGCCAGGAGCTTGACGGCCGCCGCCCGGTCGTAGATGCCCTTGCCGGTAAAGATCCCCTGCCCGAACCAGTCCTGGTAAATATCGCTGGTGGCGGTGGTGTAAGTGTCGACGCCGCCGGGCCCGGCCAGCACCCGGGCAAAGAGGCTCCGGTTGGTGCTCTCGATGCTGACCCCCATCCGGGGCTGGATGAGGCCATAGCCCCGGAGCACCCGGCCTCCCTCCACCTTGACCCGGTTGAGGGGGTGGGAGATTGTCCCCACCAGCTTGCGGGCTGCAGCCAGGGGCAGGCGGGTGTCGGCGTCCAGGGTGAGGATGTACTTTACCTGAGGCAGGGGAGGCGGTTGGATGAAGGTGGTCACCCCCACCCCCGAGAGCAGGGCGTTGAGTTCCATCAGCGCCCCCCGCTTCCGCTCCCAGCCCAGCCACTTCTGCTGGGTCTTGGAGAAGCTGCGCTTCCGCATCAGGACAAAAAAGCGCCCCTGGCCATACCTGGCGTTGAGCTCCTGGACTCCCTGGCGGGCGGCGGCCAGGATTTCCTCGTCTGCTTCCAGGACCTGGCTTTCGGCATCCTTAAAGTCCCCCAGCAGGCAGAAGTAGAGATTGTCCAGGGGATTGGCCAAGTAGTGGACCTCCAGGCGGCGCACCAATTCCCTGGCCCCGGCGGCGGAGGTCAGCAGCGCCGGCACCACCACCATGGTGGCGGCCTCGGGGGGGATTCCTTCCCGGTACTCCAGCTTGGGCAGGAAGGCCGGCTTGCGCAGGCGGAGCAGGAGGGTGTTCAGGAGCGCCACGGCGACGCCGCTGGCGGGAAGCAGAATCAGGAGCAGGGCTGCGGGAGAAAAGCCGGGACCCAAGGCAAGCGCCGCCAGGGCCAGGACCAGGGTGAGGACTGCGGCCCCGGCGATGTAGGCGCCGCCGCTCAACTGGAGCTCCGCGAAGCTCCTGCCCAACCGCGCCGCCAGTTGCTCCCTTCCCTCATCCACCAGGTAATAGCCGCAGTGGCCCTGCACCCCCTGGCCATCCCGGGCGCACTCCATGGCCAGCTTGGCCACCCGGGTCTCGCTCACCCTTGCCCGGCGGGCCAGGGACTGCACCCGGCTCCGGTAGTAATTGCGGGAAGGAAAGTCCATGGCCAGGTAGACGGGGTCCTGGCCCAGCACCTTGTCCACGGGACAGAGGGCCTCGAAGATTTCGTTCCAATCCAGGGAGGCGGTGTTTTTCAGGCTGGTAAAGGCGTTGCCCAGGGCGGTTGCCCGGCCCGCCTCGGCCTGATGTTCGGCCTGAACCACTTGCTCCAGGGTAAGGTCCCTCTCCGCCAGCCTCTTGGCCAGGACCTCGCGAATTTGCTGGCGGTCCAATTTTCCCTGCCGGGAAATGTCCAGGAGGTGTTCCACCAGGGCGGGGGCCAGCCCGCTCATTGCCTCGAGCCTTTCCAGGAGTTGCTGGGGCCGGGCCACCAGTTCTTCGGCCTGGCGCCAGTGGCCGTGGGTCTCGGCCAGGAGGGCGCAGCAAGCCCGGACCTTCTCCACCAGAGCAATCCTGAGCATCAGGGAGAGGGCCCAGATCTCGGCAATGGTCAGGCGCTTCTCCTGCTGATAGGACTCGATAAAGCCAATCAGCGCCTGCTCATCCACCCGGCCGTCGCTGTGGGCAACCAGTTCCAGGGCGATGGCATAGATGCGGGGGAGGCCCCGGTACTGTCCGTTGGTCAACACCGGCAGCCTCCGGAAGCGCCGGCTCCGGACTGTGATGAGGATTTCCTTGACCTGCTCTTCCACCAGGTAGTAATTGTCCAGCAGCCATTCCCCCGCCGGGGCTATGGCCTTGTCCCGGCGCAGGTCCGCCGCCGCCTGGGAATAAACCTGGGTAATCAGGCGAAAATTGCTCCGGAGCCGACCCAACACCAGGCCAAAACTGGAACTGTTATAGGTGGTCCGGTGGAACCTGGCCAACTCCGCCCCATGGGCAATGAGCTCCTCGGGGCGGAGCACAGCCCCGTCAAACCAGATGGAGGGCCTGGGCGCCCGCCCCCTCCCCTGCCAAAGCAATGCTGCTGCCACTATTGCCAATACCAAGAGCTCCACACTTATCATCCTCTGAGCGAAATTGCGCTGCTATTCTTCCCCTCCCCCCAGGAGCGAGGAGACCTTGGCCGAAAACTCGACGGCCAGTTCCTGGGCATACTCTTCGCTATAGCCCTGGGCATAGATGTTAAACTGAGGCCTTTCGCTGTCGGGCAGGACCAGGGCCCAGCCCTTCTCGGCCAAGACCTTGACCCCCTCCTCCAGCTCCATTTCCTCAGGCCGGTACAAGGCCGCCAATTCCCGCAGTACCCGGCCCTTGTCCTCCCATTTGCAGGGCACAGCCAGCTTTTTGTAGTGCAGCTGCGGCAAGCCGGCGACAACCTGGGCCAGGCTGGCCCCCGCCTGCTCCAGGAAGTCGGCAACCCGGGCGGCGGCCTGGATGCCGTCGAAATTGAGGAGGTACTGAATGGCCACCCGCTGGTCTTCCTCTCCCAGCTCCTGCATCAGGGCCATGACCTCCCCCGGCGCCGATTTGACCGGGACCACTTCCGCCCCGGCCGCCATATCCCTCAGGACCTGGGGAGCAGCGTGGGGGATGACGATCCTCTTTCCCTCCGCCTGCAGGGCAATCCAGGTAGCCAGGGCCCGGTACGCCTCGGCGCTTACGGGTATCCCGCCCTCATCCACCAGGAGGATTTCCTCGCCGTCGGCCCGGAAGAACACCCCCATCTCGGCCCCGTGCTCCAGCACGGCGGCGCTGACCGCAGCCAGGGTTGAACCGCCCCGGCGCACCTGGCAGCCCACATGGGCCAGAAAGCCCGAACCCAGGAAGGCCATCAGTTCGGTTTCGGCGCCGGCCGCCACCAGCGGCCCCTGCCTGCCCGGGGCCAGGGTCCTCAGGCCCCGGGCGCCCCAGGCGAAGTATTGCCGGAGGATATCCGGGCTGCGGTCCGCCAGGGCCACCTGGCCGGCATCCACCCGGCGAAAATCATCGCTGTTAAAGGCGGCTTCCAGCTTGCGCTCGGCGCCCCGGTCGAGGTTGACGCCCCGGGCGTTGTAGAATTCCAGACGCACGGTGTCGCCGGCCTCCAGGCGCACGTGAATGCCGCCCCGGGCGCCATAGCGCCCCACGGCAAAGCGGGTGATGGGCGCCGCCAGCCCCCCTCCCCGGATTACACCCAGGCCACTGGCCAAAATCCCCGCCGCCAGCGCGTCGGCCACCAGGGCCGAGGCCGGGGCGGCGTCGCTGCCCACCACAATGCTGCCCTCCTCTCCCGTCAGTGAGGCAAAGGCCGAACCCAGCCGGGAGGCAAATTCCGGGGTCACCTCTACATTGAACTGGCCGGCCACATCCCGCAGGCCAAAGAGGCGCCGGCTCCTGTGGCCGCCCCAGACCAGGTGGCTCTTGACTTCAGTCTCCGGGGCAATGGATTTGCCCGGCCACACCTTTACCCCCGGCCCGATTGCCGCTCCCTGCTCCAGGCTGGTGCCGGCGCCCACCACCGAATCCTCAAAGAGCCGAACGCCCAGAGCCAGGCTGACATTGTTGCAGATGGTGGCCCCCCGGATTTCGCAGTCGCTGCCCAGGCGGCAATGCTTCCAGACCACCGCCTGCCTGAGGGTCGTCCCGGCTCTGACCCGGCAGTGTTCCCCCAGGATGGCGTTGGGACCGAGGCTGACTCCGGTGTCCAGGGAACAGCCGCGGCCGATGTAGACCGGGGGGATCAGGTCAACGTCCTGGGCCGGGCGCACTCCCTCTGCCAGCCAGATGCCGGGCCGGACCTGCCGGCCGTCCACCGCCACCTTTACCTTGCCGGCCAGCACGTCAAAATTCGCCTGGCGATAGGACCTGAGATCCCCGATGTCGCACCAATAGCCGTCGGTGACATAGCCGTACATCGGCACTCCATCGGCCAGGAGGCGGGGAAACAGGTCGCGGCTGAAGTCGTATTTTTCTCCCGGCGCCAGGTAGTCCATGACCCCGGGCTCCAGGATGTAGATTCCGGTATTGACGGTATCGCTGAAGACCTCGCCCCAGCTGGGCTTCTCCAGGAACCGGGTAATCCTGCCCTCCTGATCGGTGACGACGACGCCATACTCCAGGGGGACCGGCTGCCGGTGCAGGACCAGGGTGGCCTGGGAGCCCCGCTCCCTATGAAAGGCGATTGCCCGGGCAATATCCAGGTCTGTCAAGGCATCGCCGCTGATGACCAGGAATGTATCCCGGAGAAAATCTCCGGTGTTCTTGACGCTGCCCGCCGTGCCCAGGGGCGAGTCCTCGAGAAAGTACTGCAAATTCACCCCGTGTTCGGCGCCGTTGCCAAAGTAATCCTTTATCTTCCCCGGCAAGTACGCCAGGGTCACAGCAATATCCCTTATTCCGTACTTTTTCAGCAGCTCCACTATGTAGCTCATGACCGGCTTGTTGAGAATGGGCACCATGGGCTTAGGAAGGTCGCAGGTCAAGGGACGCAGACGGGTGCCGCTGCCGCCGGCCATAATCACTGCACGGATAGTACCGCCCTCCTCATTATTTTGTCTGTATTAGTATTGTCCATGTTATGTTTTAGTACCATCGACAGATTTTGGCAATGCTTTTTATGGATAATAAAGGATTTTCCCGATTAATGCAGAATTGCAAATATAAAGCTAGGGAAAACCAGTGATATATCAAAATGGAGGCGAAGCGCTTGCGAAAACTGGTATTAGGCAGGTTAACAGTACATCGGGCCATGCTTCGCGGCCTGGGCCTGGCCCTGTTGTTCGCCATAGCCATTGTGATCAGTAAACGCAACTACTTGGTCTTTCATACAGCGGGGGAAATGTTTTGCGTATTGGTCGCTTGGTCCATCTTCTTAACTGCCAGCAGCACTCATCGCTTTTCTAATAACACTTATTTCATGTTCCTGGGCTACGCCTATCTCTTTATCGGGAGCTTTGACCTGCTCCACACCATGGCCTACCCGGGAATGGGGATATTTTCCAGCGGGTCGCCCCTCAACCTGACGAGCCAACTCTGGTGCACTGCGCGCACCTTAGAAAGCAGCTCCATTTTTGCCTCCACCTACTTCCTCAACCGGACCACCAGTTTCAGAAGAGTTTTTTTTCTCTATCTCCTGAGCTTCATTATCATAATGCTCATGATCTTCCAGTGGCAGGTCTTCCCTTCCTGCCATGACAACGGCGACTCTACCCCCTGCCGGATAATCTGCGAGTATTTAAACGTCTCCCTGCTTCTGGCCAGCATCATCCGCTTAATCAACAAGAGAGAACTCTTTCCCAGCCGGGGAATCTTCTTCAGGATTATCGGCGCCTATTCCGCCAACATCCTGGCAGTAATAGCCTTTACCCACTTCTTCCTTCCCCAGAGCTTCGTAGATTTTTTCGGCCATTCCTTCAAACTGGTCTCATACATATTCATCTTGGAAGCCTTGGTCAAGGCCAATATGCTCCGGCCCTATGAGCACCTGGTCATTGCCAATCAGCGCCTCAGCCGGGAGATTGCCCAGCGGGAGGAGGCCGAAGCCAAGCGCCTGCGCTATGAACAGGAACTGCACAAACTGACCAAGCTGGAATCCATCGCCCGGGTAGCCGGGGGCCTTTCCCACGACTTCAAAAACCTCCTGACCATCATCCTGGGCAATGCCGACCTGGCCAGAATGCGCACCGACAACGAGCGGGTCCAGGCCAACCTCAAGCACATCGTCGACGCCGCCCGGCAGGGCGCAGAGTTGGCCAACCGCCTCCTCACCTTTGCCCGCAACGGCACCGGCCATAAGCAGCCCCAGGATGTTCGGTCCCTGGTCCAGGAGACCACCCAACTGGCTCTGAGCGGCTCCAAGATCAAGGCCTCTTTCTGCATGCCCGACACGCCCCTGATCAGCCAAGTCGACCCCGACCAGCTACGCCAGGTCTTGAACAACATCGTCATCAATGCAGTTCAGGCCATGCCCTGGGGCGGGATAATCTCGGTAAGCCTCAGCCAAGAGCAGATAGATAACCTCCCCATTGCCCCCGGCGCCTACGTCGTCATTTCCATCAAGGACCAGGGCGTGGGCATCAAAGAAGAGGATATGGAGAAGATATTCGACCCCTTCTTCACCACCAAGGAGGAAGGGAGCGGCATGGGACTGGCCACATCCTTTAACATCATCAAAAATCACAACGGTTACATAACTGCCGCCTCCGCCAGGGGGCTGGGCTCCATCTTCACAATCTTCCTGCCCACCTACGATCCCAAAGCCCTGGCCGCCCAAGAAGTAGCGGCCACCCAGGATTCCGAAGAATAGAGGCTATATTCCTTCCCAAAGAAAAGAGTGGGAGCTCGCCGCCCCCACTCTTTTCTATTCACTTGCCACAACTAAAGGGGCTTCGCCCCCCCACTCCAGAGAATAACAGGGGACCACCTCTGGCCCCCATACAGAGTATTAGTTGAAAAACACACAGAGCCCCTTATATCTGCAGCCCTGGTCCCGCCCCCTCCCTTAAATGTACAGGAACAAGTTGACGAAGAGGGGCACCGACAAGGAGAGCACCGCCCCGGAAAAGAAGGAGAGGGGCACATACTCCCTGCCCGTCCCCTTGGCAATTACCGGCAAGAGGACGTCCATGGCCGTGGCCCCCGCCGCCCCCAATGAGGGCACCGGGCCCAGCCAGCGGGACACCAGGGGCGTAATCACGATGGCAATCAGTTCCCGAAAGACATTGGCCAGGAAGGCCACCGCCCCCAGGACTGGGCTTACCTCAGCAATCAGCACTGAAGACAGGCTGTACCAGCCAAAGCCCGATGCCACCGCCGCCATCTCATTCCAGCTCGCCCCCGGCCAAAACAGGGCAAGCGCCAATCCTCCCAAGATGCTGCCCAGGACCACGCCCAGGGGCACCAGGATTATCCGCCAGCCGCAGTTCTTGAGCTGGGCAAAGGCGCGGCTGGAGCCGCCCAGGTCCAGGCCCACCGCCAGGAGGAGCAGGCCGAGAATCCAGGTCGTGGCGGCATTCAAATGGGGCAGCAGGGACTGGGGGAGCAGAAATAACCCCAGGGCAATACCCGCCAGAACCGCGGCCACCAGCATCAGGGTCAGGCCGTGCCCCGAGGCGCCCCCCACCTCCTCCACTTCCCCCATGGCAAATCCCCCCCGCCGGGGCAGGAGAAACTGGACGAGGTACAGCAAAAGGGTGCTGCCCAGGACAGTTGCTACGGCCATGGCAAAGGCCTGCACCCCCAGGCTGCCAATCTGGCCTACCACCTGGGGATCAGCGCCCAAACGCGCCCCCATCACCATCAGGAGCAGGATCATACTGAGATTGGTCAAGCCCGCCACCGGCAGCCGCGCCACCAGCCCGGGCTTCCAAAGCGAAAGCAGGTAACCGCCAAAGAGCGGTATGATAATCATCCACAATTCAAGCCCTCCCGTGCCAAGCTAAAAGCTAAGCATATCATACCCCAAGCCCGGCGCCTTTGCCAGATAAAAGCTCCGGAAAAAAGCGCTTGCCGGCGCCAGCCTTCGTCCGGGCCAGCAATCCGGCAATAGCCGAATATAACAGACAAAATCAGTCAGATATTGACCATTGTTGACTTTGACCATTTCTGACCTTCACCCTATAATATAGGCACAGAGAGAAAATACTTAGGAAAGGTGTGGTGTCGAATGTTCAATCTCGTCCCCTATAACCGGCGGTTCCCTCGTTTCCTGTTCCGGGATTTCTTCAACGATGATTTCTTCGGCCTCACCACCGTCAAGGCGGATGTCTACCAAGATGGAGATAACCTGGTCATCGAAGCTGAACTCCCGGGCTTTTCCAAGGATGAAGTAAAAGTCCAGGTGAGCGAAAATCAGCTCACCATCTCGGCCCAACGGGATGAGACCAAGGAAGAAAAGAGCGAGAACTATTTCCGCAGAGAACGCAGCGTCAACCAAGCCTGCAGAACCTTCATCATCGAGGATTTGGACCCCGACAAGATCCACGCTGACTTTAAAGACGGTCTCCTCAAACTGACTATCGAGAAGCCGAAAAAGCTGAAGCCCCAGGCCAAGGAAATCGAGATCCACTAAACCCTGCCCGCCCCTCTTGAGGGGCGGGCCTTCCTTTAGCCGGACTTCCTCGCCACATCCTGGTAGCGGCGGCCATAGGCCCGACGCACGGCATCCTTCCGGACATCCCCTTCGCCAAAGAGGCTGAGCTGAAACAGGCCGTCGTGGTATGCTTCTATCAGCCGCTCCTCCAGCAATTCTGTAGGCACTGCATTGCCGGTCTCCAGCACATGCCGGACCTCTATGCCCCTCTCCTCCAGGGCATAGCTGACCAGGTAAAAGCGGTGACAGTTAAAGGGATCCCGCTCGGCGCACATTATGGCAACCACCTCTCCGGCGGCAATCCTGGTCAAAAGGGCCGCCAACCCCGCTTGAAATTCCGGGCTCTCCACCGCCTCCTCCAGGCTGGCGGGGACCCGGTTCCGCCCGCCCAGTTCCTTCCCGGCGTACAAGTAACTTATCCCCTCCCAGCCCAGCTGCTCCCTCAGCTCCTCCCGGTTATACTGGGGAACAAACTTGCTGTAGGGAACCGAGCGCACATCCACCACCAGGGTGATGCCGTGGTAGAGGAGCAAGTCCCGAAACTGCTCAAAGCAGTGATTGGAATGGCCGATGGAGTAGCAAAAAGGCTTCATATTCCGCGTCCCCCTTTCTTCCCTCTATTTTACCAAAAAGAAGGGGAAAAGGGAACACCTGTTCGCAAAAGCCCTCCTAATAGGAGGGCTTTTTCTTTCCTCTGAGAATCTGTTCCTGAATCCTCTGCACCGAGGCAAGGTCTATCCGCTGCGCCAGGATTCTTCCCAGTTCGGCCTTTTCTCTGCTGGTGACCAGCACCGCCGCGGTATCTTCTCCAGTCACTCGCCGGGGGGAAGTATCGCTCAGGGGCTGCAGGTTAAAGCCCAGACCCCGCTCCTTAAGCTCGTCCCGGGACCAGATCACCGCATCCAGCTCATCCGCCGCAAGCTTCGCCAGGGATTGGACATAGGGAGCGTCGACGAACTCCACTTCCTTTCCCTGGCACTCATAGCTGGTGAGGATGGTCTGATCAATGGACACCGGGTCCAGGGCCACCCGCATCCCGGAAACAATCTCCCGGGCATTGGGATCCCGAAAGGCCACCACATACTCCTCGACATAGGTGCGAAAGCCAAAGGCGTAAATAAGGGTAACGGGCCGTCCCTGTTCCAAATCCAGACGGGCCGTCATCTTGGAGGTGACGATGATGTCGCATCTTCCTTCCAGCAAGGTTTCCACCCGCCTGGTCGCACCCCGCATAAAGCCGAGGCGCAGGGGAACCCCGGCCTGGGCAAAGGCCTCCAGCAGCCCCGTAGCCATGCCCTGGGCACGCAGGGAAGACGGGAGCTGCATCAAGGCGATGACCGTTCCCAATCCCGAGGCCTGCCAGAGTAAGGGCACATTCAGGTCCTCGATCACTTCGCCCCGAAGCCTCACTGCCCCCTGATCCTGCAACACCCTCAGGGCCTGCCCGGCCACATCGGCATCCCCTATTCCCTCCAGCTCTTCAAGGCTGAATCTGGCGCCGCAATAACTGCCCAGCAGTTCCCGGGCCAGCCTGCTTACCGCATTAACTTGGCTCATATCCTCACCTCAAATACCTATTCTGCTCAATAGGACTATAAATTCTCCCTCCAGAGGGATAATTCCTTTCCCCTCATCCTCGGCATCTTCATCTATCTTCACCCTCTGCAAAGGAGGCATATTTACTTCTATACTTTACCACAGAAAAGCCCGGTTGGGAAAAAAAACCGTGCCCGCGGGCACGGTCGATTCTTACCTGAATTCCATATGAGTGACCACAACCTGTTCAAAAACCTCAGTACCTGGCACTTCCGAGCGGATAAGGGCAAAGTGCTTCTCGCCCTTCCCCTCCACCAAGCCATAGATATAGGCTACCTGCAGAAGCTTGCTCTTGATCTCATATACTTCCATCTTGCCCACATCGGAGCTCTCGCTGCGCTTGTCCTCCAGGCTGTAGCTAAAGGTTTCCAGCTCGCCATTTTCGTCGATTACCAAGGTGGTCAGTTTAACTTTTCCGGTATAGATGCCCAGATACATGCCCACGGGCATGGCATACCATTCGTCGACTTCCTCTCCGTCCTTCACGGCCTTGACCAATCTGCCGTCTTCGTCATACCATTGCCTTTCCACCACGGTCTCGTCATCTTCCACCATGGTCACTGTGAAGATATCTGCGGCAACGCCGTCCACATCTTCGCTGCCCTCGTAGACAAAGTGAACTGACATGAATTGGGTACTGCCATCTTCACTTTGTTTGGTAAATTCATAGCCAAATTCACTAAACTTCCTCAGAAGCTCGGCACTATTCTCCGGATAATACACAGTCCCGGAGAAGACGTTCTGGTCCCCATCATCGTCTATATCGTCAATGATGTCATCCAAATCTCCCAGGTCGTCGATGATGTCGCCGATATCATCGAGGTTGTCTTTAATGTCCTTAGCCTTTTTGAGGTAACTGCAACCCGTCGCTGCAAAAGCCAAGATTCCGGTAATTACCAGCAGAGCAATTAGCTTCCTCAAACTGCACCCCTTCTTTCTGGTGATTTGCCCCTAAATGAGGAGCCACCTTGATTCTACCGGAACGGCTCTCCCCTTTATCTCTAAAAACTGCGCTGTTTTTTTCTGATATTGCTCAGTTCCCCGGGCCAGTCGCTCCCCTCGACCCGGCTCAAGGCGGCGTGGAACCGGGATATGGGAAGCATGCGCCGCAAAAAAAAGCCCCGCAGGGCTACAGGGAGGGCTTAAGCAGCCACTCCCTGTTTCTTTACCATTACCTCCTGCTCCGCAGGCGCCCGTGGAGAAAAGACCGGGGCATTCCGCCTCTTTGCCTTTTGCCCCGGGGTTACAGGGTCATTCCCCCGGTCACTTCCAGCACGGCGCCGTTAACGTACGCCGCTTCCTCGGAGGCTAGGAACAGGCAAGCGTTGGCTATGTCTTGGGGCCTTCCCAGTTTTTTCATGGGACATCTCTCCCGCATTGCCTCCAGGATTTTTTCCGGCATCTTCTCCGTCATAGCAGTGAGAATGAAACCCGGAGCAACAGCGTTCACCCGAATTCCTTTTCTGCCCAGTTCCCGGGCCCAGGTCTTGGTCATCCCGATTACCCCTGCCTTGGCGGCGGCATAATTGCTCTGGCCAAAATTGCCGTGTATCCCCACAATCGATGACATATTGATAATTACTCCTTGTCCCTGCTCCAGCATAATCCGAGCTGCTGCTTGGCCACAGAGGTAGACTCCCCGCAGATTTACAGCAATTACGTGGTCAAACTGGTCCAATGTCATCTGTGTCAACTGGGCATCTCGGGTAATCCCTGCGTTATTGACCAATATATCGACGCGGCCCCATTTGGCGAGCGCTGCTTCCATCAGGCCGGCAACTGCCTCGTGTTTGCTGACATCAGCTGTTACCGCCAAGGACCTCTCACCTGCCTGGTCAATTTCCCGGGCGGCTGCTGCAGCAGCCTCCGGCTCAATGTCTGCCAATACCGTGTACGCCCCTTCCCGGTGAAAGGTCCTGGCCGTTTCCATCCCAATCCCGCTTCCGGCGCCGGTTATTACAGCAACCTTATCTTTTAGCCTCACCATAATTCACCCCCTATTGGTAGGTCTTGACGACACTCTCGCCTTCAATCACTGTCCCCCGCCCGGCGCAGGTCATGATTGTGGAAAGGCGCAGTTTGCGCCCGGGCAGCTTTTCCGCCACGGCTATTGTCGCGGTTATGGTCTCGCCGAGGAAAACGGGCTGTTTGAACGCAAGGATATGGCTGAGATAGATGGTCCCAAAGCCCGGCAGTTGCTTTCCCATGAGCTCGGAAAAGAAACCGATCAGGTGAACCCCGTGGCATATCCTCCGGCCAAAAATGGTCCTGGCTGCCAACTCATCGCTGACATGAAAAGAGGCGGTATCATTGTATAGTTCAGCGAACCGATCCACCATCTGGGCGGTTATCTGGACAGTCATGCTGGCGCTGTCGCCCACAGAAATGTCCTCATAAGGTATATATTTACCGGATTCCATTTATCGGCACCACGGGCCCCATTTAACAGCTGTAGCAGCCCATGTGTAACCGGTGCCGGCAGATACCAGAACGGCGAGATCGCCGTCTTTAAGCCTTCCCAAGCGCTTTCCCAGTTGCAGAGAGATAAAAGTATCCGCCGACTGGCAGTGGCCATAATCTTCCAGGACAAAGGAATTCTCCTCTGTCAGGCCAAAGTGAGCCAATATGGTCTCCAAAATAGAGCGCTTCATAAATATCGGCGCGATAAAGCCAATCTCTTCTTTGCCATAGCCACTTTTTACCGCCGCCTGGGTCACAACCCTGATAAAGTTGTCCAAAGTTATGGGGTCCAACCTTTCCTTCATCTTGCCAATGTCTGCAACCCGGAGAAAGCGATCTTCATAGGCCATGGAACTAAAACTGCAGAAGTTCTTGCTGCCAATTCCCGGCACCGAAACGTCGTCAGCGAAGCTGCCATCGGTTATCATGGCAGTCTCCAAAACGACGTTGCAGGCCAGGCCCTTTTCCAGCAGCACTGCCGCCGCGCCATCGCCAAAGTTAAACATAAAGCGGGAATCGCTGTCCTTGTAGTTAATCAGGTCGCTTTCTCTGGAAGAAGACACCAGCAATGCATACTTGAGATCTGGGTCGGTGAGCATCATACTCTTTAGGACCTTCAGGGAATACACTCCGGCCGAGCAGAGACTGTGAATTTCAAAGGCATTGGCATTAACCGCGCCAATTTCCCATTGAATTTTAGCCGCGCAATTGTAGAGGTAATAGTCCTTGTACTCGCTGCCGCAATAGACTACCATATCCAGCCTGGCCGGATCGAACTCTCCCAGGGCAGCCCGGGCTGCCTTTATTGCCATATCGGAAACCGATTCACCGGGAGCGGCTTTGTGGACTTGCTTTATGCCGAACTTTTCCCTGATTACCTCCTGAGGAATCCCCGACGCCTCAGCGATGTGATGACTGTCCCGAATTTCCTCGGGGGTATAGGTTCCAATGCTGCGAATACCTACTATATCCCTTTGACTCAATGACTTCACTCCTAATCGGTTGGTTCTCCGTACAACTCCACCACCTTGGAAACCACAATCTTACCCACATTGTTCTTGGGAACTTCATTGACAAAGGTGATGTATTTGGGAATCTTGTATTTGGCGAGCTTTGTGCTCAGCCTTGCAATGATCTCTTGCTTTGTTATTTGCTTGCCCGGCTTGAGGGATATGATAGCCTTGCCAACTTCTCCCCACTTATCATCGGGGACGCCAAAGACGCAAACCTCATGAATTTCCTCAAAATCATAAAGGGCGCTTTCTATTTCCGGAGGAAAGACGTTTTCGCCGCCGCTGATAAACATATTCTTCTTCCGGCCCACGATGTAGTAGTAACCGTCCTCATCCCGGTAAGCCATGTCTCCGGTGTAAACCCAGCCGTCAACCAAGGTCTTGTCGGTTTCCTCGGGATTATTCCAATAACCCGAGAAAATTTGCGGACCGGCCCACAGCAATTCACCGGGTGAATTGGCTTCGGTTACTTCCTGTCCCTGATCATCCACAAGCTTTACCATGGAAAGGTACATCGGTTTTCCCACAGATGCATATTTTTCTCTGATTATTTCCGGGTCCATAAAATGGGCTACCGAGGACAGGTTGTTGGGACCTGCTTCCGTCATGCCATATCCAAGGACAAATTTGACTCCCTTCTGCCAAAATTGTTCCATAATGTTGATTGGGGTAGGGGCTGCTCCTGCCATCACCCATTTGACGCTGGAGAAATCTGTCTTCTGGAATTCCGGCAATTCCACCATCATCCTGAAAATGGTTGCCGCCCCAAACAGGGTCGTTATTTTTTCCCTTTCTACCACTTCCAGGGTCTTCTTGGGATCAAATTGTCTGTTGATAATCAATCTGCCCCCTACATGCAGCAGAGGCAAGGTAAGGAGATTCCATCCGCCTGTATGGAACATGGGAAGCAATAGCAAGGTGCTGTCCTGATAATTCAAGCCCCATGTGCAGATCTCGTTGAATGAGTTGAACAGTTCGCAACGGTGGGAGATCAAACCACCTTTGGGCAGGCCGGTGGTTCCGCCGGTATGGATGATCATATGGATATCTTCCATATCCAGGGTCTCGCAGCCGACAAAGGAGTCATTGGCATACCCCATGATCTCGCTGTAAGCCATATCCTTTTCAGGATTTTTATCCCCGGAAATCAGGACATATTTTTCTATACCCGGGCATTGGGACTTTAGCTGCGCTATTTTTTCAGCAAAAACCTCCTCATAGAACAGAACCCGAGGGGTTTCACTGTTGATCAGTTGAGCCAGCTCCGCCACAGACAAGCGGGCATTATACGGGACAAAAATTGCCCCAAGCTTGCCGGTAGCGAAATAGGCGTCGATCATCTCCACGCAGTTTCGGGATATAAAGGCAATGCGATCACCCTTGGCAATTCCCTGTTGCTCCTTGAGAAAATTAGCCAGGATGTTCGCCCTTCTCTCCAGATCACCATAACTGTAGCGATTGCCCGTGTCCAAGTCATAGACGGCTTCTCGGGTGCTGTCTATTCTGGCTCTAAAGTAGGAATAATTACCAATCCAACTGTTGGACATCCCCACTCCTCCTTACAACCGTTCCAGCAGCGCGACAACCCTGCGAGCCAGGTTTTCCATGATTCCGACTCCCTCTGCATCGTCGGAAGCATCCTTTGCTCCGCCTTTGCCGGCAACGCCGACATTCCAGTAGGTGTTGCCCACAATTATACAATCGTTGGCGGCCGCCCACAGCAAGATTTGGGCAAAGGCGAAGTTATGCCCCGCGCGACGGGCAGCTGTAACCGGGACGACGACCTTGCCGGATAAGGCCGTGGTTCCCCACTGGTAGCTCTCGCCCTTCTGCTTCATTTCGTTCTTGGCCCAACGGCCGGAAAAGCCTGCCCTGTCCAGAACTGCCTTCAGCTCTGCGGTGATAGAGGAATGGTATACCGGCGAGCCCAAGAGGATGGCGTCGGCCTCGACGATCTTGGGAAAGATGCTTTGAAAGTCGTCAACCTGGGTGCATTTCTTGGCCTGGACACATTGATAGCAGCCGCGACAGCCCTTAATTTCCTTGCCCGCCAATTGCACCAGTTCCGTTTCCGCCCCTAATTTTTTTGCCTCTTCTAAAACCATGTTGAGATACTGAAAGGTATTTCCGTCTTCCCTGGGGCTGCCATTGATGGCGATGATCTTCACACATACCTCTCCCTTCTAAAATTAGAAATCCAGTCTGCCGCAGCATCCCGCCGCGGCAGACCGGTCATGGCAATTAGAGGTCGATAACAGCCTGAATACTTTCGCTCAATTCCTGCTTCTTGGTCAGCAGGGATACAAATACTGTCAGGGCCACAGATATGGCAATTATGTTGAAGTAACCCGGCAATGCCCCCGGCCAGGTAAAGGGGGTCAGGGATAGGATGTTGAGAACCAGGGATGCAAACATGCCAGCCATTACGCCCTTCTCATTTGCCCGTTTCCACAGCAACCCGATTATAAACACCGGGAAGGTTCCACTCATCAAAGTCCCCCACCCGAAGGTGCCCAGGATGGCTACCATGTCGGATCTATAGATGGAAAAGAGAATCGAGACGACCCCGAGGATGAACATGGTGATTCGGGATACCATTATCTGCTTGTTTTCGGGTATCTTCTTGCCAAGGGCGCTGGGCAAATCCCGGGAAATGATGCCTGCACATATGGACAGGAACAAACTGGCCGATGACATTGCCGCAGCCAGAACAGCTGCGTAAACCAAGAGCTGGGCAATAACCCCGACCTCATCGGCAAAGACGAAGATCGCCCGGTCGGCAACCGCCAGGGGATCAACAGTTCCCTTGGCCACCAGGTAGAGGGCGCCATAGGCGACTACCACAGCCAAGAACCCAATAATAGCATGGGAAATTGCTGCGTATATGCTCAGCTTGGGCATGTCCTTGGGATCTTTTAGTGCATACATCCTGGTCAGGACCTGGGGCTGGCCAATTGTCCCCAATATGGGAATTAACATCCAGGCCATGGCTATTGTGCCGGGGAAAGTTCCCCAAGCGTTGAGGAAGTCCGGTCCCAAGGCTTTTGTCACTCCACCGCCGGTCATTTCCCTGACCGATCCCACAGCCTCCATTACATTGCCAAATCCCCCGGTAATGGCAAAGAAGGCAACTATTATCACGATCCCGGCAATAACCATGACTAGCCCTTGGAAGGCTTGGGTTAATAAACCTCCTACCTCTCCGCTGATTGCGGTGTAAATTGTCAGGATGCCGAAAATGGCAAAGGCCGCAACGATTGGCTCCCAGCCCAGCAAGTGGGCGAACAGCTCGGATCCCGCCTGAATCTGAGCTGCAAGATAAGCTATACAGCCCAGGAAAATTATTACTGACATCAAACCTTTAATAACTCTATTATTGTTATACCGTAAATCTGAGATGTCGCCCAGGCTGGCAACTTCGCCCACCTCCGCCATTGCCCTGACCTTTTTGCCCAGGATGATATAAGCCATGGAAAATGCCGCAGAGGAAAGCATCCAAAAGGTCATTGGATTACCGGTTGCATAAATTATTCCCGGGACGCCGACAAGGGCAAAGGCACTGGCAACTGCTGCTGTGCTGGAAAGCCCTACTGCAAGAGGTCCGAATAAGGCGGTGCTGCCAAAGAAAGCTTGGGTTGATGTAACTTTTCGTTTAGCCCACCAACCAATTGCGAAGGAAACAGCTATCATTAATACGGAAAAGCCGATTATCAAAGCGTTCTCCATAATTACGCAGCCTCCTTATTGCGATGAACTTTCTTGAGAAACTCATCCCAATCTTCATCGGAAAGCCATTCATTCTTCATTACCAAAAATCCTGCAGTTAAACTGAACATTCCTCCGATCCAATAGGTCAGGACAGTCCAGGCAAAGGAAGGATGGAAACCGAGAATGGTGAAGCTCGGCATCTGCCCTGCAAAGGCATCGGAATAATACTTGGAAAGGGAAAAACTCAGAATCCATAGTATTGCCCATGTCAGCAGGGGATAGAGGAAAAACTTGGCTGAAACCTTTCCCTTTCGTGCAGCACCCAGATACATGTGTAAGAACATCAAGATGACCCCGAGAATCATCGCCGGCAGAAATAGATTCTTCCAGCCCAGGACAGTGATAGTCAGCCACAACAACGCAATAACAACCATGATTGCCGACCGCTTGTTAGCAATGTCCATAACTATCTCCTCTCATCTTTGATATAACATGAAAACTGAATCAGTGTTCATGTTTGCCTTCAAAGTATCATCGATGTTAAACTTTGTCAAGAGTTTATTTCAATTCAGTTACATAAAAATTACCGCAGTACTTACCGTATATACCAGGTTGTGGTATCATTGTAACAGCTACTTGCAAATGGGGTGTTAAACTTGGACTTGATCAATAAACCAAAAACTCAGCGCGGCGCTGAGACCTTGCAGCGAATCTGCGATGCTGCTGAAGAATTATTCGCCGATAAAGGCTATTATAATACGCAAATCAGCGATATAGCCCACAAAGCCAAAATTGCCACGGGGACATTTTATATTTACTTTCCTGATAAAATCAGCGTCTTCCGCTACCTGTTGGCAGAGCTTGGCCATCAACTTCGCAAAGAAATCAGCATTGCCATCGGAGACTGTTCCTCTCAGCAGGAAGCCGAATACATCGGCCTGAAAACCTTCCTGTCCTTTGTCTCAAAGCACATCGGCCTGTTTAAGATCGTCTGGCAAGCCCAATTTGTCGACATGGAGGCCTTTAAAGATTACTACGAGAAATTTGCCCAGCGCTACGTGTCCCGCATCCGCACCGCCCAGGCCAAAGGAGAGTTCAATGAAATAAACCCTGAGTACTTGTCCTACATTCTCATGGGCATCTATAACTTCGTTGCCTTGAAGTGCATTGTATTCGATCAACAGGAGCCCGATGAAGACATCATTAAGGATGTCTTCAAGTTCATTAAATCAGGGGCCTTCGCCTGATATCTCCGCGCTTCTTCCGCCGCCCTGGCCGGGGCAAAGAAAAGCCCCGCCATTGGCAAGGGCACAATACCGATATAAAACAAGGGAGGGCTTAAGTAGCCTCTCCCGCTTTTTTTACTAATACCATCTTCTCCCGCCAGGCGCCCCGCCGGAAGACCATAGAGGTGATTAGGGCGCCCAGGCTCCAGGAGACCAGGAGGGATATGAACACCGACTCGGGCCTCCCGGTGGGATATAGGGCGCTGCGGGTCAGGTAAGCGAGCCCGTAAGCGGTGGGAACCCGAATCAGCACCACGGTAATCAGGGAGATCCACATGGGCGTCATTGCATCCCCCGCCCCCCGCATCACCCCGTAGAGGCACTGGGTCACCGCCACGGCGATATAGCCGAAGGCCAGGATCCGCAGCATTCGCATGCTCAAAGCCACCAGTTCCGGGGTGTCGGTAAACACATTCATCAGATGGCGGCCAAAGAACAAGAGCACAGTGGTGATGGTGGCCGACACGGCCACAGCGATTATGGTCCCCTGCTTGCTCCCCTTCACCACCCTGTCCAGCTTCCGGGCCCCGATATTCTGTCCGGCAAAGGTGGTCATGGCCGCCCCAAAGGAAAAGTTGGGCATCATGGCAAAGCCGTCCACCCGCATGACGATGACATTGCAGGCTATCACCAGCTCGCCAAAACTGTTGGTCAACGACTGAACCACGATCATGGCCAGGGAAAAGATGGCCTGGGTCAGGCCCGACGGCAATCCCAGTTTTATGACGGCGAGGGAGAGTTCGGGGCTGGGCTTGAGCATGGACCATTTGAGTTCAAAGGTCTCGGTCATGCGCAGCAGCTTGAAGAGGCAGAGGACAGCAGATATTCCCTGGGCAATTACCGTGGCCAGGGCCACCCCGGGCACTCCCAGGCCGAACTGGGACACAAAGAGGATGTCCAGGCCCACGTTAAGGGCGGTGGAAATCAGCAAGAAGACCAGGGCCGAGACCGAGTCGCCAAGGCCCCGCAGGATTCCCGCCAGGATATTGTAATAGGAGAAGCCGGCGATGCCCAGGAAGAAGATGTTGAGGTAGCCGGTGCACCAATCGATGATGGACGGGGGGGTGTTCAGCAGCTCCAGCAGGGGCCGGCTCACCAGCGGACCGACAATCATGATGATGATGGAAGTGAAGGCCGTCAGCGTGATACAGGTGCCGATGGTGCGGGAGAGATTCTCCCGATCCCTGGCCCCGAAGTACTGGGCCACCATAATTCCGGCCCCCACCGCAATCCCTACAAATAGCACCAGGAGCAGGTTCAGGATGGGACCGGCGCTGCCCACCGCGGCCAGGGCATTGTCCCCGATGTAGCGGCCGACGATGATGGAATCGGCGGTGTTATACAGTTGTTGCGCAATATTCCCAATCAACATGGGAATGGTGAATTCTACAATCCGCTTCCAGGGCGTCCCCTGAGTCAAGTCCTTTGCCGCAAAGAATTTACTTACCGCCATAGTGCGCCTCCTAGATGTACAGAAAAAATAAAAGCCAAACCGGCCGTCTCGATACTGTATCTAATGTAACCCTCCGTCCATCCCCTGTCAAGCTATTTAGCAACCCTAAAATTCAATTTATGAAGGGAAAATATTTCTCACGCCATTTGACTTAAAGAGAATAATTGCTATACTGTGAATAAATAGTTTTATATCCCTTCATCAGGAGCATACTCAGTCTATTTTACGGCAGGTCCTCAGTCGCTCCCCATTCTCCTGGCCAAATCTGTATCCGAAAATAAGTGCGTGTGTATTCGCGAGGACTACACATCAAAAGACCCTGAAAGGCCAGTTGGTTTCAGCAGTGGCAAGAATACGGTCACTGCCAAATCCTCTGAAGCTCTTCAGGGTCTTTTCTTACTGTTCCATGCTGGAAACCCGCCCCAAAATAGAATTACACCCTAGGCACAACTATTTATGGCATTGGCAGGGCTTTGCCTCCAGCTTGATTCTGGGGCCAATGAAACCCTCAGGCGGATCGCTGCTCAAGTAGACGTATACGATATCTCTGTTGACAATCTCGAATCCCTGGAGGTTGAGCAAAGGGAAGGCGTCAATATTGTACCCCTGCCACCTGGCCACATATTGAAAGACAGTTTCCTCGGGATTAAATTCCACAACGGCCCGGGCCTTGAGGTCAGAGAGACAGTTGGTAATCATGATATTGTAGTTTCCATCCGGTGCTGTGGCCCCACTGCCCAGGCGGGTGAACTCGGAGACGGCCAGATTCCAGCTCTTTTTCTCCACTCCCGGCGGATAGAAGTTGCAGGCTGAGTTCGTGGTATTGATAATATCAAAGTCGATATAAAGGGGTACATAATTAATAAGAGTAGGCCCCGTGAGCAACATCAGGGGCAGCATGGTGCCATCGTCGAAGAAGTAGAACGCCTGGTCCAGGGAATTGCCCTCGCCAAACCCGTACCGGGCCCAAACGGCAAAGCCGTTGGGGAAGTTCAGGACAAAGGGCCCGGCGATCAGCTGGTCCAGGAAAAACTGCGTGAGGTTACAGGGGACGCCCTGGCCCAGCCAGGGAACCATCATGAGGAAAATGTACTGGACCCCCATGAAGGAGACGCCGGAAATGGCCAGCCCCTGGGTTTCAGTGGCGGTAAAGGTCAGGGACCACCCGTTGCGTTCAATTGTATCTGTAACGCCGCTGGCCTTAAATTCCGGGGGAAATTGCTTCCCTTGCGGTTCGGGTTCGGGCTCAGGCACGGGAGGGGCAGCTTCAAAATTGCCTTCGACGCTTAGGAGCTCCATTTTTTCGCCGGTGACGGGATTCCTGGCAATCATTTCACCTATATCTCTGGGGACTTCAGACATTGGCCATATCACTCCATTATCGATGTGTCTTCAATACAGAATATGACCAAGCCAACCCCTTGCAACCGGGCATAATCTATGCTTTTTATGTCTATTCACCCCGGCTATAGCTCCTCGGCATCCCAGTACTCCTTTGTCAGCGCCTCCGCAAACTGTGAGGGGCGCTCCCGATGGGCAAAGACCATTAACCTGCGCATTGCCCTGCTGCATGCCACAAACAACAACCTGCGTTGCCTGGCCAGGTGCTCTTCTTCATCTACGCCGTCCTTTGCAGGCATGGGCAGGCGGCCGGCTTCCAAACCCACAACGGCCACCACCGGAAATTCCAGGCCCTTGGCGGCGTGCATGGTCATCACCTTAACCCCCGGGTGGGTAATGTCCACCTCCTGGGAGCGCATGGCTTTGGCCTTAAACCTCTTGTCCAAAAGCTCCATAACCGTGTTCATCTCTTTTCCCGAGGGGCAGAGGACAGCGGCACTGCCCAGGGTAGCCCGCTCGCTGCGCAAAGCTTCCCACAAGTACGAGTTCAATCTTTCCCCCAGCTGGCGCTGGGTGCTGTACTTGGCCAGCACAGGCCTGCTGCCGTGGTAGACCGCGTCAACGCCGAGGGTTTCCTTGTCGGCGCCCTGGGAATCCGGGGCCAATTGCAACACCGCTTGCCAGATTTCTTTGGTGGTCCTGTAGTTACGCCGCAAAATGCGCGCCCGTCCCTGCACCCGCAAATCCTCAGCCATCTTGGTCCAGGAAAACCCGCTGCCCCAGATGCTCTGGTTAGTATCCGCTGTCAGGAAAATGTTCCTGCGGTTATGGCATAGTCCCATTAAAAAGCGTATGGCTACGGGTTTTAAGTCCTGGGCTTCATCGATAAAAATATAGTCGTACTGGGGAGTCACATGCTCCGCAGCCGCTTTCAGCCTTTCACTGAACAGGCAACACTGATCCCGGCGCAACAAATCCCGCATAACCTCATACAACATCCATAAATGGCGGCGCTGTTGTCTGCCCAGGGACCTGCCCCGACCCGTCCGGTCGAACTCCAGGTACTCCTCCACGCTGCCCAACCCCTGGCCAACGACAACCCAATCGATCTCCTCCGCCAAGAAATAGGCGTCGGTCTGGGAAAAGCTGAACCCGGGAATTTGCTTTTCACATACCGCTATGGCAGCTTGGACATACTCGATGGGCTCCACCGGTTTTAGGCGCTGCCACTCCGGGGACAGGTTCCTGAAAGCCAGAGAATCTGCCGTTCTCACCTCAACATAATCTTTGCCCGGACCCAGATTCAGGCAATCCAGCAGATGATTGGAAGCCCTTTCCAGAGACTTGGTAAAGGTAGTGTACAGTATGCGCAGCGGCCGGTCCTGCTCAAACAAATCCAATTGCCGCAGGCTGTTCACCAGCGCCCTGATGCAGTACAAAGTAATAGTGGACTTTCCTGACCCGGGCCCTCCCTTCAGCAGCCAGGGTCCCTGGGGGCGAGAGTTGGCTTCGAACCGGGAAACAAACTCCAGCTGTTCCTCATCCAACATCAGCAGGAAGCTGGCCAGGCTGCGCTGCCCGGCGGCAGCTTGTCCGATGTGAGCCGGGTCCAGGGCAATTCTCACGGGTTTTTGCATTACCTCTTCGATGGTGGGCGGCCAGAGACAATCGATAATCTTCTCTATTATTTCTGCCGGCACTTCTTCAAGGTCCAAAAGGGCGCTTTCGGTCTGCACCTTTTCCAACGCCGCGTGGTATTTTGCCGGGATGCCCCAATTGCTCAAAGTGAGAGAATCCAGAGGTCTGGGCAGAGGCCTGTCCTCAACTGCAGGGGCGGTACTGGCCTGCATCTGCATCAGCATCGCCTTGGCAAGGGCAATCTCCTCAGGGGTGAGCACCCGCTCAATCAGCTGTTGGGCTCCGGCGATGATGCGGTAACCGGGTTCGCCGAGGTCATTGGCGCCCAAGCGCTCGTATATTTTGTCCCGATGCCCGATCATGTGCAGGCAGACAACCCGGTTTCGGGAATCCACGCTGTATATTAACCTGTAGGTATCGGAAACGCGAAGCCGCCACAGGTTTTTGTAATTGCTTAACCGCTTGATAAGCGGCGGATTGGCCCTGTCGGGAACACTGCGTAAAATATTGGCCACAAGGTGGTCGTAAGATTTCCGCACCTTCCTGGGCACAGTGCTCAGGTCGTTGGGAAAGCGCTCCGAAAAAGCAAGATCATACGCCAACTCTTTCACCTCCAGGTTTCTTTAGATAATTCCACGTTTTGACAGAACAATCCTGCAAAAAGAGACCCGGGCAGGGTCTCAAAAACTTTATTGCATCAGATTTGCCAAAAACTCAATAACATAACCGCGCTTAAGGGCATCGTGGCAGTATTGGTTACCGTAGTTGCGCAAGCAGCCGTAACAACTGGTATCCGCCCGTTCCCCGCCGCAATCGCACCGGCTGACAATCTCCAGAGTCCGCTCTAACGCCGCCAACAGGTTGGCTTCCTCGGCAATGTTCCGGACGTGGCCTGCCCCGCCCGGGACATCATCGAACAATACAAGAGCGGGGCTATGCCGGTTGCCGCTGTAGTAATACAGGGTCCCGTCCACATCCTGGCGCTCAATGTCCAAGGCGTTGCAGGCGCCCTCTAGAATTCCGTAAAGCAGGGACAACCAGAAGCCTTCTTCTGCATGTAAATAATCGGGGAACCAAAGCTGAAGGATATCGGTTTTGAATTCGTACCCCAGAGAGTACCTGCTGAATCTGCCCCGGCACTCCTTGTCCAGGCTGTTTTTATGACTCTTAAGTGCGTTATCCTTGACAATCGCCGCGTACCCGCATTTTTCACAGATGCGGAACCCCCTTCCGCCCGCGTTGTTGATTACTGCCAAGCGTCCGTCGGTTCCGGTTTGCACTTTGACAACTGTGCCGTTTAACTCCAGTTCGCTGTCGCTGAGAACATTTCCGGCTTGAGCAAAGTACTTGCGGGTTGTATAGGTCCTTTGCGGCCTGTTCATCCCCGGGACGCCAGGCTTGCCGGCGATAAAGCCAAATTCGGGAGTAATAAATATCCCCTGGTCAGGCCCGACTTTATGCCCGCACAGACACGTACTCAGATCGCCCTGTATCTCTGCTATTTGGCTCCTGTACAGGCCGCAGTTGCGACAAATTGCATAGCGGTATTTTACTGGCTCCCTGTCCGGAAGCTTTTTAACATACCTGCTTGTCCATAACTTGCCGCCGGCGATGACCTGGCTGTCGGGTGCATATTCTGATAAGGCAATTTTCAGGTCCCGGTCCAACTCAAGGCCGCGGGCGGCATCGCCGTGGTGATGTATCTGCAATTTCACCACATCGACGGGAAAGCCGTACTTGGGGATGACATTGTTCTGGGACAGAAAACCCAGTATATCACGTGATTTTAACGTTGCGATAACCTTCTTGAGATGTCCGGCAGCAAAATGGTTTCTAGATTTGCTGTATTCAACTTCTGCCTGGGCAAGCTCGGCCAGATCCTGCAGCAGTTCCTTCTCTGCCCTGGCCAGAACCCCGTCTTGTGCATTCAGAAGACCGTCCACCCAGCTCCAATCGGTCAGGCCTACCTTCTCGTGCATTGCCTCGGGCACAATCCTGGACAAAGCTAATTTCAAATCCGCAGGCCTGCTCCGCAAAAAAGCTGACAACTCTGGGACAGCAGAGCCCTTTTCTTCATTGGTGAAGAATTTTTCCACTGCTCCGAAATAATCGGGATTCCTGCGCAAAAACTGGGCGATGGCCACGGCATACATATGCCGGCGCACAATCTTGTCATTACTGATTTCAAAGTAGGGCGGGCGAATCTCACCCCTGATAACCCGCAAGGGATCGGCAAAATGGGAAAAATCGTGGGACCGGCGCTGGGCAAAGGTAAGCACAAAGGCCGTTGAGCTTGTCCGCCTGCCGGCCCTGCCCGCCCGCTGGATGTAATTGGCAGCAGAGGGCGGAACATTGCGCATGAAAACGGTTTCCAGGTCGCCTACATCCACGCCCAGTTCAAAAGTGGTGGAGCAACTGAGGATGTTGATCTTGCCCTCATAAAAATCCTTCTGTACCTCGGCAGCCCGTTCGCTGGTCAATTGGGCTGTGTGCTCAAAGGTGCGCATGGGCAGAGGCAAGGTCTCCAGGTACAACCTCCTGTAATGGTTCTCCGCCAGCTCTTCCGCCGGGTAGCATTCCTGCAACGTTCCAGTGCAACGGTAGGTGGGGCACACGCCGCGTACATTGTGCAGTGTCAAACGCCGACACCTGTCGCAACGGTACCAACGCACGGCGCTGTCTATTACGGCTGGCTGCAGTTCCCACAGCTCGGTCTTCAAACGGAATACAGGACCATTCCTGCCGTCGTTGATTTTTGAAAACAGATAGCGTAAACTTCCGTCCCCGGTCAGCAACCTTTCCCATATCCCCTCTAACAGCTCTGTGGCGTGTCCGCGGGGGCGCTCGCTGCCCAAGCGCTGTGCCAGGCGGGTAAGGTAGTCCAGCCTGGAGTTGTTGCCGCCCTCGGCGCTGGGCAGCCAGCTGAAAATTCTTCCCTGTACAGAAGCTCGCATATTGATAAAGTATTCCCGGTTCCGGGGTGCAAAAAAATCATCGGTGGGTTTAACTGTATCCGGAAACAACACCGCCCCTTTTTTTCGCACACTGTCCAGCAAAACCATTATTAAGGCAGTTGCTTCATCGTCGGTGAAATTCCATGGTCGTTCGTTGCGAAATGCTAGCGGCGGGGACCACTCCGGCGGGATGGCAGGAACAAAACCCATTAATCCTAATCCCTCAAGTCCGATGCGTTCTGTAGACATAAACTCGTGGAGCACCCATTTCCACGCTTTTTCTTCCAATTCCTGCCGACTTTTCCCGGTATAAATGCCAAGATCGAGCAAGGTCTGTTTTGCTTTCTTAGCCAAGTCGCTTACCTGCCAGCGGTTGGCAATTACATCTTTGTTGTGTTGCTCCAGGGTCATTATCAGCAGGCGGCGTTGCAAAATTTGCTCATAGGAGTTTTGCAGATAAGTGGCGAAAAACGCTGCGTCCTGCCTGCTGTCCGAGAAGATCAACATCTTGCGGCTGCCGGTCTTTTGCTCCGAGGAAGCGGAACTGGCCCATTCGTCGTCCATGTCGGCGATACTTACCTCCAGTTCTTCCTCGGGTATCTGCTGGTAAAGGGCTGTGCCCAAAACGCTGGTTACCGCTTCCGCACCCAGAATGAAGCGACGCACCACCGACCCAACGGAAGTTCTGCTTCCGCAAGCAGGGCATTTGTGGACGTTGCCTTCCTTGACGCTCACCTTGATTACCCTGAAATAATTTTCCCTTCCACAATTACACGGCAAGTCCACGTTATCGGTATGTCCAATGGCACCGCATTTTCCGCAAAGGATGTACTCCTCATCAGTCCCGGCCTCTGCTCCGAGAAAAAGTTCGTCTTCATTGTCGGGGACGGGCTCGCCATCCTCCATAAGCAGATAGTATTCTAAAGAGTATCTGTCATCGCTAAACCTTTTGCCGGGCTGACCGAAAACCTTGTTTTCCTCAGTAGTTTCACCTGCAAAGTACAACGCATTGCACCGGATGCATGTCGCCGCTTCAAAGACGGGGTACTGTACTCCCCCTGCTTCAATCCACTCGCGCCTTTCCAGGAAAAAGCGCTTCTCCGGAAGCAGCGCCACGAATCCGCCCTCAATTGCCCGGATAAACAAATGATAACGGGCGGGCAAAAGCGGCTGACTTTCTTCCTGCAGCCGGGCTCTGTTGGCCAAATCGACCAAAGCAACCAGCATCTCCCGACCCAGGTCTTCGGCGGGAAACAAATCACTTGCCGCCTGCTCAAGGGAACAAGGGGAGGCTTCCAACATCTTTTGCAACCTGATTAACCTGGCGTCGCCAGCAAGCACGGTGTACAAGAATTTTTTACAATCCCCCAGTCCCTTAGCTTCCTGCAACACGGCATCGGGCACGCCGTATTTTTTGCCCTCAGCATATAGCTCGGACAATTTATCTGAGGCCCCTTGCATTATCTTCGCCCAACTGAGGTACAGCTCACCCGGCGGGGTCCCCCAGCTTGCCTCAGCCACAATAAGTTCTTTTCTCCTGCCAATTATCACATCTTGCCGGCTCTCATCGTCGGCAACCCATTCAAAGTTCTCGCCGAATAATTCCACGCCGAAATTGGTCACCTGCCTGAAATCGCCGGCATCACCGCCCAGGGTCGCGCTGGTGGCAATGCATTGCAGCGCCCCCGGCCTGCTGGTCACAACCCTGTCCTTCAGCCTGCGCAACAGCATGGCCATTTCAATACCCTTGGCCCCTGAATACGTATGGGCTTCATCGAGGACAATAAAGCGCCACTCCCCGGCATATATGCCGTCAAAGAACACATTGTCCGCTGGCCTGAGCAGGAGGTATTCCAGCATGGCATAGTTGGTCAGCAAGATATGGGGCGGCGATTCCTTCATCGCTTCCCGGGACAACAACTCGTTGGACAGCTTGGTTTCTCCCGGATACATCTGGTAAAAGTGTTCCAGCGCTTCATCTTTGCCATGCTTGGTTTCGCCGGTATAACTGCCAAAAGTTATTTCGGGATAATTCCTGAGCAGCTTCCGCAGCCGCTTTAATTGATCATTGGCCAAAGCGTTCATCGGATATAACAGCAACGCCCGCACCCCGGGCCCCAACCGTCCCTGCTCCTTTTGTCGGAACAGATAGTTGAGAATGGGAATTAAAAATGTCTCAGTCTTACCGCTGCCTGTCCCAGTAGCGACAATTATATTCCGACCACTGACAACTTTGCGCACCGCCTGTTCCTGGTGCAAGTACAGGGGCCTGTCCACCGGCAGGTCCGGCGCCTTCAGTTTTCTGAACTCTCCGGACAAAACGCCCTCCTGGATTAGATCTTCGATGGAACAACTTGTTTCAAAGGGAGGAGTAGCCTCAAGAATTGGCCCTTTGGCAAACTTGTCCGGCTGCCGCAGCTCGCGTAAGAATTGGTCATTCAGACTCTTGTCGCTGAAACCAAAAGTTGTTTCCAGGTAGGACAGGTATTTCTGCACAACGTGTTCAGTCGCCTTAAGAGGATCCAGGCTCATACTAATACCTCCTCACTGGACCGGAAATTATTTTTGCATGTTTCTCTACTTTGTAGTCACAATAACTGCACTTTCTTGTCCCGATGGGTAATATAATGTTATGCTTTGGACACTTATACTCTGGGATAACAGGGTTTTTATGGGCCTTTAACTTACCTTTTTTTTCTGGCAAACTAGCCCGTCCAGACCTGTGCGGAATGTCAATATAACCTTCATTTTTGCCGTCCAATTTTGGTTTGCCTGGCAGGCTGCTTGAACTTCCTTGAATGGCAAACTGCAGAATATACCTTCCTGCAGAGAAATCTTGCAAAGGTTCACGGATAATGACCTTGGTTTCTTCACCGTCTGGAATTGTCCATTCTTTGCATTCTTGAAAATCCCCGGACCATATACGAATGATTCTTCTGGTTGCATTGCAAGTTTCATTCCAGCTGACAAAGAACTCCCACTTATCCCCGTCCCTGAATACGCGGGATTCAATATCGTATACTTCCCACTCGGAGAAGACTTCAAGAAACTCAAAATGGAGACCTGAAACTGCCATTTTAATTTTATAGGGGTGAGCGCTGCAGTTGGCCACTTCTGCAATGAACTTTGTGCAGTCTGCTATATATTTTTGCCCTTCAATATGCTCTAATGCCACTCGGCAACCTTCACCAAAGATATAGGCAGAATCTCCCCGAACATCGTCGGGCATAAGCAACTCTATTTGTCCGAGGCGTTTATACCACAATCTTCCAGGGATATCTAGCCATTTCTGTGTTTCGACTAACCGCCACTTTATTCCAGTCAGATCAATAATTTCGCCTAGTTGCAGTTCAATACAATTCCGAGAACTTTCCTTGGGAAAAAGTGCCTTACCGCTGCTCCACAAGTCTACTTCCTCATACTGTAACAAGTATTTTCCAGGTCGCAGCTTGTCCGTACCCTCTGTAATTACATAGCTGTACACATTGTCTGGCAGAGGATACTCATACACTGTGGTCCCCCCTCTATCTAATGGCCACAGGCGGATCACCCTGTTTTCAGCTTTGCCCAGTTCGGTCCAGCGGATATTAACAATGCGTTGTCCGGCTTCTTCCCTGTCTTCAAATTCAACTTTATCTACCAGCCATTTTGTACGAATCCGCATTAACACGCTTGGCGCTAATCCATCGGATTCAATGATAAGCTCCTGCAAATCCTGCTTGCCAAGTCTGAGAGAGTCGGCAAATTTGCTAAGGTCGAATACAGCTATGCCGTTCTTCACCGGCTTTGTTATTTTCTGACGACTTTCTTTAAGCGAAAGGCTAACAGAGTTCCAACCCTTGGGCACCTTAACGGCTATCTCGCCCACATCTCTGTACCATACCTCTTCGGCTTTAAAGCGCCACAATTTTTCATTAGCCCAACGCCAGCGAATACAGGGAATATCGATAACAAGGCTGGCTCTAGCGTAGGTGTTTTCTCCTAAAGAGAAAACCGCAGTCCCCGAAACAACGGATTGAGAAGTGTCAAAAAGTATCGTCTGTGAATGACTGTAATTTCGCACCGTCCCAGCCTGACCTGTAAATATAAAAGGCAGAACAGACGATATGGTCAACTTGCTCATAGGGGCATTTTCTTCCGCCAAATAATAAACCGGTCTCTGCCAGGCAATCTTTAAGTCTGGCAAAACTACACACTTACTTTCCCAAATTTTTTTGTTCCGGCGCGCAAGAACAACGGTAAATTCGCCATAGTAATTGGCAAATATATTGCCCAGTTCAATCAGTACTGCATTATCCCTGCTCAATAACGGCTGAAGTTCTTTTGCGGGCATATAAAATTCTTTGCCACCGATCTTAATCTTGATACCGTACAAAGTCAGCTCGTAATGATGCTTTACAGAAAAGACGAGCCCGGGTAATCCCGACGCATACACAGGTGCCCCATCTTGACCTGTAACCCCGGGAATACCTTCTCCCCCAATAAAGGCCGGTTCAATTCTGGCTTGCCGCCGGTATACATCGATGACGTCGCCCGAGCGAATTATTAAGACATCAATATTACATAGGTCAACGTATATAGCTTCATACCCAGACCAATCACCTATGAGCGCATCCCGTTCTCTTTCTGCAACAGACGGCTCCACAACACTGCCTGCAGGAGCAATCACCCACGCATAGTCGCCCGGAAAGATGTTGTATTCTGTAGTGTTCTCAACCAGCATCCCATCAGCATTAAACATAATGCTCTTGTTCAACGAGCCCGGGCCGTCGAATTTCCACTCCCGTTCAATAGCTCCACAAGAGAACTTGAATTTATAGACAGGTTGTGGTGCCTTAAGATTTTTTTCCAGAGCGCCTGTCCGGTAAGTCTTCCCGGCCTCCCTGAACAAAGGCAACTGTTCTTGGAATATAAGACTTGCTTCGCCCCACGCCTCAAACTTGGCACGATCCACTTCATCGTCGCTTTCAAACAGGACCAGTGCGGAAGGCAGGCATACTTTAACAATCCTTTTCTCGGCATCAAAGCAAACAGTCGGCTTCCTGATACGCCCTTCCTGCTGTTTGCCTTTTTCCCAACCTGGCCAGCCGCTGCCCTCGGTTGAGCTTCGGTCCATTTCTGCCCACCATTTTTGCATTGCCTGGGCAATTCTCACCGGTAACATGTTTGTAGACTGAGGTTGGGAAATTCCGCTTTCCAACGAGTGCAAATACTGGAACGCTGCATGGACAAAAGTGGCCGCCTTTTCTCTTCCTTGAAAGATAAAGGCCCGCGTTGATTCGTTCAGAAAGTATAGGGCGTTCTGGCAAAATCGCAGTGCTTCAGTGCAGGCACGCTTGTCTTTCCTGACCAAGAGCAGTGAATCATTTATTTCTTCCTCAGTGTATTTCTCTGCCTCCGGCAAACAGGCCAGAAGCGTGTTTATATCTATGGGGACACTTTCCCGCAACTCTTTAATTTCTGCGCGCACTTCGCGTTGCGCTTCTGCAAGCTTGCAACCTGCCTCAATATTGCCTTGCCCCAAATCAATAAGTAGTGCGATAAAGTTTTCCATTTCCCTATCCATGTCAGCTACTCTAGAACGAACATGCTCTTCTTCATTTAACGCATCCAAAGTTGCGCCAGCTTCTAATTGTGGCAAGTGCGACTCTGCCAGCTCACTACGCAGTTCTTTCCACTCCGCGATCAACTCTTGCAAGCGGACCAAACTATTAATTAATTTCGTCCCGACAACTGTCAAATCTTCAAACTCTTCCCACAAAGTCAGCGGCTGCCATGCGTCGACAATCTTATTCCGCAGTTTGTGCACGGATTTATAGCGTTTGGCCATTAACACACGAAGTATCCAGCCCAGGGGACCGGAAAACCTTGAAAGGCCGTTCTGGTACTGCGCAATCATTTTTTGGATATCTGCTACAGACAGTGCAGCAACGTTTTCGCATTGGGAAAATGTCCAATTTGAAAACAGCACCTTTCCGGTTTCTTCTATCTGAAGCTTAATAGAATTCAGCTCTCCGGCCAGTCTCTCTGCAGACTCTTTGAATTCCCGTGCCTTCTCGGCTATAGCAAACTGTTGGCCCGTCTCCATTTCTCTCACCCAATCAAGCCACTTAGCAGGAAAACTCAGCACCTTGTCCAACAGCTCAGACTCCTGCACCCTTCTGGCCAAGACTTCATATCTGCGAACTTTCTCCTTATTTCTTAAAGCATCGAGTTTTATCGAAAGAGTTCTTTCCTCTTCGGCTAACTTTGCCAGCCGCTCATGTAGATCTTCAAACTCTCTGAAATCTCGCCGCCATATTGAAACCTGATGTTCAACCTCAGGCTGCGAAATTGATAATCCGGAATCAATCCGTTTCAGATATGTCGGCCAAAGGAAGTCATTGAAAAAACTCTCCATATAGTAATCCGGCACATACCCATGGGCAAGAATTGGGGTAACGTAGGTTTGCCCATCCCGTATCTCCAGGAGTCCATTATTTCTGATTACGTCTAAAAAAACATTGCCGAGAATCGCTTGCCATTTACTACTGGATAATGGCAAGCCCAGTTTTTCATAAATTGGGGCCCAATAATTGCCTTCCTGATAATACAAGATTCCAGCCCATACCAGAAATACAGCAATGCTTAAGGAGCTTTTTATATGCGGAAATGGTTTCTTTAACTCTGCAGTAATGAGGTTGGCCAGATGGTCCAATTCCTCTTCGCTAATCTCAATGTCCCCGATTAACATGTCTTTGGTGAGCATTGCCGAAAAATAGGCATCGCTGTCCTGTAAATTGGTGCAGTCGAGCAATCGTGTTGCGGTTGTCCTTGCCCTGGCACTTTCTTCGTTTAATGGTTCAACTGGTTCAGAATCTTCATCTTCGCAACCATAGTAATCGTGCGCAGTCACCGCCGCGTCGTCCTCCAGTAAAATAAGGCTGTAAGCATGGGGAGCTGCCAGCAAAGCATGAAGCTGACTGTGGTTCAAATCATGCCCTATAAGAAGCAAGTCTTGGCCAATGAACGAATCGCACTTTTCCGCAAGCAGGTTTATTCCCGGGGTAGCAGTACACACAAGGATCCTTGTCCACTTGGAGTAAAAATCGCTGCGCTCGCCGTCAACTAAGCCCACTACCCTTTCGGGGAAGCCGAAAAACTCCTGGATTCTTTCCGACCATTGGTGAACTAACGGGCGGCTCGGTACAACTACGGCAACGCGCAGGAACTGATTGACCTTCTTCAACTCCTCAATTGCGCACAAAGCTGTGTTTATAGCCTCGGAACCGGCGACAACCGGACCCTTTTTTCTCCTGAGCCATTCCTTCGCCAGCTCAGCAGCCCTTTCCGTTAGCAAATCAGTGCGGCCAGTCCAGGGCTGTCTGAGAAAAAACGACGGACTCTCACTCCACTTCCTGGTCATAGGGCCCCCTCCCCGAACAATTATTGTTACAATAATTCTACACGAGTATCGTGACATCCTTGTAAAATATGACCAGCAATTCCACCCAATTCCTTTGCTATTGCCAGATGAAAAAACAAGGATGCTTTTCCAGCATCCCGTTTTACCCTTTAAACATACCCTGCCGCGCTCAGCACCCTTGCCCGCAACCAAATAATACAGTAAAAAAGCATTCTATGCCAGAACGCCTGGGTTCCATAGTTGCAATCGCAACAGCTTCAACAGGGAGGGAAAGGCGGACAGGATAACGCTCTTAAAAAGACTGTCCTTAATGTGTGCCTTTTTCGGGGCGATGAGCCTTTCTGTCAGTTTAATAGTACATTATTCTGTAGCCAACAAGATTGCATGTTACATAATGTTGATAATCGTAACAGCTTTCACGATTGCCAGCTTGTCCCTGGCCGTTGGCGCCGTGCTGATAACAGGAAATCCGGCCAGGAGAATTGAGTATTGCAAAGGCCCCTTGTCAGACCCGGACATATAGCTCCGGGTCCGCTTTTTTGAGGATATCCGGGAGGTGCCGCCAATAAGCAATGTACACCCGCTTCTGGGCCCGGGTCACCGCAGTGTAGATAACCTTGTCCATGTTGGAGATTTTTAACTGCTGGTAATCGTTAAGCCCCAGGATGAAGATGTAGTCAAATTCCAAACCCTTGACCTGGTGATACGTGGTAACCGCCACCCGGGGCGAAAACTCCCAGTCGCCTTTGGTGGCAATGTAGCTGTCAATGCCCGCTTTCCAGAGGTTGTCATTAATCCAATTCAAATCCCTGTTACGGAAGTTGAGGACCGCCACCGAGGCCAGGGGTTCCCGCCCCTTGATTTCCTTTACATACTGAACAACCTTGTCCAGGGCATCGGTACGGTTTGCAGCCCTGAAGAGACACGGCTTTTCCCCTTGTTTCCCCACCTTTGTTGAATATATATTGTCCCCTTTGTCTGCCAGCAGTTCGTTGGCAAAGAGGATGGGTCTGCAGGGTGGACCGATGGCACATAGTAAGTTCATAGGTGCTATTGATGGTAACGGGGAGCTGGTCCCAGCTGTCCACGCCCAGGGCGAAAATCCTTTGACTCACATCCCCCACCAGGGTCATGGAATTGTTGTGTAGGGTGTCCAGCAGGGCAAGCTGGACGGGCATCAGGTCCTGGACCTCATCCACCACCACGTGGTCGTAATAGCCAAAGACATTGAGATTCCTGTCTTGAGCCAGCTTCTGAATTAGCCAGGCAAGGAGAAACTGATCTGAATGGTCCACCCTTTCCCCCGGCTCATAGCGGACCGGGCCGCCGGAATCATGCCAGCTGATATGCTCTAAGAAGGGCCGGTAGGTATAGAGCAAATTGAGAATCCATAGCCCGTCGATGCGCAGAAGGCTGTCCTCGCCAACCTCTTCCACGGTTATCGTCTTGAGGAGCTGGGGTTTGTACTCAGCGTAAAAAACGTCCAAGATCGGCAGGACTTCTTTGCGCGTCTTGACAATCTTGGTCCAGGTATCTTCATCGTAATTTAGCCAGCTAATGTTGGTGACCTTCCGGAGGATGGAGTAAAGCCACTCGTCGATGCTGAAGACCTGAACCCGCGGGATATTCAGCTCGATGAGCATGTTGCTCAAATACTTCTTCAAAGCCACGTTGTAACAAAATACTGCGATGGCCTGTTGCCGGAACTCCTTGGGATGCTCGCTGAGCAGGTAAACAATGCGGTGGAAGGCAATGTTGGTCTTGCCGGAACCTGCTGCCCCCTTGACCAGGGTCACCCCCTGGTAGGGCGCCCGCATGATGCGGTCCTGCTCTTCCCGCATTTTCGCGATAATCTCGCCCAGCACATATTTCTTGGGCTCGGCCGCCTCAGCGCTCTCCGGCTGCGGGGCGGCCAAACTGGCCTTGCTCACCGGCAGCTCCCCAGGCCGCTTGTGGAGAAAGGTTACCCTGTTGCAATCGTAAACAAAAACGGTGTCGGCCTCGGCGTGCTCCAAACGCCTCAGGGTACCCTCCTCGATGTCTACAATCTGCTTCTCCTTGATTTTGTGGGCTATGCCGTTGACATAGCCAACTTGTTCCACGTCTTTGTATCTGAGGACGGCGACGGGCGATGTAAATTTGACCAGGTTATGATCTGGGTCCGAAAAGTACTTGGATATGTAAATAGCCTCATCGGAAACGACTTTGCTGAAATAGGGGCTGAACAGGCCGGTGCTCATATCCTCAATGCGTCTGCCCAGGCGGGCCTCTTCTTCCAGCATAAAAGGTCGGACAACATGAACTGCCTGTCCTTGCTGTCCGCATTCTTTACGTCCTCACGATATTTGGCAATCCGCTGCTGCAACTCTTCCCGCTCCCGGGAAAAGCTGTCAAGGAATGACTTCACTCTGGCAACGGTTTCTTCCACCTTTTTCTGAGCTTGCTGCCATATCTTCAGATGGGACATACAATCTACCTCCCTTTGTGCTGACATATATACAATAGCACGCTCCCGTGACAAACCTGCCCGCCCGGTATCCTAATTGCCGGTTTTCAGCGCAGGCATTTCATCCCAGGTGCGGCCTAACAGCAAGCGGCCGTTTTTTTGTCTTCGAACTCCGCCCCATTTTATTATTAATCCTCAAAATAAGCCACTACTGGATCGTGGTCACTGAACTCCCTTACATGTTCTTCATTAAATACCCTGCATGACACCAGCTTTGCCGCAAGTTTTTTTGATGCATGCAGAAAGTCATTCTGCCAAGGGAATTTGCTTCTAGAATGGTGGTTGGTCTGGACAAGTTTTCCGAAGTATTGAAGGGTACAGTTCACCAGTCTGAAATCATCGATCCGGTCAAAAACCAACTGGTGGGAGGGGTCGCGGTGTTTATAGCGCTCATCCCATTGAGGGCTAACATTATAATCCCCGCCCATTATGAAAGTGCGGCTTCTCCTCTGGCCATGTATTAACGGAGTCAAGTCGGAAAGGATTCTGTGCATCGTCGTGGTCGCGTAATTATACCTACACAGCATTCCGTAAACGCTGATTGCCGTTAAGGTGACGCCTTGTACTTCCACTTCTGTAGCTACCACACAACCAGGATGGCTGTTTTCAAAATCTATTTCCTTTATGGGATAACCGCGAGCCAACACCGCAGACCCCCAATTTCTAGTACCACCAATTTCCCGGTAAATAATATTATATCCTTTGCTAATGACAGAAGGCGGCATACACTCCTGGAGTAGGGCAATGTCCGGGCGAATTTCATCAGTTAAATAGTCCCAGGCAGCTTGTCGCTGCTCCTTGTTGCGTTTCCAATAATCCATGTTCCAGGTGGCAATGGATATCACATACTCCCCTCCCATCCTGCAATAATTCTTTTGAAGTTGCTTAAACACTGGACGCAAGGTGTCCTGTAGCAAAAGGCTTCATAAATAAATGTGGCAGCATCAACCCACCCGCATACAGTTTACAACAACTGACTATACTCCCATCCTTTGTGGGAAGTTAGGCATTGGCGTTCTTAAGGGCACTGCAAGTGATAATGGCAGGTTAGTTACTGTGCCGGTCGGTGATAAGCTTATTAAATATGCTGATAAAAAAATTATTACTTATGGCAAAATCGGAACAAGTAAAACTGCTGCTAATATTCCACGTTTATTCCATAAAATTGTCGAAGGATTTCGTTTCATTAAGTTGCCTCCAAAACCAAATGTTGCATCTTTTACATATTCAACAAATATATACCCCAGTCCTGCTATCCCTCAGCAAGGCTCATTATTCCGATATCCAGTGGCAAGAATCCTTGTCGGAGGAACGCATGCTAATAAACTAAATATCAAATGGACGCCATGGAGGTAAGTACCCCCCTCTGGCGTCCATTCCGCATTACACAGCCTCTGCTGCTATACCTCTAGTAGCCATGGCATTGCTAACTCTAGGACACATTTGAATCCCTGTTGCATAAGCCCCTTGCCACCCAAAACCTTAGGTACACATTCCGCATAAGCTCGAGGGTTAATACGACCAGGCCTCCCTATAGCAACCCTCCTTCATCTGAGTAAAAGCCTTGGTCGGACCTGGCCCCATTCTCGCTACTCCAAGGAGCTGCCAAAGCCGATTATTACATCATCCCCACCTAAATTGGCAATGGGTTTGCCCATGGCGCAGCTGATTTCTTTCAAAAGCGCTTTTGCCCGTTTAATAAAGTAAGTGTCAAAATCGTCTTCCCTTAGGCATGACACGTCGATAAGATGCGAAGCGACATAATCGTCTAGCTGCTCCTTAGTGATACGCCCATCTCTCTCAATTTTTTTCAAGTATTCACTGGGAGCACTGCCCCCGATAATTCTATTAGTCCTCGCGAACAACGGCGTTTTATTAACAATCGAATTCCACCTCGATCTCGGTAGCCCAACGCTCTCGCAATATGCTCTCGGGAATATATGATGAATATCAGTGCTTTCATCAAGGAAAACAGTGAAGTCCATAGCGCTGCCGCTAATGAAATCCAAGCATCCTGTTTTTAAAATCAGAGCCATTATCCCCTTATATGCTGCGCTGAGCCTGGTCTGCAAGGTAAGCAACCGGGTGGGCTGGAAATATGCTCTTTGAATTGTATCCGGTTCCTCGCCGCCATTTATCCAATCCATCATACCAGTCACATCAGTGGCATACCTGGTTTCGTTGGCGCCACCGTACATCTCGCCCAATACGCCGCACCAGTACCAACGGGCAATCTTATCTTTAATAAAAACATCATGAGCCTGCTTGCCCAGAATGGTAAATATAACTGCCAGGGGAATTAACTGTGTGCTGTATGGTAAATCCCTTGCAGAAAAAATGCGTTGCTCCTTAAGGAAACTGGCAGCTTGGATAAAACCGTTAGTTAGTTGCTCTTTATAGTTCTTATATTCACCAAGCGTGAGGCGCAGGACGTCCTTCTTCTTACAACTAACGGCTTCTCCACCCTGAGCTTTGATGTAGTATCTGGAAAGCAAGGTAGCCGCCACAAGGAAATCAGTGGGTGACACTACAGATAATACGGCTGCATCCAGGTTGGAAACTGAAAGCGCAGATTCATTAACAAGGCGTTCCTTTCTTTCTTCCCAGTCATCCCTCAGCCGAAAATCATCTGCTGCAAACATAGCAGTTACTAGTTCAAACACTGTCAAGGATACCCCGCCGGTATTAACGTTCTCGAAAACTTGGCACACTGCTTCCTTAGGGGTCCCCCTACCCAAAGTTATGACAGGAACATTATAAGTCTGGATTGGCACCAGTATCTCAGCATTAAATCTCGCATAGCGATCCAATATTTCAGGCGAGTACCCGTGATATTTCTGGTACTCATTCTGCCATTTAGCACATTCAATGAAGTCAAATACTATATTCAGCGGAAACAGGTGGTTTTCAAACTCCTTATCCCTGGTGCTTACGTCTAGATCGATAACTCGCCCGAAATTTGACCGGATTATTTTATCCTCCGGAACTGAAATAATAGCATCAACGCGATCAGTGGAAGTATCCAGGCATTTTTCGATATCAAGATAAAAAAACCTTTGAATTTCTTTGTTTTTATCTGTACGAGTGACAACCGCATCCCTGGAATACATCGCACTGTAAATCGATGTGAGACGCTGCTGGCCATCCAATACTAAAATATTGGGGATAGTATTATCCACTTTTACCCCCGTAAATTTACGGTAGTGAAACCTGACCGAATCCCCACCATACTCTAAGAACATTAAAGCCCCTACGGGATATGAATTAGAAATGCTGGCAATAAGAGCAATAATCCGCTCCTCATCCCATACCCATCCCCGTTGAAAATCTGGAAGCTGGGTCTCCCCTTTCGCAATCTGCTTTAAAATCTCAGCGATAGGTACGTCATTGGACTTGAATGTGCTTGCCACAAGCTCCCTCCCCTTTCCCCAAACTTACACTTATAACAATATATGCAACATGCGATTCACTTTACCTGTGCAGTATTCCTGTACTTGGGATACCCAGCGCAACCAATAAACTGGCCATTCCTGTCCGCCTCACCAAACATACTATCCCCCCTCCAGTCCCTGTAATTACAATATCAGACAGTCCTGACATAAACTTTTGTTATTGCTGCGCAAATGCCCAAGGTATTAGGCAAAGCACGCCCCTTGTAAGCTAGCCCCGAATAGTGGGCAACTACCCCAAAATAACTCTAAGGAAAAATCCTACCAGATTAAGGTTCTTTAATGTTATTCAATGTATTCAAAAAATGTCCTGCCTGGAAAGTAAAACCTTTCGCACCACTTTGTGCAGACTTTCCATATTGCCCAATTCTGTCTGCCCTCCCCCTCTACCCAGGTGTTATGGCAAATGGTTATAAAATAAAGAATGTGATAGAATGTAGATGCAATTTACCAATCAGGGGTGGGTATATTGTTCAGAAGAATTGCCTCCTGGTACAGCACCTATAAACAAAAAAGAAAACAGCGAAAGCTCGACCTAATTCGTTCCTGGGATGAGATTGCCATGGAATGCCGAGATGCCCTCGAGGCACTGGGCCGCATTATGGACTATTCCAGGTATATGGATCAACAAAACATAGCAGACTGGAAATCCTCGGTCCATGAGTTGAAGGAAAGAATCAGAAAAACCAGGCGGTATCGCAAACTACCCCCGGGAAACAAACTCAAGATTGACCAGTTTAAACAAACATGCGCCACCCTGAATGATATCTGCAAAAAATACAACGCGATCCAGGGAAAAAAAGCGTTATGACGCCCTCTTCGCTAATATCGAAGGAAGGTCACTGGATAACCAACAGAGGGAATGCATAATTAAGGATGAAATAAACAATCTCGTCATAGCCGGCGCCGGTAGTGGCAAGACCACGACCATAGTCGGCAAGGTCAAATATCTGTTAGATAGATATTCCTACCAGCCCAATGAACTGCTGGTTTTGTCCTTCACCAATGCCTCGGCTGCAGAAATGTCTGAGCGGATCAAGAAAGAGACTGGCAAAGATATTGACGCCATGACCTTTCACAAACTGGGTAAAGAAATTATCGCCCAGGTCGAAGGGAAACAGCCTACCGTAACCAACATAGATTTAACTCAGTTTGTCGAGGAGCAATTTACAGCCCTAAGTAAAGAGCAAAAATATAGGGACATACTGTTAACCTATTTCCTCTCCTACTATAAGCAGTTTCACAGCCCCATGGAATTTGAAACTGAGGGAGAGTACTATGATTACCTCCAGGACAATCAAATAGTTGTTTTTTGCAAGCTCTTTTTCCCTGTGTTTGCAAACTTCCCTTGCAACAACCCCGCCAGGGAATTTATGCGTAGCCTTTCATCAATGATTTCCTAATCCGGTAACTCTGTCCATCGAATAATAGCAGGTAGCTGTGGTGAACTAAGCGGTCGATCATGGCAGCCGTCATCTGCTCATCATAGAAAATGTTTACCCACTTGCTAAATTCAAGATTGGTAGTGATGATCACACTCCTTTGCTCGTAGCGGTCTGAAATTACCTGGAACAAGAGCTTGGAACCGTCTCGGTCCAGGGGGACATATCCCCATTCATCGCAGATTAACAGATCAGCCTTTGCTAATTGTTTCAGAAGTTTATTGAGCTCGCCTTTTTTCTGTGCATCGCTGAGTTGGTTGACCAGGGCTGCTGTGCGGAAGAACCGAACAGATAGACCTCTATTGCATGCTTCAATCCCTATGGCCGTGGCGAGGTGGGTCTTGCCGGTGCCTACATTGCCGTAGAAGATGAGGTTCTTCTGTTGCCTGACGAAGTTCACTTCTTTTAAATCGGCAATTGAGAGCTCTGTTGGCAACCGAATTTCGTCAAAGCTGTAACCATCAAAGGTTTTCAAGTTGTAGAAACCAGCTTGTTTTACCAGACGGTTCTTGCGGGTTGTTTCCCTGTATGCAACCTCTTGCTTCAGGACCTTAAGCAGGTACTCCTGGTAGCTGTCAGCTTCAACTTGGTCGGAGATTTCTGCTATGTTCTTGCTTAAGCGAAGGCGGCGGCAGCACTCAGCAATTTCAGCTTTCATGAATACCACCTTCACTCAAGAACAAGCGGTCATATTCAGCTACGTTAGCTTGTACTTGGGGCATGTCGGGAACACTGGCCGGCAGGATTAGGGGATCCAGGTCTAGGACTTCGCAGTTAAGTCGACTAAACATAGCTATGATGCTGTCGGCATCGCTTACACCGTGTTCCAAGGCCGTCAAGAAGGCTTCAGTAGCCTTGTTAAACCCACTTGCCTCGCTGAGCTTGGCCAAGACTGTCAAGGCTTCCTTCTTGCTCGAGTAGTCGCAGTTGTCCAGGAAATCCTGTATAGGTTCAGGGAGCATGGGATAGATACCGGTGTATTTTAGGGCCGCAGGTCGGCGGGCCAGTTGGGCCAAATATGGCAGCCAGTCCATGGATTCCTTGTTCTCTTTACCGTAGAGGCGGGGGTGCCTAATTGCCTCCCTGTAGCTCTCGTCCAGAACAATGACGTCATGAGCGGTCAACCTTACGAATACTTCGCTGTTGGCGTAACGGGGAGCGGTGGAGTAAGTGTGCTTCCCATCATTTAATGTGAACTTAGCGTAACTGTTAGTGCGCACCTTCTTAATCTCGGATTCATCATAGGGGACAGCGGGCAGTGGCAGCAGCGCTTTTCGGTCCTCAAAGAACAGCTCTTGAATCAGCAGCGCCTTCTTGTAATGTGGCCTTTGCATATCTCGATCGCATTTCTCAAGCAGTTGGCGATTAAATGCTCTTAGGTCATCTATCCGGGGGATGGGCACCAACAGATTGCGCCGATGGTAGCCCACTTTGTTCTCCACATTGCCTTTTTCATGACCGCTCTCGGGGTTGCAAAACGCAGCAATAAATCCGTAGTGATTCTTGAAACGCAGGAACGAATCTGTCAGTTCCCGCCCATGGTTTTTCAGGATTTTCTTTACTGCTGGAGAAAGGTTATCGAACCAGAGCCTGGTTGGTACGCCGCCCAAGTGGGCAAAGATGTTCATCAGCCCTTCGGCCAGGCATTGCATGTTCTGCCCTTTGAACAGCTGCAGGTAACCGCCATTGCTATTGGGGAAAGAGAGATTCAAGTAATAGCCGTTGCAGAGTTCATTGCCCTCATAAAAATCTGCTTCGCCAAAGTCTACTTGCGCCTCTCCCGGGATATGTTCCAGAGGCATAAAAAATTGGGTTTCCTGACTGTATAGCGCCTTCTTACGTTCTGCTACATACGCAGCGACCAGCCGGTAAGAACAGTTGAATTCAGGACCATAAATTCCAGCCAGCCGATCGAAGACTCTGCGCGCAGTGTGGCGCTGTTTCTTGCGGGCCTGCTTATCTGCTTCCAACCAGCTATCTATCTCCTCTTTATACTTGTCCAACTTAGACCCGCGTTTTTTAGCTGGTTTGGGAAGCGGTTGAGTAAAGTCTTTCATGTTGATGTATTTCTTAACTGTCTTTACATCATGTCCTGTGGCTCTTGCTATGCTGGCATAATTCATGCCTTTCTCAAAGTACATTTCTCTGATACAATTAATTTGCGCCATTGTCAGCATCCTCCTAATTACCTCCCTCGTGATTGGCGTTACAAGGGTAGGTTTCTATGGGGCTGCTGCAATGGCCTTCTCTATCTGCAAAAACAGGGAATTTTACTTTGCAATTTCCGGGGAACCTATCATGCAATTCCCGGTAAAACTAGTCTACAACAAACACTCAGGGATTTTTTAAAAAAACATATGGGCAGCTATCGTTATGCAGAGATCATGCCCTATCATAATCTCGGAGTGGGCAAAAGCAGAGTACTTGGTCTCAAAACCGATGATAACATCCCTTCGGGCAAGGAATTTATTGAGTATTGGACAAAAATTCTACGTGAATCCGGTGCAGAAGTACGTGTTTCGGGGGATTGATTTACTTTAATAGAATTGTGTAGATGTCCCCTGCCCTCCCCCGTTTTCGGAAATGTCCGAGACACTTTTTCACTATCAGTAAGCGGGAACATATACTATGGTTAGGTTTCTTTCAAACCGTCGACTAAGCAATAAGTTCCGTTATATAAAAATAGCCGCTAAAATAGCGGCTTTTATAATTTTGTGCGACTGACGGATACCATTAGTGATTCGAATAAAAGCATTTACTTGAGAATAGATAATATGTATCCCGCCCCAACGACTGCCACGTTGGTCAAACTATGCATTATCATCGGATAGATTACACTTTTACTTTTCTCATATACGATTCCATACATTATTCCTAAAACTAATGAAAATAGCAGTTGCATATATTCAAAGCTTACGGAAAATGGGCTTATGGTCCATTTGATATGTGCGAGAGCAAAAAATATCGCAGCAATAATATTGGGCCATGAAATGTGCAGTTTCCCTGTTTTTATGCCTTTTTCACTCGATATAACGCAAGCGAATATTGAAATCGGCAGAGCACGGAATAGAATTTCTTCAGAAGGGCCCGTCAAGAAAAGTTGAAATCCCAATGAGCCTAAAATGTTTGTCATAGTTAACGGATAATCATATTGAACAATTTGATTGCCAAAATAGGTTATAACAGATGTAAAAGTTATATATACTAACATCGCAATTGTGTATATCCTAATAAGTTTTAAACCTGTTTTTTTATCTCCTAAACGGAAACCAAAATCGATGTTATAAATTTTTGATAGTATGATAATGGGCACCAAAGCTAAAAGTGTCTGTACAATGTGGTGCACAGAAATCCAGGCAAAAACATTATAACTATCTATTAAGCTGTAATCAAAAATATTAGCAACATATTTACCAATTTTGCTGGCGGCTTGTTGAAATAAGAATACCGATAGCAGTACTGCCAAAATCGTTGTTCTTTTAGTACTATGATTTTTCATGCTTTATCCTCTACATCTCTTGTATTATGTGAAAGTCACTCATTGCCGCTCTTTGCGACTTGCTTTTTCTTCAGCAGCAAGCCTAAAAGCAATCCTACTATAATACCTACCGCATGAGCCGGGCCGCCAACAGAAACCAAGGGATCTCTTATGGTTAAAATAGCATTCACAATAAATAATGCTATCAACCAGTATTTTGCCTTTGATCCTAATATCATAGTATTGGGCTGCAGTATAACATAAGTTGCAACAATCCCAAACGCTGCTGCAGAAGCTCCTGCGATTAATCCTCCATTATATCCGATTAAAGGAGCATATATAAAGATTGATAAACTACCAATAAATCCACAAAGGATATAAACAAGATAAACTACCTTTGCATTTGTTTCTTTATAGAGCTCAGTACCAAAGATAAAAACCAAAACCATGTTTAATAGAATATGTATCAGCAGCTCATGAGAAAAAAAGACCGTAAATAAAGTCCATGGTTTTTCTAACATTATTTTGGGATCAGCATTTAATAAAAGAATTTCACGAAGATTGGGAAAAGCGTTTATTGCGATAAAGACAATCAGATTAATACAAATAATAGTTAAAATTGCAGTGTTATTAGAAAAATACTTCTTAATATTCATTTGTTCCTCCAATTTTTCTTCCTAAGTAAAATTGAATATACAGTAACATTTATTTAATCATAAGTCAATACCGAGCGTATCTTCGCTACGGTCAAGTCCAATTTTGTCTGTAAAATTGCCTCTGGCAAAACTGTATCTATGCACTTATCCGGCAATCGTTTTTACCGGCTGATTCTTGCTCTTTTTTCCAAGACCAGTACGAGCTCATGTCAAAGTATCGTCGTCCTTCGCTCCACTCCTCATGGTGTTCCATCAGTACCGCTCCTATCAGCCTTACTGCCGATTCAGGATTTGGAAATATCCTTATGACCCTTTCCCTGCGGCGGATCTCTTCGTTGAGCCGCTCCACGCTGTTGGTGGTCCTTAGTTTTCGCCGATAGTACTCAGGTAGTGCCAGCACCGCAATGGCATCCTCAAACCCCTGGTCCAGAGTCTCTACAGCCCTAGCGGCTTTATCAGCATATTCTTCGTGAATACCCTTGGCCAACTTCCGTGCCGTTTCGGTGTCGTTCGCCTCAAATACTGTACGGAGCCTGGCTTTCAATTCAGCCTGTAATGATTTTGGGCATTTATCCAGTATGTTCTTGGTAAAGTGAGTTTGGCACCTTTGCCAGGTTACCCCCTGGAAACAGGTCTGTACGGCGTTTACAAGCCCTCTGTGGTCATCGGAGACAACCAGGTCTATCCCAGATAGACCTCGGTTTTTTAGGGAATTAAAAAAGTCTGTCCAGCTGGACTCTGACTCACTGTCTCCTACTTGAAACCCCAAAATCTCTCTGTTGCCCTCGGCGTTTATCCCGATTGCCAACATAGTACTATGAGGACGAACTCGGCCATTATCCCTAAGCTTTATGACGAGGGCATCCACCAGGACAAAGGGGAAGGCTTGTCCAGCCAAGCTGCGGTTTTTCCACCCCTCCACGATGGGGTCTAATTGCTTGCATAAGCTAGACACAGTTGAAGCTGAGAACTCAGTTCCACATAGCTCCTCGGTGATTCTTGCCACCTTACGGGTAGATACCCCATTAACCACCATTTCCATAAGGGCAAGCACTAGAGCCTGCTCACTACGCTGGTATCTTCTAAACAGCTCGGTAGAAAAAACGCCATCCCGTATTTGGGGAACCCGAAGGTTTAGGGTCCCTACCCGGGTGTTAAGTTTTCTAGGCTTGTAGCCGTTCCGCAAACCCCGACGAGTTTCGGTTCGCTCATAACGGGCAGCCTCAATCTGCTCAGTCCTTTGGTGCTCTAGAATCTGGTTCAGGGCCTCTCTCAGCAACATAGAAATTCCTTTATCATCCCCGGAAATTAGGTGGTGCAAAGTTTCCTCGGATAAGGTAAGATTAATACGGGTCATCGCAATCCCTCCAGTAATTGGTTGTTTCTGACACTTCCATTTTACCAGAGGGCGATGGCCCTTTAAATTAAGGATCCACTTTTACAGACAATATCACACACTACTGACGTTTGAGTAGATCCTTTTCATTTACATACCCAAGTTCAAGGTACTGTTTAATTGCAGCTTCATTCCTCACAATAACATCTTTAATACCCATAGCATTCCTCCATCCTACTTTACCTCCGGGGCTTTTCAATTCGATTTAGAGGCAATTGAAAACTAGAAAGCAAAATGAGCTAATACGGGCAAATGATCACTAAACTCTCTTATCTCCTCCTCACCAAATACCTCGCATGACACCAACTTGGCCGCGAGCTTTTTTGAAGCATGCAGATAGTCATTCTGCCATGGATAATTGCTCCTAGCATGGTGGTTGGTCTGAACGTGCTTTCCGAAGTATTGAAGAGTGCAGTTCACCAATCTGAAATCCTCAATCCTGTCGAAAACCAACTGGTGAGAAGGATCGCGGTGCTTATAGCGTTCGTCCCACTGAGTGCTTACGTTGTAATCGCCACCCATTATGAAAGTGCGTCTATTCCGCTGGCCATGGATTAAAGGAGTCAAGTCGGAAAGGATTCTGTGCATCGTCGTAGTTGCGTAATTATGCTTGCACAACATCCCGTATACGCTGATTGCTGTCAAAGTGATACCTAGTATTTCTATTTCTGCAGCCACCACACAACCGGGGTGGCTGTTTTCAAATTCGACCTCCTTTATGGTATAACTGCGGGCCAGCACCGCCGACCCCCAATTTCTAGCACCACCTATTTCATGGTAAATAATATTATACTCCCTATTCATGACAGGAGGCGGCTTGCACTCTTGGAGTAAGGCAATGTCGGGGCGAATTTCTTCAGTTAAATAGGTCCAGGCCGCTTGGCGCTGCTCCTTCTTGCGCTTCCAGTAATCCATGTTCCAGGTGGCGACAGATATCACTTTCTTCCCTCCCTTTAGTTAGGTTGGTTGCATCTAATACGGCTAATCATCTAGTATCACCAACTTTGAATTGCGACCACTGCTTGTGGCGGTGCAATTTGGCTTATAATAGCTGGCCGATGTATCTATGTTCATATCATTTTCAAACCAGGCCCCGACCTGCCAGGAGATTTGTTGATTGTGGGTCAGGATAAATAGCTGTGCGCCACATCAGCCATACTTTATGTTTATTGATGGACTCGAAGCGGGTTATCACGGTCTCTCCCCCTGTACAGAAATAGCAACGACCCCCAAGGGGCAGTTGCTATTAGATGATTTCCTGCATACATATTTCCACATTAAATCGAGGTGCCCTTGGCACATTAGTCGTTGCCCTTGTTATGCACCCGGGACGATAGGATAGCTTTATAGGTTTCCCTGAGGGTCTGGTGCCGGATTACCGTGGCATCAAACTTTAATATCTTAAATACCAACTGGACGCAAAACCCAATTAGCAGGGCAGATAAGACTGTGCCAATGCCAACCATCCCACCTAGACGCCAGCCAAAGAACAAGGCAGCAAGTTCAACAGCAGCACGGCATACCCCTATGGGCAACCCGGTCTTTCTGGCCAGAGCGACCATGAGGCTGTCCCTTGGTCCAGCACCAAAGGCTGAACTGATGTAGAAATACGAACCAAACGCAATGGAGAATAAGCCGGCTATCAGCATAAGGAGCCCCGAAAACAAATAGTTTGCAGAAGGTAAAATGTTAAGCATAAGGATTGCATCCAGGAAAACGCCTACCAATAGCATATTTGCCAGGCTTCCGAGGCCGATTTTTTCTTTTAGCAGCATGACGGTAGCTATAATAACGACTCCGACGATAATTGTGGCAGTGCCAATGCTTATACCCGTGGTCATGGCAACACCAACATGGAAAACATCCCAGGGTGCATAGCCTAACTGGGCTTTTAGAGTGCTGGCAATCCCCAAGGCATACAGGAGCAGCCCTAATATTAAACGGGCCAAGCGAATGGTAAAGTCTTTCATTAAAAGTTCTGCCCCTCTCATTAGCTGACTCGTTCTAATGTAATCATACTCTAGATATGCGGCTTTGGGGCGAGCATAACAACTACCCTATCTCTTTCTTCAGCAGCCCCTGGAATCCGATAATTTGCAGTCTTCGATGTTTCTCACAGCCCCACTGTGCTATGGAACAGTCAATGTCCCTATCTCTATCAGGGCTTCAACTAAAACAAAGGGGAAGGCTTGTTCAACTAAGATGCCTTCCCTTTTTGCAACATCGCCATGCTTATGCCTAGACAAATATCAGCAAGCTGACGGCCATTACCATCATGCCAACAACCAGGCCATAGATGGACAGATGATGTTCGCCATACTCCCGCGACGACGGGAGCAGTTCATCCAGAGCAATAAAGACCATGATGCCCGCCACAAGGGCAAAGATAATCCCCACTAAAAGGTCGCTCATAAAGGGCAATAATATCAGGTAGCCTACCAGGGCGCCTATGGGTTCGGAGAACCCGGATAAGAACGAATAGAAAAAGGCTTTCTTTCTGCTTCCGGTGGCATAGAATATGGGGACGGATACTGCTATTCCTTCAGGAATGTTATGAATCGCAATCGCTATGGCAATGGGAATTGCCACTTTCGGTTCTTGCAGGGCAGCGACAAATGTGGCCAGGCCTTCAGGGAAGTTGTGAATGGCAATGGCAAGTGCGGTGAAAAGGCCCATGCGCAGGAGCTTCTGGTTTTTTTCCGCTTCTTCTCGTTTCCTGATCTGTTCAATATGGTGACTGTCTTCCGGGCAATCTTCACATATTTCTTCAACCGAGTGGAGCTCATGGGGGTTTTCAGAGCTGGGGATCAGCCTGTCGATGATGCCAATTAAGAACATGCCGCCGAAGAAGGCAAGTACCGTTACCCATCGGCCTTTTTCAGGGCCCAGTTCATTAATAAGGCTGCTCTGAGCTTTAAAGAAAATATCGATCATGGATACATAGATCATGACCCCTGCCGAAAAGCCGAGGCTGATCGCCAAGAACTTGGTATTGCTCTTCTTGGTGAAAAAGGCGAGCAAGCTTCCTATACCTGTACTCAACCCGGCAAAGGTTGTCAGCGCAAAAGCAAGCCAAAAATTATTCATATCTCTTTCCCATCCTTTATTGCATGCTGTACTGGTCCTGGGCTCTTTAACTCTCTTTCTTCAGCAGCCCAATGGCCACGCCCACAATTCTGGCCTGGTTGTCCGAGAGCTGGATGGGCTCATACTTGGGGTTTTCCGGCATCAGCAACACCGAATCCCCCATGCGCACGAACCGCTTGAGGGTGGCCTCATCGTCAATGGCCACGGCCACGATATCCCTGTTTTGGGCGGTGGACTGGTGCTGAATAAGGACATAGTCCTGATCATCTATGCCGGCCTCGATCATGCTGTCTCCCTTGACCTGGAGGAGGTAGCAGTTCTCCCTGCCCCGCAGCCATTCGCTGGGCAGGTAGAACCTGGCCTCGCTCCTGCCCTGCATGTAGATGGGCTGGCCGGCGGCAATCCCCTCATAGGTGGGAATGAGCTTCAACTTGTCTCCACTGTAGGCCTCGCTGCCGGCAGCGGTTTCTACTATCACTTCCTGGGACAGGTTGCTGTCCCTGACCAGGTTGAACTTGCGCTTGCTGGTGAAGCAGTGGAAGCTGTATCTTTCCATGGTGCTGGGCAACATGAACCGGTTAAAGGCCGGGATGTCGTCAACGGGATTAAAGTCGGCATCGATGATGACCATATCCCTGCCGTCGGTGGCCAGGCCGTACTGGCAATGCTTAGCATTGCTCATATAGCTCTTGAGCTGGTCCAGGGCCTGGCTTGTGCCGCTGCCGGGGGCCTTGACCTCGCAGAAGATATAGGGCACCAGCCTGCCGTCCCGGCTTACCTGGATACAGATGTCCACCGAGCCGGTGCGGGACATGTTGTTGACCTTGTACTCCACCGACAACAGGGCCCGGGGATAGTTGTACTTTTCCTGCAACTCCCGGAGCAGCCACTGCCTGACCTTCTCTTCCTTGCTGTAGATGTCCAGGATCTTTTCGGCGAACTGGTATTCATCGGGGCGGATATTGTACAGATGGCTGAAGCGGCTGCCGCTGGACAGGCGCAGGTACTGGGGGGAGATGCTCTTTAGGAAGCGGGAGGGCTGGGCGCAGGAAGACATGTACAGGAGCTCAGCAGCCCGGGTCATCCCCACATATAAGAGTTTGCGCTCGGTAATCTCCTGCATACCTTCGTCCATCTCGGTGTAGGCGATGAGGGGAATGACGGAATCATTGAGACCGATGATGAACACGACCTTGAACTCCAGGCCCTTGATGGAATGGATGGTCAACAGCTTGATGCAGTCTTCGTCGAAACTGGCCTCCCGATCCTTCAAGAGCTGGCAGGTCAGGCCCTGTTCCTCCAGTACGTGCTGGACCATTTCCAGCTGCCGATTGAGCCGGGCGATGACGATGATTTCGCCGGGGCGGTATGTATTCAGCAATTGGTGTATTTCCCGGGCAACATATTCCGCTTCTTCCTGCTCGGAGGTAAAGTGCGTGTACACCGGATACTGGCCCTGCTTGTCCAGGAGAGCCGGCTCCACATAGTACTCGTCCTCGACAATCTCTGTGTTCTCCTCAATGAGGCTGTAGGCTGCCTGGGCTATCTGGGTGGTGGTCCGGTAGTTCTTGCTCAGCACATTGCCACGGCCCGTCAGGTCCAGGCCCAAGCTGGTGAAGCTCCGCCCCCGCACCAACCAGGAATGGGGATAGATGCTCTGGGCGGTATCCGCCACGAAGAAGAGGCTGGAATAATCTCCCGGCTTGTACAACAGCTTGAGAAACTCCAGCTGCACCCGGGTCAGGTCCTGGCTCTCATCGACGATGATATGGGTGTACTTCGGCTCAGGTCGCTCCTGGGCCTTCTTTAAGACCAGGATGTCCCTGGTCTTAGGGTCGATGAGCCCCTCTTCCTCCAGACGGGCATCGTAGGCCAGCATCAGCTCGAAGATGGCATGGCGGGTTCTGGAATTCTTGCGCAACCGCTGGGGACCTTCAGATTGGGTGAAGCTCTGGCGACCCAGGCGGTCGACATTCTGGTACTCAGATAACTCCATATAATTGCAGGAGCGAATCCAATCTATCTCATCCAAGAGGAAGCTGGCATTCTTGGGGTCCAAGATATTGGTATCCTCAAACTTCTTGGCCAACTCGGCTATACAGTTCCTGATGACCTGGTACTTCTTGTTGTTATTGCCGTACAGCTGTTCCCGGCGCTGGGATTTTGGGAAGAGGCTGCAATAATAGCGGTAGAAAATGCTGTCAATGGTCGTGATGTCCACCTGAGATTGGCTGGGGCCAAAGAGGTTGACATATGCCCCTTCCTCGACATTGACCTTCTCATAGAGATGACGCAGGTACTTGACCAGGGTTTTGTTATAGGTAACCAAAAGCACCCGGTCGGATTCGCCCAGGCAGTAATTATTCAGGAGATAGCCCGCGCGATGCACGGCAACAGTGGTCTTTCCGGAGCCCGCAACCCCGCGCACCAGCGTGGCGCCGCTGGGGGTGGCGGTGATCAGTCGCTTCTGCTCTAAGTTGAGATGCATATAATCCCCTCCAGAAATCCGAGATAGTACAACATTCGACAATATTTTACCAAATCCCTGCTTTAGGAAGGTTTATGCGGCGTGCCTCTTCCCCTTGCGAGAAAATCTTGGGTTATCTGACCCGCCAAGAGCTATCTATGGTAAAATGTGCTTAACCAGAAGAAAGGCGAGAGGTGAAGCATGGGGAACAGTATGTTGCACTCACTGGTGGAAAAGCACCGCAGTTTTGCCATCGCGGCCCGGGAGCATCTGCACCGCCATCCCGAGCTCAGTGACCAGGAATTTGAAACCTCGAAATTCATTCAGGCCAGCTTAGAGGAAGCCGGCATCGAGTATTACCCGGTGCCGGGCATGACGGGAGTGGTGGGCATCATCCGGGGTGCGACCCCAGGCAAGACCATCGCCCTGCGGGCCGACATGGATGCCCTGCCCATTACGGAAAGATCAGACAAGCCCTATCGGTCGCAGAACGAGGGCGTGATGCATGCCTGTGGCCATGACGTCCATACCGCAATCCTTCTGGGCACCGCCCGGGTGCTGCAGGATGCCCGGGAGCACCTGCGGGGCAATGTCAAGCTGTTCTTTCAGCCAGCCGAGGAGACCTGGGGCGGGGCCAAGCGGATGATAGCCGCCGGATGCATGAAGAATCCCGATGTCGACTATGTCTTCGGCCTGCACGTCGACGACGCCATTCCCTGCGGGACCTTGCGCACCAAGGCCGGCGCCTTATATGCCAGTAGCGATACATACAACGTCAGGATCCGCGGCCAGAAGGCCCACGGCTGTGCGCCCCACTTGGGCAATGACGCCATCGTGGCGGCGGCCAGTATTGTCATGGAGCTGCAGACGGTGGTCAGCCGCCGGGTTTCCCCCCATGACAGCGTGGTCATCACGGTGGGCAAACTGTCCGGTGGCGTCGCCAGCAATGTCATCGCCGACGAGGCAACCCTCTCGATAATAGTGCGCACCATCTCCCGCGAGGCCCGGCAAAGGGCCAACGACGCCCTGCGCGGCATTATTGTGCATGCCTGCGCCATGCACGGCGTCCAGGCCGAGGTGGAGGGCAAACCCGACTATGACAGCGTGCAAAATTCTCCGGAATGCGTCGAGATCATTCGCTCGGTGGCCGAGCAGGTGTTGGGGCCGGAATCCTTCAGCTATGTTGAGCGTCCCTTCATGGGCTGCGAAGACTTTTGTTACTACTGCACCGAAGTGCCCGGCGCCTTTTACAAGCTGGGCAGCCGCAATGAAGAACTGGGATTTACCGCGCCCACCCACAGTTCGGAATACGATGCCGACCCCGAGACAGTTCCCACCGGCATGAAGATGCAGGCAGGCATCGTGTTTGAGCTAATCGGCAAATAGAACACAAGCTTTACCATTGCCCGCTCTATGGCGAGACAGGACAATGTCGGATTGCGTCTGCTCTAGCTGGAAGGGGGGATACTTTCGCCCACGGGGAAGAGGGTACTTCTGCCCCGGGAGATGTAGAACAGTTCATCGCAAACTACTTGCGAAGCAGATAATAATAAAAGCCGATGGCGGGGAACCGCGCATCGGCTTTTACCTTCTTGAACAGGCTTAGTACACAATCTGTCTACATGGACTCTGGTGGGTAAAGCTAAGGCAATACTGTCCTCAATCCCTCCAGCCGCGCTTTTTATATCCTGTCGGGGCAGCAAAAGATATTTGCTGTCAGTGCCATACCAGGTCGCTGAACAGGATATCAATATCGGCTGAGAGCCCATCAAATATCATGGAGCGGGCAATACTCCCTCTCTCAAACACCTTCAGCCTATCGATTTCATTATTCTCAAAGCTATAGATTATGATTGTCTCCTGCTTGGGGTCGACGAGCCAGTATTCCCTGACCTTGGACAACATGTACGAGTTCAACTTGTCAATCATATCCTTGTTCCTCGTGCTTTCGGAGAGAATCTCAACCACCAAGTCCGGCGTTCCCATATACCGTCCCTTTTCAGTTACCTTGTCTTCCAGGTCACAGGCTACCAGCACATCAGGCTGAACGACATCGGGGGTTTTCATGCCCTTCTTTTTCAGATGGACATCAAAGGGCGCAAGAAAAACCCTGCATTTCTTGCCAGTAAAGTATTCGTTAAATAGCAGGTGCAAGCGGCCCAGAAGCTCCTGATGCACGATGTTCGGAGATGACAGCAAATAGATCTCGCCATTGATAAGCTCCATTCTCAGAGTGCTCTTTTCATTGATTTCCAGGAATTCTTCATAAGAAACCTTTTTTCCACCATATTGGTAGTCCAGGGCTTTTTCTCTTAAAAGAAAATACTGCTCAATATCTGTAACATAAGGAGTGAGCCTGGCAATTTTATTGCCGTTCTTGGTAATCACAACCTCATTCTGCTCTTCCACGAAAGCAAAATACTTTCCCAGATTCTGCTTGAACTCAGTTGCGGTTATTACAGTGCTATCAACTGATGTCATATTAACACCTCCTAAACATAAAATATCACGGAGCACGATGCAAAGCAATAAATGCGTACGTTATTTTGCATAATTTCGCCCCATTCATCGCACTGTTTGTCGTGCTGTGGACCTACTTGTTACCCCCCCCTCCTGAATAGGCCTGCGCTGCTTCAGCTGATTAGCTCCGCCTTCAGCCGGTGATTTCTGTCTTTGCGGGGCTCGTTGCAAAGCACAGTACAAGGCCTGCATGACAGGAGGGAACATTGGTAGCCAGGAGGAAAAGATGTCAGCAATACGCAATATGCGGCAACACCGTTAGGCGTTGCCGCATATCGCTAGATAGGGGGTTATAACCCGCCGGATTAGATAGTACCGGCAAGCTATTGTGAACATATCTATCACTGAGAAGAATGCTCACCAGATATTAGATACCTACTTCATGTTGGTCTTTATATAGCTGGTGATGTACTCTCCAACTATCTCCCGAGGAAGCAGCACATGCTTTCCAGTCTGTTGGCGGAAGCAGTTTGCCATTTCCAGGGTAAAGCCGAAGCAGTCCAGCACGATGAAGTCAACTTGGCTCTTACGCAGCTGGGCACAGAGCTTTTGGCTTTGCTCCGTCTCATAATAGGGAGAGCAATCATAGATGTCATGCTGAATGCCTAAATTTAGCCATCGCTGGGACATGTGGGCCGCTTGGTCAGGATCGGGAACCACCACGGCGATTTTCTGCCCGCAATATTCTTGCTTCACCCGCGCCTTGGTTATCTCACTGCCTCGAAAAAAAGGAATTTTCGTTGCCATAGGCGGAAACTCACCAGTGCACAATAGAACCGCCAAATCTGCGCCCCGGCGCTGTAGCTCTTCAAGACTGTTGCGAATCAGCCCCTCCAGGGCAAGCTTGGAAACTTTAATTTCCGTCCCGTCGCTTAGGAGGGTAACATAAAAGGCTTCGTTACCGACGGGGGTTGCTTTCAACAGCTGAGTTGGGCTCTGCCCGTCCAGCGCACCCAGCTCCGTCAAGCGACAATTCCGGGGCAACAGGTCCGCTAATTCATTAATGATTTCCGGCCTGGGGGATTGCCCGATGGTCAGACAGCCGATGGTGACTTTAGAAGACATACTTTACCAGATCCCTTTTGAGATATCTCTCTGCTTCCTCGAATAACCTGCGGTTGCGCATGCTACTCCCTAACAGCAACTGTTCATATCCCAATTTAATCAGGATTACCTCCTGATTGACATGGACCATGGCGCTGGTTTGCGGCAGCCCGCTTTCGCCATCCAGGACTGCAATCAAGTCGGGGAAAGTGGCAAGCCGCACCCCGCCTCGCTCGGCAGTCATGTATTCATTCCAGAAAGAGATTGTCTACGGGAAGGCCATCGGTCTCTATGGTCAGGGTTCCTAAATCAAAACCTTCGGTGATATTTAGGTCATGGTCTGAAATCACACCCCGGCAAATCTCTTGAACCCCCAGGGTGTTTGCCAAGGCCTCTACAACTGCATCGGCATTACCCAATTCCCGGTAGAGTACTTGTCCCACTTTAATCGAGTGGGAAAGGGCGCCAACAGCCGCATGTTTAGCCACATAATCGGCAGTTACAGGATTGCGCAGCACTGTGACAAATCCGCCTGCTGCCGATGCCGCGCTGCGGATTAGGGAAGAAGCTGTACCCAAATCGCCTGAGACATAGATTTCTGTCTCTCTGTGCTCTCTTCCCCCGACTCCGACCTGAATGGAGCGGTATCCCTTTTCCTCAGCGAGCCCCAGGGCGCCCATCACTCCAGTGGGATGGGCCCGGCCATTGCAAGGGGCGTCGATTAGGGGCAGACCGGTCATGGCGGCCAGCACCCAACCATTGGTACTGCTTTGCGCCCCCATTTCGTTGGTGATGATCCCGCCAATTTCTCCGGGATACTGCTGGCGGAATATCTGATACACTCGCTGGTAATGGGCTGGAGCCACATACCGCTCCTTGGATGCCGGGGAACCAACCAGGGAGGCAGTCAGTATGATTGCCTGAGGGTCAATCTCGGACAGAGGGCGAAGGGGTATTTCTTGGGCATAAGAAAGAGCCAGGTCGAGTATGCGCAACCCCTCCTGGATATCTCCGCCGCCGCCACCGCCCAACAACATTCCACCGTATACAGCCCAAGTCCCGGTTTCTCGATTAATTATCATGTTTAACACCCGCATTCTATCTCATGTTATGTTATCTTGCTTAATGCTTTACTGGAGTGCACTAATGCACCTACTCCTCAAGTCCATCTTTGCTGAGCAGTTGGTACACAATCGCACTTTGCATTGCAATGCCAATGGGTATTGCCCTTTCGTCAGGACAGAATTGATCATTGTGCAGCCCTGCCGTCCATCCCTTTTCTGTGTTACGAACGCCCAGTTCCCACAACGCTCCAGGCGTGCCGTCCCTGCAGTATTCGGAAAAATCCTCAGAACCCATAGACGGGTGAGGGTTCGTCTCGTAAACGCCTTTCCCGTACAACAGGTCAGCCACACTCTCAATCAATTGGACGCAGCCTTCATCATTGAATTGGCTTCTTGCCCCTTCGCGCAAGGAGATCTCCACCTTGGCGCGATTCAAACGCGCAGTATCCTTCAGCAGCTGACGTATTTCCTCATGCATGTAAGAACGAATTTCATTGCTGACGGTGCGTAGGGAAATACCGAATTCAACTTTATCGCAAATGATGTTATCTGCCGATCCACCACAGATGGTCCCGACATTAACCGACACAGTATCCAGGGCGCTGAGCCTGCGCGACATCATGGTATATAGATTGATAATCATCTGGCAGGCAGTATGTATGGCATCTACTCCCTTTTGGGGTTTGGTGCCATGGGTAGATTTGCCCAAGACCGTAACCTGAAAATGATCGGAAGCTGAATTGATGGCGCCAGCCTTGGTGCCCAATTGCCCACATTCGCGACTATCATCCACGTGGATGCCAAACACCTTATCCACTTTGGGGTTCTCCATACAACCTAAGTCCACCATGCGTGCGGCGCCATTATCTCCGCTTTCCTCGCTGGGTTGAAACAGTAATTTCACAGTGCCGTGGAGACGAGGAGCCAGCTCCTTCAGCACAGCTGCCGCACCTAACAAAATCGCGGTATGGACATCATGGCCGCAAGCGTGCATAACCCCAGGGATCTTTGAGCAAAAGGGCAGTTCTGTCCTTTTTTCCAGGATAGGTAGAGCATCCATATCTGCACGCAGGGCAATAACTGGCCCCTGGCCAGCACCGGGAATTAAACCCACAACTCCGGTATAGTCCGGCCAAGATTGATACTGGATACCCAGCCGATCCAGTTCTTTGCGCACAAGCTCACTTGTCCGCCATTCCTGCCCACTCAATTCGGGATATTGGTGGATATCCCTGCGCAATTCAACTGCTCGGAGAGCCTTTTTATCTACAAGCGCCAGTAGATCCTGTTTTTTCATAGCTTGCCCCTTTCAGTAATGAGGTCTTTCGCCTGTAATTAATTTACAGAAGGCTTTTCTTCTATTAGTCAAATAAAAAGCAAGCAACTTGGTGCCCACCGCTAACATCTTTGAGCACTGGAACCTCCTGCATGGCATGCAGCTATACAAAATCTTTCCTACAATGGCAAAAGAAGTTGGGCGGTTTGGTGTGCTAGACTATGCCGTGTGGTAAGCAGGCCATTCAGTCCATACCTCCCTTCAACTGGCTCAATTCTCCAGCAAAAGTCCAAGCACACTGACCAGGTTTGGCAATATTCTTACTCTAATATTACAATATTGTTACTTTAAATTTTAATTTAAGCCTTTAAACCTTTACAAGATAAGTAAACACAAAAAAAGCTGGTTTTATTGTGCATGGTGCACAATAACTCTGATATAATTCCAATAGAATGGGCAAAGGGGGCAAAGCAATGATAGTAGAAGATATCCTTCGCCTTGACGAGCAAATTTCCGTATTACATGGAGAAACAGGAATTAGCCGTCGCGTCGCCTATATCGATGTTGTCGAGATTCCCGAAGGTATGCACTGGACTAATGCCAATGACTTTATAATAACGACGGGCTACTGTTTTGCTTCTGATGAAGCCCTGCTCGAACTGCTGGTCCGCACATTGATTCGCCGAGGTTGCTCGGGTCTCGGCATAAAATTAGGTCGGTATGTAAAGTCTATTCCGGAACGGGTAGCCAGAATTGCAGAGGAAAATTCCTTCCCAATAATTCGCATTCCCATGCATTTTAGTTATAGGGAAATATCAAGGCCACTGCTAAATACCCTGGCAGCCAGCGATTCCTCGAAATTTCGCTTTAGCTCCTTAGACGGTTTTTTTGGCGCAATTATCCGGGGAGATTTAAGCGATGAGAAGGATATTCGCGTTAATGCTTCAAAATTTGGCGTGCTCTTGAACTGCCTGCGATACATCATAGTTGCCCGCAGCAGTTCTCCTGTTACTCGGGAGAAGCTGTCAGAACTGAGTAGCGCTATTGATCGTGCTGCAGATGTTGAAACTTGTTGCTTAGGTTCGGACATGCAGGGTAATACATTAATTTTCTGCAGGATATGTAATCCTGAGACATTTAACTTAGAGTATCCTTCAGCTGTGCAAGTAATCTTTGCCACTATTCGCCGCTGCCTTGGATTTGACGACACAATAATAGCCATGAGCCCACCCTGCCATAGCCTATTAGACTTAAATCAAGCAGCCTTTCACACTACCACGCTTCTCTATCTCGGTATGAGATTATATCCGGAGCGACAGGAATTTTTATTTGAAGATTACTTCCTCGATTTTTTCCTGAACGACAATCAAAACCACTATGTCCTGAACCATCTTTGCCAGACCCTTATCTCTCCTCTTGCAGAAGCAGATGCACGTCAGAACACCGAGCTATTGGCAACTTTAATGGCCCTTAGCGAAAACTCATACAATATCTCCGCAACAGGACAAGCTCTATTCCTGCACCGAAATACCGTTTATAATCGGGTCAAGCAAATTGAGAGCATTATCGGCGACATCAGCGATTATGAGAAACAGCTGTTGCTGACCCTTGCCTGTAAGCATTATTTCATTCAGCAGGCAGAGGATAACCATAATAATAAGTAGAAAACGGTGGTAAAAAGAAAATCCTGGCTTATCCTGAGCATAATGAAAAGCAAAAGCCGATGCGGGGAACCGCACATCGGCTTTTGCCTTCTTTACCAGGCGATCAGTCTGCAGTGATGGACTGTGGTGGGAAAAGCTAGGGCAATACTATCCTCAAATCGGAAATCGGGCCGTCGACTACAAACTCATATTCAAAATATTCCAGAAAGCTCACTTCAATTTGAATTACGTATGTTCCGGGATAGAGGAGAACATAGATATTTCCATTCTCGGCATACATATCCCTGTTGGAATTGGTTGCCAGGTCTTTGCCGGTATATTTTACCAGATATCTAGTCCAGACAGGTTGATTATTGGCGTCGACAATTTGGCCGCTGACCGGGTAGGCCGCAAAGGGCTCCTTGATATCGCTGTTTGTCAGGCGCAGGCGCATATAGTCTCCTATGCTACTCCCTCTGGTGGTGTAGGCTCTGGTCCGATAATATAGCCAGCCGTCGGCAACCTGCAACCAGGATATGGGGGGGAGATTTTCATCGGCAATTAACTTTTGGGGTGTGCTTCCGTCAGTGCGTATACGCAGTATATTCATCTTTTCTGGGCCAGTATGCTCCAAGATGTAAATCCAGCCTTCATCTACCAACATACTTTCAAATCTGCCTTCAAATTCTATCAGCTTTTCAACCTGGGTGCCGCCGAGCTTCAAACGGTTCACACTATTCCAATCCTCGAAATACATCCATCCATCAATTATATGCAAGAAAACAATATGTTTTCTCCCTCGGTATAAGATTTCCCTTTTGCCTCCATCGGTTCGGATGCGGTAAATTTCAGATTCCGATGAGGTGTAGAGCCATCCGTCAACGATGGCCGACCGAAACGGGTCATGACATTCCTGCTTTTCGGAGCCGTCGATTCGATATCTTGTATTTGTATTTCCCATGTAAATCCAACCATCCATGACCATCATTCTCCCTAGTCCGCCTACATTGCCGTATGCATCGACAGACCGGGGCAGAGTGACAAGCATTTGCTTGCCGCTTCCATCAGGGCGGATTTTAAAAATCCTGTGATTTCTGCCTGAAACCGCCTGATAATATATCCACCCATCAACGATGTTGATACCACTGGTATCGTATTCATTACTTAATTTGTACGCGGTGCCGCCGTCGGCCCGGATTTTATACAGTTTGAGGTCGTCATAAGGATTCGAGAAATATATCCAGCCATCATGATAGGCGAACGTCCCCAGGTTCACGAGATTGCCGATGGAGTTGCCGGGTTTACCGGTAGGAGCAAATACTGTAACAGCGCAAGTTGCGGTGTAGGCGCCGTCCACAGTCTTGACAGTAACAGTGCATTGACCGGGACTGACCGCTGTCAATTTACCAGAGGCGTTTACAGTTGCAACGTCGGGATTGCTGGACTGCCAGGATACAGATTTTTCAGCGGCATTTGCCGGCGACACTGTGGCGGATAACTGCGCCAAATCCCCGGTGGCGAGTTTTAGTGATGAGCGATTGATTTTGACGCCGGTGACTTTTACCCTGGTCACTGTAACGGTGCAACTGTCGGTACGTCCGCAAGGCGTCGTAACGGTAATAACAGCAGTGCCTTCGTTCCTGGCGGAAACAAGTCCGGAATCGTCCACAGTGGCTACCCCTTCGTCACTGGAGCTCCAGACGACATCCTGAAGCGCGTCCGGGGGACTGACAACGGCAGAAAGCTGTGCAGTTTCGGTGGTTGCAAGGTTAAGGGTATGTTTATCTAAAGCTACCTTTTCAACGGCGCTTTTTACATCGACAGTACACTCTGCCGTATGGCCGCCATCTTCAGTTGTAACAGTGATAATGACGGTTCCCGGTGAGAGGGCGACTACAGTTCCATCGGCTTCGACAATTGCCACGTCTGTATCGCTGGAAGTCCAGGACAGCGCCGGGTTGGAAGCGTGCTCCGGGATCAGGGTAGCAGAAAGCCGGTGGGATGTATTCGTCGTTACGGTAAGGGATCCTTCCAGAGAGACGCCTGTGACCGGGATGACCGGGACCGTAACGGTGCAGTGAGCGGCAACCCCATTGGGACCGGTTGCGGTGATGACTGCCGTCCCCGGGGAAACCGCTGTTACTATCCCGGTCTCAATCTACACTGGCGACACTGCCGTCGCTGGACGACCATGTTATATCTGTGGCTTCGGCGCTTTCTGGAACAAAAGAAATATTGAGTTGTCGCGACTGTGAGATCTCCAGGACAAGTTCCTCAGGGTCAAGGACGATTGACTCCAATTCTATTGACTTCGAGCAACCGGTTATCCCGAACAAGAAGGAAAATATAAGGCCCCAAACGATTAACTTTTTCACCTTACCCCCCCTAGAAAAGTATGTGGTAATAAAGGCCCAGCGCCCCTGGGTGGAAGCGTGGGCGAATTAAGTTGGGAATAATGTGATTTCCCCCAGAAAATAGAGTTGCTGACAATATTCTACAATTACACTTATTTATCCTGCCGGTAATTCCGGATTGCTCAATTTGTCTAAATGTTGCAGATATGGATTACATTCCAGAAAAAAGGAGCCTAGGCACAGGCTCCCTATAAATTCTGGCCAACACAACATCTGCCTTGTCAGCCAGGCCTCAAACCCCACAGCCTCCATATAATCCGGTGCATCGACTGTGGAAATTGGAGGAATTGAATTGCAGCACGTGGAATTAGCATGCATAGCAAGGGCTTTCGGTAGCTTGCCCGCTTGGGTGCAATACGGGTAAATGGCCTAAGGAAGGTGAAGACCAAGTATGAGGATGGAAAATCTCAGTAAGCATGAAGCCATCGATTTCCTGGCCCGGGACATAGAGGGCAATATCGCCTACATTAATTTCCTGGAGAACAATCCCATTACCGAACTCCTGCGTTGTGGGTCCTCGCTGCTTTTCAAGGGAACCAGCGATTGGGACTGGGTATACATCAAGAGCGAGAACAGGGATGAGCTGCTGGAAATGACAGGGTCTCTGACCGATCAGGATAAAAACTTCGCCCTGGTCCAGGCCTGGATGCTTCCCCTCCTGGCCAGGGGCCGCCGGATAAATTGGCAGATGGCATCTTTGCGGCTCCAACTCCCCCAGGGCGCCGCCCTGCCCCAACCGGGAACCACTCCTGTCAAGCTTCTGCCGGCGCATGCCGATGCCATCTACCGTCTCTGGCCTTATGCAGAGCTGACCACATTGGCCTACACCCGCGACCGCATTGCCCGGGGACACTCAGCGGCAATTTTCCACGGAGATGAGCCCGTGGCCTGGGCCATAACCCACGATGACGGGGCAATCGGGTTCCTCTTTGTGCGGGAAGAATACCGTGGACGGGGCTATGCCCGGGATGTGACAGTGGCTGTCGCCAGGCAACTGCAGGAATTGGGAAAACCTGCCTTTGTGCATATCGAGCCCGACAATCACAAGTCATTGAGCCTGGCCAGGAAACTGGGCTTCGCAGAAAGAGGAACGGTCATGTGGGTGGGGTATTAAGGGTTATGGAGTTATGGTAATGTATTCGGTTTCTAAAATAGTTTTCCAGGAATCGGGGTTGAAGATGATGAACCTCAGCTCGATTTCTTGTATGGCGTCGATGCCGTGCTCAGCAATATCATCTTCGTAGAATGACAATCCGTCAATGACCTTTTTACCCGGCGTGATTTCACAGGAAAAGACGGGACTGATCATAAAGCCATTTACAGAAGTATCTTTAGCTTGGACGGAAACAAACTCGTCGGTATTGTTCTCGATGTACAACTTGGCCACCGGACCCAGATAATCTTCACTCAACCCCTGAAAGACGATTTTTATTCCTGCGCTTTCGATTAATACATCCCCTGCGGAATCATAGGTTTGGCTGTGCTTATCTGCAGCTGTTGTAATAATTTGCACCGGCTGGGATCTGAATACAGTTTCCCAGGTGGTGGCATTAAAGACATGGAAGACCAGTTCAATGTTGGTGATGACCTCAATATTGTGTCTTTCCATGTCGCTTTCATAGAAGGATATGCCATCAACAGCCTTCTTTCCCGGAGCCACATCACAGGAAAAGATCGGTTCAATCATAAATCCGTTGACTGACGTTTTTCTCACCTGGACAGTTACGGACACTTCTGAGGAATTCTCAATCTGCACTTTCAGTTCCGGTCCCATCCTGGCTTCTTCAAGGGCGGCGATCTGGATGCGAATCCCCTGTTCATCGATGACGACTTCCTCAGCTATGGACACTTGCTCTGGAGAAGGTTCAGGAGATTGATTTTCTCCCTCTGTATCCTCCCTTGGGATTTCAACGGGACTCCTTCCACAGCCTGCGAAGCATATGAGTATAAGCAAAACCAAGATGGCCGAAAAAATTTTCTTCATAATTCGACCTCCAAGCAATTATTGGGGTTGCCACCAACCCAATATGAGAATAGCATAACCCCGATAATTGAGACATTATAAATATTGCGCCTTTTGCGTTCCAACCAAAACATAGCTTCGCGCATTGACAAAAAAAGATACCGGGTTACGCAATTCGCAGATTCCGGCATCTTGAATACTATTATTGCTATTCTTCTTTCTCGCCCTGGTTGCCGTGGAGCAATGAAGTGGTCTTTAGAGCTTCGAGCTTAAGCTCATAAAACTCCTTGGAGAGTTCCTGGGGATCCTTCGCTTCCAGCTCTTCCGGGGAGTAGCGCTCTTTGATGGCCATGTCCGCCAGCCGGTCGGACAGGATATCGGCATATCTGTTAAAGTCGTAGTGGAGTATGTATTCCCCGGCGTCGGGATTCTTTTCCAAATAGTCTTCTGCCCAGACATATCTGTCGTTTTCCCGAATATGGGAGACATTGTCCTCATAGCCAAAGTCTTTGGCAAAGCCCAGCAAATACTGCTGCAGTTCCAGGTAGTCTTCCCCGATACCATCCTCAGGGCGCCGATAAGCGTGGATTACCCAGTCGGCAATATAACACTTCTCCATCAGGAGTTGGTACTGCTTTTTCGTAAGATTGATCTTCATTATGCATCCTCCTTGTTCCCCGGCAATAATTTTCACCGATAGCAGATAATTTTTCTTCTCTACTGTATCATAAAAAGACCTGCAGGGGCAGGTCTTTATTAGGTTGGCCCAGGACTAGCGGCATCCTACCACCTCTGAGTTGGCAAAGAAGTCATGCAGCGCACGCTGCGATTTACCAGCATATCCCTGCCAGCTGCGACCAGATTCTGTACATCCAAAGCGATGAGGTATAAAACAACCGCCGGCCCAAGCCGGCGGTCTTACCATGGGGGAGGACTGTTTAATATCCCAGATCGGAAAGTATCTCGTTGATCTCCTTCTTGTATTCAGCATCGGCGACAACATAGATGAAGGTGTTGTCTGTTCGGGACACCACAGCATAGAGACCCGCTGAAGTCTGGGAATAGTAGCTGTAGTTTTTCACTTCGACGGATTTGTGGCTGGACGAGCTGCCCTGAGCAGCTTCAAAGTCAGCCTTGTTTTGTTCAAAGGCCCGCTGGGCCTGTTCGACGGTGGGAACGACGTAGAACTCAATCTGGTAGTCTTCACCCACGGCCAGTTGCACGGCCTCCACTATACCGGGTTCGAACTGATCGGTAGCGTCCACCAAAGTGAATCCTTCCGCTTCCATCTTGGTGACAAACTCATCAGCTGTTAAGGGGGTCCTGTTCTTGAAGCCGCAGCCGGCAGAGGTCAGGACCAGGGCAAGCAAGAACAGGAAAATTACTTTTTTCAAAATAAAGCCTCCTCGCATTAAGCATTACTGCATTACTGGTAATTATAATTTCGCCAGGAGAAGACTTCTTCAAGAATCTTGCTCTCTTATGGTCTAATATTGCTATATTTCAAGATATTGGGGGATTCCCTTCATTGGACACGAAGATTGAGAAACAGGCAACGGGCCGGAGGACCCGGCCCCGGGTTCCCGGGCCGGCAGCAGATTGGTGCAAATCGGCCTAGAAAATAGCGGGGATTGAGTATATAATATACGCAATATATCCCATACAATCCAAGGTAAAGGAGGGTTGGCTTGGCGAGGACATTGGTCCCCGCTCTCACTTGTTATTGGTTTGGTAAAGGAGTGGAATCATAATGTCTTTATTTACTAAGTGTGAGAAGTTTACCGAGGCTAAAGAAGTACAGGCCCTGGGGTTATATCCCTATTTCCATGAGCTCCAGTCCCAACAGGATGTGGAAGTTATCATGGAGGGCAAGCGCAGGATAATGTTGGGCTCCAATAACTACCTGGGCCTGACGGCAGATGAAAGGGTGAAGGAAGCCGCCATAGCCGCCACCAGGAAATACGGCAGCGGCTGTTCTGGATCCCGCTTTCTCAACGGCACCCTCAACCTGCACACCCAGTTGGAAAGGGATTTGGCCGAGTTTCTGCATGCCGAAGCAGTAATCACCTTTTCCACCGGCTTTCAGTCCAACCTGGGCATCATCAGTTCCCTGTGCGGGCGGGGGGACTATATCATCTCCGACAAGGAGAACCACGCCAGCATCTACGATGGCTGCAAGCTCAGTTATGCCAAGCATTTGCGCTTTAACCACTCGGATATGGCCGATCTGGAAAGGGTGCTGGCCAACATCCCCGAAGATGCCGGCAAGCTCATCGTCACCGACGGCGTCTTCAGCATGAGCGGGGATATCTGTCTGCTCCCGGAAATCGTCGAATTGAAGAAGAAGTACAAGGCCCGGCTGATGGTGGATGACGCCCACGGCTTGGGGGTAATCGGCGTCGGCGGTCGGGGCACCGCATCCTACTTCGGGCTGGAAGACGAAGTGGATATCATCATGGGCACCTTCTCCAAGTCCCTGGCCAGCCTGGGCGGGTTCATGGCCTCTTCTCGGGTGGTGGCGGATTATGTCCGGCACAAGTCCCGGCCCTTTATCTTCTCGGCCTCCATCACCCCGGCATCCTGCGCCGCCGCCATCAAATCCCTGGAAATCATGCGCACCGAACCCCAGCGGGTGGACAGGCTGGGCCAGCTGGCCGCTTACATGAAGCGGGCCCTCAACAGCCGCAATATAAAGATCAAGGAGTCCCCCACTCCCATCATCCCCATCTACACCAAGGACATGATCACCACCCTGACGGTGAACAAGAAGCTGTTCGAGGCCGGGGTCTATGTCAACCCCGTCCTGCCGCCGGCCACGCCGCCCAGTGAATGCCTGCTCCGGGTAAGCCTCATGGCCACCCACACCGAAGCCTTGATCGACGAGGCGGTGGACATCATCGAGGCTGTCCTCAAGGAAGCTGGATTGGTATGACCGCCAAGGTAGTTGCCATCACCGGCGCCTCCAGCGGCATCGGCCGGGCCACGGCCAAGCTCTTTGCCAATCAGGGGTGGCGGGTGTACAATCTCAGCCGCCGGCCCGCCGGAGAACCGGGGGTTGCCGATATCGCCGTGGATGTCACCGATGAAGGGGCGGTGCGGGCGGCCTTTGCCCGGATAGAAGCTGAGGCTGGCCGCCTGGACCTGCTGATCAACAATGCCGGCTTCGGCATCTCGGGAGCGGTGGAATTTAGCCAACTGGCCGAGGCCAAGCGCCAGTTCGACGTCAACTTCTTCGGGGTGGTGAGCTGCATTCAGGCCTCCCTCCCCCTGCTCCGGGAGAGCCGGGGGCGGATCATCTGCATCTCCTCGGCGGCAGCCATATTCGCCATCCCCTTCCAATCCTTCTACTCCGCCACCAAGGCGGCGCTGAACATCCTGGTCAATGCCCTGGCCAACGAGCTGAAGCCCTTTGGAGTCAGTATCTGCGCCCTGCAACTGGGAGATGTCAAGACAGAATTTACCGGCGCCCGGGCCAAGTCCCTGGCGGGGGATGACGTTTACGGGGGTGCAATCGCCCGCAGCGTGGCCGTCATGGAGCGAGATGAGCAAAGCGGCTACCCGCCCGAGGTCGTTGCCCGGGCGGTGTACAGGACGGCGCTGAGGTCCCGGATCAAGCCCATATATACCATCGGCGCCAAGTACAAGCTCTTCGCCTTCCTCAACAAACTGCTGCCCAACAGCTTCGTGAACTGGCTGGTGGGCAAGCTCTATGTAAAATAGATAGGAACAAGTTGTGCAAAAAGGAATATCGGGGCAAATCGCCTGGTGAAAACACTGTAAAAGGGGGCCAAATGGCCCCATCTGTTATTCATATGACGGGCAGCCCCCCAGTGAAGATTGCTGGGCAGGGGTTCACTGACTATCGGCGTCAGGGGGCTCCACCGGTTTGGGGGGGGCGGAAAAGACTGCGAAGGCCGTAGACCATTCTGTCCAGAAAATCCCGCGGGGGGATTGGCTGGGGTAATTTAAGGGATATGTGGGCGCTGGCGGCATCGGGGGTGCTGGGCTTGAGGACGTGGACATAATTCCGCCCCTGATAGCCGTCGACGTACTGCTCGAAAAACTCATAGGTGCGGGGGGCGACTTCCTTTAACTCTTTGCGCCGGTACTGGAAATATCCGTAGTCAATACCTGCCGCCACGACCTCCTCATCGGCATAGAAATTTGCAAAGAACTGGGCGAAGTACTCGCCAGGGTTCTCGACATAGTAATCGCGAGTAAAGGCACTGGCAGCCTCTGCCTGCCAGATTGAATAGAACTGTTTGTAGGAGCTATAGTACAGCAGGGCAATGTCCACTTCATGGCCGACTTCATGCAAGGTGACGATGTCCGGCAACCCCTTGCCCAAACTGACGACCAGATATCTTTTGTCTATATAGTAGACGCCGGCATATTTCGGATTGGCCACGTAACCGGGGACATCGATCAGGCCGGGAAAAAATTTACAGGAGCTGCCTATGGCGACGATGTCCCGCAGTATCGGCAAGGGCACGTTTTCCAGGGCGCGGATGCATTCCCTGATTACCTGGTCTTCATAGGGCTCCTGGGGCAATTCAATCAAGCGGTACATTAATTCGCGAAAGGTGGGGTCATCGCTGGCCGAGTCAATCACGGCCTTCAGCCGCAGGACCTGATCCAGGCCTTCACCCAACAGGGCCTGGGTAATTCTGATAAAGTCCAGGCAAGTCGAGTCCGCAGCCAGTCCCCGTTGGTAGATATGGAGATTTAAGAACTCCCATGTTTCCGGGTCCAGACCCAACAAGTCCCCATCTTCGATAAAACCACTATCCCAATGGCCGCTGAAGATAATATCGCCGTTACTGGGGCAAACAGGGTCCCTTCTCCGTGGGGCAGGCCCCTGTGCCATTGCCCCTGGTACACTTTTCTTTCATCGATGAACAAGGTTCCCTGGCCGTGGAACAGGTCATCGCTGAATTCACCTTCATACCTCTGCCCCCTCATGGCGAGGACGCCTTGACCTTCTCGCTTATTGTCCTTCCACTCTCCCTGATAAGTGCTGTTTACGGTGTGCAGGCTCCCGTAACCGTTGAGCTTGTCGTTGGCCCACTGCCCTTCGTAAACCTTGACGCCGTGGACGGTCAAGGTTCCCTGGCCGCTTCGCTTGCCGTCCTGCCATTGACCTTCATAGATCCGGCCGCCTTCGCCGTAAAAAATGGCAGAGCCGTGCAATTTGCCGTCTTTAAAAGAACCCTGGGCAATGAGTCGACCCGCCCTGGTGAAGAATTTCCCCTGGCCGTTGGGGAGGTTGTCGGCGATATCTCCTTTGTACAAGATGGAACCGCCGGGATAGGGGCCGACTCTGGGATAGTAGAGGATATCCCGGGTGGAATAGAGAATCAGCTGGAAAAATAGGAAAACTACCAGCAGGGGGGCAAGGATTGCTACTAACCTTTTTGTCTTCCGGGTAAGGAAAGGCTTGGCCTTCTTCGGCTGTGAAACCTTAAGCACTAATTCCAGGTTCTTTGGGAGAGGCGGCACCGGCTTACTCATGCTCCTCAACCTCCTTCATTAATGCTCATATCTATATTTCCTTAAGATGCAGAAAAGTCCTGCCAGACTGCCATCTGCTTCTGCCCCTTCCCCTTGCCAATCCGGATATAAGGGCAAAAAAAATCCGCCGACCAGCAGCGGATTTAGTATTTTTTAACTGCAGCAACTGCCGCCTCCACCCTGACTGATGGGCGCGGCTGCCCCCAGCTTGGGCCGAATTGCCGTCTTCCATGCGTGCATGGCCAGGGATACGGCGATGACACCATAGGCCACAAAGACCCGGAAGTACTCGCCCAGCTGGGCGTTGTTGAACAATTCCTTGCCGGCCTGGGGAGCGACGATGAACAAGGTGTGGAAGAGGATGACCCCCAGCACCGCCTGCTTGTTATTGGCCCTTTGCACCGAGGCCCCGCCCACCAGGAGGGCGGCGATGGCGAACTGGCCGACCTGGGTGTGGGCGCCATAGGTGGAGAAGGTCCCGATGTTCTGGAGATAGATGAGCTGTCCCCAGCAGGCCAGGACGGTGGAGAGGATCATGGCGATGATGCGAATCCGGTCGACGTTGAGTCCTGCGGCATTGGCCACGGTGCGGCTCTGGCCGACGGTGCGCATGTTCTGGCCCAGGCGGGTGCGAAGCAGCCAGGTGTTGAACAGGCAGAGGCCGGCAATGGCCAGGTAGGTGGTCACGGGAATCCGCACGAAAAGGAGGATATCCTCCACCGCCGGGATGAAGGTGGCTGCGAAGGCCAGGCCGGCCAGGCCGATGCAGACCAGGGGCTTGGCCAGGTCATAATCCGCGCGGCGCCGGGCCAGCTTGTTTACAATCAACTGCCAGACGTGGTAGCCGTCCTCAGCGGCAACGCCGGCGATGAAGAGCATGTCGGGACGGGTTTCCCGCACCTTGTCGATGGCTGCGGCTGCGCCGGGGACAGCCTGGACAAAGACGATGGCCTTGACATCTGGGTTGGCCGCCAAGGCCTCTACCTGGGCGATGACGGTCTCGGTTTCGGAGGCGAAATTATCCGGATAGGTTGCAGTTACAATCTTGTCGCCGTATTTGGCGGCCATATTTTGGGCGGCCTGGAATTCTTCCTCACCCTGGGACACCGTCCCGGTAATGATACCGATCTTGTAATCGCCGCCTTCTTCCTGCCCGGTTCTCTCTCCCCGGCAACCTGCCAGGGCAAAGACCAGGACTGTTGCAAGAACAATTGCGGTTAATTTTTTAAGCATCAAGTTCCCCTCCTACTTTTGATATGGGGAAAAGTATAGTCTCCTTTAATCCTTTAGTTAAGTAAAATGTGCATGTAATTTTTGGAAACAGGGTGTTAATTTTTCGCATAAAAAGTAAAAAAGACCAGGGGCTTCCCTGGGTCTTTCTAATCCAAGAATTCAATTTTCACCTTGCCGATGCCGTCGGCATACAGGCCAATCTCCCTGGCGGCGGCGGCCGAGAGGTCGATGATGCGGCCAGCCACATGGGGCCCCCGGTCGTTGATCTCCACCACCACCGATTTGCCGGTGGCCTGGTAGGTGACCCTGACCTTGGTTCCAAAGGGCAGAGTCCGGTGGGCGGCAGTAAAGGCATTCATGTCGAAGGGGACGCCGCTGGCGGTCTTCCTGCCGTGCAATTCGGCGCCATAGTATGAAGCTATACCTTCAAGGGCAGCGCCGCTACTCCCCCCGCTCCTGGAAGCGCTGGCCTTGGTTCCCTTGAGGACCACGCCGGCGACCGGCGGGAGGAGAGCTTCTTCGCCCAGAAGGGTGCGGGCCACTTCCCGGCCGTCAAAATAGATGACTTCATAGGTCAGCAGCTTCATGCCGTCCCGGGCCTGGGTCAGCACCTTTTCCTTGCCCAGGTCCAGGGAAGAGTCCTTCTTGTACGTGGTCTTGGCGGCAATGGCCTGGGTCTCGCTGACCACTTCCCGTTGCACCCGGATGATCTCTACCTCCATGCCGGCATGCAGGCTCTGTTCCAAGGGATAGCTGACCAGGGCATCCTGGACGCAGATACCCTGTTCCTTGAGGAAGTCCTCGACAGTCCCGGCCCAGGTGATGATCTCCCTGGTCTCTCCGTCGGCCTTGAGGCTGATCGGGGCGCCCCGCTTGATGTGGATATAGTGCCCTTCCAGCTCTTCCTTCAGGGCCGGATAGGTGATTTCGCATTGGCTGTCCAGGACGATGCCTGCCTGGGCGAGAATGTCCGCCACCACCTTCTCGGCGGTGCAGATTTCCCGAACGCCGTCCGGAGTTATTATGGCAACCGGTCTCGGCGCGGTGTGGACGGGACTGATGACGACGAAGGCGAGACTGAAGAGGACAGTAACAGCGGCGGAGAGAAATCTTTTGGCTCTGGGCACCTGCTCACCCCTTTTCTTGGCAGTCTGTCCCCTAAGATATTTATTACAATTATAAACGAAAAATCCCCCCAGGGGGATGGGCAATTGTGGAAATTCCCGGGAAAGAGCCAGGGCACTCCCGACTCTTCCACCTGGATGCCCGCCAGCTCCATCAGGTAGAGGGCTTTGCTGGTGGTGGAGGGTCCAGCCGGAGCCGGTGGTGGGAGGGGGCAAGGTGGCCCCCTACGTCTCCTTTGGATTCAGCTCCTTGATCTTTGCCTCCATGGCGGCCACCGCCTTGGGATCGGCAGGCTTGTTCCCGTACCGGCTGCGGGTGTAAAGCTCCCGGATGCCCCGGGTGTCGCCGCTGAAGACCGAGTCCGCCTTTAGCTTGACATCCAGGGATGTGTCGGTGCCCTGGAGCTCCACCTGTTGGCGGCTCAGTTTTTGGAGGAAGCGCCGGTAGAGAAGGCGAATCTGCTGGCCGCTACGGGAGGCGGAACGCTCCCGGCGACGCCGGGGCTTTTTGGGCTTGGCGGCCTTGATGTATTCCCGCACTTCCACATAATCCCGACCGACAAAGCTCCGATTTCCCGCCGTAAAGATTATCCGGTAGAGGATGTAGATTACCAGGGCGGCCAGGATAAAGGGAACTATCAGATCCAGCGCCGCCATATCCCAGGCTGCCATCTGTTCTTCCACAGCCTGGCCCACCGATTCCAGGCCTTCGGGGGCAGGGGATGCCTGACCGTTCCGGGAATCCCAGGACTCCAGCAAATTGGTAAAACTTCGGGGCAGGGCCTGATAGACCCAGAGGATCAACTGGCCCAGGTAGACAAAGCCGTAAGCCAGCCAATACAGGAGCTGATGCAGGGCCCGGTTAATGAATTCCCTGACTCCCGAAAGGGCCGTCAGCACCGAGAGCACTGAGATGCCGGCCAGGTACCGGAGGTTGGCGCGGCGGATCTTCTCGGGCTCCAGGCCGGATTCCAGATGCCGGATGGAGCGGACGAAGAACACCGAAGCCAGGAAGTAAATTATCCAGAAGGGCGCCGCCTGGACCAGGGAACCGCTGGGCAGCATAAAGGGCCAGGTGTAGCGGAAGACAAGGGCGCTGATGAAGATGAACAGGGTGCGCTTGAAGTTCTTGGCGGATTGCTCGGCATTGCTCCGCAAGAGGGTGGTGCGGATATAGATGCAGCAATAGGCCGCTGCAGCCAGGATAAAGCAGGCGGCCAGAATCCCCGAAAAACAGAACAGGGGCAAGAGCAGCAGCAATGCGGCAAGCTGCCCGATTTTATGCTTTCCCGCCAGCCAGTAAAAGATCAGGCCGGCGGCCAGCTGCCAGAGGAAGAGGAGCAAGACCTGGGGGACGGGGGCAAAGGCGATGAAGAGGAGAAAGAATGCGTAGACAAAGGAAAGCGCCGCCATGAGTTCCAGAATCAGGATCGTCAACTCTCTCGCCCCCTGTACTTGATGATATTTGCGTCCAGGGCGTCCAGATGCTCTTCCTCCAGGGATATCACCAGCGTCCGGCTGAGACGGCGGCTGAGCCCGTTGATGGGCTCGATATAGCTCTCCAGAATGCGAGGTGTGATAATCACCACTGTGGAATAATTGCCGGGATGCTGCTGCACTTCCCGCAGGGTGAGCTCGAAGAAGGAAGGAATGCGGTAGTGGAGCCTGCCCAGGGTCTCTAAAAAGGTCCGCAGGTGGTTGGGGCCCAAACCCGGCGGGTAGTACCAGCCCCGGCGCTCCAAGGAGTCGTTATAGGCATTGCTGGCAAAGCCGTAGGGAATCCCGGCCTCCTCCAGCAGCTCCATGACGGCGCGGGCCAGGGAAATGCCCTGCTCCAGCAACTCTTCCTCCACCGGCTTCCAACTGGGTTTCATGGTCTCCATATTGAGGAGGAGCATGGCGCTGTTGTCGGTGGTGTAGTCAAACTCCTTGACCATCAGCTTCCCGTGGCGCAGGGATGAAGGCCAGTGCAGGTATTTGCGGGGCTCGGCGCCGGTGTATTCCCGGATGCCCACCGTCATCAGGGGGTCGTCCACCAGCCAGCGCCGCACCGTGACCTCGCCGCTGAGGGCGCCCAGGGGGACGATGTCCCGGTCCAGGTTCGCCCGGGCCGGCAGGACGACGAGCCGGGGACCGGTGGGGATCCGCTTCTCCTCGGACCTGAGGCCGATAAAGTCCCCCAGCTTCAGCTCCACCTTGTCCAGGCTGTACAGGCCCCGCTTCAGGGCTCTTACCTTATAGGTCCGCCGCACCCGCTGGAAGGGCATGATGAAGAGGCTGTATGTATTGTGCTTGATATCGAAGTACGGAGGAAACCACTCCCTGACCTGCAGGAAGGATACCGTCAGGGGCTTTCTGTTTTCCACCACCGAGGAAATGGGGATCTCGGCCCCGATTTCAAAGAGCTCATCGGGGAGTTCCATTCGGTAGGAGAGATTGTCAAAGCCGTAGTGCAGGCTGATATTGTTGAAGAGATAGGTAAGGACCAGTAGCGCCAGCAAGTACCAATGCATTTGCCTTCCCCTACAGGTCCTCTAAGGGGACGGGGGTGGCGGCGAGGATCTCTTCGATGATGGCCGTCGCCTTCTCCATCCGCCGTCCGCCCTTGGCGATTATCCGGTGGTTGAGGACATGGGGAGCCAGGGCCTTGACATCCTCAGGCAGGATATAATCCCTGCCCTGAAGGGCGGCGAAGGCCTGGGCCGCCTTGAAAAGGGCGATGGAGCCCCGGGGGCTGACCCCCAACTCGATCCCCTGCCATCCCCGGGTGGCGTCGGTGATGTCCAGGAGATAATCCAGTACATCCTCCTGGATGCCGACCTCACTGACGTGGCCCAGGACATAGTCCAGCTCTTCGGGCACAAAGACCGGCTCAATCCTGTCCAGGGGATTGCCGATATTCTTGGCGATGATGGCCTTCTCCTCCTCCCGCCGGGGGTAACCCAGGCTGATGCGCATGAAAAAGCGGTCCAGCTGGGCCTCAGGCAGGGGAAAGGTGCCAAAGGATTCCACAGGGTTCTGGGTGGCCAGGACCATGAAGGGCCGGGCCAGGACCCTGGTCTCGCCATCGGCGGTAATCTGCTTTTCTTCCATGGCCTCCAGGAGGGCCGACTGGGTGCGGGGGGTGGCCCGGTTAATTTCATCGGCCAGCACCAGGTTGGCGAAGAGGGGGCCTTCCCGGAACTGAAAGTCCCCCTGCTTCTGGTTGTAGTAGTTAATGCCGGTGATGTCGGCAGGCAGCAGGTCGGGGGTGAACTGAATCCGCTTATAGTCCAGGGCCAGGGTCTTGGCCAGGGCCTTGACCAGCATGGTCTTGCCCATGCCGGGGAGATCTTCCAGGAGGACGTGGCCGCCGGCCAGGAAGGCGGTGAGGATCAACTCGATCTCCCTCTCCTTGCCCACAATGACCTGGGTCACATTGCCCAGGGCCTTCTCCCGAAACTGAGTAAATTTGCTGAGATCCAATTTCCATTCTCCTTCGCTGGCAAATTTTGCCGGTCCATTCCTCCTCGGTTCGCGTGCAGCCCGGCAAATCGCACTGACTATGTTTAGTTCTCGTTGACAAGCCGCGATTCCTGCCCCCGGTGGAAAGCGCGGGGAATGTAAAGATTTACCACCGCCCTTTAAAAAGGAAAACCACCTCCTTTACAGAATTAAAGATGTAAAATATCGCGACAGGATGGTGGTTACTTGAAACGAATCAACTCAATAATCTTGGCCCTCTCCCTCACTCTAAACGTACTCCTGGGGGGCTTCTTGGTGTACCGGAACTATTGGCTGCCGGCGGCAGGGGCGACAAATTTATTTACCGACCCCGGCACCTACGGTCCCCCCACCATGGAAGTCATCGACGGCGACGCCACCATCAGCACGGCAGAACTGACCCTGCAAAACACCTTGATCACCGGCAATCTATACCTGACCGAGGATATCGGCGGCGGCACCATCGCCTTGCGCCAGGTGGAAGTGCAGGGCGAAGTGGTAATTGCCGGCGGCGGCTTTGACCTGCTCCTGGTGGATTCCACCATAGCAAAAATCAGCGTCCAGGAGACTTCCCAGGGCGCCACCCTCCTGGCCAAGGGCTCCGCCGGCATCCAGGCGGTGCTGGCCAAGGCCGAAATCAACCTGCAGGAAGAGGGCTTGCAGGAAGGCGCCCCGGGCTTTGAAAATGTCCGGGTCCTCACCGACAAGAAGGTCATCATCATGGGCCAGTACCAGAGCCTGGAGATCGAGGCCAAGGCGGCCAATGTCAAAGTGCTCCGGGGCGGCGTGGAAAATGTCAGCGTCAGGACCGGCGCCGCCAACGCCGGCCTGGAGCTGGCCCGGGATGTCCAGGTTGCAAACCTGGTCCTGGAAGCGGCCATAAACCTCACCGGCAGCGGCAGTGTGGGCCAGGTGGAGCTCAACGCTCCCGGCCTGACCCGGTTGCAGGGCAGCCTGGGCCAGGTGAGCTGCAGGGCCGACGGCGTGTTTTTGGAACTCCTGGCCGGCGACATCGAGCACTTGCTGGTCCCCCAATTGCCTGTGGCCACCAGCATCGCCCTGGCCCGGGATACCTATGTGGCTACCGTAGAACTCCATGGCCGGACGGGCATCACCGGGCAGGGGCAGATTGGCACCGCGGCAATCCACCACTCCGGGGTGACCATGGACCAAGCTCCAGCCCAGGTGAAAATAGACCCGGGCCTGACAGCCCTCATCGGCGGCCAGGAATACCGGGAAGAGCCGGAACCGGAGCCGGAACCTGAACCGGAGCCGGAACCGGAGCCCCAGCCCCCTCAGAAGGCGGTAAGCATCAAGGGAATAGGGAATCTCAGCCTGGTGGCAGGGGAAACGGGCACCCGGGTGGTCAACGTGACTCCCGCCAGCGCTGGGCTCACCGTCACATCCAGCAACACCGGGGTGGCCACCGCCTCCCTTTCGGGCAAGACAATAACCGTCACCGCCAAGGGAGCCGGCACCGCCACCATCACCGTCAAGGGCAGCAGTCCTGGCCATACCGGCGCCACCAGGGCCTTTAAGGTCACCGTCCATGCCCCCACCGCCGTCAAGGAATTCGAGGTCAAGGACGGCATATCCCCGGGCAAGGTCTTCGTGTTTGTGACCCTGTACGCTCCCGACCCCGGCAAGTATGAGGGTAGGGTCAGGATCGGCGACGTGGTCCTCTCTTACCAGGCAGAGGGCAAAAAGTTCTACGGCGAGGTCATCGCCGACCAAGCCAAGAAAGAAAATGTCAGGGTGGATTAGCCATGCCGCGGATCTTTGCCCGCCTTCTCCTGGCGACCCTGACCGTCACAGCCCTCCTCCTGCTCCTCACCACCCCGGCCCAGGCCAAGATGGACGCCTTCGTGGTTCAGGGGCCGGACGGCGAACTCTATGAATACGGATACCTGGATTTGCTGGAGTCCTATGCCCTCTCCCTCCTGGACTCCCCTTCCCCCCTCTTCGACCACTATGTCGGCAAGAATATGTACGCCTACTGGGACGATATCAACGGGTATGTGGACTATACCGACGTCCTGGACGCCTATGCCCTGGCCCTGCTGACGGGAAAGAGCTTTGACCTGGATGACTACACCGCCGGCGCCCAGGCCAGGCCGGCAGAAATCAGCCGGGTCCAGGTGGTCAGCCTGGAGCAGGGCCAGCTCAAATTTCGGGAAAAGGTCCTGGCCGACCCGCTGGACCAGGCCCTGGCCGAAGTGAACGGGGCCGGCGATGCCCCCGGCCTGCGGGCGATCCTGGAAGCCCGTGCCCAGATCCTGGGCCTTTCCCTGCAAGAGTACGCCCAGCTCTCTGAAGGCGGCAAGAACGCCGTGGCCCAGGGCGTCCTGGCCCAGAGGGGCAGCGGCTACCAGGATGCGATTGCGCTGGCGGCAGTCTTCGCCCAGGAGGTGGAAAGGGCCCTGGCGGACATCGGCCACCTCCTGGAGGCGCTAAATTCCGCCGTCGACCAGCAGGCCTTTGCCGAACTGCTCTTGGAACACGGCCAGGAGCTGGGGCTTGATCTCAATCCCTACACCATGGTCATCAGCAGCCGCCGGGAGCGGGTTATCGCTCCCCTGTATGCCGCCGCCCCCTATCCTTCTCCGGAAGCCCTGAGGACACGATTCGATGAGGCAGTGGCTTCGGTGCTCAGCTCCTACGCTATCGTCAGCTTTACCGACTACCAGCTGACGCTGGCGGAGATGGTGGACATCCAGATGACCTGTAAGCCCCAGTGGCATGTCAGCGGCAGGGGCTGGCAGGATGCTCCCCGGGCTGAGGTGGAACATTATGTCAACCCCTCCACTTTCCTGCCCGGGGACCTGGCAGAAAGCGTTGCCGAAATCATCATTACCGCAGATGTTCTCAACCTGCGGGACACCCCCAGCAGCCACGGCACCCGCGTGGGCGCCGTCCGCAAGGGGGAAATCTATCCCGTCGCAGAAGCAGTGGAAGTCACCGAGGGGACCGCACCCGACTCGCTGGGCTACTGGTTCCTGATCGACCTGGGCGATGTTCAGGGCTGGGCGTGCGGCAATTACGCCGACTGGGTGACGGAAACCTACACTCCCCAGATGTTCCAGTTCTTAACCCTTTCCGGGCGCTCCGGAATCACCGCTGCGGAACTGGGCAAAATCCTGGCCGGCAAGGGCATTCTCTTGGGTATGGAAGCCGTCTTCTTCCAGGCCAGCCGGGAAAACAATATCAATGAAATCTTTCTCACCTCCATGGCCCTGCATGAAACCGGCAACGGGACCAGTCAGCTGGCCAACGGCATCCTCTTCACCCCGGAAGACCCCGATCTGGAACCGCGGATGGTCTACAATATGTTTGGCATCAATGCCGTGGACTCCAATCCCCTCTACAAGGGAGCGGAATTTGCCTATAACCAGGGCTGGTTCACCCCCGAGGCGGCCATCCGGGGCGGCGCCGTCTTTGTAGCCAAGAACTACGTCAACCACGCCGCCTACGGCCAGGACACCCTGTACAAGATTCGCTGGAATCCGGGCAGGCCTGGCCTGCACCAGTACGCCACCGACATCGGCTGGGCCAGCAAGCAGACCGGCTTTATCCGGCAACTCTACCAGCAGGTCAATATCTACAGCCTCAAGTTCGACATTCCCAGGTATCGGCGCTAAACCAAAGGGGTTGTCTCCCGCCGGAGACAACCCCTTGCTTTTTCGGATATGCTTTACCAATCGGGCAAGACCTTGGCGTAATAGTCTGTATCCAGGATCATGGCGGAGAAATAGGTCTTGCAGGCCACAATATTGCAGATGGATTCTACATAGCCTTCCTCGACGCTGACCCCGGGATTGGGTTCGAATCTTTCGGCATTGGCATCGTAACGGCCCTTGTCGGTGATGAAGCTGCCGTCGGCAAAGATCACCAGGGGATCGGCCTGGGAGTGGATGTCCCGGCCCATGAGGAGGCGAGAATCGTAGTCCAGGCCCAGGAGGTTGGAAAGGGTGGGGATTATATCCAGGCTGGAGCAGGGCTCGTCGATGGTCACCGGCTCCATGCCCTTGGTCCAGAGGAGGAAGGAGTTGCGATACAGGTCGAAATTATTATCCACCTTTTCCCCCGCCAGCTCTTCAATGGCCGACCGCTCCAGTCCGTAGGGATAGTGGTCGGCGCTGATGGCGATCAGGGTCCTGTCGGCGACGCCGGCCTTCTCCAATTCCCCCAGCAGGTATTCCATGGCCCGGTCAAATTCGATCTGGGTTGCCAGGTAGGCCTGGGCCGTCTTGGAATAAGGCAGGTCCTGGACGTGCTTCCTGTTCTTGGCGGCCATATTGTTGCCGGAAAAATTGTAGTTGAGATGACCGCTGACGGTCATGTAATAGGCGTGGAACTGGTGGTCGCCGATGTATTCTGGGATGGACTTCTCCATCATCTCCAGGTCGGAGCGGGGCCAGGCCTTGGAGATCTCCAGGCCATTGCCGATGCCCTTGTACGCGTAGCCCATATTGGGATGGGAGAGAGTCCCGGCCGTAATATTTGTACGAGTGGTTGTGATAGGCCACAGTCTGGTAGCCCAGTTTCTTCAGTTGATTGCCCATGACCAGGGGCAGAGAGTTCTGGGCGGAACGCTTAAAGCTCCAGATCCCGGTCTTGGGGATGAGGCCGGTGCAGGCCACGTACTCGCCGTCGGAGGTGCTGACGCCCCAGAGGGGTGTGTAGAAATTGGTAAATTTATACCCTTCCTGGTAGAGCTTGTACAAAGTGGGGGTCACATCGGGGCGCACCGCCAGATGGGAAAAGCCCTCGGCGGTGATGAGGATGAGGTTATAGCCTTGGTACTTGCCGGTGAACTCGTTCTTTTCCGTGGGTTTGAGGCCGGCAAAGTAGCGGTGCATTTCCCGCAGGGTTTCATCCTCCTCGCCGCTGAGCAGGGAATCGAAGTCGATGTTCAGGACATTGTACTCCACCTGCTCTTCCTCGGGTTCGGGAGGACTCCAGACCGGGGCTTCCTCAAGGGGCGGCAGAACCACGGTGGGGGTCCAGCCCGACAGCTGGCGCTGGATATCCAGGCGCATGGTGGTGAGAAGCCCCAGCTTGGCCACCGATTGCACCGGTACAGCGCGATCATAATAGAGTGCATAGGGCGAAGCTTGTCCCCGCCCGCCGGCATGGACCACAGCCAGACCGGACCCGTAGGAGAGCAGGATTAACCCCGCCAGGATTCCCCGCCGCGACCAGCGCAAGCTAGGGAAGGCGAAAAACCTCTTGCCAAAGAGGCCCAGGGCGATGGCGGGCAGGAAGAGCGCGGCGACGGGAATGGGCTTGGCAGCGATGCCAGCCACCGCCTCCCGCCAGAATTGAAAGACCTGGCCAGCCTGACCGGCTGAGTACACGGTGTAGAAGGTGGTAAAGATGCCGTAGTAGACCAGCTGGGAGCCGAAGAGGGTGGCCATGAGGATGAGCAGGGCCAGAGCCAGGCGCCTATTGGTGGCCGGCGGGAAAAATGTGCAGATGATAAAGAAGAGGGTTGCCGCTCCCAGGGAAAAGAGCAGGGAAATGAGCACCCCCAGGGAAAAGAAACTGCCGCCTACCGTGGCAATCCTGAGGATAGTCTCCATGAAAAATACGGAGGCGGAGATGTAGAAAAAGAGAGAGTAGTTCTTCAATTTTTTTTGCTTCATGTTATCACTCCGGGCTGCAAAAAGAATTAGACGCTCTGGATTAAAGAATAGTCTATTCCAGTATATTTGGCAACACAGTTATTGGCAAATAAAACTGCGTTTCCAATTGTTTCCGGTCGGAATGCTAGCCCTGGATACTGCCGCCGGAGCGTGCCCGCAGGCGGCGAAGGCCGATGGCGCCTGCAGCCAGCAAGGCGGCAGTCAGGACCAGCAGGGCCCCAGTCAGCCCCTCCATTATCGCCGGCTTGATCAGGAGGGCGCCGGCGGTGGTCAACAAGATCATCCCCCCCACCAGTTTCAGATCGCGGCCATGGCGCTCCTGGAGCCGGAACACTCTCTGGCTGAGGACGGCGACGCCCACCACCACCCCCTCCATGACCAGGAAGCTCAGTATATAGAGGAGCAGCAAGGCCCAAAAGGCAGGACCCTCCACCCCCGCCTCGGCTGCCAGCTTGGTCCAGACCACGGGAAATCCAGCGGTGCAAGGCAGTTCCAGCAGAGTCACCCCGGCGGCAAAGACGGCGGTCATGGCCAGCACCAGCGGGAGGGGGCGGTCTTTGCTCAACTCCCTCCCCCTCCGGATTATCCCGGGTTTGCCAGCCGGGGGAATGGCCAGGGTGAAGTCCCCCTGGCCGCGGAAGAAATCGGCGATATTGAGGGCGGCCATGACCAGGGCCAGGATGGCCACCGCCCAGCGAATCCAGACCAGGGACCCGGCCAGGCTGAGGACGGCAAAGACGCCGGCGACAAACAGCCCGTAGACGGCCCCGGACACCACCAAAAAAGTCACCCCCACAGCGGCGGTCTTGCCCCGGGAGCGGCAGTGGAGCACCATGGCCAGGAGGATAGTCAACACCCAGAGGGCGCAGGGATTAAAGCCGTCGGCCAGGGCGATGAGGACGGTGGCTGCCAGCAGGGGCATCCGCCCCCAGCCGCCCTTCGCCGGCCCGGGCGGCGGAGCCCGCCGGGGCCGCCGGAGAGTGCCGGGAAAGCGAGCCGCCAGCTCCGCCTCGATTTCCCGGGCAATTTCACCGTTAAAGCCCTGCCAGACGGAAGCATCCAGGATAAAGCCTGGGACCCAGGAGGACTCCACCTCCCTTTCCGCCAGCAAGCTCAAGTAAAGGTCCCGCTGCTCCGGGTCCTGCCAGACTTCGCCCCGGTGGATGGTGAGCTCCGGGAATTTCCGGGCCAGCCCATCCAGCCAGGTCAGGGCCTCCCGGCAGGCCGGGCAGCCCTCGCCCCAGAAGAACCAGAGGACATCCTCCTCAACTGCGCCGGCGCCGGCGGGCAAGAGGATCAGGAACAGTCCAAGCAGCGCAAGCGCGGTCCGCATGGCTCAGCGCACTGTTCTGAACCCGTTGGCCTCTTCCACCGACAGGGTCACCGGCATGCAGATATCGGTAAAACAGCCCAGGGTGGCGACGCACATGGCCACGCAGCGCCCCAGATTCTTATTGGTGTGGTAGAGATAAAAGTGGTTGCAGTAGTTGGGTACCGTGGAGGCGCCCCGACAGAGCAGCATGCCCACCGTCGGACCGGCGATACCGGCGCCGTCGTAAGCGCCATCGGCCAGGCCCCGCAGGTGGCGGAGAATTGTCCAGAGCATGCCCGCCGCAGGGGGAAGCATGGATTTGACGGCGGCGTCGCCCAAATCCCCCCACAGGGACAGGGTGCGGATGGCGCCGCCGGCCTGCCTGCCGGCAAGGCCGGAACCCAGGCCGGCGCTGGACCCGGCTTGCAGGCTTTCGACTATGGTGGTGACGACGCTGGCCGTGGTCAGCATGGAGGCCATGGCCAGCTCATGGGGAGTGGCCGCCTGCTCCGCAGCCTGAGCCACCGACAGCTCGCTCCAGCCCATGGCCTCCAGTTTGGCCAGGAGGTCGGGGACCACTTCCCCGAACTCTTCGCCATAGAGCCCGGGCAATTTGGCCAGCAGATCCTTGGTCAGCACATCCATGCTGATGTCCAGGGTCATGTCCAGCTGATCCTCGTCAAAGACCAGCTTGATCAGGGCATTTTCCGGAGCAAAGGGTTCCTCTTCGCTCCACATGGCCGCCATGGTCACTTCCTCAAACAGCCAGTGCACGGGGTATAAATTCTCATCGTAGATGATGGCGCCCAGGAACTGTCCATTGTCCTCCACCACCACGTGGGTTATATCGTCCATGCTGTTGCCAAAGTAGTAGCAACAGCTTCCCTCCCGGTGCTGGGTATAGTAGAGCAAGCCCTCGGCCCGGGTATCCTCGCCCCGGCGCAGGACGGCATCGAAGCCTTCGGGGAATTCCAGGTTATCGGGAATATTGCCCACATCTCCGGGGTCCTCAGGGTCTTCCGGGTCCTGGGGCTCTTCGGGATCTTCTTGGGGAATCTCATGGGCGTATCCGTAGATCTGCCACTCCTCCAGCCACTCTTCTGTGAGGCTGCTTTCCTCCCAGTAGTTTACCAGGTAAAGGCGCTCGTTTCTGACCTCGACCACCTCGCCGGGCCACCAGGCATCGTTCCACCATACCTCCACCCTGCTTCCTTCCGTTAATCCCTTTTTATCCTTTAGCCTGTACTCCGGCAGCCACTCATCAGCCCAATCGTAATCCACTTCCGGGTAGCTGATGAGGTAGAACTCTGCCTGAGCGACATGGAGAATTTCCGCCGGCCAATACTCTCCGCCCCAATCGATGGCGACGGCATCGCCGATTTTATATGGAGCCTCCTGATCCACCGGCAGGGGGATTTCCTTGGGGCGAATATCCTCCGCCTCCACCCACCGGCTGTACTGGTCGAAGCCCTTCAGGGAGACATGGTACCGGTCTCCGTCCAATTCCAGGATTTCTGCATTCCACCATTCTCCATTCTCCTGGACCTCGACAAAATCGCCGACCTTATAGCCCCCGCCACCGGTTTTCAGGCGAATCTTACAGCCCGGTGTACAGAGGACCGCAATAATAACCGTAACCGCCAAAATCTTCCTGCCCATTATGACCACTCCTATGAATTAGTTAAAGCTCATTGCTTAATCCATACTTTACCAGTTGGGACCGCCGGCTTCTTTCCATTTATTGCTGTCTTCCCGGTCCTTGGCAGCAGGCGGAAAAAAATAAATCCGGCGTCAAACCGGATTTACTTATTGCCAACCTTCCTCTCAAAATTAAACCAGATCCAGAGCCGGTAGAGGGGGCTGAAGATCAGGACCAGGAGCACCAAACTGTCCCGGGTTTTGAAATAAAAGAGCAGGGCTGCCAGCAGGATTATCGCCAGGGCGATGGTGGCGGTCAGGGTATTGGCGGGTCGGCCGACATATTCCCCCTTGCGAAAAGCCTGCTGGAAGCAGTCCCGGTGAAAGGTGGAAAACCTGGTGAACATCCGATTGGTCACCACCAGGTCTTTGCGAAAAACTATGGCCTCGCCGCATTTTTCACAGCGCAGTTCCGTTTCTGTCAAGCCAATCACTCCTTGCCCGAAAGTATACTCCCACCTGTATTCCAGGTCAAGCCGGGGAAATCCTGCACTTTCCATTGACAACTTTTCCTGCCGGTGGTAGTTTAAAAAAGTAAAACAACATAGCACACCTCACTCACACCAGGGTGGGGTAGAGGCGCGAAGTCTAAGAGTACCTGGGGGGAGGCCGGAAGCCAGCGAACCTCAGGGAAAGGAGCCTTCGCCGAAGTGGCGGATACCTAAGTCCGCTGCTGGACTTGCACCGAAGAGGTGCAGGGCTGTCACACCGGCAGTGCCCAGGGCCGGTGTGGAGAGCTATCTCATCGGGGGCATGAGGAGGGTCTTTGCCTTTTTGCGTCGGACTTTCGTCGGGCGCTCTTTTATTTTCCGGCCTTCCCATTGCTCCGCCAAGGAAGTGGAGGATAAAAAATGATAAATGGACTGGAAGTCAACGAAAGAGGTCATTTGCAGCTGGGCGGCTGCGATACAGTGGAGCTCGCCCGGAGGTTCGGCACTCCCCTCTATGTGCTGGATGAAAGTCTGATCCGCCAGAACTGCGCCCGCTACCGGGAGGCCCTGGCCCAATGCTACCCCGACTCCCGGGTGGCCTATGCGGGAAAAGCCTTTATGACCAGCGCCATCTGCCGCCTGGTGGAAGAAGAGGGTCTGAGCCTGGATACCGTCTCGGGGGGAGAAATCTACACCGCCCTCCAGACCGGGTTTCCGGCGGAAAGGATTATCTTTCACGGCAACAACAAATCCGAAGCGGAAATCGACCTGGCATTGCGGGCCGGGGTGGGCCGCCTGGTGGTGGACAGCTTTTCGGAGCTGGCCCTCCTGAGCCGGATTGCCGCCGCCCGGAGCCTGGAAGCGAATATCTACCTGCGGGTCAACCCCGCTGTCGCCCCCACCACCCATGCCTATATCCAGACGGGGCAAGCCGATTCCAAATTTGGCTTCGGCCTGGACACCCAGGTACAAAAAGCCGTCGCCCGGGCCGTCAAGCTGCCGGGCTTAAACCTGCGGGGCCTGCACTGTCATATCGGTTCTCAGATCCTCTCCCTCGCCCCCTTTCGCAGGGCGGCAGAGGTTATGGTGGGCCTGATGGCGAAGATCCGCCGGGAGCAGGGCCTGACCCTGGCCGAGCTGGACCTGGGCGGCGGCCTGGGCATCCGCTATCGGCGGGAAGACTCGCCCCCGGCCATAGAAGATTATGTGCGGGCGCTGACCGGGACGGTGAAGGCCGAAGCGGCAAGATACGGCCTCCCCCTGCCCCGGCTGCTGATCGAACCGGGCCGGTCCATCGTGGGCCCGGCGGGGACCACCCTGTTCCAGGTGGGTTGCTGCAAGGTGGTGCCGGGGGTGCGCAAGTACGTGGCGGTGGATGGCGGCATGATGTCGGATCCCCGCCCGGCCCTCTACGGAGCCCGCTACACCTTCGTCGTGGCCAATCGGGCCCTGGAGCCTGCCCGGAAACTGGTAACCATAGCCGGCAAGGCCTGCGAGTCGGGAGATATCCTGATTCGGGATGTCGAACTGCCTGCGCTCCGACGCGGCGATATCCTGGCCATGCTGGCCACCGGCGCCTACCACCATTCCCTGGCCAGCAATTACAATCACTTTGCCCGCCCCGCCGCAGTCTTTGTCAACGCCGGCCGGGCCGAACTGGTAGTGGCCAGGGAAAATTATGCGGACCTGGTCAGGCGCGACTTCATTCCTCCCCATATGCTGAGAAAGGCGGCGCAGGGCGAGCCCGCGGCGCCAACCCCAACTGACCACTGAAGTGGTCAGTTTTTTTGCCAATTTCACCCAAAGGCTAAAAATGCTTGCAAAATATCAAGTTTGTGAAACAATATTTCATAACCGGATAGATTTATTGACACATAAGTTCAAACCGGTATCATTCAAATTATAAGGGTGATTGCCATGAAAATTGTCAGTGTGCGCCTGCGGGAGTACCTGGAACGGGCCAGCACCACCGAAAGGGCGATAATTCAATTCATCCTGGACCATCCCCAGGAAGCAGCCACCATGTCGGTGCACCAACTGGCTGAACAGGCCTTTTCTTCCCCGGCCTCCATCATCCGCCTCTGCAAGAAGAACGGCTTTGAGGGGTACAGGGACTTTAACAAGGCCCTGATCTACGAGCTGGCCATGCGGGAGAATACCCGTCTGGAGGCCCAGAAGGAAGTAAGCCCTGCCGACAGCCTGGAAGAGATCGTCGACAAAATAACGTACAGGAACATGCTTGCCCTGGAAGCCACCAAGGACCTGGTGGATTATGCCGTCCTCAATCAATGTATCCAGCTCCTCTATGCCTGTGACCACGTCGCCCTCTTCGGCATCGGCTCCTCCCTCCTGGTGGCCAAGGACGCCCAGTTGAAGTTTATGCGCCTGAACAAGCGCTGCTCCGTCAGCGACGACTGGCATACCCAGCTGCTCACCGCCCGCAATATGCGGGAAGGAGATGTGGGCATAATCCTCTCCTATTCCGGCCAGACCCGGGAGATGGTGGAATGCGCCAAGGCCATGCGGGCCAACAATGTCAAAATAATCTCCATCACCCGGTACGGCCGTTCGCCGGTAACAGAGCACAGCGATCTCCACCTCTATGTCTCGGCCACCGAAGGCATCGTCCGCAGCGGCGCCATGTCTTCCCGGATATCCCAGCTCAACATCATCGACTTCCTCTACACCGGCTATCTGAACACCCAGTATGAAAAGTCCCTGGCCCAGATTGCCAAGACGCACATTCAAAAAGGAAATGGGGTAATAACCGATGCTTGATCTCTCGCAATTGTCAACGGAACAGCGCAATGAAAGGACCCAGGATTTGGACCTCATGTCTCCCCTGGAAGCCCTCAAGGCCATGAACCAGGAAGATGCCCAGGTGGCCCCGGCCGTTGGCAAGGCCATCCCTCAAATCGAGAAGGCCGTTGAGGCTGTGATCAGGGCCTTTAAATCCGGCGGCCGCCTGATCTATGTGGGGGCCGGAACCAGCGGTCGGCTGGGCTTTTTGGACGCCGCCGAGTGCCCTCCCACCTTCGGGACTCCCCCTGAACAGGTGGTGGCCCTGTTGGCCGGCGGGACCGTGGCCTTTGCCCAGGCTGTGGAAGGGGCCGAAGACGACTACGCCATGGGCGCCAAGGACCTGCAGGACATCGGCCTCGAGGCCCGGGACGTGGTGATCGGGATTGCCGCCAGCGGCCGCACCCCTTACGTCCTGGGAGCCTTGGAATACGCCAGGGAAGTGGGCTGCACCACCGCCTCCATATCCTGCAATGAAAACTCTCCCATCAGTTCTGTTGCAGACATTCCCATCGAAGTCATCGTGGGGCCCGAAGTCCTCACCGGCTCCACCCGGCTCAAGGCGGGCACCGCTCAAAAGCTGGTCCTGAACATGATTTCCACCGTTTCCATGGTGGGCATCGGCAAGGTGTTCAAGAACCTGATGGTGGACGTGCAACCGACCAATAAGAAGCTGGAAACCCGGGCGGTCAACATCATCATGAGCGCCACCGGCTGCACTCAGGAAAAAGCCGTCCAACACCTGAAACTTGCAGAAGGGAGCGTGAAACTGGCCATTGTAATGATTTTGCTCAATTGCGACGTCCATACCGCAAGGGCGAAACTGGATGCGGCCGACGGCCACATCCGCAAGTCAATTATTTGAGAGGAGCTGATGTCAATGACCAACGAAAAATTGGCAGGCAAGATTCTCGAACTGGTTGGCGGCAAGGACAATGTCCTGGCAGTCACCAACTGTATGACCAGGCTGCGGCTGCGCCTGAAAGACAAAGAAAAGGCCGACTTGGATGCCCTGAAAGAAACCGAAGGCGTCATGGGCGTCGTCGATGCCGAAACCCTGCAGGTGGTGGTCGGCCCCGGCAAAGCCAACAGACTCATGGACATCCTCGCCCAAGAGCACGGCATCGCCAAGGATCAGACGGTCACCGACGACTGGCAGGCCAATAAGGCCGCCATCAAAGGCGCCCGCAAGCAGAGCCCACTGAAATCCGCCCTGGAAACCATCGCCGGTATTTTCATCCCTCTTCTTCCAGCAATCATAGCCGCGGGTATTTTCAATGGGCTCGGCTCCCTGCTCTCAACCTTGCTCAGCAAAGGGACCCTGGCCGGGACCTTCTGGACGGCAACCCAGTTGCTCTTCTCCCTGATTGGGACAGGTTTCCTGGGCTACTTTGCCATCTACACCGGCATCAATGCCGCCAAGCGCTTCGGCGCCACCGAAGCCCTGGGCGGCATGCTCGGCGCCATGTCCATCGCCGCCCAGATCAACCAGATCTCTCAACTCTTCAACCTCTACGATGCAGAAACTCCCCTGAAGTCCATTCTCACCACCGGCAAGGGAGGCATCATCGGCGTCATCATCGGAGTCTACATCCTCTCCCTGGTGGAAAAGCGGGTCCGCAAGGTGGTCCCCGAGGTCCTGGACCTGGTCCTCACTCCCCTGATTTCCCTGCTCATCGTGGGACTGCTCTTTGTCTTTGTGATCATGCCGGTTTCCGGCTTCGCTTCCGACTGGCTGGTCAAGGGCCTCAACGTCCTGATTAACTCCGACAATGCCGTGGTCAGCGTAATTTCCGGCTATGTCCTCGCAGCCCTCTTCCTGCCCATGGTCCTCCTGGGCCTGCACCATGGCCTGATTCCCATCTACGCCATTCAGCTGGAGGCCCTGGGCGGCGTGACCCTCTTCCCCGTCCTGGCCATGGCCGGCGCCGGCCAGGTGGGCGCAGCCCTGGCCATCTGGCTCAAGGCCAACAGGGTCCGCAATGAGCGGATGAAAAAGGTCATCGCCGGGGCGCTGCCCGCCGGCGTGCTGGGGATAGGCGAGCCCCTGATCTACGGCGTCACCCTGCCCCTGGGCAAGCCCTTTGTCACCGCCGGTCTCGGCGCAGGCTTTGGCGGCGCCTTTGTGATGCTGTCCAAGGTCATGGCTTCGGCCTGGGGTCCCTCGGGAGTTGTGGCCATCGCCGTCATGCAACCTGCATCCATGCTCAACTACTTCCTGGGTCTGGTCATCTCCTATATCTTCGGCTTTATCATCACCTCGCTGTTCATCAAGGACTCAGAAGTAGCCAGTGTTTAAGGATTTAGGACTTTCGGTATACGTGTCGGCCTTCGCCCGCCAGAAGCAGAGCCTGGAGGCCCTGGCCGGCTCGGGTACCTTCGTCTTCACTTCTTTCCACATCCAGGAAGAGTTTGATGCCGACTATGTCGATGCTGCCCGGGCTATGAGCAACTGGCTAAAAAGCTCGGGGTTCCGGATTCTGGCCGATGTGTCGCCCAAGACATTGAAGGTCTTTGGCCACGAAGATATCCTGGGCTTCGCCCGGGAGCTGGGCCTGGACATCCTCCGCCTGGACTATGGCTTTTCCCTGGCAGAAATGTTGGCGGTGGCTGAAGAATTTCCCCTGGCCTTCAACGCCTCCACGGTGGACGCCGCTACTGCTGAAAAAATCGTCGCCGCGGGGGGAGAGGTCTACGCCATGCACAACTTCTACCCCCGGCCGGAAACCGGCCTGGATCCCTGCCAATTTGCCCGGCTCAATGCCGAGCTGCGGCGGTTGGGCATCAAGGTGCTGGCCTTTATCCCCGGGGATGAAGAGAAGCGGGGCCCCATCCATGCCGGGTTGCCCACGGTGGAAGCCCACCGCTCTCTCCCTCCCTACCTGGCCTATCTGGAGATGGCGATTAAGTTTGGCCTGGATGGAATCTTCCTGGGCGACCTGGGACTGAGTTCAGGGCAGCGCCGGCTGATTGCCGGGCACTGCAGGACTGGGGTCGTCGCCGTCCCCAGCCAGCTCCTGCCCAGGTACCGCTACCTGTATAATCAGGTCTTCACCATCCGACCCGACTCTCCCCTCCTGGTCAAGCGCATCCATGAATCCCGGGAATATTCCTGTCCCGGAGACCTGATGGAGCCGGATAACTGCGGGGAAAGGGCTGCGGGAGCGATAACCATGGACAACCGCCTCTACGGCAGGTACTCGGGAGAAATCCAGATTCTGGCCCGGAGCCTGCCCCAGGATGAGAGGGTCAATGTCATCGGCCAGGTCAGCGCCGACTACATCGGCATCCTCCCCTGCCTGACCAATTCCGGCAAAATTAAGTTGGTGCCCGGACCCTGAGTCCGGCCCCATCCACGTCATAAACAAACACCGGCGGGTTTTCCGCCGGTGTTTTGCCTTTATAATACCTTGCTTAAGAAATCCTTGGTCGCTTCATGCCGGGGGTTGTTGAGGAGCTCCTGGGGGGGCCCCTCCTCGACGATGACGCCGTCGTGCATGAAGATGATCTTGTCCCCGGCTTCCCGGGCAAAGGCCATCTCGTGGGTGACCACAATCATGGTGGCCCCGTCGGCCGCCAGCTGTTTCATGACGTTGAGGACTTCCCCGGTCATGCCGGGATCCAGGGCCGAAGTCACCTCGTCGAAGAGCATGACTTTGGGCTGCATGGCCAGGGCCCGGGCGATGGCCACCCGCTGCTGCTGGCCGCCGGAGAGCTGATGGGGCCAGGACCTGGCCCGGTCCCTCAGTCCCACCTTGTCCAGGAGGTCCAGAGCCAGTTCTTCAGCCGCTTCCCGGGCCATGCCCCGCACCTTGATGGGGGCCAGGGTGATGTTGTCGATCACCCGCTTGTGGGGGAAGAGGTTGAACTGCTGAAAGACCATGCCGGTCTCCTTGCGCACCTCGTGCCTGACCACGTCCCGGGCGGTGACCTCCACGCCGTCGATGAAGATCTGGCCGTCATCGGGCTCTTCCAGGAGGTTTACACACCGAAGCAAAGTGCTCTTGCCGGAGCCGCTGGCTCCAATCAGCACCACCACTTCGCCCTTGGCCACCTGGACCGAAACCCCCTTGAGCACTTCATTAGCGCCGAAGGCCTTCTTCAAGTTCTCTATCCGAATCATATGGTCCCAGCCTCCTTTCCAACATGCCCAAGAGCACCGACAAGGTGTAGGTGATGGCAAAGTAGACGATGGCGATGCCGATGTACATGGTAAAGTACTCATAGGTTCTGGAGGCGATGAGGGTCGCCTTATAGGTCAGCTCGGTAATGGCGATAAAGCTGACCAGGGAAGAGTCCTTGGTCAGGGTAATCATCTCGTTGCCCATGGAGGGAATGACCCGGCGGAAGGCCTGGGGAAAGACGATGTAGCGAAAGACTTGGAAGTTGGTCAGGCCCAGGGACAGTCCCGCCTGGGTCTGGCCGATGTCGATGGATTGAATGCCGCCCCGGAAAACCTCGCCCATGTAGGCGCCGCTGTTGAGGCTCAGGGCAACGATCCCGGAAACCAGGGCGGGCAGGGTCAGGCCCAGTTCACTCAAGCCAAAGTGGACGATAAAGATCTGGACGATCATGGGCGTGCCCCGCAGGAAGGCGACATAGGCCCCGGCCAGCGCCCGAAGGGGCCAGACTTTTGAGAGGCGAGCAGTGGCGATGAGGATGCCGAGGCTGATGCCAAAGGCAACCGACAAGGCACTGACCAACAGGGACAACTGCGCCCCCTCCAGGAGGGAGGGCAGAGACTTGATAATCAGGTCAAACTTTATTAGCCGCATGGGTAAAACCTATTCTCCAAACCACTTGGCAAAGATCCTGTCGTATTCCCCGGTGTCCATTAACTTTTTCAGAGAGGCATTGATCTTGTTCATCATGGCAGTCTCGCCCTTCTGAACGGCAATCCCGTATTGCTCGTTGGTAAAGGGATCGCCCAAAATCTTCATCCCGCCCAGCTTCTGGATATAGTTTTCAGCCACGGGCTTGTCGATGATTACCAGGTCGACCCGGCCCAGCTTCAGGTCCATTATTTTTTTAAAAGCAGAATTAATTGCCCCTATAAGAGAAAAACCCCCTTAGCAGGGGGTTCATCTTCAACAGCTCGGTGCATAGACTATCCAAGGAGGTGGTTTCGGTGGAAGCCCTCAGTTACGGCACCGGGTCGGAGTCAGGCAGACCCGTGGCCTTTATCGTCCAGGGGAGTTCGGGAAAGTACAGCATGGTGTTCAACGGTTGCCGCGTTTCCCGGGAGCAAATGGCCACAGTATGTGCCCTTATCCAGGAGGGCAAGCGCATATCGGCCATCGAGTATTAGCGATACAAGTGCTTGTAGACCATAATCAGCCCCACGATTATGGGCTGGTGCAAGAGATAGATTTTGAGGGAGTTTCTGCTCAGGGCGGCGATGACGGGGCTCTCCAGGGCGAAGGGAAACAGGCTCCGGCGCCGCCGATAGTAGAGTTTATAGGCGATTATGCCCAGCAAGAATACAGCCAGATAGGGAATGAGGGGATAGTAGTCCGCCGAGGCAAAGCCGGGATACCTTACGCCTAAGGGAAGGAGCAGGCCGGTCCCCACCCTGGCAGCGTCCACATGCCGGGCGGAAAGGCCGATGGCCGTCGCAAGCACGGCCAGGACGCCCGGGGGAAGCCGCTGCAGCAGGGGGGCAATCAGCATGCAGGTCCCCAGAAAGTGGAGGATGCCGTATCTTATGTACATATCCCCCAGGACCACATAGGTGACGGCGGTGATGACCATGCCCATGGTCACAGTCACAACGCCCCGCTTGAGGATTCGGGTGCTGAGACCACTGCTGATTCCGGAAACAAAGATAAAGAGCAGGGCCGAGGCTTTGCCCAGCCAATACCAGAAGCCGCTGGCGTAGTCGACATCCACACTGAGAAATTCCCGCAAGTCATAGACGGTGTGAAAGACCACCATGAGGACGATGGCCAGGGCTCTGGCCAGGTCAATCTCCCAGATGCGCTTATCCATCCTCCCTCTCCTCCCCTGCCAACAAGGCAGCGCCCAGCTCGGCCACCGAAGGGAAAACATAGTCGGGGCGGTAGGGGGATTCCGCCAAATCCCGGGGTCCGCTTTCCCCGCTGAGGACCAGGATGCCGGTCAGGCCTGCGTCCTGGGCCAGGGCAATGTCGGTGTACAGGCGGTCCCCCACCATGGCGGTCCGTTCCCGGGGGACCTGGGTCCGGGAGAGGACGGCATCGACGATTTCCCGGTGGGGCTTGCCGATGACCTTAGGAGTCCGCCCGGTGGAGGCCTGGATAAAGGCGGCCATGGCCCCGGCATCGGGCATGTACTTGCCCCCCTCCAGGGGGCAGTTGAAGTCGGGATGGGTGGCGATGAATTCCACACCATCCCGGATCAAATCGCAGGCATCCCACAATTTTTGATAGGTAAGGGTGGTATCAAAACCCAGGACCACGTAATCCGGGTTTTCTTTTTTTGTCACCAGGGAAAAGCCATGGCTGACAAGTTCCCGGGCCAGAGCCTCGGTGCCCAGGAGGAAGAGTTTTGCCCCGGGCTTGGCTTTCTGCAGATACAGGGCCGTGGCTTCCCCGGAGGTGACGACCCTTTCCGGCGCCACCGCGATGCCCATACTCTCCAGCTTCTCCACATAGGCCAGTTTGTCCCGGGAAGAGTTGTTGGTCAGGAAGAAGTATTCCCTGCCCAGCTCCCCGAGAATCGCCAAGAAGCGGTCCGCCCCGGGGAGCAGTTGCCGGCCCAGGTAGATGGTCCCGTCCATGTCTAATAGAAAACAGCCAATATCTCCCAGATTTGCCCTGGTCAAGATCAGGCCTCCTTTCCGTCTTATCCCGTACCCAGGTAGATTCCATATCCGGCGCCGGATTTCCTGCAGCAAAGAGAAGGATACATTGAATGCCGGCGAAGATGGCATGCTAATTAGGACAGGAGGGAATGTGATGGAGAACATCAGTCTGCGCGATCTCGTTCTGGCCGGAATCGGCAGCATGGCCTACACCATGGAAAAGGGCATGAACCTGGTGGATCAGCTGGTGAAAAAGGGAGAGCTGACCGTCAACCAGGGCAAGGAACTCAATCGGGAGCTGCTCAACCGGTTTCAGGGCAAGCAAGCACAACCCGACCAGGCCGTGATCAAAGAGATTATCGCCAGCATAAACCCGGCCACCAAGGAGGACTTTCACAACCTGGAAGCCCGGGTCAGCAGGCTGGAAAAACAGCTGCCCTGACCGGAATGAAGCGACAGAGTCCCCGCCAGCGATTCCAGCAGATCGTCGGCGTCTTGGCCAAGTACGGTTTAAAAGAGGGCATTACCAGCCCGTCCCAATTGCGACAGGCCCTGGAAGAACTGGGGCCTACCTTTGTTAAAATCGCCCAGGTCCTCTCCACCCGGCCCGACATCATACCCGACCAATATATCCAGGAATTTCAAAAGCTCCAGGACGATGTAAAGCCCGTGGGCTTCCAGGCCGTCCGGGAAATTGTCGAGGCCGAGCTGGGGGATAGCCTGGACAGGATTTTTGCCCAATTCGAGGCCAAGCCCATAGCCTCGGCATCCATCGCCCAGGTCCACCGGGGGCAACTGAGGGATGGGACCCGGGTGGTAATCAAGGTCAAGCGCCCGGGTATCGAAGTCAAAATCTATAACGACCTGCGGCTGCTGAAGCAATTCGCCCTCCTGGCCAGGTTCTTGCCCCAGACCAGCGTCTGGAACCCCAGCGAAGTGGTGGACGAGCTCTGGGAGGCCCTGGAACTGGAACTGAACTTCTGCATGGAAGCCGAGAATATCCAGCGCTTCCAGGAGCTGCACCGGGATATCCGGTTCATCACCATCCCCCGGGTCTACCCGGAATTCTCCACCCGCAACGTGCTGGTCATGGAATATATCGAGGGCATCAAGGTTTCGGAAAAGATAGCACTGGTGGAAGCGGGCTATGACCTGGAGGAAATCTGCGCCAAGATAATCTACAACTTTATGACCCAGGTCTTTGAACACGGGGTCTTTCATGCCGACCTGCACCCGGGTAATGTCCTGATCAGCGCCCGGAAAATCGCCTACCTGGATTTCGGCCTGGTGGGCAATCTCGGCGAGGGCCTGCGCCGGCACTTTAACAAACTGCTGGCGGGGATTGTGGAGGGAGACCTGGAGCAGATGGTCAACTCCATCGTCAACATCAGCACAAAAAAGGGCCGGGTCGACCGGGCCCCCCTCCGTTCAGAGATAGAACAGCTATACGATAACTATGCCAGCGCCTCGGTGGAAGACCTGGACATCCCCCGCCTCATTGAAGAGATCTTCCGGATTTGCCGCCAGAACAAGCTGGCCTTTCCCCGGGACATCACCTTGCTGATTAAGGGTATCCTGGTCCTGGAAGGTCTGGTCAACGGCCTGGCGCCGGGAATGGCCATTATCGAGCTGATGGCTCCCTTTATCCGCGGTCAGATCTTGCGTTCCCGCAATTTCCGCCAGGAGTTGCTGCGAACTGCCGGTCATCTGCAGCGCCTGACCCGGACCGGCCTGCGCCTGCCGGACAAGGCCATGGAAGTCCTCAACAAATTCGCCGCCGGCAAGGCCACCATCCAGTTGGAGCCCCTGCACCTCAAAGATGTCATGGCGGACTTTAAAAAGTCGGTGAACCGAATTGTCTTTGCCATGATCGTCTCTGCCCTGATCATCGGCTCATCCCTGGTGGTCACCACCGACGTGGGTCCCAAGCTGATGACCATCCCCCTCCTGGGCCTGCTGGGCTATATCGGCGCCGCCTTCATGGGAATGTGGCTGCTGATCTCCATCCTCCGCTCGGGCAAGATCTGACCGCGACGCCGGGGACGGTGGACTTACCCCTGTCAAGTAGACAAATAAATATCTGCAACACTATGCTGCGTTTCTGCGGCGGTATGCAACCGGGCTGCTACCTAGTTTCAGTTGAATACGTTCATTATTGTACCAATGTATGTATCTGGAGATCGCTTTCCTAATCTCGGCTTCTGTCTGCAAGTTCTCCAGGTAGAAGGTTTCCGCTTTCAGATGGCTAAAAAAAGACTCTATGCAAGCATTATCCCAGCAGTTACCCGTTCTCGACATGCTTGGCTCGATCCCGTATTCCAACAGTGTTTCTTGGAACCTTTTCGATGTAAAGTTGGCGCCTCTATCACTATGGAATATAAGCTTCTCTATCTTCTTACCAGCAATAGCGTGCTTGAAGGTACCTATTACAAATTCAGCGCTATTATGGTTGCCTACCGTATATGCGACTACTTCATTGTTAAACAGATCAAGTATCGTGCACAAATACAACGGCTTCCATCCAAAGCGCAGCTGAGTTACATCGGCAACCCATTTTTGGTTAGGAGCAGAAGCTGCGAAGTCCCTGTTCAGGATATTCTCTGCAATAATGGCCTCCGGAACTTTAGGTAGCTTTTTCCGCTTCCTGCGTATTATTGCACGGATGTTAAGTTCCTTCATAAGCCTATATATCCTTTTATGGTTCACAATTATTCCCCTGGCCCTAAGCCACAATTTAATTCTTGGTAGGCCATAAGTACATCGCGATTTCATATAGCATTCAGAGATTTTATCCTTTAGTTTGAGTTCTTCAATGTCAGCATCGGTTAGAGTCCTGGATCGTTTTAGCCATTTGTAGTATCCAGATCTACTTACGCCGGTGAGCTGGCATAGCAAGTCAACGGTGTAGCTTGCATTAGTGCTACTTAACTCTTTAATGCCGGTGTATTCAATTACCTTGCTTCTCTTGCTTAACGCCCCCCTCTGAGCTCTATCAACTTTTTTAAGATAGCCACCTCGGCTTCTAACTCATGTATTCTTTGCTCATCGGGATTAGAGAACTTCTTGGGACGCCCCTTATTAGGCCCCGTTGCTTTCCCGCGCTTGCTTTCTAGTCCAGCTACGCCATGTTGCTGATAGGCCTGTACCCATCTGTGCAAAAGACTCCTGTGGACATTATGCTTGTTTGAAACGTCAGCAAAGGAAAGCCGATTGGGACCAGATTGGCCGCGCAAATATTCCAGAACAAGAGTTAGCTTAAAGTCCACAGGATATGAACTATTTGTCTTCATTTTATCTCCCTCCAGGTACTAGTATAGTCGCTGACTTTTTATTGTCTACCTAGAGGGGATAATACCACGCTTCTCCTTGTCGCAACCGCGGGATTGGCTGACGACTGCGACAAGGAGAACCGTCCCCGGCGTCGCGCTAGTGTCGCCCCAGAAAGCGAACCGCCAGCCGGATGGCCAGGGCCATGAGGAAGAGGCCGGCCACCAAAATGGCCACCGTCTGCAGGGGATTGTACCACCAACGGGTGCGAAGCCACATGTTCGGAAAGCGAATGATGTCCTTCAAGCTCCACCGCTCCTCTTCCCCCAGGGTCAGGGTGTACTTGCCCCCGTGGCCCTGGGGATGGAAAACAGCCAGCTGCCACTCTCCCCCGGGCAGGGAGCGGCGCAGTTCCCGGGCCATATAGTACCGGGTCTGGGTGAAGGGCTCAAAGAATATCCCCTTATCCTCCCAATCCATGATTACCGCTCCCGAGCCCTCCGGAATCGCCAGGGGGAGCTCTCCCCGTGCCGGCGGCAATCCCGGTCCCAGGAGGGCAAGGCTGGGCCTGAAATCCTGCTCCTGCCCCCGGGTGGGAACCAGGAGCTGGGTGAAGAGGTCCAGGCCCTGCTGGGGAACCGTCAACCGATAATAATCCACCTGCCCGGGGACCAGCTCCCGGTAGATTGCCTGGGAAATTTCCGGTTGGGAAACAGTGTAGGGGTCTTCAGTTTCCGGGGACAAGAAAACAGGCCGATGGGCGCAGGCAACTCCCCCGGCCAGGACCAGGATCAGCAAAGTAAGGGCTGGTACCTTCGCCACCACCGCCCCCTCCTCAGTGGATGGGATGGACAGAATGCTGCCGGTAATCCTCGTGCTGCACTCCCGGCCCCAGGGCGAAGCCTTCGGCGGCCAGGCGGGCCCGGTTCAGGGCATCTTGAAAGATTGCTTCCGCCCTCT